>NZ_JACIJC010000003.1 GCF_014199215.1 Sphingobium boeckii
CTCGGCCTTTCCGGCACCTTGAACCGAGGCTCGACCGTGTCCGATCGCAGATATTTACGAACGGTGTTGCGGGATAGTCCAGTGCGCTTCGCAATCTCCCGGATCGATAGATGATCCCGGTAATGCCAGCGCCGGATGACGCTCAATAATGCCATGTTCAACACTCCATGGTCCCCCGCTCATCAAAGCCAGGGACGGGTTCAAACATGGGTCACTTCTCAGTGGAAATTACTGGCTTCCCCGGGTCACTTCTCAGCGGCAATCAACACATTACTGGAAGAGCGAGGCACCGAACTTTTAATCAGTAGGTCGCTGGTTCGAACCCAGCAGGGTTCACCATTTTTCCAATCAAGATTACAATCCAGTCGGAGCCCACGTCCGGCTCCCGGCGATGCTTCAACGGGTTGCAACGCTGAGATTGTGGTTGATCCCTTCCAGTACGCTGCCGCGCGGAACCGTCATGGGAATGGTTGAATGACAATTGCGGAACACAAGCGGGGTTCGGGGATCGACATCCCATTTATATGGAATTCCGGGCCGAAAAAAAGTAAAGTGGACGGATTCGAATGCGATTAGGCCGATCGTGTTGCGCGCCTTGAGAATATATTCGTGGCTCCCTTCGAAATAGCCACCGAGGAAGGTCATCAGGCGGACATTCGACAAATCCAGAATTGCCTTGCCCAAATATCCCCCGCCCTCGAAACGACCACCGATCACGAGTACATCCTCAGCACCCGCAAGCTTCATTGCAGAATTAAGGAGATTCTTGAATTCGGGTTCGCGAAAGGTGTTGCGATTGACAACTGGGTGCTCACACACGATCCCATAGGTCGAGGTGTCGCACAGGATCCGGTCGAACAGCGATGTCTGCAGCGGGCCGCGAAACCGAAACACCGCGTCGGCCATCTCATAGGCACCGACATTGATGAAACTATTGTGGTCGGTTTCTCCACCGATGTCGAAGCCCGCGCGCTGAGACATCATTCCGAAATTTTCGAATGATGCAAAAATCAAAGGTTCTGATGTGAAAAATACGGGAATATCCGGGAGCTTGTGCTCGAAATTATAGAGTACCGACTCAGTGACTCCATCGCCGTGCAGGCGGGAAAAGCTCTGCGGCGTGAGCGAACCGGTCAACCTGTACAGTCCGCTTTGGACAAAGCCGGCCTTGCCATGAACACCGTCATATACGCCCGACGCTTTGATCAGGTCGCGGATCGCTTTCGTATCGTCTGACCGAATATCCCCTTTCGCTCCGAACCACCGCGCGTCAAGGCGCTCGGCCCGATCCGCAAATGTCGGCTCCCCAAATCGACGCCAGCGCCCCTGATCCGGCTTCGCCCACCCGATTATGGACACACCGTCATCTGCGTCAGATGATTGGCTGTCGAACAGAAAAGTCCCGCCGCCGCCATCGAAGGGAACCTTTGCGCCAAGGACCACCGCCATAACCCGCGTTTCGGCATTTTTCGGGGCAAACATTCTTAGTTCGTTGAAACTATCAAACGAAAGCATCGATAGCGGTCGCCCCTTTCCCGTCGGAGCCGCCTGCGCTTCACCGGCTATCAGGGGCAGCAGCGCGGCCTGCGAAAGAGCTAAAAAACTACGTCGAGGGTAAGGCATCGTCCGATCCTGGCTTCGATTTGGCATTAGTTTATGTCGGGCCTAGCAGGGCTAGTGCGGAGACGGGAGATGTAACTACTATGTCACGAGGCTATCTTTATCCTTGATCTTCGCCAGTGAAACACCGTGTTTCAAGGTAGAATCAGCGCCCTTTTTCGGATCCTTGAGCTATCGCGCTTCGAGCACCTCAGCGAAGCACCGGCATGAGGTGGATCAGTGACCGGGCACTTTGATAGACTCAAATCAGGCCCAGCAAGAACGCCAACGCCAACGCCAGGCGGGATTTGAACTCACGCCTCAGTTTGCCCACCCGGCTTGCCAGCCAGAGTCGATCAGTCACACTCAGCCTTGCGACCCTGTCCAAGATCGCCTGCTCCTGCCTGTTCTCAGGGTTCAAAAACGCCCGGTTGCGAAGCAGGACTGACCGATACCAACCCTCGCGCATCAGCGAGAGCCGTTTGATCATCCCCCCCACGCCCGGCATCGCGCCGAAGAGGTTTTGATCGTGCTGCCGGTATCTGATGCCTGGACGCTCGTCGATGACCCATCGAAGGCCGTGCGAGCGGCAAATCGCATAACACAGCCAATCGTGGGACATACCTTTCCAGTCATGGCCGTCGAGCCGCTCGATTTTTTCGGCGATCAATCCGGCTGCGCGCCGATCAAGCACATAGGTGCAGCCTGCGGAGGCCGATTGGAAAAGGTGATCATAAGCGCGCTGGCGGCCAGCTTTGTCGATGACCCACGCCTCTCCGCGTGCCTCCGAAAAAGCGATCAAGTTCGACGCATATCCAGACGCTTCATTTTCGCGCAGCATCTGAACTGCCCGCTTCAGTTTGTAGGGCAGCCAGATGTCGTCTTGGTCGGCAAAGGCGAAATAGTCATGCTTGTGATGCGGTACATCCAAAAGGATGCTCAGAAAATTTTCGCAAGCAGCACCAAAACGATCTTTCGCATTATCAAGCAAAATGATCTTTCCCGGATGAGCTGCGGCAAACGCCCGTATAATGTTGAGCGTGATATCGCTCGACCGGTCATCCCGAACATACAAAAATACAGATATATCACGTTGAGATATAATGCTATTTATTTGATCTTCGATGAATTTCTCGCCGTTATAAGTCGCCAGAATCACGCCCACTGACGGCAAAGGCCCCGCATGGGCATTTTGGGCAAGAGAATTCAAAGGGTCGCCATTCCTAAACGCTGCCAATTACAGAATTGCCAAATTTACATTTATAGAAAATACGATCAAACTTAATATAAATATTAGAAATCCAGTAAAATACGACCATCCACCTTTAAATGAAAAATCAATCCTAGCGAGCGCCGGAATAACAAAGAAAGGGGAATATCTTAACGAAACCACAGGACTCGACAATAAAAATAGAATTACATATAAAAATAATGAAATTGCTATAAAAATCTTATCTACACCCTGATTTTCATTTGCCATATATATCAAAAACAACCCCAAACCGACCGTTGCTCCCATGAAAACATAGTGTATAACAACACTTCCACTTTCCTCAGCAACATTGGCAGAATTTGCTTCTGGTATATAGACAGTATATTTTGATAAATAGGAAAATGATCCTATAAAATCGACAGCTGATTGAATTCCAAGACTACCTAAAACTGCATAAAGCGATGTCAAAATGAAGAACGTCGCAAATATGTAGCGTGACTTGATATTAACCAGTCCAAATTTCTTGAATGCCAACGTAACTAAAATGGCGGGCACCGCCAGCGCAGTCGAAACATGAAACAGGAACCCAGCCAGAAGTATAGGAATAGAGCGCCACCTGCCCTCGATCGCTGATATTGCAGCAATGGCAGCCAATATATAGGCAGGCGTAGCCCGGATCGTAATGAGCCCAAGGAGCGGCCCATAAAGTGCCATCGCTATTGCCAAGGCCCTCCACGAGGATTTTCGGTAAACATAATAAATAGAAAACGGAAAAGCATAAATTAAAAGATATCTTAAAAAATAAACAGCCTTTTCGGAGTCCGCAGTCAGATCTCGAAATACGATCATCAGTGCCTTGGATAAGGATTCAAATCGCCACCAATCCGAGGTTCGAAAAAAATAAATCGAGTCAATATAGAAGAGATATGTATCCGTATCTGAAAAATCCCGCTGACTCTTAATTAAATTTAGACAAACAAACAAAACTGTCGCAGCAGTCAAAAGATAAATTTTATTAACATCAATCAAATTACGATCAAAAAAAGATCGTCGGGCGTTCAATTTTTCCATTTCAAACATCCAACCGCCTCTTCGCAGGAAGAGCAAACAATCCGTCACGAATACCGTTAACAATTCCCACAGCCGTCTTAGATTTTGACGAGCTTACAATAAAATAAACCGGAATTCTATATAAGAGCTTCAGAAGTTCCATTACCGTAAACATTTTAGGAACGTAGGCTTGCCGGGCCATCCATATTACATTTCTTGTGATATAATAATGCCGCACCGGAGAACGGTGGATAGGCTTATAATGACCTAAAAAATTTATCCCAGAATCGCCCATATCGTGATTCATGTCGACGTCAACGGCCTGCACAATGGAAAATCCCATGCTCTGGGCCCTGTAGCACCATTCATGATCGATGCAGTCAATGAACAAATCAGCCCACATGCCCCGTACTTTTTCAAATGCCTCGCGATCGATCAAGCTCCCCGATGTACTTAGGCGCGGAACAATTTCGAATGCTTTATTTCTATCTTTGACTCTGTTTACCACTCCGTGAGCCTTGCGATCCCGAAGGGTCGGACCAGCCAGAGCCACATTCACCCCCTGTAAAACCGCAGCATCAAAAACCGAAGAGAGCCTTCCCAGCATTTCCGGCGTCGGTCGACTATCTTGATCCAGCAACAGGACCCTCTCGGCACCGCTATCAAAGGCCTTCTCTATCCCGATATTGAGCGCTGCAGCCAAACCGATGTTAGTCGGAATCGCGCAAACGGTTAATCCGCACACACCACTCAATATTCGACCATTATCACGGGAGAATTCATTCCAAACCACAACGACCGGATTCGCCAAAGACGCATAACAACGGATGAAATCCAATGTCTCGTCATCAGGACGAAAAAGAACAATAACATTGCAGCACATCATAAATTATATCTGACGCAGAAAAAACCGATGCCCACCAGCAAAAATCCGACTGCTCGTCCCGCAACATATGACATGATTACGTCATTGATTTTCTGAAGATCGATCGCCTTGAACAATATTTGATCCACGAAGAGCAATATGACGATTGTCCCGAAAAAATTGATGATTTGCCCTATATAAGATATCGAAAGTCGGAAATCGGGAACAATAAGCGCGCCCAATATCGGAGCCGCCAGAGAAATACTAAAAATGACAGATGTGAACAATGTCATAAAAAATAGCTTGTCCGAGAAATTCGATATATTTAAAGAATTTCCAACTTCCCTACGGCTTGGAAGCATCAAAGCGCCCGAGATAACCTTCATTGCTATAGACCTTATAGATCTATATATAAAAACTATATGAAACAACGCAGATAAAAAAAATGTTGAATATATTATTTGAAAAATTATTTGGACAGGATAGCCAATCTCCACGCAAAACGCGAGAGATGCAGTAAAAATTAGCGTAAACATTCGAGCGGAATAAAGATAAATATTTGATCGACCCACATATAATCCGACATCCGTCGATGACGATTGGGCACGGACAAGCCACGACGATGTTTCTATCAAAAAAGCAATCGCTTGAGACAGAGGAGTGATTACAAGTAAACCACTTAACCAATACATCCCCTGAACATTCGGCATCGTTGATACTCAAGCAATCAGCGGGGCGTGAGCACCGAAGCGCGCACGGATGTTGCGGCTTAATTTCTTAAATCAAAAAGTCCACCATATAATTGAACCTATTCCAGGCATTTCGCACTAGAAATGACTGCCCCCTATGGATATCGCTGCCACTATGCAGAACGCCCCCCCCGCCCCGTGGCCCAGCTTCACAGAAGAAGAAGCCACCGCCGTTGCAGCCGTGATCACATCCAACAAGGTCAATTATTGGACCGGGCAGGAAGGCCGCGCGTTCGAGCGCGAATTCGCAGCCTGGACCGGCAGCGCACAAGCCATCGCGGTCACCAATGGAACGCTCGCGCTCGATCTGGCGCTGAAGGCGATGGACATCGGTCCGGGCAACGAAGTGATCGTGACGCCCCGAAGTTTTATTGCCTCCGCATCGGCCGTCATCAATGCGGGGGCGACACCCGTCTTCGCCGACGTTGACCTTGATAGCGGCAATATAACGCCGTCCACCATCACCGCCGTCATGACAGATCGTACAAGGGCAATCATCCCGGTTCATCTTGCCGGCTGGCCGTGTGACATGGACGGCATCATGGCGCTGGCCGCCCAACGCGACATATGGGTGATAGAAGATTGCGCGCAGGCGCATGGCGCGAAGATCGGGGGACAGAGCGTCGGCAGCATCGGTCATGTTGGGGCCTGGTCCTTCTGTCAGGACAAGATCATGACCACCGGCGGCGAAGGCGGGATGGTCACAACCGACGATGAGGCACTCTGGTCGACGATGTGGTCGTTCAAGGACCATGGCAAAAGCTTCGACGCGGTCTATAATCGCGAACATGCTCCTGGCTTCCGCTGGGTCCATGAGAGCTTCGGAACGAATTGGCGAATGCTGGAAGTTCAGGCCGCAATCGGCCGGATCCAACTGACCCGAATGGTTGAATGGAATGCACGCCGGACCATAGTTGCGCAGGCGCTGGCATCAGCGCTGGCCCCCTTCTCCCACGCCGTTCGAGTACCCGTGCCGGCAGATGGGATGACACACGCTTATTATCGTCAATATGGCTATGTCAGGCCGGACGGACTAAAAGCCGGCTGGTCGCGCGACAGGATCATCGCCGAATGCAATACGCGCGGCGTGCCGGTAATGCAGGGCAGCTGCTCGGAAATCTATCTGGAAAAAGCGTTCGATGGCACACCGTGGCGACCAAAAGAGCGCCTGCCCGTCGCGCGCGAACTCGGTGAAACCAGCCTGATGTTTCTGACGCATCCGACGATCACCGACGAAGAGATCAGGCGCCATGTCGTTGCGATTGGCGAAGTGATGGCAGCTGCTGCGTCATGAACCGATTGATGGTGGTTGGCGGCGGCGGCTTTGGCCATGAGGTCATGGCCTGGGCAGCGGACTGTCACGCTGCCGGCACCCTGCCGCCGCTTAGCGGATATCTGGATGATGTCGAGCGAGGAGCATTGGGCGGGCGCCTCCAACGCATTGGCAGCGTCGCTGACTATTCGCCCCAAGCTGGCGACGAATTGCTCATCGCTGTCGGCGCGCCCCGCACCAAACGCCAGATCGTTGACCTTCTTCGCTCGCGAGGCGCCCGCTTTGCCAAATTGATCCATCCAAGCGCAATTATCGGATCAAACTGCCAGCATGATGAAGGTGTCATCATATGCCCGCTGGCCATGAACACCGCGAATACGCATATGGCTTCTTTTTCAACGCTTCTCAGCTTTTCGGGCCTCGGTCATGACGCGCGTCTGGGAGCGTTTTCGATTGTCAGTTCACATGTGGACATCATGGGACATGCGACCGTCGGAGAAGGCGTTTTCATCGGGTCCGGCGCTCGCGTGATGCCGGGTGTGAAGGTGGGCGATGACGCGCGCATAGGCGCAAACGTCGTCGTTCAGCGCAATGTCAGTGCGGGTTTGACGCTTTTCGCCGCGCCAGCCAAGTCGCTCAAAATGCCATCTTCGGACAAGTGATCATCCGTTCATCGCGGCCTCATAGGCTGATGCAAAGGCCTTGATCCTGATTTCGTCTGCGCCCAGAACGGGCAGACGATTTGCGGCACCCATACCTCGCTGCACGTTTTCCAATATGGTTTTGTCCTCGCCGATCACCTGTTTCCCCAGGGTAACTGCCTGCCGGTTGATCAGATCCTGGCGCGCCTGGGCACGATCATCAAGGTCGATTTTTGGCGCAAAAAAACGTGTCCGCAAATTTGTCTCGCCCGCAGATATCGGGACGGCGTGCCCCACATAAAACGCAGCGCCCTCGCTCGACGAGATGAACAGGTTCGGAAAAATATGCACATGGAAGAAAGACTCATGCACATATTCCCGATCGATGAGATGCGCCACCGCCCGGGCCTTCAGCGCATCGCGCGCCGTGGGAGATTTCGGAAAATGGGACGAGCTATGTCCGAGTGCAATTCGGACATCGGCGATGGCCTTCTTTCCAATTCCCAATCCTTTTACAAAGGTCTCGGGATGGACGAAGCCGCAATGATAACATTCGAGCACATTCTCGACCAACAGCTTCCAATTGCATGCGTGAGCAATCGTGCCCTGATTCGTCAGAGGACCGATCACCCGGCTTAACTGATCGAGAACAAGTGCGAATTCACCCAGAAATTCCGTCAGAGAAGGCGGCGATTCCTCCATGGAAACGAAAACGAAGCGCCCGCAGATCTCAACGTGAAAGCGCTGCAGGCACAAGCGCTCATCATCGCCGCCTGAAGGAAACTCTTGTCGTGGAGGCAAGGTTTTCGGGCGTCCGCCGCTATCAAACGCCCAGCCATGATAGCGACAGATGAGCGGGCGGTTACCCCGCTCTTCGGTTTGAACGAGATTTAGTCGATGTGGGCATACGTTGCGAAACGCACGCAGCGCGCCGGCAAAATTCTGCACAACCACGGCCGTTCCCGGCAGATCCAGAGTCACGAAATCCTGATCGTTCGCCAACTCGTCTGTCATCGAGACAAATTGCCATCCTTTTTGAAAAAGGGACGGCATTTCTTTCAGCAGACAAGCGGGATCGAGATAGTTGGAAATCGGAATCACAGTTCGACAATCCTGTCGCTGACGCCGGTCAGGCGCGTTATTTCACTTTGCTGCGTAACCGCCATCCACCGGCAAGTCGATTCCGGTGATCCAGCGTGACGCATCGCTCAACAGGAAAGCCACCGCGCCTCCAACATCCTCGGGCTGCCCAAATCCGAGTGGATGCAGGCTTCGATAGCCGTCGACGAGTTCTTCGCTCACGCTTTCAACAAAATTGCGATGCATGGCTGTCTCTACCGCGCCTGCAGTGATCGAATTGACCCGTATTTTCCGTTCGGCGAGTTCGATCGCGAGAGCACGAACCAAACCGCTGGTCGCAGCTTTTGCTGCGGAATAGGCGACCATCCCCCGGCGCCCTCGCACCGCCGATACCGACGACATAAAGACCAGAGATCCGCCGTCATTCATCGCATTCTTGCGAGAAAGCGCCTTGGCCATCCCCAGCGCACCCATCACTGCGGCGCCAAAAAGATCGTCAACCTGGGACTTCTTGGTCAATCGCATGGGCATCACCAGGCTGGTGCCGGCCGAATGAAAGAGACCGTCCACCGCCCCTCTTTCGAGAACCAGTTTCTGCACAAGTGCATCCGCCTGAGTAAAATCACCGACATCTGCGGCATAGGTCGCGTGGGATCCGCTTCCTGCCAGCATGGTCTCAGTCTCGTCCAGCCGTGCTTGGTCTCGTCCGATGAGCGAGAGATTTGCACCAAGCGCGGCCATATAATTTGCCGCTGCCTGCCCCAAGCCAGAAGATGCCCCGGTAACAACGATATGCTTGCCAGTCAGGCTTTCCGACGCAAAAATCATAATGTTATGAGATCAACCGATTTCAGAGCGCCCACGTCGATCGAGGCACCGCCCCATGAATAACCGACACCGAAACCGAACATGCCGACCCGGACCGTGCGAACTGAAAGAGCCTCTTTCAGCTTGTCACACATCAACAAGGGAATGGTAGCGCTGCTTGTGTTGCCGAACGCATCGATATTGATCGGAACCTTTTCACTAGGCAATTTGGCTTTTTTAGCCAGATGATTGATCATGAAGGTATTCGCCTGGTGAAACAGGAAATAATCATAATCTTCAGCCGATCTATCCGCAATCTGCATGGTTTCCGAAACCAATGTGGGCACGGCTTTCAGAGTAAATGTAAATATCTCACCCCCGTCCATGAACAATTTGGTTTGATCATTCGGCGTTTTGTCATGTGTTTTCTGGCGCGAAGCACCGCATGGAATGATCAGATTATTGGCGCCGCGTCCATCAGTTCCGAGTACGAAATGGGCTGGTGCGGCATTCTCGTCATATTCAATGGCGGTCACCGTGCCTGCGTCGCCAAACAACATGGCAGTCGCCCGGTCCGTAGGGTCCACCACGCGGCTGCTTGTATCGCCGACTGCCAGCAAAACACGCCTTGCTGCGCCCGTTTGAACGATGCTCATCGCCAACCACAGGCCATAGGGATAGGCGGAACAGCCTAAATTAACATCGAACGCAATAATGCCCGGGCGAAGGTTCAGTCGAGGTTGCATAACCGCAGCCGTCGCCGGAAGGCGATAATCGGGAGTCTGGGAAATGAAAATCAAAGCATCGACCGAGCCAGGTTCCCAGCCAAGGTCAACCAGCAGTTTTTCGCCGGCCGCAACACACAAGTCAGCAGTCGTCGTCTTTTCGTCGACCCAATGGCGGGTACGCACACCAGTCATCTTGGTGACATCGGCAACGCCTTCGCCAAACTGGCCGACAAAATAGTCGTTACCAACGATGCGTGGTGGCACGCACGCGGTCAATCCAACTATCGCAGCAGAATGCACATTGGCTGCCTGCCCGCTTTTCAAAAGACCCTCGACGATCACGCCACCGCCGCGTCGATCAATTTCCGAATATCGCCTACAGTCTTGCATTCAGCGAGATCTTCGGCGCCGACGGAAACATCATGTACTTCGTCTATGAGTGCCAGAGTAGAAACAACCGCAAGCGAATCCCATAATTCGCCGAGTTCGAAACCATCTTCGAGCTCGCTGGCGTCCACTTCCAAAATTTCAGCCAGCCCGCTACGGAACTCAGACATAATAACTCCTTGTTTTTAAAAACTTACTGAACATGCCGCCCAAGAAAGGCCAACCCCGAAACCAACTAACATATGGCGCCCTGGCGGAAAACGCCTTTGTTCCGCAATATCCTCCAAAACGAATGGTATCGACGACGAAACAGTGTTCCCGATATCGGCATAACGACGCGGCATCGCGTCATCGCCAAGTCCAAGTTTCTTTTGGAGCGAATCCAGCAGGAACTTATTGGCTTGATGCAGGATGACCTTGTCGAACGCCTCAAGCTGGAGGTTCATTTTGCCTGTGAGGCGCGCAACCACTTCCGGCACCCGCTTGAGCGTGAAGTTGAGCACCGCCCCGCCATTCATATACAAATGATCGCGCGACCGTACATTACCACTTTTGTCGATCGTCTCCGTTGCTGTCTCCGCACTGCGTGGCGTCCGAAATCCGCCACCTTCGACGATCAACTGATGAGCACCACCGCCATCGGTACCAAATTCGAACGGACCAATGCTCCCGGTGTCGCCAGCGTCATTCCGTCTGATCAAGGTAGCCGCAGCGCCATCGCCGAACAGGGTGCGCACGCTCTTGTCCTGCAAGTGTATATATTTCGAATATGTGTCCGCCGTCACCAGCAAGACTGCAGATGCCAAACCTGCCGCGATCAGCCCGGCTGCCAGTGACAAGCCATATACGAAACCTGAACAGCCCAAATTGATGTCGAGCGCGCCAATACCGTTGTTTAGCTTCAACCTGTCCTGCATGACGCACGCGGACGTTGGAAGAACGTAATCGGGCGCCTGGGTGCAGAAAATCAGAAAGTCGATGTCGTCCCGACTTATCGCTGCCTGCGTGAACAATTTTTCCGACGCTGCAACCCCCAAATCCAGAGCGGTTTCGGCTGGCCCGGCAATATGGCGGGTCGCGATCCCAGTCTTGTCAAATATCTTTTCAGCTGGCCATTCGGGATACAGCGCAGCGAGGGTCGCATTGTCCAGCACTGCTTCCGGCACATGCGTAGCGATGGCAGCGATATGCGCATTCACCACCCCAGACACTGCATTTTGCACGTTCGTTGTCATCAATCAACATCGCTGCGTGCAAAGGTCCGGCGCCAACCCATCAGATATGTCCTTCTATAAAATTGATAACCCGCTTGGCGTGCACGGACCAATTCCTGTGTACTTCATGCAAATGCCCGCCACCAGCCGCAATTTCCACAATTGAATGCACGTTCGCCAAACTTCCGCGCATGAACTCCAAAGTAGCATCGTCTGTTTCCCATATACGTTCATGTTCGCTGAGAATGCTCAACGTCGGGCAGGAAATGCGCGCTGCTACAGACGAATATTGCTCGGGCCATTGCAACAGCACTTCATCCACGTCCTGCCTGCGCCACGGCTCTGCTGATCTCCGAAGAGCAATCGGAGCACGCCAGTCAAAACTCCCATCGGGTCCGAAGAAAAAGGCGCGCGGCAGCACGATGTCATTTTCAGCATTCAAGCAGCCATGCCACGCCATTGCCGTGATCGACGGACGAGCACCGATTCCCGACGTCACCACGCATTTCAGCGTTGAGTGTGGCTCCGCCGCCCAGTGCATGGCGACAGCCCCGCCAATGGAATGCCCGAATACGGAAACCGGTAAGTCCGCATTTCCCAGCGCCTTTCCAGCCCTTTTGGCCAGACCCGACAAGAGGGCTGCTGCACTTCGTATCGGCGCGGCAGCATCGATTGCGGGCGACACCCCATGGCCCGGCCGATCGACAATTAGCACCGCATGGCCAGTCGCTACAGCCTCGTTGACAAATGAAAAAGAGGGTAGATCAAAATACCGACCATTGCATCCTCCGCCATGAACACAAACTATTAAAGAAATCGGCTCACTTTCAGAGGTGACAAGGCGGCCATGAAGGTTGCTGTATTCCAGAAAATTCCGATTGTTATTCTGAAAATTCATGCTTCAGTCACAATATTATTGCTTCGAAATGTCAATCTCTCTCGGGGATCGTAGGCATAATCATGAACGATCCTGACGGTGCAATTTCGAATCCGCTTCAATGCACGTAATGGAGCCCATGAACTCCTGCATAGTAGCTTCGCCGTCACCGCTGATACCCTCTCGGTTTATTATTTTCCAAAAGGTCATCATCAAGATCTTGAGATCGAGAACCATATTACGATTATCGACATACCAGACATCCAGAGCAAATTTCTCGTCCCAGCTGATCGAATTTCGACCATTGACTTGGGCCCACCCCGTAAGCCCCGGCCTGATTTCATGGCGGCGGGCTTGGAACGGCGAGTATCGCTCCAGATAGCTCATATGAAGCGGACGCGGCCCGACCAGGCTCATGTCACCGCGAAAAACATTCCAAAGCTCCGGGAGCTCATCAAGGCTTGTCGAACGCAACCAGCGGCCAAACAGAGGCAAGCGCTCCGCATCGGGCAACAGCGCGCCATCGGCAGTCCGCTGATCAGTCATGGTCCGAAATTTCATTATATGGAAAGGCTTGTCACGAAGGCCTGGGCGCTGCTGGCGAAACAGGACAGGTGACCCCAGAAGCAAACGCACAGCCAAGCCGAGAGCCACGATCAGCGGCAAAAGCAAAACAAGAGCAACCATCGAAACAATCAGATCAAATCCACGTTTCAACATGCAATCACTGTGCCTTCGATCCAGGCGCGAGCTTCATTGACCCAATCACCAAATTCACGGGATCGCGGCCGATCCCACCGGCAACACGCATGTCGAGGCGCACCAAACCACAATCCACCGGCAGCATTATTTTCAGAATGCGCTTTTGCGGCGTGGACGAGTCCAGCATGTTGGAGGATCTTGTTGCTCTGCCGACCGATTTTCCCGCCAGACAAGTCGCGATCCAATTCGCGCTGCTTTCCAAATTGCCCATTCTGTCGGCGATTTGCCAGTAAAGGGTATCGCCCGCCCGCGCAGCAACGATCTTTGTTGCGGCAATGCCGATGGTACCAGGCGCGCCAAATACATCCAGGCCGGTTTCGCCATTTTCCAGGCTGACGAATTCCGCACCCTGTGCATTATCGTTCGGGAAGTTCCAGACGAAGGGTGGATAGCCTTCATCGATCTTGCCGTTGATAGCGCCGCTTACATTCCGAAGGCTTGCGGAATCGGCGTCCGGCAGCAAGGGGTAGAGCCGCAGCGCTATGGCGTAAGATCCCTCATTGACCAGCCGGGCCATGAGAGGCCCATAAACCGATCGGATATCACCAACATTCGGTGCATTCTTCCGGCGCTCCACCAGAAGCTCGGCAATGGGAGCCGCGCGCGGCAATTGGGTGATCGCGGTCTGAAAAAGGCGCAGCATCCAAGGGTTATCATCGCGAATATAGGGCGCGAGATGCCGCCGCCCTTCAGCCAATGGGATTATGAGTGCCATGCGCGGAATGACGAGGTCTGCAGCCTCGCCATTCGCCCTGATCATCAAATCAAAATGACGCAGTCCGCCTACTATGTCTCCGCGGCGAAGATTATCGGAACCCAGCCACATTTGCACCGCGGAATCTCGACGGGAGATGCGTTCGGCCTGCTGCATCGCACGACGGGCGTCGCCGGTCTTGCCCTGAATTTCCATGCTCGTGCCGACCAGCCAGAGCGACCTGGGGTTCAGCGGTGCATGGGTCAGCACGGTGCGCCCCATGATCGAGACGGCCCTGGAATTAACCCGCGTGCCTTTGCCTACCAGCTTAAGCGCCATGCTGGTCTGCCCGCCGCGCCACGAAAAGAAGCTGCCGCCCAGCGGCCTGAAGCCGTCAATCGGCAGCCCGATCGATGCTGCTGCTTGTGAAAAGGCAAGCACAGCCAGGAAAAGTCCCGCCACGAGCCCCGCGAATAACGACGGGGTCAATCTACCTTGACCATTCATGGCGCAATAGCCTCCCGCACCGCCTTAGGACGCCTTTTGCACGACATGGTCCTTGCCATAGCCATAGCCGTACCCATAGCCATAGCCATAGCCCGACTGCTTGGCCCGATATTTCGTGAGCAGTGCACCAAGGATATGCGCGCGTGATTCACGCAATCTCGAAATCGCAGCCTGCGATGCTCTGACTGCGGTACGATCGGCTTCGATCACATAAATCACGCCTTCAACAGCATTGGCTATCAAAGCGGCATCGGACAGGCCGAGCATGGGCGGGCTATCAAGAATGACGTGATCAAATTTCCCGGAGAGTTTTTGTACCAACAACTCCAGCCGGTCACCGCTGAGCAGTTCCGAAGCACTTGGCGGCGTAGGCCCGGCCGCCACAAAGCTTACATTTGAACCACTGATAGCCTGGATAAGCGATTCCCAATTGTCATCGCCGGCCAGATAATTCGAAACACCTTTGCTATTGTCCAATCCAAGACGGCTCGCGACCACGGGGCGTCGCATATCGACATCGACCAGCACGACTGATCCGGAAGTTCGACCGAGCACACGGGCCAGCGAATAGGCCGAGGTCGATTTCCCCTCCGACGGCGAGGTGCTTGTCAGCGCCATTGTCTTGGGAACACCATGATTGGTCGAGAAGCTGAGATTCGTTCGGACCGTCATATAGGCTTCGGACATGATCGATTTGGGATCGTCGATTTCCGCGAGCGTCTCATCGTCTACAGCCGGCACAGCCCCTAGCAGAGCGACGTTTAGCCGCTCTGCAATCTGATGAGGTTCGCGCACGCTTTCATCGAGATTCTCAAGAATCACGATGGCGAGACCGGCCAAGGCCATGCCAAGCAAAAGAGCGAGGCCCATGTTCAATATGAGCCGTGGCGAAGATGGTTTGTCGGGAGAGAAGGCATCATCGACTGTTGAAATATTGTTGGTGCCTACGCCAGCAACACCAATTTCCTTATAGCGCTGCAAAAGGCCATCATAGAGCTGGCGATTGGTGTCCACCTCGCGCTGATAGATATTATACTGAATGCTTGACCGGTTTTCAGTATCGAGGCGGCCCAACAACTTATCCACGCGCGCGCGAAGCGTGTCCTCATTCTGTCGGGCCGCATCATACTCACTTGAATAGGCATTGCGGATACGGCCCTCCTCCACGGTAATGGCCCGATCCAGCGCTGCAACTTTCTGCTGGCTTGCCCGCACCGACGGATATTGGGGCTCGAACTGCACCAGAAGCTCCTGATATTCCGCATTGGCCTCAGCCCGGCGCTGCCGAAGCAGGTTCAGAGACTGATTGGCGAGCGCCAATTGCGTGCTTCCCGGCGCCCGCGCGGCGTCTAGCCGCGACTCCGCGTCGGTTCGCGCTGACGTTGCCTGCACCAACAGCCGGTTGAGTTGCTCAAGATCGCTTGATGCAAGCGTTTGCGTCGTCCGCGTTCGACCATCGGCGCTTTGTGTTTCGGACAGGCGCACGATCCCCTGCCGCGCCGCATAATTCACAAGATCCCGTTCCGACTGCTCGAGACGATCGCGTAGGCCTTGCAATCGGGATTCGAGATAGACGCGCGCGTCGGCCGTCGAAGACAATCGGCGATCCATGCTTTGCTGAATAAATTCGCTCACCCACGCATTGGCGATCTGGAGAGACAGTTCCGGCGAAGCGCTCGTGTAATTGACGTCTACGAGCGCCGAGCCACGCAAAGGAGAAATGACGATATGATCGAGGAGCAGCTCAACTGCCTGCCGCTCGCGTTCGCGCATTTCTCCGGCCGAAACCGGGCCTGATTTGGACGCAGAAAGCATGCCTTCGCCTTCTGGCGTCTCGCCATGCGCCGCAAAAAACTCCAGTTTCCGTGCCAGACGCAATTTGCGCTCCACGCGATGCGCAAGTGACCGCGCATTGAGAAGCGAATATTGCGTGAGGTAAAACTCCTGATCCGGCGCACCACTTTTATCCCGCTGCAGCCCTTCCACGTTCGTTACATTGGCCTGCTCCCGCGCAATTTCGATGCGCGACGTGGCCGTGTATTGCGGCGTCATCAACAAAGTAATGACCAATCCCGCTATCGTAATGATAGCAATAATCGCAACAACAAGCCAAATATGCCGCTTCAGCGCATTCCAATATTCCAGCAGAATAGGAATTGACCTTCCGCCATCTGCTTTTTGACTATCAAATTCTTCATTTGACGCTGCGTTAATGAGATCGGTCATCAAAAAATTCTCGCAAAATCTTGAATAAATAAATTCTAATTATCGATTATCCAAAACCGCGATCAATGGCGAAATGAATAGCGGCGAAACGGCGATGATTTGCTGGAACAGTCTTCGCCCTGGAGAGTCACCGACCACAACGACATCACGAGGGTAAATGATTGGATCTGCATAGGCGCCGCGACGGATAGCCGCCAGGTCATAAAGCGCTATCATCTGGCGCCCATTGACTGTCCTGTGCACGACCACTTCACGCAATTGTGCAAAATCGGTAGTACCCTTCGCCCCAGCCACCGATCGCATCAGAGTGAGGCCCGCAACAACGGGATAATTGCCGGGTTGCTTCACCTCACCATCCACGGTGACGTAATTGCTGAGCGCTTCCTCGAGATTTACAGCCACCTGCGGGTCGCGCACATAATTCTCGCGCATCTGGCTTGCGATGAGAGCACTGGCGTCGCCGAGTGAAAGACCACCAACATGGATGACGCCGGCCATGGGAAGAACGATATTGCCTGTTCCGTCGACAGTGACCCGACGGTCTGAAATCTGCTCGAAACCGAAAACATCGATCACAAGTTTATCGAGTGGTCCAATGACATATTTATAAATCTGCTGATCACCGACCTGCCCGTCCGGACCCGGCAGTTCATTCGCATCGATGCGCGTAACCGAAGGCCCGCCCAACCGGTCAATTTTCAGGCCCGACGAACATCCACTGGTGCACAGAACCAACGCCAGCGCAAAGGCACCCATGCGATATGGTTTGATTACGGCCTGTCTCACATTTCTATCCTGCATAATCTCTGTCATTTCCGGCCCAATCGATACGCATTCGAGCACCATGCGGCGGCAACAGCCGCATAAAGCATCAATGATGGAACACGCAGCGGATAATCAGCGAAACTCGCCAGAGCAAGCATGGCCAACACCGCAAGTCCTGCACGCCCCATAATGTGAAAAAGAAAATCCGCATCGCTCGGCCGCACTGCACGTCGCCGCATCAACGCAATGAATGTCAAAACACCGAGGACGACAGCCCAAGTTGCAAGCACGAGCGCGGGAATACCCCCAGTCATGACAATTTCAGCCAGATCATTGTGCGCGTGATTGAAATAGCTGGTCGAAATCAGGGCATCTGGCTCGAAAATCTGATAGGTTTCGACGAAGGTGCCTATTCCGCTTCCAAACGGAAAGAATCTCTGCGTCGCCTCCAATATCGATGGCAGCGCCTGCACACGCAATTCGGAAGCGGCATCGGTCTCCAGAAGACGCTGCAACGCTGGGGTGCTGACCAGAACAATGATGCTGGCCAGAGACAACACCACGGCCAGACCGACGCCTATCAGACGTGAACGATGTTCGCTGCGTATCCCGACAACCCTCCCGGTCGCCACAGGCGCTTTATACACCCACCAGGCCGCAGCCAGGCCGACAACCATCAAGACCAATCCGCCGCGCGATCCCGTCATCAATATGAGCGGAATCAGCAGACCGCCCCCGGCGATCGTGATCGAACGATAAAAGAACAGCCGGTCCGGCCGCCCTTTGAACAAAGACAGATTAGCTGCCAATAAGGGATACATCGTAGCCAGGAGGATGGCCTGATGATTGCGATTGGCAAAAAAACCGACGCTGGTTCCGATATTGGTTATCCGATAGAAATAGAGCAACCCGTTCGACGGACCGATCGCCTGGATCATTCCGATCACGCCGCTCAAAAATCCCACGCCAAGCAACAGAAGCAACAGTTGTTGATGCCTGCGTTTTTCAAGGACAAGCACGACGACGATGACCGCCAGCGGACCAGCCAGAGAAAAGAGCGCATTCCAAGTGCGGGCCTGCGCCATCGACAGGGGCTGCCAAGGCAACGCCATCCCTGCGCTTTCATAGATATTCACCAAGAAATCGCGACCCGGCAGCGCCGTCCATATGGCGGGCGGCAGCGGCACTAGGTGAAGCGCGACAAGCCCGAGTACGGCGGCGCAGAATAGCAAAAGCGCCCTTCCATTTCGCCAGGCTTCCAACCCATATTGCGCGATTGCCAGCATCAAAAGAAAGGCTGATAAAGGCCGCCAAATAAGAAGCGAAGACAAATCGTCCCGGCCACCGCCAACCATGAAAAACGCCGAAATGATCAGGATCAGCGCAACGGCGAAAGGCATGCGATCAGGCGTGCTGGTTGACGCAAAAGAAAATATCCGGCGAATGGAATATCTTTTCATGGAAAATACACTCGATTAGCTGCCAGTTGCACGCAAATTCTGTTCCAGAATCGCATCCCCCGAGGGGCTGTGGAGCGCATAGTCAGGAACGAGCGTTCGAACAACTGCCATTGCAGAATCGAAATCGCCCGCATCGAGCGCTCGAAACAGCTTAGCAAGCATCTGCGACAATTCACGCCAGTCCAGCCTGACCTCCTGAGCCCGCATAATCCGGCTGTGGTCGGTTGGCTGCGGATTATTACCCAGCAGCAATTCCTCATACATTTTCTCGCCGGGGCGCAGACCAACTTCCTCGATGGCAATATCGCCATCAGGATTGGCCTCGCTGCGGACCGAGCAGCCCGAAAGCTGGATCATAGAGCAGGCCAAATCGAAAATCTTGATGGATTGCCCCATGTCGAGCACGAAAACCTCTCCACCCTTCGCCATTGCCCCGGCTTGCATGACCAGCTGGGCCGCCTCTGGTATCGTCATGAAGAAGCGCGTCACGTCGCGATGCGTGAGCGTAACCGGACCACCGGCCGCGATTTGCGCGCGAAACCGCGGCACAACCGATCCGCTCGATCCGAGAACATTGCCGAACCGGACCATCGAAAAAACCGTGCCGCTCTTTCCCATGGCACGCGCTTGAAGGATCAGTTCGCACACACGCTTCGACGCGCCCATCACATTGGTAGGCCGCACCGCCTTGTCTGTGCTCACAAGAATGAAGCGCGACGCCCCCACCCGCTCCGCTTCGAGGCAGCAGTGATATGTTCCCAATATGTTGTTCTTGAGGCCCGCGATCGGATTTGCTTCAACCAGCGGCACATGCTTGTAGGCCGCCGCGTGGAAAACCGTCTGGGGGCGATGCCGCTCCATGACCCGTGCGATGACTGCAGCTTCCGAAACATTGGCGAGTTCCGGCACGATCTGTGTCAGGCCATCCTTCCCCAGATGCTCCTCCAATTCGGTCAGGATGCTATAAAGCCCGAATTCGGAATGCTCGACCAGGATCAACCGGCTCGGATGACGCGCCACTATCTGCCGGCACAGTTCAGATCCGATAGAACCGCCCGCGCCAGATACCATGACGATTTTGCCCGTTATCGCCCCGCTGAGAAGTTGTTCATTGGGCGGCACCGGATCACGCCCAAGAAGTTCTTCGACTTGAACATCACGCAAATCGCGGGTGGAAACTTGACCATCCATGATATTGGCAATGCTCGGCAACGAGCGCACCTTGATCGCATGAGTTTGAAGTTGCGCGACGATTTCAAGCCGTCGCCAGCGTGGCACGCTGGGCAATGCAAGCAATATCTCATGCAGTTCGAGATTGACGATGAGATCACCCACATCCCGCGCGTCATAGATGGGGACCCCGTCGATGCGGTGACCTTCCAAACCGACATCGTCGTCCAGATAGCAGACGAGCGATTCATTGCCATCGTGACGAATGGCAAATCCAAGTTGTTGGCCGGCCTTGCCGGCCCCGAAGATCGCAACGCGCGAGCCGCGCTTTTGCTGGGCGACGTGCAGCACTTCCACCAGCGCATAGCGGATCGCAATCCGGCTGAGCCCGAGCAGCAACATGAACAACATCGGCTGCAGAACGCCAATGGTGCGCGGCACATTCAATATTCCGACAAACATGAAAATGGTCATCATCGGCAGCGATAACAGCAGACATGCCATGGCGAGATCTATCATCGCCCGCCCTCCGGCATATCGGATGATGGAGCGATGAACCCCGCACCAGCGCGCTGCAATCAACCAGGATGGTATCGCAACTGCAATCACCAGGCCGACGGCAGGACTGAACAAATCCCACGCGCCGACACGTATGGAGAAAGCAAGCCAAACGGACATGACGCAAAGCGCCAGATCCATCGCGAAAGCAATAAATCTTCGCGTAGAACGCGGCAACCCGGCCAACCGACGCAGGACCACCACAACTAACGATAAAACCCGCAAATCTAAGGACTGCTGTCGAGACATGGCAGAGTTACACACATTCTCTTTCGGAAATACACCCGTTGGCACCTGCCAGCGCTAACCCGTACTCGGATCACGCTCGGGCATTATAGCCCATCAAATCAGCAAGCAATGACAAAGAAGACCTCGCCTTTGGATTGGCGACTCTCAATGACCGATTTCATTGCGATCGCGAACGTACCACCGTCGCAATCGCCGATCGCCACGATCATTTGTCCATCGACGCGCCATTGTCAGACCTTCGCCAATCACCATAACGCGCCCGTTGGTTCCCACGACAGGATGAACCGCCTATCACGGTGATGCGGAGAGGACCGGACGCTTTTAAGAGGGGCGCGTATGACGGTTCGTGTTTTTGTCGGCTTTTTCGGCCTGGCCCGTGCGCTTGACCGCACGATCGACAGCATCGAGCAGCATGTCTTTGCTCCCCTGCTCGCCGAGAATATCGAGATCGTGCGCGCCGCGCATCTGAACTGCCCCAGCGTGGTTCACGCCCCGCGCAGCGGCGAGACCATGGTCCGCTATACCCGCCCCGATCTGTCCCGGCTGAAGCTGGACGCGCTCACGCTGGAGGAGCAATCGGATGAAAGGGTCGCCGATTATATCGCGCGCATCATGAAAATCCCGCAATATTGGGAGGCCGATGAAGACGGCAATATGCGCCGCAACGTCATTCATCAAATGAACAGCCTGAAGGGCCTTTACACATTGCTATCCGGCATGGATCCGCAATCCTTCAACGCGATCATCCTGCTGCGGCCCGATCTGCGCTATATCGACCCCCTGCCGATCCGTAAATTCATGGCGCAGATCGACCCCTCGGTGCGCCTGTCCACCGGAAAAATGCACCCGCTTGGTCAGGCGCTGCGGCGCGGCCTACGGGGGCCGGTGGATCTGATCACCCCCGATTGGCATCAATGGAACGGCTTGAACGACCGCATCGCCATCGCCACGCCCCAGGCGGCGGCGGCGTATCTGAACCGGATCGATCTGCTGGACGACTATGCCGCCACGCATACGCATTTCCAAAGCGAACATCTTTTGAAATTCGCGATCGAACGCGCCGGGCTGAAAAATGCGGGCACCTGGGTGCGGGCCAATCGCGTCCGGACCACGGGCGAGGAAGAAGGGCGCGATACGGATCGCAAACAACCTTGGCTGAGCGCGATCAGTCGTCCCATCCGGATCGGTCTTCAAATTTGACCTGTTCACCGAAAAAGGCATTTTTAACGCATTCGAGCCGTTTAAGGGGACTATTAACCAAGTCTTTGTTCCACATTGTTAAGAGAAGTTAATTTTTTCTTCACCAAATGGGACAGTATGTTTGAAATGCGCGTCGAGTGCTGCCGAAGCCTCCGGAACGCGATTGCACCGCGAATGGTTTTATGATGCACTGCACAACAGTTCAGATCGTGGGAGTGATGCTGACGTGATCTCAGTCTCTGTCGTCATACCAACCTACAACCGCAAAGAGACGCTGGCGCGGGCGATCGCGAGCGTTCAGGCGCAGGATTACGCCGTTTCCGAGATCATCATCGTCGATGACGGCTCGACGGATGGCTCAGCGGATCTGCCGATCCTGGCCGATGAGCGCATCACCTATCTGGTGAACGCGCAAAATCTGGGGTCGCAGGCCAGCCGCAACCGCGGCATCCGACAGGCGACGGGCGACGTACTGGCCTTTCTCGATTCCGACGATTATTGGCGGCCCGACAAGATCGACCTTCAGTTGCAGGCCGCCCAGGACGCCGGACTGACCGATAAATTCTGTGTCACCTGTGGCCATGAACAGTTTGGCGACAATGGTGGCAGTCGCTTTCTCCCACCCGCCCTGATCAATCTTGAGACGGTACTTGTCCATAATTTGATCGGACCAACATCCAACATCTTGATTTCACGCGCTTTGCTGGATGATGTCGGCCATTTCGACGCATCCATGCCAAGCTGTCAGGATTGGGAGCTTTTTATCCGCATCCTGGAACAAACGCCCATCATCGGCGTTCCGGAGATTCTGACCTATCAAGATACCGATAGTAATGTGCGCATTTCCAGGAACCGGAAGAAAGTGACTGCGGGTCATCAAGCGCTATTTCGCAAGACTCGGACAATGAAAGATTTCATGTCTCTGTCGCTCAGCAAGAGATGGGCAATACGTGCGCGGCAGGAAATAGCACTTTTACGACGATCCGTGCCGATATAAAATGACATTTTATTTCAACGTCCGGATCGCATTCAACCCGAAACCGGATCAAGTGATCGCATCATGGTTTCAATAAACAGGAGAGTTTGCCAGCGAGACCGGAGAGGATCGAATGAGTGCACCGCAATATGAGAAATGGTGCGCCGCAGAATGTTAATCACTGCGAAGATCAAAAAAGGGATGTTGGTATGTTCGCATCGAAAAGCGCCTTCGTGAACGGCGGTCCGGCTTATCCAGACGCGATCGATCTGAATTTTCAGGCCGAGAGCGCGCCGACGGACGCAGCGGGCGAAACCGGCCGCGGCAAAAGCCCGTTCGATTACGGGCGCAGCGCAGACCTTGCCTTGGCCGGCGTCATATTGATCGCCGCCCTCCCCGTGCTCGTGCTGATCTGCCTCGCGATCTGGGCGCAGGATGGCGGCAGCCCGATTTTCGCGCATCGACGGATCGGCCGCAACGGGCGCACCTTCCCGTGCCTCAAACTGCGCACGATGGTGATGAACGCCGATGACCGTCTGCGTCATCTGCTTGAGAGCGACCCCCAGGCGGCAGAGGAATGGGCGCGCGACCAGAAGTTGCGTTCCGATCCGCGGATCACGCCGCTCGGCCAGTTCCTGCGCAAATCCAGTCTCGATGAATTGCCCCAGCTTATCAATGTGATGGTCGGCCATATGAGCGTGGTCGGGCCGCGCCCGATCGTGGAGGCCGAAGTGCCGCGTTATGGCCGGTATTTCGGTTATTATTGCAGCGTGCGCCCCGGCATCACCGGTCTGTGGCAGATCAGCGGCCGCAATAACACGAGTTATCGCCGCCGCGTCGCGATCGACACGGTCTACAGCCGTCAGAAGACCGTCGCGTTCGATTTCTGGATCATGGGCCAGACCATTCCCGCCTTGCTGACCAGCAAGGGCTGCTATTGAGCGGAAGGATCCGCGCGTGCCTTTGGCGCCTGTTGAAGTAACCCATGCCGCCGGCCCCGCGCCCGGGCCATCAGTCTTGCTCGTCGATCCCGTGCTCTTCACCGCGCCCTATGATGCGGCGCTGTCACGCGGGCTGAAGGCGAATGGGGTGGCGGTGCATTGGGCCACGCGCGCGCTGCGCCCTCAGGAGGAGCCCGATCTCGAGGCCGGCCAGGTCTCCCCGGTCTTCTATCGGATGAGCGACGGCCCGCGGCGGGGCGGCAATGGCGCGCTGCGCAAGATGCTCAAGGGCTTCGAACATATGATGGGGCTTGGCACCGTCCAGAAACTCGCGCGCAATCGTGTCGCCGATCTGGTCCATTTTCAATGGAGCGTGCTGCCATCGATCGATCTGCGGGCGATCGCGCGCATCCGCGCCGAACGGCCCGTTGTGCTTACGGTGCACGATCTCGTGCCCTTCAACGGCAAGGATGTGAACCAACTCCAGCGCCGCGGCTTCGATGCCGTGCTGCGCGCCGTCGATCACATCATCGTGCATACCGATGGCGCGCGCACCACCCTGGCCGGGCGCGGCGTGGATCACGGCGCGATCAGCGTGATCCCGCACGGCCTGCTGCCGCTGAAATCGGCAGGCAGCGCCGCCGAGCGCACCGACAGGCGCTGGCGCGTCATCCTGTTCGGGCGGCTGCAGGCCTATAAGGGGCTGGACGTGCTGGTGGAGGCTGCCGGGCGGCTCGACCCGCAATTGCGCGCCGGATTGCACATCATCATCGCCGGCGAAGCGATGATCCCGCTGGACGAAATCCGCCGCCGCATCACCGCGCTTGGCCTGCAGAATACGATCACGCTGGACGATCGCCGCTTCAGCGAAAGCGCTATGGCCACGCTGCTGGGCAGCGCTGACGCCTTTGTATTTCCCTATTCTGCGATCGAGGCCAGCGGCGTGCTGCATCTCGTCGCGGGACTGGAAAAATGGATCATCGCAAGCGATCTCGGCGTGTTTCGGGATATGATCGGGCATGATGGACGCTGCGGCGCATTGACGTCGCCGGGCGACGCGGCGGCGTTGGCGCAGGCGCTGGCGCAGTCGATCGGCCGTATCCCGGCGGGCCGGCTGGACGACGGCGTTCCCGGCTGGGACGAGATCGGACGACGCACCCGCGTGGTCTATGAAAAAGTGCTGACCCCCCGCGCCGTTCAACACAGGGTCGCCGCCTGATGGCCGGAAAATTGCTCATCCTGCAGGACAGTCTCCAATTTGGCGGCCATGAGATCATGTTTCTCAACCTCCTTCCCGGCGCGCTCCCGTCCGAGGCGTTTGACGAGATCGTGGTGCGTATGCCGGAGGGCAATGCGATCTTTCAGCAGCGGCTACGCGATCTCGGATCGCCACGGCTGCGGATCGCGCCCTGGCGCTATGCCAAACGCCCGGCGGAACCGTATCTGGCGGGCTTCCGCCGCGATTATGGCGCTGCGGTGCGTGAGACGATTTTGCATGAACGGCCGCAGACCGTGCTGCTGTTGCAGGGACGGATCGAGAATCTCGCCGTGCCGATGCTGTCCATGCCCAAGGACCAGTTCACCGTGAGCTACATCCCCATGGCGCATTCGATGCGGGATATGGACCGCAACAGCCTGGGAGACAGCGTGCGGCGCAGGCTCTATCGGCGGCCAGACCGGTTCATCGTGCCCTCACACGCCGTGGCCGGGCAATTGACGCGGGTCGGCGCACGCGCGCCAGCCACGGTGATCGAGAATATCGTGAAGCCGCCGGTGCGCTCCACCAGCCCCGATATACGCAGCGCCTTCGGCCTGCCCCACGATCGCAGGATCGCGCTTTTCCTGGGCCGGTTCGATCCGCAGCAAAAGGGTCTCGATCTGCTGATCGCGGCGATGCAGCGCAGTGCCGCCGCGCTCGACGCATGGACCTTCCTGTTCGTGGGCGATGGGCCGGGCCTCGCCGCGATCGAAGCGCTCAAGGGCGGCGCGCTGGATATCCGGATCATCCCCTGGACGGACCGGCCGCATGATTTCCTGCTGGGCAGCGACGTCATGCTGATGCCCTCGCGCTATGAAGGCGTGCCGCTGGTGATGCTGGAGGCGATGCTGTGCGGCTTGCCTATCCTGGCCTCGGAAATCGACGTGTTCCGTGAGTATCTGCCTGCAGAACGGTGCGTGAATTTCGGAACCGTCAACCTCGCCGCGCAGCTTGACGCGCTTTTTGCGGCAGGGCGCGGTGCCGCGGTCGATCAGGATGCGCACCGCATCGCGCGGGCGCGGGCGCAGTTTGCCGAGGCGCTTGTGCCGGGGGCCAAGGCCGTATGACCATCGCAAGCGGCGCGGCCGTCATCATTCCCACCTTCAATGAGGCAGCGCATATCGGCGGCCTGCTGGAGCAATTGCTGCGCCAGAAGCGCGATGTAGTCGGCCAAATTCTGGTGGCGGACGGCCGCAGCCAGGATGCGACGCGCGCCATCGTCGCGCAGATCGCCGCGGCCAATGATCGCGTGCATCTGATCGACAATCCCGATCGGCTTCAGTCCGCCGGGATCAACCGCGCCGCGGCTGCGGCCGATCCGGCCCATGGCATATTGGTGCGCATGGATGCCCATTCGGGCTATGCCGACGATTATGTCGCGCGGCTGATCCGCACGCTGCAGGAGCGCGACACCGAAAGCGTGGTGGTCCGCCTGCGCACCGTGGGCCGCACCTGCATGGAAAAGGCGATTGCCGCGGTATCCAACAGTATTTTCGGCACGGGCGGCGCGGCGCATCGGATCGGGGGGCAATCCCGGCTGATCGATCATGGCCATCATGCCGCGTTCAGGCGCGACGCCTTTCAGAGTTCGGGCGGCTACGACGTGCATTTCATCGCCAATGAGGATGCCGAATTCGATTATCGGCTCCGGCGCGCAGGCGGACGGATCTGGCTGGCCGCTGATATCGAGGTGGATTATTTCCCGCGATCCACTCTGGGGGCGCTGGCGCGTCAATATTGGCGCTATGGCCGCGGCCGCGCGCAGAATTTCCTGAAGCATCGGGAAAAATTGCGGGCGCGGCAGTTGGTCGCGCCGCTGCTCGTCGTGATGCTGGCCGCATCCACCGCGGTTTCGCTGGTTCAGCCCTATGCGCTGGCCCTGCCCCTGCTCTATGCGGCGGGCTGCTGTGCGGCGGCCCTCTGGCTCGCTCTGCGCGCGCGATCGATCTGCGTGATGCTGGCGGCACCCGCGCTCTGGGCCATGCACCTGTGCTGGGGCGCTGGCTTCATCACAACCATGGTCATGAAAAAATGATGGCGAATGCGCCCACCACATATCGAGGGAATGGATTATGACCCGCATCATATCGCTCATCGTCGCGATCTTTCTGGGGCTTTCGGGCTGTGCGGAAAGCATGGCGCAGACCGCGCCCGCCGCACAAACCCCGCCCGTCTATCGCCTGGGCACCGACGACAAATTGCGCATGGTCGTCTATGGCGAAGAGCAGTTGAGCGGCGAATATATCGTGGGCAGCGAAGGCACCATCTCGCCGCCGCTGATCGGCGCAGTAAAGGTGGCCGGGCTCACCCCGGCGGAGGCGCAGGTCAAGGTCACCGAAGCCTATGCTACGACCTACGTCGCCGATCCGAAGATCAGCATCGACGTGATCGAGCATCGGCCTTTCTATATTCTGGGCGAGGTCAATAAATCCGGGCAATATCCCTATCGCATCGGGATGACCGTGATGCGCGCGGTGGCGACGGCAGAGGGGTTCACCTTCCGCGCCAACAAGAAGAAGGTGGCGATTCAGGGTGAGGATGGCGTGGAGCGGATCGTGCCAATCACCTCCCAGACGCTGGTCCAGCCGGGCGATACGATCCGGGTTTTGGAGCGTTATTTCTGACGATGCCCCCCTGCCCTCGATCATTGAGATCCCGCCGCTCGAGGGCTGGCGGGATCGCCGCGCGCATGGCGTCGGCGATGTGCCTCCTGGCACCCGCCACGCCCGCGCTCGCCCAATATCTGGATCCGCTGCCATCGCGCTTCCCGCGCGATCGCAATGTGGACACCCTGGTGCCTGGCTATGAAGCGCCAGGCGTGCCGCTGGGGCCGTTCATCATGACCCCCAGCCTTGCCGCCTCAGCGCTCTACTCGGATAATATCTATGCACAGGAGGCGAATGCGACGGACGATGTGGCGCTCCGCATCGCGCCTTCGGTGAAACTGCAGTCGATCTGGCCCGTGAACAAGGTCGCGGTCAATCTGACCGGGCAATTCGATCGTTTCTCCACACTCAAGCGCGAAAATGCCGAGCGCTTCGATGCCGATGTCACCACCTTGCTGGAATTGAGCAGCGACACGATCGTGCGATCTCGCTTGCGCTGGCAACGATTGCAGGAGCCGCGCAGCTCCCAGAATGCCTTTGTCCAGACGCTGGAACCGATCCGCTATGATATGACGAGTTCGGCGATCGGCCTGTCGCACGATCTGAACCGCATCCGGCTCACCGGCGAAGCCGCCGCGATCAAGACCAATTATTTCAACGGTCGCCTGCAGGACGGCACCGCGCTGGACACCCGCGGGCGGGACAGCACGGCGCTCACGCTGCGTGGCCGGATCGAATATGCGCAAATGCCGGGGCTGAGTTATTTCCTGCAGGGCACCTATAATGATCGCGACTTCCGCCCGTCGCTCAGCGCGACGCCCCAGCGCGATTCCACCGGCTATGAAGTGCTGGCCGGGGTCAGTTTCGAGCCGTCGGCGCTGATGCGCGGGGAGATCGGGATCGGCTATCTCGCTCAGAATTTCAAAGACCCGTTTTTTCACGATTACGGCAATCTGGGCGTGCGCGGCCGGTTGCAATATTATCCCACACGGCTGACCACGATCACGCTGGAGGCGGACCGTCGGGTGGAAGATAGCGGCACGCCCCTGTCGGGGGCCTATCTGTCCACATCGCTGTCGATCAAGGCCGAACATGCGCTGCTGCGCACGCTGATCGTCACTGCGAGCGCCGATTATCAGGCAGACCGGTTCAACGATGTGGATCGCGACGACGATCGTTACGCGCTTGGGCTGCGCGCCGAATATCAGGCCAATCGCGTGCTGTCCTTCAGCGCCAGCGCATCGCATCTGAACGTCACGTCCGACGGGCTCGATCGCTACCGCAATTTTTCGGAAAACCGGTTCATGGCCGGGATTTCCATCAGGAGATGATTGCATGAACGATCTGCGCAACGCGCATCCAGATCTATTTTCCGCCGTCCCTCAATCCGTGGCGGAACCGGCCCCGCCGCGCGGCGGCGATATCATGCCGCGTCAGCGCATCGACGGTCTGCGTCGCGTGCTTTCGGTGCTCAGGCGGCGCTGGCTGGTCTTCGTCGCGATCTTTCTGTTCGTGGTGGCCGCCACCGCCTTCTTGACCTGGCGGCAGACGCCGCTGTTTACAGCCACTGCTAATCTGGTGGTCAATTCGCGCCTGCTGAACGTGTCGTCCAAGGATCAGGATATCATCCCGACCGTGCCCACGCAGGATGGAGCGGTGGATACCGAGGTGCAGATCCTGCGCTCGCGCGAAGTGCTGGAGCGCACGGTGCGCAGTCTGGGGCTGATCGACAAGGGCGAGTTCGTCGCCGCTCTGGCGTCCGTGCCTGCGGCCAATCGCGTCAGCGCCGCCGCATCGATCGTGAAGGACAATCTGGCAGTCGTCCGCCCCGGCGTCACCAATGTAGTCACCATCTCCTACACCTCCCCCACCCCCGCGATCGCCAAGGCCGTGGCGGACGAAGTAGGCAAGCAATATCTCCAGGTGAAGACCGACACCCGGCTGGGTGCGGCCAACACCGTGGATCAGGGGCTTTCCAAGCAACTCGAGATCCTGCGCGGTCAGGTCCAGGTAGCCGAGCAGGATGTGGCGCAATATAAGGCCGCCAACAATCTGCTCAGTTCCGAAGGCGTGACGCTCACCGAGCAGGAAATCTCGATCTACAAGCAGCAGGTCGCCTCCGCGCGCGCCACGCTGGCCGAAGAACGCGCGCGTCTTAACACGGCCAAGGCGCAGATGCGGCGTGGATCGAAGGGCGATGATGTCGGCGAGGCGCTGAATAGCCAGGTGATCGAGCAATTGCGCAACCAACGCAGCCAGATCAGCACCAAGCTGGCCGAGTTGAAAGTCCGTTACCGCCCCGAACATCCCGATGTGATCAAGGCGCAGCGCCAGTTGGATGATATCGACGGCGATATCGCGGCGGAAATCCGGCGCGTGGTCTCCAATCTGGAGGCGCGCACCGAAGTCGCCAGTCAGCGCGCCGCCGCCGCCAGTGGCACCGCTTCCAGCGCCACGGGCACGCTTGCGTCCAACAACGCCGCCTCGGTGCGGCTGAACGAATTGGAGCGCCGCGCCGAAGCCTATCGCTCCAATTATGCCGCCATGCTGGAGCGCCAGAATGCGATCAGCACGCAGGCGACGATCGCGGACGAGGATGCGCGCATCTTCTCCCCCGCGAGCGAACCGCGCTTCCCCAGTTCGCCCAACAAGCCGCTCAATCTGGTGATCGGTGGTCTGTTCGGGCTGGTGCTCGCCAGCCTGGTGCTATGGCTGCTTCATCTGTTCGATCGCGGCATCATCACGTCGAGCGATGCCGAGGCGCGGCTGGGCCTGCCGCATCTGGCCAATATCCCCTCGATCAACTCGATCGCGCGCGGGGCGGACCGGCAGATCGCGGCCGAGGATTTCGTGGTGGAGCGGCCCTTGTCGCTTTATGCGGAATCTTTGCGCGGCCTGCGCCTCAGCCTGATCCAGTCCGAGACGGGCCGGCCCGTGAAACTGATCGGGATCACATCCTCCTGCCCCGGCGAAGGCAAATCCACGCTCGCGCTCAGCCTGGCGCGCACGGCGGCGCTGGCCGGTGACAGGGCGCTGCTCATCGATGGCGATATCCGGCGCCCCAGCATCGCGCGGATGCTGGGCTTCGTGCCCGAAAACGGCTTTATCGACGTGCTTTCAGGCAAGGTCAGCTTTGAGGATACTGCGGTGAAGGATCCGCTGACGGACCTGATGGTGCTTGCCACGCCCGTCCGCGCCTTTTCGCCCAAGGAAATCTTCCGTGGCCAGGCGATGGACCTGCTGTTCGATCAGTTGCGCAAACAGTTCGACATCATCATCGTCGATACCGCGCCCGCTCTCGCGGCTTCAGACACGCGCGCGATGCTGGAGCATCTCGACAAGGTAGCGATGGTGGTGCGCTGGAAAAAGACGCTGCTGCCGCTGATCAAGGCGGCGCTCCAGAAGATGCGGCCGCTGCATATCATGCCCGCCGGCGTGGTGCTGACCCAGGTCAACATGAAGGCGGTCGCGGCCTATGGCTATGGCGATGTGGATTTCAATTATCGCAGCTACGAGGCTTATACCCAATGACCAGGCGGGGGAGGAACAATGCCGCCGCAAGCGATCCGATCAGAGCGCGAGGAAGAAGATCGCCGCCCATATCGCAAGGCCCAGCACGACCGCGCCGACCCAATAACCATAGACGATCCGCGCCTGCCCCTGAGCCATCGAAGGAACCGACTCGGCTGGCTGCACGGACGGCGCGCCCATCCGTGGCGCGCTGGCGCTGCGGTCGTTGCGAATGGGAGGCTGGATATCAGTCATCACGATGCCCTGAGCTTAAAATCACGACCATTAACAAAGGTATAACGCCACCATTCGGCATTTCGACGCAACAATGAACATTCGGGGTAAAATAGACATGGCCGTCGCAACCGGACTTCAAGACGTCACAGCCCCCCGAACGTCAATGAGGACGCTAGTGCAGTGGCGATCCGGGCGCAATGATTCCGCACGGCGTTATTATGACGCGGTGCTCGATCGACGGATGTCCGCGCGATGAAGCCGGGCGCTGTTTTTAATCCCAATGTGCACGGTGCCCGCGGACTCTTTTCCGCAATGGTGTTCGTTTATCACGTCTATCACTCCAAACTGCCGACGTTTGCCGCGGTTCAGGGATCGCTGCTTGAAATCTGGCTGCTCGATTCGATGAAATTCGGCGTCGAGCTATTTTTCGGGATCAGCGGCCTCGTCATCGTCGGCGCGCTCACGCGCGCGCCATCGGCAGCGGCCTTCGCCTGGGACAGGATCGCGCGCATTTTCCCCGCGCTCTGGGCTTCGCTCTTGGTGTTTACAGCCATGCGCTATTGGGGCGGACTCCCTCTGCCATCCTTCGGGCTCTGGGCGGCCAATTTCCTGGCCCCGCCGCCTTTTTTCAGCGTGCCGATGGTGCATCCGGCCGCGTGGTCGCTGGGCTATGAATTCACATTCTACATGCTGTGCGCACTGTTATGGGCGGTGCGCGGGCCGAACGTCCGATCCTGGCGGTGGATCGCCGTGATCACCGGCACATTGCTCGTGATCCTGTTTCCGCGCGGCATCTTGATGGCCGCCGGCGTGATCATCGCGGCCAAGCTGCCGCGGCCGGCATGGATGGGTCGTCTGGCGCGCTATCCCGGGGTGATGCTCCTGATCTTCCTTATGGCCTGGCGCGCGCTCGATATGGCGGCGCATGGCAAGATGCGGCTGATGAGTCCGCTTCACGCCGATTTCCTCGAATGGCTCAATCTGGCACCGCTGATCTACATCACGGGCGTCATCGGCGGTATCGGGTTGCTGGGTGTCGAACAGGGGCGCGGCTTCACGAGCCACATCCTGAGAATGCGCCTCATGCAGTGGCTCGGCACGATCAGCTACAGTTTCTATCTCTGGCATCCGGCCTGCATGGCGATCGTGAAACTGGCCATGCACAAATCCGGGCTGGTCGAGATGATCGGGCCATGGTCCCAGATCGTGTTTTTCATCCTCGCGCTCGGCCCTTCCCTCGTCGTCTCCCATGTCAGCCAGATCGTGCTTGAGCAGCGTGTGACACGCTGGCTCCGCAAGCTGGGCCACAAGCGCCCATCGCCGCCGCTCGCCGGTGCGCCAGCCGCCGTGGCGGGGGAACGCGACATCGCATGACGGGCGGACACGCCATGGAACCGAATGCGATATCGGCAGATGCGCAGGCCAGCCGCCTGTTCATCCACGCCGCCTTCATCACGGCGATCTGCCTGCAGCGCTTTGGCCTGATCCTGGGGGACAGCGCGATCTTCCTCAGCCTGCCCGCATTCGCAGCGATGATCTTCTGGGCCTACCTCTCCGGCTATGGCGAATTGCGGCCGCGCGTCGGGCTGCTTTATGTGACCTTCGCCGCATGGGGTCTGTTCTGCACGCTCGTCGCGCTGCTCATTCCCGATGCGCGGTTCGGCGTAAGCCTCACATCGCTGATGGCGATCTTGATCAGCTACACGCTGCTGACCATCGGACCCAGCCGCCGGTTCGATCGATCGCAGGTGCTGCCCGCTTTCCTCTTCTATGCCCGGCTCTGCGCCGTGCTCGGCATCATTCAATATCTCGCGCAATTCGTGGGCGTGAAGCTTTTCTCGTTCATGGTCTCCTTTCCGTTTCTGGAGCCCGTGCTGGTGGAGCGCATGTTCAACTATGCGCCCATCGTTTCCTACGGCTCCACCCTGATGCGATCGAACGGATTTTTCCTGGTCGAACCCAGCATCTTCTCCCAGCTCCTGGCGCTTGCCATCGCCATTGATTTCTTCCTGTTTCGCCGCAAACTCTATCTGCCGCTTTACGGGATCGCCTATCTCCTCACCAATTCGGGCACCGGATTTCTGGTCCTGAGCGTGGGGATGGTCGTCTATGCCATGATCGACTGGCGCTATCTGGGCCGCGTGACGGGCGCGATCGTGGCGGGCGCGGCTCTGGCATTCGCGGCATCCTATGTGATGCCTGATCAGATCGACGCCTTTGCCGGTCGCGCAGACGAAGTGAATTCCAACCGCTCCAGCGGCTACAGCCGTTATTTCGCGCAATTCGATCTGATCGGGCGTTATGGCAGCGAAATGCGCGGGCTGATCGGCTGGGGACCGGGCGCGCTGGAGCGGGCGGACGGCTTCGTGCCGGGCAGCAGCAATCCCTCGCTCAAACTCTATTTCGATTATGGCCTGATCGGCCTTGGCCTGTTCTGGACTTTCCTGATCAGCGCGATCTGGCGACGCGAAATGGCACTCATTCCCGTTCTGGCCATTGTCCAGTTTCAGCTTGGCGGCGGGAGCCTGTTGTTCACGCCCCTTCTCGTGCTGATGGCGATGCTGTGTATCTGGTCCAAAAAGCCCCAGACCGCCCTCTGATCATGCAGCGGCTTTCGCACGCTTCACCCACGGCGCGCTTTTGAACCAGCCGAACATCCGCCCGCCGAGCAGCACCAGCGTGACAACACCCAGCAGGATCGCGAAATAGCGCGGCACTGACGCCGGATCCTCCGACAGCAGATGCGCGCCGAAATAGACCAGGATGTTGGTCAGACAGAAACATTCCAGCGAATTTTGCCCCACGGCCACCACGGACATCACGATGCGACTGCGGCGCAGAACATTGGACGCGGGCGTGATCAGCATCGCGGTCCACAGGATCAGCAGGAAATGCAGCACGCGCAACGGGCCGACGCTCACCTTTTGCGCATGGGGAATGCTTTCTGCCTGAATGCCCGGAAAGACGAGCATCTTGAATGCGAAGGCCAATGCGATGAGCCCAAGGCAGGCTGCGATCTGCAACCCGCGTCGCGGAAACGTCCATTGGGTCAACGGCTTGATCAGCGCCACGCCACCGCCGAGGAAAAACAGGAACTGCCAGCCCAGCGGGTTGAACGTCACATAATGAAAGCCGGGGATCAGCCCGAGTTGATACACCGCCCAGACCGCAAAGCTGATCCCCAGCGGGAGCGCCGCATGAATGCGTGACAGCTTCAGGAAGATCGCGACCAGCGGAATGAAGAAGATATAATTCCGCAAAATCTCGAAAAAGGCGAAATTGGTCTGGAAGGTCAGAAACTGGAACAGGAAGCCCGCCGGGTCCGCCAGAAATCGGTCCGTCTTGCTGACCGCCGCCAAACCCGGCGCATTGGCGAACAGGAAGGCCGCGCTGCCGGCGATGATCGCCAGCGTGAACACGTTCAGCACATAGAGGCTCCACGCGCGATCCAGCGTGCGCGCCTGGGTGAGCCAGAACCCCACCTTGTCATAATTGCGCCCCAGCACCAGCGTGAGGACATAGCCCGAAAAGAAAACGAAGAATTCGGCCGGGCTGGAAAAGCCGAATGGCTGCATGTCATAGAAACGCGCGATCGAGCCATAGCCGGCCACCGAAGCAAACCACGTATAATGCGTGGCCGACAGGCTAACAATGAAGAAACCCCTAAGAAAATCGATTCTGAGGTCGCGTTCGGTCACTTTGGTTTCGCTCATCCTTGCCTCGCCACGGTTCGCCGTTCTGCCCTCGACATTGCTATATTGCGGTGCACAAATTGTCGAGTTGCCCCCGGCCAAGCGCTCCTGCGCCGAAAGGACCATCATGCGGTATCGAAACCCTCTGTTCGCCTGCGCGGCAGCCCTGATTTGTGCGGGTTTTGCGGGGTGCGGACAAGCACCCCAAGCGCAAGCGCAGGTCAACGAGCCCCCCCGCCCCACCGCCGATCTGTTCGTCTATCGGGGCGGAGGGTGCACCGGACGCGACAAACTGCCGGCGTTTATCACGATGCTGGGCCGCGAACCCCAAGGCGTGGTCGCCTTCGCTCAGCGCGACACCTGGCCCGGCATGTTGGGATCGGTGCGGTGGAGCATGAATTGCTGGAAGGGCAAGGATTACCGGATCGCCCAATCCGTCCCCATGCTGCTCGACCAAGGCACCACGCTGGCGGAGGGCGCTGCCGGCGCTTACGACAGGCATTTTGAGGAATTCGCCCGCATCCTTGTCGCCGCAGGCCGGGAAGACGCCTATCTGCGCATCGGCTGGGAGTTTAACGGGAGCTGGTATCCCTGGGCCGCAGCCAAGGATCCACCAGCCTTCAAGGCCTATTTCAAGCGCATCGCCGGTATCTTCCGCAATACGCCGGGCGCGAAGTTCAAGATCGTGTGGAATCCCGCGCGCGGCAAGCAGCAGATCGCGCCCGATCTGGTCTATCCGGGCGACGAGGCGGTGGATGTGATCGCGCTCGATCTCTACAATCAGTCATGGCGTCCGGAAGACAAGGCCGATCCCGAGGTGCGCTGGCGCAATCATGTCGTCCAGCCTTACAGTCTGGGCTGGTTGCGCACCTTTGCCGCCCAGCATGGCAAGCCGGTGGCTTTGCCCGAATGGGGCACGGGCTCCTCGTCCAACGGGCAGGGCATGGGCGATGATCCCATCTTCATCACGCATATGGCGGAATGGATCGCGGCCAACAACGTCGCCTTCACCGGCTATTGGGATTATCCCGCCACTGATTACAATGCGGAGATTTCGGGCGGCAATGCGCCCAAAAGCGCAGCCGCCTTCCGCGCCGCCTTCGGGCCCTGATCGCGCGCTTGCCCGCATTGCCGCGCATCGCGTAGCGTCCGCCGTCGAAACCGGAGCGAGATGCGCCATGCAGAACATTCATTCAATGCGGCCGGCTCGGGCGCTGCGTATCCATTGCCCGGTTGACGCAGCGACCTTGCAGGCCTTGCTCGACGGGGACATGAATGTGATGCGCGCCGATCCGCTGCTGGCCGGCATGTTGCGCATCATCGAGGACGACAATCCTCTGGGGGATTTCACGCTGTATCAGGGCGTGGTCGAAATCACGCCGGGCTGGGAATGCTTCACGCCCTTGCCGGAGGCTCGCCCTGCGAAAGGCACGGCCGATGCGCCGGCCATATCCCCGACCGTCATACTCACCACCTATATTGCGGCGGGTGCGCCCGAGCCGCAGCTCGCTGACGCGCTGGACCGGATCATGGCGCTCCATCCCTGGGAGGTGCCCGTGATCGAACTGGTCGAGATGCACCTGCTGGTCCGCACGCCCGCTTAGCGCCGTCGCGCGACCTTGCGGCCGGCCTGCCCGAGCAGCGTCAGCGCCTCGCGCAAAGCCACCCTGCCCTGGGGGAAGGCCGCGACCACCGCATAGGACACGATATAGGAAACCGGCAGCGTGATCGCGAAGATCACCAGCGGCTTGGCCGTGATCCCGTGGCTGATCAGCCGCACCAGCCCCAGCGCGGCGAACGCGCCCAGAAGATGCGGCACGGCAAGTCCGAAAGCGTCGCGCCAGCGCAAGGGGCCAGTGCGGGTGGCATAGCCCCAGAGCAAGGGCGTGCGGATATATTCGCCGATCGCGAACACCGCCGCCACGCCGACCGGGCCATAAGGCAGGCCGATCACGAAGCCGATAACGCAGAACACGGCGTTGAATATGCCCCAGCGCATCAATTCCCAAGTACGCGCCTGGCTCAGAAACAGCCAGGCGCAGGTGTTGTTCAAGGATTGAACCAGCCCCGCCAGACCCAGAAATGCGAAGATCGGCGCGGCCTCGATCCAATTGTCCCCCAGCAGGAAGGGCACGATCAGATCCGACGTCGCGGTCATGAACGCAATGCCGGGAAAGAGTACGAGCAGGAGCTGGTTGACGGTGCGCAGATAGGCATGGCGATAGCGGTTGGGTTCGTCGAGCATCCGCGCCAGCGTGGGCAGCATCACACGGGCCAGCGGCGCATTCACCTGCTGCAGCGGCATCAGCATCAATTTATACGCGCGATCATACAGGCCCAGCGGCACTTCGCCCCAGCGCCGTCCGATCAGAACATTGTCCATATTGCGCGAAAAGAAGAGCGCGATATTCGATCCCGTCACGCCCGCACCGAATTTGATCGCCCCGCCCGCGCCGGATTGACGCCTGGGCCATGCCGGCAGCCATCCGACGAACACCCATGCGCCCAGCGCCGGCACCAGGGCCGTGATCAGGCTGCCCGCATAAAGCGCCCAGAAGGTCGGATCGAACCACGCCCAGATCAGCGCCGCGACCAGACCGAGCACCGCCCCGGCCGCGTCCAGCGACGCCAGGATTTCGAACCGCATCCCGCGATTGAGCAGCGCGATATGCTGCGCCCCGGCCCCATAGACTGCCAGCGTGAGCGCCATGGCCGCGGTCAGATGCGCCACATCGGGCTCGCGGTAGAATGTGCCGACGAGGGGCGCGATCAGCAGCAATGCGATCGCGAGTGCGACGCTCAGCCCGAAGCCGATCCAGAACAACATGCTCGCCTCGCGCGCGTTCAGATGCGGTTTCTGGACGATCGCCTGGGAAATGCCGAATTCCTGAAACATCACGGCGATCGCGAGCACCGGGGCCGCCATCGCCGCCAGCCCGAATTGCGCGGGCGGCAGCAGACGTGCCAGCAGGATCACCGAGCAGATTTGGGCTAGGACGCGCACGATCTGCGCCAATCCCGATACGGCGATCCCGCGCGCCACGCGCCCGCGCAATGCGGCGCTGGGCGCTTCGAACGGATCGCGCTTCATCCCGGCAATCGTCTCTGCCGCTGTCGGCGACCTGGTTCAGAATTCAGGATGGCACCGCCCCTCAAGATCATAGCCGCATGTTTCATGTTGCAGATGCGAATACAAGCATGGGCTGCGGAGAAGCCCCGCTTCCGTGCGCAAAAAGCGCCGGATGGAAAGAGGCTTGGGGGGCACTGCCACGCAACGCTTGCTGTCCCTTCATTCGGCTCTGAAACACCACGGCACGGCAAAGGCATTGCTGGAGCGGGGAACGCTTTTCCCGATGCTGCGTATGCACAGTGATTCAAGGGAGTTCCGATGAACGCACGCGCCGGATGGTCATGTTAGAGCGCACGCGCATCCGTCTTGGACTCGCGGCCGCGTTGATCGTTGCTGTCGTGGCGGCGGTGTCGGTCTGGGCGTCGATCGCGCCACCGCCCTTGTCCGCGCCCGAGCCGCAGGAAATGGCCATGCCGCTGTCCGCCCCGCGGGTCACCGGGCCGCCCGTGGTAGAGCCGCTCAAGTTCAAACCGGTCAGCCCCGAAACGGCGCTTCAGATCAATGCCGCGATCCCGTTTTCCACCGAGCCCAATCCCGCCGCAGCCCCATTCCTTTTTACCGGAGCGCCGGCCGATCTGCCGCGCGCCACCGATTGCCTCGCCGCCGCCGCCTATTTTGAGGCCGGGGCGGATTCCAAAGGCCGGCGGGCGGTGGCGCAGGTCATCCTCAACCGCTTGCGCCACCCCGCCTTTCCCAAGACGGTGTGCGGCGTCGTTTTCCAGGGGGCCGAGCGCGCAACCGGCTGCCAATTCACCTTCACCTGCGACGGCGCGCTGGCTCGTCCGCCTGCACCCGCCTTATGGGATGCCGCCCGGAACACCGCGGCGGCCGCACTCGCCGGCGCAGTCTTCGCCCCCGTGGGCCACGCCACCCATTATCATACCGACTGGGTCACGCCTTATTGGAGCGGATCGCTCGACAAGATCGCGGCGGTGGAAACGCACATCTTCTTCCGCTGGAAAGGCTGGTGGGGCACCCCGCGCGCCTTTGCGGGCAAGGCGCTGAGCGTGGAACCGCTGGAGGAGAAGATCGCGGAAATTTCGGAGGCGCATCGCGCTGGCGCGCCCTTGGCGGCGGATGCGCATCTTGTGGCTATGGCGAAACCAAACAGCACGGATGCAGCAGATCCCGGCGCAGGGCAGGTCGAAATCCTGTTTCAAAATGCGGAAGGGATCGCGATTCTGGCTGATAGCGACGTCGATGCAGCGTCATTCCCGGCGATCGCGGCGTCCTTTTGCGGTGCCCGCAATCTTTGCAAGGTCAGAATTTGGACGGATCGCCCTCTTGCGCCCGTGGGGAATCCGATATCCGCCCGGTCGATGAGCGCGATGTCATTCAGCTATTTGCGAAATCAGGATCGGAAATTCAGGAAAGAGCAGTGGAATTGCGCGAAATTTCTGCGAAAAATAAGGGCTGAATGTTTGAGCCTGCCATTTGCCGCCGCGATGATCTCCTGAAAAATCGGTCGAAAACATTCCGCCGACCCGCTAAGCGCTGCGTTACTGAAACTGTCGCGGAGCCCCCATGTCCCATTACGATGTCCTGATTGTCGGTGCCGGTCATGGGGGGGCGCAGGCGGCTCTTGTTTTGCGGCAGCAGGGTTTTGAAGGCACGATCGCCGTCGTGGGCGACGAGCCTGAGATTCCTTATGAGCGCCCGCCCCTCTCCAAGGAATATCTCGCCGGCGACAAGAGCTTCGAGCGGATCCTGATCCGCCCGGCCAGTTTCTGGAGCGAGCGCGCTATCCCCATGCTGACGGGCAAACGCGTGACCGCCGTCGATCCCGTAGCCAAGACCGTCACGATCGCGGGCGACGAAACGATCGGCTATGGGCATCTGATCTGGGCGACCGGCGGCAGCCCGCGGATGGTGCCGGTGGAAGGCAGCGATCTGAAAGGTGTGCATGTGGTGCGCACCCGCGCAGACGCCGATGCGATGATGGAGGCGCTGGACGGCACCACCCATGTCGTGGTGGTCGGCGGCGGCTATATCGGGCTCGAGGCCGCGGCGGTGCTCAGCAAATTCGGCAAGCAGGTCACCGTGTTGGAGGCTTTGCCCCGCGTGCTCGCGCGCGTCGCCGGCGAGCCGCTGTCGCGCTTCTACGAAGCCGAGCATCGCGCGCATGGCGTGGACGTGCGGCTGGAGGCCAAGCTCGATTGCTTCGTCGGCGCAAACGGGCAGGTGACAGGCGTGCGTATGGCGGATGGTGAGATATTGCCGGCTGAGATGGTGATCGTCGGCATCGGCATCATCCCGGCGGTCGGCCCGCTGATCGCGGCGGGTGCCACGGGCGGCAATGGCGTGGATGTCGATCAATTGTGCCGCACCTCGCTGCCCGACATCTATGCGATCGGCGATTGCGCCGCGCATGAAAACGGTTTTTGCGGCGGGCAGCGCATCCGGCTGGAATCGGTGCAGAATGCCAATGACCAGGCAGCGGTCGTCGCCAAGGCGATTGCCGGCGAGGCCCATCCCTATCATGCGGTGCCGTGGTTCTGGTCCAATCAATATGATCTGAAACTGCAGACCGTGGGCCTCTCGACCGATCACGACGATCTCGTGGTGCGCGGCGACACCGCCAACCGCTCCTTTTCGGTTATCTATCTGAAGGGCGGCAAGGTGATCGCGCTCGATTGCGTCAACGCCACCAAGGATTATGTCCAGGGGCGCAAGTTGGTGACGGAAGGATTGAGCCCCGACAAGGCTCGCCTGGCGGACACGAATGTGCCGTTGAAGGAACTCGCGGCCTGAACCCTCGCGGGCTTGGCCTTCGCGCCTGAAACATAGATGCAAATATTGCATCTGTAGCGTTGAGACATGCAGCCCGAACCGGGCTCGCGGCCCGTTTTTGATCTTGAACAGCGCGAACCAAAAGCGCATGGCCTCCAAGCGAAGGCCGCTGGCTTTCCGATCCCCGATCTGACCGGGGACCGTCCTTTCCTGGGGATGGTTCGATGTTCGACAATGCCGATGCGCTGCTCCTCGCCCGCATCCAGTTCGCCTTCACCGTCAGCTTTCATTTCATCTTCCCGTCCTTCTCGATCGGCCTGGCGAGCTATCTCGCGGTGCTCGAAGGGCTGTGGCTCAAGACGGGCAAACCGCTCTATCTCGATCTCTTCAAATATTGGCTGAAGATCTTCGCGATCGCCTTTGCGATGGGCGTCGTCTCGGGCATCGTGATGTCGTATCAATTCGGCACCAACTGGTCGGTCTTTTCGGACAAGGCCGGCCCGGTGATCGGGCCGCTGATGGCTTATGAAGTGCTCACCGCCTTCTTCCTTGAGGCCGGGTTTCTCGGCGTGATGCTGTTCGGCATGAAGAAGGTCGGGCCAAGGCTGCATTATACCGCCACGCTGATGGTCGCGATCGGCACGTTCATCTCCGCTTTCTGGATCCTTTCGGTGAATAGCTGGATGCAGACACCAACGGGCTATGAGATCAACGCGGCGGGCCAGTTCGTGCCGGGTCCGAGTTGGTGGGCGATCGTTTTCAATCCCAGCTTCCCTTATCGCCTGGTGCACACCGTGATCGCCGCCTATCTGACGACAGCGCTAGTGGTGGGTGCGGTCGGTGCCTGGCATCTGCTGAAGGATCGCAAAAACCTTCATGCGCGCAAAATGTTTTCCATGGCGATGTGGATGGCCGCGCTTGTCGCGCCGGTGCAGATCTTCGTCGGCGATATGCACGGTTTGAACACGCTCGAGCACCAGCCGGCCAAGGTGATGGCGATGGAGGGCCATTATGACAGCCATCCCGATGGCGCGCCGCTGATCCTGTTCGGCATCCCCAACAGCGCGGAAAAGCGCGTCGATTATGCGATCCAGATTCCCAAGGCCTCTTCGCTGATCCTCAAGCACGATCCCGATGCGCCGCTCGCCGGGCTCGACACGATCCCTGCGGACCGCCAGCCGCCTGTGGGCGTGGTGTTCTGGTCGTTCCGGATCATGGTCGGGCTCGGGATGCTGATGCTCGGCCTCGGCCTGTTCAGCCTGTTCGCGCGTGTGCGCCATCGCCTCTATGACTGGCCGCTGCTGCACCGTTTCGCTTTGGTGATGGGGCCGGCGGGCTTCGTGGCTGTGATCGCGGGCTGGGTCACGACGGAGGTCGGCCGCCAGCCCTTCACCATCTATGGCCTGTTGCGCACCGCAGATTCGGCGTCTCCCCTCGCCGCGCCCGCGGTCGGCGCGTCTCTGGTCGCGTTTGTGCTGGTCTATTTCGCCGTATTCGGTTTCGGCACCTGGTATATCCTCAAACTCATGGGCAAATCGCCGCACAGTGGCGAGGAAGATATCAGTGACGCCCCGATCCGCACCGCCGGGATCACGCCCGCGCAGGCCGTGGAGGGCGGACGATGAATATACGCTCTACCATCATCCTCGCGAATGCGGGGACCCCGCTTCTTCCTCTTTCGGACGCCTCAAATAAAAGCGGGGTCCCCGCATTCGCGAGTATGACAAATGGGATCGGGGCAGCGTCATGACCATCAATTTCGATCTCGCCACCATCTGGGCGTTCATCATCGCCTTTGCGGTCTTCGCTTATGTCGTGATGGACGGTTTCGATCTGGGCATCGGCATCCTCTTCCCGGCCTTTGGCGTGGGCGAGGAGCGCGATACCGCGATGAACGCGATCGCGCCGGTGTGGGATGGCAATGAGACTTGGCTGGTGCTGGGCGGCGGCGGGCTGATGGCGGCCTTTCCCCTGGCCTATGCGATCGTGTTGCCCGCGCTCTATCCGCCGATCATCGCCATGCTGCTCGCTTTGATCTTCCGCGGCGTCGCCTTTGAATTCCGCTGGCGCGATCCCAAGCATCGCGCCTTCTGGGATCTGGCCTTTACCGGCGGCTCCTTCATGGCCGCCTTCACCCAAGGCATTGCGCTCGGCGCACTGCTGCAGGGGATCGCGGTGTCCGGCCGTGCCTATGGCGGGGGCTGGCTCGATTGGCTGACCCCGTTCACGATCCTGACCGGCATCAGCACCGTGATCGCCTACGCGCTGCTCGGGGCGACCTGGCTGATCTGGAAAACCGAAGGCGCGCCGCAGGATCATGCCTGGAGGCTGGCGCGGATCATCGGCCCCGCCACCCTGGCGGCAATCGTCGCTGTGAGCCTCGCCACGCCCTTTCTGGACGCCACCTATTTCCAGCGCTGGTTCGCCATGCCCTGGGTGCTGCTGAGCGCGCAGGTGCCCTTGCTGGTCTCCCTGGCGTCGTTCCTCTTCTGGCGCGCGCTGAAGCTCAGGCATGAACGCGCGCCGTTCCTGATCGCGCTCTTCATCTTCCTGCTCTGTTTCGCCGGCCTCGGCATCAGCATGTTTCCTTATGTCGTGCCCGATCAGATCACCATCTGGGATGCCGCAGCGCCGGAACGCAGCCAGGTCTTCATGTTGATCGGCGCTGGGATCATGGTGCCGATCATCCTGATCTACACGGGCTTTTCCTATTGGGTCTTCCGCGGGAAGGTGGGCCATGACGGCTATCACTGATCATGGCTGAAGCCCCGCCCCCCGCCCCTGTCCCCCTCCTTGCCCCGTTATGGCGACGGCTCGGCTGGATGGCGCTGATCTGGCTGGGAAGCATCGCCGTGGTCGGCGCGGTCGCGATGGTGATCCGCTTTTGGCTTAAACCATAGTCGGAAGCAGGCGAATTGGCGCGCGCCGCTTGACCGCGCAGGCGAAATGAAGAAGTCAGTGAGTCTTGTTAACCATGTCAGCAGGCCGGGCTGTGCTGCCCTGCGGTAACGAGAGGTATGCGCCATGGCCGCTGGACCCCGCGCTCATCCCGACAGGCCGGTTGAGGCCTATCAATTTCATGCGCTGGTCGGCTGGACGCACAATGCCATGCCCAACGGCATCCATCTGCGCATCCAGAGCACGCGCTCCAACATCGCGCTTGAAAACGACCAGTTGGTGAGCCACGATCTGGTGATGACCCGCAATCAGGCGTTGCTGCTGGCGCAATATCTGTTGGATGTCACCGGGCAGGGCATTCCCAAGCCCAGGCGGCCGATCCACGCGCTGCTGCGCCGGTTTCGGCGTGCCGACATCGCTGATTAAGGGGGAAAATGGTGGGCGTAGCAAGGATTGAACTTGCGACCCCTGCGATGTCAACACAGTGCTCTACCACTGAGCTATACGCCCACACGAAGCGGGGTCTCTAACGAGGCATTCCGCCCGGCGCAACCCCGCTGCACCGAATAATCAGCTTCGCTCGGTCGCGCTGCTCTTTTCGAACATGCGATCCACTTCATTCACCAGATCGCGCAGGTGAAACGGCTTGGAGAGAACCTTGGCCTGGGGCATCGCTTCGCCCGCCTTCAGCGTGACCGCGGCAAAACCGGTGATGAACATCACCTGCATCTCGGGTGCCATCACCGCCGCCTTCTGCGCCAGCTCGATCCCGTCCATCTCGGGCATCACGATATCGGTGAGCAGCAGATCGAAGCGCTCCGATTCGAGCAGCGGGATCGCCGCGGTTCCGCGATCGACCGAGCGCACGTCATAGCCCGCCTTTTCCAGAGCGCGCGCGAGATATTCGCGCATCACCGCATCGTCTTCGGCGAGCAGCACCCGGATCATCGTCATCCCCAAAAAATATCCGGCCCCACGAGCCGGGCTTGAAAAACTGGCGCGGAACCGCCGCTGCGATCCCTTACAGAGCTACCCTTATGCGCCCATGCCTTAATATTTTCCAGCGCAGACGCGATTGTGTCCGATGAATTGCTGGACTAGCGTTTTCGCGTGTCCGAAGCCCCTATCCCGCCCTTTGTTATTCATGGCCCCGCCCTCCCCGATCGACCCGTAATTCTGTCCGTGCCCCATGCCGGGCGCGATTATCCGGAACCGCTGCTGCGCGCGAGCCGGATCACGCCCAAGCAGCTTGAATTGCTGGAGGATCGCCATGCAGACCGCATCGCTGCACACGCCATCGCGCGCGGCTATAGCGCGATCGTCGCGCAGCGTGCGCGCGCCTGGATCGACCTTAATCGACACGAGCGCGAGATCGATCCCGAGATGATCGATCCGCGCCCCTCGGGCGATGGCCTGATCCGGTCCTCGAAAGTCACCGGCGGATTGGGCCTGATGCCGCGTCGCTTACGCGGCAGCGGCGATATTCTCAGCCGGCGCGTGCCCGCTGCCTGCCTCGAAGCACGGATCGAAATAGATCATCGGCCCTATCACCGCCGGCTTTCGGAGATGCTCAAGGCGACACGCGATCGTTTCGGCCTCGCGATCCTGCTCGATATCCATTCGATGCCGCCCGTCGCCAGCGGGGCGGGGATCGTGATCGGCGATCTGTTCGGGCGTAGCGCCGGTTCGCGACATTCGGGCCTGGTGCACGCCTTGACGAAAGCGCGCGGTTTCAGCGTTGCGATGAACGTGCCCTATGCGGGGGGGCATATCCTGTCCACGCACGGCCAGCCTGCGCGGGGGATCCATGCCATCCAGATCGAATTTGATCGTGCGCTGTATCTGCAGCCGGACATGAGCACGCTTCGGCCCGATATCGGGGGGCTGGATCGGCTGATAACTCGCATCGCCGAGTCGCTGTGCGCCGATATCGCGGGACGCGACACCGCGATCGCCGCTGAATAAAAAGCCACCCCGCTTTCAAAAGAAGGCGGGGTGGCCAAGGTTCAGGGAGGAACACACCCGAAGGTGTGCCGATCAGGGATTGTGAAAGGGGGAAACACAATCACCGTCTCACCAAACAAGATAGGCTGAGTGTATTACCGTTTCAAGGCGAAACGGACCAATCGTTGATCGATATTCAAAGTTTCCATGATCGATACGCTCGATCAACACTGCCGACATCATGCCGGCAGCGTTGAAGCGGGCAATCAGATCGATTCGTTGGGCATTACCTTGCCTGCGGCGAACTGCTTGTTGAACACGTCGCTCATCAGATTGAGCGAAAACAGATGCGCATAAAGCAGCGGCAATATGCCGTTCTGCACCAGCTTGCGTGTCTGATCGCCGCGCAATTCGCGCAACTTGTCTTCGGACACCATCTGGAAACCGCGATAGATGAAGGGCTTGTCCGCGCCTTCGGGCTGGATCGAGACTTCGCCATCGATCAGCAGCTTGGCGTCGGTAATTTCCTTCATGAACGCCTGCGTGCGCTGCCAGCTCTGTTCCCATTGCTCGCAGAATCCGAGAATACCGGTTACCACTTCAGAGGGCTTGTCGTCTTCGAACAGCGCGCGGCCATCGTCGAAATCGGGGCCGATCACATTGGCGCCGGGATCGAAGCACAGCGAAAGCTCGTCATTATCCGGGCGCAGGCGCGCCAGCATGAAGGGATAGCGGCGCACATAAGCGGGCACATAGGTCTGGTTGATCAGCTTGCCTGCTTCATCGACATAGACGTTCACGCCTTCGTTCAGGCCCATCAGCGCCAGAGGCACGGGATCGGGGCCGGCCGAAAACACGATCGGGAAAAAGCGCTGCGCCAGCGGAAATTCGTCGCTGGTGATGGGCACGGCATGGGTATTGACCAGCCAGGGCGCGGCTTCGACAGTGCGGGCCTTCCAATCCTTGTGATCGACGCTCGAAAGCGGAATCAGATCGTTGTAAAGGATCGGCAGATTGGATTGCTGCGGCGCGCTGGCCATTGACATGTCTCCTGGAAATCGTGGGACGGGCCGTTTCCAAGGCCCGATTGAAAAATACCGTTGCCGCGCCGTTTATGGCGCAGGCGCGCGCGTTGCAAGGCTCTCCTGAGCCAGACCGCCTGGCAGGACCAGCTTTCCGGGGTTCATCAGCCCCTTGGGGTCGAACGCGGCCTTGATCGCGCTGAGCGCCATCAACCGCGCTGGATCGGAAAGCCGTGCATTCTCCTCTAATTTCATCTGGCCGATGCCATGTTCGGCCGAGATCGATCCCCCCGCCGCAACGACCAGATCATGGACATAAGCGCTCACCGCTTTCCCGGCCGTTTTCGCCCAGTCCAGGGCCGCATCCTCGGGCGCGCGGACATGGAAATGCACATTGCCATCCCCCAGATGCCCGAATGCGCTGGCCCGCGTTCCGACAAAGCGCGCTTCCACATCGCGCGCCGCCGAAATCATGAAATCGGGCATTCCGGACACCGGCACGGAGATATCATGCTGAACCGCCGGACCACTGGCGCGCTCGGCTTCGGACAGCGAATCGCGCAGCTTCCAAAAGGCCTCGGCCTGCGCCTCGCTCGCTGCGATCGTGGCGTCGCGGCATAGCCCTGCGGTCAGCGCGTCGCCCAGAATCTGTTCGAGCACAGCGCCCGACGCCTCGGCGCGCGCATCGCTGCGCACCATCTCCACCAGCACATGCCAAGGATGCGTGCCCTGCAGCGGCGCGCGCGTGCCCGGAATATGCTTGAGCACCAGCGCGAGCGAATCCGCCGGTACGATCTCGAACCCCTCCTGCGCATCGGCGGCGCGCGCCTCCATGAAGCGCAGCAAGGCCAGTGCCTGATGCGGGGTTTCCACGCCGATCCAGCCCACGGCGCGATCCAGGATGGCGGGCACCAGCTTCAGGCTGGCGGCGGTGATGATCCCCAGCGTTCCCTCGGCGCCGATCAGAAGATGTTTCAGATCATAGCCGCGATTGTCCTTCTTGAGCGGGCTCAGCCCATCAAAGCGCGATCCATCGGGCAGCACCGCCTCGATCCCCAGGGTCAGCGCGCGCATCGTCCCGAAACGCAGCACCTGCGTGCCGCCGGCATTGGTGGAAACCAGCCCGCCGACAGTGGCGGATCCCTTGCCACCGAGCGTCAGCGGAAAGCGCATCCCATGCTCCAGCACGGCATCGTGCAGATGCGCGAGGATCACGCCGGCTTCCGCCACAACGACGCCATCCTCTGCCGCAATCGACCGGATCGCATTCATCCTGCGTAATGAGAGAATCATTGCATTCCCGGTGGCAGGCGGGGTCGCGCCGCCCACCATCGAGGTGTTGCCACCCTGAGGCACCAGCGCGATGCCAAGCGCTCCGGCCAGCCGCACGACCGCCGCCACCTGATCGGCATCCGCTGGCGAAAGCAGTGCCGCTGCCGCGCCTTCATAGCGCCCGCGCCAATCCTTCAGCCACGGTGCCATCGCATCGGGATCGGTGGTGAAGCCCTTGGGGCCGAGCAGATCGGCGAAACGGGTCAGCGATGGAAGATCGATTGCAGTCATGAGGGAAATCCCTAGACAAAAATGCGGCGGCTGGGGAGTTAATCCGCCGTTCAAGCATGGGGCGCTTAAACGGGCAGATGGAAAAGGGGTCATGAGCGGGTTCATGCTCGCCACATTGTTGTTGGCGGGAAGCGGCGCTGCGCTGCAGCCTGCGGACCCGACTCCCGAGTCCGCTTTCCCGGAATCGCTGGAACTGGCGCAGGTCACGATCCGAGAACGCGTGATCATCCGGGTGCAGACCCTGGCACCGCGCCTTGCCCCCGCCCCGCGCAAGATCAAGCCGATCAAGTGGAAAGAGCGCAAGGCCAAGCGCTGCGTCGCGGTCAGCACGCTCGCCACGGCCTCGGTGAATGACCGTAATAGCGTCGATCTGGTTTTGCGCAGCGGAGACAGGCTGCGCGCCAAGCTGGAATCGGATTGCCCAGCGCTCGATTTCTATTCCGGCTTTTATCTCAAGCCCAATCCCGATGGAAAGATCTGCGCGGACAGGGACATGATCTTTTCGCGCTCGGGCGGCCAATGCGAGATCACCGCCTTTCGCTCCTTGGTCCCCGAACGCTGAAAAACTTGACATTCGCGGCAGTTTCAGCCACCCGCAGCGACACCCGGCAACCCGCAGGGCTGCCCCTTTATCACCCGGAACCACTTGATGAGCTTTGCCGATCTCGGCCTTTCAGATGACCTGCTGCGTGCCGTCGAGGAATCCGGCTATACCGAGCCGACCCCGATCCAGAAGCAGGCGATCCCGTCCGTTCTCATGGGTCGGGATCTGATCGGCATCGCACAGACCGGCACGGGCAAGACCGCAGCCTTCGTGCTGCCGATGATCGATATCCTGGGCGAAGGCCGCAGCCGTGCCCGGATGCCGCGCTCGCTCATCCTTGAGCCGACACGCGAGCTCGCTGCGCAGGTGGCCGAGAATTTTGACAAATATGGCAAGAATCACAAGCTCTCCATGGCGTTGCTCATCGGCGGCGTATCGATGGGCGATCAGCAAAAGGCGCTGGAAAAGGGCGTCGATGTCCTGATCGCCACGCCCGGCCGCCTGATGGATCTGTTCGGCCGCGGCAAGATCTTGCTCACCGGTTGCGACCTGCTCGTGATCGACGAGGCGGATCGGATGCTCGATATGGGCTTTATCCCCGACATCGAGGAAATCTGCTCCAAGCTGCCCAAGCAGCGCCAGACGCTTCTGTTCTCGGCGACCATGCCGCCGCCGATCAAGAAGCTGGCTGACAAATTTCTCGACAATCCCAAATCGGTCGAAGTCTCCCGTCCCGCCACGGCGAACACCCAGATCAGGCAGTGGCTGGTCGAATGCGACAGCCGCCGCAAGCGCGAGACGCTGCGCGATCTGCTGCACACCGAGGCGGTCTCCACCGCGATCATCTTCTGCAATCGCAAGACCACGGTGCGCGAACTCGCCACCAGCCTGAAGCGCGACGGCTTTTCGGCCGGCGAAATCCATGGCGACATGGAACAGCGCGACCGCATTGCCGAGCTCGACCGCTTCAAGGCGGGCACGATCAACATCCTCGTCGCCTCCGACGTCGCCGCGCGCGGCCTCGACGTGAAGGGGGTGAGCCACGTCTTCAACTATGACGCGCCCTGGCATCCGGACGATTATATCCACCGTATCGGCCGCACCGGTCGTGGCGGCGCCACCGGCATCGCTTACACCTTCGCCACATCGTCCGACGCCGAAGCGATCGAAAATATCGAGAAGCTCACCGGCATGAAGATCGAGCGCGTCGGCAAGCCCAAGCGCGCCGAAGCGGAGACCAAGCCAGCGCCGGAAGCCAAGTCCACGCCGGAAGCCAAGCCCGAGCGCGAAAAGAAGCCCGAACGCGCGGAGCGCGCCCCGCGTCCCAAGGCCGAAAAACCCGGCAGGGCGCCCAAGGCCGCACCGGCCGAGGCCAAGATTGCCCCTGAAGAACCAAGGCCGCCGCGCGCCGATCCCCGCCCCGCCCCAGCCCCACGCCCCACGCCGCAGCACGATAACGAACCGGATGACGGCTGGAACGGCCCGATGCCGAGCTTCCTGAGCGTAAAGCTGGGCGATTGAACGCCCGCATAAGGGAAATTTAGGATATCAAGGGTAAAGACGCCGGAAAGCATATTCTGGCGGCCGGGTTAGCCTTGCCGCACCAAGCGGGGGCCGAGCAGCGTGCTGCATATCGATATCGCCAAAATACACGCTTCATCGCAGAGTATCTCCCGCAATTCCGGCGCGTCCAGATCGAACGCCATATGGGTGACCATCATGTTGGTCGCTGCGTCTCCCGCCATCATGGCCGCCGTCAGTTGGACGCCGGATAATCATTATTCGATCTGGCTTTACTGGATCCGCTTTTACGCACCGCCGGTCCTGCTGATCGAAATGCTCGCGATCGGATTGGCCATGACGGCCGGCTTCAGGCCATTTGCAACGATCGCGGATTTCTCGCGTTCGCAGGCGATCGCGCTCGGCGGAATCGTCGTGATTGCGTCGGCAACCGCGGTGTTCGTGGCACCTGACCCGGCAACCGCCGTGCTTCGCGGCATGATCACATCGTGCCACTTGCTCTTTGGCATGAGCATTTTCTTCCTGGCAAAAATCAACCGCTTCGCTCAGCCACGCGCCTTATGGGCCATCATGGCCCTCACCAGCTTCGCTTATTGCCTGTTGATGATCGTCTACACGGCCTCGATTGGTGACCCGCTCCATTATGACTGGCTGCAATTCGGCTTGGGCGTTGTCAACATTCGTCATACCGGCTTCTATATCATTCCCGGCACGGCCATAGCGCTGGGTCTGATCGCCTATGAGCGCCGCCCACTTTTCTACACGGCCGGTCTCGTGGTGATCACAACATGCTTTGCGCTGAATTTCTGGGCTGGGTCACGTGCACCAGTCATTGCTCTCATCGCAGCCTGTGGCTTGACGGCCGTTCTGCTCCCAGAGCTTAGAACCGCTCGATTTTTAACTGCATTATGTCTCGGCTTGGTGCTTGGGGCGGTGCTGTCGCTTATCCACCTTCCACCGGATGGAAATTACGGCGTTTTTCGCATCTTTTCGTCAGCGACGGTCGAGGGTGCGGACATCTCTAGCGGGCGGCTCGCCTTGTGGAAATCATCGATCGAGACCTTTTTTCAGCACCCGTGGTTCGGCGTGGGCGAGAGTCAGTTCATCTTGGTGGTTCCGGGTGCGAATTCGATGTTTCATCATCCCCATGACGCGATTTTGCAAATATTGCTTCAATGGGGCGCCATCGGATTTGGGCTTGTGGCCGTTCTTGCCATTCCGCTCTGGCTGAAACTCCTCGCCACTGCAAAATCTCAAGGCAGTCACATCGTTCCGGCCTTTTTGGCGATCAACACACTGCTATTCTATTCGATGATCGATGGCATCGCCTTTTTCATCTATCCCATGATGATCCTCACATTTCTGATCGCCATCAGTCTCGCGGGCGAGTCAACGCCCCTTCAATCCGCGCGCGCCGCCCCATAACGCACCCTGAACCCATCGGCCCACGCCGTCAGCCGCCCCTCCGCAATCGCGGTGCGGAGATTGTGCATCAGGTGCTGGTAAAACCACAGATTATGTTCGGTCATCAGCATCGCGCCCAGGATTTCGCCCGAGCGGACCAGATGGTGCAGATAGGCTTTCGACCAGGATGCCGTGGGTGACTCGGGATCGAGCGGGGTCAGATCCTCTGCGAATTTCGCATTGCGGATGTTGATCGGGCCATCCCAGGTAAAGGCCTGGCCGGTCCGCCCGCTGCGCGTGGGCAGCACGCAATCGAACATGTCGATCCCGCGCTCCACAGCGCCCACGATATCGGTCGGCTTGCCGACGCCCATCAAATAGCGCGGCTTGTCCACCGGCAATTGCCCCGGCGCATAATCGAGGCAGGCGAACATCGCTTCCTGCCCCTCGCCCACCGCGAGACCGCCCACCGCATAACCGTCGAAGCCAATATCGATCAGCGCATCCGCCGAAGCCTTGCGCAGCGATTCGTCGAGCGCGCCCTGCTGTATGCCGAACAGTGCCGCGCGCGCGGCATGATCGCCGCCCGCATCGAACCCTTCGCGCGAGCGCCGCGCCCAGCGCATCGAGCGCTCCATCGCCCGCGCCTGATCATCGCGCGAAGACGTGGTTTTCACCAGTTCGTCGAACGCCATCACAATGTCCGAACCCAGCAGCCGCTGGATCTCCATCGATCGCTCGGGCGAGATCATGTGCTTGGATCCGTCCAGATGGCTCCTGAAGCTCACACCCTCTTCGGTCACCTTCGCCAGATCGGATAGGCTCATCACCTGATAGCCGCCGCTATCGGTCAGGATCGGCCGGTCCCATCCCATGAAGCCATGCAACCCGCCCAGCTTCGCCATCCGCTCCGCGCCCGGACGCAGCATCAGATGATAGGTGTTGCCGAGAATAATATCCGCCCCGCCAGCCCGCACATCGGCGGGCTTCATCGCCTTCACCGTGGCGGCGGTGCCCACGGGCATGAACGCCGGGGTACGGATCTCGCCGCGCTGCATCCGGATGGCACCCGTGCGGGCCTTGCCGTCGGTCGCGGCGATGGAGAATGTGAAACGCTCTGTCATGGTCGCGCGCCTATAGCGGGGCGGCGGGGCGCTGTCATGTTGCTCTCTCCCCTCCCGGGCTTCCGGGAGGGGAGTGGATACTAACGCGGCGGCTTTGGCGGTGCCTCACCCGGCATTCCCATGCCCGGCGGCATCGGGATCGGGGGTTGTGGCTTGAACGAGATCAACTCGCTGCGGGCCAGTGCGCCGTCCTTATTCATATCGAATCCGGCCAATCGCTTGGCGAATTCCGCCTCATATTCCGCCCTGGATACCGCATCGTCCAGATCGCGGTCGAAATCATATTGGCCCGGCAGCGCGCCCGCATTGCCAAGCCATTTCGCAGCCCAACGGCTAAGCTCGATCAGCGTGATGCGGCCGTCCTTATTCTCGTCGCCATCGACGAAACTGCGCGCTACACCCGCGTCGAACTCCACCTGGCTCACCACGGCGTCGCCATCGCTATCGAAGCCCGCGATCATCTGGGAGACGGGGCTGGCGGAAATCGTCGCCTGGCTGAGCATCGGCACGGGCGGCTTCTTGGCGATCGCGGGCGCGCCAAGGGCGATGAGGCTCGCGAAGATCAGGGTCTTGCGCATCGAAAATCCTCTCAGGGCAGCAACAGGCTCGCGTCACCATAGGAATAAAAGCGATAGTCGTCGGCGATCGCATGGGCATAGACCGCCTGCATCCGCTCCCGCCCCATCAGCGCGCTCACCAGCATGAACAGGGTGGATTTGGGGAGATGGAAATTCGTCATCAGACCGTCGATCGCGCGAAATTTATAGCCTGGCGTGATGAAGATCGCGGTGTCGCCCTCGAACGGCCGCACCACATGATCCTCGCCCGCCGCACTTTCGATCAGGCGGAGCGAGGTGGTTCCCACCGCGATCAGCCGCCCGCCGCGTGCGCGCACCGCATTCAGCCGTGCGGCCGTATCGGCGTCAATCCGGCCCCATTCGGCGTGCATGGCGTGATCGTCGGTATCGTCCGCCTTCACCGGCAGGAACGTGCCGGCCCCCACATGCAGCGTCAGCGTCGCCGTCTCGACGCCTGCCGCCGCGAGCCCGGCCATCAACGCCGGCGTGAAATGCAGCGCGGCGGTGGGTGCGGCGACAGCACCTTTTTCCCGCGCGAACATGGTCTGATAATCTTCGTGGTCGCGCGCATCGGTCGGACGCTTGCCTGCGATATAGGGCGGCAGCGGCATCGTGCCCGCGCGCTCCAGCAACACCTCCACCGGCTCTTCGCCCGCGAAATCGAGGATAAAGCTGCCATCCACCGCACGGTCCCGCGCGATAGCGCTCACGCCCTGCCCGAAATCCACGCTATCGCCATCCTTCAGTCGCTTGGCATTGCGGATGAAGGCGCGCCATTGCCGCAGCCCCTCGCGCTTGTGCAGCGTCGCGCCGATCTTCGCATCGCCGCGCCGTCCCTCGAGCTGGGCCGGGATCACGCGCGTATCGTTGAACACCAGCATGTCGCCCGCGCGCAGCATGGCAGGCAGATCGCGCACGATCCGGTCGCTCAACCCCGATCCGTCAGCCACCAGCATCCGCGCGCTGTCCCGCGGGCTGACGGGGCGCAGCGCGATCCGCTCGGGCGGCAGCGCGAAATCGAACAGATCGACACGCATTATTGCGGCGTCGCGGTCTCCGGGGCGGGAACCGGCGTGGCTTCCACAACGGGCACTGCGACCGGCGGGGGCGGCGCAGCGGGCAGCAATGCCGCATTCTCGCCATCGGTCTGCAGCCAGGCCTTCACGACCTTCGAAGGCGTGGCGGGCGGTTCACCGCGCTCAATCGCATCGACAAACTGCATCCCCGAAACCACGCGGCCGAACACGGTATATTTCCGGTCGAGCGAGGGGCGCGGCATGAACATGATGAAAAACTGGCTGTTGGCGGAATTGGGATCGTTGGTCCGCGCCATGGAGACCGCACCGCGCAAATGCGGCAGCAGATTAAACTCCTGGGTCAGATCCGGCAGGTTCGAACCGCCCTCGCCCGTGCCCTTGGGATCGCCCGTCTGCGCCATGAAGCCATCGATCACGCGGTGGAAAGTCACGCCATTGTAAAAGCCTTCGCGCACCAGAGTCTTGATCCGCGCGATGTGCAGCGGCGCAACATCGGGGCGAAGCTGGATGGTGACGCGCCCACCGGTCGACAGATCGAGGTTGAGCAGATTTTCCTGATCCTCGGCGATCGGCTTGGAGGGCGCGGGCAGCTTCATCCCGGCGGGGTCGCTCGGGTCCACCGGCTCGGGCGCAGGCACAGGCGTCTGCGCCGCGGCCGCCCCGGCCATCAGGAGCCCGGTCACCGCCGCGCATATGAACTTCACTTGCTTGATCACCCGCATGTCCTTGATCCAAAAATATCTATGTGCCGCATAAGCTCTTTTGCTGAGCGGCGGCTGAACGATCAGCTTCCCTTGCGCCCGATCTGCTCGACCCGCGCCTTGACTTCGATCTCCACGGCGGGCGGCACGAAGCGCGAAATATTGCCGCCGTAAAGCGCAATTTCCTTCACCAGCTTGGAGGCGATCGGCTGGAGCGAGACATCCGCCATCAGGAAGGCCGTCTCGATCCGGTCGTTCAACTGCTGGTTCATCCCCGCCATCTGATATTCATATTCGAAATCCGCCACCGCGCGCAGGCCGCGGATGATGACCGACGCATGTTCACGCTCGGCGAAATCCATCAGCAGCAGATCGAACGAGACCACGCTGATATTGCCGCCGATCGAATCCACCTCGCGCTGAACCATCGCCAGCCGCTCTTCCACCGTGAACATCGGCGATTTGGACGGATTGGTGGTCACGCCGATCACCAATTGATCCACCAGCTTCGCGCCGCGGCGGATGATATCCATATGCCCCAAAGTCACCGGATCGAATGTCCCCGGATAGACGCCGATCCTGCCCATTACCGGTCCCTTTCGATCACATAGCGCGCCACGGCACGCAGCACATCGGCCTCGCGGCCATAGCCATGGAGATGCGAGACCGCCTGCTCCACCAGCGCCGCGGCCTGATCGCGCGCACGCTCGATGCCCAGCAACGAGACGAAAGTGGCCTTGCCGGCTTTCGCATCCTTGTGCAGCGCCTTGCCGGCCAGCACCTCATCGCCTTCCTCGTCGATAATGTCGTCGGCGATCTGGAAGGCCAGGCCGATATCGCGCGCATAGCCGCGCAGCGCAGTACGACCCTCGGGCTGAATCCGGCCCAGGATCGCGCCCGCCTCCACGCTGACGGCGATGAGCGCACCGGTCTTCAATTGCTGCAGACGCGTCACGGTGGGCAGATCGAACACATGATGTTCCGCGGCCAGATCCATCATCTGCCCGCCCGCCATGCCGCTGGGGCCGCTGGCCCGTGCCAGTTCCAGCATCAGTTCGGCGCGCACGAACGGATCGGGGCTGGTCGCCTCGTCCGCCAATATCTCGAACGCCATGGCATGGAGCGAATCCCCCGCGAGGATCGCGGTCGCCTCGTCAAAGGCCTTGTGCACCGTGGGCTTGCCGCGGCGCAGATCGTCATCGTCCATGGCGGGCAGATCGTCATGGATCAGCGAATAGACATGGATGCACTCGATCGCCGTCGCCACGCGCAGCGCGCGATCACGGTCCACGTTGAAGAGCTCGGCAGTCGCCACCGTCAGCAAAGGCCGGAGCCTCTTGCCCCCGCCGATCGCGGCATGGCGCATCGCCTCATACAGCGGCCCGCGCGGATCCTTTGGCACCTTCAGCAGCAGATCGAACTGCCGGTCGATCTCGGTCGAAATCCGGTCAAGCGCCGGTTTCAGGATCAGTGACGCCCCCGCCACGTCGTTATCAGCCCGCATCGAAGGCGGTCACGCCCGCGGGGCGGCCATCCGCGCCCAGGCTGATCTTCTCGATCCGCGCCTGCGCATCGGCGAGACGGGTCTCGCATTGCTTGCGCAGCAGATCGCCCTCCGAATAGAGCGTGATCGAGTCGTCGAGCGACGCCTCGCCGCTTTCCAGCCGCGAGACGATCGTTTCCAGCCGCTTGAGCGCGTCTTCGAACGAAAGGGTGGAGAAATCGGGTTGGTCAGCCATGAAGCTGGCGTTTTGACCGCGCAGCGCGCGCGGGTCAAGCGAAGGTGGGGATTGATGCGCTGCACCGCCCCCTGATATCGACTTTGCCTGATTTAGAATTTCTTCAATTGCCACAAGGTAATGACAACGTATATACGTTGTCATTATTGATGGAGACCTTATGCCAAAGGAAGCTGTTTTCACCATGAAGCTCGAATCCGATCTTCGCGCGGATTTCATCGCCGAGACGAAGGCGCTGCATCGCCCCGCCTCCCAAGTTGTTCGCGAACTCATGCGGGAATTCGTTGAGCGTCAGCGTGAGAAGCGGGAACATAGCGCATTTCTGCAGAAAAAGGTGCAAGCTGCGCGCGTTTCGATGCGTGCCGGGCATGGCTATAGCAACGAGGACATCGAGGCTGAGTTCGCTGCAAAGCGTTCGCAATCCGCCGTGACCGAATGAAAATCATCTGGACGCCCGGCGCTCGCCAGGATCGTGCCGATATCTGGAATTATCTTTACGAGCGCAATCCCGACGCGGCGGATCGGATCGATTGCCTTTTCAGCGAAGCAGTGGCCCGACTGGCGGATTATCCCCTGCTTGGCCATCCAGGCGAAATCCCAGGAACGCGCGAACTGAATCCGCATCGGAGCTATCGACTCGTCTATCAAATCGACGATGACAGCGTATGGATATTGACAGTGATCCATGCGATGCGCCTGTGGCCGCCGCTACTCTGACGCACGATTAGCCGCCCGCCTTCGCCCGCTCCTCCGCCACCAATTCCTTGCGGCTCAATTTCCCCACCAGCGTCTTGGGCAGATTCAGCCGCACCTCCACCGCGATGACACGCTCATGCTTGCCAACCTGCGGATTGAGCCAGGCCTTCAGCGCCTCGCCATCCACGGCCTCGACCTCCGGATTGAGCGTCACGAACGCCTTGGGCATTTCGCCGTGATAGACATCGGGCACGCCGATCACGAGCGCCTCCTTCACCGCCGGATTACGATAAAGCACCGCTTCGATCTGGCTGGGAAACACCTTGAACCCGCCGACCGCGATCATGTCCTTCAGCCGATCGACGATGCGGATATAGCCATCTTCGTCGATCACGCCGACATCGCCGGTGCGCAGCCACTCGCCCACAAACACCTTCGCGTCCGCATCGGGCCGCTGCCAATAGCCCTTCATCACCTGTGGCCCCGCGAACAATATCTCGCCGGGTTCGCCGGGTGGCGGCGGGCGCGTGGGATCCTCGCGATCCGCCAGCTTGACGCGCGTGCCCGGAATGGGCTGGCCGATCGTGCCGCTCTTGTTCAGCCCCTCATAGGGATTGGTGCTGACCACGCCCGCGCTCTCGGTGAGGCCATAGCCTTCCACCACCTTGGATCCCGTCACCGCCTCGAATTTCGCCTTCACCTCGGCAGGCAAAGGCGCGCCGCCCGAAATGCACACGCGCAGGCTGGAAAAATCGGTTTTGCCGATCTGCGGATGATCGAGCAAAGCCTGATACATCGTGGGCACGCCGGGCAAAGCCGTCGCCTTCACGCGGCCGATCGTCGCCAGCGCCTGCGTCGCATCGAAGCGCGGCAGCATCGCGATCATGCCGCCGCGATGCACCGTGCGATTGAGCACGCAGGTGTTGGCGAACACATGGAAGAAGGGCAACACCGCGAGGATGCGGTCCGGCGCGTCATGATGCGGATCGATCATGTCGATCTGGCGGGCATTGGCGGTGAGATTCTGGTGCGTCAGCATCGCGCCCTTGGGCGTGCCCGTGGTGCCGCCGGTATATTGGATCAGCGCCACATCGTTTAGCGGATCGATCGGCGCGGCGGCGCAGCGGCCATCGTTGGCGATCAGCGCGGAAAAGCTGGTGATCCGCGGATCATCCGGCCGCGCGGCGACCTCCTTGCCCTTGAACATGCGATAGAGGAGCGATTTGCCCACGGGCAGTGCGCCCGCGACCGATCCGACCACGATCCGTTCCAGGCTGCTGGCCTCCAGCACCTTGAGCGCGGTGGGCAGCAAGGCCGTGGCTGACAGCGTGAAGAGCAATTTGGTGCCCGAATCCGCCACCTGATGCGCCAGTTCGTCCACGGTGTAGAGCGGCGAGAAATTGACGACCGTCGCGCCCAGCTTCAGCGCGCCATAATAAGCCGCGACATAGTGCGGCACATTGGGGAGGAAGAGGCCGATCCGGTCTCCGCGCGCGATCCCCAGCGCCTTGAGCCCGCAGGCGACGCGGTTCACGCCGTCCAGCGTTTCGCCATAGGAATAATGCCGCCCCAGAAAATCGATCAGCACCGCATTCGGATCGCGCGCGGCGCTGGCTTCGAGCATATCGGGCAGGGACAGCGGCGCAAAGCGCTGATCCCATGGGCAAGGATGGTTATAATGCCGGGTCCAGATGCTCTCTTCGCTCACTGACTCGAATGTAAGCAAAGGGCGTGCCCCGTCAATGCGCTTTATACCACCACACGCCGTCGCGGACTTCGCGGCCCACCCGGCCTGTCACTTCCAGATGCCGAAGATGCGCCAGCGCCTCGCCGGTCGCCATGCCGAGAATAGATTGATCGATCGCACGGCGGAACAGCCGCCCGAAGCAATCGACCGCGCGCTTGGGCTCAACTGCAAAGGACGCCAATTTGTCCAAGCTGGCATGATGTTCGTCCCTGAGCGACTTGAGCCGCGCGTGAAGCCCGCGAAAGGGCTGGCCATGCGCGGGCAGCACCAGCAGATCATCCGGCAATAGCAGCAATTTTTCGATCGAGGCCAGCCAGTCGCCCAAAGGATCGGCCTCCGGTTCGGTGACGCCGAGTGACACGTTGGAGCTGATCCGCGGCAACACCTGATCACCGGCGATCATCACGCCCGCTGCCTCGTTGATCAGGCAGGCATGTTCCGGGCTGTGCCCAGATCCGGTCACCACGCGCCAGCGATGCGCGCCCAGATCCAGCACGTCGCCATCCTGCATCCGCCGATATCCCATGGGCAAAGGCGTGATGATATCGCGGATGCGGCTCCAGCCTTCCTCATTGCCCGCCGCGATCTGCGCGCCGTTCCAGCCTGCCGCGCGGCGGAAGGCAATCACGTCATCGGGTACGGCGTCACGCGCATCGGCCCACAGCATCCGGATCGTCAGCCATTCACCGCGGGTCATCCACACCGGCGCATCGAAGCGGTGCGCCAGCCAGCCGGCCAGGCCGATATGATCGGGGTGGAGATGCGTGCCGATAATGCGGGTGACCGGCACATCCGCCAGTTCGCCGGCGAAAATGGCGTCCCAATTGCCGCGGCATTCGGGGAGATTCAGGCCCGTATCACAGATGGTGACCCCGCCGGCGTCGTCCAGCACCCAGCAATTGATATGGGCCAGCGCGCCGGGCATCTCGATCCGCGCCCAGCGCACGCCATCGGCCAGCCGGTGCAAAGTCCCCGGCGCGGGCGCGAATGCTCCCAGCGGATAGGTCAGCCCCTTATGGCTGGTCGCGACGAAACTATCGTCCTGCGTCAGCGAGGCATCGGGCGTGATGTCGGAATTTTTGGAGATATCCAACGCCCTTCTTCTCCCCTCCAGCCCTTGCTGGAGGGGCCGGGGGTGGCGCTTCTTTCTCATTGAAGGGCAAAAGAAGCCACCCCCAACCCCTCCACGAAGGCGTGGAGGGGCGTTATCTCGTCAGCTCTTGAAGAGCGAGTCACGCGTATGCTCGACCGGCGCGGCGGGCGCTTCATCCTCGTTCAGCGCGGCTTCGGCGGCCAGCGCATTGGCGGTGCGTTCGGCGCGCAGTTCTTCGATCAGCGCCGCGCGATCACCGTCGAAACGAACGTCGGTCGGGGCTTCGATGCCGGCCTTCTTGGCGGCCTTCACCACCAGGGCATCCAGTTCGCGCTGCGAGCAAAGGCCCAAAGTCACGGGATCCTTGGGCACGATGTTGGCGATGTTCCAATGGCTGCGCTCGCGGATCGCCTGGATCGTGGTGCGCGTGGTGCCGATCAGCTTGCCGATCGCCCCATCGGAGATTTCGGGATGGTTGCGGATGATCCAGGCGATGCCGTCGGGCTTGTCCTGCCGCTTGGAGACCGGCGTGTAGCGCGGCCCCTTGGTGCGGCGCACCTGCTCGGGGCCTTTCAGCATCACCAGACGATAGTCCGCGTCGTCCTGGCCCTTTTCAATCTCTTCCAGCGTCAGCTCATGCGCGCGGACGGGATCGCGCCCGGTAAGCTTGGTCGCCGCGGTATCATCGGCGATCGCCTGGATTTCCAGGATGTGCAGGCCGCAAAAGTCGGCGATCTGCTCAAAGCTGAGCGCGGTGTTGTCGACCAGCCAGGAAGCGGTCGCATGGGGCATGAGCGGCTGGGCCACGGGGAATTCTCCGGATAAAATAAGGGCCGCCCCTTGCGGAGCGGCCGGAATGATGGACCCGATCTAATGCCGAACGCCCTTCAGGGCAAGGTTCCTTTGGTCAGGCGGCGCTGAGCAGCGCCCGATCGTGCACCGGGGCCAGCGCCTCGAGGAACTGCCGCGCGCTCTCGGCCCAGGTGAAAGCGCGGCCGTGCGCGGCGCAGGCGGCAGGTTCCCGCGTCAGCGCGCCGCGGATCGCAGCGCCCAGATCCTCCGCCATGCAGCCCGTTTCCGGCGTCAATATATCCACCGGGCCGGTCACCGGATACGCCGCCACCGGCGTGCCGCACGCCAGCGCCTCGATCATCACCAGCCCGAACGTATCGGTCCGGCTGGGAAAGACGAATACATCCGCCCTCGCATAGGCACCCGCCAGCGCCCGTCCCGAAAGCGATCCCAGAAACACCGCATCGGGATAGCGCGCCTCCAGAACGGCGCGCGCCGGGCCATCGCCTACGATCACCTTGGTGCCGGGTTCATCAGTCTCCAGAAACGCCGCGATATTCTTCTCGATCGCGATCCGGCCCACATAGAGCTGGATCGGCCGTGCCAGCCCGGCATAAGCGGCGGGCGGCGGCGCGTCCGCGCTGAAACAGGCCAGATCGACGCCGCGCCCCCAATGTTTCAGCCGGGTGATGCCCTGCGCCTGCAGCGTCTCGCGGATCGAGGGCGTGGAGGCCAGAACGGCGCGCGCCGGCCCGTGAAACCAGCGGATATAGCGCCAGAACCATTCGGCCGGCATCCCCGTGCGCTTGGCGGCATAATCGGGAAATTGCGTGTGATAGGCGGTGGTAAAGGGAAAGGCGCGCACCAGGCACCAGCGCCGCGCGGCGATGCACAGCGGCCCTTCGGTCGCCAGATGGATCGCATCGGGCGCGAAATCGGCGATCATCGAGCCGACCGTGGCGGTGCGCGCCATCGCCAGCCGGATTTCGGGATAGGTGGGGCATGGCACGGAGAGGAACAGATCGGGCGAGATCACCTTCACCTCATGCCCCTGCCCTTCCAGCTCCGCGCGCACGGCGTGGAGCGTGCGCACCACACCATTCACCTGCGGCGCCCAGGCGTCGGTGACGATGCAGATTTTCATGGGGAGACACTCCTCATGCGCATGGCAACCGCCCCCTCACCGTTCATCCCGAACGAAGTCGAGGGACTAGTTCGAGCGCAGCCGAGAACCGGGACCTCGGCTTCGCTCGGCGGAGCCCCTCGACTTCGCTCGGGATGAACGGGGTGAAAATTCACGCCGCGATCCGCGCGATATCTCCGGCGTTGCGCACGGCGATCTCGTCGGCCCAGTGGAGCACTTCCATCCGCCCGTCGAAATGCTCGACCAAGGCGGTGCAGCCTTCAACCCAATCGCCGTCATTATAATATTCCACGCCCGCCACATCGCGCATCTCGGCATTGTGGATATGCCCGCAGACCACGCCGTCCACGCCGCGCTGGCCCGCTTCATGCGCCACGATCTCCTCGAATTGGGAGATGAAGGCCACGGCATTCTTCACCTTGTGCTTGGCGTGTTTCGACAGCGACCAATAAGGCAGCTTCATCCAGGTGCGGACCTTGTTGACCACATAATTGAGCCGCATCAGCGTCTCATAAGCCGCGTCGCCCACATGGGCGAGCCAGCGGTGCGCGAGCATGATCGCGTCGAATTCGTCGCCGTGCATCACGAGCAGACGGCGACCGTCCGCCGTCTCGTGGATCGCGTTGCGCTGGATCTCCACGCCGCCGAAATGCAGCCCGGCATAGGGGCGCAGCATCTCGTCATGATTGCCCGGAATGTAGATGATCCGCGTGCCGCGCTTGGCTCGTTTCAGGATGCGCCACACGATATCATTGTGCGAGGCGGGCCAGTAGAAGCGCTTGCGCAGCCGCCAGCCGTCGATGATGTCGCCCACCAGATACAGCGTCTCGCTATCGGTGCTGTCGAGGAAATCGATCAGCATGTCGGCATTGCAGCCGCGCGTGCCCAGATGAATGTCCGAAATCCAGATCGTGCGAAAGCGCCGCCGGCGGGATTGCGCCTCTGGTATCTGCGGTTCGGAAGCATGAAAGCCGAAGATCTCGGCCTCCTTTGCAAAGCGGGTGATCGCGTCCATCAATTTTCCCCCGGACAATGGCCTTGCCCAGGATCAATCGCGATTTTGTGTGACAGTTAGAATCACCAGGCGATGACGGAACGGTGACACCACCGATCCCTCCCGTCATCCTCGCGAATGCGGGGATCCCGCTTTTCCGTGAAGCCTCAGAAAGAAGAAGCTGTATCTCCGCGTGCGCAGGATGAACGGGGATCAGCCCGCCATCGCCACGAATTTCGGCAGCGCCCGCATCCGCGCGATCCACGCCTGCACATGCGGATAATCGGACAGGGCAAAGCCGCCGCCCTCGGCCACATGCGTATAGGCAAACAGGCTGATGTCCGCGAGCGTGACGCTTTCGCCCACGAACCAGTTTCGCAGCGCCAGATGATCGTCCATCTGCTGCAGCGCCGCCTCCCCCGCGATCCTTTTGCCCGGAATCTGGTTGCGCTGCATTTCGCTCAGCGAATCCACGCCGACGAATTCCAGCCAGAAGCGCAAAGTCGCCACATTGGGCTCGTGATGATATTGCTCGAAAAACATCCAGCGCAGCATGTCTGCACGCGCGAAACGCTCCGCGGGGATCAGCGGCGATCCATCCGCCAGATAGAAGCAGGCGGCGTTGCTTTCAGGCAGAAAACGCTGTCCCACCTGAAGCACCGGAATCCGACCGAGCGGATTGATCGTCGCCAGAAACTCCGGCGTCCGCGTTTCGCCCTTCAGGATGTCATAAGCGATCAATTCCATCCGCCGCCCCAGCAGCGCCGCGGTCAGCCGAATCTTGTAGCAATTGCCCGACACGGAATCCTCATGAAGGATCAGCTTTTCGTTGAGATCCAAGATTAAACTCCCCGTTCACGATCACATCATCCCGTCGGCATCCCGGCGTGCCTTTTCCCGGCGGCGGAGCCAGAGGACGTAGCCGAGCAGAACCGCGACCGAAATCCAGCCCCAATAATGGCGCCAATAGGGAAAACGGTATTCCGTCTCATAATTCCTGCCGGTCAGCGCCTTGATCGAGGCCAGTTCGCGGCGCGTGGCGGGGGCGATATGGAGATCGCCTTCGGGCGTCCGCGCGTAAAAGACGAAGCCGGCTTCCTTCCACGCCGCAAAGGGCATCCAGAAAGCGCTGAATTCGCGATAGGACCAGCCGAGATCGAGCGCGACCGACCGGCCATCCGCGCCATAGGCCTCGAACCGCGGATCATCGGGCAGTTCGGCCACCAGCACCACTTCGGGCGTGTTGGACATGGCCGAACGCCGCGTTTCGGTCCATGCCGTGACGGGCATCGCCAGCGCGAGCGCCAATATCATCCCCCTCCAGCGCATCGCTAATCCCCGATCACCAGCACGATCTTGCCCATGTGATCCCCCGCCTCCATCCGCGCATGGGCCTTGGCGGCCTCTGCCAGCGGGAAGGTCATGTCGATCACGGGCTTCAATCTGCCCTCGCCCGCCAATGGCCAGACGCTGCGGGCAATCTCGTCGGCCACCAATGTCTTGAACGCCACCGGCCGGGCGCGCAGCGTCGATCCCGTCAGCGTCAGCCGTTTGACCATCACCAGCCCGATATTGATCTCGGCCGACACTCCCCCCTGCGTCGCGATCGAGACATGGCGGCCATCCTCGGCCAGGCATTTCAGATTGCGCGGCACATAATCGCCGCCCACCATGTCGATCACCGCCTGGCAACCCTTGCCACCGGTGATCTCCTTGACCGCATCAACGAAATCGGCCGTCTTGTAATTAATCGCATGATCCGCGCCCAACCCCTTGGCCTGCGCGCATTTTTCATCCGATCCGCAGGTCACGATCATCGTCAGGCCGAAGAGTTTGCCCAGCGTGATCGCCATCGTGCCAATGCCGCTGGTGCCGCCATGCACCAGCACGGTGTCGCCCTCCACCGCATAGGCGCGCTCGAACAGATTGGTCCACACGGTGAACAGCGTTTCGGGCAGCGCCGCAGCCTCGATCATGCTGAGCGCAGGCGGCACCGGCAGACACTGGCCCACGGGCGCCACCGCATATTCCGCATAGCCGCCGCCCGCGATCAGCGCACATACGGGCTGGTTGATCATATCCGCGCTCACGCCTTCGCCCAGCGCCACGATCTTGCCCGCCACTTCAAGGCCCAGGATCGACGGCGCACCCGGCGGCGGGGGATAGAGCCCGCGCCGCTGCAGCACATCGGGGCGATTCACCCCCGCGGCCGCCACGCGGATCAGCACCTCGCCCGCCGCGGGCTGCGGCACGGCGCGCGATACGGGCTGCAAAACCTCCGGTCCGCCGGGCTGCTCCGGGTCAATCGCCGTCATCGTCTCTGGCATCATTTTCGGCATCGCAGACATTCATCCCCCGATTGTCGCGTCAGTCGCCGGGTTTATTGACAGCCGCGTCCATTCGGTCAACATTTCCCTCATGGATGTGGACGATCTTTTTCCCGGACGGCCCGGCGATCCGCTTGCTTTGCTGGTGAAGCAGGATCTGGATCCCTTTTCCGTCGAGGAATTGCGGGCGCGGATCGATGCGCTGCACGCCGAGATCGCCCGCGCCAAAGCCAAGATTTCAACCGCGGTCAGCCACCGCGCCAGCGCCGACTCGCTGTTCAAGCGATGACGGCGGGCGCACCGGATGGCGCAAATGACGCTTTTAAGTCCGGTGCCGTCGAGCCGTTCTTGATGAATGGCTCAAGACTACCGACATAGGGTCAATCGGGGCGGGCATTCCCCACCGCCCCTCTGGAGTAAAAGAACATGCCGTCCTTTGCCAACGCACTGGAAAAAACACTGCACAAGGCGCTCGAGGCCGCCTCCAGCCGTCGTCATGAATATGCGACGCTGGAGCATCTGCTGCTCGCGCTGATCGACGATGACCATGCCAGCCAGGTGATGGCTGCCTGCGGCGTGGACATTGGCGAATTGAAGGATGCGGTGAAGACCTATCTCGATAACGAACTCGAGGCGTTGAAGGTGGAGGCCGATACCGATCCCTCGCCCACCAGCGGCTTCCAGCGTGTCGTCCAGCGCGCCATCCTCCACGTCCAGTCTTCGGGCCGCGACGAAGTGACCGGTGCCAATGTGCTGGTCGCGCTCTTTTCCGAGCGCGAAAGCTATGCCGTCTATTTCCTCCAGCAGCAGGATATGAGCCGTCTCGATGCCGTCAGCTTCATCAGCCACGGCGTCGGCAAGGGTGTCGCCTCCCCGGAACCCCGCGAAGTGAAGGGGGCGGAAGAGGAAAAGACGCAAAAGCCCGAAGGCAATAACAAGCAGAAGGGCGAAAGCGCGCTCAAGCAATTCTGCGTCGATCTCAATGAAAAGGCCAAGGCCGGCAAGGTTGATCCGCTGATCGGCCGCGGTCCCGAAGTCGATCGCACCGTGCAGATCCTCTGCCGCCGCTCGAAGAACAACCCGCTCTATGTGGGCGATCCCGGCGTGGGCAAGACCGCGATCGCCGAAGGACTGGCGCGCAAGATCGTCGAGGGCGATGTGCCCGAAGTGCTGCTGCCTGCGGTGATCTATTCGCTCGACATGGGCGCTTTGCTCGCCGGCACGCGCTATCGCGGCGATTTCGAGGAGCGCTTGAAGCAGGTCGTGAACGAGCTTGAAAAGCTGCCGCACGCGATCCTGTTCATCGATGAGATCCATACGGTGATCGGCGCTGGTGCCACCAGCGGCGGCGCGATGGATGCGTCCAATCTGCTCAAGCCCGCATTGTCGGGGGGCACGATCCGCTGCATCGGCTCCACCACCTACAAGGAGTTCCGCAATCACTTCGAGAAGGACCGCGCACTGCTGCGGCGCTTCCAGAAGATCGATGTCAACGAGCCCACTGTGGAGGATACGATCAAGATCCTCACCGGTCTGCGTTCGGCGTTCGAGGCGCATCACAATGTGAAATACACGCCCGACGCGATCAAGGCGGCGGTGGAACTCAGCTCGCGCTACATCAACGATCGCAAATTGCCGGACAAGGCGATCGACGTGATCGATGAGGTCGGCGCAATGCAGATGCTGGTGATCCCCTCCAAGCGCAAGAAGACGATCACGCCCAAGGAGATCGAGGCCGTGGTTGCCACCATGGCGCGCATCCCGCCCAAATCGGTATCCACCGACGACAAGGCCACGCTCGCCAGCCTGGAGACCGATCTCAAGCGCGTGGTCTTTGGCCAGAATGATGCGATCGAGAAGCTCTCCTCCGCGATCAAGCTCAGCCGTGCAGGCTTGCGCGATCCGGACAAGCCGATCGGCAATTATCTCTTCTCCGGCCCCACCGGCGTTGGCAAGACCGAGGTTGCGCGCCAATTGGCGTCGATCATGGGCATCCCGCTCCAGCGCTTCGACATGTCCGAATATATGGAGCGTCACAGCGTCTCGCGCCTGATCGGTGCGCCGCCGGGCTATGTCGGCTATGATCAGGGCGGGCTGCTCACCGATGCGATCGATCAGCAGCCGCATTGCGTGCTGCTGCTAGACGAAATCGAAAAGGCGCATCCCGATCTATTCGGCATCCTGCTGCAGGTGATGGATAATGGTCGCTTGACCGATCATCACGGCAAGACTGTCGATTTCCGCAATGTGGTCCTCATCATGACCACCAATGCGGGCGCGTCGGACATGGCGAGCGAGGGCATCGGCTTCGGCAATATCAGCCGCGAGGATGCCAGCGAAGAGGCTGTGAAGCGGATGTTCACGCCGGAATTCCGCAACCGTCTCGATGCGATCGTCCCGTTCGGCTATCTGCCGACCGAAGTGGTGTCGCGCGTCGTGGAGAAATTCGTGCTCCAGCTCGAGCTCCAGCTCGCCGACCGCAATGTTCACATCACGCTGGATGACGATGCCAAGACCTGGCTCACCAATCGCGGCTATGACAAGCTCTATGGCGCGCGCCCGATGGGCCGCCTCATCCAGGAGAAGATCAAGCAGCCGCTGGCGGAGGAACTGCTGTTCGGCAAGCTCGTCCATGGCGGCGAGGTGCGCGTCCATCTGAAAGACGATGCGCTCGCCTTCGAGGTGACGGCGGCGGCACCGAAGAAGCCCAAAAAGGGTGGCAAGACGAAAGCGGAGCCAGAGCAGGCGAAGTGAATTAAGGGTATTGCCGCCTTGCATGTACGACCGAGGTAATTTCGATTGCCTCGGTCGTGACGCGATAGATGACAATGTAATTGGGGTGCACCACGGCCTCGCGCGTGCCTTCCACCCTGCCCGGTCGGTATAAAAATGGGTGTGCTGGCAATCCTTCCGCACAATGCTCGATCAACATCTGCAAACGCTCGGCTGCAGCGATATTTCTGTCAGATATATAAGAGATCGCGGCTTCTAAATCCGCAAGAGCCCGATCACGCCAGACGAGACGTAGCATCACGCCTCTTTTCGATGATGGCACGAACGCGCGCCATCGCTGCATCATGCGGTATCACCGGACTGGTATCGGCCAGAGAAGCGGCCACTTTTTCGCGCAACCAACGGTCATAAGCGTCAGCTTGCTCTGTGGTTTCGAACTCTGAAACAATCGGAGAAAGCTCAGTCATGGGCAAAACTATATCCAATCGAGAGAATTTTACAACGCAGCTTCGACGCCCCTATTTCTCCACCACCACCAGCTCGATCCGCCGGTTCTTCGCGCGGCCTTCCGCGGTTCCGTTATCGCCGATCGGCTGGCTCAAGCCCTTGCCCTCGGCCTGGATCCGCCCCGCGCTGATCCCGGCTTCCACCAGCGCCTGCTTCGCCGTCTCGGCACGGTCCTGCGACAGCTTCAGATTCTCCGCGACCCCGCCGACATTATCGGTATGCCCGATGATCTTGAGCTTCACGTCCGGATAGGATTTGAGCAGTGCCACCATGCTGGGCACCAGAGCGCGGATGGCGGGGCGCGTCGTCACCGACCAGTCGGCATATTGGTCGCCGCCGATCTGGAAGCTGCGCGGCGCTGGATCGGTCGACGCGAGATAGGTCGCGATCTGCTCCCCCGCCGAACCCGGCTCCACCGAGATGGTCGCGCCATTGGGCAAGCCGATGAACACTGTCTTGGGATGCGCGATGGGCTGCGCGTTGGAAGCGTCATCATCCCCGGCACCGCCCGATCCGCACGCGCTCAGCCCCAATAAGACGGTGGCCAGAGCCGATTGTGCATTCGAACGCCATGACATGCCGTTTTCCCCCCGCGCGTGTTTCCGGTGTTCCCGCAACTATCCCGCACACGTCCCGCGCTGACAAGTGTTTTGCCGCATCTGCGAAGAAAATGCGGCGGTTCACCCCCTTGCGCTTGGCTAGAAAACCCTCATTCTGCGCATCATCACACTATTCCCGGAGACTGCCGATGCCGCGCCGTGCCTTTACTTGTTCACTGCTCTTGGCCGCATCGCCGCTTCCCGCGCTCGCAGCGCCCGCCGCCGGGCCGAACCCGATCCTGCAGGGCGAGGATCTGTTCAATCTGGAGGTCGCCAGCGATCCGCAGATCAGCCCGGATGGCAGCCGCATCGCCTATGTCCGCCGCTCGAACGATGTGATGACCGATCGCGCGCGTCCCACGATCTGGCTGGTGGATCCCAAATCGGGCGCACAGACCCCGCTCGTCGCCGGCCCCGGCGCGCACAGCCAGCCACGATGGTCTCCGGATGGCAAGCGCCTGGCCTATGTATCGTCGGCGGAAGGCGGCGCGCCTCAATTGTTCGTGCGCTGGATGGAGAGCGGCGCGACCGCCAAGGTCACCGGCCTGCCCGATAGCCCGAGCAGCATCGCCTGGTCCCCCGATGGCACGCGCATCGCTTATGTCCTCAATGTGCCCGATGAAGGCGCGAAGCTGGGCAAGGCACCCGCCAAGCCCGAAGGCGCGAATTGGGCACCCGCGCTCGAGGTGATCGACAAAGTGGTCTATCGCGCCGACGGCGGCGGTTATGTGAAGCCCGGCTTCGATCACATCTTCATGGTCTCGGCCGATGGCGGCGCGCCGCGGCAATTGAGCTACGGCCCGTTCCATGATGGCGGCCCGCTCGCCTGGACGCCGGACGGCAACAGCATACTGTTCAGCGCGGTCCGCACGACCAATTGGGAGCGCGAACCGGTCAATAGCGAAATCTACACGCTCGACGTGCGCACCGGTGCGATTGCGGCGCTCACATCGCGCAACGGCCCCGATGCCGCGCCCGTCATCTCGCCGGATGGCCGCACCATCGCCTATCTGGGTTTCGACGATCAATTGCGCGGCTATGAAAATGCGCAGCTTTACGTGATGAACCGCGATGGATCGAACATCCGCTCGCTCACCAAGAGCCTTGATCGCAGCGTCGACAAGGTGGAATGGGCCGCCGACGGCAAATCGCTTTACGCGCTCTATGACGATGAAGGCATGAACCGCGTCGCGCGCGTGACGCTCGACGGCCGGATGACGACGCTCGCCACCGGCCTCTCGGGCAGCGGTCTTGATCGCCCCTATAGCGGCGGCGATTTTAGCGTCTCGAAAAATGGCACGCTGGCCATCACCACCGGCACGACCGCGCGCCCGGCCGATATCTCGGTCTGGAGCGGCGGCAAGCAGCGCCAGCTTACCCGCCTCAATGACGAAGCCTTGAGCGGCAAGGCGCTCGGTGCCGTCCGCACGCTCAGCGTCACCGCGCCCGATGGCCGCACTATTCCCGCCTGGCTTGTCACCCCGCCAAACTATGCCAAGGGCAAGCGCGTACCGCTGATCCTGGAGATCCATGGCGGCCCGCACACCGCTTATGGCCCCAGTTTCTCGACTGATGCGCAGCTTTATGCCGCATCGGGCTACGCCGTGCTTTATACCAATCCACGCGGCTCCACCTCTTATGGCGCGGATTTCGCCAATCAGATCCATCATAAATATCCAGGCGACGATTATGGTGATCTGATGGCCGCAGTGGATTCCGCCATCGCCTCGGGCGTGGCCGATCCGGACAATCTGTTCGTCACCGGCGGATCGGGCGGCGGCGTGTTGACCGCCTGGATCGTCGGCAAGAATGACCGGTTCAAGGCCGCGGCCACACAAAAGCCGGTGATCGACTGGACCAGCTTCACGCTGACCGCGGACAACACGCCCTTCTTCGCCAAATATTGGTTTGGCAAGATGCCGTGGGAGGATCCCATGGCCTATTGGAACCGATCGCCGCTCTCGCTCGTCGGCAATGTGAAGACGCCGACGCTCGTCGTCGTAGGCAGCGAGGATTATCGCACGCCCGTCAGCGAGGCGGAGCAATATTACAGCGCCTTGCAACTCCGCGGCGTGCCGACGATGCTCGTGAAGATCACCGGCGCCAGTCATGGCGGGATCGCCGCACGCCCGTCCCAATCCGCCGCAAAGGCTTCGGCGATCCTGGCCTGGTTCGATAGATATAAATCCAAGCCCGCTGCTGCGGATTGAGGGAGAGAGAAGATGACCGACCAAAATCTTCGCCAGAAGGCGATCGCGCTCTACGATCATTTTACGCATATCGGCATGGATCGCCGCGCGTTCATGGCCGATCTCACGAAGCTGGCGGGGTCGGCCACGGCCGCCAATGCGCTGCTGATGGCGATCGCCGGCAATCCCGCCGCCGCCGCGATCGTCCCTGCCGATGACGCCAGACTCAAGGCGCAGGACATCGAATGGCCGGTGGCGGGTGGCCGGACGATGAAGGGCTATTGGGCCAGCCCCGCGGGCGCGAAGGGCAAACTGCCCGCGGTGATCGTCATCCACGAAAATCGCGGCCTGACCGAACACATTCGCGATGTCACGCGCCGCATGGCGCTGGAAGGCTTCATCGCGGTGGCGCCCGATTTCCTCTCCCCTGCCGGCGGCACGCCCACCGATGAAGACAAGGCGCGCACGATGATCGGGGCGCTCGTGCTGGCGGAGTCCATTGCCGACGGCGCGGCGACCGTGACCTGGCTGAAGGGCGATACGCGCACCAATGGCAAGGTGGGCGTTACCGGCTTTTGCTGGGGCGGCGCGATGACGGAGAATATCGCGGTCAGCGCCGGCAGCGCGCTCGCCGCCGCCGTGCCCTATTACGGCCCTGCCCCCGATCCCGCGCAAGCCGCGAAGGTGAAGGCGGCGATGCTGCTCCAATTCGCCGAAACCGACGATCGCGTGAACAAGACCGCGCAGCCCTGGATCGATGCGCTCAAAGCCGCGAACGTGCCGGTGGAGGCCTATTTCTATCCAGGCACGCAGCACGCGTTCAACAACGACACATCGGTGGAACGCTACAACAAAGCCGCCGCCAACCTCGCCTGGAGCCGCACGATCGCGCATTTCAGGAAGTATCTGAAGTAACCCGGTCCTACCCTTCCCGTCATCCTCGCGAACGCGGGGATCCCGCTTTTCCATGAAACACTCGAAGAAAGAAGAAGCGGGATTCCCGCCTTCGCGGGAATGACAGAAAAAGGATGAAACAGAAAAGAGGATGCCATGACCGAAACCCTGACCTTTTACACCAATCCCATGTCACGCGGGCAGATCGCCCGCTGGATGCTGGAGGAAACCGGCGCGCCGTATGAAACCGTGATCCTCGATTACGGCACGACGATGAAGGCGCCGGACTATCTGGCGATCAACCCGATGGGCAAGGTGCCCGCGATCAAGCATGGCAACGCCGTGGTGACCGAATGTGCGGCGATCTGCGCCTATCTCGCCGATGCCTTTCCACAAGCCGGTCTCGCGCCCGATCCGGCGCATCGCGCGGATTATTATCGTTGGCTGTTCTTCGCGGCCGGCCCGCTGGAGCAGGCGGTGACGAACAAATCTCTCGGCTTCACCGTGCCCGCCGACAAGACGATGATGGCGGGCTATGGCAGCTTCGAGGCCGCGATGGACGGGCTGGAGGCTGCGGTGTCTGGCAAGACCTACATCGCGGGCAACCGGTTCAGCGCCGCGGACGTCTATGTCGGCTCGCAGATCGGCTGGGGTCTGGCCTTCGGCTCGATCGAGAAGCGTCCGGCGTTCGAATCCTATTGGGCCGGCATCTGCGAACGCCCCGCCTATCTGCGCGGCAAGGAAATCGACAACGGACTGATGCCCAAGCAGGAGGGATGAGCTTCTGTCTCCCCTCCAAGAAGACTTGGGGGGGAGACACATCGTGTCCCTGGCACAAACAAATAAAAAACCCGGCGGATCGCTCCGCCGGGTTTTTCTATGTCAGCGCTTTCGCGAAAAACTATTCGCGGCTGCCCATGAAGTTCAGCAGGAAAGTGAACATGTTGACGAAGTCGAGATAGAGCGACAGCGCGCCCATGATCACGGTCTTGCCCATCATGTCCGTGCCCGCAACATAGGCATACATGCTCTTGATCCGCTGCGTGTCATAGGCCGTCAGACCCGCGAACAGCAGCACGCCGATCGCGCTGATCGCGAAGTTCAGACCCGAAGACTGCAGGAAGATGTTCAGCACCGAAGCCACCAGCAGGCCGACCACGCCCATGATCAGGAACGTGCCGAAGCCGCTCAGATCCTTTTTCGTGGTGTAGCCATAGAGGCTCAGACCGACATAGGCCGCGGTCGTCGCGAAGAAGGTCGTCGCGATCGAAGCGCCCGTGAAGCGCAGGAAGATGGTGGACATGGAGAGGCCCATCACCACTGCAAACGCCCAGAACAGCGCCTGTGCGGCACCGGTCGAGAGCTTGTTGATGCCAAAGCTTAGCACCATCACGAAGCCCAGCGGGGCGAGCATGATGAGCCAGGCGAGCGGGCCGCCCGCCATGAGGATAGTGGCAGCGGGGGATTCGATCCCGCCGCGCGAAAACAGCATCGCGACGATGCCGGTGAGCAGCACGCCAGACGCCATATAGTTGTAGACGGACAGCATGTAGGACCGCAGCCCGGCGTCGAACGCGGCATCCTGCGTGCCTGCCTGCGCGCCATAGCGTGCGGCGGTCGCCCGAGGATCAGACCAATCAGCCATTGTAAATTCACTCCTTTGCCCGGCGAAAAACCGGATAAGCGCAATATCGGTTGAAACCGCGGCGTTTTCAAGGAAAACCGGACATAATCCCGCGCCCCTCTTTTGTAACAAATCATTGCTATGCACAGGCTCTTCATCGCCATCCGCCCGCCCGCGGCCATTCGCGCGCAACTTCTCGGCCTCATGGGCGGGATTGCGGGTGCGCGCTGGCAGGATGACGATCAACTTCATCTCACCTTGCGCTTCATCGGCGAAGTCGATCGGCACCTTGCCGCAGACAGCGCGGCGGCGCTTGGCAGCGTGCATCAGCCATCCTTCGATATCGCGCTGTCAGGGATCGGTGAATTCGATCGCAAGGGCCGGCGCGATGCGCTCTGGGCCGGCGTTACCCCGCATGATGCTTTGACGGCGCTGCATAACCGCATCGATCAGGCGCTGGTCCGCATCGGCATCGCGCCTGAAACCCGCGCCTATCTGCCGCATATCACGCTTGCCCGCTTCGGCCGCACGGGCGGCGGGATCGAGGCCTTCGCCGCATCGCATGGCGGCCTCTCCAGCGCGCCGTTCCCGGTCACCCATTTCGGCCTGTTCGAAAGCACGCTGGGGGGTGAGGGGGCAAGGTATGAATTGGTGGAGCGTTATGCGCTCGGGTGAAACGAACGATCTCAACGCGCCGTCATCCCGGACTTGATCCGGGATCCATTGCGCCGCAGCGCCGGTCAGGAAAGTGCTGCGCGAAAAGACCGCGGATCAAATCCGGGATGACCTTCTGGTTCAGCTTGATTGAAAACCAATTCCCCCCTTGCCTTTCCCCGGCATCCTGCCAGCTTCACCGAAAATAAAATGCCATCGGGAGAGGCAGGGGATGACAGGCCGCATCTATCGTTATTACGTGCTCGGCCTGCTCATGGTCATCTATGCGTTCAATTTCCTCGATCGCCAGATCATCACCATTCTCGCCCCATCGCTCAAGGCCGATCTGGGCCTCACGGACGCGCAGCTCGGGCTGTTGTTCGGCACGGCCTTCGCGCTTTTCTACGCATTGTTCGGCATTCCGCTCGCCAAGCTGGCCGATGGCTGGCACCGGGTGAAGACGATTTCGCTCGGCCTCGGATTCTGGTCGGCCATGACCGCGGTGAGCGGCTTCACCGCCAATTTCGCGCAATTGGGCGCAGCGCGCGTGGGCGTCGGCATCGGCGAGGCGAGCGCCTCGCCTGCGGCCTATTCGCTGATCCAGGATTATTTCCCCAAACAGATGCGCGCCACCGCGCTCGCTTTCTATTCCAGCGGGATCTACATCGGCGTCGGCGCATCGCTCATCTTCGGCGGCGCGGTGATCGCCTATTGGGATACGCATTATACCGCCGCCACCGCCCCCTTCGGGCTGGCCGGCTGGCAGGCGACCTTCCTGGCCTTCGGCATCCCCGGCCTGATCCTCGCGCTGCTGATGCGCTTCACGGTGCGCGAACCCGTGCGCGGCGCGATCGACGGCCATGCCAGCCCCGTCGATCCGCGCCCGTTCCGCGCCGTGGCGCAGGAATTTGGCACCATGTTCCCCCCGTTCAGCATGATGACGCTGGCGCGCCACGCCAGCAGGAAACCGCTGATCGCCAATCTCGCGATGTTCGCCGCGGTCATCCTGTTCGCCGCGCTGGCGACGCTGTGGACCAACAGCCTGCTCGCCCCCGCCAAACGCCTGCCGATCGCAACCATCGGCGGCTTCGTCATCACCACCAATGTCGTGCAGTGGATCGCGATTGCGATTGGCGGCTATTGCAGCTTTTCCTGGCTGCAATCGATCCGCGTGCGCGATCGGCCGGCCGCAGCGCTGATCGGCAATCGCACCTTCGCGATGCTCTCGATCGGCGGCGGCCTCTGCTCTTATGCCAGTTACGGCCTGTCGCCCTTCCTCTTCCTCTATGCCAGCCAGACGTTCGGCGTCGGCCCGGAGGCGGGCTATGCTTTGGGCTGGGTGCTGGCCGTCTCGGGCGGCCTCGGCACGATCTTCGGTGGCTGGGTGGCGGACAAGGCGAAGATCTTCCATCCCGCCGGCCGCCTGCGCATGGTCATGGTCGCGCTGGTCCTGAGCGGCATCATCGTCTGGTGCCAATTCCATACCAGCAATCTCACGCTGTTCTATGCGCTGCTCGGCGCGTCCAATTTCCTGCAGATCATGTGGCTCGCGCCCGTCGCCGCCAGTTGCCAGGATCTCGTGCTGCCGCGGATGCGCGGCGCGGCCACTGCGGTGTTCTTCCTCGGCGTGAATATCATCGGCCTTGGCCTTGGCCCCTATATGGTCGGCCTGATCAGCGACGCCAGCGGCGACCTGCGCTTTGCCATGCTGTCCGTGCTGTTCGTCCTGCCCGTGACGCTGACGCTGTTTTACCGCGCCAGCCGCAATCTCCCCGCGCTGGAGGCCAGCGTGGCGGAACGGGCAACGGAAGCAGGGGAGTTGGGCTAGTTCCACCCCCCTAACAAACCGTCATGCTGAACTTGTTTCAGCATCCATTCGTCCGCCCGCAATATGGTCGTGACTTCAAAATGGACCCTGAAACGAGTTCAGGGTGACGTTGACGGGGTGAAATCACCCCGCCGCAAACACCCCGCAGGCAATCCGCCCGCCGCTATTGCCCGAGGGATCGGTGTGATTGTCATCGGGCTGCGCGTGCACCACCAGCGCCGCGCCATCCGCATCGAGCAGGCCGGCCATCGTCGCGCCCGGCAGGTTGATCGTGATCGATCCCGCGCCATCGGTGCCGATGATCATATTGGGCAGATCGCCCGCATGGGGACCCATGGGATTGTTCAGCCCATGCTGCTTGGCGGCGGGGTTCCAATGGCCGCCCGCAGTCGTGAAATCAGGCGCGTCGCATTTGCCGGTGGTGTGGATATGCGTGCCATGCCCGCCCTGGGGCAGCGCCATGCCGTTCACCGTGAGCCGCAGCCCGCCGGCCATCTCCACGATCATCGCATTCCCCATCGCGATGCCCGATGGGCTGTAAAGCGAAGCACGCGCCGTCGCCGCGGCGGCGGGCGCGTCGGCGCTGTCATCCATGTCGGCGGAACCGGCGCACGCGCCGAGCAGGGCCAGGCTGGCGATCGCTGCACCCTGGAAAAGACGGAGACGCTGCATGGATAAACCCCTTGGCTGGATTGATGGATAGTCCTGATAAGCCCTCAAGCCGCTACAAGGTTCCACCTGCGATGCAAGACGCAGAATCATTGCATCCTGCGCGCTCCGCGTTTAGCCCGCCCTCTCCGCAAAGGGAGATGCCTTGCCATGCCGACGCTCGTCACCGGCGCTGCCGGATTTATCGGCTATCATGTGATCAAACGGCTGATGGCGCGGGGCGAAAGCGTGATCGGAATCGATTCGATCAACGATTATTATGATCCGCAGTTGAAGCGCGATCGCATCGCGGATCTGCAGGCGCAGCCCAGCGGACAGTTTCGCTTCGAGCAACTCGATTTCGCGGATCACGAAGCGCTTGAACACACGCTTTCGGGCTTGGATTTTGAGGCCATTGTCCATCTCGGCGCGCAGCCCGGCGTGCGCTATTCGCTTGAAAATCCGCGCGCCTATATCCAGTCCAACCTGGTCGGCCATCTCAACATGATGGAGATCGCGCGCCACCGCGCCACGCGACATTTCGTCTATGCCTCATCCTCCTCGGTCTATGGCCAGAATGAGAAATTGCCCTTTTCGGTCGACGACCGGGTGGATCACCCCGTCTCGCTCTACGCCGCCACCAAGAAATCCGATGAATTGATGAGCGAAACCTACGCGCATCTCTATCGCATCCCGATGACCGGCCTGCGCTTCTTCACGGTCTATGGCCCCTGGGGCCGGCCGGACATGGCCCCCTGGATCTTCACGCGCAAGATCCTGGCGGGCGAGCCGATCCAGATGTTCAACCATGGCGATATGCGCCGCGATTTCACTTATGTGGACGATATCGTGAGCGGCATCATCGCCTGCCTCGACAATCCCCCGCCCGACGATGGCGCCGTGAAGGCCGGTGGCAGCAAGGCACCGCACCGGCTCTACAATATCGGCAACAACCGCTCGGAGGAATTGCCGCGCTTCATCGCGGTGATCGAGCAGGCTTGCGGCAGGAAAGCGGATATCCGCCCCGAACCGATCCAGCCCGGCGACGTGAAGGACACCTTCGCCGACATCAGCGCGATCGAACGCGATCTGGGCTATGCACCCACTACAACGATCGACGAGGGACTACCGAGGTTTGTGGCGTGGTTCCGGAATTATCACGGCATTTGATACGCAATCCGCTCATCCAGAGGGATCGCGCTTTTCGACCGCCTGCCCGGCGTAACGTCAATTCATGAGCAAGCTCATCGTTAGACGCTTCTTAAATTCCGATCGCTAAAGCCGCTCTCCATGAGCGGGTCCAAACCCAAGGTGATCGTCGTGTTCGGCACGCGGCCGGAGGCGATCAAGCTGTTTCCGGTGGTGCACGCGCTGCGCGCGATCCCCGGCGTGGAGACGCGTGTCTGCGTCACCGCGCAGCATCGCGGACTGCTCGATCAGGTGCTGGCGATCAGCGGCATTGTCCCCGATGTGGATCTCGATCTGATGCAGGCGGGGCAGTCGCTGGATGCGCTCAGCGCGCGGCTGCTTACCGGCCTGGGCGCGATCTACGATGCGGAAAAGCCCGATCGCGTGATCGTGCAGGGGGACACCGCCACCGCCATGATCGGCGCGCTCGCCGCCTATTACCGGCAAATTCCGGTCAGCCATGTCGAGGCGGGCCTGCGCAGCCATGACATCTATCATCCCTGGCCCGAAGAGGTGAACCGCAAGATCGTCGCCGCCATCGCCGATCAGAGCTTCGCGCCCACACAGATTTCAGCCGATGCGTTGCTGAAGGAGAATGTCGCCGCAGGGACGGTGCATATCACGGGGAACACCGTGATCGACGCGCTCCACGCGACACTGGCCAAGATCGAAGCGGAACCGGCGCTCGCCGCCGGTCTCGATGAAATTGCCGGGCGCTTCGCCGGCAAGCGCATCATCGCCGTCACCACGCACCGGCGCGAGAATTTCGGCGACGGCATGGCCAATATCGCTCGCGCCGTGGCCCGGATCGCCGCGCGTCCGGATGTGGCGATCGTCTTTCCGGTCCATCCCAATCCGCATGTTCGCGCGGCGATGGACGGGCTGCTGGCGGACCGCGCCAATGTCGCCATGATCGATCCGCTCGACTATCCCCATTTCGTCCGCCTGCTGGGATTGTGCCATATCGCACTCACGGACAGCGGCGGCGTGCAGGAGGAAGCCCCTGCGCTCGGCAAGCCGGTGCTCGTCATGCGCGAGACCACCGAGCGCCCCGAGGGCGTGATCGCGGGCACGGCAAAGCTCATCGGCACATCCGAAGACCGCATCGTTTCCGAAATCTTTACGCTGCTCGACGATGCTGCCGCCTACACCGCGATGGCGCGCGCCCATAATCCCTTTGGGGACGGAAAAAGCAGCCAGCGCATAGCAAGGATCGTCGCCGATGCTCTCGGGGCAAACGCCTAAAGTCGTCATTCTCGGGCTCGGCTATATCGGCCTGCCCACCGCGGCCGTCATCGCGCGTTCGGGCTGCGCCGTGCTGGGTGTCGATGTCAGCGAAAGTGTGGTGGAGACTGTGGCGTCGGGCCGCGTGCATATCGAGGAGGTCGATCTCGACGGCCTGGTGCAGGGCGTCGTCGCCCGCGGCACGTTGCGCGCCTCCACCCAGATCGAGCCGGCTGACGTGTTCGTCATCGCCGTACCCACCCCCTTCGATGCCGATCATGCGCCCGATATCGGCTATGTGCTGCAGGCGGCCGCCACCATCGCCGCGGTGCTCAAGGCGGGCGACACCGTGATCCTCGAATCCACCTCGCCTGTTGGCACCACGGAAAAGGTTCGCGACCTTCTCGCCCGGCTCCGCCCCGATCTGCGCGTCCCCGGCAAGACCGGCGACGCGGCCGATATCGCGATCGCCTATTGCCCCGAACGCGTCCTGCCCGGTCGCATCCTCGTCGAGCTGATCAACAATGATCGCTGCATCGGCGGCATCACGCCGCGCTGCGCGCGCAAGGCGCTCACTTTCTATCGCCGCTTCGTGCGCGGCGAATGCGTCACCACCAACGCGCGGACCGCCGAAATGGTGAAGCTCACCGAAAACGCCTATCGTGACGTCAACATCGCCTTCGCCAACGAGCTTTCAATTGTCTCTGATACGATGGATCTCGATGTATGGGAGGTGATCCGCCTTGCCAATCGCCACCCGCGCGTGAAGATACTTCAGCCCGGCCCCGGCGTCGGCGGCCATTGCATCGCGGTCGATCCTTGGTTCATCGTCCATGGTGATCCGGAGAACACACCCCTCATCCGCACCGCGCGCGATGTGAATGACGGCAAGACCGATCATGTCATCGCCAGGGCGTGCGCGCTGATCGACCGGCATCCCCAAGCCGACATCGCCTGTCTCGGCCTCGCCTTCAAAGCCAATATCGATGATTTTCGGGAGAGTCCGGCCGTGAAGGTCGCCAGCGCCCTTGCCGCGCGTCATGGCAGGCGCGTGCATATCGTGGAGCCGCACGCACGCGCCTTGCCCGCCGATTTCAACGGCACGGGTGCCACCCTGCTCGATATCGACAGCGCGATCGAGCGTTGCGCGATCTTCATCGTTCTGGTCGATCACGACGTCTTCAAATCGGTGCCGGTAGACGAGCGCGCAGACAAATGGGTCTATGACACCCGCGGAATCTGGCCCGACCAGCCAAAACGCGCAGAGGCGCTCACGCCACTGAAGATCGCGGTTTGATCTGCCCCCCTCCAAGCCTTCTTGGAGGGGCCGGGGGTGGCCTTGTTTCGGGGCTGATCCAAAAGGAAGTCGCCCCGCCCGCCCAAAGCGGTAGAGGGGGTCTTCAGCCCGTCTGCAAAGACCAGACGTCCGTGCCTTCAAGCCCGATCGCGGTCAGCTTGCCGCTGGCGTAGGCACCGGTATCGATCCCGATCCGGTTGGAGCGATATTCGATATCCTCCGTGATCGTGTGCCCGTGCACGATCATCTTCCCGAAACTGTCCTGACAATCCAGAAATTCGTCGCGAATCCACCGCATGTCACTGGACGTCTGCGCATCCAGTTCCACATCGGGCCTGATCCCGGCATGAACAAACACATAATCGCCCATTTCGATCATGTCGTCGAAGGATTCGAGGAAATCCACATGCGATTGCGGCACGCGCGCCATCAGCAATGCGGTCAGATCCTCATAATCCAGCGCATTATACTCCTCTTCGGAGACGCCATAGCTCATCACCGTGGATTTCCCGCCGATGCGGATGAGGAAGCGCATGACCTGGCTGTCGCCCTTTAGCGCACGCAGGAACACCTCCTCATGATTGCCCTTGAGAAAGCGGATGCTGGACGATCCGCATTTCAACGCCATCGCGCGTTCCACCACGCCACGCGACTCCGGTCCGCGGTCGATCAGATCACCCAGCAAAATGATCGAGGTCTTCTTGCGTGGCCGCGATTTCAGATCCTCGTCGATCTGCTGCAGCAGGGCGTCGAACAGATCGAGCCGGCCGTGGATGTCGCCAATGGCATAAATGCGTTGATCATCCGGTGTCGCAGCGGAAGGCGCAGCCGCCTTTTTCTTGAACCTGAACAGATTGGCAATCATCATTTCTTCAACGCAATGATTTCCGGATCGCCGCTGCGTGCGAGGCGAACCGTGTGAACAGCCCCAGATATGCCTTGTCGGCCGCTCGCGCAACCAAATGTCCTAGAGCCGGCAAATCAGGGTTTGCCCCCATGCGATTTCATGTTGCGATTCCGTGTCGATCTATGGAAATACTGCTATAAAGAAGATGAGCCCTTGGGTTCGAGTTGAAACTAACTATCCGTTCATCGCCAAAGGGTGGCATTTTAACGATTTGTTGGTAAAAAATGTTGCGGCACGGCGTGTTTATGGGTTGTCATCACGCTGGGAGTTCGTCATAGAAAATGCGTTAATGTAGAAGCGCCTATCATCAGGGAGCGAGTTTTATGAGTTTTGCAAAGATTTCAATGGTGGCTGCAGCCGCCCTCAGCATGGCCAGCGCGCCTGTGCTGGCACAGGCTTCGGCTCGCACCGGTGCGACCGTCGAAGATCGCAGCGAATTGGCTGGCGGCAGCCTGATCCTGGCTCTGCTCGCAGCAGCAGCCGTGGTTGGCGGCATCATCATCGCTACGGATAGCGATGACGAACCTGCTAGCCCCTGATCTCACGGATCAAGCTATAGAGAAATGGCGGCCTTCGGGTCGCCATTTTTTTAGCTGTGACGCGGCAGGTTTTCGGCAATACGATATGGTTTTGAGATTCGGGTAGCGGACCCCCGCGCCCGCAGGGGCAGCTGCCCGATTTCCGAATCGACACCGATGCGCATCGCATCAGCGCCCGCCTCCGAAGACACCCGAATACGATCCGGCCGTCAGCTTGGCAGTGTGCCGCGCCCCACGGAGGTGTAGGTAAAGCCGGCCCGGCCCGCTTCCTGCGCCGAATAGATATTGCGCAAATCCACCATCACCGGCGCATTCATGCCTGCCGCCAGCCGCGGCAGATCGAGCGCGCGAAACACGTCCCATTCGGTCACCAGCGCTACGGCGTCCGCGCCCTGCGCCGCATCATAGGCATCGGTCGCGAATGTGACGCCTTCCATCAGAGGTCCGGCAATTTCCATGCCCTCGGGATCGAACGCCCGGATCTGGATTCCCGCATCCTTCAGGCTCTGGATGATCGCCAGAGACGGCGCATCGCGCATATCGTCCGTATTCGGCTTGAAGGTCAGGCCCAGCAAAGCAACGGTCTTGCCGCGATGGTCGTCGCCCAGCGCCTGGATGATCTTGCGCCCCATCGCGCGTTTGCGGCTGTCATTCACTTGGGTGACGGCTTCCACGATCCGCATTGGCGTGTTGAAATCTTCCGCCGTCTTCAACAGCGCCAGCGTATCCTTTGGAAAGCAGGAACCGCCATAGCCGGGGCCGGCATGAAGGAATTTGGATCCGATGCGGTTATCGAGCCCGATCCCGCGCGAGACGTCCTGCACATTGGCACCCACGGCTTCGCAGAGGTCGGCAATTTCATTGATGAAAGTGATCTTGGTCGCGAGAAACGCATTCGCTGCATATTTGATCAGCTCCGATGTGCGGCGACTGGTGAACACCACGGGCGCTTCATTCAGGAAGAGCGGACGATAGATGTCACGCATCACGCCCTGCGCCCATTCATCCTCAGTACCGACCACGATCCGGTCGGGCCGCTTGAAATCGCCGATCGCGGCGCCTTCGCGCAGAAATTCCGGATTGGACACCACTTCGATGCGGATATCGGGGCAAAGCTCCCGGATGATATCCTCCACGCGGTCGCCCGTGCCCACCGGCACCGTCGATTTGGTCACGATCACCACGGGTCCGGAAATCGAGGCGGCGATCTCTCGGGTCGCGGCATAGACATAGGTCAGATCGGCATGACCATCGCCCCGGCGCGAAGGGGTGCCCACGGCGATGAAGATCGCGTCAGCGCCGGCGACGGCGGACGCTAATTCAGTGGTGAAAGACAGGCGGCCCGCCGCGACATTCTTGGCGACCAAGGCTTCCAGCCCGGGTTCGAAGATTGGCATCTTGCCATTTTCGAGCGCGGTGATCTTCGCGGGATCCTTGTCCACGCAGGTGACGACATGACCGAAATCCGAAAAACAGGCGCCTGACACGAGGCCCACATAGCCCGCGCCGATCATCGTGATTTTCATAAATGCCCTCGTTATGCTGCAGTGCAACCAGTTAAACCCTGATCCGCTCCAAGCCAATCACGACTATGCGAAAATTCTTAAAATATCGATCAGACGAAGCGCTGATCGGGCAGGATCATGGCACAAAAAAAGAGGCCGGATTGCTCCGGCCTCCCTTTTGTTCATAAGCGATGGTCCTTGCGGACCATCCGCCACTTACATGCCCGAACCGGGACCGTAAGTGATTTCCACGCGACGGTTCTGCGCTTCGCGCACGCCGTCTGCGGTAGGAACCTTGGGAACGCTCTCGCCGAATGCTTCGGCAGCGATAACGCTCGCAGGGATGCTCTTGCTGACCAGATAATCCTGGACCGCCTTGTTACGACGCTGCGAGAGACCGACGTTATACTTGTCGGAACCCGAACGGTCGGCGTGACCTGCGATCATGACCTTGGCCTGGCCGCAATCGCCATATTCGGTGACGGCAGCATCAAGCGTACCAGCAGCTTCCGGCGTGATGTTCGACTTATCCCAGTCGAAGAACACGATATACGGTCCGGGCTCGCACTGAACGACGGGCTCAACCGGAGGCTGAACGACGGGTGCGGGCGGCGGCGTGTAAACCGGCGGCGGCGGCGCGACGACTTCTTCGACGGGCTCAGGCGCGCCGAAGTTGAAGATCAGGCTGCCGAGGATGCTGTGCGAACGGAAGCGCGTTTCCACATCGCGACCGATACGGTCGACCAGGTCGACATTCGGTGCGTTGAAAAAGCGATACTTCAGGCCGACATCGATGTTGTCGGTCAGCGGCGCACGAATGCCCGCCAGAGCCTGCCAGGCGAAACCGGTGTCGGAATCGTTCAGGAAGCCACCCGTGGTCGTCAGGGCGTAATCGTCCGCCTTGACGCGGGCCACACCGGCACCGCCGCCGATGAAACCCTGAAGGCCATCATCGTCGCCGAAATCGAGCAGACCGTTGATCATGAAGCTCAGCGCCGTGGTCTTGCCGCCAGCATAGTCATAATTGCCAGCGACTGCCGTCGAAGGCAGCGGACCGAAAGGCGTGCCGACCGTCGACGAATAACCGTCAACAGCAGCGCTCTTGTAGCCCACTTCAGCTTCAGCGCGGAAACCACCGAAGTCGTAACCGATGATGCCATCGAAATCATAGCCATAATCGCTATCGACGGTGCCGGATCCGGTGGTGGTTGCAGTGCTGATGTCCAGGTCGAAATCTTCGACCAGCATCGCGCCGCCTTCTACGCCGATGTACCAGGCTCCATCTTTCGCCAGTGCAGGCGAGGCGATGGCGGTGGAGGCGAGTGCCAAGGTGATGGCAAGCTTCCGCATAGTATTCCCCTTTCTCATTTGTCACAACAGGACAGCAATTGTCTCACTACTCAATGGATTCACTCCGCGCAAGCGAACAATTCGGCCATGTGTGGCTAAAAAGTCGCACCCGCAAATCACCGAGTATGCCGCCCAAACCGCGCAGTAAGGAGATAGTTCCCAAAAAATGGTTGTCAGGTCGAAATTAATCCGTGCGTGCGCATCGCCACCAGCAGAGCGGCGATCGCCGCACGCGCTTCTGAATCGATCGTAACCCCGCCCGATGGCGCGGAAATCGGCGCTTCCTGCGCCCCCACCACCTGAATTCCATCGATCCTGACCACGGCCCCGTCGATCATGCCCGCTTCCCAGCCGCCATCGCGAAAGCGCGCCCACCGCCCATCGCCCGCGATAAAGAAATGCGCTCCCTCCACCGGCTCGACAAAGCGCCATCCGCCCTCGCTCCAGCCGGCAATGGCATGAGCGTGTCCAATCCACACACCCGTTGGCACATCGCCCACGATCCAGTTCCGCCCCGGCTCGGGCGCAGCCGGCGGATCATTCTCGCCCAGCGATTGCGCGCACGGCTGGATCAGCATCTCCGCCAGCGCGAGCGCCTCATTGTGGACGATCTCCTTTTGCGCCTGCCCGGCGGCCAGCATCGGAAGGCGCAATCTCGGCGTTACAGCCATGCTCATCTCCTCAGATCAGTGAAAATGTCGCGTTCGCAGGCAGGGACACGGCCAGCGCGCCCGTCTGCGTGATGGATAGCGCAATCGAATCCCCGGTGCCGCCATCCTCCGCGATCATCGCCGCATCATAGTGAAAGCCCGGCGCACCGGTTTCGGCGATTCGGATTGTGCCATGGCCGGTCACGATCCGAAGCGCATAGGCCTCCCGCTCCTCGCCGATCGGGGCATCGACCCCGTCCACCCAGCGCCAGCCCTGCCGGCTGCGCCGCGTCCACCCCAAAGCAAAGCCGCCGTCTGGATGCGGCGCAATCGTCACGCCCACGGGTGATGGCGGTCGCACCGATGCGCCGATCCCCGTCGTCATGGCGATGACGGGCGCGCCGTCGCCGAGCCCCGTCGCCATCAGCCGCGCGACGCCGCCCAGGCTGGACGGCGGGAAATCGATCGGCACCAGCGCGTCTGCCTCGATCAGCACGAAGCGCTCGCCCGACATATGACTGCTCATCGCAGTTTCCGTCCCGCGCCGTCCGCGCAGCAGCCGCGACAGCCGATAACGCGCCTCGCCCAGCGGCTCCGCCCGGCCGAACTGGATCAGCTCGTCCCCCAGCAGCGCCAGATTGGCTCCGGCGATCAGCCGCGCGTCATCGGCCTCCGCCAGCGTCATGCCGTCATGCGCCAGCGCAATGTCCACCGCGCCGATATCATCGAAAAGATGGGGAGAGCCATGCTGCAGCGCGCCCATCGCCGTGCCGATCACCGCCGCCGGCGCGCTATTGCCGATCGCGCTCCAGCTCGCCCCCTCGTCCAGGCTCAGCGCCATGGCCGCGCGCCGCCAGCCGGCGCTTGCGCCCGCCGCCGCCGCATAAAGCCGCGGCGCCGTCGCAGGGGGCTCGCCCGGATCAGGCAGATCGAGCAGATGCAGGATCGTCGGCCCATGCGGCGCATCGAGCGAACCCACCCCGCGGCCCGGCTCGGCCTCAGGCATCGCGCCGTCGCTCCCGCCACGCACGCGGACCAGCGAGAGTTTCACCGCCATGCCCTCCAGCGCCCATTCGGCAATCCGCCACAGACCGGCCTCGCCCTCCAGCGTGATCACCGCGCCCGGCCGCATCGTCATCCAGCGCCAGGACAACCCGATCCGCCGCCGCTCGCGCGCCGCCCAATCCCGCGCCAGTTTCGCCTCGGCCATCGCCTTGGCCTGCCCCGGTCGGATCGCCACGGGCAATTCGACTCGTTCGGTCTTGCGCCCGGCCCCGCCCCGCGTCGCGCGTTGCAGCCCGGCCTGATAGTCACGCGCCGGTTCATAATAAGCCAGCGCCAGCGCGTCGGGGATCGTCAGCGCGGCCCCCCGCTCGCTCTCTGCGTCCGGCAGCCAGTCGCCGCGTGGAACGCTTGCCTCCGCCGCGCCACGATTGGTCAGCATCAACGCAAGCCCGTCATCGGCCAGGGAAAGACCCGCCGCGTCCGCCAGCGCCTCGATCGCCCCGCGCACGCTGTCGCCCGACGCCGCATAACCGCCCAGCGCCAGCGTGCCGCCGGACACGGTACCATCGCTCAGCGCTGAAGCGATCGCACTCAATGTCACCGCCCCGTCATCCGCCTCGATCTCGAACGTCAGCGAGGGGATCCTGTTGCCATAATCGGCAAGCTGGAAATCTTCGAACACCGCATACCCCTCGCGCACCGCCTCGGCCCAGCGCGCGCGAAACGCCGCGCATTTCAAGCGCCGCCGATAGGCCGAGCCAGAACTCATCTCCGCGCCCCGCAGCGCCGCGCTCACGTTGCAGGTCTCCGCCAGCAGCGCAAAGAACAGATCCTCTTTCGCCCTGGTCCATCCATCCCCGCGCTTGCCCATCCCGCATACTCCACACAGCATAAGGGCCGGAAAGCGGCATCACCGCTCCGGCCCTTATCCCGTCATCGATGAGAGCCCGAAGCCCCCGACTCGCAATTCTTCAGCGTCCAAATCTTTGCCATATGAGCGTCACGATGTCAATATAAATCTCCTATTTGGTTATAGAATACCATTTCCATCACCCGACAATTGATATTGTGCAAGCTCGACGCTGATGCCATGCTTGCGCGGAGACGGCGATCACGCCGTTGGGTGGGGGGCTGCCATGATGGGATATCGCTTCATTCTGGCTGGCGTGCTGGCGCTGAACGCCGTCGCGCCCGCCATCGCGCAGGATGAAGCCGAGGAGGTGCCGCCAAAATGGAGCGTCACAGTCACGCCCCGCGTCCAGAATGTCTTCTTTCTGCCCGATGCCGATGCGGATGGTCTCGAAACGCTGATCAGCGCGGGCGCTTCGGTCAGCCTGCGCAATCCCGATGGCCGCTTCGGCGTCACCGCCACCTATCTTTATGGCAAGGGCAATGGCACCTATGTCTTTGATGACAGCGCCCGCCGCGCGCGTTACGCTTATCGCGGCAACCGTCGCGAACTGGCATTGCTCGCCGAATATACCCCATCCGAAACCAACGTCACCATCATCGGCGGCTATCATCGTTTTTCCGCCAAGGCGCGCGAAACGCTGATCGATGGCGGCGCGGATGTCGAGGATAATGATTATGATTTCTCGATTGACGCTGCGGAGATCGGCCTGCGCCTCGCCAGCCGCCTGGGCGCACAAAGCCGCCACGCGGTCTCCGCGCAATTCAGCTTCGGCCTAGGTCTCGGCCACTATAAGGAAGACGAGACCGCCACATTCGCCGGCGTCACGCGCGTCTCGCAGCGTGACACACAGGGGATCGGCTATATCGGAGACATCGCGCTCGGCTATAATTATTTCCTTACCGACCGCCTCACCATCGGCACCCGCGGCCGCGGCTATGTCTTCTATGTCCAGACCAAGGGTGCCTACCCCATCTTCGCCATCGCCCCGGAACTGAACATGTCGATGCGGTTCTAGGACAGAACGAGCGCCTCCACCTTCTAAGCCCTTTCCCGCTTTCCGCGGGAGAGGGCTGAAATCACCCCGGCACCTGAAACGGCACCTTCGCCGGGTTCCTGTTGAGCGGTGGCCCCGCCAGGAAGATCGGGCGGCCGATCGAGCCTTGCGCCCAGGGCGATTGCGCGCCGCCGGTTGCGGTCACAACGTCACCGGTCGCCAGCGAGATCACATCGTCCAGGCTCCGCCGCTCCCCCAGCCGTCGCGCGATGGCGAAGGCGAACGGGCTGTTGCGGTCGCCCAATTCGGCCGCGTCCGCCGCCACATTCTGGGGGTCGGTGGCGAACACGATCTTGATCCCTGTGCCGCGCAATTCGAACGATCCGATCCGCCGCGCCGGCGCGCCCCCCGCGATCGCCTTCAGCTCGAACCCCAGTTCATCACGCCCGTCCCCCTTCGGCATTAGCAGCAATTCCGCTTCGGTCGCGCTCACCACGCTCAGCCCGCGCCCCTCGCGCGCGGGGATCGCGCCGTCCAGCGCGGTGCGGCAGGCGTCGAGCAGCAATACGATCGTATCCGTCGCGCCGCGCAGGGTCTCGATCAGCGATTGCATGGAGATGAAGGTCCGCCCGTTCTCCATCAGCAGATAGTTGACGCCGCGGATCTGAACGCCATGCCCGGCATAATAAAGGAACGCCAGATCGCCGGGCTTCACCCGCTCCATGAACGCCTGCAGCCGCTGGGTGAACACCGTCTCGTCGGGATCGCGCAGATGATCCACCGTCCCGAATTGCAGCGCCCCCAGCCGCGCCGCGATCAGCGCGCCGTCATTATGCGTATTGGCCAAGGGACGGACCGTCCCGGCATAGCCCAGCGACAGGATGAACCCATGCGCCGACGCCGCATCCACAGGAACCGGCACCGCCGCGCCAGCACGCCCGGCAAACAGCGCCGCCGAAATCGCGCTCCCCGCCAGAATATCCCGTCTCGAGATCACCGCGCCAGAAACGCCCGCTCCCCCGCCACGATATGGGCGAAGCTCGGCCGGGCGAGGATGGCGTCGACATAGGCCGCGGTGCGTGGATAGGTGGCGGGGTCCACGGTGACGTTGATATGCCCCAGATTGGCAAACGGGCTGGCCACCGCCAGATCGGCCAGGGTCAGCCGGTCCTCCACCAGAAATCCGGAGTCCGGGATCACGCTTTCCAGATAGTCCAGGATTGGCGGCAATTCGTCGCGCTCCGCCAGATCCGCCTCTTCCAGATTGCCCGGTATTTTCAGGAAGCGCGGCGAGACCAGCCGGTTGAAGAACATCTTGCGCCCCGTTCCCATCAAAATGGTGTCGCCGAATTCCTCATACCAGATCGTCCGCGCATGGGCTGCCGGGCTTTTCGGGATCAGATTGGGTTCGGGATATTTGGCCTCCAGATAGGCGATGATCGCGGTGGAATCGCAGATGGTGAAATCCCCGCCATCCTCGCCACCGCCCACGTCGCGGAAACCCGGCATCTTGCGAAACGGGCTGGCCTCCACGAAGTCCGCGTCGCCCACGCCCATGCCCGCCATGCGCAGATCGAATTCCAGCCCCTTTTCAGCGCCATAGGCCAAGACCTTGCGCACATAAGGCGATATCGAATTGCCATAGAGTATCATCATCACGCAGCCCCTCATGTCCTATTCTGCCACAGCCTAGCGCCGCTCTTTCCTCCCGTCATCCCCGTGAACGCGGGGATCCCGCTTCTTCTTCGGATGCTTCACATAAAAGCGGGATCCCCGCGTTCGCGAGGATGACAGAAGAGTGGCGAGCCCTTGCCACCCCGCCCATCCAGCCCCTATTCCCGCGCGATGCCCAAGATCGCCATTCTCGTCCCCGATCCCGACCATACCGCTTATGCGCCGATGCTGCCGATCCAGCGCGGAATCCTCACCGCCGCTCTGGCGCTGGACGGGATCGTGCCGGATTTCGTGCCATGGACATCCGGGGCGGATCTCGCGCGTTACGATCTCGTCCTGCCCTTGCTCGTCTGGGGCTATCATGACGCGCCCGCGCTGTGGCGTGCAAAGCTGGATGATTGGGAAGCCGCCAATATTCGCATGGCCAATCCCCCCGCCATGCTGCGCTGGAATGGCGAAAAGACCTATCTGCTCGATTTCGCGGATCGCGGCGCGCCCGTCGTGCCCTCGGTTTTTGCAGAAGCCGCAACACCGGCGTTGCTGGATGAGGCCCGCGCGGTTTTCGGCGATATCGCGCTCATCGCCAAGCCAACCATCTCGGCGGGCGCGCATGGCGTGATTCCGGTCCAACCGGGCAATCCCTTGCCAGAAAGCGCGCTCGGCGGCCCCACGCTGATCCAGCCCATGCTCCCCGCCATCTCAAGCGAGGGCGAATATTCGCTTTTCTATTTCGGCGGCGCGTTCAGCCATGCCGTGCTCAAAGTGCCGCAGTCCGGTGATTTTCGCGTCCAGATCCAATATGGCGGCCGCAATGTCGCCACAGAAGCGCCGCCCGCCGCGCTGGCCGCTGCGCAGTCCGTGCTCGCGCTGATCGGCGCGCCGCCGCTCTATGCCCGGGTCGATCTGGTGGCCGATGGCGCGGGCGGCTATCTCCTGATGGAGCTTGAACTGATCGAGCCGCAGCTCTTTTTCGAACTGGCGCCCGATCGCGGTCTGGCCTTCGCCCGCGCGGTCAGGCGCGCCGCCGCGCCCAACGCCGCCCGCTAGCCAAGGGGCGACATTGTCGCGCGGCCATGTCATGGTCGCCCGGCCCGCCAACCAGACGGACCCGCGCATGTTCCTCCTGACGATCGCCGTCATCGCCCTTTTCGTCATGCTGTTGCGCCTCGCCGCGCGGGTAACCCTGCTTGAACGGCAATTGGCCGCGCGCGATGATGCCGATGTCGCCGTATTGCCCATTCCCGAATCGCCAGCCGTAACGATCGCCGATTCAGCGCTCCCCGTCGTCACGCCCGCGCGTATCGTCCGCCGCGCGGCGCATATCGCCGCACCTTCGGTGGAGACGATCACCGCGCCGCCGCCTGAACCCGTATCTGAAATCCCGCTCCCCGCAGAAGAGCCCGCCCCGATCAGGCCGGCCAGATCCCAATCCGGCGGCCTCGAAAATCTCATCGGCGGCAAGCTCCCGATCTGGATCGGCGGCGTCGCGCTGATCCTCTCGGCCTTCTTCCTCGTGCGCTTCTCCATCGAAAGTGGCCTGCTCGGCCCCGGCGTCCGCTCCATCATCGGCGCATTGTTCGGCCTTGCCTTGCTTGCCGGCAGCGAAGTCACGCGCCGCCTGAACGCCACGCGGGACGATCCCCGCGTCGCCCAGGCATTGGCCGGCGCAGGCATCGCCAGCCTTTATGGCACGCTCTATATGGCGGCCGAGCTTTACGGCCTCGTCGGCGCGGGATCAGCCTTTGTCGCGATGATCGCGATCACGCTCGCCGCACTCGGCCTCTCGCTCCGCCATGGCCCGCCCACCGCGATCATGGGGCTGCTCGGCGGCTTCCTCGCGCCCTTCGTCACCGGGATCGATCCACACAGCATCGCGCCCCTGCTCGTCTATCTCGCCTTGTTCACCGCGGGGCTGTTCGCGCTCGCCATCCATCGCGGCTGGATGTGGCTCGCGCTCGCGGCCACCGGCGGCGGCCTGGCCTGGCCCTTGGTGCTGATGGCCCTGGCGGCCCCCGAAGAGCTGCAATGGCTTGGCCTGTTCGTCATCGTGCTGGCCTTCGCCGCCACGCTGGCGCTGCCCAAGGCGGGCACGCAGCGCACCCCCGTCCGGCTCGCGCCGCTCGTCGTCGGGCTGATCCAGCTCGTCCTGCTCGCGCCCCAGCTTCAGTTCAGCCCGCTCGCCTGGGGGCTTTACGGCCTGCTCGCCGCCGCGGCCCTGTTCCTGGCCTGGCGCGATCCCAGACTAACCCCCGGCGCGGGTGCCGCGCTTTGCCTGATGCTGGTGCTGCTCGTCATCGCTTTCCTAAACGCCGACCCGGCCAACGCCCCGCTGGCCGCACTCGGCTTCACCCTGCTGTTCGGCGTGGCCGGCCATACGCTCGCGCGCCGCCGGCCCGATCAGCGCCAATGGACCGCCATCGCGCTAGGTGCGACCGCCACGCCGCTCATCCTGACCTATGCGCTCGGGACGGACCTGCCCGGCGATGGGGTGCGCTTCATTCTGGCCGCACTGGCAGCGGCGGCGTGCGCGTCGCTGAGCTGGCGCTATCGCGATATGGCGGATGTCGGAGAGCTAGAAGAAGTGCCCACCCCCAGCCCCTCCCGCAAGAGCGGGAAGGGGGGAGAAGCGCTCGATCAAACTCCCCTCCCGGCCTCCCGGGAGGGGCTGGGGGTGGGCACTTCAACATTTCCCATCAACCTCACAGCCATTCTCGGCCTCGCCACCAGCGCGGCCACCGCCGCTTTGCTCGCGATCATCGCGATCGCGCAGGTCGCCGCGCCGGACTGGTTCGCCGCCGTCCTGCTCGCCTCCGCCGCCGCGCTCGCCGCCTGGTCGCGCACCACCGGAGACCGCTGGACCGCGCGCGCCGCGCTCATCCCCACGCCCCTTGCGGTGCTTGGCTATTACGGCCTGCGCGCCACCGCTTATGCCGAGTCCGTCTTCGGCGGCGGCGCAATCCCTGCGATCAAGATCGTCCTGCAATTCGGGCTGCTCCCGGCAATATTCCTCGGGCTCGCCGCATGGTGCCTGCGCGGCCGCCATGCGCAGCCCTTCATTCACTGGGCCGCCTGGCTGCTCGCGATCAGCGTGCCGCTCGCGATCATCCCCGCGCCCTGGCACGCGATCGCGCTCGCGCTGATCGCCACTGCCTGCGCCGCGCCCGCCGCACCCCGCCTGCTCCCGAAGAATGGCGCGCTCGCCTCGATCATCGCCGCCTTTATCGCCATGCTGCCCGCGCTCGCCCCCATGGCCGCTCTTCTGCTGCGCTCGCTCATCGGGGAGACGGTCCCCTATCCGTTCATCCCACCGATCTTCACGCTGCTGCGCGAGGCCGGTGCCCCGGCTGCGATCCTGGCTGGTCTCTTCTGGATGCGCCCGGCGCTGATCGATCCCCGCGCCCGCCCGCCGATCCTGCTGGCCACCGGCGTCGCGCTCACCGCCATGCTCTATGCGCTCGCCAAGCAGCCGCTCGCCATCGCCACCAACGCGCAATTCCTCAGCCTGGGCCTGCTCGAACGCGCGCTGATCACCCAGGCGCTGTTCGCCGCAGGCTGGGCCGCGCTCGCCCGGATCCCCCGATTGAAACCGGCAGGCTATGTGCTGATCGGCCTCGCCCTCTTCCGCTTCCTCTGGTTCGATCTGCTGTTCCTGTCGCCGCTTCTGATCGCGCAGCAGGTGGGCAGCCTCCCGATCCTCAACCTCGCCGTGATCCACACCGGTCTCGCCGCGCTCTGGCTGCGCCTGTCGGTGCCGCACATCGCGCGCGCCCAGATCGCAAAGCTCGCCCATGGCGCGGCGCTCCTGCTCGTGATCCTCGCCACCCTCGGCGCGGTCCGCCAATTGACCCACGGCACGCTGATCAACGGTTTCACGATCCACACCGGAGAAAATTATCTCTATTCCGCCATCCTGCTCGGCCTCGCCCTGCTCTGGCTGGCACGCGGCCTGATGACCGGCACGCGGGGCATCCGCCTGGCCGGCCTCGGCTTGCTCACCGCGGTCACATTGAAGGTGTTTCTCGTCGACGCCGCCGCGCTGGAGGGCATTTTGCGCATCCTCTCCTTCCTTGGTCTTGGCCTCGCGCTGATCGCAATCGGCTGGGCCTATGGCAAGTTCATGAAGCCCGCCGAAGCCGCGGCCGAAACCGAAGCCAAAATCGACATGGGAGCCAACCCCTAGATGCACTGGGTCCGCTTGGGGTTTGCAGCATTGCTCCTGCTGACGGGCGGCTGCGCCTATCGGCATAATTTCCCCTATACGCACAGCTTCACCGCCAGCCCGGTGGCCGAGGTGCGCCGCGTGTTCACCGATAGCAACGGCACCTTCTATCCCAGCCGCTGGGATCGCGCCTTCACCCCGCCGCACAAGAAATGGCACGCCGGATCGCTGCTCGCCGAAAGTCTCGATCCGGCAAAGCCGAAGCCCGCGCTCTACGCCCTGATCAAATCCGATGAAGCGCGTCAGCTCGACGAACTCGAACGCTTCATGGCCGGGCGCAAGCGCCTCTTCATTCTGGTCCATGGCATCAACAATGACGAGGAGGAGGCGCGCGACGCCTATCGCGTGATCCGCCAGACGATCGCGCCGCGGGCCGGGGACGGGATCGTGGAATTCTATTGGGATGGTCTGGTCACCAATCCGCCCAAGACCAGCATGAGCATCGCCCCGGCACGCTTCTGGTTCGATGCCGCCGCCTATAGCAAGGTCGCGGGCGCGCGCGGTCTCCGTCGCATCCTCGCCCGCGTGAAGGATAAGGACGTGCACCTCATCTCGCACAGCCGCGGTGCCGCAGTCGTCCTCGCCGCGCTCGCTGATCTGCCCCAGGATGCGGGTTTCATGCGAGGCATAGAGGCGCTGGATTTCGATCCCGATGATGGCGTGGCGGGCAATCCCGGCTTCCTCAACCCCCCGCCCTTGCCCGATCATCGCAATCGCTACCGGCTGATCTTCATGGCCGGCGCGATCGGCTGCGTGGATTTCCGAATGCCCGGCTATGCCGATCTCCCCGATGACGGTCTCGCCCCGCAAGAGTGCAAGAATCTCCGCCCCGTGCCGCCAGGCCTTGTCGAGATCCGCTACACCCTCAATCCCGGTGATCCGGTGCTGGGCAAATATTTCCTGCCCTCCAAGGCGCTCAACCCCACCGATTTCGGTTTCAGACCCGCATTGGGCCTGGCGCTCGCCCAGCGCTGGCCGCTCTTTCCTTATTGCCTGCGCAAAGAGCATCCCCACCCCTTCGCGCGCTACGTCGCCGATCCCGAACTGGCCGAAATGCTGCAGGCCGCGGGTGTGAAGACGCGAACGCCCCGCGCACCCACGCCGCCCCGGTCGTGTGAGGAGCCACCCGCCCAGGATAAATCGGCCAAATCCCAATAGCCCTCAGCCCAAACGGTGCCTGGGATCACCCCAGCCCATAATGATCCGCCAGCCGGTCCAGCGCCAAACCGAGCACCAATTTCCCCGCGCGCACCGGCCATCCCAGCGCCTTTTCCGCATGGGCCAGCCCCTCACCCGCGCACACCACCCGCCACAGCACATCGTTCAGCCCCGGCCCCGCCGCACCCGCCGCCGCGTCGAACCGCCGCTTCGCCGCAATCTGCGCCAGCGTGGGATCGATCGCATCGGGCGCACCGCGCCGGCCCTTCGCCACGGGTGCCGCATTCCAGCCCATCGTCACCCGCGGGCCGAGCGACGCCATCTCGTAATCCGCGCGCAGTCGCTCCCCCGCTTCATATTGCCGCGCCGAAACCATCCCCCGCGCGCGCAGCCATGACAAGGGCGATTCAGCCATGTTGACCGTCACGCTGCGGCCGCGCCGCCGCGGCACGATCACGCCATCTTCAAAGCCGCATTCGATCAATTCCTGCATAGCAACCTCCGCGTCCGAATCGCCCCCTCTTGCCACGAAGGCAATATTGTAGGAAAGAAACAAACCGTATCGGTTACACGAACGCTTTGGGGGCAAAGATGATCACCGCAATCCGCGAGGTGCGCCGCGCGAAGAAGCTTACGCTGGCCGATGTCGCCGCACTCTGCCGACCACCGACCACCGCGCAGACCATCGGACGGCTCGAAACCGGCACGCGCACCGTGTCGGTCGGCTGGCTCAATCGCATCGCCGATGCGCTGGGCGTCACCGCCGCCGATCTGGTGAAATTGCCGGATCGCGCCGATCTTCCGGTGGCCGCGATCCTCGGGGCGGAAGGCCCGCACGCGCCGCGCCATGAACAGGTCGTCACCCCGCCGCTCGCCGCGCCCGATCTGGTCGCGATCCTCGTCGAGACCGGCACGGGCGATTACCGCGCCGGAGACGAAATCTGGTGCCGCAAGCTCGCGCCCGGAGCCTTTGGCCTCGCGCTCAATCGCGACGTGCTCATCCCCCGCCCCGCCGGCCGTTTCGTCTTCGGCCGCCTCATCGGCCGTGAAGCGCCGGCGTCCGAAGGCGGCAAGCTCCATCTCCTCCCGCTCGAATCCGGCGCGCGCCAGCATGTCATCGCCGATCCCCCCTGGATCGCCATGGCCGTGCGGCTCGTGCGGGGGCTTTGAGTCGCAAAGCAACCGTCACCCTGAACTTGTTTCAGGGTCCATTCCAAAGTCACGAACATGGGCCGGACGGACCAATGGATGCTGAAACAAGTTCAGCATGACGATGAGTGACGTACATTACCGACACACATAATAGAGATTCTGGATATCGTGCGGCAGCCGGTGCGTCGTCACATCGGCAAAGCCAGCGCCCTTGAGCATCGCCAGCGCGAGTTGCTCGCCCCAGGCCGCGCCCAGACCCTGCCCGCCCTGCGCCAGCGATACGGTCATGCAGTGCATACAGGAAATCGTATAGGTGAAGGGTGCCAGCAGATTGTCCATATTGTCCGCCACATCGCTCGCGGCGTCGATATCCTGCATCAGATAGACGCCGCCGGGCTTCAGCAGCCGCCGGATATGCGCCAGCACCGCGGCCGGCTCGGCCTGATCATGCACCGCGTCGAAGGTGAAGATCAGATCGAACTGCGCGTCGCCCGCCAGCCCCGTGGCGTCCACTGCCGCGAAGCGCACATTCTCCAGCCCCTGTTCGCGCGCATCGAGCTGCGCCAGCAGGATGGTCTCCTCGCACAGGTCGAATCCGGTGAAATGGCTGTTGGGAAAGCGCGCGGCCAGATGGTTCATCGCCTTGCCGATCCCGCAGCCGATATCCGCCACGGCGATCCCCGCCTCAAGCCGCGCAATCAGCCCCGGTGCCAGCGGCAGGATCGCATCGTCCAGCGCCACCACCACGGTCTGTTCGCTCTCCTCGGCCATGCACTCGTGAAACCGTTCAAATTCCGCATAGGAAACCCCACCGCCCTTGTGGAAGCATTCCACGATCCGGCTTTCCACTCCGCCGAGCACTGCGAGAAACTGGAACATGCTGGACATCGAACCCTTGGCCGCCCCGCGCCCCAAAAACGGTCTGTGCGCCTCGGGCAGCGTATAGAGTCTGGCATCCCGGTCGAACGATACGATGCCCGCCGTGGTCATCGCGCCCAGCCATTCGCGCACATAGCGTTCATTCAGCCCGGCGCGATGCGCCAGTTGCTCGCTCGTCATGCCGCGCCCGTCGCGCATTGCCTCGAACAGCCCGGTGCGATGCCCCACGGAAAGCATCAGCCCCGTCGCGCCATGATTGATCATCTCGATCAGCTTTCCTGTGAACGCCGTTTCGGCCGGAGTCAGGGCGTCCGCCTGCGGCGCATCGATCGTCATGCTATTGCACATCTCTGAAATCCTCTTCTTGTTTGAAAACCCGTTCCGCCCGCTCAGATCAGCACGATCTGCGGGATCAATATCCACACGCTCATCAGCACCGCCCAACTGGCCAGCACCTCGCTCCGGCTGCTCAAATGTTTCAACATCGCTCCGCTCCTGTGTTTGCTGGAGGCCGTCCTGATCCCGGCGCGTTGGGCGCAGCGTTTGAACCAGCGTTGAAATTTGTTACGCAGGCGTTGAAACCATGCCGATCACGCAAGGGAGCAGGCCGCCATGGAGCGCGTCGGTGACACGATAGAGGTGGAGGTGTTCGGCGAACTGGCGCTGGTCCGCGCCGGCGCGCCGCTCGCGCTGCCTGCCTCGCGCAAGACCCGCGCTTTGTTCGTCTATCTCCTGCTGCATGGCAAAGCCGTGCGCCGCGATCGGCTGTGCGAATTATTCTTCGATCTGCCCGATGATCCGCGCGCGGCGCTGCGCTGGTCGCTTACCAAGATCCGCACGATGCTCGGCCCCGATTCAGCATTGCTGGTGGCGGACCGCGAACGCGTCGCGCTCCACGCCGCGGGTTTCACAATCGCGCGGCTCGACGCTGCGCGCGCGCTGGAAGCCCCGCTGCCCGGCCTCGATCTCTCGGGTCTCGATGATTATGCGCTGTGGCTGCGGGCCGAGCGCATGGCGCTCGATCACCGTCGCGCCGCATGGCTGGCCACCGCCGCGGTGGATCCGGCGCAGCCTGAGGCGGTCCGCCTGCGCCTGTCCGCCGCGCGCGACGGCCTGGTCGACGCGACCGATCCCGCCCCCTCTCCGCCGCCAAAGCATCAGGACGTGCATTATTGCCGCGCGCCCGATGGCGTGCGCATCGCTTATTCCGTCACGGGCGCAGGGCCGATGCTGGTCAAGACCGCCAACTGGCTCAATCATCTCGAGCTGGATTGGGGCAGCCCGCTGTGGGGCCGCATGGTGGAGGGGCTATCCGAGCATTTCCGGCTGGTCCGCTATGACGAGCGCGGCAATGGCCTTTCGGATTGGGAGATCGGACCGCTCACCTTCGAATCGCTGGTCACCGATCTGGAAACGGTGGTCGACGCGCTCGGGCTCGAGCGCTTCCCGCTGTTCGGCCTGTCTCAGGGATGTGCGGTCTCGATCGAATATGCCGCGCGCCATCCCCACCGCGTCTCCCATCTCATCCTCCTGGGCGGCTACAGCACCGGCTGGCGGCACCGCCTGGACGCGGGCGACGCCGCCGAGCGCGAGGCGATCATCACGCTGGTCAAACATGGCTGGGGCAAGGATTCCCCCGCCTATCGCCAGATCTTCTCGCAGAGCTTCACCCCCTCCGCCACGCCCGCGGAGTTGGACTGGTTCAACGATTTCCAGCGCCGCACGGTCTCCCCCGCCAACGCGGCGGCCTTCCTCGATCTGTTCGGTGATATCGACGTGCGCCACCGGCTGACCGCGCTCGATGTGCCCACTCTGGTGCTGCACGCGCGCGGCGATCAGCGCATCGGGATCGATCAGGCAATGGAACTCGCCGCGTCGATCCGCGGCGCATCGCTCGTCACGCTGGATACGGACAATCATATCCTGCGTTCACATGAGCCCGCGATGGAATTGGTGATCGAACGGATCCGGGCCTTTCTGGCCTGAGCCGAAGGCCGATGGTGGGCGCTGACGGGCTCGAACCGCCGACCCTCTCGGTGTAAACGAGATGCTCTACCAACTGAGCTAAGCGCCCGCGCTCGCGCGGAAGCAGGCCCATGCCAAATTCCGGGAGGCGGGGCAAGGGGATGTGCGCTCCCGCGCGCAATCTGCTATATCTGCGTTGCGAGAGGCGCAGATCATGGGAGGATCTTCATGCCGGTCTTGGGAATGGGTGGCCTGTTTTTCCGCGCGCGCGATCCCGATGCGCTCACGCGCTGGTATCGCGACCATTTGGGCGTCGGCGCGGGCTGCGTCTCCGATCCGCAGGCCCAGCCCAATGAATGGCTGTGGATGGCTCAGGGCGGCCCCACCGTCTTTACCCCCTTCAGGCAAGACAGCGATTATTTCGCCGCGGACAAGGCCTTCATGATCAACCTCCGCGTGAGCGATCTCGATGGTCTGATCGCCAGTCTGGAAGCCGCGGGCATCGCGGTGATCACCAAGCCCGAATGGGATGATCCGCTCACCGGCCGCTTCGCACGAATCCACGATCCCGAAGGCCTTGCGATCGAATTGTGGCAGCCGCCGCTGACGCCCTGATGCACCCGGCCGATGGCCGCGATGCGCGTGAGGAGGGGTAATGGTGCGCCCGGAGCGATTCGAACGCCCGGCCCTCAGATTCGTAGTCTGATGCTCTATCCAGCTGAGCTACGGGCGCATTGGAGGGCTGCGCATAGATGGATCGAACGGAGCACGCAACCCCGTTGCGGTGATTTTCAACCACGCCTAGAGCGATTTCATGAAAATTCCCGCTGCCGCCGCTCTGCTCTGCCTTTTCGCTGCTTCGGCCTGTGCGAGAACCGCCTCGAATTACCCCTCGCTCGCCCCCCGCGCGATCGAGCAGCGCGGCGAGGAGCCCAAATCCACCCCCCTGCCGCCGCCTGCCCCTGCAGACGCCGCTGTCAGCCGGCAGCTCGAATCGCTGCTGAACCAGGCGCGTGGTGGTGATGCTGCGTTTACGGCGGCACTGCCGGCTGCCGAGCGCGCGATTGCCGCCGCGCGCGGTGGTGCAGTGAGCGGAGAGGCCTGGATCACGGCGCAACAGCAACTTTCCGTGCTCGACGCAGCCCGCACACCGACGGCCACGGCCATGGCCACGCTCGATTCGCTCTATATCGAGATTGCGGGAAAGGCCGTGACCGACGCCAAGGCCGGCGGGCTCATCGAAACCGAAGCCGCGCACAGCGAAGTCCAGACGCTTTACGATCGGCAGGCCGCCAAGCTTTTGTCCTTGCAGTCAGCGCTTCGCCAACCCTGAACTATTGCGCCCAGCCCCTCAATAGAGGCAGGATGCTGGAGAAATCATCGGTCCAGGCGGTGAAGCCCGGCCTTTGCTGCAACGGACGCCACGACCCGGACGGATCGCCCCTCATATCGTTCAATCCGGCAACAGTGCCAGCATCCCGGGACAAGGCAACCCAGAGCGAACTGGAAGCATAGGGCGCCGCGCTCTTATCCTTGCCGATGTCATAGAGCATGATCGCACCATGCCATCCGCCCGCCGCGGCCGCTGCTGCGACGACCGGCTCGAGCTCCAGATAGCGGTTTGAAATGTGCACGAGGAGCATTCCCTTGGGTGCGAGCGTGCGGCCATAAATATCGAATGCTTCGCGGGTCAGCAGATGCATCGGAACCGAATCGGAAGAAAAGGCATCGAGCGCCAGAAAATCGAGGCTCGCCGGTTGCGCATCGCGCAAGGTCAGTCGCGCATCGCCGATATCGATCGGAACGCCTGGTGCGCAACGCGCCAGCAGGCTGAACTGCCCCGAATCGCGCGCGATATGCGCAACCGCCGGGTCGATCTCGTAAAAACGCCACGATTGTCCCGGTTTGCGGTAACAGGCCAGTGTGCCCGCTCCCAATCCGACGATGCCGACCCTTGCATGGGCATCCAGCGCCGCCATGACGCGCCCGACGCCCGATTTTCGGACGTAATAGCTGGTGGGTTCAGTCTCGCGACCGGGCTTCAATATCTGGATGCCATGCACGGTCGTGCCATGCACCAGTTTGCGGGCCTGCGCATTCTTGTCAGTGACGATGGTATAGATGCCGAAATAGCTCCGGGTGCGCGCATTGTCCGTGAGCGATGCCGCGATCGATTCCCACCCCCCGAAAGTAAGCAACAATCCGGTGAGCGCGATCGTCAACGGGATGGCGCGGCCAAGGCTCAGCACGCCCAATGCGAGGATGAGTGCGCCGCATAACGCGCGCGGAAGGGCGAGGGAAACCGCCTGAACGAACAGAAGCAGCACGAAAAGCGCTACGGTCAGCGTCATGATCCGGGCACGCTGCCCCGTCCCCCACAATCGACGCAAAGGCGCGAAGGCCATCGCATGGGGAACCAGCAAAGCCGCGGCCATGATCATCAGCGGATGTTCATAGGTCCAGTCGAACGCCATGGGCGCGATGAGCGCCGCGAAAAGCCCGCCGATGACGCCGCCGATCGACATGAAGAGATAGAAATTCGTGAGATGCTCTGCTTCGGGGCGCAGGCGATACATTTTCGTGTGCAGCGCGATCGAGACAACCAGCAGCAGCAGCACACTTAATCCCGCACGGAAGATCGGCTGATCCTGATCCCCGATCAGGGCAAAGCCGCCCAGCAGGAGGATCGATACCGGTGCCGCCTTTGTCACAGCGTCGGCCATGGTGCGATTGACTGCAAAGGCGGCGCTGAAACTGAGCAGATACAATCCCAGCGGGATCACCCACAAAAGCGGCATCGCCACGATATCGGTGGTGAGATAGGTTGTCGTCGACAGCATCAGGCCGGAGGGCACGGCGGCCAACAGGATCCAGTGGAGTTGAAGCAAGCGCGGCAGACTGATGGCCGGGGCTTGCGCCACCGGTGCTTCGGCTATGCCCTGACGCGGCAGCAGAAACGCGCATGTGGCCACCAGCAACGCCAGCACGACATAGCCCCCGGTCCAGAGTGCGCTTTGCGCCAGGATCGGCATTCGCGGTTCGACCAGCAATGGATAAGCGATCAGGCCGCCGAAGCTGCCCAGATTGGACGCGGCATAAAGCGCATAGGGATCCCGTCCGCCGCTGGACAGGCTGTACCAGCGTTGCATGAGCGGTGCTTGCGCCGCCACCACGAAGAACAATGGCCCGATCGAAAGCACGAGCAGCCACGGCACCCAGATCAGCGGCGCCGCATCGGCGGGCGGATCGCCCGCGATTAGGCCGATCGGCAGCCAGAATGAAGCCAGGCCAAACAGGGCGAGATGGATGAAGACCTGCCGGCGCGGCGCGAGCCGACTGATCGCATGGGCATAGGCATAGCCACCCAGCAGCAGCGCCTGATACACCAGCATCGCGCTGTTCCACACTGCAGGCGCGCCGCCAAGACGCGGCAGGGCCATGCGCGCGATCATCGGCTGGACCAGGAAGAGCAGGAATGAGCCGGTCAATATGGTCAGTACGAAGGCCGGCCCGTGCCAGTTTCGCATCGCGCCCAGTGGTTGCGCCATCGTCGCCATTGCCATTCGTCCCCCAAGATGGACGACGGCCTAAGCACTTATGGTTAAGACTGCGTTAGCCTAGGCGCGCCGCATTCTCTGCCTTGTGCGCCCTGGCGAGGATACGATAGCCTTCCACGCCCATCATGTTTCCCGCGACCTGTTCGTCGGTCAGCACACGCATCAATTTGGCGGGCCGCCCGGTCCAGAGTTCGTTCGCGCCGATCGTCTTGCCCGGCGTGAGCATCCCGCCCGCCGCGATCATGCCGCCCGATTCGATCACCGTGCCGTCCATCGTGATCGCGCCGAGGCCGACGAAGCTGCGGTCTTTCAGCAAGGTGCCATGCACCATCGCCAGATGGCCGATCAACACGTCATCGCCGATGATCGTGGGATAGCCGCCGCCTGTGCCATGGCCGGAATCGCAATGGATCACGCTGCCATCCTGAATATTGGTGCGCGCGCCGACGCGGATGAAATTCACATCGCCGCGCAGCACGCAATTATACCAGATGCTCGCCTCAGGCCCGATCTCCACATCGCCGATGATCCGGCACCCCGGCGCGATAAAGGCGCTGGGATCGATCCGCGGCGTCTTTCCATTGAACGGGATGATCGAAAAATCAGCCATGGAGCAACCGCGCCGCGTGGACCGCATGATAGGTGAGCACACCCGTGCAGCCCGCCCGCTTGAACGCCATCAGCGTTTCCAGCACCAGCGCATCGCGGTCCCCCGCTCCCGCCGCGGCGGCCGCCTCGATCATCGCATATTCGCCCGACACCTGATAAGCGAACACCGGGACTTCGAACCGTTCCTTCACCCGGCGGACGATATCGAGATAGGGCAGGCCCGGCTTCACCATCACGCTGTCCGCCCCCTCCGACAGATCGGCGGCGACTTCGCGCAGCGCTTCCTCGGCATTGGCATAGTCCATCTGATAGGTCTTCTTGTCGCCCTTCAGCAGCCCGCGAGACCCCACCGCATCGCGGAACGGGCCATAAAAGGCCGAGGCATATTTGGCGGCATAGGCCATGATCTGCACGTTCACATGGCCATCGCCTTCCAGCGCGGCCCGGATCGCGCCGACGCGGCCGTCCATCATGTCCGACGGCGCGATGATGTCCGCCCCCGCCTGCGCCTGGTTGAGCGCCTGCGCCACGAGCAAGTCCGACGTCGTATCGTTCACCACATAACCGGCATCGTCCACCAGCCCGTCATGCCCATGCGCGGTATAGGGATCGAGCGCCACATCGGTGAGCACGCCCACCTCCGGCACATGATCCTTCAGCGCGCGGATCGCGCGGCACATGAGGTTATCGGGATTGAGCGCCTCTTCCCCCCGCTCGGTGCGCAAGGCGGGTGGGGTATTGGGGAAGAGCGCGATGCAGGTAATCCCCAGATCGCGCGCTTCCTTCGCGCGCGCCACGATGCCATCCACCGACCAGCGCGAGACGCCGGGCAGGCTGGCGATCGGCTCTTCCACACCCTTCCCTTCGCTGATGAACAGGGGCCATATCAGATCGGCCGGGGTCAGCAGCGTCTCTGCATGAAGCGCGCGGCTCCACGGGGCGGAACGGGTGCGACGAAGGCGAAGCGCGGGGAATGAAGCGGTCATGATGAAGCCGCTTTCGGCCAATGCCCGAAAACGCGCAAGTGCCGGAAATGATATTGCGCCCGAAACGGTTTCCGTGCGTTTGAGCGCAGATGAGAACCATCCAATCCGCCGCGCTGATCGTCAACGCCCAATCGCGCCGCGGGCGCAAGCTGTTCAAACAGGCGCGGGCGCTGTCCAAGACCCTGCCCTTCCCGGTGAAAGCCCATGCGGTGCGCAAGCCCAGCATGTTGGAAACCACGGTAAAGCGCGCGCTGGAGGACAAGCCCGATCTGGTGATCTTGGGCGGCGGCGATGGCACGATGAGCGGCCTGGTCGATATGCTGGTGGGCGAGAAGGTGGCGCTCGGCGTGCTCCCGCTGGGTACCGCGAACAGCTTTGCGCGCACATTGGGCATCCCGCTCGATCTGCCCGGCGCGATGCAGGTGATTGCGGACGGCCATTATCGCCGGATCGATCTGGGCATGATCGATGGCGATTATTTCGCCAATTGCGCCGCGATCGGCATTTCCCCGCTGATCGCTGAAACCGTGCCGCACACTCTGAAGGCCTGGCTCGGCCGCTTCGGCTATCTGATCTGGGCGACGTGGAAATTCATGCGCTTCAAGCCCTTCACGCTGATCGTGGGCGAAGGCGAAAACGAAACGCGGCTGAAGGTGGTGGAGGTGCGCATCTCCAACGGCCCCTATCATGGCGGCACCGAATTGGTGGACGGTGCCACGGTGGATAGCGGCGAGATCGTCGTTCAGGCGGTCACCGGCCATTTCAAGCGGCGTCTGGTGTGGAACTGGTTCGCCAGCTTCTTCCGTCTGGAGGCGCGGCACGGGACGGTGGAGAGCTTCAGCGGCAAGAGCCTGCGCGTGACCACCGAACCGCCGCTTGCCATCTCGATCGACGGCGAGGTGCTGGCGAAAACCCCGGTGACCGCGAAGATTTCAGCCGGCGTGATCGAGGTGGCGGCACCCGGGCCGTAACTTCGCCCCCCAAGAGAACTGCCCCCAAGCCCGTTCGTCCCGAGCGAAGTCGAGGGACGTTGGACCAAGCCCAACGTCCCTCGACTTCGGCCTTGTCGAAGTTTATCCTGACCACCTGCCTTGCAGGCGGTCGAAGGGCGGCCTTGCCGAAGTTTATCCTGAGCGCCTGCCTTGCAGGCAGTCGAAGGGCTCGGGACAACCGGTGCCTGAGAGTGACTTCACCCCGTCGGCGTCATCCGCCCGGCTGGCTCGGTTTCGGCGCTTACGCTCTCCAGGCATTCGTCCGCGCTCGGCTGCACCATCAATTTGGCCTCGCGCCATGTCCCGCGCCGGTAATAGGCCCAGGTCAGGATCATCGAGGCGATCGAGCCGGCGGGGAAACTCCACCAGATTGCGTCCGCGCCCAGATGCGGCAGGCCGAGCAGGGCAAAGCCGATCCGCACCGGAAAAGAAGAGATGAACAGGATCACCAGCGGCGCGATCACGATGCCATTGGCGCGCATCATGGCGGACAGCACGAGCGCCACGCCGAACAATGTGAAGCTCCAGCTCACGACGATATGGATATGCTGCGCGATGGGGATCGCCGGGCTTGCCGACGAGAGGAACAGCCCCAGCACCTGCCGGTCGATCAGCGTGATCAGCACCACCATCGCGCCGGTGATCACCAGATTGAGGATCACCCCGGCCCGCGCGATCCGGTCCACCCGATCCCAGCGACCGGCGCCGATATTCTGCGCCGCCATGGCGCTCACCGCCGCGCCCACCGCGAGCGCGGGCATCTGGATATAGGTCCATATCTGCGAGGTGACGCCATAAGCCGCGGTGGTCACCACGCCCTGACGGTTGACCAGCCCGATCAGCACCAGCGCCGAGGCGGACATCACGATCATCTGCAGGCCCATCGGCAGACCCTTGCTGAGGATCACGCGGATGAGCGCGGGATCGGGCCACAGATAGCCCCATTCAGCGCCGCGCAGCCGCACCAGCAGATCGCGGCGATAGATATAGACGACCAGCGCGATCAGGCTGACGACATTGGCGATCAGCGTGGCCATGGCCGATCCGGCGATCCCCATTTGCGGCGCGGGTCCAAGCCCGAGGATGAACACCGGATTGAGCGCCGAATCGAGCACCACCGTCAGCAGCATGGCCCAGAAGGGCGACATGGAATCCCCCGTGCCGCGCAGCCCCATGGTGAGCAACACCATGAGGAAGGAAGGCGGCATACTGAGGAAGATCACGCGCAGATAGGCCAGAGCCAGCGGAAAGGCGTCTGCCGGCGTCGCCAGCAGCCGGAGCAGCGCGGGCGCGAAGATCCAGCCCAGCGTCGCGATCACGGCGGACATCAGCACGAACAGGCCGATCGCGCTGCCCAGGGCGCGGCGGACCCCGTCCACATCGCGGCGGCCCATGCTCTGCCCGATCATGATCGTGGCCGCCATGCCGAAACCGAACACGCCCGAAAACATCAGGAACATGACGAGATTGGCGTTGGACGTGGCCGCCAGCGCCCCCTCGCCCAGAAAGCGCCCCACCCAGATCGTGTTGATCGAGCCATTGAGCGACTGGAGGATGTTGGAGCCGAGCGTCGGCAGCGCAAACACCAGCAAGGTGCGGCTGATCGGCCCGGTGGTGAGATCCCTGGGACCGGATTTGGTGTCTGCTGCGCTGGCCATGGCTTTCTTTACTCACCCCGCCATCGAAGGGAAGGGGGTGACGCCGTTTGTGTCCACACCCCGGTCAAGCTGCCGCTTTCTTCTGACTCCCCTCCACGCCTTCGTGGAGGGGCTGGGGGTGGCTCTTCTCGCTTTCGCCCGCACGAAAGAAAGACCGCAGGATCGCGATCATCACACATGCACAGCCGTCATGCTGAACGCGTTTCAGCATCCACTGGTCCGCCTAGCAACAAGCTGCACTGTCGCATTCCTCCCCCTTGGGGGAGGGAGACCGCTTGCGGTGGAGGGGCAGTGCCAATGCGCCATATTCTCAGAGTTCAGCGCGGCGACTGCCCCTCCGTCAGCCTGCGGCTGCCACCTCCCCGGGCCGGGGAGGGATGATTTCGTCCCTTGCCCAAGGGATCATGGCCAACAAGGCCGAGGGGACGATCACCCCAATCGCGACAGAGCCGCCTGGAGCCGCTCCGCCTCGGCCGCCTTGTCCGCATGATCCGCCCGCGCCTTCTCCACCGCCTCGGGCTTGGCGCGCTCGACGAAGCTTGGATTGTTCAGTCGACCGGCGAGCGCATCGCGTTCCTTGGCCGCAGCCTCTATGCCCTTGGTTAGGCGCGCGCGTTCGGCGTCGAGATCGATCACGCCATCCAGCGGCAGGACGAAGGTCGCTTCATCGACCACGACCTGAGCCGCCGCCCCGCCATCATGGCTGCTGACGATTTCGATCGTGCTCAATCGCGCCAGACGGTTCAGGGCGCTGGTGTTGCGCGCGATCCGATCTTGCGTCTCCGCCGCCGCATCGCGGACGATGAGGTTCAATTTGGTTGCAGGTGACATATTCAATTCGGTCCGCGCCGCGCGGATTTCGCTGACCACACGGATCAGCCAGTCAATCTCCTGCGCGGCTGCCGGATCAAGCGCCCGCGCATCGGCCATCGGCCATTTCGCGACGATCAACTCGCTCTCGCGTGCACCCATTTCGGTCCACAATTCCTCCGTGATGAAGGGCATGAACGGATGGAGCATCACGAGGATCTGATCGAGCACCCAGCCAGCGACAGCGCGGGTTTCGTCCGCCGCATCGCCGGTTGCAGGCACGCCGCCCTCGCCCTGGATCACGGGCTTGATCAGCTCCAGATACCAGTCGCAAAAGCGGCTCCAGACGAAGTGATACAGCGTGTTCGCCGCCTCGTCGAAGCGCAGATCGGCCAGTGCGAGATCGAGCGTCTGCACCGTCTTGACCGTCTCGGCGATCACCCAGCGATTCACCGCGAGGTCCGCCGCCGGCGGCTCCAGCGTGGTAGACGCACCGATCCCGTTGGACTGGCAGAAGCGCGCGGCATTCCACAGCTTGGTCGCGAAATTGCGATAGCCCTCGATCCGGCGCTCATCCATCTTGATGTCCCGCCCCTGGCTTTCCATCGCCGCCATGAAAAAGCGCAAAGCATCGGCACCATATTGATCGATCAGGCCCAAAGGATTGACGACATTGCCCTTGGACTTGGACATCTTCGCCCCGTCCCCGGCGCGGACAAGACCGTGGAGATACAGCGTCTTGAACGGCACATCCTTCATGAAGTGCAAACCCTGCATCATCATCCGCGCATCCCAGAAAAACAGGATATCGAAGCCGGAAATCAGCACATCATTGGGATAACGGCCGCCGAGGAGCGATTTGCCCGATACCGACGGCACCTCCCCCGCCCCGTTCGTGTCGAGCGCAGTCGAGACACCGCTGGTCGTGTCCCCACGTCCCTCGACGTCGCTCGGGACAAACGGCGTGGTGTGTTCGTCTTCCGGCCAGCCCATCGTCGCGAACGGCCACAGCGCGGAGGAGAACCAGGTGTCGAGCACGTCGGGGTCGCGCGCGATCGAAATAGCTTGGTAATTTGGCAAGCCATCTTCGGTCTGCTGTGGAATAACCGCCGCAGTATTCCCGATGATGACTTTTTCATCCGGACCATAATATTGTTGGGCCAAGCTGACGGCCTCTTCCTCGGTTTCCGCAACAAAAACCTTAGTGCCGGAAAATTGTACATCTTTGTTGTTTCGGCCAGTTTGCTGGCGCGAAATTTCAATTATTAGCTTTCCGTCGCGCAATTCCGGCCCGAACCAAGCGGGAATCCGATGTCCCCACCACAATTGCCGTGACACGCACCACGGCTGGATATTCTCCATCCAGTTGAAATAGGTCTTTTCCCAGCTCTTGGGCACGATCTTCGTCGCGCCGGAGCGGACCGCGTCGATCGCGGGCTTGGCCAACGTCTCCGCATCGACATACCATTGATCGGTCAGCCACGGCTCGATCACCACGCCCGAACGATCGCCATAAGGCGTCTGGATCGTGCGCGGCTCGGCGTCGTGTTCTTCGCCGTCCTTGTCGACATGCGGCACGAGGAAACCCGCGTCCTTCAATTGCTGGACCACCGCCTTGCGCGCCGCAAACCGCTCCATGCCGAGAAACGCCTCGGGGATCAGGCCGTCGCTGGTCTGGGTGACATTCGCCTTGCCATCCAGCATGTTGAGCATGTCACGCGCCTCGATCCCGGCGCGGCGGCCGACCTCGAAATCGTTGAAATCATGCCCCGGCGTGATCTTCACCGCGCCCGACCCCAATTCGGGATCGGCATGGTCGTCGGTGATGATCGGGATCAGTCGCCCGGTGATTGGCAGCCGCACATTCTTGCCGACCAGCGCCGCATAGCGTTCGTCGCTGGCATTCACCGCCACCGCCATATCGGCCAGCATCGTCTCCGGCCGCGTGGTCGCCACCTGGATGAACCCGCTGCCATCTTCCAGCGGATAGCGCAGATGCCAGAAACTCCCTTTAATCTCGCGCGTTTCCACCTCGAGATCCGAAATCGCAGTGCCAAGGCCCGGATCCCAATTCACCAGCCGCTTGTCGCGGTAGATCAGACCCTGCTTGTGCAGGTCCACGAACACCTTGAGGACGGCCTTGGAAAAGCCCGGATCCATCGTGAAGCGCTCGTTTTTCCAGTCCATCGAGCAGCCGAGGCGACGGAGCTGCTGGGTGATCTCACCCCCGCTTTCTTCCTTCCATGCCCAGACCTTGGACACGAATTCCTCGCGCGTGAGATCGGTGCGCTTCTGGCCCGCCGCATTCATCTGCCGCTCGACCACCATCTGCGTCGCGATGCCCGCATGATCGGTGCCGACCACCCACAAGGCATCCTTGCCCTGCAACCGCGCATGTCGAACCAGAATGTCCTGCAGCGTATTGTCCAGCGCATGGCCGATATGCAGCGCGCCCGTGACGTTGGGCGGCGGATTGACGATCGTGAAGGGCGCGGCACCGGGCCGATCGGGGCGAAACAGCCCCTTCTCTTCCCAATAGGCGGCCCAGCGCGACTCTATCGCGGCGGGATCGAAAGTCTTTGCAAGTTCAGTCATGATGAGCGGCGCTTAGCAAGCGCAGCGCCTGGGGGAAAGCCGGTCAGTCGGCCCCGGCGGACAATGATGCGATCAAATCCTTCGGCGCGGAAGGATCGATGATCACCGTGCCGTCCGCCAGCTTGCGCCCAATATGCTTTGGCCGGGCACCGCTATTGTCGAAAATATCGGCCAGATCGGCATGATCGAGAAACCAGGGCAGTTGTGCCAGCGATCGCGCGCGCCGAGCAATCACCTTATCCGTCGGCACATCATGACCGCCCTTGGCCACCCGAAAAGCGATCCGCTCCAGTTGAAGCGCGGTATCGCGCACGATCACTAAACAAGGCGTATCGCAAAGCCCTGCGCCTGCGCCGCTTCGACCAGGGCGCGATATTTCCCGGTGGATAGAACGGTTTCGACGCCGATACTCCGGCGCACTTTCAGCGAGGCATGGAGCCACAGCTCGATCCGCTCCACGGCCGCCAGATTGGCCGCCTGTTGCGAAATCCCGTCATGATTCCGTATCTCGGCGGTCAGCAGATCAGGATTGATGATCCAGATCGAGCCGTCGAAATCATGCAGGAAGGCATCGGAATAGACGGTGCTCTTGCCGCAGCCATTGGGTCCGCAGAAGATCCACAACGTCGGCCGGTCGAACGGCTTCGCCACTATTCAGCAGCGACCGGAAGCTGCCTATTCTGTTTGCGCGCGCGCGATACATTGGCGCGGAAGACCGAGAGAAGATCATCCCCGAAACGGTCGCTATTCACATCGACCACACGCACCCGATGCGCCTTGCCACGGGAGTCGCGCACCGTCTGCGCCTTGGCAGCATCCGGCGCATTGTGTTCAATCTTGGCCAGGACGACTTTGGTCATGCTCACCTCTTCAGTTTTAAGATAGGAAATCGGACGCTGGAAAGGAAGTCCCCGATTGCTCCGATTCGGAGAGGAAGCGGGATCCCCGCTTTCGCGGGGATGACAGCAGGACGTTTAGTCCTTCCCCGTCCACTGCCCCAGCCAGGCGAACACCTCATGATACCATTGCATCGAGTTTCTGGGTTTCAGCACCCAGTGATTCTCGTCGGGAAAATGCAGCAGCCGCGACGGGATTCCGCGGCGTTGCAGCGCGGTGAACGCGGCCAGCCCCTGCGTATCGGGAATGCGGAAATCGTTCGCGCCGTGGATCACCAGCATGGGGGTCTTCCACGCGGTCACGTGATTGACCGGGTTCCATTTCTCATATTCTTCCGGATTTTCGAAATAAGGCCCGCCATGTTCCCATTCGTCGAACCAGAGTTCCTCGGTTTCATAGGCCATGGCGCGCGCATCGAACACGCCGTCATGCTGGACGATGCACTTGAACGCATCGGGCCAATTGCCCTCAATCCAGTTCATCATATAGCCGCCATAGGAGCCACCGAGCGCGCAGGCATTGGTGATGTCCACCTGCGCATCCTTCGCGCCGGCGGCGGCCAGGCCGAGCTTCAGATCCTCGAGCGGCTTGCCGCCCCAATCCTTGTTGATCGCATCGGTAAAGGCCTGACCATAGCCGGTGGATCCGTGGAAATCGACGCTCACCGCGGCATAGCCGGGGGCTGCGAACACTTTGGGGTTCCAGCGATAGGACCAGCTATTGTTGAATGATCCCTGCGGTCCGCCATGGACGAGGAACGCCACCGGCAATTTGCCAGTTTGCCCCTTGGTCTTCACGATCTGGCCCCAGACTGTGTCGCCTTGCGCGCCGACGAAGCTGAAGCGGTCGATCGTCACCGGATCAATCTCCGCCAGCGCCGCGGCGTTGACCGCAGTCAGCCGGGCGAGCTTGCCCGTCTTGTCCATCCGGTAGAAATCATCGGGTGCCTGGATGCTGTTCATCGTCAGCACCGCGCCGCCGTCGCGCAGCGGGACGAGATTGCCCGCATAGCCATCCTTGGTCAGCCGCGTGACCTTGCCGCTCGCCACATCGACCCGGAAGGCCGGATGATCCAGCGTATCGTCCGCGGTCACGATCAGGCTTTTGCCGTCCTGCGCCCAGACCATCGACGCCACCGAGCGATCCCAGCCCTCGGTCAGCGCGCGCGTCTCGCCGCTCGCGATATTGCGAAGCTGCACCACCAGACGGTCCGCCTCATAGCCCGGCCGCTTCATCGCGGCATAGGCCAGCCATCGGCCATCGGGCGAGACGATGGGCATCGTATCGGTCGCATCGTTCGCGTCGGTCAGATTGACCGGCGGCGCGCTGCCATCGGCCGGGCTGGCGAAGATATCGAGATTGGTGGAGGTGGATTCGATCCGCCCGGCTTCGCGCAGCGTGAAGAAGATCGTCTTGCCATCGCGTGCCCAGGCGATCTCTTCCGCCCCGCCAAAGGGCTTGGACGGCGTATCGCCCACCAGTGCGCCGACCACCGAGGTGCCGCTGCCCGCCGCCTTGCCGTCTTCGAGCGGAAATACATAGAGGCGCGAGCGTTCGTTGGGCTTTTCCCATTCGTCCCAATGACGCACGAACAATTGATCATAGGTCCGCCCGCTTCCGATCGCGATATTGCCCAGCCGCACGCTGGAGCATTCGAAATCCTGGCAGCCAAGGTTGCGATCGGCCCAGATCGCGATCCGGTCGCCCGATGGCGCGATCGCATAGCCCGCCACATCAGCGGACAGCGTGGTCACCTGCTCGGGCTGCCCGATCGGTGTCATCGCCATGCGCCACACCTGATCCGTGCCCGAAGCCCGGCTGAGGAAATAGAGCGTGCGTCCATCGGGGGCATATTGGGGATCATGCAGATTCTTGCCATGCGCCCCCGCCAGCATCACAGGCTCGGCACCCTTTCTGGTCAGATCGAGCCAGTAGAGCGCGGTCTCCCCCTTATTTTCGGCCAGCAGCGTATGCCGCTTCTGATAGACTAGGGATTTGCCGTCGGGCGACACCGTGGGCGCAGAGACGCGGTGCAGCGTCGCCAGATCCTCGGCGGTCATCGGGCGGGCAGAAACGGCGGCGGGTGTCAGTGCAACAGCGAGCGCACCCAGGCTCGCGAACATCATCTTTTTCATGGGTACCGGATTAGCACCGGCGATCAGCCACGGAAAGCGTTCAGACGCCCTTGCCGGTGATCCTGGCGATTTCGCGCGCGACCATAGTTTCCACCAGCTCGGGCAGCTTGGCATCCAGCCATTCCTTGAGCATCGGGCGCAGCATCTCGCGCACCAGACCCTCCAGCGTATTGGCCTCGACCTCCGGCTTCACCGTCACGGCGGACAGCGATGCGAGCGACGCCAGCGCGGTGCGACTCGCGGTCGCGGCGTTTTCGGACACCAATTCGGGTTCTTCATCCACGGCAGGAGTCGTCATGGAACCTCTTTCGGCCAGAGCTTCAACGGCATCGGTGAGTTCGAGAACCTCTTCCGATTCGGCCTTGGGCACTTCGCGCAGGCGGCGTGGCAGCGGACGTGCACGCGCGCTGATCGCCGCATCGCCTTCGTCCGCGATGATCCGTTTGATCGAAGACAGAATGTCCTCCATCGACGGTTCGCTGCTGATATCCCCCATGCGCATCTGCCTTAATTCCCCGGTAACTGTGCCACTGTGGGATTTTGTGGCGGCGTGTCAACGGTTCTTGTTGCAACCGGCACCGGCTTGGGGTCGCTGTCCCAATCCCAGATGCGGTTGCGGACGCGTTTGTAATTGCTCACGGGATCGTAAAGCGGGCCGCCATCCAGCCCCAGATCCTGCGCTTCGGCCTGCCCCATCGCCGCCAGCAGCGTGAAGCCGGCGACATAGGCATTGCGTTGCGCCGTGACGAGCTGGACCTGAGAATTGAGCAATTCCTGCTCGGCATTGAGGATATCGAGAATCGTGCGCGTCCCCACGCTGTTTTCGGCGCGCACCCCTTCCAGCGACAGCTTATTGGCGTCCGCCGCGGTCTGGCTGCTCGCGATCACCTCTTGCGCCGCCTGCCAGCTTGCATAGGCCGCGCGGGTCTGCGCGATGATATCGCGCTCGACCGCGATCTGCTGTTCGATCGCCTGACTTTCGCGCGCTTGCGCCTGACGCACCTGCGCCGAGGGTGCCCCGCCCTGATAGAGCGGAATGCTGGCGCTCAAGCCCACTGCGGCCGATTTCTGGACCTGCTCCGCCGGGATCGTCGGCACATTGCTGCTGAGCGAGCCGAGATAATTCTGATAACTGCCGCCCGATGTGGCCGACAGCGTGGGCAGCCGCGCCGCGCGCGCCACCTTCACGTCATAACGCGCAGCGTCGCGCGCCTTGGTGGCGGATTCCAGATCGGGATTGTTGACCAGCGCCACATCGGTGGCCGTATCTGGCGACGCGGGCAGATTGGGAAGCGGCGGCGGCGGCATCAGATCGCCGGGCACCCCGCCGACGAGCTGGATATAGCGCTCCTTGCTCGCGATCAGCGTGGCCTGCGCGCTCTGAAGCGTGCTGCGTGACGTGGCCAGCCGCGCCTCGGACTGCGCGATATCGGTGCGGGTCAGATCCCCCACCTCGAAACGGTCCCGCGTCGCCTGCAGATTGACGTCAAGCACGTTCACATTGGCCTGGTTGAGCTGGACGATCGCAGTATCGCGGATCACATCCATATAGGCACCGACCACCGCGCTGAAGATGGCGGCTTCGGTGCCGCGCAGATCCGCGCGTCCGGCTTCCACCCGCACGTCCGCCGCGCGGATCGCATTCTTCACCCGGCCGCCGCGGTAAAGCGGCACGCTCACCTGCGCCTGGGCGGAGATGCTGCGCGATGGCGCGGTCGAGCTGTTGCCAGGTATGATCAGATTCTCGTTATAGGAGGGCGAAAGCGTCACCGTGGGAAAGGCACCAGCGCGCGCCAGCGGCACATTTTCGTCATTCGCGCGCTGCCCGGCCCGCGCGCCCGTCAGCGTCGGATTGCTTTCATAGGCCTTGATCAGCGCCTCGCGCAGCGTCTCGGCCGATGCCGGGGCTGCGATCAGCCCCGCCATCATGGCCGCGCCCGCCAGCGCTGTGGAACGGATACGCGTCACCCCTGGACCTCTCAAAAAACGAAGCCGGAGGGATTGTCGAAGCCGGGCAGCACAACGGCATCGGCATCGAGAAAATCGGTCAGCGCCAAAGCGTCGCCTGCCTTGCGACCCGACGCCAGCCGCGTCACGCCGCGTTCGATGATGCCGGCGGCGATACGCCCGCCATCCTTGAGCTGCGCCTTGATCGCGTCCGGCACATGAGCCACCGCGCCATCGATCAGGATCGCGTCATACAGTCCGCCGCGCGCCCAGCCCTCGGCCAGCGGCGCATTGACCACCGAGACATGCGCATGGCCCGCCAGCGCCTGGCCGGCGAAATCGGCCAGCGTCTTGTCTTCCTCAAGCGCGATCACCGCCGCGCCGATCTGGCCCAGCAGCGCTGCGGCATAGCCGGTGGCGGCACCGATCACGAGAATCTTGTCATCCGATCGCGGCGCCAGCGCTTCGAGCAGAAGTGCGGTCGCCACCGGCGGATTGAGCGCCCGGCCCGCGCCCAGCGGCACGCGCCGATCGATATAGGCCATCCCGGCGCGATCATCGGGAACGAAGGATTCGCGGGCCACCGCGCCCATGGCGGCGAGCACCGCAGGATCGGTCACGCCCGAGGTTCGAAGCTGGCTATCCACCATCGACCGGCGCATCGTTTCGAAATTAACTTCGCTCATCATAATCATCCAGATCGCACAACTGTATTACCAATGCAATACAGTAATTGGAGTTTCTCGCGGCTTCTATCGTCTGCCGCCCGCGCCGCCAAGGGAAAGAGCGTCGCAAATTGTAATGGTGTTGACAGATGCCCGCTCCCCGCGCAGATGGGCGCGCTCGGCCCGATGGCGGAGTGGTTACGCAGAGGACTGCAAATCCTTGCACGCCGGTTCGATTCCGGCTCGGGCCTCCACTTCCTTTTTGTTAAATCTCTTGATCCACGACACGCTCCGGCGTGATCGGGCGCACAATAGTCTTGCGTATCAGAGGTTAGACATTGCGGCCTGCTGCTGTATCCTGAGGGCGATTCGACATAATCGAGCGGTCGCAAGTCATACGGTTGTCAGAGGCCCGGCAGTTCAAATGCCGCCCGGCAGACCGGAATGGAGGAAATACGTGCGTCCCCACCTGATTCTCGTCTCGACCCTGGCCATGGCTTCGGGCCTCCTGCCGCAACAGGCCACTGCGCAAAGCAGCCGCCCCAGCCTTCAGGATAGTTTTCGCCTCGGCAGCGGCGGCGGCGTTTTGTGCCAGGTGCAGAACCGGGCCGCCGATCCCGCGGTGCAGGGCATGTTCGATCGCGCCTGGTCGATCGTCTGCCGCGATGCCGCCAAGCCCGTGGGCCAGCTTTACGCCTTTCGCAACGGCGCAAACGATCCGCTGACGATGGTCGGCGCGCAGCGCGGCACCGAGATCCGCTGCGGCGCGGAGTCCCAGGGCAAGGTCGAGGGGCTGGGCGATGTCGCGATCAGCGAATGCAGCTATACCAGCGCAAACGTCGGCTATCGCACCTATCGCTATCGCACGGGCAAATTCACCTATTTCGCACAAGGGCTTGCCGGGTATGACAGCGCTCTGACGCTCGGCCTGCGCAGCATCGTGGCGGATCGCATCGTGCCGGGTCAGGTGAGCGTGGCCACCACCGGGATCGACGATCCCGTGGCCTTCGCTCGCGTGCAGGCCGGTGCGCTCGATCCGGCGCAGACGCTGGCCGAAGGCTATCGCCGCAACAATAGCGGCAATTATGCGGAAGCCGCCGAATTCTTCGATACGCTCCAGCAGAATATCGACGACAAGGATACGCCGGGCGCCAACGCGGCCACCCGCGCACAGCGGCTGAATGAATATGTGGTCAATCGGGGCTTGCAGAAATCCAATCTCGGCCAGTTTGCGGAAGCCGATCCGCTGTTCGCCGAAGCCGATGCGATTCCCACGCTCGACAAGGTGCAGACCCGTCTGCGCCGCAATTATGAAGCGCTCCATCTGCTCAACCAGCAGCAGTTCGACACGGCGATCGCCGTGCTGGACCGCCCCGTGGTGTCGCTTGCCGACGTCTCGATCGCCAGCGGCAATGCCGTGGAATTGGGGCCGCAGGTGTCCGCCGAGATCAACAGCGGCCTGAACACCGCGCGCGGGCTGGGCGCAACGCAGCGCAATGCACTGACGCCCGAAGAGCGCGCCGCGATCCTCGATGCGCAGGCGCTGCAATTGCGCGGCACGATCGCCCGGCTTCAGGGCCGGCCCGCCGAAGCCCGCGGCCTGCTGCAACGCGCGCTGGCCGATGCGATGGTGATCCGCGATGGGCGTGTGACATCGATCACCCGCCTGCGTGCACAGATCATGGCGGAAACCGCGCTCGCTTATGAGGATGAAGGCGATTTCGCGTCGGCGGAGGGCTTGCTGCGCGGCGCGCTCGATCTGCTCGCCACCAATTATCCCGAAACCACCGCGATGAACGGCGCGCGCGCGCGGCTGGCGGCCTATCTGGTGCGGCGCGGCCAGCGCGATGCGGCGCTCGGCCTCTATCGCGAGGTCGTGCTGAGCGCGACGGAAAACCGCAGTTCGACCACCGGCCTCACCAACCAGCTCGCCCCCTATTTCAGCCTGCTCTCCGGCCTGATCCCCACCCGGCCGGCGCTCACCGACGACATGTTCCTCGCCACGCAGACGCTGGTGCGACCGGGCGTGTCCGATACGCAGGCGATCCTGTCGCGCGAATTGCGCCAGGGCGATAGCGAAGCCTCACGCCTGTTCCGTCAGGCGATCACGCTGGGGCGCGATATCGAACGCGGCCGGATCGAGCTGGCACGGCTGAAGCTGATCGAAAATCCCGATGCCGGCATCGCGCAGATGATCGCGGCGCAGCAGGCGGATATCGAGACGCTGGTCTCCGAACAGGCGATCACCCAGGCCAGCCTGTCGGGCTATGCCCAATATCGCGCGCTTTCGACCGATGCGATGACCCTGGCCGATCTGCGTGCCGCGTTGAAACCGGGCGAAGCCTATTACAAGCTGGCCGTGGTCGGGCGCTCGGTCTACGCGGTCTATGCGGACGGCGCGGGTGCCACCGCCTATCAGCTTCCCATCACCACCGATCAGATGGCGGAAAAAGTGGCGGCCCTGCGCGACAGCATTTCCAAGGATGAAGGCGGCCAATTGGTCACCTATCCCTTCGATGTGACGCTGGCGCGCGCGCTCTACCTCGATCTCTTCGCCCCCGTGGCCGACCGCGTCGCCGCGACCGACCATCTGATCTTCGAGCCGGATGGCGCGATGCTGGCGCTGCCGCCCAATCTGCTCATCGCCAGCCAGGCGGGCGTGGACCGCTATGTCGCCCGCACGGCAGACGAAAATGCCGACGCCTTCGATATGCGCGAGATCGACTGGCTCGGGCGCAACCATGCGATCAGCACCGCGGTCTCCGCGCGCAGCTTCCGCGATGCACGCCAGACGCGGGCATCGGCGGCGAAGCGCGAATATATCGGCTTCGGCCAGAATGCGCCCGCCACGCAGGCGGCGGTGTTCGCATCGTCGAACCGCGCCGTATCGGGCGATGGCGCGGTGGATTGCAACTGGCCGCTGACCGAATGGAACAAGCCGATCTCCGCGGTCGAACTGCAGCAGACCGTCTCGCGCATCGGCGCCGATCCGTCTGCGATCGTCACCGGACGGGCGTTTTCGGACAGCGCGATCCGCACGCGATCGGATCTCAACGATTTCCGCATCCTCCATTTCGCCACGCACGGCCTGGTCACCGCGCCGCGCCCCGAATGCCCGGCGCGCCCGGCGCTGCTCACCTCCTTCGGCGATACGGATTCGGATGGGCTGCTCTCGTTCAGCGAGATTTACGATTTGAAGATCGACGCCGATCTCGTGATCCTCTCCGCCTGCGACACCGCAGGCCAGGCGAGCGCCGAGGCCACGCGCGCTGCGGGCATCACCACCGGCGGCGGATCCGCGCTGGACGGACTGGTCCGCGCGTTCATCGGGGCGGGCGGGCGTTCGGTGGTCGCCAGCCACTGGCCCGCGCCCGATGATTTCAACGCCACCCAGCGGCTGATCTCGGGTCTGTTCGAAGGCGGATCGACCACCGATATCGCGCAGGCCATGCGGCAGAGCGAGGTCCGCCTGATGGACGAAGCGCAGACATCGCATCCTTATTACTGGTCGGGTTTTGCCATCGTCGGCGATGGTGCGCGACAGCTTTTGACAGCCGCGCGCTGAGCAAGGCCTCCCTCCTGTGAACGCCACCATGAACGCGGGGCCACCGCGCAAGCCCCCCCTTGCACGCGCGCTCAAGATCGTGCGCCGCATCGGGATCGTCCGCCTGATCGCCACGCTCTTGTTCCTGATCGTCGCGCTGGGCGTGGCGCGGTTCAGTTGGCAGATCCCGCTCGCCGCGCAGGCCGAGCGTGCTTATTACGATCTCCGCGCGATTCAGACCGCGCCTGTGGCGGAGCAGGATGATCGCATCGTGATGATCGTCTATAATGACGATACCCTGCTCAATACGCGCAAACGCTCTCCGCTCGATCGCGCGACGCTCGCCCGCGCGCTCCGCAATATCGACGCCATGGGTGCCAAGGCGATCGGCATCGATATCCTGATCGATCAGCCGCAGGACGAAGACCCGGACCTGATCGCCGCATTCAAGACGATGAAGACGCCGACCTATCTGGCCTATGCCGATAACGAGACCAATGAGAATGACATCCAGTATAACCAGCAGCAGTTTCTGGACGAATTCCAGGCGCTGATCGCCAGCCCGAACGTCAAGCCCGCCAGCATCCGGCTTGAGGTGGATAGCGACAATGTGGCGCGCAACTGGCCGAGCCAGCCCCGGAAGCTGCCGCCCCTGCTCGCCAGCGCCCTGGTGCCCGGCAGCGCGGAGGCGAAAGCCTACACCGGATCGATCCGCTGGCGCCTGCCCCCCGCGGCGGACCGCCCGCTGTTTACCGCACTGCCGATCGACCTGTTCGCCGGCGAGGAGATCATTCCCGCCTTTGCCGATCAGGTGCGCGGCAAATATGTGCTGATCGGCGGCCACATCATCGACGCCGACGAATATGAAACGCCGCTGCGGGGCTTCTATGGCGGCGCGATGTATGGGCTTGAGGTCCATGCCCATATCCTGGCGCAGACGCTGGACGATCTCTGGCCCGCCGCGCTGGCGGATTGGGCGCGCTGGGCGATCGCGATCGCCGCGGTGGTCGCAGGCGCACTCTCCAGCCTGATCAGCGGCGCGCTGTGGCGCACCGTGCCCGCGATGATCGCGCAATTCGCGATCATGGGCTATCTGCCCTATCTCCTGCAAAATCAGGGGACCGACACGCAGAATCTGCCCGCCTTCGGCATGGGCTTCGGCTGGATGATCGCCTTTGCCGCATCGGGCGCGGCGGCGCGCGCGGTCGGCTCCGAACAGCGCAAATTCGCGCAATCGGCGCTGGGCAAATATCTGCCGCGCGACATCGCCACGCAGATCCTGGCAGACCCGGACCAGCTCGCGCTGCACGGCGAAAAGCGCGAAATCTTCGTGGTGTTCAGCGATCTGGAGGGTTTCACCAAATTGAGCCATGCGATCGAGCCGGAAATGGTGGCGCTGCTGCTCAATCGCTATCTTGATATGCTGAGCGATGTGGTGCTCGAATATGGCGGCACGATCGACAAATTCGTGGGCGATGCCGTGGTCGCCTTCTGGGGCGCGCCCATCTCGCGGCCCGATGATGGCGAGCGCGCCGCGCGCGCCGCCTATGCCATGTGGGAAGCGGGCGAAGAATTTCGCAGCACCGTGCCCGAAGGCGTCCCTCCCATCGGCAAGACCCGCGTCGGCCTGCATTTCGGCGAGGCGATCGTCGGCAATTTCGGCGGTGAGGGCCGCATTCAATATACCGCGCTGGGGGATAGCATGAACACCGCCGCCCGGCTGGAATCCGCCAATAAGCAGCTCAAATCCAGCGTGATGGCCAGCCGCGAGGCGATGGAGCGTTCGGGGCTGGACTGGTGGCGGCCGATGGGCCGCATCGTCCTGCGCGGCCGCGCCCGGCCCGTCGAAATCTTCGAACCCGTGCCCCATCTCGATAAAAGTGATCTCGGTCACTTCACAGACATGATGTGGCGGCTAGAGCAGGGTCACAAGAATGCGATCGAACAACTGGCGACCTATGCCAGGGCCAATCCCAAGGATGAAGCGCTGGCCAATCTGGTGTATCGTCTGCAGCATATGGAAGTTGGAGGAAATTATGTTCTCGACTGAAACAACGGCATTGAAGGCCGCGATTGCGGCGGTCGCCTTGTTCGGACTGGGCGGCACGGCGCTGGCGCAGAGCACGGTCGTGCGCGCGGGCGGGCCTTCGGCGCGGAGCTATCCGGCGGGCAAGAGCCTGGCGGCCAATGCCAAGATCGCGCTGGTCGCGGGCGATTCGCTCACGATCCTGGATGCCAAGGGCACGCGCACGCTGCGTGGCCCCGGCACATACAGCGCCAATGGCGGCGCGGCGGCACCCGACAAGCGCACGGCGTTCAACGCGCTGGTCTCTACCCAGAACCGCAAACAATCCCGCACGGGCGCGGTCCGCGAAGTCGGCACCGGGAAAGTGATCGCGCAACGGCCCAATCTCTGGCTGGTGGATGTGCAGTCCAGCGCCACCATGTGCCTGGCCGATCCGGCGAAGGTCCAGCTCTGGCGCCCCGACATGGAAAAGGCGCAGACCGTGACGATCCGGAACGACACCACGGGCAAGGCCGCCACGGTCACTTGGGGCGTCGGTCGATCCGAAGCCCCCTGGCCTGCCGCGCTGCCCGTGGCTGACGGCGCGAGCTATTCGCTGAGCCGGGCCGGAGCGGCCGCGCCGGTGAAGCTGAAGATGGCCACCGTCGATGCCGCCATTGCGGGCGATCCCGCCACGCTGGCGGCGGCGCTTCATGCCAAGGGCTGCACGCCGCAATTCGATCTGCTGGCAGCCCGGCTGGGCGAAGGCGGCTAAGCGGCCTTCAGCCTCGGTCCGCGTTGGTCCAGGGCGGGCTTCAGACTTTCAGAATATGGCTTTGATCCTTGTGTTTCAGGGATTTGGCTGATAGCGCAACACATGATCGAGAGCCGCAAACAATGCGGCCCGATGATACTCCGATGGTCGCCGGAGAACGGACGGGAATGCGGCTTGAGCGCCGTGCCCGCGTCGGTGCATCGGGTCCGCAAGGGCCGGTTGCAAACAGGGACGGCCACTAAGCTTTCATCGAAGCCATGTGGCCCAATGGGGACATGATATGGTTTCGCCGCGCTTTGGCCGTTACACTCTTCTCGCCGCCTTGTGCGCCACGGCGTCTCCTGCGATCCTTGCTGCCCAGACCCCGCCGACCCGCGAGGAGATCGAACGTGGCCGGATCAATCCCAACGATCCCCGCCCGCGCACGCGGCTGAGCGTCGAAGGCGGCATCGAGCGCGCGCCCTGCCCGCTCGCCGATCCGCGTTTCGCCGCTATCAATGTCACGATTGCCGATGTGCAGTTCGATGGTCTGAAAGGCCTCGCCCCGGCAGACCTTCGCGCCGCCTGGGCGCCCTATGCCGGGCGCTCCGTTCCGGTGTCCACGGTCTGCGAAATTCGCGATTCCGCCGCCACCATCCTGCGCCAGGCCGGCTATCTCGCCGCAGTCCAGGTGCCGCCGCAGCGGATCGAGGCCGATGGCGTGGTCCGCTTCGATGTGCTGATGGCCAAGATGGTGGGCATTCAGGTGCGCGGCGATGCGGGCCGCTCCGAGCAACTGATCGCCGGCTATCTGGAGGCGATCAAGGATCAGGACGTCTTCAACATCAAGGATGCCGAGCGCTATCTGCTGCTCGCGCGCGATCTGCCCGGCTATGATGTGCGGTTGACGCTGCGCCCCGCCGGCACGGTGCCCGGTGAGGTCATCGGCGAAGTGGCGGTGCTGCACACCCCCGTCGAGATCGATGTGAATGTGCAGAATTACGGTTCGAAGGATGTCGGCCGGTTCGGCGGGCTGGCGCGCGTGCAGTTCAACGGGCTGACGGGCATGGGGGACAGCACTTCGGTCAGCGTGTTCAGCACCTCCGATTTCAAGGAGCAGCAGGTGCTCCAGCTTGGCCATGTGTTTCGCGTGGGGCGTGAGGGGCTCACCTTTTCGGGCGATTTCACTTATGCCTGGACCAAGCCGGACGTCGGCGGCCCCTCCCCCTTCCGTTCCGAAACGCTGTCCGCCAGCGCGCGGGCCAGCTATCCCATCATCCGCAGCCAGGCGCGCAATCTCTTCGGATCGATCGGCTTCGACTATGTCGATCAGCAGGTCCGCTTCGGCGGCTTGCCCATTACGGAAGACAATCTGCGCGTGGCCTTTGCGCGGATCGATTTTGACAGCTTGGACGGCAACAGCATCGCCAGCACGCAGGGCTATTCAGCCAACGAACCGCGGTGGCGCTTCGGCCTTTCAGCGGAGGCCAGACAGGGGCTTTCGGTGTTCGGCGCCAGCAAACCGTGCGGCACCGGCTTCGTTCGCTGCAACCCGCCCTTCACCGCGCTCAGCAAGGTGGAAGCCGATCCCACGGCCTTCGTGGCCCGGCTCTCGGGCTATGGCGAATTTCGCCCGCTGCCCAATATCGCGTTCAGCCTGGCCCCCCGCGCGCAATATGCGCCCAAGGCCTTGCTGAGCTATGAGGAGTTTTCGGCCGGCACCTATACGGTGGGCCGCGGCTTCGATCCGGGCACGATCATCGGCGACACGGGCGTGGGCTTCGCCGCGGAAGTGAAATTCGGCAGCCTGATTCCGCGTCGTGCAGACGCCATCGCCTTCCAGCCTTTCGCATTCTTCGATGCGGCCTGGGTATGGAATGAGGATAGCCAGTTCGACGGCCTCGATCCTCAGAAACTCTATTCGGCGGGCGGCGGTCTGCGGGCGGCCTGGGGCGATCATGGCCGCCTGGATATCGTCGGCGCGGTGCCGCTGAACACTGCCGGCTTCCAGACGAAACGCGGTGACGTGCGGCTGCTCGCCTCGATCACCATGAAATTGCTGCCATGGAACCGCTGATGCGTAACGCTGCCGAGTTGGAGGGCAAAGCCATGTTGAACCGCACCCCGATCGCATCCGCGAAGGCAAGGCAGAGCCAGCGATTGCTGACGAGCTGCGCGATCGGCCTCGCGCTGGTCGCGATGGGGCGCGCGCAGGCGGTTCAGGCGCAGGTGCTGGGCACAGGCGTGCCCGTGTCCGGCGCCAGTGCGCCCGCGAATTTCGGCAGCAGCACCGCGGTCAGCGTCACTGCGCCCACCGCAATCATCAACTGGACGCCGACGGACAATGCCACGAACGCCAATGCGCCGATCGATTTCCTGAATGCCGGAAGCAGCCTGAGCTTCAATGGCTCGGCCGATTTCACCGTGCTCAACCGAATCCTGCCGACCGATACCAGCCGTCCGATCCGGATCGACGGCAACGTCTCCAGCTCCATCGTCAGCGGGTCGGGCGGCAATATTTGGTTCTACACCCCCGGCGGCATGATCATCGGGGGCAATGCCCGTTTCAATGTCGGCAGCCTGCTGCTGAGCGCCAATGATATCGATACCACGGGCGGCCTGTTTGGCCCCGGCGGCGAAATCCGCTTTCGCGGGACGGCAAACAGCCAGGCGGCGATCGACGTGCAGCCCGTGATCGGCGGCACCTATCAAGTCAATCTGACCAACCGGAACAGCTATTTCGCGCTCGTCGCGCCGCGGGTGTCGATGGCCGGCGGGGCTTTCGTCAACGGTTCGACCGCCTATGTCGCCGCCGAACAGGTGGATATCACGATCAACCAGGGGCTGTTCGATATCAGCGTTCTGCCGGGCGGCGGCACCAGCGTGACCGGCGCCAACGCCTTGTCCCACACGGGCAACCGTGGTTCGGGCACGCCGATCGACGCTGCGGATATCCAGCGCACCTATATGGTCGCGGTGCCCAAGAATGATGCGATCACGATGCTGGTGGGCGGCACATTGGGGCATGGCGCGACGGGCGTTCTGGTCGACAATGGCGCGGTGATCCTGTCGGGCGGCTATGACATTGCGGGCGGGATCATCACCGATACGCCGGACAGCACCATTGCCGTCGATATGCGTCTCGCCGGCGGCGACTATTTCTCCGATGTGATCGCGCACACCACCGGTGCACTGGCCGCCGGGCCGCGTCCCCAGAGCGGCGATCCGGCGCTGGCCAGCGATATCCTGTTCCGCACCAATGCCACGCTGATCGGCGATGTCAGCGCCACGGTGGAAGCCAATTTCGGCGAGACCGTGACCGCGCTCGGATCGCTCACCGTGCGTTCTGGCGGCATTGCCTCCGTCTTTGCCGACGCCAGCACGACCGAATTCGGCTATGGATCCAATGCGGGTGCCATCGCCGTAAGCGGCGATCTGAACATCGACGCCAGCAACACCGGCGCGCCCAATTTCGCCACGGGCGGTATCGGCACCGCGGCGGTCGGCGGTCTCGCCCAGCTCGTGATCGAAGGCGGCGCGGTGACGGTAACCGGAGACGTCGAGATCCGCTCCAATGGCATCGGCGGCGATGGTGTCGGCCGGGGCGGCGATGGCACGGGCGGCACGGCGTCGTTCGCCGCCACCGACGGCATTTTCAGCGCGGCGACGCTCACGCTGGATTCCGGCGGGCTTGGCGGCGCAGGCGTGGATGATGCCGGGGCGGGCAATGGCGGCAATGGCGGTGCGGGGCGCGGCGGCATCGCGCGCTTCGTTTCCACCGATTCCGATTTCACCTTCGGCACGCTGCTGATCGGCGCTGATGGCGCGGGCGGCATCGGCGGCCATGCCGGGGAGTTCGATGAATTCGGCTATGGCATCTTCACGCCCGGCGGCGGCGCGGGCGGATCGGGCGGCGCGGGCACGGGCGGCACGGCATTTGTCGAGATCAATTCCGACGAGAGCCTTTCCGATCTCACGATCAACGCCAATGGGTTCGGCGGCACGGGCGGGTTCGGGGCGATCGCGGGGCTGGGCGGCAACGGTTTGGGCGGCAGCGGGGCATCGGGCGGCGCTTTCCTGCGATTGAACGACGCGGCGCTCACGGTGACCAACGCCACGATTGCGGCCGACGCCGTGGGCGGCAATGGCGGCACCGGCTATGGCGGCGCTGGCTTCGTCGGCATCGGCGGCAATGGCGGCAATGCGACCGGCGGCAGCGCCGGGATCGTCGTGACGGGCGCGGCGGCGGCACTCACGCTGGCACCGCCCTCTCTCAACCCCTCATTGCCCAACAATGCCAGGATCTCCGCCACCGGCCTGGGTGGCGCTGGCGGCAGCAGCGCCCAGGCGACCAGCGGCGGCCCGTTTAATGGTCCGGGTGGCGGCAACGGCGGCAGCGGCACCGGCGGCACGGCGCGCTTCAGCATCACCGATGGCGCGGCCTTTGCGGGCGCGAATGTCGGCCTTGTGGCAGAGGGTTTCGGGGGCAGCGCGACCGATGGCATAGCCGGGCCGACCGGCGGCGCAGGCGGAAACGCCGGGGCTGCGATCGGCGGTACGGCCGAACTCGCGCTGGTCAATGCGCGGCTGGACCGGGTGACACCCGCCAGCGTCAATGATCCCGTAGAAGCGCTGGACTGGACGGTTTCGGCGCGCGCCCAGGGCGGCATTGCGGGCGACGGCGGAGACAGTGTGGCAGCCGGCGCGACGGGCGGCATCGCAGGCACGGGCGGATCGGCGACGGGCGGCACCGCGGCCATCCGCACCACCAGCGCCGACTTCCGGCTGGGCGCGATCACATTGGGTGCCCGTGGCTCCGGCACGTTGGCGGGGCTTGCCGGCGCAGGGGCTGTGGCCCCGCCCGCCCCGCTCGACGGACAGGGCCGAGGCGGCACCGCGCTTGTCTTCAACACCGACGGCGGCGGGCTCACCGGCCCCGGTTTCCGCAGCATCGACACGCTGGCGATGAACGCCAATGGTGATTTGATCAACGGGAATGGCGGCACGATCAGCACCATTCTCGGCGGGACGACCGCGATCACGGACATGGCGAGCAGCCCCGGCGGATCAGTGACGATCGGCAGCGTCACGGCGCTCAGCGAAGGTTATCTGGGCGGCGCGATCGATCCCGCCAAGGGCTTCCATCTCACCAGTCAGGGCGCGCCGCTCAACATCACCGGGGCGCTGACCGTGCGCACCGGCAGCGATGCGACCGTGGACGTGGATGGCGGCGGCACATTGAACGTGGGCGGCGCGCTGTCTGTCACCGCCAGCGGCGACATCATCGTGCGCCATGCCAATGTGCCCGCGGGCAGCGTTGCCACCGCGACCATCACCGCCCCCAACATGCTGTTCGAAGCGCTTGATGACGTGACCTTCGCGCCGGGCAGCATTCTTTCCTCCACAGGGAATATCGTGGTGCGGGCGCTGAACGGCGATATCGCCGCCGGTGAATTGCGCGGTGCCAATCTGGTGTCGCTCACCGCGCTGGGCGATATCACGCTCGGCAATGCGCAGGTGAGCGGCGTAGTATCCGCAGGGTCTTCGGGCAATCCGCTGGGCGGGCGGCTGGAGCTGTTCGCCGGGCGGCCGTCCAGCGGCTTTGGTGCCTTTGCGCCTGGCAACGTCACCTTCACCGGGGCGATCAATACCACTGGCAGCATAGACGTGCAGGCGGGCGGCGATATCCGCGTGGTGACGGGTGCCAATCTGGTCTCCAACAATCTCGTCCGCTTCCAATCGGGGGACGATATCATCGTCGAAACCGGTGCCAGCGTGGGTGCGGCCTCCAATCCATTGCCCGAATTCGGCTATGGCAGCACCGGGCCGCAAAGTACGCCGGGCCAGCTCATATTCGATGCGGGGGCAATCACCACGCTTGCGCCGATATCGGGCAATATCCCGGCGATCATCATCGCTGGATCGGTTTCCGCGCCCAATCGCGCCGTCACATTGAACGGCGGGGCGATTCAGGCGGACAGCAACCCGATCGCCTCGCGCAATTTCTACGCCACGATCCGGAACGCGCCCGCCGCGGGGGCGGCTGCCAATGCCGATGGCGGGCAATTGCGCAGCGATTGCGTGGCAGGCAATATCTGCCTCGGCACGCTCAGCGCCACCAATATCGTGCGGATCGGCCCGGCCAGCGGCACATTCGGCCTGCCCAATGCCGTGCGCTTCAATGGCCAGATCAATGCGGCGGACGTCACGATCCGCGCCCGCGATACGATCACCTTCGCAGGGCAGTCCGCGCTGCCGGTCAATATCTTCGGGGCCAACACGCTGTTTATCGCCACGCAGACCGGGAATGTCATTCTGGAGGACGGCACCATCCTCAATGGCGGCAACGTCTTCAATCTCTATGCCGGCGGCGCGATCACCGGGCCGGGCGCGGCGCTGCGCTCCACCGGCAATATGGCGCTGTTCAGCGGTGGCGCGCTGGACCTCGGCAGCGTGGACGTGGGCGGCGCGCTCCAGACCGTCGATTTCAACGGCACGATCACCAATGCGAGCGCCCTGGAAATTGCCGATTCGATCACGATCGACGATCTGATCGTGCGCGGCGGCGCGGTGGCCCTGATCGCCGGCAACACCAGCGCCGCACCCGCCAGCACCGGCGATATCACGATCACCAATCTCACGACGCTGGGCGACGCATCGCTGCGCGCGGCCAATGGCAGCGTGGTGGTTTCGAGAGATATCGATACCGGCGGCGTGGTGACCGCTTTGGCCCGCACCATCACCCTCGCGACGCTGGGCGACGTGACCATCGCGCAGGCGACCGCCACCAATGGCGCGCTGGGCATCACCGCGGAGGGCACGGCCACATTCCAGGGGATCGCATCGGGCGCGAGCGTTTCCGTGGTATCCGGCGATATCGTCATCGGCACCGCGGGCCGGATCGGAACCGCGGGCACCACACAATTTCTGGAATTGAGAAATGGCGATGCGGGCCGCCGCAGCTATATCGGCGGCGCATCGACGACGAATGGCTATAGCCTCTCCGCCGACGAGATGACCCGGCTCTTCTCGAACGACATCACGGTGCGCGCGCCCAGTTTTTCCGCCCAGGGGCAGACATCGGTCGGATCGACCCGCCCGCCCGATGTGATCGTCGGCGCCTTCACGCTGAACGCGGGGACAAATGCGAACGGCGCGCCGGGCAATCTGGGCACCAACGGGACGCTGCGGATCGAAACCCCCGGCAAATTGCGCGTAAACGGCGCTGTGTCGCTCACGGGCCTCGGCACGGGCGCGCGCTTCGAAATCGCGGGGGACGATGCGCTGGAGGTGATCAACGGCGCAGGCTCGATCGACATGCGCGGCGCAAACAACGCGCTGGCGGGTGTGCTCGAATTGTCGTCGGATGATATCATCGTCGCCACGCAGGGCGCCATCACCGATGTCGGCGCGGCCACCACTACCGGCGCGATCGACACGCGCCTGGCGCTGAATGACGGCCTTACCAGCGATGATGGCGTGCTGCGCGCGGGCGGCATCGCCGTCAGCGTGACGGGCGGATTCTATGTGCAGAACACCGGGGCCACCTCAACCGCGACCGGCGCGGCGCAATATGATTCCCGCCGCGGCTTCACCGTGGGCGCAGGCGGGCTGAGCATCGACACCGCGGGGGCGACCTCCCGCATCGTGATCAACGGGCGTCAGGTCAATCCGGCAGATGGCGGTTTCTTCACGGGCCTCGATTTCGTGTCGCGCGTGACGATCAACGATCAGATCACGGGCCGGACCGGCTTCGATGCGGCCTCCACGATCAATGGCTGCATCATCACCGCGACCGGGTCGTGCGTGAGCTTCCAGGAAGAGCTGCCCATTCCCACGCGAGATGTGGTGGAAAAGCCCGTCAATCCCGATGAGGATGGCTTTGGCAACAATCTGCCGACGTCGATCATCGAATTGGGCGATTTCGAGAATTTCGGCTTTGAACCATTGATCGACGAACCGGTAACGGGGGCCGGCAATGACGATTTCTGGACGCCCGATTGCGAACCCGATGCCAATGGCAATTGCGCCCCGCCGCCCAAGGATCCGTGAACTGGAAGCGCGGGACGGTTGACGCGTCCCGCTTTTCCGGGGATTGGCTTGCCGCATGACACAAGGCGCACCGCTCCAGCTTTACGATAGCTTCAAGCGAGAGATCCGGCGGTTCGAGCCGATCGATCCCGAAAACACGCGCGTCTATAGCTGCGGGCCGACGGTGTATAATTATGCGCATCTCGGCAATCTGCGCGCCTATGTCTTCACCGATACGCTGAGCCGCGTGCTGACGTGGAAAGGCTATCCCTTAACCCACATCATCAACATCACCGATGTCGGCCACCTCACCTCCGACGCCGACGCGGGCGATGACAAGATGGAGGCCGCGGCGCGCGCGCAGGCCAAGAGCATCTGGGATATCGCCCGGCATTATACCGAGGCGTTCAAACAGAATCTGTCGGATCTCAACATCCGCACGCCCAGCCGCTGGTCGGTCGCGACCGATCACATTGCCGAGATGATCGCATTCGCCGAGGTGATCGCGCCCAAGCATTGCTATGAGTTGGACAGCGGCCTTTATTTCGACGTCACCACCGTCCCCGATTACGGCCGCCTCGCCCGCACGGTGGAGGATGAAGGCGAAAGCCGGATCGATCCCGTGGCGGGCAAGCGCAACGCCGCGGATTTCGCGATCTGGCGCAAGTCCGGACCGGGCGAAAGCCGCCAGATGGAATGGGATTCGCCCTGGGGCATGGGCGCGCCGGGCTGGCATCTCGAATGCTCGGTGATGAGCCACAAATATCTGGGCGAACAGTTCGATATCCACACCGGCGGGATCGATCATCGCGAGATCCATCATCCCAATGAAATCGCGCAGAATCAAGCGCATAGCTGCACGCCGCACACGGGTGCGAACTTCTGGATGCACAATAATTTCCTGGTGGCCAGAAATACCGATGGGCGCGGCGCGAAGATGTCGAAATCGAGCGGCGGATTCACCACGCTCCAATCGATCATAGACCGCGGCATCCACCCCCTCGCCTACCGCCTGATGTGCCTGTCCGCGCATTACCGCAGCGAGCTGGAATTTTCGGGCGAAAATCTGCTGGCGGCGCTGACGCGGTTGAAGCGGATGGTGATTGGCATAGAGACCCTCAAATCCCGTCATGCTGAACTTGTTTCAGCATCCATTTCGTCGCCATCGGATAGCTCTCGGAAATGGACCCTGAAACAAGTTCAGGGTGACGAATCATTCGTGGATGCCCAGCATCGCGCTGTTATGAACGAATTTGACGAAGTCATTTCCAAAGATCTCAATACGCCGATGGCATTGAGCCTATTGGAAGGTATGCTGAGTTCCAAGCGCGTCGATCCATTGACGAGACTGAAGATGGCAGATGCAATGGACGCGGTCCTCGGCCTAAATTTGACGACCCTGTCTCGCACCGATCTCCGCATCCGCCCCAAAACCGCCAGCATCACCGAGGCCGAAATCGAAGCCCGGCTCGATCAGCGCCAGGAGGCCCGCGCCGCCAAGGATTTCGCCGCGTCCGATGCGCTGCGCGATGCGTTGATTGCGGATGGGGTGGAGATCATGGACGGCGATCCGCTGCGCTGGGACTGGAAGATCTCGCTGGATTGACGACGGCTGCATCGAGGGGTGACTTGGCCCCTGAACCGGGTTAGCACTGCCACCAAGGGGGAAGAATCCGGCGCATGACCGGATCATCCGCTGCATCACGGGATCGCATGTTCAACACGGGCTCAGCCGTTCCTGCCGGGGCGGCCGAGGGGAGACCAATGGCATGACCAAAGCATCCGATCTATTCATCCAGTGCCTCGAACAGGAAGGCGTGGAATATATCTTCGGCGTGCCCGGCGAGGAAAATCTGGATATGCTGGATTCGCTCAGCCGGTCCAAATCGATCCGGCTGATCCTCACCCGCCATGAGCAGGGCGCAGGCTTCATGGCCGCCACCTATGGCCGCCACACCGGCAAGACCGGCGTGTGCCTGGCGACACTCGGGCCGGGCGCGACCAATCTGGTGACCGCCGCGGCCTATGCGCAATTGGGCGGAATGCCGATCCTGATGGTCACCGGGCAGAAGCCGATCAAGAAATCGAAACAGGGCCGGTTCCAGATTCTCGATGTCGTCTCGATGATGGGGCCGATCACCAAATATACGCATCAACTGGCGAGCGCCGACAATATCCCCAGCCGCATCCGCGAGGCGTTTCGCCTGGCCGAAGAGGAAAAGCCGGGCGCGACGCATCTGGAATTTCCCGAGGATGTGGCCGACGAGGATACGGACAGCACGCCGATCAAGCCAAGCCTCGCGCGGCGTCCCTCGGCTGAACCCAAGGCCGTCAGCGCCGCGGTGAAGCTCTTGCAGGATGCGAAATCCCCGATCCTGGTGATCGGGGCCGGTGCCAATCGCAAGATGACCGGGCGGATGTTGCGCGAATTCGTGGAAAAGACGGGTATCCCCTTTCTCACCACCCAGCTTGGCAAGGGCGTGATCGACGAAACGCATCCGATGTTCCTCGGCTGCGCGGCGCTTTCCTCCGGTGATTTCGTGCACAAGGCGATCGGCGCGGCCGATCTGATCGTGAACATCGGCCACGATGTCATAGAAAAACCGCCCTTTTTCATGACCAATGGCAGCACCGAGGTGATCCATATCTCCACGCGCTCGGCCGAGGTGGATCCGGTCTATTTCCCGCAGGTGGAAGTGCTGGGTGATATCGCCAACGCCATCTGGCAGATCAAGGAAGAGATCTTGCCCGCCGCGCATTGGGAATTCGGCAAGATGTTTGCCGCGCGCAAGGCGGAGGTGGCGCATACCGCCTCGATCGAGGATGACGCGCGCTTCCCCATCTATCCGCCGCATCTGGTGAAGAAGGTGCGCGAGGCGATGCCAGCGGACGGCATCATCTGTCTGGACAATGGCGTCTACAAGATCTGGTTCGCGCGCAATTATGCCGCGCGCCAGCAGAATACGGTGCTGCTCGATAACGCGCTGGCCACCATGGGCGCTGGCCTGCCCTCCGCCATGGCCTCGGCGATGGTCTATCCGGATCGCAAGGTGATGGCGATCTGCGGCGATGGCGGGTTCATGATGAACAGCCAGGAGATGGAAACCGCTGTGCGGTTAGGCCTCAATATCACCGTGCTCATTCTGAACGATGGCAGCTATGGGATGATCCGTTGGAAACAGGCCAATATGGGCTTTAAGGATTGGGGACTGACCTATGGCAACCCGGATTTCGTCAAATATGCCGAGGCCTATGGCGCAAGCGGGTATCGCGTGGAAAGCGCGGATCATCTTGCCGAGCTGATCGCCCATACGCTCGACACGCCGGGTGTTCATCTCATCGATTGCCCGGTGGACTATTCCGACAATGATCGCATATTGAACCACGATATCAAGCAATTGAGCGCGGCCTTGTAGCCCCCTCTCCCCTTCAGGGGAGAGCGCGGGAAAAGGGGAAGTTTGAAACCTTCCGCACGATCCCACATGTGCCCTCTCCCAACCCTTTCCCCCTGAAGGAGGGAGGGCCAAAAGGAAGACCTATGACCAAACTCAAATCCGTCTACCCCCTCTATCTCAACAATGAGGCGCAGCAGCCCAATACCGATCTGGAGGTGACCGACAAATTCACCGGCGAAGTGGCCTTCCGCTGCGCCCAGGCGGATGCCGCGACGATCGACAAGGGGATTCAGGGCGCGGTGGAAGCCGCCGAACCCATGGCCAAGATGGCGGCTTACGAGCGCCAGGCCGTGCTCCAGCATTGCGTCGACCGTTTCAAGGAACGCTCCGAAGAACTGGCCTATGCGCTTTGCGTGGAAGCGGGCAAGCCGATCAAGGATAGCGAGGGCGAGGTCGGCCGCCTGATCGACACCTTCCGGATCGCCGCCGAGGAATCGGTGCGGATGACGGGCGAAGTCCAGCCGCTCGATATCAGTCCGCGCGCGAAAGGCTATCAGGGCATCTGGAAGCGCGTGCCGATCGGCCCCTGCTCGTTCATCTCGCCCTTCAATTTCCCGCTCAATCTGGCCGCGCACAAGATCGCGCCCGCGCTCGCCGTCGGCTGCCCCTTTGTGATGAAGCCCGCCAGCCGCACGCCGCTGGGCGCGATCATCATGGGTGAGGTTCTGGCCGAGACCAATCTGCCCAAGGGCGCTTTCTCGATCCTGCCCGCGCACCGCGAAGGCGCCGATCTGTTTACCGAAGACGACCGGCTGAAGCTGCTGAGCTTCACCGGATCGCCCGATGTGGGCTGGGCGCTGAAGGCCAAGGCCGGCAAGAAGAAGGTCGTGCTGGAACTGGGCGGCAATGCCGCGGTGATCGTGGACAAGGATGCCGATCTGAAGGATGCGCTGGAGCGCGTGATTTTCGGCGCTTTCTACCAGAGCGGCCAGAGCTGCATCGGCGTGCAGCGCATCGTGATCCATGCCGACGTCTATGACGCATTCCGCGATATGCTGGTGGCCAAGACCAAGACATTGGTTTCGGGCAATCCGCATGATCGCAACACCTTCATCGGCCCTATGATTTCCGAAGGCGAAGCCAAACGCCTCGATCACTGGATCGAGGAAGCGATCGGCAAGGGCGCGAAACTGCTGTGCGGCGGCAAGCGCGAAGGCGCGATGCTGGAAGCCACCCTGCTCGAAAATGTCGATCCTTCGACCAAATTGAATGTGGAGGAAGCGTTTGGCCCGGTGGCCTTCCTGATCAAGTTCAGCAGCTTCGAAGAGGCGCTGGATATCGTCAACGACAGCAAATTCGGGCTTCAGGCGGGCATTTTCACGCGCGATCTGTTCAAGATGTTCGATGCGTGGGACCGGCTGGACGTGGGCGGCGTGGTGATCAACGATGTGCCCAGCTACCGCGTGGACAATATGCCCTATGGCGGCGTGAAGGATTCAGGGCTGGGCCGCGAAGGCATCAAATTCGCGATGGAGGATATGACCGAGATCCGGAATCTGGTGATCCGGCGGAATTGATCCCTACAGCGTGATGACATTACATGGCTCCGTCATTGCGAGGAGCGCAGCGACGCGGCAATCCAAGGTGGCATAAACCGCTCTGGATTGCTTCGCTACGCTCGCAATGACAGGTTGGATCGACCTAAAGTCATCGCGCTCCAACGCAGTCGAGGGATGTTTGTCGCTTCACCAACGTCCCTCGACTGCGCTCGGGACAAACGGCTCTTTCAGCTTCAACCACCCCCCGCCAGCCTCCGGTTCGAGGCCACCAGTTTCGCCGTCAGCGTCCGCCGGAATGCGGTTTCGACCGCGCGGCGGATTTCGTCATGTTCGTCGGTGTAGAGCCGGAGCTTGAGGGCGGGCACGCACCACAAGCGCGAGGGTTCGTCCACTTCGACGGTGCCGGTGGCGGGATCGCCGGATAGCACGGTCACCTCGCCCACGAAGCTCCCCGTTTCGCAGCGCGCGATGGGCAGCATCTCGCTATAAACGGTCGCCCCGCCGCTCGCGAGATAGTAAAGATGCGGCACGGCCTCCCCTTCGCGCGTCAGCACATCGCCCGGCTTTGCGGTAAGCCAGAATCCCTGTTCGAGCAGATGCCGCAATTGCGCCTTGCCCAGATCGGGCAGCATGGCGGCACCGAGCGCCTGTTCCTCTTCGGACAATTTGGCGCGCCCGTCCGCGGCGTAAACGCCGACGAGTTGATACCCCCCGATAAACGCCAGCGCCGCAGCGAGCGCCGCCGCCGCCCAATCCCCGCTGACGAACAGCGCCGCCAGGCACCAGATCAGCCCCGCCGCGGCCGCGCCCATCCGGATCGTGCGCAGCCGGCCGCTTGCGAGCCCCGCAATCATCAACGCCATGCCGATATAGTTCACAAGCATGGTGCCGGTCAGTCCGCTATGGATGGCTGGTTCCATGGGCTCTCCGCTCTGATGGACTCGAAAAAGGCCGATCGGCATAAATACGACAGATCATTGTAAATTCCTGTTACGCATCCGCAATCATTATGTGCAGCCACAAAGTCATGCAAGCAAAGCCCCCGAAAACGGTCTGTTAGCCAATAATATACAGGAGTTCGGCTTGCCTATCGCGGTGTGAAAGGACATAAACCCGTATCAAAACGGGTCGCATCGCGTTGATTGTATTAAAAACCGGCAAAAGCCGGAAACTGGGTGCGTTTGCGAATGTCGCTTGGGGGGACCATGGGAAACCGGTTCGCGGGAATGGCCGCGCTGCTGCTGATTGCGGCAATGGCTGGCCTTGCCTTGCTGGCGGGCCTGTCACCGGCGACGCCGCCCGCCACGGCGGCATCGCCCGCTGATTCAGCGCATCTGGGCGTCGCTTCGTGCAGCGGCTCCACCTGCCATGGCCGGCAGGAAGCCGATGGCAAGATCGTGCGCCAGGATGAACTCATGCGCTGGCAGGAACCCTCTTCCGCCGGCGGCGCGCACAGCCGTGCGTTCAATGTGCTGACCAATGCCCGCAGCGCGCAGATCGCCAACCGGCTCGGCATCGGAAGCGCCACATCAGCGCCCATGTGCCTGGGCTGCCATTCCGCCCCCGCATCGCAGCGCGGCCCGCGGTTTCAGGCGTCGGACGGCGTGGGTTGCGAGACCTGCCATGGCGGCGCGACAGGGTGGCTCGCCAGCCATTATGCCGTGGGCGCCTCGCATCAGCGCAATATCTCCCAGGGCATGATCGCGCTCGACCAGCCCAAGGCGCGCGCGGCGGTCTGCCTCGATTGCCATTTCGGCAGCGCGGACGAGGGCCAGTTCGTCAATCACCGGATCATGGCCGCGGGCCATCCGCGCATTTCGTTCGAGCTGGATCTCTTCTCAACGCTGCAACAGCATCACGATGAGGATGCCGATTATCAGGCGCGCAAGGGCAAGACCAACAACGTCCGCTTCTGGGCGGTGGGCCAGGCGATGGCGCTGGAGCGGGCGCTCAGCCTCTATCAAAACAGCAAGCGCGGGCAGGAAGGCATCTTCCCCGAATTCTATTTCTTCGATTGCCACACCTGCCACCGCCGCATCTATGATGGCGAAAATGCGGTGAGCACGGTGGTGCGCAATCCCGCACGCCCCATTCCCGAAGGGATGCCCGCGTTTAACGACGAGAATATGATCATGCTCTCGGCCGCCGCCCATGTGGCCGCGCCGGGGCTGGCCCGGCAGTTCGATGCGGACAGCCGGGCTTTCCACATGTCTCTGGGGATTGATCGCGCCGCTTCGGTGGCGGCGGCCGGCCGGCTGCGCACCACGGCGAATGCGCTGGCGACGGCGTTCAACGATACGGCCTTCACCCGCGCCCAGACCTTCGCGATCATCGAAAGCATCGCCAGCGAGGCGATCACCCCACGCTTCACCGATTATGAAGGCAGCGTGCAATCGGTGATGGCGGTGGATACCTTGCTCAATGCGCTGGTGAACGCCGGGCAGATTTCGACCGGCGCTGCCGGCGGCATCCGCGCCAATATCAACACGGCCTATGAAGCCGTGAACGATCCCAATGACTATCGCCCGCTTGAATTCCGCCGCGCCCTGGGCAGCGCCGTGCGGACGATCAGGACGTTGAAGTGAGGGGACAAACCCAGATAAATCCGTTTGTCCCGAGCGAAGTCGAGGGACGTGGGTGCAAGGTCCAAAGGTCCCTCGACTTCGCTCGGGACAGACGGTCTTGGGGATGGCGTGCGACCTGTTCGATAATAGCGTGCTCACTGATACTCTCGTCCTGCGGCGGCGGAGACGGCACCCCGACACCGACCCCGACACCCACCCCCACGCCCGGCGGCCTTTTCACCGCGCCCGCACAGGAATCGCTCACTGCAGCCGATGTGCAAAAGGTGATCGCGCAGGCCGCGGCGGAAGCGCAGGCGCGCAATCTGCCGGCCAATATCGCGGTGGTCGATCGCGTCGGCAATGTGCTGGCGGTGTTCGTGATGAACGGGGCCAATCCGCGGCTTTCCGTCCCCCGCCCCCCGGATAACGGCACGCTCGATCTCCAGGGCGTAGACGTGCCCGGCGCGGTGGCGGGCGCGATCGCCAAGGCCATTACCGGCGCCTATCTCTCGTCGAGCGGCAATGCCTTTTCCACGCGCACCGCCAGCCAGATCGTGCAGCAGCATTTCCCGCCCGCCCCCAGCACGATCGGGCTGGAATCGGGGCCGTTGTTCGGCGTGCAGTTCAGCCAGCTCCCCTGCTCCGATCTCTCCGCTCGGTTTCTGCCGGGCGGCGGCACGGGCGCGCTGATCGGCCCCAAACGCTCGCCTCTGGGGCTTTCAGCGGATTCCGGCGGCTTCCCGCTCTACAAGAATGGCGTGGTGGTCGGCGGGATCGGCATCATGGCGGACGGGGTCTACGGCTTCGATCCCAACATTCTCGACGTGGACAGCGATGCCGAGGAATTCATCGCGCTGGCGGGATCGAACGGCTTCGCCGCGCCCGAGGATATCCGCGCCAATCGCATCACCGTGGACGGCACATCGCTGCGCTTCACCGATGCGCTGGATTCGGGCCTCAGCAGCACACCCGCCAGCGCGCCCGGCTTTGCCGCGATCAACGGCGTGATCGGCGCGCTGACCAGCGTGAACGGCTATTACGATGCGGCCGGCGGCGTGCTGGCCGGCACCGCTTATGGCACCGAAGCTTCGGGCGTGCGCCGGGCGAGCGCGGCCGAGTTCGTCAATTCGGATGCCTTCATCCTCACCGATGGCGCGGGGGTAAACCGCTATCCGATCCGGGGCGGCACCGATGCCGGCGCGGTCGCCACGCCGCTCACAGCCGTCGAAGTGCGCATCATTCTGGAAGAAGCCTTTGCCGTGCTCTCCCGCGCGCGCGCGCAGATTCGCCGCCCGCTCGATAGCCGGATGCAGGCCACGGTCTCGATCGTCGACACCCGTGGCGAAGTGCTGGGCATCGTCCGTTCGCCCGATGCGCCGATCTTCGGCACGGACGTGGCGCTGCAAAAGGCGCGGACGGCGGCCTTCTTCACCAACGCCGCGGCGGGCGCGCAATTGCTGGCTGACCCCAGTGCGGACGTGCAGGGCTTCGTCGGCAAGGCGCGGGCGTTCTTCAAGGATCCCACGGCGCTGACCGGCCAGTTCGCCCTATCCGATCGCGGCAATGGCAATGTCTCGCGCCCTTATTTTCCCGATGGTGAAGTCGGTCGTCCCAATGGCCCCTTCTCCCGCCCGATCCAGAGCTTCAACCCCTTTTCCACCGGCCTGCAATCCGCGCTGATCGTGAACAATGTGCTGACCCATGTCGGCTTCATCCTGGGGGCCAATCCCGATACGCCGCAACGCTGCGCCGCGATCCCCGATGTGGTGCCCGGCCAGAACCGGCTGGAGAATGGCATCCAGATCTTCCCCGGTTCGGTGCCCATCTATCGCGGCAACACGCTGATCGGCGGCATCGGCGTTTCGGGCGACGGCATCGATCAGGATGATATGGTGAGCTTTCTTGGCCTGCATAATGGCGGGCAGCGCGCGGGCGGGCTGGGCAATGCGCCCATGGCCGTGCGCAGCGATCGGATCGAGGTCGATCTGGGCAATGCCAAGGTGCGGCTGCGCTATGTGAGTTGCCCCTTCGCCCCCTTCCTCGACACCGCGCAACAGAATGTGTGTCAGGGACTCTGATCTTGGCCGCGATCGCCCCCGCCTTTGCCACGCTGATCGCCACCATGTCCGGCGGCACTGCCCCTGCGCCCAAGATGGGCGTGGGGCTGATCGACCACCGGCAGAGCGCGAGCTATGCAGGCGAAGACCGGCTGGCGATGGCTGATCTGGCACCCACGCTTGAACTGACCGCGGATCTGGCGATAGCGGACACACCGCCCGCGCCCGCACCCCCGCCTGTTGTGCAAGCCCCGCCCGAAAAGCCGATCCAGCTTGAGCTTCCGCTCGCGCCGCAAAAAACGCAGGCGGACATGGAGGTGGAAGCCGATGACAGTTTGATAGACGGGCGCAAGCGCCCCGGCCATCAGCGCCGCCTGCCCGATCGCGTGACTCAGGAGAATCCCGGCGCGGTGCGCGCGCCGCCGCCCGAGGCCTTCCCGACCGACGCCTTTCCCGTGCCCGATCGCTGGCGCCTGGTGGAATCGCTGGGGCTGGTGAAGGAACGCTGGTTCGATCCCTATCACCAGAACACCTATAAGGGCGATCGCCCGATCTGCACGCATGAGCACAGTCGTGAACCCGATCCGGTGACGCCGGAGACCAAGGACAATCGCGATTTCAAATGCGGCACGCCCAAATTCCTGGGGCTGAAGGGCGATCACTGGTTCTTCGTGGCCAATGCCGTTTCGGATACGGTGATCGAACCGCGCAGCTTTCCGATCCCCGTGGGCGTGCAGACGACGAACAATCCTGACAACAATGATGTGTTCGGCAAGAATGACAGCCTGGTGCTGTCTCAGACCTTCATCGTCGGTGCGGCGCTGATCAAGGGATCGACGGCGTTCATGCCGCCCGAGATCGAATATCGCCTGACGCTCGCTTACAATATGAACTATGTCGACGTTTCAGAGCGCCGTGTGCTGTATGTCGAGCCGTCGAAGGGCACCAGCCGCTTCGATCATTTCCTGGGCGTGCAGGAAGCCTTTATCGATTATCACCTGCGCAACACATCCGATCGCTATGATTTCGAATCCATCCGCGTCGGCATCCAGCCCTTCCAGGCGGATTTCCGCGGCTTCCTCTTTCAGGATAACCAACTGGGCGTGCGCTTCTTCGGCAATCGCGACAACAATCGTTTCCAGTTCAACCTCGCGGCCTTCTGGCGGCTGGAGAAGGATACCAATTCCGGGCTGAACGACGTCACCCAGACGCCGCGCGCGGATTATGTGTTTCACGCCAACGTCTATCGCCAGGATTTGCCCTTCCCCGGCTTCACCAGCCAGCTTTCCGTCACCTACAATATGAACCGCGAGAAGAACCGGATCGAGGTGGATACCAACGGTTTCCCGGTGCGCCCCGGCCTGCTCGGCGATCTGCGCGGGCGGAATTACGATGTGGTCTATCTCGGCTATGCCGGCGATGGCCGGATCGGGCGGATCAATCTGACGACATCGCTTTATGTCGCGCTGGGCGAGGACCGGAACAGTTTCTTCACCAGCAGGCCCGCGCAGATCCGCGCAGGGTTTGCCGCGGCCGAAGCGAGCTATGATGTGGATTGGATGCGCTTCCGCCTCTCGGGCCTTTATGCCTCGGGCGATCGCAATCCCTATAACAATGTCGAGGGCGGATTCGACGCGATCTTCGAAAATCCGATCTTCGCGGGGGCGGACACCAGCTATTGGATCCGCCAGACGATCCCCTTTGCGGGCGGCGGGCGCGCGATCGCGATCAGCGGCCGCAACGGCATCCTCAATTCGCTGCGCTCCTCCAAGGAACAGGGGCAGAGCAATTTCAACAATCCCGGCACGATGCTGCTGGGCGCGGGCGCTGATTTCGATCTGACGCCCGAGTTTCGCATCTCAACCAATGCCAATCATCTATGGTTCGCCAATACCGCCACGCTGAAGGCGCTGCGCACCGAGGGCAGCATCCCCAGGGACATCGGCTGGGATCTCTCCACCGCCGCGATCTGGCGGCCCAAGGCGACGCAGAATATCGTGCTGCGCCTTTCCGCCGCGGTGCTTCAGCCGGGCAAGGGCTTTAAGGATCTGTTCGCGAACAATGATCGCGACAAGAGATATCTCTCCGTCCTCTTCAACGGGATTTTGGCGTTCTGATGCGCAGGTTTTTCGCCTCATGGGTCAAAGCCCCAAAACCCGTTCAGGCTGAGCCTGTCGAAGCCCTTTCTTCTTTAGGTGCAGAAGGAAAGGGCTTCGACAGGCTCAGCCCGAGCGGGTGGAGGCGTTTGTGGGCGCTGACCGGGCTGGCGCTGGCCCTGATCTTGCCCGCAGGCATCAGCCTCGCGTCCGACGCGGAAAAGCCGGTGAAGCGCATCTATGCCTTTTCCGCCCCTGCCCCGCAGACGCAGGAGCCGGCCGAGGCCGATGCCAAATCCGATGGCTGCACCACCTGCCATGTGAAGACCGACGCGCCGACCATGCACGTCAGCCCCGCGGTCCAGCTCGGCTGCACCGATTGCCATGGCGGCGACGCAAAGGTGCGCGGCAATGCCGAGCTTGCGCATAATGATCCGGTCTATGCGTCGGCGCGGGACAAGGCGCATGTGCTGCCTAAATATCCGCAGAGCTGGCATTTTCCCAGCTCCGCCAATCCCAAGGTGACCTATACGCTGCTCAATAAGGAGTCGCCCGAGTTCGTGCGCTTCATCAACCCTTCGGATTACCGCGTGGCGCGCGAGGCGTGCGGCGCCTGTCATATCGAGGTGATCGAGGCGGCGGAGCGTTCGATCATGGCGTCGGGCGCGATGCTGTGGGGCGGCGCATCCTACAATAATGGCATTTTGCCGTTCAAGAATTACCTGCTGGGCGAGGCCTATACGCGTGAGGGCGAGGCCGCAAAGATCATGTCGCCGGGATCGCCGCACGGCAGTGTCACGCCCGAACAAAAGGCGCGCGGGGCAATCGGCGTTCTCTATCCCTTGCCCACCTGGCAGGTGACGCCGCCGGGCGATATCTTCCGCGTGTTCGAGCGCGGCGGGCGCAATATCGGAACGCAATTCCCCGAAATCGGCCTGCCCAATCCGGCGGGGATCATCCAGCGACTGGAGGAACCCGGTCGCCCGGATCTGAAACAGTCCAACCGCGGGCCAGCCACGGGGCTGCGCGTCGCGATCCCCGTGCTCAACATCCACAAGACCCGGCTCAACGATCCCTTCACCTGGTTCATGGGCACCAATGATCAGCCGGGCGACTATCGCCATTCGGGTTGCGCGTCCTGCCATGTGATCTATGCCAATGATCGCGAACCCCGCCACAGCCTGACCTATGCGCCATTCGGGCGCGACGGGCAGAGTGCGACGGTCGATCCCACGATCAGCGACAAGATGGAGCCGGAGGGCGGTTCCGGGCATGACGGCGGCCATGGTGCGTTGAAAAAGCCCGGCGATCATGAGGACGATCATAAGCCGAAGAAGGCGGCGGTAAAGGAAAAGGGCCATCCGATCAGCCACGTCTTCACGCGCGCCATCCCGACGGCACAGTGCATGAACTGCCACATGCACCAGCCCAATATCTTCCTGAACAGCTTCCTCGGCTATACCATGTGGGACTATGAATCCGACGCCAAATTGATGTGGCCGAACAAGGACAATCCGCTGACGCCGCCGCCCTATCTGGCCAAGGATGCGTATAAGAAGCAGCGCTATCCCACTGCGGCGGAAACCCATGCGATCCTCGATCGCAACCCGGAAGGCGCATCTCCAAAGGGTCTGTGGGGCGATGTGGATTTCCTCCGCCGGGTCTATGACGATGTGAACCCGCTCGCCAAGGATACGCAATTCGCGGACTATCACGGCCATGGCTGGAATTTCCGCGCGATCTACAAGCGCGATCGCGAGGGCAATCTGCTCGACAAGGACGGGAAGATCGTCAGCAATGACGATCCCGAAAAGTTCAAAAAGAAGGATGCCGCCGAATTCGTCCAGCCGGGCGAGCAAAAGGGCAAGGCGGTCCATATGATGGATATCCATGCCGAAAAGGGAATGCAGTGCGCCGATTGCCACTTTGCGCAGGATAGCCATGGCAATGGGCTGATCTATGGCGAAGTGGCCAATGCGGTGGAGATCGGCTGCAAGGATTGCCACGGCACGCCGGACGCTTACCCCAATCTGCTCACCTCCAACGTCGCCGCGCGGCCGCAGGGCAATAATCTGGCGCTGCTGCGCAATGCCGATGGCAAGCGCCGCTTCGAATGGTATTTCGATGCGAGCGGCAATCGCGTGCTGATCCAGCGTTCGATCGTCGATCCCAAGCTGGAATGGCAGGTGTCGCTGGTCAAGGATGCGGTGACCGAGGGCAATCCGCATTTCAACGCCAAGGCGGCGCGCGCCAAATTGATGAGCCGCAATAGCGATACCTTCGCCTTCGGCACCGGCGTGCCCAAATCGGAGCGTGCGCATGGCGAAGACAATATGGCCTGCTTCACCTGCCACCTGAGCTGGACCACGTCATGCGGCGGCTGCCACCTGCCGATCGAGGCGAATTGGAAGACCAAGAGCCATAAATATGAGGGCATAGAGACGCGCAATTTCGCGACCTATAATCCGCAGGTCGCGCGCGACGACATGTATCAATTGGGCAAGCATCAGACGACCAAGGGCAATATCATCGCTCCGGTGCGCTCCACCTCCGCGCTGATCCTGTCGTCCACCAACATCAATCGCGAGCGCATCTATGTGCAGCAGCCGCCCATTTCGGCGATCGGATTCTCGTCACAGGCCTTCGCGCCGCATTTCCCGCATACCGTGCGCGCCACCGAGACCAAGACCTGCTCGGACTGCCATCTGAGCGAGAAGGATGACAATAACGCCATCATGTCGCAGCTCCTGCTGCTCGGCACCAATTTCGTGAATTTCGTCGGCCTGCACGCCTGGACCGGGCTGCAGGACGGGTTCGAGGCGGTGCGCGTCACCGAATGGGACGAGCCACAGGCGGTGATCGGCTCCTATCTCCAGAAATATGCCTATCCCGATTTCTATGGCCTGCATGTGGACCAGAATAAGCGCGAGCTGAAGAACTGGACGCGCGGCAAGACCTTCGATGCCAAGCTCTCGGGCGAAACCCATGCGCTGGAGCAATTCGCCAATATCACCCAGGGCACGCCCGATGCGGTGCGCTGCCTGCAACTGCGCGGCGAATATATGTTCGCCGCCCAGGGCAAGGGCGGCTTCCGCGTCTATGACGTGGCCTCGATCGGCAATAAGGGCTTTTCGGAACGGATCACCACCGCGCCCTTCTCCAAGCTGGGCCAGAACACCCAGGTGAAATCCACCAACGCCACCTGCATGGCGCTGGCCACCAACCAGCCGATCGCGCCCACGCGCAGCACGCAGGAATTGCGCACGGTCAATCAGGAGCAGTCCTTCGATCCGATCTATAATTATGCCTTCATCACCGATAGCGCGGAAGGCCTGATCCTGGTCGACATCAACACCTTTGCCGATGGCGAATTCCGCAATAATTTCCTGAAGCGCGCCGTCACCTGGAATGAAGCCAATGTGCTCAAGGGCGCACGGCATATCACGCTTGGCGGCCGTTATGCCTATATCGCCGCGGATGCGGGCATGGTCATCTTGAACCTGCGCAATCCGCTGAAACCCGTGCACGTCGCCACGATCCCGCTGCGCGACGCGCGCGCCTCCGCGCTGCAATTCCGCTATCTCTGGGTGACGACCGCAGACGGCCTGCAATTGATCGACGTCACCGGCCTGAGCGCGGCGGCCGATCCTTGCGGCGATGCCGGCGCCAATTGCGCGCCCGATGACTGGACCGCGCCGCACCTGATCCCCGAGGCCACCGTGCCGCTGGCGGACGCGCGCCGCGTCTATCTGGCGCGCACCTATGCCTATGTCGCGGCCAAGGGTCAGGGTCTGGTGATCGTCAACATCACCCGGCCCGAAAAGCCGCTTGTGTATATGGCCGAAACCTTCGGCGGGCAGATGAACGATGCCGAGGATGTGATCATCGGCTCCACCAATGCCTCGCTCTTTGCCTATGTGGCGGACGGGCGAAACGGCCTGAAAGTGGTGCAATTGACCAGCCCGGACAGCCAGCCCAATTTCTACGGCTTCTCCCCCGCGCCCAAGCCCGAACTGATCGCCTGGGCCAAGACGCCCTCCCCCGCGCTGGCTTTATCCAAGGGGCTGGACCGCGATCGTGCGGTGGACGAGACCGGCGGGCAGATGGCGGTGTTCGGCCGACTGGGATCGCGCCCCTTCACCCGCAAGGAAATGGAGCGCCTGTTCCTCGGCCCCGATCGCCGCCCCTTCAAGGTGAGCGACGAGGTGAACATGGCGAATTGGGTGTCAGCACCCCCGATGCTGGCACGGAAGTAAGTATCCACCCCCCCCTCCCGGCCTTCCGGGAGGGGCTGGGGGTGGGCCTTCTACTTTTTCTATTTCGCTACGAAGAAGAAGAACCCACGCCCGGCCCCTCCCGCAAGGGCGGGAAGGGAGTTGGATGGGAACCGTACCGCGGTTCATGCGATTAATCTCCATCAAGGAGAGTGCATCATGAAGAAGTTCGTTCTGGCCCTGGCCGTCCTGGGTTCGCTGAGCGTGGCCGCGTGCAACACCGTATCCGGCGCCGGCGAGGATCTGCAATCGGCGAGCAATGCCGTCGAGAACAAGATGGACGAATAGAGTTTCCGTTCGGGCTGAGCCTGTCGAAGCCTTTCCTTCTTTCATAGCTCGAAGAGGAAAAGGCTTCGACAGGCTCAGCCCGAACGGGTTTTGGCGTGCAGTTTCAGCCCGGCCGCTCCGCCAGCAGGCTCCTCACCAGCGGCTGCATATTCTCGTCATATTTGGCGAGCATCACATGCTCGTCCGCATTGTCGAAATGGGTGACGAGTTCGCGGCCGTTCCAGCGATGCAGGGCGAAAGCGGGGGGATCGGCGATGATCATCGGGCGGCCATCGGGGCGATCGGGATCGATCGGCATCAGATCGAGCGCCACCTGCGGCGCGGTTGAGGGGCAGATGGCCACCGTCGTACCATTCCATGCGGCTACGATCGGGCGGTGCAGATGGCCGCAGATCAGGCTCTTGATCTGACCATGCCCGGCGATCGTCGCCGCGAACAGCAGCACCCAGGGTTCATCGGGCGCGGTGTTCATCCATTCGATGCCCACTTCCACCGGCGGATGGTGCATCACGATGATGACGGGCTTGCCCGGCTTTTCGACCAGCCGATCGCGCAGCCATGAGGCGCGGATGTCGCAGAAACTGCCGCCGTGCCGCCCCTCTTCCAGCGTATCGAGAAACAGCAGGCGAAGCGGCCCGGTATCCACTTCATATTGGATGAAGCCGTCCACCACCGGGATTTCCGGGAAGTGCGCGATGAAATTCTCACGAATGTCGTGATTGCCCAGGCACGGCCAAACGGGATAATCGCACATGCTGAGCGCGTTGCGCAGACGCCGGTAACTGTCCCCATCGCCGCGATCGACGAGATCGCCCGTGGCCAGCAGCATATCGGGCTTGTTATGGGGCTCGCCGAGATAGCGCAGCACCTGATCAAGCCGTTTCCGATTGAATTCGGCCGGATTATCGGGATCGAACCCAAGGTGTATATCGGTAATCTGCCCGATCAGCATCCGCGATCCCCTGTCACCCGTTAACGGCCGGTCTGCTTGTTCATTATAGCAGGCTTGCCGCTAACGGGGTTTGTGCCACCCTTTTGCGCAGCGACTCGTTGTCGCGTGGACCATGGTGCCCCATCATCGGCATGAAAGCTGTGACACAGCGCACAGGTAGACTCGACCGGCTTGGCTACGCTCTTGAGCGATGCGCCGGTCCCGCCGACATGACAGGTGCGGCACGACGCCAGATCGGGAATGAGCAGATCCGTCGCTGATTTCGAGCCGGGCGCGGCATGGCAGCTTTCGCACGTCTCCGTCCTGTGCGCATCATGATCGAACCAGCCCTTCTGGAAATAGCGCGCGGTCTGCGCCACGGGCTGCACGCTCCAGCTTGCGTTCTTGCCGCCGGGCGGATCGATGCGGTGGCAATCGAAGCACGCGCCGCCGGGCGAAAACACCTGTGCGATCGCGGCTTCCGCCCCGCCCGAGCGCGTCTGCACCGCGCCGAAATAGGCATTATACACCTGACCCTCGGCATAGAGACCCGGCTTCCGCCGCGCCATGCCGCCCAGATTGGACGGACGCATAGGGCTGGTGCCGCGATAGAAGGCCCGCAGATCGGCGATGACCTGGGCAGGATCGCCATGGCGGAGCGTGCGCATCGTGCCGCCGATCTGATCGAATGTCAGGCTGTGACACATGGCACAATCGCGCTCCATATCCACGGGCTGAAAGCGCGTGCCGCTGGGATCGGATTTGTGGCAATCCTTGCACGCCAGCGCATCGCCAAAGCCATTGTCCGCCGCCAGCCGCCGCCCCATCTGCGCCACGCCGTTGGTTTTGGACAGATGGAGGTCATGCGGGAATTTGAGGCCGCTGTCCTCGACCGGCTTCTTTGCGAAGGAGGTGCGCGCATATTGGGGCTTGGTGCCGGTAAAGCCGGTGATCACGGCGGGCTGAAACTCGGGATGCGCTATGCCGAAATCGCCCGCGTTCAGCAGCTTGGTATCCTTCAGCCGAGTGTTCAGCCCTGCGTGGCAATCCGCGCAGAATTGCTGGGCGGTGGGTTGCATCCGGCCTTCGCCCTCATGCTCGGTATGGCATTCGACGCAGCGGCCGGGCGGCACGTTGAACATGCCGGCAAAGGCATTCTGGATGCGACCGCCCACGCCCGGCGGTGCCTTGGCCGCGGCGAGACGGCTGGCGGGCGCATGATCATGCGTGCCCGCGTGACAGGTGGCGCAGCTTTCATCGCGCACCGCCACAAAGGCATCGGTGTGGCAGGCCTGGCAATTATTCTCCAGGCTCGCATGGGCCTGGGACAATTTGCCAGTGCTCCAGCTCTGGTCCGCATGGAAACCCTGCGGCCGCTCCTTCACGCTCTGATAGCTTGACCAGCTCCAGATCGGGAAGGCGAGGAAGGCGAGCAGCATCAGCGCGGCAAAGCTCCACGCGCTGACGCGCTTGCCCGGCATCAGGCCGCGGAGCGAAAAGACCTTTTGCTCGTCCTTATCCTGCGAAGCATCGGAGAGCGCCTCGACGCGCTCGACCGCGATGGTGATCGCCTGCTGATCCTGACCCACGGTGAGACGGTGGCTGCCAAAGCGCAGTTCGGCGCCCTTGGAGGCGTCGATCTCGACCTCCATCACCGGGCGACCATCCACGTCGAAGCCGAGCGTGCCCATGGCCTTCACGATGATCCGGTGCCTATCCAGCCGCTCGATCGTGGCATGGCGCGGCATCACCGCCAGATCCTGCAGATGGATCTGGTTTTCGCTCAGGCGGCCGATGCTCAGCAGCGTGCTGTCGATCTCGGTGGGACGGATGATCTCGCGGCCGTCCGACGTGCGCGAAATCTGCCTGATGAGGAAGGTCATGCGCGCCTCACCAGTAGAAAAACACGGAGACGATATGCGCCGACAGCGCGGCTATCAGCGCGAAGGTGATCGGCACATGCACATAAAGCCACACTTCGAGCATCGCCTTCAGCTTCAGATGACGCCGCACGCGCGCCAATATGGCCTCCTTGCGCACCAGCAGGGCGTCCACTTTCTCCAGCGGATCCTCGCCCAGATTGGGCTTGTAAGCGGTCTCGCGCCGGATCGCCGCCTGCGCGGCGCGCGTCGCGCAATTGGGGTATCGCCCGGAAAGCCGGCGGATCAGCCCGCCGCCGAACGGATCCTGATCGAGCGAACTTTGCACCAGCGCCGCCAGATGATGCTCAAGCGGTTGCCCCGCATCATGCAATTGCCGGTCGATAGAGCGCAGCGCATCCAGCATCTGCGGCTGGGTCATTTCCTCGCGATTGTTGCTGAGCGCGACCGGGAGCGTGGCATAAGCGAAGATGCCATACAGACCCGACAGGATGACGATCATCATCAGCGCATAGGCCAAGGTGTGCACGTTCCAGCCGAACTGAAAACCGGTGTGCAGCGTGCCGATCACGATCAGGCTGAGGCCGAGATAGACATGTGCCGACGTCCAGGCCTTCAAGGACCAGCGCCCGCGCGTCATCGATCTCTTGCGCAAGCCAAGCAGCGTGAGCCACAGGATAAGCAGCGCACCGATCGTGCCCAGCCCATAGCCATACCAGCTCCCGCCATTATGCCGCGGCTGGACGTCGATCAGGAAATAGCCGGCGATCGCGATCAGCGAGAGCAGCGTGGCGATCTTCATCCAGCGGAAATTGCGATGCCGCAGGAAGCCATCGTGGAGGGTTTCGCCCTTCACCCGGCCGGGCGTGGCGCGTTTGGTTGCGGTGGCCATTATCTAACCCTCCCCCCCCTCAGGGGGAGAGGGTCGGCAAGCGAAGCGAGACGGGGAGCGGGGGGATATCCCGGTCCGCGATACCGGACTCCCCCCTCTCCCTTCGCCGCTGGCGCGGCTCTTCCCTCTCCCCCTGAAGGGGGAGAGGGCGCCAAGGTTGCCGATCCCATCACGATTCCTCGCGCTCCAGCCGCGACACGCTCAGGAAATCCTCCGGCGCGACGCGGATTGCGGCACCCGTGGGACATGCCCGGACACACGCCGGGCCGCCTTCGATCCCCGAACACATGTCGCACTTGATCGCTTTCTTGGGCTTTTCCACGCCCGGCTCGGCATGGGCATAGGACCATTTCTTGCTCGGCTCGCCCGGCCCCGGCCCCGCCCCGAAGAACAGCCAGCTCAAAAGCCCTGGCTTCTTGGGCGGCACGCTATCCATCCGGATCACGCCATAAGGGCAGTTGCGCTGGCAATTGCCGCAGCCGATGCAGGTATCGTCGATGAACACTTCGCCATCCGGTCCGCGGTGAATGGCATTGGGTGGGCAATCGGCCATGCAATGCGGATGCTCGCAATGGCGACAGCTCGTCGGCACATGGAGGTGCGCATAGGTCTTGCCCGCCTCGCGATCCAGCCGGGAGAGGCCATCATGACTGTCCGCACAGGCCTTTTCGCAATTGTCGCAGCCGACGCAGAGATTCTCGTCGATCAGCAACACGTCGGTCGCCTCGCCCACACCCTGATCGACCAGGAAGGTGGCCACGCTGGAATACATGTCGACCACGCCCGAAAAGCTGTCCTTCTTGGCCTCAATGAACGCGTTCACGTCCTGCCGCCCGGCCATGTCGCGCCGCACCTTTTCGAGCAGCGCGGGCTTTTGCTCCATCACCGCGCGCATCGCAGCGCCGGAGAGCTTGATGACTTCGGATTTCACAGCCGCGCGGACGGTCGCGGTGCGCCGCCCGCCCGCGATCAGCGTCATTTCGCCGACATAGGAACCCGCGGGAAGATAGGAGAGGAAGACGGGTTTCCCGCCCACCGTCTTTTCCACCACCATTGATCCCGAGCGGATGACATAGATATCGTCCCCCTCCTCGCCCTCGGTGATGACCGGTTTGCCTGCGCTTACCGGAATGATGGTCGCGCCGTCGAGCACGCCGCCCAGATCGGCGCTGGTCAGCCCGGAACCGAACATCTGGAGCAATTGCCGTTCGGTGGAGATGCGCGTGATCGCCGCCTTGGCTGCTGGCACCTGACTTTGCAGGCGGAGTGCTGCGGTGCGCGAAATCTCGACGCAGACCGAATCTTCCGCCGCGATGATCGTGGCCCCGCGCCGACGGCCCGAGATCAGGCCGACCTCGCCAAAGATCAGGCCGCTGCCGATCGGCACGGTGATGCCGGGATCCGCCGGGCTGACCTGCACCAGCACCGATCCGCTGGCGATCGCAAAGAGCGACGATCCCGGCGCGTTGCGCTCGAAGATCGTCTCCCCCTTGCGATAGAAGCGCGCTTCGCTGTCCAGCATGAATTCGCGCATCTGCAAGGGGGAGAGCGCATCGAGGATCGTGATGTTGGTGCGCAGGAACTCCAGCCATTCATCCACGCTCTTCTTGCCGGGCAGATCCTTGAACTTGCCCACCAAAATCGGCTCATCCGCCGGTTTCAGCGTGGTATTGCCATTGATGAACTCCACCACGTCATGGCCCTGGTTCATGCAATGCTTGATCAGCGGATAGCCCGCGAGCGCGCCGATCACGAAGATGCCAGGCGTGGTCGTCTCGAATGTGGGGGACAGCACGGGATAGGACACGCGGTCCGCGCTGCTGAACTCGATCCCGGTGCCCGCCACGCGGACTTTCTTGCCGTCCTTGTCCTCGAAGCTCGCGCCGCAGCTTTCGACGAAGCCGCGCGGCGGGGCCGATCCCATGCGCGCAATCACGCGATCACAGCGCACCTTCACCTCGCCATCGCGCGTGTCGAAGGTGATCATGCCCTTGTCTATCGCGGAGGATGTCGTTTCGCGCAGGATCTGCATCCGGCCGATCGCCTCGGCAGCGAGCAGCGCCTTGATATTGGCGTCCTTTGCGGTGGAAAATTCCGCCGAACGGTTGACGATGGTCACGGTATTACGCTGTTCGGGATCGGCCGCGAGGCCGAGCGCATTCTCTATGCCAGCGTCGCCAGCACCGATGACCGTGATATGCTCGTCGATATATTCGCCGGGATCATCGAGCTGATATTGAACGGTCGCGCCCTCGCCCACCGGGCAACGCACCAGATTGGGATTGCCCTGCGTGCCGATCGCCATCACCACTGTCTCGGCCCTGATCGTCTCGCCCTTGGTGGTGGTGATCGTGAAATCGCCCGCCTGACCGGCAATCGCCTTGGCCTCGGCATTGTATTTCACGTTGACCTTGTGGCCCGCGGTCTGATCATCCCAGGTGCCAAGGATCTTCTCGCGCTTGCCGGCTTCGAAATCCATGTCCGAGCGCAGCACGAGCTGGCTCGGCGTGGCCATCACATGCTTGCCCTTTTGATATTTGTAGATCGTATCGGACAGATGATCCGTCTTTTCGAGCAGCACATGGCTGATCCCGAGCTGCGCCGCGCGCGCGGCCGCACTGAGCCCCGCGGGGCCGGAGCCGACTATAGCGATCCGGTAGCTCTCGGCCACGAGTTCTCATTCCCCCAATTTCGCTGGTGTCGCCCCGCCCTTTGCAGCGGTGGCGCAACCCCCTTCAGATGCGAACCCGGATTCCACTCTATCATCCTGAACGCAGACCGCTAGACGTGATCGGAAGTTTTCAATCGAATATCGAGGCGGATTCATGGCCGGGGCGGCAAAGACTGACGACAAGACGGTAAAGACCGGTCGTATCCTATTGATAATCACGACGATCATCGCGGTTGCGGCGATTGGCTATTCGATCGCGCGCTCCACCGGCCTGTTCGACTCGAAGCCCGAACCGGCGGCGGTGACCGCGCCGCCCAAAACCCCCGAAGAGGCGATTGCGCAGCTTGAAGCCAGGCTGAAAACAAATCCGGAAGACGCGCAGGGCTGGCAGATGCTGGGCTGGGCTTTTTTCGAAACCGGGCGCTTTGCCGAGGCCGCCACCGCTTACAAGCGCGCGATCCAGCTTCAGCCCGACAATGATGAATTCCTCTCGGCTTATGGCGAGGCGGTGACGCTGGCGGGCGATGGCATGTCGGTGCCGGCCGATGCCGCAGCCGCCTTCCGCAAGGCGCTGATCAAAAATCCGGACAATCCGCGCGCGCGCTATTTCGTCGCGGTGGCCAAGGATATTGCGGGCGATCACAAGGGCGCGATCGACGATTGGTTCCAATTGCTCGAAGTCACGCCGGCCGGCGCGCCCTGGGAAGAAAATGTCCGCGCGGCGATCCGCAATGTGGGCGAAAAGAACAAGATCGACGTCGCCACCCGCCTGGCATCGCTTAAGCCCCTGCCCGCCGCCCCCGGCGTGCCGGCGGTGGCCACCGCCGGTATCCCCGGCCCGACACCCCAGGAAATGCGCGCTGCCGGCAGCCTGCCCAAAGGGCAGCAGGATGCGATGATCGAAGGCATGATCGCCAGCCTGGAGGCCAAATTGAAGGCCAATCCGAACAATGCGGATGGCTGGATCATGCTGATGCGCAGCCGCACCTCATTGGGCGAAGGCAGCAAGGCCGCGACCGCCTATCAATCAGCGCTCAAAGCCTTCGCGTCTGACGCCATGCAAAAGGCGCGGATCACAGCTTCAGCGAAGGAACTCGGCGTTCCGGGCGCCTGATCGCGGCGCGCTTTCACCCCGGATAGCTTTTCTCCCATTGCGTTCGGGTCTATGCTCGCGCAAGGAACCACGCTCTTTCACTGAATTGGACGCACGAAAATGGCCGCGAAATGGGCTCCCGATAGCTGGACCAAGCACGAAGCCCGCCAGCTCCCCAATTATCCCGACGCCGCAGCGCTGAAGGATGCCACGAACACGCTCGGCAATTTCCCGCCGCTGGTGTTTGCAGGGGAAGCCCGCAATCTGAAGGCGGATCTCGCCAAGGTGGCCGAAGGCAAGGCGTTCCTGCTCCAGGGCGGCGATTGCGCGGAAAGCTTCGCGGAATTCCATCCGAATAACATTCGGGACACCTTTCGCGTCATCCTGCAGATGGCGGTGGTGCTCACCTATGCGTCCAAGCTGCCCACGATCAAGCTCGGCCGCATGGCCGGCCAGTTCGCCAAGCCGCGCTCTGCGGATATGGAGGATATCGACGGCGTGTCGCTCCCCTCCTATCGCGGCGACATCATCAACGACATCGCGTTCGAGGCGGCGGGCCGCAATCCCGATCCGCAGCGGATGATCAAGGCCTATAACCAGGCCGCTTCCACGCTCAATCTGCTCCGCGCCTTCGCGCAGGGCGGCTATGCGAATCTGCATCAGGTGCATAGCTGGACGCATGATTTCATGGGCCGCAGCCCCTGGGCCAAGAAATATAGCGAAACCGCGGATCGCATCGGCGAAGCGCTCGATTTCATGGCGGCCTGCGGGATCAATCCGGAAACGGTGCCCCAGCTTGCGGGCACGCAATTCTATACCAGCCACGAAGCGCTGCTGCTGCAATATGAACAGGCGCTCACCCGTCAGGACAGCCTGACCGGCGACTGGTATGACACCAGCGCGCATTTCCTGTGGATCGGCGATCGCACGCGCTTCGAGGGATCGGCGCATGTCGAATATCTGCGCGGCATCGGCAATCCGATCGGCCTGAAATGCGGCCCCAGCCTTGAGCCGGAAGCCTTGCTCCGGATGCTCGACACGCTCAATCCCGCGCGCGAACCCGGCCGGATCACGCTGATCACGCGCTATGGGCATGACAAGATCGAGGCGCATCTGCCCAAGCTCGTCCGCGCCGTCACGCGCGAGGGCCAGCCGGTGGTGTGGAGCTGCGATCCGATGCACGGCAATGTCGTGAAGGCCGCCAATGGCTATAAGACGCGCCCGTTCGAGCGCATCCTGGCCGAAGTGCGCGGCTTCTTCGCCGTCCACCGCGCCGAGGGCACGTTCGCCGGCGGGATTCATGCAGAAATGACCGGCCAGAACGTCACCGAATGCACCGGCGGTGCCGTGGACGTGACCGAACAGAGCCTGGCGGACCGCTATCACACGCATTGCGATCCGCGCCTCAATGCCGGCCAGTCGCTCGAACTGGCGTTCCTGCTGGCCGAAATGCTCAATCAGGAACTGGCGGAGCGGCGTAAGGCCGCCGCCTGATCCATCCGCCGCGCGCAAGCGCCTGAAAAAGTAAAAGCCCGCCATTCCCAAGGGATTGGCGGGCTTTTTCGTGCGGTGGGCCTAAATCGACAGCGGGATGGGAATGGCGTCGCAGCCATCCTCATCCCGCCGGTATCGAATTAAAACGTGTAATTCAGGCTGAACATCGCCGAGCGGGTGGGCGCAGGCTGTGCCCAGCTCCCGCCAACCGCGTTGCGCACGGTCGTGACATATTTCTCGTTGGTGAAATTCTGCACGTTAACCTGCGCCTTCAGATTGGGCGTGATCGGATAATTCACCATGAAGCGATGGATGGTATAGCTCGGCACGTTATATGCGACATAGGTGCCGGCCGTAAGCTGCGCGAGCGTCGGCTGGTTGAGCAGGAACTTGCCCTGATAGGTCAGGCCATATCCCAGCTCGAGACCGAAACCGAAACGATAGGTGGTGAACAGGCTGCCCGAATGCTTGGGCGTGTTGGTCAGCGCATAGCCGCGCGTCGGATCGGGGAAAGCGACGCTATTGGCACAGGTGCCCGCAGTCGGATCGACCGATCCGGGATTGGCCAGGCAATAATCGGAAACACCCCGTTTGATGTCGCTCTTCAGATACATGTAATTGGCCGAAATCGTCCAGTTGCTCGTGACATTGCCCGACGCACCCAGCGAAAGACCCTCGACCCTCTGGAAGCCGTCAGTCGCCTGATCAGGCAAGGTCGGATCGCCCGAAATCACCTTGATCTGGTTACGGTCGTTGCGGAACAATGCAGCCGTGAGCAGCAGTTTGGCATCAAACAGATCGGCCTTGGCCCCGATCTCGTAAGTCTCCGTCGTCTCGGGTTTGACGTTGCAGGTGAGCGCAGCACAGGAACCGTCGACCGACGCCTTGGATGGCAATTTCGAATTGCCATAGGCCACATAGAGGCTGGTGTTCGGCGTGGGCTTCAGCACCGCGCCGATACGATAGGAGAAGAGGTTGTCGTCGATCGCAAATGGGCCGGTCGCGCCGCTGAGTTGCCCCAGAAGCGGCGAGCCCGCCGTTGTCACATAGCTCAGCGTGCGGTTTTCGCCCTTCACATTCTCATAACGAATGCCGCCGTTCAGTTCAAACCAGTCAGCGAACTTCATCGTGTCGAACAGATAGGCCGCATAGCTGGTCTGATCCCCGTAAGTCTTGCTCGCGAGGATGAAATTGACCGGACCGGTGTACACGTTGCTGCCATAAGTAAAACCAGCCGGCCCCGGCACGATCTCACCCGGATTGGAAATATTGACCAGCGGTAACGCCGGCGTGGAGCCGTCCGCATTGCGCGGCAACGTGCCTTGGGTCTGGCTGTAATCCTCCCAAAGCGCCGACACGCCCAGCACAAGCGTATGCTCTATGCCGCCGGTGGAGAAATCGGCGCTCAGATCAATCTGGTTATAGGCCGTTTCATTGGTGATCAGGCGCTGCACGCCGCGGCCGCCGGTGGGCAGATAATAGCCCGCAGGCACGGTCGCCGGGCAGGCGGCGCTGACGCCATTGATGTCCATCGGCTGCAGGCCGGTCGAAGCCAGGCAGAATGTGCCGTTCGGCTGGCTGGTGACGGTATTCTGATTGATCTTCTCGTAGCGCGTGAGATTGCGCACCTTAACATGGTCACTGATCTCATGGCTAAAGATCGCCTGCAGCGACTTCGTCTTGCTGTTCTGCTGATCCAGATTGGCGAAGCCATAATAACCGCTGCGATCGAAATCGGACAGGAAACCGCCATTGTTCGCATAATAGCGAATGCCATATTGCGGCATGGCCTTGTCATCCAGATATTCGCCCTGAAGCGTCAGGCTGGTGGGGCCATCGATTCCGATCGTGATGGCGGGCGCGATGCCCCAGCGCTTGTAATCTTCGACATCGCGGCCCGGCACGTCATTTTCATGATAGACCGCGTTGATACGCACGGCGATGAGATCGTTGATCCGCTTGTTGGCATCGACCGTTGCGCGATAATAATTGTCGGTGCCAACGCCCGCGTTCAGGATGATGGCATCATCCGCCAGCGGCCGCTTGGTGACGAGGTTGATCGTGCCGGCAACAGAACCGCCGCCGTTCATCACGGAGTTCGCGCCGTTGGTGACTTCCACCTGTTCGATATTATAGACTTCGTTGCGGTTGAGGAATGCGCCGGAGCGCACGCCATCGATGGTCACGTCATTCTTGGCATCCTGCCCGCGCATGATGATGCGGTCACCATAACCAAAGCCACCCTCGCCCGCGCCGAAGGTGATACCCGGAACGGTTGAGAGCACGTCACGCAGGGTGAGCAGATTCTGCTGCTGGATGGTTTCCTTGCCGATCACCGTGATTGTCTGCGGCGTATCGAGCAGCGGGCGCGTGTATTTCGGGGATTCGGCCTTTTCGACCTTGATCGCAGATTCGTCGAGCGCGCTGTCCCGCACCGTCACGCCGCCCAGCGCCTGGGGCTCTTCCTGCTCGGCCTGCTGCGCATTGGCATGAGACAGTGGCGCGAACATGGAGCCTACACAGGATAGTGCCAGAAACGCCTGGGTCTTGGCGTTGCGATTTTTCGGTGACGTCATCGTTTTCCCCCGATTTTGGTGAATGGATGCCGGCCCGATATTGCGAACCACTATCAACGTCAATAAGAATGATTCTCAATATGAAAGAAATCCGGGGGCGAAGCGGTTGAAAACAAGGCGCGCCTTGGTCACCGCCCGATCGCGTTTGAGGCCTTGCGCCGCGCACGCTACACAGTCGGCCAAGGCACTGGCGCATGTTTGATGAAGGAGACACTGATGATCGCAGTCCGCCGCTATACCGACACCGCCGTGCGCGCGGGGATCAGCTTCGGTTCCGCCCTGGCGATCGCCATTTCGTGGAGCGTGAACAAATCCATCCTGTGGGCGATCATCCACGGCTTCCTCTCCTGGTTTTACGTCGCCTGGTATGCGCTCACCCGCGGTTGATGCGCGACGAAATGAGGCGCGCGATGCGGACATTTTCCCGATCCCGGCGCGTTGAAGGGGCAGGAAATAAGGAGAGCCCCCATGTCCGACACCGTTGAAAGCCCCCGCCCCCTGATCGCCTCAGACCGCGTGGAGGGCACCGCCGTCTATAACCGCGCCGGCGAAAAGCTCGGCACCGTCAGCCGCTTCATGGTCGACAAGCGCTCAGGCCAGGTCGATTATGCCGTCCTATCGTTCGGCGGCCTGTTCGGCTTGGGGCAGGAGCATTATCCCTTGCCCTGGAAGGTGCTGGATTATGACGTCGATCAAGGCGGCTATGTCGTCGATCTCGACAAGAAACTGCTCGAAGGCGCACCGCGCTATGCCGATGATGCCGAACCCGATTACTCGCCCGATTATGGGCGGTCGGTCTATGGCTATTATGGGGTGATGTACCCCTATTGAGCGATGACAGATGAAGAGACAGCGGCCTTTCCCATGGAAGGGCCGCTTTCTTCATGTCCTAAGCATTGATCGCCGTGCGCAAACAAAAAAGGCGAGGCCGTAGCCTCGCCCTTATTTGGTGCAGTTCAACCGAAAGCACCCTTTTCTGTTTTCAGATGCCGACAGACGCGCGAGCGTGTGATGATTGTGTCGTTGAACCCCGTTCATTATTTTTCTGTAATGTTATGAAATCGTCGCCACTTCGGATGTTCCGTGCTTGCAACAACTTGCTCGTCACCTCTACAACTGACCAAGGGTATGGGGGTGTTATGTTGAAGGCTGCGCTGATTATTGTGCTTTTGTCCACGGCGTGTGCCGTCAGGGCGGAGAGCACCCCCTTATACGAAAAAGTCCCCCAATGGGTTACGCCCGCACCGGCCATCGACGCCACCAGGCTTGCGCCAGACGCGCCCGTCCTTCTGCTTTATGATAACCAGCAGCGCTTGGACAATGGGCAAGTCTGGTCCTATTTCGATACGGCGACACGCGCCGCTTCGACCGAAATCATGGGATCGATCGGCACCATCCAGCTTCCCTGGCAGCCAGCGCACGGTCAACTCATCGTTCATGGTGCCGAGATCATTCGCGGCGCGGATCACATCGATTTGCTGGGGAATGGCAAGCCGTTTTCCATCTTGCGGCGTGAACAGCAAATGGATCGCCGTATTCTGGACGGCATGTTGACGGCGACCATGCCCGTCGAGGGTCTGCGCGTCGGGGACATCGTGCACCTTACTTTTTCGGTCACGCTGAAGGATCCGACACTGGGCGGCAATATGCAGACGGCGGCGGCATTGATGTTCGATCCGTTTCGCACCCAATTTGCCCGAACCCGTTTTCTCTGGCCTGAAGAAACGCACATCGCCTGGAAAGCCCATGCGGAGGGATTGGCCCCCAAGCCGGTGATCACGGGCGGGTTCAGCGAATTGTCGTTTACGATGCCATTGGCCAAACAGCGCGAAATTCCTGGCGATGCGCCCCTGCGTTTTCAGCATTTGCCGATCATAGAGGCGTCCAGTTTCAGGAACTGGGCCGAGGTCGCAGCCGTCATGGCCCCGCTTTATGAAACCGACGGCCTTATACAGCCGGACGGCACCATCGCCAAAGAAGTGGCCAGGATCATGGCCGCTGAAAGCGATCCGCTCAAAAGAGCCGCGCTCGCGCTGCAACTCGTTCAGGAAAAAATTCGTTACCAATTGATGGGGATGGATGCCGGAAACTATGTTCCGCAAACGCCCGTGCAGACCTGGGATTTGCGATATGGCGATTGCAAGGCCAAGACGCTGCTGCTGCTGGCGATGTTGAAGCTGATGGACATCGATGCAGAGCCTGTCCTGGCCAATATCACGCTCGGCGGCCTTGTCCCGGATCGCCTGCCTTCCGCTGCTGCATTCGATCACGTTCTGGTGCGCGCCACCATCGGGAGCGACACGCTCTGGCTGGATGGCACGGGGAGCGGCTCCAGACTTGGCGATATTCATGACACCCCCAATTTCGGCTATGTCCTGCCCGTGCGCGCGCAGGGTGCGGATTTGATCCGCATCGTTCCCAGGGCGGATGCGCGCGCCATGGTGACCGCCCGGATCGCATTTGATGCGTCTGCAGGGATCAACTTGCCCACGCCGTTTCGCATGATCGCCACGGTGCGTGGAGCAACCACGGGGATGCTCCGCGCCATGTCTGCACAGGGCAGCAAGGAGGATCTGGAGCAGGGTTTGAGCAAGATCGTCACCGGCTTTATTCCCGACGCCACGATCGGCATGCAGCAACTGAAATTCGATGATGCGGGCGGGACCGCGACCGTGGAAGCCACGGGCCTCGCTTATCTGGACTGGAAGAAAGACAGCGATCGGCTGAAATCAGCCCTCGACACGGTAACCCCGGGCATCGCTTTCGCGCCGGATCGCGCCCGACCGGCATGGCGCGAAATCCCGGTTTCGGTCGGCTCGACGTCGACGAGCGACATCCAGACGGAGATACGCCTGCCCGGCCAAGCCGCGGGTTTCGCGATCGAGGGCGATCAGGCGCTCCAAGGAGTTTTTGCCGGCGTTTCGGTGGATCGGAAGGCCCATCTGGCGAATGGCATTGTGATGACCGACATCCGCGTTCGCTCCATGCCCGCGGAAATTGCCGCAAGCGCCATCCCGGAAGAGCGAAAGCGGATCGCCGCCGTCCAGGGCCGTCAACTCAGCATCGTCGCTCCCGCGGATTATCCCCCCTTGTGGGATGAGGTCGCGCAGGCAAAGCGGGCCAATCGCCTAGCCCCCATCATCGCCATATTCACCAAGCGCATTGCGGATAAGCCAGAGAATAGCAGCCACTATACCGATCGGGCCTGGTTTTTTGACCGCGTGTTCGAGCGCAAACAGGCGATTGCCGATCTGACCCGCGCGCTGGACATCGATCCGACCGTTGCAACCTATCTCCAGCGCTCGGGCATCTATTTCGATCTCGGCGAGAATGCCAAGGCGATGGCCGATGCGAAGACGGCCTATGCGATCGACCCCGCCTCGACTGAAGCCATTTCCCGACTGGCCACGATCCAGGCCGAGCAGGGCGATCGCGCCGGTGCGATCGCCCTATTGCAGGAGCGGATAGACATTGGCGGGAAAAGCGAAGTCGGCCTCCTGCTGGCAAAGGCGCAAATTGAAGCAGATGGCGGGAACACGGAGGCCGCCTTGGCGACAATCGATGCGGCGATCGTGCAAATGCCCGGCAATGCGGTGCTTCTCAATGGTCGCTGCTGGCTGAAAGGCACCCGAAAAATGGCCCTGGACACGGCACTCAAGGACTGCACGAAAGCGATCGAACTAAGCGACGAGCCGACCCAGCCTCTGGATAGCCGCGCGATGGTCTATTACCGCCTAGAGCGATATGAGGATGCGCTCGCCGATCTCGAGGCGGCCCTGCAAATCGATCCCAATCTCAGCAGCAGCCTGTTTCTGCGCGGCATCATCCGCAAACATTTGGGGCAGGCGGGGTTGAGTCAAAGCGACATGCTGGCGGCACGCACCACCTATCCCCGCGTGGATCGGGACTATGAAAAATACGGTATCGCCTTCTGAAGGCCGCATAGGAAGAGATGCCGGATCCCTGCCTTGGGGAAGCCGGGCCGATAGATCCTCCGCACCGGGGTCTATCGTCTCCATCGGGAACTTCCGGCACAAAGCCGCAGTTATGCTGCAAAGATAAGGAGTCTTTGCATGACCGACACCCATCAGCTTCCCGACACGACGCTCTTGATCGCTTCGAACAAGGCGGACGCCATCAAGGTCCAGAGCCGGGATGGCGAGTCCATCGGTCATGTGCATTGTTTCATGGTCAACAAGCGCACCGGCCTGTCGACCTATGCCATCCTCAGCCTCGGCGGATTTCTGGGGATCAACAAAAGCTATTACCCCCTGCCCTTCGAACTGCTGCACTATGATGGCGGCCAGGATCAATATGTGGTGACCCTGGACCGTCGCGTGCTGGAAGGCGGCCCGAGCTGGTCCAATCATGCGCCCATATTCGACCAGGCCTATGCCGACCGGGTGGCCAAATATTATGAAGTGCCGACCGCTAATCTGGCGGTGATGCCCGGCGCTTCGCCGCTGCCGGTGTCGCCCGTCTGAACGCGCCTGCCCCACCGCATTCATTACGATCATCCGCTCATTCATTGGGAAATCCAATGAATGAGCGGATGATTGAATCGACAGCCTTGCGAAGCCCGGTTACAACATAAGATGTTTGGCGATATGGTCCAACCAAATTGTTAGGTTAGCGGATCCGAAAGCGATCCGTCCATAAGGGCACGACCGCAAAAGATCGGCCCATCGGGAGAAGACATGCACGTCAGCACCGATATCGCCCGGCGCACGGACCATATGGTAAGCGTCTGCGGGCTGGACAGCGCCTCCATCTTCTTGTGCGACAAGACCGGCGCATCCTCCTCGCTTTCTTATCTTTATCATGTCGGCGTCACGCAAGAAGCGCAGGCGGCCTATGAGGATGGCCGCGTGTTCGAGGATGATCCCTTCGCGCGCGTGATCAGCAGCGCCGCGCCGGGCGGCCAGCTCATCCGCTGGGAGGATAAAAGGCTCGAAGCCGTAGCGGATGATGCGAGCGCCTATCGTGCGTTCATCAATCACTATTCGGTCGATGTGGTCGGCGCTTATGTGCAGCAGCTCGTGCCCCGCCTGTATCTGCTGGTGGGCGCGCATTGCCGCCCCGGCGCGCACCGCAAGGGAGACGTTGCCCAGACGCTGTTCGAACAGGAGATCGCCGGGGTCGCCCATATGGTCGCGCTGCAATTGCTGGGTGAAATCCTGACGCGGTCCACCGGCCGCAGCGCCTTCGATGCGGTGCTCGATCGCACTGTGATCCCGTGCCGCAATGCCATGGCCACCGGGCTATCGAAGCGCGAGGCAGAGATTGCTTCCCATATCTGCCGGGGCAAGCAGAATAAGGAGGTCGCCTGGCTGACCGGCCTTTCGGAATATACCGTGGAGAATCATCTGCGCCGGATTTACCGCAAGCTGGGCATCCACAATCGCGCGGCGATGGTCGCACGGCTTTCGGGCGCCCATCTCTGCTGATTGACGGAATCCCGTCAATGGGATGTCGCCCCCGCATCGCCTAGCATCCCCCTTCAAGGAGACGGGTGATCCAGCCCGCTCAGGATGATGGAGGGGTCTGCAGCCGATGAAGGCGATGATGCTCAGCGATGGCGCATTCCGATTGCAGGATGTGCCCGATCCCGCGCGTGAAGCGGGACAGATCCTCACGCGTCCCCTGGCTTGCGGCGTCTGCGGCAGCGATCTTCATGCGCGCGATCATGCCGATCATCTGTGCGATCTGCTCCACCGCGCCGGGTTTCGCGGATTCATGGATCCCCGCCAGCCCGTGGTGATGGGCCATGAATTTTGCTGCGAAGTGCTGGAGGGCGACGGCATATTCGCGCGCGGCCAGCGGGTCGTGGCCCTGCCGTTCATTCAGGGAGCACAGGGCGTCGAACTGATCGGCTATTCCAATCGATTCAACGGTGCCTTTGCCGAGCAGATGCTGCTCCAGACCGCCGCCGCCTTTGCCGTGCCCGACGCCGTGGAGACCGAGATCGCCGCGCTCACCGAACCGCTCTCCGTGGCGGTCCATGCGGTGGCGGAGGCGGGTGCTGACAAGGAATGCGGTTTTGCCGTGATCGGCTGCGGGCCGGTCGGCCTTTTCGTGATCGCCCGGCTGCGCGCGCTTGGCCTTGGCCCCATTCTCGCGATCGAGCCCAATCCGGCGCGGCAGGCGATGGCGGCGCGAATGGGTGCGGACACGGTGCTCGCGCCCGGTGACGTGGCATCCGAAGGCTGGTGGAATGATCTCGGTCTGCCGCTCGGCCTGTCCGACGCGATGGCGCAGGCACCCGAGTTGCGCCAACGCAAACGCGCGATCCTGTTCGATTGCGTGGGCAAGCCCGGCATGTTGATGGCGATCGGCCAGGCGGCCCCCGTCGGCGCGACCATCGTGGTGATCGGCACCTGCATGGAAACCGATGCGATCGAGCCCGCATTCCTGCTGCAAAAGGGTCTGCGCGTGCAATTCGTGTTTGCCTACACGCCCACCGATTTTGCGGATGCCTTTGCGATGATCTGCGCCGATCCGGCCCGCATGGCGCCGATGGTGACCGGTCATGTCGGCTTTGCCGGCGTCGAGCGCGCTTTCGGTGCGCTGAGCGCGGGCGGATCGGACGTGAAATTGATGGTCAGCCCGACATGAAGACATTCCCGCCCCTTCCCATCAACGATCTGCGATCCGCCTCATGAAACCGCTGACCGAAGAAGCCCTGATCACCTATCTCGCACAGCGGATGCCCGATTGGCGCGATATCCGCATCGAAGGTCTGCACCGCCTGCCGCTCGGAGCCTCGCGCGAGACATTCCGCTTCGATCTGTCTTATTCCGATGCCAATGGCCGTCACGAGGATCGCCTGATCCTGCGGCGCGATCCGCCCGCCAGCAATGTGGATAGCGACCGGCGTCACGAATATGAATCCTATCGCGCGATCCATGGCCATGGCGTGCCGGTCCCCCGCATGATCCTGCTGGAAGAGGATCCCGAACATTTCGGTGGCGCGATCTCGCTCGCCGAGGATCTGCGCGGCTATCACAATAGCGAATATCAGTTGCAGGAAGCCGCCTGGCGCGATCGCCTGCCCAGGATCGCGCAGCAATTCTGGACGAGCATGGGCACGCTCGCCGCGGTGCCGGTGGACGCGCTCGATCTCTCCTTCATGAAACCCGCCACGCCCGAAGGCACGGCGATGCAGGAGCTGGATTTCTGGGAAGCCACGCTCGACAAGAATGATGTGGGTGCCGAGCCGATCACCCGCGCCGCGATCCGCTGGATGCGCCGCAATCCGCCGCCGCCCGCACAAAAGCTGGCGATGGTCCATGGCGATTTCCGCGCGGGCAATTTCCTTTATGACGATGAAGGCCATCTGATCGCCGTGCTCGATTGGGAAATGGCGCATCAGGGCGATCCGCTGGAGGATCTGGCCTGGAGCCTGGCGCGCGTCTTCAGCTTCGGCAAGGATGAGCGCCGCAGCGGCATTGCGCTGCGCGAAGAGGCGATTGCGATCTGGCAGGCCGCGAGCGGTCTGGAGGTGGACCCCGCCGCGCTGCACTGGTGGGAATTGCTCAACTGCATCAAGGGCCAGGGCATCTGGAATAGCTGCGCCCATGTGTGGAGCGAAGGCACCAATCGCGATGTGATCCATGCCTATGCGGCCTGGTGGCTGCGCAATGCGCAGGACCGCGCCATCCTCGAACTGATGGGGAAATTATGAGACCGTTCGTGCCTGTCGCCGCCGCCGCGCTCGCCGAGCGTCTGCGCAGCGAGATCCTGCCCGAACTGACGGGCTTTCGCGCAGGCAATGTCGCGATGACCGCCGCCATGTTCGATATGATCGGCGAGGAATGGGATCGCGCCGCCGCGCGCCTGTTCGAGGAAAATGCCGCGATCCGCGCCTTGCTGCTGCGTGGCGGCGTCCGTCCGCCGCAGGATCAGGATGATGATCTGCGCATTTCCGCGCTGGACGCGAACAATGATGCGCTGCGCCAGGCGCTGATCACGCTGCACGCCGCCCTCGAGCAGCGCGACGATGCCGGCGCACGCGCGCTCGAAGACGCCATCTGGGACGAACTGCGCCGCTCGGTCGAGCGCCGCACAATCTCGTCCGCCAATTTCTGAACCCCATTGGAGACACTCATGCTGACCCAAGCCGACGATTTCCCCATCCACCAGACCCCCGAGCCGATCGCTTATGCGGGCAGCGACCGCAATTTCTATGACCGCTATTGGTTCAACGGGTTCGAGCCGGACGGGTCGCTTTTCTTCCTGATCGGCATGGGCATCTATCCGCATCTGAACATCATCGACTGCGCCATTTCCGTGCAGATCGAGGGCAAGCAATATTCATTGCGCGGATCGCGGATCTTGGAAGACCGGATGGATATCTCGGTTGGCCCGATGCGGCTCGAAGTGGTCAAGCCACTGTGGAAACTGCGCTTCGTCTGCGAGGAGCAGGAGGGGATCGCGGCTGATCTGACCATCACCGGGCGCGCCTTTCCGATCGAGGAACCGCGCTTCACCCGCCGGATCGGCACGCGCGGCTTCATGGATTATACCCGCCTCACGCAAAACGGGCATTGGTCCGGCTGGATCAGCATCGACGGCCGCAAGATCGAACTCAGCCCGCAGGCGATGGGCACGCGCGATCGGTCATGGGGCATCCGCCCGATTGGCCTTTCCGATCCCCAGCCCAATGTGAATGCGGGAGAGCAAGGCTATTTCTGGCAATGGACCCCGCTCAATTTCAAGGACAAGAGCCTTTTCTTTCACATCGCGGCCGAACCTAATGGCCATATCTGGAACAAGAGATCGGTGCTCTGCCCCGATGGCACCGGCGGTCCGGCTAATTTCAGGGAAACCGAAAGCGCGCATCTGGAAACCACGCTGGTCGATGGCACGCTCTGGCCCGAACATGGCATCCTGAAGGTCGATTACGGGGACGGCGAATATAAGATCGAGCTTGAGCCGTTCCACCGGATGCAGATGAAGGGCATCGGCTATTTCCATCCCGAATGGTTCCACGGCCGCTATCATGGCGTGCCGATCAAGGTGGCGCGCGAGGATTTCACGGTGGACGATCTGGATCCGATGGCAATGCAGAATTTCCATGTGCAGCGCCTCTCGCGCCTGACGCTGACCAATCCCGATGGTTCGCAGGAGCAATCGATCGGGGCGTTCGAACAGGCGATCCTGGGTGCCTATGAACCGATGGGGATCAAGAGCAACATGGATATCGCGCGCTGGGATCGGGAGGATTGAGCATGGCGAATGCCACGAGACTTCAAGGCAAGGCCTGTGTCGTCACGGGCGGGTCCGCGGGGATCGGCCTCGCCATCGTCCGCCGCCTGATCGACGAAGGTGCGCAAGTGCTGTTTTGCGGACAGAATGACGAGAGCGGGGCCGAGGCCGAACGTGGCCTTGATAGCGCGGACGCGCATTTCATGCGGGCAGACGTGGGCGAGGAAGCCGATGTCGCGGCGCTGATCGCCGCGGCAGTCGAACGCTTCGGCAAGCTCGATATCCTCGTCAACAACGCCGCCAAGGCTGCGGTCGATCTGATCCCCGATCTCAGCACCGAGGATTGGCGGCGCAGCACCGCGGTCAATCTCGACTCCGTCTTCTTCACCTCGCGCGCCGCCATCCCGCATATGCGCGCCAATGGCGGCGGATCGATCGTGAACATCGCCTCCATCTCGGGATTGGCGGGCGACGGTGCCTATCCATCCTATTGCGCGCAGAAAGGCGCGGTGATCAATCTCACGCGCGCGATGGCGGTCTATCATGCGCGCGAGAATATCCGCATCAACGCGCTGTGCCCCGGCTTTATCGAAACCCCTGCGACCGATGCGTTCAAGGCCGTGCCCGGCCTGCTGGAAGACTGGTTCGCCTCGATCCCGGCGCAGCGCCCCGGCCGTCCGGAAGAGATGGCGGCGATCGTCGCCTTCCTCGCCTCCGACGACGCCAGCTATGTCCATGGCACGATCATGGTCGCGGATGGCGGGGTGACCGCCTCCACCGGACAGCCGACGCAGGTGCCGCTCGGCTGATCGCCCTCAACAAGTTTCTCCCGACTGGACCGATGGCGACACCGGTCCTTTTCTTGTTCAGGCCGGTCCGTTCTGGAAATCGGGTTTACGGCGTGCGAGAAAGGCAGTGACGCCTTCGCGGCATTCGCCGGTGCCGCCGCTGGCGGTGATCGCACGGGTCTCGCGCTCAAGATGCCCTTCGAACGGACCGTCGAAACTGGCCAGTAACAGGCTGCGCGCCGCGCCGATCGCGGCGGTGGGCGCGGCCGTCAGGATCGCAGCCTGTTTCGCGCCTTCGCCGGCCAGATCCGCATCCTCCACCATCCGGCTGACCAGCCCGATCGCAGCCCCCTCTTCGGCCGAGACACGGCGATTGGCGATGATCATCTCCTGCGCCTTGCGCATACCCACCAGCCGCGGCAGATGCCATGACATGCCGCCATCGGGGCTCAGGCCGACGCTGCCATAAGCCGCCGTGAAATGCGCCGTGCGCGCCGCGATGACGATATCGCCTGCAATCGCAAGGCTCAGCCCTGCCCCCGCCGCCGGGCCATTGACCAGCACCAGCAAAGGTTTCGGCATCCGCATCAGCCGCGCCACCGCCATGTGCAGCGTGCCGGCAAGTTCACTGAGAAAAGCGGGCATTTGATCGCCCGCCCCGGCGAAGGCACCGATATCCCCGCCACCGCAAAAGAGCTTACCCGCACCGGTCAGCACGACGCAACGGATCGCGGCATCCGTGTCGCAGCGGATCGCCGCCTGCAGCAGCGCCTGCGCGAGTGGCAGATCGACCGTATTGCCCGCGGCCGGGCGGTTGAGCGTCAGCGTGGCGATCGCGCCATCGACGGAGACCAGAACGGGCGCATCGCTCACCGGCAATCCTCCATCGCCTTGCGCGCCAGAGCGGCCAGCACGGGAAAGCTCGCAGCGCGTTCCTGGGCATGAGCCGACGCCGCGGTGCCACGCGCCACGCGGCCCTTGATCCCGTGAAAGATCGCGGCCAGCCGGAAATAGTTGAACGCGATGTAAAAGCCCCAGCCGGGAATCGAATCCCGCCCGGTGCGCTGGCAATAAGCGGTGACATAATCCTGTTCGGACGGGATATTGAGCGCCTCCAGATCAGCGCCCGCCAGCCCCGCCACGATCGCCGGCGGCATCTGATACATCATCGCGTGATAGGCGAAATCCGCCAACGGATGCCCCAATGTGGAGAGTTCCCAGTCAAGCACCGCGATCACGCGCGGTTCGCTGGGGTGGAAGATCATATTGTCGCAACGGAAATCACCGTGCACGATGCTGGTCTCGTCGCCATCGGGAATATGCGCAGGGAGCCATTTCACCAGCCGGTCCATATCAGGATTGCGGCCGGCATCTCCGTCTTCCAGATATTGCCGCGTCCAGCGCCCGATCTGGCGTGCGAAATAATTGCCCGGCTTGCCATAATCTTCAAGCCCGATCGCCTTGTAATCCACACCATGCAGCCGCGCGATCGTGGCGTTCATCGCATCGAAATAGGCGGGGCGTTCATCCCGCGAGACGCCGGGGAAGGTCGCGTCCCAGAAGATCCGCCCCTCCACCATTTCCATCACATAGAACCAGCTTCCCAGCACGCTGTCGTCGGTGCACAGGCCGTAGATCTTTGCGACCGGAAAGCCCGTTTCGCCAAGCGCGCTCAGCACGCGGGCCTCGCGCTCCACGGCATGGGCACCCTTCAATATTTCGCCCGGCGGCTTGCGGCGCAGCACATAGCTGCGTCCCGGCGTCACGAGCTTGTAGGTGGGGTTGGATTGCCCGCCCTTGAACTGCTCGACGCTGAGCGGCCCGGCATAGTCAGCGACATGCGTCGTCATCCAGGCCGCGAGCGCGGCCTCGTCGAACCGGTAAGCCTCGCGCACTGCGGTGGTGCCCGCATTGGCGTCCTGCCCGAGGGCGCTGGTCTCTGCGCTCATGCGTGTGCCTTTTTCCAGTCGCGCTTGATCTTCTTGGCCAGACTCCATTTGTGCACCTCGGTCGGGCCGTCATAGATCCGGAAAGCGCGGATCTCGCGGAACACCTGCTCCACGATCGTATCGCTGGTGACCCCGCTGCCACCCATCACCTGAACGCATTTGTCCGCCACGCGCATCAGCGCCTCGCTCACCGCGACTTTCGCCATCGAGCTTTCCGCCGTGCCGAGCGCGCCGGTATCGAGCACATCGGCGCACCAGTCGATCATCAATTCGGCCTGTTTCAGATCGATCATATTTTCCGCCAGCATGAAGCCGACGCCCTCATGATCGATCAGCGTCTTGCCGAAGGCCTGCCGCCGATTGGCATAATCGTTCGCGATCTCGTTCGCGCGGATGCACGCGCCCAGCCAGCGCATACAGTGAGAGAGCCGCGCGGGGGCGAGGCGTACCTGCGCATATTGAAAGCCCTCCCCCGCCTGCCCCAGCATCTGATCGGCGGGCACGCGGAGATTGTCGATGCGGACCACCGCATGGCCGCCGGGCATGGAGCTGTCGATCGTATTGGGCACATGCTCGATGGTGATTGCGGGATCGGGCAGATCGACGAGGAACATGCACGCCCCCTCCTCCGCCCTGGCCATCACGATGCCCATGTGTGCGCCGGCCGCGCCGGTGATGAAGGCCTTGCGCCCGTTGATCACCCAATGATTGCCGTCGAGCTTGCACATGGTCTGCATCATCGAAGGGTCAGACCCAGCACCGCCTTCCGCCGCCGGTTCGGTCATGAAGAAGGCCGAGCGCGCCTGGCCTTCGATCAGGGGTTGGAGGAATTTCGCCTTGATCTCGTCGCTGCCCACCTTGCCGAGCAGATACATATTGCCTTCGTCGGGTGCGGCGGTGTTGCACGCGAGCGGCCCCAGTGGCGAGAGGCCGGTGCGCGCCAGGACGATCGCGGTCTCGCGCTGCGAGAGATGGCGTCCATCGGGCAAAATATGCGGCGTCAGCACCCCGGCAGCCCGCGCTTTCTCGCGGAGTTCGGTCACCAGTGCATCGGTTGGGCAATCATGATGATCGCGGCGATCATCCTGTTCATAGGGGACGACCACATCGCGCACGAAGCGCTCGACCTTGTCTGCGATGGCCAATGTGGCCTCCATGCCAATGCCACTCTCATTGCTCATTGTGACGACTTTCTCGGATTGCGCCTGATGGGAGCGATTTCATGGGATCAATACCGCCTTGATGCAATCGCCGCGATGCTGCGCCGCGACGGCCTGATTAATCTGTGTCAGCGAAAACGTCGCGATCAGCCTGTCGAACGGGAAACGCCCCGCCCGGTGCAGCGCGATCAATTCGGGAATGAAGCCGTGCACATCGCTATCCCCCTCGATGATCCCGATGATGCGATGGCCATAAGTGATGAGCGAGGCGAGATTGATCGCCACGCTGCTCTCCGGCCTGGGCGGAATGCCGACCAGCCCGAGCATCCCATGGCTCGCCAGCGCAGCTAGTGCCGATTCCACCACGGCTTCCCGCCCGCTCGTCTCGAAAGCGAAGTCCACGCCATCGGGCAAGATCGTGCGGATCGCCGCGGTCACATCGCCCGCTGCCGGATCGATCACATGCGTGGCACCCAGTTCCAATGCCATCGCGCGACGGGCTTCCACCGGTTCCACGAGCATGATCGTCGCGCATTGCCGGATCACCGCGCCCATGACCGCGGCCAGCCCGACCGGCCCGCCGCCGAAGATCGCGATGCTGCTGCCGGCGGGACAGGCGAGCGAGCGCATCACGCCCCCCGCCCCCGTCTGCAGTCCGCAGGCCAGCGGCCCCAATATCTCGAGCCGGATGCCATGCGGATCGATCTTCACCACATTGCGCTCATGCGCCAGCGCGAAGCTGGCGAAGGAGGATTGGCCGAAGAAATTGGCGGAGAGCGGTGCGCCGTCGAGGCTCAGCCCCGAACTCCCGTCCGGCCGCACCCCGGCATAATTGAGCGCGGGAAATTCACGGCAATAAGAAGGCAGATTTTCATCGCAGCGCGCGCAATGCCCGCAACTGCTGAAGCCGATGACCACGGCGTCGCCGGGCTTTACGCTGGTGACGGCCGCGCCAACCGCCTCGACGATCCCAGCCCCCTCATGGCCCAGCACGGCGGGCAATGGCACCGGGATGAACTGATCGCGCGTCACCAGATCAGTATGGCACAGCCCGACGCCTGCAATCTTCACGCGCACTTCATGGCCGCGCGGTGCTTCGATCTGCACCGGCTCCACCGTGAAATCCGCATGAGGCGCGCGGGCGATCGCGGCGATGATATCCATAAACAGGGCGTCCTTCGAACAGCTCAGACCGCGGTATATCCGCCGTCCGCAATGAATTCCGATCCGGTGATGAACGATGCGGCATCGCTTGCCAGGAACGCCACCAGCGGCGCGATATCCGCCGTGCCGCCCAGCCGCCCCATCGGGATCATCCGCGCCCAGGCCGCCAACGCTTCTTCGGGCGGGATCAGATGGCCATCCGCATCGCGCGGCGGATCCCAGCGCGCGCCCAAATTGGTTGCCACCGGGCCGGGCATCACGGTGTTCACGCGGACGCCGGTCAACGCCATCTCGCTCGCCACCGCCTTGGACAAAGCCCGCACCGCGCCCTTGGTCGCGCTGTAAGCGGCATATTCAGCGCCCGCGACCTTGCCGTAAACCGACGCAATATTGACGATGGATGTCGTGGCCGCGCCTTTGGACAGTGCAGCACGCATCGGCGGCAAGGCACCTTGCATCCCCAGATAGACGCTCTCCACATTGATGCGCATCTGCCGCCGGAGGATCTCGATCCCGGCATCGGCAAAGGGCTTGGCCATCATGATCCCGGCATTGTTCACCAGGATATCGAGCTGGCCATAGTCACGCTCGACCGCCGCAAACACCGCCGTCCAATCCGCCTCGCTCGCCACATCATGACGGTGCGGGGTCGCGCCTTCCCAGGCCGCCGCCGCGGTTTTCAAACCCGTTTCATCGATATCGGTCACGATCAGCCGCGCGCCCAGCGAATGGAACAGCCGGGCTGTTTCCTGCCCGATGCCCGATGCCGCGCCGGTCACGATCGCGACCTTGCCGTTGAGGGTGAAAAGCGAGTCCATCAGCCGTCGTCTCCGATATTCGATCTGGAAAATTGCTGCGCACCGACGAGTGCGGGGATCCATGGCAGCCTGCCGTCGCAATAGGCTTCGAGCGCGGGGGTGAATTGCGCGAACCCGTCGAGCGTGCCCGCTTTAACGATGATGAAATCCGGCATGGCTTCGGCAATCGACACGATCGGCGAACCGCAATCGGGGCAGAAATGGCGCGCGACCTTTTTGCCGCTATCGCCGATATCATCGAAAACCCTGGTGACGCCCTGTTGCTGAAAGCCGTCCGCTGCAACTGCGCATACGACCGAGAAGGCGCTACCGCCCTGCTTCTGGCAATGGCGGCAATGGCACACCGCCGTCACCAGAGGTTCGCCGGAGAAACTGTATCTGATGTTGCCGCAAAGGCATCCGCCTTCATTGAGCATGGCTTTCGCTTTCCGGCCTGTTTGTCTGAAGAAAAAGCCGGCCTGCGGAGCATCATCTCTCCGCAGGCCAGTCAGGGGGCGACCGATCAGAATTTATAACGTGCCGTCACGCCATAGGTCCGGGGCGGCGAATGCAGCATGTAATCATAGCCAAAGGCATCCCGCAGATTGAGGCCATACATGAAGATTTTCTTGTTCAGCAGGTTCGTGGCCCAGGCACGGATCGAAAGCTGTTGTCCCTCCCAGCCTAGGGTGGCGTTCACCTTGAAATTGCCCGGCGCATTCAGATTGAAATTGCCGTTTTCATCGTTGAACGGGGAGAAAAACTGCTTGCTGGTATAGACCACGTTCGGGGAGAATATGATTTCGCCCGACCCCAATTGGGCCAGCGTCCAATCGGCACCGGCATTGATCGTCACCTTGGGCGCGTTGGGCAGATTGTTGCCGTCCAGATTGACGCCGGACAGCGTGAGCTTGTCATAAGTGGCGTCGAGATAGGTGAAGGCGACATTGGTGCGGAGCGACGGGATCAGGCGGGCGTTGATTTCAAGCTCGAAGCCCTTGATCGTCGATCCCGGCGCCGTGCGGATAAAGCCCGTGGTGCCGATCACCTCGTTCAACTGCTGGTTCTTATATTTGGTGTAGAACGCCGCAGCCGTCAGGTTGGCGCGGCCGTCGAGGAATTTGGTCTTTGCGCCGACCTCGAAAGCATCCACCTTTTCGGGCACCACGAAATCGATCGGATTGCCGGCATAGAATTGGCTGGCGAAGGATCCGGCGCGATAGCCGCGGCTGTAGTTGGCGAACAGCATCGCGCCGCCGTCGAACGTGTAATCCAGCCCGAATTTCCCCGTAAGACGACTGCTCTTGCGCCGTTTCGACGCTTCGGGGGTGATCACGCCAGCCGGCGAGATCGAACCGTGCGTGAAGGTGATCGAGGCCGCATTCGGATCGGTTGGATTAAAATCGTAGGTCGAGAATGTCGGCGATGTCACCGGATCGGCAAAGGTCGTCAGGAACGAATAGGCTTCGCTATGCTCGTTGGTGTCCTTGGTATAGCGCAGGCCCGCCGTCACGCCCAGATGATCGCCGATCTTCTGGTTGATCTGTGCGAACGCCGCGTATGAATTCCGATCCTGCTTATAATGCTGATAGAAATACAGCGTGCTGACGAGACGGTATTTATCGACATTGTTGATCGTGTCCCAGCCATAATAGACGCCCGCCTGGATGTTGGTGTTCTCGGCGTCGTAAGCCAGCTTCACTTCCTGGTTGAACTGCTTGTAGACATCGCCGTAATTGGTCTGGAGAAAGCCGACCACTGGCGTGCCCGAGCCTTCCTGCGTCAGATTCTGCTTCGACCAGTCATAAGCCGATAGCGACTGGATCGAGAGCGTGTCGCTCAGCTCGTAATTGATGTTGAACTGCACGCCGGCATTGGCGATGTCGTTAAAGCCGAGATCGGGCTGGTTGGTCTCGAAGAAGCTGAGGTTGTCGTTCGCGCGGTTGTAATTCGATGGCCCGCCCACCTGCTGAAGATGGAATGCCGCCGCCTGGGTGGGCTTGCCCTTGCTGCCCGTGAATTTCAGGAACATGTCCAGCCGGTCCGTCGGTTTGGCGCGGATGATCAGGCGTCCGGCGATCGAATCCTTGGAATTGGCATCGGGCTGTCCGGGGAAGATATTCTTTACGAACCCATCGGCCTCGACATAATTGACCGAAGCGCGGAAGCCGAGCTTGTCGTCGATCAGCGTGCCTTCGATCGCGCCCTGCCCGCGCACTTCCTGAAAGCGGCCATAGCCCGCCTCGACATAGCCGGTCGTCCCGCCTTCGAGGCTGGGTTTGACCGAAATGAAGTTGATAGCGCCGCCCGTGGTGTTGCGGCCATAGAGCGTGCCCTGCGGACCGCGCACCGCTTCCACACGCTCCAGATCGAACAGTTGAAGCCCGTGCATCGTGCGCGCGGAGAGATAATTGTCGTCGGTGTAGACGCCCACGGGCGACACCTGGTTCGCGCCATATTCGTTGCCCACGCCGATGCCGCGCATCGTGAAATTGGGCTGGGCATCGCCAAAGGCGCTGGTCACCTGCAGCGAGGGAACCGAACCGCTGAGGCCGATCGCCTGCGTGATCCCCTGGCGTGACAAATCTTCGGGCGTGATCGCCGAAACCGCGACCGGAACACTCATCAGCGATTCCGAACGGCGCTGCGCCGTGACGACGATATCGGCGATGCCGGTATCGGCCACCGTCTCTTCGGCCGCCGCCATATCCTGCGCATAGGCAGGCATGGAACCCATCATGGCCGCACTGAAGCAGACGCCCGTCAAGAGCTTGATCTTGGTCATTATATCCCCTCCTTTATCATTCTGATCATTTATGATCTTCGAGAATTCCGTGACGGTTGAATTGTGCTTTTTGGTCTCCAAAATCCGTCAAAATGGATTGTATTGGGTGCCCCGTAACTGTCCAATCGAGACTGGCCGCGCATTCATAGGGAATTGGGATATAACGCCGGTTTTCGCGGCAGGAATGGACGCCCCGTGTCGCGTCGGGATCATCAGGCTCCCGTCATCGGGGCCGGCCGTTCCTGCCGCGCTGCTCATCAATATTTATAGCCCAGCGTGATGCCATATGTGGCCGGGCGCGCGGCATAGCGCACCACCGTATCCTGGCCGGCGACCACGTTATTCCAATAATATTCGTTGGTGACGTTCTTGCCCCAGAGCATCACTTTCCAGCGATCGTCCGCGCTTTCGAGACCGAATTGGAGATCGACCAGCGCATAATCGTCAATCGCGTAAAGCGGGGTTTCGCCAACGATCGCATTGGTGGCGCTGCGATAGGTGAGCTGGGTGCCACCGAACAGGTTCACGCTATCCGACATGGGAATATCGAAGCGCATGTTGGCCGATCCCTGCCATTTCGGCGTGAAGGGGACGCTTGATCCGGCGAAATCGGCGGTCACGCCGCCCGCATTCACGCCGATATACCGATCGATTTTGCTATCGATATAGGTCATTGCAAAGCCAAAGCTGAGGCCGGTCACGGGCCGCGCCTGCAGCTCGATTTCAGCGCCCTGAAGATGCGATTTCGGGATGTTGATGATCGCATCGAGCACGCCGAAGGTGCCGTCGATCAGCTTGGAACGAAGCTGCTTGTCCTTATAGTCCATGTAGAAGACCGCACCGTTCAGCGACACGCGGCGATTGGCCGCCTGCAGCTTGAAACCCGCTTCATAATTCAGGATCGATTCCTGCACCGCGGGCGCATATTGCACCTGGGCAGAGGCATTGATGTTGCCATAGCCGCCGGCCTTATAGCCCTTGGCGACATTGGCGTAGAGCAGCAGATTGTCACTCGCCTTGAAATCCAGGCCGCCGCGCCAGGAAAGATTGTCTTCCTTCAATTCGCCGGTGAACAGGCCGGTCTGGAAGTTCGCATCGAGCGCGAAGCAATCATTGATGCCAAGCGGCGGATTGAGCCCGAAAGCGGCGTTGAAGAAAGCCGCGGTCAGCCCGTTGCCGCCATCATGATTGCAAATGTCCGCCGTGCGCCTGCTGTCGGTATAGCGCAGGCCGGCCTTGACGGTCAGCTTGTCGCCGAGATCCAGCTCGCCATTGCCGAAGGCCGCGATGTTGCGCATCTTCTGGTCGCTGTAATTCTCGCTGGTCGTGATGCCATAATTGAAGAAGGCCGAGGAATCGTCATAGGTGAGATTTTCCTGATAATAGACCTTGTCGCGACTGTAGTTCGCGCCGACGATCCAGCGGAAACCGCTGTTTGCGCTATTGGCCAGGCGCAATTCCTGCGAGAAGCTGTCGATGCGGCCGATGAACAAGGGCAGATCGATATCCTGCAGATTCATGCCATCCTGATCCATTGCGCCGCGTTCCTTGAACGAGACGTAGGATGTGATGGAGGTCAGCGAGATATCGGGCACGAATTCCCAGTCGGCGCGGAGCGATGCCTGACCCAGCTTGCGGTTCATATACATGCCGTTTTCCACTGACCAATCGGCCGCGCGCGGCGTCAGCGGCGAGCGCGGATAATCGCGCACCGGCTGGGTATTGGAAATCGCCTGTTCGTTGAACGCCAGATATTGGACCGCCTGCGGATCGCTCTTATCCTGCCAGGCATTCAGATTGAGCTCGAATTTGAGCGTATCGCTGGCATCCCAATCGACCAGCAGACGGCCGGCCAGTTCGCGGGTGCGGCCATTCTCGTCATCGCGCGTATAGCTCTTCTGCCAGGGGCCACCCCGCGAGCCACGGACCGCGAGGCGGGCGCGGATATCCTGCCCCAAAGGTCCACTAATGAAGGCGCTGCCCGTGAATGTGTTGAAGCGGCCGTAGCTGGCTTCAACCCCGGCCGACAGATCGGAGGTCGGCTTGGCGGCGATATAGTTGATCGCGCCGCCGGTGGAATTCTGGCCAAAGAGCGTGCCCTGCGGCCCTTTCAAAACCTCCACCCGTTCAAGATCGAACGCGGTGAGCGATGTCAGGATCGGAAAGGGCAAAGGCACCTGATCAATATAGACGCTGGTCGTGGGGTATGAGCCGAGCGACGTATCGTAAAAGCCGACGCCCCGCAGCGTATAGACCGGGGTGTTGTTCGCGCTGTTGGTGAAGGTGAGGCCCGGAACGGCCTGCGCGATATCCGCGGGAGACTGGATCGCGCGCTCGCTCAGCATATCCGACGTCACCGCCGAAATGGTCAGGCCGACCTTGCTCAACGACTGCTCGCGCTTCTGCGCCGTCACGATGATATCGCCAACGCCGGTATCGGACGCCGCGACTGTCGCGGCCTCCTGATCTTCAGCGGCGACCGCTTGTGTGGCCATGGCCAACAGGGAACAGCCGGCAAGGCGGATAAGGATTCTGGATGCTGATCTGGACATGCTCTTCTCCCGGTTTCGCCCGCTTTGAGCAGGTCGTGTCGTCGGTGCGGGCCGCTTGATACGGCCCGCCCATCACCGTGCTCTCACAATTCCCGATGCCCGTCAACATTGTTTGACGATTTCGTGTGATGACAACGCCCGATCATTCGATCGGGCGAAAATTGCCGAACGCATAGACGTTCGTGCTCGATCAGGTTAAATGCACATCAAATGTGAGCGGGATACATCATGGCAACCAAGAGCGTGTCGAAGGCAGGATCAGCGGCAGAACCGATTGCGGTTTCGGGTGAAAAGCGCGCCGCCACGGCCGCAGACAGCGCGATCGACAAAGTAACGGACGCAATCATCCAGGGCATCCGTTCTGGCGTATTCGTGCCGGGCCAGCATCTTCTGGAGCCGGATCTTACCCGGCGGCTCGGCATCAGCCGTGGTTCATTGCGTGAAGCGCTGAAGCATCTGGCCGCCGCCGGCATCGTGACGCTCAACCGCTATCGCGGTGCCTATATCGGCATATTGGGCCGCAAATCGGTGCTCGATCTGCTCGATACGCTGGAGCCGCTGGCGCGCCTCGCGGCACGCCTCGCCGCCGGAAACTGCGTCTCGCCCGCGGATCAAAAGCGGATGCAGACCGCCGCCAACATGATCGAAGCGGCCGGGCGCGGCGGCAATCGCGCGCAATATATGGAAGACCGTCGTCATTTTTACGACACGATGATCGATCTGGGCGGCAATCGTGAACTCGAGCGCGTGATCCCCCTCTCGCGCACCGATCTGTTTCGCGCGCAGGTTGAACGCGTCCAATCGGAAACCCAGCGGCAGCGTCATGTGTCGGGCTATGGCAAGATTGCCAAGGCCATCATCGGGCAGGATGCCGACGCCGCCGACCGTGCGGTGAAACGCCATTTCGATGGCACGCGAAAGACGATGGAAGAATTGCCGGAGGACGCCTTTCCTCAAGAGGATTTCTGATCCCGGCCTGCTGGCTCGATCATTTAGCTAGACGAAATCGTCCGACACATTTAGCCTGCTGATCAGACCTCGACGAATCGGGGCTTGGCGGGAGAGTGATGTGCTACGCGTATCGGCGGTCTATCCGAACACGTCCGGCAGCCATTTCGATGGCGGCTATTATGTGGCCACGCACACGCCCTTTGCCGAAAATCTGCTGCGCCCCCATGGTTTGAGGGGGCTGCGCATCACGCTGGGCGCTGAAAGCCTGGACGGCGCGCCGCCGCCTTATTGGGCGATCGCCGAAATGCTGTTCGAGAGCCGCGCGCATTTCGATGCCGCGATGGCCGCGTGCGGCGCGGCGCTGTTCGAAGATGCCCCCCATTACACCAATGCCACGCCCGCGCTGCAGATCAGCACGCTCGGCGGGGACACCGCATAACGATCCTGGAGAGACTGATGAGAAATTTCGCACGCAACCAGATGGATGATATTGGCCAGTTGATCGGCCTGGACGAATTGCTGAACCACCAGATCGTCGACACCTTCGCGTCCACCGCAACATCCGAGCAGAGCTGGACCGAGAAGATCTGGTCCGCGATGGTCCGCAAGGATGGCACGCTCTCGATCGATTTCGGCCTTGGCCGCTATCACAATCGCGGCGTGATGGATGGCTGGGCCGCTGTGTCGCGCGGCAGCGAACAATGGACCGTGCGCGCGAACCGTGAACTGCGGGACGATCCCACGATCACCAGCGTCGGCCCGCTCACCTATGAGATCATCGAGCCGCTGCACAAGGTGCGCTACGTTCTGGCAAAGAACGAGCATCAGCCGATCGCCTATGACATCACTTTCACGTCCGCCATGCCGCCCTTCTTCGAAGACCGGCACAAGCAGCGCGAGCAGGATGGATTCCGCATCGGATCCGATGTCATCCGTTATCATCAGATCGGCACGCCTTCGGGCTGGGTCGAGATCGAGGGCGAACGGATCGAGGTGAAGCCCGAGGAATGGACCGAATATCGCGATCATAGCTGGGGCACACGCCTCGACGTGGGCGCGCATAATCCCGATGTCCGTCCCAGCTCCGATTTCGGCGACGTGAAATTCGGCGAAGGCGAATTCGTGCTCGTCTGGAGCCCGTTCATGCTCACCGCGCCCAATGGCGAGAGCCACGCCTATCATTTCTATTACATGGCCAAGCAGGGACGCATTTTCTATTCGTCGGGCTATCGCAATTATCCCGATGGCCGTCAGGAAAAGGTGGCCCGCGTGCGCCCCGAACTGCGCTATGACGACAAGACCCGCCGTCTGCTGGGAGGCCGCGTCCATTTCGACATGATGCAGGGCGGATCGCATACCGTCGAGGTCGAGGTGATGGGCACGTCCGGCGTCCATCTGGGGCCGGGCCTGTATCTGGGCTTCGATGGCAAGAAACATGGATCGTGGAAAGGGCCGCTGGAGGTGGAAGGCGAACGCTTTGCCGACACGCTGGACGTGCCGACTTTGCGCCGCATCCGCCAGCTCCGCGATTGCCCGATCCGGGTGACCGAGGGCGATGCCACCGGCTATGGCATCATGGAAACGATCATCCATGGCGCGCATCCCGAACTCGGCCTGACGGCCGAAAACTCCCTGACCTGAAGGACGCAAAGCATGGCGCGGGATACGGAGAGACTGGCATCGGGCCTGCGGGCCTATCTGGATCGGGGGCGCGGCATCACCGGGGTAAAGACGCTCTCGGCCGGGCATTCGAACGAAACCTATCTGGTCGAGGGGTTGCAGGAAATCCTGCGGATGCCGCCTTCGGAAGAAGGATTGCTGCCGCCCTATGACATGGCGCGGCAGCACGCGATCCTCTCCGCGGTGAAGGCGCACGCGCCCGCCGTTCCGCTGCCGGGGATGCTCGAATTATGTACGGATCCCGATGTGATCGGCGATCCTTTCTTCCTGATGGAATGCGTGGCCGGCGAAGCGTTCGAATATGTGACGCCCGACTGGGTGAAGGCCGATCCCGTCGCGGTGCCCGAAAGCATCTGCCGCCAATGGTTCGACGCGTTGATCGGGCTTCACACCATGCCCGTCGCGCATATGCCCGCGGGTTCCCGCACCGTGGAGGAGGAAGCGCAACATTGGCTCGATGTCGCGCAATCCGCCGAAGCCACACAGGATCTGATCGAGGTTCTGGACACTCTGGTCAAGCATCCGCCGCGCCCATCCGGCGCACCGACCCCGGTGCATGGCGATCCCAAACATGGGAATTGTCTATGGCATGAGGGGCGGCTGACCGCCTTTCTCGATTGGGAAATGTCGCGCATATCAGAGCCTATGCTCGATCTGGGCTATATCCTGATGTTCCACGATCAGGGGGACGCCTCTCTGGCCGATGCCGGGTTCGAACTCCCCGGCTGGTGGTCCCCCGAACGGATGATCGGCGAATGGGAAAAGGGCGTTGGGCGCAGCGCGATCGATGCGCATCGCTATGCCGTATTGGGTCAGGCGAAGGTCGCCGCGATCATCGCGCTGGGCGCTTATCTCTTCACCAGCGGCAAGACCAATGATGCGCGGTTCGAAGCGTTCGGCGCGGTGCTTCCGGCCTATACCAAGCTGCTGGTGAAGCGCGCGATGGTGGCGGGTTGATTGGACTGCTATCACCACGCACTCGCCGTCATGCTGAACTTGTTTCAGCATCTATTTCAGAGTCGCGGCCAATGTGCGGGTGGACGAATGGATGCTGAAACAAGTTCAGCATGACGATGAATTGGTGGGAGGAGCGGCGTAAGATCGCCCCCGATCAATGCGTCGCAATAATCGTCACGATCGGTGCGCCATATTCCAGCAATTGCCCCGGCTGCGCGGCGACATCCTGGATGAAGCCGCGCTGTTCGGCGACCAGATCGATGCTCTCGCCCAGCAATTCGATGCGCGCCACATGGTCGCCCACATCCACCGCACTGCCCGGCGCGATCGCCGAGACCATGGAGGCGATGTGCGGGGCGGCGATGATCGTGCGCGCGCCTGGCATTCCCGCTGCTTCTGCCACGGGCACCACGCCCGCCCGGACCACGCTCCCGCGCAACGGATTCACCTGTCCCGCATGGCGCGCGATGAAGATCGCAAAATCGCCGCTGCGCACATGGATATCGCCATAGCCCGATTGCTGGAACATCCGCAGCAGCGCGCGCGTGGTATCGATCGTATCGCTCATGCAGCCTCTCCCAATACGGCCAGCAGGGCGGGCAAGACGGGTTCGGTCACGATGGTGTGCACCCCCTGCGCCTGCGCGATCCGTGCGGTCTCCGGATTGGCAAGCGCCAGCCCGCGCGCAACGCCCGCGCCTTTCAACAGACCCGGCAGGATATCCATATCGCCGGCCGCCAGTGGCTCATCGACATCCACATAATCCGATATGCCGCCGGCATCGCCGGGCCGGATCACCTGCACGCGGCTGCGTTCGCCCGCCCATGCGATCAGCTTGGACAGCAAGGGATCGCCGCGCTCGTCGGGGATCTCCACCGCAAGTGCACCCGCATAGACGATCCCCGTCGCCCCATCCACGGTGGCGATCGCGCCGGGCAACAATGCAGTGCCTGCGCCGATGCCGACCACGCAGGGCCGGCCCAGCGCGCGGCTGACCACGGCGGCATGGGAGGTCGATCCGCCCTGTTCTGTGACGACCGCGCGCGCCGCGATCATGCCGTGAATATCATCCGGGCTGGTGGTGGCACGCAGCAATATGATCGCTTCGCCGCGCGCCGCACGGCGCTCCGCCTCATCCGGATCGGTGACGACCACGCCGGTCGCGACACCGGGGCAAGCGCCCTCCCCCTGCGCCACGATCTGGCCAGCCTCTGCCGCGCCATTGACCAGGCGGGGCAGCAACAGGGATTTGACCTGCTCGGCGCTCACCCGTGTCAGCGCCTTGTCCACATCGATCATGCCTTCGTTCACCATCTCCACCGCCGTGCGCACCGCCGCATCGGGCGCGCGCTTGGCGGAGCGCGATTGCAGCAGATAGAGCGTGCCGGATTGCACGGTGAACTCGATATCCTGCATGTCGCCATGTTCCTGCTCGAGCTGTTCGGTGGCGTGCATCAGCGCTTCATAAGCGGCGGGATCGAGATCGTGCATCGCCTCCAGCGCGAGCGGCGTGAACTTGCCCGAGACGACATCCTCGCCCTGCGCACGCGGCAGATATTCGCCATAGGGCAGGCGCGCGCCGGTCAGCGGATTGCGGCTGAATACCACGCCGGTGCCGCTGCGCTCATCGAGATTGCCGAACACCATGGCCTGGATCGTGACCGCCGTGCCCAGATCATGCGCGATATTGTTATGATCGCGGTAGCGCTTGGCACGGCGCGTGTTCCAGCTTTCGAACACCGCGCGCACCGCACCCGTCAGGCATTCGCGCGGCGTTTCCGGCACAGCCAGATGCGCGCGCCATGCCGCCGCCTTGTCGCCCGGCGCAAGCTCCACCGGCGATTTCAGCACGATGGCGGCATAAAGCTCGAGGAAGCGCCGGTGCGTATCATGCGCGAAATCGGGCAGACCGGTTTCGGCGGCGAGCGCAACTTCCGCTGCATCGTTCATGCCCAGATTGAGCACCGTATCCATCATGCCCGGCATCGAAATCGCAGCACCCGAGCGCACCGACAGCAAGAGCGGCTTTTCGCTTCCGCCGAAAACGCGACCGGTCTGTTCGTTCAGCCAGAGCAGGCCTGCATGGATTTCCTCGACCAGCCCTTCGGGAAATGCGCCATGTTCAAGGAAGGCAAGGCACGCCTGGGTGGTGATCACGAAGGCGGGCGGAACAGGCAGACCAAGCCCGCGCATACGCGCGATCGACCAAGCCTTGCCGCCGATCAGCGACTTTTCGGGAAGAGTGGTGCCATCCAGCCGGATGGTCCAGCGCGTATCGGTCATGTCATTATTCCTCGCGCACCTGCCCCATGATGCGGAGCAGATCTTCATGCAGTTCGAACCACATTGTGTGATAGCTTTCGCGCCGGATATCGCTGACCCATTCATGATCACCATCCTCGGCGGATTCGAGCGCGGCGAGCAGCTTCTGGCTATAGATCGCCAGCCGCGGCAGCCCCTTGGCCAGCGCCGCCAGGATCGGCTCCACCTGCTCATGCACATCGCCCAGCCGGTCGATCACAGCGTCGTCATGCGCAGCATCGCTATGATCATTGGCCACTTTCGCACCGCCGATCGTGATCGTCTGCCAATCGGTGATCACCTGTTTCAGCGTGCGATTGATGCGCTCGAACGCCTCATAGGCCGAAACGAACGCCGCATCCTCGCGCAGGCCGCCGAAATGCAGGCCATAGCGCGCTTCCAGCGCCACGCGCGTCAGCGGCCCCAGCGCAAAGGCACCCTTGGCCTCGATCGCCCGCCCTGTCGCCACCGCAGCGGCCAACTGCGCCGAGACGCGCGCTTCGGGCAGGCCGATCAGTTCGGCGATGGCCGCGGCCCCGGCATGACGCTTGATCGCCGCGCCGTGAAACACCAGATCGCGTTCGTCCATCATGCCGCTTCTCCCGCGCGGCGCAGCCGCCAGACGCGGGCGACCCGATCGATCCCCTGCTGATAATCCTCGGTGGTCTTTGCAGCCGCACTGGATTCGATCACCACCCGGTCGCCCTCCTGAATGCCCGCGATCTTGGCGTTCATCACGCAGGGAATGTTATATTCGCGGGTCAGGATGCCCAGATGCGACCGCACCGTGCCGCCCGCGCAGATCACGCCGGCGAACTGCTCGATGATCGGCGCGGTCAGCGTGCCACCGGAATCGTCGATGATCGCGATCGTGCCTTCGGGCACGCCATCGGTGAGATAGGCCAGCACGCGTTGGTTGGTCCGGATGAAATGCGCGGTGCCGCTGATATCGCGATCATGGCGCACCACATTGTCACCCACACCCGCCAGCGCGCGCCCATCGCCATCCAGATCGCCCTGCGGCGCATCGGGGTGCGAAAAGCTCTCGTCGCGCTGGCCCTGATCGCCGCGCGGCTTGTAGATGTCTGGGCGTTCGTCGGCTGAAATGCTGGCGGACCAGTCGAAGCGATGCCCTGTCGCCAGGATGCGCCGCTCCACCGCAGCCAGATCATCCCGCGTCAGTGCCGCATCGGCATCCGCAAAGCGGAAATCCTGCCAGGGCTTGCCCGAATCGGCGAAGCGGGCGCGCATGATTTCCTGCACCAGGCTGAGCGTGGCCTCCACCAGCGCCGAGGCCGGCGGATTGGCTTTCCGCGCGCCATCGATGGGCAATTGTGCCCGCATCCCATCTTCTCCCAATCTGCTTTTATTGTCCGTGAATGTGACGCGGCGCGCCACGCATGTCAAGCATGTGCTAGATGAAATCGTCCGACGATATTGACGGGCATTCTGCGATCACCTAGGATCAGCCGCATAAGAACAGGCTTTGGAGAGATGCGTGAAACACAACCCTGCCCCCCGGGTTCTGATCGTCAATGATGATGGCATCGACGCGCCCGGCATCGTCCTGCTCGAAGAAATCGTGCGCGGCTTCACCGATGATATCTGGGTGGTCGCGCCCGATGAAGAGCGTTCCGGCGCAGGGCATTCGCTGTCCTTGTCTCACCCGATCCGCATCAAGCAACGTGACGAGCGGCATTTCGCGGTGAAAGGCACGCCCACCGATTGCGCCTTGCTCGGCGTCTATGAACTGCTCGGCGACAAGCGGCCGGATATCTTGCTTTCGGGTATCAATCGCGGCCCCAATCTCGCGGAGGACATCACCTATTCCGGCACCGCCTCCGCCGCAATCGAGGGTGCGATGCTGGGCATCCCGTCCGTCGCCTTGAGCCAGGTCTGGAGCTACCAGACCCCGGTGCATTGGGACACTGCGCGCCAATATGCCGCACCCGTGATCGCGCGTCTGCTCGCTATGGAATGGCGGCAGGGCACATTCGTCAACGTCAATTTTCCGCATTGCCCGGTGGAGGATGTGACCGGGGTGCGCGTCACCACGCAGGGAATGCGCCCGCCCGGATCCTTCCGTCCGATCCCGCGCATCGATGAACGCCATGTGCCCTACTACTGGATCAAGATCGCTTTCCCCGATGGCGGCGCGGCGGAGGGCAATGATCTGGCGGCGGCGCGCGACAATGCGGTGTCGATCACGCCGATGCAGCTCGACATGACCGCGCATGATCTGATGAGCGATTTCCGCAGCGCATTCGACGAAGTGGGGTAGTTCAGACAAGCCCCTAAACCGTCATCCTCGCGAAAGCGGGAATCCCGCTTCTACCTTTTCTTCTGACAGCCCGCCAAAGAAGCGGGATTCCCGCTTTCACGAGGATGACGGTGGGCGCGGCGACCTAGACCTTCGCCAGAATCGTCACGGCGGACAACCCGTCCTCGACCCCGTAAAACCCGCCCGAATTTTCGGCCACGGCCAGCCGCGCGCCGTCCACCTGACGCGCCCCGGCCTCGCCGCGCAATTGGGTGACCAGTTCGTGGATCTGGCCGATGCCGGTCGCGCCGAGCGGATGCCCCTTTGACACCAGCCCGCCCGAGACATTCACCGGGATGCGGCCGCCCAGCGCGGTTTCGCCGCGTTCCGCTGCCGGACCCGCCTCGCCCGCCGCGCACAGGCCGAGCGCTTCCACCTGGATGATCTCGCCCGAGGAGCTGGCATCGTGCACTTCGGCCAGATCCATATCTTCCGGCCCGACGCCCGCTTTCTCGAAGGCGCGCGCCGAAGTGATTTTCGTGACATGGCAATCATAGGCATCAGGTGCGCGGTCGCGACCGCTCTGCTGTTCGGCGGCCAGCACGCGGATGCCGCGCGCCCCTGAAAAACGCGCCAGCATCTCGGCCGAACAGACGATCGCAGCGGACGCTCCATCGCTGATCGGCGCGCACATCGGCACGGTGAGCGGCCAGGCCACAGCGGGCGCGGCCATGATCTGCGCTACGCTCATCGCCTCGCGATATTGCGAGCGCGGATTGAAGCGCGAATGATTATGGTTCTTCGATGCCACCGCCGCGATCTGCTGCTGCGTGGTGCCAAAAGTTGCCATGTGCAGCCGGGCCTGCGCGGCATAGGCCTGCATCATGATATTGGGTCCAGGGCCATCCATCCCTTCCGGGGCAGCGGCGAGCATCCCCTGCGTGCGATCGAGATAGCCCTGCGCCACCAGCGCATCCAGAGGCTGCTGGAACACCGCGAACCTCTTGGCGCGATCATCGCTGTAGAGTTTCTCCACCCCCACCACGAGCGCGACATCCACCAGCCCGGCGCGCACATAATCGATCGCGACATGCAGCCCCACGGTGGAGCTGGCGCAGGCGGCCTCCACATTCATCACCCGCACGCCCTCAATCCCCATCGGGCGCAAAGCATATTCGCCGGGGATGGACATTTCGCCCGCGAAAAAGCCCTGAATCACATTGGCATAGATCGCCATGCCGAGATCGCTCGCCGTGGCACCCGCGTCCTGCAGCGCCTCGGTCACCGCCAGCCGCGCAAGATCGCTGTGGTTCTTGTCGAGATGACGGCCGAAGGGCGTCATGCCCACACCCGCGATAAAGGCTTCGCGCATCAGATCACCTTCCCGGCTTGGACCCAATAGGGTTTGCGGAGTTCCGCGCGGGAGACCTTGCCCGCATTGGTGCGCGGCAGGCTTTCGACCTGCTCGATCCTTTTGGGTGTCTTGACCGGACCCAGCGCATCGCGCGCGAACATCATCAGATCAGCCAGATCGCATTGCGCGCCCGCACGCGGCTCCACGAACGCGATCACCGCCTCGCCCCATTTCTCGTCGGGAATGCCGATCACCGCGCAATCCTGCACGGCCTCATGCGCCAGCAGCGCCTTTTCCACTTCGGCGGGATAGACGTTGAACCCACCCGAAATGATCATGTCTTTCTTGCGATCGACCACGTAGAACCAGCCGTGCTCATCTCGGACGCCGATGTCGCCGGTATGGTGCCAGCCGAAAGTGGACACCTCCGCCGTCGCTTGCCGGTTCTTGTAATAGCCCGCCATCACCAGCGGCCCGCGCACGACGATCTCGCCGCGTTCGCCGGGCGGCAGGATATGGCCTTCGTCATCCATGATCTCGACGATGGAGAGCAGATTGGGTCGTCCACAACTGCCCGGATGCGCCAGTTCGCCTTCCGCATTCAGATGCTCGTGCGGCGGCATCGCGGTAACGCACATCGGCGCTTCGGTCTGCCCGAAGCTGGCATTCATCACCGGCCCGAAGATGCGGATCGCCTCCTTCAGCCGGTCGAGCGACATCGGCGCGCCGGCATAGGATATATATTCGAGACTGGAGAAATCCGCACGCTCCACGCCGGGATGCGCGAGCAGCATGTAGATCGCTGTCGGCGGCAGGAACATATAGGTCACGCGATGCCGTTCGATCGCGGCGATCACATCGGCGGGATCGAATTTGGGCAGGATGACGACCGTGCCGCCCAGCGCCATGCTGGCGAGCGCCAGCGGCCCTGCCGCATGGGTCATGGGCGCTGCGACCAGATTGACCGGCGGCACCTTCATCGGCATCGACGCGACCAGGCTGGATACCAGCGCCTGCCAGTTTCCGTTGCTCAGCATCACGCCCTTGGATCGCCCGGTGGTGCCGCCCGTATTGGCGAGGAAGCCGAGTTCGTCAGGCGCGCCGGTGCGGCGTTGCGGTGCCGCCGCGCCATCGGCGACCACCCGGTCCTCAAGGAAGAAATCCGCTTCGGGAAAGGGCCGATCGAGCGCGATATAGCGGCGGATGCGCGGGCAACCCGCGCGGAAGGCCGCGATCCGGCCTGCCACCTCGGAATGCACAAACAGCGTATCCACATCGAGCAGATCGAACAGGTCGGCATTTTCCGCCACGCTCGCGCGGTTGTTCGCCATCGCCCAGACGCCATCGGCGCGCAGGATTCCGAGCACCGCTTCAAAGGCCACCATCGCATTGCCGCTCAGCACCGCACCATGCGCGCCCGCGGCAAAGCCGTCGGCGATCAGCAGATTGGCGATGGCGTGGGTGCGCGCGGCCACATGGGCATATGTTTTCTCAACATCGCCCGCGATCATGCACGGACGATCGTGCGCGATGCGTGCGCCACGGTCGAAATAGTCGATCATCCGCATGGGTCAGCGCCGCAGCGTGAAATCTAGCTCGCTCGACCGGACCTGCACCAGCGGCGCGGTCGCCATCTTGATCAGGCGCTGGACACGATCGAATTCGGGCGAGGACAGGGTTGGATAATCCTTCTGCACCGGCCCGGCCAGCCGCATCCGATCGATATCGGACGCGGGCACCAAAGCGCGCAGGATCAGTTCGTCATCATCCTCCCCCGTGCCATGGCGGCGGCGGAGCTCCGCCAGATCGGGCTGTTCGGGCGGATAGGCCAGAATTTCCTTGGCGCGCGGCTTGGACATGATCTGATCCATCACATTCGCGTCGATCGGCGCGACAGGATCGCCATAATAGCCCGCGGCATATTGGATCACTTCATCGGGCACGACCGAATAGCGCTTGCCCGTGACGATGTTCAGCACGGCCAGCGTGCCAACCAATTGCGCAAAGGGCGTCGCCATGCCGGGATAACCCAGCTCGCGCCGCACCGTGGCCACTTCGGCCAGCACCGCGGGCAATTTATCGAGCATATTCTGCTGCACCAATTGAGCGCGCAACGTGCCCATCATGCCGCCCGGAATCTGGTGCTTCAGCGCGGTCACGTCATATTCGAAATGCTGGTTGACCAGGAACCCCGCCGCCTTGCCCACGCGCTCGAAATGTTCAGCGACGGGGGGCAACAGGCTGGTGTCGATATTATGCGTATGCCCCATGATCTCGACATTCTTGGTCATGATCTCGATCGAGGGGATGGACGGGCCATTGGCCATCGGGCGAACGGCGGTGTGCAACACGGTCACGCCGAATTCGATCGCGTCCATATAGGATTTGGCGGATTGGCCGAGCATGTTGTTGGCGTGCATCTCGATCGGCTTGCCGCGCGCTTTCGCGACGATCGCCGGCACCAGGGTTGAGATGCGATCGCGATCGAGCACGCCGCCGGTATCATAGAGCAACAAGCTGTCTACCTCGGGCAATGCGGAGAGCTTGTCCGCCTTGTCCGCATAATAGGCATCGTCATGCACCGGGGAGAGCGTGAAGAGCATCGTGCCCGCCACCTGGCAGCCATGGCCCTTGGCGATCTTCGCCAGCCGGTGCATCTTGTCGATATTGAACAGAACGTCATACAGCCAGAAGCTGCGGATGCCGTGCACGCACAGGCGATCCACCCACAGATCCATCAGCACATCGGGCGTGAAGCCGAACGTCACCGAGCCATTGGAGCGACAGCCTGCACGCAGCGGCGTATTGGGCATTGAGCCGATCAGCAGATCGAGCCCCGCCCAGGGATCTTCCTGGCAATGGCGGGTCAGCACTTCGAACAGCGAAGACCCTGCCAGGCTGATGATATTATAGCCCGTCTTGTCGATGATCGGGGACACCGGCAGCGCCATGCCCGCCTGCATCCGCATCCCCCACAGGCTCTGCTGCCCATCGCGCATCGTTTCATCGAGAAAGGTGATATGAGCCATGGGCTTACTCCGGTGAGGGAACGCCGTCGGCGAGCAGAATTTGCTCCAGCCAGCGTGTGTGGATGCGATTGGCGATGAAATCGGGGTGGCGCACGATCGCGCGGTGAAGATCGATCGTGGTCGGCACGCCCTCCACCTTGAAACTGTCGAGCGCGGTCGTCAGCTTCGCCACGGCGTCGGCGCGATCCGTGCCATGAACGATCAATTTGCCGATCATGCTGTCATAAAAAGGCGGGATCACCGCGCCTTCGCTCATATGGCTGTCGAGACGGACGCCGTCGCCTTCGGGTGGTCGCCAGCCCGTGATGCGGCCGGGCACGGGGATGAAGCCCTTGCCCACATCCTCGGCATTGATCCGGCATTCGATTGCATGACCCGTCATAGCGATATCGTCTTGCGACACGGAGAGCGGCGCACCGCCGGCGATGCGGATCTGCTCCTGCACCAGATCGAAGCCGGTCACCATTTCGGTAACGGGATGCTCCACCTGGATGCGGGCATTCACCTCGATGAAATAGACTTCCTGCCGCGCAACATCGTAAAGAAATTCGGCAGTGCCCGCGTTGCGATAATTGACGCTGGACGCCAGCGCGACCGCGGCTTCATGCAGTTGCTTGCGGACTTGATCGGGCATTGCCGTGCACGGCGCTTCCTCGACGAGCTTCTGATAGCGGCGCTGCACCGAACAATCGCGTTCGCCGAAATGAACGACCTTGCCGGTGCCGTCGCCCATGAGCTGGACCTCGACATGCCGCGCCTCGGGCACGAAGCGCTCCATGAACAGCCGGCCATCGTTGAACGCCGCCTGCGCTTCGGCGCTGGCTTTGTGAAAACCGGCCTCCGCTTCGTCGCCATTGTTCGCGATCACCATGCCACGCCCGCCGCCGCCGGCCGAAGCCTTGAGCAACACCGGATAGCCGATGCGATCGCCCTCGCGCCGTGCATCGGCTGCGCTGGCGATTTCCTCGCTGCCCGGCACCAGCGGCACGCCTGCCGCCTTGGCCATGGCGCGCGCCTGCAATTTGTCGCCCAGCGCATCGATCATGTCCGGCTCCGGGCCGACAAAGGCGATGCCGTGTTCGGCGCACAGCCGGGGCAGGATAGAGCGTTCGGAGAGGAAACCGTAGCCCGGATGCAGCGCATCGCATCCGCTCGCCTTGGCGGCATGAACCACCAGCCGGGGGTCGAGATAGGATTTCGCCGCAGGACCGGGGCCGATCACCAGGGTGCGATCGGCCAGCCGCGCCGCCGCGCTATCCTGATCCGCCTCGGACACGCCGATGACGGTTTCGACATTCAGCCCCTGCGCCGCGCGGACGATCCGCAGGGCGATCTCCCCGCGATTGGCGATGAAAAGACGCGATACAGCCATCGGATCAGGCCGGCACGATGATGAAGAGCGGCTGATCCGCCTCGACCATCTGGCCGTCGGTGGCCAGGATGGCGTGGACAATGCCTGCCACATCGGCGCGCACCGCGGTGAACAATTTCATCACCTCGACCAGGCACAATTCGGACTCGGCGGTTACGACGGAACCCACATCGACATAGACCGGCGATCCGGGTTTGGGCGAGCGATAGAAGGTGCCCAGATACGGCGCGCTGACGATGATCGCGCCTGCCGGCGCCTCGCTGACTGTGGAATTTGCCGCCGCTTCGACGGGGGGATGCGAAGCGGCGGCGGCCGGCCTTTGTGGCTCGGCCTTGGGAGAGGAAGTCGCAGGGGTCGCGATCACCTGGGCATCGAGGCCCGGCGCGGCTGGATCGGCAGACAGGTAAATCTCGAAATCGGCCGCACGCACATGCAGTTCGTGCATCCCCGATCGCTGGAAATCCGCGATCAGCGCCTCGATATCATCTGGTTTCTTGCCTTTGGAATTGCTCACGATTTGCCCTCCCGAAGCGCCTCGATGGCGGCGCGCGTCAGGCCCACGCCCCTGCCCTTCAGCAGGGCCGATTGCTCCTGTTCCATCCGGTACAGCGCGTTTGCCGCCTCGCTCGCCGGATCGTTGCGGATGCTTGAATCGCAGAGGAAGCGATAGGGTGCCTGCATCTGCGCCGGCCGGAACGCCGCAGCACGCGCATTATAATCCGCCAGCGTCAGCGGCCCCGCGCTGGTGACATAGCGATCCTGCTTTGCGGGAAAATGGGACACGCCGGGTGTGATCGGTGCCAGGCTCTCGCGATCCTCCCCGTTCAGCACCGAATAGGGGATGTGCGATATATAGCGGCACGGCCGGTCATTATGCTGCATCATCGCATATTCATGCAGTTGCTGAGTCGGCAGATCGACCAGCCCGACGAGTTCCCCCAGGAAGTCACGGCCAAATTCGTCATTCAGCAGCGGCCGGAAGCGATCGGCGCGGACGTCGATCTTCATCCAGTCGTCCACATCATAGACGCCCGCGACATGCGCGAAATCCTTGATGAGAGAGAAATAGACGATCGCGCCCGCATCCATCATCTCATCGCGCGACCAGCCCGCGACGCGCTTCCACAGATCGACCGTCGCCTTGCGGAAGGCCTCGGTCAGCCGTTCGAACGTCTCGGCCAGTTCTTCGGCCGATCCCATGCCGACCGGCACATGGCCTTCGGTGAGCACATCGGAGGTATAGAGCCCGACGCCGGTCAGCTTTTCCGCGGTAAATTCAGGCTGCGATTCAAAGCTGCCCCAATCGTCCATCAGATAGAAATGGCAATCCGTCGCCTCCATGGTGACGGTGAGGTTCGAATAGGGAATGTCATCCGCCACGCCATCCAGCCAGGGATAATCGCCCTGCGCCAGATCGGTGAAATCGCGGATGATCAGCTCGCGATTTTCGCCGAGCTTGTAGGGACCGGAATTGTTGAGCGTGCAGCGGCTCTCGCACGAGACCAGGAACCCATATTGGGAGACGGTGGCGAGGAAAGTCTGCGCCGCGCGGTGCAGCCGGTCGCCATTCACGCAAGGGTGAAGATCGGCATGGAAGCGCTGGATGCGGCGTTCGGGCAGCAATTGCACGCGCTGGCCGAATTCGCGGGCGTTCAGATGCCCGTCTTCGCGCTGCTGCGCCAGCTTGAAGCGACGCCAGAAATCCATGACATAGGCCACGTCTTCGGCGGCGTCTTCCGGGTGCAGCGCACCCATATTGAGCAATATCTCGCGGCCCAGCAGGAAGAAGGTTGGCAGACCCCAGCCCGGCAGATTGCCGAACTTGCCGCCCATCGCCCGCGCCCGGTCACCAATTTCCTCCGCGCTCATCTTCGCTTCGATTTTGCGCAGCAATGCGGGGTAGCGATAGAAGCAGCAGAGATAGGAGAGCAGCATATAGGACGGGACAGGAAACAGCTTCGATTCCTGCACCGTGCGCGTCACGCAGAGCCAATAGGTGTCATCGCCAATCGTCTGGATCGCATTATTGGCTTCAAGGAGGCGGGCATAATCCAGCATCGGCTATCGCACCCGTCCGAGACCGGTTTCCATGACCATCCACGCTCTCCCTCACATTATGTTATGATTCGCTTTCGGAGCAGTATAGTCGATCGAAATCGTCTGACAATCTTAAACCGCATTTCGGGAAAAATGACGATTTTTCGAGGACAATTCACGGCCAATACCGGTCTCTGACCAGTCTTTTTACCAGCTTTCCGGTCGGGTTACGCGGCAGTTCGCGATCGAAATCGATCTGGCGCGGCAGCTTGACCTTGCCGATCCGGGGACGGAGCCAATCCATCAGTTCCCCGGCCAGCGCCTCGCCCGCATCCGCCCAGTCCGCCGGCTGCACGACCGCAACCACCTTTTCGCCCATGTCCGGATCGGGCGCACCGATCACCGCCACATCCGCCACCTTGGGATGGATGACCAGCGCATCCTCGATTTCCTGCGGATAGATATTCACCCCGCCGGAAATGATCATGAAGCTCTTGCGATCGGTGAGGTAAAGATAGCCCTCCTCATCCAGCCAGCCGACATCGCCGATCGTGGTCCAGCCATGACGGTTGCGGCTGGCGGCGGTCTTTTCGGGGTCATTGTGATAGCTGAACGGCGCGCCATCGGCGAAGAAGATTGTGCCGGTTTCGCGCGGGGGGAGCGCATGGCCATCATCATCGCAGATCCGCGGACGCCCCCACATCGGTCGCCCGACCGAGCCGGGCCGCGCCAGCCATTCTTCCGGCCCGATGCTCGTCAGCCCGTTCGCCTCGGTGCCGCCGTAAAATTCATGGATGATCGGTCCCCACCAGTCCATCATCGCCTGTTTTACCGGCACGGGGCATGGCGCAGCGGCATGAAATACCGTCTTGAGCGATGACGTGTCATGACGCGCACGCACGTCCGGTTCGAGCTTCAGCATCCGGATGAAATGCGTGGGCACCCATTGCGCATGGGTGACGCGATAGCGTTCGATCAGCGCGAGCGCTTCCTCCGCATCGAATTTTTCCATGATGATCACGGTGCCGCCAAGCTTCTGGACGCTCATGCACCAGCGCAGCGGCGCGGCGTGATACAGCGGCGCCGGGGACAGGAACACCGTATCGCTATCCATCCCGTAGACCGTCTGGCCAAGCTCGGTCAGAGGATTGGTCTCTGCCAGAGATCCCTCCGGCAAGGGCGGGCGGATGCCCTTGGGTCGGCCTGTGGTGCCCGAAGAATAGAGCATGTCATTGCCGGGGCTTTGATCCGCGATCGGCGTTTCGGGAAACTTTGCGCGTTCAACCTCGAAATCGCGTTCGCCGCCACCCACCGTGAGGATGGCAATCCCCAGATCGCGGGCCGCCTGCGCGATATCGGGCACGATCGCGCCCGCCGTGACCAGCGCCTTGGCCCCGCTATCGTCCAGAATGAAGGCAACCTCGGCAGGCACGAGGCGGGTGGAGATGCAGGTGTAATACAGCCCCGCCCTTTGCGCCGCCCAGATGACTTCAAGGAAAAAGCGATTGTTATCCAGCATCACGGCCAAGCCATCGCCGCGTGACAGGCCCATGGACCGGAACAGATGCGCGCCCTGATTGGAGCGCGCCTCAAGCTGGGCATAATTCACCGTCTCGCCGGTAGCCCCCATGATGAAGGCAGGCTTTCCGGCGCGATTTTCGGCGTGAACGCTAGGGTGCATTGTCGGATGGCTCTCAGGTACGATAGGCGATGGGCAAGCGCTTCAGGCCGGATACGAAATTGGCCTCCACCCAGGCAGGGTCGCCATCCAGCCGGATATCGTGAACCCGGCTCAGCAATTCGGTGTAGAGCAAGCGCATCTCCAGCTTTGCCAGATACTGGCCGAGGCAGACATGCGGACCATAGCCGAAGGCGACATGGCGATTGGGAAACCGATCGATGCGGAAGGCGAAGGGATCGTCGAACACCGCCTCGTCGCGATTGGCGGACGGATAGCACATCATCAGATTATCGCCCGCCTTGATGGCCTTGCCGCCCACCTCGCAATCGGCGACGGCCGTGCGGAAGAAATGCTTCACCGGCGATGTCCAGCGGATGAATTCATCCACCGCCTTGGGCATCAGCGAAGGATCGGCCCGCAATTTCTCCATCTGATCGGGATTGCGGATCAGGCCCAGAAGGCCGCCCGAGATCGCCGAGCTGGTGGTATCATGCCCGGCCGCGGCCACGATCAGATAATACGCATTGCGCTCGGCCTCGCCGATCGGCTCGCCGTCGATCGTCGCATTGGCCAGGATCGTGGCGACATCATCGCGCGGATTGGCGCGGCGATCGGCTGTGACCCCGGCGAAATAAGCGTTGAACGCGTTGAAGGCGTCGAGCATCGAGGCCATGCCCTCCCCGCCCCCGGTTTCGGCATCGGTATTGCCGAACAATTTCTGGGACAGTTCGAGCATCAGCGGCTCATCCTCGCGCGGCACGCCCAGCACGATCATGATCGTGCGCAGCGGAAACCAGGCGGAGATATCCTTGGCGAAATCGCAATGCCCATCCATCGCCACCATCCGGTCGACGGTTTCACGGGCCAGCGCCGCAATCTCATCCTCGATGCTGCGGATGCTCTTCTGGCCGAACCAGGCGGCGGTCATCGCACGGAAAACCCGATGATCGGGATCATCCATCGCCACCAGATTGCGTGCAAAATTGCTGCTGCCCGTCGTTTCCTGCAGCATCTTCTCGTCATCGATCGTGACGAGGAATTGCCGCGGCGCATTGTGGAACGACTTCGCATCCAGTTCGACGCGGGTCACGTCGGCATGGCGCGTGACCGCCCAGAATGGCCGGTAATTCGCGGTCTCGCACCAATGCACGGGATCGCTTTGTCTCAGGGTGGCGAACACCTCATGATAGAGATGTTCATCCCCATAGGTCACGGGATCGGTGATGATGTGATCGATATTGTCAACGAGCTCTGTCGGCACGCTTTGTCTCCTCTCGCCATCATTGGTATGAGCGGCGTGGGTGAGCGTCCAATCGGCATTGGCCGTGAATCAATAGACCGTTCCGATCAATGTGATATGCTGCGGCCCTGACGGCCCCAAGGTCGCATAGGAGAGTCCCCCATGTTTCACCTCGATCTCAAGCTCCTGCGCAGCTTCGCCGCCGTGGCCAGCGAATGCTCGGTGACGCGCGCGGCTGAACGCTTGCATCTGACCCAGCCCACCGTCTCAGGGCAGATCAAGGAATTGGAACAATCGCTCGGTTTCGTGCTCTTTCACCGCACCACCCGGCAGGTGACGCTGAGCGAGCATGGCGAGCGTCTGCTCCCCATGATCCAGTCGCTGCTTCACCGCGCGGAAGAGGTGCGACGTGAGGCCGAAGCGATGCAGCATGATACCGTCACGCGGTTCCGCCTGGGTGCTGCGATGTATAGCATGGATTTCTCCGATCGGCTCGAATTGCTGGATGCGTTTTCAGTCGCGCGGCCCGATATGCGCTGGACGATCGACAACCGGCTCCAGTCCGATCAGGTCAGGGATTTGCTGAGCGAACGGCTGGACGCCGCCTTGTTGCTGGGCATCGCCGCTCCCACGCCGGCCTCCGATTTCGCGCGCGATGCGCATCCCGGCGAGATCGTCAACGAGGTGCAATATCCCGATTCGCTCAAGCGCGTGATCTTGCGCCGCCGCAAGATCGGTCTGCTGGTGCCTGAAGAATCGGCACTGGCGTCGATGGACGTCATCCCCCGGTCCGCGCTCGAAGGGTTGCGCGTGGCAATGCTCAGCAACGAGCATGGCGACGCGCTGATCAATCCGCTGGCGAGCTTCCTACTCAACAATGGTGCGGTGCCGCTTGCGCTGGCGGAGGGCAATGCGCTGGCAATCGAGCGCTATGCGCTGCGCAACGGCCTGCCGGCCATCGGCATCGGCTGGTTCCCCTGCCTGCCCGGTGCCGTGCGCCGACCAGTGGAGGGGATGGATTTCCATCTCGATTTCTCGGTCGTATTGGGCAGCGCGCCCAACAAGGCCGCCCGCCGCTTCTTCGATTTCGCGTGCCAGTGGCAGATCGCGCGCGACGCGCTGGGCGATGCGGGCATGAGTGGCGATCGGTTCAGCGTCACCCCGGTGGGCGAATGCCGCGCCGCCACGCTGCAATAAGCGCATTGGGACGCATGGCCTTCTCCCCTCCAGCCCTTGCTTGAGGGAGCCGATCGCTCAAAGCTCGAACGTGGCGAGAACGTGCGCGGAATCGCTATATTCGCGCACCTCTCCCACCCGGCCACCCGCAAAGCGGAAGAGGAAGATATAGCGATTGTTATAGCGCCGCCCGTCTTTGAGCGGACTGTCTGACGTTGCCTCGATCATCAGATGATCGCCCTGCGCGAGAACAAGGCCTGGGATCACCTGCACGCCATCGGTCATCTGCCCGTGCAGTTGCGCGAGAATGTCCAGAAATTCCGGCACTGTCAGATCGAGACCGCCATTCCACCACCAGCGCGCATCGGCCGTGAAATAATGCAGCGGGATGGAGCCGGTGCCGATCGCGGCCAGAATTGCCATCGCGTCACGCTGCCTGGATTCGTTCGTCATCACCATTCTCCGATCCCTTGGCGGATGAAAATGCTGCGCAACATCGGCAAAGACCAATCGTTTCCCCAGCCTCATTCATCGGGGCCGTCTATGGTTTCGCCGGAAAGGCCGATTGGACTTCGGCCCACCCGGACAGCATTCATGATGGACGACCTGCCGCAACGAGCAGGCGAGAGAGGAAGGAAAGGTGATGCCGATCGTCCCGCCCGCGCTGGTCCGCCCGGGCAAGATACCCCGCCCGCAAGATGTTCGGAGCGATTGGATCCAAGCCATGCTGGCTCGCGCCGGTCATGCCTATGAGGTGGCCGACGTCCGCGCCGAGCCGGTCGGCACCGGCCAGATCGGTGAGACCGCCCGCTTCACGATCGATTATGCGCCGGATGGACGCGCTGGACCACGCACGCTGATCGGCAAATTCGCATCGACCGATCCCACCTCGCTTCAGGTCGCCTCAGCCTGGTCGCTCTATGAACGCGAAGTGCGCTTCTATCATGATCTCGCCGCACGCGCGGGGATTGCCACGCCCGCCTATTTCGGTGCGGAAATGGATGAGGATGGTGCCTTCGCCTTGTTGCTGGAGGATCTCGCGCCCGCAGCCCCCGGCGATCAGTTCAAGGGACTGAGCGAGGTCAATGCCATCCGCGCGGTGCAGCAGGCCGCCCGGCTTCATGCCGCTTTCTGGGGCGAAGGCGAAGGCCCCGAACTGGCGTGGCTGGACAGTGGTCCTCTTGCCCAGCCCTTCTACAGTCCGGATGTGCTGCGCGCGACCTGGCCGGGTTTTCGCGATCGCTATGCCGATCATCTGACCGATGATCAGCGCCGTGTCTGCGATGCGCTCACCGAACATTTTGAGGCGTATAGCCGCCCCCTCGCCCGCCCCCGCTGCGTCACCCACAATGACTTCCGTCCGGATAACATGCTGTTCGATGCGGACCGGCTGGTGGTGGTCGATTGGCAATCGGCGGCGCTGGGATCGAATGCGGTGGATATAGCCTATCTCATCGGCGGCGCTTTTTCGCGCGCGGAGCGGCTGGCGATCGAACCTATTCTGATCACCGCCTATCACGATGAACTCCGCCGCCTCGGCATTTCCGATTACGCGCCCGACGAGCTCGCCGCGGATTACCGGCACTTCACCTTCGCCGGAATCAACGTGGCCGTGGGTGCCGCCATGCTCGTGCAGCGCACCGAGCGCGGGGACAGGATGTTCCTCACCATGCTTGATCGCCACGTTTCGCATGTGCTGGATCAGGGCGCGCTCTCCATTCTCACCGAAAGACATTGATCCGATGACCCAATCCTATCTGATGACGATCGACGGACAGGCGGCACCGACCAGCCAGACGATCCCCGTGCTCAATCCCGCCACCGAGCAGGTCGTGGCCCAGGCTCCGGATTGCTCGCGCGACCAATTGGAGGCGGCCGTCACCGCGGCGCGAAGGGCTTTCCCCGCGTGGAAGGCCACGCCCTATGCCGATCGTCAGGCCGCGCTCCGCGCCATCGCCGGGGTGTTGATGGACAATGCCGAGGAACTCAAGGCGATCCTCACATCGGAGCAGGGCAAGACGCACGGCGACGCGCTGGGGGAGATCCAGGCGGCGGCATGGTGGATCGGCGTGGTCGCAGAGCAGATACTGCCCGAGACTGTAAACGACGCCATGCCCGGCCAGCGCAGCGTGACCAGACATGTGCCGCTCGGCGTGGTCGGTGCGATCGTGCCGTGGAATTTCCCCGTGCTGCTTGCGATCTGGAAGATCGGCCCTGCCCTGCTCGCAGGCAATACGCTCGTGCTGAAACCCTCTCCCTTCACGCCGCTCTCCATATTGCGGCTGGGCGAATTGCTACGCCCTATCCTTCCGCCCGGTGTGCTCAACATCGTCTGCGGTGGCGATGCGCTCGGCCCGTGGATGACCGAGCATCCGGGCATCGACAAGATTTCCTTCACCGGCTCCACCGCCACCGGCCGCCGCGTGATGGCGAGTGCCGCCGCCAATCTCAAGCGCCTGACGCTGGAACTGGGCGGCAACGATGCAGCGATCGTGCTGCCCGATGCCGATGTGGATGCAATCGCCGAACCACTCTTCTGGGCGGCATTTGCGAATAGCGGACAGGTGTGCGTCGCGGCCAAGCGCATCTATGTGCATGACTCGCTTTACGATCGACTGTCTGCCGCGCTCGCCAAGATCGCCGCGGATGTGAAGCTGGGCGATGGCGCAGAGCAAGGCACCCGCCTCGGCCCCGTGCAGAACCGCGCGCAATATGAGCGCGTCAAAGGGCTGATCAAGGATTCGCAGGATGCGGGGCATCGCTTCCTTGCCGGTGGCGATGTGCCGGATGAAGCCGGCTATTTCGTGCCCATCACCATCGTGGACAATCCGCCCGAAAGCGCGCGCGTGGTGCAGGAGGAAGCCTTCGGGCCGGTCCTGCCCCTGCTGCGCTACAGCGATGTGGACGATGCCGTGGCGCGCGCCAATGCCTGCGAATATGGCCTTGGCGGATCGGTCTGGTCGTCCAACCACGATCATGCCGCGGAGATAGCGGCACGGCTCGAAACCGGCACCGTCTGGATCAATTCCGCGCAGGGACTGACCCCCTTCGCCGCCTTTGCCGGACACAAGCAATCGGGTCTCGGCGTGGAAAATGGCCTCGAAGGGCTGCTCGAATTCACTGTGCCCCAGACGATCCATCTCGTGCGAAAGGACACATGACCATGGCCAATACCGCGCTGGAAATCGTGGACCTCTATCTGCGCACGATCTGGAATGAGGGCCAGGCCGAACTGGTGCGCACCTATTGCGCCGATCCGATCGTTCGCCACGATGCCAATGGCGTCACCCGCCTCAGCCATGAAGAGCAGATCGCGAGGATATCGAGCCAATATGAAGAGTTGCGCCCGATCTTCACCGATGTCGTGTTCTCCGGTGACGACACCCATGTGACCACCGTGTGGAACGCCACCGGCAAGATTCCCGGCTGGGGTCTCTGCGGGATCGAGGTGTTCCGCGTGACCGATGGCCGGATCACTGACGTGTGGAACTCCACCTATATGGACGGAGCCTGGGGCGAATGACCGCTCAGGCGGGATTGCTCGCCGGCAAGGTGGTGATCGTCACGGGCGGCGGATCGGGCATCGGCCGCGCCGCAGCGATATTGTTTGCGCAGGAAGGCGCGCAGGTCTGCGTGCTCGACCGGGATGAGGAAGCAGCCGGATCCGCCGTCGCCCAGATCGAAGAGGCCGGCCTGAAAGCCGCCGCCTGGCCGACGGATGTATCGCAGGAATCCGATATCGAAACCGCGGTGACCGAGATCGTCGCCCGTTTCGGAACGCTGGATGGCGCTTTCAACAATGCCGGCATCCAGATGGCCAACAAGCTCGTGCCGGATCTCGAGATCAGCGACTGGAGCCGGATGATGGACATCAATCTGACCGGCGTGTTCCTCTGCATGAAGCATCAGATGCGCGCGATGAAGGGCACGGGCGGCGCGATCGTGAACATGTCATCGGGCGACGGCATCATCGGCGCACCCTTTGCGAGCGACTATGTGGCGGCCAAGCACGGGGTCGTCGGCCTCACGCGCGCCGCGGCCTGCGAAACCCGACATACGGGGGTGCGCGTGAATGCCGTCCTGCCCGGCCTCATCATCACGCCCATGGTGGAGAGCCTCTTTGGCAATCCTGCGTTCGAGGCGCAGGTCGCGCCGATGGTGGAGCGCCATTCGATCGGACGCTTCGGGCGACCCGAAGAAGTGGCGGAGGCGGCTTGCTGGCTGCTGTCCGATCGCGCATCGTTCATCAATGGCGCGCTGCTCACGGTGGACGGGGGTTATACGGCGCGATGACGGGACGATTGAACGGCAAGGTCGCGATCGTGACTGGCGGTGCATCAGGCATTGGCGAAGCGACGGTGCGCAGGCTCCATGCGGATGGGGCGGCCGTGGTGGTGGCCGATGTCCGCCCGGAGGCGATCGAGGCTTTGTCCGATGCGCTGCAGAGCGATCGGATCATCGGGCTTCGGGTGGATATGATGCAGACCGCCGAGATTGAGGCGATGATCGCGGCGACCGTCGCCCGGTGCGGCGGGCTCGACATCTTGGTGAACAATGCCGGCATCGGATCCTTCGGGCGCGTGACCGACATCGATCTGGCACATTGGCGCGAGGTGATGACGATCGATGTGGAAGCCGTGATGTGGGCCAGCCGCACCGCGATGCCCTTCCTCGCAGCGCGGCAGGGCTGCATCGTGAATGTCGCCTCGGTCGCCGGGATCGCCGGAGACTATGGCTTCGCCGCCTATAATGCCGCCAAGGCCGCGGTGATCAATCTCACCCGCGCGATGGCGCTCGATCATGCCCCGCAGGTCCGCGTCAATGTCGTCAGTCCGGGCCTCACCCGCACGCCGCTGGCGGAAGGATTGACGGGCAATGCGGAGATCATGGCCGCCTGGACGGATGGCCTGCCGATGGGACGCCCGGCCGAGCCGGCGGAGGTCGCCGCCGCTATCGCCTTCCTCGCCTCGCCCGACGCGAGCTATATCAACGGCCATAATCTGGTCGTGGATGGCGGCGGGATCGCGCATACCGGAATGCCCAATTTCACGCGCATCCTGGGCGGCGCCAGCCATCTCGATGGCATGGCGAGCGCGGTGAAACGCGATACCAGCGGGGAGATCGTTGCATGACCGGAGACATATCGCGCGTCATCCGCCTGCCTGATCAGCCCACGCTCGACACGATGGCGTTGAGCCATGTCCCGATCCCGCAGCCCGGCCCCGATGACGTGCTGATGCGCGTGCGGGCGACCTCGCTCAATTTTCACGATTATCTGGTGGTGGGCGGGTTTATTCCCGTTCCCGCGGGGCGCGTCCCCATGTCCGATGGCGCAGGTGAGATCGTGGCGCTGGGCGCGCATGTTACGGGTTTCGCGGTGGGAGACCGCGTGATGGGCGCGTTCTTTCCCGATTGGGTGGACGGCATCCCCACCGACCTCAACAATGCCCGGATATCGGGCGAGACCACGGACGGCTTTGCCGCCGAACATGTCGTCATCCCGGCGCATTCGCTCACGCCGATGCCAAAAGGCTGGAGCTTTGCCGAGGCAGCCACCCTGCCCTGCGCCGGGCTGACCGCATGGCGCGCCCTGGTCGTGGAAGGCGACCTTGCGGCGGGGGATACGGTCCTGCTGCCCGGATCGGGCGGTCTCTCGGTCTATGCGCTGCAGATCGCAAAGGCGCTTGGCCTGACCGCGATCGTGACATCCTCATCGGACGAGAAATTGAAGCGCCTTGCCGCGCTGGGCGCGGACCAAGGCATCAATTACCGGACCGATCCCGCTTGGGGCAAGGCCGTCCGTGCGCTCACCAAGGGCATCGGGGCCGATCTGGTCATCGAGATCGGCGGCCAATCCTCCTTCGCGCAATCGGTGACGGCCTGCCGCATGGGCGGGCGGATCATGGTCGTCGGCAGCACCGCCAATGGCGCGCCCGAACTGCCGCTGCGCGATGTGGTCATGCACCATATCCGGGTGAACGGCATGGCAGTGGGCAGCGTATCCCAATTGCGCAATCTGGTCTCCTTCGTCGAAACCCATGCGATCCACCCCATCATCGATCGGGCGTTCGCGATCGACCAGCTCGCCGAAGCCTTTCGCTATCAACTGACCGGCGCGCATCTCGGCAAGATCGCGGTCACGCTTTGAGCGATCCGATGAACCCGATCGCGATCATCCAGGCCTTCATCCAGGCTTGGAACCAGCGCGACCGGACCGCGATCAGGGCGGCCTTGCACGAAGATGTGGTGTGCGCCGGCATCCCCCTGCCCCCGGCTTATGGGCGAGAGGCCGCGATGGCGCTGCTCGATCCATTCCTGCTGGCGGCAGAAATCGACTGGCAGATTTCAGCAATCGCCGGATCCGGAAATATCGTGATGACCGAACGTCGCGATCGCTTCCGCTTTCCCGGCATGGGATGGACAGAGGTCCGCGCCGCCGGCATTTTCGAGCTTGATGATGATGGACGGATCATCGCCTGGCGGGATTATTTCGACATGGCCGAATTGATCGCGGCGATGCCCCGAGCCGCGCCGCCGTCGTGATCCTCGAACATCGGTCGGCAGCGCTTCAGAGTAATGCCCCGCCGTCTCCAGCGATCAAGCCGCGCAATCGGGCGACCACATGTTCGGCATGGGCGGATAGCGGCCATTCGGCACGGTGTATCAGCCAGAGCGTGTCGACGATCGGGTGCTCCCCATCAACGACTCGGATGGCGTCAGGCTGTGCAAAGGCCAGCCGCGCATAGCGGGGTATCACGGTGAAACCGAAGCCGCGCGCGACCGGTGCCAATATGAGCCCCACCTGATTCGTAAATCCGCGGATCGGCAGACTGCGCACGCCCGGATTGCGCGGAAAACGAAGGCTCAACAGGCGAATGGCCATCGCTTGCCCGTCGGGATGGTCAATGAATCCCAGCCTTTCCAGATCGCTCCAATGTTTGACTTCCTCGCCCGCAGGCACGACGAGTTCGAGCGGTTCCCGCGTGAACGGACTGGCCGTGATCCGCGGATCGTCCGGCTTGAGGGTGACGATGCCCAGTTCGAAGCGCGTTTTCAAAATCGCGTCGAGCACCTCATGGTCGGGCGCGAAGCGGTGCCGGATCACCAACCCGCGATCGGCTTCCTGCAAATCGAGCAGCAGCGGATAAAGCAGCAGGCCGAGGCTGCCGGGCGTAATGATCCCAACCTCGCCGCCCTTGGCATCCGCTCCATCCAGACGCGCTCTCAGCCGCCGATCCGCCTGATCAATTTCGGTGCCGTAATCGAGCAGCGCGCGGCCGGCCGGCGTCAGTTCGATCCCGCGCGATCGCCGGATCAGGAGCAAGCCGAGACGCTGTTCGAGCTGCCGGATATGCTGGCTTACCGCCGCCTGGGTCACACCCAGTTGATCGGCCGCGCGTGTGAAGCTGCCGAGTTCGGCCAGCACGCCGAAGGACCGGATCCATTGCGGATTAATCATAACAGAATTTTATATATCTGATAATTTTCATCGCCTTTATCTTATAGCATTCCGGGGGTAGCGTCACGCTATATTTTGGAAGGATCCCAGCCATGTCATCGCCCTATCCGCGCAGCTTTTCCCATATCGGCCTGTCGGTCACCGATCTGGACGCCGCCGTCTCCTTCTACACAGAGGTGCTCGGCTGGTATCTGATCATGCCGCCAACACTGATCGAGGAGGATGACAGCGCAATCGGCGTGATGTGTTCGGATGTCTTCGGGCCGGGCTGGGCATCGTTCCGGATCGCCCATATGTCGACTGCGGATCGGGTCGGCGTCGAGATGTTCCAGTTCCGCAACGCCGAAAAACGCGAGAATAATTTCGAATATTGGAAATCGGGCATCTTCCACTTTTGCGTGCAGGATCCTGATGTCGAGGGTCTGGCCGCCAAAATCGTGGCGGCCGGCGGCAAGCAGCGGATGCCCGTGCGCGAATATTTTCCGGGCGAAAAGCCGTATCGGATGGTCTATATGGAGGATCCTTTCGGCAACATCCTCGAAATCTACAGCCACAGCTACGAACTGACCTATTCGGCCGGAGCCTATTCCTGACGACCGACCGCGCCGACCGCTTTTCAAAATCCTGTTGAATCGAGATCCTTCATGCCAGCCTTGTTCACGCCCTTCACGTTGAAAAGTATCACCCTGCGCAATCGCATCGCGGTGCCTCCCATGTGCCAATATAGCGCCGTCGATGGTGCCATCACGGATTGGCATCTTCCCCATTATCTGGGGATGGCGCGCGGCGGTGCCGGGCTGGTGATCGTGGAGGCGACCGCCGTTTCGCCGGAAGGGCGCATCACGCCGGGCTGTACCGGCCTCTGGAACGACATGCAGGCCGAAGGCATGGCCCGCGTGGCCGCCGCCATCAAAAGCGCTGGCGCTGTCCCTGGAATTCAGATCGGCCATGCCGGTCGCAAGGCGAGCGCCAACAGGCCGTGGGAAGGCGACGACCATATGGCTGATGGCGATCCGCGCGGCTGGCCAACCCTCTCGCCCTCCGCGATCGCCTTCGGTGCCAATCTGCCACAGATCCCCGCTGAAATGACGCCGGCCGACATCGCCCGCGTGAAGGCCGATTTCGTCTCGGCAGCGATCCGCGCGCGCGATGCCGGGTTCGAGTGGCTGGAGCTGCATTTCGCGCACGGCTATCTCGCGCAAAGCTTCTTCTCGGTTCACGCCAATCACCGCACCGACGCATATGGTGGCGATGCAGAACACCGCGGTCGTTTCCTGATCGAAACGCTGCAGGCGGTGCGCGCCATCTGGCCGGAGCATCTGCCGCTGACCGCGCGGTTCGGCGTGATCGAATTCGATGGTCGCGACGAGGAAACCCTGGACGAGGCGATTGCGCTCACGCGCAAATTCCGTGAGACTGGCCTCGATCTTCTGAGCGTCAGCATGGGCTTTTCGACCATGACGGCGAATATTCCCTGGACGCCTGCGTTCATGGTGCCGATCGCGGAACGCGTCCGGCGCGAAGGCGGCATCCCGGTGGCCACCGCCTGGGGCATGGACGACCCCGCCGATGCCGAACGTGCGATCGCCGAGGATCAGCTCGATATCGTCATGGTGGGCCGGGGCCATCTCGCCGATCCGCATTATCCCTTTCGCACGGCGCGCGCGTTGGACCTGCCGAAATCCTCGTCCTTGCTGCCCGAGCAATATGCCTATTGGCTTTCGCGCTATCCCGGCCCGCAAAACGGCGAATCCATCGATTGAGTGCGGTGGCCTCGTGCCACCCACTTCATATCCTATGGGCGAACGCGCCCCTTGCCGGTGAGTGGGCGCAGGGCCGGATCTGAGGGCGTCCAGGCATAGCCCGCCGTCTCAGGCTCGATATCCTGTGAATAGACGGTCCAGGTGTCGAGGCGCGGGCTGGACGTGGGCCAGCCGTCGTGGATCGTCAGATATTCCGGTGCATGTTTCTCGAGATAGTCGAGCGCCTTTCGCGGCACCTCGTCATACCCCTTCAATCCCTTGTGGCTATGGAGCCGGCCAGACAGCACGCCATCCGCATAGGGTGTGCCCCCCATCTGCATGAACGGCCAGAATTGCGAAGACCGCGAGAAGCCGGAATACATGCGGACCGCGGGCAGAGAGCGATCTTCCAGCTCGTCGCGAGACACCCGGAAGGTGAAATGCTCGGCCGGGCTCACATAATCGCCGGTGGAGGATTTGGGCCAGCCAGCCGGCGTCACCGGGTTCTTGTGATAATGGGTATAGTCCCAGGCCAGCAGCATATCATCTGCGCCATATTGTTCGAACGGCAGGATGAAGGGGTATTTGCCGTTTTCATCGGGAAACACCGAGCCTTCGTTCATGCGCGTGGGCGTATCGGGATTGCCGGGGATCACGAATTGCGGAATCTCCGGCCCGATCCGGCCGCCGCCGCCGACATTGTAGAAATGATAGACCTCGTTCTTTTCGCCGGTAAACGGATTGTCCCAGGTTTCCAGCACGTCGCCCGTCCGCAAATCGGTAAACAGCCCCACCTCGCGGGATTTCATGCGGAGATAGCCATCCTTGTCGATCATCGCCTGCATCACGCCGATGCCGACGAAGTTGAAACAGGGCACCATCCGCTGCTGCGGGAAACGGGCAAACATGATCCCGTGAAACGCACCGACAACCGGCGCGTCATAGCCCGACCAGATCTTGCCGAACATATACAGATTGTCCCACGGATCCTGGAAATCCAGCCCGCCTTTGCGCGGCGTCACGATACCGTTGCCGCCTTTCAAGGCCGGGGCCGCCGCCCGCCCCGGATTTGCCGCCAGCGCCGCGCTTCCTGCCAGGGCGGCACTGCCGGCCATGAACGACCGGCGCCCCATCATCATGTCGTTGACCAGAAAAGACTGCATCCGATTTCCCCTGTTAGCGCCGGCAGCTTATGGAAAACCGATTCAACATCGTCCGCCTTGGCCGAACTGCTCGCCAGTCGGTCATCCGCGCGATCGCCCGCCTAGAGCGTGATGCCATTACATGGCTCCGTCATTGCGAGGAGCGCAGCGACGCGGCAATCCAAGCTGGCGAAACCGCTCTGGATGGGTTCGCTACGCTCGCAATGACCGGTCGGATCGACCTAAAGTAGCGCGCAGCCGGAGTGGCACCCCCGCGCAGACTGCCCGGAAAGGACGGGTGTGTGCGATGGGCTGCGAAGCCGTGACCGCGCCGCTAGCAGGTCAGCGGATGATCCGGGGATATTGGACCCGAGGCTCCACGCCTGCGGTGTCCCGGTAGGATGGTGGCTGCCGACCGCCCTCGTCGAGCAATCCGTAAGTCACCGCCATCTCCGCGCCGATCAGAGTCTGGCCCGAGAGCGCCGCGATATCGGGATCATTGAGCGCGGCCCAGATGATGTGGCCGGTAAATTCGGGCGTCTCGGCGCTGTCGTTCAGATAGCCATATTTCTCAACATCGGATGCGATGACCATCTTGAGCCGATCGGTGAGCAACGCACCCATCCAGACCGACAGCGTGTTCACGCCGGTCCCCCTGAAATCGACCGCCATATCCGCCGCGAGCTTGTCCACCCCGGCCTTGTGAGCGCCATAGCCCGGGCCATAGACATAATGGACGGCACCGGAACCCGATGTGAAGACGATCAGCCCCTTGCCCTGCTCCACCATCAACGGGGCCGCAAACCAGCTTGCCACATAGGAGCTGCGAATCCCGACGTTGATGATATCGGCCAGCTTGAGCGGCTTTTCCCAGAAATTGCCCGCGGCGGTGAGCTCGTCATAAATGGCGGCCGCATTGTTCACCAAAAGATCGAGCCGCCCCTGTTCACGCCGGATCTGATCAAACAGCGCTTCGACATCGTCATCCTTGGCATGATCGCAGCGGACCGCGATGCCTTTGCCGCCCGCGGCCGTCACCGCCTCCGCCGTTTCATAGATGGTGCCCGGCAGGCTGGTGTCGCCGGCTTTTTCGGAGCGACCGGTCACATAGACCGTGCAGCCATGACTGCCCAAGCCGATCGCGACCCCCCGACCAGCGCCGCGGCTGGCACCGGTGACCAATATGACGGGTGGCCTGTCCTGCATCCTGAAATCTCCCAATTCACTGCAACTCCAGCTTGGAAGCCGGATATACTAATGTTGCCCATCGGTGTGCGTCCCGATCTTCGCTAATGCAATGGCATTACCAATCGTGCTAGCGATGAACGCATAATAAAATAGAATCGGTCAGACCAATAAGGAGAGAGACCATGGCGATACGGGTTGTGCAGTGGACGAGCGGCGGGGTGGCCCGCGCCGCCGTGCGCGGGGTGCTCGCGCAGCCCGATCTAGAGCTGGTGGGATGCCATGTGTGGAGCGCGGACAAGGCGGGGCAGGATATCGGCACGCTTTGCAACCTGCCGCCCCTCGGCATCAACGCCACCAATGATATCGAGCATATCCTCCGCCTGGCCCCCGATGTCGTGCTTTATATGCCGCTTATCTGGAGCGTGGATGATATGGTCCGGCTGCTGGAGGCGGGCATCAATGTGATCTCGACCGCCAATTTCATCACAGGTCGCTCTTATGGCGAGGACGAGCAAAAGCGGCTGATCGACGCGGCCATGCGCGGCGGTGCCTCGCTTTATGGATCGGGCGTCAATCCGGGCCAGGCCAGCGCCATGGCGCTCACCGCGGCGGCGGCCTGCCGGCAGATCGAGCGGATAACGATCCATGAAGCCGCGGATTCGACTTCCTATGAATCGGCCGAAACCTGGCGCGCCCTGGGCTTTGGCGGGCCGCCCGATGCGCCGGGAATCGCCGACGCCGCTAAATCGCGGCAACTGGTTTTTCAGGATGCGGTGGAGATGATGGCGGACGCCCTGTCGGTCACGCTGGAGGAGGTCCGTTTCACCACCGAATTCGGCACCGCCACCCAGGATCTGCACCTCGGCTATATGGACATCCCCAAGGGCATGGTCTGCGGCATCAAATGCCTGTGGCAGGGCATTTTCGAGGGGCGTCCGCTCATCGAGATCGGCCTCTTGTGGCGCCTGGGCCAGTCTATGGAACCCGATTGGCCGATCACCGAAGGCTATGTGATGGAGGTGCGCGGCATCCCCAACGTCAAGCTGCGTTACGAACTTGAATATCCCGAAGACCGCAATGATTTCGACGCGCACACCGCCAATCCGCCTGTGAACGCCATCAAAGCGGTTGTCGCCGCCAAGCCGGGGCTTGTGACCATCGCCGATCTGCCGCTGGTGACCGCGCGCTCGGTGAAACGCGCGGGATAGGACGCGCTTATCATGCCCATCGCAGCAAAGGCATCGGCAGCGGCGCGCTCAAATCCGGTTGCTGTCCGACTCATCCTCGAACAGCGCCGGCAGGATCGCAGTGACCGCCTTTTCCCACTCGATCTCCAGATCGAACGGCCGATCAGCCCGGAGCCATTGCTGCGCGAGGCCGTTCATCAAGGCGACAAGCTGCCGCGCGGTGGATTGCGGATCGGGTGTCAGCCCGGTGACCAGCGAGACGAACATGTCGAATGCCATGGTCTCCCGGCTGAGAAACCAGTCATGCGCGGGATGCGAGGGATCGATCGATTCGCACTGCAGCATCACCGCGAAGCGACCAAGAGCGGGGCTTTCGGTGAATCGGGACGCCACGGTGCGAAGCAGAGCGATCACCACCGTCCGCGAGGATGGCGCATCCCCCCGCCCGATCGCACGCGCGACCAGCGGCTCCAGCAATTCGCGATCCTGCCGCTCCAGCTCGGCCAGAAACGCCAACAGCAGCGCATCCTTGGAACCAAAATAATAGAGCAGACCGGCATTCGATATGCCGCAGCGGGTGGCCAGCGCCTGCACCGTGAAGCCGTTATAGCCATGCAGGCCGATCAGCCGGATGCCTTCTTCGATGATCTGCGCGCGGCGGACGACCGGATCTTCGCGAACGCGAATGCGGCTGGACACGTTCATACACTTTCCTTAGGCATAAGCGGTGTTACTGAATGGTTGGTAGATAATCATCGCCGCATGAGATTGACAAGGGCGGACGATGACATGGCAGACCAACGCGGGGAGGCGTGACGTGATCGAGGCGATGAAAAAACTGACTAATTTTCCGGTGCTTCTTCTGGCGGCGCTACTCCTGCCGGTTGCCGCGTGCAATCTGACACCGAGCATCACTGACAGCGATACGAGCGTCGAAGACGGCGACTGGCCCAATTATGGCCGCACCGGCAGCGAGCAGCATTACAGCCCCCTGAACGAGGTGACTGCCGAGAATATCGGCCAGCTTTCGCTCGCCTGGCATTTTGATCTCGAGCCCGGATTTACGGTCTCTGCTCCTGTCGCCGCCGATGGCAAATTGTTCACGACCACAGGCAATTCATATATCCGCGGTTTCGATGCCGTGACGGGCAAGCTGCTGTGGGAGTTTGATGCCAAGACGCGCGAGTTGGCCAAAGGCCCGCTCCAGATGAACTACGGCAATAAGGGCATCGCTTATTGGAAAGGCCGGGTTTTTCTGGTGACTACCGATGGCCGTGTCATCGCGCTCGATGCCAATAATGGCAAGCCGGTATGGGAGCAGCGCGAATACAGCCTTGACGAGATGCGCAATACCAATGGCCCGCCCCGCATCTTCGGCGGCAAGCTGATCATCGGGCACGGCGGCGCCGATATCAGCCCGATCCGCGGCTATGTCACCGCTTATGACGCGATGACCGGAAAGCGCCTGTGGCGTTTCTACACGGTGCCGGGCGATCCATCCAAGCCCGCCGATACCAAGGCCGAACAGGTCAGCCGGCCGACCTGGAAGGGCGATTGGTTTGGCAAGGGCGGCGGCGGCACCGCATGGAATTCCTTCAGCTACGATCCCAAGCTCAATCTGATGTATATCGGCGTGGGCAACGGCTTTCCCTATAACCCCAAATTGCGCAGTCCGGGCGGCGGCGACAATCTGTTCCTCGCCTCGATCGTGGCGGTCAATGCCGATACGGGTGCCTATGTCTGGCATTATCAGGTCTGCCCACAGGAAGGCTGGGATTGCACCGCCACAATGGACATGACGCTGGCGGACATCACGATCGACGGCAAGCTGCGCCAGGTGCTGATGCAAGCGCCCAAGAACGGCTTTTTCTACGTGATAGACCGCAAGACCGGCGAGCTCCTGTCGGCCGAAAAATTCGCCAAGGCCACATGGGCGGATCGCATCGACATGAAGACCGGACGCCCGGTGGAAAATCCCGGCATCCGCTATCAGGATCGCCCCGGCATGTTCGAATTGTGGCCCGGCCCCCAGGGCGCGCATAGCTGGCTGCCCCAAGCCTATAGCCCGCGCACCGGCCTGGTCTATATTCCAGTGATCGAGATGGGGGCGCTGATCGGCCCTGCCCCGGCGGGCATGACCGGCATCGGCTCGGGCATGGGTGCCATGCTCGTGGCAGACGCGCCGCTGAAGGGCAGCCGTCGCAGCTTCCTCAAAGCCTGGGATCCGATCAAGCAAAAGGCCGCCTGGCAAATCGAATTGCCCGGCGTATGGCCTGGCGGCGTTCTGGCGACGGCTGGCGATCTGATCTTCCAGGGCCGGATCGATGGCCAGTTGGTGGCTTACGATGCAAAGACCGGGAAACAGGTGTGGTCGTATAAAACCGCCTCACCCATCGTGGCGCCGCCGATTTCATATCGGGTCAAGGGCAAGCAATATATCACGGTCCTGACGGGCAGCGGATCGCAGGGGGGCGGCATTCTCGCCTCCGGCAATGCGGCGTTCCGCACCGATTATGCGCTTCCGCGCCAGGTGTTGACCTTTGCCATCGGCGGCAAGGATCCGCTCCCGCGCTATACCATGACCGATCGCGTGCCTGTCGACGATCCCGATTTCCGGCCTGACGCGGCCAAGGCGCAGGCTGGCGGCATGGCCTTTGCGATGAACGCGTGCATCGTCTGCCATGGCATGAATGCCATCGGCGGGGGTGCCGCACCGGATCTTCGCTATTCGCCGATGATCATGGACCAAAATGCCATGAAGGCGATCGTGAAGGATGGCGCACTCAAGCTGAACGGAATGCCGGCATTTCCGCAGGTGACCGACCAGCAGCTTGAGGACATCCGCTATTATCTGCGCGCCATGGCGAAGCAGGCGGCGGCTGGCCCGGCAGGCGCTCAGGCAGGCGCGCCGTCTGCTGCAACGAGCAAAGGCATGTGACCCGCGTCGCAGGGCGGGGCCATGTGCCCTGCCTTGCGATTGGCGGATCGGCTCGGGATTAAAGGCTGACGATCTGGGCGTAGCGCTTGCGGGTCGTCTGCACCGACTGCCTGGCGGCTGCGACCGCCTCCTCTTCGATGGCGAAGAGGAGATGATCGATAACCGCCGTCAGATGCACGCGCGTGGCTTCGCGGGCCTTGGCGGGATTGCGCTCCCGCAGCGCCGTCACGATAGCGCTATATTCTTCGATCACCGGCCGGATATTGGCCGATCGCGCCTTTTTCATGATCAGCGCGCAATCGGGCGAAGAGGAACGCAGTTTCCAGAGTTCGGCGTGCATCATTTCAATCGCGGCATTTCTCGTGGCCCGTGCGATCACCAGGCTGAACGCGGACTCCGCTTCTTCGGCGCTGCCACCCCGCTGATTGCCCGCGGCCATCACGCTTACCAGATGGTCCAGCTCGGCAATCTCGCCATCGGTGATTTGCAGGGCCGCAAGCGCGGCCGCCTCGCTATCGATCAACAGCCGGGCCTCGATCGCCTCGAAAGCGCTGATCGCAAATTGCGGCTCGGCAGCATCGTCGCCGGGAACACGCACGACATAGGCACCCGATCCGATCCGGACTTCGACCAGACCGCTCACTTCGAGCGCCAATATCGCCTCCCGGATCGCCGGCCGGCTGACGCCGTGCGTTGCGGCGAGATCGCGTTCCGCCGGCAACCGATCGCCCACCGCATATTTGCCGGCCTGAATGTCTTCGATGATCTGGCGCGCGACCTTCTTGTAAAGGCGCACGGGTTGATCGGGCCTGGCACCATCGATCACCGCCCGGCCGGTCACCAGCGATCGACCGGATCGTCCATCGTCAGCGGGCGATTATAGGAAGGATCGGATGAGTCTCTCGTGCCCTTGATCATCCCGAAGCGCTGGAAGGCTTCGGTCTTCATGATCGAAGAATCGCCCTTCAGCACCACGTCCACCGTGCAGCGGCGAAGCGCGATCCGCCAGACGCCATCCCGCTTTTCGAGCCGGTCAAGATAGCGGCCGTTGAGAAACCGGCAGGTCTCTCCGTCCTTGTTGAGCATCGCACCGATCACATAGCTTTCGGCATGGGCCTCGTCGCCATCGATCTCGCACGTGTGCGTCGTGATATTGTGCATAGACATGATCGATCCGCCATCATGCGCTTTATTGGCCCAATCCGCATAGTCCGGCCCTGCATTCACTGCCCAGCTTCCGTGTTCGTCAATTCCGTCCGGATGATAACAGGCGGTCATCAGATCGGAATCAAAGCGGTCATGGCCACGGGCATGGCTGTGAACGACATCCTCGATCGCCTGGCGATCGCTCAGATACCGGATTTGCTGCTCCATAGCCGCCAGGCGCGCTTCCACAGTATCCATGTCTTTGTCTCCTTGTCTGATATCTAAACCAAATCGTGTCTATCGGATCAACGCGCCGAGAGGCCGGGGTTGCGTGGCTCAAGGCGCAATCTCAGTGCATTCTGAAAATAGGCCACATTGGTGAACTGACCGACCAGCACGCACAATTCGAAAAGCTGATCTTCGGTATAGCTCTGCGCCAGCACCGCCCAGGTCTCGTCGGTGATCATCACATCAGCGCGCAATTCCTCGCTCGCCTTCAGGATCGCGCGGTCATGCACGCTCCAGCCATCCCAGGCCGATCCCTCTTCCACGAGCCGATCAATCTCCTGCGCGGTCACCCCTGCCTTTTTTGCACGCGCCACATGTTCGCCAAACTCATAGGGTGCCCCCAGAAGCCATCCCGTGCGTAACACGGCGAGTTCACAATCGCGCACCGGCAACGTGCCATTCTGGAAAAGCTCCATCGAAAGCGCCATCACAGCGTCCCACAAGGCCTGATGCTTGCACAAGACGAACATGATTTCGGGGATTATCTCCAGCGGCAACGGCGGCGCATCGGCATACATCGCGCCGCGAAGCTTTTTCGTGGTAGCTTGGACCTGCTCCGCGACCGATTCCCGATCCAGCGCTGCCATGCGGGGCGGATGGCCCAGGATCGCGCCCTCCCGCTCCTGAATGTGCGCCAGCGTCGCCTCGGGAATCGTCACTTCGGTCGTCATAATTGCATCGCTCCAGCATCGCTCTCGTCTGATGATCCGAAATTGGTCCGGCCACATCTTTCCAAACCGGGCTATATCCTCTTACAAGCGTTAGCAACCGCCGCCTTAATCCGTCCGGCGCAATCGGCTAGGCCAGTTTTGCACGGTTTACCGTGAACGAGAGACACAAGAATCCGGGAGGGGATTGGACCTGATGGCCCGATTTACGCATCAGCAAGGGCGATCGACCGGGACAGAAACCCGCGAAAAGGCCAGGATCGTCACGATATCGGGTTGGGATATTCATGAGATGTGAAGATAACGCCACTGCGATCATCGTTCGTGAAAGGAACTACCCCCCGGCGGCCCCTGCGGCACGCGGGTCCGGCATATCAAACAGGGTGACGCTCGCGGCCTGAACGGCTGCGCGTCGCCATGAGACAATAGGAGAGTAAGCGATGGAAATGGCCGGAAAACAGAGGATTGCCGCAAGCCGCGAAGATGTGTGGCGTGCGCTGAACGACCCGCAAGTGCTGCGGCAATGTATCCCCGGCTGCCAGTCGCTCGAACAGGATGGCGCGGAACGCTTCAAGGCGACGGTGGAAATCAAGATCGGCCCCATCGGCGCCCGCTTCACCGGTGCCGTCACGCTCACCGATCTCAATCCGCCGCAAGGCTATACGATCGTCGGCGAAGGCAGCGGCGGCATGGCGGGATCGGCCAAGGGCAATGCCAAGGTTGCCCTGGCGGATGACAATGGTGCCACCATTTTGAGCTACACGGTCGAAGCGCAGGTGGGCGGCCGCCTTGCCCAATTGGGTGGCCCGATCATCGACGCTACGGCCAAGCAGCTCGCCGCCAAATTCTTCCGCAAGTTCGAAGAAGTGATCACCGGCGCGAAAGCAGACGTGTCGGAAACGCAGCCCACGAATGCGGCTGGCGTGACGGAGTTACGCCCTGCCCCGGCCTTCGCGCCCCGCGACCAGCGTGGGCTGCCGATCGCCTGGATCCTCGCGCTCGCGGTGGCCGCCTTAACCGGCTTCCTGGTGGGTCGCGGAGACGGCGGCAACGGCTCCGACTGGATGGGGCTGGCGATCGGGCTGCTCGTCATCATCGTCGCCGCGGCGGGCTTCGAATTCGGTCGGCGCAGCGCTGCGCCTATAGTGATGCTGGATGACGCCGTGCTGGCGCGGCTGGCCGGCGGACGCCGGCCATGAAACCTGCGCCCTTTGACTATATGCGGCCTGACACGATCGAAGAGGCCTGTGCCATATTGGCGGAAGCCGGCGGCGGCGCGACCGTGATCGCGGGAGGACAGACGCTCATGCCGCTGCTGGCGCTGCGGATGAGCCAGCCGTTCATCCTGGTCGATCTCAGCCGCATCACCGCCTTGCGCGGCGTGACCCGCATCGCGGAAGCGACGCGGATCGGGCCGATGACCACGCAGAATGATGCGATCGCCGATGCGACGTTGCAAAGCCGCCTGCCGCTGCTGGTCCAGGCGCTCCGCCATGTCGGGCATCATCAGACCCGCAACCGCGGCACCATCGGCGGCTCGATCGCCTTTGGGGAACCCGCCGCGGAATCACCGGCGGCCGCTGTGGCGCTGGGCGCAACGCTGGAGCTGCGTTCGGTCCGCGGCGTGCGCACGGTGCCCGCGGACGAATTCTATCTCGGCCCCTATGCCACCGTGATCGAGCCCGATGAGTTGCTGACCGCGATCGACGTGCCGGACTGGCCTGCGGATTCGGTGCCGCTCTTTCGGGAAGTGGCCTTGCGACCGGGCGATTTCGCTCTGGTCGGGCTGATCGGTTCGATCGTCCTCGAAAGCGGCAAGATCGCGCGCGCCAGCCTCGCTTGGTTCGGCATGGGGGCGACCCCCATCAAGGCCCGGCGCGCCGAGGACGCCCTGATCGGCCAGTCTCCGGACTCGCTCCAGCCGGCATTGATCGCGGAACTGGCGATCGCCGAAACCGATCCGTTCGACGATCACCATGCGACGGCCGATTATCGCCGCACGGTCGGTCAACGCATTTTCACGCGAACGCTGAGCGAAGCGCTCGGCATAAGGCAGGCAGCATGAGCGACCATCGGATCGAATTGACGGTAAATGGGCAGACGCGTTCGGCCACGGTCGAAGGACGCCGCACGCTGAGCGATTTCCTGCGCATCGACGCGGGCTATACCGGCGTTCACGTCGGTTGCGAACATGGCGTATGCGGTGCGTGCACCGTGATCGTGGACGGGCGCGCGGTGCGATCGTGCCTGATGCTGGCCGTGCAGGCGGATGGCGCTGCAGTAACGACCGTCGAAGGCCTGGCCGCGCCGGACGGAACGCTCCATCCCGTGCAGCAGGCTTTGCGCGACGCGCATGGCCTGCAATGCGGTTTCTGCACACCAGGAATCGTGATGACCCTGGCCGCTCTCACCAGCGACGAAAAGAAGCCCGGCGCGGAGACGCTGCTCGGTGCGATGTCCGGCCATATCTGCCGCTGCACGGGCTATCAGGGCATCAGGAAAGCCGCGCGCGCGCTGGCGGGAGAAGACGTATGAACCCGACCATCAACGCCGCCCGCTTCATTGGCCAGCGAGTGCCGCGCAAGGAAGATCACCGCCTGCTGACGGGACGCGGCACCTTCGTGGACGATGTCGTCGTGGCGGGCATGTTGCACGTCGCCTTTCTGCGCAGCCCCATTGCGCGCGGGCGGATCCTGTCCTTCGACACCGCCGCAGCGCGCGCGATGCCGGGCGTCCATGCGATCCTCACCGCGGCCGACCTTTCGGCACTCAAGATCGACATGCTGAGTTTCTTTCTCGCGCCGGCCGAGATCGCCATCACGCCGCTGGCGGACGGGCGCGTGGCTTATGTCGGCGAACCCGTCGTCATGGTCATCGCCGTGGATCGCTATGTGGCAGAGGACGCCACCAGCCTGATCGAGATCGACTATGACGAGGAAGACCCCGTCGTCACGATCGACGACGCCAGGACGGGCGCGCCCGTGCACCCCGGCATGGATTCGAACGTGGCGGCCGCCATGGGCGAGGACGAGATCAACGAGCCGCTGGAAGCCCTGCTCCGCGACGCACCGCATCTGATCAGCGGCACCATCACTCATCAGCGCATCGCCCAATCCCCGATGGAAACACGCGGCGTGATCGTCTCGCCGCAGGGGAGCGAGGAGATCATCGTCTATATCACCTGCGCGAGTCCGCATCTGATCGCACGCAATCTGAGCATGGCGTTCAATCTGCCGAACACCAATTTCCGCGTGATCGCCAAGGATGTCGGCGGATCCTTCGGCCTGAAGAACCAGCCGTGGAAGGAAGAGATGGCGGTCATCGCGGCGGGCATCCTTCTGGGACGTCCGCTGAAATGGATCGAAGACCGCTGGGAGAATTTGACCGGTGCCAATCAGGCGCGCGAGCAGGAAATGACGCTTCGCATCGCCTTCGACAATGACGGAAAATTGCTGGCATCCCACGCCGATTATCACCTCAACAACGGTGCCTATCCGCATGGCGCGGATTGCAACATCGCGGTCGTGATGTTCCTCTGGTCGGCCTATAAGATACCCGAATTCAGCTTTCAGACGCAGGGATGGTTCTCCAATACCGCCGGGCTTGCGGCCTATCGCGGCCCCTGGGCGATCGAGACGCTGGCGCGCGAAGTGCTGCTGGACGAGGCCGCCCGCAAGATCGGAATCGATCCGATCGAAATCCGCCGGCGCAATTTGATCACCAGAGCCGATCAGCCGATGGTGGCATCCATGGGCATTCCGATCGACGATATCAGCCCGATGGAATGCCTCGACAAGCTGCTCGAAGTAGTCGACGTGGCCGCCTTTCGCATCGAGCAGGAAGCCGCCCGCAAGGAAGGCCGCTATCTGGGCATCGGCTTTGCCACCTATATCGAGCCGACCGGTGCGGCGGGCAGCATCAACGTGATGACGGGCGAACTGGCGCATGTGCAGATCGAGCCGACCGGCAAGGTCACAGCGATCATGAGCACGCATTCGCAAGGCCATGGCACGCAGACCACCATGGCGCAGATCTTCGCCGAAGAACTCGGCGTGCCCTTTGAAGACGTGACCGTGCATGAGGGCGACAGCTCGCGCGGTGGCTTTAGCCCGGGCGCGGCGGGCAGCCGCCAGGGCGTCATCGGCGGCGGCGCGTCCATCAAGGCGGCGGGGTTGCTGCGGGACAAGATCAAGAAGGTGGCGGCGCATCTGCTCAACGCCAATCCCGACGATGTCACGATCGAAGGCGGCATGGTCCGGGTGCGGGGGGCCGAGGAAATGACGCGCAGCCTGCGCCAGATCGCGGAGATCGCTTATGGCGAGCCCGACCGCCTTCCACCCGGCATGGAATCGGGATTGGAGGCGCAATATCGCTACAATCCGCCGCCGATGACCTTCACCAGCGCCGCTCATGCCTGCATCGTGGAGATCGATGCCGAGACGGGTTTCGTGAAGATCAAGCGATGGGTGTCCAGCGAGGATTGCGGGGTGATGATCAATCCCGCAATCGTCGAGGGCCAGATTTCGGGTGGGCTGGCGCAGGCCATCGGCACGGTGTTGCTGGAAGAATTCGGCTATGACGATCGCGGCAATCCCACCACCGTGACCTTCAAGGATTATATGCTGCCCGCGATTTCGGACGTCCCGGATTTCGAATTCGTCCATGCCAACACACCCTCCCAGGCGGAAGGCGGATTTCGCGGCGTGGGCGAAGGCGGGTGCATCATCGGCCCGCCGACCCTGGTCAATGCCATTGCCGATGCACTTTCGCCCTTCAACGCGCGGTGCCTTGATCTCCCGCTGACGCCGTCCAAGATCCTGCAGCTTATGGAAGGCAAGGATATCTCCCGCGCGGCCCAGCGACAGGTGAAATCGGATGCCGCCGCCGCTGCTGCTGCCGCCAAGGCCGTGGCCGAAAAGGAGGTGCACATCGGCAGCCATGGCGAAGGGCTGCCCCCCATGGCGGCCGCGATGCTGCCCGGTGGCGCGGATGCCGCGGCGCTGGAAGCCGAAAGCACCGAAAGCGAGGTCCACGCCGATGGATCAGCGACGGAGGCAGCGCCACCATCGAGCCCGGCAGGCGATTGGGATTGCGTCATGTCCACGCCGATGGGGCCGCAAACGATGAAGCTGCATTTCGATATCGAGGGCGACGCCGTGACCGGATACACCAGCAGCCCCGACGGCACGGCCGAATTCACCGGCATTGCGCTTGGCAATCAGATCAAATTCGATCTGAAAGTGACCAAACCCATGAAAATCACCCTGAAATACGACATTGCGATCGAGGGCGACGTGCTGGCGGGCAAGGTGAAAATGGGGCTGTTCGGGACCGCTAAACTTAAGGGAAGCCGGGCGGAATAGCGGCGCACGGGCGGGCCGGAAACATGCCTTGAAACGGCGTGTTCAGTCAGCTCATGCGAAAACAGGGTTGCGGTATGTATCCCGCAGCCACGGGATCGTTGCGGCGGAAAGCCGTTCACTTTTTTCGTGGCATCGCGGCTGGAGACCATTATAGAACTGATCAGTGCGTTTAGGCGTATGGCGTTCGAAGCCCAATTCGAACGGAACAATCGAGACCCATGGGATGAGGATATTCTGATGCGTTATGTGAAATATTTCGCCGCCGCTCTGGTGGCCGTTTCGCCCGTCGCGGCGTTCGCGCAGGCAGCGCCCGCTGCTGCGACGGCACCTGCCACGCCGGCTTACACCACCGGCGAAACCGATCTCGGCACGCTGCTTGATAATCCGGACACCAAAGCCGTGCTCAACAAATATATCGCGGCCATGATCAGCAACGAGCAGATCGACATGGCGCGCGGCATGACGCTGAAGACTCTTCAGCAATATTCCGCTGAGACGCTGACCGACGACGTGCTGGCCAAGATCGATGCCGATCTGGCGAAGGTGCCAGCCAAGAAATAAGAAGATCGGTGCTGGAGACGATCGCGCACTGTGACGTCTCCAGCGCTTTCTGTTTTCGCGATGAGGCATCAGCCCGCGTCGAAACAGCGCCATGGCCTGGACCGCACGGCGCACGGCTTGCCTTCGGGTCGATCCACCACCCTGATTGCGAGCGTAGCGAAGCCATCCGGAGCGGTTGATGCCACCGTGGATTGCCGCGTCGCCGCGCTTCTCGCAACGACGCGTCCGTCTCATGTCATCATGCCTTAATCGGGCAGGAAACCAGCCCGTCTGAGCCTGTCCACCGAATCGCGCGCGACCGGAGACCGCAGGCCGTTGACCAGCCGCACCTCCCTGTGACGACCATTGCCGATCACCTCCGCCACGGCATCCTGCGCCACCCACCAACTGCGATGCGTCTGCGCGCCCGGACGCCCCTCCATTTCGGCGATGGCATCGCGCAGCCTCAGAAAGACCAGCTCGCTCCGATCGGCACCATGGACGCGGACATAATGGTCTTCGCTTTCAAGCGCGAGAATATCGCCGATAAAGGCCGGACTGAGCCGCTGATGGAGGCGCGGTCGCAGCGATTTGGTCTCTGGGTCCGCCGTCAAGGTCGATGACCGCCCCTCGCCCTGCCCGGCCACCGGGTAGACGGGATATCCGGACCCGAACTGTCCAATGCGGCTGGCATCGTAATAATGCAGCAAATGCGCGTCCGCCCGTTCGGCCCAGGACACCACCGCCATGATCGCGAGCGCGCTCAGCACGGTGAAGGGAAGCATACCGGGATATCCGCCCAGCAAACGCACCTCTTCGCCCCCCATCAAGCGCCAGATCAAGGCCATGGGAAGGCTGGTCAGCATGACGCCCCAGAATACCAGAGCCCCCTTGGGAAGACCGGTCACCTTCGCGATCCAGCGCAATAATTGAATCGTGGGGCGAACCAGAAGATAGGCGCCCCCGAAAAAGATTCCCCATGTTGCGAATCGCGAGAGGAAAGCGCCTCCGAGATAGGTGCCGAAGGGACCGAGAAAGCCGACCACGCCAGCCACCATCACCATGGCCCAGAATTCCAGCAGGAGCCGCCGCAGCCGTTTCACGCAAACGCCTGCCCATTCACGAAGCGCGAACCGCAAAATCCGCGGTTTTCCGCGGCTAAACCGGCGCTGTCGACGGGTAACGTAATCGCCATTGCCCGCCAATCGCGACGGCCTAATTCAACAATCACCTGATCCGGTCGATCGACGACGGGGCGGTTTTGGAGATAGAATGATGACGCATTATCTGAACTATAAGGAAATCCTGTTCGCGGCGACTTGCGCTTTGGCAACCCATGTCGCGCTGATTTCCCTGGCGCTTCAGCCTTGAGGCGAACGCGCTGGATCACAGGGACGCCGGCAAGGGAACAAGGCTCATGGATGCGGGACCGATCAAGACGTCAACCGGCACGCAAGGCCGCGAAACGCTCACGCTTGTCCCGCGCCGCGTTGCGCACCTGCTCGACGGCCGCTTCCTCGGTGGCGAAGAGAAGGTGATCGAGCACCGCGGCAAGATGAACCCGCATCGCCGCGCGAGCCTCGTCGGGATTGCGGCGACGCAGGGCGGCGGCGATGATCTCATGCTCGTGAACCACCGGCTTGACCTGCGCAGCGCGCGCCTTGGCCAGCAACAGCGCGATATCCGGTGAAGAGGCCCGCATCCGCCAGAGATGTTCGATCACGTCCACGATCGCGGCGTTGCGCGTGGCGCGCGCGATAAGAAGATGGAAAGCGCGGTCTGCCTCTTCGGTGCCGCCCTCGGCACTATTTTCCGCGGCGATCTGCTTGACCAGCGCATCGAGCTGATCCAGTTCCTCATCCGTGATCTGGGTTGCGGCGAGCGCGGCGGCTTCCGCCTCGATCAGCCGGCGCGCTTCGATCAATTCGAACGCCGTGACGTTGAAGCCGGGAGCATCGGCATATCCGGGCTTTTCGCAGACATAGGCACCCGACCCCACGCGCACCTCGATCAGCCCCTGAACCTCAAGCGCGATGATCGCTTCGCGCACAGTCGGCCGGCTGACATTATGCTCCGCAGCCAGCTCGCGCTCCGCCGGCAATCGATCCCCCACGCCATATTTCCCGGACACGATGTCATCGAACAGATGGCGTGCAAGCTGCTTGTAAAGGCGACTGTGACTGTCCGGCTGCGCTGTCCGCGCATTTTGGGATCGAACGCCAACTTCCATTTTTCGAAATGCCCTATCGCGCGCCCGCATTAAAACCGAAAACCCGACCGTGACTGGTCAGGCTAGCACGGTAAGGCGGACGCCTTCTTAGTCAAGCACAGGGCATCAATCGGCGATTACCCTGCGCGTGAAGGTCGGCGCGGCGGCGTCGGGCAGGTGCGGCGGCGGACCATAATCAGGGCATTCGACGAACGCCGCGGACAGATCGGTCGGCCCCCGATAATGCAGCGCCCAATGCCGCCAGGCGAAATACCATTGCCCGCCTTCTTCGATATAACGATCGAAATAGACCCCCAATGTCATGGCTGAACTGCCATCCGCCATCTTCGCCAATTCCGTCACCTGAATTCTGCCGGTGGCTGTGCCCTCTCCCAGATCGAGCAGCGGTGGGCCGAGGATGAGCTGAACGCGCTCGCAAGCGCCGAGAAGCCGCACAAATTGCGTTTCGATCTCGGTGCGCCCGCCGATCTGCATACCGGCGATCTTCCAAGTGCCAGCCTCGGCGAAGCAATGCGCGAAGCTGTTCGCATCCTTGCGCCACACCGCATCGACAAAACGCGCATGAAGCTGGCGAATGGCATAGTCTGTAGACAGGGTATCAGGCATGGACATTCTCTCGCTCGGTCATGATCCGGTTAGACAGCTTATGCGCACGGTATGAAACGGACGCGACCGCGTTACAATCTGCGGCGCAACAATTTCATCCTAACGATCCGCAGATCATCCGTGGGAAACAGGGCGTAGCGCTCATCGCCATTCAGCGTGCGGCCTGCGATCCACCGGCCATTTTCGAATGTGCCTTCCTGCGCGGAATCGATCTCGACTTCACGATCAGGCGCAGCGAATTTGATGGCGATGCCGCGGCCCACGACGAGATATTCATCGTCGCTTTGCTGGATGATCAGGCCATAACCGCTGGTCTTCACGGCCTCCGCCCCGGTCCCCGCGCCAAACGCGCCCAGCGTGCTGCCAGGCCCGGTGATGCTGATATCATAGCCGCCAAGCCGCTCTTCCCATTTGCCGCCCACGGGCAGCTTGAAACCGCGGATCCGGCCCTCGGCCTGCGCGCGTGCGATCGGCCCGGTCATGCCGTTCAGCGTGCGATAGGCGTTGAACACATCATGCCCATCGGGCGCATCTTCGATGCCGAAGGGCGAAAAGCCGATGGCAGCGTGCTTGCCCAGCGCGATGAACAGATTGCCGGCGTCCAGCTTGGCTTCCGGAACGAAGATCGGATTGTCGGCGCGGCGATAAAGCGCCAGCGTCTCATCAAACTCTTTCACATAGATGTCGGGCGCGAGCAGGGCCAGCGACGGCGCGGCCGCCTTCCAAACATCCATCATCCGCGCGACGGGGCCGCCGCTGGGATATTGGCCGGGCACCAGTGCGCCCGGCTGCGGGCCGAGCCACGCATTGGCAAACATCGGCAGCGCATATTCCGCAGCGCCGGCCTTCGCGACGCGGTCCACATAACGGCCGAAGCCCCATGCCATGAACACCTCCTCCGCCAGCGGATCCGATCCGAAGACCTCCGCCCAGCTTCCGGTCTCGCGAAATCCCTGCCGGCCCCATAATTCCACCAACGATGGTTTCAGCATATTGCGGTGCGTGCGCAGGTAGGCCATCAATTCGGCCGGCACCTGCTGGCTCCAGGCCGCATTGGCTTGCGCAGAGCGATCGCGACTGTCCCCCAGCAAGCCGACCTCATTCTCCACCTGCATCATGATGATCGTCTGATCCCGATCGACCTTCTTGATGTGCCGCATCAGCGCTGCAAAGGCGCGGGCATCGGCCTCTGCCAGCCGATCGTTAAAGGCGCTGAGCATCGTGGTGAAGAAAGCGCCCATCGCGTTTGAACCGGTGCGCGCCGCCCGCGGAAAACGGGTCTCATCCCGTCGCACCCAGGAGGGCGCATATTTCGATTCCGCATTCTTATAGGCACCGAACCAGATCATCACCAGGCGGATGCCCCGCGCCCGCGCCTGCTTGATCTGATCGTCTACCGCGGTGAAATCATAACGGCCCTCTTCGGGCTCGACCAATTCCCAGCTTGCGGCACCGATCACCGTCTTGACGTTATTTTTCGCCAGCCGATCCCAGATCGGTGCCATATAGGCCGGGCTCGAGGGGCTGGAATTGTGCAATTCCCCTGCGAGCGCGAGATAGGGCGCGCCATCCACGATCAGTTGCACCGCCTCCCCGCGCGGTTCCAGATAGGGAAGGTCCCGCTGTGCGCGTGCGGATGCGGCCTGCAGCGACAGCCCTGCCAATATGCCCAATAATATGCGGCCCGGCTTCATAGCATTCTTTCCTTCAAAAGGCGGCGGTGTGGGCAGTTCATGAACGACCCGGGATCATTTCGCGGCAGGCGCGCTCAGAAAGCCTTGCATCGAAAGCCAGGCGACGAACTCCTCGATCAGCAAGGCCGGCGTTGTCCCGGCTTTGCCGAGGCCGAAGCCGTGGCCACCGCGGCCATAAGCATGAAGCTCCACGGGGCGTTTTGCTTGTTGCCAGCCCTCGACCATGGCGAAGCCGTTGGACCGGAAGATCTCATCATCCAGCGCGATGGCGTTGAACAAGGGCGGTGCATCGGCAGGCACCGAAACGGCGACTTGCGGCCCATATATAAATCCGATGAACGCGGGTCGCGTCGCCGGATCAGGCGCGAGCCCCGTGGCGAGCGACGTCATCGCACCGGCCGAAAAGCCCATCATGCCCACGCGGGCGGGATCCAGTCCCCACTTTGCCGCCTGGCTCCGAACCAGCTTGAGCGCCGCCAGTCCATCCTCCATCGATTCCCGATTGCGGAGCGCTTCCCCGCCCGAGGCGGGAGCGGCCAGCGCGGCCATCAGCCGCCGGATCGAGAACAGTCGGGACTCATATTCATCGACCGGGGTGGCCACCAGACGGTATTTGAGGACGAACGCGGCGATGCCACGGCTCGCCAGCGCACGCGCCACCTGAAAGCCCTCGGTCTCCATCGAGAGCGCCGTGAAGCCGCCGCCGGGCGCGATGATGACGGCCGCCCCCGTGGCTTTGGCCGGATCCGGCAGCACCGGGGTCAATGTCGGCCTGGTGACGTTGCGCACGATGACATTCTCGCCGTCCTGCGTCCAAATCTCGGTGGATGCCTTGCCCGGCGTGCCGTTGCCATAAAGCGGGATCGCACCGGGATCGGCGGGAGCCGGAATGATCTTCGGCAGCGGCACCGAACGCGCATAGGCTTCCGCAGGATCCACAGCCGGCGCAGCGCTCGATTGCGCGACGACAGGGACCGGAGTGAGAACAAGTGCCGAGAGGATCAGCATTCGGGTTATCATGTCATGTCCCTTTCAAAGATGGCGAATTTCAACGGCAGACATAGCTGGCGGCCTGATCGGGGTCGCCACCGGGCTGCAGAACGCTGCGCTTGGGAAAGGCGCAAAGCAGGCGCTGGCGGTCCGGCTTGCTCAACGGCATACCCATCAGCCCGCCAAATCCGCGCGATCCGACAAGCGCTTGGGGTGCCGCGCCCTTTTCGACCCATTGCTGCAACGCTGCGACGATATGGCGCTGCGGCGTGTCGTCAGCCTGGGGCGGATGAAGCTGACCGAAGGAACCCGCGCCCGTGCCACCCATGCAATGCTGCACACCCGGCACCATGAACAGGCTCATCGAATCTTTCGCCGCAGCCCCGGATTCGCGCAGCACCGCATCGCGATACTGGATCGTCGCCTCGGGCGGAATCGCTGCATCCGCCCAGCCGTGCCACAGGATGAGTTTGCCGCCGCGGGCGAAATAGCGGCGCAGGTTGGGCGGGGTATCGAGATCGCCCGACAAGGCCGCTCTCAACCGCGCGGGATCCGTGTTGAAATCGAAGGTTTCGGGCGTCGCGAAAGGCCGCTGCACCAGATCGCCCAGCAATCCGGCCATATGCTTCTGATTGCCCGATCGGCCATCGGGGCCATTCAGAATATAGCTCTCCCATCCGAACACCGGCACGGGAAAGCCCACTTCGGAGCCGCCCGGCAGATATCCCGCTGCCAAGGGGTGTCCCGCGGCATCGCGCGGGCCGGCGTAGATTTGTTTGAGGGCGTCGATCTGCGGCGATGCCAGGCATTGCGCCGAGGGCGATGTGCCGCACGCGAGCTTCGAAACATCGAACCTGCATTGACGCGGATCGTCCACCAGCCCATCGGGCTGGCCGTCTGCGGCATCGCATTGCGCCAGCACCTCGCTCTGGATCAGCTTGGCCTGCTCCGGACGGATAGCGGCTCCCGGCGCGCTTTGCGCCTTCACCGTGTTGATCATGGCGAATGCCAGATCGGTCCACCGCGCGGCCGGGGCGCCGGCCACGATGCCGTCATAATCCTCCGGAAAGCGTGCAGCCTCCATCAGCCCCTGACGCCCCCCGCCAGAGCAGCCGACAAAATAGGAATGCTTGGGGCCGCTGCCGTAAAACGCCTTGACCAGTTTCTTGGCCGCCACCGTCGACTGGTGGACCCCGCGCCAGCCATAATCCCGCACCCGCTGCGGACTGCCCTTGGCCCAAGCCGTATCCATCATCGTGCCCTGATGGCCCGTATCGGTCGCGACTCCAGCCTCCCCCGCCTTCACCGCCATGGTGAGCGCCATATAATCGATCGAACCGGCGAATCCGCCCATGCCGGCCCCGTGGAATCGTCCATCCCATCCCTGGCTCGGCATCCAGACTTCAAAGCCGATGCTCGATCCGGCTTCTGGAATGATCTGTCCGATGACGCGGCAGAATTGCGGCACGCCCGGCACGGCCGGCATCCCTGCTGCAGCACCCCCGCCGGATGCTTCGATCGGCACACCCGCGGGCTGGGTTCGCGCACTGATGATCTTGACCATGTCCAGCTTCCGGCCCGCCAGCTTCGCACAGGCATCGGCGGCCATAGCCGGCATGGGCCGCGCCGGGGCAGCCTGTGCGCTTGACGAAAGCGGACCACCGGATGACAGCGCGCAGAGAAGCGCCGCCACTGATGTGCCTGTCGTGATCCGGAAAAACGTCATCTTGCGCTCCATTGGTCTGGCGTCGCGCTTCCAGCCTGCGTGGGAGCGGACGACGGTCGAAGGATCAGTCCTTCCAATGCTTGGCCTTCATCCGCACGGTCACCGGCTTGCCCAAAGTCTCAGCATCGTCGCCCAGAGCGAAGGCATAGTCGTCCGCAGCGATGCTCCAGCCGCCGTCGCGCCAGTCGGCCAGCAGACGCGGATCGATCGCGACGGAAACCTTCTGCTGCGCACCCGCCTCAAGCGAAACCCGCTGGAAGCCGACCAGGCGCTGCTTGATCTCGCCATTGCGCGACACGAGATAGACCTGACCGACCGTCGCGCCAGCGCGCTTTCCGGTGTTGCGCACGGTGAAACTGGCCGAGGTTGCGTTGACCTTCAGATCGCCCGTGGCAAAGCTGGCGTAGCTGAGGCCGAAGCCGAACGGAAATAGCGCCTTCTGCCCACGCCGCGCGTTCCAGCGATAGCCCAGATCGGAGCCTTCCACATCGTAATTGGTGGAGAGTTTGCTGTCCTGCGCGGCCATCACGTCGAAACTTTCAGCCACTTCGCTGGCACCGTCGATAACCGGACGGGGCAATTGATCGAGGCTGGCGGGAAAGGTGAGGGGCAGCCGTCCCGAAGGATTGGTTTCGCCGATGAGGATTGAGGCGATCGCCTCGCCACCGCGTGCGCCGGGATACCAGGCTGCAAGCACCGCCGCGGTCTTGTCGAGCCAGGGCATCATCACCGGCCCGCCGGTTTCCAGCACGACGATGGTATTGGGATTGGCTTCGGCAACAGCCGCGATCAGCGCATCTTGCCCGCTGGGCAGCGAAAGATCGGGCTGGTCGAAGCCCTCGCTCGCCCATTGCGTTGCAAAGACGATCGCGACATCGGCCAATTTGGCCTGGGTGACGGCCTCGGAAATATAGCGCCCTTCGCTATAGGCGATCGTTGCGTTGGGCAGTTTGGCGCGCAACGCCTTGAGCGGCGAGGACTCATGATATTGCTCTGAAATGAAATCGCCGACCGGCCCGCCGCCCTGCTTGGGAACGATCACTTCCGGGCCTTTGTCGCCATGCACTTGCGACGATCCCGCGCCTGAAAGCACGCCGCGATCCGCATAGCCGCCAATTATGGCGACACGCTTGACCCCGGCCGCCAGCGGCAGCGCGCCGCCGCGATTGCGCAACAGCACGACGCCCTGCCGCGCGACTTCTTCCGCGATGTCGGCATTGGCCTTTCGGTCGATCGCTCCGCCGGGGGTCGCCGGATATTTATCGAGTCCATTGGCGTAGATCGCCGTCAGGATGCGCTTGTTCATATCATCCAGCCGGACCGCATAGGCCGGATCCGATTTTGCGGCCTTGGCCAGCATGTCCCCGAAATACACGGCCTTGTCGATCTGCGCGCCGGACTGCTGATCGAGGCCGTTCAGCGCGGTCGAGAGACCGGGAACCGCGCCCCAATCGGACATCACATAGCCCTTATAGCGCCAGTCCTTTTTCAGGACCGTGTTGAGCAACCAATCATTGTCGCACGCCTTGTGGCCAAGCACCTTATTGTAAGCGCACATCACGGAACCCGGCTGGCCGCGTTCGATCCCGATCTGGAACGCGAGCAAGTCGCTCTCGCGCGCGGCCGCTTCGGACACGCGCACATCCACCGAGAAACGACCGGTTTCCTGACCGTTCAGCGCGAAATGCTTGATCGTGGAGATGATGTGATTGGATTGGATCCCCGCGATCGAAGCGCCCACGAGAATGCCGGATTGCAGGGGATCTTCGGACAGATATTCGAAGGTCCGTCCATTGCGCGGATCGCGCATCAGATTGACGCCGCCCGCGAGCATCACGTTGAAGCCCTTGGCCCTGGCTTCCGATCCGATCATCGCGCCGGCGCGATAAAGCAATTCGGGATTCCAGGTGGACCCCATCGCCACGCCGGAGGGCAGCGCGGTCGCGCCGCCGTCGTTCCGCAACCCCATCAGATAGGCGACGCCAAGGCTGGCGTCCGTTTCCTTGAGCGCGGGAATGCCCAGACGCGGAATGGCGGGTGCGAAGCCGGCACCGGCAACCCCGCCTTCCGGCACACTTCCGCCCATGAGCGGCACGGCCAGCATGGTTTTGGTCAGCACCGTCTTTTCGGCATCTTCCATGCGCGAAACCGTTTCAGCCGCGCGCTTCTCGGATGCCGCCAATGTGCTTGGGCCATCGCCCTGCGCAAACGCCGATAAGGGGATAACCAGGGCCATGGCGGCGATCCCGATACGTATCTGGTTACGGCTGTGCACAGGCGGACCTCATGGCAATGAGAAAAAAGACGGCGAGGCAATGCAGATGCACCGCCTCGCCGAGGGAGGAATATCGAACCTTAGAACTTCTTGCTGATTCCGAGCTGGACATAACGCCCCAGCGTGAAGCCAAAATAGCCCGCGCCCGAACCGTTGCTGCCGTTGAACTGCGGCGGATCCTGATCGAACACATTATCCACATTCAGCGTGAACGACAGATCTTCCAATAGGCCGCCGACCTTCGGCGTATATTGAAAGGCCAGGTTGAAGATGTTGAAATCCCCAATGCTGGACTGGTTGAGATTGGCCGCCCTCGGCGGGACTTCGAAGCCGCCGGTCCGGTTCCATGTCACCTTGCCCAGGAAATCACCTGCAGTGCCTCCAAGCGTCGCCGACGTGCGCCAGCGGATAACCTGATTGGCATCCAGTCCCTGGAATGTGCTCGTGGGGGTCGATTGGGATTTATACGTCAGGATATACGTTCCAGCGACCCCGGCAAAAACCGAGCCGAAGGCGGTAGGACGCTGATAATCGACGCTGAAATCCAGCCCGCTGGTCTTTGCTCGCGCCAGGTTTTGCGACAGGCCATTTTCCAGGGCGTAGACCTTGCTGGGGTCAGCAAGATAGGTGTCCAGATTGGCAGCCGCGAGCAGCGTCGGGGATACCGAGCTGACATAATCCTGAATCTGGGCCGCCGTCAGCGGATTGGCCGCCGTGTTCAGGATATAGCTGTCTGGATAAAGCGAATAAAAGGACGGATTGAAGAATGACGGGAAGGAGATCCGGTCCTTGAAGTCGATATTGTAATAGGTCAGGCTGGCCGACAGGCCGGGCACGAATTCGGGTTTGAAATCAGTGCCGATCTGCCAGGTCGTTGCCTTTTGGGGCTTCAGATTGATGCCGCCGCCTGGATACAGCAGCAGAATGAACTTGCCGGCCGTATCGCCCGGCGCGCCGAAGGTGTTGGCGGGAAACACCTGGAGAGCGGTGGGGATGGTCTCCGCCTTGGATGCCAGTGACGGCGCCTGATAGGATTTGCCCCAGTTGCCGCGCAGCGTCCACCAGCTTGTCGGCTTCCAGGTGATGCCGAACTTGGGATTAGACGTGCCGCCGAAATCGCTATAATGATCGTAGCGACCCGCCGCCGAAAGGATGAGCGAATGGAACCCGGGCGCGCTGTTATCCTCGCTGAAAAGCGGCACGGACAGTTCGCCAAAGGCCGACTTCACGGTGCGCGCGTCGGTATAAGTCAGAATGGATCCCAAATTGGTGTTGAGCGCGCTGCCGTTGCGCTGGGAAAACTGCTCGCGCAGGATTTCGCCGCCAACGGCAACACGCACGTCCCCGCCCGGAAGCGCGAATAAGGGGCCGTCCACAACCACGCGCCCGTTGCTGATCTCGTCCCGACCCGTGCTCAGGCTCCGGAAATTGGATTGGTAGGCTAGTGCGGCCTGCCCGGCTGCGGTCGTCGCAAACAGCCCGGTGAAGGGATTGAAAGCGCCGCTATTGGCTTGCGCCTGCAACGCGCTCTGATCGATCGCTGCGCTGGAGAAACTGGAATAGCCCTCGCCATAATTGTAGAAGGCGACGGCTTGCCAATCGCCTCCCAGCTTCGCGGTAATCTGCGGCGTGACGCCCCATGTCTCAAGCGCCGTGCGGCCATAATTGTTCGGGCCGAACGTCGGACTGAGATCACCATAGGCTGTCCCGCTCGGCAGCCCCGGATAGGTAGCGGCCAAATTATACGTGGTTGGCCCGGCATCATTGGTGGATTTGCGATTGGTATAGAAGGCCGTGACGTCGAAGGTGATCGCATCCGACAGATCGACATTGAGCCCGGCCATCGCAGAGTGCCGGCTCGCGGCCGGGAAGAAAGTCGTGCCGCGGGTAATGTCGCATTTGTTGGCGGGGCCAGCCACCGGGACGCCGTTGACGATCGGATAATTCGTGATCGGCAGAAAAGCGAAGAATGGCGGCGTATTGGTAAACACAAGGCCGCCGGCCTGGTAATTGCCGGGGCTGCAATTGAGCGAATTGCCCGTGGGCGGCGTGGTCGTGTAATCCAGATTCTGGACGAAATCACGATCGCTGTTCCGAATGATATCATGATGGGCATAATTGTAGGTGGCCCATAGGGAGCCATTGTCCCACGTCTTGCCGCCCGTGGCACTGACGTCCCATTGCGTATAATCATCCGCCTGGCCGTAATGACCGCCCACTTCGAGGCCGTCATACCGTTTGCGGGTGATGAGGTTCACAACGCCGCCCACCGCGTCCGCGCCATAGGTCGCGGAACCGCCATCGGGCACCAGATCGACGCGCTGGAGCGCGCCCGGCGGAATGGCATCGATGTCTGCCGATGTCTGCGTGACGCCCATGCCCGGCAGACGATGCCCGTTGAGGAGGAGAAGCGTGCTGTTGCTGCCCGAAGCACCACCGCCGAGGAAGCGCAGCACCGGCGCATTAACCGTTTGAAACTGGCCGAAGCTGCCGACCTGGGGCCGGCTGTTGAAATTGGAATCGGATGGGAGCGATCCCAGCAATTGCGACGTCTCTGCAATCCCGAGCTGCGCGATATCGTCCGCGGTGACCGTCGTGATGTCCGAGCCGGTCGGTGCCTGGCCGCGGATGAGCGTCCCCGTAACGACGATATCGGCCTCGCTCACCGGATCTTCTTCCGACGCGACTGGCACAGAAGACACGTCTTGCGCGAAAGCCGGGGCAGCGACTGCCGCCGCCGCCAGCGCGACAGCCAGGCTAGCCCCCGCTACGCCCCCGCGCAAAGCGATGTCCAAATGATTCCGGAATTTGAAATTGGTCATATATCCCCCTCCTGAAGGCCCGGCTCGTTGTCCGAGAATTTTGAACGCTTTCACGCGCCGCCCTTGACGAAAATCAAAGCGATGAAAGCAATTTTACCGCCCCATAGGATTGGAAACGGCGGCTCCTGTCAACAATTATTTACTCTGACTAATTTAATGGCGGGCGTGGTTGGACGGATGGCGATGTTTCGGGCTATCAGATTCCCATGCGCCGCCCGCCCACCTCGCTTAATCGTCAACAAATCGTGCGTGCGATACATCGTAACGGCCCGATCTCGCGCGTCGAAATCGCGGAACGAACGGGTCTATCAACGCCGACAATTGGTGAGGTGAGCGCCGATCTTCTGGCCAAGGGCCTGGTTTGCGAAACGCCCGACGACCGGCCGGGCCGCAGCCGGGGCCGCGGTCGGCCAAGGGTGCTCCTCGAAATCCAGGCCGATGGCGCTCTGATCATTGCGGCCAGCCTCACCTGGCAGGGCGCTTTCGAAGCGACGTTCGTCAATCTGGCCGGCGAATTTCTATACGGATCTTCCAAGCCGGTCGCCGTGCACGATACCATCGATTCCCTGATCCTTGAGCTGATGTCCATTCTGGAAACCATCATCGGCGACAGCCCTTTCGACGCGCATCAGATCGCCCGGATCGCGATCGCGCTGCCCGGCGCTGTCGATAGCCGCAATGGTCTTGTCCGCTGGATCCCGACGCTTCCACGCGGCAACAGCCCTGTCGCGGCGATCATTCAGCAGCGCTTGAACGTGCCCGTGACCATCGAAAGCGATCTGGAAGCCCTGGCGCGCGCGCGTTACTGGTTTTCCGATGGACCGATGCCGCCGAGCTTCATGCTGCTGCATATCGGTTTCGGCGTGGGCGCTGCTCATTATGTCAATGACGCGCCACGCATGACCACAAGCGGCATCAGCGAATTCGGTCATGTCAAAACTGACTTTGGCGCAGACGCGCGAGCGTGTTTTTGCGGCGGCAAAGGATGCGTCACGGCCTATAGTTCCATGAGCGGTATTCTGGAAAAAGTGGGGCGGTGGGATCCGCGCAGCGAAAATATGGAGCAGTTGAGCGCCACGTTCCAGCGCGTGATGCGTATGGCGAGCGAAGGCGATTCCGCCACGATCGAGATTTTTCAGGAGGCCGGCCGCCATCTGGGCGTTGCGCTGGCCAATCAGATCAACGCCAATGATCCGGGCCATGTCATCATCCAAACATCGGTTCAGGGGCTAGCCGCGCTGCTTGAGCCTTCCTTCCACCGCGCGCTGGAAATCAACGCCGTGCCGGTGGTTCTCGAACGAACGTCGTTTCAATCCGAAGTGCCGCCCGATGACTGGCGCTGGAAAGGCGCGGCCGCGCTGGCGCTGGAACAGATTTACTCCAGGGAATAGGCCGCGACTATCGAGGTGCCCGCGCCTTCTGCCTGATATTGCTGCGGGCGTCGTCATGCGCTATCTACCATATGGTGGATAGCATACATAAAAAACGCGGAACGCGGATTCGCAAGGATTATGACGTGCGGCGCGCCGAGATCGTCGGAGCCGCCATCCGGCTTGTCGGCGCGCGCGGCTATTACGGCATGACGGTGCAGATGCTGGCCGAAAGCTGCAACCTCACCAAGGCCGGCTGGCTGCATTATTTCGCATCCAAGGATGACATGCTCGCAGAATTGCTCGACGAGCTTGAGCGCCGGGACACCGCCTTGCTGGCACCGATCGTCACCGCGGGCATGGCGGGCGACGCGGCGGCCAAGCGCGCCGCGCTCATGACATTGCTCGATACGATCATCACCCGCTTTATCGATTGCCCGGACATCGGCCGATTTGCGCTGGTGCTTCAGGGCGAAGCGATCGATCCGGATCATCCCGCGCACGCACGATTTCGAGACAGGGAGGCTGTGGCGCTCCAGGTTTACGCCACCTTGCTGACGCCGACGTCCCCCCGCCCTGCGCTGACCGCCCGGATGCTCCATGCGTTGATGACCGGGCTGGCGCAGCAATGGTTGCGCGCGGCGCGGACGTTCGATCTGCTCGCCACTTGGCGCGAGGCTTCGGAAGCCATGCTGCCGGGTGCCCGCCCGCCCCCGACTGAACCGCATTTGCGACACGATTAAAAAAGGAAGTTTGGAGATGATGACATCGACCCCGGCCGCCCCCCGCGCCGAACGCCGCACCCGGCTTTTGGGGGGCGCGTCCTTCGCTTTTGCCGCACTGACGGGTTGTGCTGCCGGAACCACCGCTGAACGGCTCGCAACCAGCGCAGCCCCGATGGATATCGCGCAATTGTGCCGTCCCGAAGCGATCGAGGCCGTCGCCGCCACGCTCTCCACCAAAGTCACCATAAGGGAGATTCCAAACGGTCCGAAGCTGACCGGAGGCACGAAGCTCATTGCGGCGACCGACAGACTTCCGGCGTATTGCCAGATCACCGGCAGCTATGTGACCAATCCGGCGACGGGGAAAACTGCCAATTTCCTCGCCACCCTGCCCGTCAACTGGAATGGCAAATATCTCCAGCTCGGCTGTTCGGGTTCGTGTGGCGTCTTGCTGATGAACAATCCGGCCGCGCCGCCCATCACCATCACCGCCCAGGGCTATCCCGGCCAGATTCTTGAGAAGGGTTATGCCACTTTCGGCAACGATCTCGGCCATATCGCCACGGGCGGCGCGCTCAGCATGGATTGGGCGATCAAGGGGCCGGGGAAAATCGACGAAGAGGGATTGATCGATTTCAACTACCGTGCCGATCAGGTGATGGCGCGGATGGGCAAGGAATTCACCAGGGCTTTTTACGCGCAGGCCAGTGGTGCCCCGCCCAAGATCACCCGATCCTATTTCAACGGCTGCTCGCAAGGCGGGCGTGAAGCGCTGGTCGCCGCATCGCGTTTTCCGGAGGAATTTGACGGGATCATCGCCGGTTCGCCCGCCATCAGCTTTGCCGACATCGGATTTCAGGTGGGCGGCGCGGCCGTCGCCACGCTGCGTTCCAGCGACGCCGCCGTCAGCGCGCCCTTGATGGCGCTCGTCGGCAAGACCGTGACGCAGCAGTGCGACGCGCTCGATGGGCTTTCCGATGGACTGATCCAGAATCCCGCCGCGTGCGACTTTAAGCCGGAACGCGATCTGCCGCTATGCGACGGCAGCAATGCCGGGCAATGCTTCACCAAGGCGCAGACACAGAGCGTGAGCGCACTGCTCTCCGCTGCGGTCGACGAAAAGGGCGCAATGGTGCAGCCGGGTTATTCGGTGAGCGAGCCGGCGGCCGATTTCAGCCCTACGAAGCGGCCTGCCGATCTGGGCAATCCCGTGCCCTGGACGCCGGGAGATGCGGGATCGGGATATTGGGGGCTGGCCGAAGGGGTGCTGGCGACGCTGGCGCACCGCAACGACCCCGCGTTCCGCCTGCGATCGATCTTCTCATATGGCACGGGCGGCCGATCGGGCATGGATGGCTTTCACACGATCGTTCCGCAAAGCGAGGTGGCGCTTGCCCGCTCCGTGCTCGGCAGAGGCAGCCCGCGCGCTGCCGATATGGGCGGCCTGATGCGTTCGCGCACCAAGCTGATCCTGTACCATAATCTGAGCGATCAGGTGCTGACGCCCTATATGTCGATCAACTTCTACAAGCGACTGGCGGCGCTGCATGGCGGCTATTCGCGCGTCCAGCGCACGGCGCGCCTGTTCACCCTGCCCGGCACGGCGCATTGCGGCATGGCGGGTGTGGGGCCGGCCAATTTCGATGCGATGGGCGCACTGGAATCCTGGGTGGAGCATGGTGCCGCGCCAAACGCTTTGCTGGCACGCCAGAATGATCCGAAGACCACCATCGTCACGATGGGCAAGGTCGATTGGTCCAAGCCCGCGATCCGCACGATGCCGCTGTGCAAATTCCCCGAAATGGCGCGCTACAAGGGCGCAGGCGACGTGAAGGACGCTGCCAATTGGGCCTGCAAGGCGGGGGACACATCGATGCTGCAGATCGGCCAAAGTGGACGGCAGGCCGGCGTAACGGACTGATCCGCCGGGCCGCCGTCCTTATTAACTATGACGGTGAATGTCCCAAGGCCGTCACGCCGATGGCCTTGGGATTTTCCATCGGGTGCGTCAGTCCAGCACGCCCGCCTGCCGCCCGGTTTCACCCACCGTCAGCAACCTTTTGTCCTTGGCGGAACAGCTCCAGTTCGACGCGTCCTTCACGTCCCCCTGGCCGCTGTAGCGCGCCATTTCGGGGAATTTGCAGAGCGTTTGCGTCCAGTTCGGAAATTGCAGTGCGGCGGCGGGCTTGGCACCCGGCGTGAACTGGCGCGCGGCGACGTTGGCTTTCAGAGCATCGGGTGCCTGGCCCTTTTCAACCCAATTTTCCATCGTCGACAGAGCATCGAAGCTGTTGGGGCCGATGCCGCTGATGCTGCAATGGGATGTTGCCGGGATCATGAACAGGCGGGCTTTTTTCTGCACTTTCGCATAGCCGCCATGGTCTTTGGCCATACGCTTGTAATAATTGATGGAATTGTAAGGCGTCAGCGCCTCGTCGCTCCAATTGTGCCACATCAGCAGCTTGGTCTTGCTCTTCATCAACCGGCCGGTGTTTTCCGGAAGATGGCCCATGCCTTGGCGGATAGCGGATTTGATGCGCTCGGCTTCGGCCGCAGGGAAGACCGCGCGATAGCCCGTGACCTGGCCGGGGCCACCGTCCTTGAAGGTATAGTTGGAGGCGATGGCGAAGCCGGGATCATTGCGGTGCACAAAGATCTTCTGCACCGCGTCTCCCAGGCCCGCCAGACCGGGGCCGCCGCCGACCTGGAGTTCGCTCACGGAATAGCCCGGCTGCAGCACATTGCCCTTTTCATCCGTGACCCCCGTCAGGATCGTGCTGAGCATATTGACCTGTGCCTTCGTGAAGCACTGGCCGCCCGGCGTATCGCCGTCGCACTTCGGCAGATCGCGCTCGGGGCGGAAATTGCAGGCCGCCGGATTCTGGATGACCCCGTCCTTCACCCCATCCAGTCCGTCGCATTGCGATTTCACGATGCCGTCCAGATAAGAAAGCTGGGCTGCGGATACGATGCCCTTGGGGGGCTGGCTGGCCAGCACGCCGATCCCTGACGAGTGCATGGCGACGCCCAGGATATTATAGGCAGAGCCGGCAATGATGCCGTCGAACTTCTCCGGGAAATAGGATGAGGCCACCAGCGCATCACGCCCGCCGCCGGAACAGCCGTTGAAATAGGAGCGCGTCAGCTTGGCAGGTGCCCCGTTCGCCCGGCCGTAAAAGCCCTTGGTAAAGGCCTTGCCCATATCGGCCAGCACCAGATCGGCGCGATACAGGAAATCGTCGATGAAATCCTGGTCTACCGTCCCATCCTTGCGGACGGCCCATTTGCCGCCGTCCATACCCACATGGCCCTCATCCGTAGCGAAATGGGCATAGCCCTTGTCGATGATCTGCTCGGGATAGCCCTGCGAGGTAACGGTGATCGGCGGCAGGCCTGGATTGCTGACATAGAATTGCCCGCAATGCCCGCTGCATCCCGACTGCAGATATTTGCCATTCCAATCGGCGGGAAAAGTCGCCAGGAAATTGGCGGTCTTCCCGGTCTTGGGATTGGTCACGAAGCTCCCCGTGACCTGACAATAAGCCGGCGTCACGCCCTTGGCCTCAACGAATTTGGTCGCGCTCTGGAACGGGCCGTTTTCGATCTTCTTCACGGTGACGCCGGTGGACAGCGTCGAGGCGACAGCCTGAACCGCTTCCGCGGTGCACAGCCCCCCCAGATTGGTCACGGATTGCATCGGCTTTGCCACCGGCCCATTTTGCTGGGCGGCGCTGCTGGTGGCCATCGCCAAAGCGATCGTCATCCCCGCCGCGATCTTCGTGCGCCGCAACGGCCTTGGTGAACGCCGCGCATCATCCATGTCTGTCGTGTGATTCAGGGTCATAGGCCTCTCCATCGAACCTCAAACGGGCTCTACCAACCAACCAGTCGGCAAGACTTACTCCCTAGAAGCCCGCCTATGTCAAGACCGATCGCATCGTGGAGGAAAGGGATAGCGCATTATTGGGCCGCGATGGCAGCGCTGAGCACGGCCCGCACCTCTGGCACGGTCGTCATATCCGCCGGTGTGCTGCCGCTTTTGGCGCGGATGGCCGGATCGGCACCCCGGTCCAGAAGCGCTTGCACCGCACCCAGCGAACCCTTCTGCGCGGCATAATGAAGGAGGGTGAGGCCATCCTCATCCTGCATGTTCACCGAAAAGGCACCCATGGTGATTCCAAGCAGCGCGCTTTCCAGATCCCCCGCAACGATGCTCTGCCGCGCCTCTTCAAATGCGTCCATCGCCAGAGCCGGGCTGGATGACAGCCCCATGAGCAAAGCGGCTAGGCCCAATATGATCTTACGCATCGATCCGTCCTTCATAGCGCGCGAGCGCGTGATCGTGGCTCGCCATATCGCGTTATGCCGATCCTGGCTGACTTTCTACTGAACGGCCGCAGACTGGCTTCCGGTGATTTCAACCGTCTTGGAAAAGGCGATATCGGCGGACGATGTTCCGAGCATCAACGTATAGGCACCGCCCGGCGTCACCCATGACTGGCGGGCGGAATCGAAGATGCCGAACGGATGATTGGAGGCCGCGGGGTCCAATATGATTTCCACCTGCTTCTTCTGCCCGGGCTGCAACCACAGCTTTTCGAAGCCGACGAGGCGCTTGGGGGGTTCCCCGCTGCCCTTTGGAAATGCCAGATAAAGCTGGGCCACCTCGGCACCGGCCACCTTGCCGGTGTTGCGGATCTTGAATTTGACCTTGATCTGCTTCTTGTCTGCAGACGCGCGGGAGACCTTGAAGCCGGACAGCGCGAAATCGGTATAGGATTTGCCATATCCGAATGGAAACAGCGGCTTGATCGCCTTGGCGTCGAACCAGCGATAGCCCATCTCAAGCCCTTCGGAATATTCCACCTTGCGCATCTTCCCGTCGGGTACGCCGGGAAACCGCTCAGGCGCGTTGGCGGGCAGATCCGCCGCCGCGACAGGATAGGTGACCGGCGTCTTTCCCGACGGATTGGCCAGGCCAAGCAAAAGGCGAGCGACGATATTGCCGTCCTCCTGACCGGGATACCAGGCCTCCATCACCGCTGGAACCTTGTCGATCCAGGGCATCAGGACCGACGCATTGTCTTTCAGCACCAGCGCCGTGCGGGGATTGGCAGCGGCGATCGCGGCGATCATGGCATCCTGACCATGCGGCAGATTGAGATCGGGAAGATCTTTCCCCTCCTCGGCCAGCGCACCCGCCATCACGATCGTGACATCCGCCGTCCGCGCGGCTTCCACCGCAGCGGCGAGATTGCTGTTATCGTCGGCAACGACCGTCAGCATCACCTTGGCCGATGATCCCAGTTCGGCGAGCGTCTTTTGCAATCCCTCCATCGGCGACACCGTATAATAAGGGATCACCTGCGAACTGCCACCACCGCCCACCACCGATTTGGAAACGAAATCGCCTTTGCCGATGACCGCGATCGTCCGCACCGTCTTGGCGTCCAGCGGCAGAAGCGCGCCTTCATTCTTGAGCAGAACCGCGGTCTGCTCACCGATCCGACGCGCCGCCGCGCCGCCGCCGGCTATGTCCAGCGGCGTTTGCGCCACGGGCCGGTCGAAAATGCCGAGCCGGAACATCTGCAGATAACGGCGTGTCAGCGCCAGATCGATATCGGCGGCGGTGATCTCCCCCTCGGCCAGCGCCGGCTTGAAGCCCTCGGGGGTAAACCAGGTCAGATAGCCGGGCACCGTCATGCGAAGGCCAGGCATTTCGTGATCCATGCCCGCGCGCAGCGCCTTCAGGCTCTGAACGGCGAAGAAATCCGACTGGACATAGCCCTTGAAGCCCCATTGGCCTCTCAAAATGTCGGTCAGGATATGCTTGTTCTCGCACATCTGGCTGCCGTTGACGCTATTGTAGGAGCACATCACCGACGCGACATCCCCGTCCTTGACCGCCATTTCGAAGGGGAGCAGGTAAATCTGGTGCAGCACGCGATCGTCGATGATCACGTTGACCGTCTTGCGATCGGTTTCCTGATCATTGGCCACGATATGCTTGGGCATCGCGATCACGCCATGCTTTTGGATGGCGCGGATTTGCGCCACGCCCATCGTGCCGGTGAGGAAGGGATCTTCCCCGAAATATTCGAAATTGCGGCCGGCCTGTGGCACGCGCGCCATGTTGAGACCCGGGCTCTCCATCACCTGCAGCGCCATGCTGAGGGATTCGCGTCCCAGAAGATCACCGAATGTGGATGCGACATTCCGATCGAAGGACGCTGCCACGCCGATCGCCGAAGGCAGGGCCGTGGCTTTGGCGGAAAGCTGGCTCATCATGGATTCGCTGGCGGTGAGATCCGGCTGGCCGGGCTTGGGCAAGGGCACGCAATCATTCTGCCCCACGCCCACGGGGCCATTGGTGATCCGCAGCGTCGGAATCTGGAGCCGGGTCAATCCGGGCACATGGCGACCGCCATAGCATTGCGGCAGTTCGGGCACGATGCCGGGCGCACCCACCATCTGCTGAAACTTCTCGTCCAGCGTCATCGCCTCGATCAGCAATTTGGTGCGCTGTTCGGGGGAGAGCGAACGATCCATCCACGCCGGCGATTGCGCCGACGCCGAAGGTGCGAGGAACAAGCCCGCTGAAAGCAGCCCAAGCCTTGCCGTAGCGCGCATCCTCATTCGTCTCTCCTGTTATACCCGGTTTTTGCGTTCAAGCGGCCGGCGCATCACCAATTCCACATGGTTCCATCTTCGAGCCGCGCGACCGGAAGATAAGCCGGCTTATACGGATATTTCGCGGCTTCGGCCTCATCGATATCGACGCCATGTCCGGGCGTGTCGCCCACATAGAGCATACCCTTTTCGAAGCGGTAATCATGCGGGAAAACCGCATCCGTCTCCGGCGTATGCCGCATATATTCCTGAATGCCGAAATTCGGCACCCAGGTGTCAAAGTGCAGCGCGGTGCCCATGGTGACGGGCGAGAGATCGGTCGCCCCATGGCAGCCGGTGCGGATTTGATAGAGCGCCGCGAAATCGGCGATCCGGCGGAGATGCGTCACCCCGCCTGCGCCGACGATGGTGCAGCGGATATAGTCGATCAACTGATTCTGGATGAGATCCTTGGCATCCCAGATCGTGTTGAAAATCTCGCCCACCGCCAGCGGAGTCACGGTATGCTGGCGGATGAGCTTGAACGCCTCCTGATTTTCCGCAGGCGTCGCATCTTCCAGCCAGAATAATTGATACGGCTCCAGCATCTTGCCCAGATTGGCCGCTTCCTGCGGCGTATAACGGTGATGCCCATCGTGCAGCAGATGATGATCGAACCCGTAGGTATCGCGCAGCTTTTCGAATAATTTGGGCACGAAATTCAGCGCCTTGCGCGTGTCCCAGCCGGTGACGCTGGGCAGCGCCGCATCGGCGGGCTCGTAGAAAAGCTTGCCGCGGCCCACGCCATAGGCATCCTTGATGCCAGGAACCCCGGCCTGCGCGCGTATCGCCTTATATCCCAGATCGATATACTGGCCGACCGCGTCCACCGTCTCCTCGATATCGGAGCCATTGGCGTGGCCATAGACCATCACGCCATCACGGCTGCGGCCGCCCAGCAGATCGTAAAGCGGCATCCCGGCCATCTTGGCCTTGATATCCCACAAGGCCACATCGACCGCGGCGATCGCCCGCATCGTCACGGGGCCGCGCCGCCAATAGGCACCACGATAGAGATATTGCCAGATATCCTCGATCCGGCGGGGATCCATGCCGATCAGGCACGGCAGCACATGATCTTCCAGATAGCTGACGACCGACAGTTCGCGCCCGTTCAGCGTTGCATCGCCAATGCCGTAAACACCCTGATCGGTCTCGATCTTGAGCGTGACGAAATTCCGTCCGGGACAAGTGACGATAACCCTGGCGGCTTGTATCTTCATGGCATCCTCTATCCCGATCGGAGCACGGCGCGGCGTGTCCGCGCGTCCCGAAACGCCCTCTTCTTTGCCTGACCAATTTGGCCTGTCAAGTCAGGCATTTTTGGTCATACCAATTTGACGCACGTTCACCGGGCCACCCGGCGCAGCAATTCGCGGCGGTGTCGCTCCGCCTCGAAGCGGGCACGGTCCGGATCTTTGTCGATGATCGCGCCAATGATATGATGACGCCATCGCCGCCAGGCGTGCAGCCCCTCCTCGCCTTCGAAGATCCGGGGAATGGGGGCGCTGCGATAGAAGCGCATGGCCACGCCCGCGAGCAACTCCATCAGCGGACGATCGACCATTTTGAACAATATGGCGTGCAGATCATCCTCCAGCGCAACCGAATCCTCGCTGGTCACGCATTGATCGATCCGCATTTCGAGCACGGCCAGCTCCTCGAACAGCGTGTCATTCCGGCATGAGGCCGCAGCAGGCATGATCTCGCAATCAAGCAGGGTCATCATTTCGAGCGCTTCATAATGATCCGAATGCCGGCCGCGCAGATAGGCCGCCATCGAACGCTCAAGCGCCGCCGCATCGGGACGCCGGCCAAAATAGCCGCCTCCTGGGCCGCGGCGGACATGAAGCAGCCCTTCATGCTCCAGCACGCGCGCGGCTTGCTGCACGGTTGCAGTCCCGACGCCCAGCGATCTGGCGAGATCGGGCAGCGCGCCGATCCGTTCGTCAGGAGCCTCGGACAGGATCAACTCACGCAGCCGCTCCGCCGTGGCGCTGACGAGGCGCTGGGTGTCGGGCTCATCCGGATGCTTGCTTTTCGCCATGATCACCCTTTGCGCCGTCACTGCCGCACGTCAGTTCGTGTCCGCCGCCGCTATCGGCGACCGCCGGCGCAAATTCAATGCGTCCGGTGGCCGGGTCAGGGTCTGATCACCCAGCCGCCGTCGACGTGGAACACCTGCCCCGTGATCCATGCGCCCGCCTGCGAGCACAATAGCAGCAACGTGCCCACCAGTTCGTCAGGCGTGCCGCGCACGCGCATCGCGACGTTCATTTCGAGAAATTTGATGAATGGCGATTCGTCGGGGGTCAGCAATTTGCCGGCATCGCTGGTGACGTTGCCGGGCGCGATCGCGTTGACGGCGATGCCTTCGCGGCCCAATTGCTTGGCCAGCGTGGTGGTCAGGCCCAGCAGGGCAAGCTTGCTGACGCCATAGATGGACGCGGCAGGAAACGCACCGCCCGAAACCTGATTGATGATCCGCCCGCCGCCGCGCTTGCGCAGTTCTGGGATGACGGCCTGCGCGCAGAGCAAAGATCCGGTCACGTTGACGTTCATGATCCGGTTCCACTCGTCGAGCGCGATATCGGCCGCGGCGAGCGCGCCCAATTCGGCCATCAGCGCCGCATTGTTGACGAGGATATCGACGCCGCCGAAAGCCGCGACAGCGCTTGCGACCATGGCATCGGCGGAGGCCTTGTCCGTGATGTCGACCGTCACCGCGATCGCCTTGCCGCCACTGGCCAAAATCTCGTCCGCCACCGCCTGTGCGCCGTCGCCATTGATGTCGGCGACCACCACCGCTGCGCCGGCACCCGCCAGTCCGAGCGCATAGGCGCGGCCGATGCTGTTGCCGCGGCCTCCGGCACCGGTGACGATGGCCACCTTGTCGTCGATGCGAAACTGGTCGATTGAAAAGCTCATAGTCATTCCCCCTGGGGCTGTGCGCGCGCGATGCGATCAAGAAATGGTTCGGCAACGCCATCGAGAATGGCGAAGCCCGCTTCGTCGGACAGCAGGGTTTTGAGCAGCCCCACATCCTTGGCGAGCAGCTTTGCGCCATGCCCGAACAACGCGATATCCGGCAGGCGCGCGCGGACTTCAAAGCCGAAGCTGCGTCCGCTGCTGGCCTTGACGAGATCGATCAGCGCGGCCTTTTCGAGGCCGAGCGATGCGCCCGCGCTCAGCGCTGCATCCGCCAGGGCCATATTGGCGGCCATCAGCGCATTGTTGACCAGCTTCGCCAATTGCCCCGCACCGACGCCGCCCAGATGCGCGATCAGGCGGGCAAAGGTTTCGAACACGGGCCGGGCGGCGGCGACCGCCTGGGTTTCGCCGCCCACCATCACGGTCAATGTCCCGTCTGCAGCGCCCTGCCCGCCGCCGCTCACCGGCGCATCGATCAGATCGACGCCCCCGGCCTGAGCCTGAGCGGCCAGCGCGATGCAGGTGTCGGGATGGACGGTCGAATGGATCGCGATGCGGCTGCCCGGCCGCATCGTCGCGAGCAGCGCGGTCACCACCTCACGCGTGCCCGCATCGTCGACCACGCAAATGCCGACATGATCGGCCCGGCTGCCCATGGCGGCGAGATCGGAGACCGTCTCTGCAGCCGTATCCGCATAGGCTTCCAGCGCCTCGGGCCGCCGCGCCCAGAGCAGGAGCGGGAAGCCGGCATCGACGATCCGCCGCGCCATCGCCCCGCCCTGGCTGCCCAGACCGACAAAACCGACAACCGTCTCGTGATCCTGTGTCATCCTGCGGTGATCCCACGGTCCATCGTGACGCAAGCGCCATGGAAGCCCCTGCCAGCGTCGGACGCGAGATAGGCGATCATTTCCGCGACGTCCTCGACCTCGACCAGCCCGCGCATCCCCGTGAAGCGTTTGATCAATTCGTAATCGACGCCTTCGGGCATTCGCAGATCGGCCGCGATATTGGTCATCATGCCCCCCGGCGCGACGGCGTTGATGCGGATCGGCTGCTTCATATATTCCATCGCCATCGCCTTGGTCATGGCGTTCAGGCCCGCCTTGGTGGCGCAATAGGCCGCGGCATAGGCTTCGCCGATGAAGGCCGCAGACGATGTGACGTTGACGATCGCGCCCTCGCGCGCGAGCAGATGCGGGATCGCCGCCTTGCTGAGATGAAAGGGCGCGCTGAGATTGACCGCGAGCGTCTTGTCCCAATCCGTGACCGGCATGTCGGCAGAATTGGCGAAGATGATCAGGCCGGCCACGTTGCACAGCGCGTCGAGATGCCCGAAGGCTTCAACGGCCGCCGCGATCGCACCCGCACATTTTTCGGGTTGAGACAGATCGGCTGCATAGACGATCGCCTCGCGCCCCAAAGCGCGCACCTGCACTGCCGTCTCTTCGAGACCCTCGGCATTCACATCGACCAGGCACAATGCTGCGCCCACACGCGCCAGCGCCAGCGCGGTGCCGCGCCCAAGCCCCGAGGCCGCGCCCGTGACCACCGCCGCCTTGCCCGTCATATCCGCAACCATCGTCATCTGGTGTCCCCTCAAGCCTCGAACGGCAGATTTTTCTCAACCCGCGCCGCCTGTTCCAGCACGGCACCCTGCATCACGGACCCGCGCGGCCATCCGGCATGGACGGCATATTGCAGGACGAATTCCTCCATCTCCGCGCGACTGGCGTTGCCGCTGGCCATGGCCGACCAGACATGACTGCGGATCGGCGTGCTCGCGCCCGAAAAGCCGACGCCGACCAAAGTCAGCCAGCGGCGCGAGCGCTCGTCCAGCCCGGCGCGGTTCCACATTTCGCCGAAGACGAAATTCAGGATCCCCCCTTCGAAATAGGCGGTCTTCGGCGGCGGTCCGCCAAACAGCATATGTTCCTTGAACGAAGCTGCGCCCACCTCATGACGCGCGGTGGCATCCCAGGGCTCGGCACGGATCGGCGCGAAAACCGCTGCGGCCAGGCCCATGGCATCGGCCACGCGGGTCACCGCGGCATCCAATATCCCGCCGCTGCTCCAGCCCGAATAGACCGCCACATGCAGCGCCGCCTCGCGCAGCTCGGCCAGTGAAATCAAGTCTCCGGCGAGCGCGCCGCGCACATAGGTTTCGGTTGCGGCGGCATCCCCCGCTGTGGCGGCGCTGCTCATCGCGATGAGGAAGCGCGCACGCAGGTCCAGCGCGGGACGCGACCAGATTTCCGCATAGATATAATCGCGCCACGAAGCCTCGACCGGGGTCGCAGGTTCGGTTGTCGCACCGCCGAGTTCGGCCTGCAATCTGGCACCCCGCGCGGTGCGCTCCGCCGGATCGAGCAACGCGCTCATTGCGCACCCGCCGGCTTGGAGAGATTCACATAGACGTTCTTCGCCCGCAGAAATTCCCTGAGGCCATCTTCGCCGCCAAGCCGGCCATAGCCGCTCTGCTTGACGCCGCCGAACGGCACGCACGGGGTCATCCCCTCGCCCGCGCCATTGACCGTGACCACGCCTGAATCGAGTTGGCTCGCAACGCTGTGGGCGCGGCGCACATTCTGCGTGTGGATATAGCCGCCCAGGCCATATTCGGTGCCATTGGCGAGCGCGACCACCTCGTCTTCGCTATCGAAGGCGGTGACCGTGAGCACCGGGCCGAACACTTCATGCTGCGCGATATCGGTGCCATTGCCGACATCGGCCAGGATCGTGATCGGCAGGAAGGAACCGTCGGCGCAGTCGCCGCCCAGCCTTTGCCCGCCCGTGACCAGGCGCGCGCCCTCCTGCACCGCGGTATCGACGACACCCAGGATGCGTGTCAGCGCCGTTTCCGAGATCACCGGACCAACCACCGTGCCCTTGTCGAGCGGATCGCCGATCGGAATATGCCCCGCCATCGCGCCGAGCATGGCGAGATATTGATCATAGACCGGCCGCTCCACCAGCAAGCGCGTGCCATTGACGCAGCCCTGGCCATTGGCGCTGATCGCGCCCGAAAGACCGCGCTTCGCCGCATCCTGCAGATCGGCGTCGGCGAACACGATCACTGCCGATTTTCCACCGAGTTCGAGCCCGCACGGCTTCAGCGTATCAGCCGCGCTGCGCAGCACCTTCTTGGCGGTAGGGCCGCTGCCGACGAACTGGATCTTGTCGATGCCGGGATGCGCAACCATGGCCGCGCCGATATCGGCCCCGCCCGTCACGATATTGACCACGCCTTCGGGAAAGCCCGCTTCAATGAACAATTCGCCCAGACGCATCACCGAATACGGCGCGATATCCGGTGCTTTGATGACGATGCAATTGCCCGCCGCCAGCACCGGCGCGGCCACCATCGTCGCGGCGAAAAGCGGGCCGTTCCAGGGGATCACCGCTCCGATGACGCCATAGGGCTCGTAAGACACATAATCGTGCGCGGGGCCGGTCCATGTGCTGATCGTGCGGCCTTCGATCTTGTCAGCCCAGCCCCCGAAATAGCGGAATTTCTGCGCGCCATCCCAGCCGAGATAGGACGTCGCCATGATCACGGAGCCATTCTCGATGGTGGAGAGCGCCGCCAGTTGCTGGCTGTTCGCCTCGATCAGCGCGGCCAGTTTGAACATTAAATTACGGCGCTGATCGCCTGAGAGCGCGCGCCAGGCCGGAAACGCCTTGCGTGCCGCTGCCACCGCTGCATCCACATCATCGGCAGAGGCCATGCGGACCTCGCGAGTCACCTGGCCGGTCGCAGGATAGACATGCGGGATCAGATCCCCGCCCCCATCACTTGCCTTGCCGCCGGTGATCACCGGAAAACGGGGCAGCATCGCCATATCGGGGGCCTGGTAGGTCATAACATCCTCTCTCCGCGCGGTGGCGGGGATTACAATCCTCGCTCAGCCCGAAATCGATAACATGCCTATAATATACCCGTCAACTCTAACAAAAACCGCGCATATTTGCCAGTTGGAGCAATAACATGCACTTTTATGCCCCCCGCGCCTAAATCAGAGTCCGCAATTCCCGTTTCAATATCTTGCCGCTGGCGTTGCGCGGCAGCGACTGGACGATCACGATCCGCTTGGGTGCCTTGAATCCGGAAAGCCGCTCGCGGCAATGGGCCAGCAATTCCCCCTCGTCGGCGGCATGACCGTCTCTTGGGACCACAAAGGCCGTGACCGCCTCCACCCATTGCGGATCGGGCAGCCCGATCACCGCGACCTCGGCCACGCCGGGATGGACATAGAGGATTTCCTCCACCTCGCGCGAAGAGACATTCTCTCCCCCGGTCTTGATCATGTCCTTCTTGCGATCGACGATCGTCAGATATCCCTGGTCGTCGATCGTCGCCAGATCGCCGCTATGAAACCACCCGCCCTCGAACGCCGCCGCGGTCCGCTCGGGATCCTGCCAATAGCCGATCATCAAATGGGGCGAACGATGGACGACTTCGCCGACGTCCCCGGGCGCGACATCGCGCATGGCGTCATCCACCACGCGCGTGCTTACATGCAGCGCGGGCCGGCCGCACGATGCCGGACGATCCGCATGTTCATGGGGAAAGAGGATCGTCGCCACCGGCGCGATTTCGGTCTGCCCATAGAGATTCCAGAGCCGCAAACCGGGCAATCTCTCCTTGATCTCCCGCAAGACTTCGCCCGGCATGATCGACGCGCCATAATAGGCCTTGGCCAGGGACGACAGATCAGACCGATCGAACAGCGGCGAGCGCAGCAGGGATATCCAGATCGTCGCCGGCGCGAAAAACGAGGTGGCGCGATGGGCCGCCAGCAGATGAAGCAGATTGTCCGGCGTGGGCCGCGCCGTGATGATATTGCGGGCACCCACCTGCAGCGCCGGCCCGAGCATCGCATCGAGCTGCGCGCAATGGAATAGGGGCAAGGCATGGAGCGCGATGGTGTCCGCGGTCCATTCGCAATCGATCACGCAGCTTTGATATTGCCACAGCACGGCACCGTGGGTGAGCATCGCGCCCTTCGGCCGGGCTTCGGTGCCGCTGGTGTAGATGATCTGGAGCAGATCATCACAATCCGTTACCTCCGGAGGCAGGTCAGGCGCGCCGAGGAGCGAGTTCCAATCCACCACATCACCGGGCACCGGCTCCAGTTCGCCAGGCAGTCCATAGATGGTTTCGACCGCCTCGCCCCCGGCCTCCCGCCCAATCGCCACGCAATGCGCATCGACAAACAGAAACCGCGCTTGCGAATGCGACAGAATATAGCGCGTATCGTCCACGTTCAGCATGAAATTCACCGGCACCAGCACGCCGCCAGCGCGCGCGACCGCAAAGCGCAAGGCCACGAAAGCGTGACTGTTGCGCGCCATGACCGCAACCCTGTCACCCTTGATCAGACCCGCACTCTTGAGGCCGTTGCAGAGTTGATCGGCGACATGATCGAGATCGGCGTAGCTCCACGAGACGCTGCCGCAGATGATGGCAACCCGCTCGCGATGACGCCGCGCTGACCGCCGCAGCATCGTAGACAGCGATTGCTGCCGCAAGTCGGCACCTGGATTGCCCTCGCCCGCGTCGATCATGCCCGACTACCTTTTCTTGTTGCCGCGCGACGCCTTGCGCGGCAGACCGAGCGCGGCGCGCACCTCTGGCTTCAGTTCAAGCACGTAAAATCCGCTCGCGCCGCAGGCGAGCCAGATATGACCCGTGGCGGGCACATAGCGCACATGCCCGCTGCACGCGTCACCGGGTTTGAAGTAAGCGACTTCGGCGGGCGTTGCGGGCTTGCGGATATCGACGATGCGCAGGCCGGCCCACATGAAATTGAAAAGCCCCATGCGGGTGTCTGTGGCGCTATCCACATCGTTGAAATGCAGCGTTGCCGTGCCCGCCCCCGGCACCACGGCGGCCGGCCCCTTCGCCGCCAGATCCTTGGCCGAACAATTTTCGGGGCGGTTCATCGCCAGCCGGACTTCGCCCGCCACATACGGCTTTCGCTCATCGGCCATGTTGACCAGTTTCGGCCAACTGCTGGGGCACACCATGCCCTCCGTGCCGCCGACCAGATACGGAACGCCCTTGATCCTGGCCCGCATCACCGAATGCCAGCCGCCATGCGGGGCGGTGCCGATCAGCCGCATCTTCGGATCCGCACGGTTGAGCGCGATGTCGCTATTGTCGAGGATGTAGATGCCCCCGGCATCCGGTCCGAAGGTGGCCAGGCTGGGAAAAGGCTCGGTCACGCCCTTGTTCAGATCGCCACCCTTCGAACCGATCACACCGACATAGATCCGCTTCTCGTCGGGACTGATCGACAGTTCGTGCGCGGCAAATTCATGGCTGCCGCCATCCGTTCGCGTCGCCGCGAATTTGCCGATGAAGCGCGGATGGGCCAGATCGCTGATGTCGGTCACCGCGATACCGCCCTTGCCGTCGAAGGGCGAAATGATCGTGCCATAAAGCCGCTTCCCGTCCGCAGACAGCGTCAGCGTATGCACGCTTTGCGGCCATTTCCATTCGGCCATCAGCTTGGGATTCGCGCAATCGGTGACGTCGTAGATATCGGTATAGGCTTCGCTATCCTTCGCGCCGTAAGAGCCGGCCACCAACACCTTGCGTCCCCGCGCCTCGACAGCATGGAGCGTCTCCGACGCATAAAGCGAACCGCGATCGCGCAGCAAGCCGACCTGCCTGGGGGCGCGCGGATCGCTGACGTCGATCACGGCGACACCGAAGCTGGCGGGATCGGCTTTGACGCCGAACACCCCGAGCATGTTGGGCGATGTGCTGGCGACATAAGCGCAATGCCCGGCCCAGGCGAGCTGGATGTTCGAATCGCGGCCAGCGATGGGGGAATGCCCGATCATCCGCACGCCCTTGGCATAAGGACGCGCCAGAATCACGGCCTCTCCGGGCATCGTCTGCCCCTGCAAGCCAGGCTCCGGATTGTCCGCATCCGCCATGCTGGATTGTGCACCCATGGGTGCCGCCTGAAGCGCCAGAAACAGCGCCAGGCCGGCCAGGCTCGCTCTTTTCCAATTCCGGATCACACGCATGTGCATCATTCCATTCCTACCCCTAGATCGGTGCTCTCTCAGCCACTGCAATTACTCAGTGGCTTGAAGATTTCTTGTTGCGCTATACTCATACAATATATTTGGTATCTGATAAGGTCCGAATGCCCTTTATCGGGCCAAAAATGATCGGCTGCGCCGGCGATGATGGAAGAGCGACATGAATCTGAAAAACATCTGCATGATATTCGCGCTGGCGATCCCGGCCCTGCCGGTGCCCGTGGCTGCGCAGGAACGCGCGCCCGTTGCGACCGTGGTCATCCAGCCCGACAAGACCAGCCCCGTGATCAATCGCGATATCTTCGGCCAATTCGCCGAACATCTGGGCGAGGGCATTTATGGCGGCGTCTGGGTTGGCAAGGAGTCCAAGATCCCCAATGTCCGTGGCATCCGCAGCGATGTCGTGGCTGCATTGCGCGCCATCAAGGTGCCCGTGGTCCGCTGGCCGGGCGGCTGCTTTGCCGACGAATATAATTGGCGCAACGGCATCGGCCCGGCCACGAAGCGGGTCGAGACCGTCAATGGCAATTGGGGCAATGTGATCGAGCCCAACAGCTTTGGCACGCATGAGTTCATGGACTTGCTCGATCAGATCGGCAGCGAGGCCTATATCAACGTCAATCTGGGCACCGGAACGCCGCGCGAGGCGGCGGATTGGCTCGAATATATGACGACCGACCAGCCCTCCGCGCTGGGCAAGGAGCGCGCCGCCAACGGGCGCAAGGCACCCTATCGCATCAAATATCTCGGCATCGGCAACGAAAGCTGGGCCTGTGGCGGCAATATGTCGGCCGACCATTATGTCGAGGAATTGAAGCAATATTCAACCTTCGTGCGCAACCTCAATCCTGCGCAGGATCCGCCCCATCGCTATGTCCGCGGCCCGAAGCAAATGCAGCGAATCGCGGTCGGGCCGGAGGATGACAAACCCGAATATACCGAGGCGGTGATGAAGGCGTGGCAGAGCACGCGGCCGTGGCGCTGGGGTTTCGAAGGCCTGTCGCTGCACCATTACACGATGGGTGCCACGCCGATGTCGAGCCCCGCGACCGGTTTCGACGCGCAGGATTATGCCGTGTTCGTGCAACAGACATTCGGCATGGATACGCTGATCGCGCAGCACGCGGCGATCATGGACAAATATGATCCCGAAAAGAAGGTCGCGATGGTTGTGGACGAATGGGGCACCTGGCTGGGCCCCATGGCCGATACCAACCCCCGCTTCCTCAAGCAGCAAAACTCGTTGCGCGACGCGATCCTCGCCTCGCTCAATCTCAACATTTTCGCGCGCCACGCCGATCGGGTGCGCATGGCCAATATCGCGCAGATGGTGAATGTTCTTCAGGCGATGATCCTGACGGACAAGGAGAAGATGCTGCTGACCCCGACCTATCACATCTTCAAAATGTATCTGCCGTTCCAGGATGCGCAATTGACGCCGCTTACGCTGGAAACCGGCACCTATCGGTCCGGCAAGATCGGGGTGCCTCAGGTGGACGGGGTGGCGGCCCAGAAGGATGGCGTGGTCTGGCTGGCGCTGACGAACATCGATCCCGATCAGTCGGTGAGCGTGCGCACCAGCATAAAGGGAAAGGCGGTGCGCCAGGCGGTCGGACACGTCCTCACGGCGGACAAGATCGATTCGATCAACACGTTCGATCGCCCTGCGGCTGTTGCGCCTCAGCCTTTCTCCGCCAAGGCCGAGGGGGACACGCTGTCCCTCACCCTGCCCGCGCGCTCGGTCACGGTTGTCAGGCTCGATCCCTGAGCGATCAGATCGTCGCTGGCAATCCGAAGGCACGGCGCAGCGCATTCAGCTTGGCTGATGTGAACTGCTTTGCAATCGAGGTCTCGGGCGCAATCGCATCAAAGCCATGAAAGGCGCCGGGCACGACGTTAAGCTCCGTCGAGACGCCGGCGTCTGCCAGGCGACGTGCAAAAGCGATGTCCTCGTCGACAAACAGGTCGATCGCGCCAACGCCGATGAACGTCGGCGGCAGGCCGGCGAGATTGAGCGTGCGAGCGGGCACGGCATCGGCGGGGACCGAATCCCCGCCCGGCTCCTGGCCAAGCAACGAGCGCCAGCCGAAGACATTGTCATGCGCACGCCATCCGATGAAGCCGACATGACCGGGCGTCTTGCGCGACGATCCCGTGCGATCATCAAGCATCGGATAGACCAGCATTTGAAAGGCGATCGGCACTTCCCCTCTGTCGCGCGATGCGATCGCCAGCAACGCCGCATGACCACCACCGGCGCTCTCGCCCATCACGGCGATCTTCGCGCGATCCGCGCCAAGTTCAGCCGCATTGGCATAGAGCCATTTCAGGCCCGCATAATTATCATCGAGCGCGCCCTGCCAGCGCGTTTCCGGCGCGAGGCGATATTCGACGGTGACGATCACGCAATCCAGACTATGCGCGATATCCTGAAGATCGCGGATGCTATCCTTGGCAGACCCCAGAATGAAGCCCCCGCCGTGCATGTGCAATATGGCGGGGCGCGTGGTGCCCGCTCTGGCATTGATGATATAGACCGCAACATCGGGCGCGTTGCGAGCGCCGGGAATGCGCCGCTCCGTCACCGAGACATCCGATCGCGCCTCCTTTGTCAGTGATCCCGCCATGCCGCGAAGCTGGGGCAGCATTGCGTTGGAGAAGGAGAAGCCTTCGGGCATCGTCGGCATACGCTTCGCCGCTTCCACCAATTCGGGATGGATCATTTTGCGCGGGTTGACGGCTTCGGGCGAGGCTGCCTTTGCCGCAACCAAAGCCATGGCACCGGGAGACGCCGCCACGGCGAGCGCCACCGCGCCGCTTGCCTTCACCACATTGCGTCTGCTGACATCGCTCATTGCTTGGCCTCTCCCAGGAACGGTTTATCTCTGTCAAATGGCGCAGATCCATAACTTGATCGCGCGAACATGCTCATCCACAGCCCTGTCGATCATATTTTCGGACGGCCTTGCACTACCTACTGATGTTTCAGTAGAGAGCGCAAGAGAATGACTTCAGCGGTTGCCAGGATAGGGAGCATGGTTGCCCAGACCGATATGTCCCGCTTGATCCGTGCCTCATTTCGCGGCTTGATAGTCTCAGCCGCGAAAAAATTGGCTTGCCGGCGATCGAATAGTTACCTCAGCACCATCCGTCGCGCGATCGCTGCCAGCGCGACGTCTTCACATCGCAATTGATAGGTTGATCATGTCAAATTCCATAAATGCCATCTCGACTGATGAACGCATCGCGACATTGCTCGCGCGATACGCCTCGCCCGACGCCTGCGCCGCCGATCTGTTGTGCGACCGGCATGATCCCGCGGCACTGGTTTACCGCATCATCGCTGGCGACATGTCCTTTCGCGACATCACTTATGGAGAATTGCGCACCGAATCCGAGCATCTGGCCGGCGCGCTCCACGCGCTTGGCATCGGAGCGGGTGACCGCGTGGCGACGCTGATGGGCAAAAGCCGCGCCTATCTGGTGACGCTCGTGGCGATATGGCGTCTCGGTGCCGTGCACGTCCCGCTGTTCACCGCCTTCGCTCCGGCCGCCATCGCCTATCGCCTGCTCGGCAGCCAGGCGAAAGCCGTGGTGTGCGATGCTGCGCAGCAATCCAAGCTCGCGCCGGGCGCTGACATACCCGTCGATGCCCCGTGGCAGGTGATCACCACCGGCACCGAAGGCACGCAGGCGCTCACGTTCGACGCGCTCATGGCAAGCCGTGCGCCGGCGCCGCCGCGCGTGGCGGTCGGCGGCGATGCGCCGTTTATCCACATCTACACTTCGGGCACCACGGGCAATCCCAAGGGCGTCGTCGTGCCGCTCCGCGCGCTCGCCGCATTTCATGCTTATGCCGAATTCGGGCATGGGCTGCGCCCCGACGACATCTTCTGGTGCGCGGCCGATCCCGGCTGGGCCTATGGGCTGTATTTCGGCATTCTCGCCACGCTCATGACCGGAACGAAGGGCATCCTCTACGAAGGCGGATTTTCGCCTGAGGCGACCATGGCGATCCTCGCCGGACACGGCGTCACCAATTTCGCTGCGGCCCCCACCGTCTACCGTGCCCTGCGCAGCGCCGACATCACCGCCCCCGCGCCGCTGAGCCTGCGCCGTGCTTCAAGCGCGGGCGAACCCCTGACGCCGGACGTGAATGCCTGGGCTGAAACCGCGCTGGGCGTCACCGTCCACGATCATTATGGGCAGACGGAAGCGGGCATGTTGATCAACAATCATCACAATCCTGCCGTGGCGCGCCCGATCAAGGCCGGGTCCATGGGGCAGCCGATGCCTGGCTGGACTGCGGTCGTCCTGCGCGAAGACAGCGACACCCCCGCGGCGGTCAACGAAGTCGGGCGCGTTGCGATGGATATGGCGCAAAGCCCCCTGGCCTGGTTCCAGGGCTATGAAGGCGCGCCAGCCAAGACCGCCGAAAAATTCACCGAGGATCGCGCCTGGTATCTGACGGGCGATGTCGGCCGGATGGACGAAGACGGCTATTTCCACTTTTCGTCGCGCGACGATGACGTGATCATCATGGCGGGCTATCGGATCGGGCCGTTCGAAGTGGAATCCGCGATCGCCAGCCACGCCTGCGTCGCGGAGACCGCGGTCATCGCCGTGCCGGACGAGGTGCGCGGCGAAGTGATCGAGGCGTTTGTCGTTCTCAACCCCGGCCATGTGGCGTCGCCGGAACTGGAGCGCGAAATTCAGCAATGGGTGAAAACCAATTTCGCCGCCCATGCTTATCCCCGCACCGTGCATTTCGCAGAAACGCTTCCCAAGACACCGAGCGGCAAGATCCAGCGCTTCATCCTCAAGCAGCAGCGTCAGCAGGAACTGGCGAAGTCTGCGCAATGACGGGATCGATATCAGCGCTCGATGCCGTGAAAGGCCGCCGCTCGGTTCGGCGTTTTCTGCCGGACCCGGTTTCGGAACCGGTGATCGAGGCGATCCTGCAGGCTTCGTCGCGGGCGGCCTCGGGCACCAACATCCAGCCATGGCTGGTGCACGTCGTCACGGGCAAGACGCGCGACAGTCTTTCCAGCGCGGTGCTTCGCGCCGCCGAAGCGGAGGAGACCAGCCTCGAATATCCCTATCTCCCCGCCCGCCTCAAGGAGCCCTATCTTTCCCGGCGGAGAAAGGTCGGCTTCGATCTCTATGCGCTTTACGGCATCGATCGGCACGACATGCCGGCGCGCAAGGCGGCGATGATGCGCAATTTCGATTTCTTCGGCGCTCCGGTGGGCCTGTTTTTCACCATGGAGCGCGATATGCCGCAGGGCGCGTGGCTGGATTGCGGCATGTTCATGCAGAATGTCATGATCACCGCCCGTGCTTATGGACTGGAGACATGTCCGCAACAGGCCTGGTGCGATTTCGGCGCGGTGGTCCATGCCGAATTGGGCATTCCAGACGATCACATCCTGCTATCCGGCATGGCGCTGGGCACCATCGATCCCTCGGCACCGGAAAACACGCTGGTGAGCGAACGCGCCGGGGTTGATGAATTTGGCACATGGCATCGATGAGCAGTCCATAACCGATGGACATTGACGCCGAGGACAGGCTTGTGGCCGCGCTCTTCGATGGCGTGGCGGAAACGCCGTTGTGGAAGACGTTTCTGGAACAATTGCGAAGCCTGACCGGCGCTGACTTTGCCACGCTCATCTTCAATCCGCCTGGGCGGCCGATGGACGACGCGCTCCAGCTTCTTTCGGCAGAGAGCGCCACGGCCGTTTCAGGCCGGTTCATTCCCACGCAAGCTGCGCCCGCTCCGCGAATGCCAAGCCAGGCCGAAGGCAGACCCTATGCACTGCCCGAACTGCTGGAAATCTACACGCCCGCTGAGGTAGATTATTATTGCGAGATACTGGACCGGAACAAGATCAGCGCCATCCGGCAAATGCGGGTCCGTGAAAAGACCGGAGTAGACGCCTGGCTCACGATCGCGCGCCAGAATGCCGATTTCAGCGAGAGCGACGATGCGTTGCTGGTCAGGATTGCACCGCTGTTACGCGGCGTTCTCCAACTGTACGTGGCTATGGAGCGCGAGCGTTTTGCAGCTTCTCTCACCGCCGAAGCCGTGCGGCGTCTGCAATTCGGCTGGATTTCCCTTGGCCCCGATGGCCATATCATCGATTGCGATCAGCAAGGCGCGCTTGTGCTGGACAATTCCCAGGTGCTCAGCCGGAATTCCAGCGGCAAATTGATGGCGTCGCCCCGCAAACTCGAGCGCGAAATTTATGCCGCCTTGGAGCGCATCGTCCAAATCCCGTCGAGCCGGCCGCGCGCGATGACGCTGAACCGGGAACCGTGGCTGGATATGCTGCTGGTGCCGGCGGGCCGCAGCACCGCGACCTCCCGCCATGAGGCTTGCGCCATCGCGTATGTGCACGGCGACAATTGGCACGCGAGCGACCGGCATGAGCAGCTCGGAGAATTATTCGGCCTGTCGCCGCGGGAGTCGCGGCTCGCGCTGGCCATCAGCCGCGGCATGAACCTGACCGAAGCCGCGGCGGAATTCGGACTGACGGTGACCACCGCGCGCACCTATTCGAAATCAATCTATTCAAAGACAGGCGCGCGCGGCCTTCCCGATCTGGTCCGGATCGTCATGCGCAGCGTATTGGCGATCGCGCCGCACGATTAAGGCGCTTTCGGCGCGCCCATCCAGCCATGCGACCGAAGCCAGGCCTCATAGGCCGTGATCCAGCCGTCCACCGGCTTGTTCTTCTTCATCATACCGAAGCCATGCCCGCCGCTTTCATAGATATGCAGCTCCGCCGGCAAATTGGCCGCGGTCCAGCGCGTGAAGATGTTGATGCTTTCGCCCGCGGGCACCGCATTATCATCCTGCGTCACAGCGATGAACAAGGGAGGGCCACCCACTGGTGGCCCCTTGTCGAGCATGGCACCGTAGATCGGCGCTGCGAAATTGGGCCGATCGGCCGCGGACTCATTCGTGGCCATAGCCATGGTGGTGATCGCACCGGCCGAGAAACCGATCATGCCAAGCCGATCGGGCGCAATCGCGAAACGGGCGGCATTGGCCCGCAGGAAACGGATGGACTGGGTGGCGTCGGCATAGGCATTGGCGCGTCCTGGCAGGAAGCTGTCGGCAAATTCCCTGAAGCGCTCGGCATTCTTCCGCAGATCCTGGGGCATCTTGAAACCCGCGATCGGGCGGACCCGATATTTGAGCACGAAGGCCGTGATGCCGCGTTCGGCCAGCCAAAGCGCGACCATTTCGCCCTCATGCGTCATCGCCAGCGTCTGAAAGCCACCGCCGGGCACGACGATCATCGCAGTGCCGTTCGCGGTTTCAGCTTTGGGCCGGTAGACCGTCAAGGTCGGCACGGTGACGTTGCTGACCATGCTGATGGGCGCTGCACCCGGCAGCTTCACCGGGCTATCTGTCTCCGGACCTTTCCAATCTTCCGTGCCTGGCGCCTGCCCCGGCCATATCTTCACGATTTCCGGGGTTGGAGCCGACTGGGCATAAGCGGGGGAGGCAATCACCGAAACGTGCAGAATGGCGATCAATCCGAGTGTCAATTTCTGGAAAATCATCAACTGTTCCTATTTGCAATGATAGCTGGAGGCGCGATCGGCATCCGCGCCGGATTGGAGCACGGCCCGTTTCGGATAGGCGCACAGCAGACGCTGTTTTTCCGGTCCGCTCGCCTTGATGCCCATCAGGCCGCCGATACCACGCCGGGCGACCAATGTTTCGGGCTTGCGGCCGTTTTCGACCCAGGCCTGCAGTGCGGAGACGACGCTGCGTTCGGGCGTGTCGCCCTGTTGCGGTGCATTCATCTGGCCGAATGATCCCGGGCCGGTGCCCCCCATGCAATGCTGCATTCCGGGCACCATGAACAATTGCGAAGAAGCCTTCGCGCGCGCGCCCGATTGCTTCAGCATCGCCTTATGATATTGCAGCGTCGCTTCGGGTGGGATCGCGGCATCGGCCCAGCCATGCCACAGGATAAGCTTGCCGCCACGCGCGAAGAAACGCTTCAGATTGGGCGATGCGTCGAGATCAGCCGACAATGCCGATTTCAGGCGCGCTGGATCGGTGTTGAAGTTGAAGGTTTCGGGCGTGGCGAACGGAGTCTGGACAAGATCACGCAAAAGCCCGGAGACCAATGTGTCGCCACCAGGCTTGCTGTCGCCCCTCAGAAGATAGCCCTCCCAGCCAAGCTGCGGAGATGGCGTTCCCACCTCGGCCCCACTCGGAAGATAGGCACCCGCCACCGGCCGGCCTTTCGCATCGCGCGGGCCGGCATAGATTTTCTGGAGCGCGGTCACCTGCGCCGGCGCGAAGCATTGCGCTGATTTCGAGGTGCCGCACGCCAGTTTCGAGGCGTCGAATTTGCACTGTCGCGGATCGGCGACCAGCCCGTCGATCTGTCCGTCCACAGTGTCGCATTGGCGCACCACTTCCTCCTGGATCAGCGCGGCCTGCTTGGGACGAATGGCCGAGCCGGGCGGAAGCTGCGCCTGGATCGGATTGATCATCGCGATCGCCAGATCGGTCCAGCTTGCCGCGGGCGCGCCAGCAACCACGCCATCATAATCCTCGGGAAAGCGCGAGGCTTCGATCAGCGCCTGTCGCCCGCCGCCGGAGCAGCCGACGAAATAGGAGCGATCGGCGTCCCGGCCGTAGAAGGCCTTGACGAGCTGCTTGCCGGCCACCGTGGAAAGGTGGGTCGCGCGCCAGCCATAATCGCGCACGCGCTGCGGATTTCCCTTGGCCCAGGTGCTGTCCATCGGCGATCCCTGATGGCCGGAATCCGTGGCCACGGCGGCCTGCCCGGCCCTGACCGCAAGGCCCAAGGTCATCGAATCGATCGAACCGGCATAGCCGCCCAGGCCGACGCCATAGAATCGTCCGTCCCATCCCGCGCTCGGCATCCACACCTCGAAGCGGATATCCGAACCCGCCTCGGGCACGATCTTGCCGGCGACGCGGCAGAATGCGGGCATGGCCGTGGACGCCACCGCAGGCTGCGCCACGGCGCTCAGGATTTCGACGTTGGCCAACTTCTGCCCGGTCAATGCCGCGCATTGCTGATCGCTAATGCCTGCAGGCTGCGCCGATTTGACGGTATCTTTAGTGGCCGGCGCACTTGCACCGGCGGGCACGGACCAGCCGCCCGTAGCCAATGGCAGCAGCGCCAGGCCCGAAGCGCAAAGCGCGAAATATCGAAACCTCATCATTGCCCTCTCTCAACATCTGTCCCAGCCGCGTTTCCGCGCTGACCGCGGATGTTTCCCCGCATCGCATGGCACTGTTTCCCATCCAGAGCTCACTTTGAATGCCTACACCAGACGACGAGGACGAAGCATCTCCATTTGGAGATGCTCATGCCGTTTGACGCGTTGTAGACCAGCCGATGCGCAGCGGCGATTTCGCTGGAATCCGCACGAGAGGATGATCATGGAAACGCCCATTTACCCCCCTGCTGCGGCCTATGAAGCCCCTGTCGTGCGCCCCTATGTGCTGAGCGCCGATGGCTGTTCGGTTGCAGAGCTGATGGCGAATCCGGCGGCTTGGGCGGTGATGCTGAAATATATGCCAAGCATCGGCTTCATCACGCAGATACCGGAAACGAAGAAATTGCTCGATAATATGACGGTGGTGGACTTCGCCGTCTTCGGGCCGCCGGTGGATCCGAAGACGCTGGCCACGATCAATGCCGAATTGGCGCAAATTCCGTCGACGGGAGCTGCTCGGTGAGCAAGACTGGATTCCCGCTCGATCGTCGCGAGCTTCTCATTTCGGCGGTCGGCGTGGCTGCCACCGCCCTCCCCGCCGCTGCGCCCGCAAAATCGCGCAGCACCAAGGCCATCTCCCTTGGCCGGAACCAGGCATTCAATCTGGGCTGGCGCTTCCATCGCGGCATCGGCGACGGGTTCGATGCCGCCGCCCTGGACGATTCCGGCTGGCGCACGCTCGATCTTCCGCACGATTGGAGCATCGAGGATCTGCAACCCGATGCCGGCGACCCCGCCCGCATTCGCGGCCCGTTCGATCAAAAATCCGCCGGCCGCACCGATACCGGTTTCACCATCGGGGGCGAAGGCTGGTATCGCAAACGCTTCCAACTGGAAAAGTCCAAGGCTGGACGCGTGGAGATCCATTTCGAAGGCGTCTATATGGATAGCGACGTCTGGATCAACGGCCACAAGATCGGCAATCATCGCAACGGCTACACGCCCTTCGCTTATGATCTGACGCCCTTCCTGGCTGCTGACGGGAACAATCTGATCGCTGTCCACGCGCGCAATCTGGGCCACAATGCGCGCTGGTATGCGGGATCGGGCATTTACCGCAATGTGTGGCTGGACGTGACCGCCGAGCCGGCGCGTCTGGATCGCTGGGGCGTCCAGATCGTCACGCGCCGTCTGGTAGACGGCATCGCGTCGATCGAGATCGAAAGCGCGGTCCATGATTTGCCCCCCGGCCTCACGCTGCACACCCGCGTCCGTGATGCCGCGGGCCGCACGATGTGGGAAGGCAGCGCCCCTGCCACCGCGCTCGTGCGACAGACGCTGTCGATCGCAGCCGCACGATTGTGGTCGCCCGATCAGCCCAATCTCTACACGGCCACCACCCAATTGCGCCGTGGATCGCGCACGCTTGATACCATGGACACGCCCTTTGGCGTCCGCGTGATCGCGTTCGACACCGCGACGGGGATGACGGTCAACGGCGTTCCCACCAAATTGCGCGGCGGGTGCATCCATCACGATCACGGCATCATCGGATCGGCGGCGTTCGACGACGCCGAGCAGCGCAAGGTGTCCTTGCTCAAGGCGCGCGGCTATAATGCAGTCCGCCCCTCGCACATCCCCTTCTCTCCCGCTTTCCTGCGCGCCTGCGACGTTCAAGGCGTGATGGTGATTTGCGAAGCGTTCGATTTGTGGCGCGAACCCAAGACGCCCGACGATTTCTCAACCTTCTTCGAGCGCGACTGGAAGAAGGATCTCGATACGATCGTCCGTTCGATGCGCAATCACGCCAGCATCGTCATGTGGAGCATCGGCAACGAAATCCCCGGTCGCGACAAGCCCGCAGGCATCGAACTGCAATGGCAACTCGCCAATGCCGTGCATCGCCTCGATCCGACCCGGGCGGTCACCGCCGCGATCCACGGCTTTGCCGGCCATGTCGCAACCACCTCCGAAAAAGCGTCCCGGGCCGGCGCTGCCGGCACGACCGATCGGACCAGCACCGCTTTTCTCGATGTGATCGGATATAATTACAAGCTTGCCGATTATGAAGCGGATCATGCGCGCTTCCCCCAGCGGGTCTTTTACGGATCGGAAAGCTTTCCCAAGGAGATGTTCGCAATCTGGGAGAAAACCGAAAAGTCTCCGTGGCTGATCGGCGATTTCGTCTGGACGGCGATGGATTATCTGGGAGAGGCCGGGATCGGCGGCAGTGAATTCCTGCCCGCCGGCACCCCGCGCATTCCTCCATCGTGCTGGCCCTGGATCAATGCCTATTGCGGCGATATCGATCTGATCGGCAATCAAAAGGCAGCGTCTTTCGCACGCGACGTTTTATGGGGCGTCAGCGCGCTGGAAGTGGCGGTCCAGCGGCCCGCGCCTGAAGGGACCGAAGAGCTGCTGCGCTTCTGGGGATGGTCTGACGAGCTGCCAAGCTGGACCTGGCCGGTCGAACCCGGTCGCCCGCTGGCCGTTCGCGCCTACAGCGCGGGAGACAAGATCGCATTGGAACTAAACGGTCGTCAGATCGCGGTGCGTGCGCTCACGCCCTCTGATCACAAGCTTGCCGATTTCACCGTGCCTTATGCGCCCGGCGCATTGGTGGCGATCGCTTATCGCGACGGTGTCGAGATCGGACGGCGACGGCTGGAGACCATTGGTGCCCCGGCGGCGGTGCGGCTTCGTACCGAGCGCAGCGACCGATCTGCGGGGCGGCAGGCGCTCACCTATGTCTCGGCCGAGGTCGTGGACGCGCAGGGCCGGATCATTCCGGAAGGCGATCACGAAATCGCGGTTTCGGTTCAAGGTGCGGGCGAATTGCTCGCCTTTGGCAGCGCCAACCCCATGGCCGTCGGCAGCTATCGATCGGGCAAAGCCAAAGCATGGCGGGGGCGTGCGCTTGCCGTGATCCGGGGTTCGGATCACGCAGGAAAGGTGATCGTCACCGCGCACGCGGAAGGGCTGAAAGACAGCATGGTCTCGTTCCGCCTCGGCTGACGCGATCGCCGCGAAGCGCGCCATTGCCCGCGGCAGGGCAATGCCATAGATACGGGGCGATAGAGCACCCCTTATGCGGGCATGGCGCGGGAGAGCGAGCTTGCATTCCACCCAGGATCAAGATGGTTTGATCTCGGCCATCATGGATGGCGCGTTCGAAGACCCGCCATGGTCGCGGTTTCTGGATCAACTGCGCCGCTTGACCGGGGCCGATTTCGCGACGCTTCTCTTTCGCCCGCATGAGCGGCCCCTGGCCGAAGCGGTCCACCTCTTTTCGGGGGATATTCCGGTGCCTTCCGTCGATCAGGTTTACGGAAGCCATTTGGGCGGCCTCGAAGCCTTGACCGATCTGAAGCTGGAAGAAGGCCGGGTCTATGCGTTTGACGAACTCTATCCCCCCAATAGCAGCAAACATAGCGGCAAGTTCTACCAAGAGGTCATCGCCGCTAGCGGGATCACGGCGTGCCGGATGGTCCGGGTCATGGAGCCGACCGGCGTCAGCGCCTGGCTGACGATCTCGCGCCGGATGGACGATTTCCTGCCGGCCGACGAAGCACTGCTGCTGACCATTGCCCCCATCATGCGAGGCGTTCTGCGGCTATACGTCGCGCTCGAAAGCGCGCGCTTCTCGGCTTCAGTCACCGGAGACGCCATGCGGCGTCTCTATTTCGCCTGGATGACGCTGGATGCCCGCGGACATCTGGTCGAATACGATCATGAAGCCGGCCGCGCGATGACGATGTCAGGCGTGCTGAGCAAAGGGGCTAACAGCCGTCTGGTCATTGAGCCCGCATCGCTCGCACGGACGATCCTAGACGCCATCGAAGCGATCGCCGACGATCCGAAGGCCAGACCGCGCGCCTTCATTCTGAGCCAAGATCCTTGGCTGGACATGCTTCTGGTCCCGATGACGCATAACCGGATCTCAGCACATCCCCGTGCAGTTGCCATCGCCTATGTCCATGGCGATAGCTGGCACGCCGAGGATCGATGCGAGCAACTCACCCAGCTTTTCGGCCTCTCCAACGGCGAGGCGCGGCTGGCGCTGGCGCTGAGCCGCGGCATGTCGATCGAGGAGGCTGCGACGGCATTGGGGATCACCGTGGGCACGTCGCGCAAGCGATCCAAGGCGATCTATGCGAAGACCGGCGCCCGTGGCCTGCCGGACCTCATCCGCATCATCATGCGCAGCGTGATCGCACTGGCCCCGCGCGATTAGCGCCGGACTCGATCACGCAACGGCTGGCTGATCCGGCGCGGCCTCCGCGGGCGGCGAGGCCGGGAGCCAGAGCAGCAGGATGCTGCCGACGAGCACCGCTATGGCGGTCGCCACCAGAAAGGCACCGAACCCGCCGGTGAGCTTGATCGCGATGCTGAGCGCGATCGCCCCGATGGACGACGATATCGCGATCGCGGCGGTCATCATGCCCATCACGCTGCCATAGACCCGAACGCCGAAGTTGCGGACCACCAGATAGCCGACCACATCGCCCTCCGCCCCGAAGGACAGGCCGATGAGCAGGACGGCGATCATCAGCACGATCTGCGCGTCGAAGCTCGACGCAATCAAAAGCAATCCAATCGCGGGCAGGCCCAGCCCCACCGCGGCAACCAGATGCGCGGGCAAACGATCCAGCGCCAGCCCGCTGGCGAACCGGCCAACGAGCACGCCTGTGGCGAAGATCGAAATCATGGCGGAGATCCCGGCTGTAGAAACCCCATTATCGAGAAGCACCAGATTGAGCTGAGTCAGCGCGATCACCTGCGGCAGATTGCACAGCAACATCGCGCCGAGCAGCACCCAGAAGCCCCGATTGCGGAAGATCTCTGCATAATCCGCCTTGGCGCGTGGCGGACGGGCCTCCGACGGCTTCTTGTCGGATGGCAGCAACAACAGCGCCGCGGCACCGGCGATGGTCGAGAAGGCCACGAGCACGAGATAGCCCGCGCGCCAGCCATGCGCTTCGACGAAATTGTTGAGGAGCGGTCCGCCAACAGCCCCGCTCAGCGCCGGCCCGGAGGCCACGATCGCGAGCGCCAGCCCGCGCGTGCGGATGACATATTGAACGACCGTCCGGCTATAGACGGTGGCCGTGGTCGTGACGCAGAGAATCCCCTGGAACAGGAACAAAGCGATATAGGTGCTGATGGCACCATTCATCGCATAGAGCCCCAGAAATGCCAGCGGCATGGCCGTGACGCCGATCATGGCGGTGCGGCGAACGCCGATCATGTCGGTCAATCGGCCCACAAAGGGGAAGATGGCGACGCTGACGAGGCCAAGGCTGCTGATCAGGGCGAATTCGGATCTCGACCAGCCAAATTCCTGCAGCAGATGCGGCGCCATGATCGTCGTCACATAATTGGTGATCGAAAACCCGCAGCCCAGGCCGATCGTGGCGGCGACAAGCGGACGCCACTGCGTGCGTAACTCGGTCAAATATCCCACAGGGCTTCCTTATCGCTGACGGATCAGCCGAGATATCGGCCGCCATTCACGCTCAGTGTATGACCCGTAACATAGTCGGCGTCATCCGAGGCCAGGTAAGCCACCGCAGCGGCGATATTCTCCGGCCGGCCCGGACGTTTCATCGGCGTGGTGGGCGCGAAGGCGTCGATATTCACCGGCGCTTCGCGCAGCCCCTCGGTGTTCACGAACCCCGGCGGCACGTTGTTCACGGTAATCCCGCTATTGGCATATTCCATCGCCAGCGCTTTGGTGAAGCCGATGACGCCCCCTTTCGACGCCACATAATGCGCCATCGCCGGCGCGCCGGTCTGGGCGGAGGAAGAGGATATGTTGATGATCCGTCCCCAGCCGGCCGCCAGCATATCGGGAATGATCGCCTTGCAGCACAGAAACGGGCCCTTGAGATTGATGGCCATCAGATCATCCCAGATTTCCTCGGTGATATCCTGAAAGGGCACGAAGGGCGACAGCGCGGCATTGTTGACCAGGATCGACACCGGGCCGAGTTCGGCGTGCGTCTGAGCCACGCCCCGAGCGATTTCGTCGGCCTTGGCGGAATTGGCCTGCACCGCGATCGCGGAGCCGCCGGCTTCGCGGATCATCCGGGCGGTCTCCTCGGCACCGGCACCGTTCAGATCCCACACCGAAATCGCCGCACCACCTTGCGCCAGACGCAGGCTGATCGCCCGTCCCAGCCCCCGCGCGGCCCCGGTGACAACGGCAATTTTCCCTTTGAGCGACATGGTCTGTGATCCTTAAAGCGAGGCGCGCAGCGCGCGCTGCAATGCGTTGATGGAATTGTCATGCGCCCGCAGCGTCAGCGCGGCGTTGGCGGCGAGTTCGAAGCCATGATAGGCGCCGGGATAAAGGTGCAGTTCGACCGGTACCCCGGCACGCATCAACCGGCGCGCATAGTCGAGATTTTCCTCTGCGAAGAGATCGAGCGCGCCCACAGCGATATAAGCGCCGGGCAGACCCGCCAGATCCTCCGCGCGCGCCGCGGCCGCATAAGGCGACACGCCCTCCGACCCCGCCGGCTGCCCGAGCAGGGATGACCAGGCGAAGCGATTGGAGCGCGCCGAATGAATGAATTGCCCCGCATAGGGGTTTGCGGTGTCCGGCCCGGTGCGATCGTCGAGCATGGGGTAAATCAAATGCTGATGCACCAGCGGAACCTCGCCGCGATCCCTGGCGAGAAGCGCGAGCGCTGCGGCCAGGCCGCCGCCCGCGCTTTCGCCGGCCACCGCGATGCGCGCCGGATCCACGCCCAGCGATGCGGCATTGTCATGCAGCCAGCGCAGCGCAGCATAGCAATCTTCGATCGGCCCGGGATGCGGCGTCTCCGGTGCCAGGCGATAATCGACGGACACCACCACGCAGCCCGCTTCCAGGGCCATCAGGCTGTTGGGGGTTTGCATCGCCTTGGCAGACCCGAGGAGGAATGCCCCTCCGTGCAAATACAGCACGGCCGGCAGGATTTCCGTCAGTGCCTTTGGCCTGATGATCAGGACCGGAACGTCATGCCCCGCGAGCGCGCTGATCGTCCGGCGCTCAACCCTGACCTCATTCATCGTCGGCTGCGCGCGCAGTTCCGTCATATGCGCGATCTGCAAGCGGATATCCGGAAGCGTTTCAGCCGAAAATTCGATGTCTGGAATAAGCGCGAGCCCCGGAAGCAGTTCCGGATCGACGAGATGACGGCTGTCCACCATATCTAGGGCTGACCATCGTGCGGCGCGGCGACGATCGCATCGGCCGCAGCATCGAATATGCTGCGCAAGAATGGGCGATCGACCATATTCTGCATCCTCATGCTCCGGGGGTGCGCCTGCTGCGGGTTCGTGCCGAACAGGTCGTCATATTCACGCATCGTTACGGGCGATGCCAAGTATAAGGAGTTGTCATAGCTTTGAAAATTAAGCAGCCCCCATATGGGGCTAATGTCGCGCAGCAACTTGCGCTAGACAGTCACCACGACTCTCCCCTGAGAGCCGTTCCTCGCGGCCCGGATCATATCCGGGCCGTTTTTTTGTGCACTTTTGCTGCGCCCACAGAAAAGGGAGCTCCGCACGCGGAACTCCCTGATCGTGATTTCAAAAATGTGAAGATGCCACATCGACAGCACAAGCCATGATTATGCGCTGTCGATGTGACTCCGGCTTAGCGTGACCCGAAAGCGAACCGGAAATTGAGCCCGAATTCGCGCGGTGCCGTCGTGCTGATCTGCGCATAGCTGCTGGTGGCGGTCGCGGCGACTGCGGTGAATGACGGGCTCAGTTGCTGATAATTCGTAACCGCTGGCAGGCCGCGATTGGTTACTTCGGTCTTGTCGAGAATGTTCTTCGCATAAAGCGACAATTCCCACTGACCATCGGGAGCGCGGACGCCGGTGAAGACGTTGAGCAGGCCATAGGCATCGACCTGATCGAAGGCATAGCCCGGATCGCCCTGCGAGCGCCCGTTGAACGACAGCAGCCCTCTCAGGAAACCATCCACCTTGGGCGAGATCGAATGACGATATTCGCTCTGGATCGTAGCGGAGAAAGGCGACTGGAAGGACGAGCGTTGCGTTACGCGGCAACCGGACACATTGTTCGCCCCCACAACAGCTTGCAGTGCAGCAAGCGACGGCGGTGCGGTCAGGCCATCGTTGACGCCATCGCCGTTGAGATCCGTGCAGGCCACGAGGCCGTTCTTGATCTTGCCCAGCGCATAGCTGCCGTTGATGCCGATGTTCCATTCAGGCGTGATGGCGAAGCTGAGTTCCGCTTCGACGCCATTCACTTCGACGGGGACAGCCGCACCGAAATTGACTGCACTGACGCCCGGTGTGGTCGTGACCACGCCATTGCTGACCGTGGCGGTGTAATTGACATAATAGATGCCCGTCGGTGCACGATATGCGTAATTCTTGAACGTCTGATGATAGGCCGTCGCGTTCAGGCGGAGACGATTGTCCAGCCAGGAACTCTTGAAGCCGATTTCATAGGAGCGCGATGTTTCGGTGGGCAGATCAGAAAACGCCATCTGGAAAGGTGATTTCAGGGCGCTGAAATCGCCGATCAGATTGGGGCCGATACGTCGCGACGTTCCGGTCATGGCATAGACCATGAAATCAGGCGTAAAATTGTGCTTGATCGACGCCACATAGACCCAACCCTTGTCATCCTTGGCGGGTGTCAGCGTTGTGTTGCCGGCGATGATAAGGCGGCCGACCGGATTGTGGGAATCGATGTGGCGGAGACCGCCGGACAGTTCGGTGGACTCGCCGAGATGGACGGTGAGGTTTCCGAAGATCGACTCTTCCGTGATCGCGCCGTCACGCAAGGAACTGATCGGAGTCTGCGCGATCGTCGCAATGCCGCCACCAAAGGAAGCGGGAAGCAGAACCGGCGTCTGCTGCGTGAGATTGGTCGCGGCTTTCATCGATGAATTATAATAGCCGACGACATAATCGACCATGTCGAACAGGCGCTCTTCATTCTGCAACCGCACTTCATGCGTGCTCTGCCGCGAACTTGTATTGACGGTCTGATTGAAATCACGACCGACGAGGAAGTTCGCACTGTCCTGATTGGTGATCGAGGTCACATCGAATCTGTTGTGCCCACCCTGATAGATCAGCCGCTGGCCGGCCAGAGCCACTTCGGCGCGCCAGTTATAAATTTCGAACTTCTGGTCGATGTAGGTCGGCGTCTCCTGGATCGAGAGACGATCCTTGGCGGTGATGACCCCCACGCTTGGCAACGCGCCCGCTACGGCGACGGGGAACGTCTCATATTGCGCAAAACTGCGGACATTGCGGTCAGTCCGCTGATAAACGCCTTCAAGACGCAGCCAATCCGCCGGCGTCACGAGCACGCTGGCACGGCCGCCTTGGGTTTTCGAATAAGGATCCCGAGCGTCGCCACGGGTCTCGATCGTGCGGACGCGATTTCCTTCATTGGTATCCAGCGCACCGGCGATACGGATCGCGGCGATGCCGGGAATGATGGGAACGCCAACCGCGCCATTGACGTTGATCGTGCCGATATCGTTGCCGGTTGCCTGAACGTAGCCACCGAATTCTTCCAGATCAGGCTTCCGCGTCGTAACGACGATCGCACCCGATGGCGCGGAAATGCCACGCAACGTGCCCTGCGGGCCACGCTCGACGGAGACCTGACCCACGTCATACATCGTCTGGAGCACTACGCTGGCCTCCACCGGCGCGTCGTTCAAATAGAATGCCGCGCTGGGCGGTGCACCGGTATTGATGTCATATTGAACGCCGCGAAGCTGGGCGCTGCCGCCGACGCCGTTCGCTTCGGTGCGCAATTGCAGGCCGGGGATGAGTGTCTGGACGTCCCTACCGTCGCGAATGTTGAGGTTTTCCAAGGTCGAGGCGGTCACCACATTGACCGTCAAAGGAATATCCTGAACGTCTTCTTCGCGCCGACGCGCGGTTACGATGATGGCTTCGTTGGCGGCGGGCTCTGACGCAGCAGGCTCAGCCACCGCGCCATCCTGCGCGAATGCAGGCGCTGCGATCGACAGCAAGCTAACACTCGTCAACGCGAGCGCACGGAAAATCTTCATCATTCCTCCCCTTTTTTTATAGTCCGAGTTTATTACCCGCCCAGATCACCACAGACGACCCCCATTTGGGGGTATTGGATGCGCAAACCCGCGCGTGACCGTGGCAAATGCGGGCTGTCCGCTGTAAAGTGCGCGCGCGTTGCCGGCGCGGTGACCATCCCTCTCATGCCTTCAGGGCCGTCAGGAAATCCGCCGAACGACGTGCCGCCTCCATACGCGGAATCGTAAAGGGCGGCTCTTGCTCAACATAGAAATTGCGCACCCCTGCCTTGTAGGCCGCGGGCAATATGCGCGCCCAATCCAGGACGCCGCTGCCCACTTCGGCAGGCTTCATCGAAAGCGCGAAATTCTGCGTATTCCCCGCAGCCACGTCCTTTACGTGCATTTGCAGAACGCGTCCGGCGTGCTTGCGCAGAAAGGCCACGGGATCGAGCCCGGCCGTAGCGATCCAGCCGGCATCGACTTCGAAGTGGATCAGATCCCGATCGCATTCGGCCATCAAAATATCCCATCCGGTCGTGCCCGCGACGGGCGCAAATTCCAGATTGTGATTGTGATAGCCCAGGCGAATGCCGAACGGCTTCAAGGCGGCGGCTCGCTCATTGAGCATCGAAGCGGTGCGCTTCCATATATCCGGCCCCGCCTCAATCATCGCCCGGCCGATGGCGCTCTGGAACGTCTCGCCCTTTTCCGGCTTGATATTGGCGGGAAAGATCATGATCGGCATCACGGCCTTGTCCGCGCCCAGCGCTTTCAGGCTCGCGGCTATCTCTTCAACCGGGCTGGTGAGCATCAGGCCCGTGCCTTTGCCGAATGCCCCGGCGGCCAGATGAAGGCTGCTGATCGCAACGCCCGCACGATCGGCGGCGGCGCGGATATCGGCGGGGCTGCGGCCATAAAGGCCCGGCAGTTCGATATCCCGATACCCAAAGGCCGAGACACGGGCGAAGGTGGCGTCGATATCCTTCCCCGCCTCGTCGCCCAATGTATAAAGCTGCAATCCGAGGGGACGGCCGATGCGATCGAAGAAGGACCGCGTGGGTCGGGCGACCGCGCCCGACTGCAACAGGCCCATCGCGCCCACCGCGGAGAGGCCGGTGATGAACGAGCGGCGACTCGATTCGATGAACATCGGCGATTCCTCTCTCTGACCCTTGCGCCTCCGGGCATCGCGCGCCCGAAATCCGTAGAAAACTAATTGAACTTGTGAGTTTGTTATATTTCGTCTCAATATGCGATCAACCGATTGTTTGAGGGATGGCACGGCATCGCTGGAGCGAAGTCACGTCATCTTTCGCCTTGACCGCAGACGGCCAACCCGCTTATCGAACTCGCCGGTTCGAATAAGGGCATAGCGGGTTTCGGTTGAATTGAATCCGGTTATCTGCGGAAATGATGCCTCATTTGGAGAGAGAATGATACGCCCCCTGCTCTTGTCTGCCTCAGCGCTCACCTTGATGGGCGCGGTCGCTTTTCCCCTCTCGATCGTCGCCGGTTCGGCGACGGCGAGCGCGCAAACACCCGCCAATGGTGAAACGCTGTTCCGCCAACGCTGCCAGACCTGTCACTCCGTCGCGGTCGGCGGAAAGGCCGGCGTCGGGCCGAATTTGCGGGGCGTGGTCGGGCGGAACGCCGCGGCGACTGCTTTCAAATATTCGCCGGCTCTGCAGAAATCCAAAGTGACGTGGACCAAGGCCAATCTCGATCGCTATCTCACCGCCCCTACCCGCATGGTGCCGGGCACGCGGATGGTCATTTCGGTCACGGACGCCGGCCAGCGGGCCGCGCTGGTCCAATATCTGTCCCAGACGCGATAGGTCTGGCGATGACACCCATTCGCTATGGCATGATCGGCGGCGGGCAAGGTGCCTTTATCGGCGGCGTCCACCGCACCGCGGCGGCGATCGCGGGCCAGTGGCAATTGGTGGCCGGGGCGTTTTCCTCGACCCCGGAAAAATCGCGCGCCTCCGGTGCCGAAATCGGCGTGCCGGCGGATCGCACCTATGGATCATGGGCTGAGATGCTGGAGCGCGAGAAGGCGCTGCCGGCGGACCAGCGCATCGAAGTCGTCGCCATCGTCACGCCCAACCACATGCACGCCCCACCCGCGATCGCTGCGCTGGAGGCCGGATTCGATGTGATCATAGATAAGCCGCTGGCGGATACGCTGGCGAATGCGCAATCCATCGCCGATGCCGCGGCGCGCAGCGGACGCAAGATCGCCGTCACGCACACCTATACCGGCTATCCCTTGGTCAAACAGGCGCGCGCCATGATCGCGAGCGGCGAATTGGGCGCGGTGCGGCGCGTGATGGTCAAATATACGCAGGACTGGCTGTCTCGTGCCGACGACATCGCCGGCAACAAGCAGGCCGAATGGCGCGTGGACCCGGCGCGGTCCGGCGAGGCCGGTGCCTTTGGCGATATCGGCACCCATGCCGCCAATCTGGTGGAATTCATCACCGGCGAGCGGATCGCCGCGATCTGTGCCGAACTCAACATGCTGCCCGGCCGCCGGATCGACGATGACGGCGCGGCGCTGTTCCGCCTGTCTGGCGGCGGCAAGGGAACGCTCACCGCGAGCCAGGTTTGCGTGGGCGATGCCAACGATCTTGCCATTTCCGTCTATTGCGCGGACGCCAGCCTGCACTGGCGGCAGGAAGAGCCCAATACGCTGACGGTCGGCCGGCGCGATCGCCCCACCGAATTGTGGAATGCCGGTGCCAATCGCGCCTATCTGCCCGCGGACCTGCTTGCGATCCAGCGCACGCCGGGCGGCCATCCCGAAGGCTATCTCGAAGCGTTCGCGAATATCTATGCCGCCTTCGGCCGTGCGATCCGCGGCATCGCCAGCGACAGTGGCGAGCCTGGCTTTGCGACGATGGACGATGCGATCGCCGGCATGAAATTCATTCGCGCCAGCCTTGAATCGAGCCGCCAGGGTGCTGTGTGGGTCGATCTTTCGACAATTTCCTGAAGGAGCATATGATGAAAGGTCCGGCTATCTTCCTCGCCCAGTTCGCTGGAGACGTGGCGCCGTTCAATACGCTGGACTCCATCACGAAATGGGTGGCCGGCCTTGGCTATAAGGGCGTCCAGATCCCGAGCTGGGATACGCGCTTCATCGATCTGAAGCTGGCTGCAGAGAGCCAGGATTATGTCGACGAGATCAAGGGCGTGTGTGCGCACAATGGCGTCGAAGTGTCTGAGCTTGCCTCGCATCTGCAGGGGCAGCTTGTCGCCACCCACCCCGCTTTCGACACCCAGTTCGACGGCTTTGCCCCAGCGGCGCTTCACGGCAAACCGGCAGAACGCCAGCAATGGGCTGTGGAGCAGGTCAAGCTCGCCGCCCGCGCCAGTCGCCGCTTTGGTCTGAAAAACCACGCCACCTTTTCAGGCGCGTTGATGTGGCACATGTTTTATCCTTGGCCGCAGCGTCCGGCCGGGCTGGTGGAAGCCGGCTTTGCCGAACTCGGCCGCCGCTGGAAACCGATCCTCGATGTGTTCGAGGATGAGGGCGTCAATGCCTGTTATGAATTGCATCCCGGCGAAGACCTGCACGACGGCGTGACCTTCGAGCGCTTCCTCGAGGCCGTGGACAATCATCCGCGCGCCAACATTCTCTATGATCCGTCGCATTTCCTGCTGCAGCAACTCGATTATCTCGCGTTCATCGATATCTATCATGATCGCATCAAGGCCTTCCATGTGAAGGATGCCGAGTTCCGCCCCAACGGTCGTGCGGGTGTCTATGGTTCCTATTCCAATTGGGTCGAACGGCCCGGGCGCTTCCGGTCGCTGGGCGACGGACAGATCGATTTCGGCGGAATCTTCTCCAAATTCACGCAATATGGCTATGATGGCTGGGCCGTGCTGGAATGGGAATGCGCGCTCAAACATCCCGAGCAGGGCGCCGCCGAGGGCGCGCCCTTCATCGCACGTCACATGATCCGCAAGGCGGAAAAGGCGTTCGATGATTTCGCCGGCACGGGCGCGGATGATGCGATCATTCGCGGGGCGCTCGGCCTGAGCGCTACCTGAAACAAAGATAACGACAAAAACGATAAAGAAGGATGAGGGGCATGAACGCAGATACGCATAATCGCAGGGCCATATTCTGGATCTGTGTGCTGGCCCTGTTCACGGCAGCGCTCTCCTTTTCGATCCGCACCGGCGCGTCCGGCGCGATCAAGGCGGCGCTGCTGGACTCGGCCGTGCCGCTCCATTCAGGCGAGATGATCGCCGCCGCGCTGGGCAATTCCTTTCTGGGCTTTGCCGTCAGCCTGCTGATCATCAGCCCTTTGCTTGACGTGTTCGGCGCAAAGCGCGTCATCCTGTTCGCCTCCGCCTGCTACATCATCGGCCCGGTGCTGATCCTTTTGTCTCCCAATATGGACGGCATCGACTCAGTCTATCGTTTGCTGACGCTCGGCATGGTCGTCTGCGGCTTTGGCTGGGGCGCGACCGAAGCCTCGATCAATCCGGTCACCACCGCGCTTTATCCCGATGACAAGACCGGCAAGCTCAACAGGCTCCATGCCTGGTGGCCCGCCGGCATCGTGGTCGGCGGTCTCGCCAGCATCCTGTTCTTCGAACAGTTCGATCTTGGCTGGCAGGCGCTGGTTGCGCTGATCACGATACCCGGCATCATCTTTGGCCTGTGGACGCTGACGCAGACCTTTCCGAAGACCGAAAGCACCGCCATGGGCGTGCCGTTCAGGGAAATGCTGGCAGAGCCTTTCAAGCGCCCCAGCTTCTGGATTTTTCCGGGCATCATGTTCCTCACCGCGTCCGCCGAACTCGCGCCGGGTTCCTGGGTGGATATCGCGCTCACGCAGAGCGTCGGGATGCCGGGCATATTGGTGCTCGTCTATGTCTCCGCGATCATGTTCATCATGCGCCATTTTGCAGGCGCGCTGGAGCAGCGCTTTTCGGACATGGGTCTGCTGTGCATCTGCACCATCCCGGCGGCGATCGGCCTTTATCTGTTGAGCCTGGCGTCGACGCCCGCCACCGCGATCGTCGCGGCGACACTGTGGGCGTTTGGCGTGTGTTTCATGTGGCCGACGATGCTCGCAGCCTCCGCGCGCCGTTTTCCGCGTGGTGGCGCATGGAGCATCGGGATCGTCGGATTTGCCGGTGCCATGGCGATCTATTTCGTCCTGCCCCAGATCGGCAAGATCTATGACCAGGCCAAGCTGGACAAGGCCGGCGGCGAGGCCGCGTTTGCGGCGCTGCAGCCGGGGCCGGAATTGCAGCAGGTATTGGGTTTTGCTGCGCAGCAATCCTTCCAGGTGATCGCCCTTGTTCCAGTGATCCTCTTCTTCATCTTCGGGGCCGTCTGGCTTGCCGAGCGCAAACGGAAAGGCTGAACACATGAAAATCGGCATCAACATGCTGCTCTGGACCGGCCACGTCACCGAGGAGCATATCCCGATTCTCCAGGCCTTGAAGGATACCGGCTTTGACGGCGTCGAAGTCCCGGTATTCGATGTTGGCGATCCGGCGCATTATCGCTGGCTCGGCGGCGTGCTGGACGATATCGGCCTGCAACGTACCGTGGTCGCCATCATCCCGGATGCGGCGCATAGCCCGATCTCGCCCGATGCCGCCGATCGCGCCCGCGCCATGGATCATTTGCGCCGGGTGATCGATTGCTCCGCCGCATTGGGCGGCACCGTTCTGGCCGGTCCCTGGTTTCAGGCGCTGGGTGTTTTCACCGGAGAACGGCCCAGCGAGACCGAGCTTGAGCACTGTGCCGAGATTCACCGCAAGATCGTTCCCGAAGCCTATGCCGCCGGCATCACCGCCGCGCTCGAACCGCTCAACCGTTTCGAGGCGCATCTGCTCAACACCTGCGAGCAGGCGATCGCTTATGCCGCGCGGGTCGCGGAGCCGGGCTTCGGCATTCTGTATGACACGTTCCACGCCAATATCGAGGAGCGCGATCCGATCGCGGCATTGCACGCGCTCCATGCGTCTGGCGCGCTGACCCACGTCCATATCTCGGAAAACGATCGCGGCACGCCCGGCCGCGGCCACGCGAAGATCCGGGAGACGATCGCCGCGCTCAAGGCGCTCGGCTATGATGACTGGCTCACGATCGAGGCCTTTGGCCGCGGCGTGCCTGAGCTTGCAGCCGCCACCCGCGTATGGCGTGATTTCTTCGCCGATCCGCGCGAGGTCTATACCGAAGGCCATGGTCTGATCCGCGAATGCTGGGACCAGGCGCAATGACGGCATTGCAAAATCCGATGTCCGAACGAACGCTCACAAGGAGTGATGCTCATGAATGAACTGCTGTCGCTGGACCGGCGATCGATGATGACGCGCATGATGCTGCTTGTGGGGGCGTCCGCCACGGGGGGCTTCAGCACCGCGGCTCTGGCAAAAGCCGCCACAAGCGGCAAGTCTGGGCTTTCCAAGCCGAATTTCCTGCTGCTCACGGCGCTGGCGGACACGTTCGTGCCGCGCACCGATACACCGGGTGCGGTGGATGCGGGAGTGCCCGCCACCTTCGATGCGCTGCTTTTTCACTGGGCGTCGCCTGCACGCCGCGATGAACTGATCGGTGCGCTGACGGCGGTCGATCGTCTCGCCATCGAGAAGCGAGGCAAGGGTTTTGCAGATCTTTCCAGCGCGGATCGCCTGGCGCTGCTCCTGCCCTATGACGTGGAGGCGCTCAAGGTGATGCCGCGTCCGAAGGATTCGAAAACCTTCGCCATGCTGCAAGGTCCGCTTTACGCCAATCCGAGCTATGGCAAGCTGAAAGAGCTGCTGGTCATCCTTTATTATATCTCGGAAGCCGCGCTCACCCACGAGCTGGTCTATGAGCACACGCCCGGCGTCTGGCTGCCCTCCATACCCGTCACCTCCGAAACCCGCCCCACCGGCGGCGCCGGCCTGTTCTGAACGGAGTATTTGATATGTTTGATGCAATCGTAATCGGTTCGGGCATGAGCGGTGCCATCGCTGCTAAGGAATTATGCGAACGCGGGCTCAAGACGCTCGTGATCGAGCGCGGCCGCAAGCTGGAACATGGTGCCTCGTACAGCGATGGCCTGCAGCCCTGGGAGCTTCCGGACGCCGGCATGATTCCCGAAGAGGAAGTGGCGAACGACTATCCGATCCAGAGCCAGTGCTACGCCATGTCTTCGGCGAACAAGGATTTCTGGGTGAAGGATAGCGAACACCCCTATTCCACGCCTGAAGGCAAACCGTTTAGCTGGATCCGCGGCAATCATCTCGGCGGCCGTTCGCTGATGTGGGGCCGGCAATCCTACCGGCTATCCGCCATGGATTTCGAGGCCAATGCCAAGGACGGCCATGGTTCCGATTGGCCGATCCGCTATGAGGATCTGGCCCCCTGGTATGATCATATCGAAAAGTTCATCGGGGTCGCGGGCTCGAAAGAAGGGCTGGCGCAGCTTCCCGATGGCGAATTCCTGCCGCCCTTCGGCCTGAACGACGCCGAAATCATGTTCAAGAAAGCCGTGGAGAGCAAATTTCCCGGTCGCAACGTGATCCCGGGGCGCGTGGCCAATCTTTCTCAGGCCCAGCCGCAGCATGAGGAATTGGGCCGCACATCCTGTCAGGTCCGTTCGCTATGCGAACGCGGCTGCAGCTATGGTGCCTACCATTCAAGCCTCAGCTCGTCGCTGCCCGCCGCGGAGCGCACCGGCAATCTGACGATCGTTACCGATGCGATCGTCCATTCCATCATCCACGATCCCAAGACCGGCAAGGCCACGGGCGTGCGCGTGATCGATTCCAATACGAAGAAGACCCAGACCTATGAGGCCAAGGTGATCTTCAGTTGCGCTTCGACCATCGGCACGACCCAGATCCTGCTCAATTCCAAGTCTGACGCCTTTCCCGAGGGTTTGGCGAATTCGTCGGACATGGTCGGGCGAAACCTGATGGATCACCTTTACGGCCTTTCCGTGGCGGGTGTGCTGCCCAATGGACCGGACACTTTCTACAAGGGCCGCCGCCCGACCGGCCTCTACATCCCCCGCTTCCGCAATGTTTCCGAACCCGGCGCTTTCCTGCGCGGCTATGGCTATCAGGGCGGCGCGATGCGGATGGGCTGGCGCACTGCGGCGCTCGGCAAGCCGGGCATGGGCGCTGATCTGAAGGAACGCACGCGCAAACTCGGCCCTTGGATGGTCTATATTTCGGGCTTTGGCGAGATGCTGCCCAATCCCGAAAACCGGGTGACGCTCCATCCGAACCGCAAGGATAAATGGGGCATCCCGATCACGCATATCGATTGCGCCATCGGGCCGAACGAACAGGAAATGGCGAAGCAGATCATCACGGATGGCAAGGCGATGGTCGAAGCCGTCGGCGGGATTGTCGTGAGCACCGGAACGGAGCCGGGCGTTCCTGGTCTCGGCATCCACGAAATGGGCACGGCCTGCATGGGCAAGGATCCTGCCAAGTCCGTGCTGAACGGGTTCAACCAGGCGCACGACGTACCCAACCTGTTCATCACGGACGGGTCGGCCATGGCTTCGAGCGGATGCCAGAATCCTTCGCTTACCTATATGGCGCTGTCGGCGCGGGCAGCGCACCATGCCGTGGAATTCCTGCGCGAAGGCAAAATCTGACGCGGCGACAAAGCGCACAGACGGAATGGTGAAATCCATTCCGTCTGCGCCAATCCAGACACTATCCCACAAAGGATTCAGTTCGATGTCTATCAAAAGCGCCTTATTCGGCACCATCGCCATCTTGGCTTCTGCCTTCGCTACGCCCGCGGCAGCGGCTCCCGTTGTGGATTGCCCCCTGCGCGATGCGAAATTCTCCATCGGATCTCCGCTGGTCGATGTGTTGCTCAGCCCGGCGGCGCGCGCGGTGCTGGATCAGGCCGCGCCTGGCAAGTTCAAAAATTTGCCTGCCCGCTTCGCCGGCACGGTTGCGCCGACATTCGCCGCGATCCTCTCTCTTCGGGAAGCATCCGGCTTTCTCGGGTTGAAGGAAGACGGACTGCGGACGATCGATACCCAGTTGCAGGCGCTGCCGGTCACGCCGGCCGACAAGGTGGCGCGGTGCGCGCGATACGACAATGACGTTCCCAAATTCAAGCTCGCGAAGGGCCGTCCCAGGCTTTTGCTGTTCGAAAAGATCAACGGGTTTCGTGACGGTCCCTCGGTCGATGCTTCGCACGCAGCGCTGCTGGCCATGGCGAAACGCAAGGGCTGGGCCATTGCGGTGACGGAAAAGGGCGGCGCGATCAATCCGAAGACCCTGCGTCAGTTCGATGCGGTCATCTGGAACAACATCAGCGGCGATGTGCTCACGCTCGGCCAACGCCGCGCACTGCAGAATTATATCGAAGGCGGCGGCGGCTTCATCGCGATGCACGGATCAGCCGGCGATCCTGTTTATTATTGGGACTGGTATGTGGACACGCTGATCGGTGCCCGTTTCAAGGGCCATCCGCAAAGCCCTCAGTTTCAAGAGGCGCGCGTGGCCGTGAACGAGGCCCATCCGCTCGCGAAGGTCTTGCCGAAGGAATGGCGGATGACCGACGAATGGTATTCCTTCCGCACCAATCCGCGGGATGCCGGTGCCAACGTGCTGCTGACGCTGGACGAAAGCACCTACAAACCGATGGGGATGATGAACCTGGATCTGCGCATGGGCGATCACCCGCTCGCTTGGACGAACTGCATCGGCAAGGGACGGATGTTCTACTCCGCGATCGGCCATGTGCCGGCAACTTACAGCCAGCCCCAGCACGTCGCCCTGCTCGAGGAAGCGATCACCTGGACCGCAACCAAGGGCGCTTCCTGCAAGACTCCGGGTAAACGCTGAGCCAAACGGCCATCTCGTGGAGATATGATCCACGAGATGGCATGGCTTCACATATGGAAACTAGGACGTTGATCCGATGGCGCTGCGCGATGGACAGACTATAGTCGGCATTGCTGACGCGCCTTCCCGCCGTGGCCGGCCGACAGCCGAGCGCACGAGTGAAATCGACGCGGCGATCCGGTCAACCGCGCGTCAACTCTTTCTCGACATGGGTTTCGATGCCACCCGGATGGATGACATCGCGACCGCCGCCCGTGTGTCAAAAGGCACGCTTTATGCGCGTTATGACAGCAAGGAAGCCCTGTTTCGCGCCATCATCCAGGACTTGCTCGGCAATCTGTCGCTGCGCGCGGGTCAGCAGGATGAAGATCTTCCGGCCAATCTGGAATTGCGTCTGCGCCATCATGCCCACACGCTGATCGCGGTTTTCGGATGGAGCGAATATACGCTGGCAACGCGCCTGATCCGCAATGCCTCGCCCTCCTTCCCTGAAATCATGCAGATATGGGATGAGATCGGCAACCGTCATTACATCGATTTCCTGGCCGAGGACATGGCTCAGGCGAGTGACCTGCCAGCCAGCCATGAGGTGGACTGGCTCCTGCTGGCCAACATCTTCCTCCACACCATTTCAGGTTGGCATGGTCAGGAATCCATGACGGGTGCCGTGGACGAAAGCGAAGCCGAGGCCCATTGCGATAAGGTGATCGCCGCGATCATGACGGTCATAGCATCGGCGCGCCGGACGCCTCACTGATAAGCAGGCGCGCGTCATGGGCACCCACTCCATGACATGCACAGGGTCACAAGATATCCGCCCTTCCCGTCAACCCAGGCGCAATGTGGCCGCGCCGCCGGCCAGTCCCTCGGTCCGCGCTTCAAGCCGAACCGATCCTTTGCCACCCGTTCCGCGCACTATCGCCAGCGCGCGGCCTCTGAACGTCTTGGCCGAATCCGATTGGAACGATCCCACGGCAAAGGGACTGGCGCTGCCAAAGCCGATCAATGCGGCCGGGCCGTTCACCACAAGCTGGACCGGCAATTCGGCTTCCGGAATGATCCGTCCCTGCGCGTCGTGCACCTCGATCGCGACATAGCTCAACCCCTGACGATCCGCCCGCCGCGCCGGCTTCTCAGCGGTGACATGAAGGCGCGCGGGCGCGGACACGGTCTCGAGGCGCTGGCGACCGATTTCCTTGCCATTGCGATAGGCGATCGCCTCCAGCGTGCCGGAAGCATAAGCGATCTGAAACTCGGCAATCGCCTTATCCTGCGGCGTGAGGCTTTTCGTGCCCATGGATGCACCATTGAGCCGCAGCTCAACCTTGTCGCCAAGGCTGTAGATCCGGACGGCCATCGGCTTGCCCGCCGCGTCCGGCCATGTCCAGGACGGCAGTTCGTCCCGCCAGCCCCAGGGCGCGATGAACTCCTTCATGCCTTCGGGAATCGGCCGCTGAACCAGCAGCGCGACCGGGCTCAGCCCCCAGATCACGTCGCGGACCAGCGATTGCGGCTTTTGCTGGCCGATCAGATCGATATCGCCGCACCACGCGTTCATCCACGGATATTGCGCCAGATAAAAAGGCACATTGGCTTTGACGCGCGCCGTGGCCCCGCACCCCGCTTCGCCCAGATAATCCATCGCCGTCCAGACGAATTCGCCCATGAAATAGGGCGCACGCTCAAGCAGCGCCTGATAATCATAAGCGTCGACCGGGAAGGTCTCCGAAGCGTAGATCACCCGTTCCGGATGCACTTTCTGCTCGGCTTCAATATCCGTGAGACGATAGTTATAGCCGGGCACGTCGAGGAAAATCGTGGACGCATCATCCGTCTTGCCGGCAAAGCCGGGGCGTGCCGTCTTTTCCGAAGCGATCACCGGGGCACCCAATACGCCGTTCAGCCCGGCGGTGATCGGCCGGGTCGGATCCATGGTCTTGATGGCGTTGGAGAATTTCCAGCACCATTCCAGGCCTTCGGGCGAAGAGCGGTCGGGGACTTCGTTGCCGATGCTCCACATGATCACGCTCGGGCTGTTGCGCGCGCTCTTGACCATGGCGGCCAGCGCATTTTCCCAATCCTGCGCGATGTAATTGGAATAGTCGTCCTTGAGCTTGGCGACATGCCACATGTCGAACGCTTCCTCGATCAGGAACATGCCCAATCTGTCGCAGGCAGAGCGAAAGGATGCGGACGCCGGATTGTGCGAGCTTCTGACAGCGTTGAACCCCCGTGCCTTGAGCAGCCTCACACGCCGCTCGTCCGCGTCGGAAAAGGCCATCGCCCCTAGCAGGCCGTTATCATGATGAATGCAGGCACCGCGCAGCTTGATCGGCGTGTCGTTGATTTTCATGCCGTTGGCGGCATCCATCGTGACGATGCGGATGCCGAATGGCTGGGACACGCGATCGACCACGGTCTTGCCGCGCTTGAGTTCGCTTTCCAGCGTGTAGAGATGGGGTTTGTCGGGTGACCAGAGCGTGGGTGACTTCACCGTCAGCTCCTGCTCGACCGCGCCACTGGCGGGGCTTGTGGATTCCGCCACGATCCTGCCCTTGTCCGTGCGCAATCGGGTCGTGAGCATCAGATCGGCGGTCGCATTGTCCGTCTGCGTGGTGACGTCGATGCTCGCCTGTCCGTCCGCAATGCGGCGGGTCCATGCCGCCACGCCCCAATGCGCAATGCGCGCGGGCGTTGGCAGGATGCTGATCCGCACCTCCCGATAGATGCCCGATCCCGAATACCAGCGGCTGTTCTTGCCCAGATTGCGGACCCGCACGGCCAGCACATTATCGCCGTCGCGCCGCAGATGCGGGGTCAGATCGAATGAAAAGGGCGTATAGCCATGCACATGCGAGCCCAGGTTCTTGCCGTTCAACCACACATCGCTCAGCATGTAGACGCCGTCGAACTCGATCTCGACGCGGCAATCCGCAGGAAGCGCCGCCAATCTGAAATGCTTGCGATACCAGCCCTCGCCGCCCACGGTGAAGCCGGTGGCGGCACCCCCCACGGAATCGCGCGTGAAGGGACCAACCTGCCGCGGCGACGCCTCGCCCGGCACATCCTCGATGCTCCAATCATGCGGCAGATCGACGCTGCGCCACGCCTTGTCATCCAGATCGGGCGCTTCGAAGCCCTCGCCCGCACTGCGCAGGAAGCGCCAATCCGAGTCAAAGGGCTGCTGGCGGCCCAGCCCCAGCGGCGCGGGCGAAGGCACCGCGGCATGGAGGGACGATGACGGGATCAGCGGCAGCATGACCGCGCCGGTGGCGAGCGTCATGGCTGTGCGGCGGTCGGTCTCGAACCGCGTGCCGGATATCGTCATTGCGTGCTCCCCTTGGCGGTCGACAGCGCCCGCAGCTTCACATCGACGCGATCGAGCGCATCCGCTTTGAACAGACCGAATTGCACGAGCGAACGCGGCGAAAAATTGCCGAGATGGGGCTTGAGCATGGGTGTGCTGATCCGCGCTTCCATCTCCGGAATTTCCGCGAGCAGGATCGCCTTGGCGGCCGGCACCGCGAGCAATGCGGCGATCGAGCTGTTGGCGGTCGACATCAGATAATCGACGGTCTGCGGCTGTTCATAGGCCGACGCCGGCAGATAAAGGGGGGCATCCATTTTCTTCTCCCATGACATTCGTTCTGAACGCGATGTTCACAGGCTTGCAGACACCGTTCACGCCGTCGTTGAAAGCCCGGATGGAGTCGCCTGCGGATCACCGCGCTCAGACGCTGTTGATCGCCTGTTTAGTCTGACAACAAATTGGATGGCAAGCCGTTTGCGCAGCCGGCGGATCGCCCCCGCGACGCCTGTCGCACCCAGAGCCAGGCGATCCCCGCCACAAAGCCGTGTCCCGCGGACGAATGGATCACGCGGGATCAATCCATCATTGAGCTTTGCGTATCCTCCAGCGCCAGCTCGACCAGCACCCGCATGGCTTCGCTGGCCGCCACCGGATCGCCCGCCGCAATGGCATCATAGACGCGCGCATGATCCGGGATCGGATTGCGCGGCAGTGCCCGCGCACGATGCTTATATTGGGTCGTCCAATTGACCGCGGCCCCGATGCTCGCCGTCAACACCATCAGGGCATCGTTGCGCGTGGCGTTGAGAATGGCGCTGTGGAAATCCCGGTCTGCCGCCCGCCCCAATTCGGTGGCCAGCGTATGACGACGCATCGCAGCGAGCGCGGTCTTCATCACCTTGAGATCATCGCGATCGCGACGCTGCGCTGCCAGCATGGCGGCGGCGGGTTCGACGATCGCGCGCAATTCGAAAAGATTGCGGACGAATTCCACATCGGGCTCTTCGGCGAACGCCCAGGCAAGCACGTCGGGATCGAGCAAATTCCATCGATTGCGCGGCAGCACGCGCGTGCCGGCTTTCGGTCGGCTTTCAACCAGCCCCTTGGCGGTCAGCACCTGCATGGCCTCGCGATACGCGCTGCGCGATACATCAAGTTCTTCGGCAAACGCGATTTCGCCCGACAAGGTTTGGCCGGGTGCATAGTGGCCCGACAGGATCGCCGTCCCGATCTTGTGAGCGATCGCGCCGCGCAGCCGCCGCCCCGTTCCGCGCGGCTTGCTCGTTTCGCCGGCGCTGACAGGATCGCTTACTGCTTTATCATCAACCATATGTTTCCTCTGCGGAAGCATTTAACAGGCGCGGCCCAATGCCGAAACGCTAAATTGTTCATGGGAACGGACCGCGGGCCGTGCCATGCACGGCATACACGCATTGCCAATCACGCCCCATTATAATATGTCCGAGTAATCAGGAGATCGATGACGTTATGGCTGATTTAGATAATGGTTCCGAGACACTCTTTCGCTCGATAGATGCCGATAGCGGGCTATCCAGCGAAAAAGTCTTTGCCGTGCACGGCCTTGATGACGTTGCCGCAGCCTGCGCCGCCGCCGAAGCGGCCTTTCCGATTTACAGCGAAACCACCCGCGAGACGCGCGCGTCTTTCCTGGAGCGGATCGGCGAAGAGATACTGGCCATTGGCGATGCGCTGATCACCGCGGCCATGCGCGAAAGCGGCTTGCCCCGCGCGCGTCTGGAAGGGGAACGGGGCCGCACCGTGGGCCAGCTCAAGCTGTTCGCCAATGTGGTGCGCACCGGCGGATGGCTCGGCCTTCGCATCGATCCCGCGCTGCCCGATCGTCAACCGCTGCCGCGCCCCGATCTGCGTCTGCGGATGGTGGCGCTTGGCCCCGTCGCGATCTTTGGCGCGTCCAATTTTCCCCTCGCTTTTTCCACGGCGGGCGGCGACACGGCGTCCGCGCTGGCGGCCGGCTGCCCCGTCGTGGTGAAGGGGCACCCTGCCCATCCCGAAACCGGCGCGATGATCGCCGATGCGATCGCCCGCGCGGTGAAGGCCATGGGCCTGCCCGATGGCGTTTTTTCGCATCTCGTCGGCCCGGGCAATGATCTGGGCGGCGCGCTGGTGCAGGATCCCCGCATCGCCGCTGTCGGCTTTACCGGATCGCGCGGCGGCGGTCTTGCGCTGCTCGCCTTGGCGCAGGCGCGTCCGGTCCCGATCCCCGTCTATGCCGAAATGTCGAGCATTAATCCCGTGCTGCTCTTGCCCGAAGCGCTCAAGGCGCGTGCCGCAGCGCTTGGCACCGCCTTTGTCGGTTCGCTGACCATGGGTGCGGGGCAATTCTGCACTAACCCCGGCCTTATTCTGGCGGTGGAAGGCGAAGGCTTGGACGCCTTTATCGCAGCCGCCACGACGGCTGTCTCGGGATGCGACGCGCAGGTGATGCTCACCACGGCCATTCACGATGCTTATCAGAAGGGAACCGCAGCGATCGCGGGCCGTCCGAATATCGCAATGCTCGAGCGTGGCAAAGCAGGTGACGGCAAGACCCGCGGACAGGCGGCGTTGTTCCAAACCTCGGGCCAGGCGTTTCTCGCCGACAAGGCGCTGGCGGAAGAAGTGTTCGGGGCGTCCTCGCTCATCGTGCGCTGCAGCGACGAAGCCGAGTTGCAACGCGTGCTGACGTCGCTCGAAGGACAATTGACCGCCACGCTGCACATGGATGCGGGCGATGAGCCGATGGCGAAGCGCCTGCTGCCGCTGCTGGAGCGCAAGGTGGGCCGCATTCTGGCCAATGGCTGGCCGACGGGGGTCGAAGTGACCCATGCGATGGTTCATGGCGGCCCCTACCCTGCCACGTCGGACGCGCGGACAACCTCGGTCGGCAGCCTTGCGATCGATCGCTTCCTGCGTCCGGTTTCTTACCAGAATCTGCCGCAGTCCGTGTTGCCGGCCGAATTGCGTGATGATGCGGCGCGCGATGGTGCGCCACGCCTGATCGATGGCATGCTGTCGCTGGGTTGATTTGACCAGAGCGCGCCCGGACAGGCGCGACGTTTCGGAATAGGAGAGGTTCATGGCATTTCGCCTGCTGCAGCATCGCGGTGAAGACGGAAAGCGCTCGGTGATCGCAGCGCACGATGATCACGCAGCCTTTGTGCCGGGCTTTGACAGCGTGAGAGCCCTTGCGACGCACGCGATCACTCACGCGATTTCGCTCAGCGAAGCCGTGGCGCAGGCCGGCGCGGGTCAGTCCGTTGATCTCGTCGCAGCATTTGAAGCCGGGTTGCTGATCGCGCCAATCGATCATGAAGACGATGCACATCTCCTGATGACGGGGACGGGATTGACGCATCTGGGTTCAGCCGAAGGGCGGGACAAGATGCACCGCGAGGCCTCTGCCGCGGCGACCAAGACGGATTCCATGCGCATGTTTCTGGAAGGACTGGAGGGCGGAAAGCCTGGCCCGGGCGAGACCGGCCAGCAGCCCGAATGGTTCTATAAAGGGGATGGCTCGCATCTGGTCGGCCCCGGCGAGCCGCTCACCATGCCCGGCTTTGCGCAGGATGGCGGCGAGGAACCCGAATTGGCGGGCATCTATCTGATCGGCCCCGATGGCACGCCCTTCAGGCTGGGCATCTGCCTGGCCAATGAGTTTAGCGATCACGTTACCGAACGGCACAATTATCTGTGGCTGGCGCATTCCAAGCTGCGTCAGGCCGCGCTCGGCCCCGAACTGCTCGTCGGCACGCCGCCCGCGCATGTCGAGGGTGCCAGTCGCATTGTGCGCGGTGGCGAGACGCTGTGGGAAAAGCCCTTTTTGTCGGGCGAGACCAATATGTCTCACAGCCTCGCCAATCTGGAAGCGCATCATTTCAAATATGGTCTCTTCCGGCGGCCCGGGGATGTGCACGTCCATTTCTTCGGCACCGCCACGCTGTCCTTTTCCGACGACATCCGCACCGAAGCCGGCGACGTTTTCGAGATCGAGGCCGCACCATTCACCTTGGCGCTCCGCAATCCACTGGCGCGCGCGGGTGACACGCCCATCGCGGTGCGATCATTGTGACGCTCAGCGCTCCTCCTTCCCCACCACCACCGCACCGTCAGCGATTACATAGCGCACGTCGCGCAGGTTTTTCAGATCCGTCCGCGGGTCGCTGCCGGTCACCAATATGTCGGCGATCTTGCCCGGTTCGATCGTGCCGAGCTTGTCTCCCATGCGCATGATCTGCGCGCCGACGCGCGTGGCGGAGGCCAGCACTTCGGCATTGGAAAGGCCGGCCTGCCGGAGATAATCGAGTTCCCGAAAATAGGCGTCGGGATAGCGCCATTCATTTTCGAACGGGATATCCGTGCCCACGCCGATGGGGACGCCCGCGCGATGCGCTTCGGCCACGCGTTTCAGATGATCCTGCTGGTTGATCACGAAGCGGCGCGAATGCGTGTGATAAAAGCCGCCCGTGGGGATGCCCGCGGTCGGATAGCCGCCCTCCAGCAGATTATCGAACGCGCCGATTGTCGGCACGAAGCTGGTGCCATGCTTCTTCATCAGCGGCACGGCTTTGTCAGACATCAAAAGCGGATGCTCCAGAGTATCCACGCCCGCCTCGATCGCCATGTCGGTATAGTCGCCATAACTGTCGATCGCGACCGGCACGCCCAGCGAATGCGCTTCCTCGATCGCGGCTGCGAGTTCTTCCTTATTGGCGGGCGCGCCGATCTTGATCCAATCGGCCAGTTTGCGCACCTGTTCGCGCACCGCCATCCGCCATTCCCATGGGCCGTCCACGCCGTGCGAGGCACCGCCCAGCGCGGGCTTCTGGCGGCCCGTTGCGGTGGAGGTCACTTCATCGCCATGCCCCCCGGTGCTGGCGATCAATTGCCCGCTCCACATCACGCGCGGGCCGCGAATGATGCCGCGATCCACGCCTTCCTTGATGCGCAGCGCAACGTCTTCCATTGTGCCGACATCGCGCACTGCGGTGATCCCCGCCGTCACAAGCTGATCGGCCAGCGCCGTGCCGCGGATCGCTGCCGCCGCCGGGCTGTCCGAATATCGGCCCATATCCGTGCCGCGCTGCTGCGTGAAATGAATGTGCAGATCGATCAGACCGGGCATGATGAAGAGCCCGGTGGCGTCGATCACGCGCGCGGCATTGGCGGGCACGGGCGTCGAGGCGGCTGGCCCCGCCGCCACGATCCGGTCCCCCTGCATCACCACGACGGCATTTTCCAGCGATCGGCCGTCGCGCGCCTCCAGCAGCGTGCCGCCCTTGAGCACCACGATCGGCTGATGGCTGCGATCGACCGGCGGAACGGGGACGCGGCGGACGTCATCGGTCGTATCCGGCATCGGCCGCTGTGCAACCAGGGGAAGCGCGGGCCATGCCATCAGCGCGACCACGGCGGCCCCTCTCATCGCGAGGGTCGATGTCCTGGATCGGAGGTTCATGCGTGCGCTCCCTGATATGTGCAATTGCATATGATTTAGAGCGCGATTCGCTTGACCGCACAAGAGGCTTTTGCTTGGCTGCGTATATGTTCATGCTGAAGCGACAGCATATCCGGATCGGCTTTGGAGCACATGCAGCAAGTGACGATGCAGAACACGCTCAGACAGGCGATGGAATTGGCGCGCGCCGGTCAGCGCGAACCCGCCGCGCACCTGCTGCATACGGTGCTGGCCGCGTATCCCGATCAGCCCGATGCGCTGCAGTTGCTCGGCATGATCGCGCGTTCGGACGGTGCCCATGAGCAGGCCGTCGCCTTGTTTCGCAGATCGCTTGCGGCGTCGCCCCGCCAGCCGAACGTGCTCAACAATCTGGGGAATGCGCTGCTCGATCTGGGCCGCAATGACGCAGCGGTGAAGGCCTATCGCGGCGCACTCGATCTGATGCCGGACTATCATGATGCGCGCACCAATATGGGGCTGGCGCTGCTGGCCGCCGGCGATCTGGAGCGCGCGCGGGAAGCGCTGGAAGCATCCGCGCGCGCCGCGCCGCGCGATGCGAAGGCCTGGGCCGCGCTCGGGCGCACGCATCGCGCCGCGGGGCGGTTTGCAGAGGCGATCGCGGCTTTCCAAAATGCGCTTTCGATCCGGCCCGGCCATATTCCCACCACGCACAATCTGGCCGTGGCGATCCGGCTGGCGGGCAGGCCGGATGAGGCGCGCGCCTTGCTTGAGCGATGTGCGGCGGCGGATCCTCAATCGGCCGAAATCCGATACAATCTGGGGCATTGCCTTCAGGATCTGGGCGTATTCGACGATGCGGTGCAGGCGTATCGCGCGGCGATCGCGCTACGCCCGGATTATCGCGATGCCCATGACTCGCTCGCCCGGCTGCAGTGGCAGACCGGCGATCTGACCGACTATCTCGCCAGCTATCACGAAGCGCTCGCCACCACGCCCGATGACGCCGGGCTGCTGGCGGATCTGGCCCAAAGGCTCAATCTGGGCGGTCGCGCCGGGGATACCGTCGCCCTGCTCGCGCCTGCGATCGCGCGTGGCGTCGAAACAGGGGAAGTGCGGCATCGGATGGCGCAGGCTCTGTGGGTGCGTGGCGAGACGGCAGACGCGCTGGCGCAGCTTCAGGCCGCGCGCGCGCTCGATCCCGCAGATGGCAGGATCGCGCGGGAACTCGCCCGGTCTCTGATCATCCTCGATCGCCGGGATGAGGCGCTGGATGCACTCGCCCCGGTGCTGACGCGTGATCCGCATGATCAGCAGGCAATCGCCTATCAATCTCTGTGCTGGCGGCTCGCCGAAGACCCGCGCGCCGGGGGGATCAACGATTATGAGCGCTTCGTGAGCGTAAAGACACTCCGGCCGCCACCCGCCTTGGGCGACGTCGCCAGCTTCAACGCGCGGCTTGAGGCGGTGCTGGCCGAACTGCATATGATGACCCGGCATCCGCTGGAACAGACGCTGCGCAACGGCACACAGACGCTGGGCGATCTGCTGGACCGGGACATTCCTGAGATCGCAACGATCCGCGCGATGATCGAAGCCGGGATCAGGGACTATATCGCCGCCCTGCCAGACGATCCTGCTCATCCCTTCCTCGGCCGGAAATCGGGCACCTTCCGGTTCAGCGGATCATGGTCGGTGCGGCTGCGCAACAGCGGCTTCCACATGAACCATCTGCATCCCGAAGGCTGGATCAGCTCCTGCTATTATGTGGGCCTGCCAAAAGCGGTTGATGCCGCGGCGGGCCAGCAAGGCTGGCTCAAATTCGGGGAAACCGCGCTCAATCTCGGCGCGCGGGAGAGCGTTGCAAAACGGGTCAAGCCAGCGGTGGGCACGCTGGTGCTGTTCCCATCCTATTTCTATCATGGCACGGTGCCGTTCGAGGGCGACGATCACCGCACCACCATCGCCTTCGATGTGATGCCGGATTAGCGCTGCGCCGCGATCCAGGCGTCTATCCGGGCTTCGAGCAAATTCATCGGCAATTGGCCCTGCGCCAGGATCAGATCGTGGAAACGGCGGATATCGAATTGCGCGCCCAGCGCCTTTTCCGCGCGCGCGCGCAGTTCGACGATTTTCAGTTCGCCCACCTTATAGGCCACCGCCCCGCCCGGCGCGCCGATGTAGCGCGCGAGCTCGGTATCGATGTTGATATCCGCCAGGGCGCTATTCTCGGTGAAGCAGGCGCGCGCCTGTTCATAGCGCCAGCCCATGACATGGATGCCCGTATCCACTACGAGCCGACACGCGCGCCACATCTCCGTCGAGAGGCTGCCGAATTTTTCATAGGCATCCCGGTAGACGCCCATTTCATGGCCCAGCCGCTCGGCATAGAGCGCCCAGCCCTCGCGAAAGGCGAGCAGATCGCGCTGGCGGCGAAATGCAGGAAGCGTGGTGCTTTCATTGTTAAGCGCACCGTGCGTGTGATGCCCCGGTGCCGCCTCGTGCAGCGTGAGCGCGGGCACCTCATATAACGGGCGCTGATCGAGATGCGATGTGTTCACCACGAATGTGCCGGCGAACCCTTTGCTGAAATCGCCCCCGCCGCCGCCCCGCGCGGTGGTGTAGCCCTCTTCCAGATCGGGCGGCACGGGCACCACGGTAAATGGTTGGCGCGGCAGGACGCTGAAATAGCGCGGCAGGATGCCATCGATGCGCTTGGCCGCGGCGCTATATTTCTCGATCAGCTCTTCACGGCTCTTGGCATAGAAGCGGGGGTCGGTGCGCAGGAAGGTGAGCCATTGCGCAAAGCTGCCGGTGAAACCGGTCGATGCGATTACATCGTCCATCGCGGCGCGAATGCGCTTCACTTCGGACAGGCCCATGGCGTGGATCTGCTCCGCGCTGAAATCTGTGGTGGTGTAATATCGCAGCAGGAAATCATAATAGGCCCGCCCGCCAGGCACGGCAGATATGCCGATCTCCCCGCGCGCTTTCCGGCGGTAGGGACCATCGATAAAGGCCAGCATCGCCCGTTGCGCGGGGCGGATCGTGCCCGATACGATCGCCAGCGCTTCCGCAACCAGAGCATTGCGCCTGGCTTCGGGAATGGCGGTGGGCAGCGCCCTCAGCGGATCGAGCAATCCATCCTGCGCATCGGGCCGCGCCGTCTGGTTGCGCAACACGGCCACCGCCACATCGATCACCCGCGCCGGCTGGCTCCAGCCGGTGGCGATGCCCCGCTCCAGATTGGCGCGCTGCTCGGTGAAATAGGCCGGCACGTCGCGCAATCGCGCGATCCAGTCCCGCGCCTCGGCTTCATCGTGCAGCACCAGGCCGCGCGCTGCGGCATAGGGCGTGTTATAAAAGCCCTCATGCGCGACGAAGGCGAAGCGGCGCTCGTCGAAATCCAAGCCCTCGATGCGCCAGTCGATCAGCGACCGGAGATAGGCCTGGTTCACCGCATCCTCGCCCGCATCCGCCGGCAACGCGATCAATCTGGCGCGAAGGGAGGCAAGCCCGGCCCGCCGCAGCGCCATTTGCGCAAGCGTCTCGCGCGGCCATCCCTCTTTGGCGCGCGCCGGATCGGAGCGCCCGGCCTCGATCGGATTGAGGTCGGTGAATTGCTCATAGTCAGCAATCACCGCATCCAGCGCAGGCGTTGCCCAGGCGCTGGTCTGCCCGGCGCAGAGCCATGCGAAGCCGATTGCGGCGAATGCCAGGCGGCGCATCGGTCTTGCCATCGCCATGCGATCCTTAGCTGGAGAGATAAGCGAGCGACATCAGCGCCTTCGGTGCCAGCGACGCCATCGCATGGATGCGCACCGGCTGCGGCGCGCACGGCTGGATGGCGAGCGGCTCGACACTGCCCGCCGCGAGTGCGGCGGCCATATCGCGCCCGATCGCGGTGTTGGTCGATAGGCCGCGCCCGTTGCACGCCTGAATGGCGAAGGCGCTATCCCCCAGATCATAGATTTCGGGCAGGAACGACGTGTTGATCCAGGCGGTGCCTTCCCACAGATAATCGATCTCGGGGGCCGGCAGTGCTTCGAAATGCCCGACCAGGCGCCGTTTGGCCTCGCGATGAAACGCCTTGGGGCCGACCAGGAAAGACTTGGGAAAGGCCGAGATCAAATGGCCCGGCCCATCATAGCGCGCGCTGAACACATAGGGCGTCTTGTCCGTAAAGCAGCCGCCCTGGGGCAAGATGTGCGCCCGCTGCTCGGGACTGAGCGGCGCGGTGGCGAATTCCACCACATGGAGCGGGAGCACGGTGCGTCGCATCGCCGGATGCAGCGCCGCATTGCCGCCATTGGCTGCGAGCACCAGCCGCCGGGCCTTGACCAGGCCGCCGGGCGTCTGCGCAGTCCACACGCCATTGACATGTGACAGGCTGGTGATCGGGCTTTCCGCATAGACGCCCGCCCCGGCCTTCAGCGCCGCACGCGCCAGACCACGCACATAAGCAAGCGGATTGAGTGCACCCCCCTGCCCGAAGCGCAGACCGCCGCAATAGCGATGCGAGCCCAGAGCCTGGCGAACGTCGTCGCGCTCCATAAAGGAGACGTCGAAGCCGCGCGAACGCCATTGCGCGGCATAGGTCCGCTGCGTTTCGGCCAACGTCTCGGTATGCGCGGGACTCCAGAAGCCATCCTGGCGATGATCGCATTCGATGCCGTGGCGTTCGATCAGATCGAAGCAATATTGCGCGGAACCGCCCAGAAAGCGGGTCAGCTTTTCGCCGGCCTGCCGCCCGATCAGCTTGCCGATCGTTTCCGGGCTGTGGCGGATATAATCGGGTGCGATCAGCCCCCCGCTCTGCCCCGTGGCACCACTGCCCGGCTGGTCCGCCTCGACCACCACCACATCAAGGCCGGCTTCGGCCAGATGCAGCGCGGTCGACAGACCAGCCACACCCGCACCGATCACGAGGATATCGGTCTCAATCTCGCCCTTAAGGCTCTCAAGCGCCGGCGCTGCCGGAGCGGTGACATGCCACACCGATGCGGAAGACGGCCCCGCATCACCGCGCGGCTGAATGGACTGATGACGCATCATGCCCCCGCGGCTTGCTGGAAGCGCGCGGCGATGACGGACGCCAAAACGGGTTCGTGCGTCTTCGCAAAATCCGATTGTCTCGGAAAACTCATGCCTTGAAAACTTTCCTGATCGACCGCATTCGGCCCGGTTATGTGAATTAGGTGGCGACGGCGGTCGCTGCGTCGCGCCTGGCCGTCCGCCGCGCGATCGCGACGAAAACCAGCACGACGACAAGCGCCACCGGGGTGTTCATGATCATCGGCAGGGACATCTCATTATTGCCCACGATGGATACGGCGATGAAGATCGCGGTGCCTTCCTGGCGCATCAGATGTTCGATCCCGATCGCGATATTCTCCCGCCGCGTGAAACCGGCGAAACGGACGATGGTCATCACCACCAGCACCATGGTCACGTTGAGCACCACCGTGATCCAGAACAGCGCCCCCAGATTCTGGCGCAGCACCGTGGCCTGATCGAACAGGATGAAGCCGAAAGACGTGAAGAGCACGATCGTGGCGGCATTCTTCAGATATCGCTTGAACCACAGCGCGAAATCAGGCCGCAGCGCGCGGATGAGGAAGCCGGTGCCCGCGGGCAGCACGGTGATCGAGAAGATATCCCAGAAGAAAGATGCGAGCGGCACGTTCACGTCCGCCTGCACGCCCATGAAGTGCATCAGCGCGAAATGAGCGTAAAAAGGGATCACCAGAATGTAGATCATGCTGAGCAGCAGCGTCATGGACATGGACAATGCGAGATCGCCCTTCGCCATATCGGTGAACAGATTGGACAACATGCCGCCCGGCGTGGTCGCCAGCAGCACGAAGCCCACCGCCAGCGCCGAGGTCGGCGCCACTGTCAGTGCCAGCGTGAGGCCGATCAGCGGGGGGACGATGAGCATCGAGCATACGCCGAAGATCAGCGCGCGCTTGTTGCGGAACACCTGCCTGAAATCGTCCGCAGTGAGCGAAAGGCCCATCGAGGCCATGATGCAGATGAGCGAACCCGGCAACAGCCAGCCGCCGATCACCGCCATGAGGTCTGCATAGGTCATCACGCGTTCCTTCAGGCTGTTTCGATGGAGAGATCGCAGGCACCGTTGCGCCGGATCGTCTTGAAATCGGCCTGCGCCTTGGCGAGATCTTCGGCCACGATGCGCGCGCAGACATTGGCCTTGATCCAGCCGAACGGCATCAGCAACCGACCGCCGGGGCCATAGAACAGACCGATGTCATAGAAATCGCCGGGCGGCAGACCCTTGGTGCTGCCCGCCGCCAGATAGGCCAATACGATATCGCCCGCATCGGGATAGGATGTGGCATTTTCGTCGGGAATGGCCGGATGCGCCATGCCTTCGGGCAGCAGACCCGAAGGGATCGGCACCGAAATTTCCGGGCCGGTCCACATTGCGTGCATCGCATCGAATTTGGCAGTGCGCGTGGCGAGTTCCCACAGGAAATCGCACGAAGCCGGCGCAGCCTCGTCAAGCAACTGGCATTTCACGGACAGGCCGGATCGGGCTTCGGTAAATCGGATGTGACGCATGATGGCTATTTTCCTTGCTTGGCGATCGGGGCCGAAAGATATTCCTCTTTCAGCAATGCGATCGGAACATTGCCATTCTGCCACAGATAATCGTGGAAGTGCTGCAGATCGAACGTCGTGCCCTGGCGGATGCGGGCTTCGGCGAGAAATTCCACAGTCTGCATCTTGCCGATCTGATAGCTGATCGCCTGCCCCGGCGCGGCGGCGAAGAACACCGCCTCTTCCTCGGCGGTGGCGCGATCCATCGGCACCATGGCCTCCAGATAGTCAGCCGCCTGCGCGATCGTGAATTGGCCGAGTGCGAGCTTCACATCAACTTCCACGCGCAATGCGCGCAGCCGGGCGAAATTATAGATGATCTCGCGCGTCTTGGGGGAATCCGCCCAGAGACCGGCCTGGAGCATCATCTCTTCGGCATAGAATCCGGTGCCCTCATTGGCCCCGCTGTCATAATAATGCCGCCGCAATGGATCGGGATTGGCCCAGCTCAACGTAAGCTGGAAGAAATGCCCCGGCACGCCCTCGTGAACGATGATCGGGCGCGGATCCCGCGTGATCGACAGATTGAAATAGCCCAGCTTGGGCGAAGGATCGGGCAGATAAACCGTGGCATTCTGCCCGATGCGGGATTCGCTGGTGAGATCGAACGTGCGGCCCAGCCAGCCGATCGGTGCCAGATAGGCAGGGAAAGGCAGCGCGTTATAATGCCCCGCCAAATCGGGCACGGTGAGCAGGCGATTGTCCTTCAGATATTGGCGAACTTTCAATTCTTCGGCATTAAGCTTCGTCGTCACGGCCTGAATCGACGGGCCGATCGGCAATTCGGCGACGCCCTGATTGCGGTTGCGCTCCAATTGCTCGAACGCCACCGAGCGCGCCCATTCCTGGCGACCCATGATCGTCAATTCTTCGGGGCTGTAGGGATAGAGCGCCACCTGGGTCAGGAAGAAATCATAACTGTCCCGGCCGATGGCGGTTTCGTCCGAAAGACCGGCCCTCTTTTCCTTCAGAAAGGTTTCGAACCTGGCAAAGGCCGCAATCGCCTTGCCGACCGCAGCCTGCAGACGGCGGCGCTGGGCCGCATTCGCATAGGGCTGGAGCCCGGCGGCCATGCCCCGCAGGCTGGCGGGGACTTGCGCGATCTGGTCCAGCGCCACATCCACGAACGGCCCGCGCATGTCGGTGAGATTGAGCTTGCCGGCCTGAAGCGTCGCGGGCGCACGCTCCAGAATGCGGATGACGTCTTCCATGCGGTCGCTTGCAACCGGCGGAGGCGGCAGCAGCGTCTCGAAGATCGGCTCCAGCGCCTGCGCCACATAGAAATGCGGTTGCCGCCGCCACGCCGCGACATGATCAATTTCCCAGCGGACCCGCGAAAGCGCCGAGCCCACCAACCGATAATTGACCTTTTCGCTGACCGTCTGCGGCGCGTCTGCCAGCGCCTTCCATTGCTGTTCGAACGCAGCCAGCCGCGCCTTCTGCGCGTTCACGCCGGCAGGCGACCAGTCAGGCGACCAGCCCTTCGGCCGCTCGATGCGTGGCACGTCATCGCTTGTCGCGGGCTGCGTCGTGGCGCGCCATGCCCAGAATGCGGCGCCCAGATCCTGCACCGCCGCCTGCGCATACGCCGCCTGCGTGGCCAGCATCATGCCGCAACCGATCAGGACGGAAAACCCGCGCCGGCGCATCTTATTTCCTGTTCTTCACAGTGCGATCGAAGAAATCGACCATCTTCTTGAATGCAAAGCGCGTCTGCACAAGGCCTTCATTGTCCCAGCCATGATTGCCGCCGGGCAAGGTGACCAGTTCGAAACGCTGCTCGCGGGCAATCATCTTTTCGGTCAGCGCGACCGTATCGGAATAGAGCACCACGGGATCGCGCGTGCCATGGATGATCATCAGCGGATCCCTGATTCCCCCGCTCTGATACAGAGCGGATTGCGCTTCATAGCGCGCGGGCATGTCCGGACCATCGGGCGGCCCCATGATCCACATCTGCGCCGGAAAGGCGTGCCATACGTTCGTGGCGGGCGCGCCTGCGATGCCGGCGGCATAAACGCCCGGCTTCTTGGAGAGCGACATGATCGTCATCAGGCCGCCATAGCTGGACCCCCAGATGCCGACGCGCTTGGGATCGACATAATTCTGCGCCACCAGATAGCGCACGCCGCTCTCCAGATCGTTGATATCCGTCTCGCCATAGCTGTGAAGCTGCGTCTGGTTATGATCGCGTCCCTGCCCCCAACTGCCGCGGACATTCACGTTGAGCACGATATAGCCCTGCGCGGTGAAATATTGGTCCAGCCCCCAGGTGGGATGCGCGCGACGGCCGCCCCATTGGTTTTGCACCGAATCCGAATAGACCGATCCCACGATCAGCGGATAGCGTTTCGCCGGATCATAATTGGCCGGCAGGCTGAGACGCCCGACCAGATTGACGCCATCCACATGGCTGGGAAATTCGACATAGCCGATATTGGCCCATGTCTGCTGATAGAAAGCCGGTTGCGGTGATTTCGTGACCTGCACCGCGCTGCCGGGCTTGGCGGTATCGATCAGGAACAGTTCAGCAGGCGTGCTGTCATTGGTGAAGAAATCAGCGACATGCTTAAACTGCGGCGAGAAGACGGGTTCGTGCGTGCCCGGCTTGGGCGCGCTGATGCGCTCCATCTTCCCGCCCGCCACCGGGATGCGATAGATCTGGCGTTCGGAAAGATAGGATTCATTGGCGGTGAAATAGAGCTGCCGGCGCGCCGTATCGACGCTGAAGGACGCGATTTCCCAGGGGCCGCTGGTGATCTGGCGCGGCTTGGCCTGGGCCGTCGGCTGATGATAGAGATGCAGCCATCCATCGCGATCGGTCAGGATGATCAGCCCGTCATCGCCCGGTGCCCATGCCACCTGCCAATCGGGGCGCAGATGCTTGTCTTCGCGCAATTGATAGAAGGTCTCGCGCGCCGCGGTCGCCACGTCATAGACATAGATACTATGCTCCTTGGCCTCCATATCGGAACCACTGACGAACAGCCGCTTGCCATCATGCGACAGGCCGTAATTCCAGATCGGATCCTTGGCATTGGGCCGTTCGAAAAAGCGCGTGCGGCCCGAAGCGAGATCGACCACGCCGATTTGCGCCTTTGTGGTTTCCTCACCCGGAAAAGCGCGGATCACGCGATTGTTCTGCGCCTCGCCCTTGGCATAATAAAGAATATCCCGCTCGGGCATCAGCCGGTCATCCGCCTGCTGGAAGGCGATGCTGCGGCTGTCATCGGCCCAGTGATAATCATCGACATACACTTTGGGATCGTCGTCACCCGCAATGCGGCGCGCCGCCTGATCCGCCTTAGCGGCCACGTCACGCACCCACAGCACGCCGCCCATGGTCACGCGGTTGCGCGGATCGACAGGGGCACCGGAAATGAAGGAAAGCTGCTTGCCATCGGGCGATACCGCCAGCCTGCGCACCGCTTTCTTGTCGGTCTCCACCTTGGTCACATCGCCATTGGCGGCGCGGATGTTGAGCTGCCCGTTCAGGACATAGGCGATGTGCCCCTTGTTCAGCACGACCACCTGAGAAATCCCGCGCTGTTCGGCTTCGGGTTTGGCATCGCGGCCCGCAAAGGTCAGCCGCGTTTTCTTGCCGGTCTTGACCGAATAGGACCAGACGTCGCGAAAGGAATAGCCCTCGTCATTCCACAGAAACAGAAGCTGGCTGCCATCGGCCGACCAGGCATAGCCTTCCGGCGTGGTGCCGATCAGGCTTTTGGTTTGATAGAGTTCATCAAGCGAGAGCGTGGTGCCGGGGATCGCCGCCGTGCCGTGCGCAGGGGCGTGTGTCGCGACCTGGCCATAAGCAACGGAACCCGCACCCGTAAGCGCCACCAGCGCCGCGGCTGTCGCGAAGCCGCGGAAATACCGGAAATTTGCCATAACGCCAACGCTCCCAGAAAAGACCTTTGCGGCAAAGGCCATAGACTTATGCCCGATGCCGGGCTGACGGACCGGCGGTGGCATGATGCCGCCACCGCCGGTCCGTTGCCACTCAGAACTTCTTGCGGAAGCCAAGCGTGAAGCGACGGCCGATCGCGTCGTAGGTTTCCCGCTCGAAGAGCTGATACGGCGGATTGCGATCGGTCAGATTGTCGATCGTGCCGAAGAAGCTGAAGCCATCTTCGAAATCATAGCCGGCGCTGAGATCGAAATAATGGACCGTGCCCGTGGACGGCACGGCGAGCAGCGGTGCTGCCGCACCCGAAGCCTTGGCCGCGGCGATGCGCCCATCCTTGGTCGAACCGATGAAACGATGGCGCAGCGAAAGCTGGAACGCATCGAAGTCCCAGGTCAGACGCTGGGTGAAGCGCCAGGTCGGGTTCGCACTGCCACAGCTACCACCGCCGATATAACCGGCGCAATCGATCGGCGCTGCGATCGGGCTGCCCTGGGTGATCGACTTGATCAGATAGCTGCCTGCCAGGAAGTAGCTCAGGCCGCCGAGCGATCCGACGTCGTGACGATAATCCACGCGGAAATCGACGCCCGCATTCTTGAGCGAGGAGATGTTCGCATTGAGCAGCGGCACGTCGAACAACTGACCGTCGGGGGTGCGGTTTGCGAGCGGCTGGCAGAAGATGTTGCTCATCGTCAGATTGCCGCGGCACGCCGTGATCACCGCCTGAAGACCACCACCGAACGAGCCGATCGCGTCCTCGATCTTGATGTTGTAATAATCGACCGTGACCTGGAGGTTCGGAATGAACTCGGGGCGGAACACCGCACCGACCGACCAGGTATCGGACACTTCTTCCTGCAGATCGGGATTGCCGCCGGTGATTGCACGGATCTGCGTGTTTTCCTGCTGGAAACCACCGGGTGCGTTCATGATCGCAGCCGGAATGCCCAGGGAATTGATGCAGAAGGCGCGTTCGGTTGCAGTCGGGCTTGCGGTCGCGCTGCAGAAGTCGGTCGCCTGCGGTGCCGTGTTGGTGGCACCCGAGAACAGCTCGATTACGTTCGGGGCGCGCACAGCACGCTGATAGAGACCCCGGAATTTCAACGCGGCGAAGGGCGAATATTCGCCGCCGGCCTTGTATGAAATGACGGTGCCCGCGGTCGAATAATCAGAATAACGCACGCCGCCCTCGAAGGCGAGCAGGTGAACGCCGGGCATGTCAGCCAGGATTGGCACGTAAAGCTCGCCATAGGCTTCCTTCACGTCGAACGAGCCGCCGGTTGCCTGGATGCCCGCCGAACGCGACAGCGCCTTGCCCTGGATATAGAGCTGGTCAGGCGTGAATTGCGAGCTTTCCTTGCGATATTCGGCACCCACCGAGATGCCGACATTGCCCGCTGGCAAAGCGAACAGCGTGCCGGTCACGCTACCACCGAGCTGCTTTTGCGAGATCTTGGTGATGTTGGTCAGATCGGTCGAGATATAGTCGATCATCGGCTGGGTCAGCGAATTCAGCCCGAACGGGTTGATCGTGACGCAGCGTGGATCGGCCACCGCGCAATCGAAAGGATCCGCCGGATTGGTCAGGAAGCTGTTCGCGAAATTATCGATCAGCACACCGCCGCCCTGTTCTTCGGTCAGTGTGAAATTGCCCTGATTGTAGAACACTTCCCAATTCAGGCTGCTGGTCAGCCCACCCTTCAGGCCGACGACGAAGCGCGAAAATTCGCGCGTCTGGTCGTTCGTGCGATCGCCAGCATCGAGCAGACGGCGATTGATGTTGAGCGGCACCAGATTGTTGCCGTCGGTATCAAGGTTGTTGCGCAGGAATTCGCGCAACGACGGGGCCAGATAGGGATTGCGCAGATCGAGCTGGAAGCCGGGGATGAAGCCCGAGCTGCTCATCGGCACCGCGCCCAGGGTGGAATTCAATTTGCTGCGGACATAAGCGCCTTCCCAGAAAGCGGTGACATCATCGGTCAGATCATAATGGCCGAGCACCGAACCCTGCCAGCGCTTCATCGGCATCTGAAGATTGGTATAGGGGCGATCGTTAAAACCGTCGCTGGTGCGATAGGCGCGCCAGCCTTCGGGCGCGAAGAAGATGCCCGTCGCGCCGATGGGATTGCCGAACTGATCGGGCAAACCGATCAAGGCCGGGGTGAAAATCGTGCCCTGCGGAGTCACGCCATTGCCACCGGGCACCAGCACGCCCACGCCATTCTGCACGGCATCGACCAGGAAGCGCGACGCATGGGCGCGCGCTGCGCCCTTGACCTGTGCACGATCATAATAGCTGCCATGGAACACCATATTGCCGCGGCCGTCAGCGAAATTGCCGCCCACGGTAAGCTCGACATTATAGCGTTCTGCATCGCCTTCGTCGCTGATGCCATAAGAGCCGCCAGCCTCAAGACCTTCGAAATCGGTCTTGGTCACGAAATTGACCACGCCGGCCATGGCGTCCGAACCGTAAACCGCCGATGCGCCGCCGGTGACGACTTCGACGCGCTCGATCAGCGAGGGCGGGATCATGTTGAGATCGACGACGCCATCCTGGCTGGAGCCGACGATGCGGCGGCCATTCTGCAGGACCAGCGTGCGCACGGCACCCAGGTTACGCAGATTGACGGTGGCGGAGCCATTGCCAGCATTCGATTGCGCACCGGCACCCGCTGCAGCCTGCGGCAGGGAGTTGAGCAACTGCTCGGTCTCATTGGTGGCGGTCAGCTTGATTTCCTCAGCGCTGACCACATTGACCGGGCTGTTGGAAACGATGTCCGGACGCGGAATGCGCGAACCGGTGACCACGATGCCCTCGCCTTCTGGCGCGGCTTCGATGCCCGAAATATCGCCTGATTCCGCGGTTTGCGCGAAGGCGTGCCCCATGGCCAGGGCTGCGAGCAGAATGGATGAGCCGCCCTTGAGGGCTGCCCGTGTGACCGACGAATGCTTCATCATATTATTATCTCCCCGAATGACTTTAGGCGGGCCGCACATCTCGATGCTGGCCGCACTCTATCCAACCCCTTTTGGTGCACAAGCGCGTGATTTTGATCATAATTGAATCATGGGGTCAAGGATGACCGCACACAAAATGTGAAAAATGACATTTTTGCGAAACAAAGTGCGAAAATGCGGCACCAGAGCAACACCCCCGGTGCCGCATCCCGCTATCACCGCGGGGAAATGTCGGCGGACTCTTTCGAACGGCGTGACGAATCGGTGGCAATGCCGATCGCGTTTTCGAACATGCCACCATCGCCCTTGCCGGGATGCCACCTATTGCGCCCATCAATATCCAGCGGCTTGACCGATGCGTGCTTCTGGAACAACATCGTCAAAATCACGCATTTATGGATGCACTATCGTCAGCGACGCGTGTTGCAGTCGCAATGCCATATTCACGGTGCAGGAAGGACATGTAATCATGCGCAAGGCTTCAAAGCTGTTCGTCATATCTCTGTTGCTCGGCAGCGTCACGCTGACGCCGGCCGCCCTGCCTCCTGCTGCGGCGGCCACACCCGACACCGCAACACCGCCCAGCGGCCCCGGCCGATATGAGGATCTCGTCAGCCTCTTCACGGAATTCGATGGCTGGAAGGATCCGAAACCCGTCAACGGCGTGGTCGATTACAGTCCGGCGGTGGTCCAGCAGCGCCGCGCCCAGCTCAAGACCTTTCAGGACAAGCTCACCGGCTTTGGAGTCGCAAATTGGGATCGCCACAAGCAGGCCGATTACCTGGCGGTGCGGGCGCAGATGGATCAGCAGGATTTCATCCTCAACATCACCAAGCCCTGGGCGCGCGATCCCGGCTTTTATGTCGATGAACTCCAGCGGCTGGCCTATGCCGATCTGCCGCTGAAGGGGGCCGCGCTGTCGGCCTATCAGGCGCGCCTCAAAGGCATCCCCGCCTATCTGGCACAGGCCAAGGTCAATCTCGATTCGGGCGCGGCGGACTATGCCACGCTGGCGCTGCACACGCTTTCGCATGGCGACGGCGTAGGCCATGGGATGCCCTATCGCGCGGTCGAACCCGCCGGCTTGATCGGCTGGTTTGCGGATCTGCGCGATCGTGCAGCCAAGCAGCAGCCGGCGCTGGTGCCCGATATCAAGGCGGCCGAGCGCGCGATCGAGGATTACCGCCGCTGGCTCGTCACCAATCAGCCGAAGATGACCGCTCAGGCGGGCGTGGGCAAACCGGCCTATGACTGGTTCCTCAGGAATGTCCGCCTGATGCCCTATACCTCCGATCAGGTGGTCGATCTGGCGCAGCGCGAACTGGAGCGGACCTGGGCTTTCTACACCACCGAACGGCACCGCAACCGCAAGCTGCCCGAGCTTGAATTGCCCAAATCCGCCGCTGAACATGAAGCGCAGCTTGCGGGCACTGACGCCAAGATCCGCAAATGGCTGGTCGACGAAGAGATCATCACCATCCCGGACTACATCCCCAAAACCTATCAGGAAGTGGGCTATAACGCCCCTTGGATCGTCCGCCCGGAGGGGCCGATGTTCTGGGAACAGGTCCAGTTTCGCGATGCCTCCCCCGATCATCTCCACGCCACCTTCCCCGGCCATAAGTTTGACGGGCTAACCGGCGCGCGCGTCACCGATCCGATCCGGGGCAAGATTAGGGACAGCGGCCGCACCGAGGGCTGGGGCTTCTATCTGGAGGAAACCGCGCTCCAGCTCGGCCTGTTCGACGATCGCCCGCGCACCCGCGAGCTGATCTATATCTTCGCCCTGTTCCGCGCTTCCCGCACGATGGGCGATGTGCGGATGCAGCGCAACGAGATGAACGTCGAGCAGACGATGAAGCTGTGGAAGGAATGGACGCCCTATCTGGACGATAATGTCGCGCGCACCGACGCCGCCATCTATCTCCGCCGCCCGCCCGGCTATGGCATGACCTATACCGTCGGCATGGCCCAGCTCCAGAAACTGATGGTCGATCGCAACAGGCAGCTTGGCGACGCCTTCTCGATCAAGGATTATCACGATTATCTGATGAACACCGGCCGTCTGCCGGTGTCGCTGCTGCGCTACGATCTCACCGGTTATGACGATGAGGTGAGCAAGATGTGGGCGCATACTCCTTTGTCAGCCTTATCCCGCTGAGATCACCTGACCCTGAAAAAGCGTAACCGGACGGCGCGCCCGCCATCGGGTGCCTGTCCGGGTTCGAGCGTGCCGACAAAGCCGCCTTTGCTCAGCCAGTCATATTTTCCGATCGGAGCCTCGAATACGGGCTGCGTGCGCGCGAGCGTGGGCCTGCCATCCGCATTGGGGCATATCGTCCCGGTATTCAGAATGTTGATGATGGTGCCATCATCCGTCTTGAGCATGTAATCGGCCTTGATCTCCCGACATCCATCGGTGCGCTCCAATTGCCAATCCCAGCCTCCGGGCAGCACCTCTCCACGGATAGAAGGGCCGTGAAAGCTACCACCCGTTATGGGCGTGTATCCGCGACCGCCGCGTGCAGATTTTCCCGTGACCACACGATCAGACAACGTGACCAGCGCCTCAAAGGCAAATTCCAGATAGGGATCGGGCTGGGCGACCGCTTCGGGTGGCGCAGCGGCCAGCAGCAAGGCTAGAAACATAAAACTCCTTCGAAAACGATCTTCATTCGCAATCGAAAGATTGTCCGGAACCGTTATGTCTCACAACATCAAGTTCGTTGCCGTCAGCGCATCATCCTGATCTCGTCATCCCTGCCCGTCATCTCCCAGCGGATCAGCGAAATGGGGATCGTGCCCGCCGCGCGGAATTGGTCGTGGAAGGTCTTGATGTCGAACGTGTCGCCAAGCTGCATCGCGCGCTCTGACAGCAATTTCTCCAGCTCCACCTTGCCCATATAATAGCCAATGCCATAGCCCGGCTGGCGCAGGTAAAGCTCGATATCGAATTGCGCCACCGCGTCCCCGGTCTTCATCCATTTGGGCGTCCGCGCGATCAATGAGGCGTTGGCCTGCGCCCAGGTCCATTCATTGGCCTGCATCTTCAATTCCGGCAGGATGCGCGCGGCGCGCTTGGCACCCAGGATATAATCGATCTCGCGCGCCTTGGGCCGGTCTTCAAGAAGACCGGCCTGCAGGATCATCTCCTCCAGATAGAAAGCCCAGCCTTCCGAACGCAGCCCGTTTACGAAAAACAGCCGCCCACCGCCGCGGATCGGCCGTTTGTCCTGCGCATATTGCAGCCCGTCAAACGCGTGCCCAGGCAGATTGTGCGCACGCAGCGGCCGCCCGTCCCGAAACTCCGCCTGGAAGAAGAAGTGCAGATTGAGCGGCGGATCAAACAGCCCCGGCTTGCTCGGATCCTTTTCGAACGGAAAGACATATGGCCCTTCTTCCGGGTCATGTTTGAGATAATCCGGGATCGTCATCCAGTCGCCATCGCGCAGGAAGCGGAGCAGATCATTGTCCTCCTCCACGCGCTTGGCGTCGAATGCGGCGCGCGTCTGGACCGGTTCGATCATCGGGATGCCGCGGTTGCGATGCTCCTCGATCTTGAGGAACGCCACCTGCCTTTCATATTCGCGCTCGCCGATCGTCCGGATCTCTTCGGACGTGTAGGGCGTCAGCAGGACGTTCTTCAGATACCAGTTATAATTGTCGATCCCCACCCCGCCATAAGCGGGCAGCTTGGCCTCGATGCTTTCAAGCCACGCCTTGAACTTGATCGCCGCATCCCGCGCGCGTCTGGCGGGCGCAACCAATTGCGGGTTGGTCTTGGCGGCGGCGGTCGCCAGTTCGCCATAGACATTGATTTCCACCTGCTTCTGCCAGATGCCCAGCCGCGCCAGATCGCCGCGCGCGTCAGTCAGATTGGCGCGCGCCTGATCGAGCGCGGCGGGCACGGCATTCAGCCGGGCGACCAATGCGGGCACATCGGCTGCCGCCATCGGCAGTTGCGGCAAGCGGATCGCGCCGTGCATCTTCGGGCCGAACCCCAGATTGGTGGTGCTGTAGAACGCCGGATCCTTCTTCCATGGCTGCACCACGCGATGCTGGAATTCCATCCCGCGCATTTCGGCGAGCACCAGCATGTAATCCACGCGCTGCGCGACCGGCCAGGCGCTGTCGTCAATCGCCTTCAAACGCGCCTGAAACCGCTGCAGCTCCGCATATTGCTTCGCCATGGCAGGGGGAGAATAATCGGGAACCCCCGCGATCATCGGCGGCGGCACGAAGGCGCGGAATTCGGTGTTCAGCGCAACGAGCGCCTCATAGCCTGCCGGCGTCTGTTGTGCGTGCGCCGGGATTGCGGCCACCGCCAGAGGTAGTACGGGCGCGGCCAGCAAGGCGGCGGCAAGACGGAATTTCCTGATCATCACTCTATCTCCTAGAGCTTGTTGAAGAAGGCGCTCAAACGCTCCATCGCTTCCACGATCCGCTCCTCGGATTCCGATCCGAAGCACACGCGCAGATGATCATCGCCCAGGGGGCCGTAAAAGCCGCCCGCCTCGGTCACGACATGCGCCTCATGAAGGATGGCCGTTGCCAGTGCCGCCGATTTCATGCCCGTGCCGCTGATATTGGGAAAGGCATAGATCGTCGCTTCAGGCTCCGCACAGGTGACGCCCGGCATCTGGTTCAGCGCCTGTACCACGATATCGCGCTTGCGCCGGTCCGCCTCGACCATGGCGTGCATCGTATCCTGCGGACCGGTGACCGCGGCAAGCGCACCTTCCTGGATGAACACGTTCACATGCGTCACGTCTGTCATGGTGATCCGCATGATGGCGGGCATCAGCCTGGCATCGGCAACGACATAGCCGATCCGCCAGCCATCCATCGAATAGGCCTTGGTGAAGGCGAAGCAGGTGATCGTCCGCTCGCGCATCCCCGGCAAGGCCGCGATGCTGATATGCTCGGCTTTGCCATAGGTGATATATTCATACACTTCGTCAGACAGCACGAGCAGATCATGCGCGATCGCCAGATCGGCGACATGCTGCAATTCCTCGCGACTGTAGACACGGCCCGTGGGGTTCGCCGGATTGACGATCACGATCATCCGCGTCTTCGGCGTGATCTTCGCCGCGATCGCTTCCTTGGTAATGGCGAAATTGTTCGCGGCGTCGAGCGGTGCCATCACCACCGTGCCACCCGCCAATTCGGTCTTGCCGATATGCTGCGGGTAATAAGGCTCCAGCAGGATTACTTCGTCACCCGGATCGACCGCCGCCATGAACGCCGCGAAGGAGGCATGAGTAAGGCCGTTGGTGACCAGCACTTCATCCACGCCATAATCCAGCTTGTTGAAATCGCGCAGTTTTTCCACGAGCGCCTGACGGAAACGCGTCGTCCCGGCAAATTCGCCATAATGCACGATACCCGCATCGAGCGCGGCCTTGGCGGCCTCCTTGATATGCAGCGGCGTATCCGAATGCGGGCGTCCGAATTCGAGATGGATCAGGTCAACGCCCTGCGCATCCAGCTTGGCGGCTTCCTCATACATGCCAAAGCTCTTCTTCGACCCGCCGACAAGGCGCTGCGCTGGCCACTTCATGCAAATGCTCCTGAATAGATTGAATTTCGAACGGGCGGATCGCCCGGCTTATTTGACGAGCAGGATCCGGCTGTTGGGCGGATAGACCCATTCCAGCCCGCGCTCGGTGATCACGCCATCGTCTTCCAGCGGGATCTTGATCTTGCGGCTGCCCCATTCGGGCACCACGGTGTAGACGAACAATTCGATCGAGAGGAAATTGCTCGGCCGCAGTTCATAGGTCATCCGCAGCGGATTGAAATCCGCCATGGACGGCCCCGATCCATGACCATAATCGCCCACCGAATGGCTGCCGATCACGACATCGGTGACCTTGGGATCCTTGCTGGGATCATCATATTTGCCCAGCACGAAGCCGGGCGTTGCCGCCACGCGCTGGTTGACCGCGGCCAGCGCCGCGCCCGCCGTCACCCCCGGCCTGATCACGTCGAGGATCATCTGCCGCACGGTCTGCCCGCGATCATAGGCGCGCTGCACCCCGGCGGGCGGCCCATTCTCGCCGGCCTTGAGCACATAGGCCATGCGCTTCATGTCCGTATAGCTCAGCAGATAGTTCACGCCCCAATCGACCGTGATCAGATCGCCCGGCTGGATGACATGATCGCCCGAAACCGGACCACGCTCGCCCGGACCCAATATGTAGATGCTCGGCAATCCGAAAGCGCCGCCCAGCCCTTCCTTGTGCAATTGCTCCATCATCCACCAGGCCACCTGGCCGGTGGTGGTATGGCCGGGCGTGATCACCTCGTTGGACAAGGCGCGCTCCACGATCGTGCGCGAATATTCCCCCGCGCGCGCGAAGGCGGCGATTTCAGTGGCGGTGTGGCGGGATCGGAAATCCGAAACGAGCTTCTCGGCAGAGGTGAGCCGCTGCGCCAGATCCGGCCCCAGATCGGCATTGAGCTTTTCATAGAGCGAATGGCTCAGCCCGTCCGCCGTGCCGATTTCGCGCGCCACATTGATGCCGATGCGCTTTGGATTGCGCGCCTCGACGAACTTGCGCAGGTCATCGGGTGACGGCTTCAGATCATAAAGCGGGCATTGATCGAACCCAGCCCCGCCTATGCCGAACGCGGCGCGCTCGATCCGGCCAGCCCCCTTGTCCGTAAAGATATAATAGCCGATGTCGCCGACATAGCCGCCGCCCAGCATCTCCGCATTGGGATCGGAATGCCCCTCGCGCATCGCGACGATCCACATGTCGATCCCGTTCTCGCGCATCACCTGCGGCAGCACGAGATCGAACTTATCCTTGCGGATCTGGCAAAGCTGATCCCAGCGCCGCTTGGCTTCCTGCGCGGAGGCCGGCTGCGCCATGGTCAGCGCCATCAGGGCGATCACCCATGATCTGATCAGGCGGCTCTTCATTGCGATTCTCCATCCCCAGCGGTCGATCGACGTCCGCAATGCAGAGCCTGCCCGAAATCAATAATTAGGTCAATAATCACTCGATTTCGGACTTGTTGTGTCTGATAATCAGGCTGCCTGGCGCTGCGCCTCGGCCAGTGCCGTGCCGGCATCGTCCGCCAGCGCGAGATCGCACCAGCGCCTCACGTCGGACGCGCTCCGGGCTTCGGGCACCTGCGCTTCATACAGGGCCGTCACGGTCTGAAAATTGCGCAAGCCGCGTTCGAACGTGTCGCCATAGCCCTTCACGAGGCGCTGGCTGCGGGCCAGTTCCACCGCCAGCGCATTGTCACGCGCCGCCGCATCGCCCACGCGCCGGAGCCAATCCGAAATCCGCGCCTGTTCCTCGATGAAGCGCAACGACTTGCGCCGCATTCCGCGCATAGCCGCCAGCGTGCGCAACACCAGAAACCATGTCAGACTGGTGGTCTCGACATGGCGACCTTTCCGAAAGAAACGGTTGAGCGGCTTGCTCAGGCCCGGCCGACCCAGAATAAAGCGGCCGATCGACGCCGGCAGCGTTTCGCACACCTCCTGCAAGCGCGGGTGCATGAATTCGGTGACGCCCAGAAGCTGATCTTCCGTCACCCGCACCTCATCGCGCACGCGCGCGACGCGGCTCGCGCGGATCTTGAGATCAGCGACGCGGATCGTATCCTCATAGCTCATCCACAGCGCCAGATGGCGCGCCGCCTCTGCCGACAGCAGGAAGGGCGCGACATCCCGCCGCGCCACCGCCTCCAGCCGATCGAGATAGAGACCGGCATAAGCCGCATCCTGATAATCCATCAGGCGCGCGACGCCGTGCAGCGCATTGGCGCGCGCGGGCAGAGGCAGAATATCGGCCACCCGGTCCGCAAGCCGCTGGCCCGCGATCGTGGTCGGCACGGGGAGCGCTACGGTCTCTTCCACCGGCATCGTGATCACGCCCTGGGCTGCGACATAGCCCTCCTCGAAGCCCTTGAGATTGCTCGGCACCGCCTTGCCGCCCGCGCGAATGACATCCTCGAAGCTCTCGCGCGCAAAGGGCAGAGCATGGCTCCCCGCCAGCGCGCCGAACAGCACGGAAGAAATCATGCTCCCGGCCCGCGCGGTCGCCGCATCCATGTCGAAGCCGATGAACCGCTTCGATCGTTCACCCGCGGCCTCGATGATCCGCGCGCTGCTCTTGCGCCCATCGCCCATCGCCGCTTTCTCTGAAATGGCGAAGATCCGGTGCGTCGATCCGATCAGCGTGGTGCGATCCGCCGACGAGAAGCCCCGCAGCAAGGCACGCCCCGTCTCCATCAATTCGGAAGCGAGCACGATATCCACATCGCCCGGCAAGGGCATCTGCGCCATCACCGGGCGGCGATCGCCCTCCTGCCTGGCCAGCTCGACATAATAGACGGTGGAGCCGGTGCGCTGCGCCACGCCGGGCACCGATGTGCCCTGCGCCAGCCAGCCATGATGGCGCGCCACTTCCTGAATCCATTCGGCCAGAACGCCGCCGCCCTGCCCGCCCAGCGCCAGGATCGCGATGGAGATGCGGTCTCGTGCAATCCCGGTCATCAAAATGCCCTCGCGGCGCGCGCGCGATCATCGCGCTTCTGGACGAAGCCGATCACGGCCTGACGCGCGCGATATTTGAACCGGTCCCAGCCTGTGGGGTTCACGGTGATCCGGGCCTTGTAGAAACTGGGGCACAGCACCGCCGCATGGCTCACTTCGCCGCAGACCCCGCAACCGACGCAGCTATTGTCGACATGCGCCACCGGATCCTGCCGCAGAGGATCGGGATTGGGCTTGATCGACAGCGAGGGACAGCCGGACAGCCGGATGCAGCTATGATCGCCGGTGCAGGTATCGGGATCGACCCCGAACCGTTCGCGCACCACGCGCTTGCCCGCCTTCATCGCCTTGGTCGCCAGCGGCTTTTCGCGGCGCTGCTTGTTCAACATGCACTCGGATTGCGCGATGATCACCTTTGGTCCCTTTTCGGGCGTGGTCATCGCCTCGCGCAGCGTATCCCGCATCCGCGCGATATCATACGTGTTGTCGATCGCGCGGACCCAGGTGGCACCCACGCCGCGGACGGCCTTTTCGATCGGCGTCTTGGTCACGCGATCCTTGTTGTCGGCGCGCGAGGAGGGAATATCCTGCCCGCCCGTCGCCGCCGAATAGCCATTGTCGACGATCAGCGTGACTGTATCGTCCTTGTTGAACACGGCATTGCCGATGCCGGAAGTCAGGCCATTGTGCCAGAAACCGCCATCACCCATCACCGCGATCGCGCGCTTGTCGCCCGAGGCCGCGGACGGCCTAAAGGCCGACGCGCCCGCGCTGCCAAGGCCATAGCCCATGGTGGTGTTGCCGATGTTGAACGGCGGCAGGATCGAGAAGAGATGACAGCCGATATCGGCGGAGACGTGCGACGGGCCAAGCTCGCGCTCCACCAGCTTCATCGCCGTGAAAATCGGACGTTCGGGGCAGCCGGTGCAAAAGCCTGCCGGACGCTGCGGGATTTCGGCGGCAACCGCCGGAGCAAGCGGGGTTTGCACCGTTTCGGCAAAGGCCATGGACGGTGCCCAGGCCCGCAGGAATTTCGCGATCCCGTCCTTGATCACCTGCCCGCTATATTCGCCTGCGCGCGGCATCACATCCTTGCCCACGATCCGCGTCTGCAGATCGGCGCGGCGCACCAGCGTGTTCAGTTCATGCTCGATAAATTCGGGCTGCCCCTCTTCGATCACGAGTACGGCGCGCTTGCCGCGGCAGAAATCGGCCACTTCCTCGGGGATCAGCGGATAAGCGACATTGAGGCAATAAATGGGAATATCGCTGTCGCCATAGGCATTGGAAAGGCCAAGCAATTCCTGCGCGCGATTGAGATTGTTGTAGAGCCCGCCCTGAACGATGATCCCGATATCGCCCTCGCCCGGACCGAACCATTCATTGAGCCTGTTATCGCGCACATAGGCGATGCCAGCGGGCCAGCGCTTCTCGATCTTTTCATGCTCATGCAGGAAATTCGCGGGCGGCAGCACGATGCGATCCAGATCGCGCTTCGGCGCGGCGGCGGCCTGCGCCACGGTGAGCGGCGGGCGGATATTGTCCTTGGCGATGAAATCACCGGTCATGTGGCAGGATCGCACACGAAGTTGCAGCATCACCGGGGTGCTGGAGGCTTCGGACAGCAGGAACCCCTGCTCCACCGCTTCGACGATGCTCGGCAGATTGGGCCGCGGATCGAGCAGCCACATTTGCGATTTCATGGCGAAAGCGTGCGTGCGCTCCTGCATGATCGAGGAGCCTTCGCCATAATCCTCGCCCACGATGATCAGCGCGCCGCCGGTCACCCCGCCCGAGGCCACGTTGGACAAGGCATCGGAGGCCACATTGGTGCCCACCACGGATTTCCATGCCACCGCGCCGCGCAGGGGATAATTGACCGAAGCCGCGAGCATCGCGGCGGCCGTCGCCTCCGATGCGCTCGTTTCGAAATGCACGTCGAGGCTGGCGAGCAGATCGTTCGCATCGGCAAACACGTCCATTAGATGGCTGATCGGCGATCCCTGATAGCCACCCACATAGGCGACGCCCGATTGCAGCAGCGCCTTGGTCACCGCGAGAATGCCTTCGCCCGAGAATATCTCTCCGGCACCGGCTTCGAGCTTTTTGACCTCCGCCTTGAACGACCGCTCCGCCATCGCCCTTATCCTTCGACGAGGGCCAGAACGCGCAAGGGACTGCCCGAACCGTCCTTGATCTTGAGCGGCGGCGCGATCACCACCGCGCCGGTCGCTGGCAATTTGTCCAGATTCTCCAGACACTGAAGACCATAGCGCCCCGCGCCGTGAAACAGCGTGTGCGCGGGATAGGGTGGCGTCAGCAGATGCGCCTGCCCCGCATCGGTGCCGATCGTCTCGACGCCGAATCCCAGCACATCGCGCTCGTTGACGAGCAGGTTCACCGCGGCCGTGGACGGTCCGGGCGTATGCGCGCCATCATCGCGGCGGTTGGTATAGGCGTCCACGTCGCGCTTGGACCAATCGGTGCGGAACAGCACCCAGCTTCCCGCCGGGATCCGGCCATGTTCGGCCTCCCAGGCTTCGATATGCGCCACTTCCAGCAGAAAATCCGGATCGGCCGCGGCTTCCTTCGAGAAATCGAGCACCACGGCGGGCGCGATCAGATCCTGCGCTGGCACCATGTCCACGGTGTTGTCGGGCAGATCCTTGCCGCTGATCCAGTGCACGGGCGCATCGAAATGCGTGCCGGTATGCTCGCTCACCGTGAAATCGCTCCAATACCAGGCGACGCCGCGCTCATCATAACGCGAGATTTCCTTGCGCGAGAACGCCGCGCACTGGCCGAATTCCGGTGGCAGCACCAATACGGGCGTGTCTTCGGACAGGGTCTGTGTGAGGTCGATCACCTGGATGCTGCCCGTGGCGATGCCGACGGCAAAATTCTTGAGTGCTTGAGCGCTGGACACGGAACCCTCCTCTGGACCATTCGAACAGCGAAGGTGACTCGATTAACTTGCATGTGCAAGTAAAATCTGCTGACTTTGCGGCCATGGGAGGAGATTGCGAATGAGCGAGGATTTGCGGCCGCTGGGCGATCCGGGATCGGACGCCTTCAGGGTCGACGCTTATCCCTTCTATCTGCTCAATCGCGCGGTCGGCCGGTATAATGTGGTCATTGAAACCGAATTGCGCGCCATCGGCATTGATATCCCCACTTGGCGGGTGCTGATGATCCTGGGCGAGCAATGCCCGCTCCCCATCGCGCAGGTCGCGCGGCTGGCGGTGATCAACATTTCCACGATGGTGCGCATCGTTGAACGCATGGCCAAGGCCGGTCTCATCACCACAGCACCCAGTCAGCAGGACGGCCGGGCGACCGATCTGCATCTGACCGACAAGGGAACGCAAACGCTGACCGCGGCGCGCGCGAAAACGGCCCCCTTATATCGCAAGCTCATCCGCGGCATCTCGGCCGAAGATTTCTCGAAGCTGCTCAGCCTGCTCGATCTGCTTCACGACAATCTGGAATAGCGATCGGGTGTCGGGCGACCGCGCTCACCTGCGCCGCCGCCCGATCCGTCACCGGCCTTCAGAAACGATGGCCGAACTTGATCCCGAACATTTGCGGTTTCACCGGATAGGCCCGCGCATAGACGCCGCAATAGGCCGGCGCGCAGGAACTGTTGCGGCTGAGCTGACCGCGCTTGTCGAACGCATTCTGGATGAACAACTCCACCGTCATGTTCGAAAATGCGGTTCCTGCCGAAAAATCGAAGGTGGTGAAGGGATCGGTATAGCCCACCACCGCCACTTCCTGATCAAGCAGAAAGCTCCGCGTGCCGCTTTGATGCAGCACGGATCCCTGCACGAAGCTTTTGCCGATGCCGGTATCGAAATTGTAGCGCGCGGTGGCGATGCCCTTGAGCCTGGGCTGGACGGGCAGCCGCGTGCCCGAAGGCGTGCACGCGATATTGCCGGAGAAATCCTCCTCGCAAAAAGGCGAGGTCGTCTTGGCATGAAGATAGGTGCCGGATGCAGACACCTCCAGCCCGTTGGAGCGCCACAATATGTCCGCCTCGACACCCTTCACTTCGGAGCCGCCGACATTGGAGATGCTCGTGACGCCATTGTCGCCCGGCCGCGCGAGGCCAAACTGCATGTCATCCCATTTCTCATAGAAAAATGCGCCGTTGAAGCGGAGCCGTCCCCCCGCCCAGCTCGTCTTCCAGCCCACTTCGTAATTGCTGATCGTATCGGATTTATAGGGCGCATAAGCAGGATTGCGATTGACGCCACCGGGGCGGTAGCCCGTGGAATATGTGGCGTAGATCATGCGATCGTCATCCACCTTCCAGGTGAGACTGACCTTGTGGGTCTCCCCCGATTCAACGATCTTGCCATCCACATTGATACATGGCTTGCTGGTATCCGTCGTGGGCAGGCACGCTGCGGTGATCGCGCTGTTATAGCCGGAAAAGCCGAAGAGCGTGTTGTTCACGATGAAGCCGCGAATGCCCGCGGTCAGCGTGAAGGCCGGGCTGATATCGAAGCTCGCCTCGCCGAACATCGCATAATCCCGGTCAACGCGGTCCATCGCCTTGAGATAGAGCGAATCCCCGAAACCCGGAATCGGTGCCAGATTGGGCAGCCCCGCCCGCGGCACGGATCCCACGCCCGGCACTTCATAGGAGCCGCCGATATCATTGGTCTGCCGCTGGAAGAACAGACCGGCGGTCATCCGGAAGCGATCGTCGCCCGGCGAGCTGACCCGCAATTCCTGCGTATGTTTGGTATATTTGTAATCGAGCACCTGGCTCTGCGTGGGATCGAGGAAACCGCCCGCGCCATCCGGAAAATTGGTGTAATAATAGCCGGGATAATCATAGGCGACGGTATAATAAGAGTAATCCGCCTGATTATCGATCTTGCGCTCGAAATAGCCGCCCGAATAGACCAGGTCCCAATTGCCGATCTTGCCCTCGATCGTCAGCGCGGCCTGATACCAGCGGTCCAAATTCTCGGATTTGGTGAAATCATGTACCTCAAGATCGCCCGCGCGCGGATCGTAGAGGAACGATCCCTGGCTCTTCTGGCGCTGGTAGACGACGCTCGGCGTCGCGGTCCATTCATCGTCCAGATCGATGCGCAGCGCGGCGCGCCCGCCATAGCTATCGACCTGGTTGAAATTCTTTTCCACCAGATCCGCATTGTTCACGGTCAGGTTCGTATCATCGTCCAGATCGCCCAACGTGAAGGTGCGTTCGCCCAGCGTGTTATCGATATAGCCGCCGTCGCGCCGATAATAGCCCACCACGCGCAACGCCGCCCGTTCGGACAAGGGGATATTCAGAAAGCCTTCGGCGCTGCCGCCAAAATCGCCTTTGCCGAATTTGTTGAGCTGAAGATCATAGCCGCCTTCGAACTTGCTCGAATCCGGCTTGTTGGTGATGATCCGCAGCGTGCCGGAAAGCGAACTCGCGCCAAACAGCGTGCCCTGCGGGCCGGACAGCGCCTCGACGCGGGCGATGTCGTAGATATGCAGATCGACCGCGCCGCCGATCGTGGTGACCGGGGTTTCATCGAGATACAGGCCCGTGGCGGGCAATGACCCTGCATCGAGTCCATCGCCGCCGCTGGAAATGCCACGAAAGAAAAGCTGCGACTGGCCGGGGCCGAAGGACTGGAAGCTGACGCTGGGGAGCAGCTTGGCATAATCGTCGAAGGACGACACCTGCTGCTGATCCAGCGTTTCCCCGCCCAGGGCCTGAATGCTGATCGGCACATCCTGCAGGCTTTCGTTGCGCCGCGTGGCGGTCACGATGATTTCGGTGCCCGCGCCGTCTTCGGCGGGGAGGCTCTGGGCGACGGCGGGCAAAGCCGCCAGGATCGCGGTCGATGCGAAAAGCGTGGCCGTCATCGCGCGGCGTGCGCTGATCCCGGCGTGCGTGTGGCGTCGTTCCATAGTTCAAGCCCCCTTTCGGCTGATGGAAGAGCCGTCCGGAGTTTCCCCCCGTGACGTTCGATGAAGCTCACCTTTTGTTAGACACTTGTCAAGCGCGTCCGCTCAAGCCATTTGCAAGCCAAGGCTTTTCAAGCCGCAGCCTCGATCTTTGCCTTTTCCACGAGCCAGCACCAGAGGTAATCCGCGCTGAACCGCTCGACCTGGATCCGCGCGTCCTCACCCGCCATCCGTCGCCATGCGATCTCCACGCGGAGCGCCGCGAGCCTGGTGAACAGACGGCCCGCATCGCTGCCCGCAATCCCGCTTATCCCGAGTAGATCGAGCGTGCCTGCGCCCGTGACGTGGATGCACACATGCCCGCAATCCGCGCCGGACGGCCCGGCGCTCATGGCAATTGCACCCGCCTCCAGCGTTCGTCCCTCGAGCGGTGGACGAGCGACAAGTTCAGCCATTGAGCCGCTCTCCCCTGGGATCATAAACGCCGGGATCGGCCACGGTGGCGGGCCAGCTTCGCCCTTCGGACCATGCGGTGACCACGCTCCCCATCAGCGCCCGGCCACCGTCCAGCAAGGCCAGCGAAAGACCGCGCTCCAGCATCGGACTGAACCCGCTGCTGGTGACGATCCCGCGGCTGGGATGCGGATCGCCGCCGATGATATGCGCGCCGATCGGCAGCACCACCGCGGGGTCCACCGGCTGGAGGCCCACCAGTTGCGCCCTACCCGGCGCGGATGCGGATGGATGGAGCAGCGAGCGCTTGCCCAGAAAATCGCCCGCCTTGCGCGCAATGCCCTTGCCCCAGCCAATATCGGCAGGCTGGGTGCGGCTGTCCGTATCCGATCCGATGTGGATATAGCCCTTCTCCAGCCGCAGCAGATCGAGCGCCTCCAGCCCGAACGGGATGATACCCTCCGCCGCGCCGCAGGTCATCAGATGCGTGGCCAGGCTTTCGGCATAATCCGCGGCTACCGCAATCTCGAAGCTCAATTCCCCGGTGAAGCTCACCCGCTGGATGCGCGCCACGACTCCCGCGATCCGGCCGCTGCGAATCTGGTTATGCGGAAAGGCTTCGCGTGACAGATCCACATCGCAATCGGCGTTTTCCAGCACAATGCGCGCGCGCGGCCCCGCCACGGTCAACACCGCCCAGCGCGCGGTCTGCTCCGCGATGCTGAGAGCGAGCGGCCATTCGCATTGATGCCATTCATCCAGCCAGCGATAGACGCGTTCGGCATGGCTGGTGCTCGCGGTCATCAGGAAATGATCCTCGCCCAGCCGCGCGATCACGCCATCGTCCATCAGCGTGCCGAGTTCATTGCACAGCAGATTGTAGCGCACTGCGCCCAGCTTGATCGTGCTGGGGGATCCGACCGACATCAGATCGAGGAAACGGCCGGCATCGCGCCCCCTGATCTCGATCGACCCCAGCGAAGAGCTGTCGAACAACCCGACCCGGCCGCGCACCGCCAGCGCCTCTCGATGCGCTGCCTCGGCCATCGTCTCGTCCCCCTCGGGATAATGCGAGGGCCGCAGCCAGCCATAATCCTCGAACACCGCATTCTGCGCCACATGCCAGTGATGCGCGGGCAGATGTTTCCAGGGATGAAAGAACGGGCCGAGCAGCCGGTCCGCCGCCACAGCGCCAAAGGCGACCGGCGCGAAGGGCGGGCGGAATTTCGTGGTGCCCAGCGCCCCCGGCGCGAGCCCCTGCAAGGCCGCCAGCACGGCCACGCCGTTAACCGCGCCGAGCTTGCCCTGATCGGTGCCCATGCCCCACACGGTGTAGCGTTTCACATGCTCCACGGACCGGTAATTCTCGTCCGTCGCCTGACGGAGATCGTCCACCGTCACATCGGTCTGCATGTCCACGAACGCTTTCGCGCCCGGCGGCGGCAGATGCAGCGGCGCGCGGACGGCCGCGGCGATTTCCGGCACCTCCCGGTCTTCGCCAGTCGCCGCCCAATGCCCCGCAGCCGCGCCATCCGCGATGCAATCCGCATGATCGAAGATGCCCCGCGCCGCGCCGCAGGATCGTGCGTTCTGCACAGAGCGATCCGGCACGAACGCGCCGATCCGGTCTTCGAACCGCAAGGTGCCGCCCGATTGCGTGAAAAGCTGCACCGCCGGGCTCCAGCCGCCGGACATGCCGATCAGATCGCAGACGATGCGGATGCGCTGGCCCGTGGCCTGATCGATCAGTTCCGCGCCGGAGACCACCTTGCGCCCGATCGCGCGCGTCACGCTGTGGTTCGGATAAATGGCGATTCCCAGTGCATCGGCCGCCGCGGCGATCGGGCCGGGCTCCGGACGCGCATCGACGATGCCGACCACATCGAGCCCCGCGCGCCGGGCGGCGATGGCCACGTCATAACCTTGATCATCCACCACCGCGAACAGCGGTCTCCGCCCCGCCGCTACGCCATGCCGCTCCAGATAGTGAAGGATCGAACCGGCCAGCATCACACCGGGCCGGTCATTGCAGCCAAACAGCAAAGGCCGTTCGAACGCCCCGCCGGCGATTAACACGCGTTTTGCCCGGATCTTCCAAAAACGCTGGCGCACCACCGGGCCATCGATCTCTTCAACAGCGGTGACCAGATTGTGATCATGATAGCCGCTCGCCGTCGTCCGGGTGAGAATGCGCAGATTGGGCAGCGGCTCCATCGCCACATGGTCGTCTGCCTCCACCAGCGTGACCTGAACGCCCCCCCCCGCGGCGGCGCGCGCCGCCGCCATGCCCGCTGGACCACCGCCAATCACCAGCACGTCGCACGCATGGCTGCGCGCTGCATATCGATCGGGATCGGGCAAGGTGGGCGCGCGGCCCAGCCCCGCCAGTCTGCGGATGATCGGTTCGAACAGATGCCAGCTCGGCCAGATAAAGGTCTTGTAATAGAATCCCGCAGACAGCAGTCGCGAAAAGCGGTCGTTCAGTCCGCCCAGATCGAAACCGACCGAGGGCCAGCAATTGACGCTCGACGCCGCAAGCCCTTCGCGCAAAGGCACCCGCGTCGCAACCGCATTGGGCACCGTGTGCGCGCCCGTGCCCAATTGGACCAGTGCGTTGGTCTCGGCAAAGCCGCTGCCGATGATCCCGCGAGGCCGGTGATATTTGAAGCTCCGCCCGACCACGACCACGCCATTGGCGATTAGCGCGGCCGCCAGCGTGTCACCCGCCCGCCCGCGATAATCGCTGCCGTTGAAGCGGAAGCCGATTTCAGCGGCGGCGGCGCGCGGATGGTCTTTCAGCCGAAAACCGCTCACGCAGGAAAATCCGGTTTGGCGTCGATCGGGTATGTCAGCGCGATCGCATGGTCCGCAGTGCTGCGAATGGCATGGAACCAGCGCCGGCATCCAAAGGCGTGCAGCCAGCGCTCCCTTAAATGTCCCTTCGGATTATCGTGGAAAAACAGATAGGCCGCCCAATCCGCATCGCCGACGGCCTCGGGCGGCACAGGACGATCCACATGGCCTTCGCCACCGTTCACGAACTCGGTTTCGTCGCGCGGACCACAATAAGGGCATGGGACGCTCAGCATATCAATGCTCGATCCCCGCGGCGGCGGCTTCATCCACCAGCGCGAGATCGCGGAAACGATCGAGAGAAAATGCGGTGATCAGCGGATGCGGCGTGCCGGTGGCGATGGTGTGGGCAAAGGTTTCTCCGCCCGCCGGGATCGCCTTGAACCCGCCGCCGCCCCAGCCGCAATTGAGATAAAGGCCGGGCACGGGGCTGAGCCCCAACACCGGCGAACTGTCATGCGCATAATCGACGATGCCCGCCCATTGCCGCAGCATCTTCACCCGGCTGAACGACGGAATGAATTCGACCAAAGCGGCGGAGACCGCCTCGGCGGTCGGGATATTGCCACGCTGGGCGTAAGAGGCATAGGCATCGGCATTGCCGCCGATCACCAGCCCGCCCTTGTCCGACTGGCTGACATAGACGCCGAGCAGCGCCGAAGACGCCACCACATCGAGCACGGGCTTCAAGGGTTCGGACACGAAAGCCTGCAGCGCATAGCTTCTGAGCGGCAGGCGGAACCCCGCCATATCCGCCAGCATCGTCGAATGCCCCGCCACCGCGACACCGAGTTTGCCGCAGCCGATCGCGCCCCGCGTCGTCTGCACGCCGGTCACCGCGCCGGATGCCGGATCGCGATCGATCCCGGTCACACCGCAATTCTGGATGATATCCACACCCACCCGGTCCGCCGCGCGCGCATAGCCCCATACCACCGCATCATGCCGCACCGTGCCCGCGCGCCGCTGCAGCATCCCGCCCAGGATCGGATAGCGCGCCTCGGGTCCGAAATTCATGATCGGGCAGAGTTTGCGCGCCTGATCCGGCGTCACCATCTCCATATCGATGCCATTCAGCGCCATGCCATTGACCAGCCGGCGCTGGAAATCCACCTCGCCGCGGCTGTGCGCCACAGTCAGCATCCCGCGCTGGCTGAACATGATGTTGAAATTCAGCTCGCGGCTCAATTTCTCGTAAAGCGATACCGAGTGATTGAAGAAGGCCGCACTCTGCGGATAATAATAATCCGAGCGGACGATCGTCGTGTTGCGCCCCGTATTGCCGCCGCCGATCCAGCCTTTTTCCAATACGGCAACATTGGTCATCCCGTGCGTCTTTGCCAGATGATAGGCAGTCGCCAGCCCATGCCCGCCGCCGCCCACGATTACGGCATCATAATGCGCCCTGGGTTCGGGCGAGCGCCAGGCCTGGTCCCAATTGCGGTTTCCGCCCAGCGCGCCGCGCAGCAGGGCGAGCGCCGAATAATTGCGGCTCATATGACCATCATCCGTTCGTCCCGAGCGCAGTCGAGGGACGTGGTGCAGGTGACAGAGGTGTCTCGACTGCGCTCGACACAAACGGGATTATTACTGCATTGCCGCTCATATCTGGCGATCGGCGACGTAACGGCGGATATCGAGGCTATAATCCTCCATCGGCGAATAATAGCCATAATCATGCACCCGCGCGGCCATCCCGCGCTGGACCCGCTCACACACCGCCCAATCCTGCCGATTGACCAGATCCCAGAAATCCACGGCGTCCGCATGATCGAAGCCGGGCTTCGCCATCTCATCCTTGTGAAACAGGAAGCGGCATTCCACCCGCGTGCGATCGACCGCTTCGGGCCAAAGCAGGAAGGCGGCTGCGTGATCGCTCGATACGCTGAGCATCAGATTGGGATAAATCAATTCGCCCTTGTGGCGGACCTTCTCCTCTTCGGAGAGGCCAGGAAACGCGTTCCGGCTGGTGGTGCCGGTCATCGTATAGGTGGTGGCGCCCTCGCGATGGGGGATGCCTTGCTCCCAATCGAGATGGATGCCCCCATCCTTGCGAAACTCCGGCACGATCTCGCACAATTCGGGATGCACCGGGCCGCAATGATAGCATTCATTGTAATTTTCGAGGATCAGCTTCCAATTGGCCTGGACCTCATAGTGGATCACATGCGCCACGCGCAGATCCGCAAGCGGATAGTTGCCCAGCCTGCGCGGTGCCTCCCCCAGCACGCCCGCGAAACCCGGTGCGTTTTCGAGCGTGAGGCTGAGAAAGACGAACCCGCCCCATTCGCGCACGCCCACGGGATACAGGCTGAAATCCTTCTTGTCGAAATCCGCTTCAGTCGCGAGATTCGGCGCGGCCAGCAGCGTGCCGTCCAGGCCGTAAGCCCAACCATGATAGGGGCATCGGATCACCCCGCCGATCACCCCCCCGTGAAGCTCCAAACCCCATTTCGCATCATTGGTGGAATCGCAAATGCGCGCGCCGCGGTGGCGGCAAACATTGTAATGCGCGCGCAACTCCCCCGCTTTGGTCCGCACGAGCAGGATATTCTCACCCGCCACATCCAGCACCAGATGATCGCCGGGTTCCACCACATCCTCGGCGCGCCCAACGCAAAGCCATTCGCGGGTGAGGATCGTGTCCTTGTCCGATTGCCAGGCCTCCGCAGTCAGATACGCACTGCTGGGCAGCGATCTTTGCATGGCTCCGGCGATCTCGGTCATTGGCCACCTCTTTATTAGACAGTTGCCTCATAACTTGATTCGTGTCACTCGTGAAGCGCAAACATCATCGGCGCACAGATGCCGCGAGGGAAGGGCAGGCGATTTGACCGGGAATTCCGATGGCGCACAGACTTATGATGCGATCGTGATCGGCGCGGGGCATAATGGCCTCACCGCGGCCGCTTATCTGGGCAAGGCGGGCCTCAAGGTTCTAGTGGTCGAACGGCGCGATATCATCGGCGGTGCGTGCGTCACCGAAGAGGTGATCCCCGGCCACCGCGTGTCCTTCACCTCCTATTTCGCATCCATGCTGATGCCCACGGTGATCCGCGATCTCGATCTGGCGCGGCAGGGTTTGCGGATGGTCTCCAGCGATCCGCTCCTCACCGTCTCGGTCGGCGGAGGCCGGATCATCCGCTGGTGGGCCGATGGCGCACGCACGGCGGAGGAAATCCGCCAATATTCAGAAAAAGACGCGGTGGCTTTCCTCCGCATCGATCGCGAGTTGAAGGCGCTGGCCGCCTATCTCCAGCCCTTTTTCCTCGAACCGCCACCCAATCTGGCCGCGCGCGGCTTGGACAGGATCCGGGAAGGCGCGCGCCTGTTCAAGCGCTTCCGCAAGATGAAGGGGCGCGAGATTGCGCAGCTCATCACCTTCCTCACCGGCAGTCTGGGCGAATATCTTGATCGTCATTTCGAGAGTGCCGAGGTCAAGCGCATGTTCCTGGCGAACAATGTATATGGCAAGCATGGCGGACCGTATGAGCCCGGCTCCGCCGTCGGTCTGCTGTTTCACCTGCTCTCGGGCGGGGATGATGCGGTTCAGGGTTTTGCCGGCCATGTGATCGGCGGCATGGGATCGATCACCCAGGCCATCGCCGCCACGGCCCGCGAACATGGTGTTGAAATCCGCACGAACGCGCCCGTAGCGTCGATCACGATCGAAGGCGGCCGCGCGACCGGCGTGGTTCTGGTAGACGGAATCCGGATCGATGCAGGCACGATCCTTTCCAACGCCGATCCCAAGCGCACATTCCTAGGCCTGATCGATCCGGCCGCGCTGCCCGAGGATTTCCGTCAGGATATCGCGGCGATCAAGATGGCCGGCCCCTCGGCCAAGCTCAATCTGGCCCTGAAGGGCGAACCGACCGTCATCGGCCGCGCAGCGGATGCGGATGCGCGCGAACGCTCCTTGCTTTCGATCGCGCCGACGCTCGAAGGCGCGCAGCGCTGCGCCGATATCGCGCGCATGGGGGAAATCCCCGACGAACTGTGGATCGATTGCGTCATTCCCAGCCTGGTCGACGATACGCTCTGCCCGCCGGGCAAGCATATGATGACCTGCTTCATCCAATATGTACCGTTTGATCTGCGCGAAGGCACATGGGACGAGAAGCGCGAGGACTTTGCGGATTCGATCGTCCGCCAGATCGCGCGGCACATGCCCGATCTGCCTGATCTGATCGAGGGCCGCGTGGTCCTCACCCCGCTCGATCTGGAGCGGACCTATGGGCTGACCGAGGGCAATATCTTCCACGGCGATCTCAATCTGGGCCAGCTTTTTTCGATGCGGCCGACGCCGGGATGGTCGCAATATCGCACCCCGGTGAAAGGCCTGTATTTATGCGGCGCAGGCGCGCATCCTGGCGGCGGGGTCACCGGAGCGCCGGGGCATAACGCCGCCTCCCAGGTGTTGCGCGATCGCAAAAAGGGGAAAGCCTGATCATGAGCGACACCGCCGAACCCCAACATCCAGCGCGTGTGATGGGGTTCGCCGATGTCGCGATGCTCTATATCGTCACCGGGGTGAGCCTGCGCTGGATCGCGACCGCCGCCGCCGCCGGGCCGGGATCGGTGATCATCTGGATCGGCGCGTTCCTGCTCTTCTATGTGCCCTTTGCGATGGCGGTATTGGAACTGTCATCGCGCCATCCGGACGAAGGCGGGCTTTATGCGTGGACGCGGCGGGCCTTTGGCGACTTTCCCGGCTTCATCGCGGGCTGGTGCTACTGGACGAGCAACCTGCCCTATTTCCCCGCGGTCTTCTATTTCGCGGCCAGCAACGCGCTTTATGTCGGTGGAGACACCGCCATGGGGCTCAGCCAGTCGCCGGCTTATTTCATGTGGTTCGCCCTGCTCTCGCTGGCATTGATCGCCTTGCTCAACATCGTCGGGCTGAAGCACGCGCGCTGGCTGCATAATATCGGTGCCTATGGCATGTGGGTGCCGGTCGCCGTCGTGATCGTGATGGGGATCGTCTCGTGGAGCCGCTATGGATCGGCCACCGAATTCTCGTTCGCCACGATGGTCCCCAGCTTCGAATTCAAGGACATGATCTTCTGGGCCTCGCTCGCCTTCGCCTTTTCGGGCTGCGAAACCGCATCCTTCATGAGCGGCGAGATCAGGGACGCCCGGCGGACGATCCCGCGCGCCTTGGTCTTCGCCGGGATCGTGGTCGCATCATGCTATATTCTCGGCACGATCGCGGTGCTGGTCGCGATGCCGCAGGATCAGGTGGATAGCCTCGCCGGGCTGATGCAGGCGATCACGACCACCGCGACCAAGCTGGATTGGTTGTGGATCGTCCCCGTGGTCGCATTGCTAATCACGCTCGGCAATCTGGGCGCGGCCGGCGGGTTCCTGGCCGCCACATCGCGCATCCCCTTTGCCGTCGGAATAGACCGGATGCTGCCCCCCGCCTTCGGCAAGCTCCATCCCCGCTTCGGCACGCCGCATGTGGCGATCATCGTGCAGACCGCGCTGGGCGCCGTGTTCGTCTTCCTCGGCCAGGCCGGCACCAGTGTGAAGGGTGCCTATGACGTGCTGGTGAGCATGGGGATCATCACATCCTTCATCCCCTTCGTGTTCGTCTTCCTGTCGCTCATCAAATTGCAGGGCGAACCCGCCGCGGCGGACGTGATCCGCGTGCCGGGCGGTCGCAGGGTGGCCATAGTGCTCGGCTGCATCGGGCTGACGACCACCCTGTGCGCGATCGGGCTGGCGGTGATGCCCGCGGCGGACGAACTCAATAAGCCGCTGGCCGTCATCAAGATCGTGGGCTTGACCATGATGCTGATCGGCATCGGCTGGGCGATTTACGCGCTTTCGAAACGCCGGGCCGCGCAGGCCGCGCCCGCTCTGGGCTGAACGCCCTTGTCCATCGACCTCGCCATTGCGATATCCGCCTGCCCGGACGATCCTTTCGATCAGACCGCCCCGCAGGACGAGCCATGACCGAACGCAAAGAGCCCCGCAAGCGCGCCGCCCGCCAGGCCCCCGAAGTGCGGCGGCAGGATCTGCTGAAAGTGACGATCGCCTGCCTGGCCCGGCTTGGGCCGCGCGGCACCACGGGCCGCGAAATCTGTCGTCAGGCGGGCGTCTCCCACGGTCTGCTCCGCCATTATTTCAACAATCCCGAAAATCTGCTGCTCGAGACCTATCAGCAGCTTTGCGACGATTTCATCGCGCGTTTCGAGCTGGAACTGGAAACGCCTCATCCCGATCCGTGGGAAGCACTGGACAGTTTTTTCGCCGTGCTGTTTTCCGAAGAATGGTCCAGCCCCGAAATCCTCGGTGCCTGGATGGCCTTTTGGACGCTCGTGCGCAGCAGCGATGACTTTGCGAAGACCAGCGAGGATTTCAACCGCCGCCTGCGCGAATTGCTGCTGACCTCGGTTGCCAGATTGCCCAGCGCGGGGCGCATCCCCGATGCCGATGTGGCCGCGATCCTGTCCGCCGTGATGGACGGCCTCTGGCTGGATTACTGCCTGTCCCCCGGCCGCCTGCCCCGTGATCGCGCGCTGGCGCTGTGCAGCCTCACGGTGCGTCAGCTTGTCCCGCAGCCGGGTCGGGCCAGCCTTTAGCGCTCCTTGATTAGGCTCTGCGTATAATCGATCCGGATGCGGACCCATGCCCCCATCTGGGCGCGCCCATTGATCCGCGGCGGTCGCACCTTGAATTGCCACGCCGCCAGCCGCACCGCGCGCGCAAGCCCTGATCCGCGTGGCGATTCGCCAAGTTCATGGCAATTATCAACGCCGTAGCGCTCGATCGTCTGGCAGGCGATCAAGCCCCAGCCATCAACGCGCGCGCCCTTCGGCATATAGGTGGACAATTCCGCATTGGTTGGCCGCTTCTGCCAATCGGCATCCGCAAGGCTCTGCCCCGCCGGACCACCACCGATGGGCCGCGAAGCGCCTGCATCGGCGCTGTCTCCGCTCTCGCCATCGGCCTGCTTGCCGGGGCGCGACGGCATCTTGCCGATATCGGAGGCCGCGAAATCCCTGCGGCTCAGCAGGATCATCGCGAGCGGAGCCGGGGCGGCGTCCACTTTGGGTCGGTCGATTTCAGGCGGGGCCACCGCGGCGGCCTTGGGCTGACGGGGGGAGGCCGGCTTGCTTTTGCGCTCCTGCTTCTTCGCCTGCTCCGTCGCGGTGGCTTCCGGGCCGGGCGCGACGTTGAAGGTCGACATTCTGGCCCCCATGGGTTGCGACATGTCGGCCTGGTAAACCTGCCGCAACAGCAGGAACAGAAGCAGCGCGTGCACCGCCAGCGCCAGACCAAGCGCAATGGCACGGCGTCTCGTGAACCCGATCTGCGGCTGCGACGAATAGCGGGAGGACGCGAATTGCATTGGGGCGTTGCCTAGACGGCGCCGAAGCCTGCCGCAATCGGGTCAATTCAATAAGGCGGGCGGTCCAGCCCCTTGGGGCTCTTGGTAAAGATCTGGCAGCCCGTTTCGGTGATACCGATCGAATGCTCGAACTGGGCCGAAAGCGTGCGATCCCGTGTCACCGCGGTCCAGCCATCATCGAGCATCTTCACCGGGGGCTTGCCGATATTGATCATCGGCTCGATCGTGAAGAACATGCCGGGGCGCAATTCCGGGCCGGTGCCGGGGCGGCCCGCATGGACGACTTCGGGCGCATCATGGAACATCCGCCCCACGCCATGCCCGCAGAAATCGCGGACCACGCCATAGCGGTGGTTCTCCGCATGGGTTTGAATCGCATGAGCCACATCGCCCATGGTGTTACCGGGCCTGGCCTGCTCGATCCCCAGCATCAGGCATTCATAGGTGACGTCCACCAGCTTGCGCGCCTTGATCGGCACATCGCCGACCAGATACATCCGGCTGGTATCGCCATGCCAGCCATCGATCAGCGGGGTGACGTCTATATTGACGATATCGCCGTCCTTGAGCGTGCGGTCCCCCGGAATACCGTGACACACGACATGGTTGATCGAGATGCAGCAGCTATGCGTATAGCCGCGATAACCCAGCGTGGCGGGCACGCCGCCGCTGCGCAGCGTCTGTTCGCGCACCATATCGTCAAGCTCGCCCGTGGTCACGCCGGGCACCACATGTGGAATCAATGCGTCGAGAATTTCGGCGGCGCATTGGCCCGCCTTCTGCATCCCGGCAAAGCCCTCGGGGCCGTGCAGCTTGATGGCACCTGTACGGGCGTTCACGCCCAGATCGTCAGCAGTCACATAATCGGTCATCCAAACCATATAGCGCCGAAATCGCCGCTTTGCGAGAGGGCGCAGCCAAGCTATGCGCTATCGCCATGAGCGAGGAACGGATCTGGACTGCGGCGCTGGTCATCATCGGGGATGAAATCCTCTCGGGACGCACGCAGGACAAGAATGTGTCCCAGATCGCCTTATGGCTGAATTTGCAGGGCATCAGGCTGGCCGAAGTGCGCGTGGTGCCCGATGTGCAGGATGCAATCGTCGAGGCGGTGAACACGCTACGCGCGCGCAACGACTATCTCTTCACCACCGGCGGCATCGGGCCGACTCATGACGATATCACGGTGGACGCGATCGCCGCGGCACTGGGTGTGCCCGTGGTCATCCATCCCAAGGCGCGTTCCGTGCTGGAGGGCTATTACGCCACGCGCGGCGGGTTGACCGAGATGCGGCTGCGCATGGCGCGTGTGCCCGAAGGCGCCGACCTGATCGAAAACCGCATGTCCGGTGCACCGGGCATCCGCCATGGCCGCATCTTCATCATGGCGGGCGTGCCGCATATCACCGCGATGATGCTCGATGCGCTCTCCGGCACGCTGGAGGGCGGCAAGCCGTTGCTGTCCGACACGCTCGGCTGCTGGGTGCCCGAAAGCGAAGTGGCGGATATCCTGAGCGCCACCGAAAAAGCTCATGCCGCCTGCCAGATCGGCAGCTATCCCTTTTTCCGCGAAGGCCGGGTGGGCGCGAATTTCGTCATCCGATCCACCGATCGGCAGGCGCTCGATATCTGCGTGGCCGCGCTGGCGGACGCGCTGGCGGGTGCGGGCAAGGAAACCGTGGCGGGCGGGATTTAGCGCGGTCGCATGGCGCGCATCCTGCTCGGCTGGGAATTGGGCGCGCATCGCGGGCATCTGGTGCGGCTGGCCGCAATCGCGCGCATATTGATCGCGCAGGGGCATCAGGTGGATGCCGCGCTTCAGAATATGGATGGCGCAGCGGCGCTGTTTCCCGAAGGCGTGCGGCTGTGGCAGGCGCCGCTCTGGCCGCGGATGATCGTGAATGTCACGCGGCTGGATGGCCCGCCCGTGGCGACGATGGGCGATATCCTGGTGCGGCTGGGGCTTGATCGGGAGGAGGCATTCGAAGGGTTGATCCGCGCCTGGGATTCGCTGTTTATCGCGATCAGCCCGCAGTCGGTGATCAGCGATTTCGCGCCAGCCATGCTGCGCGCCGCCTGGGGGCGCATTCCCAGCATCGCCGTGGGCACCGGCTTCGAATGCGTACCGGGCGATCTGGCGGCCTTTCCCAGCCTGAACCGCCAGCCGGCGGCGCATGACGAAGCCGCGATCCTGGCGCAGGCCAATGCCGCGCTCGCGCGCTGCAGCCGCCCGGCGATGCTTGGCCTGCCCGCGCTGTTTGCCGCCGATACGCCGCTTCCGGGGACGTTTCGCGAACTCGATCCCTATGGCGCGATGCGCCGCGAGCCGCCGGTCTCCCCCACGCTGGCCGGCCCGGCACCGCCCATATCCGACGGGCAAGGCGAAGAGGTGTTCGTCTATGGCTTTGAACGGATCATGGCGGACGCGGCCTTGTGGGATGGACTGGCGCAATCGGGCCTGCCCGTGCGCGTGCATGTGCCGGGTGCCAGCGCGGCGCTGCAGGAACGGTTCGCGCGCCTCGGCTTCGCCTTCGCGCCCGATCCCCTGCCCTTCGAAGAAATCGCGCGGTGTGCCCGGCTTTTGGTATCCCATGGCGGCCACGGCTTCACGAGCGCAGCGCTGCTGGCCGGCATTCCCCATATCATCACGCCCTATGATCTGGAAAAACAGGCTCATGCCGATCATGTTGTGGCGCTGCGGCTGGGCGGACAGGTGCCGCTGATGGCGATCAAGCCAGCGCCCTTCGCCGAAAGCCTGAAGCGCATCCACGCCGACGATGCCTTGGTTGCACGCGCACGAAACGCCGCACCGGGCTTTCATGCGCAAATGGCTAGGCCGATGGATAAGGCCATCTTGGCCGCTATATCCGGCCGCTAAGCCTCGCCATGATGTTCCGCAGCCCGCCGTGCTGCATTCGCCGCATCGTGCGCCATGCGGATCGGCACCGGCAGTCGTCGCCCGTCGCACAGTTTGAGCACCCAGGCGACCGCGCTCTCCAGCGAGATACGATGGCCGGTGCTGACATAGATCGGCAGACACTTGGCCCGGGTGCGCAGCGCGACGCCCACGATTTCGCCGCGATCCACCAGTGGCGCAATGCTCCCCGCGGCCTCGCCCAAATCGCCTTCGACCTTCCCGCACAAGAGGGATTTCGCGCAACCGATCGTGGGCACGTCCAGCACGACGCCCAGATGCGTCGCGATGCCGCAGCGGCGCGGGTGCGGACGTCCATGGCCATCCACCAGGATGAGATCGGGCTTTTCGGGCAATGCTTCCCACGCCGCGACCAGCGCCGGACTTTCCCTGAAACCGAGATAGCCGGGGACATAGGGGATGTCCGGCACGGCGGTGATGCTGGACGCTGGCAGCCGATCGCGCGGCGGCCACATCATCGACGCGATAGCGGCGTGGATCGGGCCGCGGCTGTCGCGCCATTTCATCGAAGTGTCCGCCCCTGCCACGATCCGCACGGGACCAAACCGGTCTTCCATTTCGCACAGCGCGGCGATCTCGCGCTGGGCGACGCTGGCGGCTTTCAGATCTGGCGGCGCGAGCCAGTCAGCGGGGAGCGGTTTGCGCATCGCTTCTACATTGGGGCGATGCGCGGCTGTGCAAGTGCGGAAATTTTGCCCATTTCTTGAGCAGCCGCTATCTTTGTGCCTTGAATCGCGGCATTCAAGCTGTTCTCAACGCTTCGCAAGTGCCGCATTTCGTGAGTCTTGAGTTGGCACGTTTATTGAAAGACGCGCGATAGCGTTCAAACGGGGAGGTAGAGCGCCGATGAAGAAGATCGAAGCCATCATCAAGCCATTCAAGCTGGATGAAGTGAAGGAAGCGCTGCACGAAGTGGGCGTATCCGGGATCACTGTGACTGAAGCCAAGGGCTTTGGGCGACAGAAAGGCCATACCGAGCTGTATCGCGGCGCGGAATATGTGGTCGATTTTCTGCCCAAGGTGAAGCTGGAAGTCGTGGTGGAAGACAGCCTGGCCGATCGTGTGGTGGAGGCCATTGCCGCCGCCGCGCAGACCGGCCGGATCGGCGATGGCAAGATATTCGTCATCCCCGTGGAAACCGCCCTCCGGATAAGGACGGGCGAGAGGGGCGACGACGCGATCTGATCATCCGAAAGGCTCCCAGGGACAACGATCCCCAAATTCTCAGCGCAAATTCTCAGCCCAAATTCTCAGCGAGGAAAGTGAAAACGATATGGCCAATACCGTCGCATCAGTTCTGAAGAAGATCAAAGACGAGGAGATCGAATGGGTCGATGTCCGTTTTACCGATCCCAAGGGCATCTGGCATCATTTGACCATGTGTGCCGGCGTGATCGGCGAGGATGAACTGACCGACGGTTTGATGTTCGACGGCTCCTCGATCGAGGGCTGGAAGGAAATCAACGAATCCGACATGATCCTGAAGCCCGATCTCGACGCGATCTACACCGATCCGTTCAGCGCGACGCCGATGCTGATCGTGATCTGCGACATCGTCGAGCCCGTGGATGGCTCGCTTTATGCCCGCGATCCGCGCTCGACCGCCAAGCGCGCCGAAATGTTCCTCCAGTCCACCGGTCTGGGTGACACGGTCTATATCGGCCCCGAACCCGAATTCTTCATGTTCGACGATGTGAAGTTCGATAACACCTATGCGTCGAGCTATTACAAGCTGGACGATGTGGAACTGCCGACCAACACCGGCACGACCTATGAGGGCGGCAACATGGGCCATCGCCCGCGCGCCAAGGGCGGCTATTTTCCCGTTGGCCCGGTCGACACCACCACCGATATCCGCGCCGAAATGGTGACGACGATGCTCGAAATGGGCCTGCCCATGGACAAGCATCATCACGAAGTGGCGGGCAGCCAGCATGAGCTGGGCCTGACCTTCGGCAAGCTGGTCGAGACCTGCGATCGCATCCAGATCTACAAATATGTCGTGAAGCAGGTGGCCCATGCCTATGGCAAGACCGCAACCTTCATGCCCAAGCCGATCAAGGCCGATAATGGTTCGGGGATGCACACGCATATCTCGATCTGGAACAAGGGCAAGAACACCTTCGCGGGCGACGGCTATGCCGGTCTCTCCGAAACCTGCCTGTATTTCATCGGCGGCGTGATCAAGCACGCCAAGGCATTGAACGCCTTCACCAACCCGACCACCAACAGCTACAAGCGTCTGGTGCCGGGCTATGAAGCGCCTGTGTTGCTGGCTTATTCGGCGCGCAACCGTTCGGCATCGTGCCGCATCCCTTATGGCGCGGGCACCAAGGCGAAGCGCGTCGAATTCCGCTTCCCCGATCCCCTTGCCAACTCCTATCTCGCCACCGCAGCTTTGCTGATGGCGGGCATCGACGGGATCCAGAACAAGATCCATCCGGGCGAGCCGATGGACAAGAACCTCTATGATCTGCCGCCCGCCGAACTGGCCCAGGTGCCCACCGTCTGCGGTTCGCTGCGCGAAGCGCTCGATGCGCTTGAAGCCGATCAGGAATTCCTGCTGAAGGGCGGCGTGTTCACCAAGGACCAGATCGACGCCTATATGGAATTGAAATGGCCTGAAGTGGCGCGTTGGGAAATGTCCCCATCGCCGGTCGAATTCGATATGTATTACAGCGGCTGATCGACCGCGAACTCCGCGACCGGCCAAGGCCGCAGCGGAAACCAAAAAGAAACCCCGGAAGAGCGATCTTCCGGGGTTTTCTTTTGGAATTGCTCGCAAAAACATTCGGGCTGAGCCCGACCGATCGCCTTTATTGAGCGCGCGATGACAGAACATGGATCCGTCATTGCGAGAAGCGCAGCGACGCGGCAATCCAAGGAGCGCATAAACCGCTCTGGATTGCTTCGCTACGCTCGCAATGACGGAGGTGAATCGACCAAAGTCATCACGCTTTAATCGAACATCTCTTCCAGCCAGGATTTGCGCTTCTTGGGATAACGCTGATCCTTATGCCCGCCATGAAAACGATCATCCGAATAGTGATCGCGCGCGCCGCCCCATGGGGTTTGCTGCAAGGGCGGCGGCGCGGCCTGAACCGGCGCGGGGTCGGCGGCACCGCTGCGTTCGATGATCTTGTCCAACTCGCCACGATCCAGCCAGACCCCACGGCATTGCGGGCAATAATCGATCTCGACGCCTTGCCGGTCCGTCATGGCAAGGCCCACCTTGCAGACCGGACACAGCATGGCGGAAACGGCTTCGGGGGTGCGCATGATATTACTCCATGGAGACGAACTCTCCCCCTGATCTGGGGGCGGCGGACGGTTTACGCAACCGGCCCAATGTAAGCGATCATTGCTGCAATGCCTGCTGGATCAGCCTTACCGTCTCCGCCCAGGCGGCGCTTTCCGGGGCGATCAGCTCGACATGGCCCTCATCCTTGATGGTGACGACATCAACCGTCACGCCCTTCGCCGCCAGCGCATCGCCATAGGCCTGGGCATAGCCTGGCGGGGCAATCCGATCCTGTGTCGCATTGACTGAAATCTGCCGCGCGACACCGGGCTTCATCGCGATCGGAGATGTATCGGCATAGACATCAGGCCGCGCGGCGCTGGGCGCGCCCGCCATGGCCTTGGCGCCCTCGGTCCCGCAGCCATGACCCACCGTGTTCGACGAGAATTGCAGATCGGGAAGGCCGCCCTGGCTAAGCGCCGCCGCGATCGGCGCGGGCGCAGCGCCCCGCAAGACCGAATTTTTCGGCAGGGCAGCCCGATTGGCCAACCAGAGCGCCAGATGCCCCCCTGCCGAATGACCGACCGCGACGATCCGGTCCGTCTTCAAGCCGATCGCCGGACCGTCCTTTGCCAGCAGATCGGCGGCCGCGGCCACGTCCAGAAACGTGCCGGGATAGCCGCCGCCCGGCCGGTCCACACCGCGATATTCCACATTCCACACTGCGATTCCCCGCCCGCGCAGATCGGCGGCGATCCAGTTCATGATCGTGCGATCCGCCACATCGCTCTGCCAGCAGCCGCCATGGATCATGAGCACCACCGGATGCGGCCCCCGCGTTTCCGGCAACCAGAGATCGACGAACTGAAGATCACCCGCGCCATAGGCGATCTTGCGATCGGCCTCCGGCACGGGTCGCGCCAGCAGATCGGACCAGTTCAGGAGAGGCGCTTGGGTCATGGTTTCTCCCGTGGCGTTGGAGGCGGTGCAACCTGCCAGAAGCAACATCGCGAGCCAGTATCTAAACGCACCTCTCACCCTGTCATTCCCGCGAACGCGGGGATCCAGCTTCGTGCCGGGTCTCCCGAAAGAAGGAGAAGAAGCCGGATTCCCGCCTGCGCGGAAATAACAGGTGGCATCAATAATCCTTCGACACGCGCAAATTGACGCTCTCGCGACCCAGGGTGGAGATGCTGGACAAAAGCGACAGCCAGCGCGTGATCTGGAATTCGGCGCGCGTGGCGGAATAGCCCGCCCCGTCCGTGATCACCTCGACATAGATCCGCCGCGTGAGATATTTGCCCGCAGCCACTGACGTCCCCTGCCCCGTCGTCACGTCCGCCGGCAGGATGCGCAGGCGATCGAGCCCCGCGGCCTGGCGCACCGCATTGATCGGATTGAGCCCGCCCCCGCCACCCTGCAGCGACGCCACCGCGGCGGCGAGCTGGAGCGCTTCGGGCGCTGACAGATTGGTGATCGACGTGCCGAACAGCAAGCGGGAGAGCAATTCATCCTCCGGCATGGCGGGCACGCTGGAGAAGGAGATTTCGGGGCGTTGCCCGGTGCCGCTCACCCTGATCGTGGCGTTCACGCCCTGCGTATCGGCCTGCGCCACGATATCCAGCGTCGGATCGATCGGCACATTGCCATTGAAGCGGATACTGCCGCGTTCCAGATCGAAGCGACGCCCGGCAAATTCATAGCCGCCCCGCACGAGATCGGCGCGGCCCACGATCGAAGGCGATTCCACGGTGCCGCCGATATCGAGAGCGGCGCGCCATTCGCTTTCAAGCCCCAGGCCAGACACCATCAGGCGATTGGGCGCATTGGCCTTGATCGCGAGCCGCCAGGGTTGAGCGGCGACAGGCCGGATGATTTCCTCGCCCCGCCGGTTGATCTCGCGCACGTTCAGGCGCGGGATGGATTGCGCCGCGCTGGCGCGGCCCAGTTCGAATGCGCTGCGATCCAGCCGCACATCGCCCGCGATCACGCCGCCGCGCGCATCAGTTTTGATCGTGAGCGGGCCAGTGACAGTGGCGTCCAGATCGTCCCGGTTGAGCAGGACGGCATTCTTCGCGTCGATCGCCAGATCGATGCCGAAACCCGTGGCAGACGCCAGATAGAAGCTGCCGCGTCCGGTCACGCTGCCACCGCTGCCCGCATCGGCCTTGAACTGATCGAGCACCAGGCGGGACCCATTGAACCGGCCGCTGGCCTGCATATTGGTGAGGATCGTGCCGGTGACCGCGCTTTCCAGGCGCGCATTCTGCGTGCGCACCGAGCCGCGGATCACAGGATCGGCCAGTCGCCCGGTCATGTCCGCGCCGATCGCCACCTGACCGGACAGATCGAAAATCTCGACCCCCGTCAGCCGCCACAGCGTATCCGCCGGGCCATCATAGCGTAGTTGCGCGAACAGCGGCGCATTCTGCAGCCGCGTCATCAGATCGCCCGCGCCCAGCGGCGCGAGCCGCGCCTGCGCCCGCCCGATGATCTTGCCGCCGCTAGCCGCCACCGCGCGCGCCGCGGCCCTATTGCCCTCCAGCACCGCGGTGATCCCCACGTCGATCGGCTTGGACGACAGCACAAGGCCAGATCGACTGAGGCCGCGAATCTTCAAATCCGCCCGTCCGCTCGGCAGACCCGGGCCGGTCTGTCGATAACGCAGCGTGCCCGATGCCACCCCGCCCAGCCCCAGATCGGGATAGAACATATCCGTGATCGAAAGCGGCATCTGCGCCAACGTGGCATCGATCTCATTGGGGCCATCGCCGAAGCGCCCGGACACCTTCGCCGTGCCGCCAGCGAAATTGAGTACGGTTTCCGCCAGTCGCCAACCGCCGCCATCCTTAGTCAGCACGGCGGGCGTCACCAGCTTGGCGGGCTTGCGATCGATCGTGCCCTCGCCGGTCAGTTCGATCCGGTCATCCGTGAACGTCGCCACGGTGGTGATATCGAAGGCGCGTCCGCGCTGGCCCGAGAGCTTGGCGTTCACAACGCCATTGCCGCCGACGATCTTGGCATCGGCGACCAGGCTGGCAAGCACGATATTGCCCCGCCTGATCCCGCGCGCATTGATCTTGGCGTCGATCGTCGTCCCCGCGGGATCGAGCAGCATCGTTGCCTGCACCCGCCCGCGGCGGATGGACAGCGGCGGCGGCCCCGCAAATTGCGCTCCACTCGCTGTGAGATCCGCAATGATCTGCTGCATCCCGCGCACCGGCGCAAACGCCAGCGTGCCATCCAGCCCGCCGCCCGCAATCGCCAGGCGGCCATCAAACCCGCCGGTCACGCTGCGCAGGCTGCCCTTGGCCGTGGTGCCGGATACGCGCAATTCGGCGATCTGGATCACGGCGGGCTGGTTCGCGGGCAACAGGATCGCGCCAAGGCTGGTGAACGGCCCCAGCATGGATCCGCCCGCCGCGCGATAGACAAAGCCCTGCGCATTGGGATTGAGCATCACACGGACGTTGGACAGGCCCAGCGCATCCATCGGCCGCGCGAAGATCAGATCGAGCTTGGGCCGCGAGATATCGCCATCCAGCGTGATGCGGAACGGCCCATATTGCCGCTGCGTCCCGCTACCTTCGAAATGGAACGTGCCGTCGTTGCGCCGCAGGCCATTGCCCGTCAGCCGCAGCGCCGGCGCGGTGAGCTTCAGATTGCGCAGATAGAGCACGCCATCCGGCCCGCGCTCCAGCGCCGTATCGATATAAGGCAGACCGCCCGCCAGCGAGGCGAGAAACGCATTGTCGAACCGGCGCACCCACACTTGCCCGCGGCCCGCCACGCGCGCGCCCTTGCCATTGGCGCCGGGCACCACGCTCAATTCCGTTTTCACGTCGACGATGCCGAGGCCAGGAATGAGATAGCGGCCAAGCTGGCCCGAAATCGTGACCTCATACCGCCCGGTGACCAGATCGACGAAGACGGACACCTTGCTGGTCAACTTGTCCGACCGCACCTGAAGCGCATCGCCCACCAAGGTCTTGGACGTGACCTTCAAAAGGCCATCCACCTTCAGATTGGCCAGGATGCCGCCCGCCACATCGCCCACGCCCGTCACGCGCCGCGCGGTCAGGCTCAAGGGCACGGCGACCGGCTGCTTCGAGAGCCGCCCCTTGCCGCTGGCGCGGACATCCTCGAATCCGGTCTGATCGAAGGCCACGCGCGGTGCGGTCAGCAGATATTCGAAATTGGCGCTATCGAACGACCCATCGAGCAACAGGCGCAATTGCACGCGATCACCCGACATGTTGGGAAATAGCGATTTCGGCTGCAGGAGATTTGCGGTGATGCGCATGTTATCAAAGCTGCTGCGACCGAGATCGAGCGTGCCCGCAGCATTGGCCGAGAGCGCGGACGAGCGCAGCGAAACTTTGGCATCGAGCCGGCGATTGGCAAAGGTCGCGCTCCCATCCACCAATATGCGCGGAGCGCTCAGCGTCTGCAGCTTGCCCTTGGTTACAAGCGAGGGGGCAAGGAAGCCGTTCAGATCATAGACGCCCTTGGTGGCGCCAAGTTTCAGGTCCGCGATCCGCTGATTGCCCATGTCGAGCAGCGCCACGCCCTTCCAGGCGGACCACAGGCCATCACCTTTTACGGAGAGCTTTACCGGCTGCACGGTGCCCAGCAGCTTGCCAAACACGCCATTTGCGGGCGCATCCAGATCGGCGTCGATATCGAACCGATCGCGATCCGGCTCCGCATCCAGCGTGAGCGCCAGCCGGTCTGCCCCGCCCTCCACGCCGGCATTGAGCACGATCATCGCGCGGCCAGCCCGGATATCGGCCTTGCCGTCGATCCGCCCGATCCGCCTTTGACCCGCAACCGCCGGCTCGAAGCGCAACCGATCGATCCGCAACGCGCCGATGCGGATATCGAAATCGGGCAGGATCGGCCCCGTCTTCTCGCTGGGATTGAAGCTCGGTCCACGGTGCAGCGTGGCCAGGGGCGCGGTGAGGCTGGAGATATCAAGCCGGTCCGACAGCAGAAATGCGAAGGGCGCCCAATCCAGCTTTACGTCCGGGCTATCGAGCAACAAACCTTGGGCATCATAGATGCGCAGATCCCTGATCGCCGCCTTGCCGTAGATCGAGCCTTCGATCCGCCCGATCTTGATCTTCAAACCCGATTTCGGGGCCATCCGCTCGATCCGGTCGATCACGAAGCGATGGCCCGGCCCCGTATCCAGCGCCCAGATCGCGGCGAGCAGCATCAGGGCGAGGCCAAGCGCCATGCCGCCGGCCCATTTGAGCACCTTGCCCATCAAAACGCCTGGCCCAGCGACACATAGACCGCGATGCGCGGATCGCCTTTTTGCGGATTGATCGGCGTGCCGACGTCGATGCGGATCGGGCCGAAATTGGTATAATAACGCGCGCCGATGCCAGCGCCGATGCGCATATTCTTGAGCGAGGGCAGGCCGCCGCTGCTGATATTGCCCGCATCTACGAACGGCACCACGCCGAACGCGCCAAAACGCACACGCGCCTCCAGCGAAAATTCGGCCAGGCTTCGGCCGCCGATCGGATCATTGTTCACGTCGCGGGGGCCGATGCTCTGATAACTGTAACCGCGCACCGATCCGCCGCCGCCCGCATAGAAACGCCGCGACGGCGCGATCCGGTCCCGATCGGCGCCATAGATGGTGCCCATCCGGCCACGGCCGGCGATCACGATCGTGTCGCTGACGGGGAAATAGCCGCTCGCGTCGATCTGCGCCTTCAGATAGCCGAAGGTGCCCGATTGGAACGAGGCTTCGGGCGATATGCGCGCGCCGACGCGAAACCCCTTGGTGGGGTTCAGCAAATCATCCGATCCATCATAATTCAGGCTGGAGGGCAGAGCGCCGATGAAGAATGTGCGCCGCACGGGCACCACGGCATTGCCGATGATGCCGCGCTCATCCGATGCGATCAACTCGCCCCCCAGAGACCATATCCATTTCTTTTGGAAGATGATGTTGGTCTGCCGCTCCAGATTGCCGGAGAGCGTGAAGGTGCGCGCGGCATAAGCGTTGCGATTGATGTTGCTGACCGCCACCTGGCCATTGAGCACCCGATCGCGATCGCCGAAATTATTCCGGCGCAGCGTGGTGCTCAACAATTGTTCCTGCGTGCCCGCCACGCCGCGGAACGTCACCGCGCCCTCGGGCTTGATGAAATTGCGGTGCTGCCAGCTCGCCTCCAGCCGGATCCCCTCGCCCGTGCCATAACCCAGCTCGCCCGCAATCGTGCGCGGCGGAGCGGGTTCGAGCGCGATATTGAGATCCACCGTATCCGGCACAACGCCCGGCACGGGCTCGATCTTGGCGGAGGAGATCAATCCCGTCTGAATGAGGGCGCGGCGCAGATCGTCCACCATTTCCGAATCATAGGGTTCACCCGGCTTGAACCGGGCGATCGTCTGCAAATGCTTGGCGCCGAACACCTTGGTATTGGCGACGTTGATCTGCCCGAAATTGCGCGCCGCACCGGGATCGACGGTCATCACCAAAGTCGCGGTGCGCTCGTCATGATCCACCAATACTTCGGGCGCGCCGATCTTGGCGAAGGGAAAGCCTTCGCGCCCGATCTTGGCGCGCACTGCGGCTTCGCCCGCCAGCACCTTGCCCGCATCCACGGGATCTGCGGCGTCCACACCGAAACTCTCTTCCAGCGCCGCCGCCTTGTCTCCGGTCTTTTCGATGCCGGGAAGCTGAACATCGGTGAAGGTATAGACCGGGCCTGGCTCGGTATCGAGGATCACCAGGATCTTGCCGCCGGCTTCGGTCTCCACGCGCGTATCCACCCGCGCCGCATAATAGCCGTAAGCGCGCATCAGGGTGCTGAGCAGATCCTGATCCTCGCGCGCGCGCCGGTCTATCTGCGCGATATTGGCGGTCTTGCCCTTGGCATTCTCCAGCGTGGACAGCGCATCGAACTGGGTGCGCAGCCCCTCCAGCTTCAGATCGCCCAGTCCATCGAGCCGCACCTCATACCGCCGCTGATCGGCAATTTCGGTTTGCGCCACCGGGCCGGCCGCCTGTCCATCGGGCAGATCGGACATGTCGGTCAGATCGGGCCACTCCACGCCCAGATCGGGCATCTCCGCCAGCGGCGCATCGGGATCGAGCGACGGCATATTGCCGTCTTCGGCCGGAAGGGTCAGGGCAGGTGGCGGCGCATCCTGCGCCGACAATCCTGGCGCAGCGCTCAGGGCCATCAAAGCGCATAGCGAAGACGCCCCACAACGCGACCGCAGATAAGCCAGAACCATCACGGCGTCCTAACCCGAAGTGCAGCCGCCCGCCAGCAAGGAATGCTGACTTAAATCAGGGATGTGCGCGGCGCATCGCCGGGATCGCTCCGCTCATCCGTTCAATGGACGGATGCCGCAGCACCATCACCGGCCAGATGCGCGATCAGCCGCTCGATCTGACGCCAGCGGCAGAAGTGCCGCAGATTGCCGAGATCGCGGCTGTGATGCGCCCGTGCGGCCGCCTGCGATCCCGCATCCGCACCAAAACGCGTGATCAGGCGGGAGGCATCTTCCCAGGTGGCGCGGTCGGCAACGAAAGGCAGGCTGATCATCAATGTCCCCGGAAAAAAGCGCGCATGTGAGGCCGCTTGCATTCAAGCGCCATGCCATGTGGCCCACCGAGGCTTGCGCGCGGGATAATGTGGTAGACATGCCATTTACCAAATGCCGTTTCGGGACGATCGTTTCATCCCGGCACAGCGCCCGCCCCGGATCGGGACTCTGGCGCGCGGACGCGGGACGTGGCACAGGCGCGGCATGAGCCAGAATCCCGGACCCAAATCGCCCATGGCCGGCGGCATCGCCATCGCCATCCTGTCCGTCGCCGGCGTGATCATCGGCAGTATGCAGGGTCAGCCGTCGCTGGGGCTGGTCGGCGGATTCGCCGCGGGCACCGTGGTTGCGCTGGCCGTATGGCTATTGGATCGCACGCGGCGCTGAGTCGCATGAAAAAGCCCCACCGGATTGCTCCGATGGGGCTCCCTATCATTCAGATCAACGATCAGACCGCGTAGCTGACCGTGGTCTTGACAGCGCGACGACGCATCGAGCCACCGACAAAGCCGAAGCCAGTGATCATCATCGCCCAGGTCGCAGGCTCAGGAACGGCAGCGACGTCAAACGAGAACTGGCCGGCATAGTCCGAGGTGGAACCGCCCGGGACGGCCGAATTTGCGCTCACGTTATTCACGTTGGCGGTGCGCTCCCAGCCGAAGCCGGTCAGCGTGTATTGCGCATTGTCGATCAGCGCCGAGGTGCCGGAAACCAGCGTCTTGGCGGTAGCGTCATAAACGCCTGCGATCGAAGCGCCGCCTTCGAACTTCAGCGTGAGCTGATAGAAAGGATCGGAATTGGTATTGGTGCCAACGGGCCAGCCATCGCCGAGAACGACGAAGTCGTTCGCACCCAATTCGCTGGGATTGTTAATCGCCTGATCCTGCGGGTTCAGGCCATTGAAAGCCGGCTGACCGAGGAACAGCGTGTAAAAACCGTCGACCGTGGTGTTCCATACGGTTCCGGAGGCCTGCTGCGAGGCATTGAGACCGCGCACTTCGGCGCTGATCAGATTTGCTGCATTTGCAGCCGATGTCATGGAAAGCAAGGCCGCGCCGGCCAGTAGATAACGCTTCATTTTACAGGTCCCCTTGGGTGATCGAGACAACCGCATCGTCGCGGTTCGACAGTCCCCTAACCCTGAAAAAATCCTTAAGAAACAATTTCTTTTGGGTTAACGGCTGACGTTTCAATTCGGGACGTTAGGCATTTTAATGCACATTTTCAGGGAACCAAATCGGCCTAGCCGAGTCTGCGGCCGACCCAGACGACGCGGCCGATGATGCCGACGTCGCCTGGCCGGCAATCGGGCCAGGATGGATAGGCGGGATTGTCGCTCTGCACCGTGAGCGTGCGTCCCGCCGGATTGAGCGCGATCCGCTTCACCATCAACGCATCCTCCAGCCGTAGGACATAGATGCCGTCGCGCAACCGCGCCGCCGCATCGCCGCTGTCGATCATGATCTCGTCCCCATCGGACAGCGTGGGGGCCATGGAATCGCCTTCCACGCTGATGATCGAGAAATTGGCGGGATCGCCCGCCGCGAGATCGCGCAGATAGTGCGGATGAAAACCCAGCCGGGAGTGCACGCGTTCATCCCCGGATAGCGCGCCCGCGCCTGCCGATGCACCGATCGCGAGCCGCGGGATCAGCACCAGATCCGCCGCCGGATGCCGCCGCGCCTTTTCCGCGCGCACGGCGCGGGGCGGCACAGCATCGCCACGCCCGCCAAGCACTGATTCGGCCACGCCGAAAAAGCCCGCCAATAGCCGCCGGTCTTCCTCGTCCAGCTTCCTGGGCGTCCCGCGATGGATGAACTGCTGAATATAGGCCGGATTGCGCCCGATCATCCGCGAGAGCGAGGCATAATCCCCGCCCTTTTCGCGAATCAGCGCATCCAGCGCGGCACGGGGATCTGATTGGTCCATTCCGACACATATAGCATAGGAAATTTCCTTTGCAATGTAGGATTTTTCCCAGCAGGAAATATCCTATCGATCATCGACTCGGGGAAAGGACCGCCACCATGAACTTGCTTCGCCGCATCGAACGGCATCTCGATCACCACCGCATCGCCCAAACGCGTTTCGGGCGGGACGCCGCCGGAGACCCCCGCCTGGTGAGCGACATGCGCAATGGCCGCGAGCCGCGCTGCCAGCTCGCCCAACGCGTCACCGCCTATATGGACGGGCAGGATGCGGGGGTGCACTCGTGAAGGGTGGCCCACGCAAGACTGCCCGGCTGGCCGATCCGCATGCGGGGCTGCTGCGTCATATAGAGGCGCGGATGGCGCGCGAGGGGCTGGCGGCAGAGCTGCAGGAAAGCCGTTCGGAACGCTGGGCAAGCGCCACCTTCACCGGGGCGCGGCATCGCTTCCATTTCAGCGCGATCGGCGCTGGTGCAATTACGGGACTGGAGCGAATGGGGCAGGATCTGGGGGAGAGCGATTTCGCCCTGCCCGATCACATCGTAGCGGACATCGCGCTGTTCAAGCGCGGCGACGGGCTAGGGTTCGATGTGGAGGCACTCACCGTGGAGGCGCATTAGGCGCTCCGCGCCGCAAGCCTCTGCAGCGTGCCCAGGGCATCCCGCAGCGCATCGTCCATATCGCGCACGGGGGAGAATGGAGCCGTGCGGACCGCGGCAACCGGGATCGGTGCCGCCGCGGCCATTGCCTTGCGGCGGCGCAGGCCGGCTTCCAGACGAGCGACAAGCTCGGTGAGGCTGAGCGTGGCGATCGGCGCGGCTTCCAGCGACGGCGCACCCCAGCGCACCGGCTCGATCAGGGCCGGCTCGGGATCCTGCATCTCATCGAACCAGGGATCGGGCTCCCACAGCATCCGGCCCGGTTCGGCGATCATCGGCGCATCGCCTTCGGCGACGGGATCATTCTCGAACGGCAGCACGGCGCGGTCCGCTGCACGGATGCTGTCAAACGGCGCACCGAGATCGGTGGCGGCGAAGATCGGGCGAAGAATGGGGAGATCATCGCGGAACACGTCATAGGCATCCGCTTGCTCATCCGCAGCGGGCCAGACGAGGCCCAGCACAATCCATAGGGAGAGGCCCGTCATCATGCCGGCGGACGCCGCGATCAATCCCCGTGCGGTCAGCCCCAATGGCGCTTCCGCCGCTGCCAGCACAGCAGGCAGTCCGCTGGCCAAGACGAGATTTTCCAACAGGACGACCGGCAGCGACAGGATCGCCACCGCCACGATCAATCCGGCCATCAGCGCGGTGATCGCGGGTGTCTGCGTGCGCGGGAGAATTTCGGTATTCATGGTCTTGTCCCCTGGAGCCTGAGCCCCGTCAGTCTTTGGTAAACAGGGAGATAACGCGAAATGTTTGACGACCAGTTACGATCGCGCTCCACAAAGGCACGCGCCACGGTGCGGCGCATCTCCCAGCCCGCACGATCCGCAAACATCCCGATCAGAGATTGCGCCAGGGCGGCGGGATCGTCGGGGGGAAAGAGCGTGCCGGTCACGCCATGCTCGATCAGCTCGCGATGCCCACCCACGTCGGACGCCGCCACCAGCCGCCGCTGCGCCATGGCTTCCAAAGGCTTGAGCGGCGTGACAAGCTCGGTCAGCCGCATCGCCTTGCGCGGATAGGCCAGGATGTCGACCACACCATAGTAACGCTCCACCTGCTCATGCGGCACGCGCCCGATGAAGCGGATGCGATCCACCGCCGATGATGCCGCCGCCTGCGCCTTGAGCGCAGCCTCCATCGGCCCGCCGCCCACCAGCAGGAGATGCGCACCGGGCCGCGAAGCCATGATCATCGGCATCGCCGCGATCAGATCGTCCAGCCCCTCATAATCATAGAAGCTGCCGATGAAGCCGATCACTTCGGCACCGCCCAGTCCAAGTGCGCTGATCAGCGCCTGATCGGGCGGTGGCGGATCACCGAACAGGCCAAGGTCCACGCCATTGGGCGATACGAAGATCTTGCCCGCATCCACGCCGCGCGCGATCAGATCGCTCCGCAATCCCTCGCAGATCACCGCCACCGCATCGGCCTTATGCGCGGCGCGCGTCTCGAGCTGGCGGGTGAGCCAGTAAAGCGCTGACCCCTCCCGCCCAGTCCCGTTGCCCACCGCCGCATCTTCCCAGAAGGCGCGGATTTCATAGACCAGGGGAATGCCATGGCGCTTCGCCACGCGCTGCGCCGCCAGCGCATTGAGCACCGGGGAATGTGCGTGGAGCTGATCGGGCTTCCATTCCCGCACCAGCCGGTCGAGCCGATCGGTGAGCGCGGAAACCTCGCGCCATTCGCGCAGCGGGCTGGGCACGGCCTTGATCGCGGGCGTGCGGAAGAAGAGCAGCCCTTCCACCTCTTCCGGGTCCGGCGCCTGATGGTTGTAGCGCGGCCCGGTCACCCCTGCGACATCCCAGCCCATGGCAAGCTGCGCCTTCATGATCGCGCGCGTGCGGAATGTGTATCCACTGTGCAGCGGCAGGCTGTGATCGAGGATATGCAGGATGCGCATCGCATCGCCTTGCACCGGCAAGGTTTAACGTGACGTCAACCGCGCCCGGCTATGGCGGTTTGCGTGATCGACAATTTCTCCCTTCTGCTCACGCACGCGCTGCTGCTGATTGCGGCCTGGCGGCTGATCGCGCGCGCGGATCTGGATCGCGAGCCGCCTCCGCCGCAGGATGAAGCGCCGGCGCGCGGTTTCGCTCCAAGGCCCGGATCACCCCCGAAACCCGGAGTGAAGCCGGGTGCGTGAACTGGCCTTTATCGGATTTCTCGCAGCATTGTTCGGGCTGGGGCTGAAGCGGCCCTTCCTGTTCATCCTGGCCTATGTCTATGTCGATATCGTCTCGCCCCAGCGGCTGAGCTATCTGCTGCTCAATTCAGTGCCGATCTCGATGGTCGCGGCGGGATTGGCGGTGCTGGGCTGGCTGGCAATGGACGACAAGCGCAACGCCCGCTTCGCGCCGCGCCAGGCGCTGATGCTGATCCTCCTGCTCTATTGCGGTGCCACGCTTGGGGCATCGCCCTTCCCGCTTGAGGCCTATGCCAAATGGGATTGGGTGTGGAAGGCGCTGGCCTTTGCGATCTTCCTGCCGCTCACCCTGCATACGCGCCTGCGGATCGAGGCGCTGGTGCTTTACATGATCCTGTGCGCGGCCTCGATCATCATCGTGGGCGGCCTCAAGACCGCCACGGCGGGCGGCGGCTATGGCGTGCTCAATCTGATGGTCTCCAACAATTCCGGGCTTTACGAGAGCAGCACGATCGCCACGGTGGCGATCGCGATCGTGCCGCTGATCCTGTGGCTGATGAAATATGGCACGATCTATCCACCCGATTGGCGCGTCCGCCTCTTTTCCGGGGCGCTGATCTTCGCCTGCCTGCTGATCCCGATCGGCACGGAAGCGCGCACCGGGCTGATCTGCATCGCCGTGCTCGGCCTGCTGCTGCTCCGCTTCAACCGGCGGCGCTTTCTCTATATCGGGCTGGCGGGCGCACTCGGGCTGATCGCATTGCCGCTGCTGCCATCCAGCTTCACGCAGCGCATGGATACGATCCAGGGCTATAAGGCGGATAGCAGCGCCAATACGCGGCTGGCGGTGTGGGGCTGGACCTGGCAATTCGCCAAGGATCATCCTTTCGGCGGCGGCTTCGAATCCTATCGCGCCAATCGGCTGCGGATCGAGAATGAGACGAGGCTGGGCGTGGGCATCGGCGCGGATGTGAAAAAGACGGTGCATTTCGATGCCGCGCGCGCCTTTCACAGCGCCTATTTCGAGATGCTGGGCGAACAGGGCTATCCGGGGCTCATGCTGTGGCTGGCGATCCAGTTGGGCGGGCTTTTCCGCATGGAGGTAATCCGGCGGCGCTATCGCGACCGGGATCGCCCGGATGAACTCTGGGTCGCCCCGCTCGCCGTGGGGCTGCAACATGCGCACATCATCTATCTGATCGGTGCGCTCTTCGTGGGTATCGCGTTCCAGCCCTTCATCTTCATGCTCATCGGCGTGCAGATCGGGCTGAGCAGCTATTTGCAGCGGCGGGAAAAAGAAGCCGGGTTCGTGCCGATATTTGCGAAGAGGAAAAGCGCAAAACAGATTGTGACATAATTGGCATCCCAAATCCGTTTATCCCGAGCGCGGTCGAGAGACGTATGTCGTCACCAACGTCCCTCGACTTCCTCGGGATAAACGCATCGATGATCAACCTAGCGCCGCTCGATCGCCTCAATCAGCGCTTCGGTAAACGCCGGAATATCGTCCGGCTTGCGGCTGGTGATCAGGAAGCCGTCTTCCGCCACGGCCTGATCGACTACGTTGCCGCCCGCATTCGTCAGATCGGTGCGCACCGAGGGCCAGCCTGTCACGGTCTTTCCGCGCACCACATCGGCCTCCACCAACAGCCAGGGCGCATGGCAGATCGCCGCCACGGGCTTTTCCGCATGGATGAAATCGCGAATCGCATCGATCACCTTGGGCTCCATCCGGAGGCTATCGGGATTGGCGACGCCACCAGGCAATAGCAGCGCGTCATAATCGGAGGCCTTGACGGCATCGAGCGTCATGTCCGGCTTGATCCGGTCGCCCATCTTGTCATGCTTCTTGCCCTGGATGGGATCGAGCGCAGGAGACGCCAGATGGACCGTGGCACCCGCCGCCATAAGCGTCTCGCGCGGATCGAACAGTTCGGAATTCTCAAACCCGTCAGTGGCGAGGATCAGAATCTTGGCGTCCGAGATACTGGGCATAATTGTCTCCTGTTGCATGAATTCATAGGCTTAACCCGGAATGCGCACACCCGTTCCGGAACGATCCGGCAGGGCGTGGGTTGAAACGGGCATGTCGAAAGAAGCGCACCCCCAGGATCGCCTTTGCTATGTCGATGACGGCCTGCCCGGCATCACGCGCCGCAAGGCCGGTCACGGCTGGGCCTATACCGATGCCAAGGGGGAGCGGATCAAGGACCGGGACGAGATCGACCGGCTGAATGCGGTCGCATTGCCGCCCGCCTATCAGGATGCCTGGTTCTGCCCGTCCGCGGACGGCCATATCCAGGCGACAGGCTTTGACGAAAAGGGACGCAAGCAATATCGTTATCACCCCGAATTTCGCGCGAGGCAGGACAGCGCGAAATATGACAAATGCAGCGATTTCGGCCGCGCACTGCCGCTGATCCGCGCGCGGGTGGAATCCGATCTGCGCCGCACCGCGCTCAGCAAGGAGCGCGCCGTGGCGGCCATCGTGCGCCTGCTCGATCGCGGACGGCTGCGCATCGGCAATGAATCCTATGTGAAAGCGAACAAGAGTTTCGGCGCGACCACACTCCGATCGCGCCACGCCAAGGTGATCGGCAACACGCTGCGGCTGAGCTATCGTTCGAAATCGGGCAAGGACCGCGTGGCCGCGATCACCGACGGATCGCTCGCGCGTTTCGTCAAGCGCTGCCAGGATCTGCCGGGGCAGCATCTGTTCCAGTTCCTCGATGATAATGGAGCGGCTCATGCCGTCACCTCGACCGATGTGAACGCCTATCTGCGCGAGATCACCGCGAGCGATTTCACCGCGAAAAATTTCCGCACCTGGGGTGCCAGCCTGATCGCGTTCGAGACCCTGCACGGCGCCGATTGCAAATTGTCTCTGAAATCCATGCTTGAGCCCGTGGCCGAAGACCTAGGCAATACGCCCGCGATCGCCCGCAAATCCTATGTGCACCCGGCGCTGATCGATCTGGCGGGGCAGCAAGGCGCTCTGCCCTTGCGTCTCCCGCGTGCGACCCGGTATCTGGGCCGCACTGAGCGTGGGCTGATCGCTTTTCTCGATGGCCTGAACACCGAGACCAAGGCCAAGCCCGCCCTAGCGGCCTGAGAAGGATTTTGATGACTGCCCCCAATAGCGCCGCGCCCCTGATGATCGACGGGACGAGCATCCCAACGCTGTGGAATGACAGCGTGCAATGGTTATCCGATCACAGCTTCCAGATTCTGATCGCCGCCGCCATCGGCGCTGGCATCTTCTTCGCCTTGCTCGGCATTCGCCGGATCGGCGTGAAGATGTGCGACAAGGAGGATCTGACCGGCTGGCGCACGATCATCGGCCGCGCCATATCGAAGACGGGCACCATCTTCATGGTGCTGGTCGCTGCCAAGCTGGTTTCGGGCTATGCGCAATCACCGGCGCTGCTGGCCTCCACGATCAATTTCCTCTTCACCATCACCGCCGTGTTCCAAAGCGCGATCTGGGTGCGGGAGATTGCACTGGGAATGATCGAGCGTCGCGCCGGCACCGATGCGCATCATGCCGAAGCGCTGGGCAATGCGATGGGTATCATCCGGCTGCTGATCACGGTCACCATCTTCGCGATCGCGCTGATCCTGGTGCTGGACAATCTGGGCGTGAATGTCACCGGCCTCGTCGCCGGTCTCGGCATCGGCGGCATTGCGATCGGCATGGCGGCCAAGGGCATATTCGATGATCTGTTCGCCGCGCTCTCCATCCTGTTCGACAAGCCCTTCCGCCGCGGCGATGCGATCAAGTGGGACAGCACATCGGGCACGGTGGAGGCGATCGGGCTGAAGACCACGCGCGTCCGCTCGGTCACGGGCGAGGAGGTGGTGATCTCCAACGCCAATCTGCTCAACAAGGAATTGCACAATATGGCCCGGCTCCGCCGCCGCCGCCATGTGCTGATGATCGGCGTCACCTATCAGACGCCGCCCGAGGTCTGCGCCGAAATTCCCGCGATCATCAAGGAGATCGTGGAGGAACAGGAAAAATGCCAACTCGTCCGCTGCGGAATGACCGCCTTCGGCGGATCGAGCCTGGATTACGAGATTCAGTTCGATGTGATGTCCGAAACCTATGAAGTGGTGTTTGCTGCGCGCCACGCGGTATGCGTCGCGATCCTTCAGCGCTTCAACAAGGAAGGCATCGAATTCGCCTATCCCACGCAGACGAGCTTCACCGCCGCGCCGGATGGCACGCTGGTGATGCCCTATGCGGATGATCCCGCGCCTCCGCCTGTGAAGACGCCGGCGGCAAAGAAGAAACTTTCATAAGCCCGTTTGTCCCGAGCGAAGTCGAGGGACGTTAGGCCACGCACGTGTCTCGACTTCGCTCGACACAAACGGGTGTTGGGCTGCTGCCCTCAAATTCCCACGTCATCCAGTGACAGCAAGGTGGCATTGCCGCCTGCGCTGGTAGTGTCGGTCGATGTCACCCGCTCCGCGCAGAAGCGATAGAGATAATGCGGCCCGCCCGCCTTGGGGCCGGTGCCCGAAAGCCCTTCCCCGCCAAAGGGCTGGCTTCCCACGATCGCGCCGATCATGGATCGGTTCACATAAAGATTGCCCGCGCGCGCCAGTGCCTCCACCGTATCGGCATTGCGCGCGATGCGGCTGTGCAGGCCCATCGTCAGCCCATAGCCCTTGGCGTTGATCGCGGCGATCGTCGCTTCAAGCTCGCCCGCTTTCCAGGTGCAGACATGCAGGATCGGGCCAAACCATTCCTGTGTCAGTTCGGACAGATCACCCAGCCGGATCGCGGTGGGCGGCACGAACAAACCCTCCATGGGCACGTCCAGGCTCTTGATCCAATGCGCCTTCCGGCTTTCGCGATAGGTCATGAGCCTGGCGTGCGCTGTCTCGTCGATCACCGGCCCCACATCGGTGCGCGGATCAGCAGGATCACCCACCACCAGCGCCTCCATTGCCCCGCTCAGCATCTCCAGCGTGCTCTCCGCAATCTCCTCCTGCAGCAGCAAGACGCGCAGCGCAGAGCAACGCTGTCCCGCCGAGCGGAAAGCGGATGTGACCACATCCTGCACCACCTGTTCGGGCAGCGCGGTCGAATCGACGATCATCGCGTTGATCCCGCCGGTCTCTGCGATCAGCGGCACGAGCGGGCGGCTTTCATCCTCCAGCAGGCTGCGCGCGATCCGCCGCGCGGTCGCGGTCGATCCGGTGAAAGCGACGCCCATGATGCGCGGATCGCCCACGATCGCCGCCCCCACTTCGGGGCCGCCCGGCAGCAGGATCAGCGCGTCTTCGGGAATACCCGCCTCATGCGCAAGGCCCACCGCCCAGCCCGCGATCGCTGGCGTCTGCGGCGCAGGTTTGGCAACCACGGTGTTGCCAGTGACCAGCGCCGCGACCGTCTGGCCTAGGAAGATCGCGAGCGGGAAATTCCATGGGGCGATCGTCGCCCACACGCCCTTGCCCTCCATCCGCATCACATTGCGTTCGCCCGTGGGGCCGGGCAATTCGATCGGCTGCAAGCCCTCGCGCGCACGGGCGGCATAATAGCGGCAGAAATCGACGGCCTCGCGCACTTCGCCCAGCGCGTCGCTGACGGTCTTCTTGGCTTCATGGACCGCGATCGCCATCAGTTCGGCGCGCTGGTCTTCGAGCAGATCGGCGAGACGATCGAGACAGGCAGCGCGCTCTTCAACGGGCGTGGCGGACCAAGCCGGAAAGGCGGCATGGGCGCGTCCTATCGCACCGTTTGTGTCGAGCGCAGTCGAGACACGTTCGTCACTGGCACCACGTCCCTCGACTTCGCTCGGGACAAACGGTGGTTTGGAAACCCCGCGAACCACATCCGCCAAAATCTCCCGATCCTGCAGATCGATCCCCGCACTGTTGCGCCGTTCCGGTCCGAACAGGTCGATCGGCAGCGGGATGCTCGGATGGCGCGTGCCGCCCACCTTCGCGATCTTCTCCACCGGGTCCGCCAGCAAGTCCTCATCGCTCAGATGTTCGTCTGCAAGCTGATGCACGAAGCTGGAGTTCGCACCATTCTCGAGCAGCCGGCGCACCAGATAGGCGAGCAGATCGCGATGCCCGCCCACCGGCGCATAGATGCGGCAATGATAACCATCCTCGCGCACAAGCCGCTCGTAAAGCCCCTCGCCCATACCGTGCAGTCGCTGAAATTCGAAATCGCGCCGCGGTCCGGCCCATTCGAGGATCGTCGCCACGGTGAGCGCATTGTGGCTGGCGAAGGCCGGAAAGATGTTCGGCGCGGCCAGCATGTCCTTGGCGCAGGCAAGGTAGGAAACGTCGGTCGCGGCCTTGCGCGTGAACAAGGGATAATCGCTCAAGCCCTGCTCCTGCGTGCGCTTGATCTCGCTATCCCAATAAGCGCCCTTCACCAGACGCACGTTCATGATCCGGCCCAATTCATTGGCCCAGCCGATCACCGGGCGGGCGCGCTTGGAATAGGCCTGCACCGCCATGCCGAAGCCGTCCCAGCCCTTGAGCGCGGGCAAGGCAGCGATCTTGCCGATGATCTCGAGGCTCATCTCGAGCCGCTCGGATTCCTCGGCGTCCACGGTGAGCGCAATGCCGTTATGCGCCGCCGACACCGCCAGCGCCTCCAGCATCTCCGTCAGCGCGGAGACCGATCGGTCCCATTGCGCCACTTCATAGCGGGGGTGGAGCGCGGAGAGCTTCACGGAGATCGAATGGCCCGCCGTGGCGCTTTCGCCCACCTCGGCAATGGCCTGTGCATAGGATTGGAAATAGCGTTCGGCATCGGGAAAGGTGCGCGCGGCCTCGCCCAGCATGTCGAAACTGGCGGTGAAGCCCTTATGCTCGGGCTTGCGCATCCGCTTGGTCGCTTCGCCGATATTGCGGCCCATCACGAAGATTTCGCCCATCATCTTCATCGCCGCGCCCACCGCCTGACGCACGAAGGGTTCGCCAGCGCGGGAAATCAGCCGCTTGAGCACGCCTGCGCTGCCGCTGTCACTGACGAGCGCGCGGCCCACGACCAGACCCCAGGTGGCCGAATTGACCAGCTTGGAATTTGATTTGCCCGCATGAGCGCGCCAATTGGCATCGCCCAATTTGTCCGCAATCAGAGCGTCGGCGGTTTCGGGATCGGGCACCCGCAGAAAAGCCTCGGCCAGCGAGAGCAGGGCCACGCCCTCAGAGCTGTTCAACCGATATTCCTGCAGAAACTGGTTCACCCAGCCATCATTCTGCGCCGCGCGCAGATCCGCGAGCAAACCGCCCGCCCGCGCCATGATGCCGTTCCGCTCGCCAGGCGCGAGCCGCGCCGACTCAAGAAGGCCTTTCAGCACATCGGGTTCGGGTGCCCGATGCAACGGGCGCATATTGGTGGCAAATGACGTTGCGGAATCCATCGCTTTTGACTTTCGACTAAGCAAGGCCGTATTTTCCGGACAAGCCGGGCGACATTGCGCAATAAACTGCGCAGCCTTATGCCCAAGAGAGGATCGAAAGGAAAGCCGTGTCGAGCATCTCCGTGCACGAATTTTCAAGGCAGATCGGCAGCGAGATCGGCGTGTCCGATTGGGTGACCATCACCCAGGCCATGATCGACACTTTTGCGGACGCCACGGGCGATCATCAATTCATCCACGTCGATCCCGAAAGGGCGAAACTCACGCCGTTCGGCGGCACGATTGCACACGGATTTCTTACGCTTTCATTGATGCCCCAGCTTTCGGAGAAGATGCACGCCCCGGCCATCGAAGGCGTGAAGATGGGCGTGAATTATGGCGGCAATAAAGTCCGCTTCCTTGCCCCGGTGCGGTCTGGAAAGCGTGTTCGTGGTCGCTTCAAGCTGCTCGATCTGGAGGAAAAAAGGCCGGGCCAGTGGCAGCAGACGATGGAATTCACCGTGGAAATCGAGGGAGAGGACAAGCCTGCCGTGATCGCCGAATGGATCAGCCAGTTTTTCATCTAACCTGTCCCCCTTCCGCTTGCGGGAGGGGCTGGGGGTGGGCCTGCATCATCCCCATATAAATTCCATTCACACCCCTAACCCCTCCCGCAAGCGGGAGGGGGATTTAGAAGGAAATATCCATGCGTGATGCCGTCATCGTTTCCACCGCCCGCACCCCCATCGGCCGCGCCTATCGCGGTGCCTTCAACAACACCCCTGCCCCCACGCTCGCCAGCCATGCGATCAAGGCCGCGGTCGAACGCGCCGGGATCGATCCTGCCGAAGTGGATGACGTCGTCTTCGGTTGCGCGCTGCAGCAGGGGCATCAGGCGGGTAATATCGCGCGGACTTCGCTGCTGCGGGCCGGGCTGCCGGTGAGCGTGGCCGGCATGTCGGTCGATCGTCAGTGCGCCTCGGGCCTGATGGCGATCGCCACCGCGGCCAAGCAGATCATCACGGACAATATGGATGTCACGATCGGCGGTGGCGTCGAATCCATATCGCTGGTGCAGACGCCGCAGATGCGCGTCGCGCCGGATCCCGAACTCATCGCGATGCACAAGGATGTCTATATGCCGATGCTCGGCACCGCCGAGGTGGTGGCCAAGCGTTATGGGATCAGCCGCGATGCGATGGATGAATATGCGCTCCAGTCACAGCAGCGCACCGCCGCCGCGCAGGCTGCCGGTTATTACGATAAGGAAATCGTGCCGGTCACCGCGAACATGGCGGTGGTGAACAAGGAAACCAAGGAGGTCACTTATAAGGACGTGACGATCGCCAAGGATGAGGGCAATCGCCCTGAAACCACGCTGGAGGGGCTGAAGTCGCTGCCGCCGGTGATGGGACCGGGCATGACGATCACGGCGGGCAACGCCAGCCAATTGTCCGATGGTTCATCCGCCAGCGTGTTGATGGAGGCCCGGCTCGCCGAAAAGCGCGGCCTCTCCCCGCTCGGCCGTTATGTCGGCATGGCGGTGGCCGGCACCGAGCCGGACGAAATGGGCATCGGCCCGGTGGTCGCCATTCCCAAGCTGCTCAAGAATTTCAATCTGAAGATGGACGATATCGGCCTGTGGGAGCTGAATGAAGCGTTTGCGGTGCAAGTGCTCTATTGCCGCGACAAGCTCGGCATCCCCGATGAATTGCTCAACGTCAGCGGCGGCGCGATCTCGATCGGCCATCCCTATGGCATGACCGGCGCGCGCGCCACCGGCCACGCGCTGATCGAAGGCAAGCGGCGCGGCGCGAAATATGTCGTCGTCACGATGTGCATCGGCGGCGGCATGGGCGCGGCGGGGCTGTTCGAGGTTTTCTGATGTCTTAGTGTGTGATGACTGTGATTGATCCAACCCTGTCATTGCGAGGGTAGCGAAGCAATCCAGCGCGGTTTATGCCACCTTGGATTGCCGCGTCGCTGCGCTCCTCGCGATGACCGAGCCATGTAATGTCATCACGCCCTAAACCTATCCCGCTGGGAGAGGATTTATCGGGAGACTTTTTCCGCCTCGGCCGTTGTTCTTCCAACCCCAAGGGAGAGCATCATGACCGACGACACCAAGATCCGCGAGCATTTCTGGAAGGAACTCGCTGCCAGCCCGTTCCTCATGGTTGGCCTCGACGGCAATCACGAGCACAGCCTGCCGATGACCGCGCAACTCGACAAGGAGGCCGACAGCGCCTTCTGGTTTTATACCAGTCGTGACAACCGCCTCGCCCCCGGCGGTCCGGCGATGGCGCAATTCGCGGCCAAGGGGCATGATCTGTTCGCCTGCATTCATGGCACGCTGGTCGAGGAAAAGGATCCCGCGGTGATCGACCGTTATTGGTCCAAGCCAGTGGAAGCCTGGTATCCCGGCGGTCGCAATGATCCGTCGCTGCTGATGCTGCGTTTCGAACTGGGCGATGCCGAAATCTGGCAGGCCGATATGTCGATCAAAGGGCTGTTCAAGATGATGACCGGCCAGGATGTGCGCTCGGACATGAAGGGCAAGCACGCGGAAGTGGCGCTGTGATCCGGATATAGAAACCGTTCGGGCTGAGCCTGTCGAAGCCTCTTCCTTCTTTCGCATTTGTCAGAAGGAAGAGGCTTCGACAGGCTCAGCCCGAACGGCAATTTATGAGATAAATATCAATCGAACTTCTTGATCCATGCCTCAACAATCGGCGCGATGCTGTTGCGCCATTTGCTGCCGTTGAAGATGCCGTAATGGCCCGCGCCCGGTGCCATGTGATATTGCTTGCGATCTTCGGGCAGCCCGGTGGTCACTTTCAGCGCTGCCTTGGTCTGCCCCAGCCCTGAGATATCGTCCCGCTCGCCCTCGATCGCCAGAATCGCGGTGTCCGTGATCGCGGCGGGATCGACGCGCTGGCCGCGGTGCAGATATTCACCCTTGGGCAGGGCATGGTTCTGAAACACCACGTCGATCGTCTGGAGATAGAATTCGGCAGTCATGTCGCAGACCGAGCGATATTCCTCATAGAAATCCTTGGTGGTGTCCGCGCTCTCGTCATCGCCCGCCACCAGATGCTTGAACATGTCATAATGGCTCATCATGTGATTGCCGAGGTTCATGGTCATGAATCCTGCAAGCTGCAGGAAGCCCGGATAGACCTTCCGCCCGGCACCCGGATATTGCATCGGCACGGTGGCGATCACATTCTGCTCGAACCAGGTGTGCGGTCGCTGCGTGGCCAGCGTGTTCACCGCGGTGGGCGCTTCGCGCGTGTCGATCGGGCCGCCCATCATCGTCAATGTCTTGGGCGCACAAGGATTCTTGTCCGCATTCATCAGCGCGGTGGCGGCAAAGCACGGCACCGAGGGCTGGCAGACCGCCAGCATGTGTGCGCCGGGGCCGATATGCTCCAGGAACGCCACGATATAATCGACATAATCGTCCAGATCGAACTGGCCTTCTGACAACGGCACCTGCCGCGCATCGCGCCAGTCGGTGATATACACGTCATGCCCCGGCAGCATCCGTTCCACCGTGCCGCGCAGCAGCGTGGCATAATGGCCGGACATCGGCGCGACGATCAGCAGCTTGGGATCATTCTTTCCGCCCTTGCGCACGAAGCGCTTGAGCTGCCCAAAGGGCTTTTGAAGAACGATCTCCTCCGTAACGGCGACCTTTTTGCCACCGATCTCGGTGAAACCCAGGCCGAAGGGCGGTTTGCCGCGTGGCGCCGAGGCATGGGCGAACACATCCAGCGCGGACGCCAGAATCGGGCCGCCGCCGAAATAGGAAAAGGGATTGGCCGGATTCTGCAGCAGCTCAGCGCCCATATTGGCGAAAGCGCTGGCGCTGGCGAGCAGCGAACGCTGCATTTCATAAGCACTGTAAAGCATGGTTCAAACCTTATAGAACCGGATACCCGGATTTCGAATACCGGAATAACTGGTTTTTGTGCGATGCAAAAGAATAAAGCGGTGATTGAGCGTCCCGCGATGGGCTGCTAGGCGCTTTTCATGGCGGACAGCATCACTGAAAAGAACGGCGCGGGGCGCAAGCTCGGCAATCTCCAGATGGTCTGGCATGTAGCGATCCGCTATCCCGGCGTGATCGCGGGTGCCTGCATCGCGCTCATCCTGGCGGCAGGATCGACCCTCGCCATCCCCGCGGGATTCAAGCGCGTGATCGACAATGGTTTCAGCGCGGGCGGCAACGGTGCCGATGTCAGCGATCATTTCCGCTATCTGCTGATGATCGTGGTCGTCCTCGCGATCGCGACCGCGATGCGCTTCTATTTCGTATCCTGGCTCGGCGAACGCGTCGTGGCGGACATTCGCGCCATGGTGCAGCGCAACCTTTTGCGCCTGCCGCCTCGCTTCTTCGAAGAAAACCGTCCATCCGAAATCGCCTCGCGCATGACGGCGGACACGGCGGTGATCGAGCAGATCGTGGGCACCACCATCTCCGTCGCGCTGCGCAATTTGTTCATGGGGATCGGCGGCATCGTCTATCTCTTCACGCTGGCTCCGATGCTCACGCTGATCCTGCTGGCGGGCATCCCGATCATCGTGCTGCCGATCGTGCTGATCGGGCGCAAATTGCAGGTGCTGTCGCGCACCAGCCTGGATCGCGTGGCCGATGTCGGCGCGATGATTTCCGAAACATTGGGCGCGATGAAGATCGTGCAGGCCTTCGGCCAGGAAAAGCGCGAGGCGGAACGCTTCCAGAGCGCCGTCGATAGCGCCTTCGTCACCGCGCGGACCCGCATCCTGCTGCGCGCGATCATGACATCGATCGTGATCGCGCTCGTCTTCGGATCGATCACTTTGGTGATGTGGAAAGGCGCGCTGGACGTGATGGCGGGCACGCTGAGCGGCGGCACGATCGCGGCCTTCGTGTTGACGGGCGGCCTTGTGGCGGGCGCGTTTGGCTCGCTGACCGAGGTCTATGGCGATCTGCTGCGCGGCGCGGGTGCGGCCGGACGGCTGGCCGAATTGCTTGCCGAGCAGCCGGAGATCGCGCCGCCGGCACATCCCCTGCTTCTGCCTCAGCCGGCGCGTGGCGCGATCCGCTTCGAGCATGTCACCTTCCATTATCCCACCCGGCGCGAAGTGAGTGCGCTGGCCGATTTCTCGCTCTCGGTATCGCCGGGCGAAACCGTGGCGGTGGTCGGCCCCTCCGGCGCGGGCAAGACGACCTTGTTTCAGATGATCCAGCGCTTTTACGATCCGGACGCCGGCACCGTGCGGCTGGACGGGATCGCCCTGCCCGACGCCGATCCGGCGGACATCCGCGCACGGATCGCCATGGTACCGCAGGAAACCGTAATCTTCGCCGCTTCGGCGCGCGACAATCTGCGCTATGGCGATTGGACGGCGGGCGATGCGCAGCTCTGGGCCGCAGCCGAAGCCGCCAATGCCGCGGATTTCCTGCGCAAGCTGCCTCAGGGGCTGGATACTTTCATGGGCGAGGGCGGCGCGCGCCTCTCCGGCGGCCAGCGTCAGCGGCTCGCCATCGCCCGTGCCATTTTGCGCAACGCCCCTGTGCTGCTGCTGGACGAGGCGACCTCCGCGCTGGACGCGGAATCCGAACGGCTGGTGCAGCAGGCGCTGGAAAAATTGATGGAAGACCGCACCACGATCGTCATCGCCCACCGTCTCGCCACCGTGCGCGCCGCCGACCGCATCATCGTGATGGAGGAAGGCCGCATCGTGGAAGAAGGCAGCCATGATCAACTGACCACCCGCGGCGGCCTCTATGCGCGGCTGGCACGGCTGCAGTTCGAGGGGCTGGCGGCCTGATCTGGTAATCGGATATGTTATCAACGCGCGTGCGAAGGCGCGCCTAGCTCCACTCTGCTTCACAGTTCCGCGCCGGATCAAAATGCTTCAGCTTGTTGCGCAGGTTCTTATGGAAATTGTCGGCCGTCCCCGAAACATTCTCGGGCTTTGGAATGTCGTCCACCGGCACGCCGAGTCGCGCCAGAACAAACTGCCATTCGCGATCGTCGAGCATCTGGGGTGTCAGCAATCCCTCCCGCTGCAGGTCACGGACCTCGGGCAGTGCAGTTCGGGCGTCCGGGCCGAGGAGGCACAGGGCACGCCTGGCGGAATCGATGGGAAGCAGATCATCGGTATTGCCGCGCTCACGATCAGGTGCCGCGCGCCGCTCCAGATGCGTCCGCAGAATGACGACGAGCATCGGCACAGCCGCCGCGCCGCGATCGGATTGACGGACGATCAGCCCGCCCGCGTAAAGGCGGCGTTCGGGGTCTGCCAGAAGCGCAGCCTCATCGGCGGTTCCCGTCAAGAAGGTTCCTGTCGGCATGGACTCATATTGCGCGGCCAGCGTTTTCATCCAGGGGCCCATTGGATCGGCCGTCAGGAGCCTCCGACCGATTACCGCCCTCAATGCCAGCGATTGATCGCCCATCGCCTTTATCGGCGCATAAAGCCCATCATATTTCACGATCCGCGGATCGGATATGAGGCGGATCAGAAAAGCGCTGTCCTCGTTGGAGACGGTCGATGGTGGCTTGAAGCTGGCGAACCAGTCTCTCAGCAAATCAAATCCCGGATCGTCCGCATCGACGTTGCGATCATCCAGCATTTCGGTCAGGCGTTTGCGGACAGCAGGGATCAGCGCCGCCATATTTCCGCCCGTCGAAAGATTGCTATATCGGGCAAGCAATCCCGCCGGCTTGATCTGTTCGTAACGCGGTCCGCTGGAGCGCGCGGAGCGGGCCCAGGCCAGATGGAAATTCTCCAGCCCCCCGGCCATTCCGATATAAAGCGGGCGAGCAAGGACAGCGGTTGTCGCAATCGTCTTGCGCAGCAGGATCTGGCCTTGCCGGTTGCTCACCGTGAAACTGTCGATGTTCACCTTTTCGGGATCGAACGACCATTTATTGTCCTTCATTTTCACGCCCCGCGCCCGCTTCGGCACGGGCGCATCGCTGTAGCTTCTGTGCGTTACGATCATGTCGAATGTCGCTTTGGGCGCTTCGGCCACGATGCAATGCGTTGTGGAAAGGCGGAGATTCCATTCCGCACCCAAGGACGAAGCGATGTGCATGATGCCGCCATTTTCCGGCTCAGGCGGATCGATATCCAGTCCGCCAGGATTGATCGGCATGATCGTTTTGGCGGGGCATTGCGCCTTTGGCAGCATGGATAAGGTCCGCGATCTCAACGCGCGCGTCTCGGCCTCTTCCGACGTGCCATTGGTGATCAGAGTGACGCTGCGGACGCCGGGGCTGGCGAGCAGCGCCGCACATAGGGCATCGCACACCCATGGCCTGGCCATGCGTTCTTCATCGCTTTCGCGCGCCTCGCCCGGCTGCCTTTGCATCACATCCAGCCGCGGCACGGAAAGCAGGATATCCCCGGCCAACGTAATTCTCTGCGACGGTATCAGATCGGGCATTTTGGTCGCCGCCGCCATCCTGACCTGACTTTCGGAGATGCTCGCCTGTGGCACGAACCAGACAAGCGCGGCTGCGACCATAGCCGCAGGCAGCAGGGCCATTTTCTCGGGAATGACGAGCCGCAATCCCCACCAGGAGATTGCAAAAGCCGAATACCACATGAAGAGCGTCGGAAGCGCTGCAAGTATCAGCCCCGGCACCAGCAACGCGAGCAGACCAATAACGATCACGCCCGGCATCAGCATGACAAGCGTAGCGCTTATCGCGAGCAGGATGTGAAGGCCGATAATGAATATTTTCATGCCGCTTTATATGTCATCGCCTTTAAGCAAAGACAAATTCTTACATGAAGAATATTCCAATATCGCAACAGACAAATCAAATAGCACAGATATTTATCACAAAATAGAACTGGGGTTCCATAGCAATTAATGTAATACTGTCTTATAGGCGCAAGCACACCTTAGGAGCAGATTTACACGGTGCCTCTATGACACCGCGAAGTTCAGCCTCTACCGCAACGCCTTCGCCGTCAGCGCGCCGCAATTCGCGTCCGCCGCCACCGCGCCCTGTTTGCCCGCGATCGCGCGTCCGAGCATTTTCAGGATGCCGCCCGCCGACTTCGTCTGCTCGGGCACCTGGATATCGGGATGCGTGATCGTGCCGCCGATCGGGATCGTGCCCGCCAGCCGCAACAGGCTCTGCTTCTTGGGCGCGCCGCTCAATGTCAGCATCAGCCGCTCATCGGCCAGCGAAATCCGGCCCGTCACACGCGTCAGCGCGCGCGAAGTGTCTATGACCACGGGGTTTGCCTGCGCCACGCCGCGGGACACGTCCAGCCGCGCCACCATGCAGCGCAGAACCGCCATCTCCTCCTTGTCGCCGGTCACGCCGCGCCCGACGTCCTGGCCTAGCAGCGAGGCGGTGCGCGCCGGGATCGTGCCATCGCGCGCGACCAGCGCGATCGAGCCGCTGGAACGGCCGATCGCGGCGCGGATCGTGCCGCCCGGACCGCTCAGGCGGATGCGCCCGGCCAGACTGCCGTCGATCGCCGTTGCCGGAAAGAAATCCAGCAGTCGCGCCTGAGCCAGGGTGAGATCGACGGTGAACATCGGCCCGCCCTTGCGCTGGTCGACCGTGATGCGTCCATCCAGACGTCCCCGGGTGAGGCCCAGGGTCAACGGCTCGATTTTCAGATGGCTTTGCTCCAGCGTAAGTGTGCCACGCAAATGGCGGAAGGGCGAAGAACCGGGCCAGAGCAATTGCTTCACGCTGAGTTCCAGTCGCCCATCGGTCCGCGCCACGGACTTCAGATCGATCGCGGTGGGCGGCACGATGCGATCACCGATCCGCGCCTTGAGCAAAGCGCCTTTGCGCAGACCTTCGTCGGATGACAGCGAATTGAAATCGAAGCGGTTGGAGGCGATCGCGCCCTCGATCCGGGTCCGACCGTCGCGCTTCCTGATGGTGGCATGACCCGCGATATCCGAACGGCCGATCGTACCGGTGAGCGCTGTGACGATCCAATCCGGCGAATCGCGGCGCACATTGGCCTTGAGCTTCACCGGCTGCGTGCCGGGCAAACCCGCTTCGATGATCGCGTCCAGCATCCGCAGATCGTCGCCATAGCCGGTCACCGCGGCGGTCAAATGGCCGATGTCGAGCGGACCGTCCATCCGGCCCACGGCGGTCATCCCCACCGCCTTGCCGGCAATTTCGGCGCGGAAGGGCCAGGGCGTACCCGGCTTCACGCCCGCGATCGCGCCGCCCGAGGCGGTGAGCGTCACCGGCGCACCGCGGATGAGGCCGGTGCCGGAAAGCGTGAGGCCGCGGTTGATGTCCGCGCTCAGCGCAGCGGTGAAGCTGCGATCGCGCTTGGCATCGGCATAGGAGAGGCTGCTGTTGGCGATGGTGAGGGTGGAGATCGCGGGGCGGCTGGCCGCTTTGTCCCGATCCTTCTTGCCATTGTTCCAGCTTTCGCGGCCGGCGGCGTCGCGCACCAGCGCGATCTTCATTCCGTCCAGTTCGACCGCCTCGATGCGCAGATCACCCAGCAGCAGAGGCAGCGCGGCAAAGCGCACGCGCGCCGTGGCCAGGTTGAGCAGATCGCCCTGGCCTGCCCATGCCGCCTGCGGAATGCGCACGCCGCGCAGCAGGATCGTCGGATGGAAGGAGAATCGATCGGTCCGCTCGGCGGAAGCGATCGTGACAGGCCGATCAAGCGAGGCGGACAGCCGCTCCTCCGCCATCGTCCGCAAGGCACCCCAGGGGAATAGCGCAAGGGCCAGCAGCGCCAGCGCCACGACCCCCAGCGGAATCACGGCCAGCCAGATCCACCGCGACCGCCCGCTCCGCTTCACCATTGGTTCCAAATCAGTCGCCCCCCTCGCATGTGTAGGAAGGGGACGCGCGGCGCGGCGATTTCGTTCCGGGGCCGATCCAGGCGCAAACAAAAAAGGCGGCCCCGAAGGACCGCCCTGATTGTTCGTCGATCGGATCGATCAGAAATTCGCGTATTGCTCGTTTCCGACGAAACCCATCTTGTTCACTTCCGATTTACGGATGATCGAGAGAACCTGATCCACCGTATCATAGCGCGCCTGGGCATCCGGCTGGAAATGGAGCTCGGGCTCCGGATCCATGTCACGGGTGCGATCGAGATACTGACGCAGGGTCAGCTTGTCGATCGGCGACGCATTCCAGAGGATCACACCCTGCGGCGTGATCGCCACCTTGTTGATATCCGGAAGGATCGGCGGTGGATTGTTCTTCTGGTTGGGATCATCGACCGGAAGATCGACCTTAACCGCATGGGTCTGGATCGGGATGGTGATGATGAACATGATGAGGAGAACGAGCATGACGTCGATCAACGGCGTCGTGTTCATTTCCATCATCGGCTCGCCATCTTCCCTGCCGCCGCTCATTGCCATTTCGAAATACTCCTGATCGCTCGATTACAGACGCTGGGCGACAAAGCTGCCAGCCGGCGGCTCTGAGATGAAGCCCACACGGGCAAAGCCCGCCATCTGCATCGTGTAGATGGTGCCGCCAATGCAGCGGTACGGCGTGTTCACGTCACCACGAATATGCGCTTCAGGCATATCTTCCGCGGTGAAATTCTCCAGTCCGCCCTTCTTGTCGATCTCGGCTTTCAATTTGGCCACGGCGCGATCCAGCAATTCCTGCGAATTGACCTGGGTCAAATTCCAGTAAACCTCACACGCGCCATTGGGCGATGCCTTGACCGAAAGCGAAACGTTTTCCGGCTTCGTCGTCGTCGGATCGTGACGCACCTCGGGAAGCTTGACGTCAACCGTCTGGATCACGACCGGAATCGCGATCAGGAAGATGATGAGAAGCACCAGCATGACGTCCACGAGCGGCGTCGTGTTGATGTCCGACATGGGGGCGTCGTCACCACCGGGTCCAGCACTCATTGCCATGTATTCGTCCTATCTTACGCTTGGAGCCATATCCCGCAGGAGATGTCTCCTGACTGAATTACGGGGCGGGCGGCGCAAAGGGATACGCGCCGCCCGATTGTCCGTAAATCAGACCTTGGGGGGCACGCCACCCGTCGTCGTGACGGGCTTTGCGGCAGCAACCGGTGCCTTGGCAGCGGCTGCGCGCACCATGGCGGCAGGCTTCACAGCGCCGCCCGAAGCCATATAGCCCAGAACATCGTTCGAGAAGGCGCTGAGGTCTTCGGCGATCGACTTGTTGCGACGCTGCAGCCAGTTATAGGCAAGCACGGCAGGAACGGCGACGACCAGGCCCAGTGCGGTCATGATCAGAGCTTCACCGACCGGGCCGGCGACGACGTCGATCGATGCCTGACCGGATGCGCCGATCTTCACGAGAGCGCGATAGATGCCGACCACGGTGCCGAACAGACCGATGAACGGTGCGGTTGCACCCACGGTTGCCAGGAATGCGAGGCCGCCACCGAGCTTCGAATTGATCGCGGCTTCCGAACGAGCCAGCGAACCATGAAGCCAATCATGCGCTTCGACCGGATCGGTCAGCTTGGCGTGCTGCTCCTGCGCCATCAGGCCGTCATCGACGATCTGACGATATGCGCTGTTCTTGTCGAGCTTGGCTGCGCCTTCCTTCAGGCTGGGCGTGTTCCAGAAACCGGCGCGGACGCGCTTTGCCTGGTTCATGATCTTCTGCTGATCAAACAGCTTGGTGAACATGATGTAGAAGGAAAAGACCGACATCACGACGAGGATGATGAACACGGACCATGCGATGGCGCCGCCCTGCTCAAGCGCCGCGAACAGGCCATAGGGATTTTCGCCTGCGGCGGGAGCGGCTCCGGCCGCGGCTGCAATCTGGATGAACATTTCGATTGGATCCTTTTAGAATATATCTGAAATTTAAGGGAGGAAGCGTATCAGTCCTTGGGCAGACGCCAGGTCACCGTTTGGGTACGGCTTTCCGACAGCTTGTTGCCCGTGGCATCTTCCGCTGGCTTGAAGCGGAAGCGGCTCCTGATGAGCTTGCAGGTCTGATCATCCAGCGAACCCGAACCGCTCGACTTGCGGATTTCGCAAGTGGAAACCTTGCCGTCCGCGCCGATGGTGTAGTTCACAGTCGTCGAACCTGCATCGCCTGCACGCTGGGCAGCCGAAGGATAATCGTCATCGCTGATCGAACCTGAGCGCTGCACGGCCTTTTTGGCGATGCCGGGCTTGGGCGGAGGCGGTGGCGGCGGTGCCGGCTTTTCCACCTGGGGCGGAGACGGCGGCGGTGGACGGTTGACCTGCTGGATCTGCGGCGGCGGCGGCGTGTTCGTCCGCACGATCGGCGGAGGAGTCACGACGGGCGGCGGGGGCACATCCTGCTTGGGCGGCGGGGGTGGCGGTTCTTCCTCGGGGGGGGGCGGTTCTTCAACGTCGAACACGTCCATATCCGCCGCGACCTTCTTGACCACGTTAAAGGCCAGTCCGGTAACGAAGGCGTATCCGAGCACCGCGTGAAGTAGCGCCACGATAATGATCGCGATCACACGGCTCGAACTCATCTTTTGATCAGCGTAAGCCATCCAGGAACGACACTCCTTCTTTACTCGGTTGCAGACAGGACATGGCCACCGGGAACGCACTGCGCCCGGAATTTTTTACAGACCCGCCCTGCCACGATTTATTGTATCTTAAGGCAGAGCCCAACGTCTATCGCCAGCCGCGGGGCGACGCAAACGCTTTTGTCTCCGTTGGAACGACACCCTGACGCTACGGGTTGCATGGCAGGTTCATCTGCCTTCTGGCATGACGGGCAAAGCACGGTCATGGAGCGAATATGAGACGCTATGGAATAGCATTTTTAGGGCTGGCGATTGCAACGAGTTTTCCCAGTATTTGCAACGCTCAGGCGATGTCTGCCCCCATTGCGGGCAGTTATGCGGACCTTGCCGATCTGGCGCTTGCAGCCCCGGTGGTGATCGATGCGAAAATCGTTTCGGCCACCCGCATGAAAGACGAAATTTCCACCCCAGTTCAAACCGCATTTGCACGATATCTCATCGAATCGGACGTCATTTCGCTGATTCGCGGTGCCGGTGGAAGCCCACCGCGTATCCGCTATGTGGCTAATGTGAGGCTGGATTCGCGAGGAAAAGCGCCAAAATTGAAAAAAAGCCGCGTGCTGATTCTCGCACGCCCTGTCCCGGGCAAGCCGGCTGACCTGCAATTGATCGCGCCTGATGCACAATTGGCGTGGTCGGCCGAGACCGAAGCGACGCTGCGTGCGATCATCTCCGAAGCGGTTTCGCCCGGTTCAGCGCCGCGAATCGCCCGCGTGGGCCATGCCTTTCACGTTCCCGGGGCCATCCGGGGCGAAAGCGAAACGCAGATCTTCCTCATTACCGACAGCGGCGAGCCCGTATCGCTCTCAATCATCAGGCGTCCCGGCCAGGGGCCGCGATGGGCAGTCGCTTTGGGCGAGATCGTGGACGAATCGGCAGCCACGCCCAAGCCGCAGAGCCTGCTCTGGTATCGGCTTGCCTGCTTCCTGCCGCGCGAACTGCCAGAGAGCGCCGTGGACAATGCCGATCCCGTGATCTTCGATCAGGCGCGCGCGGATTACCGCGTGGTGATCGACGGATTGGGCGTTTGCACGCGCAATCGGGCAGCGGCGCTTCAGCCGGCGTCTTTGCCAAGATAGACGAAATCCCGTTCGAAGGCGGTCAGATGCGCCCCGCCATCGACGAACAGCACCTGCCCCGTCACCGATTCGGCAGCGGCGAGATAGGCCACGGCGTCCGCGATATCCTCGGGCTCCGGCAGCAGGCCGAGCGGCATCGCCTGCTCCAGCCGGGCGAGTTGTGCTGGCAGATAGTCTTCCGTGGGCATGGTGAGCCCGGGCGCGACCGCGCAGACGCGCGCGGCCGGGGCCAGCGCGCGCGCCAGCATCTCCGTCGCGCCCGCCAGCGCCAGCTTGGAAATGGTGTAGCTCGCCTGATCGCCGACCGGATTGCGGATGCGCTGATCGAGAATGTTGATGATCACCGCGCGGCGCGCAGACGTCGCCAATGCCGCGACGGAACGCGCCAGCAGCACCGGGGCGGCTGTATTGACCGTGAAATGATCGACCAGCGCGCCGAGCGTGAGGCTGGAGGGATCATCCTGCCCGAATAATGAAGCGTTGTTCACCAGCAAATGGGGTGCCTGCCCGAAATGCGCCGTCACCCGGCCCACCAGCGTCTCGATTTCGGCTTCATAGGCCAGATCGGCGACAAAGCCGTGCCATGCCGCGCCACATTGGCCGAGCCGCGTCAGCAGCGCCGGATCGGGCGAGGCATTGTGCCGGGCGTGCAGCGCGAGCGTCCAGCCTTCTTCGGCCAGCTTCGCCGAAATCGCAGCGCCGACCCGGTGGCAACCGCCCGTGACCAGAGCGAGCTTCATCGGCGATGCCTCACCAGCGAAATCCCGATCGATTCGTCTTTTTCGGCAATGGCGAGCTTCACGATATCGACCTGCACGCGCTGCACGCGGCGATCCTGCACCATCAGCGTTTCGCAAATATGATCGGCCACGGCCTCGACCAGCGTGAAATGCTGATCCACCGGCAGGGCGGCCATCGCCGCGTGCTTGAGGTCCATATAGTTTTTCGAGGCGGACAGCAGCGTATCGGGATCATAACGCGGGTGACATTCCAGATCGACGATCACCGAAATCCGGAGCGGCTGCGGCAGATGGGTTTCCTCCGAATAGATGCCGGTCAAAACCGGCACTTCGAGATCCAAAACCCTGAGCTGAAGACTGTCCTGCATCATGTTCCCTGGCGCGTGAGCGGGCGATTCGCTCTTTTCATCCCTGCCAGACCCGCTAAAGCCCGCCGCGCCTGCCGTCCATGCCCTCTACCCATCGGAAAGGAATGCCCCGTGGCGGAAATCGTCCCGCTCGATCGCGTGCCTGTCGCCGCGGTGGAAGATTTGCTCGATCGCGCTTTCGGTGCGGATCGCCGCACGCGCCCGGCCTATGCGCTGCGCGAAGGGACGTGCGCGATCCCGGCGCTGAGCTTTGCCGCGGTGGATATGGATGGCGCGCTGCTGGGGACGCTTCAAAGCTGGCCCGTGAAGATCGCGGACGAACCGCTGGTGATGATCGGCCCCGTTGCCGTGGAGCCGGGGATCCAGCGTTCTGGCATCGGGCAAATGCTGATGCGCGCCGTGCTGAAGGCCGCCAGCGACACCGATGCGCCGCCGCTGATGATGATCGGCGATCCCGAATATTATGGCCGCTTCTTCGGTTTTACCGCGGAGGGCACGGCAGGATGGGAATTGGATGGCCCGGTGGAGCGCCGCCGCCTGCTCGTCCGGGCGCGTTTCCTGCAAAATGTGCCGCAGCACGGACGGATTTTGCCGGATCCCACACGCTGATCCGCTTTGCGCTGGGGCAGAGGATCGCCTAATCGGACCCTATCATGCCCACCACGCCCCCGCCCGAAGACCTCTCCACGCTCTCGCTCGTCGAAATCGCGCGCCTGGTGGAGGAACGCCGCCTGCCCCCGGTAGAAAGCTGGAACCCCACGTATTGCGGGGATAGCGAGATGCGGATCGCGCGGGACGGCACCTGGTTTCATCAGGGATCGCCGATCGGGCGGATGCCGATGGTGCGCCTGTTTTCCACCATTTTGCGGCGCGAGGCCGATGGCGGCTATGTGCTCGTCACGCCCGCCGAAAAGCTGGATATCGAAGTGGAGGATGCGCCGTTCGTCGCGGTCGAGGTGAAGATCGAGGGCGAGGGCCGCGACACAATCCTCGCCTTCCGGCTGAACACCGGGGACATGGTGGTGGCGGGCGAAGATCATCCGCTGCGCTTTGAAAGTCGGGACGATGGCCCGCACCCTTATCTGATGGTGCGCGGGAACATGGAAGCGCTGGTGGCGCGCAGCGTGTGGTATGAACTGGCCAATCTGGCGCTGGCATCGGACGATGATCAGACCGGCCTGTGGAGCCAGGGCGTGTTCTTTCCGTTCGGGACCCCGGCATGACTTTGGTCGAGCGGCTGCACCATGCGCTTGAACATGGCCATCGCCATTCGCCCATCCTGCTGATCGGTGACAATGTGGTTGTCGATGATGGGGAAACGTCCCTGGTCACACCCGCCGCGGTGCTGATCCCGGTGACGGACCGCGCCGATCCCGGCGTGATCCTGACGCAGCGGCCCGCCAACATGCGCCAGCATCCCGGCCAGATCGCCTTTCCGGGCGGGCGGATCGATCCGGAGGACGATGGCCCGATCGGTGCCGCGCTGCGGGAAGCCGAGGAGGAGATCGCCCTGCCCCGCGCCGCCGTGACGATCATCGGGATCACCGACCCTTATCGTACCATCACCGGTTATGAAGTGACCCCGGTGATCGGCGTGGTGCCGCCAGATCTGGTCTACACCCCCAATGCTCAAGAGGTGGAAGACGTGTTCGAAGTCCCCCTGTCCTTCCTGCTGGAACCCGCCAATCATCTGGAGCAGGCCGTGGAATGGCAGGGGCGCGAGCGGCATTATTATGAAATCACCTTCGAGGGCCGCCGCATCTGGGGGGCGACCGCGGCGATGATCGTCAATCTCACGCGGAGGCTGCAATGGGCGGATTGACGCTGCCCGATGCGCCCTGGCGGCATCGCGAGGGGCTGGACCGGCTGTTCGGCGCTCTGGGCGATGCGCGCTTCGTGGGCGGGGCGGTGCGCGATACGCTGCTGGGCGTCGATGTACAGGATGTGGACGTGGCCACCGCATTGCGGCCGGAAACCGTGGTCGCGCGGCTGGCGGAGGCCGGGATCAAGACCGTGCCCACCGGGATCGCGCATGGCACCGTGACCGCATTGCTGCCGGGCGGACCGGTGGAGGTCACCACGCTGCGACAGGACGTGTCCACCGATGGCCGCCGCGCGACCGTGGCCTTTTCCGATGACTGGCGCGAGGATGCGGCGCGGCGCGATTTCACCGTCAACGCGCTTTATGCCGATCCGGCGACCGGAGACATTCTCGATTATTTCGACGGCGTGGAGGATCTTGCGCAGGGCCGGGTGCGCTTCATCGGCGATGCGGCGCAGCGGATCGCGGAAGATCATCTGCGTATTTTGCGTTTCTTCCGTTTCCACGCGCGTTTCGGCAAGGGCGCGCCCGATGCGGACGGGCTGGCCGCCTGTGCAACGCGCGCCAACGACATGATGGCGCTGTCCCGCGAGCGCATTGCGGACGAATTGCTCAAGCTGCTCGGCCTGCCCGATCCTGCGCCCACGCTTGCTACGATGCAGACGCACGCTATCTTCAAGCCGATCGTGCCCGAGATTGGCGAGGCTGCGGTCAAGCGCCTGGCGACGCTCATCGCACGGGAAAGCGCAGCCGGTGCGAAGCCCGATGCGTTGCGGCGTTTCATCGCGATCCTCCCCCCCGATCGCAAGATCGCGGATGGTGTGGCGGCGCGGCTCAAACTTTCCAAGGCGATTCGCAAGCGCGTGGACACGGCCTTGGCGGATGATGGCACCAGTGCGGAGGAGATGTTCTATCGCTGGGGCATGGACGCCGCGCTCGATCGTCTCCTGCTATCTAACACGCCGATCGAAGACGCCCTGCCCCGAATTCATGCGATACAAAACATGCCTCGGCCGATCCTGCCGATCGGTGGCGGTGCATTGGTAACGCGCGGGCTGCAGGCCGGGCCGATCGTGGCGCGCGCGCTAAAGCAGGTGGAACAGCAGTGGATCGACGAGGGGTTTCCAGGGGAAGAGCGCGTATCGGCGATCGCTGACCAGGCCGTGGCTCAATTGTTGCGTGAGACCATATAGTCGAACGCTTCCGTCTCATCGAGCGGACCTGAATAGAAAAAGCCCTGCCCCACGGCGCATCCAAGCGCAGCAAGGGTGCGCGAAAGTTCCACGGTTTCAATGCCTTCCGCCGTGGTCTTCATGCCCAATGCATCCGCCAGGGACAGCACGGCGCGGACGATCGCGATCTTGTTCTTGTCGGTCAGCATCCCCGTGATGAAGCTGCGATCGATCTTCAGGATATCGAGCGGAAGACGCTGGAGATAGGTGAGGCTGGAATAGCCCGTGCCGAAATCGTCCATCGCCAGCGACGCATCCAGCGCCTTGAGCGAATCGAGCACACGCACGGCGCGCTCCGGATCGGCGATGATCGCACTTTCCGTGAGCTCCAGCGTGAAACGGTTGCCGGCGATGCCGTGCAGATCGATTACCTGAGACAACGCCCCGGCCATATCGTCGCGCGCAAGCTGGATCGCCGACAGGTTGACGCTCATCTTCACCGGCAGCGTATGGCCCGTGCGCTTATCCCATGCGGCCAGCGTGCGCGCGGCCGAATCGAGCGCCCAGCGTCCGATCGGCACGATCAGGCCCGATTCCTCGGCCACGGGAATGAAATCGGTCGGCGAAATATCGCGCCCGTCCTCGGTTTTCCAGCGCGCCAGCGCCTCAAAACCCGTCACCTGATCGGTCTCCAGATCGACCAGCGGCTGAAAGGCCAGGTGCAGCCCGCCGCCCTCGACCGCGCGGCGCAATTCGGTTTCCAGCGTGAATCGCTGCCGGGCCTTGCGAAAGGCGATCGGCTGGTAAATCTCGGTGCGGCCCGTCACCTTGGCGCGCTTCAGGGCGAATTGCGCATGACGGACCAGTTCCTCCACATCGTCGCTCTCGCTGGTGAAGACCGCGCAGCCTACGCTCGCCTCGACGCAGATTTCCAGCTCCGACAGGCGACAGGGCGCGGCAAGGATTTCGCCCACGCGCTGCGCCACATGAAGCGCGTCGCCCGGCCCATCGACCAATCGGACGAGAATGCCGAATTCATCGCCACCCAGCCGCGCCAGCCGATCCCCACCACGCAAGGCATGGACCAGACGCCGCGCGACCGTGATGATGAGTTCATCGCCCGCCATCGGGCCGATGCACTCGTTCACACGGCTGAAGCGGACCAGATCGATGATCAACACGGCGAAATGCGGATCGTCGCCCGCTGCCGTCTCTTCCAGAATTTCGGTAAAGCCAGCGCGATTGGGCAGGCCGGTCAGGCTGTCCGACAGCATTTCCCGGCGCAAATTGGTCTCGGTCTGCAGTTCGGCTGTGCGATCGAGCAGAAAAACCATGCAGCGCGGGTGGTCGGGCTGTCCGGAATGAATGCGTGTGAGGTTCACATTGAAATGACGACCGGAAATCGCATCGCCATCGTGCCAGAAGAATTCGCCGCTGGCGGCGTCCGTCCGCAGGAAACCTTCGATCAGCCGCGCCAGCCCGTTGCGATCGAGAATCAGCGCCTGATCATTGTCCACATAGGCCAGCGGCTTTTCGAAATGCTTGAACACCTGATTGGAGCATTCGATGACGACCACGCCATCTTCGATGCCCACGGTTGCCGCCGCGATCGGCAGGGCGTCCAGCAATTGCTGTCTCGAATCGGCGGCGTTCGCGGCCATTTCGCAAATCGGCAAATTGAGCGCGCGCGCGGTGGGGATGCCCGCCCTGCGGTTCGACGGTCGCGCCGCTCTGGTTTGGGTTTTCGCGACCATGGGGCTTGGCCATAAAGCGAATTAGGTAAATTCTTTGTAAAACCAATGATGTGAACGGGATCAACCGAAGCGGTTATCCCGCGGAAATCCGGTGGGCGGCATACGTCCGGCCGCGCCGCGCGCGACTCTCCACAATGTTAAATCGCTTTCGGTCCGCGTGCGGCCGCTATCCCCGCCCATGGCCCAGCTCAAGCCGTCCTCGAACCGGAAGGCGATGGCATCGCTCAGGCCGCCATCGCGATATTTCTGCAGCGCCACACCCTGCCCGCGCCCCATTTCCGGCAGTTCATTCAGCGGGAACACCACCAGCTTGCGATTATCCCCGATCGCCGCGACGTAATCGGCACTGGCCGGGATCGACCGCACGATCTTCAGCTTGGCACCGGGGCGCACGTTCACAAGCTGCCTCCCCTTGCGGGTTTCGGCCACGGCATCCGCCATCGTCGCCACGAAACCGCGCCCGTCCGATGACGCCAGCAGCAATTTGCCCCCGGCCGTGGCGGGCAGCAGGTTCACGATGCCCAGTTCTGCGTCCATATCGATCAGCAGTCTTACCGGCTCCCCGAAGCCGCGCCCACCGGGCAGCTTGTCACTGGCCAGCGTATAGAAACGGCCATTGTCGGCCGCGAGCAGCAATTTGTCCGTGGTCTGCGCGTGAAAGGCATAGGCCGGGCCATCACCCTCCTTGAACTTCAGCGCATCCGCCGATCCCAGATCGCTATGCCCCTTCATGGCACGGATCCAGCCGCGCTGGGACATGATGACAGTGATCGGCTCGCGCTCGATCATCGCTTCGAGCGGGATTTCCCGCGCCGGGCCGGCTTCCTCGATCGCCGTGCGGCGTTTGCCGAGCGCGGTTTCCGGGCCATAGCGTTCGCGCAGCGCCGCCAGATCCTTTTTGAGCCGGGTGCGCTGCCGCGCGGGGCTGTCGATCAGCGCGGCGAGACTCTTGCGCTCTTCATCCAGACTGTCCCGCTCCTTGCGGATTTCCATTTCCTCCAGCTTGCGCAAAGACCGCAGCCGCATATTCAGGATCGCCTCGGCCTGGCGGTCCGTCAGCCCGAATTCGGCCATCATCACGGCCTTGGGCTCATCCTCATAGCGGATGATCTCGATCACCCGATCCAGGTTGAGGAAGGCGATCAGATAGCCGTCGAGCAGCTCGATCCGGTCATCGATCTTGGACAGGCGATGCTGTGATCGCCGGACGAGGACTTCGATCTGATGCGCCAGCCATGCGGTCAGCACATCCTTCAGGCTCATCACGCGCGGCGTGCGATTGGCGTCCAGCACGTTCAGATTGAGCGAGATGCGCGTTTCAAGCTCGGTCAGCCGGAACAGGCTTTCCATCAGCATGTCGGGATCGATCGTGCGGCTGCGCGGCTCCAGCACGATGCGGATTTCCGCATCCGATTCATCGCGCACATCGGCCAGGATCGGCAATTTCTTGTCGTTGATCAGCGCCGCGATCTGCTCGATCAGCTTGGACTTGCCCACCTGATACGGAATCTCGGTGACAACCGCGACCCAGGTGCCGCGTCCCTCATCCTGCTTTTCCCAGCGCGATCGCACGCGGAAACCGCCCCGCCCGGTGGCGTAGGCCTCGGCGATCGAGGCGGCGCTATCCACCACGACGCCGCCGGTCGGAAAATCCGGGCCTTTGACGAATTGCACGAGTTGCGCATTGTCGGCCTCGGGCTGATCGATCAGCAACATCGATGCGTCGATCAGTTCAGCCACATTGTGCGGCGGGATGCTGGTCGCCATGCCCACCGCGATGCCCGTCGCGCCATTGGCCAGAAGATTGGGAAACAGCCCGGGAAAAACCTCCGGCTCTTCCTCTTCGCCATTATATGTCAGCCGGTAATCGACCGTGCCTTCGTCCAGCCCGGCCATCAGATCATTGGCCGCCAGCGTCAGCCGCGCCTCGGTATAGCGCATGGCTGCGGCGTTATCGCCATCGACATTGCCAAAATTGCCTTGGCCGTCGACCAACGGATAGCGCAGCGAGAAAGTCTGGGCGAGGCGGACCATCGCGTCATAGACCGACTGGTCGCCATGCGGATGATATTTGCCGATCACGTCACCCACGACGCGCGCGCATTTCTTATACCCGCTCGCCGGATCGAGCTTGAGCAACCGCATCGCCCAGAGCAGGCGGCGATGCACGGGTTTCAGACCATCACGGACATCGGGCAAGGATCGCGCGGTGATCGTCGACAGCGCATAGACCAGATACCGCTGCGAGAGCGCGGTATCGAAAGGAGCGTCAATGATCTGCTTATTGGGATCGATGGGGTCGGTGGCCATTCAGCCGCGATAGCAGCGCGGAATCGGGGTGGCGAGGGGCAAAATCCCCACGCTCGCGATCCACGTCGGTTCACCGGTCCCGGCTGAGTTCTTCCACCTGTTCCATGATCGTATCGAGCGCGGTGCGATTGGGATCAGCCTCATGCTCGCTGCGCGGGCCGAGCGAATTATCGTTCATGATCTGCTCCAGCGCGACGCGCCCGCGCGCCACGCGGCTCTTGATCGTGCCCACCGCGACACCACAGATATCGGCGGCTTCCTCATAAGCGAAGCCACCGGCGCCCACGAGGATCAGAGCCTCGCGTTGCGGCTGGGGCAGCATCAGCAACGCGCGCTGCATATCGGCAAGTTCGACATGCCGATCCTGGCTGGCCGGGGCCGCAAGAATCTTGTCTGCAGTCAGATCGTCCCACTCGCCCTTGAACCGCGCGCGCCGCATCTGGGAGAGATAGAGATTGCGCAAAATGATGAAGGTCCAGGCGCGCATGTTGGTGCCCGCCTGAAAGCGCAGGCGCGCCGCCCAGGCCTTCATCAGCGTTTCCTGCACCAGATCATCCGCGAGATCGGCATTGCCCGAGAGCGATCGCCCGAAAGCGCGCAAATGCGGGATCACCGCGCCAAGCTCTTTCTTGAACTCGTCGTCACTCAGCGAGACATGTTCGACGACTTCCTGGATTTCATCCTCGTCGTCGTCAAAATCGTCCGGTCTCGGCGTATCGGAAGAAATCTGTGTCATCATTACCCCAACCCGCGGGACGAACAAAACCGGCGAAGGCGCTGATTGTGAAACTAGCACCCGAACCTCCTTGCAGCCAATAAAATCAAGACAGCGCGCGTGCGACTACCAGGCCAGAATGATCGCGAAGATCACGATCACGGCCACCAGGGACACGCCCAGGATATAACGCGTCATGTGCGGGGTCGCCCCTGCACGCGCATCCTCTGTCGAGATGTGGATTTCCTCGTCGCTCATGATCTGCGGTCCCGCTTGTTGTTTATACGCATCGGATGGGGAAACGCCCCGCCGCGCCAACAAGTTCCGTCACTGCAACGGATGGAACCGCAAAGATATGAGTTCAGGCCGGCACCGTAGCCGAATCGAAGAACAGGGCCTGAGCGATGGCGGCTTTCACCGTCGAGCGCTGAAAAGGCTTGGTGATCAGGAAGGTCGGCTCCGGACGTTCGCCGGTCAGCAGACGCTCTGGAAACGCCGTGATGAAGATCACGGGCACGCTGAATTCGGCCAGGATATCCTTCACCGCGTCGATTCCGCTGCTATCGTCGGCAAGCTGGATATCGGCCAGCACCAGGCCCGGTCGCTTCGCCCGCGCCAACGCCACGGCCTCATCACGCGTCACGGCGACGCCGGTCACTTCATGACCCAGATCGCGCACGATCGTTTCGATATCCATCGCAATGATCGGCTCATCCTCGATGATCAGCACGTCCGCGCGGGTCTGGCGCTCGATCTCGACCAGCGCTTCATTCACCAGCGCTTCGACCTCAGCGGTCTCGGCTTCGATCAGATAGGCCGTGTCTTCGGGCGTGAAGCCTTCCATCGCCGTCAGCAGCAGCGCCTGACGGGACAGCGGCGTGATCCGCGAGAGACGCGCCTGGGCGATCGCTTCGGGCTGATGAACGCCCTCGTCGATCAGATCGGGCTCCATATTGGCCGGCGACCAGATCGCGTGAAAGGTGCGGTAGAGACCAAGCCGCGGATCGACATCGCGCGGAAACTGATCCGGCGCATCAACAATCGCTTCCAGCGTGGCGCGGACATAGGCATCGCCGTGGCCCTGGCTGCCGGTGAGCGCGCGGGCATAGCGGCGCAAGAAGGGAAGATGCGGTGCCAGTTGTTGACCAAGCGACATTTATTCATTGCTCCTAATCTGTCGCGCCGTGATGGGCGGACGGAAGGATCAAAGCAACCCCCCTGCTCCCCGCACCCCGACGCTGAAAAAACACTTGCGCAACGGTGGGAACAAACGAGTGAGTTTTTTGTTTCATGCGCGGGACACGAAATATAACGTGTGCCGCATGGCATGATGTTCGCCGTCGCGAGCGAGCATGGGGTCATGCCCTGTTTTGGGTCTGCAAGCGCATATGCGCAGGGGGAAGAATGTCCAGTGTCTAACGGTAAGACCAATAAGAGCGCCGCACATTCGACGCGCCCCTCTGCCAAAAAGCCCTCGTCTCGCCCGTCGGAAAAAGACAGCGATGTCGGCACGGCGCTGCGTAACATTTATCAAAGGACCATCGACGAGACAGTGCCTCAGGAAATGCTCGATCTGCTCGGCAAGCTCGGCTGAGATCAGTGACAATCGACGCCAAGCAGGCCGCCACGGATGATCCGCTGGCGCGCGAAGGGCGTTTCGCCCGGTTTTCGACCGGGTTCAAGCTGTTCCTGATCCTCAGCCTGGCGCTGCTGCCGCTGGGTCTGATCGCTTTTTTCGCCACGCTCCAATCCAGCCGCACGGCGGATTTGGAACGCCGCGCGCAGGTTCGTATCGCGCTGACGGAAAGCACTCGCAAGATCGCCACCACCATTGCCGGAGACATGGCGACGCTGAGCGTGGCCATGAAATCAGTGATCGACCGGCCCGACGATCCTACGATCTGTCCGCGCATCACTGAAATCATCGCGGCACAAGGCGGAGAAGCAACTCCCTTTGCCATCTTCGGCCCGGCTTCGGAACCCGTCTGCCGCGCGGGTGCCATCGCCGTATTGCGCCCCAGCACTTTGCCGCTCGATCCCAATACCCCCGATGATCTCGAGATCGATGAAGAGGGGCTGACGATCACGGTGCGCAGCGCCAGTGCGTCCGTCGTAAGCGTGCTGCATTATCCGCGCGCGCTGCTCACCAAATTGGCCACGCCGGGCGGTTTCGATATCGATCACAGTTTCGTCCTGCTGGATCAGGACGAACGCACTGCGTTGACCGAGCGCAGCATCGGCGGCGGCATGGCGGGATCGGATACATTGTCCGCACCCATCGGCACCACGGGGATGACGGCCGAAATCAACGTGGCGCGGCAGGATTTCAGCGCGGCGGAAATTCTCGCCATCCTGCTGCCCTTGATCATGTGGGCGTCGGCCGCCGCCATCGGCTGGGCGGTGGTGGACCGGCTGCTGATCAGGCCGCTCAAGCTGCTCGAACGCGATGTATCGGCCTATCGACCCGGTGAAATCGTCGATTCGCTGGCGGGCATGACGACCCCCGCCTTCGAACTGCGCCAACTTGCGAACACTTTTCACACGATCACCGAGCGGATCTCGCTGCATGAAGGCGAGCTTGCCGAAGGGCTGGCGCGGCAGACCCGGCTGACGCGCGAGGTCCATCACCGCGTGAAAAACAATCTCCAGGTGGTGGCCAGCCTGATCAATCTGCACGCGCGCGGCGTGGACAATCCCGAGGTGGCGCGCGCCTATGGCTCGATCCAGCGCCGCGTCGATGCGCTCGCTGTGGTGCACCGCAATCATTTCGCCGAACTTGAGGACAATCGCGGCGTCGGCTTGCGCCCGCTGATCGGCGAACTGGCACAGGGGCTGCGCGCTTCGGTGTCGGAAGGGATGACGGGGCCGACGATGGCGCTCGATATCCAGCCCGTTTATGTGAGTCAGGATGTCGCCGTGCCGGTGTCGTTCCTGCTCACCGAACTGTTCGAGCTGGCGATGACGGCATTGCCCGATGCGCGCGTGGCGATCAGTCTCGCCGCCTCCGTGCCGGGCAAGGCGCGGCTCGAAGTGCGGTCTGACGCCCTGATCGGATCCCCGGCGCTGATGGCGGGCCTTGAAGGCCGCTATGGCCGCGTGCTCGAAGGCTTGTCCCGCCAGCTCCGTTCCCCCTTCGACCGCGATCTCGAAAACGGCGTGTTTGCGCTGGAAATCCCGATCGTCGCACAGGATGATGTAGGGTCAGGCGACTGAAAACTAACAATTATTGCGGTTGAAAAAATAAAATAAAATAATCCTCTTTTTCAAGGAACCTTCAGAACCCTTGCTTGTTTTATACTTCGGATAGCGACCTTTTGCCCCCCCGCTCTCGCTATCCAAGACACGGGCTCGGACTTGCTAACCCCCTCCCCCCCGGTGGCAAGTCCGAGCCCATTTTCTTTTATTTCCAGATATTTCGTTGCGGAACCGATTCGCTTTTCAAACATTTGGAAAGGGGTGGCATCGCTTTGGTGCGCCGCTGATTTCGGAGATATCCTATGGTTCGCAAATATCTGGCCCTGGCCCTTGTCGCCAGCTCGCTCCTCGTCACCGCTTGCAACACCGTCAAGGGTGCTGGTCGCGACGTTGAATCCGTCGGCCAGGCTGGTTCGGAAGTGATCAACTAAAACCGGCTTATTCAGCCGATGCAAAGCCCGTCTCTCCCCGGAGAGGCGGGCTTTTCTATGCGTCGGTCGATGGCGTGATTGCGGTGGATTCCGAAGCCGAAGCCTTGGCGCGCCGCTTCTCGGTGATCCAGATCGTTACCAGCGTGAGCTCATAGAGCAGCACCAGCGGGATCGCGAGCATAAGCTGGGAGACGACATCAGGCGGCGTGAAGATCGCCGCGATCACGAACGCAACCACCACCATATAGCGCCGCAGCCCGATCAACTGGGTGCGGGTGACGATTCCGGCGCGCTCCAGCAGCATGATCAAAACCGGCATCAGGAAAGCGACGCCGAAAGCCATGATGAACTGCATCGTGAAGGACAGATAATTGCCGACCGCAGGCAGCGCTTCCTGCTCGATCCCGCCCAGATCGCCCTGATAGCTGAGCAGGAATTTAAGGGCCATCGGGATGGCGAAATAATAGGCCAGAGACGCGCCTGCGATGAACAGGATCGGCGTGGCAAACAGGAAGGGCAGCAGTGCCCGCTTTTCCTTGCGATACAGGCCAGGCGCCACGAACAGCCAGATTTGCGTGGCGATCACGGGAAAGGCGATCATCGCAGCCGCGAACAGCGCCACCTTCACCTGAACGAAAAACGCCTCGAATACCTGGGTGTAGATGATCTTGCCCTGCCCGGCCTGCACCAGCGGCTGCACCAGGAAGGAAAAGATCGGGGATGCAAAATAAAAGCAGACCAGAAACGCCACGAGCAGCGCGCTCACGGCCCAGAGCATCCGGCGACGCAGCTCGATCAGATGATCGAGCAAAGGCGCGCGGCTGTCGTCAATCTCTTCGCTCATGCCTTTTTCGTCCGCTTTGGCTTGGGCGCGCCCTCGGGGAGCGGCATGGGCAACATGGCCGGCGCATCCGGGGCCGCGGGGGCCGATGCCGCTGTCGCGGCCATCACGACAGGTTCGGATGGGATCGGGGCGATCGCGTCCTCCACGGGTTCAGGCACCACCACCAGATCGGGCGCAGGATCGGCAATTGTATCCGCGGGGGGATCAGCGGGATGTTCGCTCATGATGCGCGCATTTTCCTCGCGCCACTTCTTTTCCATTTCCTCAAGCTCGGCTTCGCGCACCATCGTATCGAAACCGGCGCGAAAATGCCGCGCCACGCCGCGCGCCCGGCCGACCCAATGGCCCACCACGCGCATCGCCTTAGGAAGATCCTTGGGGCCGATCACCAGCAGGGCGACGACCGCGCACAGCAGCAATTCGGTAGGGGCAATATCGAACATACAGGTCGGCGACCCTTAAAAGCCGTGAGGTGAAGCACCGTTACCCTGAACTTGCCGAAGGGCTTCCCTTTTTCTTTCCCAAGTGAAGAAAGATAAGGGCTTCGACAGGTTCAGCCTGAACGGACCGGGGCGCGTCGCTTAATTGACGTCCTTGCTCACGGGCGCTGGATCGACCACCGGATCCGCCGTCCGCTGGCCTTCGATGCGCGGCGCGACGATCGGCTTGGGCGATTCCTCTTCCTCGGCCATGCCCTTCTTGAAGCTCTTTATGCCCTTGGCGACATCGCCCATCATGTCGGAAAAGCGGCCTTTCCCGAACAGCAGCATCACGATGATGCCGACGATCAGCCAATGCCAGATGCTCAGACTACCCATTTAATTTCTCCTCGATGCAGGACATGCGCGAAAGCGAAGCGGGCGCTTTGGGGCAGGATCGTGCAAGAATGATGACAATCATAAACTCTATCTAGTCGCTATCGCCGGCGCTTTCCAGTTCGGCTTGCTCCGTATCCAAATCGAGCATGGCGATATCGATCGGATCCAGCAGACCTGCCGCACGCAGATCGTCAATGCCCGGCAGATCCTTGCGGCTCTCCAACCCGAAATGCGCCAGGAAATCAGGGGTCGTGGCATAGATGAGCGGTCGTCCCGGCACTTCGCGGCGGCCCGCCGGGCGCACCCATCCGGCCTCCATCAAAACGTCCAGCGTGCCCTTGGAAATCTGCACGCCGCGGATCGCCTCGATCTCCGCGCGGCTCACGGGCTCGTGATAGGCGATGATCGCCAGAGTCTCTATGCCCGCGCGACTCAGCTTTTTGGGCTCTTCGCGCTCGCGCCGCAGGATATGCGCCAGATCGGGTGCGGTCTGGAACAGCCAGCGCCCGCCCCGCTCCACCAGTTCCACACCGCGCCCGGCATAATCCTGCCGCAGAGTCTCCAGCGCGCGCTTCACATCCGCGTCCGCGCCGATATGCGCGCGCAGTTCGTTCAGGGCCAGCGGTTCCTCGGCGGCGAACAAGGCCGCCTCGACGGCGCGGGCCAGATCATCGGGCGGGTTCATGCGGTGGCCCTCAGATAGAGCGGCGCGAAAGCGTCATTCTGTTTCAGATGCACCTTTCCCTGCCGCGCCAGTTCAAGCGCCGCGACGAAGCTGGAGGCGAGCGCCGAACGGTGCAGCGGGCCTTCCAGCCCCTCGGGCAGAAATCGGCCGATCTCCGCCCAGTCGATCATCTCGCCGATCAACCGCTCCACGCGTTGGAGCGCGGCGTCCAGCGTCATGACGGGACGGCGCGAGACATGGTGATAGGCCGGTGCCGTGCGCGCCTTGATCTGGCCATAAGCGGAGATCAGCGCGAAGAGATCGGCCTGCCACAGGCTCTTGCGCACCGTCCGCAACCCTTCCGGTTCACCACGCGGGAAGACGTCGCGGCCCAGCCGGTCCCGCCCCATCAGCCGCGCCCCCGCCTCGCGCATGGCGTTCAGCCGTTGCAGCCGAAGCTGGAGTCTCAGCGCCAGTTCCTCGGGACTGGGATCCACCGTCTCGTCGCGCGGCAGCAACAGGCAGGATTTGAGATAGGCCAGCCAGGCCGCCATCACCAGATAATCCGCCGCAATCTCCAGCTTCAAAGCCTTGGCTTCATTCAGGAAATTCAGATATTGCTCGACCAGCGCCAAGATCGAGATTTCGCGCAGATCCACCTTCTGCACGCGCGCGAGCGACAGCAGCAGATCGAGCGGCCCCTCCCACCCATCCAGGTTGAGCGTCAGCGTATCGCCACCCCATTCGGGGGAATCTTCGAAAAGCGCGTCCTGCTGGATCATGGGCCGTTTATGCACCGCTGCCGGGACGAGTCGAGACTACACATGCGCTAAAATGAATCCGTTTGTCCCGAGCGAAGTCGAGGGACGTGGTGCAGGGGACAGACGTCCCTCGACTTCGCTCGGGACAGGCGGTGACACGGGGTCACGCATAACCCAGCAAAGCATCTCGCTTGCCGGCCAGTGCCGCATAATCGCCCGGTGGCCTCTCGTCCGTCACCCCGGCCATCGCCCGCTCCAGCCTTGCCAGCGACACCGCGCTCATATCGTCCAGCGCCTCCGCGATCTGGGCCATCTCGTCAAACCGGCCCCAGCAATCCAGCGCCGCATCACAGCCTGCCGCGACCACGCCCGCGGCCTTTTCGGCCGGCGTGCCGGAGAGCGCCTTCATGTCGATATCGTCGGACATCAAGAATCCGTCAAAGCCGATCCGCCCGCGAATGATCTCCTCGATCACGCGCGGGGAGAGGCTGGCGGGGCGGTCCTTGTCCCACGCGGTGTAGACCACATGCGCGGTCATCCCCATCGGCGCAGTCTTCAAGGTCTTGAACGGCGCGAGATCGCTTTCCAGCTCCGCGTCAGACGCGGTGACAACGGGCAATTCCAGATGGCTGTCCGCCATCGCGCGGCCATGACCGGGCATATGCTTCACCACGCCGACGCAGCCGCCCCGCTTCAATCCATCCAGCACCGCGCGGCCCAGCGCCGCGACGCGCATCGGATCCGTGCCAAAGGCGCGGTCCCCGATGATGTCATTCGCGCCGGGCTGACGCACATCCAGCAACGGCAGGCAATCCACCGTGACGCCCGCTTGCCGGAGCGTGATCGCAATCGCCTCCGCATTGGCGCGCGCCGCCTCGATCGCCGACGCCGGCGCGACATCATAAAGCGCCCCGAAGGGGGCACCCGCCGGCGGGAAGGCGGGCCAGAACGGCGGCTGCATCCGCGCGACACGACCGCCTTCCTGATCGATCAGGATCGGCAGATTTTGGCGGCCGTCCAGCGCGCGTAATGAGTCCGTCAGCGCACGGAGCTGATCCGGATCGCCGACGTTGCGCTTGAACAGGATATAGCCCGCCGGCCGTGCCGCCGCAAACAGCGCACGCTCGTCCACGGTCAGCGTCAGGCCGGAAAGGCCGAAGATGACCGGCTTCATCGCGCGTGTGCCCCGCTTATTGGACGAGACAGGTTTCGCCCGCCGCCTTCAGCTTGCCGCAAAGCGCCGAAGCCGCCGCGCCTGATCCGGCATCGGTGCGCAAGCGATAGACGGTGCCGCTTGCGCCGGGAACGGGAACAACAATCTTGGAAAAAGGCGCAAGATAGTTGAAGCGCTTGGTGAGATTGGCCCAGACCTGATTGGCCTTGGCCTCCGTCCCAAAGGCACCAAACTGCACCTGACTGCCGCGCGCGCCGGACGCCACGGGCGCGGCAACGGGCCGGGTTGCGACGGGCGCAGCCAGCTTGCCAGCATCGGCCACCTTGGTGCTGACGGCTGCCGCGGGCGGCGTCACCGGCTTGGCGACCACGGGGGCTGGCTTGGTGACGGCCACGGGTGCTTCGGGCAGCGCATTGGTGTCGATCTGCGCGCCGCCTTCCGCGCCGTCGCTGGTGGCAAAGGCGGCGTCGCCCTGCCCTTCCACCTTCATGCCGCCGGCATCGTCGGGCTTCACCTTATAGTCACCCGCAGGCGCAGCGATCACGGCGCCATCCCCTTCGGTGCTGCTGCCGCGATTCTTGAGCCAATAAGCCCCGCCGACGACAAGGCCGAGCAGGATCAGGGCGATGATCAGCCCGCCGATGAGCTTACCCGAATTGATGCCGCTTTCGGGATCTTCATCCTCCACGGCCTCCAGCCAGGGCAGGCGATCCTCATCACGCAAATTCAGTCCGTCGCGATCCACATCCGTCATCACTGCATCTCCTCGACGGCGGCCACCCCCATAATGGCCAATCCGTTAACGATAATCTGCCCGATCGCATTGGCAAGAAAAAGCCGTGCGCAGGTTGTCGGGGCGTCGTTTGCCAGCAGGAAACGCCGTTCGGGCCTATCATTGCCCAAATTCCACAGCGCATGGAAGGCCGCAGCGAGATCACCCAGATAAAAGGCCACGCGATGCGGCTCGCGGCTGAGCGCCGCCGCTTCCACGATGCGCGGGAATTGCGCGGCCAGCTTCACCACCGCGAGATCCTCGGCGTCAAGCAGCGACAGGTCCACCGCACCGCACACGATGCCAGCCTCGGCCGCCTTGCGATTGACCGAACGGATGCGCGCATGGGCATATTGGACGTAGAAGACCGGATTGTCCTTCGACGCCTCCACCACCTTGGCGAAATCGAAATCCATCTGCGCATCGGCCTTGCGGGTGAGCATGGTGAAGCGCACGACATCCTTGCCCACTTCCTCCACCACATCGGCCAGCGTGACGAAATTGCCCGACCGCTTGGACATTTTCACGGGCTCGCCATCGCGCAGCAGGCGTACCATCTGCACCAATTTCACATCGAAGCGCGTCTTGCCATGGGTCAGCGCGGCCACAGCCGCCTGGATGCGCTTCACCGTGCCGGCATGATCCGCACCCCAGATGTCGATCAATTCGTCGGCGTTCTGGGCTTTCTGATAATGATAGGCCAAATCCGCGCCGAAATAAGTCCAATGGCCATCGGACTTTCTGATCGGACGATCCTGATCGTCGCCAAATTGAGTCGAGCGGAACAGCGGGAGTTCCACCGGCTCCCAATCTTCCACAGTCTGGCCCTTGGGCCGCTCAAGCACGCCATCATAGACCAGATCGCGCGACCGCAATTCGGCCTCCGCCGCCTCGGGCTTTCCCGCCGCCTGCAATTCGGCTTCCGACGAAAACAGATCATGATGGATGCCCAGCAGCGCCAGATCGTCCTTGATCATCACGATCATCGCCGCAACCGCACGGGTGCGGAACAGCGCCAGCCATTCGCCTTCAGGCGCGGCAACGTAGGTGTCGCCAAACTCCTGAGCCAGCGCCTGGCCAACCGGCACCAGATAATCGCCCGGATACAGACCCTCGGGGATCTCGCCCACCGCTTCGCCCAGCGCTTCGCGATACCGCACATGCGCCGAACGCCCGAGCACATCGACCTGCCCGCCCGCATCATTCACATAATATTCGCGGATCACCGTATTGCCCGCATATTCGAGCAGGCTCGCCAGCGCATCGCCCACCACCGCACCACGGCAATGGCCCATGTGCATCGGCCCCGTGGGATTGGCGGAGACATATTCGATATTGACGGTGATGCCCCGGCCCTGATCCGAACGGCCATAATCGCCCGCTGCATCGGCAATGGCCTGAAGCTCGCCGCGCCATGCGCTCTCGGCCAGCCGCAGATTGATGAAGCCCGGTCCCGCAATCTCTGCGGATACCACCTCGTCGATCGCGCCCAGCCCGGCGGCGATCTTTTCGGCCAGCGCGCGCGGGTTGGTACCCGCGGGCTTGGCGAGCACCATGGCCGCATTGGTCGAGAGATCGCCATGGGATGGATCCCGCGGCGGCTCCACGGTCACATTGCGGCGCTCCAGCCCCTCGGGCAAGTCTCCGGCGGCAACAAGGCTATCGAGCACGGCATCGATATGCGCGGCAAAACGGGCGTAAAGGGTCACACAATGGGCTTTCGACAAAATGAAGCGCGCCAATAGCGGACTTCTACGCGCGGGTCACGCCCCGGAAACATCCGCCAGGCGTCTGAGCGCCCGGTTTTCATGCACGAACACGCCGGGTGCAGTTTGCCCGGCCAGCTTCACCATGGCCGCGCCCACGATATCGGCATGGATGGCAGCATAGCGATCCAGCGAACCGCGCAGGACCAGATCGAGAACCGGGCTGAAGAGGGTCGCGATCCGCTCTCCCACTCGCGGCGGACCCGGGCGATCCCCCAGCAACAGGCCGGGGCGGACGATATCGAGCCGATCGAACGCCAATGCGCGCAATCCCGCTTCCACCCGCCCCTTGGTGCGCAGATAGAAATTGGATGCAGCCGGATCCGCACCGACCGACGACACCAATATCATCTGCCGCGCCCCTGCCGAGCGCGCCGCGCGGGCGAAGGCCATCACCATATCGAGATCGACCGATTCGAACGCGGCCTGCGATCCGGCCTGCTTGATCGTGGTGCCCAGCGCCGAAATCGCAACGTCCGGCTTTATGTCCTCCACCAGCGCGGGCCAGCTTTCGGGCGGCGCGATATGCTGCCTCAGACCGGATGTCTCAGGAATTACGCTGCGGCGCAACAAAGCATCTACCGCGATGCCGCATTGCAAAAATCCAGTAATTAACTGGTTACCAATGAGACCATTTCCGCCGATAATGCCAATGATCACTGCGTATCTCCTTTGTAGTTGCAATTATTGCAACCATCGATGCAATCCTTGCGATTGCGCAATATGCCGCACCGCAACATAAGAATGGCATATAACAAATTCATCCTGGGGAACCCTGATCGGCATTCACATAGGGAGATTATCCATGAGAATGCTGTCCATTGCCATCATCGCCGCTCTTGGCGTTTCCGCTCCTGCTTTCGCTGAGAAGGCTGCTGAAAAGTCGTTCGAGCATGAAGGCACCACCTACGTCTATCACACCGAAGCGAAAAGCGGCGGCAAGGTGATCAGCGGCCGGTCTTACCCCGGCGGCGAGAGCTTCCGTCTGATCGTTGCGAACGGCATGGTCCGCGGCACGTCCAGCGGTTCGGCCGTTGCGTTCAAGCTGAGCCAGGTCAAGTCGGTCGTCCGTGACGGCCAGGTTGCCGCAGCCGACTAAGCTGACGCACACCGGATTTCGAAAAGGCCGTCATGCGCAGGCATGGCGGCCTTTTTCGCGTCAGAGCCTATCCTGCCATTGCTTTGATTCAAAATCCCTCAGGCAGATCCACCTGTCCGCCCATTTCGCGAAAGCGCGCGATGGCGTAGCGATCCGTCATCCCCGCGATGAAATCGGCGATATGCCGGCTGCGATCCGGTTCACTCGCCGGCATGGACGCGCGCCAGCTTTCCGGCATCCCCCGATCATCGCCGTGATAAGCGTCAAACAGCCCCGCGACCACCGTGCGCGCGCCCGCCGCCGCATCGAGCTGGCTCTGGTGATGATAGAGATTGGCGTACATGAAAGCCTTCAGATCGCGCTCCGCATCGCGCATGGCCGGTGAAAAGCCGCACAAGGCCTGCCCCGCCGCCCGCACATCCTCCACGGAGCGCACGCCCGACGCCGCGATCCGCCGCCGCGTCTCCGCGATCAGATCGTTGACCATCACGCCGATTTGCGACCGGATCAATTCCGAACGCTGCCGCTGCAAGGTCACGCCGGCGCACCGCGCGGTCACCGCGCGCCAGCCATCGGCGACCAGCGGGACTTCGAGCAACTGTTCCATAGACAGCAGCCCGGCGCGCACACCATCGTCGATATCGTGATTGTCATAGGCGATATCGTCGGCCAGCGCCGCCACCTGCGCCTCCAGCGAGGGCCAGCTTTCCAGATCGAGCGGCCGCAGCGCATCGGCCGCCTGCATCGCCCAGCCGGGCTGATGGATCGGGCCATTGTGTTTGGCCAGTCCCTCCAGCATTTCCCACGTCAGGTTCAGCCCATCCCAATGCGGATAAGGCGTTTCCAGCAGCATCAGCGTGCGCAGTGTATGCGCATTGTGATCGAAGCCCCCCGCGCCCGCCATCGCGGCCTCCAGCGCATCCTCCCCGGCATGGCCAAAGGGCGGATGCCCGATATCGTGCGCCAGACACAGCGCTTCGGTCAGATCCTCGTTCAGGCCGAGCGCGCGCGCGATGGTGCGCCCGATCTGCGCCACCTCGAGACTATGGGTGAGCCGCACGCGAAAATGATCGCCATCGGGCGCGATGAACACTTGGGTCTTGTGGCGCAGACGGCGGAAGGAGATGGAATGGATGATCCGATCCCGATCGCGCTGGAACGCATCCCGCGGACCGCGCACGGCATCGCCTTCCTCATGCAGCCGCCCCCGGCTTTTGCCCGGATCACAGGCGTAAGCAGCCATCTCCCTCATTTGGCGGAAAGCTTCTCGATCTCCATCCCCGCGGGGCTTTCGAACGGAAATCCGGTGATACCGGCCTTCTTCAGGAAATCCTGCGCCTTCTTGCCGGAAGGAAACGGCCCCACCAGCAAGCGCCGCGTGCCCTTGAACGGCACGCTCCAGCCCTGCATCCCCTTGAACGCATCGGGGCTCTTCCTGGCGAACTTGCCATAATCGGTCGCCAGCGCCCGCGCGTTCGCGCCCGTCGCGATCTGCGCCCAGACGCGCGCGGGATGCAGTTTGAGCGGATCCGGCTTCTTGGGCTCGGATTTCTTGGCATCGGCTTTTTTCTTGGGATCGATCTTGCCGTTTGCCGCCGCTTTCTTGTCACCCGGCTTCACAGCCGCCGCCTTGGCGTCCGGCTTCGCCTTTTCGCTGGGCTTTACGCTATCGGGCTTCGGCTTGGCCGGCGGAATCGCCGCTGGCTTGGGCGCGGGCGGCTTCGCGATCTCCACGGCCCTGGCGGGTGCCGGCTCGGGCAAGGGCACAGCCGCCACAGGCTCCACCTTCAGCCCGGCGACGATCTGCGCCAACGTGACATCCTCAGCCTTGATCGCCGTCGATGGTGGCGTTTCAGCCGACTTCACGATCGCGGAGCCAGCGGGCAGATCGAAATCGCCCGGCTGCAGCGATGCAAAGCCCGGCTCCGCCGCAGGGGCGCGTCTCACGGCTTCGGTTCCGGGTGAAACCGGTTCAACGGGCCGGTTCACAGGGACACCCGCAACGCCGGCTCCCACCGCCTGATTTTTGGCGACCACCGCATCAAGCGCCGGATTGGACGGCTTCTCCATCTGCGCACGCGCCAGCGGCGGCACATCGGCCATGGCGATCCTCACGACGGGCGGCTGGCTGACAGTGGCCTTCTTGGGTATAATTTTGGCGACCGGTGGGGTGGCCACCGGCTTTGGCGCGACCTGTGCGATCTGCACTGGTTTGATCTGATCCACCGCCGGCTGCCCGGGTCTCCGACGCGGCTCCTTAGAAACCTTGGCCGCCACCTTGACCGGCTCCGGCGCTGTTTCTGCGCGCAGCGACGCCAGCGGATCACCTGCAGGCATCAGGACGCCGCTGTTACTGGCGATCCTGCCGCCATCGAGCGCATCATTGATCCGCCCGTCGGTGCGCCCATCATGCGGCATCGCCCCCAGATGCACCGCCGCCGCGCGCTGGGCCGGGGAAAGATTGTGAAGCCGGGCGAAAAAGGGCTTCATCGGTTGCGCCGCCGTGGGCATCACCACCGCGACAATATCATAGGCAGGGCCGACATCCCCGTTCATTGCCAGAACGAAGGCCCGCGCGCGCCAGGCCGCACGATCCTGCTTGAGCAGCAACGGATCGAGCATCTTGAGCGCCTGATCGCGATCCCCCGAAATCCCGAGCGAGAGCGCATAGCGGCGCACCGCCTCGTCATCATTGCCGCGCCGCACAGCCAGTGCATAATCACGCTGCGCCCGGCGCGGATCGCCGCGCAGATCATAGGCCAGCCCCCGATCGCTGGCGATCGTGGCTTCGGGCACGCCCAGCTTCACCGCGGCATCGAACTGCTTGAGCGCATCCCCTGCCTTTTCCTGCGCCAGCAGCACCGATCCGATCCCGGCCTTGGCCTCCCCGCTGCGGGGATCGACGGCCTCGGCGCGCTGGAAAAAGCCCATCGCCGCCTCCGCATCGCCCAGCGCCAGCGCGGCCCGGCCGGCCCCGACCAGCGCACGGACATCGCGCGGATCGCCCGCCAATATCATGAGATTTTCAGACAGCGACAGCCCGGCCTGACTGCCCTGGATTTGCGCAGAAGCAGGCGCACCCGCCGCCAGAATCGCCGCGGCGATCAGCGGCATATGGAAAAGAAATGATCTCGATTTCATAATGACCCAGCCCCAAGACAGGTCTGTCGATGAAGGCTTCATGAATTGCAAGCACAGTCCACGGTGAAGCGGTGCGGCGGGAGGCCGAATGAGCTGTTTTGGTGAAGGGGGACACTGAATAGCACCGGCTGGGGGTGCCCCCTTTTTCTGAGAAAGCAGGAGGCCCACCCCCAACCCCTCCCGGAAGGCCGGGAGGGGAGTCGCATCGCGCCCCGCTTCCCCCCAGAAACCAAAAAAGGCTCCGACTTGCGCCGGAGCCTCTTCTGATCGTCCCCGCGGGGACGACGATTATTGGTTGTTCTGCTGATTCAGGAAGCGCGGGATATCCAGCGGATCCGAACGGCCTTCGGCATCGTCTGCCTTATTGCCGCGCGCAATGTTGGACATGCGCTCAAACAATGTGCCGCCGCCGGTGGAGACGCGCGGGGCGCGCTCCTCGGGGGCCGCTTCAGCGGTATCGGCCGTGCCGGCCAACCACGTCGGCGTGACCGGTTCGGCCTTCACTTCTTCGCTCAGTTCAAGCGGCGCTTCTTCAGCCGAAGCCTCTTCCACGATGCGGCCGGTGTCGAGCAACAACTCGTCGCCTTCCGCGGCGATCTCTTCCGGCGCTTCCAGCACGGGCGCCGGGGTTTCATCGGCAGCCGCTTCGGTGACGGGCGTCACGGCGACAGGCGCAGGACGTGCCGTCGGGAAAGCGAAGACGCGGGCAGGTTCGGGTGCCGACGCGACATCGGCTTCAATGCCCGTAGCGACCACGGAAACCCGGATGCGGCCTTCCAGATCGTTGTTGAACGCCGAACCCCAGATGATGTTCGCGTCCGGGTCCACCAGTTCCTTGATGTGGTTCGCCGCTTCATCGACTTCCATCAGGCGCATGTCTTCGCCGCCGGTGATGGAGATGATGACGCCCTTGGCACCCTTCATCGAAACGCCATCGAGCAGCGGATTGGCGATCGCCTTTTCCGCGGCTTCGATCGCACGACGATCGCCTTCGGCTTCGCCGGTGCCCATCATCGCCTTGCCCATTTCACCCATGACGGAGCGAACGTCGGCAAAATCGAGATTGATCAGGCCGGGCATGACCATCAGATCAGTGATGCCACGCACGCCCTGCTGCAGCACTTCATCCGCCATCTGGAACGCTTCCTTGAAGGTCGTGTTCGCATTGGCGATCAGGAAGAGATTCTGGTTGGGGATGACGATCAGCGTATCGACATGCTTCTGCAGTTCCTCGATGCCCGCTTCCGCAGCCTTGGCGCGGCGCGAACCTTCGAAGCTGAACGGCTTGGTCACGACGCCAACGGTCAGGATACCCTTGTCGCGCGCGGCCTTGGCGATGACGGGAGCCGCACCGGTGCCGGTGCCGCCGCCCATGCCGGCCGCGATGAAGCACATGTGCGATCCTTCGAGCGCCTTTTCGATCTGCTCCAGCGTCTCGTCAGCCGCCGCACGGCCGATTTCGGGGCGCGATCCGGCACCAAGCCCCTGCGTGATGCGCAGGCCAAGCTGGATGCGGCGCTCCGCCGTGGATGCCTTCAATGCCTGCGCATCGGTGTTGGCGACGATGAAATCGACCCCCTGCACCTGGCTGGCGATCATGTTCGCAATCGCGTTGCCGCCTGCGCCGCCGACGCCGATGACGCTGATGCGAGGCCGAAGTTCGTCCACCTCAGGCGGCATGAATTCGATACTCATTGTGTTGTCTCCCCATGCTTCGACGCGGGCGAAGCGATAGCCCCTGATTTGTTGTGCACTATCCGATTCGCCGAATCACCAAAAAAGTTAACTTGGGCGTAAAAAATTGTAGCCTGCATGATCATTCACCCCACTCCCTAGTGGTTGTGGGGGCGAAACAAACCATGCTGGCGTGAATCCTGTTCATCAGAAGTTATCACCGATCACTCTGATAAGGCGCTGAATCAAGCCCCCGCCGTTCACGCGGTGCACCAACTGGTGCTGTGGCACGATGGAGCGAAGATCGGTGGGATTGCTGGCCGCATAATGGACCAGGCCGCCCAATGTGGCGAAGCCCGGGCCGCTATGCGCATCGGGCATTCCGATCAGGCCGCGCGGCTTGCCGATGCGGACGGCGCGCCCCAGGACGCCTTGCGCGTAATCCGCCATGCCCTTCAGTTCGGCCCCGCCGCCGGTGAGCACCACCTGACGCCCGACCGGGCCGGTGAAGCCCAGATCCTTCAGCGCCTTGGCGACTTCACCCATCAGATGCTCGAGCCGCTGACGGATGACGGCGATGAGCTGCGCCCGCGTGATGCGCGATGAGTCGCCGCTGTCGTCATCGGCAGAAATGGGCGCGACCTCGATCATGTCATGATTGTCCCGCGGGGTCGCGGTGGCCGAGCCGTAGAAGCATTTCATCCGCTCGGCATGATTGCGTCGCGTGCCGAAAGCCGATGCGATATCGTCCGTAATGTCCGCCGCGCCATAGGGGATGGACATCAGCCCGACGAGCAGGCCGCCGCAGAAGAGCGAGACATTGGTCACGCCCGCGCCCATTTCGACCAGCGCCACGCCCAGTTCGCGCTCTTCTTCGGATAGGCAGGCCATGCCCGTCGCCACGGGTGAGGCGACGATGGACTTCACCTTCAGATAAGCGCTGCGCACGCACAGATCAAGATTGCGCACCGGAGAACCGTCCGCAGAGACGACGTGGATGTCCACGCCCAGCCGGTCGGCATACAGCCCCAGCGGCTGTTTCACGCCACGCAGGCCATCCAGCGTATAGAGGGTGGGCTGCGCGTGCAGGATCATGCGGCCGTCGGGATCAATCGATTGCTGGCCGGACATCAGCAGCGTGTTGATATCCTCCTGCTCGATCCGGTGACCGCCCAGTTCGACTTCGACCGGCGCGATATCGCTCACCAGGCCGCCGGCCGAGAAACTGACCCACACATCCTCGATATTGGTGCCAGCGATCCGCTCCGCCTGCTCCACGGCTTCCCGCACGGCGCGCTCTGTGGACGCCATATCGGCTATATAGCCACGCTTCACGCCTTGGCTTTCGCGCTGGCCGGTCGCCAGCACGTTGAGTTCGCCGCTTTCCGTTTTCTCCGCAATCAGCGCGGAGACCTTCCATGAACCGATATCGAGGGCCGTGATCAGCCCTTCACCCTTCGCCTGTGCCATTTTCGCCCCCGCTGCTGTTCGCATCCGTATCTTTGATCTTGCCCGCCTGGCCATCCTGCTTTGGCGCATCGGACGGCGTGTCGATCTTGGTCGTCGCGCTGCGCGGTGGCACCTTGACGACGAATTTGCCGGGAATGCGCATATCGAAGCGCACGAAACCGCGGCCCAGCAGCCGTTCCGTGCCGTCGATCCGCGCGAATTTCACCAGTGCCACCCGCGCATCCTGCTCGCCTTCGGGCAACGCCAGCGTCTCGCCGGACTGGAAGCGCAAATCCCAGCGGCGATTGCCCACCCAGGTCGCACCCGCCACCATCGGCCCCAGCGCGGGCGCCGCGCTCAGCAGGGTCTTGAGCGGCGCGGTCTGCAGATTGGCCTGCGGGCCGATCACCAATGGCAGATTGGGCATGGCGTCGGGCGACACGGGCTCAAGCACCACGCCATTGCCGTCGATCAGCGACAATTGCTGTTGGCTCTGCCACACCGCCGCGGGCTTGCGCTCCACGATATCCACCAGCAGCGTATCGGGCAGACGCCGCGAAACGCGCGCTTCCGCGATCCAGGGCTGCGCCATCAAGCGCCCGCGCACATCGTCCAGATCGACCAGCGGCATCGCCATGCTCTGCTGATCGGTGGCGATCGCATAGACCGTCATCCGCTCCATGCGGTCGATGCCCGTCACTTCGATCCGCTTCACCTCGAAACCGGCGCGGCCCACCATTTCGGCGGCGGCCACGCCTGCCATCTGTGGCAAGCCCAGGAATGTGACGCCCACCGCGATCACGCCGATGCCCAGCGCCACCGCGCCATAGCCGACCGCTTTCTGCACCACTTCCAGCGGAAACGGCAGCAAGGCCGCGGCGCTGGCAAACATGGATTTGCGCTTCACCGGCGCCTTGCGCCTTCCGGTCACCTTGGGGCGTGCCTTGCCCGGCTGTCCCCGCCTGATCGTCGCGTTGTTCATAGGGCGTCCTTCACGATGCGATCGCACAATTCGGCATAGGAAATGCCGCAATATTTCGCCTGCTCGGGCACCAGGCTCAAGGGAGTCATACCCGGCTGGGTGTTCACCTCAAGCAGATAAAGCCCGCGCACGCCGCGCTCGTCATCCCAGCGAAAATCGGAACGGCTCGTACCCTTGCAGCCCAACAGCTTGTGCGCCTCAAGCGCCATGTCCATCGCGGCCGCGGCGATATCGTCGGGGATTTCGGCGGGGCAGATATGCTCGGTCAGGCCATCGGTATATTTGGAGTCATAATCGTAAAAGCCGCTCTTGGGCCTGAGTTCAGTCACCGCCAGCGCCCTGTCCCCATTTTGATCGCCGCCCATGATCGCCACGGTCAGTTCGCGTCCGCGAATGAACGGCTCGGCCAGCAAAGTCTCGAATTCCTGCCACGGACCTTTCACGTCGCGGCCGATCGGATTGCCGTAATTCCCGCTCTCGGTCACGATGGCGACGCCCACCGACGAACCCTCATTGATCGGTTTCAGCACATAGGGCCGCGGCAGCGGATCGGCGTCATACAGCGTCTCGCTCTTCACGATCGTGCCTTCGGGCATCCGGATGCCATGCGGCACCAGCGCCTGCTTGGTCAGTTCCTTGTCGATCGCGATCACCGAGGTGACGAGGCCCGAATGCGTATAGGGAATCTGCATCAGATCGAGCATCCCCTGCACCGTACCATCCTCGCCCGGCGTGCCGTGCAGCGCGTTAAACACCACATCGGGGCGCACGCCCGCCAGCACCTGCGCCACGTTGCGATCCATATCGATCCGCGTGACCTTATGGCCCAGACTCTCGAGCGCGTCCGCCACACCATTGCCGCTGGACAGCGAGACTTCGCGCTCGGCGGACCATCCGCCCATCAGGACTGCGATGTGAAGCTTAGCCCTCTCCCCTTCAGGGGAGAGGGTTGGGAGACGGGGGTTTCTAACGTCATTCATGAGGATGGCCCCCTCTCCCCGGCCCTCTCCCCTGAAGGGGAGAGGGAGTTAATTCCAATACGCTGGATTTCCCATTCAAGCGTCACGCCCGATTTCTCTTTCACCCGGCGTCGCACTTCCTCGCCCAAGGCCTCGATCTGCGCCGAAGTCGCGCTGCCGAGATTGAGCAGGAAATTGCAGTGCTTTTCCGATACCTGCGCGTCGCCGATCGTGAGGCCACGGCAGCCGGCTTCATCGACCAAAGCCCAGGCCTTGTGGTCTTGCGGATTCTTGAAGGTCGATCCGCCCGTCTTGCTGCGCAGCGGTTGCGATTCCTCGCGCGCAGCAGCGATGCGGTCCATCTCCGCCTGGATCGCGACGGGATCGGCGACATGGCCACGAAAGGTGGCGCTCACCACGATCGCACCTTCGGGCAAGGTGCTATGCCGGTAGCGATAGCCAAGCGCGTCAAGCGACAGCGTTTCCCGCGCACCCGAGCGCAGCACGACGTCGCAATCCACCAATATATCCTTGACCTCACGGCCATAAGCGCCGCCGTTCATCCGCACGAACCCGCCGACCGTGCCGGGGATCGACCGCAGAAACTCAAGCCCGCCAATGCCCGCATCGCGCGCCGTGGAGGAGACGAGAATGCCGCTCGCCCCGCCGCCGCAGGACAATGTGGTCGCATCCAGCGCCTCGACCTTGGCGAACGCCTTGCCCAGCCGCACCACGACACCGGGCACCCCGCCATCGCGCACGATCATGTTCGATCCGAGACCCAGACCCATCACCGGCACCGCCGGATCAAGATCGGCCAAGAAGGCGCTGAGATCATCGACATCCTTGGGCTCGAACAGCCATTCCGCAGTACCACCCGCCTTGAACCACACGAGCGGCGCCAAAGGTGCCTGCGCCGTCAACTTGCCGCGCACAGGGGGAAGGGCCAGCGCGAGGGTCACGCGAACCCCTTCCGCATCCCAAAATCCGTTTGTGTCGAGCCCCTCGACGCCGCCTGCGGCGTCGCTCGGGACAGGCTCCATCGAGACATCTCGCCGACGCACCAACGTCCCTCGACGTCGCTCGGGACAAATGGAGTGGGGGATGATGCAGGCATCACGCGCGCACCGCCTTGATGCCATCCGCCAGGCCAGCGGCCCATTTCGTGATATCGCCAGCGCCAAGGCACACGACCATATCGCCCGGCTGCCCTGCCACAGCCAGCGCCGCCGCCAGCGCATCGGCGTCGGCGATCTCGTTTGCGGCCCGATGCCCGCGCTGACGCAGACCAGCGACCAATGCCGCCGCGCTCACGCCCTCCACCGGCTGTTCGCCCGCGGCATAGACCGGTGTGACATAGACCATGTCCGCATCGTTGAACGCCTGCTGAAAATCATCCATCAGATCGCCGAGGCGCGAATAGCGATGCGGCTGGACCACCGCGATCACCCGACCAGCGACGCCTTCGCGCGCTGCAGACAGCGCCGCGCGGATTTCCACCGGATGATGACCATAATCGTCGATCACGGTGATCCCGTCGATTTCGCCCACATTGGTGAAGCGCCGCTTCACGCCGCCGAATTTCGAGAAGCCCTCGATGATCGTCTCGTCGGGGATGCCCATTTCGATCGCAACACAGATCGCCGCCAGCGCATTCTGCACATTGTGACGGCCCGGCATCGGCAGCATCACGCCATCGATGCGACGGATCACATCGTCAACGGACCGCACCACCACGTCGAAGCGATTGCCCGCCGGGATCGGCGTCACATTATCCGCGCGCACATCGGCTTGCGCGGAAAAGCCATAGGTGACGATCCGACGATCGCGGACGCGCGGCAGGATCGCCTGCACTTCGGGATGATCGAGGCAGAGGAACGCCGCCCCATAAAAGGGCACATTCTCGACGAACTCGACGAAGGCGGTCTTCACCGCATCGAAGCTGCCATAATGATCGAGATGCTCGGGATCGATATTGGTGACCACCGCCAGCGTGCCATCCAGCCGCAGGAAGCTGCCATCGCTCTCATCGGCCTCCACCACCATCCACTCGCCTTCGCCCAGACGCGCGTTGGAGCCATAATTGTTGATGATCCCGCCGTTGATCACGGTAGGATCGAAGCCGCCCGCATCCAGCATTGCCGCGATCATCGAGGTCGTCGTCGTCTTGCCATGCGTGCCCGCCACCGCGACGGTGGATTTCAGCCGCATCAGCTCCGCCAGCATCTCCGCGCGGCGGACCACGGGAATGCGCTTCTCCAGCGCCAGCTCGACTTCGGGATTGCCGCGCTTGATCGCGGTGGAGGTGACCACCACGCGCGCATCGCGCAGATTTTCGGCGGCATGGCCGATCATCACATCGATCCCGCGCTCGCGCAATTGCTGCACGGTCGCGCTCTCGGCGCTGTCGGACCCCTGAACCTTATACCCCAGATTGTTCATCACGCGTGCAATGCCGGACATGCCGATGCCGCCGATGCCGATGAAATGGATCGTCCCGATATCGGTGTGCACGCCCCTCATGCGAAAGCCTGCGCTGTGCCGATGGTGGGTGTAGGCCGCATCTTGATCGTTTCTCCGCCGATGGGCGCTGCGCCCATGCCTTCCAGTAAGTCCGCCAGATCGCGCGCGGCTTCGGGCCGCCCGCAATCGCGCGCGCGCTTCGCCGCATTGGCCAGCGCGCCCGGCTCCAGCGCCAGTTTTTGCATCTGCTTGCCCAGCTCGACCGGGGTGAACGCCTTTTGCGGGATCGAGCGCGCGCCGCCCGCCGCCACCATTTCGCGCACATTATAGCTCTGGTGATCATCGGTGGCGGAAGGCAGCGGCACGAGGATCGCAGGGCGCCCCGCCGCGGTCAGCTCCGCAATCGTCGATGCGCCCGCGCGCGCGATCACAAGGTGGGACCAGCCCAGCCGCTCTGGCAGATCAGGGAGATAGGTTGCCAGATCGGCGGGAATGCCCAGTTCGGCATAGGTCGCGCGCACCTTGTCGATATCCTCGACGCGGCATTGCTGCGTCACCTGCAGGCGGCGACGGAAATTGAGCGGCAGCATGGCCAGACCAGCCGGCACCACGTCGGACAGGATCGATGCGCCCTGGCTGCCCCCGGTCACGAGCAAACGGAAAACGCCATCGTCCTCCAGCGTGGGGAACGGCTGATCGCGGAGCGCCAGCACTTCATCACGCACCGGATTCCCGATCAGATGCACCTTGCCGATATGCTTTTCGGCGAGGCGCTTCACTTCGGGATAGGCCGTCGCGATCGCATCGACGCGGCCCGCGAGCAGCCGGTTGACGCGACCCAGCACGGCATTCTGCTCATGCACCGCTGTCGGAATACCTGCCTTCAACGCACCGAGCAGCGACGGCAAAGCGGGATAGCCGCCAAAGCCGATCACGGCGGTGGGCCGGAACGTCTCATACAGCCGCATCGCCATCGCGCGGCCCGCCAGGATAGACTTGCCCGCGCGCCACAGGCCGGCCGGCGATTTGGAGAGGCGCCCGGCGGGCAGCACATGCGTCTGCACGCCATCGAACAGGCCGGGAATGCGCGCGCCGCGTTCATCAGTCACCAGGGCGACATGATGGCCCCGCTCCATCAGCGCGCGCGCCAGCGCGTGCGCCGGGATCATGTGCCCCCCGGTGCCGCCCGCCGCCAGAACGAAATGCCGCACGAAATTCATATCCCACCACCTCTGCTCACATAGGGCGAGCGTGACAGATACGGGTTACGGCGGGTAAATGCGAGCAGGAGTCCGAAGCCGATCGACAAAGCGAGCATGGATGATCCACCATAGCTGATGAACGGCAGCGTCATCCCCTTGGACGGTGCAAGCTGGACATTCACCGCCATGTTGATCAGCGCCTGCAGCCCGAATTGCGTGGCCAGACCGGCAGAGGCCAGTAGCAGGAACATGTCTTCCTCCTCCAGCAGCTTCACGAACACGCGGACCACGATCGCGATATAGAGCGCTGCGATGGCGAAGCAGGCGATCAGGCCGAACTCCTCGCCGATTACGGAAAAGATATAATCGGTATGCGCTTCGGGCAGGCGGAACTTCATCTGCCCGCCGCCGGGGCCGGTGCCGAAAAGGCCGCCCGCGGTCAGCGTGGCGTGCGCCATATCCGTCTGATAGGTGTCGCCCTCGGCGAAGATGAAATCGTTGATGCGCTTGGTCGCGACATCATAGAACAGATAGGCGCAGACGATCCCGGCGACGCCGCCGCCGACCAGCCAGCCGATGATCCGCGAATTGACGCCGGACAGCAGCAGCAGCGTCATCCAGATCGCGGCAAAGATCACGGTCTGGCCGAAATCGGGCTGCTTCATGAGGAACAAGGCGATCAGCCCGGTGATCATGCCGGAAATCGGCACCAGCGGCAGCGTGCGATCCTGTGCCTTGAGCGATAGAAGCCAGGCCAGGCCCACCACGAACATGGGTTTGAGAAATTCCGAAGGCTGCAGCCGTGCCGCGCCCCAGCCCACCCAGCGCCGCGCGCCGTTCACTTCCTCGCCGAAAAAAGGCACCAGCACCAGCATGAAGGCGAACAGGATCGCGCCCGAAAGCGCGACGCGACGCGCCACATCCTTCGGCCAGGTGGAAATGAACAGCATCACGGGGACGCTGATCACCACCCAGGCAAGCTGCATATAGAAATAATGGAGCGGATTGACCTTCACGCCGCCACCCGAATAGCGCTCCGCCGCCGCAGGAGACGCGGCGGCCACCGCGATCAGGCCGATGGAGATCAGCAAGGTGACGAACAGCAGCAGGAAGCGGTCGATCTCCCAGAACCACAGGCTGAAGGACGAGCGATCGTCGCGGCCGAAGCGCGAGAGTACGCCGACCTTGGTCTTGCTGCGGGGAACGACGGGTCCGAAACCGGGGATCGATGCCATCAGCCCAGAGCCTCCACTGCCACGCGAAACGCATCGCCGCGCGCTTCGAAATCACGGAATTGATCGAATGAGGCACAGGCGGGGGAGAGCAACACGGTCTCCCCGCTCCGCGCTGCCTCCGCCGCAACGCCCACAGCCGTTTTCAGGTCACCGCAATTGCTGACCACCATATGCGGCGCGAGCAGATCGGCGAACATCTGGGCGGAATCGCCAATGGTATAGGCCGCGACCACATGATCGAAGTGCGGCGCACAGGCATCGAGGTCATTCGTCTTGGCCTGCCCGCCGAGGATCCAGTGGATTTTCGGATAGGCTGCGAGGGCGGGCGCGGTGGATGTCGGGTTGGTGGCCTTGCTGTCATTGACGAACAGAACGCCGCCGCGTTCGAGCACGATTTCCATGCGGTGCGGCAGGCCTGGGTAGGTTTTGAGCGCGGCGAAGATCATCGCATCGTCGATATCGAGTGCGCGGGTGACGGCAATGGCGACGGCGGCATTTTGCGCATTATGCGGGCCTTGCAGCGTCGGCCATGCGGATTGATCGGTGATCTCGTCGATCGTACTTAACACCAACTTTTCACCGCGGTTAAACCAAAGCGGCAGTGCAGACCTTGACCGCACTTCCGGATCATCAAATCCAAGAATTGCGAAATGATTAGATGATTGCATCTCGAAAAGCCGCATTTTCGACCCCGCATAGCCCGCAAAGCCGTCATAGCGATCCAGATGATCCGGCGTGATGTTCAGCAGCACGGCCACATCGCAATCGAGCGAAAAGGTCAGATCTATCTGGTAGCTCGACAGCTCAAGCACGTAAATTCCGCCCGCCGCCAGCGGATCCTGTCCCAAGATCGGCAGACCGATATTGCCGCCCAACGTGGTGGGGATGCCCGCCGCTTTCACGATATGATGGATCAGCGCGGTGGTGGTCGATTTGCCGTTTGTGCCAGTGATGCCAACCACCTTATGCGGCGGCAGGCTGGCGCGGGCTTGTGCGAACAGTTCGATATCACCGATCACAGGCACGCCCGCATCCGCGGCACGCTTGGCGATCGGATGGCGATTGAGCGGCACGCCGGGTGACACCACCACGCCGTCGAAGCCCGCCAGATCGATCTCAAGCGGATCCTGAAAATCCAAAACTCCGTTTGTGTCGAGCGAAGTCGAGACACGCTGGTACGCGTCCACGTCCCTCGATTGCGCTCGGGACAAACGGAGTTCTTCGATCGCATCGGGATTGCTATCCCATGCGGTCATCTGCGCGCCAGAGGCCGCAAGCGCGCGCACCGTGGCCAGCCCCGAGCGCGCAAGGCCCAGAACCGCATAGCGCTTGCCGCGAAAGGCGTCGGAGACGATCACCGGATTTTCAACGTGGCGAGACCGGCCAGCGCCAGCACGATCGAGACGATCCAGAAGCGGATCACCACAGTCGCCTCGGCCCAGCCAAGCTGTTCGAAATGATGATGGATCGGCGCCATGCGAAACACGCGCTTGCCGGTGCGCTTGTAGAAGAACACCTGGATGATGACCGACATCGCCTCGACCACGAACAGCCCGCCGACGATCCCCAGCACGATCTCATGATGCGCGGTGACAGCGATCGCGCCGAGCGCCCCGCCCAAAGCGAGACTGCCGGTGTCGCCCATGAACACCGCGGCCGGCGGCGCATTGAACCACAAGAACGCCAGACACGCCCCCATGATCGCGCCGCAGAAGATCGCGAGATCGCCCGCCCCCGGCACATGCGGGATGCCCAGATAGCCGGCGAATTTGGCATTGCCCGCCATGTAGACGATCACGAGGAACGCCAGGCTGGCGATGATCACCGGGAAGGTGGCCAAGCCGTCCAGCCCATCGGTGAGGTTGACCGCATTGCCGAACGACACGATCGTGAAGGCGGCGAACAATATGTAGAAATACCCCAGATCTAGCGGCGGATAATTGAGGAAGGGCACATAAAGCAAGGTGCCGGACTGACTGACGATCATCCAGCTTGCAAAGCCGGCGATCAGGAATTCGCCCGCAAGCCGCACCTTGCCCGAGACGCCCTTGTGGCTGGCCTTCTTCACCTTGTCATAATCGTCCAGAAACCCGATCGCGCCGAAACCGAGCGTCACGAACAGGCAGGCCCAGACATAGAGGTTGGACAGGTCCATCCAGATCAGCATCGAAAGCGAAACCGCCGTCAGGATCATCAACCCGCCCATGGTGGGCGTGCCGCGCTTGGCCAGATGCGTCTGCGGGCCATCTTCGCGGATCGGCTGCCCCTTGCCCTGCCGCAAGCGCAGCCAGCCGATGAAGCGCGGGCCGATGACGAGGCCGATGACCAAAGCGGTCGCGATCGACGCCCCGGTACGAAAGCTCAGATAGCGGATCAGGTTCAGGATGCCGGGAAAATCGAGCTGTTGTGCGAGCCAGTATAGCATCAGTCGGTTCCGTCCGGCGAAGTCAGAGCCGCAACGACGCGGGACAGCCCGATCGCGTTGGATCCCTTGATGAGAATGGCGTCCCCCGCACCGATCAAGCCGGGAAGGCGATCGATGGCGGTGGACGCATCGGGCACATGCGCGAAATCGACGCGGCCCTCAAGTGCAGAAGCGAGCGCGCCCATTTCCCGGCCGACCAGCAGCGCGAAATCGACCTTCGCCGCTTCGATCGGTTTGGCGATGGCGGCATGGAAGGCATCGGTATCGCCGCCCAATTCGCGCATCGCGCCCAGGATCACGATCCTGCGCCCGGCAGCTTCCTCGCCAAGCTGGCCGATCGTGGCCGTCATGGAGGCGGGATTGGCATTATAGCTTTCGTCTATCAACAGCGCCGTGCCTTCGCCCGCTGCAATCGTGTGCCGCGCGCCGCGCCCCGGCAGGCCGGCCATATCGCCAAGCGCCAGCCCGGCCTGCGCCAGATCGCCCCCCATCGCATCGACCGCGGCGATCACCGCCATCGCGTTGGACACCCAATGCGCGCCGGGCAAAGCGACCGTGAAGAACAGCTCTGCGTCGGGCAGCTTGGCATTGATCATCGTGCCGCCATGCGGCGCGCGCATCGCCTCCACCGCGCGAACATCGGCACCCTCGCCCAGCCCGAAGGTCACGATATTGGCGGCATAAGGCTTGGCGGCTGCAATCAGGCGGTCGCGATAGGGGCTGTCGAACGGGATGATCGCTGTGCCGCCCGGCTCCAGCCCGGCAAAAATCTCCCCCTTGGCGTCAGCAATGGCTTCGAGGCTGCTGAAATATTCCTGATGCGCGGGCGCGATGGCGGTGACGATGGCGACATGCGGACGCACGATCTGCGTGAGCCCCGCCAGTTCGCCCGCATGGTTCATCCCCATTTCGAACACGCCGAAGCGCGTGGCGGCCGGCATCCGGGACAGGCTCAGCGGCACGCCGACATGATTGTTATAACTCTTCACGGACCGGTGGGCACGGCCGGGCGCGAAGCGATCGAGCGCCGCGAACAGCGCTTCCTTCGTGCCGGTCTTGCCCACCGACCCCGTGACGCCGGCGATTTTCGCCGCCGTCCTGGCCCTTGCTGCGACCCCAAGGGCATCCAGCGCCGCGGTTGTATCCGCGACCAGGATATGTGGATGGTTCACGGGTTTGGCGGTGATCACACCCGCCGCGCCCAGACCAAATGCCTTTTCGATGAACAGATGACCGTCGGTTTCCTCGCCCTTCAGCGCGAGAAACAGATCGCCGGGGCCGATCTCCCGCGAATCGAAAGCGACCCCGTTCACTTCGAACGGGGCCGATGCCGTGCCGCCAGTCGCTTCCGCGAGCTGCTGGGAGGTCCAGAGGCTCATGATGCCGCCTCTGCCCATGCCCGTTCGGGCTGAGCCTGTCGAAGCCCCTTTTTTTTCTCCGGCACCGCTGCAGAAGAAGCAAAAGGCTTCGACAGGCTCAGCCTGAACGGAAATGTGGATGGCTGGAGTATCACGCCGCGCATTCCCGCGCGACGGACACGTCATCGAACGGCAGCACCCGATCCCCCACGATCTGTCCCTGCTCATGGCCCTTGCCCGCGATCAGCACGATATCGCCCGGCCCGGCTTCGGCGATGGCCGCTGCAATGGCGTCGCGCCGTCCGCCGATCTCGATCGCGCCGGCTGCACCCGCCATGATGTCCCGCCGGATCGCTGCGGGATCCTCGCTGCGCGGATTGTCGTCGGTGACGATCACATGATCGGCGAGCTTTACCGCCGCCGCGCCCATTTCCGGGCGCTTGCCCGTGTCGCGATCCCCGCCGGCACCGATCACCACGATCATCCGCCCCGCCGCATGGGGCTTGAGCGCCAGGATCGCCGCCTCGATCGCATCGGGCGTGTGCGCATAATCGACATAAACCGGCGCGCCCGTCCGCGTGATCACGGCGCGCTCAAGCCGCCCGCGCACCGGCTGCAACCGCGCCAGATGGCCGAGGACGGTCTTCAATTCGCCGCCCGTCGCCAGCACGAGGCCCGCCGCGATCAGCGCGTTTGCCGCCTGATAGGCACCGATGAGCGGCAGGTTCACATTGTGCGTCTCGCCACCCGCTTCGATCACCAGCGATTGCCCCAACTGGGTGGGGGCGCGCGAGACGAGCCGAAGCGCATCCCCGTGCACGCCCACACCCAGCACTCGGAGCCCCCGCTCACGAGCCAGATCCACAACCCGCGCGGACGCTTCGTCGTCCGCCCAGATCACGGCCGAACCCCTGGCATCCACCACTTCGGAAAAAAGCCGCAATTTGGCGGTGAAATAGGCCGCCATATCGCCATGATAATCGAGATGATCGCGGCTGAGATTGGTAAAGGCGGCCGCCTGGACCGGCAGACCCTCGGTGCGATATTGCGAGAGGCCGTGCGACGAGGCTTCGAAGGCCAGATGCGTCACGCCTTCGCGCTCGAGCCCGGCGACGTTGGAAAGGAACGTGACCACATCGGGCGTGGTCAGCCCGGTCTTGGTCTGATCCCCCCCGGTGGTGACGCCGAGCGTGCCGATCGACGCGGCATGATACCCCGCCATCCGCCAGAGCTGACGGGTCAGCTCCACGGTCGAGGTCTTGCCGTTGGTGCCCGTCACGGCGACCACGGTTTGCGGGAAAGGGGCAAAGAATTTCGCGGCGAGCCGCGCGAAATGCGCGCGCGGTTCATCAGTCGCGATATAGGCTGCACCCGCGATCTCAAGCCCCGGCCGCGCGACGATCGCAACGGCACCGGCGGCGATCGCGGCGGGAATGAAATCCTCGCCATTGTGCGCCGCGCCCTGAAATGCCCCGAAGATCGTGCCGGGCGCGACTTTGCGATGATCGATCGCGAAGCCCGTCACCGTCTGCGTTTCATCCCCACCCGTGAGCATTCCCAGCCGCATCATTCGTGCCCCTTCGGTTTCCAGATCAGAGGCAGCAGATCGCTCAAGTCGATTTCCTTATTGGCGTCGGGGATCACACCCAGCATCGGGCCGGTGCGGGCGATCACGCGGGAAACGACGGGTGCAGCGGTGTAGCCGGCGGTGGTCAGCCCGGAGGATTCGGCGCTGCCCTTGGGCGCATCGAGCATGGCGATGACCACATAGCGGGGCTTGTCCATGGGGAAGACGGCGGCAAAGGTGGAGACATTCACGCTTTTCGAATAGCCGCCCGCCTGCGGCTTTTCAGCCGTGCCCGTCTTGCCGCCAACGCGGTAACCGGGCGCTTCGGCGCGTTTGCCGGTGCCCTGCATCACCACAAGACGAAGCAACTGACGCATCCGCGCGCTGGTCGATTCGGTGAAGACCCTGCGGCCGACCGCTGCCTTGCCCGGTGCGACGCGATAAAGCGTTGCCGGCCGCAGCGTGCCGCCATTGACCAGCGCGGCATAGGCCGTCGCCAAATGCAGCGGCGTTACGGCGATACCATGACCGTAAGCGGTGGTCAGCGTGGTGGCCCGGCCCCAGTCGCGCGGCCAGAGCGTGCGGCCCTTTTCGCGCAATTCGATCACCGGCGGCTTATCGAAACCCAGATTGCGGAACACCGCTTCCATCCGCGCCTGACCCATTTCGTCGGCGATCCGCGCGGTGACGATGTTGGAGCTCTGGATCAGCGTTTCGGGCACATTGAGCCAGCGTCCGGCTGGATGATCGTCCTTGATGCGGAAGCGGCCGATGGCGACGGGCGCGGTGGCATCATAGCGCTTCGCCATGGAGGTCACCACACCGTCGTCGATGGCCGCCGCCATGGTGATCGGCTTGAACGTCGAGCCGAGTTCATAGACGCTCTGGGTCACATTATTGCGGCGCGCCTCCGGGGGCGATTGCCCCACCTTGTTGGGATTATAAACGGGCATCGACGCCATCGCGATCACTTCGCCAGTGGCCACGTCAAGCACCAGCCCGGTGGCCCCCACGGCCTGCTGGCTGGTCATCGCTGCGAAAAGCTCGCTCTCCATTGCCGCCTGCACCCGGCTGTCGATCGAAAGCGCCACGGGCGTGCCGCGCTGCGCCGGATCGGTCAGGCGATCATCCAGCACCCGCTCCATGCCGGTCACGCCATGCCCGTCGAAATCGGTATAACCCAGCACATGCGCCGCCAATGTGGTCTGCGGATAGAGCCTTTCGGGCTCGCGCGCGAAGGCCATGGCGGGTTCGCCCAGCGCGTTGATCTTGGCGACCAGTTCGGGCAGCGCGCGGCGACGCAGATAGGTGAAGCTCTTGCCCGAACGCAGGACGGCCAGATACCAGCCGGCGTCATGCTCGGGCAGCAGCGCGGCGAGTTGCGGTGCGAGATCCTCGGGCTTGCCCAGCAGACGATCGGGATGCACCCCGATCGACCAGGCGTCGATCGTGCGCGCCAGCGGCACGCCGTTGCGATCGACGATATCGCCGCGCAAGGGCACCAGCGTGCCCGCGACACGGCTGCGCGGCTCATCGCCGAACACCGCGAGATAAGACAGTCGCAGCCCGATCAACAGGCCCACGCCCAGAAACACCAGCATCATCACCATCAGCCGGTAATGCGCCGTCACCAGCCATTGATAGCGCTGGCCGGCATGGCGGACGCGGTGGGGACGGGCGACGAGCGTGGTCACCTCTTGCGTTCCTCCGCGCGCGCGGCGTGCGCGAGTTCGCCAAGCAGCCCATCGTCGAGCAGCTTCTTTTCCATCCGGGCGACGGATGGCGAAGGCTTGTGGGCGGCCAGAGCGGCGGCGGCCATGGTCTTCGGCTTGGCACGCGATTCATCGACCAGCGCGCGGCGCTCATTGCCGGACACGTCCACCGCATCGGATCGCACGACGGCGGGGGCGATCTGCGCGGGCAGCGCCGTATTGGCCATCGCCGTCACCATCTGCGCGGGCAGGAAGCGCGGACCATCGGTGATCCCCACGCGATCGATATGGCCGAGCGCGGCCTCCTGCACATATTGACTGGCGTCGGGCGCGCTCAGCGCCAGCACTTCGCCATTCCATTGCTCAAGCTGGCGCATACTGGCGCGCGTGCCGATCTCGGTCTGAAGCTGACGGATCTGCTTTTTCGCCGCCAGGATCTGCCGATCCACCTTTTCCAGCTCGGTCCGTTCGGACGCCACGCGCGACGAAATGAGGTAAAACCCCATCGCGGCGGTCATGCCGATCATGACGAGGCCCATCGGCTTGAAGCGGTTGGCGATCATCGCATTCCTCCTGCGGCATTGGCTGTGCGGGTTGCGACCCTGAGTGTGGCGGAGCGCGCCCGTGGATTGCGCTCCAATTCCTGCGCGCTCGGGCGCACTGGCTTGGCCACGCGCTCGAACGAGGGGGCAGGCCCGGTGCCGCTGACATCGGGCGAATGACGCGAACCCTGTGGCGCACCGCCGCTGCGATCCCGCAGGAAGCGCTTCACCATCCGGTCTTCCAGACTGTGGAACGTCACGATCGCCAGCCGTCCGCCGGGCTTCAGCACACGTTCGGCGGCCTCAAGCCCATCCTCAAGCTCACCCAATTCGCGATTGAGGTGGATGCGGATCGCCTGGAAGGTCCGCGTGGCGGGATCCTTCTTGTCATGCGCTTTATAGCCCAGCGCACGGCGGACGACATGGGCGAGTTCGGACGTGCGGGTTAGCGGGCGCGCAGCCACGATCGCGCGCGCCACCCGGCGTGAGCGCGGTTCGTCGCCGAAATGATAGAGCACGTCGGCGATCGCCTCTTCCTCGGCCATGTTCAGGAAATCGGCGGCGGTCTCCCCATCCTGCCCCATGCGCATATCCAGCGGGCCATCCTGCTGGAACGAAAAACCCCGGTCCGCACGATCGAGCTGCATCGAGGATACGCCGATATCCAGCGTCACCCCGTCCACGGCGTCCACGCCCTGTTCGGCGAGCAGCTTGTCCATGCGGGAAAACAAGCCGGGCAGCAGGATCAAACGGCCATCGCTGGAGGTCACCAAGCCACTGCCTTCGGCAATCGCATCGGGATCGCGGTCCAGGGCATAGACCATGGCCCCGCTGGCGAGCAGGGCACGGGTATAGCCGCCGGCACCGAACGTGCCATCGACATGGATTTCGCCGGGGGCAATGGCGAGGCCATGGATCACTTCGTCCCGCAGGACGGGAACATGAGGGATGCTCATAGCAGCCCCTTCTGTTCGAGCAGGGTTTCCAGAATAACCTTCGGCCCGCGCGGAACCAGGGCAGATTCCCGCGCGAGCCACGGGTTCCAGATGCGGATGACCGCGCCTGACCCGAAGAAGAAGGCCAGATCTTCGAACTGGCCCAGGCGGCGCATCACGGGGGACATGATGAAGCGGCCGCTTGCATCGAATGGCTGGGTTTCCAGCGTGCCGAAATTCTGGTCATCGAAATAATCGCGCGTCAGGCTCGGATCTTCGCGCTCGGCATAATCCCGGTCGGACTTGGCCTGAAGCTCGGGAATATAGGCCTTTTCGAAAGCCACCAGATATTGTTCGGAATTATGGAAATTGAGCGCGATACGAGGCTCGTTCGCGCCATTTTCGAGGATGAGGGATCGGAGCTCAGGCGGAATCGAGACGCGGCCCTTGGCGTCGATGACGCTCAATCCCGCTCCATGATAGCTCTGCCTCGCCACGCGCGTGAATGCCCTTGCCCTGGCCTGCACAGCTCTCCCGCCCGGAAAATCGCCTTTTGTGAGCGCCCGTGCTAATTATCCGAAGAGGGAAGTGTGCCCCGCCCTGTAAGAGATTTTGTTATCAGGGTCTGGCTCGGGAAAAAAGGGGTGAATTGGGGATTTTGCGGGACAACACTTCAACACACTGATTTTCAATCATAATTTTAATGTCGATAAGTGTCAAAATTCGGCGCACCCAGTCAAGTTGCCATTTTGTTCCTAAAGTATTCGCAAGCATTGCGACTCACGCGGCGCGACTCCGCGGCCAAAATCTCATGAATAAGCCCGCGATGAGCGCGAATAACGCTGGAATGCACGCCAGCGCCAAGGCGGTTAACCATGAAACGCCCGGCGCAAACCAGCGCACGGCCTCCGCGCCACGGTCTCTGGAAATCCCGCCAAGACTATCCAGCCATGCGCCGAGCACCGGCCCGTTATCCGCCAGCCGGCGCACGCGCGCCGCGCCGTCCGCTCCGGCAGCGACCCACAGGCGATCCGCCATCAGATCGGCGTCGGCCACCAGCAACACCTGCCCGTCCCCCACCGTGCAGCGCGCCAGCCGCCCGTCGGACTCGGCACGACATCCCTCGCCTGTGGCGACGAAAACGCCGGCCGCGTCCATGGCCACCCGCCAGCGCCGGCCAGCGACGACCACATCCATGATCACCGGACCAGGCTCGCCCTGATCGAGCCGCACGCCCCAGCGCGTCATCAGCGGATCGAGCAGCGACATGGGTGGCGGCGCGCGCGGATCGCCCAGCGGATAGCGACTATCCCAGTGCAGCGCGGGATCGGCCAGCACCAGCGCCCGCCCGCCGCTACGCAACCAATCATCGATGGCGACCAATTCCTGCGGCTGCAACGTGCGCGGCTGGGCCAGCAGCAGCAAACCACGCCCCGCGAGCGCTTCGGGCGTCACGAAATCGACAGGCGTCGTCCGGAAATGCCGCTCCAGCCAGCGCCAGCTTTCGGCTGGTGCCGCAGTGCCGGACAGCAACGCGCCGATATCCCCTTCGCCGCGCACGATCGGCAGCCCCGTGACCACCACCAGCGGCGGCAGTTTTGCAAGCTTTTCTGGTGTGGGGGAGAGCCAGGGTTCGGCCATCGTCTGAATGAAAGCGAGCGGCTGCGCCCAGATCAGCGCCGCTGCCAGAGGCGCGGCCAGCAGCATCCCCGCCCAACGCCCGAGGCGTCCCGCCGCCTGCACCAGAGCATCCAGCAGGCCGGCGAGCAGCAGCGCGGAAGCCAATTGCACCGCGAAGGAACGCGCATCGAAGCCACCCAGCCGCGACAGCAGAATGATCTCCGTTATCAGCGCCAGCGCCAGGGCGGCCACCACCCCGCCCCATCGCGCCGCACCATTCCAGCGACGGATGATCAAGATCAGGCCGAACAGCAAAATCGGGCGCACGACGATAAAAGCATCCGGCTCGGCCCGCTCCGCCTCGAAGAACCGCCCTGCGCCGATGCCGCACATCAATTCGGCCAGAGCATAAGCCCCGGCCACGATGAGCAGCAAAGCCCTGCGGCGGATGATCAGGGGCGCGGCCCCTGCGCGGCATTGGCCGGATCGCTGCTGGCATCCATGCTGGGTGCCACGCCGAGTTCGGCCAGCGGCTCCTGCGTCTTTTGGGATGCGCCGGCATTGCCGGTGAGATCGGGCAGCCCGCCAGGTGTCTCCACGCCGGGTGTCTGATCGACCGGGGTCTCGTCGCTGGCCGATCGGGTCAGCGCGCCTGCGCCGAGGATCACGAGCAAAACCGCCGCCAGCCCGGTCGCGCCGATGCGCACCCGCTGGAGCCGTTCCTTCTTCTCGGTTTCAGGCAAATGCACTGTCACACGCATGGGATAACCATTTGCAATGCTTTTGTCGAACATCTGATCGCGTCAGCGGCTCGATCCGTCTTTGAGCGAGGCGGGCACGGTCAGCCCCTTGGATTCCAGCCATTCGGCATTGTAGAGCGTCGAAAGATAGCGAAATCCGGTGTCGCACAGGATCGTGACGATCGTGTGGCCCGGCCCCATCTGCCTGGCCAGCGCAACCGCGCCCGCCACGTTGATGCCAGACGACAGTCCCAGACACAGCCCTTCCTCTTCGAGCAGGCGATGCACCTGCTCCAGCCCCTCTTCATCCGAGATGCGGAATTGCGTGTCGATCGGCGCGCCTTCCAGATTGGCGGTGATCCGCCCCTGGCCGATGCCTTCGGCCACCGAAGAGCCTTCGGCCTTCAACTCGCCATGCGCATAATATTCATACAGCGCCGCGCCATGGGGATCGGCCAGCCCGATCACGATATCCTCATTCTTCGCCTTCAGGCCCAGCCCCACCCCGGCAATCGTGCCGCCCGTGCCCGCGGCGCAGATGAAGCCGTCAATCTTGCCGCCGGTCTGTTCCCAGATTTCTTCGGCCGTGCCCAATATATGCGCCTTGCGGTTGGCGATATTGTCGAACTGATTGGCCCAGACTGCGCCTTCGGTTTCCTCGGCAATCCGGCGCGACGTGTGCACGAAATGGCCGGGGTTCGAATAAGCCGCGGCGGGGACCAGCACCAGTTCGGCACCCAGCGCACGCAGCGTATCCATCTTCTCCCGGCTCTGCGTTTCTGGCATCACGATGATCGTCTTATAGCCCTTGGCATTGGCGACCAGCGCCAGGCCGATGCCGGTGTTGCCCGCTGTGCCCTCGACGATGGTTCCGCCGGGCGCGATCAGTCCCTTATCCTCGGCATCGTTCACGATGTAGAGCGCGGCGCGATCCTTCACCGACGCGCCGGGATTGGCATATTCGCATTTGGCGAGGATGTCGCAGCCGGTGTCGGCGCTGGGTCCGGCCAGGCGGACAAGCGGCGTGTTGCCGATCAGGGAGAGCGTGTCTGATATGATGGTCATGGCGGCGGAATAGACCAGTGCCGGGCGCAGCGGCAAGTGCACTTCACTTTAACCCCCTAAACTATGAGTCCTTCGGGATTGATAGCGCTGTCGGATCGCCGGGCGTCTGTAATCGTATTTCAAATTTCGATCGTTTGACATTCCTTTTATTGCCAATTGTGGTGCACTGCAAAAATATTTGACACTATGTCACACAACTATGCTTGACGCGGCGCGCTGCACCCGCGAAGCGCATGATCACCATGATTAAAAAACCCCTCCTCCCTTTCGTGGCGTTGAGCGCGTTTATCGCGCTTGGTGCTTGCAACACAGAACCTACAACCGTGACTCAGGGTCACAGCCCGCAGGATGATCAGGCCGCCGCATTGGCGAATGCTGCTCCGGTCGAGCTGCCGCCTTCGGTGAAATCGTCCAAGAAATATCGGTGCAAGGATAGCAGCATCGTTTCGGTCGATTTCCTGTCGGACGATCTTTCCGCGACCGTTACGCCCGCCGGTGGCAGCCCCACCCCGCTCAAGGCGGCGGCGGCAGGCGGTCCTTTCGTGGCTGAAGGTTTCGCCGTGTCCGGTGCGGGCACGAGCATCAATATCACGCTTCCCGGAAAGGGTGCCCAGGCCTGCAAGGCCTGATTCTCGATCTTCACAATGCGGGCCGGTGGAGCGATCCGCCGGCCCTTTTTATGGCCGGCCGGTTGTGCGGCGTTCAGCGCCAGCCGATCATCCGCTTGTGAATACCAGGCCGTTCTCCATGCGCCTGATCACGGGCATGGCCCTGGGTCTGCCAAGGCAGCGCCAGCGCAAACGCCTCTTCGATCGGCACCGGATGCGCGAAGAGATAGCCTTGAGCATAACGCAGCTTCAGCCCCCGCAATATGGATAGCTGCGCTTCGGATTCGATCCCTTCGGCGATCACGTTCAGCCCCAGGCTCGCGCCCAGATTGAGGATGGCGCTCACGATCGCCAGATCATCCTTGCTATCGACCAGTGCGCGGATGAACGACTGATCGATCTTCAGCGTGTCCACCGGAAGCTGGCGCAGATGGACGAGCGAGGCATAGCCCGTGCCGAAATCATCGAGCGCGATCTTGAAACCAAGATCGTGAAGCGTGCGGATCGTCTGCGCCGCGCTATCCGCGGGCCGGCCCAGGAAAACGCCTTCGGTCACTTCGATCATGACGCGGCTGAAATCGATGCCCGCATCGGCAATCCGGTTGGTCAGCCGGTCGATGAATGTGGCGCTGCGAAATTCGGCGGTCGAGAAATTGACGCTGACCGTGCCCAGATCGACCCCGCGATTTTCGGCCATCTGCATATCGGCCAGCACGGCCTTCAGCATCGCATCGCCAATCGCCTCGGCCACCTCCGCATCCTCGAACGCCGCGGAAATGCTGGACGGCGCGCAAATGCGCCCCTGCCGATCCCGCCGGCGCAGCAGCGCCTCGAAGCCGATCGGGCGATTCTCCTCAAGCGACACCTGAAGCTGGTAATAAGGAATGATCGAATCGCTCTCGACCGCCTTGCGCCCCAGATTGACCATCGCCACGCGGCGCTGGGTCTCCTGCTTCATTTCGAGCGAAAACACCGTCATCTGGCCGCGCCCGCGCGCCTTGGCCTGATAGAGCGCGATATCGGCATTCTTGAACAATTCGGTGGGGCTTTGACCATGAAAGGGGAAGATCGCGGCCCCGATGCTCACCCGGCATTCCACGCTTTGGCCGTTCACGTTCAGCGGATCGCGCATCGCGGCGAAGATCCGGTCGCACACTTCGTTCAACACGGATACCGCGCCATCGAACGGCAGGATGATCGCGAATTCGTCGCCCCCGATCCGCGACAACATCGAGCCGGGCGGCAGCGCGCGCCCAATCGATTCCCCACAGCCGATCAGCAGTGCATCGCCCGAATCATGGCCCAGCACATCGTTGACGTCCTTGAAATTATCGACGTCCGCCAGCAGCACCGCGATCTTCTGGCCAAGCTGATATTCGCTGGTCAGCGCATCTTCGAGTTGACGATTGAACACCATCCGGTTTGGCAATCGCGTGAGCGCATCATGCTCCGCAGTCCAGCGGATCTGCTGTTCGATCAGCACATGATCGTCGATATCCTCGGTATAGCCGAACCAGCGCAGGATTTTGCCTTCGTCGTCGCGCAGGCAATAAGCCGTCACGCGCATCCAGCGATAGGCACCGTCCGCCGTGCGCACGCGCACCCGCGTATCCAGCGGATCGCCCGTCGCCACGGAATGCGCGGTCTGCTCCATGGCGCGCTCCCGGTCGTCAGGATGTGTGATCAGCGCCCAGCCATTGCCGGTCAGTTCCTCCGCCGTGCGCCCGGTCATGATCTCATAGCGCTCGGTAAAGGCGATGATATTGCCCTGCGCATCCGCCAGCCAGGGCAATTGCGGATTGAGTTCGACGGTGTGGCGCAGATGCTCGCGCTCGCGTTCCAGCCTGCGGCGGGTGTCGGTATCTTCGGTGCAATCGCGCAGGATCAGATATTCGCCGCCGCCCGCCGGATCGGCGGACATGCTGAGTTCCAGCCATTTGCGCACGCCGCTTTCGAAGAGCAAGGGCACGATGATCCGGGAAAGCCCGCCCGCGTCCGGATGGCGCGCCTTGCCGGTGACGAAATCGGCCAAGCGGCGGCGGTATTTGCGCCCCACGGTGCGCAACGCGCGTTCGATCGTGGTGCTGGGCTTCACGTCGAGCAATCGTTGCGCCGCATCTGAAAAGATCACGGTCCGGCTTTCCGGCAGGCGATAGGCGATGGCGATCCCCGCCGCATCCAGCGCCGAAATCAGCGGCTGCGGCAGGGAATCGACCCAGATATGCGGGGCATCGCCCGAAGCCGCTGCCAGCCCGGAACCCGTCTGTCTCTCGCTGTCGTCTTTCCGCTGTCGGTTCATCGAACATCTGCTTAGCGCCTCACCGCTGCGATCCGGTTAACGGCGGCACCAAATCTCGATTCTCCAAATTTTAACCCGCGTACCGGTAAAGCGGATGCTCTTCTGCTGGGGTGGCAATGGGGATGATCGCGGGCATATCGGCGCAAACCGCGCATCGGGATTCGCCGGGCGATCCGCTGCCGGATTTCGCCATGCGCGCAGCGTCGGCGCGGTCGCTCGCGGAATTGACCACCGCCTTTGCCGCGGCCATTGCGGGCGAAGGCTTCGATCATCATCTCTGCCTGATGCTTGAGGAAGGTTCGCGCTTTTCCTCGCTCTTCGGCGATATGAACGGCATGTCGATCGAGGCACTCCGGATCGCGCGCGCTCGCCCCGAATATCCCCGCCTGATCTTGGACGGTGCCGACCGCGGCCTGCTGATCCCCATCCAGCGGCGGGACATCACCTTACTGGTCTTGGTCACCGGGCCTGGCGAGATGCCTCAGCGCGATCGCATTGCGCGGCTTCAGGCGCTGGCCGATCTGTATGCGGATCAGGGCATGACGCTGTTCGATCAGCGGCGCGGCATTCGGGAAGACGCGCCCGAAAATGCCGGCCTCAGCCTGATCCAGCGGCAAAGCCTGGCGCTAATTCTCACCGGATATCAGGATTTCGAAATCGCCCCGCTGCTGGGACTGACGGCACTCGCGGTGCGTGCGCAGGTTCATCATGCGATGACGCTGCTCGATGCCGACACCCGCGCCGAGGCAGTCGCCATCGCGGCCCGGCGCGGCCTGCTGGTGGGGCTGGACCGGCAATAATGCTGTAAACGGGCGCGGAAGCGCGATACGGGCTAGGCTTCGCCCGCCCCCGCCGCTAAGGCGCTCCCCATGTCCGGAATCACGCCCCAGATCGTCGCCGAGCACGGCTTTTCCCCCGAAGAATATGAGCGCGTCCTGCACGCGATGGGCCGCGAGCCCAATATGACCGAACTCGGCATATTCTCGGTGATGTGGTCCGAGCATTGCTCTTATAAATCCTCCAAGATTCATCTGATGAAATTGCCGACCACCGGCCCGCAGGTGATCTGCGGCCCCGGCGAGAATGCCGGCGTGGTCGATATCGGCGATGGTCAGGCCGCGATCTTCAAGATGGAGAGCCACAACCACCCCAGTTACATCGAACCCTATCAGGGCGCGGCGACGGGCGTGGGCGGCATCCTGCGCGACGTGTTCACCATGGGCGCGCGCCCGATCGCGAACATGAACGCATTGCGCTTCGGCCGTCCCGATCATCCCAAGATGCGCCATCTGATCAGCGGCGTAGTGCGCGGCATCGGCGGCTATGGCAATTGCGTGGGTGTGCCCACCGTGGGCGGCGAGGTGAATTTCCACCCGGCCTATGACGGGAACATCCTCGTCAATGCGATGACGGTCGGCATCGCGGATACCGACAAGATCTTCTATTCCGCGGCCTCGGGCGTCGGCAATTCGATCGTCTATGTCGGCTCCAAGACCGGGCGGGACGGCATTCACGGCGCCACGATGGCGAGCGCGGATTTCGGGGAGGATTCCGAAGCCAAGCGCCCCACAGTGCAGGTCGGCGATCCTTTCACTGAGAAATTGCTCATCGAGGCGTGTCTCGAACTCATGGCGTCCGACGCGATCGTCGCGATCCAGGATATGGGCGCGGCTGGCCTCACCTCATCTTCGGTCGAGATGGCGAGCAAGGGCGGCGTCGGGCTGTTGCTCAACATGGACGCTGTGCCGCAGCGCGAAACCGGCATGACCGCTTATGAAATGATGCTCTCCGAAAGTCAGGAGCGCATGTTGATGGTGTTGAAACCCGGCCGCGAGGATTTCGCCGAAGCGATCTTCCGCAAATGGGATCTGGATTTCGCGGTGATCGGCGAAGTGACCGACACCGGCCGCATGGTGCTGACGCATCACGGCGAAACGGTGTGCGACATCCCGCTGGCACCCTTGGCCGACGACGCGCCGCTTTACGATCGCCCCGCCGCGAGCAAGGAAGAATATAAGGCCTGGGCAAATGTCCAGCCGCTCGGCGACATTCCCGAAAGCACCGATATCGCGGCCGATCTACTCAAGCTGATGGCCAGCCCCGATATCGCCAGCCGCCGCTGGATCTGGGAGCAATATGACCACATGGTGGGCGCCGACACGGTGCAGCGCCCAGGCGGCGATGCCGCTGTGGTCCGCGTCCATGGCAGCCAGAAGGGCATTGCGATCAGCACCGATTGCACCCCGCGCTATTGCTATGCGGACCCCTATGAGGGCGGCAAGCAGGCGATCGCCGAATGCTATCGCAATCTCTCCGCGGTCGGCTCCACGCCGCTGGCCGTCACCAACTGCCTCAATTTCGCCAACCCCCAGCGCCCCGAGATCATGGCGCAGCTTACCGGCTGCCTCGAAGGCATGGGCGACGCCTGCCGCGCGCTCGATTTCCCAATCGTGAGCGGCAACGTCTCGCTCTATAATGAGAGCAAGGCCACCGGCGGCGGGTCCGCGATCCTGCCGACCCCCGCGATCGGCGGGATCGGCCTGCTGGCGGATGTGGACAACATGGCGACCGTGGCGTTCAAGGCTGAGGGTGAGGCGATCTGGCTCATCGGCGGCGAAGGCACCCATCTGGGTCAGTCGATCTGGCTGCGTGAAATTCAGGGCCAGGAGCACGGTTCCGCGCCGTCGGTCGATCTGGCGAAAGAGCGCGCCAATGGCGATCTGGTCCGTTCGCTCGTCAAGAGCGGGACGCTGACGGCGGTGCATGACGTGGCCGATGGTGGCCTGACCGTCACGATCGCTGAAATGGCTTTGGCTGGCGGCATCGGCGCTGAATTGTCGATCACGCTGAACACCGCAACGGCGTTTGGCGAAGATCAGGCCCGCTATGTGGTGACGGCTGCTGTCGGCACGGATATTCCCGGTGCAACGCAGATCGGCATGACCGGCGGGCAATCGGTTACCGGCATCCCCCTCGCCGATCTCCGCGCCGCGCATGAAGGCTTTTTCCCCGCATTGATGGGGTCCGACGCGGCGCTGGCGTGATCATCGGATTGCCCCAGACCCTGTTCGGGCGAAGCCTGTCAAAGCGTCTCCCTTCTGACTCCCTTCCAGCCCTTGCTGGAGGGGCTGGGGGTGGCCCTTCTCCTTTCCCTATCCTCTCGACAGTCGAAAAAAGAAGATGCCACCCCCGGCCCCTCCACGAAGGCGTGGAGGGGAGAAGCAAGAAGGGAAAGGCTTCGACGGGCTCAGCCCGAACGGTGTCTCGGATATCAGCCCGAGCGATTTGGGGGGCCGTGATCTGCCTCCTCCTGCTCCTCGCCGCCCTGCCCGCCGGCGCAGCCGGACCGGCGCTGGTGCGCGTGAAGATCCAGACCAGCCTCGGCCCGATCATCGTCGAATTGGACACCCGCCGCGCACCGATCACGGCCAATAATTTCCTCGCTTATGTCGATGAAAAACGCTTCGATAACATTACCTTCTACCGCGCCGCGCGGAACAAGGGCGATCCCAGACGCGGGCTGGTGCAGGGCGGGATCAACAGCTTGGCCAAGCGCGGCAAATTCCCTATCGCGCATGAGCCGACCAGCAAGACCGGCCTGCGTCATGTGGACGGCACGATCTCCATGGCGCGCCATGCCCCCGGCACGGCGCGGGGAGATTTCTTCCTGGTGGTCGGCGCCGCACCGTTTCTGGACGCGCGGCCAGGTGGCGACCCCGGCTATGCCGCTTTTGGCCGTGTGGTGAGCGGGATGCCCATCGTCCACCGCATCCTCGCCGCCCCCACTTATCCCGGCGGACGATCGATGAACACGATCGGGCAGCATATGATCAATCCGGTAAAGATCGTGAGCGTGACGCGGGTGAGGTGAGAGCGCCGACCTCCCCAATACCGCTGTCATGCTGAACTCGTTTCAGCATCCATTGCGAAGTCACGACCAATGGCGGGGCGGACAAATGGATGCTGAAACGAGTTCAGCATGACGGAGTATTATGGTTTGGAATTATGTTTCAGCCAACCACCTTCGAAACAGCGTATGCGCGATCGCATAGGGCGGCGGCGGCAGAAATTTCGCGCCCGCCTCGCCATTCATCACTGCGGCCACCTCTGCGCGGGTCACCCAGAAGGCATCCTCCAGCTCGGTATAATCGATCGTCAGCGCATCGCTCTCCACCTGCGCCACACAGGCCATCATCAGTGACGATGGAAACGGCCAAGGCTGGCTGACCACATAGCGCACAGCGAGCGCCTTCACGCCCGCTTCCTCATGAAGCTCCCGCGCGACGGCCTCCTCGATTGATTCACCCGGTTCCAGAAAACCCGCGAGCGCCGAATAGCGCTGCGGCGGATAAGCGGGCTGGCGGCCGACCAGCACCCGGCCTTCATGTTCGGCCAGCATGATCACCACCGGATCCACCCGCGGATAATGCTCCGCCTTGCACTGCCCGCAGTTGCGGCCCCATCCGCCCCGGAATATCTCCGTCGGCGTGCCGCATTGCGCGCAAAAGCCATGGCGCACATGCCAGTCGATCAGGCTGCGCGCCGCGGCATAGGTGGAGGCTTCCTCGGGCGGGAGGATATCGAGCATCCGGAAGATCGCCCGCGAACGCGCCGCGCCTTGGGGAAGATCAGGGCGCACTTCCGTAAAGCGCGGCTTGCCATCCTGCACGCCGAGGAAGATCAATTCGCTCCCCGGATCGCTCTCCGCCATGCTCTTCCACGTCAACAACCCCTGATCGTCCAATATCGGATCGATCCCGTCCAGCGCGAGCAAGCGCGCGGACAGGCTGCCGGCCAGTGCCGCCAGCCTTTCGGGATTGGTGCGGACGAGATCTTCGCGGTCCAAGGTGCTGCCCGTAAAACCGGGACGATGGTTGGAACTCACACCATATTCCTGTCATTCCCGCGTAGGCGGAAATCCAGCTTTGTGCCGGACTCCAGGAAAGAAGAAGAAGCGGGATTCCCGCCTGCGCGGGAATGATGGAAAAAACCGGAATGGCGCGAAGAAACAGAGATCACACCAGACTCGCGTAAACGCTCTTGGAGAAATCCGTCGGAAATCCGAAAGCCGCATCGGGCATATATTGCGCAAAGCCGCTCGCGCGGATGCCGCGTTTGGGATCGACAAAGGCGATCGTCGCCGCCGCGCCGCCCCAGCCGAATGTGCCGATCCCGGCACCACCCGGCGTCTCCTTCATCACCACGCGGCCGCCCGCGCCAAAGCCCTGCCCGTCCGCAAATGTGCCCGTGGTATCTGCGCCATCGGGCAGCAGATTGCTCATGCCGAGCTTTGCTGTTTCGGGCTTCATGATGCGCTTGCCGCCGATCTTGCCCATGCCCATCAGCATCGCCAGAAACCGGTCATAATCGCGCGCGCTGGACACCAGCCCCGCCCCGCCAAAGGGGAAAGCGGGCTTGTCGAGATAGATGCTGGTCGCACCGGGATCGACCGGGAAGCTGCCCGTGGGCAAGGCGAAATAATTGGTGGTGAGGCGGGAAACATCCTTGTCTGCAACTTGGAAAACCGTGTTTTTCATGCCTGCCGGATCGAACAGCCGCTGTTGCAGAAACGCATCGAACGGCCGCCCGGCGGCGATCTCGATGATCCGCCCAAGCAAATCCAGACTTACCGAATAGCTCCAGCGTGCGCCCGGATCGGCAATCAATGGCAGCGTCGCCAGCCGGTCGGCAAATTCCGCAAGGCTGGGTGCGGTCGGGTAATCGGGCACGCCGGGCATCTTCGTGCGGCTCACCTGCGCGGGCAAGATGCCCTGCTCATTATAGGCCTGCAACAATGGTCCCTTGGTGATGATCGAATAGCCAAGTCCTGCGGTATGCGTCAGCAGGTGCCGGATCGTCATCATGCCATTGGCCGGACGGCTGTCCAGGCTGTTGTCAGGATCGGTGAGCACGCGCGCCTTGGCGAAACCGGGGATGAAATCGGCCACCGGCTGATCCAGCCGCAAATCGCCATCCTCGATCAGCATCATGGCGGCCATGCCGGTGACCGGCTTGGTCATCGAATAGACGCGCCACAGCGTATCGGGGGTCACCGCGGCCCGGCTGCCGCTGGCGATCGTGCCCGCATTCAGGAATGCGGCCGGGGCCGTGCCATGCCCGAGCGCCGCGGCCATGCCGGGGATCTTGCCCTTGGACAATGTGGCCTCGAACAACTGCCTGACGACGCGCCAATCCCCCTCCTTCGCCTTTGCGAGCAGCGCGGGCGGCATGGCCCCCAGCGCGCCCAGCGTCGCGATCGAACGGACGAATTCACGCCGCGCCAGCATCATTTCCGCCATCAAACAATCTCCTCCAGCGCCTTGCGCGCCGCCTTGGCGAACACGCTGGGCAATCCCGCCGCGTCCAGCCGATCCATCGGCCACCATTCTCCGTCCCAATTGCCGGCGCAACCCTTTTCAAGCGCAGCCCGCGCAATCGCCAGATCGAGCGCGAAATGCGTGAAGACATGCGACACCGTTTCGCCGCCCAGCACCCAATCCGCATCCGCAGGTGCATCCATCATGCCCGGCGGCGCATCCGCCCAGGGGCCAGTGGGCAATGCGCGCATCCCGCCAAGCAATCCCTTGTCCGGGCGACGCACCAGCAGCACATCGCCATCCCGCTCCAGCCAGAAGATCGTGCCGAAACGCTGCGGCCGCGCCTTCTTTGCCGCCTTGAAAGGAAATTGCGCGGGTGCGCCGGTGCGGAATGCGGCGCAGTGGCTTCGCAACGGGCAGATTGCACAGGCCGGATTGCGCGGTGTGCAAATCGTGGCGCCCAGATCCATCATCGCCTGAGCAAAATCGCCGGAACGCGCATGGGGCGTGATCCCGTTGGTCAGCGCATAAAGCGCGGGTTTGGCACCGGGCAAAGGCGTTTCCACCGCGAACAGCCGCGAGACCACGCGCTCCACATTGCCATCCACCACCACGGCGCGCTGCCCAAAGGCGATCGCCGCAATCGCCGCCGCCGTATAAAAGCCGATCCCCGGCAACGCGCGCAGGCCCGCCTCGCTTTCGGGAAAGCCGCCCTCATGCTGAGCCGCCACCACGCGGGCGCACGCCAGCAGATTGCGCGCCCGGGCATAATAGCCAAGCCCCGCCCAGGCGCTCATCACATCGGCATCGTCCGCCGCCGCCAGCGCCGCCACATCGGGCCAAAGCGCCGTGAATTTCTCGAAATAGGGCTTCACCGCGGCCACTGTGGTCTGCTGGAGCATGATTTCGGACAGCCAGACACGATAGGGATCGGCAGCATTCGTCCCCGGCGCGCTGCGCCACGGCAGACTGCGCGCGTGACGATCATACCAGCGCAGGAGATCGGATGCGATTTCGGTCACTGGACTCCCCTCCACGCCCTCGTGGAGGGGTTGGGGGTGGCCCTTCCCTTTTGAAAGAAGAGCCCACCCCCCGCCCCTCCGGGAAAGCCGGGATGGGAGAAGAAGGACAATGCCTTCCACACATCTCCGACCACATTTTCGTCTGGCATATCGACTGGCATGGGTCGGCTATGGCATGGAGCATCGGATGAGCGAAAGGCGTAGCAGCGGCGGCAAGGAAAACACGGGCGACGAACGTCCGCGCGGCGGGCGCGCGCGCACGGTTTCCGAGATGCTGCCCGATATCGGCCGCGCCGCATACCGTCGATTCGGGTTCGTGCAGAGCGCCGTGGTCAGCCGCTGGTCCGAAATCGTGGGCGAACGCTACGCGGGCGTATCCACGCCCGAATCGATCCGCTTCCCGCATGGCACGCGCGCCGATGGCGTACTGACATTGAGCGTGGTGGGCGCGCACGCGCCGATGATGCAGCATGTGGCACCCGAAATCATCGAGCGGGTAAACCGCTTCTTCGGCTATAGCGCGGTGGCAAAGCTCGCGTTCAAACAGGGCGCGACCGCAAAGCCGTCAACCAAGCGCGCCGCGCCGCGCGCGCTCAAGCCCTTGTCTGTCGAATTGGGCGACAGTTTGCGCGCCATTGCCGACCCTGAACTGAAGGCCGTGCTCGAATCACTGGCGCAGGGCGTCGCGGCCACCCGCGGAGCCCCCATGGTCGGAGTGGACAAGAAGTGAAGCGTCTCGCTCTGGCTGCGCTGGCCGGCATCCTCTTGATCGCCGCGGCCCCGGCACGGGACTGGACCACGGTCGGCGTGATGAAGCCCAATGGCAGCTATGTCATCGGCAATCCCGCGGCGAAGACCAAGCTGGTCGAATATCTGAGCTATACCTGCTCGCACTGCGCGGAATTCTCCCAGCAGGGCGCGGCGGTGCTGAAGCGCGATTATATCGCCAGGGGCCGGACCTCGATCGAAGTGCGTCACGCGATCCGCGACACCATGGATTATGCTGCAGCCTTGCTCGCGCGCTGCGATGGCCCTGCCAAATTCCTGGGGCATAGCGATGCGATTTTCGCCGCGCAGGGGGATTGGTATACGCAGGGTCTTTTCTTCGAAGCCAGCAACGGCAAGCGGCTTGCCGCGATGAACATCACCCAGCAACTCACCGCGCTCACTCTGGGTTCCGGGCTGGATTCGCTGATGCGCAAGCGCGGGATGAGCGAACAGCGCATCGGCGCGTGCCTCGCCAATGCTGCGCAGCAAAAATTGATGGAAGATCAGGCCAGCGAAGCCTGGGACACACGCAAGATTCCCGGTACGCCCGCCTTTTATCTGAACGGCGCGCTGGTAAAGGACACCGGAACCTGGGCTGCACTGAAGCCCAAATTGGATGCCGCACTCAATTGATACCATCACAGGAGCGTAACCCCGTCATGAAGCTGAAATCCGCCCTCCCGATCCTGACCATCGCCATCGCGCTGGCCGCCTGCAGCAAGGAAGACGCCGGCAACAATGCTGCATCTTCCAACACCGCTGGCGTCACCGCACCCGCGGGCGCGCAATGGACCGAAACCGCTTCGAAGACGGAGGCCGGCGGCTTCCTGCTCGGCAATCCCGATGCCAAGGTGAAGTTGATCGAATATGGCGCCTTGAGCTGTTCGCATTGCGCCCAGTTTTCGGCTGAATCCTCGGCACCGATGAAGGCACTGATTGCAAAGGGCACGCTCAGCTATGAGATGCGCCCGTTCCTGCTCAACATTCTCGACATGCCCGCATTCCTGCTCGCGCGCTGCAATGGCCCGGTGCCCTATTTTCCGATTTCGGAGCAGATCTTCGCGGATCAGGCCAATTGGCTGGGCCTCGCGCAGCAGCTCACCCCCGCCGATCAGGCGGCGTGGCAGGGCTTGAAGCCCGAGCAGGTCGCGCCCCTGATCGCCGCCAAGCTCCAGCTCGATACCTTCGTGCAGCAACGCGGCGTCGCCCCTGAAAAGGCCAAGGCCTGCCTCTCGGACAAAGCCGCGATCGACGAACTTTCCAAGATCACCGAATCCGGCGTGAAGGAATTCGAGATCACCGGCACACCGACGTTCGTCGTCAATGGCACGGTCGAGCGCGTCGGCACCTGGAAGGATCTGGAGCCGATGCTGATCGCTGCGGGCGCCTGATCGCGCTTATGGGCCAGGCGGGGGCGCTGACCTCATGAAGATCAAGCGCCTCAAGCTTTCGGGGTTCAAGAGCTTTGTCGATCCTGCAGAACTGCGGATCGAGCCGGGGCTGACGGGCATCGTCGGCCCCAATGGCTGCGGCAAATCCAATCTGCTCGAAGCCATCCGCTGGGTGATGGGCGAAAGCTCCGCCAAGTCGATGCGCGGCGGCGGGATGGAGGATGTGATCTTCGCGGGGACCGCCACCCGCCCCGCGCGCAGCTTCGCCGAAGTCACCATCCTGACGGAACGCCCGGCGAGCGAAGTGATCGGGCCGATCGGTGCCGCCAATGATGGCGATGTCGAGGTGGTCCGCCGGATCGAGCGTGGCGCGGGTTCGGCTTACCGGGTGAACGGCCGCGATGTGCGCGCCAAGGATGTTTCGCTGCTGTTTGCCGACGCCGCCACGGGCGCGCATTCGCCCGCGCTCGTCAGTCAGGGCAAGATCAGCGCGGTGATCGCCGCCAAGCCGACCGAACGGCGGATGATGCTGGAGGAAGCGGCCGGAATCGCCGGGCTGCATGTGCGCCGCAAGGATGCCGAGCAGAAGCTGCGCGCCACGGAAACCAATCTGGCGCGGCTGGACGAATTGCTGGCCGATATGGCGGTGCGCGCCGCCAATCTGAAGCGGCAGGCCAAGCAGGCCGAGCGCTATCGCAAACTCACCGAAGAGATCAAGATCGCCGAGGCGCGGCTGATCTTCGCGCGCTGGCGCGATGCGGCGGCAGCGGCGGATATCGCGCGCCAGGAGGCGCAATTGGCCGAGGATGCCGTCGCCAAGGCAAGCGAGGCGCAGCGCGGAGCGGCAGCCTGGCAGGCGCAGGCGACGCAGGCGCTGGCGGACAAGCGCAGCGCCGCGCAATCGGCGCGCGAAAAGGCGTCCGAGACGGGGCACCGTCTGGCCTCGCTGCGCACCGAGCGCGCCGCGTTGGATCGCCGCCTGAACGAACTTGAGGCGCAACGCGCGCGGATGGCCGAGGATCGCGAACGGGAAGGCGCATTGGCCAATGATGCGGCGGATGCGCTGGCCCGGCTTGGGGCCGAGAGCAAGGCGCTGGATGCGCGAATCAGCGCTGCGCAGAAAGACCGGCCCGCAATGGAGGGCCGGGTCCGCGATGCCGAAGGGGCGGCGCGCGATGCCGAAGTGCTGTTGGCCAAAGCGCTGGCCGAGCAAGCCGGCGAAATGGCCGACGCACGCGTGGCGCAGGCGGCGTTCGCTACCGCGCGGGCCAGACTGGAACGCGCGATGCGCGAGGCTCAGAGATTGACCGGCGAGCGCGATGCCTTGGGCCAGGACGCACCGCTGATCGCGACACGCGACGGCCTACGCAAAACGCGCGAGGCGGCTGAGGCCGAAGCCGCTGCGGCATCAACGGCCATCGAACGCGCCGAAGCCGAGCGCACCGCCGCCGCCGCCGCACGAACCGAAGCGGAAAGCGCGATGTCTGCCGCGCAGGCCGCATTTTCAGCCCTCGAGGGCGAGGCCAAGGCGCTGATCCGCGCGGTTGATCAGAACAAATCGGGTGATCGTTTGCTTGACAGGATCAAGGCCGCGCCCGGCTACGAACGCGCATTGGCGGCGGCGCTGGGTGACGATCTGGATGCCGGGCTGGAGACGGGCGGCATTCGTTTCTGGGCGGGGGCCGAGGCGCTACCGGGTGATCCCGCCTTGCCCGCTGGCGCAACGCCGCTGGCCGCGCATGTCGAAGCGCCCGCGGCAATCGCCCGGCGTCTGTCCCAGATCGGCGTGATGGATGCAGACGATGGCGCGCCGCTGGCGGTGGGCCAGAGGATCGTGACCCGCGCCGGGGTCTTGCGCCGCTGGGACGGTTATGTGGCGAAGGAAGGCGGGGCCGCCGCGGCCGAGCGCCTGATCCGCCTCAATCGCCTGGCCGAAATCGAAGACCTGCTGCCCAAGGCCAAGCAGGCCGTGGACCAGGCGGGCGAAACCGCAAATGCCGCCAAAGCCGCCGTTGAGTCCGCGCGCACCGCCGCCGATACAGCGCGCGCTTTGCTCGCCAGGGCCGAGCAAAGCGCGCGGTCCGCGGCGCGCGAGGAGGATCAGATCGCTGGTCAGATCGAACGCCTTGCCGCACGCCGCGCCGAAATGGTGGAGCGGATCGCGCGCGCCATCGCCGAACAAGGCGAAGCGGAAGCCGAAGCGGCCAGCGCCGAAACCGCGGTCAAGGCGCTGCCCGATGGCTCGGCCATGGCCGGGCGGGTGTCGGCGCTTCAATCCTCCAATGACGCCTCGCGCAGCGCCGTCGCGCAATTGAAGGCCGAAAGCGCCTCGCTGGATCGCAATATCGCCAGCGACCGCGAACGGCTGGCCGCCGCCAATGCAGAGGCCAAGGGCTGGCGTTCACGCGCGGGCGAAGCGGCCAAGCGCATCGAGGAAATGACACGCCGTGCCGCGGCGGGCGAGAAGGAGGCCGAGGAACTGGCCGATGCGCCTGCCCGGCTGGACAAGCAGATCGCGACGCTCGACGAGGAAAGCCGCGCGCTGACTGCGGCCGCTGAAACGCTGATCACCAACGAGCGCGAGGCGGAGACGGCGCTGCGCAAAACCGAGGCCTTGCTGGCGGAAGCCGGCGAGGCGCTGGCGACGGTGCGCGAAGCACGCGCGGGTGCCGTGGCGCGCGCGGAAAATCAGGAACTCCGCCGGGTGGAGATGGGCCGCATCTCGGGCGAGCGCTTCGAATGCCCGCCGCCGGTGCTCCCCGAAAAGATCGGGTTCGACAGCGCGGACGTCGGCAGCGCGGAAAGCGAATCCGGACGCAATGACCGGCTCGTAATGGACCGCGAGCGGATCGGCCCGGTCAATCTCGTCGCGGAACAGGAACTGGCCGAGATCGAGGCCGAGCATGAGAAATCAACGGCGGAGCGCGACGAATTGGGTCAGGCGATCAACCGTCTGCGCGGCTCGATCGGCAGCCTGAACCGCGAAGGCCGCCAACGGCTGATGGCCGCGTTCGAGGCGGTGAACGGCCATTTCCAGCGGCTGTTCACCACCCTGTTCAACGGCGGGCAGGCGCATCTGGAACTGGTCGATTCCGATGACCCGCTGGAGGCCGGCCTGGAAATCCTCGCGCAGCCGCCAGGCAAGAAGCTCGCAACGCTGACGCTGCTATCCGGTGGCGAACAGGCGCTGACCGCAGTGGCGCTGATCTTCGGGCTGTTCCTCACCAATCCCGCCCCGATCTGCGTGCTGGACGAAGTGGATGCCCCGCTGGACGACGCCAATATCGAGCGTTTCTGCGATCTGCTCGATGCGATGGTGGGCGAAACCGACACGCGATACCTGATCGTGACGCACAATGCCGTGACGATGAGCCGGATGCACCGCTTGTTCGGCGTGACCATGATCGAGCAAGGCGTGAGCCGGCTTGTATCCGTGGATCTGGGCGGGGCCGAGCAATTGCTGGCGGCTGAGTGAATATTTCGCCTATTCACCCGTTTGTCCCGAGCGTAGTCGAGGGACGTGGGGACACATCCGGAACGTGTCTCGACTGCGCTCGACACCAACGGATTTATTAAAGTTAGGGGACTTTTGTAGCGATCATCCCAGACTGGCCACGGCCCCCTTCAAATCCTCCACGAACCGCACCCGCTCCTGCGCGGCCATTGCCTCATCAGGCAATCGCAGCAAATAGCTCGGATGCACGGTGATCCAGCCGTTCCCGCCACCCGGCACTTCCATCAGCCGTCCGCGGGACTTGCCGATCGGCATCGCCTTGCCGAACACCGATCGCACCGCCGTCGCGCCGAGTGCGATCGTCAACGCGGGCTTCACGATCATCAGTTCCTGCTCGATCCACCAGCGGCAGGCCTTGATCTCGCTCACCTCCGGGGTCTGGTGGATGCGCCGCTTGCCCCGTGGCTCGAATTTGAAATGCTTGACCGCATTGGTGACATAGACGCTGGCCCGGTCGATCCCAGCCTCTTCAAGCGCGCGATCGAACACCTGCCCGGCCGGACCGACGAATGGCTGTCCCTGCAGATCCTCCTGATCGCCTGGCTGCTCGCCCACAAACATGATCCGCGCGTCCACCGGGCCTTCGCCGAACACCGTCTGTGTCGCTTGACGGTGGAGAGGACAGCGCGTGCAGCCCATCGCTTCTTCACGCAGCGCCGCCCACGCGGCTTCACTATTGCCACCGGGCAGCGTGCGCGGGGCGGTAACAATCATCCGCGCCTCCCGCGCCTGCGCACCGGCGATAAGCGCCCGCACCAAAGCGGTTTCAGGCATGTTCTTCCAATATTTCTTCGGCATTTCCTTCAGCATCGCGCCCTTCTTCAGTCGCGCCGGATTGAAGATGGAGGCATAATAGGTCTTCCATACCTCCTCTACCGGATCGCCATCGGGCGCGTCGCTTTTGGTCGCGCCCGGCCCCTCGGTCAGCGTATCGCCGTCCCAATGCAGCGACACCTCGGGCGTCAGGATCGACCAGTGCATCGTGGCGAAGCGGCGCACGAAGAAGCCGGCATTGGCGCGCACGATATGATGATCCGGCTCAAACCAGGCGACGAAGCGCCCATCCAGTTCGCGAAAGCGCAGAAATGCGCGCATCTTATGGATGTCACGGCGAACAGACTTGGCCATGTCCTCCAGCCGGCGCAGCAATGGATCAGCGCGATCTTGCATCGCGCCGGGTTGGTCCCGAATGCGCAGCAACAGCGTGTAGAGTAGCGAGAAACGTGCCGGATCATGATGGAGGATCGCCGATTTCGCTAGATCGACGAAAGGCCGGGGAACGGAAAATGCCGCTTCGGTCGTCGCCATTGGCGAACCGGCTTCGGCAAACAGATCGCACGGCGCATCACCCACCTGCCAGATCACGGCATCGGGCGGCATATCTGCCAGCGCGAGCGCGCGCGCGGCTTGCCTCCAGCCATCGAAATCGTCTTCATCGGCGAGGGCAATCGAACGCATCTTCGTCAACCTATGCCGTTCGGGCTGAGCCTGTCGAAGCCCTTCACTTCACGAGGTATGAAGAAAAAAGAGGCTTCGACAGGCTCAGCCCGAACGGCGTTACACTTTATTTCGCGCGTTCCAATTCCGCCGGTTTGCGCTTGCGGAAGGTCTCTGCAAGTTGATCCTCCTCCGCCTTGGTCAATTCCTTGGCGGCATCGGGGAACATCTCTTCTTCTTCCTCGTCGATATGATGCTCGTAGCGATGCTTCATCGCGCGGAAGCGCGTCAGCCAGCCCGATGACGAGAAATCCATTTCGACCAGTTCCTCCAGGAAATCGTCGATCTCCTTGTGTTCGGATACGGAATGCTGCGCATCCTCGCGCAGATCGGGCTTGGCCAGCATCGTCGCATAAAGCGATTCCTCCTCCGCCGCGGCATGGGCCGTCACTTCCACGCGAAATGCTTCGAACAGGCTGCGGCGCCGTTCGCTGTCGCCCTTGGTCTCGTCGATACTGGCCAGCAATTCGCGGTGCCGGTCGTGATCCTGTTTCAGTCGTTCGAAGATTTCGGCAGTCGCCATCGTCGTTCCTCCGGTCAATTTCCGGAAGCTCAACGAGCACATCCCTGATTGGTTTCAACCCGCCAGCGCGTGCGCGCCCAGAAACACGGCCGATCCAAGGAAGGGCAGCAAGATAGCCGCGATCCACAGCCGCATTCGTTCGCGCCGGAAATGGGTCGATATCTCCGCGGGGCCGAGCGGCTCGCGCGTCAGCGCTTCCCAACGCGCCTCGATCTTCGAAATCGCGGGGATCGCGAAGCCGACCAGGATCGCGATGCCCAGCAAATTGATCCAGCGCCACCCGGTATAGCCCGATACCGCAACGAAGCAGAGGATATGCAGGAGCGTGAAAACGAGCAAAGCGGCCGCCGCATTGTTGGAAATGCGCCGCTTCCACCGATCCTGATCGTCGGTCAGCACCGCTGCCATCCACTCCATGCCGTCGTAACCCCGCCCTCTTGGCGCAAGCGGGGCGGGCAAGGCAATGCTTAGCCACCGAATAATTCGAGCTGTTCACGCTTCGGTGCCACGATGGGCCTTAGATCAGCGCGGTCCGCCAGCACCACCGGTCGCCAGTCCGCCGCCACGATGAAAGGCCGGATCCTGGCGAGCGATACCGTGAGGCGCGCCACATCAGCCAATCGCAATGTGCGCCAGCGCCGTGATGCGATGATGCCGTTGACTGCTTTCACGCCCAGTCCGGGTATCCTCAGCAGCATTTCCCGCGGTGCGCGGTTGACGTCCACCGGAAAGCCGCCGCGGAATTTCAATGCCCAGGCAAGTTTGGGATCGATATCGAGCGGCAGCATCCCGCTCTCGTCCGCGGCCGCAGCCACCTCCTGCGCGGCAAAGCCATAAAAGCGTATCAGCCAGTCCGATTGATAGAGCCGGTGCTCCCGCATCAGCGGCGGCCGCTGCAGGGGCAGGATCGCGCTGGCGTCCGGAATCGGGCTGAAGGCCGAATAATAGACGCGGCGCAGACCGAAGCGGCCGTAAAGCGAATCCGCACGCACCACGATATCGCCGTCCGTGGCGCTGTCCGCCCCCACGATCATCTGGGTGGATTGGCCGGCGGGCGCGAATTTGGGTGCGCTCTTATACTTTTTGCGCGCATCCTTATTGTCCACGATCGCTGTTTTCACGTCTGCCATGGCGCCTTCGATCTGCGTCGCGGATTTCTCGGGTGCCAATCGCTTCAAGCCACCCACCGTCGGCAATTCGACGTTGATCGACACGCGGTCCGCATGAAGCCCCGCCTGATGCACCAATTCCGGATCGGCATCGGGGATGGTTTTCAGATGGATGTAGCCGCGGAAATCATGATCCTCCCGCAGCGACCGCGCCACCTCCACAATCTGTTCCATCGTATAATTGGAAGACCGGATGATGCCCGAGGAGAGAAACAGCCCCTCGATATAATTGCGCCGATAGAAAGAAAGCGTGAGATCCACCACCTCCTTCGCCGAAAAGCGCGCGCGGCGCACATTCGAGCTCTTGCGATTGATGCAATAATGGCAATCGAAGATGCAGCTATTGGTGAGCAAGATTTTGAGCAGGGAAATACAGCGGCCATCCGGCGCATAGGCATGGCAAATCCCCATGCCTTCGGTCGATCCGATGCCCTTCCCGCCCCGGCTATCGCGCTTCACCGTGCCCGATGACGAACAGGACGCATCATATTTCGCGGCATCGGCGAGGATAGCGAGCTTTTGACGAGTATCCAACTGGGCCATTTGTTCACTATACGTTCCCATTCCCGGCCCGTCTATAACATCCGGCAAGCCTTGCAAAAAGATTCATTCCTCCCCCACGGGGGAGGGGGACCGCTTCCGGTGGAGGGGCAGTGGTAGCGTGCAATGTTTTACTGACTTCAGCGGGATGACTGCCCCTCCGTCAGCCTGCGGCTGCCACCTCCCCGGGCCGGGGAGGAACGATAAGTGGCGTCTCAATCCACAGCAGAAAGCAGAAACCTGCTCCGTTCCGGACCAGTCTCCCCGCGCCCATCGTCGCCACCACCGATAGCTTCCGCCCTTCATTCCGGGGGGAAATATCATGCGGCTGCAATGGTCCGAAATCCGTGCGCGGGCGGCGCGGTTCAGCGAGGTGCACAAGCATGATCGCTATGAAAAAGGCGAGACGCAGGCCTTTTACGAGGAGTTTTTCGGGGTCTTCGGCATCCAGCGGCGGCAGGTCGCGGTGTATGAACAACGGGTCGACAATCTCGATGCCGGGCGGCGGGGGTTTATCGATCTGTTCTGGCCGGGCACGCTGATCGTCGAGCAGAAATCGGCAGGGCTCGATCTGCGCGCGGCCTCCAACCAGTTGCTCGATTATCACGACTGGCTGCCCGAAGCGCAGAAGCCGCGCTACACTTTGGTCTCCGATTTCCAGCGTTTCCATCTGATCGATCTTGATGAGCGCCGCGAATGGCGCTTCCGGCTGGAGGAGTTGAAGCGCCATGTGGAGGCGTTCGGCTTCATGCTCGGCGTGCAGCCCAAATTGCTCCGCAACCAGAGCCCGGCCAATGAAAAAGCCTCGCGGCTGATGGGGCGATTGCATGAGGCCTTGGCCGAGGCGGGCTATCTCGGCCATGATCTCGAACGGCTTCTGGTGCGGCTGCTGTTCATCCTGTTTGCCGACGATACGGCGATCTTTGCCTCGCGTGATCAATTCCATCTGTTGCTGGAGCAGCGCACCGCGGCGGATGGCAGCGATCTGGGGCGCTGGCTGGGCGAATTGTTTGAGGTGCTCAATACGCCCCCTGCGGCCCGGCAGAGCAATCTGGACGCCGATCTCGCGGCCTTTCCCTATATCAACGGCCGCTTGTTCGAAGAGCGCATCCGGATGCCTGCCTTCGACAATGCAATGCGCACGATGCTGCTCGATGCCTGCCTTTTCAATTGGGGTGAGGTGAGCCCGGCGATCTTCGGCGCCCTGTTCGAAAGCGTGATCGACAAGGTGACGCAGCGAGCGCAGGGCGCGCACTACACGCCCGAACATTCGATCCTGAAGGTCATCGGGCCATTGTTCATGGACGATCTACGCGCCGAATTCGAGCGGTTGAAAGCGCGCAAGGATGGCGCAAGGATCAGGGCGCTGCGCGAATTTCACGAGCGTCTGGCGGAGCTGACATTCCTTGATCCAGCCTGTGGCGCGGGCAATTTCCTGGTGATCGCTTACCGCGAATTGCGCGAGCTGGAGCGGGAGGTATTGAAGGAGACCGAGGTCAACCGCGTCACCGACATCGCGTTGCTTTCGAGGCTGAACGTGGATGCGTTTCACGGGATCGAGATCGATGAATTCCCCGCGCAGATCGCCGAAGTTGCGTTGTGGATGACCGATCATATCGCCAATACCCGGCTCGCCGAAGATTTCGGCCAGAATTACGCGCGCATCCCGCTCGTGACCGCGCCGACCATTCGCCATGCCGACGCGCTCGAGATCGACTGGGCGGAGGTTCTGCCGCCTGAGCGCTGTTCCTATGTGTTGGGCAATCCGCCGTTCATCGGGCAAAGCTATCAATCTCCCTCCCAGCGCCAGCAGATGCGCCATCTCCTCCGCCGCTTCGGGCGGCGTGCGGGATCGCTGGACTATGTGACATCATGGTTTCTGAAGGCCGGTGCCTATCTCAATGCGTGCGGCGCTCCGGATGCGGTCGGCCGCGCCATGCGCATTGGGTTCGTTGCGACCAATTCGATCTGCCAGGGAGAACAGGTGGCGCAGCTCTGGCCCATCCTGTTCGAACAGCTTGGGCTCGAGATCACGTTCGCACATCGCAGCTTTGCCTGGCCCGGCCGCGCGGGAGTCCATACCGTGGTGATCGGGCTAGCCCGACACGAGAAATCGCCCGATGAAAAGCGGCTGTTCAGCTATGCCGAGGGCAAGGATCCAGCGATCGAAACGCGCCATGCCGCGCTGAGCGCTTATCTTTTCGATGCCAAGCCAGCCGAGCAGCACATGGTGGTTTCCGAAGCGACGACGCCGATCTGCGATGCGCCGGTGATGCGGATGGGCAGCAAGATCGTGGATGGCGGCCACTATATCTTCAATCCCGCCCAGCGTGCGGCCTTCCTGCGGCAAGAGCCGGATGCGGCGGCGCTAATGGTTCCGCTGATCGGCGCGCTGGAATTCATTCGCGGCGGGCAGCGCTGGATCCTCGATCTCCAGGATACGCCACCCGCGGAGATACAGCGTCTGCCCGCGGTGCGCGAACGGATACGCAATGTGCGGGCATTCCGGTCCGCCAGCAAGAAAGCGGCAACCCGCGATCTGGCCCAATATCCCTTGTCATTCGAAGTGAATACCCGTCCGGAAGGGCGCTTCCTGATCATTCCCAAGGTGAGTTCCGAGCGGCGCGATTACGTGCCGATCGGCTGGAATGACACGCGCGCCATACCCACCGATCTCGTGCAGATCCTGGCCGACGCCACACTGTGGCATTTCGCCATTCTCACCAGCCGGATGCACATGGCGTGGCTGCGGCATGTCGGCGGAAGGCTGGAGAGCCGCTATCGCTATACGATCGGGCTGGTCTACAACAGTTTCCCCTGGCCCGATGCCGCCGATGCGCAGCGCTGCAGATTGGAAGCGCTGGCCCGATCGGTGCTTGACGCGCGCGCCCTGCCCAAAAATGCAGACGCGACGCTCGCCGATCTCTATGATCCGGATATGATGCCCGCCGAACTCCGCCGCGCTCATACCGCACTGGATGCTGCGGTCGATCGGCTCTATCGCAAGGCACCCTTCATGAGTGATCTCGCCCGCATGGAGCATCTCTTCAAGCGCTATGAAGAAATGGTGCGTCAGCCCGGATAGGGATTGTCCTTGAGCAATGCCGCCAGATGCGCCGCATTGGTCGCCACCATGCCCGCCGTCTTCGTGACAGCACGGGGCGTGGCATCCAGATCCTTATAATCCTTCGATCCCATAGCCTCACCCACCCAATAACAGGCGGCGACGGCGGGAATGGTGAAGCCCACATCGTTCAACGCCTGAAACACATTGGCGCTCACATGATGCGCGCCATCTTCATTGCCGACGATCGCGGCGATCGCGACCTTGGAATAGCTTGGCATCCGCCCCTGATCGTCAGTCTCGTCGAGAAAGGCGTCCATCCGCTCCAGCGCGCGCTTGGATACGCTGGACACCTGCCCCATCCAGATCGGCCCCGCAAAGATCAGGATATCGGCCGCCAGTATCTTTTCGCGGATCGCGGGCCAGGCATCGCCCTTGCCTTCATCCGATTTTACGCCCGGCAGGATATCGTGATCGGCCAGACGGATCGTCTCGATGATCTCCACATCATGTTTCGCAAAGGCAGTCCCCAGCGTTGCGATCATCCGATCGGTGGAGGACGCGCCCTTCGGTTTCAGCGTGCCGTTCAGGGCGATGGCTTTCAGGGTCATGATCATCTCCTTGCAACAGGATGGGCTTGTCGTTCGATGGCGGCGCGCCGCTATCCAGTTCGCGCGCGCGCCGGGAAAGCTTCAACGCCTCATCGATCAACATGGCCGCAAACTCCGGCTCGTCTTCGCGCACGGCGATAAGGACGCAATTCCGCGCCTCCCGCCGAAGCTTTTCCGATCGCCCATTGTCCTTCGCCGATGATGCCCGCGCCTTCATGCGCGTAATAAGCATGGCGCTGGAAACGGTTCCCACAATCGTTCTCGATATGCGACGAACGCACGCTGGCCATCGCCCGATGGCCGGTCTAGCGTCCGCATCAAAATCCAGGGAGAAATTTCGTCATGCGCACGTTGCTTCTGTCCGTCCTGCTGTTGACCACGACGCCCGTCTCCGCCGCACCAGCGGACGACTTCAAGGCGCTGCAATCGGATTATGAAGCCTGGATGCTCAGGCAGAATCCGGTCTATGCGACATCGCTGGGCGTGCGGACATATGACGACAAGATCCAGGATATCAGCCTTGCCGCCGCAGACGCGCGGACGAAGGAACTTGTCGGTTTCCTGAGGCGGCTGGATGCCATTTCCGATACCGCGCTTTCTCCTGCGGACAGCGTGAACAAGGCAATTCTGCGGCGCGGCTTTGCCGAAGCGATCGAAGGCAATGGCTATGGCCAGCGCATGATGCTGTTCACCACCTATGACGGCTGGCACCAGAGCTTCGCGGGCATGGCGGACAGTCTGCCGTTTCGCACCAAGGCGGATTATGCCAGCTATCTCGCCCGCATCGCGCAATATCCCGCGCTCAATGACGAGGCGTTGAAGATCACGCAGATGGCGGTGGACAAGGGCTATGTCTTGCCATGCGTCGCGATCCAGGGATCGGAAAAGGGCATCATCGGCGTCATTGCGGACGATCCGGTGACATCGCGCTTCTATGCGCCCTTTCTGAAATCCCGTCCGGTCGATGCCAGCGCCGCCGAATGGGCCACGATGCAAGACAAAGCGCGGACGATCATCACAAGGGTGCTGAATCCGGCTTATCAAAAGCATTATGATTTCTACACCGGCACCTATCTGAAAAAATGCGCCAGGACGCCGGGCATATCTGCGCAAAGGGGCGGTGCGGATTATTACGCCTTCCGCATCCGGCAGGAGACGACCACCGATCTCACGCCCGCCGCGATCCACGATATCGGGCTGAAGGAAGTCGCGCGCATCCGCGGCGAAATGGAGGCGGTGGCGAAGATGGCGGGCTTCTCCAGCCGTGCGGCGTTCATCCAGGATCTGCGCACCAATCCGATATATTATGCCAAGACACCCGAAGAGCTGATGGAAAAATCGGCGCGCGTCGCCAAGACCATCGATGGCAAGATGCCCGGCCTGTTCGGCAAGGTCGCCCGGCTGCCCTATGGCATTCGCGCAATTCCCGCGGAAACCGCCGAAGGCACGACCACTGCCTATTATGGCCCCGGATCTCCTGAATCCGGACTTTCAGGCACATATTATGTCAACACGTCCAAGCTCGATCAGCGCCCCTTCTGGGAAATTCCGGCGCTCACAGCGCATGAATCGGTGCCCGGCCATCATCAGCAGATCGCGCTCCAGCAGGAACTGGACATGCCCTTGTGGCGACGGGCGGGGACGTTCTTCACCGCTTTTGTCGAGGGCTGGGGATTGTATTCGGAGCGGCTGGGGATCGAGATCGGCCTGTATGACACCCCCGAAAAAGACATGGGGCGGCTGAGCTATGAGATGTGGCGCGCGTGCCGGCTGGTGGTGGATACCGGCATCCATTCGAAGGGATGGAGCAAGGAGCAGGCGGTGCAATATATGAAGGACAATACCGCCATGTCCGACGCCAATATCGATGCCGAGGTAAACCGCTACATCACCTGGCCCGGCCAGGCGCTGGCTTATAAGCTGGGCGAACTCAAGATCCGGGCGCTGCGCGAAAGGGCTGAAACCGCACTCGGCCCCAAATTCGATCTGCGCCGCTTCCACGATGCCGTGCTGGGCCAAGGCGCGGTGCCGCTGGACGTTCTGGACGCACAGATCGATGCGTGGATCGCGGGGGAGAAGGGGTAATTTAGCCGCGAGAACCCGTTTGTCCCGAGCGTAGTCGAGGGACGTGGGAACCGGATCCACGTCCCTCGACTTCGCTCGGGACAAACGGGGTTAGAAGATGCGGGTGCCGTAACAATCATAGCCACCCAAACGGCATGTCTTATCGTCCCGAATTCACTCCGGCTGCGGCATGTTCTTCTCAACGTCCTTCGCCGCTTTCTTCTGCGCTTCCTCCGCCTTCACCCGCGCCTCGATCGCATCCGATTTCTCGTCAATCTGGCCAAGACGCTCCTGACGTGCGGCCTCGATCAGCCCGACCGAACCGGTGCCATCGCCCTGCTTGCGTTCGGCACGGGCCTGCTGAACGAGCTTGTTGAAACAGCCGCTCGCGCCGTCAGCGCCGGTGGCCGAGCAGGTGCCGAGGCCCGAGCGCCCGACATATTCGATCTGCGTGGCGCGCACGCCCCACGCCTGATTGGCCGGCGCATTGGGATTACCGCGCAGCTTTGCGGGGATGCGGAATTCCTCCGAATCGCGCGCGCACACCACGATCTCGTCCTCGGTGCTCAGCGGACAAGGCTGATCGCCATAGACGATCACCTGATTGATCTTCGGCTCGACCGCTGCGGGTCCGGTCTGCGCAGAAGCCGCGGCGGTCAGGGCGAATGCCGCGGCCAGCGCGGGGATCAGGATGGATGGCTTCATGGCTTGGTCCTCTTCTGATTGTGTCAGGCGATATGCCGCCCGAAATTCCGTCACGTCACCAACGCGTCAATGCGGGCGGCGGCTCCGCTCATATCCGCTTCGAAAGCGCGATCGCCGCGCGGCAACCCAGCCGGATCGCGCCGCTCAGCAGCGGATAGGCCGGCGCGAGTTCGGCCCCTGCCGCCATCGCCGCCTCCTTATGCTCAACCTCTTCGGCGCGAAATTCGGCGATGGCGCTCGAAAGCGCGGGATCGCTGTCGCCAAGCTGATCGAGTTGCGCGCCATAATGCTTGTCGATCTCGGTCTCGACCGCCGCGGTGCACGCCATCGCCGCTTCGGGGCCGATCGCCGCCGTCACCGCACCGAGCGCAAAACCGGCCACATCCCAGAAGGGCTGCAGCAATGTCGGCCGCACGCCGCGCGCCGCGATCATCGCATCGAAATGCGCCCGGTGCCGCTGCTCCTGCGCCGCCATGCCGGCAATCGAACGCGCCACGGGCGAGCGATCGCCCAGCACGGCCAGTTGGCCGGCATAGATGCGCGTTGCCCCATATTCACCTGCCTGGTTCACGCGAAGCATAGACGCTGTGTCTATCCGGTTCATACCTTGCGTCCCTTTGCCATCAGCGCCAATATCAACAGCGCCGTGCCGGTCGAGAAGATGAAATTGAACCCGGCAAGCGAAATCCCTGCCAATTCCCATTGCGCCACATCACAGCGGATGATCGGCGCGGCCATGATGCGCGCCAGGATCGTGCTGCGATCGCCCGACGCCATGGTGGTTGAACATTGGGTGAGCCCTTCCCACCAGCCATATTCGACGCCTGCGTGAAAACCACCGATGAGGCCACTGATCAAGATGGCGATCGCGGCCAGCGCCAGCAAAGGCTTGGCCCCCGCCGTGCGCCGGAGCAGGATCGCGAGCAGCGCCAGGCCGATCGCCGCCATGTGCGGCCAGCGTTGCCAATAACACATTTCGCACGGAAACAGCCCGCCCCAATATTGGGAGATCAGCGCGCCGCCCAGTAGCGCCACCGGAGCGAGCAGCGCGACGGCACGCGCAAGGCCAAGCCTGTCGGTCATGATCCCTCAGCGTCCCCTGGCGTCAGCGCTTGCCGCCGGGGCGGGCGGCGAGCGCCGCCAGCACGGCGGGTTTGCGCCCGGCGCGCACCACGGCTTCGATCGCATAATTGAGCTGGAAATCCTCCACGCCTTTTTTCTTCAGCTCATCGGCCGTCATGGCAAAGCGCGGATCGGTCTTGGCATCATCCTCCAACACACTGTTATCCACCTTGGCCTCGTTGATCAGGTGGCGCTTCAGATCCGCCTCCCGAACGCGCGGGCGCGTCTTGTAATCCGGATCGGAAAGCTGCGGCACCAGGATATCGGGTTCGATTCCGCCTTCCTGCACCGAACGACCCGAAGGCGTATAATAACGCGCCGTGGTCAGACGAAGGCCGGTGGTGTCGGTCAACTGGATCACGGTCTGCACCGAACCCTTGCCGAAGCTGCGTTCGCCCATCACCACGCCGCGATGCTGATCCTGCAGCGCACCCGCGACGATTTCGGCAGCGGAGGCGGAACCGGCATCCACCAGCACCACGATCGGCAACCCCTGCGCCATATCGCCGGGCCGCGCGCTGTAACGCTCGATATCGCCGCGGTTACGCCCGCGCTGCTCGACCACGGTGCCGCGCTCCAGGAAGATATCGGAAACCTCGATCGCCTGATCCAGCAAGCCACCGGGATTGGAGCGTAGATCAATCACATAACCCGCGGGCTTACGGCCGAGGGACTTATCGATCCCCATGATCGCGGCGCGCACGCCATCGGCGGTTTTCGAAGAGAATGTGTTGATGTTGATCACGCCGACATTGTTTTTCACTTCCCATTTCACCGGCTTGAGCACGATGATCTCACGGGTCAGCGTCACGTCGAAAGGTGCATCGCGGCCGGGACGCACGATGGTGAGCCGCACCTGGGTGCCGGGCTTGCCCTTCATCTGGTCCACCGCTTCATCCAGCGTGCCGCCATAGATCAGCTTGCCATCGAGATGCGTGATATAGTCGCCCGTCTTGATCCCGGCGCGGAAAGCGGGGGTATCCTCGGTCGGCGTCATCACCTTCACCGCGCCATCTTCCATCGTGACCGTGAGGCCGAGGCCGCCATAGGAGCCTTCGGTCTGCGTCCGCAGATTGGCGGCATCGCGCGCATCGAGATAGGAACTGTGCGGATCCAGGCTGGCGAGCATCCCGTCGATCGCGCCACGGATCAGCGCCTCGTCATCCACCTTGTCGACATATTCGGCACGCACCCGATCGAACACCGCGACGAATTGATCCAGCTCGCGCCAGGTCGTCGAATCGACCGCGGCCATGCCGGCGGTGGTGGCGGGGATAAGGGCGATCGCGGAAACAGCGACGAGCGCCTGAACGAAGGACTTGGACATTGAAACGTAATTCCCGTTCAAAGGGGTTCCCAGACTTTGACTGCATCATACAGGCTTTTTGGCGCAGGCGAAACCAAGCTGAATGCGGATGAATGAGAGGTGACTGTTTCTCTCTCTTGTCATCCTCGCGAACGCGGGGATCCCGCTTTTCCTCGAAGCGTCCGATAGAAGAAGAAGCGGGATTCCCGCTTTTGCGGGAATGACGGATTATTCACCCCACCAATGGCGTGATATCCACCGGCCGGCCGTTGCGACGCAGTTCCACCGTGATCCGGGGCCGATCATTGCCGGCGCGGCCGATCGGGCTGCCCTGCTCCACCTGATCCCCCACCTTTACGCCGAGGCCGGCCATGCTAGTCAGCAAGGTCGTCCATCCGCTGCCATGATCGATGATCACGATCTTGCCGAATCCGCGATAATCCGCGGCATAAGCGATGCGGCCGCGCGTGGGTGCCACTACCTGAGCACCTGGCTGCACCGCCAGCGTCAACCCCTTGGCGCGCGCGCCGGACGCCGCGATTTCGCCAAGGCCAGTGACCACCTGCCCCACCACAGGCAGCCGATAAGGCGGATTACTTTGTGGTCGCGCCGCATTCTGGTTCAGCGGCACGGGCCGGGTGCCGGGCCGCGCGGGGCGCAACATCGGGCCGGGCAGGCTCGCCAGGTCCTCGCGCAAGCCCGCCTGCACTTCCAGCTCGGCCATCAGATCGACGATATCGCGCGCTTTCTCCCCCAGCCCGATCGCCCGATCGGATTCGAACATCGCGCCATCGGCGAATTGCGCCGATCGCATCCGATGCTCCGCCTCCAGCTTGGCGAGCGCCATACGTTCGGATTCCAGACGCTCGCGCCCGGTGTGCAGCGCGCGCGCCGCCATTTCGGCGGACCCGCGCAAGGCGCGCGCCTTGGCCACGTCCGCGCGCAAGCCCGCCGTGCGCTGTTCGATCACGGGCAGCACACCAGCCAACAGCATCCGTACATGCACCAGATCGCTGGTCGATCCGGGCTGCACCAGTGCCAGCATCGGCGGACGGCGCGACATCATCTGTAACGCGCCAGTGAGCTTGACCACCGGCCCCTGCTTGGCGGCGAGGCTGGCCGCGTGAACATCCTGCAGACGCGCAATGATGCGGATGCGTGCCTCTGCCGCCACTATATCCGCCTCGGCCTGCTGGATGCGCGCGGCCACAGCAGCTTCCTGCGTGCGGGCGCGGATCGCCTCGTCATTCTCACTTTGCGCCTGCGCATCGAGCTTTTCGGACCGGGCGAGCGCGGCAACCGCCTCGCGCTTGGCCTTCAGCAACGCGCGCTGCTCATCCTCGATCGTGGCGGTCGCGGGCGAAAACGCGATCAGGCCGAGGCTGAGCGCGGCGAACAAGGCGATCGGGACAGCGGCGCGCTTCATGCCGCTTATCCTTCGCGATGATAAGGATGATTGGCAAGGATGGAGGTGGCGCGCCACAATTGCTCGGCCAGCATCGCGCGGGCCATCAGATGTGGCCAGGTGGCCCTGCCGAAGGCAATCAGCAGATCGGCCTCGGCGCGATGCGAGTCATCGAAGCCATCCGCCGCACCAATCAGGAAGCGCGTCTCCCGCCGCCCCTGATCGCGCCAGCCCTCCAGCTTTTTCGCAAATTGCATGGAGGTGAGCTGTTCGCCCTTCTCATCAAGCATTACCAGCACGGTGCCAGGCTCCCGCGCGGGCATCTTGCCGCCGGTGTCGGGTAATTCGGTGTGCTTGAACGGCCAGCTCAGCCGCTTCACATAACGATCGAGCAATTCGGCCTCGGGCGATCGCCCGATCCGCCCCCGCGCGACGATATGGAGGAGCATCAGCCCTCGTTCGCGGCAGGTGCCTCACCAAAATTCCACATCCGCTCAAGATTGTAGAAGCTGCGGACTTCGGGGCGGAACAGGTGGACGATCACGTCGCCCGCGTCGATCAGCACCCAATCGGCGGTGGGCAAGCCTTCGATGCGCGAACCGCGGTGAAACTCATCCTTGATCTTGTGCGCGATCTTCTGTGCCATCGACGCGACCTGCCGCGTGGATCGGCCACTGGCGATCACCATGTAATCCGCGATGCTGCTTTTTCCGGCGAGCGGGATGCTGACGATTTCCAGCGCCTGATCATCATCGAGCGATGTCAGGATAAGCTGGTGCAGCGCCTCGACATTGTCGGATTTGGCAGGGGGCACGTTGATGGCAGGTACGGTGGCGGGCAAAATCTAGTCCTTTGGGGGAAATGGTCGTCGCGTGACGCCGTCGCGCGGAGCGCTGCGGTCGAAGGCACGATGCCAATGGGGGTCCGCCTGTCGCAGACGGGTTGCGGAGGTCTGATCGGGGCGAAAGCGCAAGAGCACGAGCGCCGGCGGTCTCCAATGCGTCCATTCCTGTTTCTGGCTAACGGGGTGGACGAAGCGCCGCAGCCAGCCCATCGCAGGACTTGCGCGGGCAGCCCCGTCATAGCCCGGACGCGCGATAACAGCAATCGGAACTATGCGGGCGATGCTGCGCCATGCGCGCCAGCGCTGAAACTGATCCAGATTATCGGCGCCCATCAGCCAGATGAATTCCGCCTTGGGGTAACGACGGCGCAGCGCCGCCAACGTATCCACAGTGTATCGCGTGCCCAGCGTCCGCTCGATCGCGGTGGCGCGAATGGGCAGGCCGCGCGCCATTTTCTGCGCCGAAGCGAGCCTTGCGGCGAGCGGTGCCATATCCGTCGCGCCATCCTTGAGCGGGTTGCCGGGGGAGACCATCCACCAGATTTCGTCCAGCCCCAAGGCGGCTAGCGCGAATGTGCTGATCCGGCGATGTCCACGATGCGCCGGATTGAAGGAACCACCGAGGAGACCGATTCTGGTCAAGACGGAAACCAATCCTGCCGTGCATGATGCACACGCAAAACCTCGATTCGGTCGACATGAACCCGATACACCAGAACATAATCCGTCGTGCTCACGCTCCATTTGCGCGCGGCAAGGCTGTGTACCGCCGGACCAGCGTGCGGCATTGTGGTGAGGAAATTGCCCGCAGCCTCGATCACGTCCAGAATTGCGTCAGCCCGTTCCGGATTATGCTTCAGCCAGTAATCGTCTATCTCTTCGAGATCATGCTCGGCCGGCGTCGTCCAGACGATTGCTCTCACGCGGCTTCACGCCCCTGCCGCCGCGCCCTGATCTTGGCAAACACCTCATCCTGCGGAATCAGCTCACCGCGATCGGCGGCGTCAATGCCCACCTGCACGAAGGCCAGAAAATCCGCCTCGCTCTCGGCAACCCGCTGAATCGCGTGCGCCGCGAACCAGGCGCGACTGCGGCCGTGCGATTTGGCGACCTTGTCGACCAGTTCCAGCGTTTCCGGGTCAAGCCGGGCGGTGATGACGGATGTCTTGCTCATGAAACGAATGTATCACTTGTATACATCCGATTCAAGGACGCACCTGCCCGGTGCCCCTGACCAGCCATTTATAGGTCGTAAGCCCCTCCAGCGCCACGGGACCGCGGGCGTGGAGCCGTCCGGTGGAGATGCCGATTTCAGCGCCCAGGCCGAATTCGCCGCCATCGGCAAATTGCGTGGAGGCATTGTGCATCACGATCGCGCTATCGACTTCGCCCAGGAAGCGTTCCGCCACGGCCCGGTCCTCGGTCAGCACGGCATCGGTGTGGTGCGATCCATGCGCCGCGATATGCGCGATCGCTTCCTCCACGCCATCCACCATCGCAACGGACGCAATCGCATCCAGATATTCGGTATCCCAATCGGCCGCAGTGGCGGGTTCGATCCGCAGATCAAGCGCCTGCACCGCCGCATCGCCGCGCACTTCGCAGCCGGATTTGATCAATGCGCCCAGCAATGCCGCCGCATCGGGATAGGCGCGGTCGATCAGCAGGGTCTCCATCGCGCCACACACGCCGGTTCGTCGCATCTTGGCGTTGACCACGATCTCCATCGCCTTGGCGGGGTCAGCCGCGGCATCGACATAGATGTGATTGATCCCGTCCAGATGCGCCAGCACAGGCACCCGCGCCTCGGCCTGAACACGCGCCACCAGCGATTTTCCACCGCGCGGCACGATCATGTCGATCAGCCCTTCCGCGCGCAGCAGCGCGCCGACGGCGGCACGGTCCGTGGTCGGGACAAGCTGGATCGTAGCAGCCGGCAATCCTTGCGACACCAGTCCGCGCGCCATCGCTGCATGGATCGCGCGGTTGCTGGCCTGCGCTTCCGATCCGCCGCGCAGGATCGCGGCATTGCCCGATTTGAAGCACAAGGCTCCGGCATCCGCGGTCACATTGGGCCGGCTCTCATAGACGATGGCGATCACACCCAGCGGCACGCGGACCCGCTGCAGGATCAGGCCGTTGGGCCGCACGGTTTCCTCGATGATCCGCCCGACCGAGTCGCGCAGCGCGGCGACCGATTCAACGCCGTCCGCCATCGCGGCGATGCGTTCGCGATCGAGCAGCAGCCGATCGAGCAGCGCTGCAGTCAGCCCGTTGGCACGGCCCCGCGCCATATCTTCCGCATTGGTCGCCAGGATCCCATCCGCGTCCGCGCGAATCGCTTCGGCTGCGGCCACCAATGCTGCGGCCTTTACCGCGCTTGGCGCACGCGCGATCACGGTCGCCGCGGCGCGGGCCTCCTGCGCCATCGTGCGGATCAGGGCATCGGAATCTTCATCTAACATAAGCATAATCCGGCGCGCTAGCACGTTCGCTGCGCCGCATAAATAGCCTCTCCCCGTTCCTCCCCGCCGCTGATATGACAGGGCCATGACGGGGGATATGGACGCTGCGGGAGACGCGATCACGGGCGGCCTGATCGCGCGCGCGATCGAGGGCGAGGCCGGCGATACCCATCATACAGAGGGGGCCTGCCTGAATTGCGGCACCGCGCTTGTTGGCGCTTATTGTCACGCTTGTGGTCAATCGGGCCATATTCACCGTTCGATCGGTGCGATCTGGCATGATCTGGCTCATGGCGTGTTCCATTTCGAAGGCAAGATCTGGCGTACCCTGCCCATGCTCGCCTGGCAGCCGGGCGCGCTCACCCGGCGCTATATCCACGGCGAGCGCGCGCGCTTCATCTCGCCGCTGGCGCTGTTCCTCTTCTCGGTTTTCCTGATGTTCGCGGTGATCAACACCTTTGGCGGACATCTCGACGATCTGGAAATCAAGCCTGAAGGTCGTCAGCAAATCGGCGCGCAACTCTCCGATCAGTTACGGATCCAGAAAAGAGGCGTAGCCGAAACCGAACGGAAACTGGCGGAAGCCAAGGCCGCTGGTCAGCCGACCCAGACACTGTCTGAAAATCTTGCGACCCGCCAGAAGATCGTAAAGGAAATGGAAGGCGCTTCGACACCGGCAGGCGGCGGCACCATGCCGAATTTCGCCAATGTGAAGACCGGCTGGCCCAAGCTGGACAAGGGCATCGCCAAAGCCACCGCCAATCCCAGCCTTGCGCTCTACAAGATCCAGACCAGCGCCTATAAATATTCCTGGGCGCTGATCCCCATCTCTGTTCCCTTCGTCTGGATGATGTTTGCCTGGCATCGCAAACGGCACATTTACGATCATACGATCTTCGTGACCTATTCGCTGGCGTTCATGTCTCTCCTGTGCGTTCTTTTGACCCTGATGGGTGTAGCGGGGGCCGCGAGCTGGGTGATCGCAGCGCTGGCGACGATCGTGCCGCCCGTGCATTTTTACCGGCAGATCAAGGGCGCTTACGAGACCGGACGGTTCGCGACGCTCGTGCGCACTTGCCTGCTTTTGATATTTTCATCGATCGCGCTCACCCTTTTCCTCTTGCTATTGCTGGGCATGGGCCTGCTCGGCTGACGGATTTATTGCAGCGCAACACTGGAAATGTGCTGCATTTTCCGCCAAGGCGCTCATCATGCACGGCATCACCAACCCAGACAGTCAGACCGCAAAGGGTCCGGGCTTCCGCGAATTCGTCGGATTGATGGCGGCGATCATGGCCATGGTCGCGCTTGCGATCGACTCCATGTTGCCCGCTTTGCCCGCGATCGGCGAGAGCCTGGGCGTGACCAGCGGCAATCACCGCCAGTTCGTGATTTCCGCCTTCATGATCGGTTTCGGCGTGGCACAATTCTTCGTCGGCACGCTCTCCGATCGCTTTGGTCGCCGCGGCATCATGCTGATCGCCATGGTCTGTTATACGATTTTCAGCATAGCAGCCGCGCTGGCGCCCAGCTTTGAATGGCTGATCGCAGCCCGGATAGCGCAAGGCGCTTCCGCCGCGGGTGGCCGCGTGTTGGTGGTGTCCATCGTGCGGGATCGGTTTGTCGGGCGTCAGATGGCGCGGGTGATGAGCCTGGCGTTCATCGTGTTCATGGCGGCACCGATCGTGGCGCCGGCGGTGGGCCAATTGATCCTCACGATCGCCCCGTGGCGCTGGATTTTCGTGGCGCTCGCCGCGGTCGGCATCGCCATCGGCGGCTGGATCGCGCTGCGCCTGCCCGAAACGCTGGACCCGGAAAACAGGCTGCCGATCACGCCCGCGCGCATCAAGGCCTCCTATGCCCGCGTGCTGAGCGATCGCCAGTCCACCGGCTATACCGTGGCGATCGCCTTCCTGACCGGGGCGCTGATGGGCTTCATCAATTCGGTCCAGCAGATCTTTTCCGATGTTTTCCAGGCATCGCATCTCCTGGTGCCCGCCTTTGGTGGCGTCGCGGGCATGATGGCGCTGGGATCGCTGTTCAATTCGCATTTCGTCGAGCGTCTGGGGATGCGTTACATCGGCCATTGGGCGATGATCGGCTTTACGATCTTCGCCGCTCTTCATCTGATATCGAGCGCGCTTGGATATGAGGATCTGACCGTCTTCGTGATATTGCAGGGGTTGATGATGGGCTGTTTCGCGCTGTCCACCGCCAATTTCGGCGCACTGGCGATGGAGAAGGTGGGCGATGTCGCCGGCACCGCAAGTTCGCTCCAGGGCAGCTTTTCCACCATAATGGGTGCCACCATCGGCATTTTCGTGGGCCAGAGCTTCGATGGCACCACCGTGCCGCTTTATGCAGGTTTCACCCTGTGCGGCACGGGGGCGATCATCGCCGTAATGATCACGGAACGCGGAAAACTGTTTCGCCGGTCCATGTAAAGCATCGAACCGGCGTCAGTTGGACAGCGTATGCTCCAGCGTGATTTCCGCATTGAGCAGCTTAGAGACCGGGCAATTCGCTTTGGCCCCTGCCGCAATCTCGGCAAATTCCGCCGCGTCGATCCCCGGTACGCTGGCGGTCAGCGTCAGATCCGAACGCGAAATCTTGAAACCATCGCCTTCCTTGTCCAATTTCACCGCCGCCTTGGTGGACAATGAACCCTCGGTATAGCCAGCGCCGGCCAGCGCGAAGCTCAGCGCCATGGTGAAGCAGCTTGCATGGGCGGCCGCGATCAGTTCTTCGGGGTTCGTGCCCGGCGTATCCTCGAAGCGCGTGTTAAAGCCATAGGGATTGTCCGAAAGCACGCCGGATTGAGTGGAAACATGCCCCTTCCCCTCTTTGCCAAAGCCTTCATAAGTGGCGGAACCTATGCGGGTGATCATGTTTATTCTCCTCAGGATCGGGTTTGGCTCTCATAACAGATCGACTATGACATTGGTTCGATCAATCCGTGCAATCAGGCGAGATTTCCGATGACCCGCAATTACTGGCTGATGAAATCCGAACCCGATGTCTATGGTTGGGATCATCTGGTGAAAGATGGCGAAGGCTATTGGGATGGTGTGCGCAACAATGCCGCCGCCGGTCATATGAAGGCGATGAAGCCCGGCGATCACGCCTTTTTCTATCACAGCAATATCGGCAAGGAAGCGGTGGGCATCATGGAGATCGCGGCAGCGGCAGAGCCCGATCGGACGGACGAGACCGGCCGTTGGGTTGCCGTGCGGGTGAAGCCATTGAAGGCGCTCAAGAATCCGGTGTCGCTCGCCGCCATGAAAGCGGAAAAGAAGCTGGCCGATATGGTCATGCTGCAGCAGTCGCGCCTGTCGGTCGCGCCACTGTCTGCGGCGCAATGGCAAGTGATTCTCGAAATGTCGGAAGGTAAAACTCCCTAAAACCGGCGATTCGCGAAGATTTATCGTAAAACGCACCCGTAAGTGTGACGAATCAATACGGTACTTGCGGTTGGTTCCCTCGTCTTATCGCGAGTCTTACTCGACTCGTCACGAGTCCGATCCGGCTGAATCGCGACTCTCCGGTGCCACTGCTATGCGCCCGGCATCCCATTAAAAAACACGGGTCGCACAGTGAACCTAAATTTGAAGGGGGCGAACGGGCTGATTGCCCGCGTGGCCCGCTATTTTCCTGATCGCGAGATCTATGTCCGCTCCGGTGGCCAGATGCGATTCCTCAAGATCACTTCCGGATTTCAGATCAAGCTCGCGTCCGCCACGGCCTTGGCCGCGGTGGCCTTGGTGATCGGCGGCGCGCTGATGATTACCCTCCAGGTGAAAACCAATCAGGATCGCATCGCGCTCGATGCGCAGCAGGAAAAGGTGACGCAGACCGCAAGCCGCGTTCAGGCCTACCGCTCCTCCGTAGATGGCATGGCAGACCGGATCGAGGCGCGTCAGCAAAAGATGGATCAGATGATCCAGCATTATTTCGGCGATGTGCAGATCAATCCGCAGCCCGCCGCTGCCCAGGCACCCGCGGCGACGCCGCCCGCAGACCAGACGCAGAAGATCAGCAGCGCCAGCCCGGCAGCCCCGCTCGCCGCCCTGGAGCAGCGCCAGTTCGCATTCGCCGAACGCCTGTCCCTCGCCGCGGCCGTCCGCGCGCGTCAGGCCGAAAACGCCATCCGCAGGCTTGGCCTCGATCCCCGCTCACTCATCGGTCCGGCCCGCAACAGCGGCATGGGCGGCCCCTTCATTCCGGCCAAGTCCGCCCGCGATCCGCATCTGTCCAAGCTCGCCATTTCGCTGCAGCAGCTTGACCGGATGGAGCGTACGCTGCTCGCCATGCCCAATAGTGCCCCCGCTTTCCCGCTCTCCTATACCAGCGGCTTCGGCTATCGCGCTGATCCCTTTACCGGAGCCGGCGCGCTCCATGCCGGCATGGATGTGGGCGGCTATAATGGTCAGCCGATCTTCGCGGCTTCGGCCGGGCGCGTCACTTTCGTCGGCCAGCAAAATGGCTATGGCAATCTGGTCGTGGTCGATCACGGCCATGGTCTTGAAACCCGCTATGGTCATTTGTCCGGCTTCAATGCCAAGGTGGGCGATGTCGTGAAGCGCGGCCAGCAGGTCGCACGCATGGGCAGCACCGGGCGCTCCACCGGCACCCATCTCCATTTCGAGGTCCGTGTGCAGGGCCGCGCGATCAATCCCCGCCCTTTCCTGGAGGCGAATGAAGATGTTCTCAAAGTCCAAGACAGCGTCAAGCGGCGGTTCGGCCAAGGCTAACAGCACCGGCTTTTCGGTGATCGGCGCGGATGTCGTCATCACCGGCAATATCAGCGCCAAGGCCGATCTGCACATCGATGGCGCGGTGGAGGGCGATATTCAATGCGCCGCGCTCGTTCAGGGCGAGAGCAGCCGGATCAGGGGCAGCGTCACCGCGGAAACCGCGCGCCTTTCGGGCACGGTAGACGGCGCGATCAACGCCCGCGAACTGATCGTGGAGCGCACCGCGCACATCACCGGCGACGTGACTTATGAAACGATCAGCATCGCCAGCGGCGGTCATGTCGAAGGCCGCTTCACGCTACGCGGCAATGCGGTTTTGCTTGAGGGCGAGAGCCAGTTGAAGCTGGTTTCGGGGGAGTAATCCAACTCACCGTTTGTCCCGAGCGCAGTCGAGGGACGTTGTCGCTTCACCAATGTCCCTCGACTTCGCTCGGGACAAACGGCAGAAATATCAATTACCCGCCCGCGCCCTCACCGGTTTCAGCAACACCGCCAACCCCAGCGCCCATCCAGCGCCGACAAGCCAGCCGGCAATCACGTCGCTCGGCCAATGCACGCCCAGCCATACGCGCGACAGGCCGATGCCGAACACCAACAGGCCCGCCGCCGCCCAGATCGTCCGTCGCTGGCTCTTGCGCCACCAGATCACCGTCGCCACCAGGGCGATCGCGCCATAGACCGCCGCGCTGTTGGCAGCATGGCCGCTCGGCAGGCTCCAGCTCTGGTCCACCTCGATCAGCCGCGGCACGATATCGGGCCGGGGCCGCGCCACGATGGCCTTGAGCACCCAGGCATTGAGCGCGGCAATGCCCGCCGTTGCATAAAGCACGTAGGATGCCGCGCGCTGCAGCTTGCGGATCATCAGGAACAGGATGAACCCCGCGGCGATCAGCGAGCGCGGCAGACCATTGCCCATCCATGTGAACCCGCGCGCCACATCCGTGGCCGCCGGGGGCAATTGACTCACCATGCCCCTAAAACCCAGCATCGCCCGCTCATCGAGCGCCTGGGTCAGGCCAAAGCCGGCCAGCGCATAGACCAGCACAGCCAGGGCCAGGCAGATCATGGAAAACCGGAACAGCCGGCGGATAACGGGATCCATCTCAGTCATTCCTACACCGCCCGCCCGGCCGTTCTGCGCCGCAATCCTCCCCGGATCGTCACGCCTCAAATATGCAGCACGCGATCATAAGCGGCGAGCACGCTTTCGTGCATCGTTTCGCTGATGGTGGGATGCGGGAAGACGGTTTCCATCAGTTCCGCTTCGGTCGTCTCCAGCGTCTTGCCGATCGTATAGCCCTGGATCAGTTCGGTCACTTCGGCGCCCACCATATGCGCGCCCAGCAATTCGCCCGTGGCCTCATCGAACACGGTCTTCACGAAACCCTCGGTCTCGCCCAGCGCGATCGCCTTGCCATTGCCGATGAACGGGAATTTGCCGACCTTCACCTTATACCCGGCTTCCTTGGCCTTCGCCTCGGTCAGGCCGACACTGGCCACCTGGGGATGGCAATAGGTGCAGCCCGGAATGTTGAGCACATCCATCGCATGGGGATGCAGGCCGGCGATCGCCTCGACCGCGATGATCCCCTCATGGCTCGCCTTGTGCGCCAGCCACGGGGCACCCGTCACGTCGCCAATGGCATAGATGCCCGGCACGTTCGTCTGGCAGGTGGCATCGGTCTTGATATGGAAGCGTTTGTCCGGCTCCACGCCCACGTCTTCCAGGCCGATATTTTCGACATTGGGCACGATGCCCACCGCCACGATCACATGGCTGAAGTCTTCGGTGGTGACCTTGCCGTCCTTGTCCTTGATCTCCGCACTGATGCCCGTGCCGGTATCGGTGATCTTCTGGACCCCCGTGGACGTGCGGATTTTCATCCCCTGCTTGGTCAGCGATTTTTCCATGAACGCGCTGACTTCGGCATCTTCCACGGGCAGCACGCGATCGAGCATTTCGACCACGGTCACTTCAGAACCCATGTCATTATAGAAGCTCGCAAACTCCACGCCGATCGCGCCGGAACCGATCACCAGCAATTTGGTGGGCATTTCCGGCGGCGTCATCGCGGTGCGATAGGTCCAGATACGCTTGCCGTCCGCCTTGGCGAAAGGCAGATCGCGCGCGCGGGCACCGGTGGCGATGATGATATTCTTGGCTTCCAGCGCGGTGACAGCGCCATCCTTGGTGACCGAGAGTTTGCCCGGCCCGGTCAGCTTGCCATCACCGAAATAGACGGTGACCTTGTTCTTCTTCATCAGGCCGGTGACACCCTGATTGAGCTGCTTGGCCACGCCGCGCGAACGCCCGATCACCTTTTCCAGATCGAAGGAGGGCTTTTCAACCGAGAGGCCGTATTTATCGGCCTGCTTCATATAATGATAGATTTCCGAGGTGCGCAGCAGCGCCTTGGTGGGGATGCAGCCCCAGTTGAGGCAGATGCCGCCCAGGCTTTCCCGCTCGACGATCGCGGTTTTCAGGCCCAATTGGCTGGCGCGAATCGCGGCGACATAGCCGCCGGGGCCGGAGCCCAGGATGATGAGGTCAAAGGTGTCAGCCAAGATGAAAAGCTCCTGATCGGATCAATCTGAAATAGGAAGGACGGCGCTAATTTCGACCGTGGGTGGTCTGCAGCAGGATGAAGACAAGCCCGGTGACCACCACGAAGACAGGCCATGACCAGTGAAGCGTCACGCCGTGGCCCACATCCACATCCATGCTGCCCGCGGCAAGGATCTGAAGCCCTTCGGATTTGAGCGTCTTCACGACAGCCGGCACACCGATGGCAGCAATGCCTCCGAACAAGACGGAGCGCATCATCGTCATATCAGGCGACCATCGCCAGCGGGTTTTCAATCAGCGCCTGGAACGCCTGCATCAATTGCGCCCCCACCGCGCCATCGATCGCGCGATGATCAAAGCTGCCGGTGGCGGTCATCACCGTGGCGATCGCGAGCGCGCCATCGACGACATAGGGGCGCTTGTCGCCCGCGCCCACGGCCAGGATCATGCCCTGCGGCGGATTGATCACCGCATCGAATTGCTTGATGCCGAACATGCCGAGGTTGGAAATGGAGGCGGTGCCGCCCTGAAATTCATGCGGCTGCAATTTGCCGTCGCGCGCGCGGCCCGCCAGATCCTTGGCTTCGGTCGCGATCTTCGACAAAGCCTTGCTGCCCACATCGGTGATCACCGGCGTGATCAGGCCGCCGGGAATGGCGACCGCCATCGAGATATCCGCGCGGGAGAATTTGAGCAGATTATTACCCGCAAAGCTCACATTCGCATCGGGCACCTGCTCAAGCGCCACGCCCAAGGCCTTGATCAGCAGATCATTGACCGAGAGCTTCACGCCGCGGCTTTCGAGCCCTGCGTTCAGTTCCCCGCGCAGCTTGAGCAGCTTTTCGAGATTGCAATCGAGGGTCAGATAGAAATGCGGGACGGTCTGCTTGGATTCCGTCAGGCGCTTGGCGATCGTCTTGCGCATGTTGGAAAGCTTGATCGTCTCATAAGGTGCGTCGTTCGGGCCGACAGGCGCGGATGGCGCAGTGGCTGGTGCGGACGCAGCGGAAGCCACAGGCGCAGACGGCGCAGGCGACGCTGCGACCGCGGGCGCTTGCGCCTTGGCAGCGCCGGGCTTTGCCCCCTCCACATCGGCCTTCACGATCCGTCCGCCGGGGCCGGAACCCGCGACATCGGACAGCGCGACGCCCTTGGCGTCCGCGATCCGCCGTGCCAGCGGGCTGACCTTCACGCGATCTCCCGTTTGGGCGACGGGTGCCGGAGCGGGCTTGGGCGCGGGCGCTGCTTCCTTCGCGGCAGGCGCTGGCGGTTCGGCCTTTGCCACCGGCGCTTCGGCCTTGGCGGCGGATGCCGGTGCCGCAGCGTCCTCATCCTCGCCGGTGATCAGCGCGATGACCGTGCCCACTTTCACGCCGTCAGTGCCTTCGGCGATCATGATCTTCGAAATCACACCCTCATCGACGGCTTCGAATTCCATCGTCGCCTTGTCGGTCTCGATTTCGGCGAGCAGATCGCCGGATTTGACGACATCGCCTTCCTTCACCATCCACTTGGCCAGTGTGCCCTCCTCCATGGTCGGCGAAAGGGCGGGCATTTTGAGCTCGATCGGCATGGGCGCGGTGAAACCTTTTTGATTCCGTAGGGTCTGCGCCTCCTCTCGCCCCGATTGGGGTATCGGGTCAAGGCCGTAGGCTTGCGGGACGCGCGATATTGGCGCAACGCTGTCGAAATTGAGGGGAACCACAGGATGCGGACCTATCTGGTCGTCGTCGACGAAACGGCCGAAGCCGAGATCGCGTTACGCTTTGCCGCGCGCCGCGCTGCCAAGACGGGGGGCGCGGTGGAGATACTCACGCTGATCCCACCCGCTGAATTTCTGCAATGGGGCGGGGTTCAGGCCACGATCGAGGAAGAGGCCCGGCTGCGCGCCGAAGCGCTGGTCGCGGGCGCGGCGGGCACGCTCATGGAGGAATCAGGCATTCGCCCGACGATTACCGTGAAGCAGGGCGAACCCGTGGCCGTGGTCCGTGCGGTCCTGGCTGAAAATGAAGGCATAGCCGCGCTGGTGCTTGGCGCGGCCGCCAGCGGTGCCCCCGGCCCGCTGGTCGCCTATTTCGCGGGTGCGGATGCCGGCACGATGCCCTGCCCGGTGATGATCATCCCCGGATCGCTCACGCTGGAGGCGATCGACCGACTGAGCTGATACACACCGTCAGCGGCAGACGCACCGCGGCTTGGGTTTGGCTTTCCATGCAGCCTTGCTCTTCGCCTTCGCCCGCCACACCGTCCTTGCGGGCGCAGGGTCATAATATTCCTCCACCACCGTAGTCGTGGTCACCATCGCGGGCTGGATGATGATCGTGGTCGCGCCGGGCGGCGCATAATAATAGCCGCCGGCCGGATAAGCATGATGATAGGCCGGATGCGGCGGCGGTGGCGGGCGATGATAGGGGTGCGGCGGACGCTGGCGTGGCCCGCGATCATTCCGCTCTTCATAGCGGGCGTCCCAGCCATCGGACCATGCGCCCGCGGTATAACCCGGTCCGGTCACGCGATCATCGCCCGTGCCATAATCGAGATCGTAATCAAGGCGATCGTCGGGATAGCCATAGTCACGCGACGGATCATAGCCGCGATCAGCGCGGTCACGTCCGCCTGAGTCGCGCTGCGCCTCCGCCGTAGATGGCAAGGCCGCAGCCATGATCAAAAGCCCCATCAAAGCGCCTGTTTTCACCGTCCCGGCCTCCCTGCGCAGTCACACATGTCGTGACTGAAATTCGTGCAATCATTCACGAAACATTAGCATTTCGGCGCTGGTAGAGTCTCGCGCTGACAGAGCGTTGGAGTGTCCCGTTGCGGGTCAGGTTATCCGGCAATCCGCGGGCCGAGCAGCGCGGCCAGCGCCTCGCATCCCGCCGCATCGGTCGCATCGAAGCGCGCAGCGCTGGGGCTATCCAGATCGAGCACGCCGATCAGCCGTCCCGCGTGCACGATCGGCACCACCAGTTCGGAGGCGCTGGCCGCATCGCAGGCGATATGCCCCGGAAAGGCGTGGACATCCGCCACCAATTGGGTCTCGCGCGTCGAGGCGGCGGTGCCGCATACGCCGGCTCCCAAGGCGATACGGATGCACGCCACCTTGCCCTGAAACGGACCCAAAACGAGTTCGTTACCCACCAGCCGATAAAAGCCAGCCCAGTTGAGATCGGGCAAATATTCCCAGATCAGAGCCGCCGCATTGGCCATATTGGCGATCGCATCAGGCTCGCCCGCAGTCAGCGCATCGAGCGCGCCCAGCATCTCGCGGTAAAGCGCGGCCTTGTCGGCAGTGGTGTCGATCTGAAATTCGTACATAATCAAACCTTCTCGTCATCCCCGCGCAGGCGGGAATCCCGCTTTGCCTTGAAATATCCGAAAGAAGAAGAAGCGGGATTCCCGCCTGCGCGGGAATGACGCGATGGGTTGGTGCAGAACCAAAATCAATCCAGCGAGACCTTACCCCGCCCCTTCTTGATCTGCCCGCGCACCGTCTTGCTATCCACGCGTCGTGCCTTGGCCGATTTGCTCGGCTTGGTCTTCACGCGGCGCGCCTGACGGATCTTTGCCTTGGCGACCAGTTCGGCGATCCGTTCGCGCGCATCGGCGCGGTTGGATTCCTGGGTGCGATAGCTGCGCGCCGTGACGATCAATTCGCCCGCTGCGGTCATCCTGCTGCCCGCCAGCTCCTTCAATTGCGCAAAGGCATAAGGCGCAAGGCCCAGCCGATAGACGTCCACACGCAATTGCACCGCGGTCGCTACTTTGTTCACATTCTGGCCGCCCGGCCCCGTGGCGGCGAGGAATTTCTCCTCGATCACCGCATCTTCGGGAATGGACGGAGTCTCAGCCTTCGCCATGTCCGTCTGCTTCGGGGACGAGTGCGGGAGCATCGACCTTGGGCGGATCGATCTCATGGCCAAAGCCCGCAGCCTCGAAACGCTCGGGCAATGGCGCCACGGCCTCCACGGGCGGTTTACCCTCCCGCGGGATATAGAGACGCTGGCTATGCAGCAGCATCGGCTCGCCGCTTTTGCCATAAACCGGATCGCCGACGATCGCTGCGCCGAGGCCATAAAGCGCATGGGCGCGGATTTGATGCGTGCGCCCCGTCTGCGGGGTAAAGCCGATCAGCGCGCGGCCATCCTTCACCATCAGCGTGCGCCACGCCGTCCGCGCCGCCTTGCCCTTGGGATCGATCGCCATCCGCCAGCCCTGTTCGCGCGTGCTCACCTTGAGCAGGGGCATGTCGATCAGGCCTTCCTCGGTTTCGGGCACGCCCTCGATCACTGCGAGATAATGCTTTTCCACCAATCCGGCTTCGAATGCCTGACCGAAGCGCTTGTGCGCCTTGGGATTGCGCGCGAGCAACAGGCAGCCACTGGTATCGCGGTCCAGCCGGTGCACCGCGAGAGGCCAGCGCTTGAACCCGAAGGTGAGCAGCGAAAGATGGTTCTCGAGGCTGAGCGAACCGTCACGCGGCGCGTCCACCGGCAAGCCCGCCGGCTTGTCGAGGATGATCGCCTCGCCGTCGATAAAGAGCACATGATCTGAAAGCATCGGATGCTAATAGAGCCCTTTGCCGAAAGAAGGAAACTGTCATTCCCGCGAAAGCGGGAATCCCGCTTTTGCGCGAGACACCCGAAAGGAGAAGACGAAGCGGGGTTCCCGCTTTCGCGGGAATGACGGTCTGGCTTTAGATGAGGCTCAGCACTGCGGAATGCCCTGCGCATCCTTGCCGGCCACAAACGCCTCGCCCTGCCGCGACCAGATCACGTCGCGGGTCACGCTGCCCTTGTATTTCACCACGAAATCCCTGTCCCGGTCGGCCGGCGCGATCGCCGCATCCACGGTGTTGGGCTTGGTATCGTCCACGATCGCGCCCTCGTCGCTATAGGCAAGCGGCACCAGATCGGCGCGGAGCTTGGGTCCATCGGGCAGCAATTCGGTCAATCGCGCGATGCTGCAGGTAATGCCCTGCCCCATGCCGTTCGACACGGTTTGCACCACGGGTGCGGACATCAGATCGGTGCGCACCGTCCACTGGGGCGGCGCGCCATATTCGGAGCCGGGAATTGCATCGGTCCAGCCCTTGGTGACCTTCATGCCTTCGGGCGTTTCCGTGAGGTAATGAACCGCGAGAAGCCCTGAACAGGCATGGCAATCCGGCCCGCTGCCTTCGGAGAACAGCACAAGCCCTTCCTTCACGCGGTACAGGCCGGCCGGCGCGAAGGTATAGCGCTCATCCTTGATCATTATCGCGGGGGTTTCGAACGCCAGCGCGAAGGCGGATTGCAACGCGGCGGGTTCGTTCAGCTTTTCAGCCAGCGGCACGCGCAGCGCGCTGGTGTCGATCGCCTTTTCCGATGCCTTGTTCGCATCGTCACCGCCGCCGCAGGCCGACAGCAGCATGAGAGAGGCGAAAAGGGAAAGGGCGGGGAAGCGCATGGAACGACCTTTGTTATGCAAAACGAGGCCGTGTGCCAATGGACCTTCCCCGCCCCAGCGGTCAACCGTGCAGCTTTGCGGCTGTCTCGGCGATTTTGCGGCCCTGATAGCGCGCGCCCTCCAGTTCGACCGCGCTCGGCTGACGGCTGCCGTCGCCGCCTGCGATGGTGGTGGCACCATAAGGCGCGCCGCCAACAACGTCTTCATGGCCCATCTGTCCGGCATGGCCATAATCAAGGCCGACGATCGTCATGCCGAAGTGGAGCAGATTGGTGATGATCGAAAACAGCGTGGTTTCCTGCCCGCCATGCTGGGTGGCCGAGGAGGTAAAGGCACCACCCACCTTGCCATTCAGCGCGCCGCTGGCCCAGAGACCGCCAGCCTGATCGAGAAATGCCGCCATCTGGCTGCTCATCCGGCCAAAGCGCGTGCCCGTGCCGACGATGATCGCATCGTAATGGGCCAGTTCGGCGACCGTCGCGATCGGCGCATCCTGATCATATTTGAAATGGTTTTTGCGCGCGGCTTCTTCGGGCACCGTTTCGGGAACGCGCTTCACGTCCACCGTCGCACCCGTCGAACGCGCGCCTTCGGCAACGGCGTTCGCCATCGTCTCGATATGCCCATAGGTGGAGTAATAAAGAACCAGAACTTTTGCCATCATGTGTCTCCTTAGCTCCCCTCCCGCTTGCGGGAGGGTTGGGGGTGGGAAAGTCAGTATCTGGAATGTGCCGAAGGCCCACCCCCTGCCCCTCCCGCAAGCGGGAGGGGGGATTTAAGGTTACGCCGCGTCCACCAGGACCAGCTCGCTATCTTCGATCGCCTTGATCGAAACGGTCTGGCCGCCGCCAAGCGCCGCGCCATCGCGGGCCTTGAAGGGCGCGCCATCGATCTCGATCGCGCCGGTGGCGGGGACGAGATAGGCATGGCGGCCTTGGCCCACCTTATGCTCCAGTGTTTCGCCGGCCTTCAGCGTAGCCCCCATCACGCGGGCATCCGCCCGGATCGGGAGCGCGCCTTCATCGCCTTCGAACCCGCTGGCGAGCGTCACGAACTTGCCGGATCGGTCCGTCTTGGGAAACGGCTTCGCGCCCCAGCTTGGTTCGCCGCCACGACGGCTCGGCTCGATCCAGATCTGGAACAGCGTGGTCTTCTCGCTTTCCAGATTATATTCGGCATGGCGCACGCCGGTGCCCGCACTCATCACCTGCACATCGCCAGCGCCGGTGCGGCCTTCATTCCCCATGCTGTCCTTATGCGTGATCGCGCCGGAACGGACATAGGTGATGATTTCCATGTCGCGGTGCGGATGGGGCGGAAAGCCGCTGTTCGGGCCGATCTCGTCATCGTTCCACACCCGGATCGCGCCCCAGCCCATGCGGGCGGGATCATGATAGTCCGCGAATGAAAAATGATGGCGGGCGTTCAGCCAGCCATGATCGGCATGGCCGAGGCTTTCAAAGGATCTTTTCTCGATCATCGTCTTCACTCCTGAAGCGATTCCAGATGAACCGCTTGCTTGAGGCCAAGATAAGCATCATGATCAGATCATAAACAGAAACCTTTGAAACGGATCGTTTCCATATGCGCTTGCCGGATTTCGAAGCCTGGGCCATTTTCGCCACTGTGGTGGAGCACCGCTCCTTCACCGCAGCGGCCGAGGCGCTCAGTCTCTCCAAAGCCACCGTATCCAAGGCCATCACCCGGCTGGAGACCAGCCTTGGCACTGCGCTCTTTCACCGCACGTCGCGCCGTTTGTCGCTCACGGAAAGCGGCAAGGCGCTGGCGGAGCGCGCGCGCCGCATCCTCTCCGAAGCCGAAGCCGCCGAGGAAGCCGCGCGCGACGAAGCCCGCCTGCCAAGCGGCACCGTGCGCGTCGCCGCCCCTATGACCTTCGGCCTGATGCACGTCGGCCCGGCCATTGCCGATTTCCTGAGCGCACATCCCGGCATCGGGGTGGACCTGCATCTAAGTGACGAGAAGATCGACATCATCGATATGGGCTTCGATCTGGCGCTGCGCATCGCCACGCTGCCAGACAGCTCGTTGCGCGCGCGCCGCCTTGGCGATGTGCAGGGTCATGTCGTAGCCGCCCCCAGCTATCTGGAGCGGCATGGCACGCCCACCCATCCCGCCCAGCTCGGCGAACATGCGTGCCTCAGCTATGCCTATGTCGCCACCCCTGACCTCTGGCGCTTTCGCGGGCCGGAGGGAGAGGAAGTGGCCGTGCGCCTGAAAGGCCCGCTGCGCACCAATAGCGGCGAAGCCATGATGCCCACGCTTCGCGCCGGTCTAGGTATCGCGCGCCTGCCCGGTTTCATCGTCGATGCCGATATCGCGGCCGGTCATCTGGTTTCGATCCTGCGCGAATGGCGTGGCGATCCGGTCGCTTTGCACCTCCTGAGCCCGCCCGGCGGCCCCAGACCGGCGCGTGTGGAGCTGTTGATCGATTTCCTCAGCCAGCGATTCAAGGCGCTCTGCGCGTCGGAAATCAGCCTTTCTTAACCTCTCGATCGCCCGCGACTCGTGGACTCGGGCTGGTTTACACCAAATTAACCTTTTGCGTTCATACCTGCTTTGGTTATTGAATATGTCCATGGGCGACGCGGGCTAGCTGCGCTCAACGACCACAGAGGCCACTAAAGGGGTTTTACATGCGGGTGCTGTTGATCGAAGACGAGCCTACGACGGCGAAGGCCATCGAGCTTATGCTCTCGGCAGAGGGCTTTAATGTCTACACGACCGATCTGGGCGAGGAGGGCTTGGACCTCGGCAAGCTGTATGATTACGACATCATCTGTCTTGATCTCAACCTGCCGGATATGCACGGCTATGATGTGCTGAAGAAGCTGCGCGTCGCCAAGGTGCAAACCCCGGTGCTGATCCTTTCGGGCATCAGCGAAATGGATAGCAAGGTGCGCAGCTTCGGCTTCGGTGCCGATGATTATGTGACCAAGCCTTTCCACCGCGAAGAACTGGTGGCGCGCATTCATGCCGTTGTCCGCCGTTCCAAGGGCCATAGCCAGTCGGTGATCCGCACCGGCAAGCTCGCCGTGAATCTCGATGCCAAGACGGTCGAAGTCGATGGCAGCCGCGTCCATCTGACCGGTAAGGAATATGCGATGCTGGAGCTGCTCTCGCTGCGCAAGGGCACCACGCTCACCAAGGAAATGTTCCTGAACCACCTTTACGGCGGGATGGACGAACCCGAACTCAAGATCATCGATGTCTTCATCTGCAAGCTGCGCAAGAAGCTCAGCCTGGCGTGCGGCGGCGACAATTATATCGAAACCGTCTGGGGCCGCGGCTATGTGCTGCGCGACGAGAATGAAGACGGCGAATTTATCGACATGCCAGACGCGCAGGTCGCCTGACTAAAAGTTCGACCCATTTCCCGGGGGATGAAGGGCCAGCGGAGCAATCCGCTGGCCCTTTTTCTGTGTGTAACAATTCGTCACCATCTGCCTGCAGCATAAGTTACCCCTCCCCTCTTGTGCGCCGCAACAATCCCGTGCAGTCTTCATCCGTGGGGACCGGATAGGCGGCCCGAGCGTTCAGGGGGGATATGGCGGCTAGCGGCACATTCGACGAGATCTGGGGCTTCGGCAGCCGGCGCTCGGCGCGCCCGGAATTTGCGGGTCTCGCAAAATGGACGAAGCAGACCTCGGCGGCCGATTTCGATCGGCGCCAGCAGGCGGCTGAGCAATATTTCCGCGATCTCGGCATTACCTTCGCGGTTTATGGCGAGGAAGACAGCGCCGAACGGATCATCCCCTTCGATATCCTGCCGCGCATTTTCACCGCCAAGGAATGGGACAATCTGGCTGAAGGGCTGGTCCAGCGCGTCGAAACACTCAATGCCTTTCTGGCCGATATCTATGGCGCGCGCCGGATCCTGAAAGACGGGATCATCCCGGCGGAACTCATTTACGGCAATGCGCAATTCTGCGTCCCCGCCAGCGCGGCCAAGCCGCCGCACGGGATCTTCGCGCATATCTGCGGCATCGATCTGGTGCGCACCGGGCCGGATGAATTCTTCGTGCTGGAGGATAATGCGCGCACGCCTTCGGGCGTGAGCTACATGATCGAAAATCGTGAGGCGATGCTGCGGCTTTGCCCCGAACTGTTCGAACAATATCCGGTGCAGCCGGTGGATAGCTATACCGAAAGCCTGTTCCGCACGATGGTGTCCGTCGCGCCCAAGGGCTCCAGCCGCGATCCGGTGTGCGTGCTGCTCACCCCCGGCCATTTCAACTCGGCCTTTTACGAGCACAGCTTCCTGGCCGACACGATGGGAATCGCTCTGGTCGAAGGCTCCGATCTCGAGGTGGACGAGGATATCGTCTATATGCGCACCATCTCCGGGCGCGTGCGCGTGGACGTGATCTATCGCCGCATCGACGATGATTTCATTGATCCTTTGGTGTTCCGCCCCGATTCCATGCTCGGTGTGCCGGGGCTGATCGCGGCCTGGCAATCGGGCAATGTCACGCTGGTCAACGCGCCGGGCACCGGCATTGCGGACGATAAGGCGATCTACAGCTATATGCCTGAGATCGTGAAATATTATTCCGGCGGAGAGGCCAAGCTGCCCAATGTGGAAACGTGGCGCTGCCGCGAACCACAGGCATTGAAATACACGCTCGATCATCTGCACGAATTGGTGGTGAAGCTGGTCGATGGATCGGGCGGCTATGGCATGTTGGTCGGCCCCACCGCATCCAAGCAGGAAATCGAGAATTTCCGCGCCGCGCTGATCGCCAATCCGGAGAAATATATCGCCCAGCCCACGCTGGCGCTCTCCACCGTGCCGACGCTCACCGAAAAGGGCATCGCCCCGCGCCATGTCGATTTTCGGCCGTTCGTGCTGACCGGCGCAAACGGCGTGACGGTCACCCCCGGTGGCCTCACCCGCGTCGCGCTGAAGGAAGGGTCCCTGGTGGTCAATTCCAGCCAGGGCGGCGGCACGAAGGACAGTTTCGTTCTGTGCGCTGCCGGGGAAGGCCCGGAGGGCGGCGCATGAGCATGTTGTCGCGCACCGCCTCCAATCTCTATTGGATGGGCCGCTATGTCGAGCGCGCCGAATTTACCGCGCGGCTGGTGGAGGCCACGATCCGGCTGGATTCGCTCTCTGCCCGGCCGGCAGGCATGGGCGCATGGACCAGCGCCCTGGCCGTCGCCTCCGCATCGCGCGGGTTCAAGGCGACCGGGGAGAAGCTCTCCCCGATGCACGTCACGCGTTATCTGATGCTGGACGAGCACAATGGCAGCTCTGCGCGCTCCTGCATCGAAACCGCGCGGATGAGCGCACGTGCGGCGCGCACCGCGATCACCAAGGAAGCCTGGGGCACGATCAACCTGGCCTGGCTCAATCTGAAAAACCGCGCCAGCCCGGGCGGCACGCAGGCCACGCTCAATCTGATCGACCAGATCAAGGCGGTGGCACGCGATTTCGAAGGCGCGATCAACCGGATGCTGCACAGCGAATCCTATTGGTTTGTGCGGCTGGGCGCGGCGGTGGAGCGCGGCGACGCCACCGCGCGGCTGCTCGACGTGAAATATCATCTGCTGCTGCCCGAAGGCGAGCGCGTCGGCGGGATCATCGATCGCGATCAATGGCTGACGCTGCTCCAGGTGGTCTCGGCGCGCACCGCTTATCATTTGCTCTATCCACAGGGGCTGAAACCCTGGCTGGTGGCGGAAATGCTGGTGCTCCGCCGTCAGATGCCCCGCTCTCTGATCGCGGTTGTCGAGGAATCGGGTCATATGCTGAGCGCGATCGCAGGCACGGTGGGCAAGCAGGGTCCGGCAGACCGGCTGGCACGCCGGCGCGAGGCCGCGCTGGACCGGCTGAATACCGACACCTTGTTCCAGAACGGGCTCCATCAGTTCCTGACGGATTTCATTCGTGAAAATGCCGAGCTGGATGCGGCCATCGCCGAACAATTCCGCTTCACATGATGACGCCCCTGCCCGTTCATCCCCGTCATTCCCGCGAAAGCGGGAATCCCGCTTTTCCCATGCCGCAAACCGAAAAAGGAAGCGGTTTCCCGCTTTCGCGGGCATGACGGATAAGAGCTGATTCCCGAATCGAAGGCCGCACGTTCCCAATGCACCTGACTATCGACTATCGCACCGATTACCGGTTCACCCAGCCGCAGACGCGCGTCATCCAATTGCTGCGCGTCACGCCGTGCAGCCATGCCGGGCAGACCGTGGTCAATTGGGCGCTCGACGTGGATTGCGATGCGCGGCTGCGCAGCCAGGTGGATGGCTATGGCAATAAGGTGACGATGCTCTACGTCCCCGGCCCGGTCGATCATGTCAGCGTGAAGGTGTCGGGCGAGGTGTTCACCGATGATACCGCCGGCGTGATCCGCGATGCGCCGGAGCCGCTGCCGCCCGCGGTCTTCCTGCGCTCAACCCCGCTCAGCGCGCCGAGCACCGCGATCCGCAATCTGGCCAAGGATTTGCAGCGTGTTGAAAAGGATGAATTGTCGCGGCTTCACCTGCTCAATCGCGAGCTGAACCGCAGCCTTTCTTTCGATCCGGGCAAGACCCAGGTGGATACCGATGCCGCCACTGCCTTCGATGCCGGGCATGGTGTGTGCCAGGATTTCGCGCATATCTTCTGCGCCGCAGCCCGCCTGATGGGCGCGCCCGCGCGCTATATCTCGGGCCACCTTTATCGCCGCGACGGTGCCGAGCAGCAGCCCGCAGCCCATGCCTGGGTGGAAGCGCATATCGACGGCTTTGGCTGGATCGGATTCGATCCGGCCAACGGGATCAGCGCTGACGATGCCTATATCCGCGTGGCGGCTGGTCTGGATTATTCTGGCGCTGCCCCCCTGGCTGGCGCTAGAACCGGGGGCGGCTCCGAGAGCCTTGAAGTCGGTGTGCGCGTCCGCATGGCGCAAAGCCAGCAGCAGAACTGATCGGGGGACGATGACCTATTGCGTGGGAATGCTGGTCGAGACGGGCCTTGTGATGATCGCCGACACGCGCACGAACGCGGGTGTCGATAACATATCCACTTACCGTAAGCTCCACATGTTGCGCGATGATGACGATGCGATCGTGGTGGCCATGACCGCGGGCAATCTTTCGGTCACGCAAACCGCGATGGCATTGTTGCGCGAAGGTCTGCCTGCCATCGAAGAAGGCGGCCAGGTCCGCCGACCGGAACAGATGCCCACCCTGTTCCGCATCGCCCAACTCGTCGGCGAAGCCGTGCATCGTGCCCGCAGCGATCTGGAATCCGCGCTACAGGGATCGACGATCAACACCGGCGTCTCGATCCTGCTGGGGGGCCGCGTGGGCGACGAGCCGCTGCGGCTCTACATGGTTTATAGTCAGGGCAATTTCATCGAATGCCAGCCCGAAGCGCCCTTCCTGCAGATCGGTGAAACCAAATATGGCAAACCGATCCTGGATCGCGCGCTGAATTACACCACCCCTTTGGGCGAAGCGGTGAAGGTGGGGCTGATCTCCTTCGACAGTACGATCCGTTCCAACCTTGCCGTCGGCCGCCCGCTGGACCTGATCGCCATCCCGGCGGATCGCACCAAGCCGATCGTGCGGCGACATATCGATTGGGACGATCGCTATTTCAACGATCTTTCGGTGCGCTGGGGGATGTTGCTCAACGAAGCCCGCGCAACGATCCCCGATCCGCCGTTCATGCCGGCAGATTGATTTAAGGAAAGAGCCACCCCCAGCCGCTCCCGGAAGGCCGGGAGGGGCTGGGGGTGGGCACTTCTTTCGTTCAGGCTCAGCCCGAACGGGCGTTTCCGAAAGCGACTTCACCGATGCGCCGCCTCCGCAGCACAATCTATCTCCTCATCCTGTTCGCGCTGCTCATCGCTTATGCCTGGATCGAGCGCATCGGGATCGGCACCCAGGAAATCCGTGCGGCCAATGGCGAACGGGTGGACGTGCGCGATGGCGATACATTGTTGATCGGCGCGACGAAATTCCGCGTCTACGGCATCGACGCGCCTGAACTTCACCAGAATTGCACGGACGCGACCGGCCGATCATGGCCGTGCGGCGTGGCGGCGACCGATCGGCTGAAGGCGCTGATGGCCGCCCCCGGTGCCGGCTGCACGCCCCGCGCCCGCGATCGCTTCGCCCGCGAAATCGCCACCTGCCGCACCGATGCGGTGCCGGATATCGGCAGGGTGATGGTCAGCGAAGGCCTGGCGGTTGCGTTCGGCGTCGGTGAAGAGAGCGATTATCTTGGCGAAGAGGCCGCTGCTGAAGCGGCGAAGCGCGGCCTATGGCAAGGCCATTTCGAGCGCCCCCGCGCCTGGCGCGACGCGCATCCGCGAGGGGAAGGAAATTAGAGCCAAGATCCGACTAGGCGACGGCTTGTTAAAATATGTGCCGAAATTAGACGCAATTACAACCGAATCGGTGCGAACCACTTAAATAAGTGTTAAACCCGGACAATCGTTCTTCGAGTCGCCAAAAAGGCGATCGATCAGGAACAGCCCCGAGGGTAGCGTTAAGGGAGACATGACATGAAAACTTTTGTAAAATTGCTTTTGGCAACCGCAGCCATTGCTGCTCAGCCTGCCCAAGCGGCTGTCACGGTTGGGGGATTCACCCTGGATACAACTGTCTTCGGCGCGCAAACGGGTGTGCATTCGACTGGAACGCAAGATCCGAACGACACGCTGACCGGCTTTGTTAACAAGGATGGTTCGGGCGTCACCTTCAGCACGACAACCGGCAACCTGAGCATTACAGGCGGTGGCGAAGCGACAATCAATGGCGATCCGAAAATCGAGAATCTGAACGTTGCTTTTCAAAAATCTTGGGACAGCGTCACATTCAATTTCGCCGGGACCGGCAGCGTATTTAGTTTGTTGGTCAACGGCACCGCACTGTTTTCAGGCGCAGATTGCTGCACAATCGAAACGAGCGGCCAATATACCGTGACCGGAGCGGGCATCAATAATCTTGCCTTTACCTTCAGCCCCGGCATCAGCGATGCAAAGCAGTTTCGGGTTAAAGGCGTGAGCGCCGTGCCAGAACCCGCCACCTGGGGCATGATGCTCATCGGTTTCGGAGCCGTGGGCAGCGCGATGCGCCGCCGTCGCGTGATGAAGCCGTCTTTCATCTGAATGTAATTCTGGAGAATTAGGATGCGAGATGCCGTCGGCTTATGGCTGGCGGCATCTTATATTCGAGGCCGGTTTGAGGCCATCATTCTCCCTACCCCGCCACAGTCTCCCGCGGCGGCACCACCTTGCCCCCCCCCGCAAAGGGATCGAACCCGGCCCAGCCCGAGGGCGTAAGCTTTTCGATCGGACGGAAATTCGCTTTATACGCCATGCGCTGCGATCCATCGATCCAATAGCCCAGATAGACATAGGGCAGCCCGCCAGCCGCCGCGCGGCTGATGTGATCGAGAATAATGTAGGTGCCGAGACCAGGCCGCGCTTCATTCTGCGGATCGAAGAAACTGTAGATCATCGAGAGGCCGTCGGCCTGCTGATCGGTGAGGCACGCGCCCACCAATTTTCCGGGGCGACCATCGACGGACGGCTCGCGATATTCGATCACCGAGGTGTTAACCGGGCTCTGCTCGACCATATCGGCATAATCCAGCTCGTCCATTTCCGCCATGCCGCCGCCGGGGTGCCGCGCGCCGAGATAGCTGCGCAGCAGCGCGAATTGCTCTTCGGTCGACCAGGGCTTGCAGGCGGAGACTTCGAGATCCGCATTGCGCCGCATCAACTTGCGCTGGCTCGCACTGGGAACGAATTTGTCTGCCACCACGCGCACCGATACGCAGGCCTGGCAATCCGCACAGCTCGGCCGATAAGCGACGCCCTGGCTGCGGCGAAAGCCGATGCGGCCGAGCGCATCGTTCAGCTCCGCCGCGTGGACGCCGTTCAGCTCCGTGAACACCTTGCGTTCCATCCGGCCCGGTAGATAGGGGCATGGGCTGGGGCTGGTGACGAAAAATCGTGGGAAGCGGAATGGTGCGCTCACCGGGTTTTGCCCCTTCGTTAAAACTGTCTTACCGCTGTGTCTGAAATATGCAGGCGGGGCGCAACAATGAAAAGAGCGTTTACCATGTATAAAGGGTTAAGACTGATTCACGGCGGGACACACTGAATCAGATCGGGACTGAACCGCAAAAAAAGTCGTCGCGCCGCCCATTTTCAGGGGAACGGATTGGTGGGCAGAGCCCCGAAGGAATGTTATAGTTTTGTTAAACATGATGGGAGGGCATTGGCATGGCGGGAGGGTTTGAAGAGCAGGAAGCACGCGGCACCGCGCTTGTGCCCGTATCGCTGCCCGAGAATCACCTGGCGCATCGGCACCAAGCCGGATGGGCCAGAAGCGCGATTCGCCGGCTTGGCCTGCCCGCCGATACCGCCATCGAATATCGATACACGCGCATCGAGGAACGATGGGAAATCGTGCTGCGCCCCGATGGCTCCCCCGCCTCCGCGCTGGTCGCCCGGCGCGAAGACAGCACCACCAGCAATGAGCATTGGCGTTACCTCGCCCAGCGCAGGCTTCCGCAGGTGCGCAAACGCCGCCGTCTCGCGATCGGCCTGATCGCCGCGGCCACCGCCTCGCTCGCCACCGCTACATTCGCATGGACCACGTCGCCTGGGCGCGTCGGATCACGCGGCCTGCTGGTCGTGCCGCTGGAGCAGCCTGCCCCCGCCACTCATAAGCGCGCATCGGCATCGCGCATCGCCAAGCCCGCCAAGGCCAGCGTCGCAATGGCAGTCACGCCCGCCTCCGACACGCTTGCCCCGGCGCCCGCGGGTGCCTTTGCGCTGCCGATCGACATGCGCGCCGCAGTGCAGGCCGCATTGGTCCGCGCGTTCAGTTCAGGCGAAACGGAAAGCTGGAGCGAAGGCGCGCTGGAGGGCTTCGCCGTGGTCGGCCCGGTCGATTCCGACGCCGGCGGCAATTGCCGCAACACCGTGGTCCTCGCCCGCGGCGACGGCGCGAACCGCACCTTCAGCCACCGCCGCTGCCTGATGGTCGATGGACGGCTGGTGGTGCGGGATGAGGCCGGGGTGGAGTAAACCCTAACTAAAACCGTTTGTCCCGAGCGCAGTCGAGGGACGTGGCGCCAAGACCCAACGTCCCTCGACTGCGCTCGGGACAAACGGCCTTGGGGTTGCCTCACCTCAAGCCAGTTCCACCAAACTCACTTCATAGCCGCCTTCGCGCAGGCCTTCCATCAGCCGATCGAGATGCGCGCCATCACGGGTTTCGCATTCGATATCGGTGATCAGCCCCTTGGCGGGGAGCGATGTGAACACGCGCTGATGATAGATTTCGATGATGTTCACCTGCTGCTCGTGAAAGATGCGCGCCACATGGAACAGCGCACCCGGCCGATCCTGCAGCCGCACGCGCACCCGCGCCAGCCGGCCCGAGCGCGCCAGATCGCGCAACAGCACGTTCGCCAGAAGACGCGTATCGATATTGCCGCCGCACAATACGATGCCCACGGTCTTGCCGCGGAACCGCTCGGGATAGGCCAGCAGGGCGGCCAGGCCAGCAGCGCCGGCCCCTTCCACCACAGTCTTCTCGATCTGGAGCAACAGGCTCACGGCCTCTTCCAGGCCGCGTTCGCCCACCAGCACGATATCATCGACCAGCGCCTTCACGAACTGGCGCGTCAGATCGCCCGGCTGCTTCACCGCAATGCCTTCGGCCAGCGTATCGCCGGTGCAGGGCAGGTCCACGCCCTTGATGATGTTGTACATGCCCGGATACAGTTCGGCCTGGATGCCGATCAGTTCAACATCGGGCTTGAGCGCCTTGGCCACCGTTCCCATGCCGGAGATCAGTCCGCCGCCGCCGATTGGGATCGCCAGCGTATCGATATCGGGCGCATCCTCCAGCATTTCGAGCGCGACCGTGCCCTGCCCGGCGATGATATCCGCCTGATCGAACGGATGCACGAAGGTCAGCCCGCGCTCCACTTCCAACTGGCGCGCATGGGCATAAGCGGCATCGAACGTCTCGCCGAACATCACGACCGTCGCGCCATGGCCTTCGGTCTGCATCACCTTTACGGTGGGCGTCGGCTCCGGCATCACGATCGTCACGGGGATCCCCAGACGCGCGCCATGATAGGCCAGCCCTTGCGCATGATTGCCCGCGGATGCCGCGATCACGCCCTTGGCACGCGCCTCTGCGCTCATGAGCAGCAAGGTGTTGAGCGCGCCACGTTCCTTGTAAGCCGCCGTAAACTGCAGATTTTCGAACTTCAGATACACTTTCGCGCCAGTCAGCTTCGAAAGCGTCTGGCTGACCAGAGTGGGCGTGCGCACAATCGAATCGCCGATCCGCGCCGCCGCCGCACGGACGTCGTCCAGCGTAACGGGAAGTGAAAGGGCGGGTTCGGAGAGGATTGTTTCGCTTGCCATGATGTGCGCGCCCTAGCCTATCTGGCGTCTGCGGGAAACATTGCTTATGCGGGGGTATGGCAAGAATAGCATTTATCGGCACCGGCGTGATGGGCGGGCCTATGGCGCGGCATCTGCGCGCGGCTGGGCACGATCTCATCGTATACAATCGCACATTGGCCAAAGCCGAAAGCTGGGCCGCCGCACATGGCGGCACGGTCGCCCCCGATCCCGCCAGCGCGGCGAAGGATGTGGATGCGGTGATCTCCTGCGTCGGCAATGATGATGATCTGGCGGCGATCACGCTCGGCCGCGATGGCGCATTTCACACGATGAAGAAGGGCGCGGTGTTCATCGACCACACCACGGTTTCCGCCAAGATCGCCCGGCAGCTCGGCGTGGAAGGCAAGAGCCTGGGCCTGCTCGTGGTTGATGGTCCCGTCACCGGCGGGCAGGCCGGTGCCGAAAATGGCACGCTGGCGATCATGTGCGGCGGATCCGAAAAGGCGATGGCGGCGGCCACGCCATTGATGGAGGCCTATTCCTCGCGCATCGTCCATGTCGGTCCATGTGGCGCGGGGCAGACCACCAAGATGGTCAACCAGATCACCTTTTCGGGCATCATCCAGAGCCTGTCCGAAGGGATGCGCTTTGCGCAGGCCGCGGGCCTCGATCTGGACAAGGTGTTCGAAGCGATCTCCGGCGGCGCGGCCTCGAGCTGGCAGATGACCAATCGCTGGAAGACGATGGAGCAGGACAGTTTCGATTTCGGCTTCGCGGTGGACTGGATGCGCAAGGATCTGGGTCTGGCGCTGGAAGAAGCCCGCGCGAACGGGGCCGTGCTGCCCGTGGCGGCGCTGGTCGACCAATTCTACGCCGATGTGCAGGCGATGGGCGGCAGCCGCCAGGATACGAGCGCGCTGATCCGGAGATTGCCGAAGTGAGATTGGCGCGTTTTAGGCCCGTTTGTCCCGAGCATAGTCGAGGGAGGTTGGGACCGTCCCCACGTCCCTCGACTGCGCTCGGGACAAACGGGTCCTTCGGCTTCTTCCTCAAAGCCTTCACCATCCTCGCCCTCTTGCTCCCCACCCCCGCGCTCGCAGACGGCCTGATCGACAACATCAACGGCGTCACGCTGGACAAGGATGGCAAGATCGTCCGTTTCAGCGCCATACAGATCACTTCGGATGGCAAGGTCTCCAAGCTGCTCGATCGCAAGGACAAGCGTCCCGAGCGCCCCGATTTCAAGGTGGACGGCAAAGGGCAGACCCTGATGTCCGGCATGATCGATTCGCATGGCCATGTGATGGCGGTCGGCTTTCAGGCACTGGTGCTCGATCTCAGCCCCGCGAAATCGCTGGCCGAGGCGCAGAAGATGATCGCGGACTATGCCGCAGCCAATCCCAATCGGAGCTGGATCCTCGGGGGCGGCTGGAATCAGGAATCCTGGGGGCTGGGCCGTTTCCCCACCGCCGCCGATATCGATGCGGTGGTGAAGGATCGTCCGGTGTGGATGATCAGGGTGGATGGCCATGCGGGCTGGGCCAATGGCAAGGCGATGGCGCTGGCAGGCGTGAACGCCAAAACCGTTTCACCGATGGGCGGCCGGATCGAAAAGACGGGCCTCCTGCCCAATGGCGTGTTCGTCGATGCCGCGGCAGAGCTGGTGCAGAAGATGGTGCCAGAACCGCAACCGCGCGAACGCGATCTGGCGCTGGCCAAGGCGCAGCAGATTTTGCTCTCCAACGGGGTCACTGCCGTGGCCGACATGGGCACCACGCTCGATGACTGGCAGGCCTTCCGCCGCGCAGGGGACAATGACGCGCTGAAATTGCGCATCTTCGCTTATGCCGCGGGCGTCGACAACATGGTCAAGATCGCCGGCCCCGGCCCCACGCCCTGGCTCTATGACGACAAATTGCGGATGGGCGGCGTGAAGCTGCTCTCCGATGGCGCGCTGGGTTCACGCGGTGCCTGGCTGAAACAGCCCTATGCCGATGCGCCCAGGGAACGCGGCATCGGGATGCTGTCGGATTCACAGCTCAGCAATCTGATGAGCCGCGCGGCGCTCGACGGGTTTCAGGTCGCGGTCCATGCGATCGGCGATCAGGCCAATCTGCAATTACTCAATTCGATCGACGAGTTGAGCGGCACCTATAAGGGCGATCGCCGCTGGCGCGTTGAACATGCGCAGATCGTGGATCCCAAGGATCTGCCGCGTTTTGGCGAGCACGGCACGATCGCATCGATGCAGCCGGTACACCAGACATCGGATCGGACCATGGCCGAGGCCCGGCTGGGGCCGGCGCGCTTGGCCGGTGCCTATGCCTGGCAATCCATGCTGAAGGCCGGCGCGAAGCTGGCGTTCGGATCGGATGCACCGGTGGAGAGCGCCGATCCCTTCGCCGGCATTGCCACCGCCTTCACGCGCGAGGATGCCAGCGGCCAGCCGTTTGGCGGCTGGATGCCGCAGGAACGCGTCAGCCGCGAACAGGCGCTGGCGGGCTTCACGATCTGGGGCGCTTATGCGGCCTTTGCCGAAGACCGGATCGGCAGCCTGATGCCGGGGATGCGCGCAGACTTCATCCTGATCGACACCGATCCGCTGATGGCCACCCCTTCGGAAATCCGTGCGATCAAGGTGAAGGAAACCTGGGTGGGCGGCCGCCCGGTGTTCGTGCGGAAGTAAAAAATTCCGTTCGGGCTGAGCCTGTCGAAGCCCTGCTTTGCCGCCTCCCCTCCCGGCCTTTCGGGAGGGGAGCAAAAAGAAAAGGCTTCGACAGGCTCAGCCCGAACGGCTTGGAAGATCGCTCAGCCCGAACGGTGCTCGGACCTTGTCAACTCACCCCATCATATTTCACCGAACACCCATAGCTCCGCGTCTCCTTGACCGAGACCGGTTTGCCCGCCTTCATCTCGCCCAGCGCCGCCAGCACATGATTGCGCGCGTTGGGGATATCTTCCTTCTTGGATGAGGCCTTGTCGTCGATCCCTCCCTGATAGACGAGCACGCCCGCAGGATCGATGATCACCATCTGGGGAGTCGTCTTGGCGGCATAGCCGCGGCCGACCACGCCTTTGGAATCGAGCAGATAATGGCTCGCCTTGATGCCGTCCTTGGCCACCAGCGTCTTGGCGCTGGCAAAGCTCTGATAGCCCTGCTTGCCGGGCGCGGCGGAATTGATCGTGAGCCAGACCGCGCCCTGCGCCTGCGCCGCAGCCTGGGTCTTCTGCATATTGCCGCTGTCATAGTGTTTGCGCACGAACGGGCATTCGGGGTTATGCCATTCCAGCACCACCGTCTTACCGCGGAATTTGCCCAGTTCCACCACCTTGCCATCCTGATCGTTCAGCCGGAAATTGCCAGCCTGCGCGCCGGTCTGCTGCTGCGCTGCGCCCGGCACCGCAAGGGCCGCCGCGCACACCGCCGCGCCGGTCATCCAGAAACGTCTTGTCATCGCTTCCTCCTCTTCGCTGTGATCCTCAAACGGCGAGCGCCATCAACCGTTCCGCCGTCAACACCTGCGGCAGGATTTCGGGTGCCGCCCCCGACCTGTAATAAAGATAGAGTGGCACGCCCGAACGCCCGTGCGTTTCGATAAATCGCCCGATCTCCGCATCGCCATCGGTCCAGTCCCCCACCAGCACCGCGACCTGCTTGCCCTTGAACGCCGCGGCCACATCCTCACGCTCGATCGCCGTCTTTTCATTCACCTTGCAGGTCAGGCACCAGTCTGCCGTGAAATAGACGAACACCGGGCGACCCTCTGCCTGCAGCGCGGCCAGTCGCTGCGCGCTGAAAGCCTCCGCCGCCAGCATTCCGCCAGCCGTTTCCTGCGCCATCGCAGGGGTTCTCGGGATGGCGACGATGATTGCGGCGATCGCTGCCAGGGCCGGGATCAAGGCGATCCAGCCGCGTCCGCCCGCACTTTGCCGCCGCCCTAGCCACCACAAAGCAAAGCCCAGAAGCAACGCCGCCATCAGCCCGAGCGTCATGCCGTTCACGCCCGATTGCCGCCCCAATATCCACGCCAGGCCCAATGCGGTGAGAAACATCGGGATGGACAGGATCCGGCGGAAACTATCCATCCACGCGCCCGGCTTCGGCAGGCGACGGCGCAGCGCGGGGACGAAGCCCAGCAGCAGGAAGGGCAGCGCCAGGCCGAGCCCCAATCCGGCAAAGATCGTGATCGCTGCGGCGGTCGGCAGCACCAGCGCCGCCCCCAGCGCCGCGCCCATGAACGGCCCCGTGCACGGCGTGGCGATGAACGCTGCCAGCGCCCCGGTCCAGAAAGCGCCGCTTGTGCCCTTATGCGCCGCCAAGCGGTTGCCGAAGGAGAGTGTTCCCAGCTCGAACAGGCCGGAAAGATTGAAGGCGATCGCGCTGGTGAGCAGCAACAGGATCAGGATCACGCGCGGATCCTGCAATTGAAACGCCCAGCCGACAGCAGACCCGCCCGCGCGCAGGGCCAGCAGCGCCACGCCCAGCGCGACGCATACCAGCACCACGCCCGCCGTATAAGCCAGCGCCTCGCGCCGCACCGTGCGTTCGTCGCCACCCGCCTTGGCCAGGCTGAGTGCCTTCAGGCTCAGGATCGGAAACACGCAGGGCATGATATTGAGCAGCAATCCGCCCAGCAGCGCCGCGCCAAACGAAAGGGCCAGCGTCACCGCCAGCCCATCCGACGATTGTGCGCCCGCTGTTTCCCCCAGGATCGTGCCGCCCGCCGGCACCGCGCCCGGCGTTGCGCTCAGCGAAAGCCCCATCCCTTCGCCCAGGGATATCACCCCTTCGACCGCCTTCAGTTCGCCCGCAGAGCCTTTCGCCTTGGTTTCCACGGTCAGCAGATCGCCATTGCGGCGGACGATCTGGGGCGCAGCATAATCGATCGCGCCATCGGTCAGCGGAAAGAAAGTGACCTTGCCTACGGTCGCGCTTGCGGGGAGCGGAATGCCGAACCGGATCGTCCCGCCGCTCACCTGATAATGCGCGGCGCTGCCCAGCGGCTTGGCCAATGCCGCGCGCCAGCGATCGAATTGCCCCTTGCGCATGGCGGTCACGGCACCGTTGCCCACGATGAGCGGGATCGAGAATGTCCCGCTTTCGGGCACGCAGACTTCGGCGGTGCACGCGAGCCAGTCCGCCTCCAGCGCGATGGTCAGCTTCGTCCCGGCCGCCAGCCCCGCGGGCAGCGTGATCGTGAACAGATGCGCATAATCGCCTTCATAGACATAATTCATGAGGCCCGCGATCAGCAACGTGTGCGGCACCGGGAATTGCGCTTCGCCAGCGGTCGCACCGGCGGGCAACGTCCATTTGAACGTGGGTCCAAGCCCCGCATCGCCGGGATTGGCCCAATAGCCATGCCAGGTTTTCGCGGGTTTCATCGCCAGCGCGAGCGTCACCGTCTTGCCCGCCGCGGGCGTATCGCTTTCGGCGATCAGCGAGGCGGCGATATGGGTTGGTGGCGTCTGCGCCATGAGCGGCATGGCTGCCAGACACGCGACTATCATCAAAACGTAACGCAAAAACGGCATCGGCATCTTCATTCCGCTGGGGGAAGGCTATACTAGCCGCAACTGAGCCCCATGGCGACCAGGAGTTATCCGTTTGAAGATCATCACCCGCGCCGTCCTGCTTCCCGCCATGATCGCGCTCGCCCCGGTGGCATCCGCCAAGGAAGCGGATCGGCCGATGCTGATCGTCGCGATCTCGGTCGATCAGTTTTCGGCCAACGTGTTTGCCGAATATCGCCAGCTTTATACGCAGGGGATGAAGCGGCTGACCACGGACGGCGTGGTCTTCCCATCGGGCTATCAAAGCCATGCCGCGACCGAAACCTGCCCCGGCCATTCCACGATCCTGACCGGATCGCGCCCTTCGCGCACCGGCATTGTTGCCAATAACTGGATCGATCTGAGCCTCACCCGTGCGGACAAGACGATCTATTGCTCCGAAGACGCCAGCGTGCCGGGCAGTTCCTCGTCCGATTATGTCGTTTCCACCGCATTGCTCAAGGTGCCGACGCTGGGCGACCGGATGAAGGCGATCAATCCCGCCAGCCGCGTGGTCTCCGTGGCGGGCAAGGATCGCGCGGCGGTGATGATGGGCGGGCACAACACCGACCAGATCTGGTATTGGGGCGGCAAGGCCTATGTCACGCTGGCGAACCGCAATGCGCCGCCGCCCGCAGCCGTCACGCAAATCAACGCGCGCGTCACCGCGCTGATCGCCAAGCCGTCCAAGGCCGCCCTTCCCGCCCAATGCCGTAGCCGGTCCGTCGCCGTGCCGTTGGGCGGCGGCAAGCAGGTTGGGGTGCTCGCTGATCGCAAGGCGGAAGATTTCAGAGGCTTTCGCGCTGCGCTTGATTTCGACAATGCCACCACCGATCTCGCCCTCGGTCTTCTGAAAGAGATGAAGCTCGGCCAAGGCAGCGCGCCGGACGTGCTCTCCATCGGCCTCTCCGCCACGGATTATGTGGGGCACGCTTTTGGCACCGAGGGCGCGGAAATGTGCGCGCAAATGGCCGGTCTGGACGCCAATATCGCGCGTATCCTGGCCGCGCTGGACGCCAGCGGCGTGCCTTATGCTGTGGCGCTGACGGCCGATCACGGCGGGCATGATCTGCCCGAACGTCATGACGAGCGTGGTTTCGCCGATGCGCAGCGGGTCGATCCCCGCCTCAATTCGGACGCAATCGGCAAGGGCGTTGCCGGCGAACTTGCCCTCAAGATCGAAGGTCCGTTGCTCTATTCGGATGGCCCGTTCGGAGACTGGTATGTCTCCCGCGCCGTCCCCGCCGAGATGAAGGCGCGCGTGATCGCCTTGGTGCAGGCCAAATTGCTTGCGCATCCTCAGATTGCCGCCGCGATCACCGCGGCCGAACTCTCACGGATGCCCAGTCCCCAGGCACCGGTGGAGGAATGGTCGCTGGCGGAGCGCGCGCGCGCGTCCTTCGATCCCAGCCGCTCCGGCGACATCATCGTGCTGCTGAAACCCAATGTGACGCCGATCGCGGATGGCACCAAGGGTTCGGTCGCCACGCATGGTTCACCCTGGATTTATGATCGCCGTGTGCCGATCCTCTTCTATCGCCCCGGCCATGTCGGGTTCGAACAGCCGCTGGGGATCGAGACGGTGGACATCATGCCCACGCTTGCCGCGCTGATCGGCCTGAACGTCCCTGCCGAAGAGATCGATGGCCGCTGCCTCGATCTGGAAGCGGGCGCGGGGGATAGCTGCAAATAGCAAACCCGTTCAGGCTGAGCTTGTCGAAGCCTTTCTTCTTCCACGTCGAAAGAGGGAGGAAGACCCTTCGACAAGCTCAGCGCGAACGGCCTTGGAACAAAAATTACCGCGTCTCGAACGCCTTCAATCCCTTGCCTAGCACATTGTCCGCCAGCGTTAGCGAGTCATGGCTCCAGTCCGCCACGAAGCTCGTTCGCCGATCCAGGCCGGATGCGAGGGAGGCCGTGTTGCCGCGGATCGCCAGCCCCGCGGAACTATGCTCGATCTCTTCGGCGCCGACCGCAATGAAGGCGCTGTAATTTTCCTTGTCCTTGCCCTGCACGAACACATTGCCGGAAATCTCGCCCGTCGCCCCGGCGGGCAGATCGATCATGTAATTCGTCGCCCGCCCCGCGCTATCGTCGAAACTCGAATCCGTCACAGCGATCCGCGCCGCCCGGCTCTTTACATAATGGCCGCCTGTGCCGCGCTCGAACCGGCAATTGCGCACAGCCAGCGCGCCATAGGTGCCGACATAGATGCTGTGCGCGCAGGATCCGCCTTCGGGGCACAGGCCAAGCCCGGCGAAGGTGGAAAACTCCACTGTGATGCGTCCCGCCGGATTGCTGGCGGTCAATATGCCTTGCTGCGAATTGAGGAACATGGATTGGCGCACGGTCAGATCGCCGCGCTCGAGCCGGATCCCCGCGCCATTGTCATCCGCCACGCGGATGTTGCGAAAGACCACGCCTTCCACCGTGGCTGCGCGCCCGCCCAGCACCAGTGCCGCCTTGCCCTCGCACGCGACGCCATCGAAGATCGCGCTGCCCGGCATCACCGCCTGATAGCGGATGTCGCCTGCATCCTGCACCGCACATTGCCGGTATGTCCCGGCGGCGATCAATATGGTCGCGCTGCCCTCCCCGATCGCCGCCACCGCATCGGAGAGCCGTTGAAACCCCTGCCCGGTCTGCTGGATCGTGAAGGGCGCGGCGGGGTTTTCCGCGAATAGCGGGCTGGCGAGGAGGGCAATGCCGATCATGGCCAAGGGGATGCGCATGGTTAACGGTCCTTCGAATTTCGCCTTGCTTGATCCTCCTGTTCGCGGGAGTCGATTGGAATTGAAGGTTAACCGGGCGCGGTAACCCTCTTTTGATGGTTAACCGCGGAACCTTTGCCGTCTGCGGATATGTGCTGGATACCGAGGATATCTGGTTCAGCGACACCGGCAGGCGCACGCCTTATGCCGCGCTTACGGGGCAAGCCAAAGCGCGCGCCGACCGGCTCGTCACCGAATAGGGCCGGCAACGCTGGCCAAGGGCGCTCGGCCAGCAAACCCTTGAACCGTTTGTCCCGAGCGTAGTCGAGGGACGTGGCAACAGTTCCCACGTCCCTCGACTACGCTCGGGACAAACGGGCGTTCTCGGGCAAACTCAATCCAGATTCGGCCGCAGCCAGCGTTCCGCCTGCGCCATTTCCACCCCGCGCCGCGCCGCATAATCCTCAAGCTGATCCCGCCCGATCCGGGCCACGCCGAAATAGGCGCTGTCGGGATGCGCAAAGTAAAATCCCGATACCGCCGCGGTGGGCAGCATGGCGAAGCTGTCGGTCAGCGTGATGCCGGCCGGATCATCGACTTGGGTCCGGCCCAGCATGTCGAACAGCATCGTCTTGGGGCTGTGATCGGGGCAGGCGGGATAGCCCGGCGCGGGCCGGATGCCGCGATACTGCTCCTTGATCAGCGCCTCATTGGTCAATTGCTCGCCCTCGGCATAGCCCCAGAGCGTGGTGCGCACATATTGGTGCAGCCGCTCGGCAAAGGCTTCAGCCAGACGGTCCGCCAGCGCCTTGAGCAAAATATCGGAATAATCGTCATTGTCCGCCTTGAACCGCTCCAGATGCGGCTCGATCCCGTGCCCTGCAGTCACCGCGAACCCGCCGATCCAGTCGCCATCCGGGGAGATGAAATCGGCCAGCCCCATATTGGCGCGGCCCTCGCGCTTCTTGATCTGCTGACGGAGGAAGGGGATTCTGAGATCCCCCTGATCCGGGTGGGAGATGATCACATCATCGCCATCGCGGCGGCATGGCCACAGCCCCGCAACACCCTTGGCGGTCAGCCATTTTTCCGCGATGATCTGGTCGAGCATCTTCTGCGCATCGGCGAACAGGCTGGTGGCGCTTTCGCCCACCACCTTGTCCGTGAGGATCGCGGGATAATTGCCCGCCAATTCCCAGGCGCGGAAAAAGGGCGTCCAATCGATCGTTTCGCGCAGATCCGCCAGATCCCAATCGTCGAATGTATGCAGTCCCGGATGTTTTGGTGCCGGCACAGGTACGGAGAAATCGGCCTTGAAACCGTTCGCACGCGCCTCTTCCAGCGTGGCGAGTTCATTCTGCCCCTTGCCCTCGCGTGCGATCCGCACCGCTTCATAATCCGCCGCGGTTTTTTCCACGAACGGATCGCGCTGCGTATCGCTCACCAGCGTGGAGGCGACGCCGACCGCGCGGCTGGCGTCGAGCACATAGATCACCGGGCCGTCATAGGCCGGCGCGATGCGCAATGCGGTGTGCACCTTGGACGTGGTCGCGCCGCCGATCAGCAGCGGCATCGTCATCTCCGCGCGCTTCATCTCCTCCGCCACGGTCACCATCTCGTCGAGCGAGGGGGTGATCAGGCCGGAAAGGCCGATCATGTCCGCATCATTATCCTGCGCGGCTTTCAGGATCGTGGTCCAGGGCACCATCACGCCCAGATCGATCACCTCGAACCCGTTGCACTGGAGCACGACGCCGACGATGTTCTTGCCGATATCGTGCACATCGCCCTTCACCGTGGCCATCACGATCCGGCCCTTGGCGCGCGCGCCCTCTTCCTTCGCCGCCTCGATATAGGGCAGCAGATGGGCCACCGCCTTTTTCATCACGCGCGCGGATTTCACGACCTGCGGGAGGAACATCTTGCCCGATCCGAACAGATCGCCAACCACGTTCATGCCATCCATCAACGGCCCTTCGATCACTTCGATCGGTCGTGGGAAGAGCAGGCGGCATTCCTCCGTATCCTCCACCACATGCGCGTCGATGCCCTTCACCAGCGCATATTCGAGCCGCTTGGCAACATCCAGGCTGCGCCATTCTGCCGCCGCCTTTTCCGCCACCACGTCGGTGCCGCGATAGCGTTCCGCCAGCGTGATCAGCCGGTCCGTCGAATCCTCGCGTCGATCCCAGATGACGTCCTCGCACGCCTCGCGCAGTTCCGGATCGATCGCGTCATAGACATCCAACTGCCCGGCATTGACGATCCCCATGTCCATCCCCGCCTGGATGGCGTGGAACAGGAAGACCGAGTGCATCGCGCGACGCACCGGCTCATTGCCGCGAAAGCTGAACGACAAATTCGATACGCCGCCCGAGATATGGACATGCGGGCAGCGGGCGCGAATCTCGCGGCAAGCCTCGATGAAATCGATCGCATAGCGGCGATGCTCGTCAATCCCGGTGGCCACCGCGAAGATATTGGGATCGAAGATGATATCCTCGGGCGGGAAGCCAATGCCGGTGAGCAGCTTATAGGCGCGCTCGCAAATCTCGACCTTGCGATCCTTCGTATCCGCCTGCCCCACTTCGTCGAACGCCATCACGACCACGGCCGCGCCGTAGCTCATCACGAGCCGCGCATATTTCAGGAATTCGGCCTCGCCTTCCTTCATGCTGATCGAATTGACGATCGGCTTGCCGGAGACGCATTTCAGCCCCGCCTCGATCACGCTCCATTTGGACGAATCGATCATCAGCGGCACGCGCGCGATATCGGGCTCAGCCGCGATCAGCTTGAGGAAGGTCGTCATCGCATGATGCGCGTCGAGCAGACCCTCATCCATGTTCACGTCGACGATCTGCGCGCCATTTTCCACCTGCTGCCGCGCGACTTCCACCGCCTTGGTGTAGTCGCCCGCCATGATGAGCTTCTTGAACGCGGCGGAGCCGGTGACGTTGGTGCGTTCGCCGATATTGACGAAGGTGGCGGAGGCTTGGGTCATTGAAACATTCGATCTTTCTTTCCGTTCGGGCTGAGCCTGTCGAAGCCCTTTCCTTCTTCCCGATCCAAAAGAAGGAAGAGGCTTCGACAGGCTCAGCCCGAACGGCGTTTTAATTCCTGCTCTAAATTCAGGCCGCCAATATCATCGGATCGAGCCCGGCCAGCACCGTGCGCGTCGGCACCGTCACCGGCACGCGCGGGGCGTGGCCATGGGTGACCAGCGCCATCTGGTGAATATGCGCCGGTGTGGTGCCGCAACAGCCACCGACCACGTTGATCAGCCGGGTTTCTGCCCAATCCCTGATAAAGCCGCCGGTCGTCTCGGGCTGCTCGTCATATTGGCCCAGATCATTGGGCAGGCCGGCATTGGGATAGACCATCACCAGCGTATCGGCGATCTGGGACAGGACGGACACATGCGGGCGCAGTTCCGGCGCGCCGAACGAGCAGTTCAGCCCCACGGTGATCGGCCGCGCATGACGCACCGAGGCCCAGAAGCTCTCGATCGTATGGCCGGACAGATTGCGGCCGGACATGTCGGTGATCGTAAAGCTCAGCATCAGCGGGATTTCGATCCCGCGCGCTTCGCTCACTTCCGCCGCCGCCTTGATCCCCGCCTTGCAATTGAGCGTATCGAAGATCGTCTCGATCAGGATGAAATCCACGCCGCCGTCCAGCAGCGCCTCCATCTGCTCGCGATAGACATCCTTCAATTCGTCATATTCGATCGCGCGATAGCCGGGATCGTTGACGTCGGGGGACAGCGACAGCGTCTTGTTCGTCGGCCCGATCGCACCCGCCACAAAGCGGGGGCGGCCATCCGCGGCTTCCGCGGCCCGCGCGGCATCGCGCGCGATCTGCGCGGCGGCCAGATTGAGATCGCGCACCAGATGCTCCGCGCCATAATCCGCCTGGCTGATCCGGTTGGCGTTGAAGGTGTTGGTGGACACCATATCCGCGCCCGCCGCCAGATAGGCTTCGGTAATCTCTGCGATCACATGCGGACGGCTGAGCACCAGAAGATCGTTATTGCCCTTCTGATCGAAGCCAAGATCGAAGGCACCGCGATATTCCGCCTCGCCCAGCCGATAGGTCTGGATCATCGTGCCGGCCGCGCCATCGAAAATCAGGATTCGCTTGGCCGCTTCCGCGCGAAAGCGGGCTGCGGATTCTGAAGGGGTGAGCATTACAAATATCCCCGTTTGTCCCGAGCGAAGTCGAGGGACGTGGTGAAGCGACAAACGTCCCTCGACTTCGCTCGGGACAAACGGTTCAGGGGGCCGCTCACGCCGCTTCCTCCTTCTGCGCCACCTGCGGCCGAAGCCCCAGCAAATGGCAGATCGCATAGCTCAGTTCCGCCCGGTTGAGCGTGTAGAAGTGCAGATTGCGCACCCCGCCGGCATAGAGCTTGCCGCATAATTCCGCCGCGATCGTGGCGGCGACGAGCTGGCGTGCGGCGGGATGATCATCCAGCCCCTCGAACAGCCGGTCCATCCAGGGCGGGATCGCCGCCCCGCACATCGCAGCGAATTTGCGCGTCTGTGCCACGTTGGACACGGGCAATATGCCTGGCACGATCTCGTCCGTGATCCCCGCCGCCGCCGCGCGATCGCGGAAGCGGAAAAAGGCGTCGGGCGAAAAGAAGAATTGGCTGATCGCACGGTTCGCGCCCGCATCCAGCTTGCGCTTGAGATTGTCCAGATCAGCCTGGCCGCTCTGCGCTTCGGGATGCGTTTCCGGATAGGCCGCCACTGAAATTTCGAACGGGGCGATCGCCTTCAGACCCGCCACCAGATCGGCCGCGCTCGCAAATCCCTGAGGATGCGGAATGAAGCGCGCGCCCTCCACCGGGGGATCGCCGCGCAGCGCCACGATATGACGCACGCCCGCCTCCCAATAGCCCTCGGCAATCTCACGAATCTCGTCCTTGCTGGCTTCCACGCAGGTGAGATGCGCCGCTGCCGCGATCGGCGTCTCCCTGGCGATGCGCGCCACCGTGGCATGGGTGCGTTCCCGCGTGGAGCCGCCCGCACCATAGGTGACCGACACGAAACGCGGGCCGAGCGGTGCCAGCGTCTGCACCGCAGACCACAAGGTCTCTTCCATCTTGGCTGTCTTGGGCGGGAAGAATTCGAACGACACCTGCGCATCGCCGGCAAGATCGGCGAACAGCGGCGCATCGAGCGCGCGACGCGCATCCTCAAGCTGGTTGACGGTCAAATTCATGCGGCTTTCCTTTGATTTTCGATATCTTGCGTGCGCCGCCCCAGCCAGAGCTTCACGGTCAATTCCCCGCCCTGCAATTCCTGAACCGCCTCCAGCGCCAGGCCGGCGTCGGTGAACCAGTGCGCGATCTGCTGATCGGCGAAACCCAGGCGGACATGCGCATCTTCGGTGCGCAATTCCTCACGTTCATGCGATGCGAAATCCGCGATCAGCAAGCGGCCCTTGGGCGCGATCAACCGCGCGGCCTCGGCAATCACGGCTTCGGGCTGATGCGCAAAATGAAGAAGCTGATGGATGATCACCGTATCGGCCGCAGCATCGCTGAGCGGCAGCGCATACATATCCCCCTGCCGCAGCTCCGCCGCATCCAGACCCGCCTCGGCCAGCCGCGCCCGCGCCAGTCGCAGCATTTGCGGGCTGCGGTCCACGCCCAGCGCGCTTTCCGCCGCATGGCCGAACAAGGCGATCATCCGCCCCGTGCCGGTGCCGACATCCACCAGCCGGCCGATCGCCTCGTCTGTGAGCAGCGCGCGCATCGCGGCTTCTACTTCGCTCTCCGCGATATGCAGGCTGCGGATTGCATCCCATTGCTCGGCATGGGCATCGAAATAGCGTGCCGCCGCCGCGGCCCGATCGGCCCGCACTGCCGCCAGCCGCGCCGCATCCGCGGCCTGCCAGTGATCGCGCGAAGGCACGGGCTGCCATGCGTCGATCGCCAGCGTCAGCGGCGTCACCAATGCGGGATCGCCCAGCCCGAGAAAGACCCAGCTCCCCTCGCGACGGCGCTCCGCCACGCCCGCATCGCACAGGATCTTCACATGGCGGGACACGCGCGGCTGGCTTTGCCCCAGCACCTGTGCCAATTCGCCCACGGACAATTCCATCGCCCGCAGCAGCGCGAATATGCGCAGACGCGTCGGGTCCGCAAGCGCGCGGAAGATGTCGATAGGCTCGCTCATGAAATTACATATAAAGATTTCCTTATATGTCGTCAACGCAAGGATTTCGTGGGCGCGGCATATAAATATTGCGCGCTGCTTTGGGCACAGGCTAATCTTGCGCCACAGACCCTAGGAGATTGTTCAATGAATACGTCCATCAAGGCATCGCTCATTCTTGCCGCGGCGCTCGGCCTTTCCGCCTGCAGCGACAATGCGCAGAATGAGGCTGCCGAAGCCGCCAATGCGATTACCGGGGATGTGCAATCGACGATCGACAATGCCGCGGCCGATGTGGCGAACATCAGCGTGGATGCAGTGGGCGCAGCGGAAAATGTGGCCGATGCCACGGGTGCTGCTGCGGCGAATACGGCGGCGAAGGCCAAGGACGCCACCGCCAATGCGTTGGACAGGGCCGGTGATTCATTGAAGGACGGTGCTGACAAGGTCGAGCATTGATGAATGCCGGGGGTCGCGCAATCGTCGCGGCCCTGCCCGCTTTGCTGTGGCTGACCGGATGCGACGGTGCGCAGGAGGTCGATCCGGTGGAGCATGTCACCGTGGACGAAGCCCAGGCGCTGAACGATGCGGCGGCGATGCTGGATGGGAATGGGGCAATGGAAAGCCAAAAATCCGCGAAATAGCGGCGTCATGCTGAACTTGTTTCAGCATCCATTCCGTCACGCGGACAATGGTCGCGACGTTGAAATAGACCCTGAAACAAGTTCAGGGTGACGGCTTAAACTCACAAATCCGACAATCGGCATCCAGTCCATGGATAAAAAAGGGCCGGGAGATCGCTCTCCCGGCCCTTCCTTATGTTGTCCGACCAGGTGGCCGAGCCGTATGGACTTCTTAGAAGTCCATGCCGCCCATGCCGCCCATGCCGCCGCCGCCCATGGGCATGGCAGGCTTGTCGTCGGGCATTTCCGAGATCGCTGCTTCGGTGGTGATCAGCAGACCGGCCACGGATGCCGCATCCTGCAGAGCAGTGCGCACAACCTTGGTCGGATCGATCACGCCGGCCTGCACGAGATTCTCGTACACGTCGGTCGAAGCGTTGAAGCCGCGGGTTTCATCATTTTCGCGCAGGAGGTTGCCAGAGACAACCGCACCGTCGAAGCCGGCATTCTGCGCGATCTGGCGCAGCGGAGCCTGGATGGCCTTGCGGATGATGTCGATGCCGCGGGTCTGGTCGTCGTTAATGCCCTTGAGGCCTTCGAGAGCCTTGGTGGCATAGAGCAGAGCCGTACCGCCGCCGGGAACGATGCCTTCTTCGACAGCCGCGCGGGTTGCATGAAGCGCGTCATCAACGCGATCCTTGCGCTCCTTGACTTCAACCTCGGTGGAACCACCGACCTTGATCACGGCAACGCCGCCGGCGAGCTTGGCAAGACGCTCCTGGAGCTTCTCCTTGTCATAATCGCTGGTGGTGTTCTCGATCTGCGCACGGATCGCTTCGACGCGGCCCTTGATCGCATCGCCATCACCGGCACCATCGACGATGGTGGTGTTGTCCTTGTCGATCGTGACGCGCTTGGCGGTGCCCAGCATATCGATCGTGACGGTTTCGAGCTTGATGCCGAGATCTTCGGAAATCAGCTCGCCCTTGGTCAGGATCGCGATGTCTTCGAGCATCGCCTTGCGACGATCGCCAAAGCCAGGCGCCTTGACGGCCGCGACCTTGAGGCCACCGCGCAGCTTGTTCACGACGAGCGTGGCCAGAGCCTCACCCTCGATGTCTTCAGCGATGATCAGGAGCGGACGACCCGACTGAACGACAGCTTCCAGGATCGGGAGCATCGCCTGCAGGTTCGAAAGCTTCTTCTCGTGAATCAGGATGTAGGGATCGTTGAGTTCAACGAGCATCTTTTCCGGGTTCGTGATGAAGTAGGGCGAGAGGTAACCGCGGTCGAACTGCATACCTTCGACGACGTCGAGCTCGAAATCGAGACCCTTGGCTTCCTCGACGGTGATCACGCCTTCCTTGCCGACCTTCTCCATGGCTTCAGCGATCTTCTCGCCGACGACGGTGTCGCCATTGGCCGAGATGATGCCGACCTGGGCGATTTCGGCGGTGCCGGCGACGGGCTTGGAGCGCGCCTTGAGATCTTCGACGACCTTGGTCACGGCGATATCGATGCCCCGCTTCAGATCCATCGGGTTCATGCCGGCTGCAACCGACTTCATGCCTTCGCGAACGATCGCCTGGGCCAGAACGGTCGCAGTGGTCGTGCCGTCACCGGCGATGTCGTTGGTCTTCGAGGCCACTTCGCGCACCATCTGGGCGCCCATGTTCTCGAACTTGTCCTTGAGCTCGATTTCCTTGGCGACGGTAACGCCGTCCTTGGTGATGCGCGGTGCACCGAAGCTCTTGTCGATCACGACGTGACGGCCCTTGGGGCCGAGGGTCACCTTCACCGCGTCGGCGAGGATATCCACGCCACGCAGAATGCGTTCACGCGCGTCGCGCGAGAATTTTACTTCTTTCGCTGCCATGTTGTCTGTTCCTTATGTGTAAAACTGAGAGGAAATCTGGCGCTTAACCAACGATCCCGAGGATATCCGATTCCTTCATGATCAGCAGGTCTTCACCGTCGATCTTGACTTCGGTGCCGGACCATTTGCCGAACAGGATCTTGTCGCCAGCCTTCACGTCGAGCGGCGTCACGGTGCCGTCCTCGGCCTTGGCGCCGGTGCCCACGGAGACGACTTCGCCTTCCTGTGGCTTTTCCTTGGCAGTGTCGGGAATGATGATCCCGCCAGCGGTCTTTTCTTCGGCCTCGACTCGACGGACGAGAACTCGATCGTGCAACGGACGAAATGTCATCGGCGTCACCCTTTCCTTAGCGTTATGGACAGGGCCATGAAGCCAGGCTGGCCGCATCCCCCTTGTCCGATGTTTGAACCGGAATTAGCACTCAACATGCGCGAGTGCTAACGAGGCGCATATGTGGCGCGTGCCCAGGCCCGTCAAGGGAAGCGGATAAAAAAACAAGCGTCCAGCGGCCAATCGCCTGCGCCCTGCGGCGGGGCGCGGGAGCCACTCCATTCGGGTGCCTTCCGGTTTACAGCCTTCGCCCGCTTCTATAGCGCTTGGCCATTGTTTCTCCGATAAAGGCTCTCTTATCGTGTCGTTCGTGCGCAAGGCCTGGAAATTGCTGGTGGCGATCAAGGACGGGCTGGTGCTCCTGTTGATGCTGCTGTTTTTCGCCGGCCTCTACAGCCTGCTCTCAGGCCGGCCCAACCCCGTTGCGATTCCCGGTGGCGCTTTGCTCGTGTCGCTCGATGGATCGCTGGTGGAGCAGCCCCAGGAAGCCGATCCGGTCGCAGCGCTTCTGGGCAACAGCCCCGTAATGCGCGAGCACAGGCTGCGTGACGTGGTCCATGCGCTCGAAACCGCGGCGACGGATAGCCGGATCAAGGTCGTGGTGCTTGATCTGGACAAATTCGCGGGCGGCGGACAGGCGGCCATCGCGCGCGCCGCCGAAGCGGTGGACAAGGTGCGCGCCGCCAAAAAGCCAGTGTTGGCTTATGCCACCGGCTATTCGGACGACAGCTATCAGCTCGCCGCGCACGCCTCCGAAATCTGGCTTGATCCGTTTGGCATGACGCTGTTCACCGGCCCCGGCGGTTCGCGGCTCTATTATAAAGGCCTGATCGACAAATTGGGTGTGACCACGCATGTCTACCGCGTCGGCACCTACAAGAGCTTCGTCGAACCCTATACCCGCACCGATCAATCGCCAGAGGCCAAACAGGCCGATCAGGCGCTGTCCGGCGCGCTCTGGCAGAATTGGCAGGATATGGTGGCGGCCACACGGCCCAAGGCGCAGCTCGCCAGCTTCATCGCCCGGCCGCAGGAAAAAATCCTGGCGGCAGGCGGAGACATGGCCAAGGCCGCGCTCGATGCCGGGCTGGTCGATAAATTGGGCGATCGCACCGCCTTTGGCCAGCGTCTCGCAGAAATAGTGGGGCCGGAAGCCGGCAAGCCCGTGGGCAGCTTTGCGCATACCAATCTGGACGCCTGGGTCGCTGCCAATCCCCTGCCCTCCGCCGGCCCCGCGATCGGGGTGATCACCGTGGCGGGCGAGATCGTGGATGGCGAAGCCAAACCCGGCACCGCGGGCGGAGACACGATCGCCAAATTGCTGCTGGAAGGGCTTTCGCAGAAAAATCTGAAGGCGCTGGTCGTGCGCGTGGATTCGCCGGGCGGCTCGGTGCTGGCGTCCGAGAAGATCCGCCAGGCCATCCTTCAGGCGAAGGCGGCGGGACTGCCGATCGTCGTCTCCATGGGTTCGGTCGCCGCATCGGGCGGCTATTGGGTGTCCACCCCCGCCGACCGCATCTTTGCCGAACCCTCCACCGTCACCGGGTCGATCGGCGTGTTCGGCATCATCCCAAGTTTCGAAAATGCGCTGGGCAAGGTGGGCGTCACCACTGACGGCGTGAAGACCACCCCGCTCTCGGGTCAACCCGATATCCTGGGCGGCACCAGCCCGGAATTCGATGCCCTGATCCAGTCGAGCATCGAAAATGTCTATGCGCGCTTTATCGCGCTGGTCGGTCAGTCACGCAAAATGCCCGTGGCGAAGGTCGATCAGATCGCGCAGGGGCGGGTCTGGGATGGCGGCACAGCGCGGCAGATCGGGCTGGTCGATCAGTTCGGATCGATCGAAGACGCCATTGCCGACGCCGCCAAACGCGCCAAGCTGGATCCGGCCAAGGTCCATGCCGAATATCTCGATCAGAAACCCAGCCTGACCGCATCTTTCCTGAAAAGCTGGACGGACCGCAACAGGGATGGCGATGAACAACAGGGGTCTGCCGATCTCATCAGCCGCCTTTCGCAGCAACGCACGCTCGCTTTGTTTCAGGCGGTGCAGGATGCGCAGGGTCTTGCCCAGGGGCCGGCGCTCCGCGTTCAATGTCTCGAATGTCCGAAAACAGGGGTTAATATGACCAACAGCAGCAAGGGCGTGTTCGCACAACTCGTCGCATGGCTCGCCCGATGATCAAGATCCGCGCCGCCGCGCCCAAGGATGCCATGCAGATCGCCGCGATCTACATGCCCTATGTGATCTCCAGCGCGATTTCGTTCGAAACGAAGCCACCGACACCGGAGGAAATCCTCGCGCGCATGAACGCGTCGGACGGTCTCTATCCCTGGCTGGTGGCCACTACCGAGGATGACGACGCGATCCTGGGCTATGCCTATGCCGGCCAGTTCCGCGAGCGCCCCGCTTATCGCTACACCGTGGAGACCTCCATCTATCTGGGCGGCGGCGTTCAGGGACAGGGCACGGGACGGCTGCTCTATTCCGCGCTCATCGCCACGCTGATCGCACAGGATTTCACCCAGGCGATCGCAGTCCTGTCGCTGCCCAATGAACAGAGCATCGCGCTCCACGAAGCCACAGGCTTCCGCCGCGCGGGCGTGGTGCGGGAGATCGGGTATAAATCCGGCCAGTGGCACGATATCGGCATGTGGCAGCGCGAACTTTCCGAACCTGCCGAACCGCCGCTGGAACCGAAGCGGTTCGGCGATGTCGGCGTAATCGTGGCGAGTTGAACTTGAATCCTCCCCATTTGAAAATGGGGGGCGGCTTGCGATGAGGTGCCAGAGGCGCTTTTGGGCTTTTGGGCTTACGGTGCCGCGTTGTGTTCCGCTGCCTTATCGATTAGGTTTTAATCATTCTGAATCGGGATGATTATTATGAACGCAGAGACCAAGGTATTGACCGCCCATGTCCCGCGCCATCTTGCGGACAAGGTCGATGCCATGGCCGATCGGCTGGATCGTTCACGTGGGTGGATTGTCAAACAGGCGCTTGCAGCCTGGGTCGATCAGGAAGAAGAGCGTCACCGGATGACGCTTGAGGCGCTGGATGACGGTGATGCCGGACGTCTGATCGATCATCAGACGATGGTGGCCTGGGCAGACAGCCTCTTGACCGACACGCCATTGCCGCCACCCCGGATATGAAAATCAAATGGACCGCCAGCGCTTCGGCCGATCTGGTCCGTCTCCACAATTTTCTCGCGGCCGTGGCCCCGGATGCCGCTGCACGAATCGTCAATCAGCTTGGCCATGCCCCCGATCGCCTGGAAGCATTTCCTCGACTTGGCGAAAAGCTCGATAATTATGAGCCACATGAAGTCCGGCGGATCATCGTGGGACATTATGAAATGCGGCATGAGATTGCGGAGGGCGAAATCCTGATCCTGCGGATATGGCATAGCCGGGAAAATCGCGCCTGAGAGTTGCCCGCCTTTAACGCCGATATCCCGGCAGCGCCAAACCCCGGTGGATCGCGATCCCGCGCAGCACGAAGCCGGCGACTGCGGCGATCCCGGCCGCCAGGGGACCGTCAATACCGAAGAGAACCAGCCCCACATAAAGCGCGGCGGAGAGCGCCGCCGCCGTCACGTAAAGCTCCGGGCGTAAGAGGATCGAAGGTTCGCCCGCCAGCACATCGCGGATGACACCGCCGACACAGGCGGTGATCACCCCCATCATCACCGCGGGCAGCGGCGGCACGCCGAACGCCAGCGACTTCGCTGCGCCAAAAACGGCGTAAGCCGCCAGCCCCAGCGCATCGAACCAGTCCAGCGCCTTTTCGCTCCAGATCCGCTGCGGCGTGATCCACACCAGCAGCGCCATGACCATGCACACGGCGGGGAAACGATAATCCTGAACCCAGAATACCGGCGCGCCGATCAACAGATCGCGCACTGTGCCGCCGCCGACCCCGGTGACCAGCGCAAAGAAGGCGAATGTCACAAGCGTCAGCCGCTTGCCCGCCGCCGCCAGCGCGCCCGAGGCGGCAAACACAGCAATCCCCAAGAGATCGAACAGCCCAAGCCAGGGGCCGGTCTGGAGCGTCTGAAGCATTGTAATCCCCGGCGCGGTTCAGCGAACCGGCGGTTTAGCGCTCTCAGCCATAACGGGCAATGCAGGCGTCCATCAGCTTGTCCGGCGGCCCCAGCTTGGCGAACGTCGCCATAGCGGTCAATTTCTGCGCCTTGGCCTTGTCTTCGGATGCCATGCCGCGGCTGGCGAGCAGTGGTGCCACCTTGCCATCCATCTTGGCATCCAATTTGCCGTAGCGCACCTGCGCCTCTTCATAAAGCGGATCGCTGGCCAGCGCTTTGCGCATGAAGCTGCCGATCTGATCGCAGCCCAAGGCACTCACCAGCGGATCAGTGGGAAGCTGAGGTGCCGAGGCACTGGCGATCGGAAATTCCTGCGCGCACGGGGCAACCAGTTTCTCCCAATTGGTGTCGGTCACGGCATCGGCCAGTTCGGGCATCCGCTTTATCACCGCGCCAGTCGTTTCGGGGGCGAATTGGGTGCCCTCGGACCCTGCCAGCAGCGCATAGCTCAGCATCTGGCCACGTGCCTCCACGCTCAGCGGTGCTTTGATATCCGTGGCCACTGTGCGCGCGGCCGCCGCCGCGACCACGCCGCACGTTGCAGCCTTGTCGACAGCGGTTTCGCCGAGCGTGAGCGGCTTGGAGCCGCACGCCGTGATGGCGAGTAGGCTGGGGATGATGAGGAAAGCGGCTTGGCGCATATTATACTCCCGATGAATCTCTCGCAGGATTCACCGTTTCGGGAGCAGAATGGTTCCGCGCTTCATCGCGGCGATCGGCTCGGCTCGTCCCCGAACCGGCCAAATCGCCTCAGATGTGGATGGGTTTGCCCTGTACGGCCATCGCCGCTTCCTTCACCGCTTCATTATGCGTGGGATGCGCATGGCACGTATAGGCGATGTCTTCGGAGGTCGCGCCGAATTCCATCGCCTGCGCCGCCTGCGCGATCATCGTGCCCGCCGGAGACGCCACGATCCATACGCCCAGCACCTTGTCGGTCTCAGCGTCGGCGATGATCTTCACGAAGCCGTCGGTGTCGCGGATCGCCTTGGCGCGGCTGTTCGCCATCATCGGGAATTTGCCGACCTTCACGTCGCCGCGTTCTTTGGCGGCTTCTTCGGTCAGGCCGACGCCCGCGATTTCGGGATGGGTATAGACCACGCTGGGGATCACATCATGGTTCACGATGCCCGTGAGACCCGCGATATTCTCCGCCACGGCCACGCCTTCATCCTCGGCCTTGTGCGCCAGCATCGGGCCGGGAATCACGTCGCCAATCGCCCATACGCCGTCCACGGCGGTGGCAAAATCATGGCCGGTCTCGATCTGGCCGCGCTGGTTCAGCGCGAGACCGATCTTGTCGAGGCCCAGACCGTCAGTATTAGGCTTGCGGCCGATCGCGACCAGAACCACGTCCGCCTCGATCGTCTCGGCATCGCCGCCCGCGGCCGGCTCCACCGAAACGCTGGCCTTCTTGCCCTTGACGCTCACGCCCGTCACCTTGGTGCCGGTGCGGATATCCATGCCTTGCTTCTTGAACAGCTTATTGGCCTCCTTGCGGACTTCGCCATCCATGCCGGGCAGGATCTGATCGAGATATTCGACCACGGTGACCTTCGCGCTCAGGCGCATCCAGACCGAGCCAAGCTCAAGCCCGATCACGCCGCCGCCGATCACGACCATATGGCCGGGCACCTTTTGCAGCGCGATCCCGCCGGTGGAATCGACGATGATGCCCTTGGCATTGTCGATCTCGACACCCGGAAGCGGCGTCACGGACGAACCCGTAGCGATCACGATGTTCTTCGCGGTCGTCTTCTTGCCGGCCACTTCGACGGTATGCGCGTCGACAAAGGTCGCCAGGCCCTTCAGCCATTCGATCTTGTTCTTCTTGAACAGATATTCGATGCCGCCGGTCAATCCCTTTACGGCCTCGTCCTTGTCCGCCAACATCGCGGCCAGATCGAGTTCGACGCCCTTGATCTTGATGCCATGCTTTTCCAGCAGACCGGAGCTGGCTTCGTGGAACAATTCGGAGGCGTTCAGCAGCGCCTTGGACGGAATGCAGCCGACATTGAGGCAAGTGCCGCCCAGCGTCTCGCGGCTCTCGGCGCACGCGGTCTTGAGGCCGAGCTGCGCCGCGCGGATCGCCGCCACATAGCCGCCCGGGCCGGAACCGATCACCAGAACGTCGAAATCATATTCAGCCATTTAATTTTGCTCCGCTGGGGCCGCGCTCATGAAAGATACAGGATTACCGAGGAATTATGTTCAACGCATTTCTTGATAAAGGCTCGGAGCGCCGGCAACCCCTGCGCCACATAGCCCCATCCGTCCTCCAGACCATCCTCGACAAGCATGTCGGCTATATAGACGTCCGCTCTCTCCATTGCAGCGGGGTCATAGCGACTTTTAAGCTCCTCATCGGAAAGACCGGCCAACGCGTCCGCAAATGCCTTTACTGCTGCAGGCGGGGCCAAGCGCGGCGCGCCATATCCTCCGTCCACGCCAAACTCAGGCCACTCATTCATCAACAAGCCAAGAGATGTGCCGGTTGCAGCTTCGGACCCGGCAAAAACAAAGTGCAGAGCGTGCCAAGCCTTGTCGAAATGGATCAGATCACCCGCGGATCCAGCAATTTCATCAAATATGAAATCAGCAAAATCCTCCTCTGATGCAGATGCAAGGGCTTCGACCGCATCAGCACGCCGCAGGTAGAGAATCATGCTCACCGGATTAACTAAAGATCGATCAAGAGCCGCGTCGGATCCTCGATCGCATTCTTGAGCGCGACGAGGAAGGTCACCGCTTCGCGACCGTCGATCAGGCGGTGATCGTAGCTGAGCGCCAGATACATCATCGGACGGATCACGATCTGGCCATCGCGCACCACGGGGCGTTCGTCGATCCGGTGAAGGCCGAGCACCGCGGACTGCGGCGGATTGATGATCGGGGTGGACATGAGCGATCCGAACACGCCGCCGTTGGAGATGGTGAAGGTGCCGCCCTTCATCTCTTCCATCTTCAGCGTGCCATCCTTGGCGCGTTTGCCGAAATCGCCAATCGTCTTTTCGATGCCCGCCACGCTCAATTTCTGCGCATCGCGGATGACGGGAACCACCAGACCGTTGGGCGCTGACACCGCGACCGAGATATCGGCATAATCGCGGTAGATGATCTCATCGCCCTCGATCGAGGCGTTGACCGAAGGAATGTCCTTCAGCGCCATCACGGCGGCCTTCACGAAAAATCCCATGAAGCCCAGACGCACGCCATGCTTCTTTTCGAACAGATCCTTATACTTCGCGCGCGCGGCCATGACTTCGGTCATGTCCACATCGTTAAAGGTCGTGAGGATCGCAGCCGTATCCTGCGCTTCCTTCAGCCGCTTGGCGATGGTCTGCCGCAGGCGCGTCATGCGCACGCGCTCTTCCTTGCGCTCAGCCGAGGGCACCGAATCTTCGGTGGTCGGCAGCGCGGCCGGTGCCGGCGCGGCAGCAGGCTGGTTCTTGGCGGCCGCCAGCACGTCTTCCTTGGTGAGCCGGCCATCACGACCGCTGCCCTTGATCGACGAAGGATCGAGACCGTATTCGAGCACGAGACGACGGACGGATGGCGACAGCGTCATGACCTGATCGCCGCTTGCGACCGGTGCGGGTGCAGCCGGCGCTGGCGCAGCCACCGGAGCGCTCTGCGCCGGTACGGTTGCAGCGGCCTCCGCCTTCGCCGCCGGGGCTGCCGCAGGCGCAGCCGCCGCACCGCCGGTTTCGATCAACGCGATGAGCGCGCCGACATTCACGGTGTCACCGGGCTTGGCAATCTGCTCACCCATCACGCCGGCCACCGGAGACGGCACCTCGATCGCGACCTTGTCGGTTTCAAGGCTGACGATGGGCTCGTCGGCCTTCACCGCTTCACCCGGCTTTTTCAGCCATTCACCAATCGTCGCTTCGGAGATCGATTCACCCAGAACGGGGACTGTTACTTCGGTAGCCATGTCGTTTCTCAACCCTTTTTCTGGCGCCGGATTTCTTGACGGACGCTGTGGCCGAGCGCATCGGCGATCAGCGCGCCCTGTTCGGCAACATGTCGCTTCGCAAGCCCGGTGGCGGGCGAAGCGGATGCCGCGCGGCCCGCATAGCGCGCCCGCTTCGGCTTCGCGCCCGCTTCGGCCAGGCTCTGTTCGATCAGCGGTTCGACGAAGAACCACGATCCGTTATTCTTTGGCTCTTCCTGTGCCCAAACCACGTTTTCGAGGTTTGTCATGCGCGCGATGCGCGTGGCGAGCGCATCGCCGGGGAAGGGATAGATCTGCTCGATGCGGACGATCGCGGTGTTCTTGTCGCCTGCGGCATCGCGCGCTTCGATCAGATCATAGGCCACCTTGCCCGAACACAGCACGAGCCGCTTCACATCCTTGTCCGCGGGCGCATTGGTATCCGAAAGGATGCGCATGAAATGCGTATCGCCCAGGAAATCTTCGGTCTTGGAGACCGCCAATTTGTGGCGCAGCAGCGATTTGGGCGTCATGATGATGAGCGGCTTGCGGAACGGGCGCAGCATCTGACGGCGGAGAACATGGAAATAGTTCGCCGGCGTGGTGATGTTGCACACCTGAAGATTATCCTGCGCGCAAAGCTGCAGATAGCGTTCGAGCCGCGCCGAGCTATGCTCCGGTCCCTGCCCTTCATAGCCATGCGGCAGCAGCATCACGAGGCCGTTGGCGCGCAGCCATTTCGCCTCGCCCGCCGCGATATACTGATCGATCACGATCTGCGCGCCATTGGCGAAATCGCCGAACTGCGCTTCCCACAGCACCAGCGTCTTGGGTTCGGCCATGGCGAAACCATATTCGAAGCCCAGCACGCCATATTCAGACAAGGGGCTGTCGAGCACCTCGAACTTGCCATGCGGCACGGTGGTCAGCGGGATATATTTATTCTCGGTGCGCTGATCGACCCAGACGGCGTGGCGCTGACTGAAAGTGCCGCGCCCCGAATCCTGGCCGGACAGGCGCACGCCATAGCCTTCGGAGACCAAGGATCCGTAAGCCAGTGCCTCGCCGGTGGCCCAATCGAAATTGACGCCCGACGTAAACATCTCGCGCTTGGCATCGATGATGCGGCCCAGCGTCTTGTGGATTTCCAGATCGCCCGGAACCGTCGTCAGCGTGCGACCCAGGCTATCGAACAATTTCTTGTCGATGCCCGATTCCACCGCGCGACGCCCGCCTTCGGGATCGGCCGGCATATGCAGCCCGCTCCAGCGTCCAGCGAACCAGTCCGCCTTGTTCGCTTTATAGCCCTTGGCGCTCTCGAATTCTTCTTCGAGCAGATCGACAAAACCCTTGGTGGTCGTATCGAGCCAATTCTGATCGATCACGCCTTCCGCGATCAGCCGCTCGCCATAGATGGCGCTCACCGGCGGATGCTGGCGGATCTGGGCATACATCAGCGGCTGGGTGAAGCTTGGCTCATCGCCCTCATTGTGGCCGAAGCGGCGATAGCACCACATGTCGATCACGATATCGCGTTTGAAGCACTGGCGGAATTCGATCGCGAGCTTGCACGCGAAGGTCACGGCCTCGGGATCATCGCCATTCACATGGAGGATCGGCGCCTGAACGCCCTTGGCCACATCGCTTGGATAAGGCGACGAGCGCGCGAATTGCGGGCTGGTGGTGAAGCCGATCTGGTTGTTGATCACGAAATGGATGCAGCCGCCGGTATTGTAGCCGCGGATGCCCGAAAAGCCGAGGCATTCCCACACGATCCCCTGCCCCGCAAACGCCGCATCGCCATGGATGAGCACGGGCAGAACCTGTTCATGCTCGCCCAGATCACCGCGGATCGATTGCTGCGCACGCACCTTGCCCAAAACGATGGGATCCACCGTTTCGAGGTGCGATGGATTGGGCAGCAGCGACATATGCACGCTGGTGCCGTCGAACTCGCGATCGGTTGAGGTGCCGAGATGATATTTCACGTCGCCCGAACCGCCGACATCATCGGGATTGGAAGAGCCGCCGGAAAATTCGTGGAAGATCACGCGGAACGGCTTTGCCAGCACGTTCGCCAGCACGTTCAGGCGGCCGCGATGCGCCATGCCGTAAACGATCTCGCGCACGCCAAGCTGGCCGCCATATTTGATGACCGCTTCAAGCGCGGGCAGCATGGATTCGCCGCCATCCAGGCCGAAACGCTTCGTGCCGACATATTTCCGGCCGAGGAATTTCTCATATTGCTCGCCCTGCATCACCTTGGTGAGGATGGCCTTCTTGCCCTCCGGCGAGAATTGGATGGCCTTGTCCTTGCCTTCCATACGTGCCTGCAGAAACTGGCGCTCATCGATATCGGCGATGTGCATATATTCGAGGCCGACATTGCCGCAATAATTGGCGCGCAGGATATCGACCAGCTCGCGCACCGTGGCGCTTTCCAGACCTAGCGTGCCGCCGAGATACACCTTACGATCGAGATCATTGGCGGAAAAGCCATGATATTCCGGCGTCAGATCGGCCGGCAATTCATGCTGGGACAGGCCGAGCGGATCGAGATTGGCGGCCAGATGCCCGCGCACCCGATAGGTGCGCACCAGCATCTGCGCACGGATCGCATCGCCCGCCGCCTGCGCCACATCCACCGATGTCACGGCCGGCGTCGCGGCTGCGGGCTTTTTCGCATCGGGCTTGGGCTCGATGCTCATCTGCGTAGGATCGAGCGCCGCGGTCAGCGCATCGGTATCTTTCGCGGGCCAATTGGCCTTGGCCCAGCTCGGGCCGGATGCGGACACATCCAGGCCTTCGAACCAGCTCCGCCAGGCGGGCTCCACCTTTTCGGGGCTCACCTGGAACACCTTGTAAAGGCCCTCCACGAAGCCAGGGCTTACGCCACTGGCGATATCGTCGAAATCCTGGCCTTCAAAACCCATGTCACTGTCCTCGATGCCCCTTCACCCTTTATAGGCGAAGGGGCTTAATCTAACTCAGCCCTTGAGCACCGCGGCAAGCGTGGTGCCGAGTTCGGAGGGGCTGGCGGCAACCTTGATGCCCGCGGCCTCCATGGCTGCAATCTTGTCTTCCGCACCACCCTGACCGCCGGAGACGATCGCGCCGGCATGGCCCATGCGGCGGCCCGGGGGCGCCGTGCGGCCCGCAATGAAGCCGGCCATCGGCTTCTTGCGGCCGCGCTTGGCTTCATCGCGCAGGAATTGTGCCGCTTCTTCTTCCGCAGAGCCGCCGATTTCGCCGATCATGATGATCGACTGGGTCGCATCATCGGCCAGGAACAGCTCGAGCACGTCGATGAAATTGGTGCCATTGACCGGATCGCCGCCGATGCCGACGGCGGTCGTCTGGCCCAGACCCTGCTGCGTCGTCTGAAACACCGCCTCATAGGTCAGCGTGCCCGAGCGAGAGACCACGCCGACCGAGCCCTTGGAAAAGATGCTGCCGGGCATGATGCCGATCTTGCACTCATTGGGGGTCAGCACGCCGGGGCAGTTCGGGCCTATCAGCCGCGATTTGGAGCCGGAAAGCGCGCGCTTCACCTTCACCATGTCGAGCACCGGAATGCCTTCGGTGATGCACACGATCAGCGGCACTTCGGCGTCGATCGCTTCCAGGATCGAGTCCGCGGCAAAGGGGGGCGGCACATAGACCACGGTCGCGTCGGCGCCCGTGAGTTGCACGGCCTCGTGCACGGTATTGAACACGGGCAGGCCGATATGCGTGGTGCCGCCCTTGCCCGGCGTGACACCGCCCACCATCTGCGTGCCATAAGCCAGCGCCTGTTCGGTATGAAAAGTGCCGGTCGCGCCGGTCATGCCCTGCGTGAGAACCTTGGTGTTCTTGTTGATGAGAATGCTCATAAATCCGCCTTAGTCCTATGATTGTCATCCCGCCCGGCAGCGTTCTGCCGCGGACGGGATCGGCAAGATTATTTCAGGGTTTCGTCGATCGCCTTGCAGGCCACCAGCAGTTCCTTCACCGCATCGACCGACACCTGAAGATTGCCCTTGGCTTCATCGTCCAGGCTGATTTCGAGGATTTCCTCGACGCCGCCGGCACCAATTACCACGGGCACGCCGACATAAAGGCCGTCAACGCCATATTTGCCTTCGACATAAGCGGCGCAGGGCAGCACGCGCTTCTTGTCGAACAGATAGGCTTCGGCCATTGCGATGCCGCTGGTGGCGGGCGCATAGAAAGCCGAACCGGTCTTGAGCAGGCCGACGATCTCGCCGCCGCCCGAGCGCGTGCGCTGCACGATCGCGTCGATCCGCTCCTTGGTGGAACGGCCCATCTTGATCAGATCGGGGATGGGGATGCCGGCCACGGTCGAATATTCGACCACGGGCACCATCGTGTCGCCATGGCCGCCCAGCACGAAGCTGGTGACTTCCTTGACCGACACCTTGAACTCGTCCGCCAGAAAGTGGCTGAAACGCGCGCTGTCCAGCACGCCGGCCATGCCAACGACCTTGTTATGCGGCAGGCCGGAGAATTCGCGCAGCGCCCAGACCATCGCATCGAGCGGGTTGGTGATGCAGATCACGAAGGCGTCGGGCGCGTTGGCCTTGATGCCCTCGCCCACGGCCTTCATGACCTTGAGGTTGATGCCGAGCAGATCGTCGCGGCTCATGCCGGGCTTGCGGGCGACGCCTGCGGTGACGATGATCACGTCTGCGCCGGCGATGTCGGCATAATCATTCGAGCCGGTGATCGTGGAGTCGAAGCCCTCGACCGGACCGCACTGAGACAGATCGAGCGCCTTGCCCTGCGGCACGCCTTCCACCACGTCGAACAGGACGATATCGCCCAGACCCTTGAGCGCCGCGAGATGCGCCAGCGTTCCACCGATATTGCCTGCGCCGATCAGCGCAATCTTCTTACGGGCCATGTCGTATATTCTCCTCACCGGCAAAATAAGGCGGCCACGCAAGAAAGTCTGCCGCGCTCGATACAGATTGGCGTCCGCTTAGGCCCATAAACCGGGCAGGGCAACCGCCCAAATGCCCGGAAAAGCGATTATCTTTGCGACTAATTCGCAGTCGCGATAGCGGCGGATGGGAAGCCTTTCCCGATAGACCCCGCGGGCCTCACCGCCATCAACTTTTGCGCCGCCAGGTGAAGAAGGACGACATAACATAATTCCAAACCACGCTGACGCTGATCCCGGCCAGCGCGGAGAGCACCCAATAGGATTTATGCGTGAACAGCCAATCCGCCACGCCCACATTCGCCGCAGCCCCCGTGGCGCACACGAGATTGAACGTGACCCAGCCCATGACCATGGATCGGCCGCGCAGCCGCTGATCACGATAGGTGAGAAGATTGTTCAGGAAAAAGTTGTTCGAGATGGCGATGATCGTTGCCACCGTCTGCGCTTCGGAAAAGCTGGTATCGAAGCCCTTGAACATGGCTGTCAGCACAGCGAAATGCACGAACACGCCGAACCCGCCGACCAGAACGAAGCTGAGGAAGCGGACGGGAATATAGCGGCCGAACATCTTGTCGAGCAGAAGCTGGAAATATTCCCACAGCACGAGCGAATCGAGCTTGCTCTCGCCGAACTGGCGATTGCGGAAAACATAGGGCACCTCCGCCACCTTGAGCGGCACCGGTGCACTAGCCGCGATATCCAGCAGGATCTTGAAGCCCACCGAAGAAAGCTGCGGCAATGAACGCATGAACGCGGCGCGATCGAACATCATGAAGCCGCTCATCGGATCGCCGATCGGCGTGCGCGTCAGCCGCGTGGCCATCGCCGTCGCCAGCTTGCTCATCCACAGGCGCGTCTTGCTCCATTCGCCAAAACCGCCGCCCTCGACATAGCGGCTGCCGACCACGATATCGACGTCTTCGGTCTTCAGCCGATGCAGCATCTGGCCCAGAATTGCCTCGTCATGCTGCATGTCGGCGTCCATGATCGCGATATAGGGCGACGCGGTCGCCATTACGCCTTCCACGCACGCGCTGGACAGCCCCCGACGCCCATAACGATGCACAACGCGTACGCGCGGATCGGATTGCGCCAGACGCCGCACCTCATCCGCCGTCCCGTCCGGGGAATTGTCGTCCACGAACACCAATTCCCAGCGGGTGGCAGGCAGTGCCTGCTCCACCGCAGCGAGCATGACGCGGATATTCTGCTTTTCATTGTATGTCGGGATAACGATCGACATTTCCGGCGCGGCAGCTTCGCTCGATGATGCCGCAAATATGTGGGGCGCAACGTCCAACGACGTCGATTGCGTGTCCATCGTCCATTATCCCCAAATGCCGGCAATCCCGCCCCCTGGCAGATGCTGCGCCGCAATAATTGCAGGGAATAAATATCTCGTAAACCTTAATCCTCGCCATGTCCCAATGCGAGATAGCTTTCGGACTGCATTTCCATCAGGCGGCTCACGGTGCGCTCGAATTCGAAGGCGCCATCGCCTTTTTCATACAGCTCCGCCGGTGCCGCGGCGGCGTTGGCGAGCAGCTTCACCTTATGTTCGTACAGCGCATCGATCAGCGTGACAAAACGCGCGGCTTCGTTGCGATTTTCGGGGCCGAGCCGGGGAATCCCGGCGATGATCACGGTATGATAGCGCCGCGTGATCGCCAGATAATCGGCCGCGCCGCGCGCTTCCGCGCACAGTCGCTTGAACGAAAACACTGCCACGCCCTTCAGGCTCTTGGGCACATGGATCGTCCGCCCGCCGGGGATTTCGATATCTTCAGACGGCACATGGGCGCTGTCTTCGGGTGGATAATCGGTCAGCCGGAAAAAGGCTTCGCGGATCGCCGCGGTGGACTCTTCGCCCAGCGGCGTATGCCAGGTCGCCATGCCACCCAGCCTGTGAAGCCGGTAATCGACCGGGCCGTTCAGCGTGAGCACGTCCAGATCGCGTTCGATCAGCGCGATGAAGGGCAGGAAATGCTCGCGGTTCAGCCCGTCCTTGTAGAGTTCCTTGGGCGCGCGGTTCGACGTGGCGACCACCGTCAGACCGCGCTCCATCATCGCGGTGAACAGCCGCGACATGATCATGGCATCCGCGCTGTTGTTCACCACCATTTCGTCAAACGCCAGCAGGCGCGCCTCGCCCACCAGCGCCTCGGCCACCGGCAGGATCGGATTGCTCACCTCGGTCTTGCGCACCTCGCGCAGGCGCGCATGAACCTCCAGCATGAATTCGTGGAAATGCACGCGGCGTTTCCGCTCGATCTTCACCGTGTCGTAAAACAGATCCATCAGCATGGATTTGCCGCGCCCCACGCCGCCCCAGATATAGACGCCGCGTTGCGGCACCGGCTTGGCCTGCGTCAGCCGCCAGAGCAGGCTGCCCCGCTTGGGCACGGCCTGCAGCTTGTCCGCCAGTTCATCCAGGCGCTGCGCCGCGCAGCGCTGCTCGGCATCTTCCCGCAATTCCCCTCTGGCGACGAGCGCCTGATAGCGATCGATAACGCGCGTCATCGCACCATTCCGTTCGGGTTGAGCCTGTCGAAACCCCCATTTTTTTTTGTTTCTGAACCGGTCAGGAGAAAAGGCTTCGACAGGCTCAGCCCAAACGGGGTTTTTGCCATCATGCGGCTTTGCCCGGCTTGCGGATCGTGCCGGCGAAGCTCGCCACCGTGTGATCGCCCTGCACGATCAACCCGCGCAGAAACAGCAATCGTCCGGTTTCCCGTAACAGCTCCACCACGGCGTCAAGCGGCTCATCCACTTTGCCCGCACCGATGAAGTGCGTCGAAAGATCGAGCGTCACCGATGTGCCCGGATCAATCAGACCGAACAGCCGCGAGGCCGCGAAGAGCGAGACGTCGATGAACGCCAGCGTCGTGCCGCCATGCACATTGTTGGACAGGTTCGAGTGGATGTGCGCGGGAAACATCCTGATCCGCGCCTGGCCATCAGGGTCCAGGCGCAGGATCATCTTGCCAAGCACGCTGTTGAACCGCGTCGAGTCGCTCAACGCCCATGTATGCCAGCCCGGATTTTCCGGATCCGGTTCGCTCAGAAATCTGGCCGCGCTCATGTTGAAATCACCTTGCCATCCAGCGCGGCGCGGCATCACACCGCGCGTTCGACCACCATCTTCTTCACTTCGGCAATCGCCCGGGCCGGGTTCAGACCCTTGGGGCAGACGTTCGCGCAGTTCATGATCGTGTGGCAGCGATACAGGCGGAAGGGATCTTCCAGCTCGTCGAGCCGCTCGCCGGTCATCTCGTCGCGGCTGTCGGCCAGCCAGCGATAGGCCTGGAGCAGGATCGCCGGGCCGAGGAACTTATCCGAATTCCACCAATAGCTGGGGCAGGATGTGGAGCAGCAGGCGCACAGGATGCACTCGTAAAGCCCGTCCAGCTTGCTGCGATCTTCCGGCGACTGCAGGCGCTCCTTGCCCGAGGGCGGCGGCGTCACGGTTTGCAGCCAAGGCTTGATCGACGAATATTGCGCGTAGAAATGCGTGAAATCGGGGACGAGATCCTTGATCACATCCATGTGCGGCAGCGGCGTGATCTGCACTTCCTTGCTGCAATCCTCGATCGCATGGGTGCAGGCCAGTGTATTGCGTCCGTCGATATTCATCGAACAGGAGCCGCAAATGCCCTCGCGGCAGGAGCGACGGAAGGTGAGCGAGGGATCCTGCTCGCTCTTCATCTTGATCAGCGCATCGAGCACCATCGGCCCGCATTCGTCCAGATCGACCTCGAACGTATCATAACGCGGATTTTCGCCCGAATCGGGATCATAGCGATAGACCTTGAACGGGCGCACATTGGTTGCGCCTTCGGCTGCCTTGTGGACATTGCCCTTGGGCTTGATCTTGCTATTCTTCGGCAGCGTGAATTCGGCCATGAATATGGTTCCCGCGGATTTGTGTACCGGAAAGCCGATAGTCAATCGGCCCCCTTGATGAAAGTCCCTTATATCAGAAAATCCTAACGCGCCCGTTCCCGGAGCAACGCGGTCGCGATCTCATGGTCTGCGCGCTTGTCGACGTCGATGCAGGCTTCGGGGAAGGGAAGCTCGACGGCGACCACATGAACGCCCAGCCGCCGCCCCGCCCGGCGCAGCGCGCGTTTGAGCGTGAGCAACCGCAATCCTGCGCCGATGAGAATCGGCAAACCGAAAGCGCGGATCACGGCGCGGCCCTTCTTGCGATCCTGCTCGATCGTCTGCCACACCTCCAGCACACGATTGGCCGCTGCCCCGCCGAACCAGAAGAGGTTGCTGCCCGAATACGCACCGCGGGCAAAACGCAGCCAGGTCCGCCGGGCGTCGGGGAACCGGATGCGAAAGACGGCTTCGCTTACCACGGCCGCGGCGACATCAGCCTGGGCCTCACGCGCGGTGGCCAGGAAGAAATCAATCATCGCGCCATTCAGCAAAGGATTGTCCGCCGTCGTCATCAGATAGGGGAATGTGCCGGGCGCGATACCAGCCGCCACCGAACGGCTCACCGAATCGCCGCCGGAGAGAAAGGAAATCCGCCTGTCCGCCACGATGGCACCGATCGCCGGATGCGCTGACAGCAGATCGGGTTCCTGCGCCAGGATCACGATATCGCCGATCGCCTTATGCGCCAGCAGCGTTTTCAGCACATGCGCCAGCATCGGTTGCCCGTCGATTTCGATCAGCGCCTTGTCCAGCACGCCGAATTCGGCGGCAAACGGATCCAGGCCGGGGCGGCGGCCGGCGGCGACAAGGGCGGTGACGGGCGCGATGGTCTGCATCGTTGCCGCGCTAGACCAAGCCGCAGGAAATCGCCAGCCGCGCCGCGCAGGCCTTGTCGCGGAGCCCGGCTTTCCTGTAGGCCGGCCCTCCATGACCAACGATACAGACAAACGCCCGGATATTGCGGTGATCGGCACCAATCCGGTGAAGCTATGGGGTCTCGATACCCAGGAACGCACCCGGCGCATCGCCGCCGCCGCCGCATTGGGCTGGCAGGATAGCGAAGCGCCCGCGCCTCCCTGCGTCCTCGTCAATGCCGGCTTCGCTTTCGATCCGGGCTGGCTGCGCCATATCGCGGCGCATCCCGGCAAAGCGCTCTCCAACGGAGGCGTCCCCGTGCTCGCTTACGCCCGCACGGAGGATGAGGCCCGCGCGGTAGCTGGCGCGATGCGCAACAAGACGCCCCTGCCCGCCACATCCAGCCTCGATGTGACCGCTTATGAAAGCGGCCCCGTGCTGGAGAATAAGGAACTGCGCAAACGCGAGACGCCTTTCCTCGACCGGCTGGACGCAGACACGGTCCGTCCGCTCGAACGCGCCAGCTATTTCGGTGCGTATAAGGGCGTGACCGATATTCTCACCAAATATCTCTGGCCCGAATGGGCGTTGGTGATCACGCGCATCGCCGCGCGCTTGGGCATTACGCCCAATATGGTCACCGCGGTCGGCGCGATCCTGTGCGTGCTGGCCACCTTCGCCTTTGGCTATGGCCATTATTGGGCAGGCATGGCGATGGGGCTGGTGTTCATGGTGCTGGACACCGTGGACGGAAAGCTGGCGCGCTGCACGATCACCTCATCCTGGTGGGGCAATGTGTTCGATCATGGCATCGATCTCGTCCATCCCCCCTTCTGGTGGTATGCTTGGGCTGTGGGGCTCGCTTATTGGGGCCTGGCGCTCAGCCCCGAACAATTCTGGTTTGCGATGATCGCCATCGTCGGCGGCTATGTGGTTCAGCGCTTCGTGGAAGGTGCCTTCATCTCCAGCTTCGGGATGCACGTCCATGTGTGGGAGAAGTTCGATTCGCAATTCCGCCTGATCACGGCACGGCGCAATCCCAACATGATCATCCTCTTTGCCGCAACAGCCTTTGGAAGACCCGATCTCGGCCTGATCGCCGTGGCTTGGTGGACGTTGATCTCCCTGCTCGTCCATGCCGTCCGTCTGGGCCAGGCCTATCTGCAGCGTGCGCGTGGCGCGAATATCCGAAGCTGGCTGCAGGCACCGGCATGAACGATACGATCCGCAAATTCGGCCATCCCGCCACGCTGGTCCGCGAATATACGCATTGGATGGTGCTGCTCCGCCCGGCCCAGCCCACGCTCGGTTCACTCGTGCTGGCGGCCAAATCCGAAGCTGCTGCGTTCGGCGATCTCGATCCCGCCGCCTTCGCCGAACTGGCGAGCGTCACGCATGATATCGAAACCGCGCTGGCGGGGGCGATGCGCTATCAGAAGATCAATTACCTGATGCTGATGATGGTCGACCGCCATGTCCATTTCCATGTGATCCCGCGCTATGAAGGCGTGCGATCGCGTGAGGGCATTGCCTTCGTCGATGCCGGCTGGCCCAAGCCGCCCGCATTGGGCGAGGCGGTGGCGCTGGATGACGCGCAGATCGCTGCCTTCGCCGATTGGCTGAAGGGCTATTTCCCCGCCTGATCGCGCCAGCGGTCAGTCAGCATCGTCGCGATTTCGATGTCATTCAGGAAATCGACCTCGGCCCAATCGAGCCCTTCGATCGAAACCGTGCCGACCTTCCCGCCGGGGGCCAGCGCGTCGATGATCTTGAGATACCAATGCTCCACGCCAACCGGCGTGCGCATATAGCTTTCCACCATAGCGCGAAACAGCCCGCCACCCTCGCCACGGAAGGCCAGGAAGCCGATCGATTCGGCATTTGCCTGCGCCGCGGTCAGCGTCTTGCCGATCGCCGCCAGCCGATCCCCCACGCGGCTCACCTTCATGTCATCGCTGTCATAGCCCGGCTTCACATCGATGGTCACCGTGATCGGCCAGCCCTCGGCACCCAGCGCGCGCGCGACGATCGCATCGGAAATCAGCGTATCACCATTGAGGATCAGGAAATCTCCCTCCATCGCCGCGCGGACGATCCAGCAGGAGCCCAGATTATCGGCCACCTTGTAGAACGGATTGAAGCACGCGTTCAGCTCTAGCCCTGGCCGCTTCAGGCGCTCCAGTTCCGCCTCCACCAGATCGGCCATGAAACCGGTCACCACATCGATCCGGCGCACGCCGCGCGCGGCCAGCATCTCCACCTGCCATGCGAGCAGCGATCGGCCCGAAAAATCGATGAGGCATTTGGGGCGTTCGGCCGTCAGCGGCAGCAGCCGCGAACCCTGCCCGGCACTGAGAATAATGGCTTTTTCTATCATGTCCGGTGCTTGTGCTTGAAAATCTGGCGCGTGGCCTGAAACAGCTATAGGGCTTAGGCAAATGACACGCGGACAACAATCCCAATCGGCAGATATCGGATTCCTGTTTGTCGGCGGGATTCACCAGATGCTGCATATCGCGCCGCTGGCGCTGGCGCTGGCGCGGCGACCGGACGTCGCGATCACCGCTTATGTCAGCGTCGGGGATGCCAAGGCGCTGGCCGCCATGTTTGCGCAGCTCGACGCCGAAACCGCACCCAGAATCCCGGTGGTGCCCATGGTGCTGCCCCGCTGGGCCAAGGCGCTGCGCCGCCTGCTCGGCGGCAATCGCGGGGCCAAGCCGATCGAATTGCTGACCACGCGGCGCAAGCTGCTGACCCATGATGCGCTGTTCGCGGCCGAACGCACCTCCACCTTGCTCAAGCGCCTGCCCGGTCGCCGCCCGGTGATGATCCACTTCCCGCATGGTGCCGGCGATCGCGCCAAGGGCTTCGATCCGCGCATTGCCTTATTCGATCATGTGCTCGTGGCCGGTCCGCTCATTTACCAGCGGACGCTGGCGCAGGGGCTGGCCACCGCTGAAAACTGCACGATCGCGGGATCGATCAAACTGGCGGTGCTTACCGGCCCCGATGCGCCGCCGCCCGCCAATCCCTTTGCCGATGACAAGCCGATCGTGCTCTTCAATCCGCATTTCGATACGCGGCTGTCTTCCTGGTCGATGGCCGAAGCGCTGATCGACCGGATCGCTGTGGATGGCCGGTTCAATCTGATCATCGCCCCCCACGCCCGGCTCTACGATCGCATGGATGCGGCGGAGCGCGCGCGTTGGCGAAACCGTCCGGCCGCGCCCAATATCGTCTTCGACTTCGATTCTTCAAAATTGGGGGACATGACCTATACCCGGCTTGCCGATATTTATCTCGGCGATGTCAGCAGTCAGGTCTATGAATTCCTCCATCGCCCGCGCCCGTGCCTCTTCGCCGACGCCCATGGTGTGAACTGGCGCGGCAATCCGGATTATCAGATGTGGACGCTGGGCGACGTGTGCACCACGCCGGATCAGATCGTGGATGCCATCGCCCATGCCGACGAACGCCATGCACGCTACCGGGCGCTGCAACAGGCGGAGACCGAGGGCAAGCTCGGCCCGATCGACGCCGGCGTGCCCGATCGCGCGGCGGATCAAGTGCTTGCCGCGCTCGCGCGCATCCGCGCCAAGGCGTCTGCATGAGCGACGATACAGCACTGCCCGACCCAGCTTCGGACAAAGTGACCAATCGCGATTTCGCGCGGGGGCTTGGCACCACATTGCTCGCGCGCATGGGTGCGGTGATCGAAGTGGTCTCCCAGCCGCTTTATGTGTGGCTGTTCGGGCTGGCGAGTTTCGGGCTTTATGCCGTTCTCTGGGCCGCGATCAGCCTGATTGAGAATATCGCGGACTTGGGCATGACGTCCGCGCTGCAGCGCGTGGTGCCGCAGGCCAAGGATGAGCGCGATGCCGTGGCGGCGCTGCGCGCATCGCTATTGCTCGGCGTGATCCCCTGCCTGCTGATTGCGCTAGGGATTTCGCTGTTCGCCGCTGACGTCGCGCCGCTGATCAACGTCGCCGCCAAGGATCGCGCGGTCCTCATCCAGTCGGTCCAGTTCTTCATCTGGGCCTTGCCGCTCTGGGCATTTGTCGAAATCTCCACCTCGGCGCTGCGCGCGCGTCGCCTGTTCGGCGCGGAGATCCGCCTGCGGCTGCTCTGGGAGCAGGTAATCCGCCTCGTCTTGGCGATCCTCTTCTGGCTGATCAGCCCGTCGATCCTCGCGCTGCTCGCGGCGCATCTGATCTCCTTGGCGATCACCTGCCTGCTCAGCATCCGTCTGCTGGCGCGGCATTATGATCTGACATTGCTGTTCGAGCGCCCCCTCGCCAGCCCGATCTTCTTCGAAACCCTGCGCGCGGGCCTTTCGATCCTGCCCTCCAACGCGATCGGGCGCGTCTTTGGCGATGCGCCGCCGATCGTGCTCAATGCGCTGCTGCCCGGCGCAGCCGGTGCCACCTCTGCCGCGCTCTACACGATCGCGCGCAAGGTCTCGAGCATCGTGCAATTGATCCGGCTGGCCTTCGGCTATGTGCTCGCCCCGCTGGCCTCCGCGGCGTCGCGTGGCGGCAATGAGGAGGTCCGCCGGCTTTATGCCTTTACCACGCGGTTCATCTTCGCGCTCGCCGTGCCGCTGGGCTGCGTAATGGCGGCGGGCGGCGACGCGATCCTCGATCTGTTCGGGCCGGGCGCGGACCAGGCCCATGCCGCGCTCATCATCCTCATCCTGGCGCGCATGGCGGAAGCGGTGTTCAGCGCCTCGGTCGCCGTGCAGCAGGTGATCGGTGCCTATCATCGGCAGATCACCGCCAGCCTGATCGGCCTGGCCGCAGCCGCCGCCATCGTCATCCCGCTGATCCCGCGCATGGGCCTCACCGTGATGGCGCTCGCGGTAGGCGCGGGCTTCATCATCACCGCGGCCATCCCGCTGATCCAGCTTCATATCCATGAAAAGCTCCATCCGTTCGAAACCCCCTTCGGCACGGTGGTCATCCGCACGATCGGCATCACGATACCCGCGCTGATGCTCTCGCTGGCCGCCTCCTATCTCACGCCCACATGGCTCCAGCTTCCGATCATCCTGATCCTCGGCATGGCCGCACTCTGGCTCACCTGCCGTTTCGCCCTGTCACAGGATGATCGCGCCGCACTGGGCAAGACCGGACGGAAATTGCGACTGATCTGACCATTGTCGCCAGCGCTTTGCGCGCAGCGCAGGCGTGCGCTGGGAAAAATCCGGATGCGGGTGAAACGGAAAGCCGCGCCGGCACGTTACCACGCCGAACGATCGCAGCCGCATTGTCGGCGCACACAGGGGCACATTTCATGACCAGTTACACGAAAACACCACGCACATGGCTCGCGCTGGCGTTGATGCTCATGCCAATAGCGCAGGTCCACGCCCAAACCGGCGCACCCTCTGCGACCACCGGCCAGCGCGCAGGCCAGGCCGCCCGCCAGCCGCTCGAAGATTTCAATATCGCGAAGGACGAGATTCCACCCAAGCTCATCGCGATCCAGGACGATCCCTACGCCACCAAGGGCATCAAGACCTGCCGCCAGATCAGCGATGAGGTGGAGGCGCTCAATGCCGTGCTGGGTGCCGATGTCGATTCAACCGACGAGGAAAAGCGCAAGACCATCGATACCGCGATCGACGTGGGTGGCGGGCTGCTGACCGGCCTCATCCCCTTTCGGGGTATCGTCCGCGAAGTGACCGGGGCCAATGCCGCCACCAAACGCTACCAGCGCGCGCTTTACAGCGGCATCAGCCGTCGCAGCTTCATGAAGGGCATGGGCAAGGCCAAGGGCTGCAAACCACCCGCCGCTCCCAAGGCGATCGTCATGAAGCCGGCGGAAGAGCCGAAGGATGAGAAGGCGAAAAAATAGCAGTTTCGGTATAGAAATTATACCTTATTCATGCGATAAGAGGTCATGTTCGTTTATGATCCGGCCAAGAGTGCAACGAACAAGGTGAAGCATGGCGTGGACTTTGAAGAAGCGCAGGCGTTGTGGGATGATCCATACGCCATTGAGGTACCATCTGTGCAAAGTGTGATGGAACCCCGATGGCTGGTCATCGGCGCGATGTCGGCGCGTCTCTGGACGGCGATCATCACCCGCCGGGACGACACAATCCGGATCATCTCCGTCCGGCGTGCAAGGGATTATGAGGAAAAGGCATATGAGCGAAGCCAGCAAAATTAGCGCCGCCGCGCTCGACGACCGCTTCGACAACGAAGAGGATGTCAGCGAATTTTTCGACTGGTCGAATGCCACACGCCCCAGCCTCAAGCCTCGTCGCGTGAATGTCGATTTTCCCGATTGGATGGTGCGACGGCTCGATCAGCAGGCCAAAAGGCGTGGCGTCACCCGGCAGGCCTTGATCAAGATGTGGCTGGTGGATCGGCTAGAGGCCGGAAGCGATGAGGCAAGGTGACCTGCTTAATCCCTCCCCGAACCGGTGAGGGATTAAGCAGCACCAAATCAATAAACCCGTGCCTTCGGCTTGATGTAGTCGATATCGTCCGTCAGCGTGTATTCGTGCACGGGACGGTAATCGAGGGTGACCTTGCCGCCCTTGCCGCCCCAGCCTTCGAACCAACTGATCGTGTGCTTCATCCAATTCGCATCGTCGCGGTTCGGGTAATCCTCGTGCATATGCGCGCCGCGGCTTTCGTGGCGGTTTTCTGCGCCGCGGATGGTGACCACCGCTTGGCTGATGAGGTTGTCCAACTCCATCGTCTCGACCAGATCGGTGTTCCAGATCAGCGAACGATCGCTCACGCGGACATCCGCCATGCTGGCATAAACCTGATCCATATGCTTGACGCCTTCGGCGAGCAGCGCGCTATCGCGGAACACCGCGCAATGGCGCTGCATCGTCTTCTGCATATCCTGACGGATTTTCGCCGTGGGCGTGCTGCCCTGCGCGTTGCGGAAGTGATCGAGGCGGCTGAGCGCGAATTCTTCCGAACCCTTGGGCAGCGACGCATGGGAGGTGCCGGGCTTCAGCGTTTCCTTCAGGCGCAGGCCGGTGGCGCGGCCGAACACGACCAGATCGATCAGCGAGTTCGAACCCAGACGATTGGCGCCATGCACCGAAACGCAGGCCGCTTCGCCGACTGCGAACAGGCCGGGGACGACGGTATCGGGATTGCCATCCTTCAGCGTCACGACTTCGCCGTGATAATTGCAGGGGATGCCGCCCATATTGTAATGCACGGTCGGCACCACGGGCAGCGGCTGGCGCGTCAGATCGACGTTCGCGAAGACCTTGCCCGTCTCGGTAATGCCCGGCAGACGCTCGGCCAGTACGCCTGCATCGATATGATCGAGATGCAGGAAGATATGATCCTTTTCCTTGCCGACGCCGCGGCCTTCGCGGATTTCCATCGCCATCGAGCGCGCGACCACATCGCGGCTCGCCAGATCCTTGGCGCTGGGCGCATAGCGCTCCATGAAGCGCTCGCCCTCGGAATTGGTGAGATACCCGCCTTCGCCGCGCGCGCCTTCGGTGATCAGCACGCCGGCACCGTAAATGCCGGTCGGGTGGAATTGCACGAATTCCATATCCTGCAGCGGAAGCCCGGCGCGCAGCACCATGCCATTGCCGTCCCCGGTGCAGGTGTGCGCCGAGGTGGCGGACTGATAGACGCGACCGCCGCCGCCCGTGGCCAGCACGACCGAATGGCTGCGGAAACGATGGATCGTGCCATCTTCCATGCACAAAGCGATGACGCCGCGGCACGCGCCATTTTCCATGATGAGATCGAGCGCAAAATATTCGACGTAGAAATCCGCATCATATTTCAGGCTCTGCTGATAGAGCGCATGAAGCATGGCGTGACCGGTGCGATCGGCCGCCGCGCAGGTGCGCTGCACCGGCGGACCTTCGCCCATATTCTGCATATGGCCGCCGAATGGACGCTGATAGATCGTGCCTTCGGGATTGCGGCTGAACGGCACGCCGGCATGTTCCAGCTCGTAAACCGCCGCCGGCGCCTCACGCACCATATATTCGATCGCATCCTGATCGCCCAGCCAATCCGAACCCTTTACGGTATCGAACATGTGCCAGGTCCAGTGATCCGGGCTGTTATTGCCCAGGCTCGCCGCAATGCCGCCCTGCGCCGCAACCGTGTGGCTGCGCGTGGGAAACACCTTGGTGATGCACGCCGTCTTCAGGCCGCTCTCCGCGATGCCCATGGTGGCACGGAGACCCGAGCCGCCCGCGCCGACGACAACGGCGTCATACGTGTGGTCGATGATCTTGTAAGCTTGAGACATTATGCGGGCGCTCCAGCGAAAGCGATCTTGGCGATGGCGAACAGGCCAAGCGCCGCGCCGCCAATGGCATAGAAATTGAGGGCGACGAGGGAGAGCAGTTTCAGCCCCTCATCATGCACATAATCTTCGAGCATCACCTGCATCCCCAGCTTCAGATGCCAGAAGATACTGACGATCATCAGCATCATCGGCACCGCGACCAGCGGGGCGGAGAGCCAAGTGGTCACTGCGCCATGACTGAGCGCGGGCAGCGAGAGAAAGGAGAAGATCAGCCACAGGATCAAGACGATATTGCCGACCGCGGTCAGGCGCTGCTGCAACCAGTGCTGCGCGCCATGCTTGGCCGATCCAAGACCGCGAACGCGGCCGATACGGGTGCCACTGCCCATCAGAGTGCCTTCCAGAAAATGATGAGCCAGACCAATATGGTGCAGCCGATCGAAGCCGCCCATACCATCTTCGCCCAGAAATTATTGGTTTTCAGCTCATAGCCAGCGCCGGTATCCAGCACGAAATGGCGGATGCCGCCGAAAAGATGCTGGAAAAAGAACCATGTGATCCCGACCGCGACCACCTTGCCGGGCCACCATGTCGCCCATCCCATATACCAGTCATAGCTTTCCTGGCCCGAAGCCGCAGCCACCAGCCAGCCGACCAGCAGCATCGCGCCGACCGTCGCCAGACCGTTGCCGGTGACGCGGTGGACGATCGAGGCGGTCATCGCCGGACCCCATTTCCATACGCTCAGGTGCGGCGACAAAGGCCGTTTGGGATTACCAGTCATGTTGTTCCCTAGTTTATGGCTTTTTTGCGCTGTTAGGACGATGGGATCATCCATGCAACAGCCCTTCCCATGGCTTATCGATAACAGGTCGTTAACCAGAAGCCTCTAGTGTCACGCGGCAATGATATTCCGGGGACAGGGCTGAAAATGAGCATCAACGAAGAGCGCATCGTCATACCGATCAATGTGCGCCTGCCCGATTTCGATTGGGATGGCACGCTCAGAGAAACGTGCCGCGATATTTTCTCGATGCTGGATGGCCGGGCGCAGGAAATCTCCACGCATTTCTGGGAGCAATTCCTGAAATCCGCCGGCACCGCGCATATCCGCAAGAATTATGACGAGCGGCGGCTGCATGATTCGATCATGGCCAGCACGCTGTATGTCATCGCCAAATATTCCGATCCGGCAGGGCAGGATTGGGCCAATTATGCTCTGAATCACGCCGCATCCTCGCGCGCGGGCGGCGTTCCGCTGCACAGCGTTCTTGGTGCCTTGTCGTTTGCACACACCCGCACGATCGACATTCTGTTCGAGCAATGCGGCGAGGATGGCGCGCGGTTCAAGCGCTGCGTGGACGCGGTCCAGCGGCTCGCGGTGGTCGAGGCCGAAATCATGTCCGCCTTCATCAGCGCCAAGGATGCGCAACAGGCCCAGCAGGAGCGCGCCGAACGCGCCGGCATGTTCAACGAACAGATCGCCAGCGGCGTGGAGGGTGCTTCCGATCTGGGCGACGCGCTGCGTCATCAGGCGCATGGTGCATCGGATTCCGCGCGCGGGATGCTGAGCAAGACTTCCGAAGTGGCCGCCGCCGCCGAACAATCCGCCGTGGCCATGCGCGAAGCCGCCCAGACCGCCGCCGGCCTGATCCGCGCGATCGAGGAAGCGCGCTCCGAAGTGGAGATCGCCGCCGATATCGCCACCCGCGCGTCGAGCCAGGCGGGCGAGGCCGTGGGCGTCTCCAAGATGCTCTCCGAACACGCCAAATCGATCGAATCGATTCTCGGCCTGATCCGCGACATTGCAGGGCAGACTAATCTGCTGGCCTTGAACGCCACGATCGAGGCCGCGCGCGCAGGCGATGCGGGCCGCGGCTTTGCTGTGGTGGCGCAGGAGGTGAAAAGCCTCGCCAACCAGACCGCGCGCGCGACCGACGATATCGCCGCCAAGATCGAATCGATCCAGTCCGCCACGCGCACCACCGTCCAGACCAACGCCTCGATCCGCGATACCGTGGCCGAGGTTCAGGCATCGGCCGAGCGCATCCGCGAAGCCATGGAAACCCAGGCGCAGACCGTGACCATGATCACTGCCGCGGTCGATGAAACCGCGCTTGCCGCGGATTCCATGTCATCCACCATCGCCTCCATCCGCTCAGACACCGAAAGCGTCGCTGCCGAAATCGACCAGCTCGAAAACGGTTTCGGCACGATGCAGGACAAGATCGGTACGCTGAAGCAGGCAGCCGGGGGCTATGTGGCGCGGATCGGATAACGGCGGACACCCGTTTCGGTGACAAACCCCTTCGCCCCCTAGGCTCCCGTGATCATCGGGTCTATGGACCCGCCATGACCACACACATCCTCCTCACCGGCGCGACCCGCGGGATCGGCGCGGCGATCGCCACGCGGTTCGCCAGCGAAGACGTCCGCCTGATCGGCACCGGCAGCGCGGACGGCGATCTCGCTGATCCCGCCACACCCGCAAAGCTGTGGGCCGATGCGCTCGACCGGCTGGATGGCCGGATCGATGTGCTCATCAACAATGCCGGCGTGTTCGAAGCCGCGCCGCTGGATGCAGACGACGCGGCGTGGAGCGCATCTTGGGCGCGCACGCTGCAGATCAATCTCACCGCCTCGGCCGAACTCTGCCGCCGTGCGGTGCTGCATTTCCAAGCCAATGGCGCGGGCCGCATCGTCAACGTGGCCAGCCGCGCCGCCTATCGCGGGGACAGCCCGGCGCACTGGCATTATGCTGCCTCCAAGGCGGGGATGGTAGCGATGACCAAGACGATCGCGCGGGGCTACGCCAGGGAAGGCATTCTTGCGTTCGCCATCTGCCCCGGTTTCACGATGACGGGCATGGCCGAGGATTATCTGGAGAGCCGCGGCGGCGACAAATTGCTGGCCGATATTCCGCTAGGCCGGGTCGCCGCCCCTGACGAGGTGGCCGAAGCCGCCGCCTTCCTGGCGCTCAACGCGCCGCCGTCGATGACCGGTTCCGTCATCGACGTGAATGGAGCCTCCTATGTCCGCTGATCAACCACCAGGCGAATCCTGGAAACTCACCCTGCCCTGCACGCTGGCCGAGGCTCAGTCCCTGGAAGGGGAGATCATGCCGCTTGCCGTGCTCGATTTCCCGCCCGTGCTGATGACCAGCGAAGCCGTGCTGGACGACCCCGAAGCCTGGCGGCTCGACGCCTATTTCGAAAGCGAGCCCGATGCCGAGACGATCGCGCTGATCCAGTCGCTCATCCCCAGCGCGACCGGGGCAGTGCCGGTCATCGAACAGCTCGAAAATCAGGATTGGCTCACCATGAGCCAGGCGGGCCTCGAACCCGTCCATGCCGGCCGCTTCTTCGTGCACACTTCGACGCATAAGGATGACGTGCCCCAAGGCACCAAGCCCTTCCTGATCGAGGCGGGCCTCGCTTTTGGCACCGGCCAGCATGAGACCACCACCGGCTGCCTGCTGACGCTCGATGCGCTCAAGCGCAGCGGCCATGTCTATCGCGACATCATCGATCTGGGCACGGGCACCGGCCTGCTGGCCTTCGCCGCCATGCACCTGTGGCCCCGCGCCCACGCAACGGCATCGGACATCGATCCGATCTCGATCGACGTGACCCGTGAAAATGCCGCCATCAACCATGTGCCGCTGGGCAATCGCGCGGGGCAGCTTGCGCTCGCCGTCGCCCCCGGCATGGCGCATCCGCTGCTTCACCGTCGGGCGCCTTATGATCTGATCATCGCCAATATCCTGGCAGGGCCGCTGATCGAAATGGCGGAGCAGATTTCGGATCGTCTGGCCGAGGGCGGCACGCTCGTGCTGGCGGGCTTGCTGGACAGTCAGGCCGCCAAGGTTGCCCAGGCCTATCGCCGCCAGGGCTTGCGGCTGGCCGGAAGGATCGATCGTGGCGACTGGCCCGCGCTTCGAATGGTGAAGCGACGGCGTTGAAAAAAGCGGACCATGTGATCCGCTCTGCGGCCTGATCCAGACGCTGATGGGCTGACAGACGATGGATCGTTTCCATCAAGGCTGCTCGGAACCTTCCGGAATGGATGCGAAACAAGGCGGTTGGTCGGAAAAACATCCGTGCGCGGGTTCAGAGCGCGGCGGACCGATCTTCGAGCCAGCGGGTCAGCGCATCGAACGGTATCGGGCGGAGGAAAGCCAGACCGGCCTGTCCCTCGCGACACCAGCGGACCACGCCCTTCATGGTCTCCAGCCCCTTCACCTTGATCACGATATCGCGTCCGGCGATCAGAGCCTGGGCGACGTCCACCTTCATGCCGCCCTGCGATATATCCCGTATTTCAGCGTTGCACTGCAGATCATCGCACTTCAAAACGGCCTTGCCGTGCACTTCGAGCCGCGGCGCGCGGGATTTGCGACCATCGGCACCCGGACGGTGCGTGAGGATATCGCTCACCTCGACCTCGCCATCGAATCGGACGCCGATATTGCCGTCCTTCACCCAGACGACTTCGCCCGAAAGCCTCACATCGGATTTCAGCTCGATCTCGATCCGATCGCCAATGGCATGATGCGCGGTGACATGCGCCATCAGTCCACCGGAAGATATGTTGCGGATGACACACAGTTCCTGCGCATCCTGCTTTACCAGCTTGCCGACACGCATAATGGAAAGATAACGCTCGCCTTGACGACGGTCCTCCGCGGCCTGCAGGCTAAGAGCATCTTCTATAATGAGCTTTGGATTTGCCTGTGACATGGGGTTCCTTGGCGATCTTTGGTCTGCACAATTACGATCGCGGTCCCAACTCGGTTCCGTATCGCCCCACATGTTCGTTATAGGAGATTTCGGTTAAGATGACGTGAAAGATATTTCTTTCCCTTTCGGAATGAAAGCATCTGAATTACTTGCCGGCCGCGGCCTGCACGATTCTAGCCCATGCGGCCTCATCAATCACGTCGATCCCCAGATCGGTCGCCTTTTTCAGCTTTGATCCAGCACCCGGACCGGCCACGACCAGATCGGTTTTAGCCGATACCGATCCGGCGGTCTTCGCGCCCAGCGCCTCCGCCTGTGCCTTGGCCTCGTCGCGGCTCATCGTCTCCAGGCTGCCGGTAAACACCACGGTTTTGCCGCTCACCGCCGAAGCGCGGGTTTCGTGGACCAGATCCGCAGGCGTGAGCTGCCCCAGCAGATCGGCGACCGCATCCGCATTGTGCGGCTCCGCGAAGAAATCGACGAGCGCCAGCGCTACCTCCGGCCCCACGCCCGGCGTCTCGATGATCGCCGCCAGTTCCTTGGCCTCACGCGCGAGGCTTTTGTCCGCGCTCTCGCCCACCGCGGGCACGAACACGGCGCGCGCCGCCAGCGCCCGATCGATCACCGCACGAAAGACATCCCAACTCCGATAACGCCGAGCCAGATCCCGCGCGGTCACCTCACCCACATGCCGGATCCCCAAAGCAAACAGGAAGCGATCCAGCGAGGGCGTGCGCCGCGCGTCGATCGCCGCAATCAGATTGGCCGCCGAAATCTCCGCCCAGCGTTCGCGCGCCAGCAAAGTCTCTTTGGTCAGCCTGAAGATGTCGGCGGGCGCGGCGATCAGGCCGTCACGAAAGAAGCTCTCGACATTGGTGATGCCCAGGCCTTCGATGTCCAGCGCATGACGGCTGGCGAAATGGCGCAGGCGCTCCACCCGCTGTGCCGGGCAGATCAGCCCGCCGGTGCACCGGTAATCCACCTCGCCCGGCTCGCGTTCGGCGGCGGACCCACATTCGGGGCAGGTTTCGGGAAAGGGAAAGGGCGGACGATCCGCGTCGCGCGTCAGATTTTCAACGATCTGCGGGATCACGTCACCCGCGCGCTGGATCACCACCCGGTCTCCCGCCCGCGCACCCAGACGCACCACTTCGTCCGCATTGTGCAGCGTCGCGTTGGTGACGACCACCCCGCCCACCGAGACCGGCTCCAGCCGCGCCACGGGTGTCAGTTTGCCAGTCCGCCCCACCTGGATATCGATCGCACGGATCAGCGTCTGCGCGCGTTCGGCCGGAAATTTATGCGCGATCGCCCAGCGCGGTGCCTTGGCCACGAACCCCAGCCGCTGCTGCCAGTCGAGCCGGTCCACCTTATAGACCACGCCATCGATATCGAACGGCAGATCCGCCCGCTTCGCCTCGATATCGCGATATTGCGCCAGCGCGGCTTCCACCCCATCGGCGGGGATCAGCATTTCGCTCACCGGCACGCCCCAGCGCTCGATCGCCTTCATGACGTCAAATTGCGTTTCGCCGGGAATTTCAGATACTTCGCCCCAGCCATGCGCTAAAAACCGCAACGGCCGCGCCGCCGTCACGCTGGCATCCTTCTGCCGGAGCGATCCAGCGGCGGCATTGCGCGGATTGGCGAATTGCCGCGCCTTGCCCGGATCATCCGCCTCGGCCAGCAGCCGCGCATTGAGCGCTGCGAAATCGGCCTTGGACATATAGACCTCGCCGCGAATTTCGAAGACGTCTGGAACATCAGGAATGCGATCATCGCCATTTCCGTTTGCGTCCAGCGCCGTCGAGGCACGTTCCGGTTGTATCCCCCCGTCCCTCGACTTCGCTCGGGACAGAAGGAGTTGATCTGGAATATCGCCAATGGTCTTCACATTTGCGGTCACATCCTCGCCGGTCGCGCCGTCGCCGCGGGTCGCGGCCTGCACCAGCACGCCCTTTTCATAGCGCAAGGAGCAGGAGAGTCCGTCAATCTTGGGTTCAGCGGTCAGAGCCAGCGCCTCGCCGTCACCCAGCTTCAGGAACCGCCGCACCCGCGCGCCGAATTCGGCGATGTCTTCGTCCGCAAAGCCGTTTTCCAGGCTGAGCATCGCACGCGCATGGGTGACCTTGCCGAGATGCCCCGCAGGCGCGGCCCCCACTTTCACATTGGGGGAATCCGCGCGCACCAGATGGGGGAAAGCAGCCTCGAGCGCGCTGTTACGCCGGATCAGCGCGTCGTAATCCGCGTCCGAAATTTCCGGCGAATCATCGGTATGGTAAAGCGCATTATGCCGCGCGATCTCCGCGGCAAGATACGCCAATTCTTCCGCAGCGGCGGCTTCGGTGTCGGGCAGTGCGCTCATGCCTTTGCGTTAAGGATGAGCGGCACCCCGATCAAGCCATTGTGGCACTGTGAGCAGCGCATCCGCCGGCAGGAACACGACTGCGCATGGCCGAGCCGATCAGACCGAAGCCCGCCAGCATCATCGCCCATGTGGCTGGTTCCGGCACAGCGGCGGGAATTTCACTCGCCACCACGCCGGCCGCGGTCTCGATATCGAAGATCAGATTGCGGCCGCCCCGGATCCCGGTGCCCTGCAGGTTGATATAGATATTGTCGGCATCGAAGGTGATGCGCTCGGGATCGAAGGTGGCGATGTAGGGATGTGTCGAAAGCCCGCTCAGCGTCACGCTGGTAAAGGCATTCAGTTCATTGTTGGAATCGAAGATTCTAAAGCCATTAAATTCGGCGCTGAGAAAGTTGATTGCCGACAGTGCGTCCAGCACGAAGCTGCCCTCGGTAAACCGGCTCACCAGAATATCGAACAAAAGCATGTCATCGGAGACGCCGGCCGTATGGACAAAGCTGCTATCGATCCAATTCAGATTGGGCGAATAAAATTCCACCTTCACGGTCTTGCCGATCAGGGTCGCAGCCTGAACGGGCAGACAGGACATTACGGCGGACGCGACAACACATAATATTCTTGAATTCTTCATGATGAGAAACCCCCGAAAAATCACTTCGTACCTGACCGGCACTTGCAATTTTCAGCTACCATCTCGAAATTGATACAACAACATCACCATTTTCGGTGTTTCTTGTTGGCACATCACCTTATTGAATTGTTAAAACTTCGCAATCTCATGATTAAGTATAATAATCACGCAGATTATGAGTTTTAACGATCACGCTGGCTCGAGCAAACGATCCGCCTGTGCCCGCGCCTCGTCAGTAATGCTTGCGCCGGAGAGCATACGCGCAATCTCTTCGCGTCGTTCATCCTCGCCAAGAACGATCACATCTGTGCGCGTAACGAATCCATCATGGCTCTTTGCGATGAGAAGATGCTCGGTGCCCCGTGCCGCGACTTGCGGGCTGTGAGTCACCACCAGCAATTGCGCGCTTTGGGATAGCCGCGCCAACCGCTCGCCGATCGCGCTGGCCACCGCGCCGCCCACGCCGCGATCGATCTCGTCGAAGATCATCGTGCCGGCCCCGCCCTCTTCAGCCAGCGCCACCTTCAGCGCCAGGATGAAGCGGCTGAGTTCGCCGCCCGATGCGATCTTCACCAGCGGCGCGAACGGCGCGCCGGGGTTGGTCGATATCTCGAATTCCACGCGATCGCGGCCGGCCGCGCCCCATTGCGCCTCGGGCAAGGTCTCGATCGCGGTGTGGAAGCGCGCGGCATCCAGCTTGAGCGGTACGAGTTCGCTCGCCACCGCTGCATCCAGCTTTGTCGCCGCCGCCTTGCGCCTGTCGCTCAGCGCTTCTGATGCCGTGCGATACGCGGCCGCCTTTGTTTTCAGATCGGCCTCCAGCGCGGCCAGTCCATCGGCACCCGCCTCGATCCGCTCCAGCCGTCCGCTCAATTCGCGCAGCAGCGCGCCCAATTCACCGGGTTGCACCCGATGCTTGCGTGCCAGCGCCCGCAATTCGAACAGCCGCGTCTCGATCTGGTCCAGCCGCTCGGGATCATGGCGCAGCGCCTCCCCCGCACGCTCCAGCGCATCCTCGGCCTCTGAGGCTTCGATCACCGCGCGATCCAGCGCGGCCAGCGCCGCGCTCAGCATCTCATGCTCGCCCGCAATCCGGTCCAGCCGGCGCGCGGCCTGGCGCAATTGGGCCAGACCCCCGTCCGATCCCTCAAACGCCTTCAAAATCTCGATCATGTCTTCGGAAAGCCGCGCGCCCTTTTGCATATCGGCGCGCTCATCGGCCAGAATGTCTTCCTCGCCATCCTCCGGCCCGAAGGTGGTGAGTTCGGCGATGGAATGCTCAAGCCATTCCTGATCCGCCGCTGCGGTTTCGATATCCACGCGTGCCTGCACCAGCGCCGCCTCCGCCCCGCGCCACGCGGCATGAGCCGCGGCCACCGCGCCGGTATCAGCGCGCGCAAACATGTCGAGCAGCGCGCGGTGGCCCTTGGCGTTCAGCAATCCCCGATCATCATGCTGGCCGTGGATCTCCACCAGGGTGGCACCGATCTCGCGTAGCAGGCCGGCGGACACCGCCTGATCGTTGATAAAGGCGCGGCTGCCACCATCGGCCTTTACGATCCGGCGCACGATCAGCGGCTCGCCCGGTGCGGCCTCCAGCCCGTTATCGGCCAGAAGCGCCTGTGCATTGTGATCGCCGGGCAGATCGAAGCTGGCCGTGACCACCGCCTGCGCCTGCCCCTGACGCACCAGCCCGCTTTCCGCGCGCGCGCCCAGCGCCAGCCCCAGAGAATCAAGCAAGATCGATTTGCCCGCGCCGGTCTCGCCCGTGAGCACGCCCAGCCCGCGCACGAATTCCAGATCGAGCGCTTCGATCAGCACGACATCACGAATGGAAAGGCCGGTCAGCATCGGCCGGTGTTAGGCGAGTTTTTTCACTTCGTCATTCCCGCCAGCGCAGAAATGGAACAAAAACAGATCAAGCCCCACCGTGCTTTTGCATCAGGCTATAGGCCCGCTCATACCATTTGGTGCCCGGATAATTCTTGCCCAGCACCGCGGCGGACTTTTTGGCTTCTTCGGGCACGCCCATGGCGAGATACGATTCGGTCAGCCGCATCAGCGCCTCGGGCGCATGGCTGGTCGTCTGATATTCATCCACCACGGAGCGGAAGCGGATCGAGGCCGCGAGCCACTGACTACGCCGCTGATAGAAACGGCCGACTTCCATTTCCTTGCCGGCGAGGTGATCGTTCACCAGATCCACCTTCAGCCGCGCATCGGCGGCATAGCGCGTATCGGGATAACGACGGATGAGTTCGCCCAGCGCCGCCAGCGCCTGTTGCGTGATCTTCTGATCGCGGGTGACATCGGTCATCTGCTCGTAATAATCGAGCGCGATCAGATAATAGGCATAAGGCGCGTCCTTATTGCCTGGATGGATCGCCAGGAAACGCTGCGACGACTGAATGGAGGCAGTATAATCCTTGGCCGCATAATAGCTGAACGCACTCATGAGCTGCGCACGGCGCGCCCAGGGCGAATAGGGATGCTGGCGCTCCACCTCGTCGAACAGTGCCGCGGCGAGCTTATATTGCCCGCGGTCCAGCCGGTTCTTCGCCGCATTATAGAGCGTGTTCACGTCACGCGCGACATAGGCCGTATCGGCTTTGCTCTTCGATCCGGCGCAACCGGCCAGAGGAAGGGCGATGGCCGCCACGAGGAGCAGGGCAACGGATTTGGGGGCTGGGATACGCATGGGCGGCGTTCTAGCGGAGCAATCCGCCTTCGCCAAGCGCGGAAGTCATGGCTGTTTGCTGTACGATTTCTGCCGTTCGTCCGGAACGCTTGCCGCGTCGCAGCATTCCCCATAGTCTGTTGCATAGGGAGACAGGAATGAGCGTCAAACGCCTGAAAACACACCGGGTGGAAAAGCCATGGGGCCGCCATAGCCTGTGGCCCGGCTTCGCCGATCCGGCACCCGGGGCCGATCCGATAGGCGAAATCTGGTTTCAGGACGAGGGCGACGCCGCGCCCGAACTGCTCGTCAAATATCTCTTCACCTCCGAAAAGCTCTCGATCCAGGTGCATCCCGACGACGAGTCCGCGCGTGCCGCCGGCTATGACCGCGGCAAGGATGAGGCCTGGGTGATCCTGGCCGCCGAACCCGATTCGACCATCGCCATCGGCACGCACCAGCCGATCGATCAGGCGCATCTGCGCGCCGCGGCGCTGGATGGCAGCATCGAGCAGCTTGTCGACTGGAAACCGGTGAAGGCGGGCGACGTCTATTATTCACCCGCCCGCACCGTCCATGCGATCGGCGCCGGAATCACCGTGGTGGAGGTGCAGCAGAATGTGGACCTCACCTACCGGCTTTATGATTACGGCCGGCCGCGCGAATTGCATCTGGATGAAGGCGTGAAAGTCTCCGATGCGGTGCCGTTCGTCCCCAATTTCCAGCCCGAGATCGTCGATGATCGCCGCACGATATTGGCCGAAGGGCCGAAATTCGTGCTGGAGCGCTGGAGCGTCAGCGCGGGAACGATCTCGCTGCCCGCAGATACGCCGGGCTGGTTCGTGCCGCTTACGGGCCATGGCGCGCTTGACGGGCAGGCGTGGCACGCCGGGGAGTGCTGGGCGCTGGAGGGCAAGGTCGTGCTGGAGGCGTCGGCGGATGCCGATATGCTCTTTGCCTACCCCCTCGCTCGGCGGGTGAATGTGCTCAGCGGCTGAAGCCGATCATATAATGCGCGATTAATGCCAAACGCGCTATAAAGCTTAGTATGCTTCGCGTGCTCACCCTTGCATCGCTCTTCCCGGATGCCAGCCGGCCAGTCTTCGGCGTGTTCGTGGAACGGCAGACGATCGAGCTGGCAGCGCGCGCCGATGTCGATCTCACAGTGATCGCGCCGCTCGGCATTCCGCCCTGGCCCTTGGCGCGCCACGCGCGTTACCGTGCGCTTTCGACGCTGCCGCATCAGCAGCAATGGCATGGCCTCACGGTCCATCGGCCCCGCTTTCCGATCATTCCCGGCGGCAATGGCCTCTCCAGCGCCGCGCTAATGAGCCGCGCCGTGCTGCCGCTCGTCCGGCGGCTCCATGCGGAAAAGCCGTTCGACGTCATCGATGCCGAATTCTTCTTTCCCGACGGCCCAGCCGCGATGCGGATCGCGCGCGCGCTCGATCTCCCGCTCTCGATCAAGGCGCGCGGTGCCGATATCCATTATTGGGGCCGTCAGCGCTGGACAGCGAATGAAGTGCGCGAAGCCGGTCTCGCGGCCGATGGCCTGCTCGCGGTGAGCCAGGCGATGAAGCGCGACATGATCGCGATCGGCCTGCCTGGCGACCATATCCGCGTGCATTATACCGGTGTCGATCTCGATCGTTTCAAGCCAGGCGATCGCGCGGCGCTGAAGGCCGCCATGGGCTTTGAGGGGCATCTGATTGCCTCGGTGGGCGCGCTGATCCCGCGCAAGGGTCAGGGGCTGCTGATCGAGGCGCTGGTCGGCCTGCCCAATGCGACGCTGGCGCTGGCCGGGCAAGGTCCGCATCGCGGCGCGCTGGAAACGCTGGCGCGCGAACATCGCGTGGCGGGCCGCGTCCATTTCCTCGGCAATCTGCCGCATGAAACGCTGCCTGATCTGTTTGCCGCCGCCGATGTCATGGCGCTGCCTTCGGAATCGGAAGGACTGGCCAATGCCTGGGTGGAGGCGCTCGCCTGCGGCACGCCGATCGTGATTTCGGATGTGGGCGGCGCGCAGGAATTGATGGATCGCCCGGAGGCCGGGCGCATCGTGCCGCGCACCCCGCTCGCCGTGGCAGGCGCGATCGCGCAAATCCTGACGCATCCCCCCGATCCGTTCGCGGTGCGCAAGGCCGCTGAACGCTTCACCTGGGCGGAAAACACGCGTCTATTGTTCGATCACCTGTCAGGCATCAAGCGGCATTAGCGCCGCCGCGATCCAGCGTTCCTCGCCGCGCAGCACGGCCCAGGCGCGTGCGGCGGCGCGACTGTCCATCGCTTCCACACCGATGCCGCGCGCTTCCATAGCGGCAACGAATGCGCGTGGCGGGCGTGCCATCGTCGCGCCCGTGCCAATCAGCACGAATTCGGGCGCGGGGTCCAGCGCCAGCAACGCCGCGACATCCGTCTCGGCCAGAGCGCTCAGAGCGGGTACATCCCAGCCTTCGACCCGCTCGGGCGTCAGCAAGGCCGCCTGATAGACTTGGCCGTCGATCCTGAATCCGGTGCCCGCGAAACCGGTGACCGCCGGACCGATTCCGGCCTTTTCACGATCGAAGCGTGCGCTCAGGGCACGGCACCCTGATTGGGATCGGCGGCGCGCGGCGCGGTCCGTTCGCCGCCCTTATTGCCGCCCTTGTCATCCCCCGCCGGCACGAAACTGTCCGGCCCCAGCTTCAGCCAGAGCAGGATCGCGGCAGACACATAGACCGACGAGAATGTGCCGATGCCGATGCCCAGCAGCATCGCCGCGGTGAAGCCGAAGATCACATCGGGTCCAAGCACCAGCAGCACCGTCAGCGCGATGATCAGAGACAGCGAGGTGACCACCGTGCGGGACAGGGTTTCGTTGATCGACAGATCGAGCAGCGAATAAATGTCCATCTTGCGATATTTGCGCAGATTTTCACGGATGCGGTCATAGACGACGATGGTGTCGTTCAGCGAATAGCCGATGATCGTGAGTACCGCCGCGACCACGTTCAGATCGAATTCCAACTGGGTCAGCGCAAAGAAACCCAGCGTCAGCGCCACGTCATGAAACAGCGCGAACAACGCGCCGATGCCGAACTGCCATTCGAAGCGAAACCAGATATAGAGCGCGATACCGAGCATCGCGAGACCCAGCGCCCAAGCACCCGAGCTGAACAATTCCTTCGAAACCTGCCCGGAAACGCTCTCCACTTCGCCGAATTTCGCGCCGGGATAGGCCTTTTGCACCACCGAGCGGATGCCGCTGGCCGCCTCATTTGCCGCGGCTTCGCCGCCATCGGGAAGCTGGGTGCGGATCGAGACTTCATTCGGGCTGAATTGCTGGATCGTCGCCTCGCCCTGCCCCAGCGTATCAATCTTGGCGCGCAGATCCTCGATCCCCACGGGCTGCGCAAAGGTGACGCGCACCATCTGTCCACCGACGAAATCGATGCCCAGATTGAAGCCCCGGATCGCGACCAGCGCGAGCGAGGCCACGATCAGCAGGATGGAAAAGCTCATCGCCACGTTCCGATATTTCAGGAACGGGATATTGGTATTGTCGGGTACGAGTTTCAGCGGGCGCATGGAACAAAGCCTTGAGCGATTGACACTTCCCCTGTCATTCCCGCGAGAGCGGGAATCCCGTTTTTCCGGGAAGTATCAGACAGAAGAAGCGGGATTCCCGCATGCGCAGGAATGACGAGATGGGGGAGACCGATCGTCATCAGATCACGATCTCCTTCGGCCGGTTGCGCTTCAGCCAGCCTGCCACGAGCAGACGGGTGAAGGTCACGCCGGTAAACACCGATGTCACGATGCCGATCGCCAGCACCACAGCAAAGCCGCGGATCGGGCCGGATCCGAAAGTGAACATGATCACCGCGGAGATCACATTGGTGATGTTCGCATCGAAAATCGCGCGGCTGGCTTCCTTATAGCCGAATTCGGACGCCTGCATCGGCGCGCGTCCCTTGGCCTGCTCTTCGCGGATGCGTTCGTTGATCAGCACGTTGGCGTCCACTGCCGCGCCGATTGTCAGCACGAAGCCAGCGATGCCGGGCAAGGTCAGCGTGGCATTGAAGATCGCCATGATGCCCAGGATCATGAACCCGTTCACCACCAGAGCCGCGGTGGTATAAACCCCGAAGCGCATATAGGTGATCATCATGAAGAGCACCACGGCCAGCGTCGCCACGGTGCCCGCGATCACGCCCTTGCGAATCGAATCGGCACCCAGATCGGGGCCGACCGTCGATTCCTGCACCACTTTGAGCGCCACGGGCAATTTGCCCGAACGAAGCTGAATGGCGAGCTGATTGGCCGAATCAACGGTGTAATTGCCCGAGATGGAGGCCGTGCCGCCCAGAATCGGTTCATTGATGTTCGGGGCCGAGAGCACCTGATTATCGAGGATGATCGCGAAAGGCTTCTGCACGTTTTCCTGCGTGACGCGCGCAAATTTGCGCCCGCCCTGCCCGTTGAACTTGATCACGACATCGGGCGCGCCATTCTCGTCAAGGCTCTGATAGGCGTCGGTCAGTTCGTCGCCGCTCACCATCACCTGGCGCTTCACCGCGATGAACCCGCCTTCCACCATCGGCAGCACCTGGCTGCCCACGGGCGCGCGGCCCTGCGCCACCTGCGCGGGATCCGCGTTCAGATCGACCAGCTTGAATTCCAGCTTGGCGGTCTTGCCCAGCAGCGCCTTCAAGCCTTCGGGATCCTGCAATCCGGGCACCTGCACCACGATGCGGTTGCTGCCCTGCCGGATCACGGTCACTTCCTTGGTGCCGTCGGGATCGATGCGCTTGCGCACCACATCGCGCGCCGTATCCAGCGCTTCGTCGGTCGCCTGGTCGATGCCCGCCTTGGTGGGGGTCACGACGACGCGGTTGCTGTCCTGAACGCGGATATCCCAGTCACGCTGGCCGGTGACGCCGACGCCGCGGGTCTGCGCGCGCAGCCGCTCAACGGCCGCGTCCACCTTGGTGACATCGCGCACCATGAACGACAGGCTGCCATTCTGCAGCGAGACTTCGCCGATATCGATCTTGGGATCGCCACGCCGCATTTCGGTGCGCACGATCTGGTCCATCTGTTCCAGCCGCGATTTCGCGACGTCGGCGGTGTCCGCCTCAAGCAGGATATGACTGCCGCCCGAAAGATCGAGACCCAGGTTGAACCGGGTCTGGAAGATGGCGGGCCATCCTGCGGTCTGCTCCTTGGGAATGAAGCTGGGGACGGAGAACAGGCAGCAGATGACGATCGTGGCCCAAGTGGCCCAGATCTTCCACCGCGGGAAATCGAGAGGCAGCATATGCTTGAAATCAATCGTTGGCCGGGCGGCTGCCGCCGGCGGGGGTCACATCGGAAAGCGTGGACTTGACCACCTTCACCTTCACGCCGGTGGCGATTTCCACTTCGGCGATGTCGTTATCCACCTTGGTCACCTTGCCGATGATCCCGCCGGACGTGACCACCTGGTCGTTCTTCTGCACCGCGGCCACCTTGGCGGCATGGTCTTTCATCCGCTTTTGCTGCGGACGGATCAGCAGGAACCAGAAGATGATGAAGATCAGGACAAGCGGCGCCATCTGCACCAGGAATGCCGTGCTGCCGCCCGAAGCCGCGCCCGCGGTCTGTGCATAGGCTGGAGTGATAAACATGATGTGCCGTTACCCGCAAAAAGAGAGGATGAAAGGAGCCGCGACGAGCAGCCCCTTATGAGAGGCGGGCGACTATCATGTTCAAGGGGTCGTAATCAACTTTTGCTTGGTCCGGCATCAATTGAACGCGCCTTTGCAGAGAATCGGAGAAGGCCGCTTGCAACGCGCCGCACATGCCCGTAAAGCGCGCGCCTCGGTCGGGACGTAGCGCAGCCTGGTAGCGCACCACACTGGGGGTGTGGGGGTCGCAGGTTCGAATCCTGTCGTCCCGACCAGAGATACCAGGCATCTTGGATCGTTACACGGGCAGCAGAAGCTGCCCGTTTGTATAAGTGTGCCGCTGAGCCACGCGATGAGCTGCGTCTCGGAAAATTTCCGCTGTCCTACAGCTAACCAAATCAGTTACATCTTCGACAAAGAACAAAACATGAACAATGGAGATTCGCATGGACGTTGATTCCCTGATCGAAGAGGTGATCGGCCGCGAGGGCGGTTATTCCAATCATCCGGCGGACAAAGGCGGCCCCACCCGCTGGGGGATCACGCAAAACACGGCGCGCGCGCATGGGTTTGGCGGCGACATGCGTCATTTCCCACGCGCCGAGGCCGTGGCCATCTATCGCCGCATCTATTGGCTCCGCCCCGGTTTCGAGCGCGTGGCGAGTCATGCGCCCCGGGTCGCCGCCGAACTGTTCGACACCGGCGTCAACATGGGGCCGGCGATCGCGGTCAGCTTTCTCCAGCGCGCGCTGAACGCGCTCAACCGCGGCGCATCCGATTTCGCCGACGTCGCGGCAGGCACGGCGATCGACGCCGCCACCGAAAAGGCGCTCGTCGCTTTCATGGCCCGGCGCGGGCCTTCGGGCGAAAGCGTGCTGATGAAGGCGATCGAGGCGTTGCAAGGCGAACGCTATCTGCGCCTGGCGGAGCAGCGGCCGGCCAATGAAGCGTTTCTCTATGGCTGGCTCGCCAACCGGATCGGCTGAACCTTTCCTCATCCAGGAGACCCAATATGTCCATCATCGACGGTATCATCGGCCCCATCGCCAAATTGATCGACAAGATCATCCCGGACCCCGAAGCGCGGGACCGCGCCAAGCTCGAACTGCTCAAGCTGGAAGGCAGCCAGGAGATGGAGGCGCTGCGCACGCAGATGGCGGCGATCATCGCGGAGGCGCAATCGGCCGATCCCTGGACCAGCCGGGCGCGACCGAGCTTCCTCTATGTCATGTATGTCCTTTTGCTCTGGGCGATCCCCATGGGCCTGATCGCCGCCGCCCGCCCCGAAATGGCGCAGGACATCGCCCATGGCATGAACGCCTATCTCGCCGGCATTCCCGAACCGCTCTACGCGCTCTTCGGCACCGGCTATCTGGGCTACACCGCAGCGCGGCAATGGGGAAAGATGAAGGGACTGGAGAAATAGGGGTTCTCACCCTGACTCCAAACGGTGAGGATCAAGCGCCCTTCGCACCTGCACAATCATAGACGTGACGAACCCCGCTTCTCCTGCTATCGGCCCGCCATGCTTTCAATCTCGGGAATCACCGTGCGCCTGGGCGGGCGCCTCATCTTGGACAGTGCCACGGCGTCGCTGCCGCCGCGCAGCCGTGTCGGCCTGATCGGTCGCAATGGGGCTGGCAAGTCCACGCTGATGAAGATCATCGCGGGCACGGGCGAGCCGGACAATGGCTCGATCGAGATGCCGCGCGGCAGTCGCATCGGCTATATCGCGCAGGAAGCGCCCTCAGGCACGTCCACCCCGTTCGAGACCGTGCTGGCGGCCGACGTCGAGCGCGCGGCGCTGATGGCCGAATCCGAGACGGTGGAGGATCATCACCGCATCGGGGAAATCCACGAGCGGCTGATCGCGATCGACGCCCATGCAGCCCCGGCCCGCGCCGCGCGTATCCTGGTCGGCCTCGGTTTCGACGAGGAAATGCAGCATCGTCCGCTGGACAGCTATTCGGGCGGCTGGAAGATGCGCGTCGCTCTGGCCGCTCTGCTCTTTTCCGAGCCCGACCTTTTGCTGCTCGATGAGCCTTCGAACCATCTCGATCTCGAAGCGACTCTGTGGCTGGAGAATTTCCTCAAATCCTATCGCTCGACGATGGTCGTCATCAGCCATGAGCGCGATCTGCTCAACAATGTGGTCGATCACATCCTCCATCTGGAAGGCGGCAAGTGCACGCTCTACGTCGGCGGCTATGACGCGTTCGAAAAGCAGCGCGCCGAGCGCATGGCGCAGCTCGAATCCGCCCGCGCGGCGCAAGCGAACCAGCGCGCCAAGCTGCAAGAATATATCGCGAAGAACAGCGCCCGCGCCTCCACCGCGAAACAGGCGCAATCCCGCCAGAAGGCGCTGGCCAAAATGTCTCCCATCGCGGCGATGGCCGAAGACCCTTCGCTCAGCTTCGATTTCCCCAATCCCGACGAACTGCGCCCGCCGCTGGTGACCATGGATATGGCCAGCGTCGGCTATACCGAGGGCAATCCGATACTGGAGCGGGTGAACATCCGCATCGACCCGACCGACCGGGTTGCGCTGCTCGGCCGCAACGGCAATGGCAAGACCACGCTGGCGCGCCTGATCGCGGCCCAGCTTTCCCCGATGGCGGGCGAGATGAACGCGTCCGGCAAGATGAAGGTCGGCTATTTCACCCAATATCAGGTGGAAGAGCTGGACGGCACCGATACGCCGATCGAGCATATGAGCCGGTTGATGAAGGGCGCCACGCCGGGCGCGGTGCGCGGTCAGCTCGGCCGGTTCGGTTTCTCCGGCGACAAGGCCACCACCCTGGTCGGCAAACTCTCCGGCGGGGAGCGCGCGCGGCTGGCGCTGGCGCTGATCACCCGCGAAGCTCCGCACATGCTGATCCTCGATGAACCGACGAACCATCTGGATGTGGATTCGCGCGAAGCCCTGGTGCAGGCGCTCAACGAATATTCGGGGGCCGTGGTGCTGGTCAGCCATGACCGCCACATGCTTGAACTGACCGCGGACCGACTGGTGCTGGTCGATAACGGCACCGCGCAGGAATATTCGGGTTCGCTCGATGATTATACCGACATGATCCTGGGCAAAGGCCCGTCCGGCGGCAAATCCGGCCCCAAGGTCTCTTCCAAGGACGCGCGCAAGGCCGCCGCGGCCGCGCGTGAACAGAATAAGGCCGTCCGCGACGCGGTGAAGACCGCCGAGGCCGAAGTGAAGCGCCTCACCGATCGCCGCTCGGAAATCGAGCGCGCGATGTTCGATCCGTCCACCGCCACGCCCGCGGATTCGAAGCTCTCGATGAGTGCCTTGATGCAGGAACGCGGCCGGATCGAGCAGGCGCTTGAAACCGCCGAGGCGGCCTGGATGAACGCGAGCGAAAAGCTGGAGCAATTGGAGGCGGCGTAACGCCAATTGCGTGATGTTCCCTCCCCCGTTTGTCCCGAGCGCAGTCGAGGGACGTGGTGACAGCTCCCGCGTCCCTCGACTGCGCTCGGGACAAACGGTTTTATTGACGAATTACGCCCGCAAAACCGGCTGCTGCATCACGGGCTTACCCGCCATCCCGCCGATCGCCAGCGCCACATCCGCGCTTTGCCACGGTTTGCCGATCACCTGGAATTGCCGCGCCTGCTCCTGCAACAAGGACGATCCATAGCCCGTGGTGAGCAGCACGCTGATTTCGGGGCGGCGTTCGGCCAGATAGGTGGCCAGCGCCACGCCGTTCATGCCCGGCATTACGATATCGGAAAACACCATATCCACGTCGCCGTCGGCATCGATCCAGCGGATCGCCGCCTCGGCACTGGCGGCAATGTGCGCCACGGTGCAGCCGATCGACTCGAGCTGATCCGAAGCGACCCTCGCCACCAGTGGATCATCCTCCACCAGCAGGATCGTGTAACCGGGCGGAAAGCCCGTCTCATCTTGGAAAAACGCCATTCGCAACCTCCCAATTCGGGTTTCAGCAGCGCGGGGGGAAACCTCTCCAAAGGCCCGACGGGAACGATCATATATCAGTTTTGGTGGCAGCGCCGCACATTTCGGCAGGGCGTGCATCATTCGCCCCTGCTTGCGGTCCGCCGGCCGCCATCCCATATCGCGCTCCACACGGCATAGCGGGGATTTGAATTGAGCGATTTACCCAAATGGCATGGCACGACGATCCTGTCCGTCCGCAAGGGCGGCAAGGTGGTGATCGCCGGTGACGGCCAGGTTTCGATGGGCAATACGGTGATGAAGCCGAATGCCCGCAAGGTCCGCCGCCTGGGCGACGGATCGGTGATCGGCGGTTTTGCCGGCGCCACGGCCGACGCCTTCACCCTGTTCGAACGGCTGGAACGCAAGCTGGAGCAGCATCATGGCGTGCTGCTGCGCGCCGCGGTCGAGCTGGCGAAAGACTGGCGGACGGACAAATTTCTCCGCAATCTGGAAGCGATGATGATCGTGGCGGACAAGGAGGTGACGCTGATCCTGACCGGCAATGGCGATGTGCTCGAACCCGTGGGCGGCGTGGCCTCCATCGGATCGGGCGGCAATTTCGCGCTGGCCGCGGCGCGCGCGTTGGTCGAGTACGAAGCCGATCCCGAAGTGATCTGCCGCAAGGCGATGGCGATCGCCGCTGACGTCTGCGTGTTCACCAATGACCAGCTCACGATCGAGACGATGGACAGCGTCAACTGATCTTCAAAAAACAAAGTGTCATTCCCGCGAAGGCGGGAATCCAGAGTCGCGCACCCAGTCGCTGGATCCCCGCCTTCGCGGGGATGACACAGAGAGAGAAATGCACAGAATGAACGAAACCCTGACCCCCAAAGCCATCGTCGCCGCCCTCGACGCGCATATCATCGGCCAGAAGGACGCCAAGCGCGCCGTCGCCGTGGCCATGCGCAACCGCTGGCGGCGCCAGCAACTCGGCGATGATCTGCGCGACGAGGTGACGCCCAAGAACATTCTGATGATCGGGCCGACCGGCTGCGGCAAGACCGAGATCAGCCGCCGTCTGGCCAAGCTCGCCGATGCGCCGTTCGTAAAGGTGGAAGCCACCAAATTCACCGAGGTCGGCTATGTCGGCCGCGATGTGGAGCAGATCGCGCGCGATCTGGTGGAGGAGGCGATCCGCCTCGAACGTGAACGCCGTCGCCTGGCCGTGAAGGACAAAGCCGAAGACGCCGCCATGGGCCGCCTGCTCGATGCGCTGACCGGCAAGGACGCCAGCGAAGCGACACGTTCCGCCTTTCGCCAGCGCTTCACCGATGGCCATCTCGAACAGACAGAGATCGAGATCGAACTGGAGGCAGCGCCCGCCACACCCTTTGAAATTCCGGGCCAAGGCGGTCAGGTCGGCATGATCAACCTGTCAGAGATCATGGGAAAATTGGGTGGTGGCGCACCGCTCAAACGCCGCAAGATGAATGTCCGCGCCGCTTGGGCGAAATTGGTCGAGGAAGAAGCCGACAAGCGTCTCGATCAGGATGAGGTCAGCCGTTCGGCTCTGGCGGACGCCGAAGCCAATGGCATCGTCTTCCTTGACGAGATCGACAAGATCGCGATTTCGGACGGCCGCGGCGGCTCCGTCAGCCGTGAAGGCGTGCAGCGCGATCTGCTGCCGCTGATCGAAGGCACCACGGTCTCCACCAAATACGGCCCGATGAAGACCGATCATATCCTCTTCATCGCATCGGGTGCATTCCATGTGGCCAAGCCGAGTGATCTTCTCCCGGAATTGCAGGGCCGCCTGCCGATCCGCGTTGAATTGAAGGCGCTGGACGAAAGCGATTTCGTCCGCATACTGTCTGACACGAAAGCCTCGCTGCCCGAGCAATATAAGGCGCTGATCGCGACCGAGGGCGTCACGGTGAGCTTCACTGAAGACGGCATCAAGGCGGTGGCGCGGATCGCCGCGGAAGTGAATGGCCAGATCGAGAATATCGGCGCGCGCCGGCTTCAGACGGTGATGGAAAAGCTGCTGGAGGAAGTCAGCTTCGAAGCCGAAGACCGTCAGGGCGAAACGCTGGTTGTGGACGCCGCTTATGTCGAGAAACAACTCTCCGCCATCGCGCGTGATACCGATCTGAGCAAATACGTGCTGTGATCCCATCCTCCCGGCCAGCCCTTCATCGGCTGGCTGGGAAACGGCTGACGACACCCCGAATCCGCAGCGGGCTGTCCCGATATCATGCGGCGGTGCCGCCTTTCCCTATGACATCGCCCGCGCTTGCCGATATCATCGCGTCAAGGAGTGCTGCTCATGACCGGAATCATCGAATCCTATTATCATGCGTTCAATCATGGCGATGTGGAGGGGATGCTTGCCTTGCTGGACGAGCGCGTGATCCACGAGCCCTGTCAGGGCAAGCCGCGCGCGGGGATCGGCCCGTTCCGCGAATTTCTGGATCACATGAACCGCTGCTACAAGGAACATGTCGCCGATCCGCTCATCCTCTATTCTCCGGCGGAAAATCATGCGTCGGCGGAATTCTTTCTGGATGGCAAATATCTGAAAACCGATGGCGATCTGCCCGCCGCGCGCGGCCAGCGCTACCGGCTGCGCGTCGGCGCGTTTTTCGAGATCGGCGGCAACCGGATCACGCGCATCACCAATCACTATAATCTGCAGGACTGGATCGATCAGATTTCAGCCTGAAACGGAGGGCATGGAGATGGAAAAGAATACTGGCGGCTGTCACTGCGGCGCGATCCGCTATGAGGTGAGCGGCGACGCCCTCAACCACGCGCTGTGCCATTGCCGCGATTGTCAGCGCTGCGCCGGCGCGCCGATGGTAGGCTGGACCATGTATCCCGAAGCCGCGCTGACGGTGACGCAAGGCGATCCCGTCACTTACACCTCGTCCGAAAACGGCCGCCGCCAATTCTGCGGCCATTGCGGCACGGGCCTTTTCTATATCAATACCGTCATGCTGCCGGGCATCGTGGACATTCAGAGCGCCACTTACGACAATCCCGATGCGGTCGCCGCACAAGTGCATATCCAGACGGCCGACCGGATCGGCTGGATGGAAAATGCCCATGCGCTGCCCGCGTTCGAGCGATATCCACCGATGGAATGAGACACCCCCGAAATCCGTTTGTCCCGCGCGGAGTCGAGGGACATGGAGCCTGACACCACGTCCCTCGACTTCGCTCGGGACTAACGGTTACTGGCATCTGGATTAACGCGCCGGCGTTAGCACCGCCCCTACATCAGCCGCCTTCGTTTCCGGCAGCACCACCATCGACCAGCTCTTGTCCGCTCCCAGATAGCGTTGCGCCATCGCCTGCACGTCTTGGGGAGTAATCCTGAGCAAATCCGAGGCCAGACTTTCCATCGCGTCGATCTTTTGCGGATTGCGCGTCGATCCCGCCGTTTCGCGCAACCAGAATTGATTGCCCGTGCTCGCGCGCATGTAATATTGCTTGATCGGCCCGAGAGCGCGGGCAAGCTCGTCGGGCTCCACCAGCGTCGTGGCGAGATCGGCGGCAATCTCCCGGCTGAGCTTGAAGAACTGATCCGTGCCGCCGGGCTTCAACTGGCCCAGCACCATCAGATAGCCACCATTGGCCATGCCCGTCGGCCATTGGCTGGAGACGCTGGGGCTGTAGCTCGCACCCGCTTCGGACCGCAGCTTATCAAACAGGCGATCGTTGAAGATCGCCGCCAGCACTTCGAGCCGCCGCGCTTCGGCGATATTCTCCACGCCCCCACCCGTGGGCCAGGCCAGCACGGCCGCCGCCTGATCGGGCGGGCCTTTATGCGTGCGCATCACGGGCGCATCATTGTGCACCGGGATCCCCGTCAACGCATTCTCACCGATGATCTTGGCGGGCTTGCGCAGCCGGAGCGCGCCAAAACTCTGGCGCGCGGCCTCGATCGCGTCCTCGGCCTTGAAATCGCCGAAAATCTGGACCTCGATCGGCCCTGTTTTCAGGATCGGTTTCCAGAATTTGCGAAATGCCTTGGGCGTCAGCGCAGCAATCTCGTCCCTGCTCGGCGTGGCCCAGCGCGGATCGCCGCCCCGCACCAGCGCGTCCAGATCGCGCTGGAGCACGGAGCCCGGCGCGCCGTTCATGATCTCGTAGCCCGCCAGCATCTGCGCACGCGCCCGGATCACCGGCGCTGGATCCCAGCCCGGCTTCTTGAGCTTGGCCGCCATCAGCTTCAATTGGTCGGCCAGATCGACCGCGCGGGTTTCCCCGCCCAATACGAACGCATCCTCGGTGATATCGAAACCCAGATTGATCTTGCGGCCGTTGGAGAGCGCGTCGAGTTCTTCGATGCCCAGCTTGCCGATCCCGCTGGGCACCATCGCCATGCCGCCGGTCCAGGCGAGCGAGGGCTTGTCGCGCGGCAGCGCCTGATAGCCATTGCCGAAACGCGCCGAGACATAGATCTTGCCCGGCTCGCCGGCATTGGGAAACAGGATCAATTTCACGCCGTTGGACAGTTCCACGGTTTCGATCGCGATCGAATCCAGCATCGAGCGCTTGACCACCTTGGCGGGCGTGCCGAGCCGGGGCAGATCGGCGAAGGTCACATCGCGCGCCTTGGTGTTCGCGGCGAGGCTGCTCACATTCTCGGTCAGCGCGGTTGCGGCGAGCGCGGCGGCATTCTCCACCGGCTTGGGCGTTGTCAGCAGGATGCGTGGCGGCACACTGCCCTGCATCAGCCGCTTGGTAGCGGTCAGCATCTGCTCGGGCGTGAACAGCCGCTTGGCCCCGCGGAAAATATCCAGCGCGCCTTGGGAGGTCGTCACGGTCTCACAGATGTCGACGGCACGCACCAGATCGTCGGCCTGCTTCGATCCGGGCTCGGCCGCCTCATTCTCCAGCGTATTGAGCAATGCCAGATCGAATTCATTCACTTCCCGGTCGATATCCGCCTGCGCCGGCGCATTGGTGGTGGCGTCGTCGATCACGGCGCGCACATCGCGCACCGCGGCCTGCCAGTCATCGCCGATCGGAAAAATGGATACCGTGGTGGTGTCCGCCGAGCGTGAGCTGTCCTCCTGTTCCACCGCGGCCTGAAGATAGCTGCCGCCCACGCGGGCGCGCGTTTCCAGGCGGCGATTGATGATGCGCAGCGCAATCGCCTCGATCATCAGCCCTTCATTATACACGATGGTATCGGCGACGGGTGCCCAGGGGCGCAGGATGCCGATCTGGACGATGCCCGGAAAGCTCGGCTCGACGATCGCGGCGGACACGGGCGCGTTCGGATCGGGCTGGCCGAAATCGGGATCGGCGGGATTGGGGCCGGTGCCTTTCCATGAGGCGAAATGCTTTTTCACCATGCCTTCCATCAGCGCCGGATCCATATCGCCCGAAATCACCACCACGGCCCGTTCGGGGCGATACCAGCGATCGTGAAAGGCCTGCAATCCAGCAGCCGTCGCGCCGGTGAGCGTTTCCACCGTGCCGATGGTCGATCGCTTGGCGAGTTTCTGGCCGGAGAAAAAAGTCTCGCGCGATGCGTCACCGATCTTCACCGCCGCGCCAAAGGCTTCGCGCTGCTCCGCCATCACCACCGCGCGCTCGGCGCTGACGGTGCTGTCGATGATATTGGGCGATTCCATCATGCTCGCCAATATGTTCAGGCTCTCGTCCAGCCCGGCTTCCTTGGCGTTGGGCAAATCGAGCTTGTAGACTGTCTCGGTCGCAGTGGTGGAGGCATTGCTGTCGCTGCCGAAAGTCACGCCCAGCCGCTGCCACGCGCGTTTGGACTCACCCTCGGGCACTTCCTTCGATCCGCGAAACGACAGATGCTCCAGAAAATGCGCGAAGCCCTGCTCGCCATCATCTTCCATCAGCGATCCCGCATCGATCCGCACGCGCACCGACACCTGACCGGGCGGCACGCCGTTTTTGCGGATCGCATAACGCACGCCATTGGGAAGCGTGCCGAACAGCCACTCCTTCTGCTGCGGCACATCGCTGTTGAGGTAGAGCCAGGGGGTTTCCGCCGACTGCTGCTTGGCGGGCGCCGCGCTGGCGGGCGCTTCCTTCGCCACGGGGGTCGTGGACAAAACGACCGTGGCCAGTGCGGGCGCTGCGATCAGGGAAATGAGGGCGAGCGGCGCGAAACGCCAATAAAGGAACTTCATACAGCCGGTTCTACAGGCCGAACATGAACGAGGCCATAAGGAAAAGGCCGGGGCGTCCGATGCCGTCTGGGCTGATCTGCGGCCTGGCCTCAAACGCCATTCGGGCTGAGCCTGTCGAAGCCTTGTCCTTCTTCTAGATCGTAAGAAGGAAAAGGCTTCGACAGGCTCAGCCCGAACGGATTTATTTAACGCCCCTTCCAGCCTTTGCTGGAGGGGCCGGGGGTGGCCCCTTCCCTATTGAAAGAAGAGACACCCCCAGCCCCTCCACGAAGACGTGGAGGGGAGTCAGGTGTTACCGGCTGCCGAACTTCTTCACGGCACCCTTATGCGCGCCGACCGGCCCGCGGGGGCGGAAGGAGCGCTTGGGCTTGCCATCCGCACCACCGCCGGGAGCACCGCGTCCGCCATCCTGGCGACGCTCGCCCTGACGGGGCTGCGCATTGCGCCGCGGCGGATTTTCGCTGCGGGTGGAGGGCGCAGCCTTGGGCAGCTTCGCCGCTTCGGCCAGGAAATTCTCGGGCAGAGGAATCTGCTCCAGCTTCACGCCGGTGAGGCGTTCGATCTGGCGCAGCCAGTTCTTTTCCTCGCCATCGACATAGCTGATCGACACGCCCTCGGCACCGGCGCGCGCGGTGCGGCCAATACGGTGAACATATTGCTCGGGCACATTGGGCATTTCGAAGTTGAACACATGGCTCACGCCGGGAACGTCGATGCCGCGCGCCGCGATATCAGTGGCGACGAGATATTTGATCTCGCCCTTGCGAAATGCGCCGAGTGCCGCGGTGCGCTGCGGCTGGCTCTTGTTGCCGTGGATCGCCGCCGAGGCAATGTTGGCGGCCTGGAGATTCTTCACGACGCGGTCAGCGCCATGCTTGGTACGCGTGAAGATCAGCGCGCGTTCGATATTGTCATTCTGCAGCGTCAAGGTGAGCAAGGCCTGCTTTTCCTTGCCATTGACCATGGTGACATATTGACGCACGCGCTCAGCCGTCGACGACACCGGGGCGACGGAAACCTTCACGGGATCACGCAGGAAGCGATCACCCAGTTCGGAAATCGCCTTGGGCATCGTTGCCGAGAAGAACAGGCTCTGGCGCTTGGTAGGCAGCATCTTGTCTATGCGCTTCAGCGGCACGATAAAGCCCAGATCCATCATCTGATCGGCTTCGTCGAGCACGAAGATTTCCACATCGCGCAGATGCAGCGCGCGCTGTTCGATCAGATCGAGCAGGCGCCCGGGCGTTGCGACGAGAATATCGACGCCCGCCTTCATCCGGTTGATCTGCTTGCCGATCGGCACGCCGCCGAACACGGTTTCAACGGACAGGCGCATGAAGCGACCATATTCGCGGAACGATGCGGCGATCTGGCTGGCCAGCTCGCGGGTGGGGGACAGCACCAGCATACGGCATGAACCGAGCGGGCTGGGCTTGGGGTTCTTGTGGAAATAATCCAGCGACGGCAGCGCGAACGCGGCGGTCTTGCCCGTACCGGTCTGCGCGATGCCGCAAAGATCGCGGCCTTCCAGCAGCGGCGGGATCGATTGCACCTGAATCGGCGTGGGGTTTTCATAACCCTTGGAAGCGAGTGCCTTGATAAGGGGCTCGGCAAGGCCAAGGTCTGTAAATTTAGTCAATGTGTATACTCACAAATTTGCGAGGCGCACGCACACGTAAACGGGAGCGCACGAACCGCGGGGGTTCAGTGACGACCCGCGTGAAAAGGGAAGCCTGGGGAAAAGCGCAACGGATATGGCCGGTCCCGGTTTAATCCGGGCGTTCACGCTGCCATTATGTCGTGGCCGGATCACCGGCCTTGTGCGCTGCAGCGGCCTATGACGCAGAAACGTGGCGAAAGCAAGGCCGGTGGTTGCGGAAACCTTTTTCTACTGGCGGGATAGAATAAGCATTTTGATATTGCGTCATCCCCCTGCAATAAAAGGCGCGTGAGCAAGACAGCCCTCATCGTCCGGCATGTGCCCTATGAGGGGATCGCGGGTTTTCGTGATCCCGTCGAACAAGCGGGATATGAGATCAGCCGGATCGATGTATGCGATCCCGCCTTTTCCGATGCTGATCTGGTTTCCCCCGATCTCGTCATCCTGATGGGTGGCCCAATGGGCGTTTACGAACGCGCCAAAAATCCGTGGATCGCGCATGAGATTGAACGACTGGCCGAAAGGCTGGAGGCGGACCGTCCCACCCTTGGCGTGTGCCTCGGCGCGCAGATGGTGGCGGCGGCTTTGGGCGCGGACGTCTATCCCGGCCCGGCCAAGGAAATCGGTTTTCACCCGATTGCATTGACGGATCATGGTGCCGGAACGCCGCTGGCGCATCTGGAGGATATGCCCGTGCTTCATTGGCATGGGGATACTTTCGATCTGCCCGCGCACACCGAATGGCTCGCGCGCTCCGCCCGATATCCGCACCAGGCCTTCCGCCGCGGATCCTCTTTGCTCGCGCTGCAATTCCACGCCGAAATGGGGATCGATCCCCGTATCGACGCTTGGATCGAATCCTCGCACGAAAGCCTGGATGCGCTGGGCCTGTGCCCGAGAGCGCTGCGCCGCGAATATGATGAGCGCGGCCCGGCCGTGGTCAGCGCCGGGCAAGCGATGATCGGCGCGTGGCTTGAAGGATTGCATTAGCTATTTTTGCTCTTCCCGATCGCTGGTTTATGCGCTGTTAGGATATCCGTCCTAATCCTGTTCAGCCCCCCGGAGAGCCTACGCTTTGCAGCCCATCGAACCTTTGGAACTCAATCATAGCTGGCCGCTCCTTCTCGCTGCCGATCAGCGCTTCGATCTCGGCTGCCTCTATGATGGCGATCCTTCGGGGCATGACATCGATGAACCGACGCTCGCCGCGCGCGGTATCGGCCTATGGGAATGCGACCTGAGCAATAATGCGCTCACATGGTCGGCCGAAGTGTATGACGTGTTCGGATTGCCGCGCGGCGCGGCGATATCCCGCGCGGAAACGGTGGCCTTATATCTGGAGCATTCGCGCGCCGCGATGGAGCGGCTGCGCGCCTATGCGATCAAGCACCGGCGCGGCTTCACGCTGGACGTGAACATTCGTCCGCCTGCAGGACAGCGCCGATGGGTGCGCCTCATGGCAGCACCGATCTTTGATGGCGGCCGCGTCGTGCGTCTGCGCGGACTGAAGCGGGTGATCAGCGACATCTGATCGCCCGCCCCTTGCCCCCGTCGGCCCGGTCCCGCACTATGGCCGCCATGAAACGCCGCATCGCACTGGCCCTGATCGCCACCCTCGCCACCCTGCCCGCCTACGCCCAATTGTCGCCCGTCGAGCGCAGGATGACCGCGGCCGTGGATGCGCAACAGGAACCCGCCATCGCCCTGCTCGAAAAGCTGGTGAACCAGAATTCCGGATCGCTGAACGCGCCCGGCGTCGCCAAGGTCGGCGAAATGATGCGCGCCGAACTGGAGCCGCTGGGATTTGCCGTGCAATGGATCCCGATGGAGGCCGCCGAGCGCGCCGGGCATATCGTGGCCACGCACAAGGGCAATGGCCGCGGCAAGAAGATGCTGCTGATCGGGCATCTCGATACGGTGTTCGAGCCGAACTCCCCGTTTCAGACCTTCGAACGCAAGGGATCGAAGGGCGTCGGCCCCGGCGCGGGGGACGATAAGGGCGGCATGGTCGTGATGCTGATGGCGTTGAAGGCTATGAAGGCGGCGGGCACATTGAAGGATGCCGATATCGAGATCGTGCTGACCGGCGACGAGGAAGATGTGGGCGATCCCATGGCCTTGGCGCGCGCGGACCTGATCGCGGCGGGCAAGCGCGCCGATGTCGCGCTCGATTTCGAAGGGCTGTCGATCGAGGGCGGCCAGGATATGGGTTCCATCGCCCGTCGATCCAGTTCATCCTGGACGATCACCGTGAAAGCCGCGGGCGGGCATTCGAGCCGGATTTTCAGCGACGCCGCAGGCGATGGTGCCATCTATGCACTCGCCCGGTTCGTCAGTGATTTCCGCAAGGAATTGCCTGAACCCAATCTGACCTACAATGTCGGCTTGATCACCGGCGGCGCGCGCGCCACGCTGGACGCCAATGGGATCGAGGCGACGGCATCGGGCAAGACCAACATTATGCCGGAAATCGCGATCGCGCGGGGCGACCTGCGCACGTTGAGCGATGAGCAGACCGCGCGCGTCCGCACGAAAATGGCCGCGATCGTGGCGCGCCCCGCGCCCGGTGCCACAGCGGAGATCGCCTTTGGCCAGGATGGCTATCCCGCCATGGCGCCAACGGATGGCAATCGCGCGCTGCTGGGCCAATTGAACCACGTCAACCGCGATCTCGGCCTGCCCGCAATGGCGGCGCTCGATCCCTTAAAGCGCGGCGCGGGCGATATCGCCTTCGTGGCCAGCGATGTGGACGGGCTGGTCGGCCTCGGGCCTTCCAGCACGGGCGATCATGCGCCGGGCGAAACTGTCGATCTGGATAGCTTCGCCCGCCAGGCCAAGCGCGCCGCAATCCTGATGACGCGGCTGAGCCGTGAAGTGCGGAAGTAATTCGGGAAGACGAATATCTGTCATTCCCGCGAACGCGGGAATCCCGCTTTTCCTTGAAGCATCCAAAAGAAGAATAAGCTCAATTCCCGCCTGCGCGGGAATGACAGTGTCATTTTTTGAAACCTTGCATTTCACAGCCCCACACTTGATCCCGCGCGGGTTTCGCCCCACATGCGTCCCATGCTGATCGAAACCGAAACCACGCCCAATCCGGCGACGCTCAAGTTCATACCCGGCCGCAAGGTGATGGACAGCGGCACGCGCGATTTCGCCACGCCCGAGGACGCCGAAATCTCTCCCCTGGCCGAAGCCCTTTTTACGCTGGGCGATGTTGAAGGCGTGTTCTTCGGCAGCGATTTCGTGTCGGTTACCGCAGGGCCGGGCACGAACTGGTTCGATCTGAAACCCGATGTGCTGTCCATCCTGCTCGATCATTTTTCAGCCGATATGCCGCTGTTCCGCGCCGGCAGTGCCGCTGGCATCAGCGTTGCCGCCGAAAGTGATTTTCAGGACGATCCCGAAGATGAGGACGTCATCGTCCAGATCAAGGAATTGATCGAAACCCGCGTGCGCCCCGCCGTGGCCAATGATGGCGGCGACATCATCTATCGCGGGTTCGACAAGGGCACGGTCTATCTGAAGATGCAGGGTGCCTGCGCAGGGTGCCCGTCATCAACGGCCACATTGAAACACGGCATCGAATCGCTGCTGAAACATTATGTGCCCGAAGTGACCGCCGTTCAGGCCGTCTGATCCGTCACGCCTCAAAACAGGAACAATCGACCATGGGACAGCCGCTTTCGACTGAAGCGCTTGATACGATCTTCAACAGCGCCCGCACGTATAACGGCTATCTCGACAAACCGGTTTCCGAAGACCAGCTTCACCAGATCTGGGAACTGACCAAGATGGGGCCGACATCGGCCAACATGCTTCCGGCCCGGTTTGTGTGGTGCGTCAGCCAGGAGTCCAAGGACAAGCTCGCGGCGCTCTCCAGCGGTGCCAACGGCCCCAAGATCCAGGCAGCGCCGGTCACGGTCATCATCGGATCGGATATCAATTTCAACGATCATATCCCCGATCTTTTCCCCCATGCCCCCGAAGCCAAGGATTGGTTCGGCGATGCCGCCGCGCGCGAACTTCCGGCTCTTCGCAACAGTTCGCTTCAAGGCGGCTATTTCATCATCGCGGCGCGCGCACTCGGCCTCGATACCGGACCGATGTCGGGTTTCGACAATGCAGCGGTTGATGAAGCGTTCTTTGCTGGCACCGCGATAAAATCCAATTTCATCTGCACGCTCGGCTATGGGGATCCGTCCACGATCTTCGGCCGCCTGCCCCGCCCGGGCTTCGATCGCTTCAACAGCGTGGTTTGATCATTGCGGATTCTGGTCATCGAAACGGCCACGGCGGCCTGCTCGGTGGCGCTGTTTCAAAATGGCACATTGCTGGCGCATAACCATGATGTGGTGGGCCGTGGCCATGCCGAGCATTTGATTCCGATGATCGGTGCGCTGCCGGATCAGGGCCGCGCCGATCTGATCCTGGTCGATTGCGGGCCGGGCAGCTTCACCGGCGTGCGCGTCGGGGTGGCAGCGGCGCGCGGGCTGGGCCTGGGATGGAAAGCGCCGGTGCAGGGATTTTCATCATTGGCGTTGATCGCCGCGGGCGATTGGCCGGATGGCGCGCCCGCGCTTGCCGTGGCGATCAACGGGGGGCATGGTCAGATCTTCGTTCAATCCTTTGCGGCTGGCCCGATGCGCCCCTTGTCAGATCTCAAGTCTCTCACGCCCGAAGCGGCAGGTGATTCGGTGGCCGAGCACATTATATTGGGGTCCGGTGCGGAAGCCCTGGTGGCCGCGCGGGGGCATGGTGAGGTCATCGCTTCCGATCCGGACGCAAAAAATGCAATGAAGATTCCTGAAAATATGCGCTCTGAACGCGCAACACCGCTTTATGGCCGCGCGCCCGATGCGAAGCCACCCAGCATCAGGATCGCGCCGTGACCATCGACACCGAAGACCAGATCGAGATCGTGAAGGGCGATGTCGTATTTCTGGGCGCGGTCGGCGAAATCATGCAATCCGCCTTCGATCCCGCTTATGGCGAAGCGTGGACGATCAGCCAGTGCAACGCGATCATGGGTATGCCCGGCACATGGCTCTTCCTGGCCGAAGAACGCGGGAATCCCTTAGGTTTCGCACTAACTCGGTCGGGCGGCGGCGATGCCGAATTGCTGCTGATCGGGGTACACAAGTCGCATCAGAGTCGCGGGATCGGCAACAAGTTATTGCGAGCCGTTATCGAAGAAGCCCGTCGCAGAAATATTGACAGAATGTTTCTGGAAGTCCGTTCGTGCAACCCGGCGATCACAGTTTACAGAAAAACAGGATTTATCAAGATCGGTGAACGGCGCGATTATTATCGGGGCAAGAATGGACTCGTTTACGATGCCCATAGCTATAGTTTGATTCTGTGAAACATCCTCTTTTGACAGTCCGATTGATTGCGGTTACCGGCAATTAGCTCCATAAGGAGTTGCTTCCGCAAATAAGCGGGGTTCCTCCCCGCTCCCCCACCCCCTTGGGTTAGAGGACTTAAGATGGACGACCAGAATGAATTGTCAGAAACACTGATCACGCTCACGGCCGATATCGTCGCTGCGCACGTCAGCAACAACAGCGTGGCAGTCTCCGACCTGCCAGTGCTGATCCAGAACGTGCATGGCGCGCTTGCTGGTCTTGGCGGCACGCCGCCTGTGGTCGAAGTGAAGCAGGAACCAGCGGTCTCCGTCCGCTCTTCCGTGAAGCCCGATTATGTGGTCTGTCTTGAAGACGGCAAAAAGCTGAAGATGCTCAAGCGGCATCTGATGACGCATTATCAGATGACCCCCGAACAGTATCGCGCGAAGTGGAACCTTCCCGCAGACTATCCGATGGTCGCGCCGAACTATGCCGAGCAGCGCCGCACGCTCGCCAAGAAGATCGGTCTTGGCACCAAGCGTCGCAAGCGCTGAGCTAAAATCTGGCGGCAGGCCCCTCGCCTGCCGCCATGGCTTTCGCTGGTCTCGAAATAGAGTTAGGCTCTCCCCATATGCCTGGGACCAATCGCTGAAAGCACCAGAATCATGAGCCGCAAGATAGACGTCGAAGCCCTTTGCCATGAAAATGGCCTGCGGATTACGGATCAGCGCCGTGTGATTGCGCGCGTTCTTTCCGAGGCCGAAGACCATCCCGATGTCGAAAAACTGCACGAGCGCGCCGCCGCGATCGATCCGGGCATTTCGATCGCCACCGTTTACCGCACCGTGCGCCTTTTCGAAGAGGCCGGCATCCTGGAACGCCATGATTTCGGCGATGGCCGTGCGCGTTATGAAGCCGCGCCCGAAGCGCATCACGATCATCTGATCGATGTGGAAACGGGCAATGTGATCGAATTCGTCGATCCCGAACTCGAAGCGCTGCAGAAGCAGATCGCCGAGAAACTGGGCTTCCGCCTGGTCGATCATCGCATGGAGCTTTATGGCGTCGCGCTCGATCGCAAGAGCTGATCCGCTCGGATCGCTGCTGCTGATCGGCCGGCTGGCGGCGCTGATCGCGCTTCTGCTCTTCTGCCTGCCGCCGCATTTCATCTGGAAAGTCTTTCGCCGGCATTCGCCCTGGCCGCGCCTTTTTCTGGGCACGGTTGCCAGTATTTGCGGTGCGCGGGTGACGCACGTCGGCAACCCGATCATGCATGACGTGTTCTTCGTTGCCAATCATCTGAGCTGGCTGGATATCTTGGTGATGGCCGGCGCCACCGGCACGGCGTTCGTCTCCAAGGACAGTCTGGCGAATGCGCCGCTGGTGGGGTGGCTGGCCAAGCTCAACAATACCGTGTTCATCGCCCGCGCGGACCGGCTGGCTGTCGGCGCGCAGATCGATTCGGTGCGCGCCGCGGTGGAGGAGCATCAGCCGATCACCGTGTTTCCCGAAGGCACCACGAGCAATGGCCAGGGGCTGTTGCCCTTCAAGGCGTCGCTCTTCGCCGTCATGTGTCCCCCGCCGCGCCCGATGATGATCCAGCCCGTGCTGCTCGATTATGGCGCGGCCGCCGAGCAGATCGCGTGGACGGGCGATGAGCCGGGCGACGCGAATGCGGTGCGTATGCTCAAACGGCGACGCAGCTTTGCGGTCAAGGTCCGCTTTCTCGAGCCGTTCGATCCCGTGCATTATCTCGATCGCAAGGCGATCGCCGCCGAAGCGCGAAAAAGAGTTGCCGCCGCGCTCTCCGCTTCCTTGGGGGGCCGGGCCATTGTATAGCGAGCCTGCATGACTCGTTCTTCCCCCAAGACTTTCCTCGTCAAATCCTTTGGCTGCCAGATGAACGTCTATGATGGCGAGCGCATGAGCGAGATGCTCGGTGCCGAGGGGATGACTCCTGCCGCAGAAGGCAGCGATCCCGATCTGGTCGTTCTCAACACCTGCCATATCCGCGAAAAAGCGGTCGATCGGATCTATTCTGATATCGGTCGCCTGCTCAAGCGTGGCGGGGAAAACCGCCCGATGATCGCGGTGGCCGGCTGCGTCGCGCAGGCCGAAGGCAGCGAGATCCAGCGCCGTGTGAAGGAGGTCGATATCGTTGTCGGCCCGCAGGCTTATCACAATCTGCCCGATATGGTCGCCCAGGTGGCCGGCGGCGGCCATGCGCTTGATACCAACATGCCGCTGCTCTCGAAATTCGATGCGCTGCCCCGCCGCGCGCGCAAGCAGGGGCCAAGCGCCTTCCTCACCGTGCAGGAAGGCTGCGATAAATTCTGCACCTATTGCGTCGTGCCCTATACCCGCGGCGCGGAAATCAGCCGCCCGTGGAGCGCGATCGTCGATGAAGCCAAGGCGCTGGTCGATGCGGGCGCGAAAGAAATCACGCTGCTCGGCCAGAACGTCAATGCCTGGACGGGTGAGGATGCCAAGGGCACGCAGCAGGGTCTCGACGGCCTGATCCGCGCGCTCGATCGCATGACCGGGTTGGAGCGCATCCGCTACACCACCAGCCATCCCAATGACATGACCGAAGCGCTGATTCAGGCGCATGGTGAGGTCGAGACGCTGATGCCGTTCCTGCATCTGCCGGTGCAATCGGGCAGCGATCCGATCCTGAAGGCGATGAACCGCAGTCACACGGTCGAAAGCTATCTCAAGATCATCGATCGCGTTCGCGCCGTTCGCCCCGATATCGCGGTGTCGGGCGATTTCATCGTCGGCTTCCCCGGCGAAAGCGATGCGGATTTCGAGGCCACGCTCCAGATCATCCGCGACGTGGATTATGCGCTTGCCTTCTCGTTCAAATATTCGCCGCGCCCCGGCACGCCGGCGGCGGGCATGGCGGATCAGATTCCGCTCCCGGTTATGGACGAAAGGCTTCAGGCGCTTCAGGCTTTGCTCAATGAGCAGCAGCACGCCTTCAACATGCGCAGCCTTGGAATGCGCACGACCTTGCTTCTGGAACGCGCGGGCAAATTGCCCGGCCAGCTCATCGGCAAATCGCCATGGCTGCAATCGATTCATGTTATTGCCGAAGGCGCAGCAATAGGCGACATGATAGAGGTCGAGATCATCTCGGCGGGGCCAAATAGTCTTGGAGGCGCAATGCTTGAAATGGCGGTCGCATAATGGCGAAAAAAGCGGAACAGGCCCAGCCCGGCCAAAAAGCCCGGCTGGAGATCGTGTTCGATAGGCCCCAATTGCTCGGGCGCCTGTTCGGCGAATATGACCAGAATCTGGTCGCCATCGAAAACCGGCTTGGCGTCTACATCGCCGCGCGCGGCAACAAGCTCCAGATCGAGGGCGAGGCCGAAGCCGCCGCCCGCGCCCGCGATGTTCTGAGCGGCCTCTATAACAAGATCGTCCATGGACAGGATATCGATACCGGTGCGGTCGAAGCCGTCATCGCCATGTCCGCCGAGCCGACGCTGACCGGCATCATCCGCGCGGATATCTCCCAGCCACCCGAAGTGATGATCCGCACGCGCAAGAAGACGATCGTTCCGCGCTCCAACACCCAGATCAATTACATGCGCGCGCTCGATCGGGACGATGTGATCTTCGCGCTCGGCCCCGCGGGCACAGGCAAGACCTATCTTGCCGTGGCGCAGGCCGTGAGTCAGCTCATCCACGGTTCGGTGGACAAGCTCATCCTTTCCCGCCCCGCAGTGGAAGCGGGCGAGCGGCTGGGCTTTTTGCCGGGGGATATGAAGGAGAAGGTCGATCCCTATCTCCGCCCGATCTACGATGCGCTGCACGATACGCTTCCCGTGGAGCAGGTCGAACGGCGCATCGCGAGTGGCGAGATCGAGATCGCGCCTCTGGCCTTCATGCGCGGCCGCACGCTGGCGAATGCGTTTATCGTGCTGGACGAAGCACAGAATACCACGATCGCGCAGATGAAGATGTTCCTCACCCGCTTTGGCGAAAACAGCCGTATGGTCATTTGCGGCGATCCCAAGCAGGTCGATCTGCCGCAGCCGGGTTCTTCGGGACTGGCAGACGCGGTGTCGCGTCTGGCCGGAGTCGAGGGCATTTCGACGATCACATTCAACATCGCCGATGTCGTGCGCCACCCGATCGTCGGCCGGATCGTCGAAGCCTATGAGGGGCCGGATGCGAAATAGCGTCAGCCGCTCTTACAAGCCGTTCGGGCTGAGCCTGTCGAAGTCTCTTCCTTTCTCCTTTCTCATCGCCAAGAAGGAAAGGGCTTCGACAAGCTCAGCCCTAACGGCTTTTGACCATCGAACATTAGGTTGGATTTTCCATGCTTGATATCGCTGTGCAGGCCGGCCCCGACTGGAGCGCAGACGAGGATTGGGAGGCGATCGGCACCAAGGCGGTGACCCTGGCGCTCGAACACAGTCTCCATGCCGATTGGCTCACCCGCGCGCTCTGCATCGAGGTCGCGATCCGCCTGACCGACGATGAGGAGGTGCGCAGCCTCAACGCCCAATATCGCGGCAAGGATGCGCCCACCAATGTGTTGAGCTTTCCGATGGTCCAGCCGGACCTGCTCGATTCGCTTGCGAATACCGATGATGGCGAGGCGTTGCTGGGCGATATCGTGCTCGCGCATCGCGTCTGCGTGCGCGAGGCCGAAGAAAAAGGCATCAGCGTCACCGATCATGCCACGCATCTGATTGTGCACGGCACCTTCCATTTGCTAGGCTATGATCATCAGGGAGAGGCGGAAGCCGAAGCGATGGAAGCACTGGAGACCCAGGCGCTGGCATCGATCGGGCTCGCCGACCCCTACAACAGGGACTGACACACAGCCTTATGCCAGACGAATCCGGGAACGGCGACAGTAGCGGCCGATTGTGGAAGGGGCTCCGCGGGCTCCTTTTCGGCAATGACGGCGAAACCTCGCTGCGCGACCAGATCGAAGAAGCGATCGAAGAGCATGAGGATGACGATGCGGAGACGGCCAAGGGAGACCTGACGCCGATCGAGCGGCAGATGCTGAAGAATCTGCTGCATTTCGGCGAACGCAACGCCGGCGACGTCTCCGTGCCGCGCGCCGATATCGTGGCCATTCCGGAAACGGCCAGCTTTCGCGAACTCGTGGCCTTGTTCGCCGAGGCGGGCCACAGCCGCCTGCCCGTTTATCAGGAAAGCCTCGATACGATCGTCGGCATGATCCACATCAAGGATGTGTTCGTGATCCTGGCCGAGGGCAAGGAAGAGCCCGACGACATTTCCTGCTTGATCCGCCAGCCGCGCTTCGTGCCCGAAACCATGGGCGTGCTCGATCTGCTCGCCGAAATGCGCACCACGCGCACCCATCTGGCCATCGTGTTCGATGAATATGACGGCACCGAGGGGCTGGTGACGATCGAGGATCTGGTCGAGGAAATCGTCGGCGATATCGAAGACGAGCATGATGACGAACCCGAAGCCATGCTCGTTCCGCTGGAAGGCGGCATCTGGGAAGCCGATGCGCGCGCCGAGCTGGAGGATGTGGCCGAAACCATCGATCCGCACCTCGGCGAGGTGGAAGAGGATGTGGACACGATCGGCGGCCTTGCTGTCGTGCTGGCGGGGCATGTGCCGCAGCCCGGCGAAGTGCTGGTTCATGCCAGCGGCTGGAAGATCGAGATCACGGCGGGTGACGAGCGCCGCACGACCCGCGTCAGGCTCCATCCCCCGCCGCCGCTCGTGATCGCGGATGATTAATTTCAATCGGTAAAGCGATCCGTTCAACCCCCAAAGGTGAACGGACCCCGCGCTGGCCCAATAGGCTGGCGCACCATGGCCGCCGGACCGGTCACTTCCCGGTCCGGCGGCATTAGTAATGTGCGAAGCCTATTGGCTCAATTCAAAGCGCTCAATTCAACGTCGTCGACGCTCTTGCTCACCAGGATATTGACGGCAACGCGGCGATTCTGGGCCTTGCCTTCGGCCGTCTCATTGTCCGCGAGCGGGTCCGCTTCGGCCATACCGGTCGGGGTCAGCATACGATAGGGTTTCCAGCCGCACGCCTGTTGAAGGTAATTGATCACCCGGCTGGCACGCTTCTCGCTCAGTTCCTGATTGAGCTCCTCGCTTCCCACAGAATCGGTGTAACCGACCACCAGCATCAAAGCGTTTTCCTGGCCCTCGGCCGACGACGCGGTCTGGCAGAGGTTGGCCTTGTCCTCGGCGGACAGCACTGCCTTGCCCGTATCGAAATGCACGTTCGTCGTGCTCTTGATGTTATATTTGTCGATATCGGCCATGCGGCCGCGCAGCGCTTCGGTGGCCGCGGTCTGTTCCTCAAACCGCTGGTCGGTCGCGTTGCGGATCATGGACGCGGTCTTGAGGTCGGTCTTCTTGAAATCGATTTGCTTTGCCAGCAATTCACCACCCGGTTGCGCATCGCCCGGCTGCAAGGTCTTGATGGTCACCGGGATCCCGTTGAGCAGCGAATCCTCGGCAAGCTTGCTGCGCCCGCTGAACAGGCCACCGCCGGCCCGGATCTTCGTATCATCGTTGATGGCGATAATCGTGCTGGTGCCGTCGGCGCTCCTGATTTTCAGACGGTCCTCATTGCGCGCGGCAATGACGCCTTTGATTTCTGGCCCCGCGATCATCGCGGGCGCGTTGACGGTGATACCGGTTTCGGACGGATCCTGCTGCTGCTCCTGCGCAGACAGATTGGCTGCAGGCATGGCCAGCACGGCAAGCATTAAGGCAATTGTGGGCCTTTTGGAAATGACACGCATATCGCGACTCCTCTAATTCTGTCCCCCGACGAGACTGCCTGTTCAGTTGAACCTTGCTGGCAGATGAACGAAAGTCCCATGGCCATCCGCCGAGCGAACAATCGAGCACCCTGTGCGACGAACCGAAATTAACCATGTTTGCGGACCGGTATCCGGGCGCGTGCTGCCCCATCCGACGATGCGCGAATCCCACACGACCTTGCCGCCTCGCATCACCACGCTAAACATCCTTATGGGCGACCCAATAGCCACCATCCGCCTCGCCCCCGGCCAGCCGCCGCAGACCGGCACATTTTCGCCCGATCTCCCGACCGATGGCCCGCTCATCTCGTGTCTGATGGTCACACGCGGGCACGTCTTTCCCGCGAGCTTCGCGATCCGATGCTATCAGCGCCAGAGCTACCGGGACCGCGAACTCGTCATCGTCTGCGATCGGCCCGATAGCGCCGTTGCCATGCTCGTCGCCCGGCTCGATGATCCCTCCATCCGCCTGATCGAAACCGCGCCGGCATCTCTTGGGGAACTCCGCAATGTCTCGGTTGCCCATGCGCGCGGTGCGCTGCTCTGCCAGTGGGACGATGACGATCTCTACGCGCCAGACCGGCTGGCCGTGCAGGCCGCTGCCCTGAAGGCGCATGATGTGGTCGCGGTCTTCCTCGAACGCTGGCTGATCTGGTGGCCGGAACGGCGCGCCTTGGCCGCATCGGGGCGACGGACATGGGAGGGCAGTATGCTCGCGCGCCGCGAGGCCGTGCCCGCCTATCCAGCACAGGCGCTGGCCGAAGATCAGGTGACCGTCGAACGGCTCTGCGCTATCCGCCCCGTGCTGCTCATCGACCGGCCCCACGTCTATTGCTATGTCGTCCACGGCCGCAACAGCTATGACGAGGCGCATTTCGAGACGATGATGGGCTGGGCCTCCAATATCGCTGCACTGGATCGTTATGACGCCGATCTCAAGGCGCTCTCATCGGACTTTCCCTTTGCAGATTACGAGGATGCGCGCGCAGCCAGAGACAGTGCGGCATGACCCGTGCGCTCGAGATGCTGCTGCACGATCCCGATGGGCGCCGCCAGGCCGCAACACTGAATGTGACGCCCGGCCTCAGCGTTTCGGGGGCTAAGGTCTCGTGCCTGATGATATCGCGCGGCCGACGCCTTCCTGCCGAACATGCGATCGCCTGCTATCGTCGCCAGACCTATCCGGAGCGCGAACTGGTAATCGTCTCCGCAGCGCTCGACGATGAACTGGCGGCGCTGGTGGCGGAGATTGGCGATCCCAGCATCCGCCTGATCCGGGCTGCGCCCGCCACGCTCGGCGAGTTGCGCAATATCAGCGTGGCCCATGCGACGGGCGATCTGATCTGCCAATGGGATGATGATGATCTGTCCGCGCCGGACCGGATCGCGCTGATGGCGGCTGCATTGGGCGGAAGCCAGGCAATGGCCTGCTTCCTTGGCACGCTCACCTTGTGGTGGCCGGATCGGCGTCGGCTGGCGTCGTCGGGGGCGCGCATCTGGGAAAATACCATGCTCGTGCGGCGGGAAGCGCTCCCGATCTATGCGGCCCTTGATCTGCGCGAAGATACGGGCGTGGGCGCGATGATCCGCGCGCACCACCGGATCACATTGCTCGCAGCGCCGGAAAGTTATGCCTATATCTATCACGGCGCGAACGCCTGGGACGCGGGCCATTTCGGTGAATTGTTCGACAATGCACGCTTGACCGTGGCGGACGCCGATTATGACGCCGAGATCGCGGCGCTGGGCGCGACCATGCCGCTGGCGGCTTATGCCGCAGACCTCACCCGCCGCATCCCATGATATCGGGATGGCCGATGCGGATCGTCCATCCCGATGGCATGGTGCGCTATGGCACGCTGGCTTCACGACCAAGCGCGTCAACGCAAGGCCCGCTCGTCTCCTGCCTGATGGTGTCGCGCGGGGACCGCTTTCCGGCAGAACATGCGATCCGCTGCTATCGTCAGCAAAGCTATACGAACCGTGAACTGGTGATCGTCACCACCGCGAAGAACAGTGCGGTGAGCGCGCTGGTGACGGAGATCGCCGATCCCTCCATCCGCTATATCGAGGTGACCGCCCCCACGCTTGGTGAATTGCGCAACGCCAGCGTCGCCCATGCACGCGGCAGCCTGATCGCGCATTGGGATGATGATGATCTGCACCATCCCGAGCGGCTGACGCACCAGATCGCTGCGCTTACCCAGACGGGTGCCAAGGCCTGCTTCCTCGAACGCATTCTGCTCTGGTGGCCCGCCCGCCGCCTGTTGAAGACCGGCCATGCCCGCATGTGGGAAGGCTCGATGATCGCGCATCGCGCCATCGTGCCCGTCTATCCCGCCCGCCCCCGCGAGGAGGATCTGTTCGTGGCGGACGCGATCGCGCGGCTGCATCCGGTCACAGCGCTCGATTGGGCGGAAGGCTATTGCTACGCGGTGCATGGCGGCAACACCAATCAGGCGCCGCATTTCGCCTATCTCTTCGGTGAAGCGACGGCGATCGAAGGCGCTTTGGACTATGAGGCGGCGATGGCGCAGATCGGAGGTTTCATGCCGATCGGCGCGTATGCGGCTGGATTGGATATATCCGCTCCAACCCGCTCGGGCTGAGGACGAAGCCCGAAAGATGGCCCGACGAGACCGCCGAACAAGGCCGCCGCCCTCTCGCCCCTTGACCCCTGACACCGCGGGCATATGTTCCGACCATGAAAAAACGTACCATTGCCATCATCGTCCTGCTGGTCCTGCTCGCAGCGGGCGGGGTCTTCTATTTCGTGTCCAAGGGCGATCCCGCGACGCTTTCGGTCGAGGCGGTCAGCGGCGTGAAGCCTCAGATAGGCGCGCCCAACAAAGAACGCATCCCGATGATCAACATCGCGGAACCGGTGGGCTGGGCCAAGGGCGAGATGCCGACGCCCGCCAAGGGGCTTGCGGTTAACGCCTTTGCCGATGGCCTGGATCATCCGCGCTGGCTGTATCTGTTGCCCAATGGCGATGTGCTGGTGGCCGAAAGCAATTCGCCGCCGCGTGAAGTGGCTGGCCCGGTCGACTGGATCATGGGCAAATTGATGGGCCGGGCGGGTGCGGGCGCGCCCTCGGCCAATCGCATCTCGTTGCTGCGCGATACCAATGGTGACGGCAAGGCGGATCAGAAGACGGCGTTTATCGAAGGGCTGAACTCACCCAGCGGCATGGCGCTGGTGGGCAATACGCTCTATGTGGCCAATACCGATGCGCTGATGGCCTTCCCCTATGCGGAAGGCGCGACGAAGATCACGGACAAGGGCCGCAAGATCGTCGGCTATCCCGGCGGGGGCAATCATTGGGCGCGCAATGTGATCGCCAGCCCGGATGGCAAGCGGCTGTTCGTGAGCGTCGGTTCGGCCAGCAATATCGGCGAAAAGGGGCTCGATCGCGAAGCCGATCGCGCCGCCATATTGGAGGTGGACCCCGCCAAGAACGCCATGCGCATCTTCGCCACCGGCCTGCGCAATCCCAATGGACTGGCCTATGAACCCGCCACGGGTTGCCTGTGGACCACGGTCAACGAGCGCGACATGCTGGGCGGCGATCTGGTGCCTGATTACATGACATGCGTCGAATTCGGCGCGGACTATGGCTGGCCGCAAAGCTATTGGGGCGGTTATGAGGATATCCGTGTCGAACCGCGTCGTCCCGATCGCCTCGAATATGTGAAGCGGCCGGATTTTGCGCTCGGCCCGCATGTCGCGGCGCTCGGCCTGACCTTCGCCGACGCCACCAATCTCGGCCCGGCCTATGCCAATGGCGCGTTCGTGGGGCTGCACGGTTCGTGGAATCGCGAACCGGCATCGGGTTATAAGGTGGTCTTTGTTCCGTTCGGTGCCAATGGCTATCCGCTACCCAGCGCCAAGCCGCAGGATCTGCTCACCGGCTTTCTGGTGGACGGTAAAGCGAAGGGCCGCCCGGTCAGCGTGATCAAGGATCGCACGGGCGCGCTGCTGGTTTCCGATGATGTCGGCAATGCGATCTGGCGGGTGAGCGGGGCGAAGTAAAGTCGACCGTCCCGCCCAGCATGGGCCGGATCCGATCCGTTTGTCCCGAGCGCAGTCGAGGGACGTGGTCACTTGCACCCACGTGTCTCGACTGCGCTCGACACAAACGGAATTCTAGCGCCCAGCGGTTTTAGGTCGCAAAAATCATCGCGTCATCCGAAAACGCCTTGAATTCGAGCGCATTGCCGCTGGGATCGGTGAAGAACATCGTCGCCTGTTCGCCCACCTGACCCTTGAAGCGCACATGCGGCGCAATGCCGAATGTCACGCCCGCTTCCTGAAGCCGCGCCGCCAGCGCTTCCCAATCCGGCATTGCAAGCACCACACCGAAATGCGGCACGGGCACGTCATGACCGTCCACCGGATTGGTCACCCCCGCGGGCCGCGCCCCCGGATCGAGATGCGCCACGATCTGATGGCCATAGAGATCGAAATCGATCCAGTGATCCGAACTGCGGCCTTCAGCGCATCCCATCACGCCGCCGTAAAAGGCGCGTGCCGCATCCAGATCGTGCACTGGAAAGGCGAGGTGGAAAGGGCGGATCGTCATAACCTTGTCTACCGCACTCTAAGCCCGTTTGTCCCGAGCGACTTCGCTCGGGACAAACGGTTGTTCAATATCATTCCATCGCCATATCGAAACAGGGCTGGATATCCAGCCCGGCGGAGACGCCATCCGCTTCCCGCCGCGCCACATCCTTCGCAATCGTCTCGCGCGTTTGGGTCAGGATGCGGTCTGCATCCCCCTGGCTGTTGCCATCGGCCAGCAGGCCGTCTCTCGCGCGCGCTTCAAGCACTGCAGCGATCGTCGCCATATCCTTGGCGGATTTGGAGAGGCCTTCGCGGCCATGCACCTCATCATAGGCGAGTTTCACCATCCCTGCGCATTGCGGCAAAGTGGGCGGCGGCGGGGCCGGCGCGGTCTTCTCCATCAATGCGACGCAGGCGATGATCTCATCCCGCGGGATGTCCCGCGCGCCGCCACCTGCGGTCGCACGCTTCTGCTCCGCCGCCACACCGGCGACAAACGCGTCGCGCACCTGCTCCCGGCTTTGCCGGGCATCCGCCATCAGCCGCTCACCGACCACTTGTGCAAAGCGCGCGCCACTCGTTTCAAGCGGCGGATAGACCAGCGCGGATGAGACCCCGGCCTGCTGCTGCGAAGCGACGATGGAAAGCTGGGCCACGCACTGGATCAGCCCGGCCTGTTCAGGCGTATAGGCGTGCGCCGTCGCGCCCCCTGCCAGCAGCGCCGCGATGACGAGAAACGGCCTATTCACCGCCGCGTCCCAGCGCTTTCACGCGGTAGCAGGGCTTCAGATCGATCACGTCCTCGGGCGCGCGCTTGGCCATGTCCGCGTTGAGCCGGGTGCGCTCCACCGCGATCGCCGCATCGGCCGCCGGTTCAGACCCTTCCTTTTCGATGGCGATCAGGCGCAGCGCCGCCACATCATCGGCGAAACCCTGCGTCATCACCGGGTCACCGCTCTTCTGCTTGAGGATATCATAGGTCAGCGCGAACGCCGCCGCGCAATAGGCCGCGCTCGGCAGCGGCGCGGGGGGTGGACTGCCACTTTGCATCAATAACGCGATGGTTAACAATATGGACAAGCTAAGCTCCGGTAAATCGGTGCAAAAATCGCACTATATCATGCCATTTGCGCGCACGGTTGAAAACAATGTTATTCGCGTCGATAGGCTTGATCCGTGCTGCGATCTCCCTTGATTCTCTGTCTTGCCGCGGGCTTGGCCTCCGCCACGGGTTTTGCCCCGCTCGGTGCCTGGCCGGTGACGCTGATCTGCTTCGCATGGCTCCTGTATTGTGTGAAACATGCACCCAATATGAAGCGCGCGCTGCTCAGCGGCTGGCTGTTCGGCGTGGGGCATTTCACACTCGGGCTGAACTGGATCGCCCATGCCTTTACCTTCCAGGATGCGATGCCGCACGGGTTCGGCTATGGCGCAGTGGCGCTGTTGTCGCTGTATCTGGCGGTGTTTCCGGCCGTTACGGCGGGGCTGGCCTGGCGCTGGGGGACGGATGCGGGCTCCTTCTCCCATCATCCTCGCGAAAGCGGGGATCCCGCTTCTTCTTCCTCTGGAAATTTCGCGGAAAAGCGGGATTCCCGCTTTCGCGGGAATGACGGAGTAATTTACACCCTCTTCTTCGCCGCCGCCTGGATCGTCACCGAATGGCTCCGCGCCACCCTGTTCACCGGCTTTGCGTGGAATCCGCTCGGCGTCGTATTCGTTGACTTTGGTTTTATGGCGAGGACCGTCGGCACCTATGGCCTTTCGGCCTGGGTCATTGGCGCGAGCGGCCTTTTAATGTTCGGGTTTGCTCCTTGGATAAGGGGAATCCGGGAGCATTGGGCGGACGGAACATGGTTAACTTATGCTATTGGTCCCGTGCTGATCGCAACAGCCTGCATCGCTGTATATAGTTCTCAATTGGTCGATTTCGGAACCGCGCGCGATCCGGATTCATACGGGCAGAATGCGCATCGGCCCGCCCTCCGCGTGGTCCAGCCCAATATCGGGCAGGAAACCAAATATGATCCTGCGCAGGACGCGGCGAACTTCCGCAAGCTCGCGCACCTGTCCGGTCTGCCGGGGAAAGAGCCGCGCCTCCTGCTCTGGCCCGAAGCCGCCGTGCCGGAATATCTTGACGAGGATCGCCCAGCGCGCTGGCGCATGGCGGATCTGCTCGGCCCCAACGACATCCTGCTGACGGGCGGCACCAAGCGTTATCGCAAGCGCGAGGTGCGCGGTGCGTATATCGAGGAATATACGATTGGTGGGCGCAACAGTCTGTTCGCCATGGATGCGCGCGGCACGCTGCTCCATCGTTATGACAAGGCGCATCTGGTGCCCTATGGCGAATATCTGCCGATGCGCCCCTTCCTGTCCGCGATCGGCCTTTCCCGCCTCGTCCCCGGCGATATCGATTTCTGGCCTGGTCCGGGGCCGCAAAGCTATGCGCTGCCCGGCTTCGGAAAAGTGGGTGTGCAAATCTGTTACGAGATCATCTTCTCCGGTCAGGTGGTGGACCGCGCCAATCGGCCCGACTTCCTCTTCAATCCATCGAATGACGCCTGGTTCGGAAGCTGGGGTCCGCCACAGCATCTGGCGCAGGCGCGCCTGCGTGCAATCGAGGAAGGCATTCCCGTCATCCGCTCCACGCCCACGGGCATCTCCGCCGTGGTCGATGCCGACGGTCGAATCATCGAAAGCCTGCCGTTCGAAACCGCCGGTTTCATCGACGCGCGCCTGCCCGCACCGCATTCGCCCACGCTGTTCGCGCGCTTCGGCAATATCCTGCCTTTGGCCTTTGCAATATTTCTTGCTGGGCTCGGCGTTGCCATGCGCCGCCGCGCCCGCTAAAGCGGGCGACATTCACACATAAAGCTTTCCTTATATCTGGCAGGTGACCCGCAAATGCGCAGCAATTTCCTTTTCACGTCCGAGTCCGTTTCCGAAGGCCATCCCGATAAGGTGTCCGATCAGATTTCGGATTCGATCGTCGATCTGTTCTTGTCCAAGGATCCCGAAGCCCGCGTCGCGTGCGAAACGCTGACCACCACACAGCTCGTCGTGCTGGCCGGCGAAATCCGCTGCAAGGGCGTGTATGAGAATGGCGAATGGGCACCGGGCGCGCTGGACGAGATCGAGAAGACCGTCCGCGAGACCGTAAAGCGCATCGGTTATGAGCAGGATGGCTTTCACTGGAAGACCTTCCGCTTCGAGAATAATCTCCACGGCCAGTCCGCGCATATCGCGCAGGGCGTGGACGAGAGCGGCAATAAGGATGAAGGTGCTGGCGATCAGGGCATCATGTTCGGCTACGCGACCGACGAAACCCCCGATCTCATGCCCGCCACACTCTATTATTCGCACAAAATCCTCGAAAAGCTGGCCGATGATCGTCACAATAAGGTCGTCGATTTCCTTGAGCCCGATGCCAAGAGCCAGGTGACGCTCGCTTATGAAAACGAAGTCCCCGTCCGCGCGACTGCAGTGGTGGTCTCCACGCAGCACGCCATGGGCATGGACAATGACGAGGGCCGCGCCAAGCTGCGCGCCTATGTCAAAGGCGTGATCGAAGAGATCCTGCCCGCCGGCTGGATGCCCGAAGACAAGCATGTCTACGTCAATCCCACCGGCTGCTTCGAAATCGGCGGTCCGGATGGCGATGCGGGGCTCACTGGCCGCAAGATCATCGTGGACACCTATGGCGGTGCAGCGCCTCACGGCGGCGGCGCGTTCAGCGGCAAGGATCCCACCAAGGTCGATCGCTCGGCGGCCTATATCACACGCTATATGGCGAAGAACATCGTCGCCGCCGGCCTTGCCCGCCGCGTCACGATCCAGCTCAGCTACGCCATCGGCGTCGCCGAACCGCTGTCGCTTTATGTCGATACGCACGGCACCGGCACGGTGGACGAAGCGCGGATCGAGGAAATCCTCCCCACGCTCGTGCGCCTCACCCCCAAGGGCATCCGCACGCATCTGTCTCTCAACAAGCCGATCTACCAGAAGAGCGCCGCCTACGGGCATTTCGGCCGCAAGGCGGAAGGCGATTTCTTCACCTGGGAAAAGACCGATCTGGTCGACAAGCTGAAGGCTGCGCTGTAATTCTGCCCGCTCCCCTGTTATAGGGGGGCGGATTGGAAAGCAGCGGATGGGCTATCAGGATCGTATTGCTGGCAAGATCGAGGTGACCTCGACGCCTGGAATTATGGGTGGCCAGCCCTGCATCTCAGGCACTCGCATTCCGGCCGAGATCATCTTGCTCTATTTAAGGGAGGGGGCGAGCCGGTTCGAAATCTTCGCGGACTACCCGTCCCTTCCAGTCGGCGCGATCGAGGCCGTAGTGCGATGGGCGCAAGACAGCGGCATGAATGTTCAAATTCCTGATTGACGAATGCCTGTCGCCCGATCTTGCCGCATTGGCTCGTGCGGCGGGGCATCATGCCATGCACGTCAATTGGGTCCGCCTTGATGGCCAGCGCGATCAGATTGTCGCAGTCTATGCGGTGGCCGATGATTATATCATGGTCACCAATAACGGCGCGGATTTCCGGCCTATCTATCGCACGCTTGATGTTCATCCCGGACTGATCGTCATACTGCCCAGCGTCAGAAAAAAAGATCAGTTGCGGCTATTCAGCATGATCCTGAGAAATCTGGCCGGCAAGGTTGATCTGATCAACAAGCTCCTCGAAATTGATTTGGACGGTGCAATCCGGATCACTGATTTGCCGCCTCATCAGGCCAATATGCCATGAGCGGATAAATCATGTTAAGGCAGGAGCGTAACGAGTCGCGTTCCTGCCTTTTTCGTGGAGATCGCCTTGCGCCTCATCCTTGCTGCCTTCGCCTTTCTGACCACATCCACCGTCACGGCACAGACGCCGAGCCCACGCCCCCCGATGACCGTCGCGGAGGGACTGCAGCTTTTCAACGCGGCAGGCTATACGCTGAAGGGGAGCAAGGCGTTCAATTCCTGCGGCACGGTGACGACGCCCAAATTCACCTACCTCGATCTCAATGCCGATGGGAAGCCGGAGGCGATTTCCTTCGATCGCGATCCCGCCTGCTATGGTCCGGATGGACAATTCCATGTGATGGTGCGCGGCAAGACGGGCATCTGGCGGCAGATCGGCGGCGGTCTCGGCTCCTTCCAGGCGTTGGCGAGCAAAACACGCGGCTGGCTGGATTATACCGTGGCCGGCATCGGCTGCCCGGTCTGGAAGTTCGACGGAACGACTTACCTGATCGGCAAAGCCTGCCCGGATCCGGTTGCAGTGCCCGCGCCCTCTGCTCCTGCGCTCAGCGCCATCGATCAGGTGGCACTATTCAAGGCTGCTGGCTTCATCAAGCGCGGCAAGCAATGGCGCAGCGATTGTGATGATCCAGGCACGCTCAGCTATGGTCCCGGCCAGATCGAAACGGTCAAGGATCTGAACGGCGATGGACGGCCCGAAGCCGTGGTGATCGAAAGCGGCACCTATTGCTATGGCAATACCGGAAGCGGCTTCTGGCTTCTCAGCAAACAGGCCGACGCGAGCTGGAAGCTGATGACCCAATATACTGGCCTGGCTGAATTCCTGAAGACCAGGGGCGTCGGCGGATGGCCGGATATCCTGATCGGCGGCCCGGGCTTCTGCTTCCCCGTCGTGCGCTGGAACGGGCGGGAATATGTTCCCAATCGCAAGGAATATCAGGGCAAGCCCTGCCGTTAGGGTCTTCCAACCGCCCCCATCTTGCTCTAGCCGCTGCCATCATGAACGATCCCGCCACGATCCGGCGCCTCTATGGCCGCAGCCAGAACCACAAACTCCGCACGGGGCAGGCAGCGCTGGTCGAGGAACTGCTGCCGGCGATCAGCGTGCCCGAAAGCGGCGACCTCAACGCCACATCCCTATTCGGCGATGATCGCACGCTGCATTTCGAGATCGGCTTCGGCGCGGGCGAGCATCTGGCCTTTCGCGCGGACCTGCTGCCCAACCACGGCTTCATCGGCTGCGAGCCTTTTCTGAACGGCGTGGTCGGCGCGCTCCAGCATATCCGCGACCAGCGTCTGCCCAATATCCGGCTGCACATGGGCGATGCGCTCGACGTGCTCGAACGCCTGCCCGATGGATCGCTCAGCTTCGTCTATCTGCTCCATCCCGATCCCTGGCCGAAGGCGCGCCATGCCAAGCGCCGCATGGTCAATCACGGTCCGATGGATCTCATTGCCGCCAAGCTCAGGCCCGGCGGCGAATTCCGTCTGGGCACGGACGATCCCACTTATTGCCGCTGGGCGATGATGATCATGAACCAGCGCGGCGATTTCGAGTGGCTGGCGGAAAGCCCCAAGGATTTCCTGGTCCGCCCCGGCGGCTGGCCGGAGACGCGCTATGAAGCCAAGGCGCGGCGCAAGGGACATGAAGTCTGGTACTTCCGCTATCGCCGCGCGGAGACAGAATGAGCTGAAAATCTCACGCGCGCGAGACGGGTTTGGAGCGCGATGAATTCAGGTCTGTCCATTGCGAGCGTCTCCCATCATCGGGGCATGGCGATCGACCAATATGACGCTGGCCTCATTCAGGCCGATGATTTCAACGGTGATGCCATGATGCCGCATCTTGGTGACGGCGCCCTCCAGCGCGCCGACCGCGGTAATATCCCACAAATGGCCCGCGGTCAGATCGATCCGGACGGTGCGTGCCGTATCGCGCAGGTCAAATTGATCAGCGAATATGTCGGCGCTGGCGAAGAATATCTGACCTGAAACGGTATAGATGCGGGTGTCGCTATGCGGATCGTAATCGACCGCGACGTGCATGAGGCGTGTCACCTTGAAGGCGAAGAACACGCCGCTGAGCAGCACGCCAACCATGACGCCGGCCGAAAGATCATGAGTCACGACCGTAACCGCAACCGTTGCGAGCATCACAACACCCGAAACCTTGGGATGGCGCGCCAGATCGCGGAATGATCCCCAGGAGAAGGTGCTGATCGATACCATGATCATGATGGCCACCAGCGCCGCGACCGGCACCTGCGCCACCCATGGCCGCAACGGCACCATGACGAGGAGCAGAAACACGCCCGCGACGAGCGTCGAGAGGCGTCCGCGTCCCCCGTAGCGCACGTTGCCCACCGTCTGGCCGATCATGCCGCAACCCGCAATCCCCCCGAACAGGCCAGCGGCGACATTGGCGACACCAAGGCCCGTGCATTCGCGCGACTTGGAACTGGTGGTTTCGGTCAGATCGTCGACGACACTCGCGGTCATCATCGATTCCAGCAGGCCGACGGCGGCCATGGCCAGCGCATAGGGAGCGACGATCTGCATGGCCTTCCAGTCGAACGCTATGGCTGGAATGGCGAAGGACGGCAGGGATGCGGGGAGGCGTCCCAGATCGGACACAATATGGATCGGCATGGGAAAAAACACGCTGATCAGAGTCAGGACGAGGATGCAGATCAGTGGCGAAGGAATTACCATCGTCAGCCGGGGCACGCCATAGATGATCGCGAGACCGCCGGCGATCATGGCATAAGTGTGCCAGCTCACGTCCAGCATCTGCGGCACCTGTGCCGAGAAGATCAGGATCGCGAGTGCATTGACGAAACCCGTCCGAACCGATCGCGAAACGAAGCGCATGAGTATATCCAGCTTCATCAGGCCGAAGATGATCTGGAAAAGCCCGGCCAGGACGGTGGCGGCGAGCAGATATTGCAATCCGTGGCTGTGAACGAGCGCGGCCACGACGAGCGCCACCGATCCAGCCGCACCGGAAATCATGGCAGGACGGCCGCCGGCAAAGGCGATCACGATCCCGATGATGAAAGAGGCGAACAGCCCGACCTCGGGATCGATGCCGGCCACGAAGGAAAAGGCGATCACCTCGGGAATCAGCGCAAAGGTGCCCACCATGCCAGCCAGCACATCGCGCCGTGCGCTGCCCGCGCCATCGAACCATTCAGCCCGGTAACGGGAAAGAGCATGTGTTGGCATCAGGGAGGGCACCAGCAGAAATCGCACGAATTTCACCGCGGCAGCGGCACCATGTCAGCCATGCGAAATGCGTTGTCCGGCGGATCGGCGGCCGGAATAGCCACCCGGAATTTCACCGGGTCCATGCGAATGCATGCCCCCTAACGCACAGCCCGGCGTCGGACAACCGTTTCAGATCCATGCGCTGAAGGCCGGATCAGTGTGGCCGCCTCATCGTGGCGCAGCCAAGGACGCGAAATCGCTCTCATGCCGAATGATGATGTCCATCGTCGATGGCGTCATCACCACCCCTGCGATCTTTTCAAACGCGATTGTTTTCAACGGAAATCATACTATTTGATCGAAATGGAAGGCCTGCGCGACGCCATATATTATGAACAATTGGCACGCGTTGCGCGCCTGAAGGCCCATGCGGCGGATGATCCGTTTTTGTCCGTGCGGCTCAAGGAGGCCGCGATCAAATACGAGCGTCTGGCGCGGAAGCTGCAACGAAACCCGATCGTTAAAGAGCAGCCCTGATTTCGTCTTGGGATAGCAGCACGCGCCGGGGATGCGGCACCGCTTCCAGCGTCGTATCACGGTCGATTTCCATCAGAGGTTTGATCCGCCCATCGCGAATATCGTAGACCCAGCCGTGCAGCCACAAATCCTGCTTTTTCGCAAACGCATCCTGCACCGTGGCGGTGCGCGCGAGATTGACGAGTTGATCGCGCACATTGAACTCGACGAAACGGTTGAGCTTGGCTTCCGGGGTGGACTGGTTGCCCAGTTCTTCCCAATGATCATCAGCGACATTGCGCGCGGTCTGCAGCCAATCATCCACAGGCCCGGTGGTGCCGCCATCCAGCGCCGCCTTGACCCCGCCGCAACCATAATGGCCGCACACGATCAGATGCTTCACGCCGAGTACGGTCACAGCATATTGCAGCACCGACATCAGATTAAGATCGTCGTGATTGACCAGATTGGCGATGTTGCGGTGAAGGAACATCCCGCCCGGCGGCGTCATAGTCATCTGTTCCGGGCTGACACGGCTGTCGGAACAACCGATCCAGAGAAATTCGGGCTTCTGTCCGTGCGCCTGGCGTTCGAAAAAATCGGGCTTTTCCTCGACCAGTTCGATCGCCCATGCGCGGTTGGCGAGCAGCAATTGCTTGTAATTCTTCATGCGAAACGGATTCCTGAAATCGGTGCGTTGATCAGCGGCGCGATGCGTTCGGCAATGTCGCCGCGAACGGTGACGTTGATGCCGCGATATTCTGCGCCTTTGATGAACGCGTTGATGATGTCGACATTATCGAGATCGACATAGCTGGTGGAGGAAAGGTCGATCAGCAGATTGGCATTGTCGGGAACCTGGTTCAGCTCCTTCTGCAACTCATATTTATGGATGAAATACAGATTGCGGCGCGCGCGGAGCAGACAATCGCCGTCATCGCAGACGAAGGTGATCGCCGAGCGGAAATTGCGCGCCACAACGAAGATGAAGCCGACGACGAGGCCGATGACGATGCCGATCAACAGATCGGTGAACAGGATCGCGACGATCGTGACGACGAACGGCACGAACTGCGTCCAGCCCTGCTTGTAGCGCTCGGTGAACAGCTTGGGCTTGGTCAGCTTATAGCCGGTCGCGATCAGCACCGCGGCGAGCGCGGCGAGCGGGATCAGGTTGAGCAGGACCGGGATCAGCGCGACGCTGAGCAGCAGCCAGGTGCCGTGCAGGATCGACGAGAGCTTGCTTTGCGCGCCGGAATCGACGTTGGCAGACGATCGCACGATCACCGACGTGATCGGCAGGCCGCCGATCAGGCCAGACACGATGTTGCCAGACCCCTGCGCCATCATCTCCCAATTCTTGGGCGTGGTGCGGCGCTGCGGATCGATCTCGTCGACTGCCTTGACGCTGAGCAGCGATTCCAGGCTGGCGACGATCGCCAGCGTGAGCGCGATGGTCCACACCGCGCCATTGCCGATTTCGGAAAAATCGGGCGTGGCGAAGAATGACGTGAATTCGCCGAAGCTCTTGGCGATCGGAACCTGGACGAGGTGCGATGCGCCCAATTGCCAGTTCGGCTTGATCAGGCCGAGCAGTGCATTGCCGCCGACTCCGATCAACACGACCACGAGTGGGCCGGGCACGAAGCGAAGCGGGCCATCTTTGGGACGGGCTTTGTCCCACCAGAACAGGAACGCAAGACTGGTGAGCGCGATCAGAATCGCCCCCGGCGACAGATATTGACGGACGGCGGTGATGATCGACGAGAAGGTATTGCTGCCATCGGCCTGCAGGAATTCGAAGCTGCCTTCGAAATCTCCATCATAGCCCAGCGCATGGGGCACCTGCTTGAGGATCAGGATCAGGCCGATCGCCGCCAGCATACCGGTGATCACCGAAGAAGGGACGAATTCTGAAGCAATACCCGAGCGGGTGGCGGCGAGCGCGATCTGGATCACACCAGCCAGCATCACTGCCAGCAGAAACGCCTCGTAGGACGGCAATCGCTCGATCGCGGCGAAGACGATCACCGTCAGGCCAGCGGCGGGGCCGCTAACGGACAAGGGCGATTTGGATACGGAGCCGACGACGATGCCACCGACGATGCCGGCAATCACGCCCGAAAAGAGCGGTGCGCCGGAAGCCAGGGCAACACCCAGACAGAGCGGCAGGGCGACGAGAAACACGACGATCGACGCGGGAAAATCTGCGCGTATGGTCTTCAATATTGGGAACGACAAGATTTCGACCTCTACTTGGCACCACGGCCGGTTGGCGGGTTATTTCCACCCTCCTACACATCTCCACCGCCAAGCGTTCCACACATTGCAGTGCAGCAATCAAACATTACACGGCTGTCACCGACCCGTAGCATGGCGCGCGATTATGCGGTCATCCAGCCACATTTCGCACGATTGGTCTTCGTCATGGCGATGATGTTTTGCCGGAGACCGCCGACTGAGTGCTGTCAGACAGAGCGCCGCGGGCCGTTCAAGCGCGCCCTGTCCAATTTCCCGATTAATTTTTCGCCGCACTATACGCCCGAAAATGGAGCCTCATCTGAACTATCGAGAAACGCGCGCACGATGCGGGCCGCGTCTTGCGTCGAGGCATCGAGAAATCCGTGCCCCCATTCCGGCTTGTCGATGACGCAGCCGTTCGACAGAAGCGGCGCGGCGCGTGATGTGAAAAGCTGAAGATCATCCGCCGGATTTATGACCATCACAGGCTGCCTGAGCGCGGCAAGGGTTTGGTCAAGTGCGTGATTGAAGGCGGCATGATGGCCATACCAGGCGCGGTCCCGGCCCAGCAACATCTCTGGAAACATATCTGCCACGGCATTCAGATCGAGCCCGCGCCCGAGATTGAAATGCACATAGCTTTGCCATTCGTTCGAAAGATGCGTTCCGTCCAGACTTGGCTTGACCGGCTCATACAGTTTGCGCTGCGCGTCGCGCTCCTCCGCGGTCATGATCGCGGCGGCCACCAGGACGAGGCGCCGCACCTGCTGCGGGCGAAGGCGCGCCAATTCGCACGCGATGCGGGTGCCGGTGTGATAACCCATCAGGTCGATCGGCCCGTCTATGTCCAGCGCATCGACCAGTGCAGCCATTGCCCGCGCATAGTCCATGATCTCTGGTGGTTGCTCGGGCGCGTCCGACATGCCGAAACCGGGTGTGTCAGGCGCAACGGCCAACCTGTCCTCACCCATCTCTGCGATAAAGGCCTCGAAGACACGGCCACTCATGGGACTCATGTGAAAGCAGATGAGCGGCGGCCGATCTCGCTTTGCCCCCGCCGTGCGAACATGAACCTGGCCAAATGGTCCCTCCACATACGTGCGACGAACAACAGCCATGATAAAATCCTCTTTATTGCTTTCCGTGGATCGAAAGGGATCGGCAACCACTCAACTCAGATCTGCGCTGCAAGAAAGCCGGTAATCAATTGTTTGAGTTCTGCGGCGTGATCGGGCGTGTTCGCATGGGACAAAGGCGCGTATCGCCCATTGGGCAGCGTCGCCGCGATGTTCCGGGTGGATTCAGCGAGTGGATCGCTCGCCGAGGCGTAGATGAGCACCGGCTTTTTGACGAGCGGGAACCGCTCCATGACGGGCCATTGGAAGGCAGCGCGATAGTTCAAATGGTATGTCGTGTTCGCCTTGAGCACCTCCACCACCCAGTCATGCAATTCCTGCGGATCGGGCAAGGCGACGACGGGCAAAACGCCTTTCACGGTGCGCTCATACCAGGGAAAGAATATATATTGATCACGACAAAACATGAAGGCGCGTTGCAGGTAGCCGCCCTCAAGATCGGCCGGAAAAGGATGGGCGTAGCGCGCCATCATCTCGCTGCGCCTTTCATCGCTCAGAACCTGCACGCCGTCGAAGATCAGCGAGCGAACGCGGTCGGGTGCCAGAATGGCGAATTCCGCAGCCACCTTCGCGCCCGTGTGCGAACCATAGACATCGATCTGTTCGATCCCGAGTGCATCGAGAAAGGCGGGCAGGACAGCAGCGAGATCGGCTATGTCCGGATTGTCCAGCGGCAGCGCATCGCTGTCGCCATTGCCGGGCGTGTCCGGGGCGATGACCCGGACGTCACTGGCGAGATTGCGGATCAACCCTTCCAGTTGCTTTGAGCTTCCTGGCGACGCGTGGAGCATCAGCAACGGCGCACCGCATCCGGCAGTGCGATAATGGATTTGTCCGTGAGCGACATCGACGAAGCCACGGCGCACGAAAACAGGATCCGTCATTGTTCACGTCCTTCCAAGGCCGTCGATGTGGCCCGGCAAGCGGCTTGCCTAATCATTCTTCGCTCGTCGCATTGCCGGGCGCAGTTGCGAGATGGAGTTTGCGCAGGAACAAACAGCCCAGGACGGCCAGCAGCGCGGGCAGGATCGACATGGAAATGCTGATGCCCGTCACGACAGCGGCAGGCTGCGCGGAGACGCCTGCATTCTTGGCCGAAACATAGCCGACAACACCCAGAACCGTGCTGAAGATGAAGGTGCCGACCGCGAGGCTCGCTTTTTCCACCATCACGAACACACCCGCCAATATGCCTTCGCGCCCGGCCCCTCCCGCTTGCTTGCGTGAATGATCCATCGTGTCGGTGAGCACCGTGTAAAGACCGAAAAACACGCCGCCGCCGGCGGCGCCCTGAAACGCGGCCAGGATGGTAATCCACGGCGACGGATGCGCGGCGGGAACGAGGAACCAGCAGAACATGCCCGTGACGCTGGCCAAGGCCGCGGTCATCAATCCGTTACGGCGACCGATGCGACGGGCGATCTGCACCCAGATGACCTGCGAGGCCATCATCGCAATCATCTGCGCGAGAAACATGCCCCCCAACGCCTTGTCGCTCAGACCCAGCACGTAGCGCGTATAATAAGGCACCGAAGCCCCGTGCACGGCAATGCCCGTAAACATCATGACCTTGAAGCCGATCAGATATTGAAAGGGGCGGTTTTGGCGCAGCGCACTGCCGGCCTCGCGGAAGGAAATGTGATCCCGTTTCACCGCAGCGCCCGCCGCATCCACCTCGCCCGCTTCGGTATCGATCAGCCAAAAACTGATGATACCCCCCAAGGCGATGAGCACGGCGAGCGCCCAGGCGACTTCGCCGTGACCCGCACGGTCGCTGCCCAGCGTCGCCAGCAGATAGGGGGCCGCCGACGTTGCGGCGAGTCCGCCCAGCGAGGCACCATAGACGCTGATCGTGATGAGATGAGAGCGCTCGTTAAAATCCTGCGTGATCGATCGCCCGAGCGCCAGATACGGAATTCGAAAAAGCGTATAGGCCGTCGAGTATAACAGAAGCGAGAAAGTGACGTAGAGAACCAGCGCCGCGCCGCTGAGGCTTTCCGGTATGTTGAACATCACGACCAGCGAAATGGCCGCCATGACGCCGCCGCCGAAAAGATAGGGCCGATGGCGGCCCCACCGTGTCCGCGTGCGATCACTGATCACGCCCATCAGAGGATCGAGCGCGGAATCATATACCCGTGATATCACGACGAGCATACCCGCCAAGCCCATCGCCAGGCCCAAGGAGTCCGTCATGAAACGGAGATGGAGCAGGCCCACGGCCCCCGTGAGCGCGGCGGTGGTGAAGGACCCCACGCCCCACCCGATCATTGCATTTCGCTTCATAATCGCCTTGCTATCTGGAGGAATATTATCGGCTGTTGGATACCAGCCCGCGGACAGGCGAGATCGCTATCCGCATGTCATATGCGGCGCTTGAGCAAGCGCGAGCGGGATGATCTTGAAAAAATGAAGCTCGGCCCATCCTTCAGCCGGTCATCAAGCGGGATCGCGCCAGATCTTGCTGATGTCGGAGCTGCCAGAAGCCGGGCAATATTCCTTGGGCAATTGGATCGCCGCCATGAAGGATCCTTCCGGTCCGGCGCGCGACACATGGCCCTTGCCGGTGCAATCCTCTGCAAAGGCGAGATCGCCGTGCATCAGGGTATGCACGGTGCCGTCGTGCAGTCCGATGTTCATCGTGCCGAAAAGCGGAATCAGCAGGGTTGGGTGCTGGGCGACATGAAAGTCGAAGCCAGTGCCGCCTGCGGAGCCGCCGAGCGTGACCCGGAAGGCCTTGCGACGGAGCAACTGTGATATCTCCTGCCCCTTGGGCTCATTGGTCGGAAGCTGCTCCGCGATCGTCAGGCCATCCGGGCCGGTGTAGAGATGGAAAATCCTCTTGAACCAAGGGATTGGCCCGGTGCCGTGAAAATCAAGTTCAGCGGTGAGCGGACGGGCGGCGGGCTCTGCGCCGCTGGCCGCGGTCGCAATGCCGGCGACGCCCAGGGCGCCGAGCATCGCGAACAGATCACGCTTTCCAAGATCGATATTAGGCATGTGCTTGCTCCTTGCTCAATGATACGAAAAACGTGCAGCGATCGGCCGCCTCGGGAAGATCAGACTGTCTGGGCGTCCTTATGAAACACGCGCGGCTCGCTATCGGGGCGCTGCCAGATGATCGGCATTTCCTCGGGCGTCGGATGGGCACCCTCTTCCCGCGACAGGATGTCGATGCCCGGAATGGGGGAAAGCCCCTCGCGCGGACACCAATAGCTGTCATCGCCGATGACGCGGACGGCAAGGCCGGTCCGCGGCACCGTATCGGACATGTTGCCCTTGGAGAAATGCGGGATATCGACGTGGAACAGCACCGCGTCGCCCGGCTCCAAATCCCATGTAACGAACTTGAACGGGAAATCGGGGTTGTTCCGTTCCTTCTCGAAATCTGGAAAATGGAAAGTGCCGTCGCCGGCCGGACCGAAGCGCGAGCCTGTCTCCTGACAGAATTTATGATAGCCCGCCACGAACTCGATCTGGCCATTGGTCTTGTTGACCGGCGACAGCGCGATCCAGATATTGGGGATCATCGAACCGGTGAACGGCCAAAGGTGATCGGCGTGCCATTGCATGATGCTGGGGGAAAGCGGCGGCTTGTGGAACAGATGATCGTGAAACATCTGGATCGTGTCCGCCCCGATCGTGCGACCAACCACTTCACCCACCGGACCATTCAAGATGAAGTCGCGGAACGGACCTTGCCTCTGCCAGATATTGGAGACGCTGGTCATCGCGCCGTGGGACATGCTGAGCAAGCCCCAGTCAGCCGGATTTTCGGCCACGTCTCGAGCGCCCTTGCTCAATGCCTCCACCCACTCCTGGTCGAACATCTGACGCAGGCATAGGACGCCATCGCGCTCATAGTCATCCATATGCTGTTGGGTGATCGGGTTTAACGGATGCTTATTCACGTGAAATTTCCTCAATGAAAGAGATGAGCCGGCACAAAGGACTTGATCAGATGATGCCAAGCTGCGTTTTGAAATCGAGCGCGCTTTTCTCGTCCAGGCCGACGCCGATGACGATGCTCGGCTCGATCGAGACCGTCCGGGACCGATGCCCCGGCCCCGTATCGTCCAGAAATATGGTGAGCGATCCCAGTTCCAGCACGCGCCGTTCGCCGCTTCCGGCCTGAACCTCCCACGCACCTTGCAGCACGATGGACATCATGGGGTTGCCGGCCGTGTGCCAAGGCCCGAAATCATCGGTCGGCAGATGGCCCTCGCCCCCCGTGACGCCCCAAGTCCGCCCGGTCTGGACGTTGGTCCAGGTTGACGCACCATCCTCCCCGATGATCTTGGCCATCATCGGGAGTGTCACCCGGCCGATCTTCGAAGTGCCGTCCGCACCGACGTAAACGCAATATGCTTCCATGTCCGCCTCTCCAGGGACTGATCTCGATATGCTGGAGCGCCACTTCTTCCGGAGGCGGCGCTCCACCTCGTCAGAATTTGATGCTGCCTTTCAATCCGAAGGTCCTGAGGTCGCGCAACTGCGCGTAGGCACCGCTGGGCACAGTACGGGTGAAGGCGGCCGGCGCGCTCAACGTCTGCGTAATGAGGCTGTAATAGGCCTCGCTGTTGAACAGGTTGGTGACGAAGCCCTGCAGCGAGAACCTCTCCGTCTGGACTCCGAGCGTGACATTGACGTTGGTCACATCCGGCCCCTTCAGCAGGTTCGAAATGTCCGCATAGGCGCCGGATTTGTAAGTAAAATCGACCCGGCCGATCAAATCCACATTCTTCTGCGGAATGAGCGCCGTGACATACTCCACCGCTGCAGTGCCGGACCATTTGGAAACCAGCGGGGTCTGGTTGCCCTTGAAGCCGAAAAGACCGGTCAGATTGGAGATCGGACCATTCGCCGCGTTGGAAATCTCCGAATCGATATAGGCACCGCCGAGATCCAGCGTCAGCCCGCGAGCCAGTCTGAAGCCCAGATCGATTTCAGCGCCTTTCAGGACCGTGCGCCCCGTATTGCTGGAGACGACGAAGGAGAATTCCGTGGCTGGCGTGCCGCTGGTATAGCGAAACTGCTGCTGATTGATCTGGTTGGTCCAAAGCGCATAGAATGCTGCAATCTGGTATGTCAGCTTGTTATCAAGCGTTGTCCCCTTGAACCCGACCTCGTAATTGTCCAGCTTTTCGGGGCTTACGACGACGCCGATGTTGTTCGCCTGAGCGACGGGCAAGGCCTCCGGCCTCTGCGTCAGCAATGTGGTGTTGAAGACGCCTGGATTTATGCCCTTGGAGTAGGAGGCATACATCATCGTATCAGTGTTTGGCTTATATTGAACGATGACGCGCGGCGCGAAATTCTTGTAGACCGCACCGACCACCTTATCGTCATACTCATATCGACCTGGCGTCACGCCCAGAATTTGCGCGTTACCTGCGCTGATCGTCGTTCCGGCCGGGCCAGCGTAGGAGGCTATGCGATCGACCTGATAGCGCCCGTCGAAATTGACGCTGAACTTCTCGGAAATATCATAGCCCAGGCCAAAGAATGCGCCGAACGTCCGCGCCCCGGATTTTCCCGAAGCGTTCATCAGCAGGCCGTTATTGACCCGAAGACCCGAATTGGGCCCGAACGAACCTTGGCTTTTCATATCGAGATAGCTCGCGCCCACGGTTGCGTGGAATGGCCCGCCATTCTCCAGCGTCACACGGAGTTCCTGCGAATAATCGCGCTGCACGCTGTCGATCAGCACGAAGGCGCCATATCCGCCGGCATTGGCGGCATCGAAGTTGGTCGAGCCGAGGTTATCGGAATCAGCGACTTCGCTATACCAGGTCTTGTTATAGCCGGTCAGCGAGGAGACCGTCAGGCCGGTATCGCCAATCTCCCAATCCAGTCCGAGATGCGCATGATAGGTGCGGCTGACCAGCCCAAGATTCTGCGGACCATCGGCAGGATCGATGAGCCGGCCGGCGGGATTGCGCAGCGACGCGAGGAAACTGGGCGTCGGGATGGACTGGGCTGGCGTGTAGGGCGACAGCTTCGGCGCGGTGCCGCAGATGAAGGGATTTCCATTGACCACGCAGTTCGACTGGCTGATCGAAACCAGCGCGCCGCTGTCGTCCCGGATGGTTGTCGCCGAGATGAGGCCTTGCGCGGGCGCGCCGTCCTTATTCTCGACCATGAAGCCGAACAATTTGGCCGTGAAATTTTCGGTCGGCTTGGCGACCAGAAGAAGCGATCCGGTCTTGGTGGTCTGATTGCCGAGCGTGGTGTTGGGATCCGCGTAATTCTTGTAGGATCCATGCTTGCCGTTGGCGCGCGCCACCACACGGAAGCCGAGCTTTTCACCCAGGATCGGACCGCTCAATTCTACAATGGCGTCATAGTTGGCGCGCGTGCCGACCATGCCCGAAATGCTGCCGGTAAGCTCTTCGGATGGCAGCTTGTTCACGACATTGATCGCGCCCGCAAAGGTCTGACGGCCGAAATAGGCGGACTGCGGCCCTTTGATGATTTCGATGCGCTCGGGCGACGTGATGGTTTGAAGCGCGACGGGCGAGGAGACGGGCACGCCGTCGATGAATACGGACACGGTCTGCAGATTGCCCGTTGTGGGCGCGATCCCGCGCAGCGAGATGGCCTGAAAAGAGCGATCCGAACGGCCGCCGTTGGACGCCTGATTCACCACATTGGCACCGGGAACGCTCTGCGACAGATCCTGCAGATTAACGATGTTTCGCGCTGCCAGTTCGTCGCCCGAGAAAGCGGCGATGGCGACGGGCGTATCCAGGAGGTTTTCCTCTTTGCGACGCGCTGTCACCAGAATTTCCCCGGAATAGACCTCGTCTTCTCCCACCGCGGTTTGCGAAGTCTGCGCCTCAACACCGCCAGACGCCAAAAAAGCCGTGCACATCGCGACCGAGGAAAGACCCTGAAACATCGATTTTCTAAATGCAGATTTCTTCATTGAACGTCCCCTTATAAATTTGAATTTACATGGCATTAAATAGATATTATTTTTCTGGCGTGTTTACGTTTTTACTTATGAATAATTCAAATTATTTCGATCAAAGCTTTTCATGTAATTGCCATTGCATTTTATCTTGAAGATCGCAAAATCCACAAGGCATATTTATTCATTTTAATTTGCAAGATTTACATTAATTTTCATAATATATGTTCGTGATTTCCATATTTACACAATTGAAAGTGATTTCATCATATAATAATGACGTTGTTCAAATATATATTGAATTAATACAAGTGATATTTAGTTTATTTATGGGTGATAAATTTCTTATATTATAGATCATATCATTGTGTGGCCAACAATACTTATTGTTACTGTCTCGTTACACTGTCCCCACTGAAAATAATGTCGACGCCGCTCTGACTTGTATCCACCTGCCGAAAAATATGAGGGGAACGGCTACGCACGCGGGCAAATCTCGAGCATATTCTGTTGCAAAGGCCGACGAGGGTTGCCGTCGAGCGAACGCTAAACCTGTCCGTCCCGATCCGCGTTTGCGGCCGGTCAGGCTGCATCGGCATTTGAAGCGAAGAGCCGGCTTTGCGGTCAAGCAAGCCCTGGGCCGGCTAGGGACACCAACGGGAATTCCGGATGAATATTGTGAAGCTGGAGCGAATGGTGGCAGTTTACGAATCGCGTAGCGTGAGCAAAGCTGCGCTTGGGCTGGGAATGTCGCAGCCGGCGCTGACCCTGAGCATCCAGCAACTGGAGGATGAGCTCAAAGTGCGCTTGTTCGATCGCGGTCCGGGCGGACTTGAGCCTACGGCGATGTGCGAGAAGCTGGTCAGCCGCGCACGGCTCATCATCAGTGAGCAGGACCGGCTGTTGGCGGATGTCCGGGATCAGGGTCTGAACCAGGTGATCACGTTCGGCGTGCATTCCGGAATGCTGCACGATGGATTTGCAAGATGCGTCGCGGAATTTTCGCACGTCGTGCCGGATGCCACGCTCTGTATCGAAGCAGGTTATAGTCCGGAATTGATAGATCTTCTCCGCCAGGGCAAACTCGATTTCGCCTATTGCACGCTTCCCCTGGGCGCGTCTGATGACAAGACTTTGTTTTTCGAGCCAAGGATGCTTCTCAACTATTCGGTTGTCGTGCAATCGGATCATCCCATATTCGAGGATATGGCGAAGGGGCAGCGAAAGCGCTATCCATGGGTTATCTTCCAGCCCAGAGGCCAGCCGGATGGCTTTCCCACGACCGACAATATCGAGGAGGTTCTGGTGCAAACGGGCTTTGGCCAGGCAAGCCAGGAGGTGCGCACGTCATCAATGAGTGTGATCGAACTGCTCGTCCTGCGAGGCCGGCACATAGGCGTGATCGCAGACGATATCGTGGCCCCGGAACTGGCGGCGGGACGGCTGAAGCGCCTTCCCCATTCGCCATGGAACGCCGTGCAGATGGGCTTTGTCAGCATTCAGGGAAAATATGAAACCTCGGCCGTCGCCAAGCTGAAGACCCTGCTTCGCGACATGGAGCCCGTGGTAACGAGATGATGACGCGTTCAGGCGAGCCTGCGGAAACAGCGGAACGGCATGACACAGCATCAGGCATTGTATGCTGCGATGGCGGCGCATAGTCTCTGGGCGACTGACCTTGGGGGAATATATGCGCGTCCGGAAATTATCGACCATCGCTGCCACGGCCTCGCTCTTGCTGCTGGGCGGATGCCTTCAGGGCGATTCCGATGTCATCCCCGATGACAAGCGCGCAGCCCCCTTTGCGATGGGCCATTATGAATCGTGCGAAGCCGGCGAGTGCAAGAACGCCTTTTTGTATCGCGATCCGGAGACCAAGGGCTATGTGCTGATCCGCGGCGATGAAGCCAATGTGGCCGAAGCCGCGCCTCTCGGCGGCAGGCGCTATCTGATCCATGCCGCGTCTGCCAGCAACAGCGCATTGCTGGTGGCCGAAAGGGTGTCCGACGAAAAATTCATCGTCCGCCAGCCCGATTGCGATCGCATCAAGGGCGCGCTTGAGCCTTATCTTAACGCGCATCCGGAACTTCATGCCGAGGATGATGTGTGCAAGGTGGAGAATTGGGATCAGGCCATGGCCTATATCGCGCTGATCGATAAGCGCGCGCCGGGTGCCTATGATCCGGACAAGGAACTTACGTTGACGCTCAAACGCAAGGTGGATTGACGGGCTTAGGCAGGCTCAGCCCGCACGGATGCCGGACCTATTTCAGCGCCTGCAATGCCGGCGATCCATCCCGGCACGCCGGATCATCCACCGCCGCCCGCTGACCCGGCGCTTCATAAGCCGGAACCGACAGAGGCACCCCGATCCGCTGCGCTGCAAACACACCGGGCGTCACGCCCACGCAGCGCGTGAAAATGTCCAGCATCTTGGGCGGCGTATCATAGGCTTCCGATGACAATCGGAACGTCCCCCAATGGATCGGCAAGCCAAAGGACGCGCCCAGACGCTCGAACACCTGAACGCTCTCGCGCGGCCCGATATGACTGCCAGTGCGCATCTGGCCCGGCTGAAAGCGGAAAGCCCCGATCGGCAGGATCGCCAGCCGCACCGGGCCGAGCCACGCGGCTTCCACCGGCCATTGCATGTCGCCCGCCCCGGTATCGCCCGCGAAAAACAGATTGCCGCCGGGCAATGTGACGGTGAAGCTGGACCAGAGCGCGCGATTGCGATCCGTGCCCCAGCGCGAACCCCAATGATGATTACGCGTGACGATCACGTCCACGCCGGGGCGCAGCGTGATCCGCCCGCCCCAATCGAGCGCGATCGCTTCTGCACCGGAATCGCGGATGATGCTGTCATTGCCGAGGCTGGTCACGATTTTCGGCCGATCCCGGTCCCACAATTTCCCGAGCGTCGGCAGATCCATATGGTCATAATGATTGTGGCTCACCAGCACGAGATCGATCTTCGGCAGATCCTCTAACCGGATGCCGGGGACCGCCACGCGCCGCGGCCCGGCCAGATTGAACGGCCCCGCCACATCGCTCCAGATCGGATCGGTCAGGATGTTCAAGCCCTGCGTCTGCACCAGCACGGTGGCGTGGCCCACCCATGTGGCCACCATCCGATCGCCCTCCACCCGCGCGGCGGGCTTCGATGGCGTTACCGGCACGGCCGCCGGCCAGGGCGGACGATCCTCATTGCCCAAAATCCAGCGTCCGATGAAACCGCCCCGGCTGCCGCCGCCGGGCAGCCGTGCCGTATCCTCGCCGTCGGGATTGAAGAAATGCGCGCCGTCATAATGGGCGCTGTGCGGCCCTTCATAATAGATGCGGTCGAGGAAAGGCGGCACGATCAGGATCGTCAGACAGGTGGCGACGACCAAGAGCAGCAACGCACCAACGGCCCACTTCATCGCTTTGGTGATTGCGCCGCGCATGTTGTTCCTTCATCTCCGCCCATGCGCATAGCCGCGATCGTGATCGCTGCAACCCCGTCATCGTTCGAGATAACGCGCGTCGGCCGCAAATGGGCGCGGCGAAAATGATATGGTCTGGCACCCCCTTGACAGGCAACCTTATGATTGCCTAATCGCGTTCATGTCTGATCCGTTTCGCGCCCTGGCCGATGAAAGCCGCCGCCTGCTGTTGGACCGCCTTTTTGCGGAGAATGGCCAGAGCCTCGTCAAATTGTGCGACGGCCTCGCCATGTCGCGCCAGGCGGTGTCGAAGCATCTCGCCATTTTGGAGGCGGCCAATCTGATCGCTGTCCGCAAGAGCGGGCGGGAAAAGCGGCACTATCTCAATCCCGTTCCGCTCGCCAAGATCGTCCGGCGCTGGATCGGCAAGTTCGAGGATGTCCGTCTCGTCGCGCTGCTCGATACCGAAGCGAAGCCGCCTATAAAGCGCCCGTCAGCGCCATCACGACGCCGGCGGTTACCAGCATCAGTCCGATGATCTCGCTGCGGGCGATGCGTTCGCCGAGATAGAAATAGCCAAAGGCCATGGTGAACGCCATCTCCACCTGGCCCACGATCCGCACCAGCGCGACCGGCGCGCTGGCGAAACCGGTAAACCAGCAGGCTGATCCCACGGCAGAAAGCAAACCCACCTGCCCCGAGATCCGCCAGCTTGAGAATATTGCGCGGACCTGATCGCGTTCGCGCCAGATGATATAGCCGCCCTGCAGGATCGTCTGCAGCGCCACCGTAGCGGCCAGCGTGATCAGCGCCGCGCGGATATGATCCGGTGTTGCCACCGCCATGGTGGCGCGTCGCACGCCGATGGCCGTCAACGCAAAGAAGAAGCCCGAGGCGATGCCATAAAGCGCGGCGGGCTGGCCCAGCGCCCGGATGAAATCCATCGGCGCCATGCGCTTGCCGCCGGTGGACAGGATCATGACGCCCGTCACGCCCGATCCGATCCCCAGCCACGTCAACAGGCTGAGCTTTTCGCCCAGCAACAGCATGGACAGCAGCGCGCCCTGCACCGCCTCGGTCTTGGAATAGGCCGTGCCGACCACGAAATTGCGATGGCCGAATGCCATCAGCAGCAAATTGGTCGCAATGATCTGCGCCAGCCCGCCCGCCAGGCAAAAGAGCAGGAAATCCGGACCAAGCCCCGGAAATGCGGCGGGCGCGATGCCATATTGATACAGCACCATCAGCCCGACCGCGAACGGCAGGCCATATAGATAGCGCACCAATCCAGCGGCATTGACAGACAGCGTATGACCCACCCGCCGCTGCACCGCGGTGCGCCACGCCTGAAGCATCCCGGCAAACAGCGTTGCGGGCAACCAGATGGGGGAGGTTATCAAGGGAATTGGGCTTGAAACGCGTCAGGCTGCCTTGGCATCTTCCGGTCGAGGCGCGCGATATTTGGCTTCCGGAAACGGCAAACCACGCTCAGCCGCAGTTTCAAGCCATAATTGCATCGCTATACGGATTTCAGCGACCGCTGTTTCCGGCGTATCACCATGTGCGCTGCAATATCGAAGATCGGGAACGTCTGCGATCCAGCATTCGTCTTCATCTGACCAAAACAGATTGATATGATAGCGATCGGTCATTCATCAGCGTCCAGCTTGAGCTCATATTCTTCTACAATAGCTCTGAACTGCCTGACTTGATAGGGCTTCGCCTCTTTGCCTTTCGGCTGAACACTGATTTGGTCAGCAATGTCGCGACGAGAGAATATCCGGTGACTTCCGTGTGTGCGAATATTCACAAAACCAAATGCCTCCATCAACCGCACAAATTCGGTGAAAGTCAGTCGACGTCCGTCGAGCAGCTTCGAAAGAAGTTTGGCAATTTGCGTCATGAGTCCCCCGAAGTATTCGAAATCGGAGCATAGTTGGTATCACCTACTCGGTGCAATGAGGCCTGTTACCATCTCGTGGTGGAACTCGTGGCTTCAAACCCCTCCAGCAATCGTTCCTTGCGGATCTTCTCCTGCCATACCAGCGGCGCGAGGTGATGGACGCTCTGACCGTCGCTATCCACGGCGACCGTCACGGGCATATCCTGCACCTCGAATTCATAGATCGCTTCCATGCCCAGATCGTGGAAGCCGACCACCTTCGATCCCTTGATTGCGCGGGCCACCAGATAGGCCGCGCCGCCGACCGCCATCAGATAGGCGCTCTTATGATCCGCAATCGCCTCGATCGCCATCTGGCCGCGCTCGGCCTTGCCGACCATCGCGAGCAATCCCTGCTCCAGCATCATCCGCGTGAACTTGTCCATGCGCGTCGCGGTGGTGGGGCCGGCCGGGCCGACGATTTCCTCGCCCACGGGATCGACCGGGCCGACATAATAGATCACGCGCCCCTTGAACTCCACGGGAAGCGGCTCGCCCTTTTCGAGCATCGCCTTGATGCGGGCATGGGCTGCATCGCGGCCGGTCAGCATCTTGCCATTGAGCAACAGCCGGTCACCATGCTTCCAGCTTTGCACCACTTCGGGCGTCAGATTGTCAAGATCCACCCGGATCGCCGCCTTGTCCGGCGTCCAGTTCACATCGGGCCATTCGGCAAGATTGGGTGCCTCCAGATAGGCTGGACCCGAACCGTCCAGCGTGAAATGCGCATGGCGGGTCGCCGCGCAATTGGGGATCATCGCCACCGGCTTGCCCGCAGCATGGCAGGGCGCGTCCAGGATCTTCACGTCGAGGATGGTGGAAAGCCCGCCCAGCCCCTGCGCACCGATGCCCAACGCATTCACCTTGTCAAATATCTCGATGCGCATCGCCTCGATATCGTTCTGCGGCCCGCGGGCCTTGAGCGGTCCCATGTCGATCGGATCCATCAGCGCCTGTTTGGCCAGCAGCACGCAATGCTCCGCCGTGCCGCCGATGCCGATGCCGAGCATCCCCGGCGGGCACCAGCCCGCGCCCATCTGCGGAATCATCTCGAGCACCCAATCGACGATACTGTCGCTCGGATTCATCATCTTGAACTTGGACTTGTTCTCGCTGCCGCCGCCCTTGGCCGCGACATCAACGCTCACCTTCGATCCGGGCACCATCTCCACATGCAGCACACAGGGCGTATTGTCCTTGGTGTTGCGGCGGGTGAAGGCGGGATCGGCGAGCACCGAGGCGCGCAGCTTGTTTTCCGGAAACAGATAGGCGCGCCGCACCCCTTCATCCACGATTTCCTGCAGCGACCGGGCGGTCTTGTCCATGCGGCAATCCATGCCCCATTTGACGAACACGTTGACGATGCCGGTATCCTGGCAGATCGGGCGATGCCCCTCCGCGCACATGCGGCTGTTCGTCAGGATCTGCGCGATCGCATCCTTGGCCGCCGGGCTCTGCTCCGCTTCATAAGCTTCGCCCAGCGCGCGGATATAATCCATCGGATGATAGTAACTGATGAACTGCAGCGCATCGAACACGCTTTCGATCAGATCGGCTTCCTTGATGACGGTCATCGGCATTTCGTCCCGGCATGAGTCTGTGGATGTGCAGCGCCCTTATCGCAGTTTTCCGCAAAGCGGGAGTGCGCTTGAGCGCAAAGCAGAAAACCCCGCCGGAACCGGTCCGGCGGGGTTTTCTTGAAGCCGTGTGCGCGATCAGGCGTAAGTGACGGTCACTTTGGCGCGGCGACGCATCACGCCACCCACGGCCCCGAAGCCGATGATCATCATCGCCCAGGTGGCAGGCTCTGGCACAGGCGCGACGGCATTGCCGGTAAGCTGGACCGACCAGCTTGCGAGATTGCCCGTGTCCAGCCAGGCCGTATCCGCCACCTTGAGCACCCAGGCACCAGTGCTATTGGTGCCGTTGAAGGCGGTCAGCGCGACTTCGGGGCGGAAGGAACCGCCGCCTGTGTTGACCTGCGCGGCCGATTTCGCAGCGGAATCATCGAAGGTGAAGGTGCCGTTGGCATTGCTGCTGCCGCCTTCTTGCGAGATGAGCGTGGCGCTGACTGCCCCGTGCGTTAGCGAAATGACCAGATCGCCCCAATAGCTGTGGCTGAGGCCGTTCAGGATTACATTCACATCCGTCACCACGAAATTGTCGGGCACGGTGATCGTGCTGGTCAGCGTGGAATAATCCCAGATCGCGCCGCCGCTGCCATTGAAGGTCAGCACCGCCGCGGATGCCGGTGCCGAGATGCTGGCCAAAGCCAGGCTTGCTGCCGCGAAAACCGTTTTCTTGTTCATCATCAATACCCCTGTTGAAACAAAACCCGCGCTGGATGGCGACGGATTTCGGTCCACGCCTTGCGATGTCTCAGCATTTAACGATGCCATGATAAGGAATTGGAAACGGCGAGCCTTAATTACGCATTAGCCATTCAAGGCCGCGCTGGTGGCAATGCAAGGCGATCTCCTTATGCTGGCGGGCGATGCTGCAAGACCTCATCCCCGGATTCGGCACGGCCTATGTCGTGAGCGAATGGGCCATCCGCCTGCTCATGCTGATCATCGTGCCGTTGCGCCGGTCTCCGGAGGCGACACGGAGCTGGCTGCTGTTGATCTTCTTCCTGCCCATCCCCGGCCTATTGCTCTATCTCGCGATCGGCCGCCCCAAATTTCCGCAATGGCGCACGGATCGCTCCCTGCAGATCGCGCCGCTGTTCAAGGATGTCTCCAATGGCCTGGCGCAGATGGAAGCGCCCGGCCCGCTTCCAGCGCTGGCCCGCAAGCTGGGCGGCTTTCCGGCCGTGCATGGCAATCACATCGCCTTTCTCCAGGATTATGACGGCACGATCGACCGGCTGATCGCCGATATCGACGCGGCCGAGCGTCATGTTCGCATGATCGCCTACATCTTCGCTGATGACGCCACCGGCCAGCGCGTGATCGCGGCGCTGGGTCGCGCCGCCGCCCGCGGGCTCCCCTGCCATGTCATCATAGACAGTTTCGGCACGCATCGCTGGCTGAAAGGCGTGATGACCGCGCTGGAGGCGGCCGGCGTGAAGGTGCATGAGGCCTTGCCCTTTCACCTGCTGCGCGCGCGCACCCGGCGCGACATGCGCAATCACCGCAAGCTCTTCATCATCGACGGATTGATCGGCTATGCCGGTTCGCAGAATATCGTGAACAAGGATTTCCGCCCCGGCGTGACCAATCAGGAACTGGTCGTGCGCGTCACCGGCCCGGTGGTGGCGGAGATGACCGCGCTGTTCCTGGCGGACTGGTTTCTGGAAACCGAGGAGAAACTGGACGATGTGGTCGCCATCCCGTCGATTCAGGCCGACGGCGCGGTTGCGCAATTGCTCCCGAGCGGCCCGGATTATCCGCTCAAAGGTCTGGAGACCTTGCTGATCTGGCAGATCCACGCCGCCGAGCGCCAGGTGACCATCACCACCCCCTATTTCATCCCGAACGAGGCCTTGCTCGATGCGCTGACCACGGCCGCCCGGCGCGGCGTCGCGGTGGATATCATCGTCTCCGCCATTGCGGATCAGATGCTGGTGAGCCTCGCGCAACGCTCATATTATAGCGAATTGCTGGCCGCCGGCATCCGCGTCCATCTCTTCCGCGATTATCTGCTTCACGCCAAGAACATGTGCATCGATGGCACGCTCGCGATCGTCGGATCGAGCAATGTCGATATCCGCTCCTTCCAATTGAACGAAGAGGTCAGCCTCCTCCTGCTCGATCCCGTTTCGGTGGACGCGCTCGCCACCATCCAGCGCGGCGCGATCGCGCGCAGCGATCCGGTGGACCTGGAGCAATGGCGCAAACGGTCGCGATTGCGGAAAACGACAGAGAATGCGGCAAGACTGGTGAGCCCGCTGCTGTGACACCGCCGTCATTCCCGCGCAGGCGGGAATCCATACCCTCAACATTGTCCGGATAATTCCGGGTTTATGGATTCCCGCCTGCGCGGGAATGACGAATGAGCTCAATCCCGGTCCGGCGCGCCACCCGGAAAATAGGCCCGGAAATGCCGCGCCTCGTCCACACAGCGGGCGAAGGACGGGCGGGCGAGCAGCCGTCGGCGATAGGCGTGGACATGTGCGAAGGCGGCCGGGATCGGGTGGCTCCAGTCCGCATAGAAAAGCGCGGGCGCGGCGGCGCAATCCGCCATCGAGAAATCCGCCCCCGCCGCCCAGATGCGCCCCGCCATATGCCCGTCGAGCCAGGCATAGGCCTTGTTCAGCGTGGCGCGCGCCTGCGTGTCATTCAACGGGTCGCGGTCATTCTCGGGGCGGATCAGGTTGAACACGATCTGCTGCTGCGGGTTCATCACATAATTGTCGAAAAACCGGTCCCATATCCGCACGTCCACCGCCGCGGCAGGATCGGCCGGGATCAGCGCCACCGGCCCGCCATGGTGCACCGCCAGATATTCGATGATCCCGGTCGCCTCGATCACCACCCGGCCATCCTCTTCCAGCAACGGAAACTTCTTCAACGGCCACAGCTTTTCCAGCGCTGCATCATTCTCCGCATCCTCCAGCGTGCGATAATCAAACGGCGTGCCGTTCTCATAAAGCGCGATCAGCGCCTTCTGGCAGTAGGACGAGAAAGGATGGGCATAGAGGCGGATGGTCATGCGGTGTCTCTCCTGAAGCATCACGATCATGCAACGGGGTGATGCGCTGGATCAATCGAATATTGGGCCTGAGCGCGTGCCCAGCTCGCTGGAAATTCTGGCCCGAAATCTCTATCCGACAAGTCATGACCACCTATCTCGACGTCACGGCGGATACGCCGCGCACCCGCACCAATGCCATCAAACTCTATGGCGCAGACGGTTTTGCGGGGATGCGCCGCGCCGGGCGGATCGCCGCGGAAACGCTCGATGCGCTCGCGCCGCTGGTCGTGCCGGGAGTCAGCACCGGCGCGCTGGATGATTTCGTCCGCGATACCATCGTCGCGGCGGGCGCGATCCCCATCAATATCGGCTATAAGGGCTATGCGCACGCCACCTGCATTTCGGTGAACCATGTCGTCTGCCATGGCATTCCCGGTGCCAAGACCCTCGCCGCGGGCGATATTCTCAATATCGATCTGACCGCGGTGATTGACGGCTGGCATGGCGACACCAGCCGGATGTTCCTGGTGGGTGATGTGCCGCTCAAGGCAAGGCGCCTGGTCGATGTCACCTATGAGTGCATGATGCTCGGCATCGAACAGGCCCGGCCCGGCAATCATCTGGGCGACATCGGCCATGCCATTCAGCGCCATGCCGAAAAGCATCGTTATGGCGTGGTGCAGGATTTCGTCGGGCACGGCGTCGGCTTGGTCTATCATGATCAGCCGGATGTCTTTCATTATGGCCGCCCCGGCACCGGCCCCGAACTGCGCCCCGGCATGATCTTCACGATCGAGCCGATGATCAATATCGGCAAGCCCGGCGTGAAGATCCTCGACGATGACTGGACCGCCGTCACCCGCGATCGCTCCCTCTCGGCACAATTCGAACATTCAATCGGCATCACCCAGGACGGCCACGAGATTTTTACCGCCAGCCCCAAGGGATTGCACCGGCCGCCTTATCTCTGAATTGGGATGGTGATTGGGCGGCGCGGGCACCGGGAAAATTTTTTCGTTCCCTCTCCGTTCGCTTGCATTCCGCAAACCCCGCGCAACTCCGCGCGTCGCCATGCGCGCGCTTTCTCTACCCGCCGTGACCCGGGTCATTTTAGCGATGAACCGAGTCTCTAAAGCGTCATTTACCGTCTTGTATCTCTGCACGGTTGAGGCACTATGGGTGGTGCTGAGCACAGGGGGTGCCCGCAAGCACTGGTAGGACAGCAATCGCGACAACTCTCGCGAAACCGCTGTTTTCGTGCCTGCGGCAGGCGGAAGGGAGCAAATATTTCCGCCCGCGCCCTGCGTAATAATGTTAGAAAGGGGGTTCGCCCCCGAGTCGAACGGATCGGGAACGGGGAAGCGCCACATGGACTTCAGAGATACTCAGGAAGCGAGCAATAGCGACGTGTCAGCCAGCGTTACGGAAGCCCCCGCCAAGGAAACGGCCGGGAACGAATCAAGCACCGCAGCGAAGCCCGCGGCCAAGCCCGCGCGGCTGGACGATTCGCACAGCATCACGCCTCAGCCCTATGCGCTGGAGGTGGATCACAGCCGCGATGCGCTGCTCACCGATTTCGGCAAGGATACGCTGACCGATCGCTATCTGCTGCCGGGCGAAGGTTATCAGGATCTGTTCGTGCGCGTGGCCTCCGCTTATGCGGACGATGCGGCGCACGCCCAGCGCGTCTATGATTATATCTCACGCCTGTGGTTCATGCCCGCCACCCCCGTGCTTTCCAACGGCGGCACCGGGCGCGGCCTGCCCATCTCCTGCTATCTCAATTCGGTGGACGACAGCCTGAACGGTATCGTGAACACCTGGAACGAGAATGTGTGGCTGGCCAGCCGCGGCGGCGGCATCGGCACCTATTGGGGTGCGGTGCGCGGCATCGGCGAGCCGGTCGGCCTCAATGGCAAGACCAGCGGCATCATCCCCTTCGTGCGCGTGATGGACAGTTTGACGCTCGCGATCAGCCAGGGATCGCTGCGCCGCGGTTCGGCCGCCTGTTATCTCGATGTCTCGCATCCCGAGATCGAGGAATTCCTCGAAATCCGCAAACCTTCGGGCGATTTCAACCGCAAGGCGCTCAATCTGCATCATGGCGTGCTGCTGACCGATGCCTTCATGGAAGCCGTGCGCAATGGCGAGGAATGGGTGCTGCGGTCGCCCAAGGATCAGTCCGAGCGCGCCCGCGTCGATGCGCGTTCGCTCTTCCAGAAGCTGGTCGAGACGCGGCTGGCCACGGGCGAGCCCTATATCGTGTTCTCGGACACGGTGAACCGCAACATGCCCAAGCATCATCGCGATCTGGGCCTGAAGGTTTCCACCTCGAACCTGTGCAGCGAGATCACATTGCCCACGGGCACCGATCATCTCGGCAATGATCGCACCGCGGTCTGCTGTCTCTCGTCGCTGAACCTTGAGACCTGGGATCAGTGGAATGGCGACAAGCAGTTCATCGAGGATATCATGCGTTTCCTCGACAATGTGCTGCAGGATTATATCGACCGCGCGCCGGACGAGATGGCCCGCGCCAAATATTCGGCCGGGCGCGAGCGCTCGGTCGGCCTCGGCGTGATGGGTTTCCACAGCTTCCTTCAGGCGCGCAGCCTGCCGTTCGAAGGCGCGATGGCCAAGAGCTGGAACCTCAAGATGTTCAAGCACATCTCGGCCCAGGTCAACGAAGCCTCGATCCATCTGGCGATCGAGCGCGGCGCCTGCCCCGATGCGGCGGATATGGGCGTGATGGAGCGGTTCAGTTGCAAGATGGCGATCGCGCCCACCGCGTCGATCAGCATCATCTGCGGCGGCACCAGCGCCTGCATCGAGCCGATCCCGGCGAACATCTATACGCACAAGACGCTTTCGGGCAGCTTCTCGGTCCGCAATCCCTATCTGGAAAAGCTGCTCAGCGAGAAATCGAAGAATAGCGAAGCGGTGTGGAATTCAATCCTGGAGCAGGGCGGTTCGGTCCAGCATCTCGATTTCCTCTCGGTCGAGGAAAAGGACACTTACAAGACCAGCTTCGAGATCGACCAGCGCTGGTTGCTCGAACTCGCGGCGGACCGCACGCCCTATATCGACCAGGCACAGTCGCTCAATCTGTTCATCCCCGCCGATGTCGAGAAATGGGATCTGCTGATGCTCCATTTCCGCGCGTGGGAACTGGGCATCAAGAGTCTCTATTATCTGCGTTCGAAGAGCATCCAGCGCGCGGGCTTCGCCGGCGGCGTGGAGGCGGACAACACCGCCGAAGCCCCCAAATTCGAGCTGACCAGCACGGATTATGACGAATGCCTGGCCTGCCAATAATCATGAAAAAGGCCGCCGCACCGTCTGGTGGGCGGCCCTTTTCTACGCCGCAAGGCGCGGAGGCGTCAGGCCTCTTCCTCGAACGTGACCGCGACATCAGCGTTCGCGCTCAGGCGGACTTTGTCGCCCTCGACACCGGCCACCAGCCCGCCGGGGATATAATGGTGATGCCCCTTGTGCGATCCTTCGCCACTGTCCTTCTTGGTCAGCTTGATGCGGTCGCCATCGACATGATCGACGGTGCCCACATGGACGCCATCGGCGCCGATCACTTCGGCATGTTCCTTGATCTGGGACAGGTCGGCCATAGCACTTCTCCTCATGGGGTTGATCCGGACGCTCAACGCATGAGCACGCGATCCGCCCCATCCGCCCTTTCGATTTCCTACTGAGAGAAACGCCCATGTCCCTTCTCGAATCCCGCAATCAGTATAAGCCCTTCGAATATCCCTGGGCCTATGAATTCTGGAAGCGCCAGCAGCAGATTCACTGGATGCCAGAGGAAGTGCCTCTGGGCGAGGATTGCCGCGACTGGGCGCAGAAGCTCACCGATCACGAGCGCAATCTGCTGACGCAGATCTTCCGCTTCTTCACCCAGGCCGATATCGAGGTGCAGGATTGCTATCACGAGAAATACGGCCGCGTGTTCAAGCCGGTCGAGATCAAGATGATGCTCGCCGCCTTCTCCAATATGGAGACGGTGCATATCGCCGCCTATAGCCATCTGCTCGATACGATCGGGATGCCCGAAAGCGAATATGGCATGTTCCTTCAATATAAGGAGATGAAGGACAAGCATGATTATCTGAGCACCTTCGGCGTCGATACCGACGAGGATATCGCGCGCACGCTCGCCATGTTCGGCGGCTTTACCGAGGGCTTGCAGCTCTTCGCCAGCTTCGCGATGCTGATGAACTTCCCGCGCTTCAACAAGATGAAGGGCATGGGCCAGATCGTCACCTGGTCGATCCGCGACGAGACGCTGCATTGCGAGGGGATCATCAAGCTCTATCACACCTTCGGCAAGGAGCGCGATTGCATCACCCCCGCGGTCCGCGCGGACATTCGCGACATGTGCCACACCACCGTCGGGCTGGAAGATGCGTTCATCGATCTGGCGTTCGAACAGGGTCCGGTGCCCGGCATGTCCGCCAAGGATATCAAGAAATACATCCGCTACATCGCAGACTGGCGCCTGGGCCAGCTCGGCCTGAAGCCGATGTTCATGATCGAGGAACATCCCATCCCCTGGCTGATCCCGATGCTGAACGGCGTCGAACACGCCAATTTCTTCGAAACCCGCGCCACCGAATATTCCAAGGCCGCCACCCGCGGCAATTGGGGCGAAGTCTGGGACAGCTTCGATCTGCGCAAGAAAGCGGGCGCGAATGACGAGGCCGCAGCGACAGGCGCGGAGGCCGATGAGGGCGGGGATATGTTCTCCAAAGCGGGGATCGCGGCGGAGTGATCTTGATCGGATCAAAATCATATGCGATGAAACAAAGGTGGAACAATAACCGAATCAACAGAGAACTTATTATACGGATCGCGTAATGTATGACGTCCGAGACATTGCCAATTTTACGCTCGATTTTGCAGAAGAATACAATCTGCCACTTACGAATTTGGCGCTTCAGAAGTTACTTTATTTTGCACATGGGTGGTTTTATTCACTGTTTGACGAGCCTTTGATTAAGAATAAATTCGAAGCATGGCAGTATGGCCCGGTTCAGAGAGTAATATACAATCAATTTAAAATTTGTGGAAACACACCAATAAGAGATATTCGAGCAACATATATTGACCCCCTATCAGGCGAGGCCGTTTATAAACCTCCTTTGATAAGTGGAGACCATAAAGCCGTAATTAGAGAAGTATTACAAAAATATGCGCGGTACACAGCCGGTCAGCTTGTTGAAGAATCTCACGTCGAGGATGGCCCTTGGGAATATGTTTGGAAGCAAGCAGAAGAAGTTATTTATCCTGGCATGAAGATTCCTGATGCGTTGATTTTAGATCACTTTAAAAGATTGAATCCTATAATAACGCAACACTAAGGAGGAAAAATTGGGTCGAACGGTGGATGTGCTGGATGCAGCTCGGATGACTGCTGCAACATCGCGTGAGACCGCGGTGCGCGTGAGCGAATATTTCGGAGATAACGGACCTTTTAGTTATGGCGCAGTACGAAAACTTACCGCAGTCCTTCTTTCTGGATCCATGCCCTATGCCGTGGCGGTAGCAGGAATAGAGAAGATCAAATTTGATTTGGCCCGAAAATGTAATTTGGATGTTGCAAAGCTCGTAGCCGCTTGCACCCAATTTCGTGGCAGAACATTTTATCCGCTGGATAAACTGCTCTACCCCGTCGATCGCGATTTTGCGCTAAGCGTAAAACCGGAAACAGTTGCAGTTGTGGACGGAGTAGCCAACTTAATCTTTATTCAGCCGCGCAAAAATGCTACCCCGTGGGCTTACAGTGCTAGTTTTATGCGGCGCGTTCTTGAAGAAATTTATAGTGACTATTTCGAAGATTTCAAACTTTGGTTGATTGATACGGAAGCGCTCGAGGGTCAAAACCGAGATCTTAAATTAGTAGACATACTGCAAATTCCGGCAATGACAGATCGCGAATTTACTCGCAGAATTGCTTCTTTACGCCAAGCTTGGAGGCTGCATCTTAATGGGCCTCGCAAGAAGAAGGAACGACCCGATCAAACAGACGATCGGCAGACGGATTTCGGATTCGATGGCGGCGACTAAACAGTAGGACGACCGCCGCACAAACGGGTCAACGGAAATGCCTGATCATAACGCAATTCTGCCTCGCTTCCCCTATCCGGTCAAGAATGCGGGTCCGGCGCATCGCGCATCATGGCTTCCCGCAAGATCGCGTTGATCCGGGTCTGATAGCCGCGACCCTCGGATTTCAGCCAGTGCAGCACATCGGCATCGACGCGGATCGTGGTCGATTCCTTGACCGGCTTGTAGAAGCGACCGCGCCTGGCGTTGCGCCAGAAATCTTCGCCGAGTTCCGGAAGATCACTTGTGTCGACATCGTCATCAGACATGGCGGCCAACGCCGCCAATTGATCACGCTCGGCTGCGCTTATGGCGGGCTGCGGCATGAAGCCGCTTCGCTTTTCCGCAAGTTCATTGCTCATAGCGCTTCCTTTCTGCGCGCGTGGCGCGTCGTGCTGAAATGATCCGGATAATTTCGGATCCGTCGCTTTCATCCCGCATGGTGTGAGCCACCAACAGCAACAACCAGCCCTCGACCATCCCCAGCGTCTGCCAGCGATACACACCGCCCTCGATCCGATCCTGGTGACTCAACGCGAACGGATCGCTGAAAACCCGGCTCGCCAACGCAAATCCCACGCCGTGCTTGGCCAGATTGCCAGCCGCCTTATCGGGATCCCATTCGAACCGAATGTCCATATGAATCTGTTACTACAAAACTGATAAGCAGGCAATGGTCGGGCCTTTTACAGCGGCATTTGCGCGCCTTGAATGCCATCATCCATCGGCACATCCCGCATCACCGTTTCGGGCGTGGATTCCTCGAACTCCGATCGCGGCGCGCCGCGTCGCTCATCCGCCGTCACCCGCACCGCAGGTTCATACGCCGCCTCGTCCACCGCCGCGCCGTCATCGTTCACCTGCGCGGCATAGTCGGCCAGCATCCGGTCATAGGCGCGCTCTTCGGCCATGGCCCGGCGTTCGGCCAGGCCGGGGCCGCAGCCGGTGCAGATGATCGGGCCGGCGGCCGCCAAGGTGGCGGGGGCGGGACCATAGCGATCGGCGAAGAGGGCATCGGGATTGGCCCATGTCCGGCTGGTGCCCTCACGCGCCATCATGGCGCGATCAACCGAACCGTCCGTCATCGCGGCGATGCCCGCGCCCGCCGCGACGCCCAAAACAAGCGCGGGTGCCGTCATCCTGAACAGGTGCATCATGATGCCGTGTCTGCGCATGATCGATCGCTCCGATAGCCTCGAGCATCAACGGTGATGCGCGATGATCGTTCCGCCTGGAGCCCGGCCTGCGACGCCGGCCCTCAAAATCCGGTCTGTCCTACACGGGCCTGCTCTGCCATCGTCGGGCTGGCTCTTTGACATAACCCGAAACGCAACATGCAATCATGATCGCCCTGATCGATCAGTCGCGCCTCCGGGCGGACGATTTCCGGGACAATAGATAGTGTGAACTTGCGCGTAACCAATCGTCAAAATCGATCAGTGGTCCGCTGCCGGACCGCCTGCCCTCCGCCTGTCAACGGGATGAACGCGCTGTAATCACGGGTTCACGCAACCCAAGCCATGCTCCGGTCGTTCCTCAACGCAGGACCAACACAGTAAAGGAGCAATGTCATGCGTATCCTGATCATTGCCGCCGGCATCGCCGGCCTGGCGCTTCCCTCCGTCGCAATGGCGGATTCCCCGCGGCGCGAATATCGCGAAGACGTGCGTGATGCACAGCGCGATTATAATCGAGACATCCGCCGCGCGGACAGCCGCCGCGATGTCCGTGAGGCGCGTCGCGACTATAATCGTGAAATTCGCGAAGCCCGTCGGGAATATCGCCGGGATAGCCGCGGTCGTTATTATTATATGGACCGCGGTCGCCGCCATTATCGCGGCTGGTAACTCATGATGGACCCCGGCGCTGGTGCCAGCGCCGGGGGCTTTCCTTTTCAGGCTGGCCTAATCGTCATCGTCCCGATCGGTCTGGCCCAGACCGTCTTCCTCGTCATCGTGCATCGGTTCGCCTTCAAAGGCATCATTGTCGATGATCCCGCTGCGGAGCATGGCATCCATCCGGTCGACCAGATCGGGCACGTCATCGGGGATGATCTGCGCCGGATTGGTGCGCCCGCCATGTTCGCTGTCTTCGGACAGGTCATCGCCGCGGTGCAGCGCATCTTCGGCCACGTCCTGCGCCTGCCCTTCGTCATCCTGTTCATTATTGTGATTTTCGGGCGCAAGATCGTCTTCATCTGGGCGGCTTGTCATTGGCGTTCCTCTCGATCGGGCGGCATCTGCCATGATCGCTCAACCGGTACGGGCACGTTCCGTTCCGCAAAAGTCCGCATCAACTTGCCATTATTAGCGATTTTACTCTGGCGGCCTTGAAAATCCGGCGTTCCACCGCGTTAACACTTTTTAACGCTCTTTCTTATATATTAAATACTTGACGGGGTTTTGGAGGGGTTGCCGGCATATGCATGTCGCAGCAAGAATGGCATTGCAATCAGAGCCGCCGGGTCAGCGGCAAGCCGATCGCGTTGCAGTCGCCATGCCCGTTTCGATGCGGGCATTGGGCTATCATGGCAGCGATGTGGTCGTCCGCAATATTTCCGAACTGGGCTTCATGGCCGATGTGAGCTGCGCCTTTCCCGAAGGCAGCTATGTCAGGCTCCGCCTGCCCGCGCTGGGGACGATGCTGGCGCGGATCGCCTGGTTCGATGGCAAGGCGGTGGGCGGCGAATTCATCAATCCGGTGCCCTCCATCCGGCTCAGCCAGATCCTGGGGATGAGCCAGTCTTGAGCGTTTTACCAGCCAATGAATAGAAAGCCCACTGCGCCCATGATGCAGGCGAATGCCGCAAGATGGCGCCAGTGCAGCGGCTCTCCCAGCACGGTGACCATGAAGCCGCCGAAGATAATCAGCGCGATCGCCTCCTGCGCCACCTTGAGCTGACCCGCGCTCCAGCCGCCGGCATAGCCGATCCGGTTGGCCGGCACGGCAAAGCAATATTCGATCAGCGCGATGCCCCAGCTTATCAGGATCACCAGCAGCACGGGCTTGGCCATCCCGCCTTTCAGATGCCAATACCAGGCGATCGTCATGAACACGTTGGAGGCGATCAGCAGGAGAATGGTGGGCATGGTCGCCTTTCATGAAGAGGTGCCCGTCTAGCGGCAAAGCGCAACGGCTTCGAGAGGGGATGTTTCAGCGTTTCCACGGCGCTGATCGACGAGCGGCCATGGAAACGCGATGAGCTGATTTGAGGCTTTTTTCGGGCCGAGAGGCTCAGTGTCCTGCGAACCTCTTCAAAAATCGGCTTTGTTGCGTAAGGGAAACGGCAATTCCCGGGAATATGGCCCACGGCCGCCATCACGAACCTTTACGCCATATTTACCCGATCGGCCTAAGATCAACAGGACCAACCCCGGAGGATTACCCGTGCATATTGCAGCCAAGGTGGCGGTCGAGACGCCCGCACCCCATCAGCGTAGGGCTGAACGTGAAGCCATTGAAGTGCCCACCACGATGCGGGCGCTCGGCTATCAGGGCCATGATGTTGTGATCCGCAATATATCCACCATGGGCTTCATGGCCGATGCCGATGGCGAATTCGATGCGGAGAGCATCGTGCGGGTCCGCCTGCCTTCGCTGGGCACCGTATCCGCCCGCGTCGTCTGGGCGAAGGGCGGCCAGATCGGCTGCGAGTTCACGCATGAAATCGATCTCCACCGGCTGCGCGCCGTGCTTGCCGCCACGGGCGCAGCGCCGTCGCGCCGTGACCGCCGCCCCCGCCTGGTTTCCTGATCTGGCGCACGCTTAGACCACCTTTCCCGCTGATGAACGCGACGTAATATCGCGTTCACGCAACCGCTTCGCCTGCCCGGTCGTTCTTGGCCAGTGATCCGCTTTCAAGTGGATCGAGTAGGAGTGGTATTATGAAAAAGATTATTCTGGCGTCGATCATTGCGGCGTTTGCCTTGCCTGCCATCCCGGCGATGGCGCAGAATCCGCGCGAAGCGAACCGCGAATATCGGAAGGACGTGCGCGAGGCGCAGCGCGATTATAAGCGTGATGTCCGCGATGCCCGCAAGGATCGCCGGGAGAGCGTGCGCGACTATCGCCAATATCGCAATTATGACTGGAACCGCCCGGAGCGTGGCCAGCGCTATAATGCGCAGGATTACTACCGTGACGGTCGCTATTATCAGGCGCGCAAGCTGAGTTACAATGATCGCGTGTATCGCGGCAATGATGGCCGTTATTATTGCCGCCGCAATGATGGCACCACCGGCCTGATCATCGGCGCAGCCGTGGGCGGCCTCCTTGGCAATCAGCTTCAACTGGGCGGATCGGATACGTTGCGCACCATCATCGGCGCGGGTGCCGGTGGCCTGCTGGGCCGCGAAATCGGCCGCGGTAAAGTTTCCTGTCGCTAAGCGGACAGCATCTCTGGTGACAGGAGAGGCCCGGCGGGTGCATCACGCACCCGCCGGGCCGAACCGCGCCAGAAATCGCATTCTGCACTTGCCATCGGCCACCGAACTCCGTTACTTACCTCAATGTAAGTAAGCAGGAGCGCTGTCCGATGGCCTATGCACATACGTTCGAAGCCAATCCCCATTGGCTTCCGGCCAACCCTTCCAGCGCGCTCGATCATGTGCCGGGTGAAGATGGATGGCCTGTCGTCGGCACCACGCTTGAACAGCTCCGCGATCCAATGGCGTTCGCGCGACGGATGCTTGCCCGCTATGGGCCGGTCTATCGCTGCAAGAGTTTTGGCGGCCGATCAGTCGCATTGCTCGGGCCGGATGCCAACGAGTTGATGCTGTTCGATCGGGACAAGCTGTTCTCATCCGAACAGGGCTGGGGGCCGATGCTCAATCTGGTATTTCCGCGCGGCCTGATGCTGATCGATTTCGAAAAGCACCGCGCGCATCGCCGCACGCTGTCGGTCGCGTTCAAGCCCGAGCCGATGCGGCGCTATGCGGACGCTTTGAATACAGGCATCGCAGCGCGCATTCCCGATTGGAGCGATCGGGAGATCAAATTCTATCCCTCAATCAAACAGCTTACGCTTGATCTGGCGGCGACGTCTTTCCTCGGCATTCCGTTCGGCCCCGAAGCCGAGGCCGTGAACCAGGCCTTTGTCGATATGGTGCAGGCCACGATCGGCGTGGTGCGCTTTCCTTTGCCATTCACGGATATGCGCAAGGGCGTGAAGGCCCGCGCCTATCTGGTCGATTATTTCGGCCGCGAAGTGCCCAAGCGCCGCGCGGGAGAGGGCGATGATATCTTCAGCCAGATCTGCCGCGCCACGCATGAAGACGGCAGCCATCTGACCGAAGACGAGATCGTCGATCACATGAATTTCCTGATGATGGCCGCGCATGACACCATCACCTCGTCGATCACGTCCATGGTCTCGCTGCTCGGCAAACATCCCGCGTGGCAGGACAGATTGCGCGAAGAGATGCTGGGTCTGGGCCTCAATGGCGATAGCCTGCCCTATGAGCGCGTGGATGAGCTGGTGTTAACCGACTACGCCTTCAAGGAAACGCTGCGGATGATCCCGCCCGTCCCCGCGATCCCGCGCCGCGCGCTTCGCGATTTCTCATTCGGCGGGTATGATTTCCCGGCGGGCACGTTCGTCGGCGTCAATGCCGGCTATGCGCATATGATGCCCGAGCATTGGCCCGATCCCGAGACATTCGATCCGATGCGCTTCGCCCCCGAAGCGGTCCGGGCACGGCACAAATATGCCTGGGTGCCCTTCGGCGGCGGCGCGCATATGTGCCTGGGTCTGCATTTCGCTTATTTGCAGACCAAGATCTTCTTCTATCATCTGCTGACCACGCACCGCATCGTGCCGACGGGTGCAGGCGAGGGGCAGTGGCAATATTGGCCAATTCCCAAGCCGAAGGACGGCCTACCCGTGCGGATCGAGCGCATCCTCTGAGCAGGCGCTTTACCGCCCCTTGCGTCCCTTGAACGTCTGGCTCTTTCCGAACCGTGTCTTCCGCGTCCCCGGCTTGCCTTCGTTGCTGCGCCCCATCGTGGGCGCCTTATGCTCGTCGGCCGGCAGCCCCAGTTCCTCCCGCTCAAGCGCGCGGATTTCGTCGCGCAGGCGGCCCGCGGTCTCGAATTCCAGATCGGCGGCGGCGCGGCGCATCCGGCCTTCCAATTCCTCGATATAGGCGCGCAGATTGTGGCCGATCAGATGCGGCTTGTCCTCGATCCCGGTATCGATGGTCACCTGATCGCGATTGGACATATGCCCCATCACGTCGGAGATGTTGCGCTTGATCGTCATCGGCGTGATGCCATTGGCCTGATTGAACAGATGCTGCTTCTCGCGCCGGCGCGCGGTCTCGTTCATGGCGCGCTCCATCGATCCGGTGATGCGATCGGCATAGAGGATCACGCGTCCGTCCACATTGCGCGCGGCGCGGCCGATCGTCTGGATCAGCGACGTTTCGGAGCGCAGAAAACCCTCCTTGTCGGCATCGAGAATGCACACCAGCCCGCATTCGGGGATGTCCAATCCCTCGCGCAGCAAATTGATGCCCACCAGCACATCATAGACCCCCAGCCGCAGGTCTCGGATCAGCTCGATACGCTCCAGCGTCTCGACATCGCTGTGCATGTAGCGGACCTTCAGCCCCGCCTCGTGCATGAATTCGGTCAAATCCTCCGCCATGCGCTTGGTAAGCGTGGTCACCAGCGTGCGGTATCCGGCCTCCGCGGTCTTGCGGCATTCATTGATGCAATCCTGCACCTGATCCTCGACCGGCTTGATCTCCACCGGTGGATCGATCAGGCCGGTAGGGCGGATCACCTGTTCGCTGAACACGCCGCCGGTCTGCTCCATCTCCCAGCTTCCGGGCGTGGCGGAGACATAGACCGTCTGCGGGCGCATCACCTCCCATTCGTTGAAGCGCAATGGACGGTTGTCGATCGCTGAGGGCAGACGGAAGCCATATTCCGCCAGCGTCAATTTGCGACGATGATCGCCGCGCGACATGCCGTTGATCTGGCCGATCGTCTGATGGCTTTCATCCACGAACAGCAACGCATTTTCCGGTAGATATTCGAACAATGTCGGCGGCGGCTCACCCGGCATCCGCCCGCTCAGGAACCGGCTGTAATTCTCGATCCCCGCGCAGCTTCCGGTGGCGGCGATCATCTCCAGATCGAAATTCGTGCGCTGTTCAAGCCTCTGCGCCTCCAGCAATTTGCCTTCGATCACCAATTCCTTCAACCGCTCCGCCAGTTCGAATTTGATCGCCTCCATCGCCTGTTTCAGCGTGGGGCCGGGCGTCACATGATGGCTGTTGGCATAGACGCGCACATATTCGAGGCTTGCCACCTTCTTGCCGGTGAGCGGATCGAACTCGACGATCTCCTCGATCTCGTCGCCGAAGAAGCTCACCCGCCAGGCGGTATCCTCATAATGCGAAGGAAACAGCTCAAGCGCATCACCGCGCACGCGGAAATGGCCCCGCACGAAATTGGCGTCGTTGCGCTTATATTGCAGCGCGACCAGCTTGCGGATGATCTCGCGCTGATCAACTGTCTGGCCCTTTTTCAGATCGAAGATCATCGCCGAATAGGTTTCGACCGAGCCGATGCCATAAAGGCAGGAAACGGAGGCGACGATGATCACATCATCCCGCTCCAGCAGCGCGCGCGTGGCCGAATGGCGCATCCGGTCGATCGCCTCGTTTACCGAGCTTTCCTTCTCGATATAGGTGTCCGACCGCGCGACATAGGCTTCGGGCTGGTAATAATCATAGTAACTGACGAAATATTCGACCGCATTGTCGGGAAAGAAGCTCTTCATTTCCCCGTAGAGCTGCGCCGCCAGGATCTTGTTGGGTGCCAGGATCAGCGCGGGCCGTTGCAGCCCTTCGATCACCTTGGCCATGGTAAAGGTCTTGCCCGAGCCGGTGACGCCCAGCAGCACCTGATCGCGCTCCCCCTCGCGCGCCTGTTGCGTCAGCTCGGCGATGGCGGTCGGCTGATCGCCCGCCGGCTCATAATCCGAAACGATCTTGAAGGCCTTGCCGCCCTCCGTCTTGGGCGGGCGCTCCGGCCGGTGCGGAACAAAGGAATCGCCGGTCTCCGGCTCTTCGAGACTGGTGCGGATCTGAATAACCATGGGGTACATATGGCGAACGCAGGGGCCATCGCCAACCCCTGTGCGCATGATCACTTGAACGGGCAGGGAATGCCGATAGTGTCGCCCGCAACGACAATCGGGCGCGTGACACTCAAAACCCGATACCGGGAAGGATATTCCATGAAGACACTGATTTGCCTCATGCTCCCCGCGCTTGCGCTGGTCGCGTGCGATTCCGCCGACAAAGGCCCCAAGACGCCAGAGCAGGCCGCCGCGGAGATGAAGGAAGCGGTGAAAATGAAGCCCGGCAAGTGGCAGACCACGATGCAGATCACCAAATTCGAAATGCCCGGCGCGCCGCCCGAAGCGGCCAATGCGATGAAGGGCATGATGGGCCAGGCGCAGACCAGCGAATCCTGCCTCACCAAGGAGGAAGCCGACAAGGATCCGACCGAATTCATCAAGAAGGGCCAGGCGGGCGCGGATTGCACGTTCGAACATTTCGACGTTTCGGGCGGCAAGCTGGATGGCAAGATGATCTGCAAGAAAGCCGGTCAGGGCACGATGGAAGCCGCGATGAAGGGCACGCTGGGTGCTGAAGCCATGACGATGACGATGGATACGCATGTCACCGATCCCAATATGCCGGGCGGCAAGGTGGAGATGGGCATGACCATGAATTCCAAGCGCATCGGCGAATGCACCTGACGATCAGGCGATCCTGCCCGGCCATCGGGTGGGACCGGCGACATGAACGGACAAACGGACAGGGAGGAAAGAATGCGTCTTTATCATCTGCTCATCGCCGCTGCGTGCATCACGACACCCGTGCTGGCCAAACCGGATTACGAAGCCGCAGTGCAGGCGGATTACAAGGCAAGCCTCGCCGCCCTGTTCGATGATTTCCATCGCAATCCCGAACTGAGCTTCAAGGAAACCCGCACCGCGGCGATCATGGCCAAGCAGCTTCGCGCGATTGGTGGCGTGGTGGTGACGGAAGGCGTCGGCGGCACGGGTGTCGTGGGCGTCATGAAGAATGGTGCCGGCCCCGTGGTGCTGGTCCGCGCGGATATGGACGGGCTTCCGGTGGAGGAGAAATCGGGCTTGGCGAACGCATCCAAGGTCCATCAGATCGGCATCGACGGCGTGAACAATCCGGTGATGCACGCCTGCGGCCATGATGTGCACATCACCTCGATGATCGGCACGGCCAAGCGGCTGGCGGCGATGAAGGACCGATGGAAGGGCACGGTGGTGTTCATCGTCCAGCCCGCCGAAGAGCGCGTCGGTGGCGCGAAGGCGATGCTGGAGGATGGCCTCTATACCCGCTTTCCCAAGCCGGACTATGCCGTGGCCTTTCATGTGTCTTCCGCGCTGGAAACCGGCAAGGTCAGCGCGTCCGAAAGCATTCAATATAGCTCTGCAGATAGCGTGGACATCATTGTCCACGGCGTCGGCGCGCATGGCGCCGCGCCGCATACCGGCAAGGATCCCGTCTATATCGCGTCGCAAATTGTGATCGCGCTCCAGGGGATCGTCAGCCGCGAAGTCATGCCGCTCTCTCCCGCGGTCATCACCGTCGGTGCTTTTCATGCCGGGTTGAAGCACAACATCATTTCCGATCGCGCGGATCTTCAGGTGACCGTGCGCGCCAATGATGAGGAAACCCGTGCGCAATTGCTGAAGGCGATCGAGCGCATCGCCAAGGGTGTCGGCCGCACCGCCGGCCTGCCGGAAAAACTGCTGCCCGAAGTCCGCGTATCCGAAGGCACTCCCACCACGATCAACGATACCGCGCTGGCCCGGCGGCTGAATGCGGTGATGATCGAGACGCTGGGACCGCAGGGCTTTGAGCCCTTCGAGCAGACCAGCATGGGCGCGGAGGATTTCGCCTATTTCGTCCAACCGGACCTGAAAGTCCCCGGCTATTATTTCGGCGTGGGTGGCACGCCGAAGGCCGCGTTCGATGCGGAGGCCAAGGGCGGCCCTGCAGTGCCGTCGCACCATAGCCCCCTGTTCAAGATCGATCCGGAACCTTCGGTGGTGACGGGCACCGTGGCGATGACCGCAGTGGTGCTCGATCTGCTGAAGCCATGAGCTTCGCTCCGCCCGCGGGTCTGGCGGAAAGCAGGTGCGTGGCAAGCGCGTGGCGCGGCGGATAAGCGCGGGACAAGCGGGACTTTCGCTCTTCCTATCCCCGCGGCGTCAGCTTGAGCAGCCGTCCGCCCGCGCCTTCCTCGCCATCCTCGAGCACCCAGAGCGCACCATCCGGACCCTGCTCGATCTCGCGAATGCGTTCTCCCATGTCGAAGCGCTGGGCTTCCTTGGCCTTTACGCCATCGAATGTGATGCGCACGATCGCCTTTGAGGACAGGCCCGGCGCAAAGGCGCTGCCCTTCCATTCGGGAAACAGATCGCCTGAATAAAACATCAGATTGGCGGGCGAGATCACCGGCGTCCAGAATGCCGCGGGGGCCGCGAATTCGGGGCGGGTATCGTGATCGGGGATGGGCCTGCCATCATAATGATCGCCATTGGAGACGATCGGATAGCCATAATTCTTGCCACGCTCGACCAGGTTAAGCTCGTCGCCGCCCTTCGGACCCATCTCCAGATCCCAGAGCTGACCTTTGCCATCGAACGCCAGACCGAGCGCATTGCGATGGCCGAGCGACCAGATTTGCGCGGTTACCCCGCCCTGATCGGCAAAGGGATTGTCCTTGGGCACCGATCCATCATCATTCAGGCGCAGGATCTTGCCCAGATTGGATTTCATGTTCTGCGCCGGATCGAATTTCTGCCGCTCCCCCGAAGAGAGGAACAGATAGCCATCGGGCGAAAAGACGATGCGATGCGAATAATGGCCCTGCCCGCTCACCTTTTCGGACTGACGCCAGATCACTTTCAGCCCGTCCAGCTTCGCGCTGCCATCCTGCGCCATCACCAGCCTGGCGCGCGCCACCGCGGCACCACCAAGATCGCCCGCACCCTTTTCGGCATAGCTCAGATAAACAAAGCCATTTTCAGCGAATTTGGGGTGAAGCGCGACATCGCCAAACCCGCCCTGACCGCCGTAATTCACCTTGGGCACACCCGCCACATCCACGCTGCCACCGCCAACGGTCCACAGCTTCAGCACGCCCGCTTTTTCGGTGATCAGTGCCTGCTTGCCGCCGGGCAGAAACGCCATCGCCCAGGGTTCGGCGAACTTTCCGACCTCGGTGACCTTGAACGGCGGCCCATCAACCGGTGAAATCTTGTCCGCTTCCCGTGTTTGCGCATTGCCGCCACCGCTGGAGCAGGCGGCCATGATCGCGATCAGGGGGATAAGGGCGGACTTGCGGATCATCGAGGCGTCTTTCCGAATAGGGGCGTTCAATCCGCATCATAGCCGATTGAGGACTTGGGCGCATCCATATGATGATGAAAAAGCCACAGCCGGATGGCGCTCGCCAGATTGGGCGGATCGTCCGCCGCAATGCGCTCCACGTCGATCTGCGCCACCAGCGCATTGAGCGGCAGCGCCCGTTCCACAGCGGCCGCGCCCAGCGCATCCCAGAACATCGGCTCCAGACTGATTGACGTCTGATGCCCGGCAATGGTGATCGAGCGCTTGACGGGGCCGCGATAGAATTCGCTCAATACATATGCTGCCCGCCATTGATCGACAGCGTCGATCCGGTGACGAAGCCCGCCTCGTCCGAACAGAGGAACGCCACGCCGCGCGCGATTTCACTCGCCTGACCCAAGCGACCAACAGGCACTTTGGCCACGATCTTTTCGAGCACTTCGGGCGGCACCGCGGCCACCATGTCCGTATCGATATACCCCGGTGCCAGCGCGTTTACAGTGATCCCGGTCCGCGCGCCTTCCTGCGCCAGCGCCTTGGTGAAGCCATGGATGCCGGACTTTGCCGCAGCATAGTTCACCTGGCCATATTGGCCGCCCTGCCCGTTGATCGATCCGATATTGACGATCCGGCCCCATTTGCGCTCTTTCATGCCGGGGAACACGGCCTTCGCCATATTGAAGCAGCCGCCCAGATTGACGCGCATCACTTCGTTCCAGTCATCAAAGCTCATCTTCATCAACACGCCATCGCGCGTGATCCCCGCGTTGTTGACGAGCACATCGACCGGGCCGAGATCCTGCAGCACCTGGTTTGCTCCATCCTGGCAGGCGTCGAAATCGCCCACGTCCCATTTATAGGTTTTGATCCCGGTGCGCTCGGAAAAGGCCTTGGCCTTTTCCTCATTGCCCCCGTAATTGGCGGCGACCACCATCCCCATATCCTGAAGCGCAAGGCTGATCGCCTCGCCAATACCGCGTGTGCCGCCGGTGACGATCGCTACTCTGGTCATGGGAATCGCTCTCCTCTCTCTTGTGTTATCGATCATGACTAATGGAATGTGGACGCCGCGGAAAGCTGGCGAATTGTGTAAAATTCTGTCCGGCCCCGAAAATGTTTACAGCCAGCCGGAAAGCTCGCGGCTGATCAGATGATCCAGCATCGCCACGCCCACCGGGCTGGCGTTCAGGCAGGGCAGATAGGCGAAGTGCGTGCCGCCCGCTTCGATGAAACTCTCCCGCCCGCGGATCGCCAGTTCCTCCAGCGTTTCGAGGCAATCGGATGAAAAGCCGGGCGACACGATCGCAATCTTCTTCACGCCCTGGCCCGGAAGCGCGGCCAGCGTGACATCGGTCGCCGGCCCCAGCCATTTGGCCCGGCCGAAACGGGATTGGAATGTCACGATCAGATCGCGGCCCATCGCCTCGCCCAGCAGGCGCGCGGTCTTCCGGCAATGGCAATGATAGGGATCGCCCATATGCAGCGTGCGTTCGGGCATTCCGTGAAAACTCGCCATCAGCGCATCGGGCGTGAAATCCAGCGCGGCCAGACTGGTGTCGATCGACGATTTCAGCGCGGCGATATAGGCGGCATCGTCATGATAAGGCGGCAGCGTGCGCAAGGCCGGCTGCCAGCGCATATCCATCAGCGCGCGAAACGCATCGTCATTGGCGGTTGCGGTGGTCGCGCCACAATATTGCGGATAGAGCGGCGCGATCAGGACGCGGTCGCAGCCCGCCGCTTTCATCACCGCCAGCCGGTCCGCAATTGCCGGATTGCCATAGCGCATCGCATAATCGACCATCACGTCCGCACCGAAGGCGTCTTTCAGCGCCGCCGCCTGCGCCTTGGTATTGGCAGCAAGCGGTGAGCCATCCGGTCCCCAGACCAGACCATAAGCATGGGCCGATTTCTTTGGCCGCGTGTTGAGGATGATCCCGCGCAGGATCGGCTGCCAGAGCAGGGCCGGGATTTCCACCACGCGCCGATCGGACAGGAATTGCTTCAGATAGCGCTTCACCGAGGGTGAATCGGGCGCGTCGGGTGTCCCCAGATTGATCAGGAGAACGCCGATGCGGGGCGCAGCAACGATCGGGTGATCCACGGGCAGGGTCATGTGTTTCCAGTCCTGAGCGGCAGGCGTCGCAAGCGCTGCCCGTTGGCGGCGAAGATGGCGTTGGCAATGGCCGGGCCAACAGGCGGCACGGCGATTTCACTGACGCCACCCGGCGGAGCGTTGGAGCGGATGATCTCGACGATGATTTCAGGACATTGCGCGAGACGCGGGATCTCCAGCGCCTCAAAATTCCGGAGCACGGGAAGGCCGCGCTCGAAATCCACCGGCGCACCCGTCGCCGCCGCGATGGCATAGATGATGCCGCCCTCGATCTGCTGGCGGACCAGATCGGGGTTGATCACGCGCCCGCAATCGACCGCGGCCACAACGCGGCTGACCGCCACTGTCTGATTTTCCTCGATCCGCGCTTCTGCCACGATCGCGACATGACTGCCGGCCATGGAATGGCAGGCGATGCCCTGTCCACTGCCCTGCACCCCGCCCTCCCAATTGCCGCGCGCGGCCGCGGCGGACAGGCACAACGCCAGGCGCGGATGGCCCATCAGCATCTGCATCCTGAACGAAAGCGGCTCCACGCCCGATGCGATCGCCAGTTCGTCGATGAAGCATTCGGTGAAGAAGGCGGTGTAGCTATGCGCGCCCGATCGCCAATGGCCGGTGGGCACGCCGAGCGCTGCGGGATGATGATCCACGCCCAGCGCCGAAATCGCATAAGGCGGCACGGCACCGGCAATCGCGCTTTCGTCCGCGCCTTCGGGATCGGGGATGAAGGCACCGGCCAGTCCGCTCCCCGCCATCATGCGCGCCGCCTGCTCCGCCGCGGTGGCGGGCGCGGCGATCTTGGCGAGCCAGCCCTCGATCCGCCCGCCCGGGCCGAGCTTCGCGCTCATTCGCGCCTGCGCGGCAGGACGAAACAGATCGTGCGCGATATCTTCCGCGCGGGACCACACAAGCTGGATCGGCCGGTTCATGCGCTGCGCGATGATCGCCGCCTGCACGGCCGCTTCGGCTTCGAGCTTGCGGCCGAAGCTTCCCCCGACCAGCATCGGATGGATCGTCACGGCATCCTCCGCAAGGCCCAGTGCGGCGGCGCAATGCGCGCGCGCGATGGCGGGTGCCTGCGTGGGCAGCCAGATTTCGAGATGATCCCGCTTGAACCGCGCGGTCGCGGTCATCGTCTCCATCGGAGCGTGCACCGCCAGGCCCACCGCATATTCGGCGGCATGGATCGTCTGTCCGCGAAATGCCGCGCCCAGATCGCCCGTGGCGGCAAAGCGTGTGCCATCGCCGTCCAGCGCGCCCTCCAGCGCATCCGTCATCCGCTTGGTGCTGGCCCATGGCCCGCGCGTTTCGAACAGCGGGCGCATGGCGTCGAGCGCGCGTTCAGCCGCCCAGCCATTGCTCGCCACCGCCGCCACCCAATGCGGCGTATCCACCACGCCCATCACACCGGGCACCGCCTCCGCCGCCTTGCGATCGAGCGACTTCAGCATCGTATCGCCCACCGGCCCCTGCCGGATCGCTGCGAAGGCCAGATCGGGCACGCGCACATCCGCCGCAAAATTGGCGGATCCATCCACCTTGGAAGGGAGATCGAGACGCGGCAGCTTGAGTCCAGTCAGCCGGTTTTCCTGCCCATCGCGCATCGGCAGCGGATCGGGCAGATGATAGGCCATGGCCGCCGCGGCCAGTCCACCGAAACGCAGCCGCTCTTCCCCGCGCACCACGAAGCCCCCCGCCGTATCGCAAGCCTCCCAATCGGCGTCCCATTGCGCCGCCGCCGCCTTGCACAAGAGCACGCGCGCCGCAGCGCCCGCCTCGCGCATCGGCTGCTCGAACGCGCGCACCGAGCTTGATCCACTGGTGATCATCAACGCTTCCCGCGTGGCATATTCCTGCGCGGACCATCGGATCGCGCCTTGCAGGAAACCGGGGCCGCGCCCCTCGGCCAGGTCGCCCGCGATCAGCCGGTTGGCATAAACTGGGCTGATCGGCGCCGGCTCAACGGCGATCGTGCGCCAGTCCGCACCCAGTTCGTCCGCCAGGATTTGCGGAAGCGCGGTGAACACCCCCTGCCCCAATTCGGCCTGCGGCACGACCACGGTGACCACGCCGCTTTCGGCGATCTTCAGGAAAGCGTTGACGATGGTCTCGCCTTTGTTGGCGATCAGATTGGGCGCATAACGGCGCGGCCATAGTGTCCATGCCACCAGCAGGCCCACCCCGGCACCACCGCCGACCAGCAATTGCCGGCGCGTCGGTGTCCCGATGCTCTCCCTGATCCTGTCCCCAAACGCCATTGACGCCTGATAGGATGCGGGGCGGTTTAGGGAAAGGGGTTAGTCAGGAAGAAAAGGGCCACCCCCGGCCCCTCCAAGAAGGCTTGGAGGGGAGTCATATTGCGCCGCCTCTTCTCCCCTCCCGGCCTTCCGGGAGGGGCCGGGGGTGGGCACTTCCCTTTTTACCCAACACCCTCCAGCGTTGCCAATTTCCGATAAGCCGCGCGGATCGAAACCTTGTCGATCTTCTCGGTCCCCAAGCGCGGCAGCGGATCGGCCACCAGCCAGACGCGGGCAGGCAGCTTGAACGGTGCCAGCCGAGTCTTCAGGAAATCGAGCAACGCTACCACATCCAGCGCGCCATGGTCTTTCAGATGGATCACGGCACCCGGCACTTCACCGAAGCGCGCATCGGGCAGCCCGAACACCGCCGCCTCGGCCACCGCCTCATGCGCATAGATCGCCGCCTCCACCTCCTGGCACGAGATATTCTCGCCGCCGCGGATGATGATGTCCTTCTTGCGATCGACGATGAAGAGATATCCATCCTCGTCCAGATAGCCAATGTCCCCCGTGCGGAAGAACCCATCGGATGTGATCGCCGCCTGCGTGGCGGCTTCATTGTTCCAATAGCCCAGGAAATTGCAGATCGTGCGGATGCAGACTTCGCCGCGATCGCCTTGCGGCAGCGATTGCCCGGCATCGTCCAGGATTGCCAGCTCGACGAGCGGCTTCGATGCCGGACCGGTGCTGTTCGGCTTGGCGAGATAATTCTCGTTGATATTGCTGCATCCCACCGCGTTGGTTTCGGTCAGGCCATAGCCCAGCAAAGGATGCGCGCCGCCCATTTCGTCCTCGAGCCGCTTTACATGTTCGGGCGGCCGCGCCGCGCCGCCGGCCGCAAAGGACGCCACCGTGGACAGATCATATTGCGCGCGATTGGGGTGGGTCATGATCTCGAAGCTCATCAGCGGCACGCCGACGAAATAGGTCGCCTTTTCGCGCGCCATCAGCCGCATGGCATCTTCGGCATCCCATTTGGGCATCAGCACCAGCTTGCGGCCCATGGCGAAGCTCTGCAGCATCACCGGGATCTCGGCCGTGACATGAAACAGTGGGACATTGAGCAGGGTGCAGGGCTGCACCGAGGGTGCCTTGCCATCCTGCGTCACCAGATCGAGCATCGCGAGTGTGATCGCCAGATAGTTGAACGTCCCCTGCACCACCCCGCGATGATCGGAATAGGCACCTTTGGACTGGCCGGTGGAGCCGGAGGTGAAGAGGATCGTTGCCAGATCATCGCCCGTCAGTTCGGGCAGCGGCGTATCGGCCCCGCCGCCCCGCGCCAGTAACGGCGCGATCGCCTGATCAATCGGCAGTGAGACATCGAGCGATACGAGCGTCGCGCCGCTGTCTTCATCGCATTCGGCCAGCCGCTTCACGCGCGGCGGATCCGCCAGCACCAGCTTCGTGCCGGTATCGCGAATCCCGTCGGCCAGTTCGCAGCCCTGCCACCAACCATTGAGCAGGGTCGCCACGCCGCCGGCCATGATCACACCCATATAGCTGACGATCCAGCCCGGCGCATTGCGCATGGCGATCCCCACACGGTCCCCGCGCTTCACGCCCCAGCCCTCGACCAGCGCGCCCGCCACCTTGCGGGCGGCGGCATAGGTTTGGGTGAAGCTCAGGCGCTCATCGCCCTCCACCAGGAAATCGGCATCGCCATGCTGCGCGCAGAAATGCGCGAAATAGTGGGACAATGCGGGCGGAGCGGCTGCGATCATGGGCAGCGCCGTGCCGAAGCGTTCGATCGTCGTGAGCGCCATGGGTGCGCCCGGATCGGTGAGCTTCGCCAACGCCTGCGCGATGCGCAAATCGAGCGCGGATGGCATAAGGCTCCTCTCCTCTCTTGGGTTATTGGTTTTCCGGCTATATGAGGGCGCAAATCATCGGGGGTAAAGCCTTTGTTATTGTCATTTCTGGCTTCCGCTACGTCACACTTGAGTTTCGAGACACTGGGGCTTCACCCGGTGGCGGTCGATCTCGGATTTTTCCAGATTCGCTGGTATTCCCTTGCCTATATCGCGGGAATCGTCCTGGGCTGGTGGTATCTGCTCAAGCTGCTCGCCCGGCCCGGCGCACCGATGGCGCGGCGTCATGCCGACGATCTGGTATTCTATGCCACGCTCGGCATCATCCTGGGCGGGCGCATTGCCTATATCCTCTTCTATCAGCCCGCGATCCTCAACAATCCGCTCGACGCGCTGAAATTATGGGAAGGCGGGATGAGCTTCCACGGCGGCATGATCGGCGTCACCGTCGGCATCATCCTGCTGGCGCGCAAGGAAAAGCTCAATTGGCTGCGTATCCACGATTATGTGGCGTGCTGCGTCCCCTTCGGCCTGTTTTTCGGGCGGCTTGCAAATTTCGTGAACGGTGAACTCTGGGGCCGCGAAACCGACGTGTCCTGGGCGATCCGCTTTCCCGAATACATGAGCGGCATGTTGATCACCGGCCCGCCGCGTCACCCGAGCCAGCTTTACGAAGCGGGAATGGAAGGCCTGTTGCTGATGCTGGTGCTCTGGCTGATGTTCTGGAAAACCCAGGCGCGCTATGAGCCGGGCAAGCTCGTCGGCACCTTCCTGCTGGGCTATGGCATCAGCCGCTTCACCGTGGAATTCTTCCGCCAGCCGGACGCGCAATTGACCGAATTTGCCTATAACAGCGGCATGAGCATGGGCCAATGGCTCACCGTGCCGATGATCGTGGGCGGCATCTATCTGATCGCCACCGCCAAGGGCCGCCGCCAGCGCGTTGAGGCCACCGGCGGGGGCCAAAGCGTCGCTTAACCAAAGCCACCACTTGTCGCGAGCGAAGTCGAAGGACGTAGGACCAAGGACCAACGTCCCTCGACTTCGCTCGGGACAAGCGGGTAAAAAGCAAGGCCGCGTGGGAGGTTTGGAGATATGACGCCTTCCCCCGTCGCCAAACGCCTGGCCCGGGTCATTGAACAGGGCGGGCCGATCCCCGTTGCGCAGTTCATGGCGGAGGCGAATGCGCATTATTATGCGACGCGCGATCCGCTGGGCGCAGGCGGCGATTTCATCACCGCGCCCGAGATCAGCCAGATGTTCGGCGAACTCTGCGGTCTCTGGCTGGCCGATCTGTGGCTGCGCGCCGGATCGCCCATCACCGCGCTCTATGCCGAATTGGGGCCGGGGCGCGGCACACTGGCGGCCGATGCGCTCCGCGCCATGCGCGCGGCGCGGCTCGATCCGCCGGTACATTTCGTGGAAACCAGCGCAGCCTTGCGGACCGCCCAAGCCGAGCGCGTGGCGGGCGCGCACTGGCACGATGCCGTGGCGGAACTCCCCACCTCAGGTCCGCTGCTCATCGTGGCCAATGAGTTTTTCGATGCGCTCCCCGTCCGGCAACTCGTTGCGACCGCAAACGGCTGGCGCGAGCGCGTGGTGGCTTTGAATGGCAGCGATTTCGTTGCCACCATCGGCCCGCGCCCGATGGACGCCGCGATCCCGCCCGCCCTGATCGATGCACCGCCGGGCGCCATCATCGAAACTTCACCCGCCGCCAACGCCATCGCCGCGCAGATTGCCACGCGGATCGCGGATCAAGGCGGCGCGGCACTGTTCATCGATTACGGCTATTCCGGTCCTGCCACGGGCGACACGCTTCAGGCGGTGAAGGCCCATGCTTATGCCGATCCCTTCGCCGATCCAGGCGAACGCGATCTGACCGCGCATGTCGATTTCGCCGCATTGGCGCAGGAAGGCCGGGCGGCCGGATTGCGCATCTGCGGCCCCATAGAGCAGGGCGATTGGCTGAACGGTCTCGGCATTGCCGCCCGCGCCGCATCTCTCATGAAAGCCCGCCCCGAACGCGCCGACGAGATCGCCGCCGCGCGCGATCGGCTCGTCAAGGCCGATCAGATGGGGCGATTGTTCAAGGTGCTGGCGTTCGTATCGCCGGATTGGCCGGAACCGGAAGGGTTTCGCTGACTCTTCATTTTCAATGGGGAGGTATCTGGCTATGCTACTTTCATGCCTCATATCGAAGTCATCCGCGCCGCCGCCCTTTCCTCTTTACCTCATGGCTTCCTCGGCCGCCGGGGCGGGGTTTCCACCGGGATTCACGCCGGATTGAATGTGGGTCTGGGCAGCGACGACGATCGCGCCGCCATCATCGAAAATCGCGCACGCGCCACAGATGCCGTGCTGCCTGGCTCGAAATTGGTGACGTTGCATCAAGTGCACAGCGCCCACGCCGTGACCGTGACCGCGCCCTTCCCCGACGATCAGCGTCCCCATGCCGACGCCCTCGTCACCGATCGACCCGGTCTTCTGCTGGGCATCCTCACCGCTGATTGCGTCCCCGTGCTGTTCGCCGATGTCCAGGCCGGTGTCATCGGCGCGGCCCATGCCGGCTGGAAGGGTGCAATCGGCGGCGTGACCGATGCGACGATCACCGCGATGGAGGCGCTCGGCGCAGACCGCAGCCGGATCGTGGCCGCGATCGGACCTTGCATCGGGCGCGCCTCCTATGAGGTGAGCCAGGATTTCGCGGCGGTCTTCGCACAAGCCGATCCCGCCAATGAGCGCTTCTTCAGTGCGGGCAAGCCGGGCCACCATCAATTCGATATCGAAGCCTATGTGACCGCGCGGCTCGCCGCCGCGGGCCTAAGCCAGATCGAGGCTTTGGGGCTGGATACCTATGCCGATCCGACACGTTTCTTCAGCTATCGTCGCTCGTGCCATCGCGGCGAAGCGGGCTATGGCCGAGCGATATCCCTGATCGGGATGTAGTTTCATCCGCAACCATTTCGCGTTAGAGTAATTTTATTACAAGAATAGCGAGAGGTTTTCCGACATGCCCAAAACGCCCGATGAAGCCGATCTGACCGGCATCACCCCGCGCCGCCGTCCCAAGCCCGATGTGATGGCGATCGGCGATCGCAAGCTCAATCCGTCCACGCTGATGATGGGTCATGGCTATGATCCCATGCTCTCAGAAGGATCGCTCAAACCGCCGATCTTCCTCACCTCCACCTTCGTTTTCGAAAGCGCCGCCGCGGGTAAGCGCCATTTCGAAGGGGTGACCGGCAAGCGCCCCGGTGGTGCCGAAGGACTGGTCTATTCGCGCTTCAACGGCCCCAATCAGGAGATTGCCGAGGATCGTCTGGGCGTGTGGGAGGATGCGGAGGACGCGCTGACCTTCTCCAGCGGCATGTCCGCCATCGCCACAGTGTTGCTCACGTTCGTCAAACCCGGCGATGTGATCGTGCATTCCGCTCCGCTTTATGCCGCCACCGAAACGCTGATCGGGCGTATCCTCGGCAAGTTCGGCGTGACCTGGCTGGATTTTCCCGCAGGCGCGACCGAGGACGAGATCGAAGCAGTGGTGGAAAAGGCCAAGGCGCAGGGCCGCGTCGCGATGATCTATCTCGAAAGCCCCGCCAATCCGACCAATGTGCTGGTGGATATCGAGGCCGTCTCCGCCGTGCGCGACCGACATTTCGCGCGCGGACCGGATCAGCCGCCGATCGTGATCGACAACACCTTCCTCGGCCCGCTCTGGCTGAAGCCGTTGCAACATGGCGCTGATATCGTCGTCTATTCGCTCACCAAATATGCCGGCGGGCATAGCGATCTCGTCGCGGGCGGTGCGCTGGGATCGGCCGTCCACATCAATGCGATCCGCATGATGCGCAATACCATCGGTACGATCCTCGATCCCAACAGCGCCTGGATGCTGCTGCGTAGCCTGGAGACACTGGAGCTTCGCATGACGCGCGCGGGCGAAAATGCCGAAAAAATCTGCACCTGGCTGAAGGATCATCTCAAGGTGGAGAAGATCGTCTATCTCGGCTTTCCGGAGACCGAGCGACAGGCCGATATCTACAAGCGCCATTGCACCGGCGCGGGATCGACCTTTTCGCTTTATCTGAAAGGCGGCGAAGCCGAGGCGTTCAAATTCCTCGATTCGCTCAAGATCGCCAAGCTCGCCGTCAGCCTTGGCGGCACGGAGACATTGGCCAGCCACCCGGCAGCGATGACGCATCTCTCCGTCCCCGATGAGCGCAAGAAGGCGCTGGGGATCGGCGACAATATGGTGCGCATCTCGATCGGCGTGGAGGATGCGGGCGATCTGCTGGCCGATTTCGAGCAGGCGCTGGCGGCGATCTAGCCGCCAAACATCCGCCGCACATTGGCTGGGATGGGCCGCGATTTGCCCGCCGCCAGATCGACATGGACATGCACCGTCTCGATCGCGGCGCGCAGATCGTCCGCCCCTGCCCCATGCAGCTCGAACAGCGTGGTCAGGCTGCTCGATCCGATGCGGGCGGTGCGGATGCAGCCGTCGATTTCTTCATCCACGCGGATCGGCTTTTTATATTCGACCAAGGCCCGCACGACATTCACCTCGAAGGGCGGCGTCACGGCGTTCACCCCAAGCGCCCGCCAATATTCAGTCAGCACCAGATCGGCATATTCCAGATAGCGGGAATTGAAGACGATCGCCTGAGCATCCCCTTCCGCATAACGGACCCGGAAGCGATGACAAAAGGTGAAATCCGCGCGGCTCATGCACGCCGCTTAGCGGCTCGGGCTCAAAGCATCAAATAACGGCCGTTAACCATTCTTCTTTTGCCTTTGTTCAACTTAGAAGGCTTAGAGCTATCCCAGAGCATTGTGCGACGCAGCATCTCGTGCGAATGGCACAAATCTCTCAGATCAAACGGATTTTCGTTGGAGTTTCATGTGATGAAGCGCGTTATTGCTCTTGCCGCCGTCATCGGCGCTTTCGCCGCCGCAGCGCCCGCCCGGGCGACGCAGGCCATTGACTATAGCGTGTTCACCAGCGGCAATTTGAATGTGGGCAACGGCACCATCCGCGGCAACACCGCAGTCGGCGGCGATGCGACCTTCGGCAATTTCAACGCGACATCGGGCCTCGGCAACGCCGCCAATGCCACGGACACGATCGTGGTGGGCGGCAAGCTGACGGCGAATAGCGGCACCGTGTCCCATGGCAATGCCGTCGCCGGATCGCTGGCATTGCCCTCGTGGAACATCTTTTCCAACGGCAGCGCACGCACGGGCACCGGCAGCATCGATTTCGTGGCCGAGGCCGCGGCGCTTTCCTATGCGTCGACCACGCTGGCCAACACAGCGTCGAACGGCAGCACGCTCTTTCAATATGGCGGGCTGACCTTCACCGGCACCAACGCCGCCGTAAACATCTTCACCGTTTCGGGTGCCGATCTGGCTTCGACCAACAATTTCAACGTGAACGCCCCTTCCGGTTCGCTGGTGATCTTCAACATCAGTGGCCTGAGCGATCAATTTTCCGGTGGCATCAATCTGAACGGCCTGGCTTCGTCCAACGTGCTGTTCAACTTCTTTCAGGCGACCACGCTGAACCTGACGAATATCGCGGTAAAGGGCACGATCCTGGCCCCGAACGCTGCCTTGAACTTCACCAATGGCAATGTGGATGGACAGGTTCTGGCAAAAAGCATCGTCGGCAACGGCTTCGATATTTCCAACACCCGCTATGCCGGCACGCTGGCGCGGCCCACGGGCGCCGTGCCGGAACCCGGCACTTGGGCGATGATGATCACCGGTTTCGGGATCGTGGGATTCGCCATGCGCCGCCGCCGGCGCGCGGAAGGCACGTTGGCGACCGCCTGAACAATCAATGCGCACACGCCGTTCGGGCTGAGCTTGTTGAAGCCTCCTTCTTCTCACGGTCCGAAAGAAGGAAAGGCTTCAACACGCTCAGCCCGAACGGGTTTATGAGACGGCTCGATAAGTGTGATCAGCCCGCCTTGATGGACGGCGTGTTGACACCCATGCTCTGCAGATATTTGCGGATGTTGCGCGCCGCCTGACGGATGCGCTGCTCATTCTCCACCATGGCGATGCGCACGAAGCCCTCGCCATCCTCGCCATAGCCAACCCCCGGTGCCACCGCGACGCCCGCGTGGGTCAGCAATTGCTTGGTGAACTCCAGCGAGCCCAGATGCGCGAGTGCGGGTGGCAGCGGCGCCCAGGCGAACATGCTCGCGCGCGGCGCCGGAATATCCCAGCCCGCACGGCCGAAGCTCTCCACCATCACGTCGCGGCGCTTGTGATAGAGTTGGCGATTTTTCTCGACGATATCCTGCGGCCCGTTCAGCGCAGCGCAGGCCGCGGCCTGGATCGGAGTGAAAGCGCCGTAATCCAGATAGGATTTCACGCGCGTCATCGCCGCGATGAGATCCTTATTGCCCACTGCAAAGCCGATCCGCCAGCCCGCCATCGAATAAGTCTTGCTGAGCGAGGTGAATTCGATCGCGACATCCTTGGCACCCTTCACCTGCAGGATCGAGACCGTCGGATTGCCGTCATAATAAAGCTCGGAATAGGCCAGATCGGAGATGATCCACACCTTGTTCTCGCGCGCCCAGGCGACCAGCCGTTCGTAAAATGCCAGGTCGACCGTCTCCGCCGTCGGGTTGGAGGGATAATTGACCACCAGGATCGACGGCCGCGGCACGGTAAATTTCATCGCGCGCTCGAGGCTCTCGAAATAATGCTCGTCGGGCGTGGTCGGCACCGCACGGATCGTTGCCCCCGCGATGATGAAGCCGAAAGTGTGGATCGGATAGCTTGGATTGGGCGCGAGCACGACATCGCCGGGCGCGGTGATCGCGGTGGCGAGACTCGCGAGCCCCTCCTTAGATCCCATCGTCACGACCACCTCGGTGTCCGGATCGACATCCACTCCGAAGCGACGTCCGTAATAATTGGACTGTGCCTTGCGCAGCCCCGGAATCCCCTTGGACGCCGAATAGCCATGCGCATCGGGCTTGCGTGCCACTTCGCAAAGCTTGTCGATCACATGCTGCGGCGGCGGCAGATCGGGATTGCCCATGCCGAGATCGATGATGTCGTCTCCCGCCGCGCGCGCGGCCGCCCGCATCGCATTCACTTCTGCGATGACATAGGGTGGCAGGCGCTTGATGCGGTAGAAGTCTTCGGTCATGATCCAATTTCCGTTGATAAAGGAGCGGGATTCATGCGGCAAAGCGCGGAGAAATGCCAGCGAATCCGGTCAACTTTCGCGTAAGCCCCCTATTCCGCTCACCCTCAATCCCGGCTAACCTTGTCGGCGAAGAGGATTTAGCATGGCTGAAAACAGCACCGTTCTGCCTTACCCCAGCCTGGACGATATGCAGCACTGGACCTGGGTGATCGGCAAGGCGCAGCAGATGATGCTGGAGCACGGGCTGGACATGATGCAGATCGCCACCGCCAAACCGGCGGCACCCGGCTTGCCCGCGCTGCCCGACACCAGCGCCTTTGCCAAGGCGCAGGCCGATTTCTGGACCGACAGTTTGAAGATGTGGCAGCGCTTCCTCACCCCGGCGCAAGCCGAACCGGCAGAGGAAAATCCCGCCCATGCGCGCGACCGCCGCTTCGCAGCGCCGCAGTGGCGCGACAATCCCATGTTCGATCTGGTGCGGCAAAGCTATCTGCTGATCGCCGACCATCTGCTGAAGGGCGTGGATGCGATCGACGGGCTGGACCCCAAGCAGAAGGATCAGGTCCGCTTTGCCACCAAGGGCTTTGTCGATGCGATGAGCCCCAGCAATTTCGCCTTCACCAATCCGGTGGTGATCGAAAAGACCATCGAGACACGCGGCGAGAATTTGCTCAAGGGCCTCGAGCACATGCTGCGCGACATGACCAAGGGGCAGTTGACGCACACTGATCCCGATGCGTTCGAGGTGGGCCGCAATATCGCCACGACGCCCGGCAAGGTGGTGAAGGAAACGCCGCTCTATCAACTCATCCAATATACGCCGCAGACGAGCGAGGTTTACAAGACGCCGCTGATCGTCTTTCCGCCCTGGATCAACCGTTTCTATATCCTCGATCTCAACCCGGAAAAAAGCTTCATCCGCTGGGCGGTGGCGCAGGGGCTGACGGTCTTCATGGTTTCGTGGAAATCGGCGGACGCCAGCTTCAAGGATGTGACCTGGGACGATTATATCGTCCGCGGGCAAATCGACGCGATCGATACCGTCCGTGATCTGCTGGACGTAAAGACCGTCCATGCCATCGGCTATTGCGTAGCAGGCACCACGCTGGCGGCCACGCTGGCGCTGCTCGCCGCGCGCGATGAGGCCAGGAAAGTGAAGACCGCGACCTTCTTCACCGCGCAGGTGGATTTCGCCAAGGCCGGTGAACTGAATTTGTTCGTGGATGACGAGCAATTGAAGCTGGTCGAGAGCCTGTCGGGCGAAGGCTTTCTCGACGGCCGCTATATGGCCGCCACCTTCAATCTGTTGCGCGGCCGCGATCTGATCTGGAATTATGTGCAGAACAATTATCTGCTCGGCCAGGACTATACGCCGTTCGATCTGCTGCACTGGAACGGCGACACCACCAATTTACCCGCCAAATGGCACAAGGCCTATCTGGTGGACCTTTATCGCGATAACAAATTGGTGGTGCCCGGCGCGATCAGCGTGGACGGCACCCCGATCGATCTGACGAAGGTCAAGACGCCATCCTATGTGCAGGCGGGAAAAGAGGATCATATCGCGCCGCTGGAAAGCGTATGGAAGATCACCGAGCATTTCGCGGGGCCAATCAAATTCCTGCTGGCAGGATCAGGCCATATCGCAGGCGTGGTGAATCCGCCGAGCGCCGGAAAATATCAATATTGGACCAATGACAAGCCGGTCAAGACGCTCGAAGACTTCATGGCCGGTGCCAGCGAAACGGCCGGAAGCTGGTGGCCGGACTGGATCGACTGGCTCACCGGCCAGGATGCCGACAAGGTCTCAGCCAAGGCCGCCCGTATTCCCGGGAAAGGCAAGCTGAAAGCGATCGAGGACGCGCCGGGCCGCTACGTCAAAACGCGGTGACCCCATCGCACGTCACCCCTGAACTTGTTTCAGGGTCCATTGCAAAGTCCGGACAAATGGTGGCGCGAAAGAATGGATGCTGAAACCAGTTCAGCATGACGGCGTGTTGAGTTCGGCCCGCGCCTCAAGCCTTCTCAAGCGTGCATTGGAGCGGATGCTGGTTCTGCCGGGCGAAATCCATCACCTGGGTCACCTTCGTCTCCGCCACTTCATAGCTGAAGACACCGCATATCCCGACGCCCTTCTGATGCACATGAAGCATCACGCGCGTGGCATCTTCCATATCCATGCGGAAGAAGCGCTGGAGGCACAGCACGACGAATTCCATCGGCGTATAATCGTCGTTGAGCATCAGCACCTTATAGGGTGTGGGCTTTTTCGTCCGCGTGCGTGTGCGCGTGGCGACGCCCAGGCCGGTGCCCGGGTCTTCGCCATCTTTCCGCCCGGCCATGGCCGGCGGGATCATCTGTTTGGATATGTCTTGCATCGTTGAACGCAGAATATGGCATTCCCCGCCGCTGGGGCAAGGGGGCAATCTATGCCCAACACTGCGTTAGTCACGATTTGCCGCAATATGGCGCAAAAAAAGGCCGCCCCTTTCGGGACGGCCGTCTTTCAAACTGCGCGATGCAGTCGCTGCGTTAATCAGGCAGCGGTCTTGATCTTCTCGGCTGCCACCGCGATGCGGTTCGACAGCGGCTGAAACACGTCGCCAGCCAGCTTCATCGAGATTTCGGTGTTCTTCGATGTCTGGGCAACCAGCGTATCGAAGGCCGACTTCACATAATCGCTCTGAAGCTTGAAGAATTCGGCGGGCGTCTTCACCGCAGCAAAGCTTTTCAGCGCAGCCTGGGCCGATTCGAAATTCTTGCGGCCGAATTCGGCAGCGTCCTGACCCAGCGTTTCCATGCCCTTGGCTGCAACCTTGCCTGAAGCCACGATGGCTTCGAGATTGCCCTTGTTGAATTCGGCGACGTCCTCAGCCATCTTCTGGCTCTTGGCGACAGCAACCTTGGCCCGCTCGCTGATGTCAGCGAACACGGTCTCAACCTGCTTGGAGGCGTCTGCGGTAACTTTCTTCACGGTTTCGGTCATCTTGGTCGTATCGGTCATGGTCGTTCCTTCTGGAAGGGCGGAAACCTTTGCCGGTGCCGCCGATAGAGCAGGTGCAGTCTTGATGGCCGCTGGCTTGGAAGCCTTGGCCGGGGTGGTGGTCTTGTTCGTGGTGGCGCTCATGATGGCGTCTCTCGCACTCGATTTCCGTTTATGTTGCAGTGCACAATATAGAGCTATGGATAGCATTGCAAGTGTTTTTTGTGCAGTGCAACAAAACGGTCATGCTGCAGGTTGAAGCAGCCCGAATCAAAAGACCGATGTGTTATAATGGTGCCAGGTCATGATCGCCGCAGCCCCCCGATGGGGACGCCATTTCTCCGCCAGTTCGCGCGTCGATTTCTCGCTAGGGCGTTCGGCAAGGCCCAGAATGCGCCCCACTTCGATCTGCACTGCCAGATCGCCGGCAGGCCAGATGTCCGGCCGGCCTTCGGCAAACAGCAGATAGATTTCGGCAGACCATCGGCCGATCCCCCTCACCGCCGTCAGCGCCGCGATCGCGGCTTCATCATCCTCCGGCAGATCATCGAGATCGAGACCGCCCGCGATCACCAGTTCGGCCAGGCTGCGCGCATAGCTCTGTTTCTGGCGCGAAAGCCCGCAGGCACGCAACGCATCATGATCGCGCGTGAGCAGCACCGCGGGATCGCAACCCGCGCCCAGTTCCGCCTCCAACTTGCTCCAGACCGCGGCGGCGGATTGGACGCTGACCTGCTGGCCGACGATCGTGCGCAACAGCGTCTCATAGCCGCGCACCCTCACGCGCGGTTCGGGATAACCGATCCGCGCCACAGCGGCGGCAAATCCCGGTTCGATCGCGGCGACGGCATCGATCGATGCGATGATCTGTTCCTGCGTGAGTGCCATTTTGTTCTCATGCCCGATCATGGCCCCAGACTCCAGCCCCTGCGCCACTATGGCTTGATTTCGTCCCTTCCCTCCCCTAGCGGCGTCGTTGATCATTGGGAGGTGACGCAATGCCGAAGCTGATAGTCGTAACGCGGGACGGGACGGAAAAGACGGTCGAGGCCGAAAACGGTCTGTCCGTGATGGAAGTCATCCGCGATGCAGGCTTCGATGAATTGCTCGCCCTGTGCGGCGGCTGCTGCTCGTGCGCCACATGCCATGTGCATGTCGATCCCGAATTCGCAGACCGGGTTCCAGCGATGAGCGAAGACGAGAATGATCTGCTGGACAGCTCGGACCACCGCGATGAGACTTCGCGCCTGTCCTGCCAGCTTCACATGAGCGACGAACTCGACGGCCTGAAGGTCAAGATCGCCGAAGAGGATTGATCGGCCGCGCTGCGGTCCGGCCTGAGCCGAGGCCGCAGCCTATTTCAGCCGGAGCAGTGTTTCCGGCACCTTGCTGATCTTCACCGTCACCGGCCATGTCAGCGTTTGCTGCGCCCCTGCCGCGGCGGGACCATCATCGGTATTGTTCGTCAGGATCGGCGCATCCGTGGTGATGGTGAAGCTGCCCTCCGCCGCGGTGTAATTCTCCGTGCGCGCCTTGCGCATTTCCGCCGCCGCACCGAACAGCGCCATGCTCGCCATCGGATTGCTGGCGGTGTTGCCAAAGGCGGGTGCCGTGATCTGGACGGCCCCATCGGCCCGCTTGCGCGCCAGTACCATGGGATAGACATAGGTCGCTTCGGGATAGACGGGGAATACGAAATCCCGGTCCAGCGTGCCGGCGATCTGATAGTCCACGTCGAAAATGCCCTTGCCCCGATAGACGACGGATTTCCAGCCCGCGAGCTTGGTCATCTGCGCAGCGAAGGCCTGCATCGATTTTTCGTCTTCCGGATTGAAACCCAGAAGCTGCTCGAACTTCTGCGCCTCTTCCTTGTCACGCGCCTGGCGCTGGACCTTCTGCTCGGCGCGCTCGGCCAGTTCTTCCTTGGTGCAGTCGCGCTCTTTCCATTCGGCGGACGGCACTACCACGGCGGGGGCGTCTGCATCGGGGTCTACCGTCTCGATCTTGCCGCTGTCGGTGCTGCGCTCGACCATGCCGTATGAGGCTTCTGCAGCAGCCTCGCCTGCCCCATCGCCTGGAGCGTCCGGCAGCGGTCCCCAGCATTTGCCATCGTCGAAGGTGGACGACTTCCCCTCGTTCATCATCTGAAACAATGAGAGGAAAACGATCTCGCCCTTATAGTGGAAGCTGAAGCGGCCATCGGCCTTCACATCCATCGCGGACGTGAATTTGCCGGGGCTGTAGAGGCAGCTCGCCAGAAGGAAGGGCATGGCGATCGCCAGCATGATGCGCGAGAATTTCATGACGCCTCCCCCGGTTCAGATCGTCTAGCGGGCAGACGCCGCATAAAGCGCGATCGCTGCAGCATTCGATACGTTCAGGCTTTCCACCTTAGGGCTGATCGGAAGCCGCGCAAGCGCATCGCAATGCGATTCCGTATTCTGCCGCAGCCCTTCGCCCTCCGCGCCCAGCGCCAGGGCGATCTTGCCATTGCCCATCGCTTCGCCGAGCTTCATCTGCGTGTCGCCCGTCAGTCCGATCCGCCAGAATCCGGCATCGCCGATCTCGTCGAGTGCGCGCGCCAGATTGACCACCCTCACCCAGGGCACCAATTCCAGCGCGCCCGATGCGGCGCGGGCCAGCGCCCCGGATTCGGGCGGCGAATGACGGTCCTGCGTGATGATCCCCAGCGCATCGAACGCGGCGGCGGAGCGCAGGATGGCGCCCACATTGTGCGGATCGGTCACTTGATCCAGCACGATCAGGCTGCGCTGGTCATCCCGCCCCGATTCGAGCAGATCGCCCAGCCACACGTCCTCCAGCGGCTCCACCTCGATCACCAACCCCTGATGCGGCGCATCATGCGGCACCATGCGGCCGAGATCGGCGACATCGGCATAGGTGACCGGAAGCACCGGCGGCAGATCGAGCGGTGCCAGCGCCTCGCGCGTACCCCACAGCTTACGCACGATCCGCTCGGGATTGGCCAGCGCCGCGATGACGGCGTGGCGGCCCCAGAAATGGGGGCGGCCATGGGAAGGCTGGGAAGGGCGGTGTCCGCGGCGTGCCATGGTCAGTCTCTGATTGCTGGAGGATATTCGAAAGAGCGCGTATCGCGCGTATCGCCAGTCCGCAAGCCGCACTGCGCGAAAACCGCGGGAAAGGTGCAACGGGGCGTTGACAGGCAAGCCCCCATTCGCCATTGAGCCGCCTTCCTGAAATCAGGCACCATGGACAGGTGGCCGAGTGGTTAAAGGCAGCAGACTGTAAATCTGCCCGTGCAAGCGTACGCTGGTTCGAATCCAGCCCTGTCCACCACCCTCCGCTCCGAGGGCATCCACTAAAATCCCTAGAAATCCCGGAAAAGCTGGAGTATTATCCGCTTTACGATCCGCTTGTATCCGGCGGCGTTTGCCTGAAGCCGGAGCATAGTGTGGGAGGGATGTGGGAGTAAATGACTTACTCCCACACTATTGACCTCCCGCGAGTCACGTTGAAATGTGGGAGTAAGCGATGGGCAAGCTCACGGCAGTTGCGTTCAAATCAGCTCTGAAAGTTCCTGGCATATATCAGGACGGTGACGGACTGGTACTTAGGGTAGACAAGCGCGGCGGGGCCTACTGGCTTTTGCGCCTCCAGCGTGACGGGAAGCGGCAAGATATAGGCCTTGGCAGTGCCAAGCTGCTGACGCTGGCGGAGGCTCGCCATAAGGCCAGCGACCTTCGGAGGGCGGTCAAGATAGACCGGCGAGACGTACTCGCGGAGAGGAAGAATGAAGCGGCTGCAAAGGTGTCATTCCGCGAAGCTGCGCGCCAATATCATAGCGAGAATGAGGCAGGCTGGAAAAGTGCCGTCTATGCCCGTCAATGGCTGGCCAGTCTGGAAAACTATGCCTTCCCAAAATTAGGCGATGTTCCGACCGGGGGCATTGCGGCAGCCGATATCATCACCGTGCTGACGCCGATCTGGCAGGAGATTCCCGAAACGGCCCGTCAGGTGCGTAACCGGATTTGCGTTGTGCTGGATTATGCCCATGCCAAAGGCTGGCGCTCCCGCGAAGCGCCCTCGGGAAATGGCAGCTTGAAAGCCGGGCGCGGCTTGCCCCGGCAAGTGAAATCGCAAGAGCATCGCAAGGCCATGCCCTATGTGGCCCTGCCCAGCTTCATAACCGCATTGCGGCGCAAGCCGTCCTATGGGCGGTTGGCGCTAGAACTGCTTATCCTGACCGCCGCGCGCAGCCAAGAAGTCCGGCTGGCGACATGGGCGGAATTTGATCTTGAAGAGCGCCTGTGGAGTATCCCTGCCGATCACATGAAGCGGAGCAAGGCGCACATGGTTCCTTTATCCGAAGCAGCTCTCGCGGTGTTGGCCAGAGCGAATGCCTTTCGGCTTCCAGACACCGATGTCGTTTTCCCAGGCCTCGCCGGCAAGCCGCTGTCCGATATGACTTTGCTAAAGGTACTGCGCGACATGAGCGAGCCATTTCACGTCCATGGTTTTCGATCCACCTTCACCGATTGGGCGGCGAATGAAGGCTTTGCCGATGCCGTTGTAGAGGCGGCGCTAGCTCACAAGACGCCCGATGCGGTGCAAGCTGCCTATCGTCGAACAACCTATCTTGGAGCGCCGGGCCAGCCTGGCGCGCGCGTCAAACTGATGGATGTATGGGGAGGCTATTGTGTTGGCGAGGCGGTCGACAACAGCGTTGTGTCGCTACCGGCAAAGAAAGCGATATAACGCGGGCCTAACCTACTCTTCCAACTCAGCGTCATCGCTCCCAAAATGAAATTTTGGAAGAAAGCGGTATGGCGCCTCAAATGATGGAACTCTCCGCGCTGCGTCGTGTCTCAATAAACTTTATTAGCCCCTCCACCGGCAGCAACGTCGAGCTCCCGATCTTGATTGTCTCGATCTCTCCAGCCTGGATGAGCTCATAGATCCGAGACCGCCCAATGCCGAGCATCTGAACCGCAACAGGAATGCGAACAGCCAGCCGCTCATAATGAGGCACTGTTTTCCCCTGAGCGGCGTCGCCCGGAGCCCGCTTATCCTTCATTGCCCACATCCTTCAGCGATAGATTGATCCCTGAAAAATCCGGCACCGCGGCCGGTGTGACCCTCGCGATGGCAGAATGAACATGCCGCCGTGGATCCTTTGCCGCCAGATCTTGCGCGACCTGATCGAACAGCATTTGAAATCGTTTGCGTGCGAGACTGCGCGTGGTTTCGTCAGACGGTGGCTGATGCGCCGTCAGCAGCATCTCGTGCCAGATGAGTTTGCTCAGCATTTCGATGATCATCTCTATGTCCTGCGCCTGCGCCTTCTGACTCATGACGAGCCGATCGATTTTCGCACCGAACCGATCGTCGGTGTCGCGCATTCCCTTGCGCTCGATCCAGGCGGTGATGGCCTCGGCCATGATGATCGACTTGCTGGCACCGGGTTTGGCTGCGAGTAGATTGAGTTGCTCGCTCAGCGCATCGGGCAGATGGAATTGATGACGGGTCTTGTGGCGCATGGCTGATCCTCGACATTGAGGATCGGGAGTGTCGCACGGACTTTCGTGGCTGCCGATTACGCTGGTGCGCCCTCACGTGCGATATCGATGCAAATTGGACGCTCAGGAGATGCCCGGCCCGCCGCGTTCGCGCCCAAATGTCCAGCTGATGCTGCCGCCCTCGCGCATGAGGCCAGAGACCTGTTTGTTCATCGCCTTCTCCAGCACAGGCCGCCAGGGGAGTAATGTGAACTCCTTGGATTTCTGCACCAGCGCATATTTGCCGCTCTCAAGCTGGACCTGACGGACGAGCCTGCCGCTGATCTGGTCATAGGGCTTGGCCTGCACATAGGGCAGGCCAAGCTCCTCCTCGAGCTGCTGCGCGGCCGCCGTCATCTCGCGTCGCTGCAGGATCGCAAGCAGGTTGCGCTGGAAGAAGAAATCATTGCCCCTGAACTCGGCCAGTTCCTGCTCGACCAGCCAGCGCTGGCGCTGCAGCTTGGCGGTCTCGACCGCCCGTCCGAACCCGTCGCCCAGGGGCTCGGGATTGGCAGCGGTGATCTCGCGATCGAGCCAGGTGACCGCATTGACGCGGACCTGCCTGTCGACCGGCGTCGTGGACAGGGTCTCGATGACGACCGGCATCCGCTCCGCGATCTTCGCCTCATAGCTTTTCACCCGGTCGATATGATCGGGCTCGATGATCCATTGTCCGTCCTTCTGGCGATCCGGATAGCCGATCGCCCTGCGCATGGCTTCGAGCCGCCGCTCATGGGTGTGGGCAAAGGCCTCCGAGGCTTTGATATCGTGGTGCATATGGTGGTCTGAGCTGTAATAACCGCCAGATGCTTTGGCGACCTCCGCAACCGTGCCGTCCATAGGCCTTGGGTCCATGGACCGCGGCACAATCCTGAGCACGCTGTCCTCGGGGACCATCCGAAGACTCTCGGGCGCACCGATATCGACATAATGACTCCGGCCATCGATCCCTTCGATGACGAGGTAATGCCGGTCGCGATATTCATCGGACAGACCACGCCTGATCAGCCGCCCGACGATGGGCTTGGCGCTGCGCTCCGTCCGCGTTGCGATGATCATCTCCCGATGCCGCTCGGCACCACGCGCAGCGAGATCGCGGTGCATCGTCTTGATGATGTCGCCGCGCTCGCCCATCCGGCGCAGAACGGGTTCGAGATCATCGTGCAGCCGCCAGCGCCCCCGCTCATCTTCATGGGCCAACCCCAACCGGCCCAGCATCTGCAACCGCCCCGCCTTCAGCGTCTGCGCCATCGCACCGTTGGCGACGGGTGAGACCAAACCATCTTCACCGCGATCGGCGATCAGCTGCCCGTCGATGCTGGTGAAGCGCTCCTGCTCCATCTCACTGGTCAGTGCGCGGTGGATCTCGAGATCGGTGCGCGGACCAAGATCGCCACTCACGATATCGATCGCGCGCTCCCGAAAGCCATTGGTCATATAGGCCGGCGCGATGATGAGATCCTTGCCTAGTTCATCCTTGCCCCGGACGATCACATGGCTGTGGGGATGGCCGGTATTGAAGTGATCGACCGCCACCCAGTCGAGCCGCGTTCCCAGATCCTGCTCGGCCTGGATCATCAGCCGCCGGATCACGGGCTTGAGATCATCGTAAGCCGCGCCGTCCTCTGGCGCGACGATGAAACGGAACTGATGTCGGTCGCCCTCGGCGCGTTCGATAAAGGCCCGGCCGTCAGCGGCATCGCTGTCGCGGCCATAGAGCGCGCCGGGCATGCCATCCCGCGTCACCCCATCGCGCTGGATATAACGTAGATGCGCTTTGGCATTGGACAGGCCTTTGGTTCCCAGCTTTACGATCCGCGCCTTGACTACGACGCGCCGCGTACGCGGGCCGGCAAAGCGGCTGCTCGACAGCAGGGCGGCGGTGCTGCCACCGCGCCCGATCCGTGCGCCGGTAAACTGCGACTTGCCCGCCCCCTTACCGAGGGCAGCACGTTCGATCTTCACCGCGATCGCCATGCTTCGCGCGAAGCTCTGTGGCCGACCCGGCGATCCGTGGGCGCGGCCGAGCCGGGGCAGGAAATCATCATCGTCGGGCACGGCCGCGATCCTCCAAAAGGGACGGATCGATGCGATGAGGGGCGGCCTGCAGGCCGGTTCAAGAGCCTCCACGATTATTGCTCGTAGCGCAGGGACTTAGCTACCCGCACCGCCGATCCCCCTTCCTTACCTCCACAAAAAAGGATGTGCAGACAATCGCTTACCCGATGAAAGAGGGTGAGCTTTATCTTGCCCTCTTTTTCTCTACCGATCCCGATTTTCTGTCCCAGCCATGCTCCAACGCGCCGCCAAAAACGAAGAGACATGTCAGCTACGACGTGACGCGCAACCCGAACCCGTGGGTGCCGTTCAGGGCAGCCCCACCTTCATTGCTACATAGGCATCATGCGCCGCTGTCTCGCATTCGAACATGCGCTTTTGGGTCAAACCATGGACCATGCCGTCCCCATCGACGAGGCAGATCGCGCAATAGAAATCACCGTCCAATCTCCCCAAAATCGCGATGCGGTCAAGCTCGATTTCCAAGCCGTCTGCGCCATCATAAGCGCCAATCCAACGTTCCATGATACGCGCATCCCATGTATAATCCGCTTCTTCCGCCGCAAGAAAATGCGCCGTCAAAGACCCGCCGATGCCCGTTCCGAATTCGACTTCCAGCCCCGAAATCAGTGCCGCCATCACGCGATCCGACGCGCTGCCGATGCTCTGAAACATGTCCATGGTGATCTCCTTTCTATCCGCCCCCCCATCGAGGACAGTGTCCGCAAGACGGGTGGCGGAGCGGCGGTCAGGGACGCCGCAGGCGCCGCGACAGCGGGGCGTGGGGGAGCCGATTTGCGCAGCAAATTGGGGGAACCGCGCATCCTTGACGGCCGATTCGACGCCTGTCAGACTCGGTCTTGCCGAGAGACGAAGCCCACGCTCGATGCCTCAGAATCGGGCTTCTCGCTTTATTGCCCTGAGGTGCGGCACCCATTTACACTGGATCGTGGACGGCGCTTGAGTGATGGATCGGAGCGCGATCAGCGCGGCCCGATCCATCACTCAATGCGAACCGCGAATGGAAGCCAGGCTGACCACCTTTGGCAGAAATCATCCCCGCGCCGTGCGACGCGGGGATGTCGCTTCGGTCAATCGAGCGGATTCCACAGCAGGGCGAAATCGTCGTCTTGGCCGTGAGCATCGTGCACGAGATTGCCATAAATACGCCGTGGCCCGAATTCGGGTGCAGCCAGCAAGACCGAGATATATTCCTTGCCGGAGGTCTCGCCGCGGCGATGCCAGGCAGCCCCGATTTCCACGCCCTCGGAAAGAATACGAAAATCGGGCTGAGTCTCGCTCTTTTTGGAAGGATTGCGCATGATGGTCGCTGCGGCGCGAATGCTGAGCGTGCGGATCTGGCCGGTATATCCGCCCTTGTCCGTGGCTTTGAATGAACCGATGGATGGCATTGTCTTTACTCCTTCTTCGCGCCGGAACCTGTTCCCGGCGACACGCCCGTCCCTCAGGCGGGGCCAGGAGCGGATGCGAACCGACAGGCCGAAGCGAGAGCGGAGGACCGGAGCGACGGGCTATTTTGATCCGCGAGGAGCTGGCGAAGCCGGCGGGGAAAATAGTTCGGCGGCGATGGTTTCGGCATCCGCGGCCCTGCCGCAAACGGGTGCGTCAAAGTCCGGAAACAGGTCAGCGCATGGGGGGAGATTGACGGATGCCAGCGGTCACTTCGCGCGCGGATTTGGCGTGGTGCCGAGTGTTCCGACACCGACTTCCCGGCCGATCCGACTGCCCAACCGCGTGCTTTCAGGGCAGCAGGATGACCATTTTCGTCTTTTCGCAGAAGCTGCAGCCTTGCTTGCTCCGCACGAACCCATCCGACCCGGCAAGTTCCTTGGTCTTGCGGTTGGCGAGGCCCGGCTTCAATTCAAGCGTCTTCTCCACGCAATCGTCGCAGATCGGAGCCGGCGAGAGACGTGTCACAAGGCTGCGGACCTTCGCCAATATCGTTATGCTGCCCCTCACCATGCTAAGCATATGGGGATTGAAGCCGGTGCGAGCAACCGTCTCGAGAGGCAGTCACGCCGGCTTGACGCGCGTGTCGACGCGATCGAGGGAAGGCGATGCGCACCGGATGCAGGATGGCGGCACGGGTGGCGAGCCAGGCGCGATGCTCTGCGGAGATACAAAGCATAAAATCAGCCCTTCGGCGGCTTTTTCGTCACGACTTTGGGGTTTCTGCGAACGGTACGCGTGCCGAGCCCGATGCTGACCGCCAGGGCGCGCCGCTTCTCGGAATAGGTCGGTGCAACCATGGGATAGTCGGATGGCAGCTTCCATTTCGCGCGATATTGCTCGGGCGTCATATTGTAGGTCTCGCGCAGATGCCGCTTGAGCATCTTGAGCTTCAGCCCGTCTTCCAGGCAGATGAGATAATCGGGTCGGATCGACGCCTTGATCGACACGGCCGGCGTCTGCGCCGCGATGGGCACACTGACGGGCGTGCCCAGCCCCGCCAGCGCATCGTGCACCGTCGAGATCATGCCAGCCAGATCCGACACACTCACCGCGTTATGGGCCACATGCGCGGTAACGATGTCGGCTGTCAGCGCCAGAAGGCTTTCCTGGGATGAAATTGTCATGATCTGGTCCTTTTCGATCCGCTCCAAGACGCCCGAATGCCAAGGAACGCAAGCGCATAGCTCCAAGTGGTTGCCAAACCGATACCGCCCGCGCGCCGCGCAGGCGCGCTGGCGGTCGAAAATTTCAGCGCAAGACAGGCGTGGGGACGCCCGTCCGCCGCCCCCAACGATCATTCCAATGCGAGCGCTTGCGCCAGGGCGTCGGATGTCGTCTCGATCACGATGCGGTCGCAAAAGATCGCACACCAGCCGCCGCCGAAGCCGTCCACTCTCGGCCTGGAACAGCTTTGCGCCCATGCGAAACCGACAGGCGTTTTTGCAAGTGTGTCCTGACAACAATGACGGATGATTTCGGCAACCGGATAGGGCTGAAAGTCGGTGTCGCTCCAGAACCGGGCTTCGTGCAACGTCGGTTGCACCTGATCCACGCCCTGGTCGAACGCGGCACCAATCTCGGGATATTGAGGATCGGAAAAGATCGATCGGAACCCGCTGAGGCGATCATCGGCCGAGGTCGCCGGAAATGCGGACAGGAATGCGGCGCTCGGCGCAATGCCGTCCTCGTCATTCATCAAGCGCGCTGCGATATCGAAGACCTCTTCGATGAGCGCGCATTCGGCGGAGGTGCAGCGGAAGGCAAAACAGCCCTGAACACAATAATCAGCCATGGAAAGTCTCCTTCGCGCGCCACGCTCACGCGGCGCGTCACCTGAAAATGGGGACGGCGCAGCGCGCCGTCCCCGCGCGATCACGCCGCCAGCGGCAGGTTTTCCGGTTCGTCCTTTTGGGGCCGCGCTTCGCTTTCCTGGCGCGCCGCTTGGGCCACGCCATGCGCATTGACCGTGCCCACACCGCCGCGCGCGGTGTAAGCCGATGGCGGAAACGCCATCCAGCGCGGCACCCAGGGATCGACCCTGGCGCGCCCTCCCGCGCCGACCAGATGATCGCTGATCACCGTTTTCAGCACCTTGCTCTTCTCGTTTGCATTGGCGCTGGCGACGCTTGCACCGCCGACATCGGAGACGAGGCCCATCAGGACTTCCTTGTCCCTGATCAGACCGAAGAAGGCGGCATCGGCCTCCCACCAACGGCTCATCTCCACGCCGAGATGCAGCCCGACCGCCTCGACAGCGGCACCGCCACTCATGAGCGTTTCACCCATCACGACCGCCACGACGTCCATCAGGGCGTCCTGCGGCAAGGGCAGCAGCCGCTGGAAAAGGGTGACCAGGATGAATGGATCGTGATTGCGTCCAGCGACGGTCGCGTCATCTTCGGACAAGCCCAGCAGCGCGAGAACGGCGCGCCGCCACACCGCGAATTCCGCCTCGGCCTTCGAATTTTCCACGCTCCCGGCAATCGCATCGTTGCGGGTCGCTTGCGGTTCGATGCGCACGTTCCAGAGCGGCGATCCGACGATGGCATGGGCGACCATCATCCGCAGCGCGACGTCTGGCACCATCAACAGTTCGGCGCGCACGGCGGCGTGGCGGTGCAGATCGATATAGGTCTGCAGCGGCCCCGACAATTCGGGGCGCACGACCTTGGGCGGTGCGATGCCGTCACCTTTGGCGATCCGCCGCCCTTGGGCGGCGGTGACATAGCCCTCGTGGAAGAGGATTTCGCCGCTGCTCCGTCTGTCGACATAGATGCGCCCGCCTTTCTTCTTCCCAGCCTTTTCATGATCCCATGATGCGAAATGCGCGCCGATCGGCTGGACCACGACATCGGCCCAGCCATCGATCAGATAGGCCTTTCGCCGCGCTTCGATCTCGGCATTCTGCGCGACCCAGAAGGCGTCCGCATCGCCGAAATAGCGCTCGTCGCCAAACAGGTCGCCGATGATCGTGCCGGCATAGGTCTCAAGATCGAACAGGGCATGTCTGACCGGGATCGACTGCCCGCCAAAAAGCCAGGCCTTCAATTGATGACCGGTCGGCACATGCGCTGCGGGATCGTCGGCCAGTGCCAGCCATGTCTTTTGCTGGGCCTTGCTCGCCATGGTCAGATGGCGGACGGTCACCATATCGATCGCCTCGGCGCGATAGAGTTCGCGGATGCGCGGCAGCAGATGGCCGAGCGCGAGGATGCGCCTGACCGCCAGTTCGGGCAGCGAGAAGGTGATCGCGATTTCATCGATCCCCTGCCCTTCCTTCACCAGCCGGGTGAAGCTTTCCCAGCGGCTGACCTCATCGGGATCGAGCCGGGCCATATTCTCGATCATCGAGGCTTCGATGGCGGACGCGTCGTCACCGTCATCGAGAATGGCGCAGGGCACGGGATCGGCCTCGCCTTTCTCCACCGCAAGTGCGCACGCGGCATGATAGCGGCGGCGTCCGCCGAGGATTTCGAAACGGTCCGCCTCGCCGTCCATATCGGACGCGACCCGCCGTACGATCAGCGGCTGGAGAATGCCGCGCTTGCGGATCGAGGGCAGGATATCGGTCACGTCAGGGGCTTTCCTGCCGTGCCGCATATTGGCCTTGCTGACAGACAGCATGTCGAGCGGGATAAAATCGAGTTTCATTGTCATAGCTCCATGTGAGCGCCGGTCGCGGATGATCAGGGCAGAGATACGCGACCGGCAGGATTGCGGCGGAACGCGCCGCGCGTCATCCGCCGCTCAAGGCTGGGCGGTCGGAAGCTCGGGGTCGGTGCGGTTGATTTCCGCGCGGCGCAGCAGGGTTTCGGCCCAGAGGATCGAGCCGGTCATCCGCGCGGTGTGCGCCCAGATCGAGAGCCGCCACGGCGTCCCGAAGGCGATATCGCGTTCGATGCCAAGGCCATAAGGCAAGCGCAGGGATGCCATTTCACGAAGGGAAAAGCGGCCGAGTTCAGGGCAACCCAGGCCCAGATCGGCCAGCCCGAACAGGGTGTCGCCATCCTGGTCAAGCTCGGTCGCGAGCCATGTCGCAGCGCCCAGGGGATTGAAGAATTTGACCACGGGCATGGGGTCATGCAGCGCCGCTCCGCGCCGGGCGGCATTGGCGATCAACGCGGCGCGGATCGGATCGGTGAGCAAGATCATGCCGCCAGCTCCAGCGAGACGGCATCGGCTGCCGTCGCCTGATGGCGTGCCAGCAACCAGTCCGCCGCCTTGGTCGCGGCACTGGCGGCACGGAAGATCGCGCGATTGTCGTCGCGCAGCACCTCCAGCCATGCGCCGATATAGTCGGCGTGCCGGACGGTCGGGACGATTCCGAGCGCCGCGCAGAGAAAGGCCGATCCCATTTCGGCGATCAGCTCTTCGCGCGCATAGTCCTTCGTGCCAAAGGCCGCGGTCTGGTCGCGGTCGAGCCGCGAGCGATGGCCGGTGGCATGGGTCTTATGCCGATATCGGCATAAGGGGCATAATGCCGGGACCCGGATTATGCCGCGCGGTCTCTGGTTGAGGTTGGTTTTCCGGCCATCGGCCGCGCGACGGTTCGGCATAATCAGAG
>NZ_JACIJC010000004.1 GCF_014199215.1 Sphingobium boeckii
CGCCATCTTGACCCACCAATGAAACTCGAAACATAACCTACAGACGGGTCACTTCTCGATGAAAACCCCGGGTCACTTCTCAGCAGCAATCAACACTGATTCAGGCTCCGCATGAGCCGATATGATCTGACCGACTTCGAATGGCGTGTGATCGAACCGCTGTTGCCCAATAAGCCGCGAGGCGTTCCCCGCGTCGATGACCGCCGCGTGCTGAACGGCATCTTCTGGGTGCTGCGCTCCGGTGCGTCATGGCGCGACCTTCCCGAACGCTATGGCCCCCGCACCACCTGCTACAACCGCTTCGTGCGATGGCGGAAGGCCGGTGTCTGGGATCGGATGATGGATGCCATCACTGCCGCCTACGACGGTGACATCCAAATGATCGACAGCACTTCCATCCGGGCGCACCAACAGGCTGCGACGGCAAAAAGGGGGATCGAGATCATTGTCTCGGTCGATCACGGGGCGGGCTCACAACGAAAATCCATGCCGTCGTCGATGCGCGAGGTCTCCCGATCCGGCTCGGCCTGACAGCCGGGCAGGCACATGATGGCCAGGTTGCAGATCAGCTACTCAACCAACTTGGACCGCACACGATCGTGCTCGCCGACAAGGCCTACGATGCCGACCGCATCCGCACGTTGATCGAGGAACAAGGTGCGACGCCCAACATCCCGGCCAAATCCAATCGGAAATGGAAGCCATGCTTCAGCAAACGGCTTTATCACGAACGCAACCTGATCGAGCGGTTCTTCTCCAAGCTGAAGCACTTTCGCCGGGTCGCCACCCGATACGACAAGCTGGCCGCCAACTTCCTCGCCATGGTCCAACTCGCATCAATGCGGCTGTGGCTCCGCGTTTATGAGTCTACGGCCTAGTCGCTCTGTCACTCGCTGAATCAATGATCTCGTCCGACACCGGCTACCCCGCTCAAAGAGCGGCAATCAACCCGTTCAAGCCACATACCGCAAGGCGACCGTCAGAACACGCTTACGAAAGAACACAATTGGTCGGGAGCCGCCGCAATACCGGACCGTCCGCTCCCAGGGTTTGAAAGTCGGCGGCTGAATGTCTTGGAAGGGTTTGCGAATGGCAATTTTACCTCACCACTCATATGAGTCAAAATGCCGCCTGCCCAGAATCATCCAACGTACTTACAAGTTAGCCTCAGATCCGGCGCGCACCAAATCCGCCCGCAAATAACGTCCTGCTGTATAATAGTGCCAAGCAGCCCAGAATCCGGTGAAAGCAGTCCCAACGAGAATGTAACGCAAGGACTCGGCTGGGTTTTCCAGATGCGGCTTCAGCACATCTGATAGCGACCCAATTAAGACCGGCGCGATCAAGAGATTCGCAATATTCACACAGAATAGGAACCAGGCGCAAACTTGTGATCGCATTATGGCCGGCACAAGATTTTGGACGAGCGCAAATGATGGCCCAATATAGATGTAGATGGTTGGGACAAAAAACCACAGCGCGAGAATGGAAAGTCGGTCGGAGCCAAGCGAATAAGCAAATATCGACGGAACCGTCGGAAGCAGTGTCGCGAGCGCGATAAACCAGGTTTGAAAACGGGCATCCCGATAAGCGAGCTGCTTCATCAGATATGCGGTGACCAAGGTGGCACCAATCCCGCCGACGCCGTGCATTAACCCGAGCATTTGACCACTGTCGCTCAAGCTGATGTGGTGGCTGCGCAATAGAAAAGCGGGTGTCCACCAGACCATCCCCCAGCCCCAATAAGTTAGAACCGTGGCGCCAGCCAGAATGTGCAATAGAGCTTTTTGTCCGAGAACGAACCGAAAAGTTTCGCCCATGCTTGCCATCTTCGCAACTGGCCGGCTGTCCAGTCGACCCCTGAGCGGTTCTTTCACGGTGATTGCCAGCAGCAGGGCGAGTGGCAATCCTGCAAGGCCAAAGGCATAGAGGACGACACGCCATCCATATGCGTCGACGAGATAACCTCCGAGTGATGCTCCTATAGCTGCACCGGCGGCAGCACCGATCGAGAATAGCGACATCGCGAAGGCCCGCATGCGCGGCTGAAATTTGTCTGCTAGAAGCGATTGTGAGGGCGGGATGCCACCAGCTTCGCCAACGCCAACCGCCATCCGCACGAACAGGAGCTGCCAGAAGTTTTGAGTAAGACCGCACAATGCTGTGAGGAGCGACCAGCTAGTTAGCGCGATCGCGATCATGCGCTTCCGGTTCGCCCGGTCCGCCAGAATGCCGAGCGGAATTCCGGCAGCGACATAAAAGATAGCAAGTGCCGCACCAGTAAGAAGCCCTACGGCGCTGTCGCTGAGCTGAAACTCAATCTTGATAGGTTCAATCAGGGTCGATACGACAAAACGATCCGCGATGTTGACGGTATACACCAAGGTCATAACGAACAAGACGTACCAGCGGTCCGCTTCCAGCGAATGCCCCTCCCTTGAACGATCCCCGCTGATGTCCATCGTCGTCTCTCTCCCGTATCGTGTCGTTCTCACGCCCGTATATTGATATTTGATGTCATGCCGCAGATTGAACCGAGCTTGGCGTGAGACCGTTTGCAATAAATTCACGTGCCATTTTGCAATACCAATCTACGAAGCTCATCACATAGGGCTCGGCCGAAGGGGAATAGGGTCCTGGAATATAGCCCGCGCTATTGACGCCGAGTTGGTTGTTCTCGATGAAATCCCGATCTTGCATGTTGGTCTCGTCCCACAGACGGATCACGTCGGCGACCTGATAATCCACACCTTCGACTGCGTCTTTATGCACCAGCCATTTGGCTGTCACTTTGGTCAGAGTCGGGTGGACGGGATTTGCGCTGAACATGAATGCGCTATCGACAGTAACGTGGCAGAAGTTATTTGGCTCGATCGCCCAACGTAAGGCGCCCAGATCGCGACCGTCCTGCTCTATCAACCGCTTGGACACAAGCGCACCGCCATCTACGGAAAAGGTGACTTTGCCTTCGTTCAGAGGCACGCGCGCGACCTGCCACCAGTCGTTCATCTCCGACGGGACGTCCAGACCCAGCAAGCGCAACCTGCGCGTGGTTTCGGTTTCATCGACATGCTCGAGGGCACCACCACGTTCACCGATCGCAATCGGATAGGCTTTTTGAAACTCTGGATGTCCTGCCGCGCAATGATAGCATTCACGGCTGTTTTCCATGACCAGCTTCCAATTGCCGCGTTCTTCTAAATAGCCAATATGCGCGATCTTCGCATCCTGAAGATTATAGGGACGTAAAGCTCGTTCAACGCTGGCACGAAACGGAGAAAAATCGAGCGGTGTCTTGGCGACGCTGGCATAGACGCAACCAGCAACGGTTTCGACGTGAATTGGCACCAATCCATGATTTTCGGGGATGAAATCATCCGCCATTTTGGCAGCGCGAAGAAGCTTACCGGTGAGATCATAGTTCCACTGATGATAAGGGCAGACGAAACGAGGTGTGCGACCCGCAGCTTCTTGGCAAATCCGGGCACCGCGATGTCGGCAGCTGTTGTGAAAGCCACGAATGATGCCGTCCTTCCCCCGGACGATGATGACGGCCGCACTTCCGATTTCTAGTGCGATGTAGGCGCCACTCTGAGGAAATTCGATCTCGAAACCGACCATCGTCCAGGCACGTTCAAAAATTGCCTTCATATCGAAATCGAAGACGTCTTGGTCGGTGTAAAATGCTTGGGGAAGACTATGATCGGGGCGGCGTTGCTCCAGCAGTGCGCTCATTCGTCCTAAATCAAACATCTGGATCCCTCGTAGCTGACTTTTTGCAGACGGTTTCGCAACCATGCCCAATTGCGTGGGCGCGAGCTAATCTGAAAATGAGAGAGTGCGATCGCTTTTTGCGATTGATGACAATCCCAAAGTCGCAACGGTTTACAGCAATATATGGCGTTAAGGCGGACAGGCATAATCTGGTTGCGATTGTAGTCATCGCATTTTAGCGTTGAAACCTGTGGCGCAAGGTAGATTGAGCATGGGACTTATAACGCGAACGAATCTTCCGCTGAATGCTCTTAGAGCGTTCGAGGCGGTCGCACGCGCAAAGAGTTTTCGCGCTGGCGCGCAAGCGCTTAGCGTTACGCAGAGTGCTGTAAGCAGACATATTGCCGTCTTGGAAGCGCAGGTGTCGGTTAAACTGTTTTTAAGGCGGCCAAACGGCGTCGACGTGACTCAAGAAGGCGCTCAGTTGTTGGAGGCTGTAAGCCGCGGTTTGGGAGCAATTGAGCAGGCGATGCATCAGATTACCGGAAGCAAGCAGCTCCGTATTCATATACCGCCTGCATTTTTACACAGTTTGGCAATGCCCTTTCTCAGAGAATTTCGGGAAGCAAATCCGGATGTTTCGGTCGACTTGTCGAGCACCATTGGCACCGGCATTCGGATGGATGGACTCGACCTTGCAATCGTGTTTGATCGTCCGCGTGTCGGTGAATCCATAAGGGACTTGCTGTGGGAAATTCAGCTTACACCCGTTTGCAAGCCGGAACTCGTGAGCAAATATCGAGACGCAGGACTTTCTGCTCTCATGGCGTCCGAGGATCTTCTCCATGTCCGCATTGCCGACGAACCGGCGAACCTTCTGTGGGCGCGGTATGCTGCTGAGATTGGGTATCAACTTGATCACAGCCGTGGCGTGATCTTCGAGACCATGACGCTGGCAATCGATTATGCCATTGCCGGCATGGGAGTCGCCCTGGCGGATGTGACCATGTATGCTGACAGACTGAAGTCCGGTGATCTCGCCACTCCATTTCCCTCTGGGGCGAAAGTCGGGTACGGATACTATTTGCAGATCAATCCAGAGGCTATGAAAGAGACGATCGTTCGTCGGTTTCGAGCTTCTTTGATAGACCGCTTTTCCGCTTTTGTAAGTCAGACTCAACCTTCCTCAATCGGTTGATTGTGGCCCTAAGCTCAGATGCTCCCCGTCTTGTCAGAAATCCTAGACCGATTAATGCCTCGTCCACGCCCAAAGATTGATCTTGGCCGCGTGTCTGTCAGGCTTTGGATCTCTTAATCAGGCACATAGCGGGCCAATACGCGCTCCCTCCAATGCGGCGGGCAGTTCATCGCGCAGAGCTTCAACAAGTCGACTTATTTTGGGCAGCAAATGACGACGCTGCGGATAGACCGCCCAGATCGGCTCCTCGTCTGGCTGAAACTTGCCAAGTATCTGCTGCAACTGGCCCGATCTGATGTACGGCAGAACGTAGAATTCTGGCAGCTGGCAAATCCCCATGCCAGCCAATGCGGCATCTACGACCGCGGTCCCGCTGTTGCATCGCCATCGTCCCTGTGGACGATGGAAATGTTGCTGATCACCGACCTTAAAATGCCAAGCGGTCGCAGTGCCTGCGAGGCACTCGTGCTGACTGAGTTCGGACACGTCACTTGGTATGCCACGCCTTGCGAGATAATCGGTTGCTGCGCAGGCGTAATGGGTCCGATACGCAATGCGAGTGCCTATGAGCCGCGAGTCGGCAAGGGTGCCCGTTCGCACGGCAAGATCAAACCCTTCGCCTACTAGGTCGACTAGACAATTATTGAGTTCGATCACCACACTCACTTTTGGATGCCGCTCGCAAAAGCGCCGAATGATCGGGGCAAGAAAGCGTTCACCAAGGGCGGCCGAGCATGTGACGCGAAGGTCACCTTGAGGTTCGCCCCCCTCACCGACCATTGCGAAAGCCTCATCGCGCTCCAAAACGATACGACGACAATGGTCAAGCAATGTTTGGCCAGTCGCAGTCAACCGGATCGTGCGCGTGGTACGAATGAACAGCTGGTTCTGGACACGCACCTCAAGTCGCGCGATCGCGCGGGTGATATGCGCGGCTGAGACTCCCAGCGTCCGTGCACCGCCAATGAAACTGCCAGCGTTCGCCACCGCCACAAGCTCTTCCATACCATCCCAAGTACCCATCGTCATTATTCCCATACTGTAATAATGAATTACAAAATGGCATGATTATCAGATTTTTCGGAGCACTATAGATTAATCGAATTATTCCGGAGCGAATCATGAAAACCCGTGCTGCCGTTGCGTTTGAAGCCAAACAGCCCCTCGAGATTGTCGAGCTGGATCTCGAAGGCCCAAAAGCCGGCGAAGTGCTGATTGAGATCATGGCCTCCGGCATCTGCCATACCGACGCCTATACGCTTGATGGACTGGACAGCGAGGGACTCTTTCCGAGCGTATTGGGACATGAAGGTGCCGGAGTTGTTCGTGCCATTGGGGCCGGGGTTTTCTCCGTCATGCCGGGCGACCATGTGATCCCGCTTTACACACCCGAATGCCGCCAGTGTAAATCGTGCCTCAGCGGTAAGACCAATCTCTGTACCGCTATTCGGGCGACCCAGGGAAAGGGCCTGATGCCCGATGGCACCACTCGCTTCTCGTACAAGGGACAGGCAATCTCCCACTATATGGGTTGTTCAACCTTCTCGAACTTCACCGTTGTGCCAGAGATTGCGGTCGCGAAAATCCGCGAGGATGCGCCATTTCAAACGAGCTGCTACATCGGCTGCGGGGTCACAACCGGCGTCGGGGCAGTAGTCAACACCGCCAAGGTGCAGGTGGGCGACAACGTCATCGTGTTCGGACTCGGGGGCATCGGCCTCAACGTACTGCAGGGTGCCAAGATGGCCGGCGCGAACATGGTCGTCGGCGTCGATGTTAATCCAGACCGTGAAGAATGGGGCCGCCGCTTTGGCATGACTCATTTCGTGAATCCGAAGGACGTGACTGATATCGTCGCTCATCTCGTCGCGCTGACGGATGGCGGCGCCGACTATACGTTCGACTGTACTGGCAACACGACCGTGATGCGTCAGGCGCTTGAGGCGTGCCACCGCGGCTGGGGAACAAGCATCGTGATCGGCGTGGCCGAGGCAGGCATGGAGATCAGCACACGCCCCTTCCAACTGGTTACAGGGCGCAACTGGCTCGGCACCGCTTTCGGCGGCGCGAAGGGGCGCACCGATGTGCCCAAGATCGTAGACTGGTATATGAATGGCAAGATCGAAATCGACCCGATGATCACCCACGTGTTGACGTTGGATGAGATCAACCAGGGGTTCGATCTGATGCATGCCGGTGAAAGCATTCGCAGCGTCGTCGTATTTTGATACTCAAGCAAGGAAGCTCTCATGTCTAATATTTCCCTACACCCGTTACTCAATGATGGCTTGACGCTTGGTTCCGGCACTTTCGCGGGTGGCACCCTCGTGTGTCATTGCGCGGACAAGCCAGTGAAGGTTTCGGTCGGAAGCGATGCCCTTCATAACCATGCCTGCGGATGTACTAAATGCTGGAAGCCGGACGGCGCGATTTTTTCGATTGTTGGCGTGGTTCCGAAGCACACAATTTCGGTCCTTGAGAATGGCGACAAGCTGGCCATTGTTGAAGAGGCCGCCACCATCCAGCGGTACGCTTGCACTGGCTGCGGCGTGCATCTTTTTGGCCGCATAGAGAAGGCGCATGCTTTCCATGGCCTGGATTTCATCCACGCCGAGCTTTTCGAGGAACAGGGTGCCGCAGCACCAGGGTTCGCGGCATTCGTGTCATCGGCCATTGAAGGCGGGGTAGATCCGGTCGAGATGGACGGTATTCGTGCACGCTTCAAGGACATCGGACTGGAGCCATATGACTGCCTGAATCCTCCACTCATGGATGCGCTGGCGACTTTCGCGGCCAAGCAGAACGCTTGATTGCGCTGGAGGCGATTTCGGCAAGTCGGACGTTCCGCAGTGCAGGGCGCGCGCCAACATGCTCCTGCCGCCAACCGCATTGAAATGACTGAATTTCGCGGCAAATGCCCGGAATTCAGAATTTTCGTAGCGTCGGATATATCTATGCACGACGAAGTCGCCGACGCGTTGCAACGTGATGTTAGCCATAGGGGCATCCTTGGTTTGTCGCCGCGACGCCTGAATGGCGACGCGGGTCCAAGGACAGACTGGGTATTTTTGAACGACAAGGAACGTAGACATGCCGCAATATGACGTCCTTATCGTAGGGGCCGGGCACGGTGGCGCACAGGCAGCAATCGCATTGCGGCAGAATAATTTCGAAGGCAGTATCGCGCTGCTGGGAGATGAGCCGGAAGCACCCTATGAGCGCCCGCCGCTTTCGAAAGAATATTTCTCCGGGGAACGAAGCTTCGAACGCATCCTGATCCGTCCCTTGGCTTTCTGGGCCGAGCGGGACATCGACCTTTTGCTGGAGCGTCGCGTCATTGCCGTCGACCCGGTCGAACATCTTGTGACGCTTGGGGACGGTTCCACGATCGGTTATGGCAGCCTTGTCTGGGCGACCGGAGGGGCACCGCGGACCTTGACCTGTTCGGGGCATGATCTGAAAGGAGTTCATAGCGTTCGCACCCGGGCCGATGTCGACAGGATGTTAGCGGAAACCCGGACGGCGCGTGACATCATAGTGATCGGCGGCGGCTATATCGGGCTCGAGGCGGCCGCCGTTTTGACCAAAATGGGCAAGCACGTAACCGTGCTAGAAGCGATGAATCGGGTATTGGCCCGCGTCGCAGCCGAGCCGCTGTCTCGTTTTTATGAGGCGGAACACCGAGCCCAAGGGGTAGATATCCGCCTCAGCGCGCGCGTTGATTGCATCAACGAATCGGATGGCTGGGTTTCGGGCGTGCGGATGCACGACGGCAGTATTCTTCCTGCCGACATGGTGATTGTGGGAATCGGCATCATCCCAGCCGTCGAGCCTCTCATCGTAGCGGGAGCTACGGGCGGGAATGGGATCGATGTCGATATCTTTTGCCAGACTTCCCTACCTGACGTCTATGCCATTGGCGACTGCGCAATGCACCCCAACCCATTCGCTGATGGTGCCCCAATTCGGCTGGAGTCAGTGCAGAATGCTAATGATCAGGCCACCGTGGTCGCCAAGGCCATCAACGGCGAAGCCGTACCGTATCAAGCCGTGCCATGGTTCTGGTCAAATCAATATGATCTGCGTTTGCAGACGGTCGGCCTGAGCCTGGGCTACGATAACATCGTCCAGCGCGGTGATCCTGCGACCCGCAGTTTCTCAATCATATACCTCAAGTCGGGACGCGTGATCGCTCTCGACTGCGTCAACGCGACGAAGGACTATGTCCAGGGGAAAGCACTGGTGGTTAATCGGCGGTCACCGGATCTGCATCAACTCGCAGATCTGGGGATTTCTCTCAAAACTCTTGTCGCATGAATGACATCCAGCTCAGAAGCCAAAGCGGGCTCGCACAGCTCAGCAGAGCGGTCGAAAACCAAGCATCGGAGCGTTGAGATATCAATCTTGCCTACCCGACGTGGATGCAGATCAGCCCTCCGACGATCAGGCAAAGGCCGGCAGCCTGATGGTGAGAAATTCTATCTCTAAAGACGAGCCATGCCAAAACAACTGTCACTGGACTCTGAAACGAGCTCAGCACTGTAACCACGGCCACATGGCCCGTCTTCATTCCCGCACTGATGGCGACATAACCCGCCAGCACCGTGAAACCAGTGCCAATCATATAACGCCATGCCGGCCGCTCTATCGGCTCACTCCTGCTACCAACCAGTGCCAGCTTAAGCGCGTAGATGATGAGCCCGGTCAAATTATAGACCATGACAGGCGCGATCGGCCCAAGCACCGGCACAGCTTCGCGGCCCAGAAGAAAAAATTGAAAGCCATATAGGATCGCTGCCGTCACCGACCACGGTATCGAGCGGCGCGCGAAGTTTGCGGCGCTGGCGTTTTGCTGGGAAGACTGTGAAGCAGCCGTGAGAATTGCGCCAGAGATGCACGCGATCAGTCCGAAGATCAGCGGTCGGCGTATCTGGTCGCCCGAAGCAATCGCCAACAATGTGGTAACAGCACCATAGCTTGCCACGATCGGCACTACCGACGCGACTTGCGCAAGAGCAAGCGCGCGGAACAGCGACAGCGTGGCCCCGATACCAAAAAAAGCGCCGACGATCGCAATCGCCCATGCTTCCAGCGGCGCGGTAAAGATTTGCGTTGCTTGCCCGCAATCTACGATCAACAACAATCCCAGGACGCAGCAGCCGAGTGCCTGGTTGACGATCATTGTCCTGACCACCCCTGCAGCGCGCGCAGCCCTTTGCGCGAGCAGGTCGGTAACGCCCCAAAACAATGCGGTCATCAACCCAAACGCAATGGCATAGCTCATCGAAAATCCGTTCCATCCTGATGAACGCCACGGCGAGGCTGGAGCAGCGTGCAATCCCTCCGGCGGCCCCGACGACCGGCATCGATCATGAGATACCGACAACAATGCAAAGGACTGGACGGCCGACGGATGTGGTGTCGGAAAGCGTCCAACGACCCAGCCGACATAGCCGCGTTCGCGGCGACGTGAAGGATGCTCTTATATGCCCCAGATTTGACGGAATTCGAACCATTGGCGGTCCGTCGAATAGCCGACAGGCTATGGAGAATTGAAGCAAGATGGCGTTGGCCATCCCAATTAATGACGCGTCACCGCGGCCGATAGGCTCTTGGGCTAAATAATGAGGCTCGGCGCGCGATTGAATACTGTGGCGAGTAGGAGCGTGGCGGGATGCCATAAGCATTGCCCGCCACGCTTGCGACCTTAATAGTTGAAGCCCAGCCGAACACCGTAAGTCCGAGGCGCTTCTCGCTGCGCCCCTATCGGGGAGCCTTGATAGACGCCGCTGGCGTAGCCCTGTGAAATGACGAATTCATTCGTCAGGTTCTTGCCAAAGCCCTCAAGATACCACTTCTGGCCTGGGGACGAATATCGCAACCGAGCATCAATTGTTCCAACCGCTTTTTGAAAATTGTTGCGAAGGTTGAAAGCATCGAAATATTTGAGCCCTCGCCATGTATACGATACCTGCGGCTCGATCGACGCGCCATCTGGCAGGTGAATGGTATAAACAGCATCCAAATAATAAGACCACTTTGAGTTGAATGGCAGCCTATTTCCCTTCAAATTAAGAAGTCCAAGAGATGTGTATTGAGGATTCTGAGTAATAAATTCTCCAAATTTTCCATCGATGAGCGATCCCGAAGCTGTTAACTTAAGATCTCGAACAGGTTGAACGGTCAATTCAACCTCTCCTCCATCGACCGTTGCTGAGGCAGCATTTGCAACCGCAATAACAAATCCATTAACGATGGGCGTCTGGATATTTTTGTAGTCGTAATGGTAGCCCGAGACATTCAACTGAACGTGGTTGTTGAACAGCCGAAGTTTTGCACCAGCCTCATAGTCCCAAACCGTTTCAGGTTCGATTGGCCCCTGCGCAGCAGAGATCAGGAACCCGCCGCTTTTGAAACCCTGTGCTACAGTGGCGTAGAGGGTAACATCATTGCTTGGCTGATAATCAAGCGTCGCCTTTGGCGTAAACTTGGAGAACGATACCCGGTCGGGCAATATAGGGCCTTGAAGCGCACCATAATTGTCTACGAACTCGCTTCTGAAGCGCCTCTCATAGCCGTACCGGCCGCCGACCGTGAGCTTGAGTTCAGGCGTAAATGCATAAGTGGCTTGCGCAAATGCCGCATAGGCATTGGTCTTTGCTGCGCCATAGGGCAGAAATGTTCCAAACGGAGGGGTTTCGAAGACATAGCCTGCATAGGGAACGCGATCATTCAGATAATATGCGCCGAGAATGTAGCTCAGCTTGCCCGTCTCACCGATGAGCTGCAGTTCCTGACTGAACTGCCGCCAGTTTTCAAACTGGTCATAATTTACGGCGTCGCCCGTAGTCCGGTCCAAATCCAGATAGTTGCTGTATTGGCCGTTGCGATAGGCGGTAATCGATTTGAAGCTGAGGTCGTCGGATATCTCATAATCAAGAATGCCGGAAAAGCCGTAATAAGTACGCGTGCTATCGGGACGATTATTTTGGTAGAGATTCTGCGGGTCGATTGCCATGCTGTTGCTATCAACTGGGTTTGTGATCCCTCCATATGCAGTTACGCCAAGTGGGCGCACGGTGGTGATCAATGCCGCCGCTGCTGCCGCTGCGGTTGGATTTACAGCCTTTGGCACAAGCTGATCGGCGAAGCGCCGCTGAATACCGTCGCCGATATAATGGACCGTGACCGAGGTGTCCTCCCCATGATAATAATCGCCGGCGAGTGTAATCTTTAGCCGGTCAGTCGGCGTATATTCCATAGTACCCCGGAAACCGCCTTGATTAAGACTGTCGAAATGCTCGCCGGTGGGAACATTCAATGAATAGCCGCCATGTCTTTGATATTGGCCGCCGAAGCGAACTTTCAGGACATCCGGTATGACGGCACCACTGACAAAGCCGTTGAGTTCGAAGCTGTTATAATTGCCATAGGATACGCTTCCCCCGGCGTGGAATTCCTCTGTGGGTGCATTGGGAATGATGTTGACGGCGCCGCCAGTCGAATTGCGACCATAGAGCGTCCCTTGCGGACCACGCAGCACCTCGAGACGCTGAACGTCGATAAACGCTCCGCCAATTTCGTTAGCGTGGGCCAGATACACCCCGCCTGCGTACACAGCCACTGACCCTTCTACAGCAGGCCCAAAGGAGGACAGGCCCAGACCTCGAATGTTTACCTTGGTCGTTCCCGATTCATTATTTACTGCAACGCCGGCGATCTGGCCAACAATGCCTTCCACAGAGCCAATACCCTTTTTGGCCAGGTCAGCTCCCGCAAGCGCAGTAATCGACAATGCCGTTTTTTGAATGGAGCTCTCACGCTTTTCCGCGGTGATCACGATTTCGTCCATTTGGACGCTGTCGGATGTCGCGGCCGCACCCTCTGATGTCTGATCTTGCGCCAGTGCGCTCGATGCTAAGCACGTCAGCGCTACGCCAGTAAGTAAACCGGTATATTTCGACTTGGTCATGAGATTACCCCTTTTCTTTGATTTTGGAACGAGATTCAGCGTCCGAAGAAATACGCGCTTCTCGGTACGCTTCGTGCTCCACCTGACATTGCGGCTCTTGATGACCGCATTGATGTTTGATCCACCGACATTGGCGTTGCGCCAATTACCACTGACGCGCTTTTTCGCCGCGACCACCGCTCCTGTCGGCTCGTCGAAGCATCGCCGCGAAAGGCGGCTTGGCCCAATAATTTCCGCCCCATTGCTGGGCTGCCGCAAGGCCGGGCCATAGTTTTTCGAGCCAAAACCAATGGGAAGGCATGGCGAGCGCGGGCCACATGTTTTCGTGTCGCATGATACGCCGCATCACACAGCGGATATTGAAACACGCAGCGAGATCGGGATTTCTCTGAGATCGAGATGAACGGCCCTCTCAGCCCGGCAAACTGGGTGAAATCAAGACCAAGCTTAGCATTGGAGAATTGCGTCGGCAGCACCTTGCTCACGAGACCCTCCATCTGATCGTCGCTCAAGATTGCCCACAGCAAACGTATATGTCTAATATATTTATCCAAGATAATTTATTTGTTTTGAGTATTAATTGATACCCCGGATTAACAGCTTCGTCCCCTCAAAGATTGGCCCATTTCGCTGTTGGCGCTTCGCACCTCGCCGGCGCTCAAATTCATCAGCACGGCCGTCGTGGCGGAAGAATCCAAAGACAGCCCAGAACCAATAAACTAGCATAATATCGATGATCATTTTTCTGGCTGGCCCGACCGTTGTGATCGACACCCCCTCTCCTTCCTTCAGGCGCTGACGTCGATATCACGCCATACGCTGCGCAACAGATTGAGAGCAGGCGAGGCGTCAGACGCCCGCCAGCTCAAAATGATCGGCGAAACAGCGTCCGGTTCGCTTATAGGTCGATATGCGATATCGTCGCGCCGCAGCCTTCGAACCGCATTGGGCACGATCGATATTCCCGCCCTCGCGACCACGAGCCCCAATGCCGTTTGAAGTTCACGAACTTCCCTGATGTGCTGCGGTGTCGCCGCATATTGGCGAAACAAACCAAGAATTTGATCGGCATAGCTGGGCCGTGGTTCGCTTGGGTAGACAATCAGAGTATCTTCAAGCAATTCCAGGATCGAGACAGAAGAACGGTCTGGCGCGAGCGGATGATCAGTTGGGAGCGCCACGACAAGAGGCTCCAATTCGAGCACCTGCCGCTCAATCGCACTGTCTTCAAAAATAAGGCGCCCTATCCCCGCATCGACCGATCCATCTTTCAGAGCCTTCATTTGCGCCAACGTGTTCATTTCTACCAAATCTATGTCAAGTTCCGGAGCCAGGGCCCGGAATGATCGTAACATTGTGGGCACCGGCCCATATATGGTTGATCCGACAAATCCGATGACAAAACGCTGGCGCCCATTCTCCTTATACCGTCGCATGGCATGTTTGAGGCGATCGACGCTGTTCAAGGTGTCGTGAGCGAGATCCAAGAGAAGGCGCCCGGCGTCGGTCAGCGCGATCGGACGACTTTTTCGCTCAAAAAGATTCGCTCCCAACTCCTGCTCGAGTTCCAGGATCTGTCGGCTCAGCGGTGGCTGAGCCATGCCAAGTTGGTTTGCTGCGCGCGTGAAATTTCGTGCTGCTGCAACCGCCATAAAATAGCGCAAGTGTCGAAGTTCCATGACGATACCCATTGAGTATCAAAGCCGATTAATCAAGTCTTTGTCGCGGCCGTGTTTGCTCGCTATCCAATCAGCCATGCAATATGAAAATGGTATGATCGCGATTGAACGCGTGGAAACAATCATCTTGGATGTCCCCACGATCCGACCTCATGTTCTCGCGATGACCACAATGTATCGGCAGACAGTGTGCCTGTTGCGGCTGCATTGTGCTGACGGTTCAATCGGGATTGGGGAAGCCACCACTATTGGCGGCCTGTCATATGGCGACGAGAGCCCCGAGGGCATCAAGCTGGCGATCGACAGCTATTTCGCGCCTTTACTGCTCGTTGGCGACGCGAGCCGTCCTGCCATGATCATGGCGGCCCTTGGCCGCTCGATCGTCGGCAATCATTTTGCCAAATGTGCGGTAGAGACCGCGCTGCTGGACGCGCAGGGCAAGCGTACAGGTCTCGCGATCAGCGAATTGCTGGGGGGACGGGTGCGCGATGAGCTTCCTGTGCTGTGGACGCTCGCAAGCGGCAGTACGGCCGACGACATCGCCGAGGCCGAGACGATGCTCGACCTCCGCCGGCATAAGGCTTTCAAACTGAAAATCGGAAAACGAGCCCTCGTTGAAGACGTGACCCATGTCGGCGCAATCAAAAGAGCGCTTGGCGACCGCGCTTCCATTCGCGTCGACATCAACATGGCGTGGGACGAAACCACCGCACGACGGGGCGTCGCCATGCTGGCTGATATCGGCTGCGATCTCGTCGAGCAGCCGATCAGTCGCAACAATCGGGAGGGGATGGCCCGGCTGCGCGCCCTCTCTGCGATCCCGATCATGGCGGACGAGGCGCTGCATGGACCGGAAGACGCATTTGATTTTGCGCGGAGTGCGGCAGCAGACGTATTCGCCATTAAAATTGAGCAGTCCGGCGGCCTGTCTGCAGCAAAGGCGGTCCAATTGATCGCCGATGCTGCGGGGATAGGCCTCTATGGCGGGACGATGCTCGAGGCGGGCGTTGGCACGATCGCTTCGGCGCATGTCTTTGCCACGTTTCCCAGCCTCGCCTTTGGAACAGAATTGTTCGGACCGCTGCTGCTGACCGAGGAACTCCTCGAGGTACCGCCAACCTACAGTAATTTCGCGTTAAGCGTGCCATCAGGACCAGGACTCGGGATTGCTCTCGACGAAGACTGTATCACATTCCTGCGTCGTGACGCAGCCGCACGTCCCACAATCTCCATCGCTGCAATGCAAAAAGGCTAAATCGATGTTGTTCAAAGTAGAAATGGATGTGAAGGTGCCGCTAGATTATGATGTGGACCACTTCGCCGACCTGAAGCGAAAGGAACTTGAGCGATTTCAGGAACTCCAGAAGGTGGGAACCTGGCGACATATCTGGCGCGTTGTCGGCCTTTACAGCAATATCAGTATCTTCGACGTTACCAGCAGCAGCGAATTGCACGACGTCTTAATTAGCCTACCGCTGTATCCTTTCATGGAAGTGCGCGTCACCGCGCTCTGCCGTCACCCGTCATCCATTCACGACGACGATCGCTAAAGATCGCCACCATATATACGGAGAGGCCCAATGACCCCTGATTTCATTCAGACTCCCATCGTCCAAGACCTTCTCGATCGCGCCGCAGGTATCAGCACCACCGGGGGAAATCCCCGTCTGAAGATTATTCTGCGCGATCTGCTAGAAGGAATGATGGCCGTGATCGTCAAGCACGATATCGACGAAAGCGAGGTCTGGCAGGCAGTGAATTTCCTGCAGCAGGGCGTCACCGAATTCGGCCTCCTGATGCCAGGAGTCGGCCTTGAGCATTTTCTCGATCTGCACATGGACGCAAAAGATGCCGAGGCGGGACTTGAGGGCGGGACGCCGCGCACCATCGAAGGGCCTCTTTATGTTGAGAATGCGCCGCTGGTTGATAGCGACGCCAATCTGACCGACGACCCTGACGATACGGGCACACTTTACATGTCCGGCAATATTTTTGGTGCCGATGGTGAACCTGTCCCGAACGCCGTCCTTCACGTGTGGCACGCGAATTCGAAGGGCTTCTATTCGCATTTCGATCCAACCGGTGAGCAGACACCGTTCAACAACCGTCGAAGGCTTAAGCTCGGCCCGGATGGTCATTACGGCTTCCAGTCGAAGATGCCGAACGGCTACAGTGTTCCCCCCGGTGGTGCCACTGATACGCTCATGCACTTGCTCGGCCGCCATGGACATCGACCGGCACATGTCCATTTCTTCGTAGAGGCTCCCGGCTATCGAACGCTGACGACGCAGATCAATTTCGGTGACGATCCCTTCGCTGCAGACGATTTCGCATTCGGCACACGAGCAGGCCTGCTTCCAGTGCCTAATCGTCAGGGTGATACAGCCTATATTGCCTTCGACTTTGTCCTTCAGCGTTCCGAAAACCCATTGGGCGAAGCTTTTTCCGCACGCGTCCGCGCGCACGCATGAAGGAATAACTCCTGACGATGAGTAAAATCTACCCGAGCCCCACCGCCGCGCTTGTAGACGTCTTGTTCGACGGCATGACAATCATGTCCGGCGGCTTCGGCCTCTCAGGCAATCCGGAAAGTCTGATACCGGAGATACGCAGTGCCGGCGTTAAAGACCTGACTGTCATCTCGAACAATTGTGGAGCCGATGGCTTCGGTCTTTGGATGTTGCTTGACAATCGCCAAATCCGGAAAATGATCTCGTCTTATGTCGGCGACAATAAACTGTTCGAACAGCTTTACCTGTCGGGTGAACTGGAACTTGAATTGAATCCCCAAGGAACACTGGCCGAACGGATACGAGCCGGTGGCGCGGGAATTCCAGCCTTTTACACCAGGACCGGCGTGGGAACGATCGTGGCCGAGGGAAAGCCCGCTGAGGTATTTGACGGCGAACTCTACATTCGCGAGTCGTGGTTGCGCGCGGATTTATCGATCGTCAAGGCATGGCGTGCGGACAGCGCAGGCAATCTCATGTTCCGAAAGACAGCACGAAACTTCAATCCGAACATGGCGACAGCAGGAAAAGTGACAATCGCCGAGGTCGAAGAAATTGTAGCCGACGGCACGTTCGATCCCGACCACATCCACACCCCGGGCATCTTCGTTGATCGAGTGGTTCGGAGCACGATCAACGAAAAGCGGATCGAGAAACTGACCACGCGGCCAAGGAGCGGCTAATGGCATGGACGCGAGAAGACATGGCAGCCCGCGCTGCACGCGAGTTGCACGACGGATATTATGTCAACCTTGGTATCGGCATTCCGACGCTGGTCGCCAACTATATTCCCGACGGGATGAAGGTCACGCTCCAGTCGGAAAACGGCATGCTGGGAATGGGCATTTTTCCCTATGAGGATGAAGCCGATGCAGACCTGATCAATGCCGGCAAACAGACAATTACCGCGCTCCCGACCTCGAGCTTTTTTTCCTCGGCAGATAGTTTCGCTATGATCCGGGGCGGCCATATCGATTTGACCGTGCTCGGTGCGATGGAAGTTGCATCCAATGGCGATCTCGCCAACTGGACAATTCCGGGCAAAATGGTGAAGGGTATGGGCGGTGCGATGGATCTCGTCGCGGGTGTCAAACGCGTTGTGGTTGTGATGGAGCATTCCAACAAGCACGGTGCCCCAAAAATTCTCGAGCGCTGCTCATTGCCGCTGACCGGCGCAGGCGTTGTCGATCTGATCATAACTGATCTGTGCGTGATCGGCTGCGATAAAAAGGCAGGCGGCCTAACCTTGCTCGAACTGGCACCAGGCGTGTCTCTCGAAGAGGTCACTGCCCGCACAGCCACCACCTTTTTCGATGGTAGCACTGCAAAGGTGGCGCAATGACGGATGCGTTCATCTGCGATGCGATCCGGACACCGATCGGACGATATGGCGGCGGTCTCGCGCACGTTCGACCAGATGATCTTGCCGCTATCGTACTTCGCAACCTAATCGAGCGCAACGAAACGCTCGACCCTTCCGCGATCGACGATGTGATACTCGGCTGTGCCAATCAGGCTGGCGAGGACAATCGCAATGTGGCACGCATGGCCGTATTGCTCGCAGGACTACCAGATTGCGTCGGCGGCTCGACCGTCAACCGGCTATGTGCGTCGGGCCTTGATGCGATCGGGTCGGCGGCACGGGCGATAAGAGCGGGCGACGCTGACATGATGATTGCGGGCGGTGTGGAAAGCATGACCCGTGCGCCATTCGTTTTACCGAAGGCCAAAAGTGCCTTTTCGCGCGACAATGCGATCTATGACACCACGATTGGATGGCGCTTCGTCAATCCGGCGATGAACGTCGCCTACGGCACCGATCCGATGCCCGCAACCGGCGAGAATGTTGCAGACGAGTTCGGGGTTTCGCGCGAAGATCAGGATTACTTTGCTTTGCGTAGCCAGCAGCGCACCGCAAAGGCGCAGGCCGACGGCTTTCATGCCGATGAGATCGTCCCTGTGGTTGTCGATAGCGGCAAGGTGAAGGTGGTCGTCGATAGCGACGAACATCCGCGAGGCGACACGTCGATCGCTGATTTGCAGAAACTCATGCCAATCGTTCGTCCAGGAGGCACCGTAACCGCGGGCAACGCGTCGGGGGTCAACGATGGCGCCGCGGCAATGATTGTCGCATCGGCAGCGGCCGCGCAGCGGCATGGTCTAACGCCCCGCGCGCGCATATTGGGCATGGCTAGCGCCGGAGTGGCTCCGCGCGTTATGGGGATCGGGCCGGTCCCGGCGGTGCAAACACTGTTGGCGCGGATCAACAGGAAGATCGGCGACTTTGACGCGATTGAACTCAATGAAGCTTTCGCGAGTCAGTCTCTCGCTGTGTTGCGCTGTCTCGGTCTCGCCGACGATGCGCACCACGTCAACGCATGCGGCGGCGCGATCGCGTTAGGTCATCCCCTCGGCATGTCCGGCGTGCGAATTGTACAAACCCTCGTGCATCGGTTGGAAGTAGAAGGTGGTCGATACGGTCTCGCCACGCTGTGCGTGGGTGTTGGACAGGGTCTAGCGCTGGCGGTGGAGCGGTTATGAGCAACGATATGGTTACCATGGGCGATGGCTGCAGGATCGCATACCGCTTCGATGGCGCACCGCACGCTCCTGTTTTGATGCTTTCCAATTCGTTGGGCACAGCAATGGCAATGTGGGACGTGCAAATGCCGGGCTTTCGCGAGAATTTCCGCGTATTGCGCTACGATAGTCGGGGGCATGGGCTCTCGGACGCGCCAGCGGGTGCTTATTCGGTCGACCGGTTGAGCCGAGATGCGATAGAGTTGCTCGACGCACTCGAGATCGAGCGCGTGACCTTCTGCGGCCTCTCGAAGGGCGGCATGGTCGGTCAGTGGCTGGGTTGGCGTGCACCTGAGCGACTTGAGCGCCTGATCCTAGCCAATACTTCCGCTTACATGGGACCGCCAGAGAGTTGGGACGAACGTATTCGTGTCATTTCGACAAGCGGGACTGCCGCGATAGCTGATTCCGTATTGCAGCGCTGGTTTCGATCGAATTTCCTGCTGCATTCGGCGGATGCGATCGCACCGATCCGGAGCATGTTGCTATCAACTCCGGCCCATGGCTATGCGGGATGCTGCGCCGCAATTCGTGATATGGATCAGCGCATGGTTGCCAAGCTGATCGCTGTTCCAACCCTTGTGATCGCAGGAACGGAAGATCCCGCTACGCCCATCAGCCATGCCGAATTTCTTGCCGACAATATTCCAGGCGCAACGCTTGCGGTTCTCGAAGCGGCACACCTGTCCAATATAGAGCAGCCAAAAGCCTTCGAGCGAAAAATTATTGAATTTTGCGCTTCATAGACAAGCGATCGCGTTCGCGAGGCTGACCCGGGCTTTGCGTCATCGTTCCGCGAAAGTCTCCAAGTTCTATGAGGTCTTGTAGAAAAGTTCAAAGGTTCGATGATCGAGCAAGGTCCAGCGACACAATCATGAATTGCGACGAGCGATGGTACCGCTGCGTAGCGATGGCCTCTCCCCGAAACGCAAGCGATAGGCCTGTGAAAACCGACCGAGATGCGTAAATCCTGATTCCAGGGCTACTTGCGTCACTCTCAGATTCGGATCACATCTCAGCCGGTCTCGAGCTTCATCGAGGCGCCGATCTCGCAGATACCGCATAGGACTGATACCTCGAAACCTCTGAAAGCTATCCAGCAGCGTTCGCACTGGCACACCCACTGCCGAAGCAATATCGCCAAGCGCGATCTCGTTTCGGATATTCTCCTCGATGTAGGCCTCAGCCCGTTTTACCGCTGCCGGGGCGAACGTGCCGCATTTCGGTTCGCCTATCACGCCGAGCCCGCTGAACAAAGCGGTCAGAAAAACCTGTTCATAGCTTGCACTAAGATTCCTATCGCTTTGCATCAGGGCCATCATGGCGCGATCATCAAGGACCATATCGGCGCATTTTACCCAAGAACGCAATTCTGCGGAACCAAGGTCAAACACATTCCGCAAGGTTGCATCAGACCGTCCACTCGCACGGCGAAGCGCCAAATCGTCAATTCGGAAGATGAGCTGTACGCAATCATGGGAGAATTCCGCGCTAAAAGCCTCCCCCGGGCCGATGCACACGCCCTTGGAGCCGCCGATGACAAGTGTCTCTTGCCCTATACGTATTTCGGCCTGACCGCTCTGGCACAAAATCAGAAGGTGGTAGCCGTCGATCCGATCCAAATGAACGGCCATTCGTCCGAAACTGATGGTGCCGACGCCAATATTGGCGAGTTGCAAATAACTCATCGAACAACTGACCGACCTGCTCAACCCTAGAGGCCGAAGATCATGGGGCTGCATTACTGCCGAAATCCTGTCGCGCATATCTTCTACATCGTCCGAGACGAACAATTGATAGTCTGGAACTTTGGAAAGTTGCTTACCGATCATGATGAGTTAAGCCCTCCTGGCTCCAATCTTGCAAAAATGGTGCGGCGCTAACCACCCCTCGCTACACTTCTCGATAGCCGCAGGGGTAAGGCACTGCGTTCTGTAGGGAATGAATCTGCGCCCTGGCAGATTGGCGAAATCATTCGCTCACCGAGCGAGGGTATTCTAACCCATATTGCGCACGAATTAGCGCCAGCTCACGACCATAACCAAGCTGGGCAGGATCTAGCGAATATGCCGCTTTGAAATAATCTTCCTGACCTGACGGAGAGAATATTGACAGGTAACGACATGTTTCAGAACCGGGATTCCAAAACCGCTGCGAAACGCCTTGCGGGATGTGAATGAATGTTCCGACCGATGCCTCATGTTTCACGCCGTCGATTTCAACGATGAGGCAACCCTCCAATATCTGGATTGCTTCATCTTCATTGCCATGAACATGAAGCGGAGCTGGCGGAGCCTCTGGAAGATGCTCGGCTTCCACGACCGTAAATCGTCCTGCGGTCTGACGACCATCAACTCGGATTGTTACGCGACAACCATCGGGATTGAAGAAAGACTCGCCTTCTCCAGGACGACTTATGAACACGTCTCTGCTCAACGAAATACCGCTCCCGTCAAATAAATTCGCGCCCTGGGACGTTATGCCGGGCTAGGCATATTTTAGCGTCATTTAAGGAAGTGAATTTCTTGATCAAACCTGATCAATCTCGGCTTGTTCACCAGTTCATTCCTACGTTCTGGAGAGGGTCGTCAGCATGAAGCGATTCGCCAATTTGGCTTCAACGCTAAAATAGCGGGCCGCAACCTAATCCAAGTCGCTAGTCACAGATCAAGGTTGAGTGCCTGTTTCATGGCCTCAAAGGAGTGACGCAACGCAATTTCTGAGTCCGCAAAATGTACATGGTCCATTGCCCGCGATTCTAGCGCGAGCTGCGCGGCCTCGCCAAGACTGAGATCTTCCCGCCAAGCATCGCGTATCAAAATATACGCCTGTTCCTGGCTCAGCAACTCACTGGGCTTGCGAGGCGGCAAGAAGTAAACGCTCCCGACCCAACGGGTCTCATTGACGCTGATCGGCCAAAATTGGTGAGTAAAGAAGAACCCGGAGGCGACATCAATGAGAATGTTGGGAAACGTCCCATTAATATCGAACGCAAAATACTTATTGTTAGACCAGTTTGAACCCGGAAATCCTTCGGTAGCCATATCGGTCCAGGTTGTCCCCAGCGCAGCCGCAACCTTTTCGATGGGCGTCGCCTCATACTCAGGGTTATAAACGACAGTCGCGCTCCGGTTGAGTCCCCATGTCTTGAAGCCACCGGGCCGACCGAATGGATTAATGGGACCCGCATAAAACGTTGGAAAGGTTCCGGCGTGCACCGTGCTGACGTGGTATGCCTCTTGGAAAATATCCTGGAAAACTTTCCAATTACAACGGAGCTTGGATGACCATTGGCCGCCGCAAACCAGAGACTCGAACGGATAATCGCGATATTGTTCTACAAATCCACCAAGTTGTTCTATCAGCGTTTGCGCTGGATTTTTGTCGAAATTGATAAATATAAAGCTATTCCAAACTTCGCAATTAATCTCGACAAGACCTAATGTGGCTTTATCCAGATCATGGAATTGCGAGAAGTCTGGTGCGCTTGCCAGTTTTCCATCCATAGTGAAGGCCCAGCCGTGGTTTTGGCAGACGAAGTGTCGGCAGTTGCCTGCTCCGCTTGCAACACGGTTCCCACGGTGTCGGCAAATATTATGAAACGCCCGAACCTTACCATCCTTGCCTTTGGCGACGATGACAGATGTTTTTTGGACTTCAACTTCATACACGAAATAATCGCCAGAGTTACGCACCTGCTCGCTTCGCCCGATCACCAACCAATAGCGGCCAAAAATCTCGTCAGCTTCCCGCTGGAAGATTTCTTCTGACAGAAAAAACTCAACCGGAATTGGTCCGGTGCCCAACTCAGGATGCTGGCTCGCGTTCACCCGTTCCTTGGTCGTCAGATCGGGAACGATGGGTTCAGATATCGGCAAAGATGCCATTATACACTCCTGATATCAGAGGCTAGTCATGCCGCCCGCACGCTCGACACTTTGTAATTTTGGATCTGCGGGTGAATGATGAGCCGTTCCCGTGCAAAGTCGGTTGGAATATCCGGACTCTTCATAACTTCAACGGCAGGCGCGATTTCCATCAACATCAAACCGAGCTGAAGAAGGCGCGCGGCCTGAGGCGGAATGGCTTCAAGCGGGTAATGATTAAGGTAGTCCGCCACTGCTGCGATATGCGGCATCATCGCGCAATAAAAGGCATTCAACTCGTCGAGCGTGGACCCGCAACGCTTATCGTTACGCTCTTGCTGCGTGGCGACAGACCAACCCCCATCAACATACAGCTCCAGGCTCGCAAACAGATCTGGCAATCTCTGACTCATGCGATTCTCCTGCCTTGATAGTCAGATTGCAATAGGGTCATAAATATGTCTAATATATTCTACATTGAAAGCTGCAAGGTTTGGAATATATAATGGAGTTGCGTCATCTCAGATATTTTGTTGCGGTTGCCGAGGAGCTACACTTTAGCAGAGCGGCAAAGCGGCTTAATATGTCTCAGCCCCCTCTCAGCCAGCAAATAGCCGCACTGGAGAGCGAACTCGGGCTGAAATTATTGGATCGGGACAAGAGGAATGTGTCTCTCAGCAAAGCGGGGGATATCTTTCTCAATCGCGCACGTATGATCTTGGCAAGTGCCGACGAAGCCATCGACGAAGCTCGGCGGGTAGATCGCGGCTACGAAGGTAAAATCGTAGTTGGTTTCATGAGCGCCGTGATGCTGGTACGCTTGTCTGAGTTCTTGACAGAATTTCATGCACTTTCACCAACAGCAGAGGTCGATTTGCGGCAGATGCAGTCGAATGCCCAGTATATGGCGGTTATAAACGGCGAAGTGGACGTGGGATTTGTCGATATTGCTGTTGGCAGCATGGGAAATGTTTTCGAAGCAACAGAACTTAATGTCACTCTCGCCCTTCATGAACGGCTTGTCCTTTGCGTTGGCGCAACCCACGCACTGGCAGATCGCAAGAGTATTGCCATGCGGGAATTGGCGGACATCGCTTTCATCACCTTGACGCGCCAGACGTTTCCATCCTTCTTCGATACATTTTTGCACTTATGCCAGAAATCCGGTTACAATCCGCACATCGCACAACAAGTTGAAAGTATGCCCGTCGCTGTAGCTTTGGCGGGTGCCGGTTTCGGAGTCGCCGTCGTTCCCGCTCTCAGCATAAGCGGCGTTCATGCCGAGAACACACGTTTTATAGAGATTGAAGATGAGGCGTTCGTAGACATTTACCTCATCTCGCGCTCTGCTAACCGAACAGGGCTTGTCCAGCGGCTTCGCGAAATTTGCGAAGGCCGTGTCACCGCGATTTCAGACTAGCTGGGTCACCAGGCGATGCAATGATTGGTTTGGATCCGTAAAGCTTGAAAGGATTGTGAAGTGATCGGCACCGTCGACGATATGGTGATGTGACTCATTGCCGGCGCTCCGCCAGGCACGATGCATTTGAAGCGTCTGCAACAGAAATGCCTCAGTCTCTTCGCCGCCCACAGCAAAGATAGCCTGCGGCTGATCCTGCAATACACGAAAGGCGGGTGACGCCGAACGGGCACTTGCCTTGTCCATCTGCAAATTCTGGTTGAGGCTTGTCGATGTCAGTGGTTGCAGATCAAACACGCCGCTGATCGCTGCTATGCCAGCGATGGTCGGTCCAGACTTTGCGCACCGCATACCTAATTCGATCGCAAGATGTGCGCCCGCTGAGTGTCCGGCCAATATCAACGGTACTTTATCGAGATCAGCCACTGGCGTAAGTGACTCCGCCGTCGCATCGGTCAATTGCGCCACGGTCGCGTCGGGGCATAGCGGGTAATTCACAAGCGCCACATTGAAAAGCGCTTCGTTAAATGGCGGAGCGATAAAGCGGAACGTCGACTTATCACGCGATTGCCAATAACCAGCATGAAAATACACGAGCGTAGCGATGGCCCCGTTTTTGGCTGGAAAAAAATCTAGGCGTTGTCTGGCATGAGCCCCATATTGACGGTCCAAGATACTGTCTTGACGCTTCGCCTGGATCTCACTGGCAGCTTCAAAGGATTGCAGTAGCCGCGGAAAACCGGAACGTCCCTGCCCCGTAACATATTCGAATTCATTGTCGCCCATAGATTGGCCCATTCTACCGCTCAGGGCGTGAATCGCCCGCCGTTTAAGTGAAGTACTTGACCCGTCATGTAGGACGAATTTGGCCCCAGCAGGAACAGGATTGGCCCGACAATATCGGAGGGTTCCGCCACCCGGCCAAGGGGGATACTCGCCACATACTTGTCGCTCATCTGATCAAACCAAGAGCGATCAGACGCAGATGCGTCACGCCCCGTTCCACCCGCCAGAAAGTTTGTTTCGACCGCCCCGGGTGCCACGACATTTGCGCGGACCTTGGGCGCATTTTCCATCGCAAGCGCCTTGGTGAGGCTTACAAGTCCACCCTTTGAGGTCGCGTATGCCCCCATTCCCGGCATGACCTGATATCCGAGGCTAGAGGCGACCGTTACGATGGCTGGCGCGTCTGCGCGTTTCAGGAGCGGCAGCAATCCGGCAGACAGCAGATACGCTGACCGCAGGTTAACGGCCATGAGTTCGTCCCATTGCTCCACAGCCACTTCAGACAGAGGTCGACGCGGCATGAGGGGGAAACCACTGAGGAATACAAACCCGTCCAGGTGCTTCCCGCCAGCGGTTAGCTGCTGTGTTGCATCTGTGATCGAGGCAGAGCTTGCCCCGTCGAAAGCAATGTATTCCACGCCCTCTTCCCGGGCGTTGTCCGCAATTGATGCTTCGAGATCGAGAACAACCACCTCATGTTGCAGTGCTTTGCAGGCCCGCACCAATTCTCGACCTATCCCTCCCGAGCCCCCGGCTATGACCAGGCGAGACCCGCTCGTCGGTCCCAATGTGGAATAATCAAGTGTCATATGTCAGCCTTGATAAAATTAGCGATGGAGCCCGATTCCGTATCGGCCGGGCGAGAGAATGCCATTGGGATCCAGTGCATCCTTGATGTTGTTGCAGGTTTGCAGGAAGCTGTGCCCAAGGCGGTTCATTGCATAGGGTTGGTAGGCCGTGGGCGGCCGCGACACAGGATAGCCAGCGGCGGCATACTCGTCGATAAACGCCTTGTAGCAAGCGTCTGCCCTCGCGTTCTCCTCGGGGTCTTCTCGGTTCCATACCAAAACATGCAGCGCGCGGCTCATGCGGGCACCGACGACGTGTTCACAAATATAGTCGAACCCAAAGCGTTCAAGAATATTCCGCGACAGGCGCTGATGATCCTTCGCGGTCTCTCCATGGATGGGCGTCACGGGCAGGATCCAAGTCGCGCCGCCTCCGGGGCGCCATTCGTAAAGAGGAAATTCGTCACGGGTCGGCTTTCCGATGAAGCTGTCGCTATGAATCCGGAACATGGGATTTTCGTCCGCAATCTCCTGCGGGATATAGGTCGCTTTGCCCGATTTTGTGAACAGGGCTCGAATAACGTCGATCTGCGCATCCGCTGCTTCCTGCGTTGGAGCGTAGACAGCGCCCGAGACGACCCAACTTCCGATGCCATGTTCAGTCTGCATTTCCTTGCGAACAGCATCGGGGATCGTCTTGCGAATGTCTGCCCTGTCCAGAGGAAACCGCGTTTCAGTACCAAAGGCATAGATATCATTAGTGACTTTGAGCAGCGTGGGGATCACGCCCCGTAGTTTTGTGAAGCGCGCCAACTCCATGATCTCGCCGATGTCGTCATCATCTGGAAAAGAGAAAAAGAAGGATTGGGTCACGGGCGGCTTTGGCATAAGCCATATGCCCATCCGGGTCACAATCCCGTAGTTGGACTGTAGAAATAGACCATCAAGATAGGGCCCAAGGCCATATTTGGAGATGTTCCAAGATTTTGAACCCTCCAGCGCGCCGTCGCCGGTACGCAATACATCTCCGTTCCCAAGCACGACCTCCATGCCACAGCTCATATAGAAATGGTCGAAATAGGGCGTGTAACCGGCACCTTTGTCCAGCGTATTGCCGAGCGGCCCTCCTTGGGGCGGCCCCGATGTGGTATCCAGCATAAGCGGATGCCCACGCGACTCTAACTCGTCATACAAATCTTGGTAGGAAACGCCTGGCTCTACTACCGCATATGCCATCTCTTCATTTATTTCGAGAATGCGATTCATGCGGCGGCCGAGCTCGACGACGACCTGTCCGGGCAGGACCGGTGCGCGGCTTCCTAGTCCGATATTCTGGCCAGTACTTACTGGATAAAGCGGCACCTTGAAACGATTGGCAAGCGCAACGAGCCCCTGCACTTGCTCGGTCGAATTGGGATAAATAACGCCGGAAACGGGCACATTACCCTCCGGCATCAAATTCTCGCCGAAGCGATCGACCTTCGACGCGCTAGTGTCCACCCATTCGGCCCCCACCAGCGCTCGCGCAGCTACCATGAATTCCGCCAGATCGTCCTGCTGGACTGCAGTTTGCGATGATGTTGCCACGGCTATCCCCTATTTAACGCTGTCGCGCAAAGAGCGACGGGTTTTTTGCCGCCTGTTGCCCAATCAAGAAGTTCTACGAAATGCACGATCGGCACATCGCTATATTGTTGAATTTGGTTCATGCAGCCGATGTTTCCGGTCGCAATAACCTCGGGCTTTGTCCGCGAGATATTTTCCGCTTTCCGTTTACCCAGCCGCCCGGCGATCTCAGGTTGCAGCATATTGTACGTTCCCGCGGAGCCGCAGCACATGTGCCGTTCGGGGACATTCACCACATCACAGCCGACACGTGTCAGGAGTTGGCGCGGCTGGCTGGTCACGCGTTGCGCATGTTGCAGCGAACAGGGGTCATGATACGCGACCCGCAGACCAAGAGGCGCAACTGGTTCGATACCAATTCTCACCAGCCATTCAGAAATGTCGAGTGCGTGATCGGCGACAATCTGTGCTTTGCTGGCGTAATCAGGGTCGCCCTTGAGCAGATGCCCATAATCCTTGATGGTCGTGCCACAACCGGACGCATTGATGATAATCGCCTGGACACCTTCGTCCACGATGGCGCTGTGCCATGCATCGACAGCGCGACGGGCCAAGGCGCGCGCCTCGTCCCCTCTTCCCATGTGGAGCGGAAGTGAACCGCAACATCCTACCGACCGAGGTTTGTAAATCTCGCATCCGTGGCGAGACAAAATCCGAATGGTCGCATCGTTAATTTGAACTCCGATGACCTTTTGGACGCATCCCTCAAGGAGAGCCACGCGATACCCGGCCGCTCCAGATGAATCGACTCTTTCCAAATGTGCAAAGTCGGATTTTTGAGGCTTCAGCGCCTTTGTCATCGCGATCATGCCGGCCAGCTTTGATCCGAGCACGCCCGAAAATGGGCGCGCGACGGACGCAGCCAACATACTTAAGCGGAACAATGCGGGATTTGGCAAAACTTTAGCGATTAAAGTTCGCAATGCCCTTTCAGCGAGAGGGCGACGATAATTCTCTTCTATATATTCCCGCCCGATATCAATGAGCTTGCCATAATCAATGGATGTCGGACACGTCGTCGTGCACGCCATGCAGGAAAGGCAACGATCGAGATGCTTGACCGTTGAGGGATCGGGGACCCCGCCTGCTTCAAGCATCTTCCCTATTAAATCGACACGACCGCGCGGTGAATCTAGCTCATCGCCGAGCAAGACATAAGTGGGGCAAGTTGCCGTGCAAAAGCCGTAATGGCGGCATTTCTCTATTTCGGACGCAGCTTCTTGCAGGATCGGACTGGCAATCTGTTGCTCGGTAAAATACGTTTTCATCGCCGCTCTTTCCGTTCGAAACAGCGTTAGAGCCAACGGTCGTCCATATGTAAAATATTTAATTCGTGGGAAGTAATTCGTTTTTCGAATAAAATCATGTTTTCATCAGGACCATGAATCAGGGAAATTTTTGAATCTCGCCTGACTGAATTTCTGACCATTGTTCACGCGTGCAGGCGGACAGCGCTAGCCGACGAGGCGCGTTTTCGGTGGCGGCAAACATGTGAAGCGCGATGCAGAATAGCGCACAAGAGTGGCGCGTTGTTGACGCGAGCCCACTGCAAACGTCATTCGTCGCGATTTGGACCCAATTGCCACCACCCTCAAAGCAACGGTCGCGCCGCGGCGTTTTCATGACTCAACGACGCGTTCTTTCAAAGGATTTCATGCAAATACTTCGATTCGGCCATCGCGGACGCGAACTTCGAAAGCAGCAACGGGCTCATAGACCGGCGCTGAGACCGCCTCACCTGTCTTGAGACAGAACTTGCCTTGATGCAGCGGGCATTCAAGGCAACCGTCCTCAACCCAGCCCTCAGAAAGTTGCGCTTCGCCGTGCGTGCACAGATCGTAAAGTGCATAATGGCTGCCTTCGTGCAGTACCAGCGCGATTGGCTTTCCGCCAGCGTTGACGCCGGCAACTTCACCTTCAGGGACGAGACCTTCAGGCCCCACATCATACCAATGGCTCATTGAAATTCCTCAGATCGGGATCGCAAGCAGCGTTTGAACACGCGACGTCTCGAAAATGCAACGCAGGCGGGAAAAGCGCCAGCCTTCAGCCGTGACTACCAGGCCACCGAGATAACGACCTGTCTGATACACGAAGGATTGCCCAGCTTGGTTAGAATTGATCACCAGATAATTGCTTGTAAATGCGATTTCGGCGTCCGATACGCTTTGAATTACCAAACCAGACAGGAAATGACGATATGTCTGAGGCGAAAATATGTTTGCGTTTCTCAGTGAAATGACGCGGTCCCGCAACATGCGTTGGTTATCGCAGCGCATGACTGGTGCTGGTAAGCCCATATCCTCATTTTCGCGTGGAATGATTTCATAAAGGCAATCCTCTACGAACAGCGCAGGCCATTCCTCCAGCCTATCATTATCGATCACGTCAATGTAGAGATCGAGGAGACATTGGACCTCGAGCCGGACCATCAAATCTTTAGTCATGCTCCATGCTCCCCGTCAGTCTTCGTGGTGGGAAGATCCATCAGCTTCTGATAGCCTTTCCAAAAGCTGCGAATAAGATTTTCAGTGATGAGCGTATTCTTTTGCTCGGGAGCATCGCGGGCCATTTCGATCACTGAGTGCGCATTGCCATCACGAACAGTGCCTTGTTGAACCAACTCGGTCGCCTCGGTATCTTCCATCGAGATATAGCCTGCCGGGCCAACGAGATTGGCCTGCTTGACACGTAAAGCGCGTAGCTCGACCGTGTCATCCGCATAGCCGAAAAAGTGGAATATTAGCTCAAAATTATTGGGCCCCTTGGGCAGAAGTTGCCGCGCCACCAGCGTGTTGTGGATCTGCTGAATCACCAATTGTGGAAAAATCGGCTGAATATGATTCGTCGCCAACACGTCGAACTCAGGAACAAGCGCCAGAATGCTATCATCCTCGAGACTGAAACCTTCGTCGTAAGAACGAATATTTTGTTCTTTATAGGCGTCTCCCGTATTTTCCTGCTCTTTGATCGCCAGAATGATCGAGTGAAGACCGTCGATATTATCAGTTTGACAATGCGCCTTCATACCCACGCGGAAGATATTGAAGGTTGTATGAAACAGGTGGAGCAGACTCGCGTGATACGGGTCTTTCACATTCTCGAGATAGAGCTTCCAGTTGGAGTTAGAGAATTGGCGCGTGCAACCAAGATACTCAACCGGCTTATGAAAGATCCGATCGATGAATCCAGCCATGTCTGGCCCGACATAATCCAGAAAATCCACGACGGAATCGCTGAATGTCGCGAAAACAAGGCCCCGATAATTTTGGACACGGAGTTGTCGCAAGCCATGATTAGCTGGCTTAAAGTCTTTGGGCATTCCCTCGGCACCCTTTTGGCCGCGCCGAAAAGGGACGCCGAGCAAATTGCCGCGCGTATCGTAGCTCCATTGGTGATAGACGCAGTCGTGACTTTTCGCATTGCCCCGCGCTAAGCGGCACACCATCGCGCCGCGGTGAGCGCAACGATTCACCCAAGCGGCCAATTCGCCGTCTTCGGTACGCGTTAGTACGACCGGCGTATCGCCTATAAACGTGCTTTTAAAGTCACCTGGGCTTTTCACCTCATCTTCCAGCCCCAGAAAATTCCATGTCGGACCGCGATAAATGCGCTCCTGTTCACGATCGTAGACGTCCTGGCTGCTGAACACCTTGTATGGTACCCGAGAGCCATCGCCCTTAGGAAATTCAGCGACAGAAAATCGCTTCTCTAGATCAGTTGAAATGTCGCCCATCGCTAATTCCCTTATTTTCTTGATTGGCCACAGGAGTTCTCGATCATGGGAGGGGCTGCAATCCGATTGGCGCATGGAAGCAAGCCACTATCCGAATCTGGCAATTAAATGCTGCCTTTTGCCGGAGCCGATGGCATTCGGCCTGTTTTTGAGGCTTGGCGACCGCCGTGCGGCGCACTCTGGACAGTTTCTGGCGGCTGAATGACGCCCCTCTCAAACCGCTTCTCAAAAAAGGACCCGTCGTGAAAGACCGTTTTTGAGAACTGAAATTTTCCACAAAAGAACGAACAACCGGATGAGCTGACTAAACCGGCAATAATCCTTCGAAGCCCCACGCAGCAACGCACGATTGACAGGCTGCGCAAACAGCCGGCTAGAAGGTCGGCCCCGGCATTGGCTGGCCGAGATATGGGCCATTTTTCCGATCATACCACGACCGGTCCAGAAGGTCGTAGCCCGGTGCATAGACCCCCTCGAGCACAGCAGTGAGATACCGTGCGGCCGCGTGGAGGTTTTCGTCGTCGCTTGCGGTGAGGCGGCGGATCGAGGGCAGAGCGGGCAGAGCCAAGCGGCCCGCAAGGATCAGCGCCGAGATCGCCTGCAATTGCAATGCTACGGATGGCGCCGCGTCCAGGATCGTCGCCAGATTTGCAATGCCTTTAGCATGTTGCGCTGTTTCGCACAGCGCGCTGGCCGCCTGCAAACGCACATAAGGCGATGGATCGTGCTCCGCCAAGCGAACAAGTCGGTCTTCGGCCAGCCCAGCATCGGACCCCAGCAATTTAATGCCATAGACCGCCCAATAGCGAACAAGATCATTGTCATGGGAAAGCTGCTTGCGGAACCGCTCGAGGTTTCGCGGATCGCGGCGCGCGGATTGCTGCGCCAGCGCCATCAGCTTGCCAAGCGGATAGGCCGTGCGATTGCGGCTCTGAAAATAGCCTTCGGCCCCGTGCCCCTCGGGAATGAACCCATTATCGTTGATCTTGACCATATGCCGATCGAGCGCGGAACGCATCGCCGCGATTCGACCGGCCTGTGCAGGGTCGCCGATCAGGTTGCGCACCTGATCCCGGTCGGTGCCGAGATCGTAAAATTCCTCATAGGGCTTGGTCTGGAAAAACCGATCTTGCGCGGGGTTCAGTCGGTCGGCGTCATGTGCGCGTTCCCATGATTGATAGGATTTGGCGACCCAGGAATAGCTCATCGGCGTGCCCCAGGCGACATCGGGCAAATAGTTGCGGATATAACGATAGCGCCCGTCGCAGACGGTGCGGTTGAAGTCGTAGCGTTCCCCCTGGCGATCGTTTGCGCCGAACGCGAATTTTTCGGGGCTTCCCGCATAAGGGCCAAGCAAGGCGCGCCCCACCATGTGCGGGGCTTTGGGCTGACCGATCAGCGACAACAACGTCGGCACCAGATCAATGTAGCTGACCGGGCTATTCACGACGCTGCCGGCCGGCGCGGGCGCCAGATGTTGCCATTTGGGCGGCACATAGATCATCAGGCAGGTCCGGTAGCCCTCGTCATAGCTGTAATGCTTGCTGCGCGGCATCACCCCGCCATTGTCGGAATAGTAGAAGACGATGGTGTCCTCGGCGAGACCGTCCGCCTCGAGCGCGGCCAGCCGCTTGCCACAATTGGCGTCCATCATTTCGATACGGTTGTAATAGCTCGACAGATCGGTGCGGACCTCCGGCGTGTCGGGCAGATAGGCCGGCACGCGGACATCCTCCGGTTTGACCCGCCCCTCGGTCTTGAAGAAAATCTGGGATTCATGCGTCGTCAGGTCGTTGAAGACCGCCATGAAGGGCTTGCCTGCCGGCCGGTTACGCCACTGCGCGGTCCGGCTGTTATCGTCCCAGATAATCTTTGGATCGATGTCGCAATTATAGTCTGTCTTGAAATTGTTCAGGCAGTAATAGCCCGCCTCGCGGAGGTATTCCGGGTAGGTCTTGAGCTGCTTGGGGAGATGCGCGTTGGCGCGCATGTGCTGGGCGGGCGAACAACTCTCGGCATGGACGCCGGTCAGAATGCCGAAGCGCGAGGTCGCGCAGACCGGCGCATTGGAAAAGGCATTGCGATAAAGCACGCCCTTCTTCGCCAATGCGTCGAGATGCGGCGTATGCGCGATCGGATCGCCATAGGCCCCGAGATAGGGGTTGTTGTCCTCGCTGACCATCCACAGGATGTTCGGCAGCCCCTTGGGCGTCGCAGGCCTGGCAGCCGCGAGCGCCAGCGGCGGGAAGCTCACCGCCATGCCGCCGGCCACGCCGCGGCCGAGAACATTGCGCCGTGAGAGGGCGCGTTTCAGGCGGCTATGCTCATCGCTCATCAGGAAATCCTCTAAAAACATACTGATCGTTTCTGCACGATGACGCGCGGCTCTGCAGCCCGGCGTTCACGGCTCGCTAGACCTCATCACGGATCACGCAGCGAAAGCCGATATGGCTGGTCGACGTATCGATCGCTTGCGGATGGCGAGCCGCCGGACGGTAACGCTGGCAATAATTGGGCGCGCAAAGATGCGAGCCTCCTTTCAGCACCTTGCGACCCATCAGCATCTCCGGACATGCAGGATCGTAGCTGTCGCGTTCGCGGCCGCGATACTGGTTGACGGGGAGTTCGCAGCAACTCCCCGACTTGCCTTTCCGCAACGGCGGCCGGGCGCTGGGCGCTGCGTACCAGTCGGCCGTCCACTCCCAGACATTGCCGATCATATCGTACAAGCCATAACCATTGGCAGGAAAAGTGCGGACCGGAGACGTGCCCTCGAATCCGTCGATCAATTGATTGGCAAAGGGAAACAGGCCTTGCCAATAGTTCGCGAGCATCGCCCCATCGGGAGCCAGTTCATCACCCCAGGCAAATTCCGCGCGGTGCAGGCCGCCCCGCGCAGCATATTCCCATTCCACTTCGGTCGGCAGAGCCTTGCCGGCCCAGTCCGCGAAAGCCGCACCGTCCTGATAGCTGACATGAACAACGGGATGATCGGCCATATCCGCGATCAAGCTGTCCGCGCCGCGCGGATGACGCCAATCGGCACCGAAGCGGTAATGCCACCAATTGGCGGGATTGGCCAAGTCGACCGGACCTGCCGTCTTTTCAAACACCAGCGATCCCGGCCGGGCCATGTCAGCGGGCATACCGGGGAAGTCGCGCGGGTCGGGGGCCAACTCTGCAAGCGTCACATATCCGGTTGCCGCGACGAATTCAGCGAAGCCAGCGTTCGTCACCGGGGTCTCGTCGATCCAGAAGCCGCTGACCCGGGCCTTTCTGACGGGCGCCTCCTCGGGGTAAAAGCGCTCGGAACCCATATGATAGTCGCCGGCCGGCAGGTGCCGCATTCCCGGATGGCTGTCCCCCGTCGCGGCCTTGGCGACATGTCGTTCGGCGCGATGCAGGGCGGCAAATGCGTCATCCATGGACCGGCTTTGCTCCCAGCAACCTTACCGATCCGACCTCCAGACCGCTCCGCCGCAGCTTAGCATCATGAGCGTCGATTTCCAGCTTAAGCGTTTATGGTCGCGCTAACATTTCCTAGCTGACAACGAAGTTTAAGTTCATTGTCTACCAATTAGATCGACTATACTTGCCCCCGGCAGGCGCTTGAAATGCGTTGCAAAATTTCAAAATCAAAGGGGCGTACCGTGGCACTTGAGCACAAAGAATATTCGATCACATCGCTGCTGCGGTCGAGCGCAGCGCCGGTCGGGTTGGTGATCGCCCTGGCGGGATTTGGAGCCGGCGTTGCCCAGGCTCAAGAAGCCGTTGCCCCAAACGCGCCCGCCGGCATCGCAGAGGCGGAAGACCAGCCCGATACCGAAATCGTGGTGACTGGCACTCTGCTCCGCGGCGTCGCGCCAGGCGGGTCTCAACATCTGACTTTTAGCCGCGACGATGCGATCGCGTCGGGGGCGGTCAACACATCGCAGCTTATCGCCCAGATCCCGCAGAGCGGCAATTTCCTGCGCCGGCCACAAGCCGGCATCAACGGATCGGCGCTCTCGGTCAACCGGCCCACCTTGCGTTATCTGGGCGGCAATGCCGCGGGTGGATCGAGCACGCTCGTCCTGCTCGACGGGCACCGGCTGCCGGGCATGGGAATCAAGCAGACAACGCCGGATACCGATGCGATCGCCGCTGGCGCGATCGAGCGGGTGGAGATCGTGACCGACGGCGGATCCTCCACTTACGGGGCCGATGCCGTTGGCGGCGTCATCAACTTCATCACGCGCAAGCGCTTCGATGGTGTCGAGGTACGAGGACGGTATGGCAGCGGCGAGGATTATTGGACCTGGGATGCCTCCGCCACGCTTGGCAAGAGTTGGGACAAGGGTTCGATCTGGCTGTCCTACAATTATGCCAAGCACGATATCCTCTACGCGGCCGACCGGGACTATGTACAGAATCGAGACTGGATCAACGGCATTCCTGCCGATCTGAATTGCGCACCGGGCAATATGACGATCCGCTCCGCGCTCGGAGCCTCGACGACCTATGGCCTGCCATCGCTCACGGCAGGCCTTGGCAATCGCTGCGACCTCCAGCGGACAAAAGCGCTGTTTCCCAGCGAAAGTCGGCATTCGGTGTTTCTCGGGTTCAACGTCGATCTCTCGGATACGGTGACGTTCGATACCCGCCTATTCTATGCCAATCGGCGCAGCATCAATGATGGCGGCCCGCTGGTCGGATCGGCCACGCTGACCTCGACCAATCCCTTCTACCGCGACAGTGGCGATGCGAATACCGGACGCGCCGAAACGGTCCTCTTCAACTTCGCCCCGGTACTGGGCGAACATAATTATACGCGCACGTCGCTTGAAACCTGGGGCGTTACCAACACCATATCGGCCAGATTGAGCGATAGCTGGGAATGGCGCGCGCTGTTCAACTACGGCGAAGGTAAGTCCGAGGCGATCGGCGGGGCGGCGGCGACCGGCGTCTTGGCCGCGGCCGTGACTGCGGGCAGGTTCAACCCGTTCAATCTGGCGGATCCGATCAATCAGCCCGTGCTCAATGCCTATGCCAACTATCGTGACTACGCGCTGGGGCGTAACTTCCTGACCAACGGCCGCGTCGTGATCGATGGCACAATTGCGACGCTGCCTGGCGGCGACATCCAGCTTGGCATGGGCTTCGAGATCATGCGCGAGGAATATGCGATCAAGATCGGCCAGGCGGCGATCACCGCGCTGTCTTCGCTGGCGACCAACCGCGCAGATCGAACGACCAAGGCGGTCTTCGGCGAACTGTCGATACCGATCGTCGGCACCGGCAACCGGTCCGCGGGCATTGAAAGCCTGCTGCTGTCGGCATCGGGCCGCTACGACCATTACAGCGACTTCGGCGGGACCTTCAATCCGAAGATCGGCCTGACCTACGAGCCGGTCGAGTGGATCGCATTCCGCGGCAATTGGGGCCGGTCGTTCCAGGCACCCTCGCTGGCGGACAGCAGCGTCGCCAGCCCGACGACGATCAGTGGTGGCGGGACGGTTGCATATGCCGCGCCGGGAGTGCCGGTTCTGGCCGGCCAGTCCCAGATATTCCTTACCGGCGGCGGTGCTGATCTGCAGCCGCAAAAGGCACAGACATGGTCAGTCGGTGCTGACGTGCGGCTGCCATTTGCGCGCGGCGTGTCGCTGAGCGCGACCTATTATGACATCAACTTCCGTGGCCAGATCGCCTCCCCACCGATCTTCAACCCCGCCGCATTCTACGCCCAATATCCCAACAACTATAAGCTCTATACGGCAACCGGCGGCATCACGGCGGCGGATGTACAGAAACTGGCGGCGCTCGCCAGCAATCCTCAAGCCGTTGCGGCCTATGTCGCGGACCCCAGCAACGTCTATAGCCTTGCCGACCTGCGGGCACAGAACCTGACCAGCGTCTTCACCAGCGGTCTGGATTTTGGCCTGAAGATCCACGAAAATACTGGTTTTGGTTCGATTTTCGCCAATATCGCCGGCAATTACATGCTGACGTTCGAGGCGCAGGCCTCGACCACCTCGCCGATAACCAGCACGGTGTCGACCGCGCCGCGGCTGAATGTCACCGCGACGGCTGGCGCGCAGATCGGCGGCCTGCGGGCACAGGCGACCCTGCTGCACATGGGCGGGTTCGACGTCACGCCGAACGCGGCCAATCTCAATCAGTCGCGGGTCGATGCGTATAAGGTGGTCAACGCATTCGTCCAATATGATGTCGGCGGCGAAGGTGCTTTCAAGGATCTGTCCTTCACGCTCAATTTGGACAATGTGTTCGACAAGCATCCGCCGCTTTACCGGGGTGCGCTCAACGGCGCCTATGGATTCTTTGGCTTCAATCTCGGCCGCATTGTGCAGCTTGGGATCAACAAGCGTTTTTGAACACCTTCGGGCGTTTCGGCCAAGCCCGATGCCATGCGCGGCATTGGCGCAGGATTGCGGCGGACTGTGGCGGCCAGGCCAGGATGCCCTTTCGGGCCTTCGCGGCCTAAACCAGCAACTCGCGGATGGGCATATTGGTCTCCAGGCTTTCGGCGCCCCAGCGATCGACCGGCACGCCCATGATCTGTTGCAGCGTCAATCCGACGCGACTGACCGGCGTGCCGCCGCCCGCCACATGGAGGCCGGTGCGCAGGCGTCCGCCGGCGGCACCGGCGGTCATCATCGGAATATTGTCGATGGTGTGGAATTTGGCGAATTCGGTTTCGCTATGCGCGAAGACCAGGCTGTTATCGAGCAACGTGCCGTCGCCTTCCTTCACCGCGTCCATCGCCTGAATGAAATAGACCCAGGCTTCCATACATTTGTTGACGAAGAAGGTGGCTTCCGGCTGATAGCCGAGCCGGTTGTCCAGCACTTCCTCATGGGTCAATTGATGGTGCGTGATCGTGCTGCCGATACGGGTCAGCGACGATGCACCGTTGTTGAAATTCATGTTGAAGACGCGCGTGTTATCGCAGGCGAGCGCCATGACCAGCAGATCGGTCATGATCTTGTGGTTTTCCATCACATTCTCGATCTCGGCATTGATCGGGCGATCGGGCACCGTTCCGGGCACGACGCAACCCAGCATCGGATCGGGCTTGGTCAATTCGACATCGAGCTGCTTTTCAAGCTGGCGCAATGAGGTGAAATATTGATCGAGCCGCTGGCGGTCTGACGCGCCAAGGCGGGCTTCGAGCGCCTGGCGCTGCTCGTTCACGCCGGACAAGACGCTGCGGCGCGCGAGGACGGCCGGATCGGGCGTGAAGGTGGCGCTGTTGGGATCGCGAAAACCCGTGCCGAATATCCGGGCATAAAGCGCGGCGGGAGAGACCTCCGCCGGATTGAGATTGCCATTGCCGCGCCCCGAAAGCGAATTGCGCGGATCACCGGTCGCCGAGACTTCGAGCGAGCGAAAACGCGTGCGCGTGCCGATGACATCCCCGATCAACACATCGAAAGAGGGCGCGGGCAAACCACGATCCGATGCGATGGCCATGCCGGTGCGGATGCCGACGCCGCCGCTGGTGTGCGGCAGATTGGGCTTGCCATCGAGCGGCAATGAGAAATCGCCGAGGATATTGATCTTGTGTTTGAGCGGCGCAATCGGTGACAGCTCTTCCTTGAGATCGTAATCCGCACCGATCTTGTTGGGAAACCAGCGGGGCGGATTGACACCGAGACCCCAGAACCAGGTGCCGAACCGCACCGGCACCGGCGCACCAGTGGCCGCCATGGCCTGGCCGTTGCCATCGAGAAAGATATCAAGCAGCGGCAGGCCGATAGCCACGGCCATGCCCTGAACGGCACCGCGCAGCGCGGTCCTGCGATCCAATATTAAGCTCATGGATATAGTCCCATCGTGCTGGAGTTTCTGGCCGCCATGGCGACCACGCTTTCTTTGGGCGGTGTCGGGGCGATGCGATACGCCTCGGGCATGGTTGCGACGCGCAGGAACAGCGCTTGGATGCGATAACCCTGAGTGGCAAAATTCTGCTCGATCGCCGTGGTCGTGCTGCCCTCCTCGTCCGGCGCCCGGCCGGTCGCATATTGGAAGGCGCGTCCGGCCACGCATTCGGTCGTCGACGGGCTCGACGCCATCGCCTTGCCCAGACCGACGTTGCCGAGAAAGTCTGCACCTTCGAACATGCCGTATGTGTTGATGAGCGCGCCATTCTCGTTCGGGCGTGATGCGCCGATGCCATCGAATTTTTCGAGCGGCAGGCCCAGCGGATCGGTGATCTTGTGGCAGGCCGCGCACACCGGATCGCTGTTATGCGCATCGAGCCGCATCCGCGCGGTCGGCATGAGCTTGCTGTTCACATCCTGAACCGCGGTAAAATTGACGTTGCCCGGTGGATTGGGGACCGGCTGACACAGCAGCAGCTCACGGATCGCACGACCGCGCAACGTGGGCGAGCTGCGGCCAGAATGCGAATAGAGCGCCAGGAAGCCGGCCTGCCCCAGCAATCCCGATCGCTCGTCTCCAGGCGCGAATTCATAAGGCACCCAGCCCTGTGATGCGGAAACCTTGACCTGATAGAGCGGCCCCAGCGCGCGATTGATGAAAGTGCGCCGGCTGGTGAAAAGGTCGCGATAGTCGCCCTTTTGCGTCACCAGATGATCAACGATCATGCGCAGCATCTGCTCGGGCAACGCAGCGGCGACATCGGGATTGAAACGCGGATAGACGATCTGGTCCTTCGCCATTTCAGCGAATTTCTCAAACAGCAGCATATCGGCGAAAAATGCGCGCACGCCATCTTCGAGACGCGAAGATTGCACCATTCTCTGCGCCATCTCCGCCAGCCCGGCATCATCCATCAACCGTTTGCTTGCCGCAGCCTGGAGCAGCGCTTCATTGGGGGTGGTATTCCACAAGAGGAAGCTCAGCCGCGACGCGCGCGAATAGCTGTCCAGCCGCAGCCCACCAGCGTGATCCGGGTCCGGTTCGGCGCTTTCGATGACATAGAGGAATTGCGGTGAAACGAGCATCGCCCCGAGCGCGAGCTCCAGCCCGCCATGGAAGGATCCGTTATTGGCAACCGCATCGCCCGCCATTTTGACATAGCTGGCGACCTCGCCCTCGGTCAGCGGGCGACGGAAGAGATAACGGCCGATGGGGACCAGCATCTTGGCGGCGCAGGCCGGATCGGGTGCGGCGGCGTCGCGCGGGACGCACGACATGAACTGCAGGCGGTTTGGCTCGGACATCACCTGCGCGGCGATATTGCGCCCCATGGAATCGAATTGTTCCAGCCCGGCAGGCGATATCGTGGAAGCCGCCGCTCCGGTGGAGATCAACTCATGCGCCGGACGCACGATCGGTTCGAAACGCCCCGCAACCTTGATATCCGGACCGAAGATGTCTGCAATGCTGTTGCGATATTGATCCTCGGTCAGCCGACGGAGCGCGACGATCTCGCCCAGGGGTTCGCCGAGAAGCGAGAAGGAAGCCTCGGCGGTGGCGGTCTGCGGTGCCTTGTCGACCGCGCAGGACGCCAGGCCGAGAATGACGGCGACAGCGCCGACGACGCGCGCCAGACGCGGGCGTTTCGGGACGAATACGGTCATTGGCTTGCCACCTGCGTTCCAGGGACCGTATCGTTGATGAAGGCGGGGATTGCCGTCATCGCCAGGCCGCTCGAAATGGTCGTGCATTGCCTCGTTTTCGGATCGCGATCGCCGTCTGCCATCTGCTTGAGGGTGGCATACATGGCGGCGCAGTCATATCCGGCCACGGTGGCGGCACCGACACCGCCGATCGACGCGCTGGCGATCACATTCCAGATCGGCTGATAGCCGCCCGCCAGGCCTTTGAGCGAACCATCGGGCTGAAACGCGAGTGAGAGCATCCCGCGCCGCAGATCCCATTCGGTGCGCTGCCCGCGAATATCGCGCTCCGATCCCTGCCCCCAGGTCTGGCGCAGGCGGATATCCGTCCGCGTGGTGGTCAGCACGCCGTTGACGATCCGGCCGCGCAACACGTTGCGATGGCGCGGATTATCGACCACCGTATAGGACGCGCCAGGAATGAAATTCTGCTTCGGATCGATGATCGCGCGATCTTCGCTATTGGCGTAGACCACTTCGACTTCGGGATCGTTGACCAAACTGTCAACACCGCGCAACAACAGCACCTGCGTATGCTCGCCGCTGATCATGAACTGCGTCAGCCCGTGCACGATATCGCCGCCAAGGCCATCCACGCCCCGCCAGCTCCGCATACAGCCCATGGCCCGCCACATCTGATTGTCCACGCCGGCCGCGCCTTCGGGACTGGTGAAATTGTCATGGCCACAGGTTTCGGTGCCATCCCCGGCACCCTCATCGCCATCAAGGTTGAGGCCCTGCGCCACGCCGCCTTTCACTGTGCGCTGGGGCGGACGGCTGAATTGATCGGGATGGGTGCAGATATTGATCCCGTTCGGACCCACGGCATAGCCCTGCCAGCGCGTCGTCAATTCCTGTTCATTGGCCTTGTCGAGCAGCCTGATGCGCTCTGAAGCGGGCACGGTCTGCAGATAGGTTTCGCGCAAACTGGCGGCTGCGCCATCCGGGCAATCCTGCTCGCCCTGGTAAATGGCGGGTGCGAAATGCGTAACGATGAAGCCCATCTCGCCATTGGCGGGCGGTGCGGGCAATGCCGTATTTGCCGGCGCGAGCACCGAGGTTTCCGCAAGGCTCGTGGACGCCGGCAGCAATGCTGCGAAAGGGAGTGCGGCGATCGCGATCCCCCATTTGCCTTTGCTCAGCCGTGTCATCATCTGCATCCTCTTCCTATGCGCATCTGTTTTGTCGTGAATGGTCGTCAGGGCTTCAGCACGACGCCACCCGTCGGGATTTTGGCGGGATCCGTGCCGCTGATCTTGAAGACCGGTTTGCCGTGATAGAGCCACTGGGCATAATCCTGGCCCTGCTCCACGCTCCACGCACCGACGCCGCGCCGCGCCATGCCTGCGGGGAACACCTGCCAATCAGCGCAGGCTGCGCTGCAACGCTTGGTCTGCATCGTATACAGCAAATTGCCCTGCGTATCGGCCAGCACATAGGCACCATCGACCAGACGGGCCTGAACACTAAGCGGGGCGGAAATCTTGGGGGCCGGAGGGATATATTTCAGCGTGTTCCAGACGAAGACATCCTCGCCGTCATGCGCGGTCGAACCCGGACGGTCGCCCTTGCGGGTGAACACCATATGGACGCGCTTATACGTCCATTGTGGTCCTTGCGGGCCTTCGGAGACCGTCCAGTCACCGCTTGGCGCGACCCGCGGGCCATTTCGCGAATTTCCACCGAAACCGGGGGGCGTCGGCTGGACAGGCGATCCGGCGGGTGCAAGCAGCGGCTCCCAACTATCGAGACAGGCCCCGGTGCAGAACAAAAAGGGCTTGCCTGTCCGCCCGGTGAGCGCACGCACATCCATGCCATACAGTGTCAGTCCGCGCTTATCGACATAGACTGCTCCGTCCTTCACGGCCTTGGTGCCGATGCCAGCAGGGAAAGTGTCGGATGCCGCCACAGCTATAGGCAGGTCCGACGCCTGCGCCCAGGCGGTCGCGGGCGTCACGATGAGGGCAATGGCCAGCGAGGCGTGATGAAAGAAAGTCGTCACTGTTCGATCCGGAAGGCCCGGTGGCAGGCGGCGCAGGTCTGGCCCAGCGCTTTGGCCTGTGCGCGCATCTTGGCGACGTCGCCGGTGGCGGCGATGGCCGCAAAGGCGTTCGCTTGTTTGGCGAAATTGTCCTGCGCCGTCTTGAATGCCGCGGCCTGCCCCCAGATTTCGGGCTTGGCGGCGGTTTTCACGCCGGGCTTGGGGCCGCTGCCGACCGGGAACCAGCCGGGCTGCTGGCGGGCATAATCGCGAATCTGCCGGGCGGAGATTTGCAGCACGTAAATTTGGGGTGATGACGATCTCAACGAGTCATTGATATTCTTATACGCCGCGCCGATCTCTCGAAAACCGGCGATACGCGTCGCAATGATGTTGGTCGGCGCAGCCACCAAGGGCGCTGCGAGAGCGCACCCGACGAAGGTGGCGATGATGCGACCCAATCTACCGTGAGCTTTCATGCGATCCTTTTCCCTTGTCGTCCGTCGATGCGGCTTAGTGGCTCTGCGCCCGTCATGCCTTTTGGGCCCAGGAGTCGCACACGCCATTGGCAGGCACCTGGCCCCCGCTCAGCAGCGCGCATTTCCCGCAATCCGGCGCGCCCAATGTAAAAAAGGCGCAGGTGCCACAGCCTTTCTTGGGATCTGCCGATGGCGCGCGAAACCCGAGCGATTTGCGCATACTCTTTTGCGCAGCGGAGAGCGTGGCGGGATCTGCGCACGCCAGCGCCTGGGACGCTCCCGTCAGCGCCAATGGCACCAGCGTGAAAAGCGCGAGGGCGGACCGCCGGCTCCACGGACCAGTGATCCGATGGCCAGAAGCAGCATGGTTGTCCGACATGCGCGGCATTTTGTCTCCTCCCAGCACGGTCAAGCACCGATACGGTCGATTTCCGACCTGTCTCGGAGACGGTCTAGCATTATGGACTGCGTTTGATTTGTCTGCGCTGACAAGAATAAGAGCATATTTCACGGCGATGGGCCAAATGCCTTGCGGCGCGGCGTTTGGCGGGGGATCGCGACGGCGATTGTGTCTCTCCGGACAAACTCCGGCCATCAACATCGGCCATAAGCTGCCATAGGATGGGAAGCGACCGAACCGTGCCTAAAAATAGGGTCGGCAAAGGCGCATTGGGAAGAGCCAGGCCGATGAACAGCGTGACGGCTTCGACGAATGATGAAAATCCGGGCGGCGCATTGCCGCATATCCTGATCGTGGACGACGATCCTGCATTGCGACGGCTCATACGCGATTTCCTGATCAGCGAGGGCTATGATGTTACCGAGGCGGAGGATGCGCCGTCCATGCGGCGCTCACTGGCCCAGGCACCCGCCGACATCATCATCCTCGATGTGATGATGCCGGGTGAGGACGGTCTTTCCATCGCGCGGTCTTTGGCGCTCGATGAAGACGTGCGGATCATCATGGTCTCAGCGCTTGGCTCGGAAACCGATCGCATCATCGGACTGGAAGTGGGCGCTGACGATTATCTGGCGAAGCCCGTTTCGCCCCGCGAACTGCTGGCCCGGATCCGTGCCTTGCAACGCCGGCGCCGGCATGCCCCCGAAATGCCGGCGATCACCGCGCATTACGGTTTCGAGGGCTGGAGCCTCGATCCGGTCAGGCGGGTGTTGCGTGACCCTTCGGGTGTCATCATCAGTCTGTCCGAAGGCGAATTCGGTTTGCTGCTCGCATTGGTCGAACGGCCAAAGCGGGTCTTGAGCCGCGATCGATTGCTTGAACTGGCGCGGGGGCAGGATTCCGAAGCCTTTGACCGTGCGGTCGATACCCAGGTCAGCCGATTGCGGCGCAAGCTTGGCACAAGACTGCACGGGGAAATCATCCGCACCGTGCGCAATGAAGGCTATATGTTCCTGCCGCCGGTGACACGGCTGTGAAAGGCCGCTTCCTGAGGTGGATCAATTCGATCCATGCACACATGTTGGCTCTGGCCCTCGTCGTCATTCTGACGATGACTCTGTTCAGCCTGTCGATTCTGTTCCTGATCCTGCCGCGCGAGCGGGTTCCGGTATCGGTCTATGAAATGTCGCGCATCGTGCACGGCCTTCCCCTGGTCCGGGAAAAACCTGTCATCCGCTTGCATGAACAGGATAGCGCGCCGCCCCTGTCGAGCGACCGCACCGAGCGCCTGATATCGGATATGCTGGCAGCGCAATTGAAGATGCCGGCCAGCGACATCCGCGTTTATCTGAACCGGGGCGATCGCGATCGCTATGATCAGATCGCGCAGGAATCGGCATTGTATGGGAAAGACGGCGCGGCCGACCCCTTTATCGTCGGCACCTTCACCATCGCCTTGAAAACCCCGGATGAAAGATGGCGACTTATCACCCGCGTCGCGAGATCGCCCGGAAGCCTGTGGAATCTGGCGGGCCGCTATGGCTTCGTCCTGGGTTTGCTTTTCGTCTTGCCGCTGAGCCTTTGGTTCAGCGCGCGGCTCAGCCGACCGATCCGCGCGTTCGCGACATCGGCGGAGCGGCTTGGTGCCGGGATCGAGGAGCATCCGGTGGCGCTTCATGGGCCGACCGAGATCCGCATGGCGGCGCGTTCGCTAAACGAAATGCAGTCGCGCATCGCCCGCTTCGTGCGTGAACGCACCTCGGTGGTGGGTGCCATCGCGCATGATTTGCGAACGCCTCTCTCGCGCCTTCACTTCCATTTGGCATCAGCGCCTGCCCCGATCAGGCGCGCGGCCGAAGAAGAAATCAGGCAGATGGAGCAGCTTATCGGCACGACCCTCGATTTCGTCGAGAATGAAAGCCGTCCGCGCACGATGGAGCCGCTCGATCTTGGCATGTTGGTCGAAAGTCTCGTCGATGATTTCGCCGATATGCAGATGGACGTCGCGATCGTCGCGCCGCAGCCGATCACCATCATGGGTGATATGCTGCTGCTGAAGCGCCTGTTCACCAATCTGATCGACAATGCAGTCAAATATGGGGGTGGCGCGCGCGTGTCGATGCGCCGGGAAGCTGGTTGTGCCATTGTCGAGATCGTCGATGATGGGCCGGGCATGGCAGACGATCAGATCGTTCGCGCCTTCGAACCCTTTTTCCGCGGTGAATCTTCCAGGAATCGCAAGACGGGCGGGGTCGGGCTAGGCCTCTCGATCGTTCAAACCGCCGCCCACGCGCATAACGGCACGGTTCTGCTCGAAAGACGGGTTCCGGCTGGCCTATCCGCGCGAGTTACCCTGCCCCATATGCAGTAAGGCGGATCATTCCGGAGAAAATCTGCTGATAGCCATCACCGGGAGGATTTGAATTTATAGATCATCGCATTTCGATATGTCTTCCCGGGAACCAGCCGCACAGACCCGAACGCAGGTTGATTGACGGCATCCGGAAATGCCTGGGGTTCGAGAACGATCGCGTCGCCCTGGCGGTAAAGCTGTCCGCTCTTGCCCCGCGACGTTCCATCCAGAAAATTCCCCGAATAGAATTGCAGGCCGGGTTGGTCAGACCAAAGCTCCATCGCACGGCCGGATTGCGGATCGGTCACGCGCGCCATCAGGTGCATCGTGCCGGAAGGCGTGCGCTCAACGACCCAATTATGATCATAGCCGCGACCAATGCGGATCTGTTCATCGCTCGCGGTCCGCACGCGTTCGCCGATCGCCCGCGGCGTCCGGAAATCAAATGCCGTCCCTTCGACCGCCGTGAATAAGCCGGTGGGGATCAGCGTCTGATCCACAGGCAGATAGCTTGCGGCCGGAATTTCCAGCGTGAGCCCCATCGCCCCGGAAGCCGAGCCCTCACCGGCCAAATTCCAATAAGCGTGGTTGGACAGGCTGACCACCGTCACCTTGTCGGTTGTCGCCTGATATTCGATGCTCAACTGATCCTTGTCATCCAGGCGATAAATGACGGTGGTTGTGACCCGACCGGGGAAACCCTGATCTCCGTCCGGGCTTACGAGGCGGAGCGTGACCTGCGCGGAATCGCGATCCGCTTTCGCCTCGACGACGTCCCACACGGCCTGATCCACGCCTGTAACGCCGCCGTGCAGGGCATTGGGACCGTCATTCAACGTCACCTGATAAGGCTTTCCATCAAGGCTGAAACGGCCGCCGGCGATGCGGTTCGCTACGCGCCCGACGCTCGCGCCCATGAACTGCCGCTTGGCGACATATTCCGCCAGCGTCGCATGGCCCAGTGCCACGTCGACGTGAGCGCCGCTCACATCGGGCAGGATCAGCGACTGCAGCGCAGCGCCATAGGTGATGATCGTGGCCGACACGCCATTGTCGTTGGACAGCTTCACGCTCTCGACGATGCGGCCGGTCTCCGTCTGCCCGAACGTGTGCCGGGATATGTCGCCTGCGATCGCGACGTGCGAAAACGTCAAACACGCCAGCGCACCGGCAAACCTCATCCAATTCATCATGCTTGATCCTCTCAAAAATGCGAATCCTGAAGGATCCATTCTTGGTTCAGCCGACGATGAAGGATTTTAAGAGCAGAGGTAAGGCCAATTTTTTGCTTCTGGCCTGAGCCGAACCTATGGCGCAGGTTCGTCCCCGTGCGACGATGTGTAGCTTCGGCTGATTGCGATGAGCGAAGGCCGTGGCGGCTGACCCGGCGACAATAGCATCTATTCGTTTTGCCATGTTAATTCTGAGTGCGCTGCGCCCTAAACATGATGCTGGCGCGGCAGAATCTTTGACCGGTAATGATCCCGACACGGCTATCGCCAGAAGAAAGGGAAACAGACGCATGAACGAAGGATTTTTTGAATCGCTGTTTGGCCTGTCAGGCAGAACCGCAGTCGTCACCGGTGGCTCGGCCGGGATCGGCAAAATGATCAGCCGCGCGCTGATCGCCGCAGGCGCTGAAGTCTGGATCGTCGCCCGCAACGCGGAGCGAGCCCAGCGCGCTGCCGCCGAACTCGATGGGGGGCGCGGTGTCTGTCACGCGATTGCCGCCGACGTGACATCCGCCGCCGACATCGAGCGTCTGCGCGCAACGCTGGCAGGATCGATGAACCGGCTGGACATCCTGGTCAACAACGCCGGCCTATCGCGCAACGCAGCGTTCGGAGCTTTTCCGGCGGAAATTTGGGACCAGGAGCTCGACATTAACCTCAAGGCGCCCTTCATGATCATCCAGGCGCTTCACCCCTTGCTGCGCCGTACCGCCGCGGACCATATCCCCGCGCAAATCCTCAACATCGGATCAGCCGCCGGTTTCACGATCCATTGCGAGGAATCGTTCAGCTATTATCCCAGCAAGATCGCGCTTCACCATCTCTCGAGAATCCTGGCGCGACGCTTCAAGCAGGACCGTATCCAGGTAAACGTCATCGCGCCGGGCTATTTCGAAACCGAGATGATGGACGGCTTCGCGCCAGACGAAGCCGGCAAGGCAATATTGCTGCGCGAGGTGCCGGCCGGGCGCTTCGGCGGTTTCGAAGACATCGGCGGCCTCTCGCTGGCGATCATCGCCAATAGCTATCTCAACGGCGCGGTGATTCCGCTCGATGGCGGATATCTCCTCGATCATTGAATTCGTGTAACCTGTGCGGCCTTTCAAAGGGGCGCCCGGACCGCCCCGGCGTTCGATCGAGGTGTAGGAAGCGCCGCGGATCACAAAATTGTTGGAGCCGCGGTAATTCACCTGAAAGCGCGGCGGCACGCCGGTGTTATTCGCCATGCCCTTACCTTGGCGAACACGGAAAGCGAATCGATCAAAGCGACGCAGCGAAAGTTGCCGGCAAGCTGTCCCCGCCCGCCAGCAACAATATGTTTGAAGGACGCGTTATTGGATTTGCCGGGTTCGGCATGGCGCGCCGCGCCAATGCTTGCAGAGATCGGCCTTGATCGCCGTCATTCCACGTCCATCAGGGTCTGACGATCTCCAGCGTCAGCGCCTGCAACGTCGGCGCGTTGGAGGGGGCGAGCAGAAAATGCCCTGCGATACGGCCACGCTCGCATGTCCATTCGAAGCCGCCTTCCATCGCGCTCTGGGCGGTCACGGATCCGCGCGTGGCGCATCGGCCGACCTCTTCCTTCAGACGCGTCAGATCATTTTTCCAATGAGCAGCATCCCGATCCATGAGAAAATTCATTGCCAGCCTATTCCGAACGGCCAGCACATCCCCCGCCGCCCAAATGGACTGTGCAATCGCATAGCCGTCCGCTACATGCCGGCTGACCGGCACCGCGCGATCAGGGAAAGCTTCGGTTGCATTGAGCGCCAGAGCAGCCTTCATCGCGGGTGCCGAGGGTCCGGCATAAGTGCGGTTCGTGAACACGAAAATGCCAACCCCCTTGTCGGGCAGCAGCAAGACGTTCGATCCATAGCCCGGATAACCGCCGCCATGCGTCAGGATAAGGCCCAGATCGCAATCGTCCAGCACGCGCCAGGCCATGCCATAGGCCCGCGCCGTGCGACATGGCGTCGGGTTGACCTCGGAAGATCGCTGGATCGCGTGAACGAAATTCGATCCTTCGACGATCTCGCGCACCGTGGCCCGCGCGACCGGCCCCGGATCGGCATCGTCCCGCGGCGGCCAGGCGGATAGCAGGAATGCGATCCACCGCGCATAATCCTTCGCATCGGTCTGAATACCGCCCATGGCACCGAACACGCCATCGGCCATATCCGGTTCGCGGACCCATTGATCATCCTGCCAGCGATATCCAAGTGCACGACGGTCCGCAGGAGACTGGCTGATATCATAACCCGTCGCCGACATCCCGAGTGGCAGGAGGAGCGTCTCGCGGATATAATCCTGATATCGCGTGCCCGAGACGTTGGTGATGATGCGCCCGAGCGTGGCATAGCCGAAATTGGCATATTCCATCGCCATGCCCGGCGCACGGGAGAAGGGCACGCCCGCCTTCAAAATCCGGGTGAACTCCGCTTCTGACAGAGGCTGTTGACGATCACCCCAGGGATCATCCGTCACCAGCCCGGCGCTGTGGTGGAGAAGATCACGCACCCGGATCTTGCGGCTGTCGCTTGTGGGATATTTCCAGTCCCGCATTTCCGGCACATAGGTTTCGGCCAGCGCGTCGAGAGACAGCTTTCCTTCGTCCCGCAACTTCAGGATCGCGAGGGCGGTGAAGGCCTTGCTCATCGATGCGATGCGGAAGAGACTGTCTTCCTTCACGGGTCGATTGGAAGCCTTCTCCAATACGCCCATCGTCTTGAGCGCAACCAGCTCGCCGTCTGCGACGATGCCATAGACCAGGCCAGGCACATGGGCGTCTGTGCGCCATTGTGCGAAGATATGCTCGATGTCCGCCAGCACGCGCGCGTCGGGCCTGGCCGCCCACAGATGCGCGGGGGTGGCCAGTAAGGAAAACGCTGCCAGAGCCATGGTCAGCCGTCGTATCAGCATCATCATTCCCCCATCCGCGTCGTCAGGCCTCTTCTCGCCGGCAACAGAGGCCAAAGCAAGCGATGCCAATGGCCGCAGAGGATGCACTATCCGTCGATCGAGCAACCCGGCTCGCTATTGGCGCTTGGCCGCGAACCAGATCACATGTCGCGGCCCCTTGCCATTGCTGCGCGCCCGCACGACCACCTCATCGGTCAGGAAGCCTGCATCCCGAAGCCGCTGCGCGAACGGTTTGTCCGGGGCGGCCGACCAGACGGCCAGCACGCCGCCGGGCTTCAATGCTGCCTTGGCCGCCGCCAGACCCCGTGCGGAATAAAGGCCGTCATTCCGATTGCGCGTCAGGCCATCCGGGCCATTGTCCACATCGAGCAATATGGCGTCATAGACGCCGCGCGCAGCGCCAATCTCCGCGGCGACATCCCCCTCGATCAGACTGACCCGCGGATCATCCAGACATCCAGCGGTCAAGACGTGCATCGGTCCGCGTGCCCATTCCAGGATTTCGGGCACCAGTTCGACCACAGTCAAGCGCGCGTCCGCCGGCGTTTCCGCCAATGCGGCGCGCAAGGTGAACCCCATGCCATAGCCACCGATCAGCAGATGTGGCGCTTTGCGCGCGGACAGACGCTCGCACGTCATCGTCGCGAGCGCCTCTTCCGATCCGCTCATGCGGCTGTTCATCAATTCATTGCGATCAAGCACGATCATGAAATCGTCGCCGCGCCGGAACAGCCGCAACTCATCACCCTGAGGGATTTGCGCTGTATCGATCAGTTCGCGCGGGATCATTCAATGCACTCCGAATATGTCAGCGGCCCGGAAAGCGCGCCGCTGGGGATCGGCGAATAGCCGCGGGATGGCCCTGCCGTCGAGAACCATCGGCGTTCAACCGAACCGCCACCGTTGCCCTTCAGCCTTCGATTTCGTCCGTATGCACTTCGAACCGGACCAGGTCTGCGCGGCCGAACGCCGTGGTGAGTGCGGTGTCGGTGGCGTCACGGCCGCGTGCCATCAGGATCCGCCCGATCCTGGGTCGATTATGGCGGGCGTCATATTGATACCATTCGCCATCCAGATACACATCGAACCACGCTGAAAAGTCCATCGGCGCGTCGATCGGCGGTATGCCGATATCGCCCAGATAGCCGGTGCAATAGCGCGCGGGAATGTTCATGCAACGGCACATCGCGATCGCGAGATGCGCAAAATCGCGGCATACGCCCACGCGCTCCTGATAGGCATTCCATGCCGTCTTGTCGGGGCGGGCGTGCTGATAGCCGAACGCGATGTGATGATGGACGAAATCGACGATCGCCTCAACCCGCGCACGGCCGCCCGAAACATGCCCGAAATGCGACCAGGCAGTGTCCTGCAGACGATCCGTCTCGCAATAGCGGCTACCAAGCAGATAGACGAGAACATCGTCCGGGAGTTCGGAGACGGGCATCTGGCCGACATCGGGCGGACGACGATCGACCGCGCCACTGTCGGCAATCGTGAAATCGCAGGAGAGCGATGCGCCACCGGCAGGAATCGTGAGCCGGGTGCAGACGTTTCCGAAATGATCGAGATAATCATAGATCGGAATTTCCGGATTGAGGATCAGACGATGCGGAGTCTGCAGATCGCGATTGCGGCTCGGATGGACGCTCAGCATCGCCATCATGGGCGTGTCGATCTCGCACTCAAAATCGATATCGAAGCCGGCACGGATCAGCATCAAACGGAACTCCCTTTAACGGCGCGTGGCGCAAGCGGATTTGCTTCACTGTCATCATGGGCGACCACATCCACATCGACGGTCATGGCCAGGCTGCTCGATGGAAAGCCGGACCAGCTTCCCGAGATCGGCACAGCCTGAAACGGATCACGCGCCACGGCCACGCGGATCAGGCCATGATTGCCGATGATGCCGTTGGTGGGATCGAATTCCACCCAGCCCGAACCCGGCAGAAATATCCGCACCCATGCGTGCGTGCTGCCCCCGCCCAGCCGCCCCTCTTCTCGGTTGGGATTGTAAAGGTAGCCGGATACGAAGCGCGCTGCAAAGCCCAGCGCACGTACTGCCTCGATCATGAGCACCGCGAAATCCCGGCACGTGCCACGCCCCTTCCGGATCGTCTCGACCGGAGTCTGCGTGCCTTTTTCCGGGCGCGGCACATAGGTGAAATCCTGCTTGATCCGGCGGGTCATCTCCTCAAGCAGCGCCAGCGTATCGGCCCGCCCGTCCCGGCTGACAAAGCCTTGCGCCCAGCCATCAATGATCCGTGCGGAATCATGATGCTGCCGCTCGATCGAACGCAGCAGATCGGGCATATCTTCGGGCGAATAGGTGAAGGGAAATTGCCGGGCGTAACGCTCGATCTCCACGCTGTTGGCCGCGATCGGAAGATGATTCATCCGGACCACGCTCTTGATATCGAGCAAGGAGGCGCGGCCCGAAAAGGTCGCGATCGCCACCGCATTGCCGAACACGTCCTGCACCCAACGTAGCTCTTCTGGATCGGGACTGATATCCAATCTGGCGTCGATCAAATGCTGATCGAAACTCTCGCGCGGGCGCACCATGATCCGATGTTCGCCAAAGGACACCGGCTGACGGTACGTATAGCATGTCCTGTGCGTTATCGTCAGAACCGGCATCGAAGATGTCCCTTCCGGAGCAAGATCATCATGGCTGTCGGCCCATTGCTGTCCTCAGGCGACCCTGAGCCCGTCGAAATCCTTAACCGTTCAGGCCCGTCTCCGTTCCTTTTGATCGTCGATCATGCTGGCAAGCACGTGCCGGCCCGCTTGAACGGGCTTGATCTGGCGCCGTCAGAATTCGATCGGCACATCGCCTGCGATATCGGCGCGCGCGATCTTGCGCTCTCCTTGTCCGCTGTGCTGGATGCAACGCTGGTCATGCAGCGCTATTCGCGCCTGGTGATCGACTGCAATCGCGACCCATCGCGCGTCGACGCAATCCCGGCGCTGTCGGACGGCACTCTCATTTCCGCCAACGCCCGATTGAGCGCCGAGGATCGCGCGCACCGAATCCACGCCATCCATGCCCCCTATCACCAGGCGATCACTGGCATTCTGGACGAACGCACCGATCGGGAGACCGTGCTGGTGGCGCTTCACAGCTTCACGCCCGTGCTCGCAGGCGAACATAGGCCATGGCATGTCGGCATTCTGCACGCCGACGGCATCCCCGATTACGCCAGACGATTGCTGAGCGTGCTTCGCCTGAACCCGGATATGATCATCGGGGACAATGAGCCCTATCATATGGACGAAACCGATTTCACCGTGCCGTTCCATGCCTGGGCGCGAAATCTGCCTTATGCCGAGATCGAAATCAGACAGGATTTGCTAACCGCAGAGCGCCGGGATCACATCGTCGCATGGATGGCGCGCGCGCTGTGCGATGCGCTCAACTCCGGAACCACAGGTCAGTTTTAGCCGGTCTAGGTCAGAATGCAGAAGCCGCGATCGCTGACGCGGCGTGCCACGACCCCAGATGGCGAGGCCGTAACACATCGACATTGTCGATCACTCTGACGCAATCGATTCGTTTCGGCAATGAAGCCGCCTCGCCTATCAATTGGCGGTCCCAAGTGCAGGATCGAAACGAATACAGGGGAGAAACCATGTCCAGATACCATATTTCACTTGTCGCGCTGATGATTGCGGCGACGTCGCCCGCCTATGCTGCAGAACCCAAGCCCAACAAGTCCGCCACCGACGCGGAAACCGTGAGCCAGACGGCCAAGCCGCCCGTTGGCGAAAAGCCCGGCGGCATGAGCAATAAAGACTGGTGGCCAACGCGGCTCGACCTTACCGCTCTGCGCCAACATGAGTCGATGTCGAACCCTTATGGTGCCGACTATGACTATATGAAGGAATTCGACAGCCTCGATCTCGATGCACTCAAGGCTGACATCCGCAAGGTGCTGACCACCTCGCAGCCTTGGTGGCCAGCCGATTATGGGCATTATGGGCCTTTTTTCATCCGCATGGCCTGGCACAGCGCCGGCACCTATCGCGTGGGTGACGGCCGTGGCGGCTCTGATGGCGGCGAACAGCGATTCGATCCGCTTAATAGCTGGCCCGACAATGTCAGCCTCGACAAGGCCCGCCGCTTGGTATGGCCGATCAAGCAGAAATATGGCCGCAAGCTCAGTTGGGGGGATCTCATGGTCCTGGCCGGCAATGTGGCTTTGGAAGACATGGGCTTTCGGACCGTCGGTTTCGCCGGCGGGCGCATCGACGCCTGGCAGCCCGACGTCGTATTTTGGGGACCGGAAACCAAGATGATGGGGACCGAGCGCTCCAACCCGGATGGCTCGCTCAAGCGGTCGCTGGCGGCTACCACAATGGGCCTGATCTATGTCAATCCGGAGGGGCCAAACGGCAATCACGACCCGATCGGTGCCGCCGCCGACATTCGCCGCGCCTTCGGCCAGATGGCGATGGATGACGAGGAGACGCTGGCGTTGATCGCGGGCGGCCACACGTTCGGCAAGGCGCATGGTGCCAAGAAGCCGGACCAGTGCCTGGACGCAGAGCCCACGGCGGCGGGCATGGAGGAGCAAGGCCTTGGCTGGCGCAACAAATGCGGCAAGGGCAATGCGGAGGACACGCTGACGTCCGGCCTGGAAGGTGCCTGGTCCGCAGCGCCGACCCAATTCACCTCCCAATATATCGACAATCTGCTGAACTTCGAATGGGTCAAGACCAAGAGCCCGGCCGGTGCCACCCAGTGGATTCCGACCGATCCGGCCGCTGCTGAACTGGTTCCCGACGCGCATGTCGAGGGCAAGCGCCACGCGCCTATCATGTTCACCACCGACATCGCGCTCAAGGAAGATCCCGGCTTCCGCAAGGTGCTCGAAAGCTGGCAGAAGAATCCGGAACTTTTCAGCAAGGCCTTTGCGCGTGCGTGGTTCAAGCTGACCCATCGCGATCTCGGCCCGCAAGGTCGCTATCGGGGCAAGGACATCCCCGGCGAAACCTATAGCTGGCAGGATCCGCTGCCGAAGGCGAGTTTCGCGCCGATCGATGCCGCGACCCAGACGAAGCTGAAGGCTGCCGTGCTTGCCTCGGGCCTGACCGGGCCGGAACTGGTCCGCACCGCTTGGGCCTCTGCCGCCACCTTTCGCAGCACCGACATGCGTGGCGGTGCGAACGGCGCGCGCCTGCGGCTTGATCCGCAGCGGGGCTGGGGAGTCAACGATCCGCTCGAGCTGAACAAAGTGCTGACGAAGCTGACGGCGATCCAGAAGGATTTCGCGAAGTCAGGCAGCCAGGTGTCGATGGCCGACATCATCGTTCTGGCCGGCAATGCGGCGATCGAGCGGGCGGCCAAGCAGGGCGGCTATAATGTCACCATGCCCTTCACGCCGGGCCGCGTCGACGCCATCCAGGCGCAGACCGATGTCGCTTCCTTCGCCTATCTGGAGCCCAAGGCTGACGGCTTTCGCAACTGGTATGGTCCCAAAGCAGAGGTGAGCCCGACCGACGCGCTGGTCGACAAGGCTGATGCGCTCGACCTCACCGTAGCGGAGATGACCGTGCTGGTCGGCGGTATGCGCGCGCTCGGCGCCAATAGTGGTGGATCGAAGAATGGCGTGCTGACGACCCGTCCAGGCACGCTCAGCAACGACTTCTTCGTCAACCTGCTGACGATGGACACGGTGTGGAACAAGTCGGCCACGCCCGGCCTTTATGATGGCAAGGATCGCGCCAGCGGGACAGCGAAATGGACGGCAACGCCCGTCGATTTGGTCTTCGGCTCCAACTCGGAACTGCGCGCTGTCGCCGAAGTCTATGCGTCCCAAGATGCGCAACAGAAATTCGTCGATGATTTCGTTGCGGCTTGGACAAAGGTGATGAACGCCGATCGTTTTTGATCATTGAGGCCGGCATCGCCAGCGCGCGTCGGTCTCTCCTGGCGAGGACCGCGGTATCTATGCCGGGCGGGATTTTAAGTCCCCGCCCGGCATCCCCGCACTGGACGCGCGCAGAGGCCGTATAGGATCTAGAATGCGAAGCTTGCTCCAATCGAGACACGGGCATCGTCATCGCCGCGGCCCCAGCGGCCACGCCCCGAAACATAGCCCGATAACGGGCCATCGCGCATGGCGACGCGTATTTCGCCAAAGGCGCTGTTCCGCTCGGTATTGGCCAGCGAGAGGTCTACCGTTCCCATGCTATGCTGGGCCGAGGCGAGCCGAACAATGGCAGTCTCATCCCCGCTTTCTCTCTCGACGCTATAGCCGCCGCGAATGGCCGGCCGGATCGCGCCAAGCTGGACGCCTAGCTCACCGCCAAGGCTGGCCGAGAGTTTTTTGAAGCTGCGATCGCTATAAACCAGATTGGAAACGGAGGCGCCCGTCTCGGTGTAGCCGTCGAGACCAAGGTCGGTATAATCAACGGCGGCAAATGGCGTCAGAGTCATCCGCCCAACGGGTATTGTCCAGCCGATTTCCCCGCTTGCGGCCCAACCGTCACCCTTGGTTTCGCCTTGAGCCTGCTGGCCATAGGCCGAGACGCGACCGATCTCGCCAAACTTTGCGTCACCAATCCATGCGCCCGAGACCTGGGCGTAAAATCCCGATGGCGTGGCGACGGCTGCATAGGCACCTATCGTCCAGGCGCGCGCATCAAGCGGACTCCCGAATGCGAGACGACCATCCATCTTGCGGTAACCGCCCATGACACCGATGCGTGCGGTCTCGTTCAAAGGGATGTCGAAACCGATCGTGGTCGCCATCGTGTCCACGTCAAGTCCGGTGAGGGGGCTCGCGCCGGCACCGGTCTTGGTCCAGTCGGTGTCGAGCCAGATTTGGGTGCGCAAGGTGGGTGCGACCCAGCCGCGTTGAGCGTTGAGGAAGCGCATCGCCGGGAGTGTTGCGCTCGTGCCCAGACCGTTCATCGCCATGCGCGTGCCATAGAGCACGTCGGGTGCCATGGCGTTCATCGCCTGAAGTGCCTGCGGATCGACATAGGTCGGCAGTGTCAGGCGGTAAACCAGCATGATGCTGTCATTGTTGCCACTACCGTCAAGCGCGCCCGAAACTCCGGGGACGCCGTTGAAAAGGATGTCGGTACCCTGAAAGTCGTTGTCATTGCCGACGAACAGGAAGAAATCCTGTGGCGCACCTTCCTCCAGCACCGGCGCAAGCGCCATGGCTTCCCATTTCTCGCCGAGAGACGTGGCGTTCGTCAGCGGCAGACGGTTGATGTTCATGCCGACGCGCGCAAGTTGAACCGGGTTCAGCATGTTGACCAGTTCGACCTGTTGGACTGCGGTGATACCAGGGACCAGCGCGCCATTGGTGGCAACCGGCGTATTGCCCGTTTCATATTGTGTGCCTGCCAGATTGGTGGCCCCGGTTGTGTCAACAAGCAGGATGCTCTTGAACATTGGCGTGCCACTGGTGCTGGCGCTGGCGGCAACACCCCGACCGAGGCCATCGCGGGCGAGCACCAGAAATTGGGTGTCGTTCAACGCCAGCATCTCCGATTGTGCCGCCGTCCGGTCCGGTGCCGCACCCGAGCCATTGTTGTTGAAGACGGGCAGTTGCAGGACATAATGGCCAATGGGGTTGGTCGGTGTCCCGGTGGCGCTGATGTCGTAAACCAATATGCGCGTGTTGTTGCGAGTCTGCTGGTTGGCACCATTGGTGTCCTGCACCGTCGCGGACTGCAGGATCGTCACCAGCTTCTTATTGTCCGGTGTGATCGTCATGGCCTCAAGGCCCTGATTGTTGCGGCGGCCCGTCTGGCCGGGCGTGACGCTGTTGAAGTTGACCGCGCCGCCGGTCAGCGGCAGCAACGCCGGGATGGTCTGGATCGCGCCGATCTGCTTGCCCGTGGCGTCGAAATAATAAAGGCCGGCAGCGTATTCGTCGGAAATGTAAAAGGTGCCGTCGGGGCGGAAGGCAATGGCCTCGGCATCAAGGCTGATATGCCCCGCGGCTGTGCCGACCGTGGCGATGGGATAGACGATGCCGTTGCGTGTGATGGTGCTGCCCGCGGGATCCCGGCCGGTCATTTCAACACCCGTGGTATCCGTAAGGGTAAAGCCGCCGGTTGGCGTTATGGTCAATTGGCTCTGCGACGTTGGGGATTGCGGCAATGCCGCCGTGCCGGTCAAAGGCCGAAAAATGATGCTCTCGGCGTGAACGCGGTTGCGATAGTCGATCGCGCCATCGAACGGACCGCGATCCGGCAAGGTGAACATGCTGCCGCCATAACTGCCGTCGGCATTGCGCTGCCAGGTCGACAGATTAATCGCCATATCCGAAAAACTGCCCAGCGTTTCGTTGCGGAAATCGCGCACATTGGCGTCAAGCCGGCCGGCACCGACCAGTCCCTGATTGGAAAAAGTGGCACCGTTAAGCGAAACGCTGGTCGTGCCGTCGGCGGTTGTGACGTTTGGCGTCGTGACCTGACGCGACTGGGCGCTGGCCGGTATCGCCGCCAGCAGACCGAGGCCAAGCGCGGCCAATGATGCGCTCGCGCGCAACGTGAAAAGTTTCATCATGATTTCCCCCGACAGCAATTCCGTGTCGCCGTTCGGCTAGACCAGCGTCGTGACACGTCAGGGTCAAACTCGTGATGATTGCATGAAAATAGGCGTGTCTCGCCGCGCTCGCTGCGTAAGCCCGATTGCCAGTGCGTCAGACCCAGCGGCGGCGCGACAGCAATCGCAACGTCGTGAGATCCGGCTCGGCGACGATTTCATAGGTGTTATTCTCGATGATCAGCAGTTTGCTGATGCGGATGACGACATTCGCGCGCGCTGCGTGGCTCAGCCGAGCCCAAAAGCCGATGCACTCGCGGAGCGACCCTTCGATGATCGGCGCGCTGCCTGAGAGGATTTCGGCGGGGGTTGCCCAGATGGTTTCTGGGGCAGCGCGGCAGGATTTTCGTTTCAGTCCATCCTTCATGCCAGGTTCCTATACTATTGCCATGGCCAGGTTTCGACCCCTGTGGGTCCAGTCTCATTTGCATGGGCCGATATGTCGGTTGCGCCGCGCCAAGCCAATACCGCTAATACGGATTTTTGGTCGGCGCAGGCGGGCTGAACCGGCGTCGCTGCCAGAAGCGTTCCCGATCAATCAGAATCTCCCATGCGATTTGGGCCTTTCCGAGCAAAATGCCTTATTTTCAGCTCCAGTGAATATGTCCGCCACTATCCCCCAATCCGGCCAAAGCCTCGGTCCGGCTACCAGATCATTGAGGTCGCTGCGACGTGCGCGAAACGCGCTGAGGGTCATCTCGTTGCGAGATTCGGAAGAATGCTCCGCGGGATGACGCACCGTTCTCAAAATCGACTTCTTTTCGACCCTCCAAAAAATTGGTATTCAGTCTCTTGAAAGCCTCTGATGCTCACCTAAATTTTTTTCACCGGGCGCCGTTCGGGTCCGGTGGACACAGAGGGCACCGGCTCTTCGTTACCGGCGCTGCTCATGTCCGAATTGCTTCTTTTGGAGGATTTGGAGATGAGAACCAACTTTGACTTTGCCCCCTACCGGCGCTCGACCGTCGGTTTCGACCGCCCCTTCAACCTGCTCGAGGCGGGATCGCGCGAAGATGACGGCTATCCACCATTCGATATCGTGAAGGATGGCGAGGATAATTACCGGATCACTCTCGCGGTGGCTGGCTTTCGGCCCGAAGATATCGAAGTGGTTGCGCAGCAGAATCTGCTGACCATCAAGGGCGCGCCCGTCGGAGGCGAGGGCGCGGGCGAATATCTGCACCGTGGCATCGCCGCGCGCACTTTCGAACGACGCTTTCAACTCGCCGACTTCGTGGAAGCAGGCCATGCCAGCTTCGAAAACGGCCTTCTGAGCATAAGGCTTCGGCGCGTCGTGCCGGAGGCTATGAAGCCGCGTCGGATCGAGATCGGCAGCGCCCCAATTGCCAATGACCGCATCGCGGCACCGAGGGAGGAAGATCGACAGGCCGCCTGATCCCTTGCCTGCAAAGTCTGCCGGCACCGCCGCCGGGCGGGCCGGCGGGCCATTCTGCGTTACCCGTTTCACTGGCACCCATGTAACCAAATATCTGGGTTGTGCGTTGATCTGCCATGAGCGAAACGATTGAAACACTGCAACACAAGATGGAGGCCGCGGCCCGCACTCTGGATTTCGAGGAAGCAAAGCGGTGCCGGGACAAAATAAATCTGATGCGTGGGGGTGCTACGGCAGAAGAGGCTGAGCAGGCGGACTTCGGCGGGCTGGAACGCCAGAAGCCGGGGGCGATGGGCCTCGGAACCAGCCAGCAGCGCATGGTACCCCCCTCGGGCTGGACGCCGCCCGCCAAGCCTGACCCAATGACGTCCGGCCAATCGCTGCGAGGAAAGCCGCGTAAGTGACGACGCACCACACGACATGGCGCGGCCTCCGCAGGGTTCGTCTACGCGAGATCGAATGGCGGCGGGCCGGCGAGGACGCTGCTCGCGCCCCCGCTGGCGGTGATCGCCGGAACGGGACTGGCCTTTGTCATGGGTCTTCTATTGGCGACGTTGCGGGCTGAACCCGCATTCGCCAGCGCTTATCCCGTCGCTCTGAGAACGGCGTTCGGGGCGGCCGCATTGCTGGGCGCAGCGCTCGTGATCCATGTCCTGCGGCTGGAAAGCGGGATGAGACTGGTGGCCGCGTCCTGGATATGGCTGATCCTCCCGGCGGCCGGGACATTCATGTTCGTGCCGGGCATTTCCATTCTGGTGGTATGGCCGATCATCCCGATCCTCTGCGCGGCACTGGCGCTTGGCGTGCCGGCGTTGCGCAAAGCGGTGCCCGTTCTGCTTGGTGCGGCGGCATTGCTGTTCATCATCATCGCGCTGCCGCTCAGCGGGGGCATGGAGGAAGCGCTTTTCATCGAACGCGCTGCGCCAGCCACATTGCTGCTGACCTTCATGTTCCTTTTCTCGATGCTCACCGGCGTCCGGCACGTCCTTATGGCGTCCATGATCTGTGCGATCGTGATGGTGATCGCGGCGATCTGCGTCTTGATCGCCCCCTCTCACAGCCAGGATGCGCCGCGCCATCTCTCGATCGTCCATGAGGATGTGGATGGAAAGGGTGCGTTCTTGATATGGAACAACGGCCCCTTGCCTGCCGGCATCAGAGCCGCCGCTGCCTTTGGTGAACGATCACGCGATGACGGTCATTGGAGCGCTCCCGCATTCCCGCTGCCTGACGATGGAGGCATTACGGTATCCTTCGACAGCATCAGCGACGACATTCGGACGATCAGTGAATGGCGGCACCGCTGGCGGACCGGCAGGAATTGCGCATCAAAAATGGGGGCGCCGTGAAAGGCATCCTCGTCAATGGTGCGCGCCCGAAGGTGGTGGGGCCGCTCAGTTACATCGGCTGCTCCGGCAGAGCCTGCCGAACACGGGACGTCACGCTGTTTCTCACGCGGGATGCACCGCTTCCCGAGATCACATGGCAAAGAACCTATTATGGCGCAGGATCGGCGGCAGACAGGATCATAGCAGCGCGGCCGGATACGGCCCAGCCAGTCCATTCGGGCGATCAGCGAATTCTGATCCGTGCAGTGAAATTAGGCAGCCCATGACACCTCCGGGCCGCCCGACCTACCCTGCCGATGCGCAAAAGGCCATTTCCAGCGACTTTGCGTGCCTGTCCGCGCGCGAATTCAGCGCTCGACCACGTCTCGCTTCATCGGCGCAAGTTTGGCGAGGAGCTTGTTCTGGGCAGCAAAGGCAATGCCCTCTTCTCTCATCGCCCATTGCAGGTTTTCTACCAGCGCGTTGAAGTCGGCCGTTTGCACGCCCATGTTCTGGTGTGCGCCCTTCATGTCGCGCCCGGTATAGGCGCAGCCGCCACCCAGCAGATAGCAGATCTGCTCCTTCAGGGTTCGCCTGATCCGGACATCATCCTGATTTTTGAAGATTTCGCCAATCACCGGATCGGCGATGTTGCGATCCATGAACGATTCGACGATGCGGTCTATCCCCGGCTGGCCATGAAATGCCTTGAACCACCGATCCGTCTTATACGGGGTGGCACCAGCGTTGCTGTCCTGGATGACATAGGGCTCAACCGGCTCTTCGCCTGCCGGTACGGTCATGGAAACCTGTGCGGAGGCGAGCAGGAGGAGAAACATTGTGAGCATCGGTTCAAAATCCCGCTTGCATTGAAAGGAAGAACCCACGCTGCGCCTTGACCGTGGCGATATCGCCCAGATCGACATAGGCTGCGGTGACGGTCAGATGACGATGCAGCGCATAGGCGGCAAACAGATCATAAGCATCATCCTCCTGCGCGAAGGAGAGATTATCGGGCTTTGAGCGATATTCGGCACCGACCAGCAGTTTATGGCTGACGAGAACCCCTGCGGAGCCTTCGAACTGGACGGTGGCCGCGCCCTGCCGATCGCCCCCGAAACCCAGAAGACCGAATTGATTGGCCTTGGTCAGGCGCGCCGCGCCGCCCAGGACAAGACTTTTGTCGAGAATGATTTTGGTGGCGGACAGGACATAATCAGTACCGCTGTCATCCCGGCCGCCAATGGCACCAATGACCGCACCGCGATTGGCGTGCTTGTGCTGAACCGCGATAGAAACCTGCGGCAGGAACCGATCCTGATCATACACAGCGTCGCCAAACAGGCGCAATTTGGCACCGAAGACATCCTGACCAAAGGCAAAGCCGGCCCCCAGACCAAGCGCGGCCCCGGCCGCATTGGTATCGAAGCGCTGGCGCGCATAGGATAGCTCCACGCGATCGAAGAGACCGATCTTGCCGCCGAAAGCGGTCATGCCGAAATCGCGCGTTTCGATCCATGTGGCGCTGGCGCTGGCACCGATGCCCCGTTCGGTCTCATCACCCGCAATGGTGGACCATGTCGCCAGACCGCCGCCGCTGGCCCCTTCGACGCTTGTGACGCCACCCGTCAGCAGCAATTTTCCGCCTGAGCGATAGTCGCCCTGTGCGAATGCCGGAAGCGATGGAAAAATGATTGCAAGCAGTGGGGCAAAGAGCGTCAGACGCGCCGTCTTGGCCATGAATATTCTCCGTACAGATGCCCCATTGAAAACAGGAAGCACCCGACACCCTTGACCAGAACAGGGTTAAAATTTTCATAATCCTTCGCACACTCATATTTAAGGATTCACTGTCAATTGCCACCTCTATGTATATGCGTTTGCTAGCAATTATCTGTGCGGGAATCCTTCCGGGCACGCTCGGAGCCACCACCTTGTCCGTCACCGTCAATGGCGCGGACGGCAAGCCTTTGCGCAATGCGGTCGTCAGCGTGCAAAGCCCGGCTACGCGCGTTGGAACGGCATCCGTTTTCACCGATGCACCCAGCATCACCCAGCAGAATATCCAGTTCGCGCCCGATGTGCTTCTCGTTCGCAAAGGGACAACGGTCTCCTTTCCCAATCGCGACAAGGTGCGGCACCACGTCTATTCCTTCTCCAAACCCAAGCGCTTCGAGCTGAAGCTGTATGGCAAGGACGATACGCACTCGGTGCGCTTCGAGATTGCCGGCACGATCGCGCTCGGCTGCAATATCCACGATCAGATGTCGGCGTTCATCCGCGTCGTTGATACCCCCTGGGCTGGAAAAACGGACGCCAACGGCCGCGTCACGATTTCCGGCATCCCCGGCGGCTCTTCGACGATCACCGTGTGGCATCCAAAGGCGGTTGCGAAGAATGGCGAGTTCGTGGCGCCATTGCCATTGCCCGCGAGCGGGTCGATCGCGAAATTGATTACGATGCGCGTGGCACCGCGATGATATCCGCGGTCCGTCCCACAAAGCCGGGATGGCAATTCCGTATGCCGCGTTTTCGCAGTATGCGCACCAAGTTGAGCGTTCTCTATACCGGCATGTTTGCCCTGACGCTGATGCTTGTCGCGCTCGTCGCGCAATATGCGATCGTAGCTAATGTCGAACGCAGCGTTCTTGCCGAATTGACCAACAGCAACAAGATTTTCAGCCGGCTGCTGGATTTGCGCAGCAAGGGATTGCGCGATTCTGCCGATACGCTGGCACGCGATTTCGGCTTTCGCGCCGCGGTGGCAACCGGGGATCAGCCAACGATCGAATCAGCCCTGGCCAATTTGCGCACGCGATCCGGCACGGACAATGCCTATATCATCACTGATGACGGCACTCTGACGGGCACCGGAGACACTGCGTTGAAAAAGATCGCGGCCCAATTGCCTTTCCGGATGCAGGAGGGGCGCAATGCCGCCGTGATTTCCACGGGCGCGCGCAGTTACTATGTCGTGACCACTCCTATTCTGGCACCCGAACGCATCGGCTGGGTGTTGTTTGCGATCGAACTCGACGCCGCCGAGATGCGCGCGCTGGAAGGCCTGTCCACCATTCCCCTGACGGCCGATGTCTTGCACCGGAAAAGCGGCAGCCAATGGGTGTCGCCCAGTGCATCGCGCGGCGCGGACCAGAATATGATCAGCGATTTCGTCAATGTTTCGCTGAGGCAGGGCACCGCCGAGGCCCGGCCGATCGCTCTGGCCGCCGGCTCTGCCTTCGCCTTGGCAAAGCCTTTGCCAGCAGCGGAGAATGAGACGGAGAGCGTGTTGCTGCTCTCTTATCCGTTCGCCAAGGCGATGCAGCCCTATCGCGCGCTTCAGGGGGGCATCGTTCTCGCCGGATTGATCGGCCTTGTGCTGATCCTTTTCGGTAGCCTGAAATTGGCGCGCAGCATCGCCCGCCCCATCGCCCGCCTGGATCGGGCCGCCCGCGCGCTGGAGGAGGGAGAGCGCACCGAGGTTCCAGTGGATAGCGATGACGAGATCGGTCGCCTGGCGCGCAGTTTCAACGCCATGTCGACCGGCATTGCCGAACGGGAAAACAGGATTGCCCATCTGGCCTTCCATGATTCATTGACCGATCTGCCAAATCGCGTTCTGTTTCGGGAACAGCTCGACGCCGATCTGCGCCGCGCTACGCATAGGGACGCGCCGGTCGCCGTGCTTTGCCTGGATCTGGATGGCTTCAAGAGCGTGAACGATACACTGGGCCATCCCGTGGGCGACGAGATGCTGAAGCTGGTGAGCAAATTGATCAGCGAGCTTTGCGGCGAAGCGCATCTGGCCAGGCTGGGCGGTGACGAATTTGCGATCATCCTGAATGATCAGGCCGCGACGGATCGCCCGAGAGCCTTGGCGCAATCCATCGTCGATCGGCTGCGTGAACCGCTCTTCGTGGCAGGTCACAGCGTTGCGACGGGTGCCAGCATCGGGATCGCCATTGCGCCGCATGACGGGGACGACGCCGATACGCTTTTGAAAAATGCCGATCTCGCACTCTATCGCGCCAAGCAGGATGGCCGCAGCACATTCTGCTTTTTCGAACCGGCTCTGGATGCAGCCGCCCGCGCGCGTCGCCAATTGGAACTGGATATGCGCGAGGCGCTATCCGAAGGTCAATTCAGGCTCGATTTTCAGCCCGTTCTGTGTCTGAAGAATGATCGCATCTCGGGCTTCGAAGCCCTGTTGCGCTGGCATCACCCCACGCGCGGGCTCGTCTCCCCCGTCGAATTTATCCCCGTGGCCGAAGATACCGGCCTGATCATCCAGATCGGCGAATGGGTCATCCATGAGGCCTGTCGCCAGGCGAAATCATGGCCGGCCCATATGCGCGTTGCCGTCAACGTATCGCCGCTTCAATTTCGCAGCCCCGGCCTCAAAGGAGTGATCGTTCAAGCGCTCGCCTATAGCGGGATCGAGCCGCATCGTCTGGAAATCGAAATGACGGAATCCATCTTTCTGGAAAATACGGACGATACGCTGGCGCTGCTTCATTCTTTGCGCGCGCTCGGCATCAGATTTGCACTGGATGATTTCGGCACGGGCTATTCCTCGCTCAGCTATTTGCGCAGTTTCCCGTTCGACAAGATCAAGATCGATCGCAGTTTCGTCACGGGGATCGCATCCGAGCAGAATGCGGCAGCCATCGTTCGCGCAATCGTCGATCTGGCCACTGCCTTGGGGATGGAAACCACCGCCGAAGGCGTCGAACTGGAAAGCCAGATGGCGGAATTGCGGGCGCAGGGTTGCGGCACGATACAGGGATTTCTTTACAGTCGACCGGTATCGGCCGAGCAAGCCGCCCTATTGATCACCGCAGACGCCCAGGACGCCCGCCGCGAGGCCGCCTGACGCGATTGCGTTTCGAATGGACGGGAAAAGCAGCCGGACGCCGACCATATCCGCCTGCCTGCCTTCCAATGTTCAAAGCACTTAATTCTTGCCTGGATTGCTCTGCAGAAAATCAGCTTGTTGCACGGACAATCGAAATGACCGGCTCACGGGGATCTCCATGCCGTTGGTGAGCACCAATTTCAGCGAGACATTGTTGCGAACGACGTGGGCGACCGCCCCGGCTGTGACCCAGAAACTGCGATGGACCTGCATCCCTTTCGGACCGAGCTCCCGCATCGCGTCCGACAGACGATATAGGATGAGTGCATTGCCCTCGGTGGAATGGATGCGCAGATAATGTTGCTCCGCTTCAAGCGCTAGAATCTCGCCGCGCAAATGGGCGGGCCATTTGGCGAGAAATGGACTGTCGTCTCGCCCATGCTCGCTTAGGAGTTGCGTCTTTGCCACGGGGCTGAAGCCATAACGCGGCATCTTCATCACATGGAAAAGGACGAGATTGATCGTCGGCCAGACGATCCAGGCATAACCATGGGTTTTCAGAAACGAGGCGGCGTTCAGGGCGAGAACGGGCAGCGGACGGTCCAGCGGCAGACCCGGAAATATCCGATAGGTGACATGGACGACCCATTGGAAGAAAAAATCCGCGGGCAGCGACGCGAATAGGGCACCCATCAGAAGAACGGCCCAAAGCGGAAAGCGCGCACGGCGGAGCGGCTTCTGCAAAATCCGGGTGAAAAGATCATTGAGCCACCAACCGCCCACCGACAGGATCACCCAGAATCCGACAGCATGGAATTTCGGCCATTGCGCGGTCCGGCCGGCTTGAGGCCACCCTGCAAGAAACCCCAGAACGACCGGGATCAACAGATAGAAAATGAGCGCTTCTCTGGGACTCAGGCCCAGCACCGTGCGTCGGTCAGACGACCAGAATGAGCCAGAAAGCGGAACTGTCTTCGCCAAGGATATTCCCAAAAGTCAGTGCGGAACCCGTCAATGGGTCTGACCTTTGTCAAACGATTCATCTGCAACGTCAATCCATTCGCGCAGCACGAAACGCATTCATGCACGCTGGAGCCTTCCCAAATGTCTTTGGGGAACCCTGCGCACCGCCCGGGAATACACCGTTGAGCCGGCAACCCGAATGCTTAGCACCTGCAGGACAGATAAAAGACGCCGGCCTCAAGGCTGGCTTGGACAAGGGGCAATTCTCCATGCGGACGTCCTCTATCAGCGCCGCCGAGTGCGCGGCACCAGCGGTTGAAAAGCGGTGAGCGCACGCCCTTTGCAAGGCTTGATCGCACCCGATCTGAAAAGACCCGAACGATGAAGGATCGATGCCTGAATCGCGTCGATGCGCTGTTATGCACCATGGCGATTTCGATTTCCGCGCTGTTGCCCTTACAGGCCGGCCACGCTCAAACACCGCCCAGATCGGCCGGTACAATCGCCTGGGCGCAGTGCAGCGCCTGTCATGCGCTGAAGGCCGGCGCGCCCAACAAAGTGGGACCCAATCTATTTGGCATTTTCGGGAAACCAGCCGGCAAAGTGATCAACTATAATTATTCTCCGGCCATGAAGGCCGCCAACATCGTGTGGAACGACAAGATGCTTGATCTTTGGCTGACCCGTCCGTCTGCGGTCATCAAGGGCAATAAGATGGCATTTTCAGGCATATCGGATGCCAAAAGACGCAAGGTACTAATTGAATATATCAAACATTCTGGAAAATAACAGTAACAAATTAATATATATAAATAAGTTTTATGGCCATAAGATTTTATTATCGCCTGTCGGATAAAAAATGGTTCGAAATTGAATCAGTTTTTTTGCCAATCTAAGTTGACAATTCAGAAAAATCTGAATGTTTTTCTATATATTAAGGGGTATTATATGAAAAATTCCACAAAACAAGCATCTGTTGATCGTAAATCTATGAGAACAGTGTGCTATTTGGGCGCATCATTGATTTCTTTAAGTTCAGGGACCGCGTTCGCGCAAATCGACGAGATTGTGGTCACGGCCCGCAAGCAGGAAGAAACGCTTCAGGAGGTGCCGCTGTCGGTTGCAGCCTATGATCAGGAACTGATCGAGCGCTACGACATCTCCGATCTCTCGGACATTGCCAAGCGCACGCCGAACTTCACCTTCTCCAACAATCTGGGCCTCTTTGGTGGCGTTCCTGTCGTCCGCGGCATCGGCGCACCGCGCACCGGCGGTTCGGCATCGGTGGGCGTTTTCATTGACGGGATCGACACCGGCAATTCGTCGGGCATCAATCTGCAGTCTTTCGATGTGGAGCGGATCGAGGTCGTGCGCGGCCCGCAGAGCACATTGTTCGGTCGTGGCGTTCTGGCGGGCGCGATCAACTATGTCTCGCGTCGCCCCAATCTGGAAAAGCTGGAAGCCGAATTTTCCGGAGAGGTCGCCGAGCACAATCTCTATCGTCTCGAAGGCCGGATCAGCGGGCCTGTGGCCGATGGCGTCGCCGTGTCGCTGGCGGGCCAGCGCCGGAGCTTCGATGGCTTCTACAACAATTCCTTTTCAGGCCAGGATGTCGGGGACAGTGACAGCTATTCCCTGATCGGCGGCCTGCGGGCAAAATTGGGCAGCGAGAACCAGGGCGAAGTCTATCTCCGTCTTGCCTATAGCAAGGAAAATATCGGTCAGCCTGCCTGGCATCAGGTCGCGACAAACACCCAGACCGGCACGCTCCCGAACCAGCGCTGGTATGTGGGGAAATTGCGCGGGGATTCCGATCTCATTGCGCACAATGGCGACAATTATGGGCAGATCGATCTGGAATTTTATCGCGCGGGCCTTCACTTCGATTATGATTTCGGCGGCGTGACGCTCGCGTCGATCACGAGCTACAACCGTGCCTATCAAACCCAAGACACCGACATCGATTTCACAAGACAGCCCGACATCATTGCGGGCACGACATTGCTCGGCAATTTCCGCAGCACTCTGGATGTCGAGATCGAGGATTACAGCCAGGAACTGCGCCTTCAATCGGATAATGACGGGCCGCTGAAATGGCTCGTGGGCGGCTATTACCGCAAGGAAGATTACCGGAGCCTGGATTTCAGCCCGACGGCGGCGCAGGGATCATCATCTATCTTGGCGCCAACGCCCAATATCCTGACACGCGAGATCAAGACCTTCGGTGCGTTCGGCTCCCTGAGCTATGAGATCACCGACGGGCTCACGCTCTCGCAAGAACTGCGTTATTCCGAAGACCGCATTTCCGAAACGTCCAAGCCGCGCGCGGCGTTGGTCGCCGGCGCATTTGAAAACAAGTTCACGAATGTCTTGCCACGCACGATCCTCGAATATCAATTTTCGCGCGACAAGATGATCTATGCCAGCGTGGCCAAGGGCAACAAGCCGGGCGGTTTCAACAACTCGGCCGGCACCGGCTTCAGCCCGGTTCCGGATAATCTGAAAGCCTATAACGAAGAAGAAATGTGGGTCTACGAAGCCGGCTTCAAAACCTCCTGGCTGGACAGACGCCTGACCTTGAACGCATCGGTCTTCTACATCGACTGGTCCGATATCCAGGTGAACTCGCAGGTAATCGTGGGCGGCTTCCCGGTTGGCATCACGCTCAACGGTGGCAAGGCGCGCGGGACCGGCTTCGAAGCCGAACTGCGTTTCCAGCCGGATGACCATTGGGATGTCTATGGCGGCATTGGTTATTCACCGATCCGCATCCTGGACTATGTCGACACGCGCGCCACGAACGCCGGGATCAAGACCGACGGCAAGGATCAGATCGCGGGCACGCCTGATTGGACCGGCAATTTCGGCACGATCTACAGCTTACCGATCAACGACACCGCGACTGCATTCCTCCAGGGCGATCTGAACTATCGCAGCACCACCTACGCCACGGAAGCAGGTCTGGCCGAAACGGGATCCAAAACCACGGTGGATGTCCAGGCGGGCTTCAAGAACGGCACGGTGCGGGCAGCGCTCTATGTGAACAATCTGTTCGATAATCGCGCCATCGATTCGACCCGCGCCTACGTCAATCCTTCAAATTATGCGCGAACCTTCATCGTTCAACTGCCAAACCCGAGGCAGATCGGCATCCGTTTTTCCGTCAAATACTGATCGCCATCCTGTTTTGCAGGCAACCAGCGCCGGAGCATTTCCGGCGCTGGCAAGCCGCTCCCATCCGGCGGCGATCATGACGACATCGCGCGTATCCGCTGCTCGCCACAACAATTGAGGAAAATCATGTTCGATCGCCGCAAATTTCTGACTTATGCGACGGCCGCCGCCGGTGTGGCAGCGATACCCAAAAGTGCTTTTGCAGCCGACACCGCCGACGTCATCATCATCGGCGCGGGGCTTTCCGGCCTGAATGCCGCCATGCTTTTGAAAGAGCAGGGGATGCGGCCCATCGTGCTTGAAGCCAATTCCATCGTCGGCGGCAGGGTCAGAACGCATGAAAGCGTGGACGGGCCGGTAGACGTCGGTGCCAGCCAGATCGGCCGCAGCTATGCGCGCGTGCTTGATATGGTCCAGAAGATGAATTTGAAGCTGATCCCGGAAGACCGCGATCTCCTGCCCTTTGGCGCTCATTATCAAGGTGCATGGATCGACAACGCCAAATGGGCGGATAACCCCCTCAACAAGACGGTTGGAGAAGAACGCAGCATTCCGCCCATGCTGATGGCACAGCGTCTTGTTTCAAAATACAATCCCTTTCAGGATGTCACCGATTGGCTCGATCCCAAATACGCGTCGCTGGATATCAGCCTCCGCCAGCTCCTTCAGTCGCACGGTCATAGCGAACAGGCGATCAAGCTGGCCTCGCTCTGGCCCAGCGGGATCGACATCGACAGCACGTCAGTGCTGCGGATGTGGCAGGAAGAGACACGCGGTGCCGTCGATGTCAGTTTCGGCGCGACCGGAAACACGGAAGAGCAGCACGCCGGCCGGGAACAGCCGTTCGGCGAAATCCATCAGCGCAAATTGGTCAACGGCCTGACATCGACGTCCAATATCGAGGGCGGTTGCCACCGCCTGCCCGCTGCGATGGCAGCGACGTTGGGAGATAGCGTGCGCCTGAACAAAAGGGTCGGCCGCATCGAAATGAGCGACAAGAGCGGCACGGTTCATTGCACTGATGGCACCAGCTACAAGGCGCGGTTCATCATATCGGCCATCCCATTCACGATGCTCCGGCAGGTCAAGATCGAAGGCGGTAACGGCGGCACTTCGCCGGATGCCATTGCACACATGCCTTATGCCAATACGGCGCGGCTTTATCTCTCGGTTGATCCGTTCTGGCAGGAGGACGGCCTTCCCGCATCCTTCCAGACCGATGGGCCATTGGGGATGTTCTGGGCGATCCAGAACCACCAGGGCGGGCCAACGAACCGCGCGATGATCGTGCTGACCGGGCCGAGCGCACGCAATATCAGCGCCAAAGGCAAGGGCAGCGAGCAATTCCTGATCGATGAATTGGCACGTCTCCGTCCCGCTTCGGTGGGCAAAGTGAAAATCAAGACCTATAAGGATTGGGCGCTTGATCCGCTGCAAATGGGTTGCGGCTTCAGCTTCGCGCCCGGCCAGGTCAACAGCTTTGGCCGCTCCATGCTGGAGCCCTGGAAAATCATGCACTTTGCGGGCGAACATACGCGGCGCATAGATTTCGGCATGGAATCGGCCATGGAAAGTGGCGAGCGCGCCGCGATCGAAATCATGGCGCGTGCATGAGGCCGATCTGAATTTGGGCGGTTAAGTCAGGATGGAATGATGAGCGTTCAACCAACACCGTCAGCCTTCAACAAAGGCGCAGGCGAATATCCCGGTCGCCTGCGCCCATGAAGACAAAGCGATATGCCTTCGCTTTACGCCTGATGATTGCGGCTTTGGGCGTGTCGAGCAGCGGGTCGGTGACCGCGCAAGCGGCACCGGTATCCTTTGCCCAGTCGCCAGCACCGCCTGCGCCTGATTACAGCAAGACGGAGGCCTGGACGCCGCTCGCGGGCGCAGTGCCAATCGTGGCGCCAGGCGCGACGCCGGCCGCGGCTTCGCCCGCCATCGACATTTTCTATATCCATCCGACAACCGATCGGAGCATGGATCACTGGAATGCCGATATCGCCAATGGCGCGCTCAACGCCTGGACCGACGCCAGCGTGGTGGCGCGTCAGAGCGGCATATTCAACGCCTGTTGCCGGGTGTTCGCGCCGCGGTATCGCCAGGCGTCCTTCCTGGCGCTGATGAATATGAAAGGCGATGGCAGCAAAGCGTTCGATCTCGCTTATGGCGATGTCGAGCGCGCGTTTGATGCGTTCATGGCAGCCAGTGAAGGCCGGCCTTTCATTCTGGCGGGGCATAGTCAGGGCGCATTCCATCTGGCGCGCCTTCTCGAACGCAAGATTGACGGCACCCCATTGGTGGCGCGGTTGGTCGCGGCCTATGTCATCGGCGTCAATCTGTCCGAAGGCGAATTTGGCAAAACCTACAAAACGATTTCCATCTGCGACACGCCGGATCAGACGGGATGCGTGGTGGCATGGAATGCCGTTCTGCCCGAAAGCAACCGGGCGGCTACGGCCGCTCTCGCGGAACAACGCTATATCGAGCGGTATGGCGATGATCCCGGCAAGACGATCCTGTGCATCAATCCGCTCACATTCGATCGCGCGCGTCCGGATGCGGATGCGGATAAAAGCCAGGGCGCGGTTCCAGGCGCTCCCGGTTGGGGCGGACTGCAGCGCTTGAGGGCAAACGGCGTGAAAGCGCGCTGCGACAAGGGCGCGCTGATCGTGGAGCCTGATGCCGTGCTTGATCTGCAGCCCCTGCCCGGCGGCAGTATGCACTATCATGATCTGGGGCTCTTTTACGCCGATGTGCGGGCCAATGCGATGTTGCGCGCAGCCGCATTCCTGAAGATGCGAGGCCGGAAGCATTGAGCCGGTCGCGGTGCAGACGGGCAGCCAAAGGCTCGCTTTATGCCGCGCTGATCATGGCCATCGGCATAGCTGGCTTCGTCCTTTCCGCGCGCAACGGTTGGCTCAAACCCGATGAGGCGGATGTGCGCCTCCGCTATGCCCTGCCGCAATCCATGTTCGTGGATATCGACGGGCAATCGATCCACTATGTCGATGAAGGTTCAGGCGATGCCATCATCCTTGTCCATGGATCCTATGGCAGCCTCTTGATATGGAATGACTGGGCCGCCGCGCTCAGCCCGCATTATCGAGTCATCCGGTATGATCGCCCGCCCATGGGGCTGTCCGGCACCGATCCCGAAGGGCGATACGATTCAGACCGGGAGCAGGCGCTCATCGCAAAGCTGGCGGACAAATTGGGCGTGGACCGCTTCGTTCTGGCGGCAACGTCCAGCGCCGGCGAGCCCGCCGCCGCTTACGCCGCCGATCATCCTGGCCAGGTGCGCGGGCTGATCCTCGCCAACATCGCCGCAGGTCCGCTTGCGATGACACCTCCCCATTATCCGCTCTGGTTCCGGTCGGTTCTATGGGCGGATTCCTGGTTTGGCGGCTGGCATCCCACCGCTTTTTGGCGGGGTGTGCTTGAGATGAATTTCGCGGATCGAAGCAAGATCACGCCGGCCCTGGTGCAGCAGTGGACCGATCTCAACAATCGCGCGCAGGGTATGAAGCGCCAGCCACGGCCCTCCGGCTATATTCCCTTCACACGCACGCCACAGGATCTCGCCCGGATTGCGGTGCCGACACTGTTGCTATGGTCGGATCGTGATCCTGAAGTGCCGCTGGAAACGCAGGGTAAAAAGGCGCTCGCGGGTCTTGGCTCGCGCGATAAAGCGCTGTTGGTAATCCAGAATTGCGGGCACATGATGCCCATCGAATGCGGCATTGCCAGCGCGCGCAAAGCCCGGATTTTCATGGATCGGCTTTCGCTGAAGCCATCCTGATCCGCGCGTCGCGTCCAACGAACGGGGCTGATTTCTGGCTGCCTCGAATCTGCGACGAAGTCCTTCGTGAGGAAAATTGGTTGAGTCTGCGGCAGAGCCAATCAATGCCGAAGGCCCGCCTATTCTTGCATGATGGTGAATGCCTCTGTTCCCTCAGAGGCCTCTCCGGTATATCGGCGCAGCCATTGAGGCGCTTTGCGCCGCTTCAGTGCAAGGTGCCGTAAAATTGCGGACGGCATTGCGGCCCCCATGGGGCATGGTGCCAAAGCCGCCGAAATCTCGATGAATGGGACTGGGCTTTCGATCAATGCCTGACGGATATGTGTGAGACCATGAACCAGACTTTGGATGAACTTGGCTGGCGGCCATTTTTCGACGCGCAAATCTCAAGTCATGACGATGCCGGATGTCACCCCGTCCGCGTGATGGCGGTCCATCGCGGCAAGATCGCGGTCGCTGGGGCGGGATCGACACATCTTATACAACCTTACATACCCGACGCCGCTGAAGCCGACGATCATCCAACGGTCGGCGACTGGCTGCTGATTGAGGATACAACGCTTCAGATCAGGCGCATTCTGCAGCGTGAGAATCTGTTCAAGCGGCGCGCGCCCGGCAAGGATCAGAAGACGCAATTGATCGCTGCCAATGTGGATACGCTCTTTATCGTGGCCTCCTGCAACCAGGATTTCAGCGCCCCGCGGCTGGAGCGGTATCTGGTACTGGCACGCGAGGTCGGCGTTCAACCCGTCGTGGTTCTCACAAAAACGGACCTGACGGATACACCTGACGATTTCGCGGCAGCGGCGCGCCACCTGCAAGCGGACCTGCTGGTGGAAATGGTCGACGCGCGCGATGCCGACAGCGTCGCTCGCCTCGCGGCCTGGTGTGGCAAGGGGGCAACGGTCGCTCTTCTTGGATCCTCCGGTGTCGGCAAATCGACGCTGGTGAACACGCTGAGAGGATCCAACAACATCGCCACACAAGCCATACGAAAGGGCGACGACACCGGGCGTCATACGACCACGGTCCGCGAAATGCACCGGCTGGATCAGGGGGGGTGGCTGCTCGATACGCCCGGTATGCGGGAATTGCAGCTCACCGATGCCGCGGCCGGTCTTGCCGAGGTATTCGATGACATCGTGAATATGGCGCAGCACTGCCGCTTTGCCAATTGCGCGCACAATGTCGAGCCGGGCTGCGCCATCCAGACGGCCATTGCCGACGGATCGCTTGCGCCCGCGCGCCTTGATCGTTGGCGCAGGCTGGTGACGGAAGAGACTTACAACAGCGCAAGTCTGGCAGAGCGCCGCGCCCTCGATCGCATCGCGGGCGCGGCAGGCAGCAAACGGAAATAGGATGCGAGCAGCGATGCGCCTTCCAATGATCCTCAGCGTGTCGCGACAGCGATCAAAGCCGTAGACGGGATCGGAAGAACCGCCGCTTGACCGGCCATCTTCCGTGCCTCGTCTATCACCGCCACCCTGTCTGCATCGCTCAGGCTGGTCCAGTCGGGCGACATGCCGAAAAGCGTGTCGGGCTCGTCCAGAGCCGAGACCTCAAGCGTATAGTCATGCGTCACGCTGGCGATCTCCGGATTGCGATAGCCCGCCGCAACCATCTCGCAGGCAAAATCGCCGGGATCGCTCAGCGCCAGCACGGCTTCAAGCATGGCCATATTCTCGCGCTCGGGAAACAGCTTCCGCCGGATCTGGCCGAGCAGCAGGAATGTCGCCGCTCCCTCGGTCTGCCATGTCGCGACCACGCCAACGCCGCCCGGCTTCGTGACTCGTCGCATCTCTTTCAGGCCTTTGCGCCAATCGGGAAACATGATCACGCCGAAGATCGAGAAGACGGCATCGAAGCGCGCGTCGGGCAGATCGAGCGCCTGTCCGTTCATGACCCGCGCCTCCACATTGGGCAGCCCCGCCGCCGCAACACGCGCAACCATGGCAGGCGAAAAGTCGGTTGCCATGACTTGCGCGCCCGTGCGCGCTGCCGCCAGCGCGAGCGCGCCGGTTCCACTGGCCACGTCGAGAACATGGCTCGCCGGCTTCAACGTCACGCGCGAAAGCGCAGCCTCTGCAAAACGCGTCGTGAACGGATGGGCCGTCCGCTCATAATGGGTCGCCGCCGCATCCCAGTGATCGGGATTTTCAAATTCGCGCATTTTCCGCTCTCCGAATCATGTAACTTTACGAGTATCGTGAATAGAAGCGCTTGCCAATGATGAAAGGCATGTGAAAGGTCGGATGATGCGAAATGACAGTCGTCTTTCTCGAATGCTGCATGTGCTGCTTCATATGGCGCGGCATGATGGCCCTATGACATCGGAGGCCATCGCCGCGATGCTTGGAACCAATGCAGTGCTCGTCCGCCGCACGATGGCCGGGCTGCGTGATGCTGGCTATGTCCGCTCGGACAAGGGACATGGCGGCGGCTGGACAATCGCATGTGATCTCCACCGGGTTACGCTGCTCGACGTCCATCGCGCGGTCGGCGGCCCCAGGATCTTCGCGATCGGCAACGAAAATTCCAATCCCGGCTGCGCCGTCGAGCAGGTCGTCAACGAAGCCGTGGGCGATGCCTTGCGCGACGCCGAGGCTCTATTGGTCGAACGGCTCGGCGCGGTGAGCTTGGCCCAATTGGGTTGCGCCTTTGAAGCCCGCTGTTCCGCGACGCTCCAGTAGGAGGTTTGTGCACGATAAGATGGGATGGCCATCTGGCGATCACCTTTCCTCTTACACAATGCGCCATGATTTCGGCTTGGAGCACCGCGGAAACAGCATGGTGAAAGAGCGTATCGAAACGGCACTCGATGCTCGTTTCACCCAGATAGCCTACAGACGCGCCGCGCCGAGAAAGTCTTGAATCGCAGCCGCCACACCCTGCGGGTCGGCCGTCGCCTGAAAATTATCACCCGCCGTCGTGGCCACCGTCGCTTTCGGGAAAATGGCCCGAGCGCGGTCGAAGGTCTCGTAGAAGAAATCGCCTGGCGCGGTCAGCAGCAACGTCGGTATGTGAACATCGCGTGCGCGCGCGGCCGTATCGTGTCGCGCCACGGCCATATAAGCCTTGGGCCGCGCGCGCCACGCATGAAGCAAATCGACCACCGCATCCTGCAGCAGATCGACGGCGCAGGTCGGGTTGTTGCTGGCTGCATAGCCCCAATTGGTCGCAAGATGGCTCCCGTCGCGCACCGGGCTGATCGGTGCCTCATAATGCTCGATGAAGCGCGCTTGCTCTTCCACGGTCATGAACACGGGGCCGGATAGCATGAGCGACAATACGCCCTCGGGCCAGGCCGCAGCAATCTCGATCGCCAGCGTGGCACCGGTATGATGCCCGAAAAGATGGAAGCGACTGATCGACAGTGCATCCGCTGCTTCGACGACGAAAGCCGCATAATCCTGAAGCGAGGGCCATAGGCCCAGATCGGCCGAGTTTCCGAAACCGGGCGTATCGAGCGCGATCAGGCGGTTCGGCAGGGTCAACGCCTCAAGGAGCGGATCGTAGCTGCGCGCCGAAGACGCGGTCTGATGCAGAAAGATGATCGCGGGTTCGCTCCCGGCGACGGAATGATAATGAATCTGGCCGCCGGTGGCATCGACATAGCCCTTGCGAATTTCGCGCATTGCGTTCTCCCAAACGGGGCTATCGCTTCAAGCCTCGTCCACATCCGATAACTCAGCGCTCGCCGCAAGCGCGCCGCTTTCTGCATCGGCTGCCACGGTATAATATCATTTTTGCTTAAGGGTTTACCGGCTTGCCCCGTCGTAGCCACCTCGCGGATAACCCAGATCACGGCGCGGTGCGCATTTCCAACCGGCGGCTAGCGCCCTCCCCGATTTACGTTCCGGCTTTGACCGATTTTACCGCCTTCTTGCGGGATTCGCGCGGCGGGATGGTGCGGATCGAGCCTGCATATTCGGCGATCATCACGAATATCCAGAATTCGATGCCGCGCCAGGTACCGGTTGCCAGGCCGGTCACCACATCCATCAGGAAAAACGCGACCGCCAGCATCCGGAATCCGACCGAACTGTTGGTCGGCATATCCGCGCGGAGCGATGCGGTGAGCATCATGATAAGGCTGAGGACGCCGAAGAGCACCGAACTGACGAGTGTTTCCGCGCGATAGAAACCGTCGAGCGCCGCGATGAACCAGAAGAGCCGCGCAATCGCGAACTGGCTCTGGCGGGTGATCTGGCACAGCTTGATGATCGGCGGCACAAAGAGCGTCCTGCCGATCCAGCTATCAATTTTGGTGAGAGACATGCCTCCGTATATCGCGCGCCGGCGTGATGCGCGAGTGGTCGCGTTCGCTATCCGCCAGTATCCGTGATATGATCAGGCATCGCTGCCGCTTTATGCAAGCTGGGCACCGACCGTCAGACATTGGAGAGCTGCCGCTTGAAAGCCGGAGCCGATCCATGAACAATTCAGCCGCCACCTGCAGGGCGCAGGAAGCCCATCATCTCAAGATCGCCGAAGCGTCCGAACTTGCCAATGTGCGCAATATCGCCCTGGCCGCCGCCACCGCCTGGGGGCATGAGGCCGTTTGGGCCGAAAAGCGCGAGAGCGGCTCCGTCAATCGTCTGAGCGCGGCTGATGCCGAGATCGCCAGGGAGTTTCAGGAAGACGCTGACGAGATTGACGATGGACCGGAACCCGACCGCGCCGCACTGTCAGCACAAGACGGCACCGGCGCATGACCGGCGACACGGCGCAGTCCAGATTTGCGGCCTTTCTCAACAACAGTCCTGACGGGGTGATCGACAAGAAAACCGGTTTCACCAAGGCGGACGGCCTGACGATCCTCAATGTACTCGAGGCCGCACGCCTTGCCATCGTCGCGCCAGCGCTGTCGGTCGGTTCGTGGAATGGAGGCCATTAAGCCGAAGTCGGCCGAGCTACGACTTCATTCGATGCGCGGTGAACGCATCTCCGCTCCCAGCCCAAGCGCCGCCCACGATCAGGCGCGCATCGCCCCGGCGTAGAATGAGGCGCGCGCCCTGTTCGCCTTGCCGGACCATGTGGCAGACATCACCCAACCGCCGCCGCATTCCCGGGCAGGCCTGATGGGAGATGGATGTAATGGATGCAGCGCTCGAAGCCCTGTTGGACCGCGAGGCGATCCGCGATTGCATCGGTCGGCTGGCCCGCGGCGAAGATCGACGAGATCCCGGCATGATCAGCGCCGCTTACTGGCCGGATGCCGAAACCGACTATGGCGTGTTCAAGGGCGATTTCGCGACCTATCTCGCCTGGGTCGTGCCGGGCGCGGATGCGATCAGCAACACCCAGCATGGGCTGGGCCAGAGCGTCATCGAGATCCAGGGCGATCAAGCGCGCGTCGAGACGCAGGTCAGCGCCTATCATCGCATCGACATGGGCGACGGTGATCGCGATATCTGCATCGGCGGGCGTTACCTAGACCGCCTGGAAAAGCGGAACGACGCATGGCGGATCGCACACCGCCTGATGCTCTATGACTGGTATCAGGATTGGGGCCAGTCGATCGATTGGACGCAGGGTGTGATGGGCATGGCCTTTAGCGCCGGTCATTACACGGGCCGGTCGATCGGCGATCATAGCGAGACATTTTTCAGCATCGCTGGGACACGATAATGGGCGCGCTATCGGGGAAAGTGGCCGTCGTTACCGGATCCAGCCGCGGTATCGGCAAGGGCATGGCGCTGGCGCTCGCAAGCGAAGGGGCGACGGTCTATGTCACGGGCCGCACCGTGACCCCGGGGGTTCACGATCTGCCGGGCACCGTCGGCGAGACCGCAGCGCAGTGCACGGCGCGTGGCGGCAAGGGGATTGCGGTCGCGGTGGATCACGCTGACGACGATGAGGTCGCGGCGCTCTTCGATCAGGTCAAGACGGATGAGGGCCGGCTGGACATTCTGGTCAACAATGCGTTTGCGCTGCCCGACGATCTGACGGACCCGGAACCATTCTGGGAAAAGCCGCTCTCCAATCTCCAGATGTTGGACGTCGGCGTGCGATCGAATTTCACGGCCGCCTGGTATGCGGCGCGGATCATGGCGCCGCAGCAATCCGGCCTGATCGTCGCCATCTCAGGCTATGTCGGGGTGAGCTACACCTATGGCGTGTTGTTCGGCACCGCCAAATCGGCGGCCGATCGCATGGCGCGGGATATGGCGATCGAGTTGCAGCCGCATGGAGTTAGCTCGATATCTCTCTGGCAAGGGTTGACGATGACGGAGCGAGCCGAACGCAATCTGGCGACCATCCCCGGCCTGCAGGGACGCGATGCCACACGGCCGCAAGATGGGTGCTCGCCTGAATTTCCAGGCCGGGTCATCGCGGCGCTTGCCCAGGATGCAGACGTCATGCGCCTGTCGGGCGGCACCTTCATCACGGCGGAACTGGCACAGGAATATGGTGTCACCGATATCGACGGACGGATCATCCCATCGCTGCGGGATCGCCGCGGCGCGCCGATCTGGCAACCGATTGCGGAGACAGCATGAGGGACGAACATCGCATGGCCCGCATGGAGGCGCTGCTCGACAAGCAGGATATTCTCGAATGCCTAACGCGGTTCAGCCGCGGCATGGATCGCTTCGATCGCGACCTCTTTTTGTCGGCATTCCATGGCGACGCCATTATGGCCGCTGGCCCGTTCGTCGGCAGCCCTTCGGATTGCTATGATTGGGCGGCCGCCATGCACGAGGCGGGTCAGGTGGCCACGCATCACAATCTGCTCAACGTGAGCTATGATATCCAGGGCGATATCGCCCATACCGAAACCTATTATCTGTTCGTCGGCCGCAATCGCGACGAGAGCAACTGGATCGCGGGCGGGCGCTACATCGATCGGCTGGAGCGGCGCGACGGCCAGTGGAAGATCGCGCTGCGCACCAATGCCATCGAATGGTCCGGCAGGGCACAGACCCTACCGATCCCCTTCGCCGATGTGCCCGGCATATCCGACAATGGCGCACCGGCGCGCGACAAGACCGACCCATCCTATCAGCGTCCGCTCACCAACCGGCGCACGCGTCTGAACCCCGCGGCAGACTGAGTAATCCCACGCCTGCGCCTGGCTCGAGAATGACCGCCATGCGATCATTCCTGCCCGGAATCCGTTCCTGGTGCAGCGAGGCAAAGATAAGGCAGACCGGATTGATCGGCAGTCGGACAGTCCGGAGCTTTGCCGCTGGTGCGGCGAAGGCTCGGCTAGGCTCGGTTGTTTATCACAGACCTGAATGGGACACAGACTATGGCTGCCTATATCGTTGCTACCGTGCAAATCACCGATCCTGTGAAATTCGGGGATTATGTGAAGGCGATTACAGGATTGAGCGAGAAGCATGGCGGCGAATATGTGGTGCGCGGCAAAGTGGCCGAAGTGCTTGAAGGCGATGTGAACCCCGAAGAGCGCGTGGTGGTCTCACGCTTCCCCACCGCCGAGGCCGCGATCGCCTACGCCAAATCGCCGGAATATAAGGCGGGTGCCAAGCTGCGCGAAGGCGCTGGCACCGTTCAAACGCGATTGCTCGTCGATCCGGCCTGATCCGGATGCCTGGCTGTGCGATCATCGTTCCGTGATCGGGTCCGGCCTTATGATCGCACAGCAACAAGGCAGGTGTTTCTTATGACGCTCCACACGTCCCGACGCCGGTTCATCGCCATGGCGGCAGCATCGGCCGCCGCCGGCAGCGCCCATCCGCTGTTCGCCGGGAAAGCGCGCGCACCCGAACGTGTCGATCTGATCACGGCAGGCGGGCGGGTAACGCAGGTGACCCACTGGCGCGCGGCGAAGCGCCAAGGTGTGATCCTGTTTTCCCACGGCGCGCTTTCCTCGCCCGCCAAATACGATCCCCTGATCCTGCCCTGGGTCGCGGCGGGCTTCGACGTGTGGGCGCCGCTCCATGTGGATTCGACCGATCATCCCGATACCAAGGCATTTGCGGGCAGCGCGAGCTGGCGCGCGCGGCTTGAGGACATGCAGGCGCTGGCCAGCCATGTGAATGCGGAATCCTTCATCGCCGCCGGCCACAGCTATGGCGGTCTGGTCGCGCTCACTTTGGGCGGCGCATCGCCCACCGTGCCGGAAGGCTATTCGGCACGATTGCGCGATCCGCGCGTGCAGGCGGTCGTCGCTTTTTCCCCGCCGGGCCATGCCCCCGGGCTGGTGACGGGCGCTGATTATGCGAGCCTTGCAGTCCCTGCCATGATCCAGACCGGAACTTTGGACAATCCGCCCGCCGCGCCCGGTACGAAGCCGGACCCCGAGGGCTGGCGCAGCCATTTGCTGGCCTATGACAATGCCAGACCGGGCGGCGATCGCTATGCGCTGGTGCTGGATGGGGTGGATCATTATTTCGGCGGGCTGATCTGCCGGCCCGAGCTGCCCGGCCCCAGGCAGAGCGCGCCAATGAAACAGGCCGTGGCGCTGTCACTTCAATTTCTGGAGGGATTCGGCCTTGGCAGAAAGCGCGGCCGCGCAGGGCTCGACGCGCGCCTGAGCGAGAGCGGGCCGGTCATGCTCCGGCGGAAATAGCCGCCCGGCGCTTTGGTTCGCCCCCTCCTGTCGCACAACAAAAAGCGGCTATCCGTCATCATCGGATAGCCGCTTTTTTGGGCGCGTCAGCCCGTTGAGGCAGGAGCCGGCATTCGCCGGCCCCTGCGCATGTCCATCAGAAGCGGAAGGCCGCTTCCGCACCCCATTCCGCGGGACGCGGCGGCGAGGAATAGAGGCACTGCTGGTTCGATCCATAGACCGCGGTATTGGTCTCGATGAAGGCGCAACCGCCTGTCGCCCCGGCCAGACCCGAACCCGTGGCGCGCTGGTTGTTGAAGATATTCCGGCCGAACAGCGCGAAATCCATCTGGTCATTGTAGAAGCTCAGACGGGTATTCACCGTCCAGGCGCTGCGCACCGAAACGGTATTGGCCAGCGTGGCATAATAGCTGCCACGATAGCTGCCATCGGTGCGGAACGACATGGCGTAATCCTGGAACATGTCAGGCACCGTATATTCACCCGAGATATAGCCATTCCAGCGCGGCACGTTGCCCTGGGTCTTCCCATCGAGAACGACCGATCCATCGGTCGAAACCGGGAAGCCGACCGACGATGTGGCCGCCAGCCTGATGGGTTCAGTGGTTGTGAACTCCTGATGCGCATAACCGACCGCGCCGCGGATGGTGAGGCGCGGAGTGAGTTTGAACGTGGATTCAAGCTCGAAGCCCCAGATCTCGGATTCGCCCACATTGTTGGCCGATGTGATATTCAATACGCCACCGGTCGACGTCGCCGTGGTGACGGTGCTGACGAGTTGCTGATCCTTGACCTTATTGTAGAAACCAGCAGCGTTGAACACCAGTCGGCCGCCCATGAAGCTGTTCTTCGAACCGATTTCGAAATTGTCGAGCTTTTCCGGATCGGCATAGAAGATCGTCGGCACACCCGACAACACCACATAGCTGAAGCGGCCGCTCTTCACGCCGCGTGAATAAAGGCCATACAGCAAATTATCCTGCGATGCCTTGTAGCTCAATGTGAAGCGTGGCGTGAAATCTGTCGAACCCTGCGATCGGCCCTGTGCGATCGGGCTGATGCAGGTCGCACATGCGAGGTAATTCAATGTTTCGCGCGCAATACGACCCTCGCTGCTCAATGTGAGCTTGTCGGTCACATCCCAATCCAGCCCGCCGAACCCGGCGATGTTTTCAATGGTATCCTGGCGCAGCTTGCCTGTGGGGTTCGCGGTCGTCGCGTTCAGCGGGAACCAGGATGTATCCTTTTCCCAGAAATAATACGCACCCACGCGCCAGCGGATCGGCAAATCGCCAGGCGAAAGAATCACGAGCTGGTGGCTTGTGTTCTCGAACACTTCCTTGCCCTTGCTCGTGCTCGTTCCCAATCCGGTGACGGTCACGGAACCGGTGCCCACCTGATCGCCAAACACGGGATCTTGGCCGACGCCTGTTGCGCGATTGATGCCCGGCAACCAATTATTATGCTCATAGCGAAGATAGCCGCCGCGATAGCTCAGCTCGTAATCGCCCATCTTCTTCGAAATGATCGCTGATGCGAAATAGCGATCGCGCTTGGTGCCATAGGTGCCCTTGGTCGCCACCTGGTTCACATCGGGATCGGGCATATGGTCTGGCAGGAAAGAGCCAAGGCCGCGCGCCATCGGCGTCACATCGATACCGGCTTCGAGCCAGTCGCGTGGATGTTGCAGAGTTTGCGCAGGCACGGTGTCACTATCGTGCGTGTAAAGGCCACGGAGCTTGATCGAGAAGGTATCATCTGGCTCGTAGAACAGCGTCGCGGTGCCGAATTGCGAACGCTCGCGCCCCACCGGACGGTCTTCGTCGGCCGATTTCGCGACCGCGCCATTCTGCGTGACGGAACCCGAGACGCTCAGCCATAGCTTGTCCTGCACCAGAGGAAGCGTGAGCGAGCCACCAAGGAAATAGCTGGCTTCAGGCGCGCTGTGACTGAAGCTGCCGCGGGCACGAACATAGCCATTGATGTCGTTGCCGCTGGGATCCTTGGTGATGAAGTTGACGGCACCGCTATAGGTGGAACGCCCGAATGTGGCCGCCTGCGGCCCCTTGATGATCTCGACGCGTTCGACGTTATCGATATCGAGCGACGCGAGCTGGCCGCTCAGCGCGATACCGTCGAGGAAGAAGGAAATGCCCTGATAGCGCTCATCCGATGTGTTCGATGTGAGGCCGCGCATGGCGTAGGCGGAGGGATCGTTGCGGCCCGATCCGCCGAAAAGGCTGATGTTCGGCGTGATCTTCTGAAGATCGCGGATATCGCGGATCTGCGCTTCGCCCAGATCGGCGGTGGTCAGCGCGGTGATCGACAGCGGAACATCCTGCAGTCTTTCTTCGCGGCTCTTGGCCGTCACGACGATATCGCTGCGGCTGTCTTCGGCCTGCGCACCCTCTGTCTGGGCAGAAGCCGAATAGCTGATCGCAAGCAAGCTGGAACCCATCAACACCGTCAGGGCGTCACGCATCCTTGAATTTCTCGAAGTCATTATATGTCCCTTTTTTAGGATGATATTGTTGCGCGGATCCCAAGACACAGCATTCCAGTCGCACCGACACGGCGCGTCTTTCGGCAGCGCCGAAACCCGTAATTTTGGATGTTCCTCCTGACGACCGCACCTTATCTGTCCGATGCTGATCCACATCGGCCACCAGGCATATTTTGCATCGCCGTTCCGCAGTCTATCGCGGGCTATTCTTCCATAAACGCACCAATTTCGGGAACGGGTATTTTCTGGATCCTATCCACCTTCCGGATATCGAAAACCCTCTTCTCCCGAACTATAAATCTTATCATTTCCTTGTGTTAGAAGCTATTTGGCACTGATTTACGCTTAACTATCTGGCAGCGGCCGCTTCAGCATTTTTCTGCAATTGCGCGCTGACGCATTCTGCTTCCGGAACACCGGCGGGGCAGGAATTCAATTTCGGTGCCAGACTGTTTTCCTTCGGCAGACGCACCGTGAGGATGCGCACCGGCTCGGTGCCGATCGTGCGCGACGTATGGCCCCGTCCGGTCACGTCGGCGGCCAGGACCACATCGCCCTTGCGCATGACATGTTTCGAACCATCACCCAGCCCGATTTCCAACTCACCGGATAAAACGATGAGCAAGCGCGGCGTGGAAACGCCGTGCCAATCGATGAAGGCACCAGGGAGAGAATCGCCGATTTCGACGTCCGTCGCATAGAGGCGGGATTGAACGCTGCGTCCGGCTTCGCCGCCCGTGCGCGGCAGGCTAACGATCTCCAGGTGGGATTCGCCATCGCTGCCGCCGGACATTTGCATGATCTTGAACGCCTCGCCGGTCGGAGACAGTGGCGAGACCGGCTGGTGAGCCGGCGGGGTCTTGGCGGCGCACCCCGGCGCTGCGCTCAAAAACAGCACGCTGCTCAGGACAATCGACGAAATCCGTTTCAATATACGCTCCCGCAGGGTTGCCTTGTGACAGGAAGATGTCAGTCACCTCGTGACCAAGCAATTGCAATAATATCTGTGGGTGATCGGAAACCCTTAACCCTCGACGTCGGCCATCGCCCTGTCACCCGTACGCTCGGCGGCCAGGCGGCGCAGGCGCGGGATGAGTTCCCGCCCATGCAGTTCGATATCGCCGAGAAGATCGAAGCCACGCATCAGGAAGCCGGTGATCCCCATATCGTAATAATCCATCATTGCATCGGCTACCTGCTCTGCCGTGCCCACCAATGCAGGTGGCAAGGTGGGCGTGGCGAAATCCAGCGACGCCTTGGTTGTGCCCGTCCACAGCCTCTTGTCCAGCAGATCACGGCCCGCCGCGATCTCGCTGAACTGGCTGCGGTTGGCACCGCCGCGGGTGGTGGACATGGCGGGATCAAGCCGCAGCCCCGGCCGCGAGGCCGTTTCGCCTTTTTTCTGCAATTCCTGCTGCTCGATCGCCATTTCATGCAGGCGATGGAGCACATGATCGGCGGTGCGCCAGGCTTCTTCCTCGGTTTCGCCGATGATCACGCGTGCCGACGTCTGCAGCCGCATGGTGCGCCCCGCCTTGGCCGCCGATGCCTTGAGTTCGGCCACCGTCGCGCGCATTTTCTCCAGCGGCTGAAGTCCGCCGATGGCATAGACATCGGCGCATTCGCCGGCTTTTTCGATCGCAATGGGCGATGTCCCGCCCCAATAAATCGGAATCGAGGACTCTTGCACCGGCCGCAATTCGGCGAGCGACTTGTTGAATTTGTAGAAATCGCCGTCGAAATCGACCGGCTCGGTCGCGCCCCACATCGTGCGCAACACCTCGACATATTCGCGGCTGCGCCGATAGCGCTCTTCCTTGGTCAGGAAGTCGCCGTCGCATTGGGTTTCCACGTCATTGGCCGCCGATATGATATGCACGCCCGCCCGGCCCTGAGACAGATGGTCCAACGTCGCAAACATGCGCGCCGCCATGGTGGGCGCGATGAAGCCCGGCCGGTGCGCGACCATGAATGCCAGCTTGTTCGTGATCGCCGCAGCATAGGTGGCAATCGCGAACGGATCCGGCGCAAAGGAATTCTGGAGGATCAGCACCCGATCAAAATCATTGTCGTCGAATCGGCGCGCCAGCTCCCCGACCATCTCGCGATCGAAGACCGGCCCCTCGGCTGCGCTGATCTCGGACACGTTGCGATGGACCAATACGCCCAGAATCTCGATGCTCATCTATTTCCCCAAGGGTGACCCGCCAATTCCTCTCACCTGACACTCTGCCGCCCCTCGGATAATCCAAATTATCTGTTCCTCATGAAAGGAAAGTTGATCGACAACGCTCGCCGGATCGCTTGGCCAGTTCCAATTGAGGCGCTTCCCCGGAGAAGACCGATGAACATCACGAAGCTCGAAAGGATGATCGCCGTCGCTGAATGCGGGAGCTTTCGAAAGGCATCGCTCCAGCTCGGAATGTCGCAGCCCGCATTGACGTGGAGCATCAGGCAGCTTGAAGAGAGTCTGAATACGCGGCTGTTCGATCGCGGGCCGCGGGGCATACGCACCACGCCGATGTGCGAACGCCTGATCGTGCGCGCCAAGCTGATCGTGAGCGAACAGGCTCGCTTCGTGGCCGAGGTGGAGCAGAACAATCGGGAGCAGGAAATCGAAGTCGGCGTTCATCCGATCATGCTGACGGGCGATTTCGCACGCTGCGCCGCGCAATTCAGCGAAATTTCCCCCGATATCAGGCTGCGAATACGCGAAGGCTATAGCTCCAATCTGCTTGAGATGCTCCAGCGCGGAGAGCTGGATTTCGCCTATTGCGGTTTTCCCGAAGCCATTGCCGACAATGAGAATTTCGAATTCGAGCAGGTTTCGGTGCAGGACTATTCGGTCGTGGCCCGGCCTGATCATCCCGTGTTCGAAGAGCTGGCGGACGGGCGGGCGATCGGACCGCATATCTGGGCGCAGTTCGACGCGCAGAACATCGTCGCCGGCAACCGGAACAGTGACGAGATTTCGATGTTGCTCGAAAAAGCGGGCTACAGCGAAAAATCGAAGACCGTGCGATCGTCTTCCATGAGCCTGATCAAATTGTTGGTGCAGGAAGGCGGGCTTCTGGGCCTGATCGCAGACGAGTTTATCGCTGACGAGCTGGCGACAGGAAAACTGGGGCGCATCCCAGGCACGCAGATCCAGGCTGCGCCCATCGGATTTGTCAGCTTGAGCGGCAGTTACGAGAATCCCGCCGCACGACGGTTCAAATCGATGCTGCGTCAGCTCCGTCGCAGCGGCCGCAACGCCCCCAGCCGGATTTAGAGCAAGTTATGTCTATCGCTGTAAGAGAATTCGTCACTTATGTGTCATCTTTCGCAAGGCTATATCGATCGTCAGCCGGCCATAGCCAATGCAGCAGATTATCCGATGATCTGGGCGGGGCTCCGTCTCTTCGCCAGGGAGTGAACTGTTTGCCGCGTCGCCGCTCGATACGATTTGCAGCTTTGCTCCTCTTCGCCGCGACCGCGCCAGCGCATTCCCAGCCAAACGCCGTCCCGGAATCTCGTCCGGCCGATAGCGCGCCGCCGACACCGGATTATTCGAAAGACGAGAGCTGGGCCGCAACGGCACGCAGCGAGAGCGCCGCCGCACGCGTTGCGCCGGGCGCCGCCCCTCGCCGGAAAAAGCCTGCCGTCGATATATTCTATGTTCATCCGACCACGGATCGGTCTCAAGACCATTGGAATCAGGACATAGCGGACGCCACCGTCAATCTATGGACAGATCAAAGCGTGATCGCCCGACAGGCCGGGGCATTCAATCGCTGCTGCCGCATCTTCGCGCCGCGCTATCGGCAGGCCACCCGCCGCGCGAATTTCGCCGTCCCCGCGCTGCGCCAGGAAGCCTTCGCCATCGCCTATGGCGACGTACTGCGCGCCTTCGAATATTATCTGGCACACGATAATCGGGGCCGCCCGTTCATCCTTGTCGGCCATAGTCAGGGCGCGGCGCATATCGCCCAATTGCTGGAAGAACGGATCGACGGCACCCCGCTGGCCGATCGCATGGTTGCGGCCTACATTGTCGGCATCGGGCTGATGGAAGGCGCTTTCGGGCGCGCCTACAAGACGATCGATATTTGCGCCAAGCCGGATCAGACCGGGTGCGCGGTCCACTGGAACAGCATCCTGCCGACCGGATCGGCCAAGCAGACCGCCGCATTCAGCCAGCAGGCTTACATCGAGCGCTATGGCGATGTGGCCGGCAACACGATGTTGTGCGTCAACCCGCTCACCTTTGACCGGGGGATGCCCGCCGCAACGAGCGCCGCCAGCAAGGGTGCGGTGCCGGGGGCACCCGACGCCGGCGCCATCAAGCCGCTGATCCGCCGCGCCGTCAGCGCGCGGTGCAGCGAAGAAGGGCTGCTGATCGTCGAACCGTCAACGCAACTGGCGCTTCAGCCGCTGGATGGCGGCAGTATGCACTATCACGATATCGGCCTGTTTTATGAAGACATCCGCCAGAATGCCGACCTGCGCAGTCAGGCCTTTCTGAAAGCCCTTCGCAAGCCGCGCACCAAAGCGCCTGCCCGCAACAATCCTCCCAGGACGTCCGGAGACGATCGATGAATAAAGCCCCTCTCAATCCCATCACGCCCCAGCACATCGAAGATTATCGCCGCGACGGCGTTCTCTGCCTGCGTCAGATGTTCGATGCGGAATGGATTGAGAGCCTGCGCGAAGGCGCGGCCGCGGTGGTCGCCAATCCCGATGAATTCGGACACACCGGCCCGTCGCATGGTTCGATGACATCCGTCGCGCATCTTTGGCGCAAGCCCGGCGTCTTTCGCGATTTCGCGCTGAATTCTCCGGTGGGCGAAGTCGTTGGCCGCGTGATCGAAGCCGATACCATCCAGATGTTTCACGATCATCTGTTTCACAAGCCGCCGCTCTCTCCGCAAATCATGCAGTGGCACGCCGATCACGTCTGGCCGTTCACCGGCTCGATGGTGCCCAACATCTGGGTGGCGCTAACCCCAGTCAACAAGCAAAACGGCCAGATTGAATTCGTCGCGGGCTATCACCATTTCTGTCAGGAAACCGGTTCGCGCTTCGGCCCGGCTGGCGATGGCCATTTCCGCTTTCCGGATTTCGAGGCCGAACGCAACAATCCCGATTTTCCGTTCAAATTCGTCACCTGGGATCTGGAACCAGGCGACGCCGTGCTCTTCCACGTCGATATTCCGCATTATTCCAAGGGCAATGATTCCGATCATCTCGCGCGCTCCGGTCTTGCGATCCGCGTGATCGGCGATGATTCCTATTGGTGCCCGCGTGAGGGGCTGATGCCGGTGCCCGGCATCGACCTGATGACCCAGCCCGAAGGCGTCCATCCCGCGCCGAGCGAGCACCTGCCCGTGATCTGGAGCCGCCCGGCCGACGAACCCCGCGCCTTTTCACCCCAGCGGACGGCTGAAAAGATCGACGGCTAAATCACCGTCGAGACCACGCACAAAGGGGAAGTCGCCGGAATGAAGACGCCGATGGGAGAGAGAGAACCGGCTGAAGAGCCATTGCTGCCGCTGTCCACCCGGTTGGGCTGGGGGCTGGGTTCCTTTCCGATGGCGTCGCTTAATCTGGCGGCGGGAACGCTGCTCGTACGATATATGACGGACACGCTGGGCGTCGCCGCGGCGCTGGCTGCGACGCTGTTCAGCGTGGCGAAGATATGGGATGCGGTGAGCGATCCGATCATCGGTCATATGAGCGATCGGATCAACACGCCCTGGGGCCGCCGTCTGCCCTGGATGCTGACGGGGGGATTGCTCTCCGCAGTCGTGCTGGTGGCAACCTATACTGCGCCGGTGAGCGGCGACATCCTGCTGCCCGGCTTTCTGCTGATCATGATGCTGCTCTTTGCGACCAGCTACACGATGTTCATGATCCCCTATATGGCGATGCCCGCCGAGATCACGTCCAGCTATAACGGCCGCAGCCAGCTCATGTCTTTTCGCGTGGTCTGCAATTCGGCCGGCAGCTTTATCGGCCTCGGCCTCGCACCAATGATGCTGGGCCTGTGGGGGGCGACCCGCGCCGGCCATCTGAAAATGGCCATGGTGATCGCCGCCATCGCGACCATCGGTGTTCTGGTGAGCGTCTATCTCCTGCGCAAGGCACCCCGCGCGGCCCGCCCGGCGCAAGCCCCCATGCCCTTTTTCCGCCAGCTCGCCTCCGCGGTTCAGATACCGCCCTTCGCCTGGTTGCTTCTGTCCAAGGTGCTCTATTTTCTGACGCTGGCCTTCACGCTGACGGCGATGCCCTATTTCACCAAGCATGTCTTGCGCATATCCGATGCCTGGCTTGGCACCATGCTGATCAGCCAGACCGCCGCATTGATGCTCTCCCAGCCCTTCTGGCTGTGGATCGCCCGCACGCTGGACAAGCGCCGGGGCTATCTGATGGCCGCTGCGCTTTATGGCGCAGGCTGCCTGTCTTACTGGATCGCGGACACCGCAGAGCCGATGGCGATCACGCTGGCACGCTGCATCATGCTGGGCTTTGCGGGCGGCGGCACATTCCTGCTGAGCCAGGCCATGCTGCCCGACGTGATGGAATATGATTATCACATCAACGGCGTAAGGCGCGAAGGCACGTTCGCGGGCTTGTTCATCATGGTTGAGCAGCTCGCCGGGGCGCTGGGCATCGCATTCTTCGGCTGGTCGCTCGGTGCATTCGGCTATGCGGGCGGGTTCGAGGGCGTGCGCGTGGATCAGCCGCAAAGCGCGATCGACGCGTTGCGCGTGTGCGTCACGATCGTCCCCGCGGTCTTCATCGCGCTCTCCATGCTCTCCATCGGCCGCTACAAACTTTCCAACCGGATGCTTGACGAACTACGCGCCAAACCAGCGCATTGAAGGGAAACACAATGTCCGAAACTCTCCAAAGCAAACGTGAACTGCTGGCCAAATCCGCTGCACTGCTCGCCTCGTTCGGCCTGGCGGGCTGCGTCGGCAATGCAACGGCGGCACCAGCCCTCCCCAAGAAGGGCTTTCCGCTGGATTATCCGGGGACCGGCGCGATCCCCTGGATCAAGCGCATCTTTCATCTCTACACCGGCCCCGATGGCCTGACGCGCGCGGAGCAATTGCCGGTCACCGGCCCCGAAACGGGCGCACAGGTCGCCCAGCTACTCCGGCGCACGGCGGAGCGGGTGACGATCGGCGGAACCGCCGCCGGCGCAGGTTATGATTTTCATGTCGCTCATCAGCCCACATTGCTGATCACGCTCTTCGGCAGCATGATCATCGAGCTTCATGACGGCACCCAATATGCGCTCGAACACGGCGACCTCGCGATCGCCGAGGATTGCAGCGGCAAGGGGCATATCTCGCGCGCCGGCCCGGAAGGATCGTTCATGGTCGCCGTGCAATTGCCGCAGAAACTCTGCCCCGCCTCGGGCAGTTCGGACATGAGCAAGGTCTGGCAGGATTAATGCAGACACCGCGATGATCGGCTGACGATCATTCGCGCGAATTGAAGATGGCGCGTCTCAAAAGGGCATAGCCTCCATTGTTCCGGATTAGGGAGTCGCCCGTGAAGAAAAGCGCCATGTTTGGCTGGGGAATTGGATCGTTCACCTCGTCCGCGCTCGTCGGGGCGGTGGGGCTTCTCCACCTGAGATTCATGACCGATTCGCTTGGCATCGCCATGGGCCTGGCCGGATTGCTCGTCGTGCTGTCAAAGCTCTATGACGCCGCGCTCGATCCCGTGATGGGCGTCATCAGCGATCGCACGCGCACGCGCTTCGGCAGGCACCGGCCCTATCTTCTGGGCGGGGGGGTGCTGTCCGCCATATCGCTGATCATGCTCTTCAACGTGCCAGAGAGCTTGAGCGGCGGCGGACTGATCGCCTTTGCATCCATCTCGTTGCTCGTGTTTTCAACCGCTTATACGATGTTCCGCATCCCGTATCTCGCGATCGGTCGCTCGATCACACAGGATTTCAACGAGCGATCGCGCTTGATGACGTTCAGCGTCTATGGCTCCTCGCTCGGCGGCCTGGCCGCGACATCCGCCGCGCCGTTTCTGCTCTCGACGATGGGCAGCGATCGCGCGGGGCATGGCTTGGTCGCGTGGATTCTCGCCGCCATGATCGCCACCGGCGGCACGATCACCTTTCTGCTGATCCGCGAAAGTGAAGGTGAAACGGACAAGCCGGGCAATGCGAGCGGCAGCGGCGATCACACATCTTTCCGGACGGCATGGGCCACATTGCGCGCCAACCGCCCTTTCCAAAGCCTGATGGCGTTCAAGGTGACGATGTTTGCCGGCCTCACGCTCCATATCTCCGCGGTGCCCTATTTCACCCGGCATGTCCTCAACGCCACCGATGTCAGCCTGAGCAGCATCTTCCTGACGCAGACGATCGCGATGATGCTGTCCCAGATCGGTTGGGTGTGGATGGCGCGCCGGTTTGGCCGCCGCAATGCCTTGATGGCCGCCGCGTTCATGCAGGCCATTGTGATGTTCTCCTGGTCTCTGGTTCCGGCCGCCAGCCCCTCCCCCTGGATTCAGATCATCGGCGGCTTCAGCGGAATCTGCAGCGGCGGGATCTTCTTTGGTCTCTACACCGTGTTGACCGATACCATGGATTATTCGCGCAGATCCGCAAGCGGCGAAGGCAGCGAAGGGATATTGGCGGGCGTTTTCGTCATGGTGGAAAAGGCGACCGCCGCGTTCGGCACCTTTATCTTCAGCGCGATCATGAGCATGGTCGGCTTCGTTTCCGCGCATGACGCCGGTGCGGGTGCGCAGCCCGCCGGGGTGATCATGGGCATCACCGTGGCATTGTCGATCCTGCCCGCCATCGCCGCGCTGCTCGCGTGCCTTTTCCTGCGGAGCTATCGCTTGCAGCCCGTGGAAACAGCGACCACACGGCGCAGCGAACGGCATGACGAAGCGCCTCTGGCGGGGCAGACGCCATAGCGCCCCGAACGCAATGCTCTGTGGCCGATCGCGATTCCGCCCCTTGGATAAAGACGATCGACCTCTTGCCGGATGATCGTTTCATCTTCTCATAAAGGAACCATCACCGAATTATCCGGACTTTGGGGACGAGTTTCGATGCAGACAGATAGCGCGACCCCGGCAGGGTCGAATTTGCCAGCCACACTGAAAGCCGCCTTTTCCGCCATTGTCGGCGCAGACCATGTGCGGGACGACGAAGCCGGCCGGAAGCTGCATAGCGAAGACGTCTATGAGACCAGCAGCAACACCGTGATGCTGATCGTCGCCCCGGCGTCGACGGAGGAACTGGGTGCCATCGTCTCCGCAGCGAATGCGGCCGGCGTTGCGATCGCGCCGCGTGGCGGCGGCATGAGCTATACTGCCTCCTATCTTCCCGCCGACAATAGCACGGTGTCGCTCGACATGACGCGCATGAACCGCGTGCTGAACATCAATCCCGATGACATGACCGTCACGGTCGAAGCGGGCTGCACATGGCTGGCGCTTAATGAAGCGCTGGCGCCGCACGGGGTTCGAACACCCTTTTGGGGGCCGATGTCCGGCATCTATTCCACCATCGGCGGCGGCCTTTCCCAGCTCAATGCGATGTTCGGCGCTGGCCATTACGGCACATCGAGCGAAAGCATGATCGCGCTCACGGTGGTCCTGGGCAATGGTGCGATCCTGCGGACGGGCGCGCGCGGCCCGGATGGCGATACGCCCTTTTATCGGCATTTCGGCCCCGATATCGCCGGGCTTTTCTGCGGCGATAGCGGGACGCTGGGCATCAAGGCCGAAATCACGATGCGGCTGATCCGCACGCCGCAGCATGAGGACTATGTATCCTTCTCGTTCAAGAGCGGCACAGACATGCTAAAGGCGCTGGCCGAGATCACACGGGCGGGCGTGGCCAGCGAGACCTGCGGCTTCGATCCCGGCCTCACCAAGATCAGGATGCGCCGCATGTCCCTGACCAGTGACGTCAAGACGCTCGGCGCGGTGATCGGCAAGCAGAAATCGCTGGGCAAGGGGCTGATGGCGGCCGCGAAGATCGCGCTGGCCGGGCGCAATTTCGTGGATGAGGACGCATATCCTCTGCACATCATCGCCGAAGGCCGGACGAAGGAAGGCGTGGCGGCCGATCTGGCGACCGCGCGCGGAATCGCCGGACGGTTCAACGGCAGCGAAATCGAAAACAGCATCGCCAAGATCATCCGCGCCCAGCCCTTCCCGCCTCCCAATTCGATGATCGGCCCCGATGGCGAGAGCTGGGCACCCGTGCATGGCCAGGTTTCCCTGTCCAACGCGCCTGCCATGTTCGAGGATATTCAAGCGCTGTTCGCCGGCATGGCGGATGCGTTCGCACTGCATAAGGTGCACATCGGCTATCTGTTCACCTCCATGTCCACCAATGCGATCATCATCGAACCCGTGTTCTTCTGGCCGCATGGCTATCGCCCGATCCATGAATCCATGATGGAAGCGGGTTATCTGGGCAAATTGAAGAAGCTCGATCCCAATCCTGAGGCCACTGCCGTCGTGACCGCAGCGCGCGATGGCGTGAAGGCGATATGCGAGCGTTATGGCGCGGGGCATTTCCAGATCGGCCGCGCCTATCGCTATCGCGAGAGCCGCGATGATGCGTCCAAGGCGCTGCTCGATGCGGTCAAGGCCGTGGTCGATCCCAAGGGGCAGTTCAATCCGGGCGGCCTTGGCTTCCCGCAATAAGCCAGACCTATGGCACCAGAGGCGGTTCGACGCTCTAGAGGCTCCAGTCCACGATCAGCCAGCCATGGCTTTTCGCCAGCCGCCTGAGCTTGGGGCTGGGGTTCACGGCGATCGGCACGTCCGCCCAATCCAGCACGGGCGCATCGGAGACGTGATCGGAATAGAAGCGCACCGCGCAATCTGCACGCGTCTCCCCCTTGGTTTCAAGCCAGGCCTCGATCTTGCGCAGCTTGGCGGGGCCGTAGCAATTTTCGCCGTCGATGCGGGCGTGAATGCGCCCATCTGGCAGGCAGAAGGTATCGGTGGCGATCACGTCATCCATCCCGAGCTTCCGGGCGATCACGCTCACATACAGGCGGTAGGATGCGGTCGCCATCACGAGATGATGGCCACTTTCCCGATCCGCCGCCATCTGCCTGAGCGCGCCGGGATAGATATTGGTGGCAATTACCTTATCCGCATAGGAATCGATCAGCGGTGCGAGCGCATCGCCCGGAATATGCCGACCGATCAGCATGGTTTGATTCCATTCCTTGAGCCGGCTGCGCGAAATCAGCTTGGTCGCATAGATCAGCATGGCGATCCCGACCAAAGGAAAAAAGATCAGCCGCCAGGGTGATCGGCGCAGCGCCACATGGGTCAGAAAGCCGGTATAAGTTCCCGTCCGCGTAATCGTGCGGTCCATGTCGTATATTGCGTATCGTTTCATTGCGTCCCGTCTTCCGTCGCACACGGCTTGCCGTGCGGACGATAATGCCGCAAGAGTTTAAGTGCATGAGCGCACAAGCAGATTTCATCGAGGAGCAGGGCGAGTCCGGTCGCATCCTGCGTTTCACGGGCAGTCTTTCGATCGCCTCGCTCGGCAACGTCCCCGCGCGGCTGGAAGCGCTGAATACCCCGATCGACGAGATTCGGCTGGATCAGCTTGATCATATCGACACGATCGGCGCGTGGCTGGTCCACAAGACCGCGCATGATCACGATGCCGAAATCACCGGCGCGGACGAGGATGCCACCCGCCTGATCGAGCAGGTCGCGAAATCGCATCAGGTGGTGCGGATGCGGCCCGATCGCACGAATGCCTTTGCCCGCGTATTGGGCGAGATCGGCAGCGCGACCGCAGTGGCCGGCCAAACCATGCTTGGGCTGCTCGGCTTTTTCGGCGCGACCTGCGTTGCGGCGTTTAACGTCATTCGGCATCCCAGTCGACTGCGCATCAATGCCGTCATTCAGCGTTTCGAGGTGGTGGGCGTCTCCGCTCTGGGCATCATCGGTTTGATGAGCTTCCTGATCGGCATCGTGATCGCGCAGCAGGGCGCGGTCCAGCTCCGCCAGTTCGGTGCCGAGGTGTATACGATCAACCTGATCGGCCGCCTCACCTTGCGCGAGCTCGGTGTGCTGATGACCGCGATCATGGTGGCGGGGCGATCCGGCAGCGCCTTCGCCGCGCAGCTCGGCACGATGAAGCTGACCGAAGAGATTGATGCCATGCGCACGATCGGCGTTTCCCCGATGGAAGCGCTGGTGTTGCCGCGCGTGCTGGCCGCGGTATTCATGATGCCGCTGCTCGGCTTTTACGCCTCGATCGTGGCGATCATCGGGGGCGGGATGCTCTGCTGGGTATCGCTCGGGATCCCGCCGATCACCTTCATTCAGCGCATCCAGGAAGTCGTGCCCATCACTGATCTCTATGTCGGGCTGGTCAAGGCACCCGTCTTTGGTGCGATCATCGCCATGTCCGGCTGTTTCCAGGGGATGCAGGTGAAGGGCAATGCCGAGGAAGTGGGTCTGCGGACCACCGCGGCTGTGGTGCAGGCGATCTTCATGGTGATCGTGCTTGATGCGTTCTTCGCGGTGTTCTTCACCTGGATCGACTGGATATGAGCGAAATCTTCCACGGGGACGATGCGGGCGAAACGCTGCCCGAGCTGGCGGATGGCGAAACGATCATCTGCGTGCGGGGGTTAAAGAACGCGTTCGGCGATCAGGTCGTCCATGAAGGGCTCGATCTGGATGTGAAGAAAGGCGAGATCCTTGGCGTCGTCGGCGGATCGGGCACCGGAAAATCCGTGTTGATGCGCGCGATCATCGGGCTGCAAAAGCCGGTCGAGGGCGAAATCACCGTCTTTGGCGAATCGATGATCGACCGCAGCGAGGATGAGGCCACCGCCATCCGCAAACGCTGGGGCATCCTGTTTCAGGGTGGTGCGCTGTTTTCCACGCTGACCGTGGCGGAAAACGTGCAGGTGCCCTTGCGCGAATTTTACGGGTCACTCAGCCCGCAACTGCTGGACGAGATTGCCGCCTATAAGGTGGTGATGAGCGGCCTGCCTGCAGACGCCGGCCCCAAATATCCCGCGGAGCTTTCGGGCGGCATGAAGAAGCGCGCCGGACTGGCGCGCGCGCTGGCGCTCGATCCCGAATTGCTGTTCCTTGACGAGCCCACTGCGGGGCTTGATCCGATCGGCGCGGCGGCGTTCGATGAATTGACGAGCGAATTGCAGAAGACCTTGGGATTGACCGTTTTTCTGATTACGCATGATCTGGATACGCTATATGCTATCTGTGACCGCGTGGCCGTTTTGGCGGACAGGAAGGTGATCGCGGTTGGCACGATCGACGAATTGCTGGCGACCGACCATGAATGGATCCAGGAATATTTCAACGGACCGCGCGGCCGTGCTGCGATCGCGACGGTGAAGAAAAACAGGGCGGAAGGCTGAGAGACACATGGAAACCCGCTCAAATCATGTTCTGGTGGGCGGCGTCGTTCTGGCGCTGCTCGGTGCGCTCGCCATCTTCCTCGTCTGGCTGGCCCAATTGGGCGGCGGCAACGAGAAGCAATATGACATCTTCTTCAAGCAATCGGTGGACGGTCTGGCAAAAGGTTCTGCCGTCAGCTTTTCCGGCGTCCCCTCGGGGCAGGTGGACGAGATTGCATTGTGGCCGCTCGATCCGCAATTCGTGCGCGTGCGCATTCGCGTCAAGGAAGAAACCCCCGTCTTGCAGGGCACGACCGCCACGATCGCGGGCGTCGGCTTTACCGGTGTTTCGCAGATCAATCTGGATGGCGCGGTCAAGGATGCGCCGCCGATCGTGAACGAAGGCCCGGCCGGCAAACCCGTCATCCCCACGAAACCCGGGGCGCTCGGCGAATTGCTGTCCAACGCACCGCAATTGCTGGAGCGGCTGACCACGCTGACCGAGCGGCTCACGCTGATGCTGTCCGACAAGAACCAGGCGTCGATCGCGGGCATATTGGCGAACGTCAATCGCCTGTCCGATAATCTGGCCGATCGCGGTCCGGAAATTGCGGCGACGCTCGCTGAAACCAGGCTCACCGTGCAGAAGGCGGGCGTTGCCGTGGAGGAAATCGGCAAGCTCGCGGGCACCACGAATGCGCTGCTCGACGAGCAGGGCCGGCCGCTGATGGCCGAATTGACGAAGACCGTGGCGTCCGCGCAATCGAGCATGGCCAATCTGGATGCGGCGATCGGCGATGCGCGGCCGGGCCTTCAGGCTTTTTCCAAGCAGACCATTCCCGAGGTCGGGCTGCTGGTCCGCGATCTGCGTGACATGTCCGAGGCGCTGTCCGCCGTGGCGGGCAAGCTCGATCGCGGCGGTGCGGGTTCGATCATCGGCGCGCCCAAGCTTCCCACCTACAAGCCGAAAGGCAATTGAGATGAGACAGACCCCAACAGCCATCGCGCTCGCCGCCACACTGGCGCTCACCGGCTGCATCAGCTTTGGTGCAAAACCGCCGCCCTCGCTGCTGATGCTGACCGCTCAGGCCACCATGGGCGCCGGGCAAAGCCGCACCGCAGGCGCAGGCGAGGCTGTAACGATCATCACGCCCACCACCCCGGCGGCGCTGGCCACCAATCGTGTGCCCGTGCAGGCCGACGACACCAACATCGCCTATATCGACAAGGCGCAATGGGTGGATGTCCCCGCCAAGATGTTTCAGCAGCTCGTATCCGAAACCGTGGCGGCCAAGACCGGCCGGGTGGTGCTCGATGCGCGGCAATTTTCGTTCGATCCCGGCGTGCGCGTCACGGGTGAGTTGAGCCGCTTCGGGCTGGACGCCCGCGCGATGGAGGCCGTGGTGACCTATGACGCGGCGAAATCCGGTGTGAATGGCACGCGCGTGGAAGAGCGCCGTTTCGAAGCGCGGGTTCCGGTGTCAGCGATTGAGGCCGGACCGGCAGGTGCCGCGCTGAACCAGGCGGCGAACCAGGTCGCGGCGGAGGTCGCAGCCTGGATCGGGGGCTGATCAGGAAAGAAAATGCGCTTTGCTTGTTCGCGGGAATGACAATCCAGGCGCACCTCTGTAACGCCGCCCGATGCGTTATTTCCTCGATACAGAATTCAACGGGTTTGGCGGCGAATTGATCTCGATCGCCTTGGCACCGGAATATGGCGACCAGGAATATTATGCGGTCTTGCCCCTGCCCGAAAAGATCGAGCCCTGGGTCGATCGGCATGTGATCCCCTATCTCCACACCGTGCCCGACACGATGGATAATCGCATCGACGCTGAAACCGCTGCGCATGAGATTGCGGCGTTCCTGGCGGGCGATTCCGAACCGGTGATCGTGGCGGACTGGCCGGAGGATATCGCTTTATTCTGTCGTCTGCTGATGACCGGACCGGGGCATATCGTGGATGTCGGCCCGCTGACTTTTCGCTTTCATCGCAGCCCCGGTTTCAGCACAGCGGGCAACAGCCGGGTGCCGCACAATGCGTTGCACGATGCCCGTGCGCTCAGGGATTTCGTGCTGAACGAAATCAGCGCGGACTGATCACCCCAGGCTTTTGGAGGCCTGTTCGAACACATCCTTGGACAGACCGGGCGCATCGACGATCCGCTGGAGCGCGGCACGCATCTTTTCGGCGCGCCTCTCATCAAACCGCCGCCAGCGACCAAGCGGGGGCACCAGCTTGGCGGCGGTCTGCGGATTGAGTTTGTCCAGCGCGATGATAATATCCGCCAGAAAGGCGTAGCCGCGCCCGTCAGCGCCATGAAAGCCGCGCTGGTTGACCGAGAACGCCCCGGCCAGCGCGCGGACGCGATTGGGATTGGCAAGCGTGAAATCGGGATGGCTGGACAGCGCCAGCACCTCATCCATCACATCGGCGCGCGTCGAAAGCGCCTGGCTGGTGAACCATTTGTCCAGCACCAGCGCATTATCCTGATAGCGATCGTAAAACGCTTCGATTGCCTTGGCGCGATTGCCGGAGGTGCCATTGACGAGCACGCCCAGCGCACCTTGCCGATCGGTCATATTATCCGCCCCGGCAAACTGGGCATAGGCCAGATCCGCTGCGTCTTTCGCACCCGAGGCGGCCAAATAACCCAACGCCACAGACTTCAGCCGCCGCGCGCCCTTGGCCGCTGGCGAATATTCAAAACGGTTCGCCTGTGCGGAATCATAAGCCCCGCGCCACGCGCTTTCCAGCTTGACGCCGAGTTCCGCGCGCAGGGAGTCCCGCGCGCGGTTGATCGCGTCGGGATCCACCACCAGCATCTGATCGCCGATAAAGGCTTCGGACGGCAGCAACACGGCCTCGGCGATAAAAGACGCATCCAGCGCCTTGTCCGTCAGCGTGCCCCGCACCGCTTCGATCACCGGGCCGTGATCGGCCATGCCCTCGGCCACCGCGCGTACCAGCGTATCCACCATCAACTGCTGCATCGCCTCATAGCGCGCGAACGGATCGTCATCATGCGCCGAGAGAAAGGCGAGATCGGCCGCACCCCGATCGCTTTCGAGCACGACCGGTGCGGAAAAACCGCGATTGATCGACAATATGGGGCGCTCTTCAATCCCCTCGATCACGATTTCGTCGTTGGCGGCCGACAGCATCACGATCCGTTCGTCGCACAGCGGCGCTTCGCTCTGCGCGCCGAACAAACGCACCTTCAGCGGCAGCAGCATCGGCTGCTTTTCGGGCTGGCCCGGCGTCGCGGGCACGGTCTGCTCCAGCTTGAGCCGCGCGGTCGCGCCATCATGGCTGAGCGCCGCCTTCACCCGGGGTGTACCTGCCTGGCTGTACCATAAGCGGAATTGGGAAAGATCGACCCCGCCGCCATCTTCCATGGCCTTTACGAAGTCCTCGCACGTCGCCGCTTCGCCATCGTGCCGCGCGAAATAGAGATCGGTCGCCGCCCGGAATTTCTCCGGCCCCAGGATGGTGTGGATCATGCGGACGATTTCCGCGCCCTTGTTATAGATGGTCGCGGTATAGAAATTGGAGATTTCCATGTAGGATTCCGGGCGGATCGGATGCGCGAGCGGCCCCGAATCCTCCGGAAATTGCGACGCGCGCAGCGTGCGCACGTCCTCGATCCGCTTCACCGCCTTCGATCCCTGATCCCCCGAGAATTGCTGATCGCGAAAGACCGTGAACCCCTCTTTCAACGAGAGCTGAAACCAGTCCCGGCAGGTGACGCGGTTGCCCGACCAATTGTGGAAATATTCATGGGCAACCACGCCTGCGATCGCGTCATAGTCCATGTCCGTCGCGGTATCCGGATCGGCCAGGATGTAGCGCGAGTTGAAGACGTTCAGCCCCTTATTTTCCATCGCGCCGAAGTTGAAATCGGCCACGGCGACGATGTTGAACACGTCTAGATCATATTCGCGGCCATACATCGCCTCGTCCCAGGCCATGGAGAGCTTGAGCGCGGCCATGGCGTGATCCGTCTTGGGCAGATCTGCCGCGCGCACCCAGATGCCCAGATCGACCTTGCGGCCGGTCATGGTGACGAAGCTGTCCCGGTTTGCCTCCAGATCCCCCGCGACCAGGGCGAAAAGATAGCAGGGCTTGGGGAAAGGATCGTGCCATTCCGCCCAATGCCGCCCGTCCGGCAGATCGCCCGAAGCGATCGGATCGCCATTGGCGAGCAGCACGGGATAGCGTGCCTTGTCCGCGTCCATCCGCACCGTGTAGCGGCTGAGCACATCGGGCCGATCGGGGAAGAAGGTGATCCGGCGGAAACCCTCCGCCTCGCACTGCGTGCACAGCAGCCCGCCCGAGGCATAAAGCCCCATCAATTGGGTGTTGAGTTCGGGTGCGATCTCCACCTCGGTCTCGATCACATGATCAACGCCCGACAGGGCGATCACAAGTTGCCCGTCTTCCATCGTCCAGTCCGTTACCGCGCGTCCGTCCACGGATACCGCAACGGGGGTCAGCGAATCGCCGTCCAGTCGCAAGGGCCGATCATGATCGCCATGACGCACCACCGTCAGCCGCGCCTTCACGCGCGTTTGCAAACTATCGAGCCTGAAATCGAGCGCCGTCTCCGGCACCAGCCAATCGGGTTCGCGATAGGCATCCCGGCGAATGACTTGGGGGGCAGCGGCGGCGGTGGATTGAATATCGAGCATGACGAAAGCCTTACGACGCGGGGATGACGCGCGCAATCATGCCGGATAGGGTGCAGGCGATGTCATCGCTTCTCATCTTCGGCATGGGTTATACCGCCAGCCATCTCGCTTGCCGCCTGCGTTCAGAGGGGTGGCGCGTGACCGGCACCAAACGCCGCGCGGGGCACGATACAATCCAGTTCGAGGATGCTGATGCCGTAAAGGCCGCGCTCGCCTCCGCCACGCATATTCTCTCCAGCGTGCCGCCCTTCGGCACGGTCGATCCAGTGATGGTCCATTATGCCGATGTGCTCCGCAGCGCGCCTGCGCTCTGGATCGGCTATATCTCGTCCACCGGCGTCTATGGCGATGCGGGCGGCGCATGGGTGGACGAAAGCGCGCCCGTGGGCAGCGGCCGCCGCACTGCGCGCGCGGAGGCCGATCTGGCATGGCAAGCGCTGCGCGATGACATTCGCATATTCCGTCTGCCCGGCATTTATGGCCCCGGCCGCTCCGCGCTGGAGCGCGTGGCGGAGGGCAAGGCGCATCGCATTGCTTTGCCCGATCAGGTGTTCAGCCGGGTGCATGTGGACGATATCGTCTCCGGGATCATCGCCGGGTTCGATGGCCCGGCCGGCGTGTATAACCTTTCGGACGATGCACCCTGCGGCCAGAATGCTGTGATCGCTTATGCCGCGTCCCTGCTCGGCCTTGCGCCGCCGCCGATCCAGACGATGGATGAGGCGAACCTCTCTCCCATGGCGCGCGGCTTCTATGCGGAAAACCGGCGGGTGGCGAATGGCAAGGCTAAGCGACTGCTCGGCTGGACCCCGGCTTATCCCGATTACCGGACGGGTCTGCGTGCCCTTAAAGCGATCACCAGTCCGGTCATCGTCAATGCCGCTCCGAAGATCGCCAATGTCGACCAGCGATAGCCTTCGAAGATCGTGGAGAGCAGCATCGCGATCACCGGCACCAGCACGCCCGAATAGGCGGCCATCGCGGGACCGATCGCGCGAATCACGCTGAAATAGAGCGGAAAGGCGAGCGCTGAGCCGATCAGGCCCAGATAAAGCACGCCCCCTATATAAGCGGGCCGCGCGTCCCACACCGGCGGACCGGTCATGAACCAGGCCAGCGCGCTATCGGCAATGCTGCCGATCAGCATTCCCCATGCCAGCACCGTGAGCATGGGATAACGCCTGGCCCGTTCAGTGCCCTGCATGATATTGGCGATGGATGCGCACAGGATGGCGCAGAAGGTGAGCCCCACGCCCATCAGCGTTTCTCCCGGGTCCGCGGAATCCCCGCGGGCTTCCTGAACGAACAACAGCGCAACCCCGACAATCGCGATCGCCGAGGCCATGAAGAAGGTGCCGCCCACACGCTGTTTCAGAAAAATCCGGCCCAGAATGGCATTGGGCACGATCATCAGCGCGAAGACCACGGACACCAGCCCCGAGGTAACATGCCCCTCGGCGCGATAGACGAAGTTGAAATTGAGCACGAATTGCATCATCCCCAGCACGGCCGCAAAAGCCATGCCCGAGGCGTCCAGCCACAGCCTTTCCCGGCGCAGGACCACCACTAGAAACATCGCCAGCGAGGCTGCGAAAAAGCGGTAGGCGATCGACCAGCTCGCCGGCACCACGCCAAGCTGATCCTTGATCACCAGCCAGGTCGATCCCCAGATCAGCGTGACGATGATGAAGGGAATGATGACGCGGGCGCGGGTGGCAACCGGCTCGGGAGGTGCGTTCACAACGCCGCGATCGCGTCTGCCAGCGGGCGGATATCTGCTATGCTCTGGTTCCAGCTCGTCACCAGTCGCGCTTCCCCCGGTGCCCAATCATAGAAATCGAAGCCTATTCCACGGAGCGACGCGGCCTCATCGGGCGAAACGCGCAGGAACACCTCATTGGCTTCCACCGGATGGATCAGCCGATCACCCGCCGCATCCGCCAGCATCCGCGCCCCGGCATTGGCCGCACGGGCATTCTCCAGCCACAGATCATCGTCCAGCATCGCCAGGATCTGCGCCGCCATATAGCGGCCCTTGGAAAACAGGTGCCCCGCCCGCTTGCGCCTATAAGGCGTGGCGGCTGCCAGTTCCGGCTTGAAGAAGATCAGCGCCTCGGCGGACATGCCGCCATTCTTGACGAAACCAAAGCTCAGCACGTCGACACCGGCGCGCCATGTCACATCCGCTGGCGAGCAGCCGAGGTGCGCGACGGCATTGGCGAAGCGCGCGCCATCCATATGGAAGCCCAGCCCCTTTTCGCGGCACAGCGCACCCAATGCCGCCACCTCTGCGGGCGTGTAGACCTGCCCATATTCAGTCGCGTTGGTGATCGAAAGCGCGTGTGGCTGTACCTGATGCACATCGTCTCGGATGAGCGACAGCGCATGGCGCACCGCTTCTGCGGAAACCTTGGCCCCTGCGCCCTCCACCAGCATGAGCTTGGCACCATGCGTGTAGAATTCCGGCGCGCCGCATTCGTCATTCTGGATATGCGCCTCGCGGTGGCACAGCACCGCGCCATGCGGGGGGCAAAGCGCGGCCAGCGCGAGCGAATTCGCCGCTGTGCCGGTCGCGATCCAATGCGCCTTCACGTCCGTTTCGAACAGCGCCGAAAAACGCGCGTCGAGCTGCTGGCTCCACGCATCGCCATCATAAGCGGTGTCCATCACGTTCGCGGCCGACAGCGCCTCCATGACAGCGGGGCACATTGGGGCGGCATTATCCGAAAAGAAACGCATGACCTGCGCATTGATACGCGCAGGGGCTGAGGTCAAGCCGCGCGGCGTTTGCGCGGCGCTTCAGGCTTTACGGGGCGTGGCGCATGGCGTCCCCAGAAATCATCGCCCCACAGCGCGCGCGCCGCCTGCTGCAGCGAGGGGGAATAATCGGCGAGGCTCGGCTCGCCCTGATTGATGCCGGACATGGACTGTCTCCTTGGAACGCGCTCTACGCGCTTCGAATGACGGGGGTATGACGAACCGCGCTCATGCGGCGCGACGACACATCATCCCGTCTCTGTTCCGGAGCCATTTGCCGCTTTTCCAATATGCCATCGTTGACCTCCATATACGGTCCACGAGGCAGCCCCCTCACGCGCGGGGCCGCGCTCATGCGCTTTAGCCTTTGGTATCGCGGGGCAAGCTGACCATCAAAAGCCGCGGGTCCGTCTGCTGATCGGCCGGACCGTCCGATGGCCTTTATTTCTACTGTTTCAATCGACAATACAAGCAAGCGAATATTGCAGGCGCAGAACATCCGCTTTCTGTTTCGCGATGCGCCGATCCCGGCTAACGGCTGGCGCATGAACGGGGACGGTGGCTTGACGGAACGCAGCAAATGGCGGGTGGAGGCACGCGCGCTGATCGTGCTCGCGCTCCCGCTGATCATCGGCAACCTCGCCTGGTCGATCATCGCGGCCACCGATCTCCTGCTTCTGGGCAAGCTCGGTGCGGATGCGCTGGCAGCGGGCGCCTTGGGCGTGAACGTCTATAACGCCTTCATGATTTTCGGCATGGGCCTGGTCACTGCCGCGGCACCGATGATCGCCAGCGAGCGCGGCGCGAAACGCCATTCGGTGCGCGATATTCGCCGCACGGTGCGCCAGGCGATGTGGGCCGCCGCCACCATCTGCCTGCCCTGCTGGCTGATCCTGTGGCATAGCGAGGCGATCCTGCTCGCCATGGGCCAGGATCGCGTGCTTTCCGCGGAAGCCGGAAAGTTCGTGCGCGTGCTTCAATGGGGGCTGCTGCCGTTCCTGTTCCATCTGGTGCTGCGCAACTATGTTTCCGCGCTCGAAAGACCGCTCTGGGGCGTATCGGTCGTGGTCGCCACCGTCTTCTTCAACGCCTTTGCCTGCTGGGTGCTGATCTTCGGCCAGTTCGGCTTGCCGCCGCTCGGGCTGGTCGGTGCCGGGATCGGTAGCGCACTTTCCGCGCTGTTCATGTTTCTCGGCATGATCGCGGTGGTCTATGCCGATCGGCAATTCCGGCGCTATCATCTGCTCGGGCGCTTCTGGCGCGCGGATTGGCAGCGGTATCGCGCCGTCTGGAAGATCGGCCTTCCGATCGCGATCACGCTGGGGCTTGAGGTCACCGTGTTCAACGCCGCGGTGTTCCTGATGGGCCTGATCGATCGCCCCTCGCTGGCCGCACATGCCATCGCGATCCAGATCGCCGCTTTGGCCTTCATGGTCCCGCTGGGCCTGGGCCAGGCGGCCACGGTGCGCGTCGGCTTCGCTTATGGCCGGCGCGATTCGGCAGCGATCGGCCGCGCGGGATGGCTCGCGCTGATCATGGGCACCGGCTTTGCCTGCGTGGCCGCCACGATCCTGATCGGTATCCCGCGCGTCCTGATCGGCGGCTTCCTCGATCTGGCCGATCCCGCCAATGCGGAGGTGGTCACGCTGGCCGTGTCGTTCCTGGCGGTCGCGGCGCTGTTCCAGATCGTGGACGGCGCGCAAGCCGTGGGGGCCGGCGTGCTGCGCGGTCTGCAGGATACCACGGTGCCGATGATCTATGCGGGCCTCGGCTATTGGGTGATCGGCATCGGCGTCGGCACGATCATGGCCTTCCCCTTGGGCTTCAAGGGTGTCGGCCTCTGGCTCGGACTGGCAAGCGGCCTCGGCACGGTGGCGGTGCTGATGGTGGTCAGATGGACACGGCGCGAAAAATTGGGGCTGGTGGCGTAAGGATAGCCGCAGCGCTTCCGCGAGCGGTCCCTAGATTTCAGCGCGCCGGTTCAGATCATGGCCCAAGGCGACGATCAGCACGCCGACGATCGTGAAAACCACCTCCGCGCTGTCATGCGGCATGGTGAGCGCGCCCGCCATCACGCCCAAACCGAGCGCGCCGACGGCAGACGGCATCATGAAGCCGTGCGACCAGATCCCGCGGCCCAACGCCACAGCACCCAGAGCGATCGCCAGCAGCAGCCCGGTTTCGTGAATGCGGTGATCCACCAAAATACCGCCCGCGGATGCCAGAAACGCCACGAACACGGCGCTCGCCACGCAATGCGCAAGGCACAGCCCGGAAAGCCCCATGGCCATCCGGTCCATCCATCCATTGCGCAAACCAAGCTGTTCCACACCGACTCCAGATCGAAACGATATAAAGTCTCTGCCACGGCAAGGGACAAGTTACAACATCACATTTGCCGAGCATGGCACCAACCGGATCTAGATTTCGCTCATCGGGATCTCCAACTCTTATCGCGACAAATAATCCAAGTCCTCAAATAACAGTTTTTCACAATTTCGATATTTTGTAATATTACAATTGTTGTAATTTGCGCCCTGATGCCAATGTTCTCAATATATTAATAACATTGGACATTTCTTATAATTCCCGTTTCGGCACAGGATTGATTGCCTAGATTTATTACTTAATAATCTCACAAATGTTCAGCGTATTTGGATCTTATAAGGGACGATTATTTGTGAGAAAAACGACAATGCAAATTCGCATGGCCGTGTCACTGTTACTGGCAGGCGTTGCGGCAATGCCTTCGGCGGCAAGCGCCGAGATCGTTCAGGCGGCTGACATCACGCTGGTTCAGAATGCGCTGCAGAACAACAAATACAGCGTGAATGGCACAGCAAGCTTTCAATTCGGCGGTGTCAACGTGATCAACGTCAAGAATCAGGGCGAGTTGCTTTCTTTCTGCAGCCAGTTCTTCATCGGCGGCGCTGATGGAGACGTGGACATCACGCCCGGCCTCGCCCTGTTCACGCCGCTTCGTCAGCAGCAGATCGCGGCGCTGTTTTCCAACGCGCTACCGCTCTTCAATCTGGCCGCCGACAATTATCGCGCGCTCAACGGTGGAAGCCTGGCGTATAATCCCGCGCTGGATGCTGAATTCAATGGATCGTCTGCGACGAATTATGCGCGCTATGGTGCGGCGCTTCAGAACGCGTTCTGGGAAATCACGGATGAGACCGCGCCGGGCGCCAGCCTCGATCTCGCCTCGGGCAATTTCGGCGTCTTTTCCGGCCGTTTCGATGCCGAACGCGATCAATTGTCCAGCGATTGGTTGGCCAATGTGCGGGATGGGACATGGACCGACAATGGCGGGGTCAATTATTTCTACGCCGATTCGGGCAGCAATCAGGATCATCTTTGGGTTTCGACCGCGGCTGTTCCCGAACCCGCCACCTGGGCGATGATGATCACTGGATTCGGCTTCATCGGCAGCGGAATGCGCCGCCGTTCGGCCAAGATGGCGATCGCCCTGGCCGCATGACTCACGCCGCCTTGAACGCGCCTTCCCGGTGCGGCATAGGCGGCGCATGTCTTTCCCACGCCCGCCCCTGCCCCGCCCGGCCGCCATTGCGCACTGGCTGCTCTTCATCGCGGCGCTCGTCTTTGCGATGGTCGTGGTCGGCGGGATCACGCGGCTGACGGAATCGGGGCTTTCGATCACCGAATGGAAACCCGTGACCGGCACGCTGCCGCCGTTGAACGAAGCGGCCTGGCTGGAGGCGTTTGCGAAATATCAGCAGATTCCGGAATATAGCCAGATCAACCAGGGCATGAGCCTGGCGGATTTCAAATTCATCTTCTTCTGGGAATATCTGCACCGGTTGCTGGGGCGCGTGATCGGAATGGCCTTTGCGTTGCCGCTGATCTGGTTCGCCTGGCGGCGCGCGATCCCCAAGGGTTATGGGCCGCGGCTCGTGGCCCTGCTGGCGCTTGGCGGGCTGCAGGGCGCGATCGGCTGGTGGATGGTGAAATCGGGCCTCACGCTGCGCACCGATGTCAGCCATTTCCGGCTGGCAGTGCACCTGCTCACCGCGCTCTTGATCATCGGTGGACTGATCTGGACCGCGCTCGATCTGAAAGCGCTGGCGGCCGATCCCGCCGCTCGCCCGGCGCGCCTCACGGCATTCGGTCTGTTCGTGGCCGTCATCCTGCTGATCCAGCTCCTGTTTGGCGCATTCACTGCCGGCCTCAATGCCGGCTATGTCTCCAACACCTGGCCGCTGATGAATGATCACCTCTTCCCCCAGGGCGTCACATGGCTGGGCTCAGCCGTGGCCACAATCGCGAACGATCCATTCCTCATCCATTTCATCCATCGCTGGTGGGCCTGGGTCGCGCTGATCGCACTCGCCATGCTTGCGCGCCGCGTGAAAGCCGCAGGCGTCCGCCCCGCCTCGATCGCGATCCACAGCGCCATCGGGACGCAGATCCTGCTCGGCATCGCCACCGTCCTGACCGGGATCAGCCTGTGGGTGTCCGTCCTGCATCAGGCTGTCGGCGCGCTGGTCGTGGCCAGCGCCGCTTGGGGACTGCATGTCATAGGTCGGCGTCAGGCGCGATAAAGCCGCCATAAATAGTGAGTGGTATTTAGATACCCTCCATGAAACGCCCGGTTTATCTTGACTTCCAAAGGGTGGAGCGTCATTAGCCCCGTCAACAGCGCCGCCTTGCGAAGGGCGGCGTTGCTTGTTTCAATCATAAAGGTCCAGGCCAATGCAGGCGCTGTATAAGACCACAAGGTCGATCAAACCGACCGAAGTGGAAAAAAAGTGGCATATCATTGACGCGGAGGGTCTGGTCGTTGGCCGCCTCGCCGTCGTCATCGCCGATCTTCTCCGCGGCAAGCACAAGCCGAGCTACACCCCGCACATCGATTGCGGTGACAATGTCATCGTCATCAATGCAGACAAGGTGCGCTTCACCGGCAACAAGCTGAAGGGCAAGATCTATTATCGCCACACCGGCTATGCCGGCGGCATCAAGGGCGTCACCGCCGGCAAGATCCTCGAAGGTCGCTTTCCGGAGCGCATCATCGAAAAGGCCGTGGAACGCATGATTCCCCGTGGTCCGCTCGGCCGCCAGCAGATGCGCAACCTGCGCACGTACAATGGCACTGAGCATCCGCACGCTAGCCTCAAGCCTGAAGTCCTCGATGTCGCGGCTATGAACCGCAAGAACAAGGTGGGTGCCTGATGTCCGATACCCGTCAATCGCTGTCTGATCTCAAGGATCTGGCTGCCGTAACCCCCGCCGCCGAAGCGCCTGCCGCGACCGAAGCCGCTGCGCCTGCCGCAGCCGCCGAAGAAGCCGCGCCGGAAGCGCCTTATGTCGAGCCGATGCCGCTGCGCGAGCAGATCATCGACGCGCAGGGCCGCGCTTATGCAACCGGCCGCCGCAAGGATGCCGTGGCCCGCGTGTGGATCAAGCCCGGTTCGGGCAAGATCACCGTCAACGGCCGCGATCAGGAAGTGTATTTCGCTCGTCCTACGCTGCGTCTGGTGCTCAACCAGCCATTCGGCATCGCCGGTCGCGAAGGCGCCTATGATGTCGTCGCCACCGTCAAGGGCGGCGGACTTTCCGGCCAGGCCGGTGCGGTCAAGCATGGCATCAGCCAAGCGCTGACCAAGTTCGAGCCGATCCTGCGCGCACCGGTGAAGGCTGCAGGGTTCCTGACCCGCGACAGCCGCACCGTCGAGCGCAAGAAATACGGCAAGGCCAAGGCGCGCAAGAGCTTCCAGTTCTCGAAGCGCTAAAAAGCAACCGGGATTTCGATCCTGCAAGACAAAAGAAAAGGGGCCGGAAACGGTCCCTTTTTTTGCACACCGAAGATAGCATGGACATCATCCATATATCTGTTAATCCAGATATATGGATGATGATTCGGCTATTCTTGCGTTCGCCGCCCTGTCGCAAGGAACGCGACTGGAAACCTTCCGCTTGCTGGTGCGCCACGAACCCTCCGGCTTGCCGCAGGGCGAAATCGCTCTTCAATTGGGCATCCCGCAAAATACGATGTCCACCCATCTGGCGATATTGGCGCGCGCCGGCCTGGTGATGTCGCAACGCCAAAGCCGATCCGTCATCTATCGCGCCGATCTTGCCGGCCTGCGCACTTTGCTTGTCTACCTTCTCAAGGATTGCTGCGGTAGGAATGCCGATCTGTGCGCACCGCTGATTGCCGAATTGACCTGCTGCTGAACGGAGCGCCCGCTATGCCTCAAGACGTCATCATCTATCACAATCCGGCCTGCGAAACGTCTCGCAACACGCTTGGGATGATCCGGCAATCGGGTCTTGAGCCGCATATCATCGAATATCTCAAAACCCCGCCGAGCCGGGCCATGCTCGTACAATTGATCGCGCGCGCAGGATTGACGCCGCGCGCACTGCTGCGACGGAAAGGCACGCCCTATGCCGAATTGGGGCTGGACGATGAAACATTGTCCGACGATGCGCTCCTCGACGCCATGATGGATCATCCCATTCTCATCAATCGCCCGATCGTCCTCTCGGATCGGGGCGTCCGGCTCTGTCGTCCCTCCGAGGTCGTTCTGGAGATATTGCCTGCCATGCTCGCATCGGCCTTTGTCAAAGAGGATGGCGACGTGGTTCGCGATGAGCGGCGGCGGGGATGATCGAAATTCCAACGGTGCCGATACCGGGCCGCCTGTCTTTTCTCGATCGTTATCTGACGCTCTGGATCTTCGTAGCCATGGCGCTGGGGGTGATCCTGGGCACCCTCTTTCCCGGCGTGCCCGAAGCGCTGAACCGGGCGTCGATCGGCTCCACCAATGTGCCCATCGCCATCGGCCTGATCCTCATGATGTATCCGCCGCTCGCGCGCGTGCGCTATGAGGAACTGCCCAAGGTTTTTCAGGACAAACGCATTCTGGCGCTGTCGCTCGTACAGAATTGGATCATCGGCCCCGTGCTGATGTTTGCCCTGGCGGTCGTGTTCCTGCGGGATCAACCGGCTTACATGACCGGGGTCATTCTGATCGGTCTGGCCCGCTGCATCGCCATGGTGCTGGTGTGGAACACGCTTGCCAAAGGCGACAATCAATATGCGGCTGGGCTGGTCGCATTTAATTCGATCTTCCAGATCCTGTTTTTCAGTGTCTACGCATGGTTGTTTCTCACCCTTCTTCCGCCGCTTTTCGGCTTGGAAGGGCAGATGATCCACGTCGGTTTCTGGACCATTGCAGAGGCGGTGCTGGTCTATCTGGGCCTTCCGTTTCTGGCGGGATTCCTGACGCGGCGCATCCTGACCACCGTGAAGGGCGCGGATTGGTATGAACGTGTCTTCATTCCGCGCATCGCGCCGATCACATTGGCCGCCCTGCTGTTCACGATCATGGCGATGTTCAGCCTGAAAGGCGGCGATGTGGTGCGGCTGCCCTTTGATGCCGTGCGGATCGCGATCCCCCTGACGCTCTATTTCGTGGCGCAATTCCTCATCAGCTTTTTCATGGGCAAGCTGATCGCGGCTGATTATCCCCGCACCACCGCCATCGCCTTCACCGCAGCAGGCAATAATTTCGAATTGGCCATCGCCGTCGCCATCGCCACCTTCGGCCTTGCGTCCCCCGTGGCGTTTGCGGCCGTAATCGGTCCGCTGGTAGAGGTGCCCGTTCTCATTCTTCTGGTTCACGTCGCGCTCCGCCTCGGCCACCGCTGGTTTCCCGCCACCGTGCCCAAGGCCATGACATGAGCCGCCTTCGAACCTTGAGCGATCCAGCCGAACTGCCCGCGCTGGACAAGCGCTATGCGCTTGATCGACCAGCTTTGGGACTGGGTGACGATCAGCCGCCGCCGCGCATCCTGCTGCTTTACGGATCTTTGAGAACACGATCATTTTCGCGCCTCTGCGTGGAAGAAGCCGCGCGTTTGCTGGAATTTTTCGGTGCGGACACCCGAATCTTCGATCCTTCCGATCTGCCCCTGCCCGATCAGATCGGGAATGATGATCATCCCGCGGTGCACGAATTGCGCGCGCTTTCGCTCTGGTCCGAAGGACAGGTCTGGTGCAGCCCCGAGCGGCATGGACAGATCACGGGGGTGATGAAGGCGCAGATCGACCATTTGCCGCTTTCCATGGGCGGAATGCGCCCCACGCAGGGACGCACGCTGGCAGTCATGCAGGTGTCCGCCGGTTCCCAATCTTTCAACAGCGTGAATACGCTGCGCATCCTGGGCCGCTGGATGAGGATGGTCACGATTCCCAATCAGTCCAGCGTGGCCAAGGCCTTTCAGGAATTTGACGAGGCGGGCCGGATGCGGCCATCCGGCTATTATGACCGCATCGTCGATGTGATGGAGGAACTCGTGCGTTTCACCATTCTGTTGCGGCCTCATAGCCGGCAATTGGTGGACCGTTATTCCGAGCGCAAGGAAAGGCAGATCACGATCGATCCGACGACAGACCTCTCGACCATTGCCATCGCGCCGCAATAATCGGATGGTGGATATCCGATGAGCAAAATGACGCTGACCGCCGCCATGACACTCGCGCTTGTCGCGCCGGGGCCGTTGGCCGCCCGCGTCTCCAGGCAGCCCGATGGCTGGGGCTATATGAACCGGCTGGAGCAAGCCGCAATGCTGAACGACTTCAATGCGCGGCTCCTTTCCAGCAACAGCGCGACCCGCACGCTGGAAGAATGGTGCCTGGCCCATCGTATCGCGCCCGTCGTCAAGATCGTCGCCGAACGGATCAAGGGGCAGGACAAGCCGGTTACCGCCGAGCAACGCGCACGGCTGGACATCGCCGCAGACGAACCCGTGCGCTATCGCCGCGTTCTTTTGAAATGCGGGGCGGCGGTGCTGTCCGAAGCCGACAATTGGTATGTCCCATCCCGGCTTACCGCTGCGATGAACGCCGCGCTGGATGGCGAGGACGCGCCATTTGGCAGGGTCGTCGCGCCGCTGGATGTCAACCGTAAGACGCTGAGCGCCAAGGTGCTGTGGAATCCGATGGAAAACGATGACTGGGATATGCGGAGCAGCGCTGCCAATGTGGCTGCTTATGCCAGACGCCCTTCGCTTCCACCCGATTTCGTTATCGAACACCGCGCTCTGGTGTTTGATCGCAACATGAAACCGATCTCTGAAGTCTTTGAAACCTATACGAAAGCGATTTTGAACAGCGCCCCGTCGAAGCGCTGACCGTCATGTCATCATGCGCACTTTGACCTGAAGGCTGCCCGCCAGAAACGACAATTCATTGAACGAGGGCGCGGTCGTCCGCACCCGCTCGGATAGCGTGCCGGCACCGATCAGGCGAACCGCGCGCCCAGCGATCGGGTGACGGATGTCGAACGGATCGTGGACATGGCCGCTCAGGATCACATCCGCGCCAGCCGCCGCCAGGCGGCCCAGCGCGGCCTCGCCGCCCCGCGTGTTGCTCGCTTTGGTCATATCCGCCGTATCGATCAGCGGGTGATGGCAGGTGACGATCTTGAGCCGGTTCGCGGGACAGGCCTGTAGCAGCGTCAAGGTGCGCACAAGGCTGACGGGACGCACCACGCCCCATGACCAATTGGCGCGCCACTGCGCCCGCGCCGTGGTCTTGAGCGGCACGATACACACATGCTCCAGATCAAGCGGCCGTTCGATCGCGCGCTCCAATTTGCGATAGCGCTGATACGGTGACAAAAAACGTGCGATCGGATTGAAATAGGGCAGATCATGATTGCCGGGCTCGATCGTGACCGGCACCTTGAGTTGCTCGAGCCATGCCGTGGCCGTGGCGAATTCCTCGCTCCGCGCCCGATAGGTGAGATCGCCGGTGATGATGACCCCGTCTGGGCGCTCGTCTTTCACCCTGGCGGCGAACCAGGCCAGCGCAGCCTCGTCCTCGCGGCCGAAATGGAGATCACTGACATGGAACAGGCGGGTCATTGAAGATCCGAACGGATGCCCGACGCGGCGGTTCCCCTGCTGTGACCTTGCTGCCGGACTATTGTCCGCCCGCGCCGCCGGCTTCGCGTTCCCCAACCCCTTGCAGAAGCGAAAGATCGTGCAGCGCCCGCATATTGGCGAACGTCACCACTTGAGATGCGAGAATGTCCAGTTGGTTCGCGATAGACGTGTCCACGATCGAACCATCTTCGCCAAACACCGGCACCATGGAATTGACCGCAAGCGCCATCGGCGTCGGCCAGCCGCGCAAGGCGTGCGTGATGGAGCGCAGCGTGGCCAGCGTGGTGCCCGTCGCCTGCCAGCCCGCCGCGGTGGCGATCAGCCCGACCGCACGACCTTCGAAATAGACCGCATCGTCCTTGGCCATATCCTGCACATAATCGAGGGCATTCTTGATCAGGCCGGAAACCGTGCCGTGATAGCCCGGCGATGCGATGATCACGCCCTGCGCACGGCGAAGCCCCGCGATCAGCGCCAGCGTCTTTTCATCCCGCGCCTCTTCGCCCGGCGAATACATCGGCAGATCCAGATCAAGCCCCGCGAACATCAGCGTATCGGCCCCCTTGGCCGCGCATTGCCCCAGTGCATGACGCAGCAAGCGTTCGGAAGAGGAGTTCGGGCTGCCAGTGCCACCCAGACCAACGATAAGAGGCTTTTCTTGCATAGGCTGCGCTATAGCGCGGGCCTCGCAGAGGGGAAGCCCTGAAGCGTATTCCGGCCCGAAAAATCGGGCGCTTGGCATGAGCAGGTTCATTTTGGCTGCAATTTCCGATCAATTCGGTTTAGTGCTTGAACAATATGCGTTGGATGCGTAACGTCGGATGTGTGGGGACTAAAGACGAGATCAGAAAAACTGCAATCATACGGGTGCGAATTCTGATTTGATGAATAAGGAAGCAGATGGTGACGGTCGCTGGCGCTATTCATGCCATGAGGCCAACGAACATCATCTGCTTTTATTTTACGTAATTTACGTAATTCATCGCCTGATCGCGCTTAGGCCAACAGATGGTACATAAGATTATGGCCCACGACCAATTTCAAAGAAGACCGGGTTCTTCTGCCGAATCCGCGTTGTTCGAAATACAAAATATTCTTGATGAACTTAAATTATCCAATGGCATAGCCGTCACTCGGCCGGTCATGGCTGCCTCGGCCAACCTCCCCGATGGCGAGCAGGATCTGGTCAATGCGGCCAAGCGGATCATCAAGATCAGAGAAGCGCGTCGCAAATACCTGCCCGAAGGCTATTTCGAAGAACCGGCCTATAATATCTTGCTGGATCTATACGTGGCCAATGCGGAAAAGCGGATCGTTTACGTGAACGATGCCTGCATCGCCTCCAACACGCCGACATCGACAGCATTGCGATGGATTTCCATTCTGGTGCGCGATGGCTTTGCGATCCGCTTTCGCGATGACAAGGATGCCCGGCGAACGATCCTAGAAATCACGCCGATCGGCGGCCGCGCGATCGGCGACATGCTCAGGGAAAGCATCACCATCTGACGGCTGCTTTTCCGACGTGCGCGGAGATATCGAACGATCCACGGCCAAGGCCTCGATCGCGGAAGCAACATGCGCGCCGACGAGCAGCAGGCCGGCTTCATCGCAACGGATCAGCGCATCCGAAAGCTGTTCGGCAATCGCAACGCGATTGGCTTGCAATCGGGCCATCGAATTCCCCCGAGAAAAGCGCTCCATTATTGTGAGCTTGGTTGCTGCTTATCACTGCCATCGGTTTTTGGCCAGTTCGCTCCACTGATGATCGCCAACCCGGATACATCCAAAACGAATCGAATCTCGATTCATAATGGCACCGATTCCGTTTCAGTTTCCTGAGCTTTCGAAGCAGGGTTAATCCGGCGTCAATGGGGAAAGACGTGAAGTTGACCAGCAAAATCAGCATCCTGAAAGACGCTTTTGAGATTTGGACAAATACGGGTCCAGATTTCAAGTGAGCGTGACCATGAAATTGGGTCTGTCGACGGAAAGCCCCGTCGATCGGCTGCTGGTCGGCCGCAGCGAATCCATGCAAAGCCTGCGTCAATTGGTCCGCCAGGTCGCGCCGACCAACGCGTCCGTCCTGATCACCGGGCCTTCGGGCAGTGGCAAGGAAATGGTGGCGCGCGCACTCCATTTGGAGAGCCGCCGTGCGACCGGCAATTTCGTCGCGGTCAATTGCGGGGCGATTCCCCATGACCTCCTGGAATCCGAATTGTTCGGCCATGAGCGTGGCTCGTTCACCGGTGCGGTGGCTCAGGTCCGCGGACGCTTTGAAGATGCCGATGGCGGCACGCTCTTTCTGGACGAGATCGGCGATATGCCGCCGGCGATGCAGGTGAAATTGTTGCGCGTGCTGGAAGAACGCAACGTCACGCGCGTGGGTGGTCGCAATCCGATCCCGATCGATACCCGCATCATTTCCGCCACCCACCGCGATATCGATCGCGCCATCGAAACCAACAGCTTTCGCGAAGATTTATTCTATCGTCTTGCGGTGTTGCCCGTGGCGCTGCCTTCGCTGGCGGAGCGCACCGAGGATATTCCGCTCCTGGTGCAGCATTTCCTGGAGCGCAGCCATGCGCCGGAGCAGGATCGCCTGGTGTTTTCCCATGGCGCGCTGATGGCGATGGCCGAACATCGCTGGCCCGGCAATGTGCGCGAACTGCGCAATGTGGTGGAGCGGGCCGCGATTCTCTATCCGGGGCGCGAGCTTGGGGGCAGCGATATCAAGGCGCTGCTGCAGCGCGCCGAACCCGGCCGCCGGCTTGAACGCGAAATGCTGTGGGCGATGAGCGAATTACCGGCATCGCCTGCAAACCCCATACAGGGCGAACTCGCACTGCCACACAAGCCCGCGTCCACCGGCCCGATCGATCTGCGCTCCATGGTGGCCGATTTCGAACATCAGCACATTCTGGATGCGCTCAGGAAATCCAAGGGTGTGGTCGCCGACGCCGCCCGCCTGCTGTCTCTCCAGCGCACCACGCTGATCGAGAAGATGCACAAATATGGCGTGGTCCGCGAAACCGTCTGATCCGGCGTCAGCCGATCTGTTTCCAGGATTCGGCGATTTCGGCGATGATGCCGCCGGCTGCCTGGATTTTTTCCAGTTCGCCTTCCCGCACACCCGCCAGCAATAGCCGCCGCGCCTCTTCATAGACCCGGCTCAAGGTCTTGGCGACTTCGCCGCCGCGTTCGAAATCCAGGCTGCCATCCAGCGATTGCAGGATGTTGAGCGAACGGGACAAGGCCTGCGCCTGGAGCTGGGGATTGCGACAGCCAGCGACGAGCTGGATCGAGACACCCAGTTCCTCGTACAGGATGGCGACCAGCCCATGAGGCGACGCATTTTCGATGCGCCCGGCGAGATCGATCTGGCCATAACGTGCGCTGGGAGCGGCACCGGAGAGGCGGCTGTAATACATTCTTCTATCCTTTGTTCGGGTCCGCCGCGTTTAATCGTCGTTCGTCCACATCTTGATCTGCTGTTCGAGATAGCTCTGGGTCGCCTTGAACGCGGCCACCCGGCGTTCCATCGCGGTGAAGGTAACCTCCAGCCGTGCACGGAAAGCGTCTTCGCGCATTTCCATCTTTTCGCGATCGTCGCCGATCATCTCGGCTTCTTTCTTCAAACGGTCCTGCATCGTCACCAGCGGACCGGTCGTGCTGCGCAGCGCATCACGCACGGCTTTCAATGCACCGCCAAGCCCGAGATCCACCGTGATCGTCGCCGAGGCGACGGTGCCGAGCGGCTGGAACGCCAGGCCGGCGGCCAAGGTGCCGATCGCGCCGAACAGCGTATTCCCGCTGGCGGTGGCAGCCACGCCGTTGATCATGCCCGATGCGTCACCGCCATTGATCCCTGGCACGAGATTGGTCAGCACATAGGTGCCCGGCTTGGCCAGGCCCGGAGCGCTGGAAATGGAGACCAGAGGATTGTCGCTCTTCTGGCTGGGATTGAACAGCTCTTCAACCGCATCCGGGCTGTTGGCCAAGGCCGCGTCGAGCCGCGCCGTATCCACCGAGAGCGAGCCGTCACGCGCGGTGCGCACGCCGATTTCGGCCAGCGTGGTCGGGCCATCGCCGGAGCGCAATTTCATCGCGCTCATCGCGGCCAGCTTGGTCCGCATATCGCGGATCGCGGAATTGCCGCGCAGCGGACCGCCGTTCGCACCATCGCTATCGGCGGGCGCGGTCGCTTCATCCAGCATCGTTTCAAGGCTGTTATAGGCGGCGACATAATCCTCGACCGCCTGCTTCAACGCATCGGTCTGGCGGCTTGAGCCGATTCCGACGACGGTGCCCACGGATGCTTTTTTCAAATCGATCGTTACGCCCGGCAACACATCGCTGAAGCTGTTGGTGGCGCGAGAAATCGCGATGCCGTCCAGCTTGATGATCGCATCTTGCGCGGCCTGCGCCTGGGTGAGGCCGCCGGTCGATCCCACGCCGGCATAAGCGAATTGCGAAAGGCTGGCATCCGCCCCCGCCTGAGGCACCATCGTGAACGCTTGCGCTGCGCCGGTCGTGCCGCGAATGATCAGTCGCGAGCCGCCATTGCCATCACTCACGATGGACGAGGTAACGCCCGCATTGGCGGCATTGATCGCGGCGGACAAGCCGGAAAGGCTGTTGTTGTTGGCGTCCACCGTGACGTTGAACGCGCCCTTGCCGGTGGTCAGCGTAAATGTGCCGACGCCGATCGGTGCCGCGGTATCTGCGATCGATCCGGAAGCCAGGGATTGCGCGGTGGCGAGCTGCACCACTTCGATATTGGCCGAAAGACCGCTCAAATGCGCGCCGGGCTTCATCGTGGTGGTGAGGATGCTGGTGTCCGAAGAGGTCGGCTGGGTGAACAGGGTGCCGCCGCTGATCAGCGTGGTCAGCGCGCTGGCGAAACTGTCAATGGCGCTGGCGAGGCTTCCCACGGAAGAAATCTTGGCGGTGTTCGCGGTTTCCCGCGCCGTGATCTGCGCTTCCTTGGGTGCCTTGGACGCATTGGCCAGATCCTCAATCAACTGGACAGTGTCGATGCCCGACCCCACCCCCATCGCTGCTGAAATTGACGTGACCATGATGCGCTTGCGCTCCTTCTATCCCCCTTAACGGCCGGCGGGCCGGGCGGTTAAGAGCGGATTCAAGGCATATCGACGATCTTCATCGTGCAACCGGGCCGGCGCTCCGATTCCGGCTTCGGGCAGGCGCGCTCCACGGGTGCGGGTGCGGGTGCAGCCAGATCGGCATCGCGCGCCGTATCCGGCGTCATCCGCACGGTTGATCGGATCTGCACACTGATCCGCGCAGTGGCGCTCCGGGCGGAGAGGTCCGGGTTCGCGGCACTCTGCCCTGCCAGCACGGAGAGGGAGAAGACCGGCGCGAGCTGCGCCATACGCCACAGGATCGGATGTTTTCGGGATAGATCGCGCACGCCACACTCCATGGCCGCTCTTGGCCAGATGGGGAAACGGCTGATATGATCAGGACTTAAGCCTGTTTGCGGCCTTCTTCATCATAACGTGCGCCTTCGGGCACATCGACATTGGGCTGGCGGATACCCTCGGCCATGGCGCGATCAAGATTGAACACGAACGCCAGCACCGTGGCCACGGCGATATACAGATCCTCGCGCACGATGTCGCCGGTGCGCGTCGTGAAATAGATCGCGCGGGCGAGCGAGGGATAAGACAATACCGGCACCTTGGCCTCGCCCGCCGCCTCGCGGATTGCCTGGGCCATCGCGCCGCGACCCCGCGCCAGCAGCACCGGCGCGGCGTCATAGCCAGGGCGATAGCGCAAGGCGACGGCGAAATGGGTGGGGTTCACCAGGATCACCGTAGCCTCCGCCACAGCCTGACGCGCGGAGCCGCGCGCCGCTTCGAACTGTTTGCGGCGGATCGCCTGCTTCACTTCGGGCGAGCCTTCGGATTGCTTGCCTTCCTCCTTCACCTCCTGCTTCGTCATACGCATACGCGCGAGGCGCTGGAAGAATTGCGCCGGCACATCGACCATCGCGATCAGGAACAGCGCACCCGCCATCACTGCCACGATCAGCGTGAAGGTGGACGCGAGCTGGGACAGCGCCGGGCCAAGCTCCTGCCGCCCGGCCGACATGATATGATCGCTCTGCCCCATCAGCACATACCAGCCGACGACCGCGATCACCCCCACTTTGGCGATCGACTTCACCAGCTCGATCAATCCGTTCATGCTGAAGATGCGCTTGATCCCGGTGGCCGGATTGATGCGATTGCCCTTGAAGGCAAAGGATTTGGCACGGAAGCCGAGCGACCCCAGCATGGCGGGCGCGGCGAAGGCGGCGGCCAGTGTCATCGCAAACAGCGCCACCAGCGGCAGGATGACGATCGCGCCGAGACGCAACGCCCGCGCGGCGGGATCGAAATTCTCGATATCGGCGGCATTGAAGCGCAGGGCTTCGCCGAGCATCGTGGATATCGCTTCGATCATCATCGGCCCGATCGCGATCAGCCATGCTGCGCCCACCCCCATGACCAGCGCAATCGCCAGTTCGCGCGATTGAAGGACATCGCCTTCCTCGGCCGAATCACGCCTTTTCTTATCGGTTGGATCTTCGGTTTTCTGGTCCTTGTCTGCCTGATCGGCCATCGCCTCAGCCTCCCGCCAACTGGCGCGACATCGCCAGTCCGGCTTCGAGCGCCGCGGTGATGCTTTCCGCCAGATACGGCACGGCGATGGCGATCAGCACGACCCCGGCCATGAGTGTGGCGGGCAAGCCGACCGCGAACAGGTTCAACGCAGGTGCAGAGCGGGACAGCACACCCATGATGAGCTGCACCATGATCAGCGAGAAACCGACCGGCAGCGCGATCGTCAGCCCCATCGCGAACAGATTACCGCCGAACATCACGAGGCTGTTGATAGCCTCGCTTGTCATCATCGGGCCGCCAACCGGCATGGACTGGTAACTGTCCACGATGATCGCCGCGAGCATGAGATGCCCGCCCAGCGCCAGAAACAGAAAGGTGCCGAGCAAATTCAGGAACTGGCCGAGCGCGGGGGTGGAGGCACCGCTCGCCGGATCGATCATGCCGGCGAAACCCAGGCCCATCGCATTGCCGATCACCTCGCCCGCCATCATCGCTGCGGAAAAACCGATCTGCACGGCAAAGCCAAGGGCGAGGCCGATCAGCACTTCGCCGGTGATCAGCATGAATCCGGAGATGCTGACAAGCCCGGAATCGGGCATCGCCACGGGCTGCACTTGAAGCGCGGCCAATCCAATCGCCAGCGCCACGATCAGGCGAAGCTGGACGGGCACGGCGGCTGCGCCGAAGATCGGTGCCGCCAGAAATGCCGCGCCGGGGCGGATCATCATCAGCAGCCAGAGCCAGAGCTTGATCTCCAGATCCGAAAACCCTGCCGGCATCAGCGCACGATATCCGGGATGCGCGCAAAGATTTCCCGCGTGAAATCCGCCAGCAGGATGAGGATCGCGCTGCCCGAAATGGCGAGCGCAATCGCGATTACGATCAGCTTGGGTACGAACGTCAGCGTGGCTTCGTTGATCGAGGTCGCGGCCTGGATCATGCCCAGAACGAGGCCGACGATCAGCGCCGGGATCAAAATCGGCGCACAGGCCAGAGCCAGCACCCAGAGCGCCTGTTGCGCCACGCCCATGAAATAATCAGCGTCGGCCATCGCCTATGTCACCGAAAAGGAGCCGGCGAGCGACCCCATGGTCAGCGCCCAGCCGTCCACCAGCACGAAGAGCAGCAGCTTGAACGGCATCGAGATGATCGAGGGCGAGAGCATGACCATGCCCAGCGCCATGAGCGTGCTCGCCACCACGAGGTCGATGATCAGGAACGGCAGAAAGATCAGGAACCCGATCTGGAACGCGGTTTTCAACTCGCTCGTGACGAAGGCTGGCAGCAGGATCGCGAAGGGAATATCCTTGGGCGTCGCGATCGCCGGTGATTTGGAGATATCCATGAACAACTTGAGATCGGTCTGCCGCGTCTGCTTGACCATGAAGCCATGCAGCACCGTGCCGGAACGCGAGATCGCTTCCTCGATGCTGATCTGCCCAGCGCCATAGGGCGTATAGGCGCTGTCCCTGATCTGATCGATTGAGGGCTTCATCACGAAAACCGAAAGAAACAGCGCCAGCCCGACCAGCACCTGATTGGGCGGAGTCTGTTGCAATCCCAGCGCCTGGCGCAGGATCGAGAGGACGATGATGATGCGGGTAAAGCTCGTCATCATCAGCACCAGCGACGGCAGCACCGTCAGCAGGCTCATCAGGACGAGGATCTGCAGCGACAGGGAGAGCGGACGCCCATCGCCCGCGATCGTGCTCATCGCGCGATCGAGGCCGCCCGGCGCGACCTGTGCGAAAGCGGGCGTGGCGATGAGAAAGGATATCAGAAGAAGGACGATACTCGCTCCCCTCCATGCCTTCGTGGAGGGGGTGGGGGTGGCAACTTCCTTTAAGAAGGGAGGGCCACCCCCGCCCCCTCCAGCAAGGACTGGAGGGGAGAATGAAGCAGAAGGTCGCTTAAGCATCAGCATCCAGATCAGGCACTTCGAATACCGCAGGCTTGGGTTCTTCGGCGATCAGATCGATCCGGCCGCGTGTTACCGACAGCAAAAGGCGACGCTCGCCGAATTCGACCAGAGCGAGCCGGCCTGCCGTGCCCATCGGGATCGCATCGATCACGTTCAGATGGCGCACGCGCCGGTTGACCGTGAGATCGGGGCCGACCTTGCGCCACAGCCACAAAGCGCCGACCGCCATGCCCGCCACAAGCGGGAGCAGGATCAACATGCGCACGACATAATCGAACATCACAGGCGCCGTTCGACCCCGGCCATCCGCGTTTCCGTGCCGACGACATCGACGACCCGGACTCCGAAGCGACCATTGACCGTGACCACTTCGCCGCGCGCGACGAGCGTGCCATTCACCAGGATATCGAGCAATTCACTCGCCTGACGATCCAGTTCGACCACGCTGCCTTCGGCAAGCTCGAGCAATTCGGCAAGGCGAAGCGAGGTATTGCCCACTTCAACCGAGAGACGCAGCGGGATATCCGCCAGCAGCCGCATATTGTGCAGCGAATCTGCCTCGGGCGCGATCATATGTTCGGACAAGTCACTCATGAAATCTGGCCTTTCTCGATAGTGTCGATGAGCAGCGCGGCCTGCCCGTCCTTTTCGCCAATGGTCCCCATCGCAAAGCGACGGTTGGCGACGAGCAGCGGAACCTTGGCGCTGACCGAAATGGGAATGACGTCGCCGGGCTTGAGCGACATGAGCTGCGCCGCCGAAATCTTCGGCCGCGCCAGCACGCTGCGCACGGGCAGGCGCACTTCGTTCAACGCCTGCGCCATGCGATTGCGCCATTGCGCATCCGCGGGGCCGGCTTCGTCATGCACCTTGGCGGTGAGCGACCCTTCCACAGCACGGAGCGAACCCAGCGGATACAGGATTGCGATGCTGGTCGCGCGGCCATGCGCGGGCGTGATCGTGAAGCGCTGGATCACCACCGATTCCTCCGGACGGAAGAGATTGGCGAAAATCGCATTGGTGTCCCGCGACGCTAGCGTTGGCGTCAGCGCAACGATTTCGCCCCAGGATTCGACCAGCGCCTGCATGATCGAATCGGTCATCTTCATGATCACCGCATCTTCGGATGGCGTGAATTCGGCGTGACGTCGCGCACTGGGAATACCAGTGCCGCCAAAGAAGATATCGACCACGCTGGCCACGAAATCCGGCTGGATCTTCACCAGCACGCCGCCTTTGAGCGGCCGCACGCGATAGAAATTCAGGCTCGTGAAATCGGGCAGGTCGCCGCGCCAATGTTCAAAGCGCACCGTCTCGATCGGCTCGGCCACGATTTTCGTGCGCCCCTGCACCAATGGCTCGACAACCTGACGCAAGCGCCGCGCCATCTTTTCGCCGATGCGCTCCAGCCCCGGCATCCAGGCCGTCGGCTTGGAATCGTGCACGCCCAGCGAGAATGGCTCGACCTTGGGAATATCGGAGGCGATGCCGCCCACCTGGTTCAGCTCGTCCATCAGTGCCGATGCCTCCGCGCCGGTCAGCGCCGCTTTCTTGATCTTGCTCACTGGATCACGAAATTCGTGAAATAGACATTGTCTATCCCGCCGAACCCTTCCTTTTCCTCCAAGGCCTTGTTGATCGCCACCTTGAGTGCACGCAGAAGCTGCCTTTTGCCTTCGGGCGTCGCCACGGCATCGATGCCCTGATCCGACAGGGTCATCAACACCGCCGAGCGGATCGGAATCTCGTTCTTGGTGAGATTTTCGATTACGCGGTTATCATAATTGGTCGAAACCCCGATGGAGACCTGCATGAAGCCATCGGTATCCGCCAGATTGGCGGTGAAATTCTTCTCGATCTCGTAATAGCTCGTCTGGAATTTGGATTTTTCCTTGCCCGCTGCCGCCGCACCGGAATGCTCGATCGCATTTTCCTTCATCACGAGCTGGGGCTTGTTGGGGTCTTCCTTGTGTGCCTCATCCTTGCCGCCGCCGACCAGGCCGGAGCCATAGGCATAAATGCCCGCAACCGCCCCGCCGCCGCCGAGTATGGCAACGCCGGCTACGAGCAATGCGATCTTCTTCAGACCGCCGCCCTTCTTTTTCATCGGCGCATCGGCCTCTTTGGGTGCATCACTCATCTCTGGTCATCCTGTCATGCAAAGCGTTCGTTCGAGGGCCGGGCGGTGGTCTCCGCCGTTTCGCCATCGAACGTCTGATCGCGGTTGAATATTACGGGTTCCTGAGGCGCGTTGCGACCGCCCCCGCTGGATTGCTGGCCCAGATCGACGTGCGATTCGGCAATGCGCACGCCCTGCGCGCGCGCTTCGGCGATCAGCCTGGGTTGCGCGTCGGCAAGGATCAGGCGCGCGGCCTCGGTCTCGGTCGTCATCCGCATGGACAGGCCGTCACTGCCATTGGCCATGTCGATCTGCAAACTGCCCAGATGGTCGGGATCGAGCCGGAAGCGCAGGCGGCCTTCGCCATTGGCAAGCTGGGCGATATCCTTGGCCGCGCGATCGATCCACTGCGCATCGCGCGCCACATCGAGCCGGGTCTCCAGCGATTGCGAGGCGAGTTCGGTTTGGATAGCGGCGATATCGCTGACGGGCGCAGGCGTGGCGACATTGATCGCGCCCGGCGTCTGTTTGTGCAGCAGGATGACGGGGGCCGCATCCACCTTGGTCAGGAGCATTTCGGTCTCCCCGGGCAGCGTGGATGCCGCCGGAGCCTCCACCTTCGCATCCAGAGTGAACGGATGCGCTGCCGCTTGGTCGGAAACCGGCACGGCAAAAGTCGCTTCGGTCGCTTTAGCCGGCTTGCCGGTGCGCGGCGACACGGGCTGTGCAACCACATTCTGAAAGATTGCCGGCGCGGCGATTGCGGCGGCGGCTTCTGCCTTTATCGACGTCGCCGGCATCTGTACGGGCACCTGCGTGCCGACAGCCGCCAATATGGCGGCCACATCCGGAGTGGTTTGTGGTGTCGCTGACAGCGCTTGCGGCGCGGCAGGGGCAGCTGTTTCCGCCGCAATTTCGGTTTCCGCCTGACCGTCCGCCGTCACCGTCGTGGTCTGGACGGCTTCACCCTCTGGCGCGGTCACCTTGATCGTACCCGGCAAAGCCGGCGCCGTTTCGGGTTTGACGAGGGACAATGCAGGGGAAGGCGTTTCCGCCTTGGGTACCGCGGGCTGGAACGAGATCGGCGTCATCTTGCCGGGCTGTGACGCGGCCTGCTGGCCCGCCTGCGGCAGCGTGAGCGAGGCCATCAACTGATCGAACGCGGTGGCACCCGCCGTCTCGCCGCTGGGCGAGGCCGCGGGGACTGCGCCCAGCATCTGATCGAGTGACGGCAGGGTGCGTGCAATCATGATATGTCTCCAAATCCGCGGTTGCGAACGCGGGTGCGGAACGGCGTCTCACGACGACGCTCCATGGCTTCGTTCAATTGCGCCTGCGCCTGAACCTCTAGCCGGTCTGCGCTTTCCTGGCGGATGCGCGCTTCGATCCGTGCCAGCGAGCTTTCGAGCGCACTCGCCTTCGCTCCACTGATCGCATCGGCAAGGCCGGTGCGGGCATCGCGCAGCCGTTGCGCCAGTTCGCCTGCATTCGAAAGCGCCGCGCCAAACATCGAGCCCGCCGATGGCGTGAGATCGGTGGCGAGGCGATGAAGCCGCGAAGAATGCTCTTCCAGCACGATTACGCGGCCTTCCGCCTCGGCCGCGCTGGCGGAGGCGCGCGCGTGCTCGATCTTGCGGACGCGCGCGATGCGGGCGCGGCGCTGGGTCAGGCTCTTCACAGGCCAAATCCTTCCATCAGGTCGGCACGGCTATCGTTGAAGCCGATCGAATCCTTCTGCCCCTGCCGGATGAAGGCCAGCAATTCCGGACGGCGCTCGATCGCTTCGTCGATCGCAGGATCGCTGCCAGCGCGATAAGCACCCATCAGGATGAGATCGCGATTTTCCTCATAATCGGACCAGATCCGGCGAAACGCCGTCGCGGCCGCCAGATGCTGCGGGGTCACGATATCGGACATCACGCGGCTGAGCGAACGACCGATATCGATCGCGGGATAGACGCCCTGCTCGGCGAGCGTGCGGACCATCACGAAATGACCGTCCACGATCGCGCGTGCGGAATCGACCACGGGATCCTCCAGATCGCCGCCGTCCGCCAGCACTGTATAAATTGCGGTGATCGAACCGCCATTGCGGCTGTCGACGCCGGCACGCTCCACGAGACGCGGAATGATCGCCAGTGCCGAGGGCGGATAACCCTTCATGGTCGGCGGTTCGCCCAGAGACAGTCCAATTTCGCGCTGCGCATGGGCGACGCGGGTGAGGCTATCCATCAGCAGCAGGACGCGAAGACCCTGCGCGCGGAAATATTCGGCAATCGCGGTGGCGCGCATCGCGGCGCGGATCCGCAAGACCGGCGGGTGATCGGCCGGAACCGCCACGACCACGGAACGGGCACGCGCGGCACCCGTCAGCTTGGTCTGCAGGAAATCGGTGACCTCTCGGCTGCGCTCGCCAACAAGTCCCACCACGACGACATCCACCGCGGCCCCCGCCACGATCTGCCCCATCAGAACGGATTTGCCGACGCCGGACCCCGCGACCAGCGCAATGCGCTGCCCCACGCCCACGGTGAGCAGCGCATTGATCGCGCGCACGCCGACATCGAAGGTTTCGGTGACGCGCGCGCGCTGCATCGGGTTGCCGGGGCGGCCCGCGAGCGGCCAGAGTTGCGTGTTGCCGAGCGGCCCCAGGCCATCGATCGGCTGGCCCAGCGCATCCACCACGCGGCCAAGCAGGCTTTCACCCACTTCAGCGCCGCCGCCATAGCCATCGGGCTCGACTCGCGCACCGCAGATCAGCGAACGATCCGGGTCCAGCGCCATCAGCAAGGCACGATCGCCGCGAAAACCAACGACTTCGGCGCGTACCGGATGACCATCCGAATCCGCAATCCGCGCGCTCGATCCCATCGGCTGCACGAAACCGGTCGCTTCCAGCATCATGCCATCGAACGCCGCCAGCCGGCCCACGCGCCGCGGGCCGAGCGACGCGACGTCGATCGACTCCAGCAATGTGCGGGCATGGGCGGCGAGATGGCTCATTGCGAGATGCCCATTCTCTCCAGCGCCTGACGCAGCTTTTCCAGACCTACGTCGGGGCCGTCTTCCACCCATCCAGTGCCCGTTTCCACGAAGACCGAGCCGGGCAACATGCCGGCATCGGGGATGATCTCCACATCGAGATCAGCACCCTCCAGGCGTTTGATATCATCGGGGTGCAGCCGCATCCGGCGCGGCGCAGACGCATCCGCGATCAACTGCGCAACCACGGCCACCCGCTTGTCCAGCAGATCGGCGTCGATCACCGCTTCGCCCACGATCTGACGGACGAGCCGATCGACGGTTTCCGCAAGCAGCGATGCCAGTTCCGCAGGCGGCTCGGGCCGGTATTGCTCCAGCATTTCGGCCAGCCGTGCGACGGCTTCCCGCTCCGCCCCGACCTCGAGCTCCACCGTGCGACGGCCTTCATTATAGCCATCGGCAAAGGCGATATCGCGAATGGAATCGAGGTTGATCGTGGTTTCAACGGGTTCCCGCTGCACCAGCGTGGCGCTGCTTTCAAAGCCTGACGAGAATTTCTCTGTCCAGGGCACGAACGGCGGACGTTCCTTCGTGCCCGTCAGATCCATGGCATTGAGCGTGGATGCGCCGCGTGCTGCATCGGGTTTCCAGAACTCAGACATAGTCCTCGCCCTTGCCCCCCAGCATGATCGCGCCAGAATCGGCGAGACGGCGGGCGACAGTCAGCATTTCGCGCTGCGCTTCCTGCACTTCGGCCAAGCGGGTCGGGCCACGGTCGGCCATTTCGTCCTGGATCGATTGCGCGGCGCGGCTGGACATGCAGCCCAGCATCTTGTTGCGCAACTTTTCCTCCGCGCCCTTGAGCGCAAGCACGAGAATGTCGTTTTCCACCGCACGCAGCAATGCGCCGAGACTTTTCTCGTCCAGTTCCATGAGGTTATCGAAGATGAACATCTCGTCTTCAATCGTGCGCGCCAGCGTCTTGTCCAGCTTGACGAGGCCACGGACGATCCGCTGCTCACTGGTCTTGCGGGTGCCGTTCACGATCTTGGCGGCTTCGGACGGCCCGCCGCGACGAGAGGTGGCTCCGGCGGAATTGGAGCGTTCCACCATCTTGAGCATCACGCGCTCGAGTTCATCCAGCGCATCACCCGTCACGGGGCGCAAAGTCGCGATGCGATAGACGATATCGGCCTGGCAATCATCATCCAGCATCTGCAGCACTTCGGCTGCGACGCCCGATTCCAGATGCGCCATCACGAGGGCGGCCACTTGCGGATGCTCATGCTCGATCACCGAAGCGATCGTGCGCGTATCCATCCATTTCAGCGCTTCCAATGAACTGAAGCGCTCGATCGGCGTGATGCGCGAAAGCACGTTATCTGCACGGTCAGACCCCAAAGCCTTTTCCATCATGCCGCGGATTTGCTTGTCCGCGCTAAAGCCGATCGTTGTACGGGCGCGGGCGCGCTGCACGAACAGATCGAGCACGTTGGACACCTGGCCTTCGGAAACATCGGCTACGGCAAACATCGCGCCGCCAAGTTGCTCCACTTCGTCCGGGCCAAGACGCCCCAGCACATCGGCGGCTTCGGCTTCATCAAGCAGCATCAGGAAGATCGCAGCGGCTTCGCTGCCCTTCATCGGCTCTTCGGGGATATCGGCAAGGTCTGCAAAATCAGTCGCCACGCGCGTTGCTCCTCGAATCGGCCTGGATCAGATCACGCACGACAAGTGCCGCGCGCGCCGGGTCCTGGCGGACGAAATTGCGGATGAGATCGGCGCGGGCGGTATAGCCCGGCGCCGCTTCGATCATGTCGATCGTCACTTCGGAATCATTGCCGGTGCGCGCGCGATCCGCCAGGGCACTCGCGATTTCGCCGCCGAGCGCCGCCTTGGAGGCCTTCCCCGCGCCGGGCGCTTGGCCCGCCGCGGCGCGACGCTTGAGCATCGGACGACCGATACCGAACACCAGCAATATGACGACGAGCAGCGCAGTCACGTTGCGCGCCACCATCGCGATCCAATCCTGCTGCCACCAGGGCACGGCCTCTTCGGTCACATCGGCGAATTTGCGCGACGAGATGGCGATCTGATCGCCCCGCGCCTGATCGAAGCCGACCGCGCCCTTCACCAGCGCATCGACAGCGGCGATTTCCGCCTTGCTGCGCGGCTTGCCGGTGGCGGGATCGCGGAGCGCGACCGCAACAGACAGGCGCTTGATTGAACCCACGGGCTGCTTGGTCACGGAGACTTCACGGCCCAGTTCGAACGTGCGGTTATAATTTTCGGTGGTGCGCGCAGGTGTCGGCGGAACGGGTGCGCCGGCAACCGGCAGGGTCAGCGATGCGCCGGGCGCGGCCTGCACCTGTGATGCGGTAGGTGCCTGGTTCGAAATCGCGCCGGGAATGCCGCTCGCGCCGACGGGTTCGCCATCCTTGGTCCAGGCACCGCGCTCTTCGCGCACCGCTGACGTATCCTGCGGATAGGATTCGCGCGTGGCCTGAACCTCGGCGAAATCGACATCCGCATGGACCTCGGTGGTGAAATTGCCAGCGCCGAGCATCGGCGTTAGCAAAGCATTCAGGGATTCGACATAGCGCTTTTCCATGCGCTGCTGGATGTCGATCTGGCGATCCGACGCGGCAGACGATGCGTCGCCATTGCGCGAAAGCAGCCGGCCGGTCTGATCGACCACCGAGACACCCTCAGGCGACAGGCCGGGCACGGACGATGCCACCAGATACGCCATGGCATGAACCTGGCCGTCGCTCAGCGAACGGCCATTCTGAAGCTGAAGCATCACCGAGGCTGCAGGCGCGGAACGATCGCGCAGGAACACGCTGGGCTGTTCGACGGCGAGATGCACCCGCGCGCTCTTCACCGCGTCCATTTCCTCGATCGTGCGGGCCAGATCGGCCTCGCGCGCGGCGCGCAGGCGCTGATCCTCAACCGCACGGCTCGCGCCCATCGGCATATTGCTGATCATGCTTTCGCTATCAGGCGCGCCCTTGGGCAGCCCCTGCGACGCGAGCAGCATCCGCGCTTCATGATAATCGGCTTCGGAGACGGACAGCGCGCCACTCTTGTTATCCAGCGTATAATCCACGCCGGCACTGCGCAGCGCATCCGCCACCACGGCCTTGTCGCCATCGGCGAGCCCGGCGAAAAGATCGCGCTGCGGCGGCTGGCTGAAGGCCGACCAGGCGAGCGCGCTCATGCCGATCAGCGAGGCGACCGCAATCGCGGGCATCGCCTTCGCGAAAGCCGGCTGTGCCGTGAACTGCCGCGCTTGCGACAAAATCCCCGCGGGCGACCAATCGGCGCGGCGGGGCTGGATCGAGCGGGGAGCTGATGGCTCCGGCGGGAGGGTGACAAGATCACTCATGTTACACCGGCATACTCATGATATCCTTGTAAGCGGACAGCAGCTTGTTGCGGACCTGAAGCGTGGCCTGGAAACCAAGCGTCGCCTGTTCGCGCGCGATCATCACCGCTGCAATGTCCGTCGTCTCGCCGCGTTCAAACGCTTCCGAAGCGGTGGACGCATTGGATTGGAGATTGTTGACCTCGCTCAGCGCACCGCGCAGCGCTTCGGTGAAATTGGCATCGCCCGTGGCATCCGTCTTGCCGATGCCGGGCAGCCCCTGCCCCGCCACTTTCTGAAGCGAGGAATTCTGCTGCAGGATGGCGCTGCGCATTTGCATGATGCTGGTGGCGTCGATCTTCATGGCTCTATCTCCAGTCAAGCCGCAGTACGGAATTCAGCGAGGCGGTAACGCAGTGTGCGTTCGCTGATGCCCAGCCGCTCGGCTGCGCGGACCCGGTGGCCGCCCGTGGCTTCAAGCGCTTCCCGGATCGCACGCGCCTGGCTCGCCCGGCCGATCTCGGACAGGCGATGCCGCTTTTCCGGCAGATACTCCGCGATCAGAAGGTTTTCATCGCGCGGCATATGGGTCGATTCGATCGAAAGATCGGATGCGTCCAGCCTTTCGCCCGCGCGCAGCAGCAATCCGCGCTGCAGCGTATTTTCCAGCTCGCGGACGTTGCCAGGCCAGCTATGCGCCATCAGCAGATCCAGCGCATTCGCGGTGGGCCAGGCAAAGGGGGCGTTCTTGGGCGAATGTTTCATCAGCAAGGTCGCGGCGATCGCGCGCACATCCTGGCGGCGATCGCGCAACGGCTTGATCTGCAACGGGATCACATTGAGACGCCAGTAAAGATCGGCCCTGAACCGGCCCGCCGCCACTTCGCCCGCCAGATCGCGGTTGGCGGCGGCGATCACGCGGGCGTCGACAGGGATGGCGCGCGTGGCACCAACGGGGAGCACTTCACGCTCCTGCAGCGCGCGCAGCAGCTTGGCCTGAAGATCCAGTGGCAGTTCGGCTACCTCGTCCAGCATTAGCGTGCCGCCATCGGCGGCGCGGAACAAGCCTTCGCCCGATGTGCCCGCGCCGGTGAAGCTGCCCTTTTGATGACCGAACAATATGGCTTCGAGCATCGTCGAAGGCAGCGCTGCGCAATTGACCGGCACGAACGGCTGATTGGCGCGTAGGGACGACGCATGGACGAAGCGGGAAACGCCTTCCTTGCCGGTGCCGGTTTCGCCCAGCACCAGAACGGTGGCATCGCTGGCGGCCACGCGCTCGCACATTTGCAGGAAGCGCCCGGACTCCGGTTCGCCCGATGCGGGGCGATGGGCCGGGCGGACCAGCTCGGTCAACATGGCGTGACCAAACGCCATATCTTCGAACCCGAAGCCGATCCGCGCCGGAAGACCGCCAGAAGACCAGGAAAACTCTGGCGGCCCATCTCTGAATTCCAAAAACACATCGCCGCAATTGGCCTGTGCCATTTCGGTGACGTGCAGCACGCGGGGCGCGCCGCGGCGTTCGGGCACGATTACGGGGGCGACGTGACAGGCAAGCCCCGTCGCCGCGATCCATCTCATCAACGTGGGGCTGGCTTCAGCCGCGCGGTCGCTGACGATTACACTCATTCCTTGGTCCCCCAAATCGCGACCCCCCAGGCCGCAACGATAAATTAAGCAACAATTGTGCCAAACCGGGAACGGCTGAATCCTCCTACGCGTGCGCGTGATTCCACAATCATGTGACGTAAAGCCGACGCCGGTTTCGTCGGGATGCCGACAAAAATGCGGCTGCCCTTAAATGTTCCTGAGCCTCGCCGTTATCCCGGTTGTGGCTGCTGCGGGTTTCTTTCTGGCGGCCGGGGAATTGAAGCGAGAAAGGATCTAATATGACCGTAATCAACACCAATGTGAGCGCACTGCGCGCCTCCACCGCATCGCGCAGCGCCGACAAGGCATTGGGCACCGCCATGGAGCGTCTCTCCACCGGCAAGCGCATCAACAGCGCAAAGGACGACGCAGCGGGCCTGGCCATCGCCACCCGCATGACTTCGGAAATTCGCGGCCTCAATGCAGCGGTGCGCAACTCGAACGACGGCATTTCACTGGTTCAGACCGCTGAAGGCGCGATGGGCGAAGTGACGAGCATGTTGCAGCGTATGCGCGAACTGTCTGTTCAGTCTGCCAACGGCACGCTGACCACCGAAGATCGCACCAATCTTCAGGCGGAAGTCTCGCAGCTCATCAGCCAGATCGGCGATGTTTCCAGCCGCACCAACTTCAACGGCACGTCGCTGATGGCAGCGTCGACCTCGATCACGATCCAGACCGGCAGCAAGGCTTCCGAAACGGTTCAGTTCAGCATCGGTTCGATGACGACGGCTTCGCTGGGCGTTGCCGCCACGACCGTCGCCACAGCAGCCGGCGCAACCGCAGCGCTGACGGCAATCGATACCGCGCTGACCACGGTCACCACGGAACGCGCCAATCTCGGTGCCGTCCAGAACCGTCTCGACGCGACGATCAGCAATCTGACGAACCGCGCCACCAACCTGACGGAATCGCGTTCGCGCATCGAAGATGCCGATTTCTCCGAGGAAACCACCAACCTCGCCAAGTCTCAGATCCTGAGCCAGGCATCGACCGCGATGCTGGCCCAGGCCAATCAGAGCCAACAGAATGTGCTTAGCCTGCTTCGTTAAGGTCCCACGAGCCGAAGCAGGTGGCTCCCGGCGCACCCCACGCGCCGGGAGCCCCAGTTTGAGTAAGCGTAAGGAAAAGGGCTCCGCAATTGCGGAGCCCTTTTTTGTTTGGGGTTTCAGCGAACGGTAACCTCAGCTTCAACCGTTTGTGCCGAGCGCAGTCGAGGGACGTGGGAGACTGTCACCGCGTCCCTCGACTGCGCTCGGGACAAACGGAACTAGAGACTCAATGCCAGGCGGAAAGCTGCAACCTCAAGCGGTCCAGCGCCACCTTCTTGATCTGGCAGACGCGCGCGGCGCTGACGCCCAGCACTTCGCGGATTTCCTCGAGATTGAGTTCTTCGACGAAATAGAGCTGGAGCACCAGCGCCTCGCGTTCGGGCAGATCGCGGATACCCGCTTCGATCGCATCGCGCAGCGCCGAGCGCTCCAATGCGTCGTCGGCGCGGTCTTCCACATCGGCGAACCACAGCGAGTGATCCGAATAAATCTCGTCGAGTGATTCATGAACGCTGCCTTCCGAACCATCGACCAGCGCGCGATAATCCGCGGCGTTCAGCCCCATGGCCTCGGCCATTTCAGCCTCATGCGCATGACGACCCAGCACGGACTCCAGACGCTTGCGCGTGGCCGCCAGTTCGCGGCGGCGGCTCATGGCGGAACGGCATATGGTGGCCTGGCTGCGCAATTTGTCGATCATCGCGCCGCGGATGCGCATGGAGGCATAGGTGCCAAAGGCATAGCCGCGATCTTCGTAGCCATTGGCCGCCTCGACCAGCGCCACCATGCCGATCTGCACCAGATCCTCGACATCGATCGCCGATGCCACGCGCCCGTGCACATGCCACGCGATCTTGCGGACCAGCGGCATATGCTGACGGATCAGCGCCTGCGGATCCTGCCGCGCAGGATTGCGGCCGTAGGTGGCGGGCTGCACCGAAAGCTCAATCGGCATCCTGCATCTCCAGCGCGAAGAAGCGATCGCCGCCGATGGTCGGCGCGATGCGATCCCTGTCCAGGGCGACCGCGATCCGCTGAATGGCGGCAGAGGCGCGCGATTCAGGAAAGGCATCCAGGCAGCAATGCTTGCGGAACACCGCGGCGCGCATATGTTCGTCGCGCGGGATGGAGCCGAGGAAATGCAGTTCGGACGTGAGAAACCGTGAGGCCACATCGCTGAACCGGTTGAACAGATCGCGTCCCGCCGCTTCGTCATCCACCGTATTGGCGATTACCGAAACCGAACGGCAGCCATATTCAAGCGTGAGCAGCTTCAGCGTGGCATAAGCGTCCATGAAGGTCGTCGGTTCGGCGGATACGATCAGCAGCACGCGATCCGAATCCGCGATCGTCGAGACGCCCTGCGGCGACACGCCGGACGGCGTATCGACGATCACATAATCCAGCGCATGGGCGCGCAGCCGCATCTCCAGCGCGAGCCGGCGACGCAATTTGTGGCGCGAGGGCGGCAGGCTGCCGGCGCTGCCGCCGGGGATCAGATGAAGCCCGCCCGGCCCCTGCAGCATGATCGATTCCAGATCGGCATGGCCTGCGGCGAACCGCTCCAGATCGACACCCGCATTAATGCCCAGCATGATCGCGGCATTCGCCATGCCGAAATCGCAATCCATCAGCATCGTGCGGCGGTTCATCCGCGCCAGCGCCACGCTGAGGTTCACGGCGATATTGGTCTTGCCGACGCCGCCCTTACCGCTGGCGAACGCGATCACGCGCGCACGTTCATAGGCGCTCATGATACGGTCTCCCTGATGGCGATGGGCTGGGTCTGATCGCCGCCGATCACGGCGACGACCTCAACCGGTTTGGAATCCGGAATTTCAAGAAAGCTCAAGACGGGCGCATCATGCAGATGAGGGCCGAGCAGCCGTGCAAGCGCGGGCCGCGCGAGCGGCGACGTCACCAGTGCGAAAGATCGTGCCGCGCCCAGCAGCGGCTGGGCGGCACTCATCACGGATTCGATGATGCGGTTGGCCAAAGCGGGATCGAAAGGATGCGCGGCATTGGGATCCATCCGTACCGCCTGCGACAGCAGCGATTCCAATCCCGAATCGAGCGTGATCACGGGGAGCGGCATCTTGATCGGCACGATACGCTGAATGATGATCGCGCCGATCCGCTTGCGCACCTTTTCGAGCAGCGGGCTGGCGCTGGTTTCGTCACGTGAAGCCTCCACCATGGCTTCGGCAATCCTGCGGAAATCCTTGAGCGATACGCCCTCGGCCAGCAGCGCGCGGCACAGCGACATGATATCGGTCAGCGACAGAGGTGAAGGCGTGAGGCCGGAGACGAGCTGCGGCGCAGATTCCTTGAGCGCCTCGACCAATTTATCCGTCTCATCCAGGCCGAAAAGTTCGGCGGCATTGTTGATCACGAGTTGATTGAGGTGCGTGGCGATCACGGTAGCGGGATCGACCACGGTATAGCCCGCCACGATCGCGTCGCTACGCTGATCGGGGGAAATCCAGCAGGCATCCAGGCCGAAGGTGGGATCCTTGACCGGACGGCCCTGCACCTGAATTTCCACCTCGCCGCTATCCAGCGCGAGCAGATCTTCCGGCCAGATTTCATCCTCGCCCAGCACGACACCATTGACGACGATCCGATAGCTGTTGGGCGCGAGCGAGAGATTGTCGCGCACGCGCACCATCGGCACCACAAAGCCCAATTCGCGCGAAAGCTGGCGACGGATGCCCGTGATCCGGCCCATCAGCGGCGCATTCTTGCGCTCATCGACCAATGCGACGAGACCGTAACCCAGATCGAGGCTGAGCGGCGCGGAATCGCTCACGTCATTCCAGTCGATCGTGGCGGGCGCAGGTTCGGCCCGCAGTTCATCGGCCGCCGCGGCGCTCGCATCGGCTTCGTTCGGTATGCCCATCCGCCAGGCGAAAAAGCCGCAAAGCGCGGCTGCACTCAGCATGATGAAATGCGGCATACCCGGCAATATGCCGAGAAAACCCAGGATCGCAGCGACGGGCACCCAGGCGCGGCGCGAACTGAAATCGCTGGAAATCTGCGCGGAAAGATCAAGCGGCGAGGTGACCCGGGTGACGATCGCGGCCGCTGCGATCGAGAGCAGCAAGGCGGGCACCTGCGCCACCAGCGCATCGCCGATGGCAAGCAGGATATAGGTGGATGCAGCCTCGCTGAAGGAAAGACCGTGGCTCACCACGCCCAAAGTCAGGCCGCCCAGGATGTTGATGACCAGGATCAGCACGCCGGCAACGGCATCGCCCTTTACGAATTTGGAGGCACCATCCATCGAGCCATAAAAATCGGCTTCGGTGGCGACTTCCTGGCGACGCGCCTTGGCTTCGTCGGGTGTCAACAAACCGGCGTTGAGATCAGCGTCGATCGCCATCTGCTTGCCGGGCAAAGCATCCAGCGTGAAGCGCGCCGAAACCTCGGAAACGCGGCCCGCCCCCTTGGTGATCACCACCAGATTGATGATCATCAGGATGCCGAAGACGAAGAGGCCGACGACATAATCGCCGCCGATCAGGAAGCTGCCGAACGCCTCGATCACATGACCCGCGGCATCCGGCCCTTCATGCCCATCGACCAGGACGACGCGGGTGGAGGCGACGTTCAGCGAGAGACGAAACAGCGTCGCGAACAGCAAAACCGTAGGAAATGACGAGAAATCAAGCGGTTTTGCGGCGTTCAGCGAGACCATGAGGACCGCGAGCGCGACGATGATGCTGGTGATGAATCCGATATCGAGGATGAAGGCCGGGATCGGCACGATCATCAGGCCGACGAGCGCCAGCGTGGCGAACGGCAGGATCGCTTTACGCGCTGCGTCGCCCCAGATCCGTGTGCGGACCCCGCTCATGCGCGATCACCCGCATCGCGGACCCGCAAATTCCCCCACCGCGTCGAAAACATGACACCTCCGCCCCAATTGCGGAGATCTCAGCAATTAGCGTGCCAGTCAGCTTAACTGTTTATAAGGAGCCTGACGCTGCTGACCATTGCGGTCATAGGCGAGCGCGGCGACATGGCCGGGTCGCAGCGCGGCGAGCGCCTCGAGCTGCCGATCCGCGGCGTCGCTCATCACATTGGCTTGCATCCGCGCGGATTCCGCCACGGCCAGCGCCTTTTTCAGCGTGGCGCGCAATTCGGGTGTGGCCCGCCACGCCCCAACACCGCGCACCGCATCGACAGCGGCGGCAACTTCGGTGACCGCGGTCTCGATCGCGCTGCAATCGCGTCCGCCCAGCGCACGCGAGAGTTTTTCCATGCTTTCAAGCACCACCTCGGGCGCGGATTTCATCATGCGTCAGCCCTGCGCGCCCAGATCGAGATCGATCATCTTCTGCGCGATCTGCCGGGGATCGATCCGATAGCTGCCGTCAGCGATCTGCGCCTTGATCCGCGCCACGCGTTCGGCGTCTACCGGCGGCCCGGCGGCCACGATCGTGTCGATCGTCGAAGGCTCCACGTCCGCGCTGCGGGCGCGGCCAACCGCTTCCGTGCGCGCGACGGGTCTTCCATCGGATACAGTCTGCGCACGGCCCGGCTCAATGCGGCCACCCAGCGCCTGTCCTATTCCCTTGATCATTCGATCCTCCTTGGCATTGCTGCCCAATTCTTCCGCTCAAGGGGTTTAACGGCAATCGTTTCGATTTGTTAAGACCCCGGAATGCGAACAACGCCCTCGCGGACCACTTCAACCATCATAGGCGCATTTTTCGCTCCGCCACGCACGCGAATCCGGGCACCGATGCGCCCATCCTGCTCGGCAATCGCCTGAGAGGAGACCGAAAAAAACTTTCCACCCGCCACGAGTTCGACCGGATCACCTTTGCGGATCACCAATTCGCCCTGGTCCAACTGCCCCTGTGCTGAAGCGCCGCCCGCCGCGCGCATCAGCGGCACGCGAATGCGCCAGCCCAGCGCCGCGCAGCGCACCGCGACTGCGCCCAGATTGGGTGGGTCATAGGCCAAGGGATCTGGGCAGGACGCCAGTTTCAGGCGGCGGTCGATCGGCGCGGCAGGGCCGCCCGGCTCGCCAATGCCCGCCCCCAGTTCGGCGACCAGGCCGGATTCCAGCCGCGCCACATTTTCGAACGACTGCGCCATGACAGGCGCAGCAGCGCCGGCCATCAACATCATCGTCATGTGTCGGAAAACCGTCATCTTCATCGATCTTGCCCCATTTGTCATCCTGACAAGCAAGGATTGCGCCATTTAGCGAGAACGATGCCGCACCGTGATCCGCTGATCCCCCGCCACAGTGGCCGCAGCGTCCATGTCGATATCGATCGCATCCGGCGCGATGCCCGCCAGCGAAAGATGTCGCGCGACGGCTGCGGCGCGCGCAGCGGATAGCTCCCAAGTGTCAAACCGCGCCCCAGCATGGGATTGGCCGATGCTGGTGACGATCACCCTGCCCTCGCTCGTCCACTGCCCGGCAAGCGCGTTCAGATCCTTCTGTGCACCGGGTTTCAACACGGCCTCGCCGGTTTCGAAGATCGCATCTGCCGCATAGCCGCCGGCAACTGCGCGTGATGTCTTGGGGCCAAGCGCATCACCGATCCCCTGGACGATCCGGTCCGCATCGCTTTCCCGTGCATGGAGCATCACGAAAAAGGCGAGCAGCAGCAGGATGAGATCCGCAAAGCTCAGCAGCCAGCGGGGTTGGGCGGCGATCTTCATTGCGCGACGCGAAGTTTGGGCACCGGCGCGACCGGCTTGGCCTCCAGTTCCGCCACCGCCAGCGTCTCCAGATGATCCAGCGCGCGGCGCTGCCAGGCCAGTTCATGCGCGGAGAGACGCTCCAGCCGCCGCGCGATCGGCAAAGCGATCAGATTGGCGATGATGATCCCGTAAAGCGTGGTGAGCATCGCCAGCGCCATCGGGCCACCGATCGCCGCGGCATCGTCCATCGCGGCGAACATGAAGACCAGGCCGATGATCGTGCCGATCATCCCCATGGCGGGCGCTGTTTCCGCCGCCATCGTCCAGAAATCGATCGCGATGGCGTGACGACGGCGCCGGTCTTCGAGCTCTTCCTCCACCCAGCGCGTGAAAGCGGCAGCCGATGTCGCATCGGACAGGCGGCGCGCCGCCAGGCGGAGAAAGCGCTGCGCGGTCTCCACCCGATCGGCGCAGGCGATGCTGCGGGCTTCGGCGATCCGCTCGATCAGGCGAACGGCGCGCATCGCGGCGATCTCATCCTGTTCGGGGGCTGCACTGAACAGCGGGCCGAATGCGGCAAAGGCGCGCGACAGTCCGGCGCGATCGAAACGGGAAAGCACCACCAGCATCGTGCCCGCAAAAACCAGCAGAAAGGACGTGAAATCAGCCAATTGCGCCAGTTTTTCAAGCATCGCCATTCCCCAGAATGCCCCGACCGGCAATGACCGGCAAAAGTTTGCCGCCCCCGGCAATTTCTTGCCGGTTACGTTTGGATAACCATCGTTCACCCCAGCTTTTCCGGGGTTTTTCGCACTTTGGCACACCCTTTGCTGAATAGGGGCCATGAGGCGCTCAAGCTGAATAACGGCAGCGGCGGCGAAGGTTTAAGTGGGCAAAGTTGAAGTGGGGCAATCGATGAGCATCACGCAGGATCTGTTCGGCATTCATGGCACGGCGCTTGCGCTGCGCAGCCAGCGGCTGACCACGCTCGCCTCCAACATCGCGAACGCCGCCACACCCAATTACAAAGCGCGCGACATCGATTTCACCAAGGCACTGGCGATGGCCGAAAGCGGCACAGCGGTGAACCAGGCCGGCAATGAAGCGATGGGCTATCGCATCCCGCTGGAATCCTCGCTCGACGGCAACACCGTGGAGCTGGGCACCGAGCAGACATTGTTCGCGGAAAATGCGGTGCAATATCGCACCACCCTTTCCTTTCTGCAGGGCCGCATCGGCACGCTGATGTCAGCGATCAAGGGAGAATAAGCGCATGTCCAATTCGCTTTCCGTATTCGATATCGCCGGGCGGGCCATGTCCGCCCAGATGGTGCGCCTGAACACCACCGCCTCCAATCTCGCGAATGCCGGATCGGTTTCCAACAGCAAGGCGACCGCATTCCGTGCGCTCAAGCCGGTGTTCGAAACGGTCAATGGCAATCCGGGCGAGGCCACGGTGCGCGTGCGTCAGGTGGTCACGTCGCAGACCGAGCCGACCAAGAAGCACGATCCCGATCATCCCATGGCCGATGCCAATGGCGATGTGTGGCAATCAGGCGTCGATAGCGCGGCCGAGCTGGTCGAGATGCTGGAAACGGCGCGGCAATATCAAAACATCGTGCAGGTCCTTCAGACCGCGAAAACTCTGACACTCGACACATTGAGGATGGGCAAATGAGCACCATTACGGGCAATTCGGCGCTTGATGCGCTGACCACCACCACGAACACGGCCAAGAGCAGCACGCTCGATCAGGAAGCATTCCTGAAGCTGATGACGACGCAGTTGAAGACGCAGGATCCGTTCAATCCGGTGGATAACACGCAGATGGTTGCGCAGATGGCGCAATTCTCCAGCGTCGCCGGCATTTCAGAAATGAACCAGAGCCTGAAGGGTATTGCCGAAACGCTCACAGCTTCGCGCGTGGGGGATACCGCGAGCTGGATCGGTCACCCGGCGCTGGTCGCTTCGGACTCCGCGCCGCCACTGGCGGACGGCAGCTATGCAGGCGAAATCGCCATCGCCGAACCCGCGAACAACGTCACGGTCAGCCTCGTCGATGCCAACGGCCAAGTGGTCCACACCGAAGCGCTCGGCGCGAAGGCGGCGGGCAACTTCGCGTTCAAATGGGATGGCAAGGCCGCCGACGGCACCCCCACCACCGGAACGCTGCAGATCGTGGTGAATGCCGAGGGATCGGCCGGCAAGATCGAAGCCGCCACCGCGGCCTGGACCCCGATCACCGGCGTGCAATCGCCCGCCAGCGGCAGCGCCGCCTCGCTTGTCACGCCGCTCGGGCTGATCGCGCCCGAAGAAGCCATCCGCCTCGGCTGAACCCATTTCCTGAACGGAGAATAACATGTCTTTCTACACCTCGCTTTCCGGCCTCAAGGGCGCGCAGACCGATCTTTCGGTGATCGCCAACAATGTGGCGAACGTCGGCACCGTGGGCTTCAAGCGCAGCCGCACCGAATTCGGCGATCTGGTATCGTCCTCGCCGATGCAGTCGGGCAATGTCGCTGGCCAGGGCACGCGCCTCAAGAGCATCACGCAGCAATTCGGCCAGGGCGGTTTCTCCGCTTCGGATCGGGCGCTGGATCTCGCGATCAGCGGCCAGGGCTTTTTCGCCACTCGCAGCGATGGTGCCGGTGGCCGTCTGAGCTACACCCGCAACGGTGCATTCGGGCTGGACGACCAGCGCAACGTGATCGATGCGCGCGGCAATTTCCTCCAGGTTCTGCCGGTCGATTCCTATGGCGTCGTCACCGCCACCGGCATTTCCGCATCGCGCAACCTTCAGGTGCCTTTGACCTCCGGCCAGTCCCAGGCCACGTCGAACATCGACATCACGGTCAATCTGCCGTCGGACGCGCAGCTCCCGGCAGACCGCGCGGTCTACAACACCGGCAATCCTTATGAATTCGATCGGTTCGATCCCAATAGCTATAATTTCTCGTCTGCGACGAGCGTTTACGACGCAGCCGGCAACGAGCTTCCCGCGACGGTCTATTACACGCGGACCACCGCGCCGGCGGCGGCTGATCCCAATGATCCGAACTCGGTGCCGACGACCGACAGCACCTGGCAAGCGCGCATGTTCGTGGGCAGCACCGAGGTGACCGGGACCACGCCGATCGAAATGACCTTCGATGGCAATGGCAATCTGACCGCGCCGACCGGCGGAACCACACTGCCCAACATCCAGCCCTCGGGCGCGAGCGGCCCGCTGTCGCTCACGGTCGATTTCGGCACCGCGACCCGCCAGGCCGCAGGCGCTTTCTCTCTGGGCAATTTCGCGCAGGACGGCTTTGCCGCCGGCCAGTTCGACAATATCTCGGTCGGCTCGGACGGTCTTGTCACCGCCACCTATTCCAATGGAGACAGCCAGGCGCTCGGCAAGATCATGATGGTGAACTTCGCCAATCCGGCAGGTCTCCGTCAGCTCGGCGATGCAAGCTGGAGCGCCACGGGCAATTCGGGCGAGCCTTTAGTGGGTGAAGCCAGCAGCGCCGGCTTCGGCGTGCTGCAATCGGGTGCGCTGGAACAGGCCAATGTGGATATCACCGAGGAACTCGTCGCCCTGATCTCCGCGCAGCGGAATTTTCAGGCGAACGCCAAGGCGATCGAAACAGCGAACACGCTGACCCAGACCATCGTGAACATGCGGAGCTGATAAGCCATGGACCGGCTGATCTACACCTCTCTCTCGGCGATGCGCGGCGCGATGTCGCAGCAGACGACGACCGCGAACAATCTCGCGAACGTCAACACTGTGGGCTTTCGCGCCGAAATCGCCAACACGCAGGCGCTGTGGCTGAACGGCCCCGGCTTCGACGCCCGCGCGCCGGCCTCCGAAGAAGTGAAGTCAGCCGACATGAACGCCGGCGCGGTGTTCGAGACCGGCCGTGCGCTGGATGTGGCGATGGATGCCGACGCATTGCTTTCGGTGCAGGCCCCCAATGGCGACGAGGCCTATACCCGCCGCGGTGATCTTCAGCTTGATGACAGCGGCTTGCTCACCACGGGTGACGGTCACCCGGTTCTGGGCGATCAAGGCCCGATCGCGCTGCCGCCCGCAGACGAGGTGCGGATCGACAAGGATGGTTCGATCTGGATCATCCCGACCGGCGGCGACATCAATCAGCCACAAAAGGTGGATCGTCTCAAACTGGTTTCAGCGCAGGGTTCGCAGACCATCAAGGGCATAGACGGCCTGTTTCGCGTCAATGGCGGCGGCGCTCTGCCCGCCGATCCGCAGGCGCAGGTCACGTCGTCCAGCCTCGAAGGCTCCAATGTCAACGCCACCCAGGCTCTGGTCGATATGATCGACGCCAGCCGCGCCTGGGAAACCCAGATCAAATTGCTCACCACCGCGCGCGAGCTGGATACGGCCTCGGCCGATCTGATGCGCCTGCCCGCCTGATAATCTCAAGAACAGGGATAGAAACACATGACCAGTTCCGCTCTCCACGTCGCCCGCACCGGCCTTGACGCCCAATCGGCCCGGATGCGCGTGATCGCCAACAACCTGGCGAACGTGAACACCACGGGCTTCAAGCGCGATCGCGCCAGCTTCGAGACCTTGGCCTATCAATCGATCACCGCGCCGGGTGCCACCTCTTCGGGCGAAAACAAATATGCCACCGGCCTGTCGCTGGGTTCGGGCGTGCAGATGACGGGCACATCGCGGATCGATACCGCCGGATCGCTGATCACCACGGGCAATGCGCTCGACGTGGCGATTGAAGGCAGCGGCTATTTCCAAGTGCAGATGCCCGATGGTCGCATCGGTTATACCCGCGCCGGCAATTTCAATCAGTCGCCCGAAGGCAAGATCATCACCGATGACGGCAAGCCGCTCATTCCGGAGATCAGCATTCCCGAAGGCGCGCAAGCCATCACCATCGGCGCGGACGGCACGATTTCCGCCACCCTGCCCGGTGAAAGCGAAGCCACGGAACTCGGCAAGATCGAGACCGCACGCTTCATCAATCCCGCGGGTCTGTTGGCGCTTGGCGACAACATCCTCGTCGAAACGGCGGCGTCCGGCTCCCCACAAGTCGGCGCCGCCGGAATCGACGGTCGCGGGACCATTCGCAGCGGCTCGCTGGAAGGATCGAACGTCAATGTCGTCGAGGAACTCGTCGACATGATCGAGACCCAGCGCGCCTATGAGGTCAATTCCAAGATGATCTCGGCGACCGACGAGATGCTCAAATATGTCAATCAGCAGCTTTAAGGCGCTTGATCTGATGACAACCCGCATTTCCTTTGGCGCTGGCATCGCCTTCATCGCCGTGGCCGCCATGATGGTGGCCACGGCACCCGTTTCCGCGAAAAAAAAGCAGGTCGATCCCGAATTCGCGCCCACCATGTCCGATCCGCTTCAGGCACGGCCCACCAATGGCGCGATCTTTCAGGTGGCCAATGGCTATGCACCGCTTACCAGCGGCAATCGCGCAGCCTCGATCGGCGATCTGGTCACGATCCTGCTGGTGGAACGCACCCAGGCGGTGAAGACCGCGACGCAATCGACCGACCGGCAGGGCGATATCGGCCTGACCCCACCCGCCACCGGCCCGCTGTCGCTCTTCAATCCGAGCGATGTGGCCATGAGCGGCGGTGCCACCTTCGCCGGCAAGGGCCAGGCCACCCAGTCGAACACGCTGCAGGGCGAGATCACCGTCACCGTGGCGGCGGTCTATCCCAATGGCACGATGCTGGTGCGCGGCGAAAAGCGCGTCACGCTCAATCGCGGCGACGAATATATCCGGATTTCCGGCCTGGTCCGCCAGATCGATATCAGTGCGGACAATCGCATCGCTTCCACCCGCGTTGCGGACGCCCGCATCGTCTATTCGGGCAAGGGCGACATCGCCCGGGCCAGCAAACAGGGCTGGCTGCAGAGCTTCTTCTCAAGAATCAGCCCGTTCTGACGTTAGGACATATGATGAAACGCTTTCTGACCCTTGCGCTGCTGATCCTGGCCAGCCTTTCCACCCCGGCCTTTGCCGAGCGGGTGAAGGATCTCGGCCAGTTCGAAGGTCTGCGCGTCAACCAGTTGACGGGCTATGGCATCGTCGTCGGCCTGGCCGGTACGGGCGATGACAGCCTTGAATATGCCACGCAGGGCATGAAGGGCGTGGCATCGCGCTTCGGCATCACGCTGCCCGCGGGCGTCAATCCGGCGCTGAAGAACAGCGCGGCCGTGATCATCACTGCTGATCTGCCCCCCATGGCCAAACCGGGCCAGCGCCTGGACATTACCGTGTCCGCATTGGGCAAGGCGAAATCGCTGCGCGGCGGCACGCTGATGATGAGCCCGATGCGGGGCGCGGATGGCCAGATCTATGCGATGGCGCAAGGCAATCTTGCGGTGGGCGGCCTTGGCGTCGAAGCGGCGGACGGATCGAAGCTCTCGATCAACATTCCTTCGGCGGGCCGCATCCCTTCGGGTGCCACGATCGAACAGGCCGTGCTCAACGGCTTTGGCGATACCCCGCTGCTCACCTTCAATCTGGCCGAAGCCGATCTGACCACCGCCCAGCGCGTGGCGCAATCGATCAACGCTTCGATCGGCATGGGCCGCGCCCGTGCCATGGACGCCGTATCGATCGCGATCGAAGCGCCCACGGGTGTCGAAGGGCGCTCCACGCTGATGAGCCAGATCGAAAACCTCTATGTTGATCCCGCCGATGCGCCCGCGCGCGTCATCGTCAACGCCCGCACGGGCACGGTGGTGATCAACGGTGCCGTCCGCATCCGCCCCGCCGCCGTCAGCCATGGCAAGCTCACCGTGAAGGTGGATGAAGATCCCCGGATCGTCCAGCCAGCGCCCTTCTCCAAGGGCGAAACCGCGCTTGAACCGTCCAGCACGATCACGGTGGAAGAGCATCGCTCCCCCATGTTCGCGGTGCAGGAAACGGCGTCGCTGTCCGATATCGTCAAGGTGGTGAACGCCATCGGCGCATCGCCGGCCGATCTGGTCGCGATCCTGGAAGCCCTGAAGCAGGCGGGCGCCATGAAGGCGGAGCTGGTGATCCTGTGACCTCGGCGCTCTCCTCCATCACCGGCGCCGCGCCCGGCCAGTCCCCGCAGCGCGCGCAGCTTGAAAAGGCCGCGCAGGCTTTCGAAGCGGTGTTCGCACGGCAGATGATCGGATCGATGCGCTCGCCCAGCCTTGGCGAAGATCTGTTCGGCAGCGACGCGGGCAATCAGTTTCGCGACATGCAGGATTCCAAGCTGGCCGAGAGCATGGCCACCAGCGGATCGCTCGGCATCGCGCAGATGCTGCTCAAGCAATTCGAGGGCATGGTTCCCGCCACCGACAAAGGTAAAGCCACATGAGTGACCTGCTGCGGATCGGCTCGCTTGGCGTATCCGCCTATCGCGGCGCATTGGCGACCATCGGCGATAACGTCGCCAATGCGGAGACCGAAGGCTATTCGCGGCGCGATGTGAGCTTGCGCGAAACCGCGGTGCTTGGCCCCGGCATGGCACTCTATAACAATATCACGGCGCTTGGCGGCGTGCAGATCGATGCGGTGGATCGTGCCTGGGATGCGTTTCGCGCGACCGACGCACGCCGCGCCGGTGCCGATTCCGCGCGCTCCAGCGCCCAGACCCGCTGGCTCACTGTCACCGAAACAGCGCTCGATACCGGCACTGCGGGCGTCGGCGCACGGCTGACCGCATTTTACACCAGCGCCGATACGCTGGCAGCCGATCCCAATGGCGCAGCGCCCCGGCGCGGCATGTTGATGGCGTTGGATGATGTGACCGCGGCCTTCCGCACCAGCGCCGAAGGGCTTGAGCAGGCGGCCAAGGGCGTCTCCGCCGAAGCCGGCACCACGACCACGGCGATCAATAACGATCTTCAGGCGCTCGCCAATGTGAACACTGCCATTCGTCGCGTTGCGACGGGCACGGGCTCGCGCGCCGAACTGGAAGACGAGCGTGATCGGCTGCTCGATGGTCTGAACCAGAAGATGTCGATCGATATCACGCTGGACGCCAAGGGCGCGGCCAGCATTCGCGCCAATGGCCCCGGCGGGCCGGTGCTGCTGGAGGGCAATGTCGCAGCGATCGTCCAGTCGCGCACCGCCGCTGATGGCCGGATCGCCCTTTCCACCACGTTCGCGGGCGAAACCAGCACGTTGTCGCCTGCGGGCGGCTCGATGGCCGGGCTGGTTTCATCCGCAACCGCGATTGCCGATCGGCGCATCGCGCTGGATAGCATCGCCAATGATTTCGCGGGCCAGATCAATAGCTGGTCGGCAAATGGCCTCGATAAGGCGGGCAATCCCGGCCAGGCGCTGCTGACGACCACCGGGGCCGCCGCAATGGCGCTGAACACCAGTGATCCGGATATGATCGCGGCTGCAGCACCCGGCGGAGCGGCAAATGGCAATCTTCTGCTGCTCCAATCCCAGCGCACCGAATCCGGCGCGGAAGCGCGTCATGCCGAATTGGTGACCCAGCTTGCCCAGCAGCTTTTGTCCAATCGCACGCAGGAAAGCGCCTTCAAGGCGCGGCATGAAAATTCGCTGGCCGCGCGGGACGAAATCGCGGGCATCGATCTCGATCGCGAAGCCGCCGAACTGCTGCGCTATCAACAGGCTTACAATGGCTCGGCAAAGGTGATCCAGATCGCCCGCGAGACCATGCAATCCATCCTCGATATCTTCTGACGGAGCGCGACATGATCATTGGCAGCCGCCATCACCTCAATGCCGAGATCGCCCGCCAGACGCGGCTGTCCCAGGCCGTGGCCCGCATCCAGACCGAGATTTCGGAAGGCAAGAAGATCCTGGCCCCGTCCGATGATCCCGTCGGTGCCGCCCGCGTGACGCAGATCGGGCAGGCGCAGGCGAATGAAAAGGCTTGGGCCGCCAATGCCGATGGTGCCGCGGCGCTTGCCGGGCGCGTTGAAACCGCGCTGACCAGCATCGGCACCGCGGTCGATCGCGCGGTGGAACTGATCACGCTCGCGCGGTCCACCACCATGAGCGCGGAAGACCGGCAGAATTACGCATCCGAAATTGCCGGTCTCGCAACCGATATCGCCGAGCTTTCCGCCCAATCGGATTCGCGCGGCCAGCCCTTTTTCGCCAATGGCACCCCGCTCTCCATTCCAGTGGGCAAGACGAGTGCCCTGCAGGCCAATCCATCGTTCGAATCCGTCTTCGGGCCTGCCGGCAGCGATCTCGTTTCCACGCTGAACGCGGCCGTCGCGGCGCTCCAGTCCGGCAACGACACCGCCATTGCAGGCAGCCTGACCGCGGTTCAGGGCGCGCAGGAGCGGCTGACCGATGCCCGCGGCGAACATGGTTCGCGCGCGGCGCTGATCGATCAGGTGCGGGAGCGTTTCCTGGTCTCCGGGCTGGCGCTCAAATCGGAGCGTTCGGATATCGAGGATACGGACATCACCGAGGCGACCCCGCGCATGAATGCCGCGATCCTGACGCTCGAGGCGGCACAGGCCAGCTTCGTGCGGATCAACCGGCAGACATTGTTCGATCTTCTTGGATAAAATTTCGAGCTAATATCACGTTAACCGTAAAGCCGCGGCCCGCTCTGCCGTTAATCCCAAGAGAGACATAGTTACCGGCGGCCTTTTGTAATCGCCGCTTCGCGTATCACGGGGGTTCTTTAATGTTCGCAGCAATCGGTCTCGTGATCCTTCTCGTCATGGTGTTCGGCGGGTTCATGATCACCGGCGGCGATCTCGGCGCAGTGATGCACGCCGTGCCCCATGAAATGCTGATCATCGGCGGTGCCGCCGTCGGCGCGATGGTCGCCGGCAATTCCATGAAGGAATTGAAGGCGCTGGGCGGCGTGATGGGCAAGATATTCAAGGGACCGAAATATAAGAAGCAGGATTTTCTGGATGTGATCTTCCTGGTCTCCGCGCTCATGAAGATGATGCGCACCGATGGGCCAGTGGCATTGGAGCCGCATATCGAGGAACCCAAGACCAGCACGATCTTCGGCGAATATCCCCGGCTTTTGAAAGACGACACGCTGGTTCATCTGATCACGGATACGCTCCGTCTGGTCGTCGTATCTTCCGGCACGCTTGATCCTCATGCGGTGGAAGAGGTGATGGATAACAGCCTCAAGACCCACCATCACGATACGATGCAGCCTGCCGAAGCGCTTCAGACGCTGGCCGATGCCTTGCCCGCGCTCGGCATCGTCGCCGCCGTGCTCGGCGTGGTGAAAACCATGGGCTCGATCGATCAGCCGCCGGCAATCCTGGGCGAAATGATCGGCTCCGCGCTGGTCGGCACATTCCTGGGCGTGCTTCTGGCTTATGGCATTGTTTCGCCCTTCGCCAATCGCGCCAAGCAGGTGATCGAGGCGGATGACGCCATCTATCATGTGGTGAAACAGATGATCATCGCATCGCTGCACGGCCACCCCATCCCGCTCGTCATCGAAGCCGCGCGGTCTGGCATCACCCATTCCAACCAGCCCGCCTTCGCCGACGTGTTCGATGGTATGCGCGGTCGCTGATCCATGGCGAAGGCACCAGCAAAACGGGGCAAGAACGAGCCCGAAGTTCGCCCGATCATCGTCAAGAAGATCATCGCGGGCGACCATGGCGGCCATCACGGCGGCGCATGGAAAGTGGCCTATGCCGATTTCGTGACCGCGATGATGGCCTTCTTCCTTTTGCTCTGGATCCTGGGCGCGACCACCGAGAAGCAGCGCAAGGGCATTGCGGATTACTTCACACCGACGCTGATCGAGATGCGCCAGAAGAGCGCCGGATCGAACGGCGCGTTCGGCGGGCAATCCATCGTTTCGCGTGACAATTATGCGCACAAGGCCGCGCAAACGGGGTCCAAGGGCATCACAATGCCCAAGGATGCGACAGGCGGCAACAAGGACGGTGCGGGCGAAAAACGGATGCGTGAACGCAAGCGCTTCCAGATGCTGCGCAAAGAGCTGACCGAGCGCATGAAGCGCGACAAGAAACTGAGCCGTCTGCTCAAGAACGTGCGCTTTACAGAGACACGCGAGGGGCTGCGCATCGATCTGATCGACGAGGCCGATTTCTCGATGTTCAGCCTGGGCACCGCAACCCTGCTTCCCGAAGCACGACGGCTGCTGGGCGAAGTGGCGCGGGTGATCGACGGCATTCCCAACAATGTGATCGTGCGCGGGCATACCGATGCCCTGCCTTACGCTTCGGGGCGGAGCGGCAATAACTGGACGCTGTCTGCCGCACGGGCTGAATCGACGCGCCTCGCGCTCAATTCATCGGGCGTCATCCCGCAGCGTTTCGCCCGGATCGAAGGCGTGGCGGAGCGCGAACCCTATGTGCCGGGCAATATCTATGATCCGCGCAACCGCCGCATGTCGGTCACGCTGGCATGGATTTCGGACAGTGCGAATATGGATGCCGATCCCGCAGCGCCCGTGGAACCACAGGCAGCGCCGCAGAAAATCGCGTCTAAGTGAGCGAAGAGACCACGAGCATATAGGCCAGCCGCGCGGATTGCGGATTGGGCCGCAGCATGTCCATCGGACGCGCCTCGAGTGTATCGGCGGTGTCCAATTCGGTCACAGCCTCCTGCTGCGCGATATGCCCGCCCCAGGTCATTCCGTCTGCCGGCGGCTCCGCCATGAGCCGCAATCCCGGCGCAAACCCGCCGGCATAGGATGGCGCAACCACAGCCGCGGCAGCACCGCTGCCGCCCAGCTTGTTGCCCATCAGCGCATAGACGTCCGCAAAGCTGCGGGCCTCACCACTTCTGGTGTAAAAGATCGAGCGATTGGCCGCTGCCTCGCGCGGAAATTGCGCCGCGGCGGCGGCGTCGGGGGTCGCGGCGGCGGCTTTCAGGAAGCTCGAAGCGCCGCCCGCCCCCAGGAAATGCGCAAAATAGAGATCGGTCGCATTGGGCGTCCGCCCGATCCGCCGCGTCAGATAATCGGCATTGTCCGATGCAAATTCGGCGGCCATCGCCGCGGACGCATCCGGATCATAGCGCATCGCCAGAATGGCGCGGCGCGCCTCCGGATCGCTCACGGTATAACGCCCGTCGGAACGCTGCTTGATCGCCTCCGCTGCGGCTTGATAGCCGTGTGCCGCACCGTGTTTCTTCACCGTGCTCAGCCAGCTTTGTTCGATAAATTGATACAGCCCTGCCGCCGAAGACGTCTTCGCCTTGGCACCGGGATCGAGGCTGCTTTCCACCCGCGCCTGATTCCAGAGATAATCGAAGTCCACGCCGGTGCGCTGCGAAGCCTGGCCGATCGCATAGGAGATTCTGGCATCCGCCATACCTCCAGCATTGATCGGCTTGGCACCCATGAATTTCCCCGAACGCGTTACCGCCCAGAGCTAAACAAATCCGGTTAACAAAACCCTAAACTGTCAACTAATGATACACTTCCGCGTTAACACTTTCAGTGACTGTAATTATGTGTTTTTCATCGCTATGAGCCGCCCCCGGCAACTAAACATATGGCGTTGCCGGACGTTATCATGATTAACAAGCACGGTTTAACAACGGTTGTTGATGAGTGCGTCCGTTCAGCATACCGAACCAGATAGTGATCGCCGGGGAAAATTCTTTGAAAGATGGCATCGAACCGAAAGCGTTGGCGCAGACTGCCATCGCGCTGATGAACGAGGCGCTGACTTTACTGGATCGCGCCGAAGCATGGGAAGCGAGCGCGCATCTCGATCTGGCGATCCGCAGGCTCGAGGCGTGGGATTATGATGTCCAGAACATCGCCGGCGAGGCCTGACCGACGTTAACGCCTTCGTCAGTGAGTAATCGACAGATAGGCCACCATCTTCTCATCGCCCTTGCGGGACAGAGTGATCGGCGTATTTTCCGATATCGGCAGCGCCGGATAGCCTTCGATCAGGCCTTCGCTCCGCAACACCCGGATCCAGCGCATCACGCTCGACCACCCCGCATTGATATCGACACATATGTCCGCGGCCAGCAGCGAGCGGCGATCCTCCTGCGCGATATAGACTTCCAGCAGAATATCCCAGCTCGGTTCGGCAAACAGGCCGGCGCCAAATAGAGATGCCCGGATCCGGCGCGCATCCTTCATGCGGATGGCAGCGCTGAGCAGCGATCCATCACCAGCATCGTGGCCGCCGCGCACCACGCGAAGATCGAAAGCGTTATCGCGCATCCCAGGCATCCCGGGGCATTTGATCCGGCCGGCGCAGGCGGCGAGCGTGAAGATCGATCAGCGCGGCGCGATTGGCCACGCCGCCCTTGGGCAATTGTTCGAACGGCCCGGGACGGTTCCACACACCTTCCGGACGGATCAGCACCATGGGATCAGCGCCGAAGCGGATCGCATCCTTGGTGGGTTCCACGTCCATATACATTTCGCGATATTCCACGTCCGCAAACCAGAAGGGTGCCTTGCCTTCGATCAATCGCGCGCCGAAGCGGCTCCATGCGGGCACCAGATCCGCGCGACTATGTGCGTAGAGCTTGGAAAAGCCCTTTTCTCGGCAATGATCGATGCAGGCGCGGACTAGCTCGAACATCAGCCGCGTCTGGCGATATTCGCGCCGGACCGCCAATCGCTCCAGCTTTGCGAAATCCCCGAAATAGCGGATCCGCGCACAGCCGGCCGGATCGCCGTCGATCGTGCCCAGAAGCTGGGTGGCGCAGAAGTCATTGCCATCATATTCTTCTTCATAAGTGGCAAATTGTTCGGACATGTAGGTCGCCGATCGCACCGCAAAGACCCTCATCACATCCTCGATCGTGCGGGCGATGGTCACCTTGATCTTCGGGCGGCGCGGCCGCGAAGGCGCGATGCTCTGCTGCGGATGGATCACCAGCGCCCATGACGGCGCATCCGGATAGAATTGCGTCGCCGGCAGGAAACCGATCGATTCCTGGATACGCGCGGACACCGGATTGACGGCGCGCGAGAAGAGCGAAACACCGCCGCCAATCTCTTCAAGCGCCTGGAGCAGCCGCAATCCATCGACCATGCGGCCGGGCGCATAGACCAGCCATACATAGATGGCGAGCGGCGCTTCGCCGGCCTCCACGATCCACGACGGATCGGGACACAGGCCATCGAAAGCGCCAGAAGCCATGGCTTCGACGCCAAGCGTGTTGAGGGGCAGAAATGCGATGAAAGGCCATTGAGCGATATTATCGCCCCGCCGGATCACGCGAAATACCGTTGCATTGCGTCTCCGGATCGCTTCGATACGCGTTGCTTCCGCAAGCACCATATGCGCACTGGCAATCCGGAGGGCTTCGCCGACCTCCGCGTCGTTCGGTATTTCGATCCGGTTTGATGACCCTGCTGATCGTCCCAGCCATTTGTAGAAGCTGGGCGTGAAAGCCAGGCTGTTCACGTTGCCGCTTGTGCCGGGCTTTCCAAATACAGCTTCCATTGCGTTTCTACCCCTCATGCGGCAAACCCCTCGGAGCCGCTGGAGGATGAGATACCGGTGAGACCACCCGATGCCGTGAACAAGAAAAGTGAACACCCTGTTCAAGCGCCGCACAGCGCGCAGGAACGGCTGCTTCCTGCCAATCTCCGGTGGGACGATCTCAACGCTTTCTTAACCGTGACGGAGATCGGCAGCCTCAGATCGGCGGCGACTATGCTGAATGTGTCGGTCAATACGGTGCGGGCGCGAATCGCGCGACTCGAAGGCTCCATGAACGAAGTCCTGCTGGAACGCTCGCCCGATGGCGTGCGGCCCACCGCCGCGGGCCGCCGCATGGGCGATCTGGCCAAGAGTATGCGCGGTGCCACGATGGACGCGCTGTCACACGAAGCCGGATATGAACTGCGCCGTCCGGGCGAGATCCGCATCGGGGCGAGCGAGGCGATCGGATCGGGCTGGCTCACGCCACGGTTGCTCGATCTGCAGCAACAATTTCCCGAACTCACCGTATCACTGATGTGCGATTATGACGTGCATTCGGAGCGCAGCGCCGATCTCGATATCGGTCTGCTGTTCACATTGCCGCGCAATCCCGAGCTTGTGGTGAGCAAGCTGGCAACGCTGCATTTCATGCCCTTCGCTTCACGCGGCTATATCGAGCAACATGGCGTCCCCAAATCGCTCGACGATCTGCGCAATCATCGCTTTATCGAGCAGGTTGCGCCGGGCGTGAATTCAAGCCTGCTCGATCATCTGATCGGCAGTGACCGGCCGGTCGGCTTCCTGCCGATCCGCACCAACTCGAGCCTTGCCCTCTTCTGGGCGGTGGCGAGCGGTGCCGGCATCGCGTTCATGCCCACCTATGTCATGGGGATCACGCGCAAGCTGATCCCGATCGACCTGCCCGCGCAGCTCCGCTTCGATCTCTATTATTATTATCATCCCGAAGCCCGCCATTCGCCGCCTGTGATGGCCGGCGTCTCATGGCTGCGCTCGGTCTTCGATCCGGATCGCTATCCCTGGTTCAGGAACGATTTCGTTCACCCGTCCGAATTCAACCCGTCCACCCATGCGAGCGGCAACGTCGTGCGCCTGTTCGAGCCTCTGATCGGCGACGACCTGATCTGAACCCGCAAACGCCGTTCGGACTAAGCCGGTCGAAGGCAAAATAAGGCTTCGACAGGCTCAGCCCGAATGGTTGTTCTATTCGGTTCGCCTTACAGGCAGACCCGATTCCGCCCCGAATGCTTGGCCCGGTAAAGCGCCATGTCGGCCTGATGCAGCAGATCTGCCGCGGTCGACTCGTCGCCGAGTTGCGCCACCCCTGCCGAAAAGGTGACCGTGCCGATCGGCAGTTCAGTGTCCATCGCCACCAGCTTCTTCAGCGCCAGCGTCTCGCGGATGCCATCCACGATCTCGATCGCCTTCTCAACGGTCTGATCCCTGAACAGGATCACGAATTCCTCGCCCCCATGCCGCGCCACATGGCAGCTTCCGTTCGCGATGCCCGCCAGGATGCCCGAGATATATTTCAGCACGCGATCGCCCGTGGCATGGCCATGGGTGTCATTGATCACCTTGAAATGATCGATATCGCAAAAAGCGACGCTGAGCGGCGTGCCACGCGCCCGGCAACGGGCGATGGCCTGCTCGAGATCATCATTGAACGCGCGGCGGTTGGGCAATCCGGTCAGCGGATCGGTCTCCGCCAGCCGCTCCGCGGTGCGGACGCGCTTTTCCATCTTCGCCAATTGGCCGGAAACGCCGCGCAATTCCTGCTCGGCTTCCGACGCCTTCTGAATCATCGCCTCGGTCAATTGCATCAGTTGGTCGACGTCCGGCGATCCGCGCGTCTGCCGCGTTTCGCCCAACTCGGTGCGCAACGCCACGCCAAAGGCCGCGACATCCTCGCGTGACCGTTTGACCACCTTGCTACCATCGGCAATGCCTTCGCGCGCCTGCACCAGCAACCCGGCCAGATCGTTGGCGACGCTGCTCGCACGATATTCGGACAGCAGCAAAGCGGCCGATTCCTCGGTCAGCCGCCCATCGCGGACAAGAGCTTCGTCCACGGCGATGCTCAAGCTGTTCAGCGGCGAGACGAAATAGGTCCAGGCGAGATGAAAATGGTCCGGATTGGCATCAAGCCCGTGTTGCTTGAAGAATTGAAAGATTTTGCGGCTGGTGTCATCCAGCTCGATCGGCGGCGGGATATCCGGGCGCGTTTCCGGTTCGGCCTGGTCCCCACCATCGCCGATCCATCCGAGCAACCGCGCAAACCATCGGGGACGATCCTCCCCGACATTGCGCTTTTTGCGGTAACGCCGATCCCCATCGGCGTCCAAAATGGGTTCTAGAGAAATGGTCTCGCCCCCATCGAACTGTTTCTGGTCATGTCTCATACTCGGGTTAACGGATACGGTAGCGTAACTTAACCATAATGACCGCAAATTCGATCGATTTTGAAGGGAGCAGGCAGATTATTGCTGCCGCGCCACGATATGTGCGTCGATCACCTGCTCCAGCAACGTCAACGGCACCGCACCGCCCTTCACCACGGCGTCGTCGAACAACCTCAGATCATAGCGGCTGCCGAGGGCCTTGATCGTCTTGTCGCGCAGCCGATTGATCTCGATATGGCCGGCCTTATAGCCACACGCCTGCCCCGGCCACGCGCAATAGCGGTCCACCTCGCCCTGCACTTCCTCGATCGTCGAGCCATTGGTCTGCGCAAACCAGGTAATGGCCTGTTGCCGTGTCCAGCGCTTGGCGTGGATCCCCGTATCCACCACCAGACGACAGGCCCGGAAGGACATGGACTGCAGATAGCCCAGCCGGCCGAGCGGATCGCCGCCATAGGCGCCCAGTTCGTCGGCCAATTGCTCGGCGTAGAGTGCCCAGCCTTCCGAATAGGCGTTAAAGGCCAGCAAGGAGCGGATCAGGGGCAGTTTATAGCTATATTCGCCCTGCCAGATATGGCCTGGGATGCCCTCGTGATAGGTGAGCGTGGGCAGCGCATATTTGGGCCAGATCGATGTATCGCGCAGATTGATATAATAATTGCCGGGCACTGAACCATCGATGCTGCCCGAAGCCGCATAACCGCCGGGCGCGCCGGCTTCGATCTCCGGCGGCACGCGCTTCACGATCAGATTGCCCGGCACCAGCGTGGCGAAGGCGAGCGGCAGTCGGGTGCGGATATCGGCGACGCGTCCGTTCACATAATCCAGGATCTGCGCGCGGCCCGCATCGGTATTGGGATACAGATTCCGCGGATCCTCGCCCAGTGCGGTCATCCTTTCCCCCACACTGCCCTGCGTCATGCCATGCGCGCGCAACAGCCCGTCCATCTGCGACGCCAGCATCTTCACCTGCTCCATGCCGAGCTGATGGACCTCATCGGGCGTCATCCGCGACGTGGTCGCCGCGCGCAGCGCCCAGGCATAATAGGCTTCGCCTTCGGGCAATTTCCATACGCCCGCGTCGGCAGTCGCGCGAGTGCGTTGCCGCGTCAGTTCCGCAATCTGGCGATCGAGCGCGGGCGCGATCCTGTCGCCTGCGATCCGCGACGCCCGTGCGGCATAATCGCCGCGCAATGCCCCGCTCCGTTTCGCAAGCGACTGGACCACGGTCCAGTCGGCGATCGGCTGCGCACGGGCACCGGTCATCTGCTTCAGTGTCTTGTCCAGCAGGAAGGATGGCGCGATCACGCCGATCCCGGCATCATGCTTCAGACGATCGGTTTCCCCGTCCAGCGCGTCCGCATAAGCCTCCAGCCGCGCGAGATAGGCGTCCGCATCGGATGCGCTGGCGATCGCATGGCTGCTATCCAGAAAATCGGGCACCTCGATAAAGGCACCGGTATTCTGCGCCACGACATATGGCGCGTTGCGATAGGACCATTGCTGGCTCAAAGTCACCACATCGCCGAACGGGAAGGCGAAGCCCTCCGCCGCGAGTTCATGCGCGGTTTGCACCACGCCCACGTCGAGCCGCGCGGCAGGGCTCAGGCTTTGCAGATCGATCGCCTTCAATTGCGCCAGTCGCTTCGCGGCGGCATCGGCATGACGCCGCGCGCCCTTGGCCGACCGATCGGTCAGCCGCGATTTGAGCGCCGCCCTCTTGCCCTTGTCGAGCCCGAGCGCGCCGGCATTTTCCGGATATTCGGCCAGCAATTCTTCGGCCATCCGCGCCAGCATCTGCTCTGCTGCAGCGTCGCCCTTCACGGGTCTGGCGGCCGATGCACTGCCTGGCAGTATCTGCGCCGCGGCCAGCGCGCCGGTCGCGCCCAGAAACTGCCGACGATCAAGCTGTGACATATCCGCGCTCCATGCCTTGATGATCGCAAACCTTCCCATAGTCCCGCAGGCCACGCAATGAATGCGCGCGCGGTATTTCACACGGCTGCGTAACCATATCGCGCTTCGGCGGTTGAGCAGGGATGGAACTCACCGAACATCACGATCTGCGCGGCGGCGTCCCGGCCTGGCGCGACAGCGACTGGACACCGCCGCCCGCCGATCCCCTGCCCGAGGGTCCTTGCGATATCGCCATCATCGGATCGGGCATCATGGGATCGATCCTTGCTGAAAGGCTGAGCGCGGACGGGCATTCAATCGTGTTGCTCGATCGACGCCCTTCCGGCCATGGCAGCACGGCTGCGTCCACCGCCGAACTGATGTGGGCGATGGATGTGCCATTGTCGCATCTGTCGGAAAAGATCGGCGAGGCCGGGGCCGCGAGACGATGGCGATGCGTCTATCAGGCCGTGCGCGGACTGGCGGCGCGGATCGAAGATCTGGGCGTTGACTGTGACCGGGGGGACAGGCCGACAGTCTATCTGGCGGGCGATGTGCTGGATGAAACGGGATTGCAGCATGAAGCCGCATTCCACGCGCGCCATGATCTTCCGACGCGCTATCTCGATGCGGATGCGGTGGCCGCCCGCTTCGGCATTGCACCCAGGGCGGCGCTCGTATCCGAGGGCGGTTTCGTCGTCGATCCCGTCAAGCTGGCGCACGGCCTGCTCGAGATTGCGCGCCAGCGCGGCGCAAAGCTCTGCTATCCATGCAATGTAACGTCCGTTCTGACGAGAGACGGCACCGTCCTCACGCTGGAGGATGGCAGAGAATTGAACGCAAAGCGTGTGATTTTCGCCAGCGGCTATGAGCGCGCACGCGTGTTCCTGCCACCACAGTTCAGTCTGCTCTCCAGCTTCGTGATGGCCACCCCGCCGGGCGTTGCGCCGCTCTGGCGCGAGGATGCCATGATCTGGGAGGCCTCCGATCCCTATCTCTATGTGCGCACCACCAGCGATGGCCGGATCATCGCCGGCGGGGAAGATGAGGATTTCTGGGATCCGCTGCGCCGGGATGCGCTGATCGAACAGAAAGCCGGCACCATCAAGGCCAAGGTGGAAGCGATGCTCGGCTGCGGGCCGCTTTCGATCGACCGTCAATGGGCCGCCACATTCGGCAGTTCGCCCGATGGCCTGCCTGCGATCGGTCCTGCCGCGCATATGGATGAGATATGGATTGCCGCAGGCTTTGGCGGCAATGGCATCGCCTTTGCCGCGCTGGCGGCTGATCTGCTCGCGGCCCAATTCAGCGGCAAGCCGGATCCGGATCTGGCGCTGTTCGATCCCTATCGCTTCGGGGATGAGTGACAGATGATGGATTGGCAATCCCGCCGACTTATCCTATGGCCCCGCCCGAAGACCTGATTTCAGGTCTTCAAAGATCGCGCCGGTTCCCTGCAAGGGGATTAAAATGGGAATGCGGTGCGGATGATCCGTCATCCAATGCCGCGGCTGTCCCTGCAACTGTAAGCGGCGAGCGCGATGCACATCGCTCCTCTTCATGGAGGGGCAGCCACTGGGCCGGACGCTAAATCGTGCGGGGCCTGGGAAGGCGTGCATCGAGCCTTGACCCGCGAGCCAGGAGACCTGCCAGCGCACCGGTCGCTCTTGCCTTGATCCAGGGAATGGTCACGGCACGGTACTCCGTCTGAGCGACGTCTATGCGGCGAGGGCCGCATCGGTTCGCGTGACGGGGGCTCCGGCGCCCGCCCGGTGCGCGTGCTGACCGTTTGCGCGGACGCCCTCGCCTTCATTTCGCTCATGGCGCCTGGGGGTACGAAAATTGTCTAAATCCATTGTTTCCGCGCTGGCGCTGTCCGCCGCATTGTCCAGTCATGCGCCTGCCTTCGCGCAGGATGCACCCGGTGACGATCAGAAGATCACCGATACGATCGTTGTGACCGGCACGCGCGCCGATGGCGGCGTATCGACCGCCACATTCGGATCGTCGATCACTGTCCTGCGCGCGGAGGATCTTCGCGACCGGCAAACGCAGCAGGTGTCCGATATCCTGCGCGATGTGCCCGGCATCGCGGTCAGCCGCACCGGCCCGGTCGGCGGGCTTACCCAGGTGCGCATTCGCGGTGCCGAGGGCAACCATACGCTGGTGATGATCGACGGCATCGAAGCATCGGACGCCACCTATGGCGAATATGATTTCGCCACGCTCTTTGCCGATGACGGCGCACGCGTCGAGGTGCTGCGCGGGGAACAGAGCGCGCTTTATGGCTCCGATGCGATCGGCGGCGTGATCAATTATATCACCGCCAGCGGCCGTGATCTGCCCGGTTTCAGCGCCCGTCTGGAAGGGGGGGCGTTCGATACCGTGCAGGGCGGCGTCCGTGGTGCCGGCATCGTCGGCGATCTCGATTACGCGCTCACCGGCTCCTATTCGGGCATTGGCGGCTATGTCATCGCCCCGGGCGGCTCGCGCAAGATCGGCTCCAAGATCGGAACGCTGGGCGGCAAATTCGGCTATCAGATCGGCAGCGTCGCATTGCGCGCCGTGGCCCGTTACAATCACACCGATGCCGAACTGAACAATCAGGATTATTTCGTTACGGGCAATGCCACGGACGAAGGCGGCTCCTACAAGAATGATGCTTTCTACGGCCTTGTCGGCGCGCGCATCGGGAATGCCGACGATCGCTGGGTCAATGATTTCAGCGCGCAGATGCAGGATAGCAAGCGCACCTATTTCGATCAGGATCGCGCGGTGGAAAGCGGCAGCGCGGGGCAGCGCCAGAAAGCGAGTTGGGTGTCCACGCTTCGCCTCGGCTCCGGCCCGATCAGCCACAGCCTCACCGGTGCGGTGGATTATGAGCGCGAGGAATTTCATAACCGCGGTGCGATCTCGGCCGCCAATCCCAAGCGCAGCACCACCAATTGGGGCTTTGTCGGCCAATATGATCTGAAGTTGGACGACCGCGCCGGCATCGGTCTGGCCATTCGGCACAATGAGAACAGCCGTTTCCGCAATGACACCACATGGCGCGCGCAGGCCAGCTACCGCTTCAATTTCGGTACACGGCTTCATGCGGCAACAGGCACCGGCGTCAAGGCGCCCACATTCTCCGAACTGTTCGGCTATTCGCCGACCAGCGGTTTCGTGGGCAATCCCAATCTGAAACCGGAAAAATCGACCGGCTGGGAAGTGGGCGTCGAACAATCGTTCCTCGACGGCGATGCACGGATCGACGCCACCTATTTCGAGGCCGATCTGAAGGACAAGATCGTCTCGACCTTCTCCCCCGTTTACACCGCGATCAACGCGCCCGGAAAATCGCCGCACAAGGGCGTGGAGGTTTCTGCCGACGCCAATCTGCCGGCGGGTTTCCGGTTCAACGCATCCTATACCTATCTCGATGCCGAAAATGAGGCCGGGATCGTTCTGATCCGCCGCGCCAAGCATATCGGCAGCGCCAATCTTGCATGGCGCAGCAGTGATGACCGCTTTGGTGCCACTGTGACGGTGCGCCACAATGGCAAACAGCTCGACACCAATTTCGCGACCTATGTCACCGCGCCGCTTGACGCGTTCACGCTGGTCAACCTCGGTGCCGCATTCGAAGTGAGCGATGGGATTTCCATCTATGGCCGCGTCGAAAATCTGTTCAAGGAGCGCTATGTCGAGAATGTCGGCTTCCTGACCGCTGGCCGTGCGGCTTATGGCGGGGTTCGCATCCGCCTGTGATGAAAGCCTCCGGCGTCCTCATAGCGATGCTGGCCGCCGCGCTGCCGATTTCGATCGGCAGCGCGGCGCGGTTTCCCGGCATTCCGGCGCCCACCGCGAAACCGCTGCGCGTCATGTCGATGAACCAGTGCACCGATCAGCTTGTGCTGGCCTTGCTCCCGCCGGAACGGATCGCATCGGTCACATGGCTGGCGCGCGATGCGGAGGGGTCGCTGATGGCGGCAGAAGCCATGCGTGTGGGCGTCAATCACGGCCTGGCCGAAGACGTGCTGAGGCAAAAACCCGATCTGGTGGTCGCGGGGGATTTCTCGACGCCCGCCACGCGCGGGCTGCTCAAGCGCATGGGTTATCCGATCATCGAGGTGCCGCATGCGAGCAGCTTTGAGGATATCCGCAAGATCACCCGGCAGGTGGCCCAGGCCGTTGGCGAGAAAGCACGCGGCGAGATGCTGCTGGCGCGGATGGACCGGCAATTGGCGGCGCTGGCCGATCATCCTCGTCCGCTGCTCCGCGTGGCCGCATGGGATGGCGCGGGGTTCAATGCGTCCAAGGGATCGCTTTACAACGCCGTGCTCGAAGCGGCGAGGGCGGTGAACGTGGCGAACACGCCGCCGGCCTCCGGCTATGGCGCGCCCGATGCCGAAGTTCTGCTCGCCGCCGCACCGGCCTTGCTGGTGCAGGGGCAGCGCGTTTTTCGCCGGCCGGGGCTGCGCGATAATCTGTCCCGGCATTGGCTGGTCCGGCGCTATTGGGATGGCGATCGCACACTGACGATCCGCCAGGCCTATTATGTCTGCGGCACGCCCTTTGTCGCCGATGCCGCGCTCCAATTGCAGAAGGAACTAAGACAGGCGGCCGCTGCTGTGCGCACCCCCCTGCCCTTCACCAAGGGCGTTCTGCAATGAGCCGCTGGTTTATCCCCGCGCTGATCGTGGCACTTGTCATAATCTCCGCATTGTCGCTGCTGGCGGGGACGGTGTGGCTTACCCCCAACGAAATCCTGTTCGCGCTTTCCGGCACGCAAACCGATCTCGCCAGCCTGATCGTTACCGAGATTCGCCTCCCCCGCCTGATCCTCGCGATCCTCATCGGCGGCATCCTTGGTCTCTCCGGTGCCACGTTGCAGGGACTGTTGCGCAATCCTCTGGCCGAGCCCGGCCTGCTCGGGGTCTCTGCCGGCGCATCGCTGGGCGCGGTGATCGCCATCTATTACGGTTTCGCCGCGGCCTTCACGCTGGCCACACCGCTGTTCGGGCTGGCGGGCGGCTTCATCACCGCAGGTCTGGCGCTGCTGCTTTCGCGTAGCGGCGGCACGCTGGCGCTGATCCTCGCCGGATCGGCAGTGTCCGCTATCGCGGCGGCTGGCGTCAGTCTGGCGCTCAATCTCGCGCCCAATCCTTATGCCGCTTATGAGATCATGACCTGGCTGATGGGATCGCTGACCGACCGGAGCTGGGATCATGTCCATTTGGCTGCACCGTTCATCCTCGCCGGCGGCGCGCTGCTGCTGTTCACCGGCCGCGCGCTCGATGCGCTGGCGCTGGGCGAGGCGCAGGCGGAAAGCCTCGGCGTGCATGTCGGCCGCACCCGCCTGCTCGCCTTGTTTGGCACCGCGCTGGGCGTGGGGGCGGCAACCGCGGTATCCGGAGCAATCGGCTTTGTCGGTCTCGTCGCGCCGCATGTCGTGCGGCCTTTGGTGGGTCACCGCCCCGGCAAGACGCTTTTGCCCGCGGCGCTGGCGGGCGCGATCCTGATGGTGATGGCCGACATCGCCACACGCGTGATCCGCTTCGATGGCCCGGCGATCAATCTCGGCGTGTTCGTCAGCATCATTGGCGCGCCGTTCTTCCTCTGGCTTGTCCTGCATGTGCGGAGCCGCGCGCCATGAGCGCGCTGACGCTTCAAGGCGTTACCGCAATGCGTGGCAAACGCATGGTCTTACATGGGCTGGATATCATCTTCGTGACGGGGCGACTGACTGCGGTAATCGGACCCAATGGCGCGGGAAAGAGCACCTTGCTGGAAGCCGCCGCGGGTCTGCTCACGCCCATAGCGGGATCGATCATGCTGGGGGACAAATCCCTCCCGGTCATCGGCCGCCGTGCTCTGGCCGAGCGGCGCGCCTATCTGCCCCAGCGCGCGGGCGTGGAGTGGCCCATCAGCGTGGAACGTGTCGTGGCGCTTGGCCTCACCCCGGCCCTTCCGGCCTTTGGCGATCTGCCGGCCGCGTTGCTGCCGCGGATCGATCGCGCGCTGGCGGATTGCGACCTGACACATTTGCGCGATCGTCCTGCCACCAGCCTGTCCGGCGGCGAACTGGCGCGCGCGATGCTGGCGCGTGCGATCGTCGGCGATCCCGAATTGCTGATCGTGGACGAACCGACATCGGGCCTTGATCCGCGCCACGCGATCGACGCCGCCCGGCGTCTGCGCGCACGCGCCGATGCGGGTCGCACCGTGATCATGGCGATCCACGATCTTGATCTCGCCTTGCGCTTTGCCGACGATGTGGTGGCGGTGCGCGACGGTCGATTGCTCGCCGCCGGCCCCGTGGCCGCAGTGATGACCGAAGCCATTCTGGCGGACCTTTACGATGTCCGCGTCCGCATCAGCCGCGACGCAGACGGTGCGGCCATTCGTTTTCTCGATTGATGGATATTCTCATGAAACCCGCCCCCTTCGCCTTGCTCGCCGATCTTGCCAGCGATCCGGTCAATGGCTGGAGCATCGGCAGTTTCGGCGCGATCGGCGAATTCGTGCGCGATGCGGATGAGCCGGTGACGATCGCGCGCAAAGTCGATGCCATCACGGTGGTCACGGCGCGCGGTGCGATGCGGATCAAGCCCCTGGTGCCGCTGCAGGCGATCGCGTGGGACAGCCTTGCCGCTGACGGCGAAAGCTGGGGCCATGCCCTGGCATTTTGCGTGGCGCGGCCCGCAACGCCCAACCGCGTGATCATATCGCTCGGCCCAGACCGCAAGGCCATCCGCAAGGAGGATCGCGGCGCGGCCATGTTCGATCTGGGCGTCGCCGCAGGTGCGGTCCATATGTGCCTGCGCACGCGCGATGCCGCATTGATCGCTGCGCTTGATGCCGCGCAGGGCAATGCGCTGCTCGATACGCCGGGCATCATGGCCGAAGTGCTGCGCGCCCAGCCCCATCGCGTGATGCTCTCCCCGGCCGGACGGATCGAGGTGTTCCAGCCGATCCCGCCGGCGGACGGCAAATCGCCCGAAGGCCCGCACACGCATCTGCTGCCCAAGTTGATCGCGAAGGACCGCACGCATTCATCGAACACGCCATTGCCCGATGGCCTGCAATCGGCGCTGACCGCCCATCCGCGCTCTCCATGGCGTACGATGCTGGGGGAGCGTTATCCATTCGATCCTTCGATCGACGCCGTATTTCAGCCGCTGCTCGCCACTTACGGCCTGCCCGAAGATATGGCGGTCCATGCCGCGATTACCGGCGCGGTCGCCAAAGGACAGACCCCCACATGGCCCGAAACCCGCCGTGGTCGCACCAAGGCCCGCATCGTCCTGCGCCGCCTCGCCGCGACCGGCGTCGACGTGCAGTCCCTGCGCGCACTGCATGATCGCGCGCCTTTAGAAATCGAAGAAGGAGAAGAGCCTTGAGCAAGATCCCCACCACGGTCATCACCGGCTTTCTCGGCGCAGGGAAGACGACGCTGATCCGGCACCTCCTGCAAAATGCCAAGGGTCGCCGGCTGGCGCTGATCGTCAACGAATTCGGTGATGTCGGCGTCGATGGTGCCTTGCTCAAGGGCTGCAACGATCAGGCCTGCCCGGAGGAGGATATCGTCGAACTGGCCAATGGCTGCATCTGCTGCACCGTGGCGGACGATTTTCTGCCGACCATGATGAAGTTGCTCGATCGCCCCAATCCACCCGAACATATCATTATCGAGACCAGCGGCCTCGCATTGCCCAAGCCGCTGGTGAAGGCGTTCCAATGGCCTGAAATCCGCACGCGCTCCACCGTGGACGGCGTCATCGCGCTGATCGATGCCGACGCGGTCGCCGCCGGGCGCTTCGCCACGGACGAGGCCGCGCTGGCGCTGGCGCGTGCTGCCGATCCCTCGCTGGATCACGATAGCCCGCTGGAGGAACTCTATGAGGATCAACTGGCCTGCGCCGATCTGCTGATCCTCAACAAAGCCGATCTGGTGGATGTCGAGGCATTGATGCGGATCGAGGGCGACATCGCCGGGCATATTCGCAAAGGCGTGAAGATCGTCCGCGCGGATCATGGCGCGGTGGATGCCAGCGTGTTGCTCGGCCTGTTCGCGGGTGCCGAAGATGATCTGGAGGCCCGCCCCTCCCATCATGATCAAGACGCGGATCACGATCATGACGATTTCGACAGTTTCGTGGTCAAGGCCGGCGAGATGGAAAGCGTCGAACCGCTGCTTGTGGCGATGTCCCATGTCATTGCCGCGCACGATATCCTGCGGATCAAGGGCATGATCGCGGTGCATGGCAAGGCCGCCCGTATGGTGATCCAGGCCGTCGGCCCCCGCATCCAGCATTATTTCGATCGTCCCTGGGGGGCGGACGAGGCGCGGGTGTCGCAATTGGTGATCATCGGCCAGACGGGGCTGGATAAGGCCGCGATCGAAGCCTCCATCAAAGGCGCAATGAGCATCGGCGCGCGCTGATGCACCTGCTGGCCGCCACGCCCGGCACGATCTCCAATGGCGACGAGGCGATCGACCTCGCCCAATCGCCCGGCGACATCGTGTTCCTCACGGTGGCGGACAGCGAATTGGCGTGCTTCGCGCGGGCGGCGGAAAGGCTGGGGGATGATGCACCCCTCATCCGGCTGGCGAACCTGCTTCAACTCAAGCATCCCTATTCGGTCGATCTCTATGTCGAAAAGGTGATCGCCCATGCCAAATTCGTGTGCGTCGTCTTGCTCGGCGGCAAGGCCTATTGGCCCTATGGCATAGACGAAATCGCCCGCGTGGTGCGCGCGCATGGCATCGCCTTCGCCGCCATCGCGGACGGACGCGAAGCCGATCCGGCGCTGGATCAGGCATCCACCTTGCCAGCCGAAACCTGCGAGCGGCTGCGCGACTATCTGCGGCAGGGCGGGATCGCCAATGCGACCAGCTTCCTGCGCACCGCCGCGCGCATGATCGGCAAGGATGCGGGTCTGCCCGACGATCCCGTGCCAGTGGCGGATGCAGGGATTTACCTGCCGGGGATCGAGCGCCCTTCGCTCGACGATGCGCGCACCGATTGGATCGAGGGGCAACCCGTGGCGCTGTTCGTATTCTACCGCGCATTGATGATCGCCGGCACGCTGGGTGCCGTGGACGCGATGACCGATGCGCTGCGGGCGGAGGGCGTCAATGTGCTCGCCGTGCATGTCCGCGCGCTGCGGGAGCCGTTTGCGGCAGACTGGCTGCGCGGCGTGATTGACGCAGCGAAGCCCGATGTGATCCTGAATGCCACCTCCTTCGCCGCATCCTCGCCCGGTGAAAACCGGACCCAAAGCGTATTGGAAGCCGCCGATTGCCCGATCTTGCAGACGGTGTTCGCGGGTGTGGAAGAGGCCAATTGGGCCGAAAGCGCGCGCGGCCTGGGCCCGCGCGATCTGGCGATGAACGTGGCGCTGCCCGAAGTGGACGGGCGACTTTTCACCCGTGCGGTCGCGTTCAAGGCCGCGGAGCGGTTCGACACGCGGACAGAATGCGGGATCGTCGTCCCCAAGGTCGCGCCGGATCGCGTGGCGTTCGTGGCCGCACTCGCCGCCAATTGGGCGCGACTCCGGCGCACGGACGTTGCGGATCGTCACGTTGCGCTGGTGCTGGCGAACTACCCCAATCGCGACGGCCGCATCGGCAATGGCGTGGGCCTGGACACCCCCGCCAGCGCCGCTGCGATCCTGGCGACGCTGGCCGGGGCGGGCTATACGGTCGAGGACGCGCCCGCCGATGGTGCCGCGCTGATGAAGATCATGCTCGCGGGCGTGACCAATGCCGCTGGATCGGCCGATCGCCATGGCGAGATCGCGCTGCCGCTCGATGGCTATCGCGCCGCCTTCGCCACCTTGCCCGAAAAAGTGCGCGATACCGTGATCGCGCAATGGGGCAGCCCGCACACCGATCCTTTCGTGCGCGATGACGCATTCCGCCTGCCCGTCCACCGCTTCGGCAACGTCGTGGTCGCAGTCCAGCCCTCACGCGGCTACAATATCGACGCCAAGGCGGCCTATCACGATCCAGCCCTCGTCCCGCCGCATGGCTATCTTGCTTTCCATTTCTGGCTGAACCGGCATTTCGGTGCCCATGCGGTTGTTCATGTCGGCAAGCATGGCAATCTGGAATGGCTGCCCGGCAAGGCGCTCGCGCTGTCCGCCACCTGCTATCCGGAAATCTGCGCCGGGCCATTGCCGCAGCTTTATCCCTTCATCGTCAATGATCCGGGCGAAGGCACGCAGGCCAAGCGCCGGATCGGCGCGGCGATCGTCGATCATCTCACCCCGCCGCTCACCCGCGCAGAGAGCTATGGGCCGCTCAAGCAGCTTGAGGCCTTGGTAGACGAATATTATCTGGCGGCGGGGATGGATCCACGGCGGATCCATCATCTGAAAGCCCAGATTCTCGATCTGGCGCGCGCGCAGGGGCTTGATGCCGACGCGGGCGCGGCAGGCGATGGCGACGATGCGCTGGCGGCGCTCGACAATTATCTGTGCGAGCTGAAGGAAATGCAGATTCGCGACGGTCTGCATATCTTCACGCAATCACCCGAGGGACGGCTGCGCACCGATCTCCTGATCGCGCTGACCCGCACACCGCGTGGCTATGATCATGCCGGACAGGGATCGCTGTTGCGCGCGCTGGCCGATGATCTCGCGCTGGATTTCGATCCACTCGATTGCGTGATGGGTGCGACCTGGGATGGGCCGAAGCCGGATGTGCTGGCAGCCGTAACGGATGATCTCTGGCGGACATATGGCGACACGATCGAGCGGCTGGAGTTGCTGGCGATCGGGTTGGTCGATTCAGCGCATGACGGTTTGGGGGAAAAGAGCGCCGCCGTGCTCCACACGATCCAAAACGATCTGTCCCGCCGCGTCCAAGCCTGCGGTCCCGCCGAAAAGGCGGCACTTCTCGCCGGGCTCGACGGCCGCTTCATCCTCCCCGGCCCCTCCGGCGCGCCCACCCGCGGCCGGCCCGACGTGCTTCCCACCGGCCGCAATTTCTATTCGGTGGACACCCGCTCCGTTCCCACGGCGACCGCCTGGGATCTGGGGCAACGCTCCGCGCAATTGCTGGTCGATGACTATTTCCAGCGTGAGGGCGACTATCCCAAGGCGATGGCGCTGTCGGCCTGGGGCACAGCCAACATGCGCACCGGCGGCGACGATATCGCGCAGGCACTGGCGCTGATGGGGGTGCGCCCGCGCTGGGATTTCACCTCCGGCCGGGTGATCGGTTTCGAGGTGATGAAGCCGGTGGAAGTGGGCCGCCCACGCGTGGACGTCACCTTTCGCGTCTCCGGCTTTTTCCGCGACGCCTTTCCCGAACAGATCGATCTGATCGATTCCGCCGCCCGCGCCGTCATGGCTCTGGACGAGCCGGAAGAGGACAATCCCGCCGCCGCGCGCCATCGCCGCGAAACTGCGCAAATGGTTGATCAGGGCGTGGATGCGACATCCGCCGCCCGCCGCGCCGGGCACCGCGTCTTCGGATCGAAGCCCGGAGCTTATGGAGCGGGGCTTCAGGCGATGATCGACGAGAAGATCTGGCACGATCGCGCCGATCTGGCGAATGTCTATCTGGATTGGGGCGGCCATGCCTATGGCGCGGGCGTGGAGGGGGACCATGAGCGCGCCCTGTTTGCCGCGCGGCTGACGCAGGCTGATGCGGTGGTGCAAAATCAGGACAATCGCGAACATGATCTGCTCGACAGCGATGATTATTATCAGTTCGAAGGCGGCATAGCGGCGGCGGTCGAGCACCTCTCCGGCAAGCGGCCGCGTGCCTATCACAATGATCACAGTCGCCCCGAGCGCCCGGTGATCCGCACGCTGGAGGATGAGATCGGCCGCGTCGTCCGTGCGCGCGTCACCAATCCCAAATGGATCGCGGGCGTGATGCGCCATGGCTATAAGGGCGCGTTCGAGATCGCGGCTTCGGTCGATTATCTCTTCGCCTTCGCCGCCACGACCCATGCTGTCCGCGATCATCATTTCGATGCGGTCTATGCCGCGTTCATCGAGGATGATGCCGTGCGCGCCTTCATGGCCGAAGCCAATCCCGCCGCTTTGCGCGAAACCGCGGCCCGGCTGGCCGAGGCACTGGAGCGCGGCCTATGGAAACCCAGATCGAACAGCGCGGGCGTGATGCTCGCCGAATTGCAGGAGTGAACAGCGTGGACGACACCCGCCAGGTTGACGATGTTGCTACGGGCGATGCCCGCCAAGTTGATGCTGTTGTTACGGGCGATGCCCGTCACAATGAGAAGATGAAGAAAAAGCAGGAATCGCGCGAGAAGATCATGGCGGGCAAGACCCGCGAAAAGGGTCTGCTCATCGTCCATACCGGCAAGGGCAAGGGCAAGACGTCCGCCGCGCTCGGCATGGTCGTGCGCGCGATCGGGCATGGCATGAAAGTGGGCGTCGTCCAGTTTGTGAAAGGCGCGATGACCACGGGCGAGAAAGTGGTGTTCGACGCCTTTCCCGACAATGTGGAGTTCAAGCCCATGGGCGAAGGCTTCACCTGGGATACGCAAGACCGCGCGCGCGATGTCGCGGTGGCGCGCGAAGCCTGGGAAGAGGTGAAACGCATGATCGCCGATCCCGGCTATCACATGGTACTGGCCGACGAGCTGAACATCGTGCTGCGCTATGATTATCTGCCGCTGGACGAAGTGCTCGAAGTTTTCGCCGCCAAGGATGCGATGAAGCATGTGATCGTCACCGGCCGGAACGCGCCCGACGCCTTGATGGAGGCGGCGGATCTCGTGACGGAAATGACGATGATCAAGCATCCGTTCCGTTCGGGTGTAAAGGCGCAGGCGGGGATCGAGTTTTGAGACTGGATCTCCTCAGGCTTGTTTGTCCCGAGCGCAGTCGAGGGCCGTCTGTCGCGTCACCACGTCCCTCGACTAGGCTCGGGACAAACGGCTTTCGGAGGCTATCTCGCCCTCAATTGCGCAGACAAACTCTTCGCCGCACGCACGTAGGATGGCCCGCCGCATACCGTCCACGCCTGCGGCAATTTCAGTCGCGGGATATCGGCCAGTGCCGGATGATGCAGCATCTCCGTGCCCTGGTCGGTCACGCTGTCGGTCGCGCTTTCTACGATCAGATAATCCGGCCGCGCCATCACCATCTGCTCCACGCTCAGGCGCGACAAGGCCGGCAAGCCCAAGACGCCCGCCAGATTGCGCAGACCGAGCCGCTGCATCAGATCATCGATCAGCGTGCCCGTGCCGGTCAGATAGCCGCGTCGCTGATAATAAGCCGCGATCGGCCGTCCGGAAACTTTCGGAATCGCGGCAAGTTCGGCATTCATCGTGCGGATCATCGCCACGCCGCGTTCGGGATGGCCCACGGCGTCCGCCACCTGCCGGATCTGCGTGATGATCGCGTCATAGCTCTCCGCCGACGGCAGTTCGAGGATTTGGTAATGCTGTCCTTTCAGCGCCGCCATCGTGCCGCTCCTACGCCCTGGGCTGGCCAGAATGAGATCGGGATTAAGCGCCAGCACATCCTCGGCGCTGCCCCGCGAGGTGCGGATATTGCCTGCGCGCGCGGCCTCGGCGGACATCGCAGTATCGCGCGCGAACCGGGTGAGCGCCGCGATCTGGCTGCGGTCCGCCAGCGCCAGCAAAAGCTGGTCCGCGCACAGATTGAGCGACACGATCCGCTTGGGTGGAGCCGCGGCCACAGGGCCGGGCAGGCACAGCATCACCATCAGGCAGGATCGGAGAATTACTTTGCGCACGGGCTTCTCAATCGGCAGGGTCATCGCTAGGCCCATGACCTCAACGCCTCCGGGACACAAGCGTGACGGGGCGGACCGATCCAAACGAGGTCTTGCCGTGCGAACATTTTCTGCCCGATCGTTGCTGATCGGCGCGCTGATCCTGGCCTGTGTCGTCGCGGCCCTGTTGTCGATCTTCGTCGGCTCCGCGCCGCTCCCGTTCGCCCGCATGGCAGACGTGTTTACCGGCCATGGCGATCCGATCGCGCGCACCATCCTGATCGAACTCCGCTTGCCCCGTGCACTGCTGGGCCTTTCGGTCGGCGCGATGCTGGGGACGGCGGGGGCAGCGCTGCAGGGCTATCTGCGCAATCCCCTGGCCGAACCATCCGTTCTGGGTGCCTCCAATGCGGCCGCGCTCGGCGCGGTGATCGCGCTGTATTTCGGGTTCGCGCAATGGCATCCGGCGATCCTGCCGCTGATGGCCATCGCCTTCGCCATAATCGCGCTCGTAATGCTCTTCGCGCTGGCCGGACATTCCGAGAGTCCGCTCACCTTGATCCTGGCCGGCATCGCCGTGGGGACATTGGCGACCGCGGGGGTCAGCCTGGCGCTCAATCTTTCGCCCAATCCGTTTGCGGCGATGGAGATCACCACCTGGCTGCTGGGATCGCTGGAGGATCGCTCGTTCAGCCATGTGTGGATCGCATTGCCGTGCATCGCGATCGGCCTCATCCTGCTGCTATGGGACGGCCGCGCGCTCGATGCGCTGACCTTGGGCGAAGACGGCGCGCGCGCGATGGGCTTCGATCTGGGCCGCATCCGGCTGCGGCTGCTGCTGGGTGTCGCGATCGGCGTGGGCGGCGCGGTGGCGGTATCGGGCGCGATCGGCTTCGTCGGGTTAATCGTGCCGCATCTGATCCGCCCGCTGACCGATCGTTCGCCCTCGGCGGTGCTGCTGCCCTCCGCCATTGCGGGCGCAGCGCTGTTGACGCTCGCGGACGTGCTGGTACGGATCGTGCCGACCAGCAACGAATTGAAGCTGGGCGTGGTGATGGCGTTTCTCGGCGTCCCCGTCTTCCTCGTGCACCTCATGCGGGAGCGGCGGCTATGGTAAAGATCGCGATCGAAGGGCTGCATGTATCGCTCGGACGCAAGCCCGTGCTGCACGGCGTGGATGCTCAGATGTACGGCGGCGTGGTGATCGGCGTGATCGGCCCCAATGGCGCGGGCAAATCCACGCTGGTGCGCGCGATGCTCGGTCTAATTCCCGTAACCGCCGGCAAAGTCTTGATCGACGGCGTGGCCGATATGCCGCGCAACCGGATGGCCAGGACCGTCGCCTATCTCCCGCAGGGGCAGACGCTGCACTGGCCGCTGACAGTGGAGCGATTGGTCGCGCTCGGTCGCTTGCCGCATCTGGCACCTTTCTCCCGAATTGCGGACGCCGACCATGATGCCATCGAACGCGCTATGGTGATGGCAGACGTGGCCGGCCTGCGGGATCGCATCGCGACCGAGCTTTCGGGGGGCGAACGCGCCCGCGTGATGCTTGCCCGCGCGCTGGCCGTGGAGGCACCTGCGCTGGTGGTGGACGAGCCGCTGGCCTCGCTCGATCCCGGCCACCAGCTTGAGGTGATGGAATTGCTCAAAGCGCAGGCGGCGCGCGGCGCGCTTGTGATCGCGGTGCTGCACGATCTGACGATGGCGGCACGTTTCTGCGATCGGCTGATCCTTTTGAGCCAGGGCCGTGTCGCGGCTGAAGGTTCGCCTTCCGCTGTCCTCACCCCCGATCGCCTCGCGCGGATCTATGGCATCACGGCATGGTTTGGCACCGGCGAAAACGCCTCCGTGATCGTTCCGCTGCACCGCAGCAGTTGACGAACCCGCCCGACCGCGCCTAACGCGCCATCTGCAACAGGTTCCCCGGAGACGGGGATGAAAATGGGAACGGGGTTCAAGACCCCGGCTGCCCCTGCAACTGTGAGCGGTGAGCCATCACGCCATATGCCATTGGGATTTCGGTCCTGAGAAGGCGGCGAGAACCGGCGTTGACCCGCAAGCCAGGAGACCTGCCCGTTGCAGTCGTCCTTCGTCCGGCCAGGGTGCGCCGAGCGGACGGGTCAAGCCCGAGCGACGACATCGTTGACCGCGTTTTCGCGGGCGAGGTCGTGCGCCGTTTTGACGCCCGACCCTGCCCATGAAGACGTGGCCGTCATGTCTTTGAAGGGGTGTATCCAGTGTCAAAATTTCAGATTGTCGTTCCCGGTCTCCTGTTGCTGTCTTCCCCCGTTTTCGCGCAAGGGGAGCCGCTCGACGATGCGGCTGGCGAAAGCGGCCTGATCATTGTTACCGCGGCGCGCGCGCCGATTACCAGCGATCAGATCGCGTCTTCCGTCACCGTGCTCGACAAGCCGGCGATCGACGCCAGCCAAGCGATCATCATATCGGACGTTCTGGTGCGTGCGACGGGCGTGACGCTGACTCGCAACGGCGGCTATGGCACCGCCACCGGCGTGCGCATCCGCGGGGCTGAGAGCGACCAGACCGTAGTCGTGATCGATGGGGTGAAGCTGAACGATCCCTCGTCAACCGGCGGCGGCTATAATTTCGCCAATCTGTTTGTCGGCGACACCGCGCAGATCGAAATCCTGCGCGGCCCGCAATCGATATTGTGGGGCAGCCAGGCCATTGGCGGCGTGGTGAACATCGTCACCGCATCGCCCGAAAAATCGCTGGAAGGCAGCTTCGATGTGGAGGCCGGATCGCGCCAGACCTTCAGCGCACGCGCCGGAATCGGCGGCGTGACCGGCCCGGTGACATGGCGTCTGGCCGGCAACGCCTTCACCACCGACGGGATCAGCGCACTCTCTCCGCGCGTCGGCGGCGTCGAGCCGGATCGTTATACCGATGTCGGCGGCAACGGCCGGGTGAACGTGGATCTCGGGGGCGGTGCCGGACTCGATCTGCGCGGCTATTACGGACGCGGCCGGGTGGAGATCGATTCCACCACGCGCGATACGCTGGATTACAGTACGACCGAAGATATGCTGGGCTATAGCGCGATCAGCGTCCCTTTGCTGGACGGCCGCTGGCGCAATCGCCTGGCGATTTCAGCCACGCAGACCGACCGTGACAGCTTCGGCCCCACCCGCGCTCGGCCGCAAAGCCTGGCGGCGCATGGCACCAACCGGCGCTATGAATATCAGGGCGGTTTCGCCATCACCCAAGGCTGGGACGCGACCTTCGGGCTAGAGCGAGAGGAATCGCGTCTGCGTACCTACAATCTTCCCGCCAGCCTGACCGCGGTGATCCCGACACCCACGCGCGGCAGCGCGCGGCTCGATAGCCTCTATGGCCAATTGATCGCACAAGTCATCGATCCGCTGACGATCACGGCGGGGGTGCGCCACGATGATCATGATCGCTTTGGCGGCAACACCGTCTTTGGCGGCGGCGCGATCCTGTCGCTCTTCAATGGCAATAGCCTGATCCGCGGCAATTATGCCGAGGGTTTCAAAGCGCCCACGCTGTACCAATTGCAGAGCGAATATGGCAATGCGGCGCTGAAGCCCGAGACGTCGGAGGGCTGGGAAGCCGGCCTGGAGCAGCGCCTGTTCGATCGCGCGGTCACACTGTCGGCCACTTATTATGCGCGCGACGCTGAAAATCTGATCGTTTTCTATTCCTGCTCCGGCGCGCCGGCGGGCCTGTGTCTGCAACCAGGTTCGGCCACGATCGGGCGCAGCGGCTATTATGACAATGTCAGCCGCACACGCACGCAGGGCGTTGAACTGGGCGGCAGCGTGGACGTGGCGGGGTTCGCACTGTCTGGAAACTATAGCTGGATCGATGCGGAAGACCGTTCGCCCGGTGCCACGCTGGGCAAGAAACTCCGCCGCCTGCCGCGCAACACGGCAAACGGATCGATCGGCTATGCTTTCGGCTTCGGCCTTTCGCTTGCCGCTGCGGTGCGCTGGTCCGGAAAAGCGTTCGAAAACGCCGCGAACACGCAGATCCTCGACGATTATACGCTGATCGATCTGCGGGCAGCGTTGAAGGCAGGCGACGGCCTTGAAATCTATGCCCGCGCCGAAAATCTGTTCGACGAATATTATGAGACCGCCCGGAATTACAACACGCTCGGCCGCAGCATTCATGTCGGATTGCGGGGGCGCTTCTGATGGCATGTGGTTCGATGGACTTCGGACAGACTGGATGGCTTTTCATGAATTTGCGCGGCAGGAGATGAAATGATGCTGACACAAGTCGATGATGGACCCGCGGTGGTCGCGTGCAACACCTGCCGTCATTCGGATGAATCGCGGCAGGATGCCGAGGGCATCCGCGGCGGCGCACGCCTGGTGGCGGCGCTCGAAACAGTGAAGGCATCGGACGATCGCTATGCCGGAATCGCGGTGCAGCAGATGCCGTGCCTGTTTGCGTGCACCGATTTCTGCACCATTCACCTGCGCGCGCCGGGCAAGGTGGGCTATGTGCTCGGCCGCTTCACGCCGGATGAGGAGGCCGCGCGTGCGATCCTCGATTATGCCGTGCATTATGCCGCGAGCGATCATGGCCGCGTGCCGTTCTCCCAATGGCCGCAGGGCGTGAAAGGCCATTTCATCACGCGCACCCCGCCCGCCGGGTTCGTCGCTGAATGAGCGCGTTCGCAACCGTGGCAGCGTTCGACGCCGCGCTGCGCGCTCTGCCTGCGCCCGATGAGGCAGCCATCGCCGCCGCCGTGGAACGACAGGCGTCGCTCACCAAGCCTGCGGGATCGCTCGGACGGCTGGAGGATATCGCGCTGTTTCTGGCCGGATGGCAGGGCAAGGCGCGTCCTACTGTCGATCGCGCGCGCGTCACGGTATTTGCCGGCAATCACGGAATCACCGCGCATGGCGTGAGCGCATTTCCGCCGGCCGTCACCGCGCAGATGGTCGCGAATTTCGAAGCGGGCGGCGCGGCGATCAACGCCCTTTCGGGCGCGGCCGGGCTTGAGCTGAAGGTTGTCGCGCTGGAATTGGATCGGCCCACCGCTGATTTCACCGTGGCACCCGCGATGAGCGCGGCCGAATGCCTTGCCGCTTTGTCCGCAGGGGCCGCCGCGGTCGATCCAGCGCTCGATCTGCTGGCGGTGGGCGAAATGGGGATCGGCAATTCGACCGCCGCCGCGGCGCTGTGCGCACGCAGCTTCGGCGGCGCGGCGCGCGATTGGGTCGGGCCGGGAACGGGCGTGGATGCGGATGGGATAGCGCGCAAAATCGCCGTGGTCGAACGCGGCTTATCCTTCCATGACAACACGCCACACACCCCGTTCGAGACGCTGCGGCGGCTGGGCGGTCGCGAGATTGCGGCGATGGCCGGGGCCGTGCTTCAGGCCCGATTGTTGCGGATCCCGGTGGTGATGGACGGGTTCATCAGTGGCGCTGCGCTGGCCCCATTGGCCGCCGCCTGCCCCGCGATTACCGATCATTGCATCGCGGGCCATGTCTCGCTGGAGCCAGGCCATGCCCGCCTGCTCGATCGATTGGGCCTGATCCCCTTGCTCTCCCTCAACATGCGGCTGGGCGAGGCGAGCGGGGCCGCGATAGCGGTGTCCATCATCCGCGCAGCGCTGGCGGCGCACAATAATATGGCTACTTTTGCTGAAGCCGGGGTTTCGAACGCGCCATGACCGATTTCGCGCTTCACCTGCTGCGGCACGGCGAGCCCGAACGCACCGGCCTGATGCTGGGCCGCACGGATTGCGCCTCAACCGCGGCGGGCATCGCCGCCTGTGTCGATCAGGCGGGCGATCTCGGCATCGAGACGCTGATATCGTCCGATCTGATCCGGGCAAGCCATGCGGCGAGCGCGATCGGCCGGACATTGAATATATCCGTGACGCGCGATCCGCGCTGGCGCGAGCTGGATTTCGGGGCGTGGGACGGCATGGCGAGCGCCGATCTCGATCCCGAGGCTCTGGGCCGTTTCTGGAATGACCCCGATGCTCATCCGCCGCCGGGCGGCGAACGCTGGTCCGCGCTGGTGGCGCGCGTGTCGGACGCGATCGCGATGCTCCCGCCCCGCCCCACGCTGATCGTCACGCATGGCGGCGCGATGCGCGCGGCGCTGGCGGCGCTCTGCGGCTTCGATCAACGTCAGCTCTGGGCATTCGAACTGCCTTATGCCGCCTTGCTGTCTCTGCGGGTGTGGGAAGGGCAACCACGCTCGGCGCAGATTACGGGCCTTTACGCGTGAAAGGCTTCATCATCGCGCTGCAATTTCTGACACGATTGCCGGCGCCGCGCATGGATGTGAAAGGCGACAATTTTCCTCATGCCATGCGCTGGTTTCCCGCCGTTGGTCTGGTCATCGGACTGATCCTGTCGGGTGCGGCCTTTACAGGTTCGCTGATCGATCCCTGGACCGGCGCACTGGCCGCGCTTGTCGCCTGGGTGCTGGTCACCGGCGCGCTCCATCTCGATGGACTTTCCGATCTGGCGGATGCCAGCGGTGCGGCGCACAAGGATCGAGAACGCTTCCTGGCAGTGATGGCCGATCCCCATGTCGGTAGCTTCGGCGTCGTGGCGATCGGGCTGCAATTGATCGCCAAGATCATCCTGCTGCACGGGCTGATCGAAGCGCAGGCATGGGCAGTCTTGGCACTGATCCCCTTCGCCGCCCGGATCGGTCCGCTCGCCTGGACCCGCTGGCTGGAGCCGCTTCATAGCGGGCTGGCCGCGCGCTTCGCCAAGGCGATCCGGCTTCAGGATATCATTGGCTGGGCCGCCGTGCTCTCGGCGAGCGCGCTGATCGCCCCGTTCATCCTGATCGCACCTATATTAATCGCGCTCTGGGGTCTCTGGCTGCATCGCGCATTGGGCGGTGTATCGGGTGATTGCCACGGCGCGGGGATCGAACTGGTCGAGACCGGCCTGCTCGCCGCCTTATTGATCGGCACCCGCCTGCTTTGACACTGCGATCAGCCCGTCGATATCCAGATGCGCTTCCAGCGCCGCGGCGATCTCATCTAGCGCGGTATCGACCGAGGCATGATAATCGCGCCCCCCCCCCTCCACACCGATCCTCGCCAGGAGCGCGGCGCGTTGCCCGGGATCGGCGAACAGGCCATGAATATAGCTGCCCATCACCAGCCCGTCCGCGCTGATCGCACCATCCGCGCGACCAGCCTCAAATTGTGCGAATGGCCGCGCCGCGTCTGGCCCGGTGGTCTCGCCCATGTGCATTTCATAGCCGTCGAATGGCGCGCCAAAGGCTGCGCCGCGCACCTGCCGCAACGCCTTGGCCGGGGTCAGCATCGTCTCCACGTCAAGCAGCCCCAGCCCATCTACGCTGCCCGGCGCGCCCTCGATCCCGTGGGGATCGGACAGCCGCGTGCCGAGCATCTGATAGCCGCCGCACAGCCCCAGGATCGCGCCACCACGCCGATGATGCGCACGAATGTCCACGTCCCAGCCCTCCGCCTGGAGCGCCGCTAGATCGGCCATCGTCGCCTTGGACCCCGCCAGCACGATCAGCGCGGCCTCCGCAGGGATCGGCTGGCCTGGCGGCACCATCAGCAATTCCACGCCCGGCTCCAGCTTCAGCGGATCGAGATCGTCGAAATTGGAAATCCGCGGCAGGATCGGGCAGGCGATCAGTTTCGCGCCCGGCCCGCGCGCCGCATGGCGCTCAAGCACCACCGCATCCTCGCTGGGCAGCCGTGCCGTCGCCGCCAGCCACGGCACGACGCCGAAACCGCGCCATCGGGCGATTGTCTCGATCTGCCGATAGCCATCCTCGAACAGTGCGGGATCGCCGCGAAACTTGTTGATGATGAAGCCGTGGATCATCGCCGCATCGGCGGGATCAATCACTGCCTTCGTGCCCACGATTGCCGCGATCACGCCCCCGCGATCGATGTCGCCGACCAGCACCACCGGGACATCGGCGGCGCGCGCAAAGCCCATGTTGGCGATATCACCGGCGCGCAGGTTGATCTCGGCGGGCGATCCCGCGCCCTCCACCACCACGATGTCACACCTGGACCGCAAGCGCCGGTAGCTGGCCATGACTTCGCCGAGCAACGCGCCCCGCGCTGCCCGGAAATTTCCCGAACCCAGCGTGCCGCGCACCTTCCCATGCACGATCAGTTGCGATGTGCGGTCCGCTTGCGGTTTCAATAGCACCGGGTTCATATCGGTATGCGGCTCTGCGCGGCAGGCGATCGCCTGCAGCGCCTGCGCCCGCCCGATCTCGCCTCCATCCGCCGTCACGGCCGCATTGTTGGACATATTCTGCGGCTTGAACGGCATCACAGTCAGCCCGCGATTGACCAACGCGCGGCACAATCCGGCGACCAGCACCGATTTGCCGACGTCCGATCCCGTTCCCTGAAGCATCACAGCACCCATGCGGCACCCCCTGCCATGATCCACAGGATAAGGCACGCGCGCCGGTAGATGGCGAGTGCGCGGCGGATATCATCGGCGCTCGCATCGGCGCGGCCATCCCCGATCCACGGCTTGTCGTGCACAATCCCGTCATAGGCGATCGGCCCGGCCAGCCTGATCCCGATCGCGCCCGCCATCGCCGCCTCGGGCCACCCCGCATTGGGAGACGCGTGCTTGCCGGCATCCCGGATCATCATGCGCCAGCCGCCCATCCCGGCCAGGCAGATCACCATAGCCGAGAGCCGTGCGGGGATCAGATTGGCCATATCGTCGGTCCGCGCCGCCGCCCAGCCAAAGGCGCGCCAGCGTTCCTCACGATGACCGATCAGACTGTCCGCCGTGTTGATCGCCTTATACGCCCAAAGGCCGGGCAGGCCGAGCCACAGCAACCAGAAGAGCGGTGCCGCCACACCATCGCAAAAGCTCTCGGCCAGGCTTTCGATCGTGGCGCGGGTGACGCCGGACTCACTGAGCGCCGCGGTGTCGCGCCCTACGATCATGCCGACGAAAACGCGCGCCTCGGCCAGATCGCCCGCCATCAATGCACGCATGACGGGCAGGACATGATCATGAAGGCTGCGCTGCGCGAGACCGGGCGCCGCGCAGAGCGCCACGCCGATCCACGCCCATTGCCCGAGCCAAAGCGCCAGCGCATATTCGATCAGGAACCCGATCCCGCCTGCAAAGGCGACCAGGATCACCACCGTGATCACGCCCGCAATTCTTCGGAAAGGCTCGCCACGGGCATGATTGTTCCACCGTCCCTCACAACCTTCGATCAGCTTGGCAAACGCGCCCACGGGATGCCCGACCACATTGTAGAGCGCGGGCGGCCAGCCGATCGCGGCGTCAATCACCAGCGCCAAAAGGGCGACCGGTTCAGCCAAGCCCCAGCGCCCGATCGAGCCGGTCCAATGCTGCCTCGCTGCCCGGCAATCCCAGCCGCAGCCAGCGCGGATGATGATCGAACGGCCGGGTCAATATCCCCTGCCCTGCCAGATGTTCGAACAGCGCCTCCGCGTGGCCCGTCTCGATCAGCCGGAACAAGGGACAGGTGCCGCGAGGATCGAAACCATGCCGCCGCAGCACCACATCGAGTGCCGCAGCCTCATCCGCCAGCGCTTGGCGCATCATCGCGATCCATGCCGCATCCGCATAGGCGGCGGCACCAATCTGCAACGCCGCCGTCGAAACGGGCCAGCTTCCCAATCGGGCGCGCAGTCGATCGATCATCGCCCGCGGTCCGATCGCAAAGCCAAGCCGCAGCCCGGCGAGCCCGAAGAATTTGCCGAAGGATCGCAACACCATGAGCGGACGATCTTCGGCCACGTGATGCGCCACGCTGGTGCCCGGAAGCGCATCGGCAAACGCCTCGTCGACGATCAGCCAGCCTCCCGCCTGTGTGATGTCCAAAAGCGCTTCGGTCGAAAAAATATGCCCGTCTGGATTCGCAGGGTTTGCGAGCAGCACCGTTCGACCCCCGCGCGTGGGAATCGCGTGCGCATCGATCGACTGCGATCCGGACAGCGCCTCCGCATGGGTGCGATAGCCATCCGCCACATGAAAGGCGGGGCGCGGCAATGGCAGCGTATCGAGCAGACGCAGCCCGATCTCGGTACCCGGCAGCGCGCACACGAAATCGGGGGACGTGCCGAAGCAGACCGCCGCCGCGGCCTCCAGCGCGCGCAGGCCAGCTTCGTCGGGCAGTGCGCGCCAGTCGATCTCCATTGCGGCAGCGCCTGGCCAGGGATGAGGATTGATGCCGGTGGACAGATCGAGCCACGGTTCCGGCGCGCTAGCGAAACGCAGTCGCGCGGCGCTCAATCTGCCGCCATGGAACGTCCATTCACTCAACCGCTTGCCCCTTTGCACCGCGCGCTTTCCTCTCGCGCGTCAGGCTTCGTGGGACAAGTCCAAACACCGAAACACCGTCAGGGGCAAATGGCTAAGGAGTTGAGGGAATCGCGGCGTGCGTTATGGTTGAGCGATGCCATCCCCGCCCCCCCATATCCTGTTCATTCTCGGCGGCGCACGCTCCGGCAAGAGCCGTTATGCCCAACAACGCGCCGAACAACTGGAAGGCGATCTGGTCTATATCGCGACGGCCCAGGCATGGGATGATGAAATGACCGCACGGATTGCGCGCCACCAGGATGACCGCGGCCCGCGCTGGGCGACCCTCGAAGCGCCACTCGCGTTGGCGGCCGCGATCGACGCCGAAGGGCGCTCGGGCCGCGCGCTCCTGATCGATTGCCTCACCCTGTGGGCATCCAACCTGATCTTCGCCGAACGCGATGCCGAGGCGGAAACGGTGCGATTGTTGGATGCGCTGCGTGGGGCACCTTGCCCTGTCATCCTCGTATCCAACGAAGTCGGCCTGGGGATCGTGCCTGACAATGCACTTGCCCGCCGATTCCGCGATGTGGCAGGCATCATCAATCAGGCGGTCGCCGCCGCTGCCGATGAAGCGGTATTCATCGCCGCGGGATTGCCGATCAAACTGAAATAGCGGGGCTGGCACCTATACGCCGGGATCGGAAACCGTGGCGACTGGCCCGGCGCGATCACCTGGCCTGACGACGCGGCGCAAAAGAAAGCCCAGACCGAAACCGATGACGCTGGCGATCAGCCAGGGGATGCCCCCGATCGTCGCCACCAGCATGAAGCCGAACGCCATATTTTCAAACAGGTTCGGCACCGGCGGCCGTGTGATGGTTTCCCAGATGACGATCCCGCAATAGACGATGAGGGGCAGGACCAGCCAAAAGAGCATGGCCCGCACCAGCCAGCGCCGGGGCAGTATCACGACAAGAACGGCCGGCGCGATCAGGGCGGCGATCACGATCAGGGTAAAGTTCAAACGCCGACGCCGCCCGCATAGCGATCCGCGCACGCTTTCATCACCTGGGTCGGCGAACCCAGTTCCACCGCCTGGGCCAGCCCGCGAACCGCGCGCCCTGCCAGCTCGGCCGGATTGACCTCGCCCCCCGCCTGCAGCTCGGAGAGGATGCGCGCATCCAGATCGCTGTTCAATTTCACATAGGTTTCGGCGCGCGGATCAGGGAGCGGATCGCTCGCCTGATAGATTTGCAGCAATGCGGTAGAGAGCGTGTAGCACAGCATCCGCGTATTCGCATTGTCGGTCGGCAAGGTCGTGAACGCGCCCGCTTGCGTCGCGGGAAAAGCGGCCTGGCATGGCTTGGCATAAGCTGCCCCATTCTTCGCCTTGCTCACCTCTGCCTCAAGCACTTTGCCCCGCGCGCTGAGCTTCTGGAGCGTGGTCGGCTCGGCAATGCCGTTGAGCGAAGCGCCGAGTATCAGGAAATGCGCGGCCTGGTTGATCTGGTCGAGCGTCATCTTGTCCGGGCCTTCCGCCGCGTTGAAGACCGCCATCTTCGCCGCATAACAGGTGGCCGCCTGCTCTTGCCGGTCCGCCGGAAGCGCAATTTCGGGCGTGCCGTTGCAGCCCGACAGACCAAGCCCCGTTATAACTATTCCGGAAATCATCCTCCGCATCATCGACACTCCCCCGCCCCGAATCATTTGATCGAAGGGTGCGCCTGGGAACCTCGTTACGCAAGCGCTCCAAAAACGTCGATTTTCCGGGCTTTATGGATGGGCCGGTGCCTCACCCATCAATTTTTGCGCGAAATAGGTCATCTGCAGCGCCTGAAGCCGGGCACCCTGCTGGATATCGGCATCGCCCGAATGCCCGCCTGCCGTATCCTCGTAGAACAGATAGGGCAGACCATATTCCTTCAGCCGCGCCGCGAATTTGCGGGCGTGCTGCGGGCCGACGCGATCGTCCTTGGTGGTCGTCCAGATATAAGGCTCGGGATAGGCGACGCCCTTCTTGATATTCGCGTAAGGCGATATCTTTTCGAGAAACGCCTTTTCCGCCGGCACGCCCACGCTGCCATATTCATCCACCCAGGATGCGCCCGCCGCGATCTGCTCATAGCGGATCATGTCCAGCAGCGGCACCTGGATGGTGACCGCGCTCCAGAGATCGGGATGCTGATTGAACGCCACGCCCATCAGCAGCCCGCCATTGGAGCCACCATAGATGCCGAATTTCTGCGGGCTGGACAGCTTGCGCGCGAAGATGTCCTGCGCCACGGCGGCGAAATCATCGTAGATGATCTGCCGCTTGGTCTTGCGTCCTGCCTCATGCCAGGCCGGGCCGAACTCTCCGCCGCCCCGAATATTGGCAAGCACATAGCTGCCGCCGCGCTGCAGCCAGAGCTTGCCGATCGTGGCGGCGTAGCTGGGCGTCATCGAGACTTCGAAACCGCCGTAAGCGGTCATGATCGTCGGCGTGCTCCCATCAAGCGGAATGCCTTTCTTGTGCACGATGAAATAGGGGATCTTCGCGCCATCGGTGGAGACCGCCTCGAACTGCTCGACCACATGGGTAGACGCATCGAATTTCGCAGGCAGCGCCTTGACCTGCTTCACGCTGGCCGCCGCAGTATCAACCGACCATAGCGTCGTCGGATCGAGAAAGCCGGTGACGTTGATATAGGCCAGATCCTTCTTGTCGGTCGATGAGATCACACTGATGGAGGTGTTGTCCGGCAAGGCGAGCGGCTTGGAGGTCCAGCCTTTGCTGCCCGGCGTCAGCACCATCGCCCGGCCACGGACATTGTCCATGATCGTCAGGATCAGCCGCGATTTCGTGGGGGTCACACCCTCTACCGACTGGCGCGCATTGGGGGCGAACAGGATCACCGGCGAAAGATCGCCACCATCCTGAATATCCTTCAGCGTCACTGCGGCGACGGCACCCGCCGGCACGGTCACGTCGCGCGTGGTCCAGTCTTCGCTGGTGGTGACGATCACCTGCCCGGCGACCATACCCGATAGCCGCGCCTTGCCCGGCAACGGCAATCGCTTCGGCCCCTCTGGCGATATCCAATAGGTCTCGTTGGTGAAAAAAGTCGTGCCGCGATAGATGAAGGCCGCACGATGGCCGCTGCCGTCGCTCAGCACAAAGGGTGCCGAGCCGACCTGATCCGCCGGATCACCGCGATAGATTTCCTCCGCCTGATCAAGCGGCGCGCCACGCTTCACCGCTTTGACCACGAAGGGATAGCCGGAGGCCGTGAGGCTCCCCGCCCCCCAGTCGCGCGCCAGCAGCAATGTGTCCTGATCGAGCCAGGCCTCATTCTGCTTGGACGTGGGCAAGGTGAATCCCTTGTCCACGAACTGACCGGTGGAGAGATCGAACTCGCGGATCGTCACCGCATCCTCGCCCCCATCGGAGAGATTGAGCAGGCACAGCCGCTCATCGGGATCGAGACAGGTTGCGCCTTTCCACACCCATTTCTTGCCCTCGGCCTTGGAGAGCGCATCCAGATCGAGGATCGTGGTCCATGCAGGGCTGGCCGAGGCATAGTCGGCCTCGGTGGTGTAACGCCAGATGCCCTGCGGATGCGCGGCGTCACGCCAGAAATTGAAGATGCGGCCGTTCAGCGGATTGGGATAGGGGATGCGGTCACTGGCCGACGCAATCGCCAGCGCCTCGCCGTAAAGCGCCTTGAAACGCGGATCATCCTGCAGCCGTTTGAGCGTCCGCGCATTCTCCGTTTCGACCCACGCCATCGCTTCGGGGCCGGTCCAGTCCTCCAGCCAGACATAGGGATCACCGGGAATGGACTTCACCGGGGCGGCGGGGGTTTGGGCATGGGATGACATAGTTGTGAAGGTAGAGAGCAAAGCGGCAGCGGCAAGGGCGATGCGCATGGAAATTCTCCTTGGCGATATATGTCCCACATTGAACGATCGCGTGTAAATTCGATCTGGCTTTTTAATGCGCCATGACTGTCGATCATGTTAAATGCGATACAATTGGAGAGGAAGCCAGAAGATGCTGACGTTAACTAATTCGGTTTCACCGCAGCGAAATGGCCGCAGATGTTGCAGGCTCTCGACCATCATTGGCGCTACATTGCTATTCTCGACGCCGTTCAGTGCGATTGCTTGTCGCGCGCCGACGCAAGATTTCTATTCGAGCAGAGAGACGGCGGACCATGTCTTTGACGGTGTTTCAATCGCGCGCAAAAAATTAGTCGGTAACAGCCTTGGGATTTTCGATTCCGACATTAGAATAACTAAGGTTATTCGCGGCAAAAAATTACCAGCAATTTATCGACTTCGTTGGTGGTCCGACGACGGCAGAGGAGGATGCGGACCGCCCGGCCCAGCCATCGAGAAAGGCGATAAGCTCCGCATCCATCTCAAAACCATAAACGGCAGCTTGGTCGCTCAGGGCTGGTCAAAAATCGGGCCAAAGGGAGAGTTGATCCCTTGGCCCCAATATTGACGGCATAATCCTCAATCCGCAAACAGCAAAACCGGCGTCTCCAGCAGTTTGCGGACCGCCTGAACATAGCTCGCGGCATCCCAGCCATCGACCACGCGGTGATCGCAGGAGATGGAGATGTTCATCAGCTTGGCCGCGACGATCTCGCCACCTCGGAACATCGGCCGCTCGATCACGCGATTGGGGCCGATGATCGCTACTTCGGGACGATTGATCACCGGCGTTGTCGCCACGCCGCCAAGCGGTCCGAGCGAGGTGATCGTGAAGGTCGATCCGCTCAATTCCTCGCTCTTCGCCTTGCCGATGCGCGCGGCTTCCGCCAGGCGGGTGATCTCGGTAGCGAGCTGCCACACATTGCGATCCTGCGCATCGCGGATCACGGGCACCATCAGGCCCGCATCGGTCTGCGTCGCCATGCCCAGATGCACGCTGCCATGCCGCGTCACAACGCCCGCTTCGTCATCGTAGCGCGCGTTGATCATCGGAAAATCGGGGATCGCCTTGCAGATCGCGACGATCAGCAGCGGCAGCATCGTGAGTTTCGGGCGGCTCCCGCGATTGGCATTCAGATCCGCGCGCATCGCCTCCAGATCGGTGACGTCCACTTCCTCGACATAGGTGAAATGCGGGATGTTACGCTTGGAAGCCTGCATATTCTCCGCAATGCGACGGCGCATCCCGATCACCTTGATCGGTTCGTCCGCGCGCCTGGCCGACGCGCCCGCTGCACGGAAACCCTGTGCGCTATTGTAGGTGAGATAGGCATCCAGATCAGCATGACGCACACGATCGGACTGCGCTTTCACATCCGCCAGATCGACGCCCAGCGCCCTGGCGCGATCGCGCACGGCGGGGGATGCGAGGATGTGTTTGGCGGCCGTTTTATCAACACCGCTTGTGTCGAGCGTAGTCGAGACACGTTCGGGTTGAGACGCCGGCGTCGGAGCAGGTGCCTCGACTTCGCTCGGCACGAACGGCTCAGGGGCAATCTCAGCCGCTTCAACAATCTCCACCGTCCCGGCATCCGGCGTCTCGGCATCGATCCGTTCCTCCACCGAACCCTCGGTTTCGATCACCACCAGCATCGCGCCGATCGACACGACATCGCCGATCTCGCCCGCGATCTCGATCACCTTGCCCGCCACCGGGGATTCCATCTCCACCGTGGCCTTGTCGGTCATCATGTCAGCGATCGGCTGATCCTCGGCGATCATATCGCCCGGCTTCACATGCCATGCGACGATCTCCGCCTCCGCAATGCCTTCGCCGATATCGGGCAATTTGAAAGTGAAAAGAGCCATTACAAAAATCCCCGTTTGTCCCGAGCGAAGTCGAGGGACGTTTGAGTCTGGGAGAAGGTGTCTCGACTTTGTCGCATTGCGACGAAGTTTATCCCGAGCGCCTGCCTTGGCAGGCAGTCAAGGGGCTCGACACGAACCGAATAGGAGGAAGAACTCTGCATTTCATTCCTTCATGATTTTCTTGAGCGCCTCGGCGATGCGCACCGGGCCGGGGAAATAGGCCCATTCGAGGCTGTGGGGATAAGGCGTGTCGAAGCCGGTGACGCGCTCGATCGGGGCTTCGAGATGATAGAAGCAACGCTCCTGTACCAGGGCCGAAAGCTCCGCGCCGAAGCCCGATGTGCGCGTGGCTTCATGAACGATCATGCAGCGCCCGGTCTTCTTCACAGAGGCTTCGATCGTCTCGATATCGAGCGGGACGAGGGTGCGCAGATCAATGATCTCGGCATCCACGCCCAGTTCCTCGATCGTGGCAGCAACGACATGGACCATCGCGCCATAGCACAGGATCGTGAGCGCCTGCCCCGCCCGCACCACATTGGCCTTGCCCAGCGGGATCCTGTAATAGCCTTCGGGCACTTCACCTGCGGGGTGCGCGGACCAGTTGCGCGCAGGGCGATCATAATGACCGTCGAACGGGCCGTTATAGATGCGCTTGGGTTCGAAGAAGATCGTCGGATCATTATCCTCGATCGCCGCGATCAGCAGACCCTTGGCATCGTAAGGCGTCGAGGGAATGACGGTCTTCACGCCGGACACATGGGTGAAGATGCCTTCGGGCGATTGGCTGTGCGTCTGTCCGCCGAAAATGCCGCCGCCGAAGGGCGAGCGCACCGTCATCGGCGCGATGAATTCGCCGGCCGAGCGATAGCGCAGCCGCGCGGCTTCCGAAACGAGCTGATCGAGCGCCGGATAGATATAGTCGGCAAACTGGATCTCGGGCACGGGGCGCAGGCCATAAGCGCCCATGCCCACCGCGACGCCGATTATGCCGCATTCGGTGATCGGCGTATCGAATACGCGGCGCTTGCCATATTTCTTCTGCAACCCGGCGGTTGCCCGAAACACGCCGCCGAAATAGCCGACATCCTCGCCCATCACGATCACGTCCGGATCGCGCGCCATCATCACGTCCATGGCGGAATTGATCGCCTGGATCATGTTCATGCGCGTGGTGGGTTCGGCGGTTTCCACTGGATTTTCAGTTATATCGCTCATGCGAACACCTCGTCATTCCCGCGCACGAGGGAATCCCGCTGCCTTTGTGTTGAAGCCGACAGACGAAGAAGGAGAAGCGGGATGCCCGCTTTCGCGAGGATGACGAGAGAGGCGTGCACGAACATCGTCACAACCCCGCCGCTTTCTGCTCGTCCAGCATCTGCTGGCATTGCTCCTTCAGATGCCATGGCATATCCTCGAACACGCCCTCGAACATCGTCTCGAACGGCTGGTTCAGACCATGCCCCAATATGCCGTTCTTTTCGGCTTCCTTGGCGGATGCCTTCACCAATTCGGCCAGTTCCAGGTCCATCGCGGCGTGGCGCGCATCATCCCATTCGCCCAGCAATATCAAATGCTGTTTCAGCCGCGCGATCGGATCACCCAGCGGCCAGTCAGCGCTCTCGTTCGCCGAACGATATTGGCCGGGATCGTCCGAGGTGGAATGCCCCTCGGCGCGATAGGTGAAATGCTCGATCAGCGTCGGCCCCTGATTGGTCCGCGCGCGCTCGGCCGCCCATTCGGTCGCGGCATAAACCGCCAGCGCATCGTTGCCGTCCACTCGCAGCCCGGCGATGCCATAGCCGATCGCGCGCGCGGCAAAGGTAGTCGATTCCGCGCCCGCAAAACCGGAAAAGGAGGAGATCGCCCATTGATTGTTCACGATGTTGAAGATCACGGGCGCGCGGTAGACGCTGGCGAAGGTGCAGGCGGAATGGAAATCGCCTTCCGCGGTGGAGCCTTCGCCGCACCATGTGGCGGCAATCCGCGTGTCGCCGCGCGAGGCGCTGGCCATCGCCCAGCCCACGGCCTGCGGATATTGCGTCGTCAGATTGCCGGAGATCGAAAAGAAGCTCGCATCACGCACCGAATACATGATCGGCAATTGCTTGCCCTGCAGCCGGTCGCCCTTGTTCGAATAGATCTGGTTCATCATATCGACCAGAGACCAGCCGCGCGCGATCAAGATGCCCTGCTGGCGATAGCTGGGGAAGCACATATCGTCTTTCTCCAGCGCGAAGGTCGCGGCGATCGCCACCGCCTCTTCGCCCAGGCACTTCATGTAGAAGCTGGTCTTGCCCTGCCGCTGCGCGCGAAACATGCGCTCGTCGAAAACGCGGGTCAGCGCCATCGCGCGGAGGATCGCCCGCAAGCGATCGGGGGAGAGCTTGGGATTCCAAGGCCCGACCGCCTGGCCGTCATCATCCAGCACGCGGACGAGCGAATAAGCGAGTTCGTGGAAACTGTCCGGCCTGGCGTCGGCTTCCGGGCGGACGGCCACACCGGCGACGGGGATGAAGAGATCGCTATAGTCCGCCGTGTCGCCGGGACGGAATTTGGGTTCGGGAACATGAAGCTCCAGCGGACTCAAATTGCGGCCTTCGCGCGCGCCGCTTCCAACCTCTGCGGTCATCCCGATCATCCTCTTTCAGCGCCCATTAATGGGTCAGCATTCCTACCCTATCCTTGTTATTATATTTCAAAGACGATTGCCAGCGGACTTTTACATCCGCTGGCAATTTCGTTTCATTCGGTCGGAAATCCGCGCTTTTTGAGCAGCGCTTTCACGTCTGGGTCGCGGCCGCGAAACGCACGATAGGCTTCTGCCCGGTCGGTCTCATTCCCGGTGGACAAGAGAATCGCGCGGAATTTGTCCGCGGTCGCTTTGTCCCACGGGCTCCCCGCTTCGGTGAACGCCGCCCAGGTATCCGCATCCATGGTTTCGGACCAGAGATAGCTGTAATAGCCCGCTGAATAGCCATCGTCCGCGAACAGATGATTGAACTGCGGCAGGCGGTGACGCATCACCATTTCCTTGGGCATCCCGATTTCCGCCAGCGTCGCCTTTTCGAAAGCCTTGGGATCGGTGACGGGCTGATCCCGATCATGGATCTTCATGTCGAGGATCGCGGACGACAGATATTCCACCGTTTCGAAACCCTGATTGAAGGTCGACGATTTCTCGATCTTGTCGACCAGCGCTTGCGGCATCGGTTCGCCCGTCTTGTAATGCTTGGCATATTGATCCAGCACGTCGCGGGTCAGCAGCCAATTCTCATTCACCTGGCTGGGATATTCCACGAAATCCCGGGGGGTTTCCGCCAGCGCCGGATAGTAGACGTCCTGCAAGAAATAATGGATGGCATGGCCGAATTCGTGAAACAGCGTGGTCGCATCGTCCAGGCTGATCAGCGTGGGCTCGCCCGCCCCGCCCTTCACGAAATTATTGTTGTTGGACGCCAGCACATTCTGTTCGCCGCCCAGCCCCTGCTGGCTGCGATAGGTGGTCATCCACGCGCCGGAGCGCTTGCCGGCACGCGCATAGCCATCGAAGTAGAACACGCCCACATTGGAGCCGTCGCGCTTGTCGGTCACCGCGAAGGTGCGGACATTGGGATCGAACACCGGAATCTCTCCGGTGTTTTCCTTGAACGCCAGATCATAATTGCGCCCGGCCGCGTAAAAGGCACCCTGCAGGATATTGTTCAGTTCGAGATAGGGTTTGATCTCCCCCTCATCGAGATCATATTTCGCCTTGCGCACCTTCTCTGCATAGAAACGGTAATCCCAGGGCTCGATCGTGATCTTCGCGCCCTTCCCGCTCTTAGCTTCAGCGTCGGCGATCGCCTGCATGTCGGCCACTTCCTGATGCACCCGCGCCACCGCCGGTCCCCAGACACGCATCATCAGATCCATCGCCTTGGCCGGATCCTTCGCCATGGTGTCATCCATCCGATACCAGGCATGGTTCTTGAAGCCGAGCAGCTTGGCGCGATCGGAGCGCATCTTGAGGATCTTCACGATCGTGGCATTGGTGTCATTCGCATTGCCATTGTCACCGCGATTGGTGAACGCACGCCACACTTTCTCGCGCAGCGCACGATTGGTGGACGCATTGAGCAGGGGCTGGACCGACGAGCGCGTGTTGACCACCACCCATTTGCCCGGCAATTTGCGCTCATCCGCCGCATCCTTGAGCGACGCGACGAAGCTGTCCGACAGGCCTGCCAGATCCGCCTTGTCATCGATCACGATCCACGTCTCTTCATCCGCCAGCACCTTCGCGCTGAAATCGGAGAAAGCGCCCGACAGATCCTGGTTGATCTGCGTCACCTGCGCCTTTTGCGCGGGTGTCAGCAGCGCACCACGGCGGACGAACCCTTCATAATCGCGCTCGACGATACGGAGTTGTTCCGGCGTGAGCTTCAACGAGGCACGCTTGTCGTAAACCGCTTTATGGCGCTGGAAGAGCTTCTGATCGAGGTTGAATTCATCGAAAAACCCGGCGAGCTTCGGGCTCCATTCCTTGTCGATCGCCTGCACCTCGGCATTGGATTGATTGCTCACCTGGACGCCCCACAGGCCGAACAGGCGCGTCATCGTCTGCCCCGAAAGCTGCATCGCTTCGTTCACATTCTTGAAGGTGGCGGGTGACTCATCGTCACGGATTTTGTGCACCTCCGCGCGATATTCAGCCATCGCCGCCTCGAACGCTGCCGGAAACAGGCTGGGCTGCATCTTGTCCCAGGGCGGAACCCCCTCAAACGGGCCGGTCCATTTGGCGAGCATGGGATTGTCGCTGGCGGGCACGGCCTTGGCGGCGGGCGCTGCGGTTTCGGCAAAAACGGTCACGGGCGCAGCCACGGCAAGCGACGATGCGCCCGCGGCAAGCAGGAAGAGGGTGCGCAAGGCAATTCTCCGAATAAGCGGTTTATGATGAGGTCGCGTTGGAGCGGCATGGGATGAACCTAGACTGGTTTTCGACAAACGGTCATGAAGGGACGATGAACCGCGACGATCGTGATCATCGCGATCCGACGGCGTAACGCATCAACTGAAGGCCTGTATCCCTGTGATGGCGCGGCCGAGGATGAGGGCGTGGATATCGTGGGTGCCTTCATAGGTGTTGACGGTCTCGAGATTGACGAGATGACGGATCACATGGAATTCGTCGGCGATGCCGTTGCCGCCGTGCATGTCGCGTGCGACGCGGGCGATGTCGAGCGCCTTGCCGCAATTGTTGCGCTTGATCAGGCTCACCATTTCGGGTGCCCATGTCCCGGCGTCGATATTGCGGCCGACCGCGAGCGCGGCCTGAAGACCCAGCGCGATCTCGGTCTGCATGTTGGCGAACTTCAATTGCGGGATCTGGTTGGCGGCGAGCGGCCGGCCGAACTGCTGGCGATCGAGCTGATATTGCCGTGCGCGCGCGAAGCAATCCTCGGCCGCGCCCATCGCGCCCCAGGCGATGCCGTAGCGCGCCTTGTTGAGGCAGCCGAACGGGCCGCCCAGGCCTTTGGCATTGGGCAGCAGGTTTGATTCGGGCACGAACACATCGTCCATCACGATCTCGCCGGTGATCGACGCCCGGAGCGACATCTTGCCCTCGATCTTGGGAAAGCTCAGCCCCTCCATCCCGCGCTCCAGGATGAAGCCGCGGATCACGCCGTCGAGCTTGGCCCAGACCACCGCGATATCCGCGATCGGGCTGTTGGTGATCCACATCTTCGATCCCGACAGGCGATAGCCGCCATCGGCCACGATCGCCCGGGTCTTCATCCCCGCAGGATCGGACCCGGCATCGGGTTCGGTGAGGCCAAAGCAGCCCACAATCTCGCCCGAGGCCAGACGCGGCAGGTAATTCTGGCGCTGTTCCTCCGAACCATAAGCATGGATCGGGTGCATCACGAGCGATGATTGCACGCTCATCGCCGAGCGATAGCCCGAATCCACCCGCTCCACCGCGCGCGCCACCAGGCCGTAAGCCACATGGCTGACCCCCGCACAGCCATAGCCCTCGATCGTCGCGCCCAGCAGACCCAATGCCCCCAGTTCACTCATGATCTCGCGATCGAACCGCTCCTCGCGCGTCGCGCTGATCACCCGCGGCAGCAATTTCTCCTGCGCATAGGCCTCCGCCGTATCGCGCACCATCCGCTCATCCGCGCTCAACTGCGCATCCAGCAAAAACGGATCGTCCCAATGAAAAGGCGTGAACGCGGCCATGATCGATTTCTCCAGTCGGCGAATATTTTATTGTCCCGCTATGCCGCAGCAAAACCCCCGCGCCAAGGGCCGCAGCTATGGTGAAACGCAGCGCAGATCGCTAAGAACGCCCGCAAATCAAGCACAGACGGAAAATTCCATGCGCGAAGCCGCGATCGTTTCCACTGCCCGCACCGGCATCGGCAAAGCCTATCGCGGCGCGTTTAACGCTACGGAAGCGCCTGCCCTTTCCGCGCATGTGGCGAAGGCCGCCATCGCGCGCGCAGGGATTGATCCGGCGCGAATCGAGGATGTCATCCTGGGCTGCGGCAATCAATGGGGGACGCACGCCGCAAATATCGGTCGCATGACCGTGCTAGCCGCCGGATTGCCGCATTCCATTGCGGGCATGGCGCTCGATCGCAAATGCTCGTCCGGCCTGAACGCGATCGCGCAGGCCGCGCGGGCGATCATCGCCGGGGATAATGACGTGATGCTGGCGGGTGGCGTCGAATCCATCTCGCTTACCATCAACAAGGATATGCCGCGTTTTGCGAACACATCCGTCACCGCGCAGGAGCCGAGCGCCTATATCCAGATGATCGAAACCGCAGAGATCGTCGCCGAACGCTATGGCATCACCCGCGAGGCGCAGGACCGTTTTTCGGCCCTCAGCCAGCAGCGCGCCGCCGCCGCGCAGGCTGCGGCCCGGTTCGATGAAGAGATCGTGCCGATCACGGTGGAGAAGCAGCTTTACGAAAAGGACGGCACGAAAGCGGGTGTGGAAACGGTGACGCTCGATCGCGACGAGGGCGTCCGCGCCGGCACCACTTATGAGGCATTGGCCGGCCTGAAACCCGTCTGGAAGGATGGAGAGTTCGTGAAGGAAGGCCAGTTCGTCACCGCGGGCAACGCCAGCCAGCTTTCGGACGGTGCCTCTGCACAGGTGCTCATGGAGCGAAGCCTGGCCGAAAAGGAAGGCCTGCCGATCCTGGGCCTCTATCGCGGCTTTCAGGTGGCGGGATGCCGCCCGGACGAAATGGGAATCGGTCCGGTCTTCGCCGTGCCCAGGCTGCTGGAACGTGCGGGCCTCAGCGTGGACGATATCGGTCTCTGGGAATTGAACGAGGCCTTCGCCAGCCAGGCACTTTATTGCCGGGACACGCTGAAGATCGATCCCGAAAAGATCAATGTGGATGGCGGCGCGATCGCGATCGGCCATCCCTTCGGCATGACCGGATCACGCCTCGCCGGCCACGCCCTGATCGAAGGCAAGCGCCGCGGCGTGAAATATGTCGTCGTGTCGATGTGCATCGCCGGCGGCATGGGCGCGGCGGGATTGTTCGAAATCGTCTGATTTAGTCCCCCTCCACGTCTTCGTGGAGGGGATCCGATTAGTGCTATCCGCCCACCGCCTGTTCGATCACGCCGAACAGCGGATGATGATGTTCGTCTTCCATCCAGATCCGCACAATATCGCCCGTTTTGAGAAAAGGCGTCACGGGCTTGCCGCCCTGGATCGTCTCCACCGTGCGTAATTCCGCGATGCAGCTATAGCCGAGGCCACCCTGCGCGACGGGCTTGCCGGGGCCGCCATCGGCATCGCGATTGGAAACCGTGCCCGATCCGATGATCGTCCCCGCGCCGAGCGCACGAGTCTTGGCAGCGTGCGCGACCAGAGTGCCGAAATCGAAGGTCATGTCCACGCCTGCATCCGCACGACCGAACGGCTCGCCATTGAGGTCGACCATCAGCGCGCCGTGCAATTTGCCATCCTTCCACCGATCACCCAGCGCCTCGGGTGTCACGAACACCGGTGACATCGCACTGGCGGGCTTTGACTGGAAGAAGCCGAACCCCTTGGCGAGTTCGCCTGGGATCAGATTGCGCAGCGATACATCATTGGTGAGGCCGACCAACCGGATCGCAGCCAGCGCCTCATCCCGACTGGCACCCTGCGGCACATCGCCGGTGACGACCACCACCTCGGCCTCCATATCACAACCCCAGGCCGCGTCCGCCAGCGGAATGGCATCGCGCGGCCCCAGAAACCCATCCGATCCGCCCTGATACATCAGCGGATCATGCCAGAAACTTTCCGGCATCTCGGCCGCGCGCGCCTGCCGCACCAAGGCGACATGGTTCACATAAGCCGAGCCATCCGCCCATTGATAGGCGCGCGGCAGCGGCGATGCCGCCTCGCGTTCATGAAAGCGCTCCTTGGGAATCGCATCATGCTCCAGATCGGTGGCAAGATTGCGCAGATCGAGCGACAGATGATCCCAATCGTCCAGCGCGGCCTGAAGCGTGGGCGCGATATGGGCGGCATCGGCATAATAAGCGAGATCGTTGGACACCACGACGAGTTTCCCGTCACGACCTGATTTGAGGCTGGCCAGTTTCATACGCATTCCCTCCAGAAGCCCGGTTGCTTCGTTTGATACGATTCGCAATCCGGTAACAATTGATACTAACCATGTCCACCTTGCCGTTACGGCATTGACGATAACGGAAAGCGACTTGACCTTAACGTGAGGACGGTATTCCCTACACGGCATAACAGACCATTTTTTCCGGAGAGGGAATAGCCCATGTCACTCGATAACCTCGCGCGCACCGCATATAATGAAGATCATGAGGCTTTTCGCCAGACGGTCCGTCAATTCATGCAAAAGGAAGTCGCGCCCAATGCGGCAAGATGGGACGAAGACGGAGTCGTGCCCAAGGCGCTCTGGCCCAAGGCCGGCGCACTCGGCCTCCTCTGCCCCACCGTACCGGAAGAATATGGCGGCCTCGGTCTGGATTTCGGCTATAATGCGGTTGTTGACGAGGAAGCGGCCTATCATGGCGGCGTGACGCTGGGCTTCTCGCTCCATTCGGATATCGTCGCGGGCTACATCACCGCCTACGGATCGGAAGAGCAAAAGCAGCAATGGCTCCCGAAGCTCGTTTCCGGCGAGGCCATCACCGCGATCGCCATGACCGAGCCTGGCACGGGATCCGATCTTCAGGGGATGCGCACGACCGCGAAAAAGGATGGCAATCATTATGTCATCAACGGATCGAAAACCTACATCACGAACGGCCAGAATGCCGATCTGATCCTGGTCTGCGTCAAGACCGATACGGAAATCGAACCCGCATGGAAGGGCGTCTCGGTCATCCTTGTCGAGGCGGATCGCCAGGGATTCAAGCGCGGGCGCAATCTGGACAAGATCGGAATGGACGCGGCCGACACATCCGAACTGTTCTTCGAAGACGTCCGCGTGCCGATGACCAATTGCCTCGGCGAAGAGGGACAGGGCTTCATCTATCTGATGAGCGAATTGCCGCAGGAACGGCTTTCGATCGCCGTCTCGGCGCAGGCTGCGGCGCAAAAGGCCTTTGACGACACGGTGACCTTCACCAAGGAGCGCAAGGCTTTCGGCAAGCCGGTGTTCGATTTCCAGAATACCCGTTTCGTGCTGGCAGACCTCAAGTCAAAGCTCCAGGTGGGCTGGGCGCATCTGGATTGGGCGCTCAATCGCCACGCGACGAAAGCGCTGACCGCCGAGGAGGGGGCCGCCGCCAAGCTGTGGCACACCGATCTGCAATGGGAAGTGATGGACAAATGCCTCCAACTCCATGGCGGCGCGGGCTATATGAACGAATATCCGATCGCTCGCGCCTGGCGCGCCGCGCGCGTGACGCGGATCTTCGGCGGCACGAACGAGATCATGAAGGAGTTGATCGGCCGCAAGTTATAGAAGGGCGTCGAAATTCCATTGCAAGCGTTTGCGTCTCCTCTACCAAGACGCCTGACCACACGATGGAGTGAAACGAACCCATGCCCTCTGGATTGGCAGCCCTGCTCGACGATGTGGCGGGCATCGCGAAACTCGCGGCGTCTTCGCTGGATGATGTATCGGCGGCAGCCGGCAAGGCAGGGACCAAGGCGGCCGGGGTCGTGATCGATGACGCTGCGGTGACCCCGCGCTACGTGGTGGGCTTCACGCCCCAACGCGAACTGCCGATTATCGGCAAGATCGCCATGGGGTCGCTCAAGAACAAGCTGGTCTTGCTGCTGCCCGCCGCCATCGCCCTCAGCGCGCTCGCGCCCTGGGCGATCACCCCCATTCTCATGGTGGGCGGTGCCTATCTCTGTTTCGAGGGCGCGGAAAAGCTGATCGAATCCTTCAGCCCGCATGAAGAGACTGCGGACGCTGAAGACGAAGTGACCGACGATCCCGCGCATCTGGAGGCGCAGAAGGTCAGCGGCGCGATCCGCACCGATCTGATCCTGTCTGGCGAGATCATGGCGATCGCGCTCAACGATGTGGCGGATAAATCCTTGTGGGAGCAGGCGATCGTTCTCGCCGTGGTCGGCATATTGGTGACGATCGGCGTCTATGGCGTGGTCGCGCTGATCGTGAAGATGGACGACATCGGCCTCCATCTGGCGGAAAAATCGAGTGCGGCGGCGCGGGCGATCGGACGCGGGCTGGTGAAGGCGATGCCCTATCTGCTCTCCGCCCTTTCCGTGATCGGCACGGCGGCGATGATCTGGGTTGGCGGCGGCATCATCGTCCATGGGATCGAACATTATGGCATGACCACCCTCCCGCATTTCATCCATCACAGCGCGGAGACCGCTGCGCACGCGTCTCCCGTAGCGCAGGGTCTGGTGGAATGGGCGGTCAACGCCATCGGTTCGGGCCTGTTGGGCGTGATCATCGGGGCGGCTATCACTTTCGTCGTTCACAAGATAAAGCATTGAACACGCACAAAAAGTGCGTCCGAGGCGCTTGAATTCATGAATGACACGATCAACAGCGATGTAGAAGCGATCGGCCGGATCGACGCGATTCCGGCGATCCTGGATGTCGCCTGTCGCGTCACCGGGCTGCGCTTCGCCGCCGTCGCCCGGGTGACCGAAAGCCGGTGGATCTGCTGCGCGGTGCGCGACGATATCGCACTGGGGCTGGTGCCCGGCGGCGAGCTTGAGATCGCAACCACCATCTGCGACGAAATCCGCGCTGGCGGGCAAGCGGTGATCATCGATCATGTCGCGGAGGACGTCGCCTGGAGCGGACATCACACGCCCAAGCTTTATGGCTTTCAAAGCTATATTTCCATGCCGATCATCCTGCGCGACGGCAGCTTCTTCGGCACATTGTGCGCGCTCGATCCCGAGCCGGCCACGCTGTCCACGCCGGACATCATCTCCACCTTCAAGCTGTTTGCAGAGCTGATCGCGCTGCATCTGGAAAGCCAGTCGCGGCTGGCGCTGAGCGAGGCCGCGCTGCTCGATGCGCAGGAGACGGCCGAGCTGCGCGAACAGTTCATCGCGGTGCTGGGCCATGATCTGCGCAATCCGGTTGCGGCGATCGAAGCGGGCGCGGCCATGCTGGCCAAAGCGCCGCCCGACGAGAAATCGGCGCGGATCATTGCCATGGTGGAGGATAGCTGCAAGCGGATGACCGGCCTGATCGGCGATGTGCTCGATTTCGCACGGGGCCGGCTGGGCAGCGGATTGACGCTGGTCCGCCAGATCGACGGCGGGCTGCGGGCGGCGCTGGATCAGGTGGTGGTGGAAACGCGCGCAGCCTATCCGGGCCGCCAGATCGCGCGGCGTTTCGATCTTCAGGAGCAGGTCGATTGCGATACGCAGCGCATCGCGCAATTGCTGGCGAATTTGCTGACCAACGCGCTGACCCATGGCGACAAGGACAGTGTGGTGCGGGCTTCGGCGGAAAGCCGCGGCGGTATTTTCACGCTCTCCGTCGTCAATCATGGCCAGCCCATCCCGTCGGACAAGCGCGCGCGCCTGTTCCAACCCTTCACCCGCATGGACGAGGGCCGTCCGCAGGGGCTTGGCCTTGGCCTCTATATCGTGTCCGCCATCGCCAAGGCCCATGGCGGCACGGTTGATGTCACCTCGACGGCGGCCGAAACCGTGTTCACTCTCACGATGCCGAATCGGGGCTAGTTTCGGGCTGACAGCCCTGCCTTTTCGGATCGGCCTATCAGATATCCCCTCGACGAAAGGACCCCGGTCATGAGCACGATCACCACCCAGGACGGCACCGAAATCTTCTACAAGGATTGGGGCGGCAAGGATGCCCAGCCCATCGTCTTCTCCCATGGCTGGCCGCTTTCGGCAGACGCCTGGGATCCGCAGATGGTGTTCTTCGCCGATCAGGGCTTTCGGACCATCGCGCATGACCGTCGCAGCCACGGGCGCTCGGCGCAGGTGTGGAATAACAACACCATGGATCAATATGGCGACGATCTGGGTGAGTTGCTCGATCAGCTCGATCTGAAGGATGCCATCCTGATCGGCCATTCCACCGGCGGCGGCGAAGTGACCCGCTTCCTCGGCCGCCACGGCACGAGCCGGATCGCCAAGGTGGTGCTGGTCGGCGCGGTCCCCCCGCTGATGCTCAAGACCCAAGCCAATCCCGGCGGGCTGCCGATGGATGTGTTCGATGGCATCCGCAAGGGCACCTATGACAATCGCAGCCAGTTTTTTTACGATCTGACGACCCCCTTCTATGGCTATAATCGCGACGGCGCGGTCATTTCCGAAGGCGTGCGTCAGGAATTCTGGCGTGAGGGGATGCAGGGCGGCCTGAAAGGCCAGCTCGATTCGATCAAGGCGTTCTCCGAAAGCGATTTCACCGAGGATCTGAAAAAGATCGATGTGCCCACGCTGATCATCCATGGCGACGATGACCAGATCGTGCCGATCGGTGCCTCCGCGCTGCTGTCATCCAAATTGGTCAAGGGCTCGATCCTCAAAATCTATGAGGGCAGCGCGCACGGGCTCGCCCAGATCGAGGCCGACCGCTTCAATGCCGACGTGCTGGGCTTCATCAAAGGCTGAATCAACGCTCCCTCTCCCAACCCTCTCCCCTGAAGGGGAGAGGGCTTTTCTCATTCGTGAAACTGCGCCCATTGCTCCAGGGGTGCACGGTCGGTCCGCAACTGGTTGGCTGGTTCGGCCGCATCCTCAAACCCGATCGCCATCCCGCAAAACAGCATTCGTTCCGCTGGCGTCCCGAGAAACCCCCTCACCGTCTCGGGATACATCGCCCAGCATTCCTGCGGGCAGGTCGCCAGCCCCGCATCCACTGCGAGCAGCATGAAACTCTGCAGGAACATGCCGAGATCGGACCATTGCGGCGGCCCCATCTGGCGATCGACGGTGCAGAAGAGCGCGGCGGGCGCGCCGAAGAACTGGAAATTGCGCGCGAACCACGCCCGCCGCGCCGCCTTGTCCTCCCGCGGGATGCCGATATGCGCATACATCGCCTCGCCCACGGCAAAGCGCCGATCGCGATAGGGGGCGGTCAATTTGGGCGGATAGATGTCATAGGCCGGTGTTTCACTGACGCCCGCCGCCAGCTTGTCCATCATCAGCGCCTTCAGCCGCGCCATGGCTTCGCCCGTCACCACATCCACATGCCAAGGCTGGAGATTGCCCCCGCTCGGCGCGCGCGCCGCCTCTGCCAGCAGATCACCGATCTGTCCGGGATCGACGGGTGTCGCGCGAAAGCCGCGAACCGACCGGCGGGCAAGCATGGCTTCACTCACATTCATACGCTCTCTCCCGGCCATTCTTCCCCTTGACGTAAACGGCAATCATGGCATTGGATAGGGCATAATCAGAAACCGCGCCCATCAAGGAGAGGCCATCATGAAGCTCGATTCCACCGTTTCCGCCGTCGTCACCGGCGGCGCCTCGGGCCTTGGCGCGGCGACCGTGCGTGCGCTCGCGGCCAAGGGCGTGAAGGTCGCCATCTTCGATCTGCAGACGGAGAAAGGCGAAGCGCTGGCAGCCGAGATCGGCGGCGTCTTTTGCGAGGTGAACGTCACATCGGACGAGAGCGTGGACGCCGGTTTGGAAAAAGCCCGCGCCGCGCACGGTCAGGAGCGCGTGCTCGTCAATTGCGCCGGCACGGGCAATGCGATCAAGACCGCCAGCCGCTCGCGCGAGGATGGGGCGATCAAGCATTTCCCGCTCGATGCGTTCAACTGGGTGATCCAGATCAATCTGGTCGGCACCTTCCGCTGCATCGCCAAATCGGCGGCGGGGATGCTGACGCTCGATCCGGCAGACGAGTTCGGCGAGCGCGGCGCGATCGTGAACACCGCGAGCGTGGCGGCGGAAGACGGTCAGGTGGGCCAGGCGGCTTATGCCGCATCCAAGGGCGGCGTGGTCGGCATGACCCTGCCGATCGCGCGCGATCTGATGAACGAGGGCATCCGGGTGAACACCATCCTGCCGGGCATTTTCGATACCCCGCTGATGAAGGGCGCACCGGATAACGTGAAGGATGCACTCGCAGCCTCGGTGCCCTTCCCCAAGCGCTTCGGCCAGCCCGTCGAATATGCCGCGCTGGCGCTGACGATGATCGAAACGAGCTATTTCAATGGCGAGGATGTACGGCTGGACGGCGGAATCCGGATGGCGCCGCGGTAATGTGGGTATCGTGCGCGGTGTGGGAACGACGGATTTAGGGGGAAAAGTGTCCACTTTTTGTGGCCCAAGATCCCAGTGTCTTTGACGCGCTCGCGATGCGTCGAAGCGTGTTGTTTTGTCGTTGAAGTGATGATTGTTTGGAGATGGCTGTGCGGAGGCAGAAAGCCCGTGCCGCGCTGGTAGCCGAAGCGGATGATGCGAGAAGCATATTTGGAGGCTATCACAGGCAGCGGGCTGTAGGACAGGGTGGGAATAAAAAGCGGCAGGCCAGCTAACGACCACTTGCGGACATGGCTTCATCGTCATCCCGGACTTGATCCGGGATCCCGCTCTTTTTCAGGCAAGCGTTTCGAACATATCGTGCCATTGGGCATTGCTCTGCTCGATCAGGGCAAACTTCCATTCCCGTCGCCAGCGCTTGATGCGCTTTTCATGGGGGCGATGCACTGAAGGATATCATCGCCGCGCTCCGCCCACACAAGTCGGGTTAGCCTATATCGCGTGCAGAAATCCGATCCCTCATTACGCCGATGCTGATAAATGCGGGCTGCAAGATGCGTCGTGACACCGACATACATCGTGCCGCGATAACGATCGGCCATAATGTAGACCCAACCGCCTTTCCTTTCACTTCCCATACGCAAAACTTGAAGAAAAGCGGGACCCCGGGTCAAGCCCGGGGTGACGAGGAAGGTGAGCGTGATACCAAAACCCGACAGTCCGCTTCCCACCATTTTCCGTCATTCCCGCGAACGCGGGAATCCCGCTTCTTTCTCCGCGGCTTCGCGTCTCCGCGCGAACCTCTTAATGTTCACGCGGAGACGCAGAGAAGCAAAGAGGAAGGAGAGAAGAACGAAGGAAGAAGCAGAAGCGGGATTCCCGCTTTCGTGGGAATGACGGGTTTGGTGTGTCTCCAAATTGCCTTTCAATCCACGAACCCCGGCGCCCTTTTCTCCATATTCGCCATCACGCTTCGATCTGGTTGGGTGTGCGGAGCACCGCTTTCTGCGCCGCGCTTTCGGCCAGCAGCGCCGTCGCCGCATCCTGATCCGCTGCGTCATTATACAGCCGCTTGGCACCGCGGATCGCTTGCGGGTTCTTGCTGGCGATCTCGCGTGCGAGGGCCAGTGCCTCGGCATGAGGATCGTCGGCCAGCCGGGTCACGAAGCCCAGATGCAGCGCCTCCGCCCCGGTAAATTCCCTGTTGGTATAAGTCAGTTCGCGCAGCACATCATCGCGCACCAGGGTCCGCCACAAAGCCACGCCGCCCATATCGGGCACCAGCCCCCATTTCATCTCCATGATCGACAGGCGCGTGGCGGGATGGGCGATGCGGATGTCCGCGCCGGACATGATCTGGAAGCCGCCACCGAAAGCGAGGCCGTGCACCGCGCGCGATCACCGGCACGGGCAAGGTGCGCCAGCCCCAGGCGACATGCTTGCCATATCCCGTCCGGCGGAGAAACGCGGCCCTCGCCCCACAGCACCGCGGCGCGCAGGCCGGGATTTTCGTTCATATGGCCCACGGGTTGCGTGCCGGGCTTTATCGAGGATTTGTCAGGCGGGAGGTCTCCGCATCCCGACTCAAGAGACGCAGAAGCGAACTCCCGCAGAGCTTTGGCGACAACATGCCAAAATCCGATGAGTAAGGGCCTTCGGGATGGCTCGAAGGACTGATTGTAGCACCGCGCACCGCGCACCGCGCATTGCTTGAGACGGATCACCGCCACGCTCGTCTTTATCTTGCAAGAGAATCGGCACAAACTCGACAAGCAGGCCTCAGGCCCCCGCCTTTTTCGGTGCCTCGCTCACCAGCAATTTATCGATCTTGCGCCCGTCCATATCCATGATCTCGAAACGCCAGCCCTTATAGGTGAAGCGCTCGCCCACGGTGGGCAGATGGCGGACCACCGCCAGCGTGAGGCCGGCCACGGTCGCATAATCCCGGTCTTCGGGCAGGTCGATGCAGAGCTTGTCCGCCAGCGCGTCCGCGGCCATCGAGCCGGAAACGAGGAAAGAACCATCCTCGCGCTCCACCAGCGCGGGATCGGTGCCCAGATCGGCGTCGGAGGCGAACTCGCCCGCGATCGCGATCAGCAGATCGGCCGGGGTGACCAGTCCTTCGAAATGGCCATATTCATCGTGCACCAGCGCCATCGGGACATCCGCCATGCGCAGCGCATCCAGCGCATCCATCGCATCGATATGATCGGGCAGCACGGGTGCCTTGCGCATCAGCGCGCGCAGATCGAGCGGCTCGCCACGGATCATGGCGGAGACGATGTCACGCGCCTGCATCACGCCGATGATCTCATCCACCGACGCCTCGGCCACGGGAAAGCGGGTATGCGGGGTTTCGAGCAGGAAGGCGCGCACCGCATCCGCGTCGCTATCGGCGTCGATCCAGTCCACATCGGTGCGCGGAGTCATGATCTCGCGCACAGGGCGATCCGCCAGCCGCACCACGCCAGAGATGATCGCGCGCTCGCTTTCCTCGATCACGCCGGATTTGCTCGCCTCGGCCACGATCAGGTGCAATTCTTCCGCCGTCACATGATTTTCGGATTCGCGGTTCATCCGCAGCAGATGAAAGATCAGCGCGCTCGATTTATCGAGCAGCCAGACCAGCGGCATGGTGATCTTCGAAAGCCACAGCATCGGCGTGGCCATGATCGCCGCGATCGGCTCGGGCGACCGCAATGCGAATTGCTTGGGAACGAGTTCGCCCACGATGAGCGAGGCATAAGTGGTGATTACGATGACGACGGCAAAGCCCACTTCGTCAGCGCTCGCCGCCGGCACGCCCAGCATTTCCAGGCGCGCGCCCACAGGCCCGCCGAGACTCGATCCGGAATAGGCACCCGCCATGATGCCGATCAGCGTGATGCCGATCTGCACGGTGGAAAGGAAGCGGCCGGGATCCTCCGCCAGCGTCAGCGCGCGCCGCGCGCCATAGCGCCCGGCCTTTTCCATCGCCTGCAGCCGTGGTTTGCGGGCGGAGACGATGGCGAGTTCGGACATGGCGAACACGCCGTTGAGCGCGATCAGCGCCAGGATGATCGCGACGTCAGACCAGGGAAAGGGAGGGAGCGGTGCCATGGGTGCAAACCCCCTATAGCGGCGATTCTTGCAATGCCACAACAACCGCCTCATCAAAGGTTCAGTGCGGAGGCGGAACAATGCGTTTCGGTGGTGGTTTTACTGCCGGAGTTCCCGTCGTATCCGCCGGGAGAGGACCAATAAAGGGAAGCAATATGCGTATTTCATCGAAATTCGGCGCGGCGGCGATGATCGCCATTCTTACCACCACAGCGGCGTGCACCACGGATCCGAACACGGGCAAGAAGACCATTTCCAAGGCGGCAATCGGCGGCATCGGCGGCGCATTGGGCGGCTATCTCCTGGGTGATCTCGTCGGCGGCAAGCGCGACCGGACCGAGAAGATCGTGGGTGCCGGCATCGGTGCGCTGGCGGGTGCAGGCGTCGGCTATTACATGGATGAGCAGGAAAAGAAGCTGCGCGAGCAGACCGCGGGCACCGATGTGGAGGTGATCCGCCAAGGTGACGAACTATTGCTCAACATGCCATCAGGCGTGACGTTCGATACCAACAGTTATTCAGTGAAGCCCGAATTCCGCAGCACGCTGGATCAGGTGGCGAGCACGCTGAACCAGTATAACAAGACCTATATCGACGTTTACGGTCACACTGATTCCACCGGCAGCGATGCCATTAACAATCCGCTTTCGCAGAACCGCGCACGCGCGGTTGCTAATTATCTGGAAACCCGCGGCGTAACCGCGGCGCGCGTCGGCACCCAGGGCTTTGGCTCCACCCGTCCGGTGGCCACCAACAGCACCAATGAGGGTCGCCAGGCCAATCGTCGCGTGGAAATCAAGATCGTCCCGCTGACCGAGAATGACGTGCGCGGCTGATGAAATCGTCGCCCCTCCGCCGGCCCGTGCCGGCGGAGGGGCGATCCGCAAAAACATTCCCGACCGCGCTTGTTACAAGTCGGTAACTTTTCCTGCCGTTCCCGCTTTCAAAAAGCCGATCGCCCCGCTAGAGGCGAAAAATGAGCACGAAAACGGTATCCAGTGAGAGCGATCCGGTCATCGAGAACCGGGATCAGCTCATCGGCGCATTCGCCAAGGGTGAAAAGCCGCCCGAACGCTGGCGCATTGGCACCGAGCATGAGAAATTTGTCTATTGGCACAAGGATCATCGCGCGCCCTCCTATGAGGAGCCCGGTGGCATCCATGCGCTGCTCGTGGCGCTCACCAAATTCGGCTGGGAACCGATTTATGAGGGCGAGAGTATCATCGCGCTCTCCGGTCCCGACGGCAATGTATCCCTCGAACCGGCCGGGCAACTCGAGCTTTCGGGCGCACCGCTGGAAAATCTGCACGAAACCTGCGCGGAGACGGGGCGTCATCTGGAGCAGGTGAAATCGGTGGGCGACCGGCTCGGCTTCGGAATGCTGGGTCTGGGCATGTGGCCGGACAAGACCCGTGCCGAATTGCCGATCATGCCCAAGGGCCGCTACGAGATCATGCTGCGCCACATGCCCCGCGTCGGCACCTTGGGGCTGGATATGATGCTGCGCACCTGCACCATCCAGGTCAATCTCGATTATGAAACCGAGAGCGATATGGCCAAGAAGTTTCGTGTGGGCCTGGCGCTCCAGCCGCTCGCCACCGCGCTTTTCGCCAATTCGCCCTTCACCGAAGGCAAGCCCAACGGCTTCCTCAGTTATCGCAGCCACATCTGGTCCGACACCGATCCCGCGCGCACCGGCATGTTGCCCTTCGTGTTCGAAGACGGCTTTGGCTATGAGCGCTATGCCGACTATGCGCTCGATGTGCCGATGTATTTCGTCTATCGCGACGGGAAGTATATCGACGCCTCGGGCCTCAGCTTCCGCGATTTTCTCAAGGGCAAGCTCTCGGTTTTGCCGGGCGAACTGCCCACGATTTCGGACTGGAACGATCATCTTTCCACCGCCTTCCCCGAAGTGCGGTTGAAGAGCTTCCTCGAGATGCGCGGCGCGGATGGCGGCCGCTGGAACAAAATCTGCGCGCTCCCGGCTCTGTGGGTCGGCCTGCTCTATGACGGCACCGCGCTGGATGCCGCATGGGATGTCGTCAAGAGCTGGACGATGGAAGAGCGCCAGGCGCTGCGCGATGCCGTGCCGAAAATGGGCCTTGATGCTCCGATCGCAGGCGGCCGGACGTTGGGCGATATCGCCGCCGAAGTGGTCGATATTGCGGGTGCCGGGCTGACGGCGCGGGCGCGCTTCAACGCATCGGGCGACAATGAAAGCGGCTTCCTCGATCCCCTGCGCGAAACCGCCCGCACCCGCAAAGTCCCCGCCCAGCGCCTGCTCGATCGCTATCACGGCGAATGGAAGGGCGACATCAGCAAGGTCTATGAGGAGTTCAGCTTCTAGCGCGGGACGATCGGGCTGGCCTGACATCCAAAACCCTGCCATCTCCCAAAGATGATCAAAGCTGCCATCCCGGTCATCGCGCTGCTGCTCGTCAGCGCCTGCGCGGAAAAGACGTGCGCTGCGCCACGCGCCAATTGGGCGAAAAACGAGCCGTTTGATGATGTGCTTGCGCTCGACAAGCATGACCGGATCCTGTGGAACGGGCAGATCACATCCTTCGAGCGTCTGCGTGACACGCTGAACAAGGCGGATGCCCAGGCCCATGTCGTGCGTCTGATCCCCGCCGCGGGCACAAGCTGCGAGATGATCGAAAAGGTGCGGCTCGCGATGGATAGATCGCTGTCTTGCGGTCAGCGCCGCTGCCTGGAGACCGCGGCGGGCCAGTGAAAACACGGTTGCCCCGGACCTGGGGACAGGGCCGGGGCTTTCCAGTCAAACGTGAGGTCGCAATTCACGCCCGCATGGGTTCGCAGTGATTATCTGACTAGGGCACGGCGCGCCGATTCGCAGTCCTCCGGCGGGGACATCAGCAGACAGGATTATTCGGCGGGCATCGTCCCTGGTTTCGAGGGACGCCCCGTCACCCAGCGGATTAGCCGGGGTATGGCACCATTGCGCGCCATCCACGCGGCATAGGCGCGATAGATGGGATCGGTGCCGAGATGCCGTTCCTCCGTCCGTGCGCGCCAATAATAGACGCCGCTGACCACGCCCAGAATGATCGTGTTGCGCACGGCATCGATGATGCTGCCGTTGGCTGCCAGAAACGGCAAGGTGGAGAGCCACCAGAAGAGGTTTTTCGACAGATAGGCCGGGTGCTTGCTCCAGGCATAAGGGCCGTGGGTGAGGATGCCCCGATGCGTGAGATTGGAGAAGCGCAGGCCGAATGCGACGGTGGCCCAGGCGTAGACGCCGGTGAGCGCCACGAGCACCGCGCCGACCATTACGATCAGCGCGGGATACATCGCAAACCACTGCGCCCAATCCGCTGTGCCGGGATGATAATCCAGCGGCCCGCCATCGCCCATCAGGGTGAACGGCGGATAGCAGATCAGCGCCGCGGTCCATCCCGCAGCATAGGGATTGGCCGAGCGGATGTGCGCATCCAGCGGTTTCATCGTGAGCACATAGCCCACGGTGGCGAAGGCCACGTCGATCACGAACATCGCCGCGATCATCCAGCGGATCAGCGCCAGCGGGCTGGCCGCCATCTCCGCCGCGGGCGTGCGCACGATCTCTCCGAAGCCGCCGGGCACGATTGACAGCATGAACGCCAGGAAAAACCCCTTCACTGCCCAGGCGCGGAAGTGATCGTGAAGCAGCGCGCGATCCGGTGCGCCCGTGCCGGTAAGCCATTGGCCGAAAGCATATGCCCCGTCGCGCGGCTCTTTCAGCCGCCGGTCTATCCAGAGGATATAAGGGATGGATAGTCCCGCCAGCCAGGGCGCTGCGGCAGTGAACAACTCCATCGAAAACAGATATTGGCCCTGCCAATACCAGCGCGCGACGCCATAGACGATCGCGATCACGCCCCATGTCGCCCATAATCCCGCGATCTTGATGAGGCTGATATCCAGAGAATCGCGCAGCGGGCGCGGTGGGCCGCTCCAATCCAGACCCGTTTCGACATGGTGGTGCACCTTGTCGACCAGCAGGGACCAGAGCACCATCGGCAGCCCGCAAGCCGCGATGCCGACGAGCGCGGACCAGCTTCCATCCATGCCATAATGCCGCGCGATCAGCACCCAGGAAACCAATCCGGCCAGCCCGGCCAGCCCGACTCCCCCGCTGACCGCCGAGCGCGGACGCATATCGATGGCCGCTTCGGCGACGATCCGGGTCTCGGCATTCATGCTGTCGGGATAAGCGAAAATGGTAAGTATTTGCTTAGCTCGCTCCGTGAATCCGGAGGCAATGGTTTCACCCTAAGCGGGCAACCACAGCGTCGCACGAAGACCGCCACCGGCGCGGTTCGCCAAAGTCAGCCGCCCACCATGCTGGACAAGGATCGCCTTGGCGAGCGCTAGGCCAAGACCCGTTCCGCCGGTTTCGCGGCTGCGCGATTCCTCCATCCGCGCGAACGGCTCGAACATCGCCTCGATCCGGTCCTCGGGAATGCCCGGCCCGTCGTCGTCGATCACGATGGCGATGCCGCCATCCTGCCGTTCGATTCCCACACGCGCCCGCGCGCCGTATTTCACTGCATTGTCGATCACGTTCCGCAGCGCGCGGGTGATCAGCGTGGGGCGGATGGTCACCGTGGTGCGGTCTGCCTCCTCCAGCGTGACATCAGCACCCAATATCTGAAAATCGTCCGCCACCTGATCGAGCAGCGCCGCGAGATCCACCTTGGTCTCGCCTTCTTTCGGGCGGCCGAGGCGCGCAAGCGACAGGATATCATCAAGCGTGCGGTTCATCTCTTCGATCGTGCCGACCATCCGCTCGCGCTCATCCTCATCCTCCATCCCCTCGACGCGGACGCGAAGCGAGGCCAGCGGCGTGCGCAGATCATGACCGATCGCGCCCAGCATCCGATCCTTTTCATCGAGCAGCGCGGCGATGCGGGTACGCATCCCGTTATACGCCACGATCAGCCGGCGGACGTCAGAAGGGCCGCTCTCGGGCACGGCGATGCTGTCTTCAGCGCTGCGGAAGGATTCGACCGCGCCGGTCAATGCCTTCAGCGGCCGCGCCATCCGTCGTCCCAGCCACAATACGGGGACCAGGACCACGCCATACAGGATGAGCGTCTGCACCAGCAGCCAGCCCATGAAACGCGGATCGTTGGACGGGAGCCGCCCGATCGCATTGACCCAATGGCCGGGTGAAACCTGTGCCGAAATGAGCAAATGAGATTTCCCGCCGCGATCGTCGCCATCGCCCTCTTCACGGCGTGATGGTTCCGGCCGGTCCATCCGGCGGTCCGGACGGACATCCGATTCCGCGGCGGCGACGCTGAGATAACCGATGCCCAGTTCATCGAGCGCACCGCGCGCACGCTGCGCCACATCGGGCCGCGCCTTCATATCGGGCGTAACAACAACGGCTTCGGAAACGAAGACGTTGCGACGAAGCTGGCGCGGTCCGCGCTGCCGCTCCACCTGCAGGCCGGAACGATCGCGCTCGATCGCGTCGGCCAAGCGCGCAATGGTGGGCACGCTGGTCTGGGTGAGCACCAGCCGGTCTCGCTCGCGCACCAGAAGACCGAAATTGATCGCCTGCGCCACCAGCAGCGCCAGCGCCACCAGCAACGCAAGCTGGCCGATCAGGCTGCCGGGCCAGAACCGCTTCACTGGCGGGTCACGTCTGCGCATAAGGTATAGCCGCCGCCCCAGACCGTCTTGATGAAGGTCGGGTTCTTCGCATCGGGTTCGATCTTGCGACGAAGACGGCTGATCTGGTTATCGATGGCGCGATCGAACGCATTGGCCTCTCGCCCCTGCGTGATATCCAGAAGCTGATCGCGGCTGAGCACCTGATTGGGCCGCGTCACCAGTGCCAGCAGCAGATTATATTCGCCCGTGCTGAGCGGTATCGAAACCCCGTCCATGTCCACCAGCGTGCGCTCCGCCGCCTTCAGCACCCACCCGGCAAAAGCGTAGCTCGCGCTTTCCGGCGCATGTTGGCGCACCCCGCCATTGCCGGCGCGGCGCAGGATCACCTTGATCCGCGCGATCAGTTCGCGCGGCGAAAACGGCTTCAGCACATAATCGTCCGCGCCCATTTCAAGGCCGACGATCCGATCGGTCTCTTCGCTGCGCGCGGTCAGCAGGATCACGGGGATCTCCCCGGTCTCGCGGATATGGCGGCACAGGCTGAGGCCGTCCTCGCCCGGCATCATGATATCGAGAACGACCAGATCGATCGCATAACCCGCCAGGCGCTGACGCGCTGTCGCGGCATCGCCCACGGCCGTGACGCGAAATCCGTTTTTCTGGAGATAGGTGGCCAGCGGTTCGCGGATGGAGCGTTCGTCGTCGACGAGCAGGAGATGGGGTCTGTCTGTCATGAGCGATTCCGGTCTTGGCGAAAGGGCGGGTGGCTTGCAAGCCACCCGCCCCTCTTCGCATTATGCTTACTCGCCCTTTTCCTGGGCGCGCTGGGCCTTCCATTCGGCACGCATCGCCTCATGCGCCGCCTTGCGCTCGTCCGGCGTCACCTTGCCGTCCTTATTGGCATCCTGCTTGTCGAACGTCGCGACGGCGTGCGCCCGCTGCTCTGCGAGCGTGATCGCGCCATCCTTATCGGCATCGACCGCCATCATCCCGCCTGGACCGCGGCCATGGCCCTTGCCCATCATGCCATGATGACCACCCTTCCCGCCGCCGCGGCCCCAATGCCCGGGTCCGCGTTCGCCGTCGCCCCGCGCGCCGCGCATTTCCATGCGCTTGTCGCCCGCAGCGTCGAATTCAGCGCGTGTGATCTGGCCGCTCTTGTCGGCATCCATGGTGGCAAAGCGCGCATCGGCACGCGCCTTCTGCGCCGCGCTGCGATCCGCCGGGGTCAGCTTGCCATCCTTGTCGATGTCCTTGGCCACAAACCGCGCGTCGGCCTTGGCGATCACCTCCGCCTTTGTGACGGTGGCGGTGCGGTCGATCACGCCGCCGGGTGCCGCAATCGCGATTCCGCCAGCCATGAGCAGCGCAGCGAGGCTCGAACCGATGATGATTTTCTTTTTCATGTTTACTCTCCGAAAAACGGACAAGCGATGTGCTTGCATGGGTGTCTTATGGAGCGGGGGTGTCGCGCAAATATGCCAGCCGACAGGAATATTGTCGCAAACTGTCGCAATGGCTGCGTGCTTTTGGAGCGGGTAGCGGGGATCGAACCCGCATCACAAGCTTGGAAGGCTAGTGCTCTACCATTGAGCTATACCCGCAAAATCAAGGGCTTGGGCATGATTTTCACCAAGCCCTCTTCCCGGGCGTTTGACACGGCCCGTTTGATTCGATCGCTCAATGCCATCACAATGGCCGCGGCGTCAACGCAAGGCGAGACGGCACGGCCGCCGGGACGTGTCGCATTCAGCCCGGCGGCCTCACCGTTCGCAGTCGTCCGGCTGCATTATCAAGCACGCAAAAGGGTTTAGGTTCCGTTACACGGGAGATTCAAACCTCTTTCGATCCCCGGCAGCCGGGGCATTTGTCGTCCCTCCCGATCACGGCGATCCGATGCCCCCGCGAACCATCGCAATAAAGCCGCGCTCCGGCGCAGGCGCGGATTGACTCGGCGGGGGTGCGGACCCAAGCCGCGTCTCCACAGGGCGGGTCGCAAGCCTCGGGGAATTTCGAACGACGGGTTCCGTTGCGACCCCAATGAGAGGCACTGATTTACCCCCCATGTTTTTTTCCCGCCTTTTCAAATTCACGTCTCACGACATGGCCATCGACCTCGGCACCGCGAACACCGTCGTCTATGTCCGCGACAAGGGAATCGTGCTGAACGAACCCTCCGTGGTTGCGATCGAAACGCGCAATGGCGTGAAGCGAGTCCGCGCCGTGGGCAGCGATGCCAAGTTGATGATGGGCAAGACGCCCGACAACATCCAGGCGATCCGCCCTTTGCGCGATGGCGTGATCGCCGACATCGATGTGGCCGAGCAGATGATCAAGCATTTCATCAACAAGGCGCATGGCGGCGAATCGCGGCTGCCGCGCCGTCCCGAGATCGTGATCTGCGTGCCTTCGGGCTCCACCACGGTGGAACGCCGCGCGATCCGCGACGCCGCCTCCAACGCCGGCGCATCGCGCGTCTTCCTGATCGAGGAGCCGATGGCGGCGGCGATCGGCGCAGGATTGCCCGTGACCGAACCGGTGGGCGCAATGGTGGTGGATATCGGCGGCGGCACCACGGAGGTCGCCGTGCTGTCGCTGCGCGGCCTGGCCTATAGCAATTCGGTGCGCGTGGGTGGTGACAAGATGGATGAGGCGATCAGTTCCTACATCCGCCGCAAGCACAATCTGATGATCGGCGAATCGACGTCGGAGCGGATCAAGCACGAGATCGGCAGCGCGATGATCCCCGCCGATTCGGGGCGCAGTCTGAGCGTAAAGGGCCGCGATCTTGTCGCGGGCGTGCCCAAGGAAATCACGATCACCGAATCGGAGATTGCCGAAGCCATTGCCGAGCCCGTCAGCCAGATCGTCGGATCGGTGCGCGCGGCGCTGGAGCATACGCCGCCCGAACTGGCCGCGGATATCGTGGATCAGGGCATCGTGATGACCGGCGGCGGCGCTTTGCTGCGGCGGATCGACGAGATCCTGTCGCAGGCGACGGGGCTGCCCGTGGTGGTGGCGGAGGATGCGCTCATCTGCGTGGCGCGGGGTGCGGGTCTGGCGCTCGAAGACGATGCTTATCGCGGTGTGCTGACCCCGGCCTGAGGTCGGGGCCGCGCTTTCATCCACGCGTTCCGCTGTGCTCCGGGCCAGGGGCGGCAACCGGGGGATAGAGGGACCATGGCCCCGCGGAAGAGCGATCGCCCGGCGGCATCCGCGCGCGATCATTGGCGGAGGCGATCAGCCGATCGAGCAGACGCTGTCCGAACAGCCATGCGCCCACATCGGACTCGGCGTTGATATGACCCAGCGCGCCTACATCCACGAAATGGCTGCCCCAGAATTTGGCCATGCTGTGAGACCGGTCGATCGAGGCATAGGGATCATCGCGGCTGGCGACCACAACGGACGGGAACGGCAGGCTGACCTTCGGCACCGGGCCAAAGCCGCCGACCGCCTGGCAGGCGTCGTTGCGGTCGCAATCGGGCGGCGCGACCAGCAGCGCGCCGGCCACCGGCCAGCCATAAGGCTGCCCCTCCAGCGCCGCCCACCAGGCCACCGCAAGGCAACCCAGGCTGTGTGCCACCAGGATCACGGGTGCCGGCGCCATCTTGATCGCATGATCCAGCTTGGTCACCCAGCTATTGCGCCGGGGCGAGGCCCACATGCCGAGATCGACGCGATCGCAATCGCCGCGTGTCCGCTCCCAGATGCTTTGCCAATGGGTCGGTCCTGAACTGTTCAGTCCGGGTATTGTGAGCACCAGCGGGGTGGTTCCCCGACCGGCAAAATCCGCTTCAGACATCATGCGCTCCTTCCTTGGTGAAAGGCGCCCGACCATCCGTTGAGTCGCGCCGTTATAGCGCAAGAAATAGACTCTACTGATTTAGTTGACAATGACTTATAGCCCAGATGTGCGGCGTTTGCGCCGGGCCGATCAGCCTATTGGAATGGGGTCGGCCAGGGTAATCTTATCAAGGACTTGCGCTGTTTCGTCACGCACGCGCAGCATCAATTCGCGCAGCCGGCATTTCTCTTCTTCAAGACAATTCTTGCAGGTTTCATGGGCATAGCGGCTGGCGCAGGGGACCAGGGCGAGCGAGCCGCGGGTGATCCTCACGATATCCCCATAGCTAACATCCACGGGGGACAGCGCGAGCCAATAGCCGCCATCCTTGCCACGCATCGTGGCGACCAGACCCGCGCGGCTCATCTCCGAGAGAATGACCGTGAGAAACTTGGCCGGAATGTTTTGCGCGGTGGCGATTTCGGTCAACTGGATCGGGCCTTGGCCGAAATGATCCGCCAGGTGCTGCAGTGCGCGGATTGTATAGCGGGTCCGTTGAGAAAGCATGGCGTTTCATGAATCACCCGCGCTGCAATTGCAACCATATCAGACATCGGTGTCAGCGGTCCTGCCTTCACCCTTTGCCCGGCGGGCGACCGATGTTATGCGCTTGCCCATAATAACCTCCGGGTCGCGCCACATCGGGGGATTTTTGATGGGACGGCCGTTCAACGCGATTCACGCGCTCATATTGCGCAAGATGACCGAAACCTTTTTCCATGGCAGGACCATGGCGATCACCCCGCATGAGGTGATCGAGAACATGCAGGATCAGTTTTCAAATATCGAGGGCGACAAGCCCCAAGAGATTGGCTGGACGATCCTGGCGCTGGGCCTCGTGCTGGGCGGCCCGCTCTTCATCTGGGGCAGCCCGGCCTTCCGCCGCCGCCGGATCGAAAAGCGGCTTCAAAATACCAAGGTGAATGTGCTGCAGGATCTCGCCCGGCTGCGCGGCATCATCTATGCGGGCTATTATGGTCATTGGCAGGGCAATGACCAGGATGACAATATCGACAATCCGGTGTTGAACGCGATCGGCTATACCCTGCCCAAACACCGCGATCGCACCCAGACTGGCGACCTGGAGATCAAATATATCCCCGGCCGCGATCTCACCCACACCGCGTTTATCGGCCATGATGCCGTGCCCGCCGAAACCGACATCATCGTGATCGGATCGGGCGCAGGCGGCGGCACGGCGGCAGCCGAACTGGCGCGATACGGCCATAAGGTGCTGATCGTGGAGGCCGGACCACATTATCCCTCCTCGCGGATCACGCATGAGGAAAAGCGCATGACCGCGCGGCTGTTCGTGGATGGCGCGATCCAGAGCAGCACGGACAATGATCTGATCGTGTTCCAGGGCCGCTGCGTCGGCGGATCGACCGTGATCAACAATGGCATCTGTTTGCGGGTGAAGCAGCCCGGCCATATCCATCCCGATGCGCAGGATGTGGTGGCCAAATGGCATCAGTTGGGCGCGCCGATCGATCCCCGGGCGCTCGATGCCTCTTATGACGCCGTTGAGCAGGCCATGGGGATCGGCACCATCGCCCAGCGATCGGGCCGGATGAACGGCAATCATCTGATGCGCGGATGGCAGGCCCATGCCGCGCTCAAGAGCGATCCGATGGATGCCAATGCGCCCTATGGCTGGTTCCGCAAGAATTGGGGCCGGGCGAACAGCGCGGAAGAATGCGTCTATTGCGGCTATTGCAACACCGGCTGCCCTTATGGCCGCAAGAACGGGATGCCCCAATCCCGGCTGCGCGACGCGGTGCGGGACGGCGCGCGGATCATGTGTGATGCCAAGGCCAGCGAGATCCGCTGGAAGCCGCGCCATGCCGACGGATCGCGAACCGCGGACGGCGTGGCGATCACGCTGGAAGACGGTCGCCGCCGCTATATTCGCGCGCGCAAGGGCGTGGTGGTGGCCGCGGGTACGCTCGCGTCGAGCCGGCTGCTGCGCGACAGCGGCGTGGCGGGTGCCGGCACCGGCATTTCGCTCAACATCGCCTGCCCCGTGGTGGCCCTGATGCCGGAAAACGCGCCGCAAAGGGCGTGGGATGAGGATCAGATGACGACCTATGTCGATCGCGGCGATTTCCTGCTCGAATCCCATTTCCAGCCACCGATGAGCATGGCGAGCCTCGTCCCCGGCTGGTTCGAGGGGCATTTCGACCGGATGCACCATTACAATCGGCTGGCCTCAGCCGGAGTGCTCTTCCCCGCCGACCGGCGCGGGCAATTGGCGGGGGACCGGCTGCGCTTCAAGCTGGACCGCGAGGTGGACCTGCCCGTGTTGCGCAGCGCGCTCGCCACATTGTGCAAGGTGCATTTCGCGGCGGGCGCGCTGGAGGTGTATCCTGCCCTTTCCCGCGGCCAGACGGTCACGCGGGATATGGATGTGGATGCCTTCATGGATGACCATATCAACGAGCCCGATGACGTCACTCTGTCCAGTTCCCACCCCCAGGGCGGCAACGCCATCGGTATCGATCCCGAAAACAGCGTGATCGGGATGGATTTCAAGGTCCACGGAACCCGCAATGTGATGGTGACCGACGCCAGCGTGATGCCGAGCTGCATCCGCGTGAACGCGCAACTGACGACCATGGCGATGACCCATTACGCCACCGGCCGGCATGATCCGTTTGCGTAACAGTGTTGATACGCCGTAATTTTATGTCATAGACATGCCCATGAGCGAAAGATTTATCCTGACCCTGAGCTGCCCGGATGAGCGCGGCATCGTCGCGGCCGTGGCCGGTTTTCTGGCGGGGCAGGATTGCAACATCCTGGAATCCGCGCAGTTCGACGATCTGGAAACCGGCCGCTTCTTCCTGCGGATGCTGTTCACCAGCGAAGCGGGCGTCAGCGGGGAGACCCTGCGCGCCGCCTTTGGCGCGATCGCGCGGCGCTATGCGATGGACTGGCATATCAACGACGCGACGCACCGCCCGCGCACCTTCCTGCTCGTCTCCAAATTCGGCCATTGCCTGCATGATCTGCTCTATCGGCACGAGATCGGCGCGCTGCCAATCCACATTGCCGGGATCGTCTCCAACCATGTGGATTTCCGCGGCGTGGCGGAAGCGCGCGGCATTCCCTTCCACCACATTCCCGTGCCCAGGGATGGCAAGGCGGAGGCTGAAGCACAGTTGTTCGATCTGTTCGAGCGCGAACAGGGCGAACTCGTGATCCTCGCACGCTATATGCAGGTGCTGTCCGACGACCTATCCGCCAGGCTGGCGGGCCGCGCGATCAATATCCATCACAGCTTCCTGCCCAGCTTCAAGGGCGCGAAACCCTATCACCAGGCGCACGCCCGCGGCGTGAAGCTGATCGGCGCCACCGCCCATTATGTGACGCCCGATCTGGATGAAGGCCCGATCATCGAGCAGGAAGCGATCCGCGTCGATCATGGCATGAGCGCGGACGAAATGGTCGCCGCCGGCCGCGACGTGGAAACGGTGGTGCTGGCCCGCGCGGTGACCTGGCACGCGGAGCGGCGGGTATTGCTGAATGGCAGCCGGACAGTCGTGTTTCGGTAGATTTGGTTGGCCATCATTGCCCATGCGGGAAAGCGGACTATCTGAAATCGACCATTTTTGGTCATGGCACACCTAAAGCATCAGCCAATTAACAAGGCCGGCACCCACTAGGAGAACAAGGGCGCATCCCCAGATTGGGATGGGAGTTCCGTCGTCGTAACCACCTGTCTCGACAAACCGGCGAACTTCCAGCCTTTGCCGCACGGCGTATTTCTCATCCCGAGCGCGAATATCTGCGTCGTCGAGATAGTGATGCACGGCCTCCGGCGTAGCGTCGATAGGAAGCTGCTGCTGAAGCTCGCTGGCCAGCCGTTCTACTTCCGACCAGTCGGCAGGCTCCTGCTCTTCGACCGCCAGAATAACAGCCAAGCGGCGGCAAAGCTCGTCCATATCCATAGGCGAAAAACTACCGGCAGAACTATTCACACGCAACGTCTGCTCTCCACCAATTCCGTCATTTCCGCACACGCGGGAATTCCGCAGTCGTCTCCGCGTCGTCGCGTCTCCGCGCGAACCTCCTTATGTTCACGCGGAGACGCAGAGGCGCGAAGAGGAAGGGAAGAGATGAACAGCAGGACGAAGCTGGATTCCCGCGTGCGCTGGAATGACAAATGGCGTGTAGCGCGCGGTTGGCCTGAGCCGCCTCACCCGCTGACCGCCCATTCCTGTCTGGCGGACATCGGCCAAAGGTCACACTAGGGTCACACTTGAAACCAATTTTCTGTCGCATTTTGCAGGATGATTTTACCCTGCTTCGTCATTGCGAGCGCAGCGAAGCAATCCAGCGATGGCCCGACAATGGATTGCTTCGCTGCGCTCGCAACGACGGATGATGGTTCGGGCTCGTACTCTCAGGCTCCAAAGCCGAAAGATCGGGCGCTTCCTTGTTCGACGATTTCAAAAAGCCGCGCCGATTGAAGCAGATCAGGCCGCTGTAGGACAGCGATAAAAGACGGCGGCGCGGGACTGGCGACGGCTTAATTTACATTTAACCGTCATGCTGAACTTGTTTCAGCATCCATTTTTCCACGCGGACAATGGTCGTGACTTTGAAATGGACCCTGAAACACGTTCAGGGTGACGATCACGTTCTACCAACGTGAACCTGACCGAGTCTATCGAACGCCTTCTTTACTGTGTCCGAGCGGAAGGAAAGGCGTCGACACACTCGATCCGAACGGTTGGTAGCTTTCAGCCGAACATCGTCCGTGCGGCGGTCATGCGGGCGATCCCGGCATCCAGCGTCTCATCCTTTTTGGCGAAACAGAGGCGTATGACCGATCCAACCGGGTTATCTGCATAGAATGCCGAGACCGGTATCGCCGCCACGCCGCCTTCGCGCACCAGCATCTGGCAGAAGGTTTCGTCATCCATATGTATGCCCGAGGCGGGGAGATCGACCGAAAGGAAATAGGTGGCGGCGCTGGGCAGGACATGCCAGCCGCCTGTCTGCAATCCCGCGGTCAGCCGATTGCGCGCGCGGGCAAAATCGGCGCGCATCGCGGTGAAATAGGCGTCGTCCTTGCCCAGACCGTAAGCGATGGCAGTTTGCAGATTGGGCGGCGTCGTGAAGGTGAGGAACTGGTGCGCCCTGGCGATTGCGCGGGTTAGCGCGGGCGCGGCGCACATCCAGCCGACCTTCCAGCCGGTGAGCGAGAAAATCTTGCCGCCCGATCCGATCTTCACTGTGCGATCGCGCATTCCCGGCAGCGCCATGATCGGCTGGTGCGCAGCCCCATCGAAGATCACATGCTCCCACACTTCGTCCGCAATCGCCACGGCATCGTGCCGCACGATCCATTCGGACAGCAGCGCCAGATCCTCTGCCGGCCAGATCGTGCCAATGGGATTGACCGGATTATTGAGGATGACCAGCCGGGTCTTGTCCGTAAACGCGTCCGCCAGCGCCTCGGCGGTCAGCCGCCAGTGCGGCGGTTCGAGCCGGATGAAGCGCGGCACGCCCCCGGCGCGCAGCACCAGCGGCAGATAGGCATCATACATGGGCTGGATCAGCACGACCTCGTCGCCCGGAGAGACCAGAGCCAGGATCGCCGCGGCCAGCGCCTCGGTCGCCCCCGAGGTGACCGTCACCTCGCGCTCCCAATCCAGATCCATGCCCTGATGCCGGCGATAATGATCGGCCACCGCCTGTCGCAAGACCGGCAGGCCGGCCATGGGCGGATATTGGTTTGAGCCTTCGGTCAGCGCGCGGGCGGCCGCCGCCACCACATCGGACGGGCCGTTCGAATCGGGAAAGCCCTGCCCCAGATTGATCGCGCCGGTTTCGCGTGCGAGGCCGGACATGATTTCGAAAATGGTGGTAGGCATGGTGGCGTAGAGCGGGTTCATGCCCATCCTGATACGCCTTTCCGGCCGGCGCGGGAATCGCTTAGCGCGGGATGACTTTGCCCTGAGCCGTCATTGCGACGGTTCAAGCGCATATCATCAAAAGCTAGCGGGCGAACAATGCCGCGCCAAACTCGCGGATGCTCTCGCCAATGTCCGCACGCTCCAGCGCGATGGCCATATTGGCTTTCACATAGCCTGCCTTGTCGCCGCAATCATAGCGGCGGCCGTCGAAGGTGACACCGTGGAAGGGCTGGTCGCCGATCATCACGGCCATGGCGTCGGTCAACTGGATCTCCCCGCCCGCGCCCTTCTCCTGCGTTTCCAGCACGCGCATCACTTCAGGCTGAAGAATGTAGCGGCCGATCACGCTGAGATTGGACGGTGACGTGCCGGGCTTGGGCTTTTCGACCAGACCCTTCACCTCGGTAAGCGCGCCATCGCGCGTGCCCGGCGTGATGATGCCATATTGATGCGTCTGATCATCGGGCACTTCCTGCGCGCAGATCAGATTGCCACCGGTGCGCTCATAGGCCGCAATCATCTGCTTGAGGCAGCCGGGCTGGCCGACCATGAAATCATCCGCGAGCAGCACGGCGAACGGTTCGTCGCCCACGATATCGCGCGCGCACCAGACGGCATGGCCCAGACCCATTGGTTCCTGCTGACGGACATAGGCCACATTGCCCGGCTTCAGGCGGGTGGCGTCAAGAATTTCGAGCGATTTGCCGCGCGAAGACATGGTGTGTTCGAGCTCATAGGCGATGTCGAAATGATCTTCGATCGCAGACTTGCCCCGCCCGGTGACGAAGATCATCTGTTCGATCCCGGCCTCGATCGCCTCGTCCACCGCATATTGGATCAGCGGACGATCGACGATGGGCAGCATCTCCTTGGGGATCGCCTTGGTGGCCGGCAGAAATCGCGTTCCAAGACCACCCACCGGAAAAACCGCTTTACGCACACGCTTCATGATACCCCCAAAGGCACAGGATCAAGACCGACGCATTTTGTTGCGCCGCACAAATATTGTCAAATCGCTATAGCAGCGATTTATCGCCAGAAATTTAACGCTGTCGCCGCTTCTTCAATAAGCCGCGATGGCCGAACCGCAATCACGGCCCGGCGCGGACTGCCGCGATTTCAGCCTCGATCAGCGCAACGCGCTTCTTCCACCGCAAATGGGTGGAGTCCGAGAGGATGCCATGGCCATGCGCCTTGCCGAACCGCGCCCAGAATAGCGGCGCGGCCTCCAGCCGATAGCCCGCAGAAGCAAGCAGACGGATGGAAAAACGGTCCGCTTCCACCTCCGTCTCGCGGATGCGGCGCGCGTCCTTGCCCAGAATGGCCTTGCGCGAGACCCCCTGGGCATTCAGCGTTTCCGGGTGTTTCAGGATATTGTGCGCCAGTTCGTGCGCGACGATCACCGCAATCTCATCATCACCATCGGCAAAGGCGAGCAATCCGGCGTCCACCTCCACATAGCGCCCGTTCGCACCCGCGCTAAAGCCGGGCGAGGATTTGACCTGGAAGCGCGAGGCGCAGGCGGGAACGCCCTGAAGCGTGACCGAGAGATTTTGGCCGGCACGCTCCAGATCCAGATGCACCGGCCCGGCGACGAGCGCGGTTTCCAACCGATCCAGCACCGCGGCCATGCGATCAAACCCCGGCCCCGCCGCCAATGGCAAGGCCGCGCCGTTCAACGCCTTCACCGAATCATTGGCGCGAATGCCCGCACGATCGGCGGGCGATCCGGCGATCACGCCCGTCACGCCCGGCGCAGCGCCCAGCGCGAACAGCACTGCAGCAGAAGCCCGGAAATCAGCGCCATATTGTTCGATTCCCTGGAGCAGCAGACCGCTGGCGGGCTGACGGCGATCGCACATGCCGACATTGGCGGTGGCGAGGCGATAACCGACGCGGGACAGCGCCATATCCATCGCCTGAAGCGCGGTGAGCGTGGCGCGCGCATCCGTTTTGGCGGCTGCCGCGGGATGGGCCGAGAGCAAGAGCAACAGACCGAGGGAGGAGCATTTCATGACCCTGCTCTAATCCAGTGCGACCGCTGTCGTCATGCTGAATAAGAGCGGGCGCGATGGATCGGGGGATGCTATCGCCGCGTCCGATCTTCAGGAGGAGCCAATCATGGCCGAACGCTTCGAACGCCACCGCCAGCCCTGGACTTCGGACGAAATCCAGAAGCTCCACCGCCTCGCCGCCAAGGGGATGCCGCTCAAATCCATGGCCAAGGCGCTGACCCGGAGCGAGGAATCGATCCAGGCGCGCGCGAAGGAGGATGGGCTGAAGATTTCCAAGCTGCGGTGAACGGGGGGAGTATCCCTTAACACCGTTTGTCCCGAGCCCTTCGGCTGCCTGCAAGGCAGGCGCTCAGGATAAACTTCGGCATGGGCCGAAGTCGAGGGACGTCCGCCCCACGCACCCACGTCCCTCGACTTCGCTAGGGACAAACGGTCTGGGAGGCGGTTTAAGCCGACCCCAGCACCGATTTCATCGCGACATCCCAACCCGCCAGCCGCGCGCCGCGCGCATCTGTGGCCATCTGGGGCGCAAAGCGATCGACCGCCCCGCGCATGGCGGCGGCATCCTCCAGCGAAGCGAACAGCCCGGCCCCCACCCCGGCCAGCATCGCCGCCCCCATCGCGGTGGTCTCCGCCATGGCGGGGCGCTCAACCGTGAGATCGAGCATATCCGCCAGATCCTGCGCCATCCAGTCATTGGCGACCATGCCACCATCGATACGCAGCGCCTGCCAGTCCGCGCCATCGGCGGCGAAGGCGGCTTTCAGATCATGCGTCTGATGCGCCATCGCCTCCAACGCGGCGCGCATGATATGCGCGCGTCCGGTGGAGAAGCTGAGGCCGGAAATGGCGGCGCGCGCGCGCGGCTCCCAATGCGGCGCGCCCAGGCCGGACAGCGCGGGGACGAGATAGACGCCGCCATTATCCGGAACGGACCGGGCCAGCGCTTCGCTGTCGGCGGCGTGGGCGACCAGCTTCAGTTCATCCCGGAGCCACTGGATCAGGCTCCCGGCCACGAACACCGATCCCTCCAGCGCATAATGGCGCTCGCCATTCAATTGCCAGCAGATCGTGGAAAGCAGCCGGTGCCGCGATTGGGGGAGTTTCCGTCCGGTGGTGGTCAGCACGAATGCGCCGGTGCCGAAGGTCGCCTTGGTCTGGCCGGGGCTGAGGCAGGCCTGGCCGATCGTTGCCGCCTGCTGATCGCCCGCCATGCCCGTGATCGGGATGGCCGCACCAAACAGCGCGGGATCCGTGGTGCCGATCGCGCCCGCGCAATCGACGATTTCGGGCAAGATGGCGCGCGGGACGCCGAACAGATCGAGCAGGCCATCGTCCCAGCCGCTGGACCCGATCGCCATCAGCGCGGTGCGCGAGGCATTGGTGGCATCCGACACATGCGCGCCGCCCGTCAGCCGGAACACGAGATAGCTCTCCACCGTGCCCACCGCGAGATGCGCGCCCGCTTCTTTCAATTGCGACCAGTGTTCGAGCGCCCAGCCGATCTTGCTGCCCGAAAAATAGGGATCGAGCAGCAGCCCGGTCTTGGCCTGAAGCCCCGGCTCCTGCCCTTCTGCCTTCAGCGTGGCGCAGCGATCGGCGGTGCGCCGATCCTGCCAGACGATTGCAGGTGCCAGCGGTTCGCCGGTGCGGCGATCCCAGAAGACGATGGTTTCGCGCTGGTTGGTGATGCCGATCCCGGCCACCTTGTCTGCGCCGCCGGCCTTTTCGACCATGGCGCGCGCGCATTCCAGCGTGAGCGTCCAGATTTCGGCGGCGTCATGCTCGACCAGGCCGGGCGCGGGATAATGCTGGGTCAACGGCCGCTGCGCGCTGCCAAGGACGGTGCCGTCGGCGGCGAACAGCATGGCGCGGGTGGACGTGGTGCCTTCGTCTATGACGAGGATCTTATCGGCAAGTCTCTCCATGCCGCCATCAACCACAAGTGATCACGATGCGGAAGAGGTATGAGCCCCTCTCCCCCTGAAGGGGGAGAGGGAGCTAAGCCTCTCCGCGCGTCTCGATCAAGGCAGCCGCTATGGCCTCCTGCGGGCTTTTGCCGCCCCAGAGGACGAACTGGAACACCGGATAGAAGCGCTCGCATTCGTCGATCGCGGTTTCCACCAGAAGCTCCGCCTGCTCCAGCGACAGAGAATAATCATCCTGCCCTTCGAGCAGGACCGCGTGGCGGAACAGGATGATGCCGCTGGATGACCACAATTCGAAATGGCCGAGCCAGAGCTGTTCGTTGATCAGGCCCAGCGTTTCATAGAGCGGCCCGCGCTTTTCGGGGATGGCCTTGATATCGGGCAGCGCGAGAAACTGCAGCACGCGATCATCCTCGCGCCAGACGGCGCGCAGCTCGTATTTCGTCCAGCTCCCGTCCATGCTGGCGATGATCTCGTCCTCGCCGACCTTTTCATAGGTCCAGCCATGCGCGCTGAAATAGGCTTCCAGCATGTCGATCGGCGCACCATTATCCCGCGCCGATTCAAATTCATCCAACGTCATTCAATTGCCCCGAAGGCCCCAGATGACAGAAATGGTGCAGCCGACCGCCCCGGATGACAAGGCGAATCGGCTGCAACGAGCGAAAAAACTGTGGATGAATCGATGAGAGACGCCTTCAGATTTTCGGCTTGGGCGTCTTTTTCGGAGCGGTCTTGATCGCGACGGGAACCGCCTTGCCCTCAAGCGCATCGAGCCTCAGACGCAGCGCATCAGCCTCATCGCGCGCCGCGGCAGCCATGGCCTTGACCGCTTCGAACTCATCGCGGCTGACGAAATCGAGCCCGCCCATCCATTCGCGCGCCTTTTCCCGCGCAGAGGCCTCAGCCTCACGCCCGACGCCCGCCAGCGTCCCGGCAGCGCCGTTGATAAATTTCGCGAAATCTTCAAAAATCCGGTTTTCAGACTGCATTGTCCGGCTCCCAATAACGGCGTGTACCCTTGCTAAAGGTCTATCTGGGTCTTGGGGACGTTCGGCACAAGAGCCTCGGCCTGCGGATTGAGCAGATCGATCTGGTAATTCAGGATCGAAGCAAAGCTGATCCACACCAGATAGGGCACCATCAGCCAGGCCGCCGCCTTACGCACGCGGCCGAAGGCGAAGGTGGTCGCGATCGCCAGGATCAGCATGGCGATGATGATCCAGAAGGCGGTGCTGACCTGATGCGCCGCGAAAAACACCGGCGACCAGCTTAGATTCACGATGAACTGGATGATGAAAAGGGCGATGGCCAGGCCGCGACCGCGCGCGCGGCGGGCATTGAGGATCATGGCGAGGGCGAGCCCCATCAGCAGATAAAGCGTGGTCCACACCACACCGAACACCCAGCCGGGCGGCATGATCTCAGGCTTGATCAGTGCATCGAACCAGGCATTGCCATAGCCCGAATTGGACAGGCGACCGGAGGCGACACCAAGGAGCAGAACAGCGGGAACGGCAAGCATGGCCCAACGCGCATAGGACCAACGCAACTGACCGGGAGACGCAAGTTCGCTCAATGCCACTTCCTTCCTCAATGAACCGGCTGGGAATCTCCAAGCGCGGCGTCCAATTCGCGTCCGACGGCTTCGGGCGAACCCGTATATCGCGCCAGACGACTATAAAGAATAGGGATAAGAAACAGTGTAATGAATGTGGCGATCGAAACGCCGAACACGATCACGATGCCGATCGCCGTGCGCGATGCCGCGCCGGCACCGCCCACGATCACCAGCGGCACCGCGCCCATCACGGTGGCGATCGACGTCATCAGGATCGGGCGGAGGCGGCGGGCGGAGGCCTGGCGGATGGCATCCGCGATTTCCACGCCTTCATCGCGCAACTGATTGGCAAATTCCACGATGAGGATGCCATTTTTGGCGGCAAGGCCGACCAGCATGACGATACCGATCTGACTGTAGAGATTGATCGTCTGCCCCGTCAGCGCCAGCCCGACCACACCGCCGGCGACGGCGAGCGGCACCGTGGCGATGATGACCAGCGGATGGACGAAGCTTTCGAACTGGGCGGCGAGCACCAGGAAAATGATGGCGATGGTGAGCCCGAAGACGATCCAGATGGAGCCACCGGTTTCCTTGAAGGCCTGGCTCTGGCCGCGATAGCCGACAGCCGTCACCTCCGGAGAATTGGCCGCCTGCGTCTCGAGGAAGGTCAGCGCCTCACCCAGCGAATAGCCCGGTGCCAGAGCACCCTGCAGCGTGATCGCGCGCATCTTCTGAAACCGCCCCAGATCGCGCGGCCCGGCGGTTTCCCGGGTGGTGACCAGATTGGAGAGCGGGATAAGATCGCCCGACCGGCCCCGCACATAGATTTGCGACAAATTCTGAAGACCGGCGCGGTCGGCTGCGTCGGCCTGCACGATCACGCGATATTCCTCGCCGCGATCGAGATAGGTGGAGACGCGCCGCGATCCGAGCAGCGATTGCAGCGCCGCGCTCACGTCCGAGATGGAAACACCCAGATCGCCCGCACGCGCGGTGTTCACCTCGACGCGGAGTTGCGGTTTGGTTTCCTTATAATCCGAATCGAGATTGACGATGCCGGGGTTGCTGGCCGCAGCCGCCATGATCCGGTCACGCGCCACCACCAGCTCTTCATAACTATTGCCCGCGATCACGAAGCTGATCGGATTGTTACTGCCGCGACCACCGATCGGCGCGCGCACGCTGGCATTGCCGCGCACTGCGGGCTGATTGCGCAGCACGCGATTGACCTGATCGGCCACATCCTGCGTCGTCCGCGTGCGTTCTTCCCAGGGCTTGAGAAACAGTGTGTAGCCGCCGCTGTTGAAATCATCGCTCGTGCCGCTGAAATTGGCCGGCGTGCGTGAAATAATGCCCGATACGGTGCCTTCATCCACCATCGGCATCATCTGCGTCAACGCCTGCGACACATAGCGATCCATGGTATCGAAGCCGGTGCCCTCGGGCGCGGATATGTTCACCTGAACGATGCCCATGTCTTCCGAAGGGATCAGTTCGGACTTCATCAGCGTGAAGAGCCCGCCGGCACCCACCACGAACAAAGCCGTAAGGATCATGACGATCGTCGGCTTGGCGACCACCTTGTTCAGCCGATTGGCATAGCCATTTTCGAGCCGCTGGAAATGATGATCGATCCAGCGTGTAAAGCGGCCGCGCTCCTGCTTCCTGAGCAGCTTGGAACAGAGCATCGGGGCCAGGCTGAGCGCCAGAAAGCCCGAAAAACCGATGGCTGCGATCATCGCCACCGCCAGCTCGCGGAACAGCAGGCCCGTCTGCCCGGCCAAGAACATCACCGGCACGAAGACCGCACACACCACCAGCGTGGTAGAAATGACGGCAAAGCCGACCTGCCGGGTGCCCTTGAACGCTGCGATCAGCGGCGGCTCTCCCTCTTCGATCCGGTGATAGACGTTTTCGAGCACGACAATGGCGTCATCCACAACAAGGCCAATAGCGAGCACCATGGCGAGCAGCGTCAGCAGATTGATCGAAAAGCCGGCCATCCACAGCACGGTGAACGCGCTGAGCAGGCAGATCGGCACCGTAACCGCGGGTATCAGCGTGGCCCGGGCATTGCCGAGAAACAGGAAAATCACGAGCACCACGAGGACCGCCGCCTCCAGCAACGTCTCCCACACACGATCGATCGCCCGGCTGATGAACAGCGCGTCATCCGCGCCGACCCCGATCGTCATGCCCGCCGGCAAATTCGCCTTCATGGCTTCGGCTTCGGCCTTGGCGCGATCGGCCACTTCCAGCGTATTGGCGCCCGACTGGCGAACGATCCCGAGCCCGACCGCCTGTTTGCCGTTCAGCCTGAACTGCTGATAGGGATTTTCCGGGCCTTGCTCGACCCGCGCCACATCCCCCAGGCGCACCAGATAGCCATTGGCACCACGCCCGATGACGAGGTTCATAAAATCCGCGGGCGTGGAGAATGCGCGCTCGACCCGGAGCGTGACGTTCTGATCCTTGGATTCGAGGCGTCCGGCAGGAAGCTCGACATTCTGGTTGCGCAGCGCGGTTTCCACGTCAGCCGGCGTCAGGCGGAATGCGGCCAGCCGCTCGGGCTTCATCCACACGCGCATGGAGGGGCGCGCCTCGCCGCCGACGAACACCCGCGCCACACCGTCGATCGACGAAAAGCGGTCTATCAGAGTGCGGTCGGCATAGTCGCTGAGCTGCAGCTTGGTCCATCCTGGCTTGGAGACGATGAAGAACAGGATGGGAGACGCATCCGCATCGGTTTTGCGGACCTCGGGCGCAAGCGCCTCTTCGGGCAAATCCTCCACCGCGCTCGCGACCCGATCGCGCACGTCGTTCGCCGCGGATTCGATATCGCGGCCCGGATTGAACTCGACGGTGATATCGGATTGGCCATCACGCGATCGCGAGGTGATGGCCAAAATACCCTCGATGCCGGCGAGCTGCTCTTCCAGAACCTGGGTGATGCGGGATTCGACCACGCTGGCCGCAGCACCGGTATAAGTGGTCTGGACCGAGACCACAGGCGGATCGGTATCAGGATATTCGCGGATCGACAGGCTGAAATAGGCGACGATACCGACGATGCAGAGCAGGATGGCGATGACCGTGGCGAAGACAGGCCGGCGGACCGAGAGATCGGAAAGCTGCATCCTCGGCCGCTCTAATTGCGCGCCGCGGCCGGCTTCGCATTCTGCGCGCCCGCCAGGCTGACCTTCATGCCGTCCGCCAGCTTGACCACGCCTTCGGTCACGATCCGCTGGCCGGGACTGAGGCCTTGCAGAATCTCGACGACGCCATTCTGCCGCGCCCCGATCTTGACCGGCGCACGCTTTACCTTGCCGCCTTCACCGATCAGGAAGACATAGCTCTGATTGGCCTCCCCCACGATGGCGAGTTCGGGCACGGACACGGCGTTGCGGGCGGCGGATTCCACCGTCACGGTCAGCAACATACCGGGCTTCAGCAGCCTTTCGGGATTGGGCAGGATCGCACGGACGGTGACCGCGCGGGTCTCCGCATTCACCACCGGATCGATGCTCTCGATCACGCCGCGAAAAGGTTTGCCGGGATAGGCCGCGGCGATGGCGGCGATCGCCTGCCCGGGCGCGAGCGAGGCCAGCAGCGTCTCGGGCACCGAGAAATCCAGCTTGATCCGCGAAACATCGCTGATCGTGGCGATCTCCGTGCCCGCCGTCACGATGGCACCCAGAGAGATATTGCGCAGGGACAGCCAGCCGCCAAAGGGCGCGCGGATCACGCGATCGTCGATCGAGGCGCGCGCGGACGATGCCGAGGCGCGCGCCGCGCCCGCCAGCGCAACCTGCGTATCAACCGCCGCCTTGGTCGCGAAGCCACGCGCCTTGAGCTGTTCGAGGCGGCCCAATTGCAGATCGGCCTCCCGCTGCCGCGCGGCGGCCTCGGCCAGGGAGGCGTCTTCCTGCCCCAGCGCCAGCACCGCGACCACCTGCCCCGCGCCGACATAGCCGCCATCGCGGAAATTCAGCTTGGTGATCCGTTCGGTCACGGGCGCGGCGAGGATCACCTGCTCATTCGCCAAGGCGGTGCCCACCGCATCGATGCGATCCACGAAACGCTGGCTGGTAACGGCCTCTGCCTTCACCAAAGGCGCATCCGGCGTTTTCGCGCCCTTGTCGCCGCCACAGGCAGCGAGAAGCGCGATCGGGAGAAAGGCGATTATTGTGAGACGCATAGGGATCGCAGCTATCGCGAGGGCGAATGATTGGCAAGCGCGGGACTTGTCGCAATTTGTCGCAATCAAAGGCGCGCGGCGATCAGGAACTCCACATTACCCTCCGGCCCGGTGATCGGGCTTGGCACGATGCCCTCCACCGCCCAGCCCTTCGCTTCGATCCAGCCGCGCACCTCATCGCAGACGCGCTGGTGAATCAAGGGATCGCGGACCACCCCGCCCTTGCCCACTTCGGACCGGCCCGCCTCGAACTGCGGCTTGATCAGCGCAACCAGACGCGCGCCCGCCGCCGCGAAGGACAAGGGCACCTCCAGCACCTTGGACAGCCCGATAAAGCTGGCGTCACAGACGAACAGATCAATCGGCTCCGGGATATGCGCGGCGGTGAGAATGCGCGCGCTGGTCTGTTCATGGACGATGACGCGCGCATCCTTCCGCAGTTTCCAGGCGAGCTGGTTCGTGCCGCTATCCACCGCATAGACCCTGGCCGCGCCGCCGGTGAGCAGCACATCGGTGAAGCCGCCCGTGGACGAGCCGACGTCCATCGCCACCGCATCCGAGACGGTCCAGCCGAAATGCTCCAGCGCGTGCGCCAGCTTGACCCCGCCGCGCGACACCCAGGGATGATCGCGCCCGCGGACCTCCAGCGGCGCATCATCGGGCAAGGTCTGCCCCGCCTTGTCGATCTTGCGCTCCCCGGAAAAGACGATTCCCGCCAGAATGAGCGCCTGCGCGCGCGTGCGGCTGTCCGCCAGCCCGCGATCGGCGAGCAATTGATCAACGCGGATTTTAGGCATGGAAAGGGTTCGTGATGCGGAGACGGCCGTCGATGAGAAGGCCATGGTGCATGTCTTCCGACCACAGCACGTCGCATTCCGCGGACAATGCCGCGGCAATCATCAGCGCATCGAAGAATGACACTTGATAACGGTCCGCAATCGCCAGACCATGCTCGTGTACATCTGTTCCTATTGGAATCACATTGAAACAGAAACCTCTGATAAGGGCGATGGATTCCGATACCTCGGCCCAAGACATGCCCAATTTCCGGCTTGCCACATGCGCAAACTCATTGAGTGCCTGAACGCTGATCACGTCGGCCGATGCCATGATGTCCTTGGCCGGCTGTGCCTTTTTGTCTTGGGAAAAAGCGTAGATTAGGATGTTTGTATCCAGGCAAGCCCGGTCAGCGGGCATTGGCTTCTTCTCGATCGAATTTCCAACCCTTGGGCAGAGGTTTGGATAGCGCCCTCATGCGTGCAAACACCGACTCGCGATCAACGGGTTTGGGCGTAATCTTGAGTTTTCCGTCTTCAGCAGACACATCAAGATCATCTCCTTCCTTGATGTTAAGCGCGCGCGCGACATCGGCGGGGATACGGACGGCGAGGCTGTTGCCCCATTTGGCGACCTGCATGGCGGACTCCACGGATATACAGCGAGCCGCCATGTATATCATGCGCCGCGCATTCTTACAATTCGCGCAACGCCCGTGCGGGCCGCGCCGCCAGCGCCGGAAGCGCGCCGAGAAGGCCGATGCCCAGCGTGAGCACAGCGCCGGTGGCGAGCGTGATCAGCACCACGGCCCAATCCGTCGCCCAATCCAGATCGAGCACCTGGGTGACCACATACCAGCCCGCAATGCTCCCGATCAGCAGCGCGACCGCGGCCACGATCAGCGCGAGGACGAGATATTCGAGCGCCTGCGAGGCCAGCACCTGCCGCCGCGTCGCACCGAGCAGCTTGAGCAGAACCGCATCATAGATGCGCGACCGGCGCGAGGCGGCGATGGCACCGATCAGCACGGCGATCCCGGCGGCGACCGCCACCGAGGCCGCAGCGCGGACCGCGGTGGAAAGCTGACCCAGAAGATCGCCCACCTGCGTGATCACATCCTTCACGCGGATCATCGAGACCGAGGGAAATTCGTTGCTGACCGCGCGGCTGAGCGCGGCTTCGCGATCCGCCGGCAGGCCGATCGTCGCCATGAAGCTGTGGGGGGCGCCTTCCAATGTGCCGGGCGAAAAGACCATGACGAAATTGAAGCCCATCGTATCCCAATTGATCTCCCTGAGCGACGCGATCTTTGCGGTGATCTCAACGCCGAGCACCGAAACAGTGATCGTATCGCCCACGCCGATGTTCAGAATTTCGGCGGCGCGCTGATCGAGCGAAACCAGCGGCGGGCCGGCATAATCGGCGGGCCACCATTGACCAGCGACGATGCGGCTGCCCTCCGGCACTTCTGCAGCATAGGTCAGGCCGCGATCGCCGCGGAGAATCCATGCGCCTTCGGGAATGGTCTTCATATCCTGAACACGCGTCTCGCCCACCGCGACGACCGGGCCGCGCAGCGACGGGACCGTGGTGATGTCCGCGCCCGGCGCCTGTTGCGCCAGGATCTGCTTGAAGCGGCCGATCTCGTCGACCGGGATATCGAGCGCGAAGAAGCTGGGTGCCTTGGCCGGCACGGTGCGCTCGATCTGGCCGGAGAGATTGGTTTCGATGACGGCGAGCGTGACGAAGAGCGTGAGCCCCAGGCCGAGCGCGACGACCAGGCGGTCCGTCTGCGCGCCTGGCCGGTGCAGATTGGCGAGCGCCAGCCGGATCAGAGGACGGCGCGGGCGCGGCAGGATCGAGGCGATGCGGCGGACGGCCCAGCCCAGTGCGTAAAGCAAGGCCAGCATCGCGAGCGCGGCGGCGACAAAGCCCGCCGCAAACAGCGGCTCCCGCGCCGTCCCGATCGCGAGCGCCACGATGAGCGCGGCGGAGAGCGCGACGGCGATGAGCGTCCGTGCGGGCGGGCGGGCCATCGGCTCCACCCCGCCCCGGAACAGCGATCCCGCGGGCACGGCCCGCGCGCGGGCGAGCGGGATGAGCGCGAAGACGGTGGCGATCAGAACCCCATAAGCCGCGCTCACCAGCAGAGGCAGCGGATAAACCGCGAGACGCGGCGCGACCGGCAGCGCATTCCCGGCGATGCTGGTGACCAGCCAAGGCACGAGCGCACCGATCGCCAGCCCGGCGAGAATGCCGCCCGCCGCGACGACCGCGATCTGAATCACATGGATGCGAAAGATCATGGCGGACGACGCCCCGAGCGTCTTCAGCGTGGCGATGCCGCTGCGCTTGCCTTCGAGCCATGAGGCCACGCCATTGCCGACACCGATGCCGGCGACGACCAAGGCCGCCAGCCCAACCAGCGACAGGAATTGTCCCAGCCGCTCGATGAAACGCCGCGTGCCGGGCGCGCCATTGGTGCGATCCTGCACTTCCCAGCCAGCGCTGGGAAATTGCTTCTGGAATGCCAGGCCGAGCGCGGCAGGGTCCGCCGCGGCCGGCAGCTTGATCCGGTAGCGACTGTTGAAAAGGCTGCCCGGCTGGATCAGATTGGTCGCCGCCATACCGTCCAGATCGACCAAGGCCGCGGGGCCGAGCGCGAACCCCTCACCCACCCGATCCGGTTCGTCTGCGATCAGGCCGATGATCTTCAACTCGGCATCGCCGAAGCGGATCATCCCCCCGACTTTCAGATCGAGCTTCTCGGCCAGTGCGGGCGCGATCGCGATCTGCCGTCCCTTGGGCCGCGGGGCGAGCGCACCGGGGGCCATTTTGAAGGTACCATAAAGCGGCCAGGCGGTGTCCACCCCCTTCAGCTCGGCCAGCACGCTTTGGCCGCCATCGGGACGCGCAGCCATGGCGCGCAAACGAACAGATTCGGAAACCCGACCAACCCTGTCGAACGCGGCCCGCTCCACCGGATCCGCCGCGCGCTGGACGATCCGCATCTCGAGATCGCCGCCCAGGATCTCCTGGCCGCGCGCCGAAAGTTCAGCCACGATCGCGGAGGAGAGACTGCCGACGCCCGCGAGCGCCGCGACGCCGAGGAGCAGACAGATGGCGAGCAGCCGCAAGCCTTTCAGGCCGCCACGGAGGTCTCGGAGCGCCAGCCGGAGGGAGAGGTTCATGAAAGCCCCAATCTCCCGTCATTCCCGCGAAAGCCGGAATCCCGCTGCCTTAATGGGTCGGAGCGAAAAAAGAAGCGGGATCCCCGCTTTCGCGAGGATGACGTTGAAATACCCGTCACGCCGCCACCCGATCCGCCACGATCGCGCCGTCGCGCATCTCCACGATGCGGCTGCAGCGGACGCCCAGCGCCTGATCATGGGTAATCACGATCAGGGTCGCGCCGGTGTCGCGCTGGCGTTCGAAGAGCAGGTCCATGATCGACGAACCGGTGGCCGCATCCAGATTGCCCGTAGGTTCATCGGCAAAGAGGATCGCGGGGCGCGGGGCGATGGCGCGGGCGATCGCCACACGCTGCTGCTCGCCGCCCGAAAGCTGGACGGGATAATGGCCGGTGCGATGCCCCAGCCCCACTGATTCCAGTTCGACGCGCGCGCGATCGAAGGCATCGTCCACGCCAGCCAGTTCAAGCGGCACCGCCACATTCTCCAATGCGGTCATCGTCGGGAGCAAATGGAAGCTCTGCAGCACGATTCCAATGCGGCCACGCCGGGCGAGCGCCAGGCCATCTTCATCCAGCGCGCCGAAATCCTTGCCCGCCACCTCGATGCTCCCCCCGCTCGCGCGTTCCAGCCCGGCCAGCACCGCCATGAGCGAGGACTTCCCCGATCCCGAAGGCCCGAGCAGCGCCAGGCTCTCGCCCCGCGCGACTTCGAGATCGATGCCGCGAAGAATCTGCACCTGTGTGGAGCCCTGCCCCAATGCCAGGGTGACATTGCGGGCGCGGATCACGATATCGGTCTGTGTCATAGATGGGAGTTCGTATCCGTGGGAAAGATGTTCAGTGCATATGGGTGGCCGCGGCGGATTGTCCATCTCGCCCTGCTCATTGTTTTGGGGGCGACGACCCCCGCCTTCGCCCAGCAGAAACTGGTCGTGGCGTTTGGCGACAGCCTGATGGCGGGTTACGGATTGAAGCCCGCGGAATCCTTTCCCGCGCAATTGCAGGCGTCGCTCAACCGCGGCGGCGTGAAGGCGCGGGTGCACAATGCCGGGGTATCGGGTGACACCAGCGCCGCGGGCAAGGCGCGACTGGCCTGGGTGCTGAACAGTTTGAAGGCCAAGCCCGATCTGGTGATTCTGGAGTTGGGCGCCAATGACATGCTGCGCGGGATCAAGCCCGCGCAGACCCGGGCCAATCTGGATGCGATGATCGTGGAACTGAAGCGCCGCGGCATCCGCGTGCTCCTGGCGGGAATGCTCTCCGCCCCCAATATGGGCGCGGCCTATCGCGGGCAATTCGATCCGATCTTTCCGCAGCTCGCAAAGAAGCACGGCGTGGCGCTTTATCCCTTTTTCATGAAGGGCGTGACGGGCAACCGGGCGCTGCTGCTGAAGGACGGGATGCACCCGACCGCCGCGGGCGTGGGCATCGTGGTGCGCGGGATCCTGCCGATGGTGAGGGCGGGGCTGCGGTAGCCCATTTTTGTCCTTCCCGCGCAGGCGGGAATGACGCGGATTTTTACCCGCTAAGGCCGATGATTGGCGATCACCGCCCGGGTCACGGCCTGCATCAGGCTCTGCCGCTCCGGAATCGACTTGCGCGTGGCCCCGATCATCACCGCCACCGCATAGTCCGTGCCGTCGGGTGCCGTCAGGATGCCGACATCGTTGAAACCCGTCGCACGGCCCTGCAATTCCTGACCGGTGCCGGTCTTGTGGCCGAAGGTCCAGCCCGGGGACAGGCCGCCGCGCAGACGCTGCGGCCCTGTCTTGGAGGCGCGCATGATGGCGACAAGCTGCAACGTGGAGGAACGCGACAGCAGATCGCCGCGCTGCAGCTTCACCAGCGCATTGACGATGCCCACGGGCGTTGCGCCGTCGATCGGATCGGCGAGATAGGCCTCAAGCGCCTTTTGCCGCTTGTCCATCGGCAGGTTCGCGCGGGCCGTGTAAAAGGCATTGCCCTGCGAATATTCCTGTTTCCATTCGATCCCGGCGATGCGGGACTGGAGCAGGCGTTCGCCGGGGCCGAAGCGGATTTCCTCGATCCGCTTTTCCGCGAAGAACCGCCGCACCGCTTCAGGCCCGCCGATGGTGCGCAGCAGACTGTCATTGGCGGTGTTATCGCTGGCGGTCATCGACCGGCCAAACAGGCCGGCGACCGATGTGGCATAGCCATCTGCACCGACAAGGCTGCGGATCGGCTGGTGAAACACCGTGAGATCCTCTTTCTTCACCACCACCGGATCGCTCATCGCCACCTTCTTGCGATCGACCTGATCGAGCAAGGTGGCGGCCACCCACAGCTTCGACACGCTCTGCTGCGGATATTTGCGATAACCATCAAACTGGATCGTCCAGGGCTGATCCATGCGACGGATCGCGATGCCCACCTGCCCATCAAAGCCAGCGCCGAGCGACTGGACCACGGCATTCAGCGCGCGCGGCGCTTCGGCGGGGCGCGGCTGCGCCACGGGGGCGAAGCGCACGGGCGGCGGGATATGCGCTGGTGCCTGGGTGCGGGCAGGCGGAATGACGCGCGACGAGCAACCAGCAAGGCCGGTGAGCGCCATCAAAGCCATGACGACGCCGCGCCATGCGCCGAACCGCGTCCTCCCCACCATAGGCAAACCTGCTACACCGTAGTTCAACATCAACCCTTTGCCCGTTTTCCGAATATCGGAAACGTCTAAGCTAACCCCTTAAGCTGAATAGCAACTGTCTGGCCCGGCACAACCGGTTGCAGCGCGGCACCAGCGCGACGAACCGAGTCGAACGCATTTTATGGCCGCCGGCTTTCGACCGTTCAAAAACCGATCCGGCCCGAAATGCCATAGGTGCGCGGCTCGCCGCGTTCGACCGCGCGGGTCTGGAAGAAATCGATGATGCGGTTATCGATCCAGCTTTCGTTGAACAGATTGCGCGCCCATAGCGCCAGCGACCAGCGTTCTCCACCACCAAACAGTTCGATCCGCCCGTCCACCAGATGACGCGCGTCGAGCTTTTCATCGGGCCGGTTTTCCGGGCCGGAAAAAGCGCCGGAGCGGTAGCTCCAATTGGCCGAGACCGTCAGCGCCCCGCCGATCGCATCCACCGGCATTTCATAAGCGGCATTGGCGGAGGTGGTGAGCCGCGGCGCATAGGGTGCGCGCTTGCCAGCGAAATCCACGCCGGGCGCGCCTTCGGGAAAACTGTCGAAACCAGCCTGGGCATAACCGATGTCCGCGCCGATCGTGAGGCCTGAGGCGGGGGCGACCGCGAGGCTCGCCTCGCCCCCCCAGGTGCTGAGCTGCGCCGCATTGCGCAGGCTGATCGCGGTCTGCCCCTGCCCCAGATCGACGAACTGATTGATTTGATAGTGTTCGTAAACGGCATAGAAGCCGGCAAGACTATAGCGGATGCGCCGATCCTGCGTTTCCCCTTTCAGCCCGATTTCGAACGCATCGACGCTCTCGGTCTTGAAATCGATGCCGCGCGCAAATTGCATGGCGTTGACGAAATCCACGTTCCAACCGCCGCTTTTGAAGCCGCGCGTATATTTGGCGTAGACATTGGCCTGATCGGACAGCGCGTAGGTGAGCCCGATCGAGGGATCGAGACTGCTTTCGCCGCGGCTGTCGTTGAAATCGGAAAAATTGGCGAGACCGAAGATCGCCGGGCCGAACGTGTCATAATCGCGCAGCCTCAGCCACTCATGCGTATAGCGCAGCCCCGCATTCAGCGTGAGTGCGTGCGTGATCGCCCAATCGGCATGACCGAACAGCGCGGCCGAGCGACGCTTGATCCGCGCACTCACTTGCGCGGCAGGACCGACCGGCAGGCCCAGGCCGACGAGCGCCACCTGCGTGCCGCCCGATGCCGTGCGCAACGTCTTTGAATTTTCATCGAAATAATAGACCCCGGCCACCGCTTTGACCGGGCTGTCATCATCCAGCGCAATGCGAATTTCCTGGCTGAACTGATCGAATACGTCATGAAAACGCGATGCGAACAAATCGAGCGGGATGAAATCAAGATCGCTCGTGCGACGCCAATCGATATGCCTGACGCCGCTGATCGCTGTTAGCGTCAACGCGTCGGAAAGGTCTGTGACCAGGGTTGCCGACCCGCCCACCACCTCGACATCTTGATCCGGCACGCGATTGAACGGGGTATCGAACGCGCCGGGCAACGGTGTCGGCCCGGTGCCGAACGTGTCCGTAATCGGCTCGCCGACCATTTTGCGGGTGTCGTCCCGGCTGTAATCTGCGGTGAGCGTGAGCACGGTGCGTCCGCCCAGCGCGGCGCGCAATTGCGCGCGCGCCGTATCGCGATCGATATTGTCGAGATCGTCGCCCGTGGGGACGTTCAGCGTGAAACCATTGCGCTCCCGATGCGATCCCGAGATGCGCAGCGCGACGCCCGCGGCCAGAGGGAGATTGATCCCGCCCTTGATCTCGTAAAGCTGCTTGCTGCCATAGCCCGCCTCGATCCAGCCCCCCAGATCCGGCCCCGGCTGCTTCGTGACGATGCTGACCGCCCCCGAAACGGTGTTGCGCCCGAAAAGCTGTCCCTGCGGCCCACGCAGCACCTCGACCCGCTCCACATCGAGCGTATCCTGATTCACCGCGGCGAACTGGCCCGCATAGACGCCGTCGACATAGACCCCTGCGCGCGTGGTGAATCCGATATTGCGCCCGCCGCCGCCGACGCCGCGGATGAGCACGGTATCGATCGCGCCGCCGCGCAGGAGCGCGAAATTGGGAATGAGCCGGCTGATATCGCGGAGATCGGCGGCGCGCGTGCGGGCCAATTCCTCAGCGCCCACTACGCTCATGGAAATGGGAACGTCCTTCAGCGCCTGTTCGCGCTTCTGCGCCGTCACCACGATCTCGCCCAGCGCCGCGCCGGGCGCAGGCTCCTGGGCAAGAAGATCTACGGGCATCAACGATGCGGTGGCGATCAGCATGGCCCTTATGCCGAACATGATGTCATTCCCTCGCGAACGGCTATGCTGCCCGATATACCCATTTGGCTGGCGGCCTATACCTTCGAAAGCCTTACCATTCTAATCAATTTGCGCGGCGTTACCGATGCGCTTCGGCATAAGCCGCAGCAGCCCCGTAAAGCCCCGGTTGAGCATAGGTGATCAGCTTCACCGGGATGGCCGCCATCATCGCTTCGAAACGGCCCTTGGCGGTAAATCGCTCGGCAAAGCCCGATTGCGCCAGATGATCGGCGATGCGCAGGCCAAGCCCACCTGCAATCACCACGCCCTGCGCGCCCTGCGCCAGCGCGATATCGCCTGACACCGCGCCGAGCGAGAGGCAAAACCGATCCAGCGCGGCGGCGGCGAGACTGTCTCCGCCTTCCATCGCCATCGTCCACAGGCTCTTGTCATCGCGCGTTTCTACCGAGCGGCCTTCGATCGCGGCCAGCGCCTCATAGAAATTGACGAGGCCGGGGCCGGATACGAGGCGCTCCGCGGAAACACGACGATAGCGCGTGCGCATCCGCGCCAATATGGCGTCCTCCAGCGGATCGAGCGGCGCGAAATCGATATGCCCGCCCTCCGTCTCGCTCACGAAATAGCGCCCGTCGCGGCGCAGCACATGTGCGACACCGAGGCCGGTGCCGGGGCCGACGATGGAAATCGTGCCATTGGCGGGAAAGGCCGTATCGGGGCCGCACAGATGGCGGAAATGCTCCGGCCCCAATTGCGCCGCGGCATGGGCCACCGCGCCGAAATCATTGACCAGCACATGACTGTCCACCCCCAGCTTTTCGGGGATCAGCGCCGGCCGGATGATCCAGGGATTGTTGGTGAGCTTGATCACGTCTCCGGTGATCGGGCTGGCGATCGCTATGCCCGCGGCGCGCGGCAGGGGCCGGCCGATCTCGGACGCGAAATGCTCCCATGCCGTCTGGAAGCTGGCGTGTTCGGCGGACTTGAGCGTGACTGGCTCGCCGATCTCAGCGACCCGGCCCCGCGCCACCCGGGCAATGGCGAAACGGGCATGGGTGCCTCCGATATCGACGGCGACGATCTCGGTCATCGCACCGGCACCGGCGTTGGCGGCCGGAACGGACTCCGGGCTGGCGATCGGCTGCATGGCCATGATGGTAATTTCCTTGCGTCCCGTCCTAAGCCGGTCTGTCTAGCGCGCTTCCCGCGCGGCGCAAGTCGCTGGACCGCTGGCCGCTTTGCGCGTGAGAAATGTAAATTCCGATGGACCTCGTTGCGCAACCGTAGTCACCTGCGCGCACATTCCCGAATCGGAGAAAAGCCATGACCCTCATCATCTTCGCGCTCCTGATCGGCATCATCGCCGGGCTTCGCGCTATGACCGCGCCTGCCGCGGTTGCCTGGGCTGCGCATTGCGGCTGGATCGCGCTTGAAGGCACGCCGCTGGCCTGGCTCGGCTATGCCTGGACGCCCTGGATCTTCACCGTGCTGGCGCTGGGCGAACTGGTGACCGATCAACTGCCCTCCACCCCCAGCCGCAAGGTGCCGCCGCAATTCGGCGCGCGGATCGTGCTGGGCGGCCTGAGCGGTGGGGCGATCGGCGCTTCGGGCGGAATGCTGGTGGCGGGCGTGATCGCCGGGATCGTGGGCGCTGTGATCGGCACGCTGGGCGGCGCGGCCGGCCGCGCGAAGCTGGCGCAGGGCTTCGGCCGCGATCTGCCTGCCGCGATCACCGAAGATGTCATCGCCATCGGCGGCGCATTGCTGATCGTATCGGCGCTGGCATGAACCGCCGCTTCGACGCGATCATCATCGGTGCCGGCCAGGCCGGGCCGCCGCTGGCCAGCCGCCTGACCGCGGCGGGGATGACGGTGGCGCTGATCGAGCGCAAGCTCTTCGGCGGCACCTGCGTCAACACCGGCTGTATGCCCACCAAGACGCTGGTCGCCAGCGCCTATGCCGCGCATCTGGCGCGCCGCGCCGCCGATTATGGCGTTGAGATCGCGGGCGGCATCGGCATCGACATGGCGAAGGTGAAGGCGCGCGCCGACACGGTTTCGTTCAACGCGCGCACGGGCGTGGAAACGATGCTGAAATCGATGGACCTTTGCACCGTGTTCGAAGGCCATGCGCGCTTCGAGGGGCCGGATAGCGTCAGCATCGGCGGCGAGACGATCCGCGCGGAACGCATCTTCATCAATGTGGGCGGGCGCGCCGCCGTGCCCGATATGCCGGGCGTGAACGAGGTGCCGTTCCTGACCAACACGTCAATGCTGGCGCTGGAGACATTGCCCGAACATCTGGTGGTGATCGGCGGCAGCTATATCGGGCTGGAATTCGCCCAAATGTATCGCCGTTTCGGCAGCCGGGTGACCATCGTGGAGAAAGGCCCGCGGCTGATCGGGCGCGAGGATGAAGACGTGTCCGCCGCGGTGCGCGCGATCCTGGAGGCGGAGGGGATCACGATCCGCACGGGCGCGGAGTGCATCAGTTTCGAACCGCATGATGCGGGCGTTTCGGTGGGCGTGGATTGCCACGACGGCAGCCCGCGCGAGATCGGATCACACGCGTTGCTCGCCGTGGGGCGGACGCCGAACACGCAGGATCTGGAGCTGGACAAGGCGGGCGTGGTCATGGATGCACGCGACTTTATCCAGGTGGACGAGCAATTGCGCACCAATGTGCCCGGGATCTGGGCGATGGGCGATTGCAACGGCCGCGGTGCCTTCACCCACACGGCATACAATGATTTCGAGATCGTGGCGGCCAATCTGCTGGACGGCGACGACCGCAAGTTGAGCGACCGGATCACCGCTTATGCGCTATATATCGATCCCCCGCTCGGCCGCGTGGGCATGAGCGAGGCGGAGGCGCGCAAATCGGGGCGGCCGCTGCTCATCTCCACCCGCCCGATGACACGCGTGGGCCGGGCTGTGGAAAAAGGTGAGACGCAGGGCTTCATGAAGGCGATCGCGGACGCGGAGACGAAACAACTGCTGGGCGCGGCGATCCTGGGCGTCAGCGGCGACGAGGCGGTGCACGGCCTGATCGACCTGATCTACACCAAGCAACCCTATACCGTGATCCAGCGCAGCGTGCCGATCCATCCCACCGTATCGGAATTGCTGCCCACTTTGCTCGGCGATCTGAAGCCGGCAACGGTCTGAGCGGATCCGGACCCGTCATCGACGGGTCCGGATCGGCATCAGGCCCGCTTACATGTCGATCGAAGCCGACAGCTTGAAGGTGCGTGGCCCGCCCTGCAGCAGTGCGTTCGAGAAGGAATCATAAGCCGACGCCCAATAGCGCTTGTTGGCGACGTTATCGACGTTGAAGCGCAGCGTGAGCGGGTGATCCCCGACCAATGCGACATAACGCGCGCCGAGATCGAAGCGGGTCCAGCCCTTCAATTCCAGCGTGTTTGCGGCATCCACCATCTGCTTTCCGGTGTTGACCACCCGCCCCGTCAGCGTCGCCGCCGGCAGGAAGGGCAGATCCCATTCCACATTGGCATTCACCGTATAATCAGGCACGCCTTTTGCCTTGAGGCCGTTCAGGCTGGCGTCGATCATATCGCGCTGCTTGGCCTGGGTGAAGGACGCGCCTGCGATCAGACGCAGGCCATCGACCGGCTCGCCATCCAGGCTGAACTCGACGCCGCGGTTCCGCTGCTTGCCGAAGATGCCGAAAACCACATTCCCCGGAATGGCCGTATCCGGCACGGACCCGGTGCTTGGCTGCTGGGTCTGATAGACGGCCACGGCGGCGTTGAACCGACCAAAACCGAGCTTGCCGCCAAGCTCATATTGCGTTGTTTTGTAGGGCGCGAAGACATCGCCGCCGTTACTGACGGGGGCCGTGCCGACAGCCAGGGGCGCGGTCGGCCCCTGCGCCAGACCCTGGATACGATTGGCATAGAGGGACAGGCCTTCGACCGGCTTGATCACCAGACCAACGACCGGGGTCACGGCATTCTCATCATATTCCGTCACCAGCGATCCATCGCCATAGGAATAGGATTTGAGGTTCATCGTCTGCAGGCGGAGACCCGCGGTGAGCAGGATGCGATCATCCCAGAAGCCCAAAGTGTCGGACGCGAAAACGCTGCCCAGACGCGTGCGGCTGACGGCAAAGGGATCGTCCAGATCGCCGCCGACGAATACGGAACCGGGCAGCGGCACGGTCGGCGTATTATAGAGATTGGTGGCATAGGGGGTGAAGCCGGGGCCGGGATACAGGAAGTCATAGCCATTGCGGTTGACCTGCCAGATCTGCGACCCGCCGATATTGATTTCATGGCTGATGCCGCCGCCCGCCAGCTTGACGCGCAGACCAGCCGTGGCCGCTTCATTGTTATCGGTGCGTGGCACATAGAGACCGCTGCCGGTCGCCGCGCCGGTGGTCACGTCGGTGAGCGTGATCCCATCGTAAATGCCCTGTTCCGAACCGTCGCGGGCACCGAATGAGGCGTAGAGCATGGCGTTGTCGGCCAGATCATATTCGGCGCGCGAGATGCCGAACACATCGCGCAAGGTGGAGTAAGACCAGGGCTGATTGTAATTCGCGTCCGCGCTCGGCACATCGGGAATGGCAGTCACGCCAAAGCCCAGCGTCACCTTCGAGCGCAGGTTGCGCACCTTGAAGCGCTGATAGGCGACGTCGAGCGACAGGCGCAGTTTCTCGCCGCGATAATCGAAGCCAGCGCCGATCACGGCGGAGCTATGATATTCATCGTCCACGCTGATGTCGCCCGCCCGGTAAGCGGCATTGATCCGCACGCCGAACGCCTCCGCCTCTCCAAAGCGGCGGCCCATATCGACGCTGCCGCCGAAATGGCCGGTGCCGCTGTAATTGGCCGTGAGGCGCGTGAGCGGTTTGTCTTCGGCGTGCTTGAGCGTGAGATTGACGCTACCGCCCAAGCCGGTCCCGCTGGGGGCCGCACCATTCAGGAACGCGCTGGCACCATTCAGCACCTGCACCTGATCATAGAGTTCGGGCGCGACCAACTGGCGCGGGGTGATGCCATATAGCCCTTCGAGCCCGACATCCTCGCCAAACAGGGGGAAGCCGCGGATGATGAACACTTCGGCGGCATTGCCAAAGCCCAGGCTGGTGCGGATCGACGGATCATTCTCCAGCACTTGGCCCAGCGTCTGCGGCTGTTGATTGAGGATCAACGCGCTATTGTAGCTCTTCACATTGAACGGCACATCGGACGCCGGCTTGTCTCCCAGCACGCCGACGCCGCCGCTGCGCGACACCTGGGTCTGGTTTCCCTGCTGCGCGGTCACGATGATCTCATTGGCGCTCTCGGCAGGCGCAGCACCTTCCTGCGCGTGGAGCGGTACAATCGCGATCAATGCGGATCCGGCCAGCGCGGCCATGCGGATCAAGTGGCGGTGTGTCATTTTATCATTCCCTTTATTCAAAATTCATACGGCAGAGCCGCAATCTGGTCAGTATTTCCGATATTTCAGCGCCCAGCCGATCACGATCACGGGGACGGCGAGCGTCACCCAGGAGATCGCATCGCGGATGCCGTCGCCGGTGAGCGCGCTCACCAGGCCCATGATGCTGAGTAAGGCGATCGCCAGCGGCATCGCGAAGATGGCGCGGAGCGGTTTGCGGACGGGTCGACGGCTCATTCCGCAGGCACCGCGACGCCACCGGTCTCGACTTCGCGCACGCGCGCGTCCAGCGTCGAACGGCGCTTGCCCAGCCACAGATACAGCCCGCTGCCCAGCACCACGATCGTCGCCAGATCGAGCAACGCCCAGAGGATCTTGAGCGGCAGCGCGCCATAGTCGCCAAAATGGAGCGGCTGGGACAGGAGCAGCGCCTGCACATACCAGGGCAAGGGCCGAATATCGGTGAGTACGCCGGTTTGGGCGTCGATCAGCGCGGGGGTCAGCATCCGCTTGGTCAGCGGCGTATCGCCCTGCAGGAACACCGCATAATGATGCTTGCTGCTGAACGCACCGCCGGGGAAGGCCACGAATTGCGGACGATTGCCGGGCGCGGCGCGCTTGGCGGACTCCACCGCAGCATTGATCGAGCCCAGGCGGCCCGGCGGCGGCGGTGGCTGGTCCCTGTATGCCCCGGTCATCTCCGCAAGTTCGCTCGCCTGCCAGAGCTGGATGATCGGCGTGGCGAGCGTGTTGATCACCCCGGTCACCCCGACGACGCTGGCCCAGGCGAGGCTCACGATGCCGAGCAGATTATGATAATCGAGCCATTTCACGCGCCGGCTGCGCGATACGCGAACCGTGCCGAAATCGAGCTTGCGCATGAACGGCGCGTAGAGAACGACGCCCGAAACGATGGCCACGAAGAAGAGCAGCCCCATCAGACCCAGGAAGAGCATACCGGGGAGCCCCAGAAACATGTCGGTGTGAAGCTGGAGGATGAAGTGCATCACCCCGTCCACCGTCTGCGCTTCCCCCGCCGGGGCGCTGATCAAATCGCCCGTGACGCGATCGAACGACTGAAAATACATGTCGGCTTCGGGCGAGTCGGGCCGCGGTCCGGTTGTGATGTTCACCACCGGGCGGTCTTCGTCGAAACTCAGGAACAGGCCCACCTCACCCGGACGACGCTCAAGCGCGGAGGCCATCACGCGATCGAGGCTGAGCAATGGCGCATCGGATGCCGCCGCCAATGCTTCATGTCCGCCGGCGAGTTCATCAATTTCATGGTGGAAAATCAACGGCAAGCCGGTGACGCAGAGCATCAGCAAAAACAGCGTGCAGACGATGCTCGTCCATTTATGCACCAGATACCACGCACGGATAGCGCCGCGGCTCATCGCCCGTATTCCCGGCCCGATTGCATAATGAATGTCATTTGCAAAAGCCCATAAGGGAACACTAGGAGTCGATGCAATAGCTATGCAATGATAGGGAACCGAAAGCCGCGATGCGCGCTTTGGAGAGAGATCGAGAGGAACGAGCGATGGCAGACGACAAAGCACAGGGCATGGGCGACGCAATCAAGGCGTCAGGGACGAAGATCGCCGAGAATAGCGCGACCGTCAGCCTGAAAATGCTTGATTATGCGGAGCAGAATACGCGCGAAGCCTTTGCGGCGATGCGCGCCGCCGCCGGTGCCACCAGCCTCAGCGAAGTGCTGAAAGTGCAGGGCGATTTCATCCGCGAACAGGGCGGACGCAGCATGACCCAGGCGCGCGAGATCGGTGAACTGATCGCCGCATTCGGCAAGACCGCCGTATCGCCGTTGACCGGCAAGAAGGACTAAATCTCGGCCATCAATTCCGGGCGCGCGCGCAATCGCGCCGCGTCCGCAATGGGCGGGGCACCGAACAGACGACGATATTCGCGGCTGAATTGAGAGGGGCTGTCATAGCCCACCTCATGCCCCGCCGTGGCCGCGTCCATGCCAGCGCCCAGGATGAGCTGCCGGGCTTCCTGCAGCCTGATCTGTTTTTGATATTGCAGCGGGCTCATCGCCGTGACCGCCTTGAAATGCTCATGCAGCGCAGAGGTGCTCATCCGCGCTTCTTCCGCCACGCGCCCGATCGTAAACGGCTGCGCATAATTCCGCCGGATCCAGCCGATTGCGCGATTGACCTGATTGAGCCGGCTATCCGCCACCGCGATGGCGCGCGCCTGATCCTTCTGATCACCGTTCAACAACCGATAGAGAATTTCGCGCTCGACCAGCGGCGCCAGAAACGGGAGATCCCCGGGCGTATCGAGCAGCCGCATCAGGCGGATGGCGGCATCAAGCAATTCGGGTGTGCTCCGGCTGAGCGCCAATCCGGGGCCGGGCGCGCCGCCGGGTGCGTCGCCCGGCGCGATCACCCCGGCCGCGCTGACCATCGCGGCCAGCACCGCAGGATTGAGATCGAACGCAAAGCATAGATAGGGTGCCTCGGCGCTCGCCTCGATCACCTGGCTGACCACCGGCAGATCGGCCGTTACGACCAGATAGCAGGCCTTGTCGTATATGATGATCCTGTCTCCGATCATCGCCTGCTTGCGTCCACCGGCGATGATGCACATCGCCGGCTTGTGCAACCCATGCACGGGCGCGCTCGGCGCTGAATAGCGCGCCAGCCGCAAGCCCGGCAATGCCGTTTCATGCAGTCCATCCGATCCGGTGTTTCGTTCAATCAGCGCGGCAAGGTCGTTCAACTGGTTCATCGCTATTCTCCTGAACCCCGACTGCCATCGCGCCCCTGCCCGCGCAAGCCGTGCGACCCCGAATACGGAGGATCGTGCAAGGATTGCGGAGAAGCGTTCTACCGTTCGAGCCCAGACCCGGTGCAGAAGATGATCAACCGGACCCTTCCACCGTTCCGTCCGATCGGGAGCCCATCCATGACACCATTGCACAACAAGATCATCCTCATCACCGGCGCATCGAGCGGCATCGGCGAAGCCACCGCGCGTCATCTGGCGGCGCTGGGCGCGCATGTCGTGCTGGGTGCCCGCCGCACCCAGCGGCTGGAGGCGCTGGTCGCCGAGATCAGGTCCAGCGGCGGCCGAGCCAGCTTCCGGGCGCTCGACGTGACCGATCCGGCCAGCATGAATGCGTTCATCGACTTCGCGCTGGAGATCAACGGCACGATCGACACGCTGATCAACAATGCGGGCGTGATGCCGCTTTCGCCCTTCGCGGCGGGCAAGGTGCTGGAATGGAATCGGATGATCGACGTGAACATCCGCGGCGTGCTGCACGGCATTGCAGCCGCGCTGCCGGTGATGAAGCGGCAGGGCCATGGCCATTTCGTCAACCTCTCCTCGATCGGCGGCCACCGCGTATGGCAGAGCTGCGGTGTCTATTCGGCCACCAAATTCGCGGTGCGCGCCATTTCCGAAGGCCTGCGGCTGGAGCATGACGATATCCGCGTCACCATCGTTTCACCCGGCGTGGTCGAATCCGAACTGGCCGATACGATCAGCGATCCGCAGGCGCGCGAAGACATGCGGGCCTTTCGCGCCATCGCGCTCTCGCCCGACGCGATCGCCCGCGCCATCGGCTATGTGGTGAGCGAACCCGACGATGTTGACGTGAACGAGATCATCGTTCGCCCGCTGGCGACGGTGGATTGATCGGTGCGGGCGGCGGATTGCGATCCGCCGCCCCATGTCTTCATGCCGAAAACGCACGTCGCCCGCGATCGACGCTCATGCGATGCGTGCCCGCCAGCGCCAGGTTCTGCGTCTTTATGGTCTGCAGGAACACCCAATCACCTGACACGCGCTGCGGCGTGACCTCCATCATCATATAGCCCCGCTGGCTGGTATCGGCCCATTTAAGCTCGGCATTGGCATCGACCAGGCCTTTGGCCACCACTTTGGGATCGGTCTTGGTAAAGCCCTCAAAGCCGGCCGATGTCACGCTATGCCCGCCAAATTCGACGCCGGCGGGTTTGCCATCCTGCATCAGCCCGAACGCCCAGGCGTTGTGGCTGTCACCGGTGAGCAGCACCAGATCCGCATCCGCCACCTGCGCCGATTTGAGCAGCCTGGCGCGGGCGGCGGGATAGCCGCCCCAATTGTCGAAACTCATCGGCAGCCCCAGCTTGCTTGCAGCCATCCCGGCTTCGACGAACGCCTTGGCGCGCGTATCCGCATCCGGCGTCAGCCAGTCCATCGCATTGGCGGGCACCGATGTGAGGCCCACATTGGTGCCGATTCCCACCAATTGCCAGGCGCTCGTCCGGGCATTCGCTTTCAGGGCGTGCGCCAGCCAGCTTTCCTGGGTCGATCCCATCATGGTGGCCGAAGGGTCCATCCACGGGCCGTCACGAAAGGCCTTCAGGGCTGCGGTCGGATCCGCCTCGCGGAATAGCGGCGCGACATCTGGCTGTTGCGTGCGTGCCAGCAGCCGCGTCTCCGTCCGGTAAAGCGTCGCCAGAGTGCCGATATCATAGGTTTTCCAAGGTTCATCGGAAACCGGCATCCACTCGCGATACGCCTGCACTGCCATGGCGCGGCGGACGTTCCACAAGCCTTCGGTTTCGGGCGTGTGATTTTCCGCGCCCCCTTCCCAACTGTCGTTGGCGGATTCATGATCGTCCCACAGTGCGACCATCGGCTTCATCTGATGCAGTTTCTGGAGATCGGGATCGGCACGATAGCTGGCGTAGCGCATCCGATAATCGCCCAGATCGTTGATCTCGCGCGCCGGTTCGATCAGCCGGTTCGCCACGGACTGACCCTCGGACGGATAGCCGCCGCGGTGATATTCATACAGATAATCGCCGACATGAAACCACAGATCCATATCCTCCCGCGCGGCCGCGTGCGCATAGGCATTGAAATAGCCGAACGGCACGTTCGAACAGGAAAAGACGCCCAGTCCAAAGCGCTTCACATTGCCGATGGGCAACGTCTTGGTGCGCCCTGTGGGTGATTTGCTGCCATCCGGGCCGACGAAGCGATACCAATAGGCGGTGCCGGGGGCCAGGCCGTCGACCGTGATCTTGGCCGTCCAATCCCGATAGGCACCGGTCCTTGTTGTGCCGCCGGATATGACCTTCGCAAAATCGGGATCGAGCGCCACCTCCACATCGAGACGGATCACACCCTGGCCAGTTGCCGGCACGAAGCGTGTCCACAGCAGCATCGAATCGGCACCGGGTTCGCCGCTGGCCACATTGTGCGTAAAGCCTGATCCGCCGAACATGCCGGCCGCCAGTGCCCCGCCGCCCGGCATGAGCAGCGCGGCCAATCCAAAGCCTCCGCCAAGGACGATTGAGCGGCGATCGATCTGGATAGTCATCATAGTCTCCCGGTGAAGTGCTGCTCCGTTGCACCGGGATCGTGGCAGTCATGTTACGGGGTGCCGTTAAATATGCGTGGTTAAACGCGCTCCGCTTGGCTCACCGCATCCGCTGCGCGCAATGCCGCCAGAATGCGCATCAGATGATGGAGATCGTGCACCTCCAGATCCACCTGGAAGGTGTGGAAGCTCGCATCGCGATTTTCCATGCGCAGGTTCAGGATGTTGGCCTTGTGCGTGCCGAAGATGCCCGCCATCACCGCCAGCGCACCCGGCTCGTTCCTGATGACGATGTTGAGCCGCGCGGTCCCCGATTCGGAAGCGTCGCCCCAGGCGAGATCGACCCAATCGGCGTCCACCCCGTCACTCAGCGTGGGGCAATCAATGGTATGGACCTCGATCCCCTCGAACGGGCGACGCAGGCCGACGATGCGGTCACCCGGAACGGGGTGGCAGCATTGCGCCAGGCTGAACGCCACGCCGGGCGTGAGGCCGCGGATCGAGATCGCCTCGCGCTGCGCCGGGGCTTTCTTGCCCGCCACATCCGCGCCGGTCGATCCGGGCATCAGCGCTTCCATCACCTCATTATCCGAAATCATCTGCCGCGCGATCGCCTCCATCAGCACGGCCTCATTCGGTTTCTTCAAGCGCTTGAGCGCCTGCGCCAGCGCCTCCTGCCCCAATTGCGCGGGCAGCCGCTTGACGATCTCGTCATAGATCTTGCGGCCCAAGGCGATGGTTTCGCCGTGTTCCTTGTTGCGCACGAAGCGGCGGATCGCGGCGCGGGCCTTGCCGGTGACGACGAAATTCAGCCAGCCCGGCTCCGGCTCCTGCCCCTTGGATTTCAGGATCTGCACCTGATCGCCATTGTCCAGCGGCGTGCGCAGCGGCACCACGCGGCCATTCACCTTGGCACCCACCGTCTGATCGCCCAGATCGGTATGCACCGCATAGGCAAAGTCCACCGGCGTCGCGCCCTTGGGAAGCTGATACAATTCGCCCTTGGGCGTGAAGGCGAAGATGCGATCCTGATACATCGCCATGCGGGTATGTTCGAGCAATTCCTCGGCGCTGTCCGCATTGTCGAGGATCTCGATCAGATCGCGGATCCAGCCCGCCTGCCCATCGGGCGTGACGCCATTCTGCTTATAGGCCCAATGCGCCGCCAGCCCGAATTCGGATTGCGCGTGCATCGCCTTGGAGCGGATCTGCACCTCGATCCGCGTTTCGCCCGCATGGATCACCGTGGTGTGGAGCGATTTATACCCATTGCGCTTGGGCGTGGAGATATAGTCCTTGAACCGGCCCGGCACCATCGGCCAGCGCTGATGGATCACGCCCAAGGCGCGATAACAGGCATCGGCATCATCGGTGATCACGCGAAACGCCATGATATCGGACAATTGCTCGAAGCTGATGTGGCGTTCCGCCATCTTGCGCCAGATCGAATAGGGATGCTTCTCCCGCCCCGAGACATCGACATCCACGCCGGCGCGCGCCAGCACGAGTTTTAGCCCCGATCCGATCTTCGCGATCCGATCCCCGCCATCGCCCTGCAATTGTTCCAGCCGCTTGGTGATCGAGGCATAGGCTTCGGGTTCGAGATGCTGGAAGGCGAGCGTCTGCATCTCCTTCATGAATTCATACATGCCGATCCGCTCCGCCAGCGGGGCATAGATATCCATCGTCTCGCGGGCGATCCGCCGGCGCTTGTCCTCCGATTTGATGAAGTGCAGCGTGCGCATATTGTGCAGCCGGTCCGCCAGCTTGACCAGCAGCACGCGGATGTCATCGGACATGGCGAGCAGGAACTTGCGCAGATTTTCCGCCGCGCGCTCATTCTCCGTCTGCGCCTCGATCTTGGAAAGCTTGGTGACGCCGTCCACCAGCCGCGCGACATTGGGGCCGAACAGTCGTTCGATCTCCTCATGCGTGGTCAGCGTGTCCTCGATCGTATCATGCAGGATGGCGGTGACGATGGTCTCGCCATCCATCTTCAGATCAGTGAGGATGCCGGCCACTTCGATCGGATGGCTGAAATAGGGATCGCCCGAGGCGCGCTTTTGCGATCCGTGCATCTGCATCGAAAAGACATAAGCGCGGTTGAGCAGGGCTTCATCCGCATCCGGATCATAGCTCAGCACCCTGTCCACAAGTTCATATTGTCTCAGCACATTTTTATGTGGAGGTTCGAGGGGGTTCAATGCAAGTTTTTTGCGGCCTTGCGCCATATCGAGATGCAAAAAAGAGCGTCATGCGATCTCCGCATGACGCTCAATTGATAACGCCGCTGAATTTCTCGAGGAGACGAAATTCAGGCCTTGGCGTTGCACTTGGCCAGCGCCTCGGCGCTGAATTCTTCCTGACCGGCCCGGAAGGACACGAGCGCGCCGATTTCCTTCACCAGCGATTCGCACACGAATGCCGGACGGCTATTGCCCTTGAGCGCGGAGGCGCACCCGGCATCGGAGCATTTCCACAGCGTATCGCGCACCACGAGACGCGCGTCGGCCGATGCCTTGATTGGCTTGGCCGCATAATAGGCACCGCCCGTCGCCGCGCTGGATGCCGCAGCCGTCAGCAGCAGCACCGAAGTGATCGCGGCCGAAAAGAGAGAGATGACAATGGGGGAGGAGCGCTTCACGATTCGGCCCTTTCAATTTAAGTTGCGAATCACTACCTACATAGATAGATTTTAAGTTGCAACTTAAAATGCGTATTTCTTTCGCATTGCGCCCTTTTTGGATTAGGCTCGTTGATTATGGGATTGAGAGAACCGCTTAAACAGATCGCGGATTGCGGCCTGCCCATCGCATTGGAGGCCATGGGAGAGCGCTGGTCGTTCATGATCCTGCGCGCGGCGTTCAACCGCATCTATCATTTCGAGGAATTTCAATCCGAGCTGGGGATTGCGCGCAATATCCTGGCGAATCGCCTTTCGAGGCTGGTCGAGCACGGCATATTGGGGCGCACCCCCTGCCCCGAGGATCGCCGCAAGGTGGAATATCGGCTGACGGAAAAGGGGATGGCGCTGCTGCCCGCGATGATCGCGCTACGGCAATGGGGCGAGCTTTATGGATCATGCACCACATCGACACCAGTGCTGGTGGATGAGCGGGACAATCAACCGATCCAGCCGGTCACCATTCGCGCGCATGATGATCGCGTGCTCGGGCCGGCCGATCTGTGCTGGCGCCATGCGGAGGAAGTGAAGCCGCTGGGCGCTTCGCGGGAAGCCGAATTGATGGATCGCGTGGCCTGAAGGCCGAAATTTTGTCCAAAACCGTCATTGCGAGCGCAGCGAAGCAATCCAGTGCTGGACGTATCGCTGGATTGCTTCGCTGCGCTCGCAATGACGCCGGATTCAAAAAGGGCTAACGATCAGCCGTCGTAATCGCCGCCGACATTCTGGTTGCGCGGCGGGGCTGCGGCGGTGAGGCGCAGCGCTTCGGCCGACTGCGACAGCGAGCCGATTTCATCCACGGCATCGTCATCATCGATCTGGACGCGCTGCAGGTTCATGACCACGGCTTCCTGAAGCTCGAACGGCTGGACGGTCTCTTCCGCGATCTCGCGCAAAGCGACGACGGGATTCTTGTCCCGGTCACGATCGACGGTCAGCTCCGCACCGCCTGAAATCTGGCGGGCGCGCTGCGCTGCGAACAACACCAGATCAAACCGGTTGGATACCTTGTCGACGCAATCCTCGACAGTTACGCGCGCCATAGTCGCTCCACTTGCATTTACGAAGGTTCTGGAAAGGGGCGCAGGTAGCGACGATACCGGAGACTGTCAAGGAAATGCGGGTTTTCACTTGCCCTTGCCACCCTGCACAAACGCCTTGCCCTCGCCCCCGCACGCACCCATTGAACGCGCATGAGCCAGCACGCCGCCCCCGCGCCCTCCCATACCGAAGCCGTTGTGCGCGTGGTGGATGGCAATCAGCTCACACCCGTCATAGACGGCCCTGCCCAATTGGCCGCCTTGATGGCTCTGATCGAAAACGCCCGCGTCAGCCTTCGCCTCTATTATTACATCTTCGAGGCCGACGCATCCGGCACGGCGGTGCGCGAAGCGCTGCTCGATGCGATCAACCGCGGCGTGACCGTATCATTGATCGTCGACGGCTTTGGCAGCAGCGCGGCACCCGCCGCATTCTTCGCCCCGCTTCAGCACGCCGGTTGCGATTTCTGCCGCTTCCTGCCGCGTTTCGGCCGGCGCTATCTGCTGCGCAATCATCAGAAGATGGCGATTGCCGATGACGGGATCGCGATCATCGGCGGCTTCAACATCAGCGACGACTATTTCCGCCCGCCCGAAGAGGGCGGCTGGCACGATATGGGGCTTGAGGTGAAGGGACCGGCTGTGACCTGGCTGGTCGATTATTTCGAAATCCTTGCCCGCTGGACGCGGGAGGACAAGGCCAGCATACGCAGCCTGCGCCGCATATTGCGCGAAATGTCCGTTTCAGGCGGCACGCTCTGCTGGCTGCTGGGCGGACCGACCCGGCGACTGAGCCCCTGGGCCAGATCGGTGAAGCATGATCTGGATCGCGCCCGCAGCGCCGATATGATCGAAGCCTATTTCTCCCCGGGAAATGCGATGCTCAAGCGGCTGCGGCGAATCGTGAAACGCGGCGGACGGACCCGGCTGGTCACCGCACAGATTTCGGACAATGGCGCGACGATCGGCGCGGCACGCTTCCTTTATGGCGGGCTGCTGCGCGGCAAGGTGGAGATTTACGAATATCGGCCGACCAAGCTCCATATGAAGCTGATCGTAATCGACGACGCCACCTATATCGGATCGGCCAATTTCGACATGCGCAGCCTGTTTCTCAATCTCGAATTGATGCTGCGGATAGAGGATGCGGACTTTGCGGCTCTGGCACGCACGTTCGTCGACCGGGAACTGGCCGATTGCGAACGCATCACCCTCGAATTGCACAAAGCGCGCGCCGGCTTCATCAATCGGCTGAAATGGGCGTTATCCTACCTTGTGGTCGGCGTGGCCGATTATACGGTCACCCGCCGGCTGAATTTCGGGCTGGACTGAGCCTCAATCCTTCCAGGCCCAATATAATTGGGCCGGGGGCACATTCCACCATTCCATGTCGTGATCGATGCGATCGAAATGCGGTGCCATGTAGCTGCGGCATTTGGGCGAATATTGATAGACGAGAAAGGCGCCGCCGGTGCGCAGAAGCGCGTGGGTTTCCGCCGCGATCTTGGGCGCGATGCCCGTAGGCAGGGTCGAGAACGGCAGGCCGGAAGCGACATAATCGACATGATCCGCCCCGGTGACTTCCTTCACGATACGCCGCACATCCGCTGCGGACCCCAGGACCGGAATGAAGCGCGGATCGGGGATATCCTCACGCAGATAGTCGATAAAATCGGGATTCGTATCGATCACGACCAGTTGCGCATCGTGCGGCAGCTTTTTCAGGATCGGGCGGCTGAACGTGCCGACGCCGGGGCCATATTCGACAAAAATCTTGGTATTGGCCCAATCGACCCGGCTCAGCATCCGCGCAATCAACGCATCGGAAGACGGCACGATCGCCCCCACCATCACCGGATGCTTCAGAAATTCCTTGAAAAACATCGTCAAAGGGCCGGTCTTGCGCTGCGCAAATCGAAGCCAAGCTGGAAGCTTTCGTCCGGTCTTGGCGGTGGAAGCAGGCATGAAAATCCCTTCGGGTCGATACTGTGACAATGGGCAGTCGCAAATATGGCGAACATGTTCAAGCTTCACTCAACGCACGAAGCGTTAAAGACTATCCTTCCGAAGCGCCATTTCCCATTCTAGCGGGCAGGAACCTCGCGATTCGCGGCGGGCACATTGACGTGAGATGGACGGCATGTTGAGCGGGGCCGACTTGGGCGAAAGCGCCAACCGCCGCGATTTCGGGCTGCTTTTCGTGGTGATGCTGACCATCGCCGCGGGCAACACCGCAATGCAATCCGTGCTTCCTGCGATCGGCCGTTCACTGAACGTGCCCGACAGCGCGGTCGCGCTCTGTTTTTCGGTTTCGGCGGCGCTGTGGGTGTTCGCTGCCCCATTTTGGGCCAAAAGGCTTGATCGCCACGGCCAGCGCAACATGGTGGTGCTGGGTCTCGCCGGTTTCGCGGTCTCCACCCTGCTGTGCGGCGTCTTCCTGAGCGCGGGCATCATGGGATCGATCGCGCCGATCACCGCCTTTGCCGCCTTCGTGATCGGGCGCATGATCTACGGCATTTGCGGCCCCGCGACTCCCTCTGCCGCGCAGGCGATGGTGGCCGCCAGAACATCGCGGCACGAGCGCACCAAGGCGCTCACCATGCTGGCCTCCGCCTTTGGACTGGGCACGATCCTCGGCCCCGCCCTCTCGCCCTATCTGATATTGCCCGTGGTGGGCATGGCCGGGCCGGCGTTCATCTTCGGCATCCTCGGGATCGCCGTGGCCATCGCGGCGGCGCGCCTTTTGCCCGACGACAAGCCGGGAGACCATGCCAAGGGCGCGGCGATGACCTATCCCACGATCGGCGGACAATCCTCGGGCGCCAGTGTCACCGCTGCGGTGTCCGGCCCGTCGATCGAGGTCAAGCTGCGCGATCCTCGCATCTGGCCCTGGATGCTGAGTGGCCTGGTGATGACCCATGCGCAGGCGATGGCGGGCCAGGCCATTCCATTTCTGGTGATCGATCGCATGGGGGGCACGTTGGGCGAGGCGCTGCAGGCGACCGGCCTGGTGCTGATGACGGGCGCAGGCGCGGCACTGCTCGCACAATGGGGGCTGATCCCGATATTGAACCTGAAGCCCCGCGCGCTGATCCTGATCGGACTCATCCTCTCGGCGCTGGGGTGCCTGTTCACCGGCATGGCCACATCATTTTATGGCATCGCCATGGCCTATGCGCTCTCGTCGCTGGGCTTCGGCTTCATCCGGCCGGGTTTCACCGCGGGATCGTCGCTGGCGGTGCACAGCAATGAGCAGGGATCGGTCGCGGGCAAGACCACGGCGGTGAACGGCGCGGCATTCGTCCTCGGCCCGTCGCTTGGCGTGGGCATGTATGAGATCTGGCGGCCGCTGCCTTATAATGTGGCCGCGGCCGCCCTGGTGATCGTCTTCCTCTATGCGTGGTTCAATCTTCACTCTTCGGAGCACGCTGAGCCGTCATCGCCGGCATAGCAAAGCCGATCGGGTTCAGTGCCTGCGCATTCTGCTTCAGCTTGGCGGCGATATTGGCATATTCGCCCTCCATCTCCGGCGTGACCGAAGCGCGGCTTTCCTCCAGCGCCTTTTCGAAATGCGTCATCGTCACCTCTTTCACATCGAGCGACTGACGCAGCGCGAACAGACCGGCCCGGCGCACCAGATCCCCCAGATCCGCCCCGGTAAACCGATCGGTCCGTTCCGCCAGCACATCCAGATCGACATCGCCCGCCAGCGGCATCTTGCCCGTCTGGATGCCGAGAATGCGCCTGCGGCCAGCCTCATCGGGCACGGAGACATAGATCAATTCATCGAACCGGCCCGGACGGAGCAGCGCCGGATCGATCAAATTGGGCCGGTTGGTGGCCCCGATCACGACCACGGACTGCAATTCCTCCAGCCCGTCCATTTCAGCGAGGATGGTGTTCACCACCCGCTCGGTCACCTGCGGCTCGCCCATGCCACCGCCGCGCGCGGGCACCAGCGAATCGAGTTCGTCGATGAAGAGCACGCACGGCGCCACCTGACGCGCGCGGGCGAACAGCCGGGCGATCTGCTGCTCGCTCTCCCCATACCATTTGCTGAGCAGGTCGCTCGATTTGGTAGCGATGAAATTCGCCTGCGCCTCGCGCGCCACGGCCTTCGCCAGCAGTGTCTTGCCCGTGCCCGGCGGCCCATAGAGCAAAAAGCCCTTGGCCGGGCGGATGCCCAGACGCCGAAACGCATCGGGATCCTTCAGGGGCAGCTCTACGCCTTCCTTCAGACGCATCTGCGCATCATCCAGACCGCCGATATCGTCCCAACTCACATTGGGTGCCTGCACCATCACTTCGCGCATCGCGGATGGCTGGACACGCTTGATCGCGGACATGAAATCGTCACGCGTGACCGAGAGATTGTCCAGCACTTCGGGCGGAATCGTTCCCTCCGCCAGATTGATCAGGGGCATGATCCGGCGCACTGCGTCTATGGCGGCCTCGCGCGCCAGCGCGGCGATGTCCGCGCCCACGAAGCCATAGGTCATGCGCGAAAGTTCGTTCAGATCGACGCCTTCGGCCAGCGGCATCCCGCGCGTGTGGATGCCGATGATCTCGCGGCGACCACGTTCGTCCGGCACGCCGACGACGATCTCGCGATCGAAGCGGCCGGGCCGACGCAAGGCTTCGTCGATCGCCTCGGGCCGATTGGTGGCGGCGATGACGACGAGGTTCACCCGCGCCTCCAGCCCGTCCATCAAGGTCAGCAATTGGGCGACGAGCCGTTTTTCGGTCTCCCCCTGCACCTGGCCGCGCTTGGGCGCGATCGAATCGATCTCGTCGATGAAGAGGATCGAGGGTGCCGCCTTGGTCGCCGCTTCGAAGATATCGCGCAGCTTCTTCTCGCTCTCCCCATAAGCCGAACCCATGATTTCGGGGCCGTTGATCAGGAAGAATTCGGCATCGCTTTCATTGGCGACTGCGCGCGCCAGCCGGGTCTTGCCCGTGCCCGGCGGACCATGCAGCAGCACGCCGCGGGGCGGATCCACGCCGAGACGCTGGAACAATTCTGGATAACGCAGCGGCAGCTCGACCATCTCGCGGAGTTGATCGATCGTGGCCGCCATGCCGCCGATATCGTCATAAGTGACGTCCGCACGCCGCGATTCCTTGGGCTCGACATATTCCGCGAGCAATTCCACCTCGGTCTCGGCATCGATATGCACCAGCCCCTTGGGCACGGTGGAGATCACCGCGAGGCGGATTTCCTGAAGCGCATAAGCGGGTGCCTGCAGCATCTGACGAAGCTGGGGCGGCATATTGCCCTGATCCACCTGCTGCTGGCCAGCCGTCGCCACCACGTCGCCCGCTGTGAGCGGACGGCCGATGAAGCTGCGCTTCAAAGCATTGGCCGATCCCTGCAGCCGCAAATTCTGCTGCGCGGGGGCAAACACCACCCGCTGCGCGGGACGCGAATCAGCCTTACGAATCTCGATGAAATCGCCCGACCCAACGCCCGCATTGGCGCGCTGCAGGCCATCGAGCCGGATCAGCTCCAGCCCTTCATCTTCCTGATAGGGGAATACCGCCCGCGCCGGCGTGGTCCGTTTGCCGACGATCTCGATGACATCACCCTCGGCCAGCCCGAGCGCCTGCATCGTCGCGCGCGAAAGCCGCGCCAGTCCCCGGCCGCTATCTTCGGGCCGTGCATTGGCAACTTGAAGCCGCCTACCTGTATTTTCGCTATCTGCCATGATCCCGGCTCCATTCCTTGAAGCGGCAAGATAGGCATGGCTTCCGGGCGTTGCGAGCCTGAGCGCAAAAAAAGGGCCGATCCCTAGGGACCGGCCTTGAAAAGTTTTAGGAGAGGATGCCTGAAAGGCGCGTTCTTTTTGCGTCGCAGCACATTATGTTGCAAGTGCGAAAAGACATTCTGCGATTGCAAAGAATGCAATCACAAAATTGTCATGAAGCCAGCCTATGGGCAAAGCCGTGATGCGCAAAATGGAAGGAAAACGATGCGGCGATTGCCACCCCTGACGGCGCTGGAAGCCTTTCTCCAGGTGGCCCGGCTTGGCTCGATCAAGGCGGCGGCGGAAGACCTATCCCTGTCATCACCCGCGCTGAGCCGCCGGGTTCAGGCGCTGGAACGGTTTCTGGGCCGTCAGTTGTTCGAACGTCGGCATCAGGCGCTCGTGCTCACCAGCGATGGCGAAAAGCTGCTTCATAACATCGCGCCCGCCATCGATTCGCTCTCGCTCGCGATCGACGAGATGAGTGCCAGCAGCGATGTGATGAAAATTCGCCTGGGTATCCTGCCGCTCTTCGCATCACAGAAACTGATGCCGCAGCTACCCGAATTGCGCGCGCTGCATCCCGAATTGCATCTCGACATCGATACCGCCGCCCATGCGCTCACCCGGCTTGGCGAAGGGCTGGACGTCGCCATTCCGCTGGCGCGCGAGATCGATCCGGCGCTGTATGCGCGCCGCCTGGGCCGCAATATGGTCTATCCGATCGCCGGACGGATGCTGACCGAAGGGCCGAACGCGATTCGCGAACCCCGCGATCTGGCGCGCGCCACCGTGCTGCTGCACCGCGACATGCCCGAAACCTTCGAGACCTTCAAAAACGCGCTGGGCCTGAACGATCTGGAGCCGGCGTCGATCGATCATTTCGATTCGGGGCAATTGATGCTGGAAGCCGCGGCGGGCGGTCTGGGCGTCGCCTTCATGCTCGACAGTCATCTGGAGGATTCGACCGACGAACGGCTGGTCCGCCTGTTCGATGTCGATGTCGAATCGGTCTATAGCTATTGGTTCGCCTGCCGCCCCCGCGCGCTGGAATTGCGCCCCGTGCGGATCTTTCACGACTGGATGGTCGAGAAATTCGAGGGATAGGGCGGACTACAAACACCGTCCGGGCTGATCCCGAACGGTGTTTCATGACCGGCCTCATTTTGCCAAAGACCGTTGGTGTCGAGCGCCGTCGAGACACGTTGCGCGACACCAAACGTCCCTCGACTTCGCTCGGGACAAACGGCTTATTTGCCAGATAACTCTAATTCAGGCGACCGTGGCTTTCACGATCTTGCCCGGCGTGCGGGGCGGTTCGCCCTTGGGCAGCGCATCGACATTGTCCATGCCGCTCTCGACAACGCCCCAGACGGTGTATTGCTTGTCGAGAAACTTGGCGTCGTCCAGGCAGATGAAGAACTGGCTGTTGGCGCTGTTGGGGCTGCTCGAACGCGCCATGGAACAGACGCCGCGCACATGCGGCTCGGCATTGAATTCGGCGGCCAGATCGGGCTTTTTGGAACCGCCCATGCCGGTGCCGGTGGGATCGCCGCCCTGCGCCATGAAGCCGTCGATCACGCGATGAAAGATCACGCCATCGTAAAAGCCTTCGCTCGCCAACTCGGCGATACGCTCCACATGGCCGGGGGCCAGATCGGGGCGCAATTTGATCACGACATCGCCGGTATCAAGGGTAAGGGTCAGGGTATCGGCCATGAAAGGCTCCTTTCTCGGAAAAACAGGCGCTTCATATAGCGATGGCTGGGCGAACGGCAACGGCCCAGCGCGCAACGCCCCGCGACCCGGCCAAGATACGTGGATTGCCTGCGCGGAATTGTGCGCCTAGGGCAGCTATGTTGCACGCGCGAGAAACATGGAGGGCGGCATGAGCGATATCGAGCTGAAGCATCCTCCCCTGTCCGACGATGCTCCCCCCGCAGAACCGAGCCTTGACGAGGACGACCGGCTGAAACCCGAATTCGTCCGCGCGGTACTCGAATGCGTGGAGGATGACGATGCGGAGGGTGCCCGCGCCCTGGTCGCCCCGCTTCATCCGGCCGATATCGCCGATCTGTTCGAGCTGGCTCCGGCGGACAGCCGCGCCGCGCTCGCCGCCGCGCTGGCGGATCTGCTCGATGGCGATGTGCTGGCGGAAATGAACGATTGGGTCCGCGATGGCCTGATCGACGCGCTGGAACCCCATCAGGTCGCCGAAATCGCGGGCGAACTCGATACCGACGATGCCGTCGCGATCATCGAGGATATGGAGGAAGACGATCAGCGCGCCGTTCTCCGCGCGCTGGCCCCCGATGATCGCGCCGCGATCGAGGAAGCGCTGAGCTATGGCGAGGAAACCGCCGGCCGCCTGATGCAGCGCGATCTGATTGCGGTGCCCGAACATTGGTCGGTGGGCGACGTGCTGGATTATCTGCGCTCGAACGAAGATCTGACCACCGATTTCTGGGAGATCTTCGTGGTCGATCCCAGCCACAAGCCGGTGGGGACGGTGGCGCTGTCGTGGATCCTGCGCACCCCGCGCGGCATTGCGATCGCCGATGTGATGGCACGCGAACAGACGCTGATCCCGGTCGACATGGATCAGGAGGAAGTGGCGCTGCGCTTCCAGAAATATGCGCTGATTTCCGCCGCCGTCACCGATCAATCAGGCCGGCTGGTGGGCATGATCACTGTGGATGACGTGGTCCACATCATTCAGGAAGAGGCCGGCGAGGATATCCTCAAGCTGTCGGGCGCAGGCGATGGCGATATCAACGAACCGCTGCGGGACAGCTATTCGGCCCGTGTCCGCTGGCTGGTCGCCAATCTGGGCACGGCGCTGGTCGGCTCCTCGATCATCGCCTTCTTCGGCGCGGCGATCGAGCATATGGTGGCGCTGGCGATCCTGATGCCCATCGTCGCCTCGATCGGCGGCAATGCGGGCACGCAGACCATGGCCGTCGCCGTCCGCGCGCTGGCGATGAACCAACTCACCCAATCCAACACGATCCGCACGATCAAGCGCGAGATCATGATCGCCGCGCTCAACGGGCTGACCATCGCGGTGCTGATCGGCATCGGCGCGGCGCTGGTGTTCCAGAATCATCATCTGGGCTTCGTGATCGCCGCCGCCATGCTCATCAACGTGATCGTGGCGGGGCTGGCGGGCGTTCTGGTGCCCGTCTTGCTGGAACGGATGGATCAGGATCCCGCGGTCGCATCCTCGGTATTCGTCACCATGATCACCGATTCCATGGGCTTTTTCGCGTTTCTCGGGCTGGCCGTGGCCAGCGGGATCGTGCCTTCGGCTTGATCTGCCGTCCGGGGATCGCCAGATGCGATCCATGCCGCTCAACATCACCAAGGTCGCCTTCGGCTGTGCCTCGCTCGACATCCTGAAGGAACGGGTCGCTGCGCGCGTGGAAAATGAGGTGGCGATCGTCACCACGCGTTATCGGCCGACCCGGCATGAAGAAATCATCGGCGGATCGCTCTTCTGGATCATCAAGCATCATCTGGTCGCGCGGCAGACGATCCTCGGTTTTTCCGAGATGGAGGATGAGAAGCGCTGGCGCATCCATCTGGATTCCAGGCTCGTCATGGTCCGTTCGCAACCGCGCCGCGCGCATCAGGGCTGGCGCTATCTGGCTGCCGAGGATGCACCGGCCGATTTCGACATGAATGATGCGGGACTGGCGGAAATGCCGAGCGCCCTGCGGGGGGAATTGTCGGCGCTGGCGCTGATCTGAATTCCGTAACCACACAGGGTTTGTGGCGTCCTAATTCTTCAGCCAGTGGATCGTCGCGAAATAGGCGCTGATGCCGAACGCAACCAGCGCGCAGACGCCGACCACGCCCCAGAACGCCCAAGGCTCATCGTGATAGGGAATGCCCTGCACGTTCATGCCCAGCAGGCCGGTGAGAAAGGTCAGCGGCAGGAAAATCAGCGCCACGATCGCGATGAGCAGTGCGCGGGCGTCCATCTGCTCGGCGCGCAGATCGGTGAGTTGTTCGTGCATCAGCGCCGCCCGTTCGCGCACCGCCTCAAGCTCTTCGGCCATGCGCGCGCAGCGATCCGCCGCCTCGCGCAGGTGCATCCGGTCATGCTCGTCCAGCCAGTCAGCGCCCAGCGTGGACAGCCGCTCGAGCGCCTGCCGCTGCGGCGAGACGAAGCGGCGATAGGAGATCGCCTGGGACCGCGCCTTGGCCACTTCGCGGCGCATCGCATAGATGGAGCGGTCTTCCAGCTCCACCTCGCAATCATCCAGCGTATCGCCGAGTTCAGCCACATCGGGATCGAGGCCATTGGTGATCAGCGTCGCCAGCGTGGAGATCAGATCGCCCGGATCGCGGATCTTGCCCGTTGAAACTTCATGGCACAGCGGCTCCAGCGCGAGCGGGGTGCGGATGCAGACCGATATCACCCGTCCCTTTTCCGCCCAGATGCGGATCGAGACCAAAGCATCGGGATCGTCTTCGGGGGTGGCACCCAGGCCGCGCAGGTTCACCAGCGCACCCTGCTCCATCGCCTCGGTGCGCGGGCGGGTTTCCTGCGCGATCAAGGCCCGATGCGCCACCTCGGGAATTTCGGATTGCCGCTCAAGCCAGGCCAGCGCCGCCGGATCGCGGCCATCCAGGTGGACCCACAGGAAATCGGCATCGGTTTTCCCGGCGCACACGTCTTCCAGGGTGATCCGCCGCTGCCCGGCCTTGTTCACGATCCATGCAAAGGTCATGGCTGCGCCTTTCCGAGCAGATACAGCGAAAGTCCAGCAAATGCGCGCGGCGGCGCTGACGTCCGCGTGCGCCCGGCATCGGCGCGTGCGCGATCGAGGATCGCGGGATGGACGGCGGGGCTATGATAGACATGATCCGCCCGGCCGAGCAGCCGCGCCTCGCCCAATGTGAGATCATCGGGATCATCGGAGCGGACGACAATGGTGATCAAAGCGGTCGCTTCGGCCTGATCGGCCGACTGAAGCCATGAGGTCACGGCATCCTCGGACAAGGCCGACAGCGGATCGAGCGGGCCATCGAGCGCGGCGTCGATCGCCTTGCGCCGTGCCGTCGCATCCGGCCATCGGGCGCGAATCGCGGCGCGCGCACCGAACAGACGTGTCGCCAGATCGCCCAGCGATGGCGGGAGCAGCGTCTCCAGCCTTTGCCGCAAGGCCTTGGCCAGCCCCGCCGAAGCGCCACCCGTACCGATCGCGATCAGCACGGGTTCGCGATCCACGATTGCCGGCAGCGTGAAATCGCACAGCGCCGGCCGATCGGTCGCGTTGACGAGCACGCCCCGCGCCTTCAGCCGCACGACCGCCGCTTCGGCCTCGGCCTCATCCTCGATCGCGACGATGGCGAGCGCGGCATCGGTGTCCTCGCCCACGATTTCGGCCCCCGCCCGCTCCAGCAGCCGCGCCTTGGCGGCGCGCGCTTCGCCTTCACCCAGAAGAATCACCGGGCGGCCTTGCAGGCGCAGGAAGACGGGCAGGCTATTCATCGGCACGCCTTGTTGCGCGGGCCGCCCCCGATGCCAAGAGCCGGACCGCAGAAATCAATCCGGCAAAATCAATCCGCCAGCCAATCGGGCACGCGCTCGGCGTCGATCAGCGCCGACAGCGGCTGGCGCGGACGCACCACCGCCCATTGATCACCCGACACCATCACCTCGGGCGCGAGCGCGCGGCTATTGTAGGTGCCCGCCATCGTCGCGCCATAAGCGCCCGCGGTCATGAAGACGACAAGATCGTCTGCAGCCACCACGTCCATATGCCGCGCGGTTGCGAAGGTGTCCCCGCTTTCGCACACCGGGCCGACCACATTGGCGGCCGCTTTTTCACCCTTGGGCTTTACCGCGCGGATATCGTGCCACGCATCATAGAGGCTGGGGCGCAGCAGATCGTTCATCGCCGCATCGAGAATGACCCAAGGCTGGCTCACGCCTTCTTTCACGCGGATCACGCGCGACAGCAAAACGCCCGCATTGGCCACGATCAGCCGCCCCGGCTCAAACGCCAGCCGCACATCCCATCCCGCCGTCGCGCGGCGCACCATCGCGCCATAATCCGTCGGACTGGGGGGCAGCGGCAGAGCGGGATCATAAGGAACGCCAAGACCGCCACCGAGATCGGCCAGCGTGATATCATGGCCCTCGGCCCGCAGCGCGGAGACCAGAGCGCCCACCTTGCCGAACGCGGTTTCCAACGGGGCGAGGTCGGTCAACTGGCTGCCGATATGCACCGCCACCCCCTGTAGCTTCAGCCCCGGCAATGCCGCAGCGCGAGCATAGGCATCAATCGCGGTGTCGATCGGGATGCCGAATTTGTTTTCGGATTTGCCCGTGGAGATCTTGGCATGGGTGCCTGCGTCCACATCGGGGTTCACGCGGTAGGCGACTTTGGCCTCCACCCCCATCGCGCTGGCGACCGCGGAGAGCATCTCCGCCTCCGGCTCGGATTCCAGGTTGAACTGGCCGATCCCATGAGAGAGGCCCAGCGCCATCTCCTCGCGGGTCTTGCCCACGCCGGAAAAGATGATATTTTCCGGCAAGATCCCTGCCGCCAGCGCGCGCATCAGCTCCCCGCCGGACACCACATCCGCGCCCATGCCCGCCCTGGCCATCGTGCGGAGCACCGCGCCATTGGGATTGGCCTTCACCGCGAAGGCCACCAGCGGCTCACCCTTGCCCGCCCCCGAAACAGCCTCGCGAAACACGCGCACATGCCGCTCCAGCGTTGCCTGAGAATAAACATAGACCGGGGTGCCGACCGCTTGGGCTATCGCTTCAAGCGAGACGGATTCGGCGTGGATGCTGCCGTTCGAAAGATTGAAATGGTCCATGTGCCCGCCCGATACTGCCGATTCACCGGCGCTCTACGCGAGCGATGCCGGAAACGGGAACTATAATCTCTATGTCGGCGGCAGATCGAACTTGTCTTCCGTGCGCTCCTGCGAACGGATGAGCACCTCGTCGCTGCGCTGCGGCCGCGCCTGATCCTGTGGAGTCATCAGGTCCAGCGGGGCCGGTGCCTCCGCCGCACCATAAGGCTTTCCCGGAAGCTGGCTGCCCACATTGGGTTTCAGATCCTGCTTGCTGCCGCAGCCCGCGAGCAAAGCGAGCATCGCAATCGGAATAAAAGCCTTGTTCATGCACCCATTCCAATCGCGGCGCGCGCCTCCGCGATCCGCTTCCTCACTTCGCTCGGCGCCGTGCCACCGTGGCTGGTGCGGCTTGCGACCGAAGCGTCCACCCCCAATAGGGTAAAACAATCATCGGTGATACGCGGATCGATGGCCTGCAGCTTTTCGAGCGCCAGCTCATTCAGCTTCACGCCCTCGTCCTCCGCCAGCTTGACCACGCGCCCGGTCAAATGATGCGCCTCGCGGAACGGCAGTCCCGCCTCGCGCACCAGCCAGTCGGCCAGATCGGTGGCGGTGGCGAAACCGCTTTCGGCCAGCGCGCGCATCCGATCGGTGCGGAAGGTGGCGCTCTCGACCATGCCCGTCATCGCCGCGATCGAAAGACCCAGCAGATCATGCGCCTCGAACACGGGCGGCTTATCATCCTGCATATCCTTCGAATAAGCGAGCGGCAGCCCCTTCATCGTCATGCTGAGCGCCACCATGCAGCCGGCAATCCGGCCCGAATGGCCGCGCACCAGCTCGGCAGCGTCAGGATTGCGCTTTTGCGGCATGATCGACGATCCGGTGGACCATTGATCGGACAGGGAGACGAAGCCGAAGGGCTGGCTTGCCCAGATGATGAACTCCTCGGCAAGCCGGCTGAGGTGCAAGGCGCATTGCGTGGCCGCCATCAGATAATCGAGCGCGAAATCGCGGTCCGAGACCGAATCGAGCGAATTGTCCGTCGGTCCCGCAAAATCGAGCGCGGCTGCCGTGGCATGACGATCGATGTTGAAGCCCGTGCCGGCGAGCGCCGCAGCGCCCAGCGGCGAACGATTCATCCGCGTGCGCGCATCGGCGAAGCGCGAGCGATCACGGCCGATCATCTCATAATAAGCCATCAGATGATGGCCAAGCGTCACCGGCTGAGCGGACTGGAGATGCGTGAAACCGGGCATCACCGAATCGGTATGATCGCCCGCGCGGCCGACCAGCGCCCGTTGCAGCGCGGCAAGCGCCGGCTCCACCTGATCAATCGCATCGCGCACCCACAGGCGAAAATCGGTCGCCACCTGATCGTTGCGCGAGCGTGCCGTATGCAGCCGCCCCGCCGCCGGACCGATCAACGCGGCCAGCCGGCTTTCGGTGACCATATGAATATCTTCGAGCGCCAGATCCTCGGGCACGCCATGGGCTTCATATTCGCCCGCGATCGTATTCAGACCGCCGGTGATCGCCGCCGCATCGGCCGCGCTCACGATGCCCTGCTGCGCCAGCATCGCCACATGCGCCTTCGATCCGGCGATATCCTGCTTCCACAATCGCTTGTCGAAGGGGATGGAGGCGTTTATCTCCCGCATCACCGCGGCCGGGCCTTCCGAGAAACGCCCGCCCCACATGCTGTTGGAGTCATTCGTGCGGTCTGAGATCTTACTTCTCCTTGGAGCCCTGGCGCTTGCCGGCTGCGATAGGCAATCGGAACAGGCGCCGCAACCCGCCGAGAATGTCGCCGCGCCCGTCAAGGTGGAGGATACAGGCAAGCTCGATATCGAAAATCGCGGCAAGGCGATGCCCGATGCGGTGTTTCAGGATCCGGACGGCGAGAAGATTTCGCTCGGTGATTTCAAGGGCAAGCCCGTTCTGGTCAACCTCTGGGCCACCTGGTGCGTGCCGTGCGTAAAGGAAATGCCGACGCTGGACGCGCTGGCGGCGCGCGAAAAGGACCGGCTGGTCGTTTTGGCGGTATCGCAGGATGGCAATGGCAAAGCGGTGGTCGATCCATGGTTCGCCAAGAACAGCCTGAAGATGATCGAGGCCTATATCGATCCCGAACAGGCGCTGGGCGATCATTTCCAGACCGGAATGCTGCCCACGACGATCCTGTATGATGCGCAGGGCAAGGAAGTGTGGCGGGTGATCGGTGGCATGGACTGGGACGGCCCGCGCGCCAATACGCTGCTGGCGGAGACGCTGGGCACCTAGCTTTTTCGCAGCCGGACCAGCCCTTCCTGCGCCACGCTGGCGACCAGCCTGCCCTCGCGCGTGAAGATCGAGCCGCGATTGAAGCCCCGCGCATGGCCGGCCCAGGGACTGTCCGTTGCATAAAGCAGCCAATCATCGGCCCTGAACACGTCGTGCAGCCATAGGGAATGATCCAGGCTGGCCGACTGCAGATCGGGCTTCATCCAGTCCACATCGTGCGGGATCATGCTGGTGCCGAGCAGCACCATATCGCTGGCAAAGGCAAGCGTGGCGCGATGAACCAGCGGATCATCCCCCAGCGGAGCCACGGCGCGAAACCAGGTTTGCTGGACTGGCTCATGCGATCGCATCTCGATCGGAAAGCGCTGCTGGACGGGTCTCAGCTCGATATGACGCGGCCGCAACACCCAATCGCGCATCGATTCGGGCACCTGATCGATATGCGTGCGGAAATGCTGCTCTTCCGAAATCAGGTCTTCGGGCGGTGGCACCACCGGCATGGCGAACTGATGGCTCAGCCCTTCCTCCGGCCGCTGGAACGACGCCGCCATATTGAGGATCGGCACCCCGCGCTGCATCGCGATCACCCGGCGCGTGGAAAAACTGCCGCCGTCATGATCGCGCACCACGCGGTAGATGATCGGCAGCGCCGTATCGCCGGGCCGCATGAAATAGGCATGGAGCGAGTGGATGGGGCGATCGTCATCCACCGATTTGCTGGCCGCGACCAGCGCCTGGCCGATCACCTGCCCGCCGAAGACCCGCCCCCTGCTGCCCCGCGCCCGCGCCCCGCGATAGAGATCGCGATCAATTTCCTCGACATCCAGCAGCGCTTTCAATTGCTCGATCATGATCGCGGGGGATCGCTTTTCCTGCGCGATCTCCGTCATGAGAAGATCGCCACGCTCTGCATCCCGCTGGCGACAGGCACGCCATCGGCGTTCCAGATCGCCATCGTCTGGCTGGAGCAACCGCTGCGCGCATATTCGGTCGCGGATTTGAGCAGCCACCAGCCATCGGTGGTGTCCGGCCTCGCGGCGAGCATGTTCACCAGCCATGTCATCGAACTGACCGGCCCCTTCTCGGTTGCCAGTCCCAGCGCGGCCGGCGGCAACGCATCGGCCACCGCGAGCAACGCCACCATTGGATCCACCCCGTCGCGCGCCTTCAGCCGCACCCAGCGCAGCAACTCCGATTTGGGCGTATCGGACGCCGCCTCGATATATTCGAAATTCTGGAAGAAAAATTTCGCCGCCCCGACGGATTTCGGCACGGGTGCTGGATCGGGAAAGATGGCGGGAGCCGGCATGGCTTCATGATCGATATGGGACGGCTGATCGCCCATAAAGACGAACATCGCCTTCATGCCCAAACCCGCCTCGCTGCGCACTTCGGCATCGATGAAGGCGGCGGTTCGTCCGCGCCGCAGCGTTTCGGCGCTGATCGACACGTCGCCTGACAGCGGCCCTATGAAGGATATCTGCGCGGTCCGCAGCGGCGGAAGATCGTCTGCAACGCCCTGGGCGGCGGTGAGCGCGAGCGCCGCAGAAACGCCGCCATAGGCGGTTCGCCCCTGCATCCACGTCTCTGGCAGCGTCACATCCAGGCCGGTTGCGTTCGGGCGGCCGCCCGCGATAATCTCCGCGAGAGTCATGCGCGCGCGGCACCGTTAATGCGCGTCAAAGCGCTGGTCCCATGGCCCCTGCGCTGCCGGCGATCAAACATGGCATTGCCTCCAATCATCCCTTAAAGACCGTTTCCGTCCGCCAAACCACGGCCGCCGTCAAGCGTGTTGCGCAACAGCATTTGCCAAGACGCCACCATACCGGTTATTCGAGCGGAGAAGGGACGGTAGGGATATGGCGGCGGAAATTCCTGAAACTGCGCGATTTCAGCGCAAGCGCGAAACGATACTGGATGCTGCATCGGCGCTGATCAACGAGCATGGTGCCAAGGGGATGACGCTGGCCGACGTCGCACAATCCGTAGGGTTGAACACCACCAGCGTCACTTATTATTTCAAGCGCAAGGAGCAGCTTGCCGCGGCCTGCTATGACCGGACCATGGCGCGGCTGGAGGCCGTGGCGCACGCCGCCGCTGCGCAGGCGGATCCCCGCGCGCGCGTCCGCCATTTCCTGCACAGCCATTTCACGCTTCAGGCGCGCGTCCGCCGTGGCGAGGAGCGATCCGTGACCGTGCTTTCGGACATGCGCGCGATGGAAGGACCGGACCGGGCAGCCCTTGGAGATCGCTTTCGCGGCATCTTGCGCACGGTGCGCGGCTTCTTCGGCCCGCCCTCCGACGAAGCGGCCAAGGCACTCCACACGGCGCGCACCCATGTGCTGATGGAAAATATGCTCTGGCTGCCGGGCTGGCTGTTCCGCTATTTCGTCGATGATTTTGATCGGGTGGAGCAGCGGCTGTTCGATCTGTTCGATCATGGCATCGCACCCGCCAATGCGCATTGGGCACCGGTTCAAGCCAGGCTCGACGCCGACGCGCTGCTGGAGGGGCCGGAACTGGCGCGGCACAATTTCCTGGTCGCGGCCACCCGGCTGATCAATGAGCGCGGCTATCGCGGCGCATCGGTCGACCGGATCGCATCCGAGCTGAACGTGACCAAGGGCAGCTTCTATCACCATCTCGACGCCAAGGACGATCTGGTGGTGGAATGTTTCCGTCACAGTTTTCTGACCCTGTCCCGCGCGCAGCGGGAGGCCGATGCGGCGGGCGGGGCGCAATGGGAGCGGCTGTGTTCGGCCATGGCGATGCTGCTCGAAATTCAGCTCGGCACGGATGGACCATTGCTGCGCACCACCGCGCTGCAGGCGCTGCCGCCCGATATGCGCAACCGCGTGGTCGAACGCTCCAACCGCCTGGCGCGGCGTTTCGCCGGCACGATGATCGACGGGATCAGCGAGGGCTCGATCCGGGCGATCGATCCGATCATCGCCGCGCAATCGCTGATGGTGATGCTGAACGCCGCTTATGAACTGCGCACCTGGTCCGCCGGGCTGGACCGGAGCGCAGCAGTGAGTGCCTACGCCTCCACGCTGGCGTTCGGATTGTTCGATCCACCACGGATCTGAGCTGCCCGTTGCCGTAAGCCCCGCCACGCGGCTATCACCGCCGAAATAGAATCACCTGCACGGGAGCCTCCATGGCCGATCTTGATGCCTTTATTACCGGATTGCCCAAGGCTGAACTGCACCTCCATATCGAGGGCAGTTTGGAACCCGAACAGATGTTCGCTTTCGCCAAACGCAACGGCGTGGTCATCCCGTTCGACAGCGTGGAGGATATCCGCGCGGCCTACAGCTTTTCGCGGCTCCAGGATTTTCTCGACATCTATTATCAGGGCGCGGCAGTGCTGCAGACCGAGCAGGATTTCCGCGATCTGGCCTATGCCTATTTCACCCGCGCGCACGCCGACGCGGTTCGCCATGCGGAAATCTTTTTCGATCCACAGACGCATACCGATCGCGGCATCGCTTTCGAGACGGTTGCGCGCGGCTTGTTCGCCGGGATGGATGATGCACAGCGCGATTTCGGGATCACATCGCGGCTGATCCTCTGTTTTCTGCGCCATCTGGACGAGGAAGCCGCCTTTGCCACGCTGGCGCAGGCGAAGCCGTGGCTGGACAGGATCGCGGGCGTGGGCCTCGATTCGGGCGAGATCGGCAATCCGCCCTCGAAATTCGCACGCGTGTTTGCGGCAGCGGCTGACCAGGGATTGCGCCGTGTGGCCCATGCCGGAGAAGAAGGGCCGCCGGCCTATGTGACCGAGGCGCTCGATCTGCTCGGGATCGACCGGCTGGATCATGGCAATCGCGCACTGGAAGATCCGGCGCTGGTGGATCGGCTGGCGCGTGCGGGGATGACCCTGACCGTGTGCCCGCTTTCCAACCTGAAGCTCTGCGTGGTGAATGACATGGCCGCCCACCCGATCCCGCGCATGTTGGCGCTTGGCCTGAAAGCCACGATCAATTCGGACGACCCCGCTTATTTCGGCGGCTATGTGAATGACAATTATCGCGCGTTGGCCGCCAGCACGTCGCTTGGCCGGGCCGATTTCGCGACGCTGGCGCGCAACAGTTTCACAGGATCCTTCCTGCCTCCCGAAGAAATCGCCCGGCATCTGGCGGCACTGGAAACCTATGTAGCGGAGGCCGCGGCATGAGCGACAAGCCCCTGCTGACCCCGATTCCCTATGAAGATTTCGTCAAGGACGTTCGCGTGATCGCGGCCGCGGTGAAGGCCGATGGCTGGGCACCCGATTTCCTGATCGGCATCGGCCGCGGCGGACTTGTGCCCGGTGCCTATCTCTCCCACGCCACCGGCATCAACCTGCTGTCAGTCGATCATTCGGCCAAGATCTATGGTTTTGGCGATCGGCTCCTCGCCGAACTCGCGCGCCAATCGGGCGAGGGCAAGAGGCTGCTGGTGGTGGATGACATCAACGATTCGGGGAAGACGATCCGCTATCTGCGCGAAGCAATGGACGGCGCGGGCGGCGTTTCGGAGAATGTCCGTTTCGCGGTCCTGCTCAACAATATCCGCTCCCCCGCCAAGGTCGATTACTGCTCCCGCACGATCGACCGGCATACCAGCAAGGACTGGTTCGTATTCCCCTGGGAAGCGATGGCAGCGGATGCCGTCTTGCACGAGGATGCGATGGCGGTGCCGGAACGATTGGCCTAGGCTTGCGCTATAACGGCGTTTGTCCCGAGCGCAGTTGGTGACGGTTCCCACGTCCCTCGACTGCGCTCGGCACAAGGGGTTACAGGTCAAGCCGCCGGCACGGTCGCAATCACCGGATTGCCCTCCAGCGTCCGTTGCACGGGACAGCGCGAAGCGACGGAAAGCAGCTTTTCCCGCTGCGCATCCGAAAGCGCCGGGCCATGGATCCGCACCGTCTTGGTAAACACATCGGTATAGGCCGGCTTGCCTTCGATCCCGCCCTTGCGATGGGTGAGGCCCACTTCGACCTCCTCGAGCGGCCAACCCTGCTGCTTGGCGTAAAAACGCACCGTCATCGCAGTGCATTCCCCCAGCGCCGCCAGCAACAGATCATAGGGCGCCGGCCCCAGATCCTTGCCGCCCGCCGCTTCGGGTTCATCGCCCAATATCTCGTGACCGGAAACCTGGATGCGCACGGCAAAATCGCTCTCGCCAGTCTCCTGAACATGCGCTTCTATACGACCGTCCGTCATCACTTCACCGTTTTCAGATAGGCGATCAGATCGGCGCGGTCCTGCGGCTTGCGCATTCCGAAATAGGCCATGCGCGTGCCGGGGATCACCTTTTGCGGCGCTTCTATGAAGGCGTAGAGATGGTCTTCGCTCCACACTTCGCCGCTGGCCTTGTTCGCGGGCGAATAGTTGAAGCCGGGCACCTGTCCCGCGGTGCGGCCGACCACGCCATGCAGCGACGGGCCGATGATATTCTTGCCCGGCTCGATCGCGTGGCAGGCCTTGCACTGCATGAACAGCTTTTCGCCCTTGGCGGCGTCGCCGGTGAGCGAGGCATAGGCGACAGGCGCGGCGGACACTTCGGGCGCTGCCGCCTGTTCGCTCGCACCACTCTCTTCAGGCTTGGCCCCGGAGCAACCCGCCAGCACCAAGGCCAGCCCGGCCACCGTGAAAAATGCCCTCATATATCTTCCTCTGCACACGTCTTCGCTTCGACCCGCCGGATATACACTGAAAGTCGGGGCGGACAATTGCATGACATCATCGCAATGCCCCTTTTCCCTGCGCTGCAAGACCTTTACAGGGCGGCGATGGCCCCTCCCCCGCTTCCCTTGAAACTTGGCACCCGCGGCTCTCCGCTGGCGCTTACCCAGGCCCATATGGTGCGCCGCGCGCTGATGGCAGCGCATGGCTGGGGCGAGGATGCGATCACCATCGTGCCCGTGAAGACCACGGGGGATCGCGTACAGGATCGTCCGCTGTCGGAACTGGGCGGCAAGGCGCTGTGGACCAAGGAACTGGATCACGCGCTGGGCGAAGGCGCGATCGATTTCGCCGTGCATTCGATGAAGGATGTGGAGACGATCCGCCCCGAAGCGATCGTGATCGCCGCGATGCTGGAGCGCGCGGACATGCGGGACCGGCTGATCGGGGCGGACTCCGTTGCGGCGCTGCCCCGCGGCGCGCGCGTGGGCACCAGTTCTCCGCGCCGGTCCGCCCAGCTTTTGCGGCTGCGCGCCGATCTGGAGATCGTGATGTTTCGCGGGAATGTGGATACCCGCCTTTCGCGCCTCAATCTGGGCGAAGCGGATGCGACCTTGCTGGCGGCGGCGGGGCTGGACCGGCTGGGCCGGCCTGAGATCGGCCATGCCATCGCGACGGACATCATGCTGCCCGCCCCTGCGCAGGGTGCGGTCGGCATCGAATGCCTGGGCACGCGCGATGACCTGCGCGCAGCGCTGGCCGCGATCGATCATCATGACACGCATCTGTGCGTGCTGACGGAACGCGCATTGCTGGCGCATCTGGGCGCGGATTGCCGCTCCCCCATGGCCGCACTGGCGGTGCGCGAGGGCGACAGCGTATTTCTCCGCGCCGAAATCCTGTCCATGGACGGCCGCCTCCACCGCGCCGGGGAAACAACGGCGGCGGTGGGCGATCATGCGCCGATCGCGGCACTCGCCTCCGCATTGCTGGCCGATGCCGAGCCCGAATTGCGAGCGCTGTTTTCCGGCATCTGAAGCGGACTGGAGGCATCGACAGCGCCGTTTGTCCGAGCACGATCGAGAGACGCTGCACCGGTTCTCGCGCCCCTCGACCCTTCGACTTTGCTCAGGGGAGCCTTCGCTCGGGACAAACGGTTTAGAGCGCGATGACTTCAGGTCGATCCAACCCGTCATTGCGAGCGTAGCGAAGCGATCCAGAGCGGCTTATGCCACGTTGGATTGCCGCGTCGCTGCGCTCCTCGCAATGACGGAGCCATGCAATGTCCATCACGCTCTAGCGCGGCGACCTAGATCAGCCGCCGGATCGATACGCTACCCGATCCAGCGGCTGACAGCCGCCGCATTTCACATCCCGCCTTAGAGGCCGACGTTCAGTGAAACGCGGAAGGCGACGGCGGCGCGGCCCTGCTGTTCTTCGGCGCTGAATTCGCCGCCCAGCGAGAAGCCCGGAGTGCCACCCACGACGCGCAGTTTGCCGACCCAGCCATTGGTGCGGTCTTCGGGAAGCAGCGTGAAATCAGCGCCATCCTTGAAACGTGCGGTGGTCCAACCGAGCGAACCGCCGATAAGCTGGCGACGGCCGCCTTCGATTTCAGCACGCATCCAGCCGGCATCACGCTCCAGGCTGCCGAAATCATAGCCAGCGACCATCGTCCCCGTGGCCGCCAGTTCGTCGCTGGTGCGGCCGTCCACGATCAGGTTGAACGCATCGCCGCCGCCGGTTTCGGCATAGCCATCTTCCTTCAGACGATAATAATCGATCGCCGCGGTCGGCCGCAGACTGAATCGCTTGCCCAGTCTCACTTCATAGGAAAGCCCGGCCGATGCGCCGAACAAGGTGCCGTCCCATTCGCCGTCCGCCTGGCGTTCAACCTCTGCGCCGCCGGCCGAACCATTGAAGATGCGTGTGCCATCAAAGCCGATGCGGGCCGCCGAGGCGCGCGCGTTCGCATTCAGGCCGCCCCAATGCCCCCGCCAGTAAGCCGCGAGCTCGAACTGGTTGGTATTGACCTCATTATTGGTGCCGCCATCGGCATCGCTGCCCGCCAGATAGGCCAGCGACAGGCCGAGATTGCCCAGGCCGTCCGTCTTGATTTCAGCGCCACCCGATGCGCCCCAACCCGTGATATCATAGGCCGCAGTGTCGCCAAGCGATTTGGACGTGCCCCAGGCCACCTGTTGCAGCCAGAAGCCCCAATGCCCCTGATCGGCAAAGGGCGCATTGGGATCCGCCAGGAAGCGCGCCGTGGCCCGTGACGCCTGAGTGACCGTTTCGAAAGCGCCGCCCGCATGATCGGGCAGCATCTGCCGCAGGCTGGAGCGGAAATCGCCGCCATCCTGTATCGCCAGATAGCTGTCTTCGATCGCGGCGTCCTTGCCGATGGCCGTGAAGATCGCATTATAGGCGGCACCCTGCGAACGATTGAGGCCAAGCTCCGTGCTCGATTTGCGCGCGATGGAGAGCTTCACTTCGCCCGCCGCATCATTGGCGGCGACGCTGCTCTTGAACATGAAGGGCAGCGCCACGGCATCGGAGGTGAGGTTCGCGCCGCCGGCCATGGAGCCCGATTTCACGATCAGATAATCGCCCACGGCATTGCTGACCGTATCGATCGAAACGATGATCTTGGATCCGGTCGCGAAATTGGCCGCGCCGCCCACCAGATATTGCGTGAAATTGTTCACGTCTCCCGCGATGTTCACCCCGATTCCGCTGCCGCCCGAAAGCGCGAGCGTGTTGAGCGCCACCGGCCCCGTGCCGGTGACCAGCAATTTGCCGCCCGTGAGATTGGCGTTGAGATTGGTGCTGTTCACCAGCCTGCCGGTGAATACCGATGTGCCGCCCAGCGTCAGGCTATCGCTGCCGCCGCCGAAATCGATCGTGCCGGTCAGCTTGGTGGCGCCCGCCAGCGCTACGGCATCATTGCCGCCGCCGAAGCTCACATCGCCCAGATAGACCGCATCGCCGCCCAGCTTCAGCGTGTTGGTACCCGCGCCGAACCGGGCCGCGCCGGTCACCGTGCCATCGGCGATATCGAACAGATCATTGCCCGATCCGAACAGCACGTCACCGACAATGGCGGGAGCCGCCGCCGTCGCCGCCACTGCGGGCTGGCGCACGGTAACGCCGTTTCCGTTGGCGGACACATTGATCGCCACGGCCTTGTCCACGCCGGGTTTCGCGCTGGTGGCCGAGATCGCGCCGCTATTCTCGATCAGGCCGACCGTTCCGGCCCTGTCGATGACTGCCACCGCCGATCCGTCCACAGCGGCTGCGGCTGTGATCTTGCCGCTGTTGCTGAGCGACGTGACGTTCGCGCCTGCATCGATCGAGAGCGCGCTGACGAGCGAGGCGGCTGCGCTGCCGCCCTGCGCGGAGATCGTGCCGGCATTCTTGATGATCGGCACGCTGGCCCCATTGCCGATCCGCACCGCGGTCGCATTGCCGCCGGTCGACACCGCCACCACCGTGCCGTTGACGGTCATCCCGCCTGCGACGGTAACCGTGCCACCCAGGCCGCCGATCACGATGCCATTGGCCTGCACATCCTTGTAAACGCCGTTGCCGCCGATCGTGCCGTTGATCACGATGCCATGGCCGCCCGCCGCCGTTCCGGCGACTGCGCCGATCGCGACCGGGCCGGTGGCCGCGCCGATCTGGACCGCGGGGGCTGCACCATAAGAGACGACAGCGGCACTGCCTTCCTTGGCGTCTTCAATGCCGTCCTTATCTTCATCCTTGTCCGTCGTGCTGGCATCCTTGGGCGGCACATCGAACAGGATGCCGCCCGCGACACTGCCGGACACGATCAGCGCCGGACCGCCCTGCAGCAGATCATCGGCATCCAGCTTGCTCACATCGGCCGGGGCCGTGGTGGAGCGATAACCGGTGGCGGTGATGGCGCTCTGGATCAGCAAAGCGCCGCCGATATCGCCCTGAAGCGCGACGCCCACGGCGTTGCCCCCCTGCACGGCAATCGCGCCGCCGTTCAATTTCACATCGCCACTGACGGCACCGGCGCGGATGCCCACGCTGTTGTCACCCGTCACGGTGATCGTGCCGCTATGATTGAGCGATCCGGCCAGCGGGCCGCCGAGCGCAATGCCCGCGCTGTCATTGCCTTCGATCACGATGCTGCCGCTGTTGATCACATTGCCCGTGAAGCCGTCCAGCGTGCGGATGCCATAGCGGCGTGCGCCCTGCGCGAACGGACCATCAAGATCGCCATCCTTGTCCGTATCGGTGGGCGTATAATTTTCGTCGACGATGATCTTGCCGCTGTTGGCGATCGTGCCAGCCGTGCCGGCATTGGCCTGGATCGCGCTCGCATCGTTCGCGCCGGTGATCTGGACGGTACCTTCGTTGGTCACATTGTGATTGCTGTTCATCGTGACGGCGACGCCGCTGGTGGTGGTGGCTACCGATCCGGCCGCCGCGATACGAATGGTGTCCGCCGCGCCGTTATTGGCGGTCGCGGTGGCGATGGGGGTGGTGCGCGCCGTGCTGACCACGGTTTCCGCGTGCAGCGGAAGGGCAAGCAATGCGATGGGGGTCAGGCAGGTGCAGGCAAGAAGGTTGCGCATCGGAACTCCGGTGTTGGGCTGGCGAAGGATCGCCTATGCTCAACCAGACGGCGCGGCGGATGCGGACCCGCATACAAAAATCGATTTTTCTCCCGCAACGCTTGCCCTGAGCTTGTCGAAGGGTCTGCTTGGCTTCGGCGCAGAGGGAGGAAGAGGCTTCGACAGGCTCAGCCCGAACGGGTCCGGAGATCTAGAACCTAGAAACGCACGTCCATACCGATGCGGATCGTGCGCGGCCGCAGCGGGGTGATCTGGGATTCGTGAGGCAATGTGAAGGGCGATCCGAGCGAAAAGCGGTTGCCGATCGTGTCGAGCAGATTGGTGGCGCTGAGGAACAGGCCATAGCCGCCCCGCCCGATCCGCACGCTCATCGCGGTATCGAGAAAATCGCCTTGCGCTACGCCCAGAACGGGGCCGATGCCGAGCCGCGACCGGCCGACATAACGCGCCCAGCCGGACAGCCGGAAATCATAATCGCCCCCCAGAATCGTGGCATATTCAGCGCCGATCCGGCCATTGAAGCGCGCCACATTGGGCAGGGCATTGCTCTCCGCAATCACGGCGTCGGCCGAGATCGGCGCGCCCGCAGCCAGGCTTGACCGCAAAACGACCACATTCACCTGCGGGCTGGTGAGCCGGCTATCCGCAAACACGCCCGCCGCTTCGATCCGCAAGCCCGGCACGGGCCGCCAGCCCAGAGCCGCATCGACCGACCAGATGCGGCCATCGCCGATATTGGCGGTTCCGGGCAGCCCGAAGCCGTCGATCAGATCCGCCTGGATATCACGCCAGCGCGTGTGGACGAGGGAGATGGCGGCGTCGAAGCCGGTATCGCCCCGGCCGCCGTAGCGCAGGCCCAGCTCGGCGGAAGACACATCGTCATTCTGATAGCGCTGGACGATCTCGTTGCGCACCGCGATCCCGCCCGGCCTGAAACCCTCCTGATAGCGGGCGAACAACGTGAGAGCGTGATGCGGCGCATAGCTGATCGCGAGCGAGGGCAGCACGGTCGTTTCGCCGCGTTGCGCCTGCATCCGCGTGGCCAGCGCCACTGCCACGGGCGTATCCAGCGCCTCGCCGGAGAGCCGCGCATAGGTCAGCCGCCCGCCGCCCGTGAGGTTCACCGCCGGGGCCACCCGCAACGTCATTTCCCCGAACAGCGTCGCCTCGTCCACACCGTTCGACACGCCGGTGACCGCGCGCGCGAACGAAACCTGACCCGCAAGCCGGTTCAGCCGATAGCGATTGCGCACCAGACTGGTGCCGACCACCCAGCTTACAGACCCGCCGCCATCATGGGACAACCGGTTTTCGCTGGAGAGCAGCGAGATGCGGCTCTTCTGGCGGAAGAGTGCGGGCGCGCCGCCTTCCGGCGTGGCATCATAGGTTTCGGAAATATCCTGCCGCACCGCGCCTGAGGCCGATACGAAGCTCAGGCCATTATCCCAATCCTTGCGGATCACGATCTGGCCCAGCGCATAATCATTGGCGAAAGCCTGCGCCACCGGGCTGGCCTTGGTGAGATCAGGCAGATCGCGATTGGCCGATTGGCTATCGTCCCCGCGGATCGATTGCAGCGCGCCGCCCAGTTCGATCGTCCAGCCCGACCCCGGCTCGGCGCGCAAGGCCAGGCGGCCGCCATAGGTATCCGTGCGGTTCACGTCCTGCAGATCGCGCAGGCTATCGTCGATATAACCGCCATCGCGCACGGCATAGCCGACCGCGCGGAGCGCCACCTTATCCCCCAGCACGGGCAGGTTGATCATCGCGCTGCCATCATAACTCGGCCCGCCATGCGCGGTGGATCCACCCGAGAGCGCGAGGCTCGCCTGCGTCGCCCCCATGCGGGGTGACACCGGCAGGATGCGCAGCACGCCGCCGAGCGATCCAGCGCCATGCAGCGTGCCTTGCGGCCCCTGCAGCACTTCGATCGTGGCGATGTCATAGAGCCGGAGATCGGGATCGGGGGCGTTATAATTGAGCCGCGTTTCCCCCAGATACTGGCCCACCGTGGCCTGGGTCGGCCCGTTGAAGCTCGAATCCGCAATGCCGCGCATGAACAATTTGTTGCGCCCGGAGCCGAGATGCGTGGAATTGACGCCGGGCAATCGGGACGCGATGGCGTCCGTGCCGGCGCCATCAGCGCCCGCCGGGAAATCCGCCATCGTCATTACCGAGACACTGCCGGGATAGCCGGCGAGCGGCATGGCACGCTTGCTGCCCGTGACCACGATTTCCGCTTCCGGCGCGTCATCGGGCGCGACTGGCAGCGCCGCCGCCATACTTGCACGCTGCGGTCCGGGGCGAGCGCGCGTGCGCACGATGCGCCAGCCATTGTCGCCCAGGCTTATCGCCCGCGCATCGCTGCCTTTGAGAAGCTGGGCCAGCGCCTGCTTTACGGTGATCTTTCCGCTGACCCGACGCACCGGCAGCGATGCCAGCGCGGGATCGGAAATGCCGATGCTGATCCCCGCCTGCCGCCCGAGCACCACGATGGCGGGGCCGAGCCGCCCGGCGGGAAGCTCGATCGGCTGGCGCGACTCGGCATGGGCGGCGGAGGAGACCGCGCCCAACAGGAATATCAGAGCCGCGCGTTCAGCGTGCCGCATCCGCCCCCAGCCGCCAGCCGCCCCCGGCCTGATCCACCGGAACGCCGAGCACCGCGCTGACGCGCTGACGCACCCGTTCCCGATCGCCCTCGATCTGGATCACGCCGCTGAAAGGCCGGGCCGCAACGTCGCGGCCCGCCGTGACGCCGAAGCCCAGATTGCGCGAAAGATCGGCGGCGACGGCGGACAGCGGCGTACCTTCATAGATCAACCGCCCCTGCTTCCATGCCGCCACGCTGCCCGCGTCGATATTACCCACGCGAATCTGCCCGTCGGCGTCCAGCGCGCGCAACACCTTTCCCGCCGCCAGAGTGACCTTCTCGACCTTGGGATTATAGATCACCACGCCCTCGGATACGGAGACTTCGGTCATCCCGTCCAGCCGGATGACGTTGAACGCGGTGCCGGCGTCCACCAGGGTCGCCCCGCCGGTCTCCACCGTGAAGGGGCGGCGGGCGTCATGCACCACGCTGAACAGTGCCTCGCCGCGCTCCAGCCGGGCAAAGCGCGGGTTTTCCCGATCCAGCATCAGCCGGGTCGCGCCATTCAGATCAATCCGGCTGCCATCGGCGAGCGTCACGCTCTGCCGCTGTCCAGCCAGCGTCTCCACCGCATAAGGCGACGATCCCGGCATCAGGCTGGTATAGCTGGCGACGCCCAGTAGCGATGCGGCCATCGCCCAACCGACCATGCTCCGGCGCGTAGCCCAACGCGGACGTTCCGGCTTATCGTCATTGGCGGGAATCGGATCGCGCGGCGGTGGCGGCGGTGCCACCGGCTCGGGCTTCACAGGCTCGGTTTCTGCCAGCACATCCGCGGCATCGGCATCAGCCAGCGCCAGTTCGTCGTAGATGGCGGCGTGCACGGGGTCTTCCTCCAGCCATAGGGTGAAGGCATCCCATCCCGCAAATGCAGGGTCTCGCATACGGATGATCCATCCGATGGCGGCTTCCTCGATATTGGCGTGCGGTCTGGACATTTACATAAGCCTCAATGTCAGGACGTCGCGGTTCACCCTAATCCGCATCGTCACGTCTCCTGAGATCGATCATCGCACGATACGCCTTTTGCAGATCTTTCTCGACCGCGCTCAGGCTGATCCCCAGATCGGCCGCGATATCGCGCTGGCTTACGCCTTCGATGCGGTATCGCCGGAACACCGTGGCCGCCCGATCCCCCAGCGCTGCCAGCGCGGCCTCCGCTTCGCGCAGTCGCTCGCGCGCGATGAGCGCCCGTTCGGCTGAAGGTTCGTCGGACACGCCCGGCACGGTGCCGCCCGCGCTGTCGCTCCAATCCTGATCGCGTCGCTGCGCCCGCACGCTGGATCGATGTCGATCGAGCATCAGATTGTTGGCGATGCGATAAAGATAGGACAAAGGCTCGGCGATCGGCCCCGCGTCCGCGCTTGAAGCGCGCAGCCACAATTCCTGCAGCAAATCCTCAGCCGCATCGCCACCACCCCGCGCGCGCAGGAATCGCAGCAACACATCCCGATTGCCGAGAAACACCGCCTCCAGGCCATTCGCCGTCATCGTCAAGGGTTCGCTCTGCGCGTCACGGCGCGATCCATGCCGCGAATTCCACGGTGCGCGCAAGCGTCATCGCTTGATATGCGGGAACAGACTTGTGGCGGCGTCATCGCTTTCAGGCACCGCTCTCTCCCCGACAGCGGGGCTCCCGCCTCTCCCCCGGATGGCGGGACGGGGAAGGCAAGTCGCGGCCTTCCCCGCACCTGCCTCCCGCTTGACAAAGGCGAGGCGATCCGGTGATTTTCCCGCCTATGGAGATTCTTCCCGGCGATTTCGCGCAGCCCCAGATCATCGCCCTGCTCCACGCACATATGGCCACGATGCAGGCGCAATCACCGCCCGAAAGCGTCCATGCCCTGTCGCTGGAAGCGCTGCAAACGCCGGACATCACCTTCTGGGCAGGATGGGACGGCCCTACGCTCCTGGCTGTCGCTGCGCTGAAGGCGATTTCAGTCGATCATGGCGAGATCAAATCCATGCACACCGCACAAGCGATGCGCGGCCGCGGTATCGCGCAGATCATGCTCGATCATATCGTCCAGCAAGCCGTGGCGCGCGGCTACGGGCGGCTGAGCCTGGAAACGGGATCGATGGACGCCTTCCGGCCGGCGCGCGATCTATATCTGCGCAACGGCTTTGCGATCTGCCCGCCCTTTGACGGTTATGCCGAGGATTCCAACAGCATCTGCATGACGCGCACGCTGACCCCGCGATAGCGTTCTGTGCTGGCGCTACTGCCGGATTTGCGTTTAGGGTTTCAGCGGGGATTTTCGCAACGGGTGCATGGAATTGACGCGGACGACTATCAAGGATGTTTCGGACGCCGCGGGCGTATCGATCAAGACCGTTTCCCGCGTGCTGAACAAGGAAAAATACGTCAGCGATGATACGCGGCTCCGGGTGGAGGCCGCGGTGGCCAAACTCAATTATCATCCGAGCCTCGCCGCGCGGACGCTGGCGGGCAAGCGCTCGTTCCAGATCGGCCTGATCTACGACAATCCCAGCCCCTATTACATCTTCAACATGCAGGCGGGCGTGCGCACGCGCTGCCTGGAAGCCGGCTTCCGCATGATCGTGCAGCCGTGCGACGTCAATTCGCCCACGCTGTTGGACGATATCGCCAGCCTGATCGATCAATCGCATCTGGATGGCGTGATCCTGACCCCACCGGTGGGGGATGTGCCCGAAGCCCTGGCCGCGCTGGAGCGGCGCGGCATCCCGTTCGTGCGCGTGCAGCCGGGGGCCGATCCCGCCGCCACGTCTTCGACCTTCATCGACAATGTGCAGGCGGCGGACGACATGACCGCTCATCTGATCGGCCTGGGGCATCGGCGGATCGGCTTCGTGGCAGGGCATCCCAATTATGCCGTCAGCAGCCAGCGACTCTGCGGCTATCGGCAGGCGCTGGAGCGCGCTGGACTCGCCTTCGATACCGCGCTGGTGATCGAGGGCCGGTTCGATTTTCAGTCCGGGTCAGAAGCCGCCGAAACCCTGCTCGCGCTGCCAACGCCCCCCAGCGCGATCTTCGCCAGCAGCGATGATATGGCGGCGGGCGTGCTGGCCACCGCGCACCGGCTGGGCATCTCCGTCCCGCAGTCCCTCTCGGTCGCGGGGTTCGATGATACCGATCTCGCCCGTTTCGTCTGGCCGCCGCTCACCACGATCCGCCAGCCGACCTTCGATCTGGGCTATGCGGCCGCGGGCTTGTTGCTGGAATTCGAAGAGGGTGTGGAGGCGAAACAGCTTCCGCATGATCTGATCATCCGCGCCTCCACCGCACCCCCTTCGCTTTAGCGCTCGATCAGGACCGTCGCAGCCAGAGCGCTCAATCCCAGCGCCACCAATGTGGCCGCGATGATCACCAGCAAGGGCTTGGCACCGCTGCCGAGCAGACTGTTCATCGGCGAACGGATGCCCGTCGCGGTGACCGCGCAGGCGAGCAGCGCCGCCGTGCCTGTCTGCGCCAGGCTGGCCACCGCCGCTGGAATCACGCCGATCGAATTGACCGCGGCCAGCGCGAAGAAGCCGATGACGAACCACGGCAGGGCGGCGACGCCCACACCCTTCACGCCATCCTGCGGAAAGAACATTGCGACGATGGCCAGCACCGGCGCCAGCAGCGCGACGCGGGCCAGCTTCACGATCGCCGCGGTTTCGCCCGCATATTGGGAAAATGAATAACCCGCGCCCAGCGCCTGCGCCACATCGTGGATCGCCGCGCCGATCAGGAAGCCGGCGGACACATCGCCCAGGTTCAATTGATGCGCGATGATCGGATAGACGAACATGGCGAGCGAACTCATCGCCGAGATGCCGACCAGCACGAGCGCGAGTTGCGCCTGCCCGATCCGCCGCTCCCCAAGCAGGGTTGCGATGGCCATCGCCGCCGATGCGCCGCAGATGGCCACCGCGCCGCCCGCCAGCGTGCCGAATGCCGCGCTGAAGCCGAACAGGCGGGCGACCAGCACCCCCGTCGCCAGCGTGAGGCCGACGATCAACAGGATCGCGATCAGCGCCACCGGGCCAAGATCGATCATCTGGCCGAAGGTGACGCGCAGCCCCACCAGCACGATGCCGATCCGCAGCAGCGTGCGCGAAGCGAAACCGAGGCCGGGCGCCAGTCTGGGGTCCGCATTGAGGAAGTTGAGCGCCAGCCCGATCAGCAGAGCCATCAGCGTCAGCGGTGCGCCATAATGATCTGAAAGATAGGCGGCGGCGAGCGCGGCGAAGCCGGTGACCATCAGGCCGGGCACATAATCCCGCCAAATAGTATCGGGGGGCGTTTCCAGATCGCCATAAAGATCCGCCACCGCAGGCAGCGGCCGTGATGTGGCGCGTTCGCTCATAGGCCTTGCCTCCCTGTCCCGCTTATATATCCCTTGGCCGAGACCACAATTAGGGCTGTTCCTTTGACTCTGACAGCGTTATCATATCGGCATAACAAAGCAAAGGGTGAGGGATGACCAAGGCGCAAATGGCCGATCGCAGGCGTTGGATCATCGTGGCGCTGGTGTTCGTCGCGATCGTCCTCAATTATGTTGACCGGCAGATCATCGCGCTTCTGAAGCCCACGCTCCAGGCGGAGTTCGACTGGAGCGACCGCGATTATAGCCACATGGCATCCGCCTTCCAATTCGCCGCAGCGCTCGCGTTTCTGGGCACGGGCTGGTTCATCGATCGCGTCGGCCTGCGCTGGGGCTTTGCGCTGGGCGTGGGCATATGGAGCCTGGCCGGCATGGCCCATGCCTTTGCCACCACCGTCTCCGGCTTCATCGCCTCGCGCGCGATTCTGGGCGCGGCCGAATCGATCGGCACGCCCGCAGCCGTCAAAACCGCCGCCACCTATTTCACGCCGCGTGAGCGCACGATCGCATTGGGCATCGGCAATACCGCGCCCAATGTGGGCGCGATCATCACCCCGCTCGCCATTCCCGCCATCGCCATCGCCTTTGGTTGGCAGGCGACATTCCTGCTCGCAGGCGGCCTTGGCCTGCTCTGGGTGGTCGCCTGGCTTTCCTTCCGCATTCCGCCAGCCCCCGGCGCGGAAAGCGCGATGCGGCCCGCCAAGATCGCGTGGCGATCCTTGCTCACCGATCGCCGTCAATGGGCGATCATCGTGGCCAAGGCGCTCACCGATCAAGTGTGGTGGTTCCTGCTCTTCTTCATGCCCGATCTGTTTCACCGGATGTTCGGCCTCAGCCAGGGCACACTCGGCCTGCCCGTGGCGGCGGTCTACGTGCTCGCCGCATTGGGCGCGATCATCGGCGGCTATCTCCCCGCACGGCTGATGGACCGTGGCCACAGCCTGAACTTCTCGCGCAAGATCACGATGCTGATCTATGCGATGATCATCCTGCCCGTGCCTTTGGTGCTGCTGACGGACAATGCCTGGGTGGCCGCATTGATCCTCGGCATCGCTCTCTTCGCGCATCAGGGATTTTCGGTGAACGTGTTCGGCATCACCACCGATATCTTCGCCGCACGGATCGTGGGTTCGGCGATCGGCATTGGTGCCTTTGCTGGCAATCTGAGCGGCATGGCGATGATCGAATTCGCCGGATGGTCGCTTGAGACCGGCCGGGGCTATGCGCCGATGCTGTTCGTCTGCGCCGGATCCTATCTGGTGGCGCTGCTTGCGGTCCATCTCGTATTGCCCCGGATCGTCGCGGTGGATGATGGCCCGAAGGATGAGGACGCCATCGTCATCGGGCATTGATAGGACGCACATTCCCCTTCCCAAAGCATGAGGTTTATGCCATATGACAGCGATGTCAGAGCTTCCCGCCCCCCTCGCCTCCCAGCCGCTCGGCAAGAGCGGCATCACCGTCAGCCCCATCGCCTGGGGCATGTGGCGCTTCGCCGGGGACGATGTCCGCGCGGCGCGCGCAAAGGTGGAGGCCGCGTTCGAAGCGGGGGTGACCCTGTTCGATACGGCGGATATTTACGGGCCTGATAATGGCGAGCCGTTCGGCGCGTCCGAATTGCTGCTGGGCCGCGTGCTCGCCGAAGCGCCGTCGCTACGCGACAGGATGGTGCTGGCCACCAAGGGCGGCATCGTGATGGGCACGCCCTATGAGTCCAGCGCGGCTTATCTGACCAGTGCGATCGACGCCTCGCTGACCCGCATGGGCGTAGAGCGTGTGGAATTGTGGCAGATCCACCGGCCCGATATGCTGACCCATCCGCAGGAAGCCGCGCGCGCACTGGAAGATGCGCATAAGGCCGGCAAGATCGCCGCGATCGGCGTTTCCAACCACACCGTATCGCAGACCGCGGCGCTGGCGACCTATCTGACGATCCCGATTGCCAGCCATCAGCCCGAATTTTCCGCGTTGAAGCTGAATCCGCTTAGCGACGGCGTGATGGATCAGGCCATGGCCGAAGATATGGCGGTGCTCGCCTGGTCTCCGCTGGGTGGCGGCCGGCTCGCCGCGCCTGCAGACGAACGCAGCAAGGCTGTGGCCGCGCTGCTCGATGCGAAGGCGGCCGCTTACGAGGTCTCTCGCACCGCGGCTGCCTATAGCTGGATCATGGCGCACCCTGCCCGCCCGATCCCGATCGTGGGCACGCAGAATCCGGACCGCATCCGCGAGATACCGCAGGCCACAAAACCGCGCTGGACCCGCGCCGATTGGTATGCGGTGCTCCAAGCATCGATGGGAGAGAGTTTGCCATGACGAAAGCCCCTTGCGAAATAAGCTGGTTTTCCGCGCTATGCGATGACGATTACGAGTTTCTGGGCGTGCCCGATGACAAGCTCAAATCGAGCTGGGAGCATTGCCGCGATATCGTGATGCAGGCCGAAAGCGGCGGCTTTGACAATATCCTGCTGCCTTCCGGCTATGCGCTGGGCATCGACACCACCGCCTTCGCCGCGGCCATCGCACCCATGCTCAAGCGGATGCGTCTGCTGATGGCAGTGCGCATCGGCGAAACCTGGCCGCCGCAGCTTGCGCGCCAGATCGCGACGATCGATCGGTTGCTGGGTGGCCGCCTGACGGTCAACATCATCTCGTCCGAAATGCCCGGCGAAACGCTCGGCTCCGCGCCGCGCTATGCGCGCACGTTCGAAGCGATGCAGATCCTCAAGACCATGCTGAACGGCGAAAGCCTGGATCATGACGGCGAATTCTGGAAGCTAAAGCTCGATCCGCCGCGCGTCGGCACGGTTTCTGGCAAGGCACCCTTGCTCTATTTCGGCGGGCTTTCCCCTGATGCGCGGGAAGCCGCCGCCAAGGGCTGCGACGTCTATCTGATGTGGCCGGACAAGGAAGAGACCGTCCGCGAGATCATCGCGGACATGACCGCGCGTGCTGCGAAACACGGCCGCACGCTGAAATTCGGCTATCGCGCGCATGTCGTGGTGCGCGACACCGAGACCGAAGCGCGGACCGCGGCCGAGCGCTTGCTTTCCAAGCTGGACGCGCAGACGGGCGCGGCGATCAAGGCGAAATCGCTGGATTCGACCTCCGTCGGTGTCAATGCGCAGGTGGCGCTGCGCGAAAGCGCGTCGGATGATGGTTATGCCGAGGCTAATCTATGGACCGGCATCGGCCGCGCCCGCTCCGGCTGCGGCGCTGCGGTCGTGGGCGATCCCGATCAGGTGCTGGCGAAGCTGGAGCGCTATCGCGACATGGGGATCGATGCGTTTATTTTGTCGGGCTATCCTCATGCAGCGGAAGCCGATCTGTTCGCCCGGCATGTGCTGCCGAAGATCGAGCATGGGCCTTTGGTGATCTGATTGGCCCCGAAGCCGTTTGTCCCGAGCGAAGTCGAGGGACGTTGGTCGTTACACCACGTCCCCGACTTCGCTCGGGACAAACGGGTTAAGTTACCGCCAGACCTGCGCATACAATTCCGCAATTTCCGCCGCATCCGGCACGCGCGGATTATTGCCCGGTGATCCCGACGCCAGCGCCTGTTCGCACATCAGCGGCACCAGCGCGTCCCACCGGCCCGCATTGATCCCCCAGGCCGACGGCCCTGGCACTTCGAGATCCCGGTTAAGCGCGGCGAGTTCATCGAGCAGCCGCGCGACCGCCGCCTGATCGCCTTCGGCTTCAGGCGCGATCTGCATCGCGCGCGCACAATCGGCATAGCGATGCAGAGCGGCAGGCGCAGACCATGCGGTGATCGCCGGGAGCAGCATCGCATTGGACAGGCCGTGCGGCACATGGAAATGCGCGCCGATCGGGCGGCTCATCCCATGCACCAGCGCGACCGAACTGTTCGAAAAGGCGATGCCCGCCTGCGTGGCACCCAGCATCATCGCTTCACGCGCCAGAAGATCGCCCGGATCGGCACAGACGCGGCGGAGATTGGGGGCGATGGCCTTCATCGCCAGCAATGCCATGCCATCGCTGAACGGATTGGCGCGCTTCGAGACATAGGCCTCGATCGCGTGGGTCAGCGAATCGATGCCGGTGTCCGCGGTCAGGCGGCGCGGTTTGGTGAGGGTGAGTTCATAATCGACCAGCGCCGCCACGGGAAGATAGGCCAGACCCGCGCACAGCATCTTCTCGTCGGTCGTCTCGTCGGTGATGATCGTGAAGCGCGTCGCATCCGATCCCGTCCCTGCCGTGGTCGGGATGGCGATGATCGGCAGGCCGGGGGCATCCTGCACATGCGGCGTCTTATAATCGGCCATCGCGCCGCCATGCGCGCCCAGCATCGCAATGGCCTTGGCGCTGTCGAGCGGACTGCCGCCGCCGAAACCGACCACGCAATCATGCGCGCCCGCCAGCAGAAAAGCGACGCCCGCATCAATCGAGGTGACCGTGGGATCGGGCACGGTATCGGCAAAGACGCGGCTTTCGATTCCGGCCGCCCGCAGATCCTCCGCCAGCCGATCGGCCAACCCCTGCCCCGCCAGATAGCTGTCGGTCACGATCAGCGGGCGGGACAGGCCGAGCATCGCCAGAACCTCCGGCAATTGCCGTGAAGCGCCGCCGCCGATGCGCATGATCCGCGGCAAGGCGATATTCGAAATGCTCAACTCACCATCTCCTCGCGGATCGACGACCGCGCCATCCAGAACAGCGCGGACGCCAGCGCGCCGAACAGGATAAACAACATCAGCGACCAACGCACCCCCTCCGCCGCGCCAAAGCCCATCGGCCCGCTGATCAGATCGCTGACGGCCCCCACGCCCAGCGGCCCGAGGCCCAGCCCGATGAGGTTGATGAGGAACAGCAACACCGCCGTGGCGGTGGCGCGCGTTTCGGGGCGGACCAGCCCCTGCACCGCGGCATAGCCGGGGCCGTACCACAGCGTGTTCAGGATCGGCGGGAAGGCGAAGAGGATGAGCGCGGTCACCGCCGAATCCGCGAGCAGCCCGAAGATATAGAAAGGGATGCCCAGCAAGGTGGAGACGGCAGGGATGGACACATAGGCGCGCAGATCCTTCGCGCCGAACCGGTCCGCCAGATAGCCGCCCATATAGGTGCCGACCGCCCCGGTCAGGCCCAATACGATGCCCAATGTGATGCCGAGGAAACCTGTGAGCCCGAGGCCGAAATCATCGGCCAGCAGCGTGAGTTCGGCGGCGTGATTGCGAAAGAAGAAGGGCGCGAGAAAGGCGGCCGCGCCATAGCCGATGAACGCCTTGATCGCAGCGGCGAAAGCGATCAGCCAGAAGGTACGCTTGCTGCGGATTTCGGCAAAAGCCTGCTTCAGGCTGGGGCGCGCGGCGCGGCGGGCGGCGAGATCGGCGGCGAGCTTGCTGCGCGGCTCCCGAAGCGTGGTCCAGGCGACAATCGCCATGATCACGCCCGGCGCGCCGGCCACGAGAAAGGCCATGCGCCAGCCATAGGCATCGGCGATCACGCCCCCCAGCGCCATGCCGATCAATCCGCCGATCGGTGTGCCAAGCGCATAAAAAGCGAGCGCAGAGGCGCGCTTTTCGCGGGGCGTATAATCGCTGATGAGCGAATGCGCGGGCGGCGTGCAGCCCGCTTCGCCGATGCCGACGCCCACACGGCAGAGAACGAGTTGCACGAAATTCTGCGCAAAGCCGCAGGCAATGGTAAACAGACTCCACGCGCCCGCCGCCGCCGCGATGATCCGCGGCCGGTTGCCCGTTTCGGCCACACGCGCGATCGGGATGCCCAGCACGGTGTAGAATAGCGCAAAGGCCAGGCCCGTCATCAGCCCCAATTGCCAGTCCGCCAGATGGAGGTCGTTTTTGATCGGCTCGGCCAGGATCGCGACGATCTGGCGATCGAGAAAGTTCAGGATATAGATCAACAGCAGCACGCTGAGCGCATAGCGGCGATAGCCGGGCGAGACCGGGGACACCGCCGGTGCGGTCGGGCTGCGCTCACTCATTCCTGCTCTCCTGTGACGATTGACATCCACCCTGCTGCAGCCTTTATGGCAGCGTTGTCAGAGAGGATGTTATGGCGCGCTTGCTGGTTTTGCAGTCTGTCTGGGGTCTCGACAAATGCCAAGGGTTCGACATCGAACATGATCTGGATGCGGCGCTGGAACGGGTGATCGCGGCGGGTTTCGATGGCGTGGGGGTGAATATCGCGCGGGTGGCGCGGACGGCAACCGTCGCGCGGGTGATGAATGCGCGCGGGCTGGCCTGGGAAGGTCAGGTGCTGGCGCATGACGCCCCGCAACTCGCCGCCTATATCGCCGAAGCGCACCGGCTGGGTGCCCATCATCTGAACGTGCAGGTGGCCGGGCCGGTGCCGCACCTGTCCGATGCGCTCATGCTGATAGACAGTCTGATCCCACTCGCGCAAACCGCGCCACTGCCGGTGTGGTTCGAAACGCATCGTGGCCGCCTGACCAATGATCTGCTGTTCACGCTGCGGATGCTGGCGGCACGGCCGGGTTTGCGGCTCACCGGCGATCTTTCGCATTATCCCGTGGCGGGCGAGATGGAATTGCCGCTGCGCCCTGATCAACTGGCTGCGATCGAGACGATCCTCAAGCATTGCCACAATTTTCACGGGCGCGTGTCCACCACGCATCAGGTGCAGGTGGCGCTCGTATCGCCGCAGCATCAGGGATGGCTGGATCAGCATAAGGCATGGTGGCGGCGCGGATTCGAATTGTGGCTCGCCCAGGCCGGCGCGGAGGATGCGCTGACCTTCATGTGCGAACTCGGCCCACCGCCTTATGCGATCACCGCGCCCGATGGCACCGAACTGAGCGACCGCTGGGATGAGGCGCAAAGGATGCGCGATATCGTGATAGGGCTGTGGGACGAGGTGAATGGCTGACATCAGGCTTGGACGGTGATCGCGGCGGACCATCGGGCGAAGGCGTGATCCGCCGCATCGCGGCTGATCGCGGGCGTGAAGTCCGCATCATAGCGCGCGAGTGCGGGAAGGTCGCTCTCCGCGATCAGGCCCGCCCCCAACCCCGCCGCGATGGCCGCGCCATAAGCCGTGCCTTCGCGCACGGCATGGCGCCGCACGGGGCGCTGGAGCATATCGGCCTGAATCTGCAAAAAGATATCGCTCGCCGCCATCCCGCCATCCACCGGCAGGGCGTCCGGCACCGGCAGACTCGCCGCGATCAAATCCGCAATCTCGCGGATGCGGCAGGCGATGCCCGTCAGCGCGCCGCGCGCAAGATGCGCCGGGCTGGTCGAGAAACTGAGGCCGGAGATCAGGCCGCGATCGTTGAACCGGCCATGCGGCGTGCCCAGCCCCTGCAACGATGGCCGCACCTGGACTCCCCCAGCATCGGGAACCGAGCGCGCCGCTGACTCCAGCGCGGCGGGAGTGTCGAACAGGCCGATCGGGCCGCAGAGCCAGTCGACGAAGCTGCCCGCGCTGATCACCATGCCCTCGATGCAATAATGTGCCTCACCGGCGATGGTGGCGAGCGCTTGGGCGGGCATGGAAGCATCCGGCGAGAATGGCGCGCCGCCCGCGTTCGCCATCAGCACGGCGGAGGTGCCATAGGTGGCCTTCCATGCCCCGCGCCGTAGGGCATCATGCGCCACCATCCCCGCCTGCTGATCCGCCATGATGGCGCAGATCGGAACGCCGTCGGTCGTTTCGGCAATCGCACCCCAGCTATCGGTGAGCCGCGGGAAGAGCGTTTCGGGGAGCGATTGATAGGCGAGCAATCCGGCGTTCCAGCCCGCACCGCGGTCATAATCCATATAGCCGCTGAGCCACGCGCAGGAAGAGTCGGTGACATGCGCCGCGCCGCCGCTCAACCGGAAGACCAGCCAGGAATCGAGCGTGCCCCAGCGCAGGCTTTCCAACGGACGCCCCGCCAGCGCGATCGCCGCAGGCAGCTTGGCCGATGGCACCTGCGGCCAGGAAGCAAAGCCCGCGGCGCGCAGATCCTTATAGACGTTCATCCCGCGCAGGTCGCTCCAGATCAGGATCGGACAGACGGGTTCGCCGATGGCGCGATCCCAGAGCACAACGCTGGCGCGCTGGGTGGTGACGCCGATCGCAGCGACATCGGCCATGCTCCGCCCCGCCGCCGCCAGTGCACCCGCGATCACCGCACGGCATGTGTCCCACACCGCCGCGCCGTCCTGCTCCACCAGCCCGGCGCCGGGATAGCGCGTCTCGATCCCGCATTTGTCCATGCCCAGCACCCGCCCCGCCGGATCGACCAGCATGGCGCGGGCGCCGGTGGTGCCCGCATCCAGCGCGAGCAGCAGCTCAGGCATCGGGGATCAGATTGCCCGGATTCATGATGCCATGGGGATCGAGTGCGGCCTTGATCGTGCGGAGAAGAGCGACGCCGTTCGCACCCAGATCATGTTGCAGATAGGGTTTGCGCAGCCGCCCCGCGCCATGATGATGCGCCACCCCGCCGCCATGCTTCGCCGTCGCCTCCATGATCGCGTGCCAGCAGGCGAAATAGGCAGGCTCCATCTTCGCCTTATCCTCGAAAGTAGCGGCGAAGCTGAAATAGAGATTGATACCGGAGCGATAGACATGGGAGCTGTGCGCCGAAGCATTGACCACGCCCGGCACCGCATTGAGCGCCGCGATAGCATCGGCATAGATCGCGCCGATCTGGCTCCATGTGCCGGAAATCTCCACGGTATCGGCGATATAGCCGCGCTCGAACATGTCGCGCCAGGTCGGCACATGATTGCGCCGTTCGATCCAGTCCTGCGCGGCTTTGGGATCGCCCGGCTCAAGCCCAGTGAGTGCCGCCATCGCCGCGATTTCGGCCTCGACCCGCGCCTGCGGGCCTTCATGCACCATCAGCAGCATCGCCTGGCCATCGCGCTCATGATCGCGAAACAGGCGGCGGACCTCACGGCCGTCATATTGGCGCATCACCGGTGGCCGCCAATCGGCGCGGATGATGCGGCGCTGCGCCTCGAAACCCGCCTCCATATCGGGCGCATAGAAGATGCTGTAGCCGCGATATTCGGGCTTCGCACGGATCGAGAAGGTGACGCCCGTGATCACGCCCATCGTGCCTTCCGCACCCATCAGCAGATGGCGCAGATCAGGCCCGGCGGCGGCGCGGACGGCCTTGCCCAGCGTGACGATCTCACCATTGGGCAACACCGCCTCGATCGAATGGATGATATCCTCCACATTGCCATAAGCCGTGGAGAATTGCCCCGATGCCCGCGTGGCGACCCAGCCGCCGACGCTGCTGATCCCGATCGATTGCGGCCAATGGCCGATCGTCAGACCGAGCGCGGCGACCGCCTCCTCCGCCTCCAGCCCATTCAGCCCGGCGTCGAAACTGGCGAGCAGATTGCGATCATCGATGAAGCGCACCGATTTCATCGCGCTCATATCGAGCAGGATCGATTCCGGGGTCGGCTCGATCCCGCCGCACACGCCACTGCCCAGACCGAATGGGATGAGCGGCACACGATGTTCGTTCGCGAGCAACACGATCCGGCGCACGTCCTCCACCGAGCAGGGCTGCACCACCCAGCCGGGGCCGGGCACGGCCTCCCCGCGCCAGTCTCGCAGATGCTTCACCGCCCATTGATCGAACCGCCGTGCATTGAGCGCGGCTGCATCAGACGCCACCTGCTCCGCGCCGATCGCCGCCGCCAGCATTTCGCCGAATCTCGTCATCCCGTCTCTCCCGATCCGTCCGCGAGCACGCGGCGGCTGTCTTTTTCCAGTGTTTGGCAGTGCGCGATCTGGGCTGTGCGCTCTGCCGCATCCCATCCCAGCAGATCGCCCATCACGTCCGTCGCCGGTGCGAGCACGGCCAGTCCGGCGGCGTCATCAAACCACGCCCGCCCGCTGCGGCGGACCCAATAATCCTCCAGCGTGACCGCGCCTTCATGGATCACCGCGCGGCGCGCCTCTGAAGCAACATCATCCGCCGCTTCATCCAGTGGCAAGGGGATATCGGCTGTGGCGCAGGGCTTCGCCGTGACGCCAAGCCGCTCGACCACCAGATCGACGACACGCTCCGCCATCGCGCGATAGGCGCTCAACTTGCCGCCCGCGATCGAGATCATGCCCGATGGCGAAGTCCAGATTTCATCCTTGCGCGACACTTCATTCGCCTTCTTGCCCGGCTGCGCGATCAGCGGACGGACGCCCGACCAGAGCGAGACGATGTCATTATCCGTCAGCGGTGCGATATCGAGCGCGGCTTCGGTGGCGCGCAGCAGATAATCCACATCGCTGCGTTCGGGCGCGGGCCAGTAATCAGCAGTGTCATGAAAAACATCGGTCGTCCCGAGATAGGTGAAGCGCCCGCGCGGCACCGCGAAGATCGTCCTTTTGTCCGCCGCGCGCAGCAGCACCGTCGCATTGACCGGCAGGCCCGCGCGATCGAGCACAAGATGGATGCCGCGGCTGAGCGACAGGCGCGTGTCGCTTTCGCCGGTCTCCAGCGCGCGCACTCGATCCACCCAGGCCCCGGCCGCATTCACCACCAGTTTTGCCCGCACCTCCGCCCCGAGATTTTCGCCGGGCGATGTGGAGCGCACGAGAAGTCCGTCAGGGGTCAGTCCAGCCGCCGCGGCATAGTTCAACACCACCGCACCCGCCGCCTGCGCTGCGCGGATGTTTGCCAGCACCAGCCGGGCATCGTCCGTCAGAAATTCAGGGTAAATCACCGCGCCATTCAATTTGTCGGTGCGCATCAAAGGCTCACGCGCGGCCAAATCCTTGACGCCGATCACCTCATGACGCTCGTCATCGGGTACATTGCCCAGCTTCTCGAAGGTCCACAGGCCGGCGCGCAGCTTGGTCACCATCGCCAGCGATGTGGTGGGAATGAGGAACGGGCATATCTGCGCCAGATGCGGCGCGATGCGGCGGAGAATCTGGCGCTCCGAAGCCGCCTCCTTGACCAATGCCACATCGCCCTGCGCCAGATAGCGCAGGCCGCCATGGATCATCTTGGAGCTGCGGCTGCTCGTGCCGCTCGCATAATCCCGCGCCTCGACCAGCACGACCGACAGCCCGCGTAATGCCGCATCCCGCGCGATCCCGGCACCGGTGATGCCGCCGCCGATCACCGCGACATCGAACACGCTCTGTTCCAGCGCGGTCAAGACGGCGCTGCGGTCGCGGGAATCGATATTGGCGCTGCTCATAGGCCAAACGCTATGAGAATGAACAAGCATATGGTAATGCGAAATAGGAATGAAGTGGTGAGCAGCGCATGAATTTGACACGATTGCGGCATTTCGAAGCGCTTTACCGGCTGGGCAGCTTTGCGCGCGCGTCGGATGAGAGGGGGCTGACCCAGTCCGCGCTCAGCCGCAGCATCCAGAAACTGGAATCCGAACTGGGCGCCGCGCTCTTCGATCGCACCACCCATTATGTGCGCCCGACCGACGACGCCGAACGCCTGATCCGCGCCGCACGCGATGTGATCGCCGCGGCTTCCAATCTGGCCGATGAGGCGCGCGGCCTGAAGCAGCCCAGCTCGGGCACGGTGCGTGTGGGGGCCGGCCCCTATCCGCTGCAACCGCTGCTGACCGACGCGATCGCGCGCTTTGCCGAAGCGCATCCCGCGGTGCGCGTGACCGTGACCGGCGGGCCATCGGAGCAATTGCTGGAGACATTGGTCGATCGGCGGCTCGATCTGGTGGTGTGCGATCGCGCCAAATTCGCGACCTCCGCCCATGCGGACGAAGTGCTCTGCATCCCATTGCCGGCCGAACCGCTGGTGCTCATGTTCGCCGCCACGCATCCGCTGAATGGTGCGCCGGGGCGGCTGAACACCGCCGCCTGGCCCTGGGCGCTGCCCCGCCCCGCCCCCAACAGCAATTTCCCGCGCGCGATCCGGGCGCGGATCGAGGCCGGGAATTTCCCCGATTACGAACTGGATTCGACCGCGGCGTGCATCGATATGATCCGCCATGGCCGCGCGATCACTGTGGTGCCCCAATCGCTGGCGCGCATCGTCTGCGCGGATGGCACGCTGGTGCAATCGCCCTTGCCGCCCAGCGAGCAGACGCGCGACGCCGTTCACCTGCTGCGCAACCGCAGCCGCAGCGCGCTCGTTGCCGCCTTCGTGGCGGCGTTGCGCGCAGCGGCGCAGGCGCGCGGTCAGAACGCGGCGATCCCGGAAAACAGCGCGGCATCGGCAGAACCGGCGCGATAGAATAGAGGCGGCTGCCCGAAGGGCGCGGGCACGGTGACCTCCTGCCCGCCCTGGTGCATTGCACCGGACCAGACATGCACCCAATCCACGCCTGCGGGCAGATAGGTGGTCCAGTCGCTCCGCCCCGCCTCGATCACCGGTGCCACCAGCAGATCCGCGCCATAAAGGTAAGCGGTCTGGATCGCATAGGTCTTCGCATCCTCCTCGAAATGCAGGAATAGCGGACGCTGGCAGGGTAGGCCCGTCGCCACGGCCTCGTCGGAGAGCTTGCGGAGATAGGGCGCGAGATAGGCATAGATCCGCGTCATCCGTGCAAAATGCGCAAGCAATTCGGGGCTGTCGTCATATTGCGTATTCGCGCGCGGGCGATTGCCCTCATGCGTGCGCATCATGGAGGTGAACGCCGCCATCTCGACCCACCGCATCGCCAGTTCGGGCGTTCGGATCGTATCGAACAGGCTGGTGTAGCCGCCGATATCGCTGTGATGATAGGCGTTGCCGAGCAGACCGGACGAGAGCGCGGCGGTGATCACCGTGCCGATGCCGTCATGCCGGCTGAAATCGACTGACTGATCCCCCGCCCACAGCATCGGCGAATGCGCCTGCACGCCCGAATAGCCCGAGCGCATGAAGAACATAGACTCCCCGGTCATCCCCCGCCCGGCCACGCCCGTGGCATTGACCGCGCCCCACAGGACGGGCCAGCGATTATGCGCGCGCATGCCTTCCTCGCCATTATGCAGGCGCACGTCGGTGGGCAGATATTCGCCGAAATCGGCCATCCAGCCGGAAAGACCGAAATCGATCATGTTGCGCCCGATAATCTCCTCGGCGAACCAGGCGGCCGCCGCGAGATTGGTGAAATCGACATGACCGCTTTCGAATTCGCCGAAATCGATCACATAGGGTTCGTCGGCATCGGGGCGCATCACGAGATAGCCGGCCTTGGCGGCGGCGGCATACAGCGGGCCATCCACCGCGAGATAGGGGTTCACATAGCCGAGGAAGCGGATGCCGCGGTCTTTCAATTCGGCGATGCGCGCGGGCAGATCGGGATAACGCTGGGCGTTCCACTGCCAATCCCAGAATAGCCGGCTGCCGAAGCTGGTTTCGCGCAGCCCGATCCAGTCTTCACACCATAGCCCGGAGACCGCGACCCCGGCATCCTCATAAACCTTCAGCCGATCGAAACTTTTGGCCCCGTCCTTCAGCCCGATGACCGCGCCCTTCAGCAGCCATGCCGGCAGGGGTGGCTGACGCCCGAAGCGCGTGGAGAGCGCGCCGACCAGATCAGTGAAATGCGGGCGGGCGAACAGCTCGATCCGATCAGGCACACCCCAGATCTCAATCTCGTGATAGGCCGGATTGCGGAAATCGAAGGCGGCATAGGCGCTGCTATCCACATGGAGCGCGTAGCGGCGCGCGCTGACGAAGGTCGGCTGCGGAAAATTGGTGTGGTAATAATCGCCCCCGGCCCCGCCGCCACGCTGATCGCATTGCCAGGTGAGCAGGGTGGATTTGTCGCGCCCCACCCCCGGCTCTGACACCCAGAGCGGAAAGCGTCGCCCGGCGAGATCGAAATGGGAAAATTGCTCGCCGCCGCCCCAGATATGTTCGCCCGCCTCACCCGGCACGCGGAACCACAAGCGGTTGATCGAAGGATCAAGCGACAGGAAATGGATTTCGGCGTCGTCATCATCCGCGGAAAAGACGAGTTCGATCCGCCATGGCGCGCCTGGATGCGCCGCCAGCCGCACCCGATCGCCCGCCACTTCGGCATGGCGCAGCGCGATGCGCTCGATCAGATGATCCTCGATATGATAATGGCCGCGCAGGCCTTCCACATGCGCATCGCCCGATCCGATGAACAGACACGGCGCATCCGCGCTGTGACGGAGGATGGATTGGCCACCCAGGCGCAGTTCAAAGCCGTTGTCGAACGCCTCAAGCGCCATGTTCGGAAATCCTTTCGGGAAGGGGGTAAGCCGGGAACTGCGCCCGGAGAATTTTCTTGTCGATCTTGCCCGTGGCGCCCAGCGGCATCGCTTCCACAAAGACGACCGTATCGGGCATCCACCAGCGCGCGATCCGGCCTTCGAGGCAGGACAGGATTTCATCGGGCGACGCAGCCTCACCCGGATGGAGCGCGGCGATCAGCAACGGCCGTTCATCCCAGCGCGGGTGGGGAACGCCGATCACGGCGGCGAGCGCCACCTTGGGATGGCCCGAAGCGATATTCTCGATCTCGATCGAACTGATCCATTCGCCGCCGGATTTGATCACATCCTTGGCGCGATCGACGATCGCCATATAGCCTTGCGGGCAGATGGTCGCGATGTCGCCGGTGTCGAAATAGCCTTCATCGTCGAGGATTTCGCCAGCCGCGCCACTGAGATAGGCCGAGGCGACCGTTGGCCCGCTGACATGGAGCCGCCCGGGCACCACGCCATCATGCGGCAGGCGCTGCCCCGCATCGTCCACGATCTTGAGGTCTATGCCGAAAGGCGGCCGCCCCTGCTTCAGCCGGAAAGGCATCTGATCATCGAGCGGCCGGGCGGCGACCATGGGGGTGAGCTTGGCATGGGTGCCGATGGGCGAGGTTTCGGTCATGCCCCAGCCCTGCACGCTCTCCACGCCATGATCGCGCAAGCCCCGCACGATGCTTTCGGGCAACGCCGCGCCGCCGATGATGACGCGCTTGAGACTGGTCAGCGTGCCGCCGGTCTGCGCCAGATGATGCAGCAGCCCCTGCCATATGGTGGGGACCGCGGCGGAGAAGGTGACGCCCTCGCGCTCGATCAATTCATGCAGCGACGCGCCGTCAAGCTGCGCGCCGGGCAGCGCCAGGGTGCAGCCGACCGCCGCCGTGGACAAGGGCATCCCCCAGGCATTGGCGTGATACATGGGGACGATCGGCATCGCGACATCGTGGATGGAGAGGCCGAACACATCGGGCTGCAGCGTCATCAGCATGTGGATGACCGTAGAGCGGTGCGAATAGAGCACGCCCTTGGGATGGCCCGTCGTGCCGGAGGTATAGCAAAGCGCGCAGGCGGTTTCTTCGTCGAAGCCACCCCATGCTGCGTCATCGCTGGCGGCAGCGATCAGCGTTTCCACGGCGAGGGCATGAGGCAGGATCGCACGATCAATCTGCGCGTCACCGCCCAGCAAGATGATCGCGCCGCGCCAGTCCATCGCGGCCGTCAGCGCGGCGACCAGCGGCTGAAAGCAGGGATCGACCAGAATGGCGCGATCCTCAGCATGGCTGATGATGTAGCGGAGCTGTTCGGCAAACAAGCGGGGATTGAGCGTGTGGCAGACCGCACCCATGCCCATCACGGCAAACCAGCATTCCAGATGGTGCGCATTGTTCCACGCCATCGTCGCCACCCGGTCTCCGGGCCTGATGCCTAGGCCGGCCAACGCCGTTGACAGGCGGCGGGCGCGGGCGCGGATGGCGGCATAATCGGTGCGGGCGATATCGCCGTCCGCCGCGCGGAAGATCACCGGGCGATCGCCATCCCAATCTGCGGCATGATCGATGATTCGGTCCACCGTGAGCGGCCAATGCTGCATCAGGCCGCGCATGGTTGATCTCCGGTCGAGGGGCAAGACGGTTCGATCATGTCCTGCCCCTCGGCTTCAGGGAGCGTTTAGAAGTTCACGCGGCCCGAGACGCCGAAATAGCGTTCGGCATCGCGCGGCGTGATCTGGCGCATGAACGATGTGCCGTTCGGGATGCGCTGGGTCACGAACTGCTTGTCGGTCAAATTCTTGGCGATCAGCGATACGCTGTATTTCTGATCCTTGGTGCGCAGCGTGATCCCGGCATCCCAGATCGCATAGGCGCTCTGGAAGGCGTTGGGATTCTGGTTGATATCGAACTGGGTCCGGCTCTGGTAAACCAGCGACGAATTCAGATTGATATCGAAAGCCTCGAACTCAAGCGGCAAGCGCCAGTCAGCCGTGACCGTCCCCTTATATTTGGGCGCGAACGGCAGCGGCTTGCCGTTGATCGCATCCGCGCATGTGACCGCCGCCCCAGTGGGGCAGATGAATTTGTTGATATGCGCATCGGTGTAGTTGAAGCCGCCGTTCAGAGAGAAATCGTCGGTGAGCTGGGCATTGAAATCCAGCTCGACGCCGCGGGTGGAGACCGTGCCGGCATTGGTGAGGCGCGTGACGACCTGCCCGGCGACGAGATCGAGGAAATTGGCCTGATAATTGTTATATTTCGCGTAGAAGGCTGCCAGGTTCAGCGTGAGGCGGCGATCGAACAGGCGGGTCTTGAGGCCGGCTTCATAGGCATTGGAAGTTTCCGGATCGATCCGACCAGTATCCCGCGCCAGCATGTTGAAGAACACGTTGATCGCCGGGCCCTTATAGCCGCGAGTGTAGCTGACATAGCTCATGATATCGTCGTTGACGTCAAACTGCAGGCCGGCATTGCCCGACCAGCCATTGTCCTTGATCGAGCCCGACGAAGCAAAGGCCGGATTCACGCCCGCAAAAGCGGCTGTCGAGGTCGATCTGCGCGCGAAATCATAACCCACCTTGTCATTGGTATGACGCAAGCCAGCGACCCCGCGGAACACATCGGAGAAATTGGCCGTAAGCTGACCGAAGGCGGAATAGCTGGTGAGCCGCGTCGTGAAATCGGCATTGCCCTCATTGGTGACGAAGGTGGACGCCGCCGCAGTGCAGGGTGTGAGGCCGTTCACCGTAGGCAGCGTAGATGCGGTGCATGAGGTGACCGTGCGGTTGAAGAAGTCCACTTCCTTCGTCTTGTAATAATAGACGCCCGCGACATATTCGAGGAATTGCGGGTTTGACGAGGCAATGCGCAATTCCTGCGTGAACTGATCGAATTTCAGATCACCGCGGTCATGCGAGCGGACATCGCCTGCCGCCGTGCCGGTATTCACATAGGTGGGCGAATCCGAACGAAAATCGCCATCGCGCTGCTGATAATTATACCAGTGGCGATAAGCGGTGATCGAGGTGAGCGTGGCCGCACCCAGATCCACATCGACCTGCGCCGAGACGCCGCTATTCTTGTCGCGCGTCAGCGGATCGAGATCGTTGTCGATATCCTTATTCTTGCCGTTCAGCGTGAGCGGCGCGAGCGAGGGGATGAACACCGCATTGTTGAAGGCCGAGCTGAAGACCGTGCCGATGCTGTCTGCATAGCCATTGTCATTGCCCTTCGAGAAATCCGCGATCAGCGCGATCTTCACATTGTCGCTGGGCTCGGCGATCAGCTTCCCGCGGACACCCCAATGCTTATAGCCATTGACCTCGTGATTGTTGAACACGTTGCGGCCATTGCCATCATAGCGCGAGAAGAAGCCCGTCAGCGAACCGAGCAGACCGTTGGCGAGCGGGCCGGAGGCGCTGGCACGGATGCGCAGTTCATTGCCCTCATAATAAGCCGCATCGAAATAGCCCTTGGGCGTCTCGCTCGGCTCACGGGTGATGATGCTGATCACGCCGGCGGAGGCGTTCTTGCCGAATAGGCTGCCCTGCGGGCCGCGCAACACTTCGATCCGGTCGACATCCAGGAAATCCGATGTCTGCTGGCCGGTGCGGGCATAGACGACGCCATCGATCACGGTGGAAACCGAAGGCTCCACGCCCGATGCGAAGGAGATCGTGCCGACCCCGCGGATGGAGAGCGCGGAATCCTTATTGGTGTTGCCCTTGCGGAAGGTGAGCGTGGGCACCTTCTGGAAGAGCTGTTCCGCCGAATTGACATTGCCCGATTCGAGCTGGGCGCCCGACACCACCGAGATGGCGAGCGGCACATCCTGCAGATTTTGCGAGCGCTTTTGCGCGGTCACGATGATTTCCTGCACACCGCCTGTGGGTTGATCCGCGGGCACGGCCTCCTGCGCAAAGGCGCTGGTGGTGATCGCACACGTTATGACAGCGGTGGACAGCTTAAGGCACAGTTTGAAATTGGTCATTTCTTCCCCTCCGATATTTTCCAGCAGATCTTCGTCCGCTTGGAGCGGGCGCGACAGGCGCCCTAATGTCAATCTGATTAATTGACAATAGTCTTCATCTCACCCTGCAACCAATGGTCATCGCAGTCCAATCGAAAATTATCGGTAGTTCATTCACCAATACTATGACTGGGTCATCAACCCCTGAACCTCGGCCAGGCATGAGGTGGTGGCGCGGTCCACTTCATCATGCAGCCAGGTCACGATTTCCGGGGTCGGGCCGATATCGGGCTCCAGCAGCGCGAAATCGAGGAAGATGGCAGGCTCGATCGGACGCACCACCACACCCAGTCGCGTAAAGAGCGGCGCGCTGAACGGCTCGGCGATCGAGACCCCGAGACCGGCCTCCACAAAGGCATAAAGGATTTGCGAATGCTGCGTTTCCAGCCGGCGGGACACGGGAATGCCCGCGGACTCGAGCGCCGCATCGATCCCGTTCCACAGCGCATCCGCTTCGTGCATCGGGCCGATGAACTCTTCGCCGGAGAGATCGGCGACCGCCAGGCGCTTGCGGCCCGCCAGTGGATGCCCCGCAGGCAGCACGCAGACATATTCGGCGCGGGCCAGCGGCGTGATGCGGACGCCTTCACGCGGCGGAATGCTCACGCCGATGCCGAGATCGGCCTGCCCCAGGAACACACGCTCCTCGATCGCGCGCTGGCCGAGCGATTCCACGGTGATCTTGATGTCGGGATAGCGCTCCTGAAACCGCCGCACCACCGGCGGCAGGATTGTCATCGCCAGCGCCGCCAGCGCCGCGATCCGCACGGTGCCCACGGGATGCGCGCGGATACGGCGCGCGGCCTGGTCGAGCAGATCAAGCCCGGTATAGCTCCGCCGCACCGCTTCAAAGAGCGCCTGCGCCTGATCCGTGGGATGCACCCGCGCGCCGCGCCGATCAAACAGGCGGAAGCCCACGGCACGCTCCAGATCCGCGATCAGCCGGCTCACCGACGGCTGGCTGATATTCAGCATCGTGGCTGCGGCGGTGATGCCACCGCTCATCATGACGGCGCGAAACGCCTCGACCTGCCTCATCCTCATCAGGCCATTGTATATGCGTATGACCTGACGATACAATTCGATTGGATACGATGGCTGCTTTGCGCGATACGAGTGCCCACGACAGGACACGCAAGTCCGCATCAATCGGAGAGCATGATGGATTATCCGGACCAGCGCGCGCAATTTGCGCAAGAAGGCTATGCGGTGTTCGAGCGTGTGCTCGAAGGGCCGTTGCTCGATCTTCTGCGGGCGCAATGCACCGAGGTGATCGCTCGGGAAGACGCGCGGCTGGACGGGTTGGGCGTCGAGGTGGACGGCATCAGCCACAAGGGGAAGCGCTATTTCGCGGGTGAATGCCAGCGCTCCCAGCCCGCGCTCCGCACGATGCTCTATAGCGATACCATGGCCGATATCTGCCGCGCCACGCTGGGCGACGATGCCTATTTTTTCTACGATCAATATGTGGTGAAGGGCGCGAGCAAAGGGCTTCCTTTTAGCTGGCATCAGGATTCGGGCTATGTGGTGGGCAATGGTGGCCCGGCCGATCACAAGCCGTATCTCACCTGCTGGTGCACGCTGGACGATACCACGGTGGCGAACGGCACCGTGCGGATCCTGCCTTTCTCGCAGGCGCCCGCGACGCGTGACGGCATCGTGCCGCATGAGCGCCAGCCGGGAAGCAACGATCTGGTGGGCTATAGCGGCGAGGCGGAAGGCGTGACGCTTGAAGTGCCGGCCGGCAGCGTGGTCGCCTTTTCAAGCCTGGCGCTCCACGCCACCGGAGCCAACACCACGGACAAGATGCGCCGCGTCTATCTGGCGCAATATTCGCCCGAGGCGATATTAAACCCCGGCACGAAGCATCTGCGGCGCAACGCGGTGCCGTTCCTGCGGGGCGGAACCAAGGTGATGGTCGGCTGAGGCGGCCGAAAAGCAATATCGCGCGTCGGCGACCGTCGCCAAAACCCGACCGACGGCCTATATGGCGGGAATGACGACCAACACCATCATTCTCCCCGCGACGACGATCCTCCTCGACCCCGCCGATGACGTGGCCATCGCCATCGCCGATATCGAAGCGGGCAGCCTGCTTCCCTATGGCGACACGATCGCGATCGAGGCCATTCCGGCGGGCCACAAGATCGCACGCCACGCCATCGCCGTCGATGCGCCCGTGCGCCGCTATGGCCAGGTGATCGGCTTTGCCACGCAGCCGATCCCGGCGGGCGCGCATGTGCATGTGCACAATATCGAAGTCCGCGATTTCGCGCGCGCCGATGCGTCCGGGCGGGATTATCGGGCCACCGCCATGGTGCCGCACCCCGCGACGTTCGACGGGTATATGCGCGCGGATGGGCGAGCGGGGACGCGCAACTATGTGGGCATCATCGCATCGGTCAACTGCTCGGCCACGATCTGCCGCGCGATTGCGGACCGGTTCCGTGGCGAAGATTTCCCCGGCATCGATGGCGTGGTGCCGATTACGCACAGCCAGGGCTGCGGTATCGACACATCCGGCGAAGGCATGGACGTGCTGCGCCGCACGCTGGCGGGCTATGCGCGCCATCCCAATTTCGGCGCGGTGCTGCTGATTGGCCTGGGCTGCGAAGCCAATCAGATCGCCGGCATGTTCGATGCCGAATCGTTGGAAACAGGACCGCGGCTGCGCACCCTGGTGATCCAGGATGAGGGCGGCACCGTGGCGACGATCAGGCGCGGTGAAGACATCGTCCGCGAATTGATCGCTTCGGCCAGCGCGGACCGGCGTACCGCCCTGCCCGTCTCTCACCTGACGCTGGGCCTGCAATGCGGCGGATCGGATGGCTATTCGGGGATCACCGCCAATCCTGCGCTGGGCGCGGCGGTCGATCTGCTCATTGCCAATGGCGGCACGGCGATTCTCTCCGAAACGCCCGAAATCTATGGTGCGGAACATCTGCTGACGGCGCGCGCCGCCTCCGCGGATATTGCCGACAAGCTGAATGCGCGCATCCGCTGGTGGGATGGCTATACCGCGCGCAACGGCGGCGAGATGGATAACAATCCCTCCCCCGGCAACAAGAAGGGCGGGCTGACCACGATCCTCGAAAAATCCCTGGGCGCGGTGGCCAAGGCGGGATCGACCGGGCTGATGGACGTGGTTCAATATGCCGAGGAGGTCCGCACCCGCGGCCTCGTTTTCATGGATACGCCCGGCTATGATCCGGTGTCGGCCACAGGCCAGGTGGCGGGCGGCGCGAACGTGATCTGTTTCACCACCGGGCGCGGCTCCGTCTACGGCTGCAAGCCGACTCCTTCGTTGAAGCTGGCCACGAACAGCCGCATGTATCGCGCGATGCGCGACGACATGGATTTCAACTGCGGCGCGATCATCGACGAGGGCCTTTCGGTGCAGGCGGCCGGGGCGCAGATTTTCGATCTGATCCTGGCCACCGCATCGGGCGCGCCCAGCCGCAGCGAGGCGCATGGTTTCGGCGTGGACGAATTCGTGCCCTGGCAACTTGGCGCGGTGATGTGACGCGCCGTTCAGGGCGAATGGCATAGAGGGAGCGACAGAACGATGGCACGGGTTGCGTATATCGAGGCTCATGGCGGGCCGGAGGTCATTCAATGGCGCGACGTGGATCTGCCCGCGCCCGGCCCCGGCGAGGTGCGAATCCGCCAGAGCGCCGTCGGCCTGAACTTTCTGGATGTCTATCACCGGCGCGGTATCTATCCGATCGACCTGCCCGGTGGCCTGGGCATGGAATCCGCCGGGACGGTGACCGCGCTGGGCGAAGGCGTGACGGCCCTGTCGGTGGGCGATCGCGTCGCGACCTTCGGCCCGGTGCGCAGTGCTTATGCCGACGAACGCAATGTGCCCGCCGCCGCGCTGTTCAAACTGCCCGGCGATATTCCCGATGACGTGGCCGCAGCGGCTCTGTTGAAGGGCTGCACGGCGGAATTCCTGATCGAGCGCTGCACCCGGGTGCAGCCGGGCTGGACCGTGCTGGTCCATGCGGCCGCGGGCGGCGTCGGGCTGATCCTGGTGCAATGGCTGAAGGCGATCGGCGCGATCGTGATCGGCACGGTAAGCACCGAGGACAAGGCCGCAGCGGCAAAGGCCGCGGGCACGGATCACATCATCTTCTACAAGACCGAGGATATCACGGCCCGCGTGCGGGACATCACCGGCGGCAAGGGTGTGCCCGTGGTGTTCGACGGGATCGGCATGGCGACGTGGGAGGCCTCACTGGCCGCCACGGCACGGCGCGGCATGATCGTGAGCTATGGCAATGTCGGCGCGCCGGTGACCGGCGTCGGCCTCAGCACGCTGGCGGCCAAGGGCAGCCTGTTCGTCTCCCGCCCGACACTATTCGATTATTATGTCGAAGCCGAGGAGCGCGCCGCGGGCGTGGATCGGCTGTGGTCGATGATCCGATCGGGCCAGGTGACGATCGAGATCGGGCAGCGTTATGCGCTGGAAGAGGCCGCGCAGGCACATCGCGATCTTGAGGCGGGCCGGACAACGGGATCGACCGTATTGATCCCGTAGGAGCGCTAAGGAAACTTCGGTTTGCGCTTTTCGACAAAGGCGGAGACGCCTTCGCGAAAATCAGGGAGCGTGAAGGCCTCCGCGAACAGGGCGCGAGAGTGCGCGTCCTCATCCATCTGCCCCTCCAGGATCCGGCGGATCGCCTTTTTGCTTTCGCGCACGCTATGGGCAGACCCATCAGCGATGCTGGCGGCGAGCATATCAGGCTCTTCGGCGATCATGTCGATCAGACCGATGCGCAGCGCTTCTTCGGCGTCGATCAACTGGCCGGTGAACAGAATTCTCTTGGCTTGCGCTGGCCCGACGAGATCGACCAGCAATTTGGTATCATGCAGCGGGTAGACGATGCCCAGTCTGGCGGGTGTGATGCCGAAGCGCGCGCGCGGCGTGGCGACCCGCAGATCGCAGGCAAGCGCGAGGCCACAGCCGCCGCCGATGCAATCGCCGTCAATGAACGCGATCACTGGGCGGTCCGCGCGGGTCAGATCATGCTGGGCGCGTTCGATCGCAGCCTGATTGGCGGCGCGCCATGCCGCATCTTGCGCCTTTTCCAGCATCTCGCCGATATCCGCGCCGGCGCAGAAGAGCCCGGGCGCGGCGGATTGGAGGATGATCACGCGCACCGCAGCATCGTCCACGGCTTCAGCCAGAAGGGCGGGCAGGCGCTCCCACATCGCTTGGTTAAACGCATTGCGCTTGTCGGGCCGGTCAATCAGCAAACGGGCTATAGGGTAGTGCCGATCAAGACTGAGCGTCACTGCGCCTGATCCCGCACGAGTTGCCCGCGATTCTCGTCTGCGGCAAGCGTCGGTTTTGCCGCGTCGGCGGCGACCTTGCGCGTAGTGGGAAGCGGAGATGGCGGCGTCTCAGGTGCCTTTGGCACTTCGGCGAGAGCGGGCGTTTCGGCAACAAGCGGATCGACCGGCAGCGCCGAGCCATCCTGTGACATCAGGAAACCCTGAAGCAGCGCGAACTTCGTGGGCGGCGGCCCTTCTCCGGCATAATGATTGGTGAAGGCCCGCGGTGTTCCAGCCCCCCCTTGCCAGCGATAGAAGATGTGCGTGCCGACCAGCGCTGTCTTGGCCAGATTGCCGCTCCAATAGGGCACGACCCAATTGGTGTGATAATGCGTGGAGAGGCCGACATTGCGCTCGACAAAGCCGGACAGCGCCTGTTCGGCAAAGCGGCGGGCGCGCAGCCACAGCGCGGGCACGGGCGGCCGCGCAAGCGCGCCATCACAGGTGAAGGTGAATTGGCAGCCGGTCGAACGCTCGGCCCCCTGAAATACGACGCCGCATACCGAATTGGGATAGGATGGATGTCGTACCCGGTTCAGCACGACTTGCGCCACGGCGCGCTGTCCGGTCTCGGTTTCGCTCGCCGCCTCGTAATAAATGGCCGCAGTCAGGCAATCGATCGCGGTGAGGCGGCCGATCGCGGTGGTAGCGGCCAGATCGAATTTGAACGGCTTCGCCGGCGGGTTGGGTCCGGTGACCAATGGGACTGCGGCATTCAGTTCAACCGCCTTTTCGGGCGCGACCTGCTGGAAGGTGAACGTCTCCGGCCCCGCCTCCAGCGCGATGCGCTTCGCGTCCGTCGGGATCACCAGTTCCACGGGCAACGTATAGACCGGTGCCGCTGTGGGCGGAATGAAGCCCCACGCCAGCGTGCCCGCGCACAGGATGACGGACAGAAGGATGAGCCAGAAGGACGGATTTCGCATCCAGAAGGAAGGGGTGTTCGCCATCACATTCTATCACGTCACGCACGCGGCGCGGCGGCTCTCCCAATTGGTTCTGCGCCTGAAAGCGACAGCGATTCGCTTTCATAGCCGCCAAATCGTTAAGCAAGAAGGCGGGGCGATGCCGATGCACCGTCCCACCCCCCGATTTATTTGCTGTCGATCCGCCTTCGATTCAGCCGATCGCAATGATCAGGCGAAACTGATCACATCATTGCGGCGACGGCGGAGGACCGAACCAATCGCCAGAAAGCCGGTGAACAGCAATGCCCAGGTTCCGGGTTCCGGTACAGCCGTCAAATTGATGTTGTCGATGTAACCACCCAGTGTGTCGTCAGTGCCGCTGGCGCGGAAGACGATCTTATCGGCTGCCTTGGCTTCAAAAGGCGCAATCGTTTTGGCGGTCCGATTGGTTGTCGGATCCTGGCCAGGCCGGGGGCCGCCGAAGCTCCCGAGAAAATTCTCGGTTTGCAGGCTGCCCGCAGCAGGGCCACCCTCAGCCTCAGAAATTTCGAAATCGGATGTAAAGATGATCGCGGCGTGGGCGGTGCTACAAGCGAGCATCGCGGCCATCGCCGAGGCAATACACTTTTTCATCCGAAACCCCTTTTCAGCGTTTTGCGACCGCTGAAGGCCAACCCAGTTCGATTTACCTGAAATGGTGCATCGCACAAAAAGCGTATCGGGTAAACGAATTGTTAGGATTTAATCATGGTTTACAATGTCTAAAACTGGGACGGAGCCATGACAGGGCGATGACACGATAGACCGGAAGCCGATTTCAAATTCAGAAACGAAGGGTGTCAATCGCCGTAATATTTGTCGTATTTTCCGCCATAGGCATAGCCATATTGATCGCCGAATCCGCCATCGAAGCGATTGAGCACGGTGCCGAGGCACGGCGTGGGCGATAGCAGACGCATGGCATCGCGGATCTGTTTCTTGGTGGTCACGCCTTCCTCGAGCACCAGAATATACGCATCCAGGCTCTGTGCGATCATCATGGCGTCGTCGTTGGCGAAGACCGGCGGCAGATCGCAAACGGCGATCGAATCATCAGGCAGTGCCCTCATGCCGTTCATCAGTGTTTGAAACTGTTCACCGGCGAACAATTCGGCAGAATTGACGCCCGATCTGAAGCAGGGAAATACCGCCAGATTGACCTCGCCCATGCGCCGGCCGAAGCTGCTCAGATCCGCAGTGTCGCCCTGCAAATATTCGGTGAGGCCCACATCGCCTTGCATTCCGAAATTTTCGGCCAGCGATGCGCGACGCAAATCCAGATCGAAGAGGAAAACCCGCGTATCCGACAATTGCGACATGGCAGCAGCCATATTCGCCGCCAGAAAAGATTTTCCCGCCGCAGGTGTGGCGGATGTGATCCCCAGCAGTTTCCAACCTTCGGCACGCATCCGCTTTGTCACCTGCGAGCGCAGCAAGTTAAACGGACGCGACCGGATATCGCGCGAATTGAAACCGACGATGCTGTTGTTCGCCAGCACATCCGGTTCAATCGCGAATGTCTCCAGCCGATCGATCGCGGGAATGACGACATCGGATGCCGCAGATTTCAATGGATCGGAAGGATCAAAGGACACGCTGGCGGTTTCCTGTATCTGCATATGCTTCATGTGCTGACCGCCGACTTGCGTCCGAAGGGCCAGAGACGGCGATACCAAGGCGCCCTGTCAGCGACTGCCGGAACAATCGTCGGGATCGCGACGAGCGGAAATGCGCCCACGATCGCCCTGACCGAATCCACGCCGCGAACGGGCTTGAACAGCAATTCGAGCCCAAGGATCAGCGCCAGACCCAGTCCAAGCCCTGCCGCATAGCCGCCGGCGATCAAAACCGGACGGTTGGGCGAACTGGGCTTATCCGGCACCACTGGCGGATCAATCACGGACAGGCGTTCGCCTTTCTGCTCATTCTCCATCTTGGCATTGGCCTGCGCCGCCAGGAGCTTGGCCGAAACACCCTGATATTGGGCGTTCACCCCCTCGAGCTTCTGCTGAAGCTGCGCCACCTGCTCCATGATGACCGGCGCTCTGGATTGGGCGCCCAGGATCGTGGAGGCCTGAGCCGCTTCGCGTGCACGCGCCGCTTGAAGCGCCGCGATCTGGGAATTGTTGAATGCGATCTGCGACGCCGTGGAATCGGCAGGCAGATTGCCCACATTCCTTTTGCCAAGCTCTTTGGCTTCGGCCAGGCGCTGTTTCGCGACGATCACATCTGGGTGGGTTTCGGAATAGACGGCGCGCGCAGCGGCCAGCGCGGCTTCGGCCTGCGAAACGGCGGGATCGCGATTGGCGGCGGTGCCCGCCAAAGCCCGCTGTCCGTTAAGCTGTGCATTATCGCGCTGAAGCTGAGCGATCTGCGCATCGTAGCTGCCGCCGGACATGCCGAGCATTGTCATGCCGGTGCTCGAGAGCGCCGACCCGTTGCGGGCCTTGATGCCCGAGATCTGCATTTCCATCTGGCTGATCTGCGCCTGAAGGCCGGTTGCCTGGTCGGTCAAAAATTGGACCGTATTTTCCGCCTGCTCCGCATTTTTAGTCGAATCGATTTCAAGAACGCGTTCCGTCAGTTCCTGCGCCACGGCTTGGGCTTTGACAGGATCGGAATAATCGAATGACATCGAAAATGCGATCGTGGTGGATCGTCCATTATTGCTTTGCTGGATCTGCGCATCGACCGGCGCAACCATCGCCGCGCTGCGCATCGTCTCGACGATTTCGGAAAGCGGCTTGCTATTCCGTTCGTCGGTGTAAAGCCCGAAACGCTGAATCATTTCGATCAGATCGGGCCGGCTCAGCACCTGCTGCTGAATCTTCGCTATGCGCTGATCGATAATGTCAGTCGTCTGCGTGTTCGTGTCGATCGTCAATTGCGGCGATTCAACCAGAAGCACCGCCGACGAACGATAGACCGTCGGCATCAGAAATGCAGCGGCGATACCGCCAAGCATACCGATGATGGAAGGAATGACCAGAAACCAACGGCGTTGCTTTATGATAGCCGGCAGATGTGCCAGGAAGGAACCACCGCTTTCATCCTCATCCCGATCGATTTCAGCACTCATCGCCGATCCCCAATCAATAATCTGATTCCCGCGCTGACCTGGAAATTGGCGCGTTGGTTCAGGAGCTTCTCGAAGCTTTCGCTATAGCCACCCGAAATAAAGCCGGAGAGGCGCTGATTGATTTTGCGATTGATCGTCACGCTGGTCGAGACAAAATCAACGGATCGCCCGGTCTGCCCCGGCACTGTGGTATCGAACAGCGGTTCTGATGCCATGGAATAATTGGCAGAGGCCGAGATATCGCTCTTTTCATCCACGCGGTAGCTATAAGACGCGCCCATCGCGGTTTGCGCGCGAATGCCGCCGAAGGCGGTTGGCGTTGCCGCTCGTGATCCGGTCAAACACAGATTGGAGCGCTCGCCGGCGCGACACGCACTGAGAGAACCCGCGAGCGTCGTAGCCGTGATTTTTCTCGTGAGCGTATTGGTGCGCGTGATGGATGTGCCTATGGATCCGGACAAGCTCCAGCGCGCTGCCAATTTCGTGGAGGCCGTCAGTTGCGGCGAAATGATGATGCCGTCGCCCTGAGAGATGCCGCGGTAGTTACTGCGCGACACGCCGACGCTGGCACCCACCGAAGTCCGGCTGTTCAGCGTGCGACTGTAAGCCAGCGTCTGTCCGAAAAAATCATAATCGTTCAGAAAATTGGAATTGGACGGATAGCGCGTGAAAGCACCTGAATAATCCAGCGTGAATTGATCCAGCGCGCTTGTTCTCAATGCAAATCCGGCGCGGGTCTGAAACGAAGTCTGGCGCTGGCGCAGGCCATTCAGCGTAATGTCTTCCAAAACAGGAGGCAGAGTGGGATCGATGATCCCGCCGCCGAGCGGATCATTCAATAATTGGTTTGCGTTCGACACGGAGCTTCGAAAACCCGCACCCGCGCTGAAGCTCAGTTCCGAACTCAATCGCCGATCATAACCAGCGTTGAGCGCGTAATTCTGCGCCGAGGGATAGCGGTTGAAAAACTCTTCGTGCTGGAGGGAGCCTGTCAGGCGAAACTCTCCGGCTTCGTCCTTCACCGTGACGGTCGGGGACACGGAAACGGTCGCCGATACCGAACTCGTATCGCCGCCATCAAACAGATAGGGATTGGTGGACGTATTGATCCCAGCGGAGACATCCGCCGAAAAAGTGGTGTCCGCCATCGCCTGACCGGGAACCAACAGATTCCACATAGCAGCCGCGCCCGCCAAAAGGCATTCGGCGCGTGATCCGCCCACTTTCGTTTTGAGATGTTTTCGCATCAAGGAACGATCACCGTATCGCCGCTTTCAATCTGCGGGATGCCGTTGGACGCGAGATCCCGGGCGGAAGCGCCGTTCTTGAAAACGCCCGCCATACGAGCGCGAATGGTGATGAGACCCGTCGGCGTCTTGCGCACGATCGTGACATTATCGAGATTGGCGAATTCCGCAGGGCCGCCCGCAAGGCTGAGCGCCTCAAGCAGATTCACATAGCGACCCGGCGTGAATGTTCCAGCCGATCCGACCTTGCCCACCACCGAAAACTGCAACCCCGAAGGACTGCTGACGGACACCGTCACCTGTGGCACCTGACCGCGATACTGGCTTTCCAGCCCCTTGCTGATCAAGACCTCGATCTGCGAAGGAAGCTGACCAACAGCATTGACCTTGCCGACCAGGGGAAATGAGAATGTGCCATCCGGCAAAACCCGGATCTTGCGCTGAAGCCGCTCTTCACCCCAGACATAGACCTCGATCTCGTCCCCGGCATTCACCGTATAGGGCCGCAAGGGCGTTGCCTGAACAGGCTGGGATTGCGGTGCGGTTGCTTCCTGAGCAGAAACGGTCAGGGGCGTTCCGAGCGTCATCGCCATCAGCATGAGGCTCGACTTCTTCATCGCTTGCAGCGCCAAGTTCAAGTTCCTATACCCCCACAAAGTGGCTGATCCTATAGCATGGCAGATGCTGCTTACCATCGAAAAGTCGATGGCAGCCCATGCCGAATCCTGTAATTCCAGACACATCCCTGCTCTCATCGTGCGCCTGAACCATCCACGCTGTTAATATCAAAGTATGAATTTTTTGCCTATTATTTCTGGCTCATATCCCGTTCACCATGCGAATCCGGGCAGGGCTTATGTTGGATGATTGTTGCGGCGTGCCCGCAGAAGAAGGGCTGAATCGCGCATGAAGGGTTGGCAGATTATCGCGGTCGCCGCATTGATCGCCCTGGGCGGATGCACATCCTCCCAGGAAAAGGCCAATGAATATGCCGCAACGGCAGCGGGATTGTTCGATGCTGGTGACTATCCGGCCGCCCGACTGGAGATCATGAAAGCGACCGCCGCGCGCGATGACGTCGCCGAACACTGGACGCTGCAGGGCCGGATCGAACTGGCCCTGAACGCCCCGGTCAACGCCTATCAGGCCTATTCACGCGCGCTCGATCTGGATGCCACCAATCAGGAAGCCTTGCAGATCGTGACTGAAGTCGGCTTTCAGGTGGGGCGTGTGCGCGAGGCGGGGGCTTTTGCGGACCGCTTGCTGGCGCTGAACCCCAATGCCACCCGTGCGATGCTGATCAAGGGTTTGATCGCACTGGAAAACCGGCGCTTGCCCGAAGCGGAAGGCTTTGCCGATAAGATGCTGGCGATCAATCCGAACGACGAAGGCGGTATCGTGATGAAAGCCCGCGTGCTGGCGCTCGGCGGCAAACGCGCGGACGCCATCCAGATCCTCAAAGACGGTCTGCTCAAAGTAGGCGAAGGCGATGCGATCACCGCCACCACGCTGGAAGTCTATCGCGCCGATGGTGATCTGGCCAACATGCTTCCCCTGTTCGAGACGCTGACGGGCAAGTCTCCGAAAAATTACGATTTGAAGATCGACTTCGCCAATGCGCTGTACAAGAGCGGTGACATCGTGCGTGCCCGTATGCTGCTGAGCGCGGTGATGACCGAGCAACCTGACAATCGCGAACTGATCGACAAGATTTCGGCGCTCTGGGCCGAATATGACAGGGATCCATTGTCGGCAGCACAATTGGCGCAGTTGCAAGAAGACGGGTCTCTTATCCAGCGCATGGCCATCGCGCGGCATCTCCTCGCCCAAGGAAGGCCGATGCCGGCGGAAGCCATCCTGCGCCCCGTGGCCGACGCCGCAACCGCCCTCGGAATGGCGGACGCCCGATCGCTTTATGCGCGTGTGCTGGATGCTCAGGGTCAGGCCGCGCGGGCCGGCACGATCATCGCCGCGGTTTTGAAGGATGACACCAACAATTCAGATGCACTGGTGCTGCGCGCGCAGCAGGCCTTGAAGCGCGCGGACGCGGATTCGGCCATCAATGACGCGCAGATCGTGGTCCGGGACGATCCGGCGAACGAACTTGGCTATATCGTGCTGGCTCAGGGTTTTGAGGCGCGAAAGCAAATATGGCGCGTGCGCCAGGTGTATGAACAGGCGATCAACGATCATCCGGAAAACTATGCGCTTGTCGCGCATTTCAGGGATTTTCTTTACCGAATCAATGATAAGGCCCGCGCCATGTCAGTGTCTCGAGAATATGCCCTCGCCAATCCGGCTTCGCTGAGAGGCTGGAATCTGTTTGCCAGCACCTGCGCGCGGCTGAATGATTCCGCCTGCGCTAGCGAAGCCAAAGCGGGGCGCGACAAGGCATTGCACACCTATACGATGGACGAACGCCCAGGCGCCAGGCGGCCTCGCGGCCTGTTTGGAAAGCTCTGATGCGCCACACCTTAAGGCCTGAAGAACAAGGGCAAGCATCGTGAGTGGTTTCCTTCCCGATCAAAGACCGGTCCGCAACAAACATGTCCGCTTTACATCCAACGTCTTGAGATCGGTCGGGATCGTCAACGACGCCTTGTGCTTCATTGTCGGTTATATGCTGGCTCTTCTCATCTACGATATCAGCATCGGCAATTTCTACGATTCGCGGCTGCATACGACTGGCGCGATCGTGCTGGCGATCAACTTCTTTCTCATCCGGATTTCGCGGGATGCCTATTCTGCATTTCGCGGCCAGGGTGACGATGTCGGCCAAGGCACGATGCTCGATTTCCTGGTTGCGGCCACGCTGACCGCGCTGACGATCACACAATTCGGTATGCTTGGCGATTTCTCGCGCGGGCTCGGCATGATCTTCGTGGGGATGAGCCTGGCTCTGTTGTTTTTCAGCCGCATCGCTTTTCGCCGTATCGCCTGGTGGCTGATGGATATGGGCTATATCGGCCAGCGTGTCGTCATCTACGGGGCGGATCGCGCGATCACGACGCGGGTATTCGAACTGCTCGAAATTGAACGCCTGCCTCATCTCAGGCTGATCGGCTTCGCCGATGACCGGCGCAGCCGCGTCGATACCACGCCGGTCTATACGGCTGAGTTCATCGGTGGCTTCGAAGAGCTGCTGAAGCTGGCGCAAAATGGTCAGCTCGATCAGGTCATCATCGCATTGCCCATGGTCAGCCAGGAACGGCTGGATTCGATCGTCGCCCAGCTTAGCGCGGCGGCCATCGACGTGTGCATCATGCCACGCGAAATCCTGGAACTGCGCGCAAGCTATCGCATGAACTATATCGGCTCGCTGCCGGTGCTGAGCGTCTGGCAACAGCCCATGCGCGATCTGGACGGCATCATGAAGGCTGTGCAGGATCGGGGGCTCGCGGCACTCGGCTTCATCCTTCTTTCGCCGCTGCTGTTGCTCACGGCGCTGGCCATCCGCATCGAGAGCAAGGGGCCGATTTTCTTTCGCCAGAAGCGCTTCGGCTTCAACAATTTGGAGATCAGCGTCTTCAAATTCCGCTCGATGTATGTCGATCGGCAGGATGAAACGGGGGCGGCGCGCACGCAAAAAGGCGATGTCCGCGTCACGAAGGTAGGCCGGATCATCCGCCGCCTGAGCATCGACGAATTGCCGCAGTTGCTCAACGTGCTGCGCGGCGAAATGTCGCTAGTCGGCCCGCGCCCCCATGCGACCCAGATGCGCGTGGGCGACAAATATTATTTCGATGCCGTGCAAGGCTATGCCGCACGCCATCGCGTGAAGCCCGGCATCACCGGATTGGCGCAGGTACGCGGCCTGCGCGGAGAGATCGACACGATCGAGCGCGCCAAGAAGCGTGTGGAATATGACGTCTATTATATCGAAAACTGGTCTCCATTGCTGGATATCCGGATCATCCTTGAAACGATCGTCAAGCTGGTGTGGGACCGCAATGCCTATTGAACACGATGCGACACGCCCACCGATCCGGTTTCTCGATCTGGATTTTTCGGCGCTGTCGTTCGACGAGGTTCTGGCGGATATTCGAACACGCGCGGCTTCGCCCCGTTTTTCCTACATCGTGACGCCGAACGTCGATCATGTGGTCAAGCTGAAACCCAGCACGCCGACGAAGGCCACAGACGCTTTCAATGCCGCTTATGACGCCGCCGCGCTGCGGCTGTGCGACAGCCGCATCCTGCGCAGACTGGCCAGATCCTATCGGATCAATCTGCCGCTGGTGGCCGGCAGCGATCTGACCGCAGCGCTGTTCGATGAGATCACGGCTTATGAGCGCATCGCCATCATCGGTGGTGACGCGACGATGCTGTCCCAGCTTCGCGCCGCCTTTCCAGGCCCGGATTATCGTCAGCATATTCCGCCTATGGGTGTGCTCGCAAATGACGCCGCGATGGATGCGATCATCGCCTTCATCCGATCGACGCGCGCGCCGATCACACTGTTCGCCATCGGGGCACCGCAGAGTGAAATATGCGCACATAAATGCTTGCTCGATGGCATGTCGGTCGGCGTTGGCCTGTGTGTGGGTGCATCGATCGATTTCATCCTGGGCAACCGGAAGCGCGCGCCGCGCTGGATGCAAAAAACGGGTCTCGAATGGGCGTTCAGGCTTCTTGCCGAACCGGCGCGACTGTGGCGACGCTATCTGATCGATGGCCCGCGGATCTTCTATCTCGCCGCGATCTGGTCACGCCGGAACAGGACCCGTGCTGACGCTTAGAGCGGGATGACATTACATTGATGCATAGCCAGAGTTAACGAAGTAGTTTGCACACTCTTGCGGGCTGAAGGCGTCAAGCAATGATCCGATGGATCGCCAGGTGCTTTCAGCGGTTCGTTCGGAGGCCTTTCGCAGCAGGTGCTTGAGCTTGGAGAACATCTGCTCGATGGGGTTCAAGTCAGGCGAGTATGGCGGCAGGTAGAGCAGCTTGGCCTTGGCGGCGCGGATGGCTTGGCGGATAGCTGGGCGTTTGTGGCTGGAGAGGTTGTCCATGATCACGACATCGCCCGGTGCGAGGGTAGGCACGAGGAACTGCTCGACCCATTGGGCAAAACTGGCCCCGTTGATCGGTTGATCAAGGACGCACGGGGCATCGATCCGGTCACAGCGCAGCGATGAAGGTCATGGTGCGCCAATGACCATAGGGCACCTTGGCGTGCAGCCGCTGGCCCTTGGGAGCCCATCCCCTGAGCGGGGCCATGTTTGTCTTGGCCCAAGTCTCGTCGATGAAGACGAGATGCCGGGGATCAAGTCGCCCCTGATACTTGCGCCACTGCGCGCGCCGCCTTGCGATCTTGGGACGCAACTGTTCGGCGGGAAGAACGCTTTTTTTTGAAGCTCAGCCCTCGCGCATGGACAAAACGCCAGACCTGCACATAGTCGACCTTGACCCCGCGTTCGGCCAGTTCGGCAACCAGCCCGCGCAAGGTGAAATCTGACTTGGCCCGCTCTACCAGCCAGTCGGCATGGGAGCCTGACAGAATGTTGGGTTTGTATCCGCCGATCTTGCCCGGTGCGACGCTCCCCGTCTCAAGATGTCGACGGACCCACACAATCGCGCTGCTGACCGAAACACCAAAGCGCGCCGCAGCAGCCCGGGCCGAAATCCCCTCCCGCGAAACCGCCAAAACCAGCCGCTCGCGCAAATCCGTAGATATGGGTCTGGACATACATTGCTGGCCTCCCATCCCAGCAAGAAGCTTGAATCAGAAAAACCTCCCAAAGGGAATCCCCTTTGAATCAGTCAAATGTCATCCCGCTCTAAATATCGTCCGACACGGTGGACGGTGGTGCTGTGACACGCGGCGGACGCGCAGCCGCGGGCACGCCGACCGCGAGCCATTGCGCTGGAACATCCTTCAGCACCACGGCATTGGCTCCGATTTGCGCACCATCGCCTATATGGATCTTGCCGAGGATCACAGCCCCCGCGCCGACATTCACATGACAGCCGAGAACCGGAGCGTCATCCAGGCGGTCGAGCGACCGGATACCAAGAGTGCAATTCTGGCGGATGATGCAACCGTCACCGATCACCGTGCTGCCATGCACCACGATGCCGCCTTGATGCTCGATGACGACGCCCCGCCCGATGATGGCGGTATAGGGCAATTCGATCCCGTAAATATTGCGGCAGAAGCGGAAGGCCGCGCGGTAAAGAAAATTCGGCAAGGCGCGTAGCCACCGGTTCCGGATGGTCATGCGCCACACGCCGAACCGATAGACCGCCATCGCCCGGAACCCCGGCCTTGTCCAATCCCCCCCGTGCGCGCGATGGTCCTCGCCGATCACCGCAAAAAGATCGCTGAGCCGCGCCATGCCTTTATCCCTTATATTCGATGATCAGGGAGCGTCGATTGAGCAAACGGCTGCGCAGGAATGTCATGCCGCCGCCGATCTGCGCGAATTTCGCGATCATCAGCAACGCGGCATTGCGCCAGGCATAGCTTTTCGGCTCGCCCGCCACACGTCCCCGCAGAGCGATCCGGCAAATTTGAGCGGCCAGAATTGCGAGATAAGCCAGCGGCACGGCCCAAAATATAGGTTCGAAAACGAGGGCCAGAAGAACACCCGAGATCGCGATCGTTGGCAACACGCCGCCCCAGACTATGATACTGCGGACCTGCCTGATCCATGAAGGATCGCTCCGCGCTCCATGCCGCCAGACATGTTCGACAAAGGCATGTCCGGACCGCCGGGCGCGGCGCCACCAAGGCCCGAAATGCAGGATATTGGCGTCATGAAGCGTCATTTCCGCTGGGATTCGTTCGATGCGCCAGCCTTTTTCCCGCATCCTGAGGCACAGGTCGGGCTCCTCGCCCGCGATCAGATCGGGATTGTAGCCGCCGGCCTCATCGAAGGCCGAAATCCGGAAGAGCACATCGCCGCCACAGGAAAGCGCCGGCCCCACTGGCACATCCCATTCCGCGTTGCAGATGGCGTTATAGATGCTCGCTTGCGGAAACCGTTCGCGCCGGCGCCCGAAGATCGCTGCAAGGCCCGGATCCGCCTCCAGCCCGGCGATCGCGGCATCCAGCCAGTGCGGCTGCAACGCGCAATCGCCGTCTATCATCTGGACGTATGCGGCCTCAGGGTCATTTTTCTTCAGAACTTCGAAGCCAGCATTGCGCGCCCGTGCGGCTGTGAATCCGATGGCGGTGGGAAGCTCGACCACATGTGCGGACAAGGCGCGTGCGAAGGCGACGCTATCGTCGGTCGATCCGGAATCGACATAGACCACGCTGACGCCCGACGGGATGGAGCGCAGGCAGGTCTTCAGCCGATCCCCCTCATTGCGTCCGATGACCACGATCCCCACGCGCGCCGAAGCATCGGCCTCGCCCGATCGGTTCGATTTCCTGTCATCCATAACGCTATGCACCCCGTCCGGCTCCCTTTGCCCCCGAACGGCAAGGGCAGTCAATTCGGTGGCATCCATGCTGGCCGCTGATCCAGCGCATCTTTCGCGGTGGCGATTTGCGGTCGAATATCATCGGCGTCGGCCAATATGCCGGCACGAAGAAGCGATCGGCGTTCGGCCAGATCGGTTTCACTCCGGCTAGAAAGCTTCAATATCGTCCGCAATCTCCAGAACATATCGCCCACTAGCCAGGCGACACCCGCAATCGCCGTCATCCGCCGCCCATAAGCGAGCGCATGAAAACGGCGGCGGGATCTGAACCAGTAATCCGGTTTTGTCGGCGCGGCGACTGATTTGCCGTCGCGCACGCCGGTGGCCGCACCGCCGATATGAATCACGCGGCTGTCCGGCACATGAAGGATGTCCCAACCCGCGCGCTTCAGCCGGTACATCAGTTCGACCTCTTCGAAATACAGAAAAAATCCATGATCGAAGAGGCCGGTTTCCGCCAACGCAGCGGTGCGAACCATACAGCTCGCGCCGGTCACCCAATCGGCCGGCACGATACGCTCCGACTGAATGAGCGTAGGCGCAATGCCCAGCAGAACGCCGACCCGATGGATGCGTGCGCCGCTAACCAATTCCCGTGCGGCCGTGGGGAAGCGAAATGCCGATCCCGCCAGACTGAGGTCAGGATTGATGAGTTGGCTCCCCGCGACCGCACAGCGCGGATGCGCGATCATGGCGTCGCGCAACGCCGCGATCGCGCCGGGCTCGATTCGCGAATCCGGGTTGAGCAAATGGATGAAAGCCGGTGGATTTTCCTGGCGAAGAAGGCGGAGGATTGCCTGATTGTTCGCCCAGCCGAAGCCGCCATTGATGTCCAGTGGAAGAAAGGTGACCCAATTTGCAAAAACCGGGTCGTTCAAAGAAGCCTCAATCTTCTCGGCGGAGCCGTCGCCTGACCCGCCATCGACGACCATCACCGTCAATTCCGGCAGACTGTCGCGCTCGACCAATATCGTTTTCAGGCAATCCGCAACAAGCTCCGGCGTGCGATAGTTGACGATGACTATGGCGATTGAACGAGACTGTTCGTCCAGTAAATGGGCCGGCTTCATAAGGCGACGCCGGTTCCGGAAACGCGACACGATGTGATGGGGGCGAGCATCTTTTCTGTCGAACAGAACATCGCCAAAGGATCAAGGCTTTTCGCGTTCGGCCGCGGCAACCAGGACTCGACCACAAATTGCGTTTTCAAACGATCCTATGCGCAAGATCTGGATGACACGTCAGACACCGTGGTTTGCTCGCGCATGACATATCGAACCATGTGGCACGCAACGAACGCCGTTATGTTAACAATTTCACGCAATATGAAACATCGCAAGGCTTGTGATCTGATTGGAGCTAGGCAATGAGAATTCGAACCGCACGTTTTCTGCCTCGGACCGGGCATTGATGAGAGCAATGCCAGAATGTTGTCACAGAACGATCATGGATGCGTGTCGACACCTTCGGATAAGAGGTTTTTGATCGCAATCGCCCGCTTAGATCGACGAGCAAAATCGGGGGACTTCCATTTTTTCCGGCACATCGGTCATGGGTTGCAAAAGTCAGCCAATCGACAGGCCACACACCAGATGTTTCCAGGTTCACCATGCGCAATCTGATTATAAATCTCGCTTTTATAGAAATCCTATCCTTTGCAGGCATATGGATTTTTTTGAGAAGCCTGATAAAAGAGCGAAGATCTGAATTTGGCAATATTCTTTATATTATATCTCTAAGCGTCGCAGCATTTTCATTCTTAAGTCCAAATCTAATATTTCTCAATATTTTCTATATAATACTCATACCACTTATTGCTAGGAACTTTAGTCAAGTTGCGCCGATATATATTTTCTGTATCATTATTTCTCCGCTTCTTAGTTATAATGTGAGCGCCGGGGGAATATTTTTATTAGATTATAGCGTTGCCCATTCGCTGGGTATCGGAGCAATCATTGCCTTCGCTATAAAAGGGAAAGGGCGCTCATACGCGAAATTTGCGACGGATTTGCCTTTTATCGGCATAATGCTGGTTCTATTTTTCATAACGGTCCGCGATACATCCGTCACGAACATATTGCGCGAATTTCTGGGACAGGCGTTGCTTTATGGGCCGCCCTATTGGATCGTCAGCAGGGGTATTCGCAATTTGACGGATGTCCGTCTCACATTATTGATATTGGCCGCCGCGGCGGTTTTGCTTTCGATTATCTGCGCATTCGAAGCGTTGAAGGGTTGGCCACTTTATCGCGCCATCTGGTCATACCACGGTATTGACCTCGGCTCTGGTGCCAGTGTGAAACTCCGCGGCGGATTGCTGAGGTCGCCTGGCCCCTACGCCGAACCCCTCTCGCTATCCTTCTCGCTGACCATGTGTATTCTCGCCCTTGTCGCAAGCCGAAGATCTTTTCGTTCCAGATTATGGTTTTTGGGGCTTTGCGCTATCACCGCCATTGGTATCGCGGCACCACAATCACGCGGCGCATGGATCGGACTGATTGTCGGATTGCTGGCATGTGATGCCTATCGCGGTCGTTGGCAGGTATTGGCCACGCGGACGGGTATTCTCGTCATGGCCGGCGTCCTGGCTGTCGCTGGCTCAACCGTCAATTCTCATCTGGCCAATCTTACCGGGACGTCCGCCGAAGGCCATGGAACGATCGATTATCGCGAAGATCTTCTGACACGAGGTATAGAAGAGGTACGCGCCTATCCTTTAATTGGCCGCCCCTTTGAACAAGTGACAGAAGCGATGAAAGACATGACTCAAGGAGAGGGTATCGTTGATTTCGTGAACTCTTATCTCGTCGTCGCCCTTGTTTCCGGCCTTATCGGTCTCGCGATATTTTCCACCGGCTTGATCTCCCAATGCACGATCATCTGGCAAGCCCGCGTCGCCACGAAAAACACATCGACGCATCGAGAGTATCTGGCATTTGCATTTTCCACCATGATCGCCAACTGCATAATGCTGGCCAATATCTCCATGGGAGGCCGCATAACCATGACCTTGGGAATGACCATGGCCATGGCGGGCATTTTGATCAATCTCGCTTATAAGCACAGGCGGAGCGGAACTTTCGTAGAGTGATCATCATGGTCATGAAACAGAATCTGGACGCCTCTATGAGAAATTTGGAATAATGCCCGGTTTCAAGATTGCTTATCTCGTGAACGCCTATCCCGCGGTGAGCCATAGCTTTATCCGACGAGAAATTGATGCGGTCGAAAGCTGTTCCGCAAAGGTCAGGCGATTTTCCGTCCGGCGCCCCAATGCGGATTTGCCGGATCAGAGAGACCAGGAGGAATTGCCTCAAACGACGCTTTTGCTGGATCGCAACATCGGCGCATTTTTCATTGCCGTTGCCAACGCCGTTATCTTCAATTTATGGCGCTTTTTGAAGGCGCTCATGCTCGCATTGCGCGCAGGCGGCGCATCTCCCAAGTCCATTTTCAAGCACATGGCCTATCTGGCCGAAGCCTGTTTGCTTTATCGAATGCTGGCCAAGGACCCGGTCGATCATGTCCATGCGCATTTCGGCACGAACCCGGCCATGGTCGCGCGGCTGCTGCATAAGCTGGGCGGGCCACCCTACAGCTTTACCGTTCACGGTCCCGATGAGTTCGATCGGCCTCAGGCGCTGGATCTGGCGGGCAAGATCACCGACGCCAGCCTGACCGTCGCGATCAGCAGTTTCGGTAGAAGCCAGCTCATGCGCTGGAGCGATCCCGCGCATTGGGATCGCATTGCGATCGTTCGGTGCGGGGTGGATGAGAGCTTTCTGCAGCCCATCGCGCCGCAACCGATCCCCGCCGCACCGCGGCTGTGCTGCGTGGCGCGGCTAAGTGCGCAAAAGGGGTTGCCGCTGCTGATCGAGGCCGCGGCGCTGATCGACCGCCGCGGCTTGGATTTCCATCTGACCTTGGTCGGCGACGGCGAAATGCGTCCCGAGATAGAGCAGATGATCGCTGGACACGGTTTGGAAGCGAAAGTCCACATCGCCGGCTGGTCCAGCTCGGAGGCGGTCAGGGATCACATATTGAACGCCCGCGCCATGGTTTTGCCGAGCTTTGCAGAAGGCCTTCCAGTGGTGATCATGGAGGCGCTCGCCTTGTCACGCCCCGTGATCGCCACCGCCATCGCGGGCACGCCCGAACTCGTGGATGAAGCGTGCGGCTGGCTGATCCGCGCCGGTTCGGTGGAGCATCTGGCCGATGCCATGGCGGAAGCGCTCACGCTGCCGGTGGCTGAACTCCAGCGTCGCGGCGCGGAAGGCCGGAGGCGCGTTCTGGAGCAGCATGATTCTCGCATCAACGGGGCGCACTTGTTGAAGTTGATCGAGGCATCGCATGGGATCAATCGACCATGACGGGGGCGGGCCTCGTCGCATGGCTTGCGGCATTGCCGACAGGCGCCATGTTCAGCGTCTTTCTGACCGAGGTCACCGCCGGGCTGGTCAAAAGATTCGACGGCACCCGGGAATCGCAAGCACTTGGCCGAACCATTGTCCTGATGCCCGCACATGACGAGGCCGCGGGAATCGAACGGACCATCGCAGAGGTTTTGCCCCGTCTGCCCGACGGTGCCCAGCTTCTGATCGTGGCCGACAATTGTTGCGACAATACCGCCGCACTCGCACGCGCTGCCCATTGCGCCGTGATCGAACGCCACGATCCAGCGCATCGCGGCAAAGGTTATGCACTGGCGTTCGGACGGGATCATCTGTGCGCCAACCCACCCGATTGCGTGATCGTACTGGATGCCGATTGCGTTCCGGAACCAAAGGCGCTGGCGCTGCTCGCCGCCGAAGCAACACGGACGGGCAAGCCGGCTCAGGCCTGCTATCTGATGCAGCCCAACCGGATCGCAAGCCCAATGGTGCAGATATCCAACTTCGCTTTTCTGATCAAAAATCTCGTGCGACAGCGTGGCGCGTCCGCATTGGGTGCTCCTGCCTTGCTGACGGGAACGGGCATGGCCTTCCCTTGGGCCATTTTCAAAGATGCGCCGCTGGCGTCTGGCAACATTGTCGAGGATCTGGCGCTTGGCGTCGATTTGTCCCGTGCAGGCCATGCGCCGCGCTTCCTGGAACAGGCACGCGTATGGAGCGTCGCGGCGAGCGAAGGCGATACGCTCACGCAGCGCACCCGCTGGGAGCATGGCTTTGTCGCAACCGCAAGATCACATGGACTGCCGCTGGCGCTGGAAGGGTTGCGCAGAGGACGCTGGCCATTATTCTGGCTGGGTTTGCATCTGCTCGTACCGCCATTGGCGCTGCTGTTCATGGCCGGAACCGTCGTGCTGACGATGCTTTTATTGCTGATGTTGGCGGGTGCCGGTTTCGGCCCTGCGCTTCTGCTGTTTAGCATGATGGCCGCGAGCGGGCTCGCCATTCTCTTGGCATGGCGAGGCTTCGGGCGCGCCATGATCGCGCCAGGGGCGCTTTTACGCCTGCCGCTTTACGCGCTGTGGAAAATCCCGGTCTATCTCAAACTCGTGCGCGGAGCAGAGACCAATTGGGTGCGGACCAAGCGACCCGAAGAATAAAATCGGGCGCGATGCCGCAGCGCCGCGCCCGATGATTTTTACTTGGCGGCTGCGGGCTTTGCCGCCGGAGCAGGTTCGTAATTCGGCTGATATTCGATCTTGGCTTTGGCGCGCGCTTCCTTGAGCCGCGTTTCGCCCACCTTGGACAAACCCTCGTTGCGAATAGCCTGAACCGCGATCGGCCGCGATTGATCGGCGGGAACCAGCAACGGCTCGCTGCCGGTGATGACGCTCACGACAACTTTGCCACCAGCCGGAACGATAAACGGCTCGCCGGCAGGAAGTGCGACGATCTGCTTGAGCGTTTCAGGCGGGATTGCCCCGGAATCGATCGCGCCTGCACCACGCTGGAACTTGATGCCCATGGCCGTCAGAGACGCTGCGACTGCCTCCAGGCTATGATCGCCTTCGAGCTTCTTCAACTGCGCCACGTCGCCCGGCATGTCGAACTGGAGCTGATCGACCTTATAGCGGGTGCGGCCCGTGAACATCGCGGGATGCTCAGCGATATATTTGTCGATCGCGCCGGCATCGGGCACGCGGATCGCATCCGCGGCTTTCTTGGCATACATGCGCACGAGCAACTCTTCGCTCATCTTGCGCTGTTGCGTCACATAGGTGGGATCGCGATCAAGACCCTCTTCCTTGGCGGTCTGCGCCAGAAGCCTGCGGTCGATCACCTGCTGAAGCACCTGCTTCATGACCAGCTTCTTGTCGGCGGTGGCGGGCAAATTCACGCCTTCGAGTTCCGCGTTCAATTCCTGCAAAGAAATTTCCTCGCCATTCACCACCGCGACGATCTGCCCGGTCGCCTTCTTCTCGCAGCCGCTCGCCAGCAAAAGCACGGCGAGAACGCCCGCCGCCGCAGCACCTTTGAAATTGCGTTTCATGATATTTGTCTCCCCAAGATGCCGGAAGGTCGATAATGGCGATCAAGTCCGGCTAAAAAATTCAGTTTCCTTGTAGACACCGGCGATACGCGATAAAGATTAATCTTTGCAACGGGGCAGTGCATTGGAAACCGTATTTGATTGGGTCACGCTGGCCATATTCGCCGGCTTGATCGTTCTTTTTCTTCAACGCTCTTCGGAAGCCGAGCCGCGTGACAGCCTGTGGCAATATCTCATTGCTGCCGTGGGATGCGCCGTGGCGAACTATGTGGGCAATGAGGTCAACGAGATCGCCGCCATCGTCGTGATCGGTGCCGTGCTCGCTTTCATATTCATCGTCCTGAAGCCGTTCGAGGGCTGGAAGCGGCCCTGATCGCTTAAACGCTCCGCGATTCCTCAAAATTGGCTTCAGATCTGGCAGCAAGCCATTGGCTGATGGACTTGCCCCCGCATTCGGCCAGCGCGCGATCATAAGTCCCGATCCATGACTTGAGCAGAAACGGCCAAGAATAGCCGGCGCGTTCCGCCTCCGCACGGGCATTCGCAGACAGGCGATTGGCCTCATTCGCATCCTCCGCCAGGCGGCGCATGGCGGCGGCGATCGAAGCGACGACGGCCGCCTCATCGTCAGGTGCGATCAAAATGCCCTTATCGCTATCCAGCAACAAAGCCGGACCGCCCCAATCCAGCGCGATGACCGGCAATCCCAGCATCATCGCTTCCTGAACGACAATGCCATTGGCTTCCGCCAGGCTGGGAAATACAAAGGCGCGATATTGGCGCAACTGATCGAACAGGGCTTTACCCGCCGGAAACCAGCCCAGAAAATTCACCCGATCGGCGACGCCTTCGCGCCCGGCGAGATCTTCAAGGGCGGCCCGCTCTTCCCCATCACCGTAAATATCGATCGTTGCTCCGGGCGCCAGGCGCAGCGCCCTGATCGCCAAATCACAACCCTTGTAGCGCACCAATCTGCCGATGAAGACGAACCGCGCTTTATGGCCGACATGCTGGATGCGCGGAGCGGCCGCCAGATCAGGATCGACCCCGCTATCGAGCGACGGCACCATCCGGGCGTCGCTGCATCCGCCGAGACGAAGCGCGCGGACCGTCCTGCCGCCGCCCGCGACCAGTAAGGTCGCCTTGCGCTTGCCGCGAAACAGCGCGCCGCCGAGCTTTTGCATCGGCCAAAGCATCAGGCTTCCGGCCCTTTTCGCCAAAGTTTCCCGATCGGAGAAAGCAGCAGGATGAAGAATGTTGCCGTTTAACGGACCGATCACGACCGGAAATTTGGGAAAGCGAAAATAAGGCAATGTCGGTGATATCGGTGACGTGAAATGCACCAACCAGGGGTTGGTCGCCCTGGCGCATTGTAGCGCGCGGCGGTGGAGCAGCCACCCGCTGACCACCATCAACGGCCAGTTGAGCCGCAGCTTGTAAAACAGCTTTTCGATAGGATGGTCTTCCACGAACACAACTTGTGTCGTGAGATTCATGGCCTGCACTTCATCCCGAACCCTGGAATGGGTTACCTGCACGACATCGATCCCCAATGCCTCCAGTCCCAATAATATCTGCAGTGCCTTGAGCGCCTCACCGCCCATTTTCCGCGATATATTGGGCGCCACGAGAAGGACGCGCGGGCTCTGTTTTTCGATATCCATAAACGATGCCCCCGCGGATCAGATCATGCGCGATCCTTTACCATCTCTGCCTTAGCCGAATAAAATCTTTCTGCCTGCAGGGGTCGCGGACTTTTCGAGCTCTCTTGCAAAGTCGCTGATCGTTTCCGCCGCCTCTGTCTGGTCAAGACCGATCATCGACACGCGGGCCAGCACGCCATCGGGATAATATCCCTTCAAATTGGCTTCCGCCATGGCGAGGCGCTGGTCGCTCCATTTCAGCGGATATTTGTTATCGACCCGCGTCCAATAGATCATCATTTCCGATCTTCTGGATTGTTTCGCGACGAGAAACCTTGAGGGAATTTCTATATTTGGCGCGATTTTTAACGTGAATGGCTCATTCTCGGTGATGACGAAACCAGCGGCAGGGTAACACACCTCAGGTCGATGAACCTGGACGTTGTTCTGCTGGATACTGCTATAGGCCGCCAAGAACATGACCGGAGGCTTGCTTTCCGCCAGATACACGCGCGTGACCAGTTGCTCATAAAGCTTCTGGCTGAGTTGGTCTGGCGGAGGCAGAATGAGGTCGCTGCTGTTTTCCGCGGTCCAAGGGCCAACCACCCGCGGGATCAGTGCATCAAACTCCTTTTCGGAAAACGGTTTGACCGCCCGGACAGGCTCTCTCAACGCAGCAAGGCCAGAGGTGGCGAGCAAAGCGCCCCCCAGGAAGACGCTTCGCCGAGACATGCCAAGCCAGGGTGCCGCCGGACTGTCTTTATCTTGTGCCATCTGAGCTTCCCAAGGAGAAAGATCTGGAATCGCCGCCCAGAAGGCGCCGCAGTAATGGCCCCGCTAAAGCGTCGATCGCGAAGATCGCGAGCAAAGCCGTGACGAACATCGTCAATCCGGCAAAATTATGCAGGAAGCCCTGCGCAGCCGCTTCCCCGGCATAATAAGTGAGCAGGATCAGCACGAGAACGCGCACGAAATTCGCGAAGATCGCCACGGGTATCACGGCCAGCATCAGGATCATGGCATAACGCCAGTTCATCTGATGCCGCATATAGACATAGAAAAGCGAGATGGCGGACAGGGAAATCAGGGAGTTCAAACCTGCGCACGCCTCGGCGACCAGCAGTTGATATTGACTGATCTGGATCGTGACTCCTGCTCCGGCGATGGGATATCCAAGCCAATAGAGAAAATCGATCGCAGCCTGCGAGATGCCGATCTTCAATGGCTGCGTGACTGCCGCCACCACGCTTTCGGGTGGGGGGAAAGTGAACAGCAGATAGAAAAGCGGAAACCAGAGCCGCTGGAGAACGGCAAAGCCGGCGAAGCTGTACAATGTGACGACGAGCAGCGCGTACATGACGAACCCCTCAATCTCGACGATCTGGATCACGCGGGCCGCGAGATAAAGAAGCAGCAGAGGCACAAAAAACAGCGCAACCTTATAAGCAGGCGGCGGCGCAAGCGTGCTCTTGTCCTGCGGCCATTGCCGCACCAGCAGCCAAAGCCCGGTCGACAGCACGATTGGGCCGTGCCCTCCTTGTTCGGTCGACCAGGTTTCCTTCGCGACGAACGCCATCGTCGGCAACAGGATCGCCAAGATGCCCACGCAAAGCAGCCAATTATCCTGAACGAACCGCCAGATCGCAGATCTTCTGACAGCCTCCATCAAACTGGCTCCGCGCGCACGAGGCTCATGCTTATCGACAATGGCATTGCCCCTCCGAATCCGATGCCTTTTCTGCGCGCCTCTCGCGAGGCGGCACGATCATCGGTATCTACACGCTTATAAAGATTCATGAACTCATACAATCCTGAGCCCGTAACGACAGGCAAAACACCGCCCTGGTTCGGGAACTATTCCTCTATCGCATAGCAAGCTTAAGCAAATACTGCCCATATTCCGTTTTGACCAATTCGCGCCCGCTCGCTTCCAGCGCACTGCGATCGATCCAGCCTGCCCGATAGGCGATTTCCTCAAGACAACCGATCTGAAGGCCCTGACGATGCTGGATCGTGCGAACGAATTGGGCAGCCTCGAGAAGATTGTCATGCGTGCCGGTATCGAGCCACGCAAAGCCGCGGCCAAGCTCTTCGACGAACAAATCCCCGGATTCGAGATATAGCCGGTTGAGATCGGTAATCTCCAACTCCCCACGCGCCGACGGCTTCAGATCGGCCGCCTTTTGCACCACGGTTTCGTCATAGAAATACAGGCCCGTCACCGCGAGGTTCGATTTGGGCTGAGCCGGCTTTTCCTCGATGCTGATGGCGCGGCGGTCCGCGTCCATTTCGATCACGCCATAGGCTTGCGGCTGATCGACCTCATGCGCAAACACGGTCGCACCATCCTCACGTGCCTTCGCGCCAGCGAGCAATTGCTGCATACCTGCGCCGAAAAACAGATTGTCCCCCAGCACAAGCGCACTGCGTTCATCGCCCACAAAATCCGCCCCGATATGGAAGGCCTGCGCCAGACCCTCGGGCTTGGGCTGCACCGCATAGGTAATCTCGATCCCAAACCGACTGCCGTCGCCCAGCAGGCGCTTGTAATTCTCAAGATATTCGGGAGCCGAGATCAGCATGATCTCGTTAATGTCCGCCAGCATCAACACCGAAAGCGGATAATAAATCATCGGCTTGTCATAGATGGGCAGCAACTGCTTGTTGACTGCCAGCGTCGCCGGATGGAGGCGGCTGCCCGAGCCGCCGGCGAGAACGATACCCTTCATGAATTTTCCTTCGTTTCGGCCAGGCACGCGGCGATGATCGTGCGGATCGCCGGCTGCCATGGCTGCATCTCTATGCCAAAGCGTCTGCGGAACCCATCGGTGGACAGGCGGGAATTTTTGGGCCGCGTGACGGGCGTGGGATATTCATCCGATCCGATCGCGGTCACGCGCGCTGCCTTCAGCCCGGCGGCGCGCAACTCATCCATGATGAACACGGCCAGATCATACCAGGTCGCGCTGCCGGCATTCACCAGATGGTGAATTTCGGGCACTGCGGATGGAGAGGCCAGCATTGCGGGCAGCGCTTTGGCAATGGCATCGGCCAGATCGATGGCGCTGGTCGGGCAGCCAAGCTGATCGCCCACGACCCGCAGTTCATCGCGCTCGGCGGCGACACGCAGCATCGTCTTCACGAAATTCTTGCGCCACGGGCTGACCACCCAGGCGGTCCGTGCGATCAGATGCGGACCGCCCGCCGCCAATATCCGCCGCTCGCCCTCGGCCTTGGAACGCCCGTAGACGCTCATCGGGGCAATGGGATCATTTTCGGCATAGGGCCGATCGGATTCTCCATCGAACACATAATCGGTCGAGAAATGCACCAGCGGGATCCCCCGGCGATTGCAGGCGTCCGCCAGCAATCCGGGCACGTCGCCGTTAAGCCACTGCGCCGCGTCGACCGCGCTTTCGGCACCGTCCACGTCGGTGAACGCCGCGCAATTGATCACCGCCTTCGTATCAGGCCCCATCGCATTGGCGATCGCGATGGGATCGCGCAGATCGAGCTCAGCGCGCGTCGGCGCATGAATCGGCAAACCCGCGATATCGCCAATGCCCCGAAAGGCGGTGCCCACCTGTCCGCCCCCGCCAATGACCAGAATCGAGTCGCTCATGCGGCCTTCGGTGCCGCCGTGCCGAGACGCTCGCCCTGATATTTACCGTCCAGAATCGGACGCCACCAGCTTTCATTGGCAAGATACCAGCGCACTGTTTTTTCGATGCCGCTTTCGAAGGTCTCGCGTGGCTCCCAGCCAAGTTCGCTGCGCAACTTGCCCGCGTCGATGGCGTAGCGGAAATCATGGCCCGGCCGATCGCCGACGAACACGATCTGCGCGCGATAGGATTTTCCGTCCGCGCGCGGCTGAACGCGATCGAGCATATCACAGATCACATGCACCACATCGATATTGCGCCGTTCGCTGCGCCCGCCGATCAGATAGGTTTCGCCCGGCACGCCCTTTTCGAACACGCTTTCCAGCGCACGGACATGATCATCGACATAGAGCCAGTCGCGCACATTGGTGCCATCGCCGTAAACCGGGAGATCCCCCCCAGCCAAGGCCTTGATGATGATCAACGGAATCAGCTTTTCCGGAAAATGGAACGGCCCGTAATTGTTCGAGCAATTGGTGACGAGTACGGGCAGGCCATAGCTATGGTGCCACGCGCGCACGAGATGATCGGATGCCGCCTTGGATGCCGAATAAGGCGAACGCGGATCGTAAGGCGTCGCCTCGTTGAACGCGCCCTCATCACCCAGAGAACCAAACACTTCATCCGTTGAGATATGGTGGAAGCGGAAATTTTCCCGCGCGTCTCCCGTGAGCCCGTTCCAATAGGCCTGCGCCGCCGAGAGCATTCCGAATGTGCCGACCACATTGGTCTCGATAAACGCCGCCGGACCATCCAGCGAACGATCGACATGGGATTCAGCCGCGAGATGGGTCACCACATCGGGCGCGAACGCCGCCATCGCCGCCGCAATCGCCTCGCGATCGCAAATGTCGATCTGCTGGAACGCATAGCGATTGGAGGATGCGACGCCATCCAGCGAAGACAGATTGCCCGCATAGGTCAGCGCATCGACATTCAGCACATGATGCGACGTGTTTTCGATTAGGTGACGCACCAGGGCCGAACCGATGAACCCGGCCCCGCCGGTTACGAGGATTTTCTTTGTCATTCGATCTTTCCTGCTGCGAATCAGTCGAGTGGGACCAGTGGTCCGCCCTCATAGGCGAAGTGCGGTTCCAATTCGTGAAGAAGTGGCAGCACCAGATCCTTGTCGGACAGGCAGGCACCCGTTTCAGGCAAGGGCCAATCGATCCCGAGCGCAGGATCGTTCCAGATGATTCCGCCCTCCGATTCCTTGTGATAAGGCGCGGTGACCTTGTAGATCACCTCGCAATCCGGCTCCAAGGTGATGAAACCGTGGGCGTAGCCCGCGGGGATGAAAAGCTGCTCGGCATTGTCCGCCGAAAGAACCCGGCTGACATGCTGGCCATAGGTTGGTGATCCGGTCCGTATGTCCACGGCCACATCGAGGATGCTGCCGCGCACGCAGCGCACCAGCTTCGCCTGGGCATAAGGCGGCGTCTGGAAATGAAGGCCGCGCACCGTGCCGGTGCTTTGCGAATAAGAATGATTGTCCTGACAGAAATCGGCCTCGATCCCCAAAGCCGCGAACTTCGCCTGATTCCAGCTTTCCGTGAACCAGCCTCGCTGATCGGCGAATCGCGGCTGCTTGACCAATATGACCGTCATCCAATGTGCCTCATGCTGATGTTTTCTTCCCAACCGACCATGCCCCGCTTCACAGCCATCTCCTTAATTTCTCGTGCACGAACATAGCTAACCCGAGATTTACCTTGGATATCAAGCTCATTGGCATGGCTCACCCCTATCCCGTCATTGTTACCAACGATGAACTGGGTCAGCCGTCATGCGCATACCATGCTGGAAACCGACACGAAACCGGCTGTTTTCCGCCGCTCTACTCGCGCTTTGCATCCCTTTGACCACGGGTGCCGCCGGCCGAATCGACAATCTGGAAGATCGCGTATTGGCAGCGCACAATCGTGAACGCGCCAAGCTCGACATTCCCGCATTGGCATGGAATCAGGCGCTGGCCGTGGATGCGCAGAAATGGGGGAATCATCTCGCCAAGCTCGGCCGGCTTGAGCATTATCCCGATAATCCGGCCGATCCCGATCCGCAGGGCGAAAATCTATGGGCCGGCACGCGCGGCTATTATTCCGCTGAATCCATGGTTGGCCTGTGGATCGCCGAGCGCAAGAATTTCAAACCCGGCCTGTTTCCGAACAATACCGTGACCGGCAATCTGGAAGACATCGGCCATTATACCCAGCTTATGTGGCGATCATCCCATTCGGTGGGATGTGCGCTCATTCGCGGGCGGGCCGATGAATTCCTCGTGTGCCGCTATAGTGAAGGCGGCAATGTGATGGGCGAAAGGCCGTTCTGATCCAATCAGACCGCAGCTTCCGGCGCATTGTCTTCTGACTTTGCACGCGGCCGCGAGACAGAACGCATGACGCCACCGACGATCACGAACCCGAAGACAAGCTGCGCCCATGTCGCAGGCTCAGGCACCGGGCTGACCGGGATGTCCGTGCCCGGCGTGCCGGGCGTCCCAGGATTGCCGGGAATGATCGCCGAAGGGGATCCGGGTACGAACACGCGGACCGGCGAAGTACCGCCGATCGTGGACGGGCCATTCAGCGCGATCACCGGACCCGTTTCAGGCAGCGTCGGCAGGTTGAACGCCTGCCCGCTTTGAATGATAACCGGATTGTTGGTGAGGCAGGGATCGACAGCCGCCATCTTCACGGGCGCGGCAAGCGCGCCCGGCGCTCGCACGCGCGTCTTCGGTTTGGCATAAGCGCGCGGCGCCGTCGCCTTGTGGATCGCGGTGCGGACGGCGGGAACCTGCGTCGCAACGACGCCGGTGCCCACGATTGGGCAGACGCAAAGGCCCAGAGCCTTTGCCGTCTTCGATACTGCGAGTGCCTTGATCACGAGTGCTTCCCCAAATTGGCGGAATTATACGCTCCCACCGATGCGGCTGAGATAACTTATAGCAATCTCAACATTCTATAGCGAGTCTGTTAACTAAAGTTCACATTTGGATCGTTTATAACGCTTCCGGAATTTCCGGCCTATGACCTCATTTGCATCCACAACTCTTAAAAAAGCTTGTGGATGCAATGTTAATTTTGCGCTTACCATGTTGCGCCGTTCAACGGGGCGGCGGCTGCCGCCATCGCGAATCCATGATAATTTCAACCTTCGCAGTTGCGGCACCGCGATTCATGCGTATCAGCGTGGGAGGCGTATCCGGGGGGCGCGTGTTTGTCTTCATCGAAGCGGATTGACGGCTGGAAAGCCATTGGTGCCTATTTCGGCCGCGATCGAACCACCGCGATCCGCTGGGCCGACAACCGTGGATTGCCCGTGCGGCGAATGCCGGGCGGCAAAAGGGCAACCGTTTATGCGCTGCGGGAAGAACTGGATGCTTGGGCCAGCAGCCAATCGCGCTTGCCCGCAGATGATGACGCGGCTGCAGAAGCGGCATCGCCCGTCCACGCCCCTGCGCCGCGCCGCTTGAGACCGGTTGTGATCGCCATGCTGCTGATGGCTTTATCGAGCGGCGCGGTAGCCTTCTGCACTCTGAAACCTCAGCAAAATGAGCAGGCGATTGCGAAACCACGCCTGCCCGCGGATCCAGCGGCAGCGCGCCTGTTTCTGCAGGCACGGGATGATTGGGCGAAACGCGAACCGGACAGCCTGACGCGGGCCATGGCCGCCTTTGTCGAAGTCACCCGCAGGGAGCCCGGTTTCGCGCCGGCCCATGCCGGCCTGGCGGAGGCCTATCTGCTCGCGCGCGAATTCGGCGCGCTGCCGGATGGAGCAGCCTTTGCCAAGGCGAAGGCTGCGGCTGAGAAAGCCATGGCGCTCGATCCGAATGCGGGCGAAGCCTATCGCGCGCTCGGCTTCATCTCCTACTGGCGGGACCATGATGCCCCCACCGCATCAAAGGCCTTCCTTCGCGCCAAGGCGCTGTCTCCCGACAATGCGCAGACCCACTTCTGGTATGGCAATATCCTGTCAGACAATGGATCGCACGCCGGCGCGTTGCGCGAACTGAACGCCGCCCGCCTGATCGAACCGGGTTCGACCGCGATCCAGACCGATCTTGCCTGGGCCTTATGGTCTGCCGGGCGAGAGGATGAAGCCATGCAAATGCTACAAGACCTATTGGCGAGTCATCCGAATTTCGCGGTGATCCACGATTGCCTGAGCGCCATCCATCTCGCGAGGGGCGATTATGCGGGTTATGCCCGCGCCTTTTCCGCTTTCGCGCGTCTGCGCAACGACGCGGCGCTGATACGCCAGGCCGCTGACGTGCAGGCCGCCTTGTCGAATGTGCCCACAGCGCAGGCGGTGATGATGGCGCAGGCCAGGGCCAATCTCGCAGGCAATGCTGGGCAGGATCATGTATGGGCCGCGTTCCTCGCCTCCGTGGCGCAGGATCGGAACCTTTTGCTTTCCATTCTGGATACGGCAGATCAGCGAGGGGAGCTTTGGGGCAGTTCGGGCCTCGTGTCGCGCATCGCCGATCGCTGGCGCGAAGACAGTCTGATCAGCGAACATCTGGCGCGCCGGCGGGCCAAGCCGATCGAATAACGCGCAGAGATTCCTGCGCGCGCAACAACTCTCATCCTGTTGCAACTAATTGCCACTTTCCCCCGAGGACATGGATGAGGACAAGCGTCCCCGACAGCGAACGGGCCATTCTCTGCGCCCGATGACTGGGGGACATTGTGAAGACACAGGATTCAATGAATATCGTCGCGGGCCTTCTGGCCGTGACCGCAGCGGGGCTCCTGCCGCAAGCGGCATGGGCCGCACCCGGCGACGTGATCCTCCGGATCGAGGGCATGGGCGGCGTTGCCAGGGACAAGCGGCCGCTGTCCGGTTCCGACACCGATTTTTCAGGCGGCGTCCTTCCCTCCGTCGGTTTCAGGATCGGCAACACGCTGCAGGTCCAGGCCGATGCGATGATCGCCGACCATCTCGGCGACACAATTTGGGCCACGGCAGGGCATATCGGCGTGAAGCCCAGCGCCAAAGTGTCGGTGGGTGTTTATGGTGCCTATGCGCACCTGAAGAGTTTCGAGAAGCTGGACACGTATCGGATCGGAGCCGAAGCCGTTTATCATGCGGACCGCGTGTCCCTGTCCGGCATTGCAGGCTATGAGCATAATGAACGTGCCACCGCGATCGTCGGCGTGATACCCGGCTTCACCGTGGTTGACGATTATGGCCGCAAAGGGAATTTCTTCAGCATGGCGGACATCAGCTTCTATCCGCGGGATAGCTGGTCGCTGACCGCAGGCCATCGCTATATCGGCGGGCGACACGCGGCGGCGCTGGGAACAGAGAAATCCCTGTCCGCCTCTGGCAGCGGCTTCACGCTGTTCGCAGAAGGGCGGATCGGCAATGCCGGCTATGCCGCAGCATGGGCCGGCATTCGCCTGCGTTTCGGCAGCAACGGTGTTTCTCTCCGCGATCAGGATCGTAACAGCGGCTATGCCAATCGCCTGAAGGATGAATTATTTGGTGCCAGCAACACCCGCCGGCGTGGGCAGGTCGCATTGCCACCCCCGCCGCCGCCACCCCCGCCCGCCGGCGGCTGCGGCGGTTGCGGTGGCAGTTATTGCACCTGATCAGCCTTGAAACCGCGTATTCTGCTGGCCTGGGAATCCGGCGCGGGCCGCGGCCATCTCGTCACGCTCAAGACGGTGGCCGCGGCGCTCGGTCCGGATTTCATCTATGACGCCGCGTTATGCCGGATGGACCATGCGGCGGAAATCGCCCCGCTGTGCGATCTCGTCTTCCCGGCAGCGTGCCTCTATTATGATCAGGCGGGCGTGCGGGGGCCGGGAGGAACGCGCACCGCCACCTGGGGCGAATATCTGGGCGACAGCGGATTTCGCGATCCCGCATTCCTGACTCGCCAGGTCCGATGGTGGCAGGATGTGCTGGCCGCGCGCAGCACGGATCTTCTGGTGGGTGATTATGCGCCCTGCGCGCTGATGGCCGCCTATAGCATGAGCATTCCTGCCGTGATCGTCGGCACCGGCTATGGGATACCACCGCCGAGATTACCGGAATTTCCCGTCTTTCTGCCCGAATTCTCGCATCGTCTTTATGACGAAGCGGAAATGCTGACCCTGATCAATCAGGCTGTTGTGCCGCTCGGCGTGCCGCCGCTGGATCATCTGTCCGACATCTATCGCCGCTCCGGGGAATTGGTGCGCACGCTCGATATGCTGGATCCCTATCAGGGCCAGCGGGAACAACCGCTATTGCCGCCGGTCGCTGATGTGTCGCGCCTCATGGCAAGCGATGGCGATGAAATCTTCGTCTATTTCTCAACCAGCGAATTGGAAGATGAAGCGGTTCTGGGTGCCATCACGACGCTCGGTTTGCCCATCCGCGCTTTCTGCCCCGGCCTCGGGCCTTCCGCAGCGACGCGCCTGACGGCGGCGGGCGTCCTGCTCGAAACTGCGCCTGTGCCCGTCGATCTGCTGGTCCGCCGTTCGCGGCTGATCATCAATGCCGGGCAACACGGCATATTATGCCTCGGCCTGGCCGCTGGACTACCGCAAATCTGCATCCCCCAGCATCTGGAACAGCTATACCACGCCCGCCGCGCCGAAGCGGCCGGCGTGGCGCAAGTCGCCACGATCCACGATCGCACCGCTCCCATCCTCCGGCAGATGATCCAGAATGCTTATGTCGATGGAAGACTGGCATCTGCGGCCCGGAAATCGGCCGAGGCCCTTCAACCGCAATTCGCTGTCCGGCCCGAAGCCGTCATCCGTGCGCGCCTGACGAGCCTGTTGCGATAGCGGTTAGAGTTTCCGGCGACCGGTGACGAACTGGAAGATCACCACGACGACCGCAATGACCAGCAGAAGATGGATGATGCCGCCCGCGACATGAAAGGCGAAGCCGAGCAGCCACAGGATGACGAGAATGACGGCGATGGTCCAAAGCATGTTCACGTCTCCACGGGGGCATTCGGGGCGGGAAGCGTTCAGAACGATGCGGTTACGAAATGGTTCCTGTCAGCCCTGCAACGGCATTGATCGATGTTGATATCTTTTTTGCGTGCGACCCCGCTTCCTTATTCGTTCCTGAGCGTTTGGCCTTCCGAGACGATTGCTCGCGTCAGCCAAAAGGCCGCGTGGAGCAGAATTGAAACATCTGGAGGGTGGCATGGCGCAGAAAGCCGAATTCGAAACCAAGCAGGGCCAAGGCGGCGAAACGCATCAGGCCATTCCTGAAAAAGGGCCACATGATAGCGCGGCGCATCTGACGACCAATCAGGGCATCCGCGTTTCAGACAATCAGAACAGCCTGAAATCCGGTGAGCGCGGCCCTACCCTTCTCGAAGATTTCGTCCTTCGTGAAAAGATTTTCCATTTCGATCATGAGCGGATTCCCGAGCGGATCGTCCATGCACGCGGCAGCGCGGCGCATGGCTTTTTCGAATGCACCGAGTCCCTGGCGGATATCACCAAGGCCGATTTGTTTCAGCGCGTCGGCGAGCGGACGCCTCTGTTCACGCGCTTCTCCACAGTCGCCGGCGGCGCGGGATCGGTGGATACGCCCCGCGACGTGAGAGGCTTTGCGGTCAAATTCTATACCAAGGAAGGCAATTGGGATCTGGTTGGCAACAACATCCCGGTCTTCTTCATTCAGGATGCGATCAAATTTCCGGATCTGGTCCATGCGGTCAAGATGGAAGCCGATCGCGGCTATCCGCAAGCCGGGTCGGCGCATGACACGTTCTGGGACTGGGCATCCTTGCTCCCCGAAACAACCCATATGCTGATGTGGGCGATGTCGGATCGCACCATCCCGCGCAGCCTGCGCACCATAGAAGGCTTTGGCATTCACACCTTCCGCTTCGTCAATGCCAAGGGCAAATCCACCTTCGTCAAGTTCCACTGGAAGCCCAAGCTGGGCGTGCAATCCACCGTGTGGGATGAAGCGTTGAAATTGCAGGCGGCCGACAATGATTATCATCGCCGTGATCTGTTCGAAGCCATCGACACGGGTGCCTTCCCCGAATGGGAGCTGGGCATCCAGACCTTCGATCAGGCCTTTGCCGACGCCCAGCCCTATGACGTGCTCGACGCGACAAAGTTGATCCCGGAAGAAATCCTGCCGGTGCGAATCGTCGGTCGGATGGTATTGGATCGCTGGCCCGACAATTTCTTTGCCGAGACCGAGCAGGTCGCTTTCTGCCCCGCCAACATCGTGCCGGGCGTCGATTTCTCGAACGACCCTCTGCTTCAGGGGCGGCTGTTCAGCTATCTCGATACGCAAAAGAGCCGGTTGGGAACGGCCAATTTCCACCAGATCCCCATCAACGCCCCCAAATGCCCGGTGATGAATTTCCAGCGCGATGGGCAGATGCAGATGAACATCCCGGTCGGGCGCGCGAATTACGAACCCAACAGCCTGGCTGCCCATGGCGAAGAGGGCGGGCCGCGCGAATGCCCGATGACGGGTTTCAAGACCTTTGAGGGCAGTGCGGACAATGACGAGCAAGGCGACAAATTGCGCGTCCGTGCCGAGCTGTTCGCCGATCATTACAGTCAGGCGCGGCTGTTCTGGTTGTCGCAGACCGAGAGCGAACAGGCGCATATTGCCTCCTCCTTCGTTTTCGAGCTGTCGAAAGTGGGCCTCCAGCAGGTGCCGGGCCGAATGGTCGCGGGCCTGCGCAATGTGGACGAAGGGCTGGCCAAGCGCGTGGCCGACGGTCTCGCTATCACCCTTCCCCCGAAGACCAAGGCGGCGCGTGCGCCGGTAGACATGGAGCCGAGCCCCGCGCTCTCGATCCAGAAGAATATGAAAGAGACGCTTGAAGGCCGCTGTGTCGGCATCCTTTATGCCGACGGTTCTGACGGTGCCGAGATCGATGCGCTGATCAAGGCCGTCACTGCGGCGAAGGGAAAGGCCGTGCTGGTCGCGCCCAAGGTGGGCGGTGCCGTGCTGGCGGACGGCAGCGTGAGGAAGGCCGACGGGCAGCTTGCGGGTATGCCGTCGCAAATCTTCGACGCGGTGGCGCTGATCCTGTCGCCCGAGGGCGGCGCGATGCTCGCAAAGGAAGCCGCTGCGGTTCAGTTTGCGATGGACGCCTTTGGCCATTTGAAAGCGATCGGCGCATCCGATGGCGCGCAGGCGGTGCTCGACAAGGCCAATGTCGTTCTAGACGAGGGCGTTACCGCAACAGGCAAGGATTTCGTGGCGGCTGCAGCAAAACGATTTTGGGATCGCGAGCCGTCCTTGAGAATGCTCGCATGAGCGGGAACAATCGCGCTTGAGATTGGTTAGTAAGACAAGTGCGGTGTTTTCCCCCTTTCACCGCCTTCAAAAAAATACTGCCCCGCTCCGAATATTCCGGGCGGGGCATTTTTCTGCCAGACCGCGTGGCGTCAGATGGCATCTGCCCGATGCGGCAGGGTCCAGCCCGGCCGGACGAAATGGCAGGTGTAGCCATTGGGCAGCCGTTCCAGATAATCCTGATGCTCGGGTTCCGCCTCCCAGAAATCGCCAACCGGGCTCAACTCGGTCACGACTTTGCCGGGCCACAATCCCGATGCCTCGACGTCGGCGATCGTATCTTCAGCCACAGCTTTCTGTAGGTCGTCGACGTAGAAGATTGCAGAGCGATAGCTTGCCCCGACATCGCCACCCTGCCGGTTTGGCGTCGTCGGATCGTGAATCTGGAAAAAGAATTCCAGCAAAGCCCTGAAGCTGGTTTGCGCAGGATCATAGATGATCTCGATCGCCTCGGCATGATGGCCGTGATTGCGATAGGTGGCGTTGGGCACTTCACCCCCGGAATAGCCCACCCGCGTGGACTCCACTCCTGGCAGCTTGCGGATCAAATCCTGCATACCCCAGAAACATCCCCCGGCCAGAACGGCGCGTTCACTGCTCATGCCACATTCTCCACCTGGGCGACATAATCGCCATAGCCTTCATCCACCATATCGTCGCGGTGGACGAAGCGGAGCGAGGCCGAATTGATGCAATAGCGCAGACCGCCACGATCGCGCGGCCCATCGTTGAACACATGGCCAAGATGGCTGTCCCCCTGCGCAGACCGCACTTCGATGCGCACCATGCCGAGCGACGCATCACGCAATTCTGTGACATGGACTGGTTCGATCGGTTTGGTGAAGCTGGGCCAGCCGCATCCGGATTCATATTTGTCCGCGCTGGCGAACAGGGGCTCACCTGACACGATATCGACGTAAATGCCGGGTTCCTTATTGTTCAGATACGCACCTGTGCCGGGGCGCTCGGTGCCGCTTTCCTGCGTCACATGATATTGTTCGGGCGAGAGTGCCGCGATGGCAGCGGCGGTTTTTTCATATTTGGACATTTCGATCTCCAATCCTCCCTTAAATAAGAGGCGATGAAGGGATGTCATCCCCCCATGGCGGGCCCGCCCCGTTCCCGCTAGGGCAAGGCGATGATCCGCCTGACCGAACTCACATTGCCGCTCTATCAAACCGAAGACTCGCTGGCCGCGTTGATCTGCAAGCGGTTGAACATCTCGCCGCGCGATCTGATCCGCCATGTCGTGGTCCGCCGCGCGCACGATGCGCGCGACAAAACCGCGATCCAGATGGTCTATTCGGTTGATGTGACTGTGAAGAATGAGCCGGCCGTGCTGGCCCGCATGAAAAAGGACCGACACGTCCAGCCCGCGCCCGACACGCGCTATCAATTCGTCGCCAAGGCACCCGCTGCGCAGGCCGGGCGGCGTCCAGTGGTCGTGGGTGCGGGGCCATGTGGGTTGTTTGCGGGCCTGATTCTGGCGCAAATGGGTTTCAGGCCCATCATCCTCGACCGCGGCAAGGTGGTGCGAGAGCGCACGAAGGATACATGGGGCTTGTGGCGGCGCGGTGTGCTCAACCCCGAATCCAACGTGCAGTTTGGCGAGGGCGGGGCGGGCACCTTCTCCGATGGCAAGCTCTACAGCCAGATCAAGGATCCCCGTCACTTGGGCCGCAAGGTGCTGACCGAATTCGTCAAGGCGGGTGCCCCGCCGGAGATCCTGACCGAAGCGCATCCCCATATCGGCACGTTCCGGCTGGTGACGATGGTGGAGAGCATCCGCGAAACCATCGAAGCCTTGGGCGGCGAATATCGGTTCGAACAACGAGTCGATCGGCTCGACATCGTTACCGACGACGCCGGCCGGCGTCGCGTCCGCGGTTTGCATCTGGCCAATGACGGTTATCTCGAGGCCGATCATGTCGTCCTCGCCGTCGGCCACAGCGCGCGCGATACGTTCAGAACGCTGATGGAACAGGGCGTCCAGATCGAGGCCAAGCCCTTTTCGATCGGCGTGCGGATCGAGCATCCCCAATCCTGGATCGACGAGGCGCGCTTCGGCCCCTGCGCCGGGCATCCCGATCTGGGCGCCGCCGCCTACAGCCTGTCGCATCACTGCGCCAATGGCCGCACGGTCTACAGCTTCTGCATGTGCCCCGGCGGCACGGTGGTCGCCGCCACGTCCGAAGCGGGCCTGGTGGCGACCAACGGGATGAGCCAATATTCCCGCAATGAGCGCAACGCCAATTCGGGCCTGGTGGTCAGCATTGATCCCGCGCGCGACTATCCCGAACATGCGCTTGCCGGCATCGATTTCCAGCGACACTGGGAGTCCAAAGCCTATGTCGCCGGCGGTTCGAATTATGAAGCCCCGGCGCAGCGCGTCGGCGATTTCCTGGCGGGCCGCCCCTCCACCGCGCTCGGCAGCGTCATCCCCTCATACCGGCCCGGGGTCCACCTGACCGATCTGGCCGCCTGCCTGCCCGAATTCGCCGTGCAATCGATCCGCGAGGCGCTTCCGATCTTCGGCAAGCAGATACCGGGCTATGACCATCCGGATGCGATGCTGACCGGCGTGGAGACGCGGACCTCCTCGCCCATCCGCCTCAACCGGGGCAGCGACTTTCAAAGCCTGAACACCGCGGGCCTGTATCCCGCAGGCGAAGGCGCAGGCTATGCCGGGGGCATCCTGTCCGCCGGGGTCGATGGTATCAAGGTGGCCGAAGCCGTCGCGCTCAGCCTCGTCGGCGCGCTGCCATAGCGCAAGACGTCAGGCTTCTCCTTTGGTGCGCGAAACCATGCGCGACAGCGTTTCGGTCAGGGCGCGGGGCCGCAGCGGCTTTTCCATCACCACCGCAAATCCGGCCACAAGCGCGCGGCGGCGCAGCGCTTCGGTGGGAAAGGCCGTAATCAGGATCGCGGGTCCATCCCAATGTTTTGCGCGCAGGCGGGACAGCACCGCGATGCCGTCAAGATCCTCAAGCCGGTAATCCGCCACAAGGCAGATCGCCCCGGCCGTTGTTTCGTCCGCCAGCAGGGAAACACCCGAAGCATAGGCTCTCACGTCCAGACCCTGGGCCTGGAGAAGAAGCTGGAGAGATCGCCGCACGCCCGGATCATCTTCCAGCAACAGGATTTTCGGCCGCTCGACCATCAGTGCACCCGTCGCGACATCCATTCATGTAGACCCTCAAATGCCGCATAGATGGCACCGTAAAGGCCCGGGGTCGCTACGTATTGGTCCCGAGGTCAGACACCCATGCCGGCGGCGAACGCGATCCGCAGCGCGTCGGACAGGCTACGCACGTCGAGCTTGGTCATGAGGTTGGCGCGGTGCACTTCCACCGTGCGCGGCGAAATACCGAGATCGAAGGCAATCGTCTTGTTGGGCAAACCCTGCGCCAGCCCCTCGAGCACATCGCGCTCGCGCGGCGTCAGCGCGCCGAGAATCCTATGCGCTTCCGCCGCCCGCGTCGCCACCCCGTCCGCCGCCGCGATCCTGTCGAACGCCGCTTCGATCGCGCTGATCAGCACCGATTTTTCGAACGGCTTTTCGATGAATTCCACTGCCCCCATCTTCATGGCGCGGACGGCAATCGAAACATCACCATGGCCCGTCAGGATAATGACCGGCATCGTGATGCCCCGCTCGCCCAATTGCTGCTGGACTTCGAGGCCGTCCATCTCGGGCATTCGCACGTCGAGCAGCACGCAGCCATGCTCGGCATGGCGAATGTCTTTGAGAAAGGCCGCCCCGGACGCCCAGGTCTCCACCGCATAGCCCGATGTCTTGAGCATGAAGCTGGCGGATCGGCGCACGGCATCCTCGTCATCCACGATATGAATCAGCTTCCGATCGGTCATGCCCCCTCCTCTATCTGTGCGCGCATCAGCGTGAAATGAAAGGCTGTGCCGCCGCCGATCCCCGGTTCCATCCAGATCCGGCCGCCATTGGCTTCGACGATGGTGCGGCAGATGGAAAGGCCAAGCCCCATGCCGTCGCTCTTGGAGCTGACGAAGGCGGTGAACAAATTTCGGGCGATGTCGGGGGCCACGCCGCTGCCCGTGTCGCTTACCGTCACCCGCACGAAGCCCGGTTGATCAGGTCGGCTGGCGACCGTGAGCCTCCGCACGGCGCTCTGCGCCATCGCCTCGACCGCATTGCGGATCAGATTGATCAGAACCTGCTGAATCTGCACCTTGTCCACCAGCACCGGGGACGCATAGGGATCGAGATCGAACAGCGGCTCGATGCCTTTCTCCCGCGCGCCGAGCAGGCCGAGCACCGCGGCCTCATTGATGAGCGCGGGGAGCTTCTCGATGGTCTTGTCCACTTCGCCGCGTGCCACGAAATTGCGCAACCGCCGGACGATATGCCCGGCGCGCAAAGCCTCGCTGGCGGTATCGTCCAGCGCCTCGCGGATCATCGGCAGATTGTCCGGATCGGGCTTTGCCAGAAGATCGCGAATCCCCTGAACATAATTGGCGACCGCGGTGATGGGCTGGTTCAGTTCGTGAGCAAGGGTGGAGGCCATCGTCCCCATGGCACTCACGCGCGAGACATGGATCAGCTCGGATTGCAGCGTCTCAAGCTGCTGCTCGGTGCGCTGGCGTTCGGTGAGATCGCGGATGAACCCGGTAAAGAGCCGTTGGACGCCGGTTGCTTCACCGATGGACAATTCCATCGGAAAGGTCGAGCCATCACGCCGCTCGCCAAACACCACGCGGCCGATGCCGATGATCCGCTTCTCCCCGGTCTGCAGATAGCGGCCGAGATAGCCATCATGCCGCTCCCGATCGGGCGAGGGCATCAGCCGGCTGACATTGCTGCCGAGGATTTCCACTTCCCTGAAGCCGAAGAGCCGTTCGGCGGCAGCGCTGAACGACACGATGATCCCCTCGTCATCGATGACGATCATCGCATCGGGCACCGTGGACAGAATGGAACGAAGATGGCTTTCCCGCGCACGCAGCGCCTCTTCCGCCGCGCGCCGCTCCGTAATATCGGACACGATCTTGGAAAAGCCTCTCAGGCTGCCATCCGCGTTGCGCAAGGCCGTGATCGACACGCTGGCCAGAAACTCAGAACCGTCCTTGCGGACCCGCCAGTCTTCCTCCTCGAATTTGCCTTCCGCGGCGGCGCGCGCCAGATCCTGCGCCGGCTTCCCAGCGTCCACGGCATCCTTGGGATAGAAAATGGTGGCGTGGCGCCCCAGCACCTCCTCCTCAGACCAGCCCTTCAGCCGCGCCGCGCCCTTGTTCCAGATCGTGACATGACCATCGGGATCCAGCAGATAGATGGCGTGCCCCTGCGCACCATCAATCAGCAGGCCGAGTTCCTCCGCGACCTGATCCGCGCGAGATGCGCGGGCATCCAGTTCCCGTGCACGCATAACGGCCTGTGCCAGCAACTGATCAAGGCTCGCGGCGACCAGGACGACCGCGCCGAGCGCCAGCAGGAATAGCCCGGCTTCCACGGCGTCTCCGGTCGTGAAGCCTTCACGGTCGGCGAAATAAATGCCCAGACCCAGTGCCGGCAACGCGGCGATCAGCGTCGGCCATGTGCCCAGCCCCACCGCAATGATGATCAGCGACAGCACGAATGGGAAAAATGCGGATCGATCGGCCAGCCAGGGATCCGCGACATAGCGCAAACATGCGGTGATCAGCACGACCGCCAGGGCCGTGATGATACGCATGGAAATCGCGCTTTCGCGGTTCGGCATCGAACGTCTGGCCCTCATCCGCGCAGGTGGGAGGGCCAGCGACACCCCCGGCTTCAAAGCCTGCAACTTGATAGGCCACCAGCATAACATGAATTTTCTGGTCGCGTAATATCGCTATCTTTCAAGCAATTGGAATTGCGCGTGCGGTTCACCACGCGTTTTGGCCAAGCCGGTGTGGCGGGGAATAAGCGGTCTGCCTGCCGCGCGACCGCTCATTCCCGTTTCAGCCGCGTCAGTGACCCAGGATCAAAGGCAGTTTGCTGTTCGCCAACATACGCTTCGTGACCCCACCGAATGCTTCCATCAGTCGACCGCGACTATAGGCACCCATCACGACATAATCCGCATTCAGGCGCACGCATTCTTCGGTGATGAGATGATCCGCGGCATCAAGCCCGTCGTCGATGATACGCACGCTGGCATGGATGCCATGGCGCGACAGATATTCAGCCGCCTCGGCCGGCTCGATTTTCCCGCCGCCGTCGCGGACGGTGAAGATCTCGACCTCCTTCGCCAAGGCCAATATTGGCACGCACGCCTGCATCGTGGCGATGCAAGCCGCCTGCCCGTCCCAGGCGATCACGGCACGATCGAGCTTGAAGCAGGTCAGCGTCTCGGGAACCGCGACCACAGGCCGGCGAGCGTGCATCAGAATGCGGCTCGCCGCGTCGTGCATATCGGGATAGGGAAAGCTGTCCAGCTTGCGGTTGAGAACGATCAGATCCGCCAGAGACGCGGCTTCCAGCACGCCCTCCACCAGCGAGCCCGTAAAATCGATCCAGTCCCACGACACGTCTTCGCGCGCGAGCCGCGCTTCGAGCTTCGCCTTGTTCTGACCCTCTCGCGCGCGCTCATCGGCAAGCAGCATGGCCGTCCCCGCACCCCCATAAAGATCGCCCACCACCATGGGCAGCACGGCAACGTCGATGCAGGACAAATGCCCTCCCAGGGCGCGCGTGAGATCAAGCGCCGCCTGAAGCCGCGATTCCTGGCCCTCGTCATCATGCACCAGCAACAGGATATTTTTCATCACCACCTCCATTGTTCCAAGCGGACGCTATTGCGGCGGTCATCCGCCAGATATGCGTGATGATACGGATACGAAACCGGGCGCGGCGCAAACGAAGCATAAGTAAATTTGCGAATGCCACCCCGAATATTTCCGCAATAGTGCAGCGTTCGATCAAGGAGGCTGTTTATGTTGTCATTCATCGGCGCACATTTTCTGTATCTGGTTGTCGCAGCCATGTCGGCATTTGCGGGCGTGATGCTCTTCGTCGTGACCGAAGAGAGCCTTTTGGAACACCGCGATCAAGCGCAGCGCACGGGAGATACGCAAACCTCAAAGGATCGCATTTCCCAATAAGACGGGTAGCGTCAGCATCCCCGCTGCAACGCTCGCGACCAGCGGCACCGCGGCGCGCCAGCCCCGGCTCCATCCCGCAAGGCTGATCGCCACCGCGGCCTTGAAGAGCGTGTTGAGCATCACGGGGGCGGCCAGCACCAGACCGGCCATCCGGGCATCGAGCGTTCCCGATGGCAATCCGCTCATCGTGATGATGGCGGAATCGACGTCGAAGGTGCCGGAAATCGCAAGCACGGTCGCCAGCCCGGCATCGCCGAACCTGTGCAGAACCCAGCGCGACACCAGCGATACCACCATCACCAGCGCCATCAAGCCCAGGGCCGGCCCGATATCGAAAGGATTGCGCACCGACACTTCCTGCACGCCCTGCGCCGGGAGCCGCGCCGCCGCGCGCAAATACCAAAAGGTGGCGAGCGTGCTCACTAGTGCGGCCGGCATGACGACAACCGCAAGCGTAGGAAGCGCAAAGGGTGCCAGCGCCGCCACGAGGACCAGCACGCGCACAAGCATCACCGCTGAGGCGGTCGCGATCCCGGCCGCAAGGACGGGCGCATTGTCATCCCCGTCGCGCAATCGCACCGCCAGCGCCGCAGTCACCGCCGTTGACGAAACCATCGCCCCCGCCCCGGCGGTCGCGATCGTGCCGCGCGACGCGCCCAGATGCCGGCTTGCGATGTAGCCCGCGAACGAGAAGCCCGACACCATCACCACCACCAGCCACAGTTTATACGGGTTCCAGGCATCGAAGGGGCCATAGGCCCGATCGGGCAGCAGCGGCAGGATTGCCAGCGAGATCAGCGCGAACCGGGCGACTGCGATCACCTCGACCTCACTCAGCCGTTGCACCCAATCATGAAGCTGGTTTCGCATCGCCAATATGAGCATCATCAGGACCGCAGTAATCGTGGCGACGGATCCGTGCTGCGTGGCGGCCAGGAATCCGCAGCCAAGTGTCAACAATCCGACGATACTCGCCGTCCCGCTGATCGGTCCGCCGCGCTGCGCCGCCTGCGCATAGCCCAGAACGACCAGGGCCGCCGCGGCCGCCACGATCAGGAGCCCGGCGCCGGATCCGTCGCCATGGATGATCCCGGCCACGCCGCCGGCCAGACCCAACAGCCCGAACGTCCTTATACCAGCGAAGCGCGATCCCGGCGCTTCGTTGCGCAAGGCCCAGCCCCGCTGAATCCCGATGAGGAGGCCCAGCGCCAGAGACAGGCCGATCGCAGAGATCGCGTTGATATCGATCATCCCCAATCCTATTCTCCCGTTCAAACGATCACAGCCCCATGACGATCGCGCTATGCCGGATCGCCGGGGCTTGTGCCCTTCGGACAATCACGTAGCGACCGGATCAGCATGGCGATGCGCGGCCTCTTTGAGGCGAACTGAAAATCGCGGATGGGCGGGAAGCGACGCCTATGCCATTGTGGCTGCCATGAGCCTATCATCGCAGCTCGGCCTTGCCACATTGATCGTCGCATCGACGGTGCTGATTCACCTTGTCGGTCTCGCCGCGCTGCTGGCCATCATGCGCCACCATCGTCATGCGACAAGCCGCATGGCGGCGGCGATGATCAACGCAACAGCCATACTTCTCAGCGCCTTTGGACTGTTCGGCCTTCATTCCATCGAAATATGGGCTTGGGCTGGCGTTTACCGATGGCTCGATGTTTTTCCAGACTTGGAGCAGGCTCTGTATTTCTCGACCTCCACCTACGTCACCATCGGATATGGCGATTTGGTCCTGCCGCGGGGATTTCGCATTCTGGGCGCGATCGAAGGTGCCAGCGGCATCATCCTGATCGGCTGGTCAACCGCCTTCTTCTTCTCCATCGTCGATCGCCTCAAACTTCTGGAGCGTGGACTGGAAGCGGATCGGCGGATGTAGAATGCGAGGGTCGCCAACGCCCATTGATGCGAGCGTCACCTGCGGCGTCCACCCCGTAAAGTCACGTAACGACAGCCAATCGCAATTCGATAGAGTTATGCTGCAAGGAGCATAGCCATGGATCATCGAATCCCGGATCGTTCTGACCTGAAACATTGCGTCATCCTTTGTCATCCCGACCCCGACAGCTTTTGTGCGGCGGTGGCTGATCGATATTGCGACGTGGTCCGGCGGCACGGCGATCACGTCATCGTTCGGGATCTGTATCAGATGGGTTTCGATCCCGTGCTCAGGGCGGCGGAGCGGCCGACATCGCCTGATTTCAGGCTCTCCGCCGATGTAGAGGATGAATTGGGGCTGATCGCCGGCACGGCGCAATTCGTGTTCATCTATCCCTTATGGTTTGGCACGCCACCCGCGATGTTGAAGGGCTATGTCGAGCGCGTGCTTGGTGCCGGCTTTTCGCACAGGGCCGTGCGGGACCAGCAATTTCATCCGATCCTGTCCGGCCGCAACCTGCTGAGCTTTTCATCATCGGGATCGAGCTGGGCCTGGTTGAATGAAAAGGCCGCCTGGGTCGCCTTGCGACATGTTTTTGACGATTATCTGGCCAGCGCATTTTCCCTCGCCCGCTGCGATCATGTGCATTTCGATTGCATCGTGGACGGCATGAAGCCGCGCTTCGTGCGCGAGCAATTGCTTCGCGCCGAGCAGGAGGCGGAGAAAATCTGCGCGCAGCTTCATCACCGCCCCGGTGTTCCTGAGGCGAGACCGCAACAGCCGATGGGGATATGATCACCACCGGAGCATGAGCGGACAGCCGGTGCTAGAGCGCGCTTCGCCGCCGCTCCTTTTTCTTGCGGCTGTCGCAAGCGGCATGGCACGCCTTGTCGCAATCTCTGGGTTGCTGATGATCGTCCTGTCCGGGCAGCATGATGCTGACAAGACCAGCCCCCGTGCACAGCGTGGCAACCATCATCGGCTCGGGCCGCGCCTGCGCCGATGATGCGAGGCCGATCACGGCCGCGAAGCCGAGCCCTTGGCCCAGTCTAGATCGCATTGCTGAACCGGCGCGCATCGGGCTGCCGATAGCGATCCAGGCACGCGGCGATCGCGCGGGCATAGGGCGTTGCATCCGTAGCGAGTTGCAGCGTCTCCTTATCCCATGAAAGCAATCCGGCGTTGGCAAACGGCGTCAATCGTGCCCGGATGCCGGCGATGTCCGACCATCCGGCCAGGCTGGCGATGCCGGTGCACAGGAGCGTTTCGATCGCGTGGCCGCGCAATTGATCATCCGCCGACCGCATCACGCCCCGCGAGACCGGCATCAATCCTGCGCTGATCTTCATGCGATAGCGTCCGGCGTTCTTTTCATTCTGCAACAGCCGATCCGGAAAGGCGCTGATCGCGCTTGCGCCCAGACCGATCACCGTCTCCGCCGGATCATCGGTAAACCCCTGAAAATTACGGCGCAAAAGACCGCAGCGCGCGGCCGATGTGAGCGGATCGCTCGCCGCGGCAAAATGATCGAAACCGATCGGGACATAGCCCGCTTCCACGAGTATCCGGTGCCCCAGCGATGCCTGCATGAAGCGCATCACGGGATTGGGCAGCAGGCCGGAGTGTATCCGGCGCTGACGCGGGATGAGATGCGGCACATGCGCATAGCCGAACAATGCGATGCGATCCGGCCCCATGGCCATGGCCGCGGTGAGCGTTTCGTCGAGATCGCGCAGACTTTGTTCGGGCAGGCCATACATCAGATCGAAGTTGATCGAATATATCCCCGCCGCCCGCAGCCAGAGCATGGCCTGTGCGATCATCTGGGCAGGCTGGACCCGGCCGATCGCGCTTTGGACATGCGCCGCGAGCGTCTGGACGCCAAGGCTCACCCGGCGCGCGCCCATGGCCCCCAGAACGCCCGCCCATTCGTGCGTGAAGCTCCGCGGATCGATCTCCACCGACAGACCGTCGCTCGCCGCGCCAAAAGCCGAGCGGAGCGCTTCGCATAAATGGATGAACTGTGCCGGAGAGATCGCATTGGGGCTGCCGCCACCAAAGGATATCCGGCTCAGCCGGCCGCGCCCGGCCAGTGCCCGGCCGACGATTTCAATCTCGCGGTGCAGGCTTTCGAGATAGGCGTCCACCCGCCCGGCCCGGCTCGCGGCACCGGTGTTGCAGCCGCAATACCAGCATATTTCGTGGCAATAAGGGATGTGGACATAGAGCGAGACCGGCGTGTCTGCGCCGATGGCCTGCAGCGCATCATCCATGTCGCCAGCATCCGGCCCGTCGTGAAATTCGGCGGCCGTCGGATAGCTTGTGTAGCGCGGAACGGGCGCATCAAGCAGCGCTGGATGATATTTCCACATGCCTGCCGACCTATCGACGCGCCTTCATCAGCACCTTGATTCAGATCAAATATCTTCTTGGTCTGGATCAAGGAGGTCACTCGCGGCGCGCTCTAACCCGGCACGATCGAAATAGTGAAAGGATAACAGGGACGTGAAGACATTGATCGCGTTGCCGCTGCTTGCAGCGTGCATGATCGCCCAGCCCGCCATGGCGGAAAAAGGGGACGTGCTGCTGCGACTGCGCGGCATCGCCGTGGCACCCAACGAAAAATCGGGCAGCGTGCTTCCCGCCTTTCCCGGCGAAAAGGTGAGCGTGGACAATAGCGTGATGCCCGAAGTGGACGTCACCTACATGGCCAGCGACCATATCGGCTTCGAATTGATCGCGGCGACCACCAGGCACAGCGCGTCGGGCCGCACGGGCACCACCGGGGGCATCGGCAAACTGGCCTCCACCTGGGTGCTGCCACCGACGCTTACCGCGCAATATCATCCGATCGTGACCGGCCCGATCCGCCCCTATGTCGGCGCCGGGATCAATTACACGCTGTTCTATGCCGAAGATGCGTCAAAGGGGCTGGAGGCCGCCGTGGGCCAGACCAAAGTCTCCATGTCCGACAGCTTCGGTTATGCGCTGCAGGCGGGCGTGGACATCGATCTGACCAAGACGATCTTCCTCAATCTCGACATCAAATATCTGGATATCGACACCACAGCCACGCTGCGCACCACGGCGGCGGGCTCGCAAAAGGTGAAGATCGATCTTGACCCATTCGTTTTCGGAATCGGGGTGGGAATCAAGCTCTAGCACCCCTAAACATCCCTCCCCTGGGGCCGGCCTTCCAGGCTGGCCTTTTTTTACCGAGCGCACGGCAAATAACGACCAACTCGGGTCAGCGAGCAGAAGCATCCGGCAACCCTCTTCCGTCCGTTTGTTCAGCAAACGGAACGACCTTTAATTGATACCCCCGGAACGGTGACTACTTGCAGCCGTAAAATCCGGACGCCGTTGTCGGGGCTTGGCTGCTCGAAGAATGAGGATTCAACCTTATCGATTGAGCCGCGGCAGTAGCGAAGCAGGATGGTGTCAGGGCCGATCAGAGAAATCCGAGGTTGGTCGCCTCCCATGCCCTTGAATACCAACTCTCGCCTGTTGCCGATCTGATAAAAAACCGAGTGCTGAACCGAGGTTAAAGCCACAGTTCGATAATCGTCCTCAAGTACGAACATCCCCGCAACACCATCCAAATGACCTTGGCCGATAATGCCCCCATCGCGCTCGCACGATGTCGAAAACAGCAAGATTCCAAGAGCTAGCCATCGCTTGCGTTTCATGTTCATTTCCTGCTTGCGCTACCTAGCGCGATATGGCTGCTTTCGAGACTGTAGGCTAAAAGCCAACCGTCGCATAACCACCTTTTCCCGCCATCCCTGCGTTCGCGAACGTGATCAGAAGGCCCAGACTACTCCCCTGCCTCCTCCTCATCGATCAGGATCCTGAGCGCGGCCCCGTCCATGTCGTCGAACTGGCCGACGCGCATCGCCCAGAAGAAGGCGGCGAGGCCGGTGAGGCCGAGGGTCAGAGCGATGGGGATCAGGATCGCGATGCCGTTCATCGGGCGGCACTCCGCAGGCGCAACGCATTAGCGACCACCACGATCGACGAGCCGGACATCGCGAGCGCCGCGATCAGCGGGGTGACCTGGCCCGCGATCGCCAGCGGCACCGCGATCACATTATAGCCGATCGCCATCACGAAATTCTGGCGCACCACGCGCATCGTGGCCCGCGCGGCGCGGATCGCGATGGCCACGGGGGCGATGCTATCCCCCAGCCACACCGCATCCGCCGCATTCTGCCCCGCGTCGCTGGCCGAGGCGGGTGCCATGGAGACATGGCCGGCGGCGAGCGCGGGGCCATCATTCAGGCCATCGCCCACCATCAACACCTTCGCGCCGCTGCCGGAAAGGCGGGCGATGGCATCCAATTTATCCTGCGGCAACATGCCGGTCTGCGCCGTCAGCGCGAGCGCGCGCGCCACCGGAGCGACGGCGCTGGCGCGATCACCCGAGAGGATCGATGACTGGATGCCGAGGGCGGCGAGCGCATGGGGCATGGCCTCCGCCCCCGGACGCAGCGAATCGCGGAACAGGATCGTCACAGGCTCCTCGCCCTCGATCCCGAAGCGGCAGGCCAGATCGGCGCTCCCGGATTCGGCGCGGCCGAGGGCGACGGTTTCGCCTTCAAACAGGCCGGTCATCCCCATGCCGGGGGTTTCGCGGATCTCGTCCACGGCGGCGGCGGTGATCCCCTCCGCCTCGATCGCCTTGCGCAACGACTGGCTCAGCGGATGGCGACTGCCGCGCACCAGCGCCAGCAAGACGCTCTTCTGCCGCCAGTCCAACAGGGTGAGGTTCACCGGTTCAGGACGGCCGAGCGTCAGCGTGCCGGTCTTGTCGAACAGCGCACGGTCCGCCTCCGCCAGCCGCTCAAGCGCGGACCCGTCCTTCACCAGCACGCCCGCGCGCATCAGCGCGCCGCACGCCACCATCTGCGAGACCGGGACGGCCAGCCCCAGCGCACACGGGCAGGTGATGATCAGCACCGCGACCGCAATCATCAAAGACTGGTGCCAGCCTGCACCCGCGACCATCCATCCGGCGAAGCTGAGCGCGGCCAGAGCGTGGACGGCCGGGGCGTATATCCGCGCAGCACGATCGGCGATGCGGACATAATGGGAGCGGGACTGGGTGGCATTCTCCATCATCCGCGCGATGTCCGCGATGGCGGTATCCGGCCCTGCGGCGGTGACCTTCACGGTAACGGGCGCGTCCATGTTGAGCGTGCCGGCATGGACGGCATCGCCCACACCGACCATCTGCGGGGCACTTTCGCCTGTGAGCAGGGACAGATCGAAGCTGCTCCGTCCCTGTTCGATCACCCCATCCGCCGCCAGCCGTTCGCCCGCCGCCACGATCATGCGCATATTGGGGGCAAGGCTCTGCGCCTCGCGCCAGTCCGTCCCGCCCGCCTCGTTGAGGACCAATGCGCCGGGCGCGGTGTTCTTGAGCAGGGCGGTGACGCCGTCGCGCGCACGATCGCGCATCACGCTATCCAGCACGCGGCCTGTGAGCAGGAAAAACAGCAGCATCACCGCCCCGTCGAAATAGGCATGTTCGCCGCCGGTGATCGTTTCGAACAGGCTGATCGCGCAGGTGAGCAGCACGCCGATCGAGATCGGCACATCCATGTTGGTGCGGCCATGGCGCAGCGCCGCCCAGGCCGATTTGAAGAAGGGGCGACCCGCATAGGCCACGGTGGGCAAGGCAATCAGCGCCGAGAGCCAGTAAAAGAGCGAACGAGTCGCGCCCTCCGCACCGGACCAGACCGAAACGGACAGCAGCATGACATTCATCGAGGCAAAGCCCGCAACGGCCAGCGCGCGCAGCAGCATTCGGCTTTCGCCATCCGCACCCTTGGCAAGCGCGGCGGAGAGCGGCTGGGATTCGAAGCCCAAAGCAGCGATTGCCTGCGTAAGATCCGGCAAGGTCAACTCGGGCAAATGGCTGATTGCGACGCGCTTTGCGGTGAAGTTCACGCGCGCTGCAGCAATGCCGGGCGTGAGCGACAGCCCGCCCTCCAGCTTGGAAATGCAGCCCGCGCAATGAATGTTGGGCACGGAAAAATTGGTTTCGGCCAGCGGCGTCGTTGCCGTGGCGGCGGTGCGCGCGTTCACTGGACGGTCTCCATCACGCGCATGTTATCGCCATTGCGACCGATCGTGGCGTGGAGGGTCCATCGGCCCGCGGGCAGCGCCTCCACGGAGCGCAGCCGGCCGGGCGCGATCGGCACGAAGCTGAGCGGAATGTCCGCCGCGCGTCCCAGGGGATGGCTGGCGGTCGCATTTGCCTCCATCGCGACTTTGGCAGCGGGCGCGCCGATGGCGATCTGGACATGGCGATCGGGATCCAGCGTCACCCCGGCGGTCCAGCCCAGCGATTTTTGCGCGCGCGCATCTTTCAGCCAGCCGTTGAATTTCTGGCTGGCGACATAGCTATTGTCCACCACCGTGCCGCCAAACGACCCGATCGCAAGCCGCGCCATCGTGAAGTTCACCGCAAACACCACGCCGAAAAAGGTGATGAGGATGATGGTCATGTGGCGGCCGGTGAAGGGACGGGTCATGGCTGGGTCTCCGGGCGTTCGAACTGGGCTGGTTCGGTGTCGGTGCCGCCCTGGGCATCCAGCGCGCGAACGGTAAAGGCGAAGGGTTGGCGGGCCTCGCCGGGGCGGGCGGATCCCAGGAACAGCCGCTGTTTGGTCACGCTGTCCGCAGCGACGTTCAAAGTGACCGTGCGCGCATTAGCCGGGCGCGCGCCGCCGGACCACAGCACCGCGCCGTCCAGACCGACGATCCCGATCTCCACGGTGCGCGGACGCGCTTCCATATTGCGGATCTTGACTGTGAAGCTGTTGCGGATCGTTCCGTCCGCCAGCCGCACAGTGATGGGATTGCGATCCTGCTGCGCACTGATATCGATCCGGGTGCGCACCCCAAGAGCAAAGAGCATCGCCGCGCCGATCGCGCTCCAGATCGTGAGATAGGCGATCGTGCGCGGACGCAGCAGCGCCTTGATCACGGGCCGGGCCGGCGCGCCCGACTTTTCCAGCTCCGCATCTTCAAACGTGGCATAATCGATCAGGCCGCGCGGCTTGCCGATCTGCGCCATCACCTTGTCGCACGCGTCGATGCACAGGGCGCAGGTGATGCAGCCCACCTGCGGCCCTTCGCGGATGTCGATCCCGGTGGGGCAGACGGAGACGCATTGGAGGCAATCGATACAATCACCCGTCTGGATCAGATCCATCGTCTGCTTCTTGACGCCATGGCTGCGCGGCTCGCCGCGCCAGTCCTTATACGTGACGGTCAGGGATTTTTCATCGAGCATCGCGGTCTGGATACGCGGCCAGGGGCACATATAGATGCACACCTGCTCGCGCATGAAGCCGCCCAGCGTAAAGGTCGTCGCCGTCAGCAGCGCCACCGTGCCATAAGCGACCGGGGCAGCCTCTCCCGCAAAAAACTCGCTGAACAGCGTGGGCGCGTCGGCGAAATAGAAGATCCAGGCACCGCCCGTGCCCAGGGCGATGAGAAGCCAGACGCTCCATTTGAAGAGCCGTCGGGCGATCTTGGACGCCCCCCAGCGCGCACGGGCCAGCCGGAATTGGGCATTGCGATCGCCATCGATGAAGCGTTCGACATGCTGATAGAGATCGGTCCACACCGTCTGCGGGCAGGCATAACCACACCAGGCGCGGCCCACCGCCGAGGTGACCAGGAACAAGCCGATCCCCGCCATGATGAGCAGGCCGGCCACATAATAGAATTCGTGTGGCCAGATCTCGATCGCGAACATGTAGAAGCGGCGATTGGCGATATCGATCAGAACCGCCTGATCGGGCGCATAAGGCCCGCGGTCCCAGCGCAGCCACGGCGTGACATAATAGATGGTCAGCGTCACCGCCATGACCGCCCATTTCAGCCGACGGTAAAAGCCGTCCACCGCCTTGGGATAGACGGCTTTCCGCTTCGCATAGAGCGATGCGCTGGCAATCGCGTCAGGGCTGGACATGGGGCTTCGCCGGATCCGGGGCCGGATCCGCCACCGGCGGCGGCGCGGCCTCGCCGCCCCCCAGTGAATGGACATAGGCCGCCAGCATCTTCACCGTGACCGGCCCCAGCTTCTCGCCCCAGCGCGGCATCACGCCATAGCGGGCGTTGCTGATCGTTGCGGCAATGCTGTCGCTGTCACCGCCATAGAGCCAGATCGCATCGGTAAGATCGGGCGCGCCGAACGGACGCAGACCCTTGCCGGCAGGGCCATGACAGACAGCGCAATTGTCCGTGAAAAGCTGGCCGCCGCGTGCAGAGGCGGCACCGGCCTTATCCTGTCTGGAAATGGCGCGGACATGAGCGGTGAGATCAGCGATCTGCTTGCCGTCCAATATGGCGTCGCGGCCAAAGGCAGGCATTTGAGACATGCGGGTCTGATCGTGATCCGGATTCCGGATGCCATGTTCGATCGTATATTCCAGCGTCTTGAGATCGCCGCCCCACAGCCAGTCATCGTCATTGAGATTGGGATAGCCCTTGGAACCGGCGGCACCCGATCCGTGGCACTGGACGCAATGCACCTTGAACGCGGCGCGCCCGCCTTCGACGGCGGCCTGCATCAATTCCGGGTTGGCGGAGAGCTGGTCGATCGGCGTGGCGGCGAGCGCCGCCATGATCGGCGCGCGCCTTCTGGCCTCGGTTTGCATCTCCTTGTCGAAATCGTCACGACTGGACCAGCCGAGCGTGCCGCCGGTCGCCCGGTCGATCATCGGCCAGGCGGGATAGAATATCGTGTAGCCGATCGCGAAAACGATGCAGGCATAGAAGGTCCACAGCCACCAGCGCGGCATGGGCGTATCGAGTTCCTCGATGCCATCCCATTCATGGCCCATCGTCTGCGTGCCGGTGGCTTCGTCGATACGTTTTTCAGCCATTGTGGTGATCCTCGAAGATCATGTGCGCCGCGTCGCGGTGCCGGGCGCTTGCGCCCTTGCGAAAGGTCCAGCCGATGAAGGTGAGAAACAGCACGCCCATGAAGACGAGCCCCCAGCTATCGGCGAAATGACGAAGCGTGTCGTAGAGGCTCACTGCGCCTTCTCCTGCGGTGCGGCGGCCTCGAAATCGACGAGCGTGCCGAGCATCTGGAGATAGGCGACCAGCGCATCCATTTCGGTCAGTTCGCCGGGCTTGCCGTCGAAATCTCGGATCTGCGCGTTGGGATAGCGCTTCTTCAGCCCATCGGTATCCAGCGAGGGATCGGCCTGCGCCTGCAGATCGTCATTCGCAGCCTCGATCGCTTCAGCCGAATAAGGCACGCCGACACGCGAAAGCGCGGTCAGATGCGCCTTCATGTCCCCGACCTTCAGCGGGCGTTCGGCCAGGAATTGATAGCCTGGCATGATGGATTCGGGGACCACGCTGCGCGGATCCTTCAGATGCTGGACATGCCATTCATCCGAATAACGGCCGCCGACACGCGCGATATCCGGCCCGGTGCGCTTCGATCCCCATTGGAACGGGTGATCGTACATGCTCTCTGCCGCCAGGCTGTAATGCCCATAACGCTCCACCTCGTCGCGGAAGGGGCGGATCATCTGCGAATGGCAATTATAGCAGCCTTCGCGGATGTAGATGTTGCGCCCCGCCTGCTCTAGCGGGGTATAGGGGCGCACCCCTTCCACTTTCTCGATCGTGCTATCGATCCAGAAGAGCGGCGCAATCTCCACGATGCCGCCGATCGCCACCACCACCAGGGAAAGAACCCCAAGCAGCGTGACATTGCGTTCGATCTTTGCGTGGCTGAAGAATTTGCTCGCCATGACTGTCTGTCCTTATGCGGCGGGAATGGCTGTGGCGGCGGGGAGCGGATGATCCTTGGCCGGATCAAAAGCGGCATCGCGCATCGGCTTTTCATCGCGCAATTTGCCCGCGATGGTCATCCAGATGTTCCACGCCATGATGATCGCACCGGACAGATAAAGCAGGCCACCGGTTGCGCGGATCAGATACATGGGCAGCATCGCACTCACGACTTCGGAGAAGGCGTAGACGAGATAGCCATCGGCCCCATATTCGCGCCACATCAGCCCCTGCATGATGCCCGCAACCCACATGGCGGCGGCGTAGAGAACGATGCCGATCGTCGCGAGCCAGAAGTGCCAGTTGACCGCGCGGAGCGAATAGAGCCGGGTGCGGCCCCACAGGCGCGGTGTCATATAGTAAAGCGCGGCGAAGGTGATCATCCCGTTCCAGCCGAGCGCGCCCGAATGGACATGGCCGATGGTCCAGTCCGTATAATGCGACAGGCTGTTGACCGCCTTGATCGACATGAGCGGGCCTTCGAAGGTGCTCATCCCGTAGAAAGCGAGCGCCATCACCATCATGCGGATGATCGGATCGGTGCGGATCTTGTCCCATGCGCCGTTCAGCGTCATCAGGCCGTTGATCATCCCGCCCCAGCTCGGCATCCACAGCATGATCGAAAAGACCATGCCCAGCGTCTGCGCCCAATCGGGCAATGCGGTGTAGTGAAGATGGTGCGGACCGGCCCAGATGTAGAGGAAGATCAGCGACCAGAAATGGATGATCGAGAGGCGATAGGAATAGACCGGCCGCTCCGCCTGCTTGGGCACGAAATAATACATCATGGCCAGGAAGCCGGCGGTGAGGAAGAAGCCCACCGCATTATGGCCATACCACCATTGCGTCAGCGCATCCTGAACGCCCGCAAAGGCGCTATAGCTCTTGGAGCCGAAGATGCTGACCGGGATCGCCAGATTGTTGACGATATGCAGCATGGCGATGGTGATGATGAAGGAGAGATAGAACCAATTGGCCACATAGATATGCGGTTCGCGGCGCTTGATGATCGTCCCGCCGAACACGAGCAGATAACAGACCCAGACGATCGTGAGCCACAGATCGACATACCATTCGGGCTCGGCATATTCCTTGCCTTCGGTGACGCCCATCACATAGCCGGTGGCCGCCAGCACGATGAAGAGCTGATAACCCCAGAAGACGAAGCGCGCCATCTTCGGAAGGGCAAGGCGCGCGCGGCAGGTGCGCTGCACCACATAGAAACTCGTCGCGATCAGCGCATTGCCGCCGAAGGCGAAGATCACCGCGGAGGTATGCAGCGGTCGCAGACGCCCGAAGCTGGTATATTCAAGCCCCAGGTTGAGCGCGGGAAAGGCAAGCTGCAACGCGATGAACAGCCCGACCAGGAATCCGGCCAGCCCCCAGAACACCGTGGCGATCACGCCCCAGCGGACCGGATCATCATCATAGAGACCCTGGTCCGCGGGCATGTTCAGCGCGCCACGGGCCAGCGCCGCATAGTCCGCGCCTTTCATCCCGGCCCCCATCGCGATCAATGCGGCCAGGCCGATGATCACCATATGGACCGAATAGCCAGGATCCTGAGACAGCGCGAAGCCCGTCAGCGCGAGCAGCGCGATGAGCATCCACCCCGCGCTCTTCATCACCAATTTATCCATCAACCAATTCCCTCTGCGCGATCTGGATCAATGCGGTCGATTGCCGGGCTGTTCGCCCGCAATGGCCCGAAGCGTTTCCATGTCGCGGATTTCGAAAATGTCGCGCGATGGCATGGCGATGAGCCCGGCGCTCTTGATCTTGCCGAGCTGGCGACTGACCGTCTCGATCGTGAGGCCCGCCAGATCCGCCATCTGCCCGCGGCTGAGCGGGAAGGCGTGGCGGGTGCTTGTGCTTTCCCCCGCAAAATCCACGAGCAGCGCCGCCACGCGCTCGATCGCCGTGCCGCGCCCGATCATGAGCAGCCAGCGCCGGGCACGATCGAGATCGGCCAGCGCACGCTCCAGCAGCGCCGCCCCCACTTCCGGATGATGTTCGGCCATCGCGACAAAGGCGCTGCGCGGAAACAGGCAGATTTCGACCGGATTGAGCGCAATGGCGGAAAAGGCGCTGGCCTTGTCGTCGATCCGGCCGATAAAGCCGCCGGCGCCGACGATACCCAGAATCTGCTCACGCCCATCGGCCGTTGTGGCGCTCAGCTTCACCGTGCCGCTCAGCACATTGGCGACAGCGCTTGCCGTTTCTCCCTGCCAGAGGATCGTCTGACCCTTGGCGATGGCGCGTCGCCGGCCCATGCGGTGAAGCTCCCCGCGCCCCTCCGCACCGAGCCGCGCGCAGATGGTTCCGGCGCTGAGCGCACAGGCCTCGCACTCCGTTTGCGCTTGCGGCTGGCTCGCCGCCAAAGCCTGGATCAATGCTGTCATGGTCGTGTCACCAGGGGGCGCTCAGACCGGATGCGTCTTCGCTCCTGCCCCCGCACTGCCAATGACAATGGGGGCGTTTCGCAGATATACGGAGTTTCCCGTACTATCGCTGGATTCCGGATGCGACTGCTGAATATCTAGCAGCCTCAAACCTTGATATTCTGGCGGGATCGACGGGCGCGCAAACGTCTTCCAGCGCCTTCGCTTCAGATCAGGCCGTCATCACTTCCAGCGCCACGCGTTCGGAGGATTCGAACGCACCTTCAAGGCCGCGCGCGCCGACCGCAGTATGCTCGCCACAGAAATGGATGCGGCCCGCTGGCGCGGCCATGCCCGCGGCAAATGCGGCGATCTGCCCCGGTGCGAAATAGCACCAATCCCCCATGTTGAAGCGTTCGGACGCCCAGCTATGGATCGCCGCGCCCTTCACCTTGCCCTTGGCGGCGGGGCGCAGCGCTTCCAGGCGCTGCACGACATATTGCAGCGCTGCATCCTTGCCCATCGCATCCCAATAATAGGCAAGCTGCCCCCGCGCCTGGACTGTGAGGCCCGTAATCGCGGTGGGATTGGCTGGATCGCTGCCAAAGCGCTGCGGCATCACCACGCCCAGGTGATCATCAGTGAACATGCCCGGCGCAAAGCCGTCGCTTTCCCAGAAAGGCTCCGTGAAAGTCAGAAACGCAATCGTGATCGGGTTATACCGCAATGTCGTCACCGCCAGCGCCTGGCTGCCGGAAAGGCCGGGCGTGATGGCGATATGACGGAGCGTGGAGAAAGGCAGCGAGCAGATCACGCGCGGTGCGGTATAGACCGATCCATCGGCGCAGCGCACTTCGGCCATGCCCGTCTGGCTGTCGATCGCGACCACTTCCTTGCCGAACAGAAGATCGCCCTTGAGCAGCTTGGCCATACCGATCGGCAATTTGATATTGCCGCCCTTCACCGCCAGCGAACGCGGCCCCGCTGCGATCTGCCCTGCGATGAATCCGTCGTTAAACTCAAGCATCAGCGCCGAAACATCATAAGCCGAGGTGCCGTAATAAGGTGACACATCGTGCGCGAGGCGGATCGCGGCGTCGTTCAGCCCCTGCGCTTTCAGGAAGCTGTGCAGCGAAATATCCAGCGCGGCATTGGCGGGATCGTTCCAGGTGTTGAAATCCGGAAGTCGGTTATGCTGATGCACCAGGCGGTTGACCACTTCCCAGGGCATCGCCGTCTTCAACGCATCGGGAAAGGGATTGAGCGGCGAACGCGCCCATTCTTCCTTCGAGATCCTTTTGCCACCCAGATATAATTCCTGAGAACTGCCGCCGAAGCGTGGCGAGATATTCTCCAGCTCGACGCCCGCACGCATCGCCGCATCGATTCCGCGACCATAGCCTTCGCCCATGGAATTGAATCCCATCTCGGGATAGCCAGGCTGATCCATCAGCGTCAACACGCGACCGCCCACGCGCTGACGCCCTTCGAGCACCAGCACCTTCATGCCTTCCTGTTCCAGCAGCCACGCGGCGTTGAGGCCGGAGACGCCCGCGCCCAGCACAATCGCGTCGAGCGCTTTGGGCTTCGCAGCGCGCGCCACGCCAGAGCCGACGGAGGCGGCCAATCCGATGGCAGCCGCGCCAATAGCGAAATCTCGACGCGTCAGATCCACCGGTCTCTCCTGTCAGGCTGAATGCAGCGTATCATCCACACATTGACGACCGTGAAGTCGATTCAGCGTGAAATGCTGATCACCTGACGAATAATTTTAATCCCCCGCGATCGGCTTGGGCTGCGCCCGATAGATTGGACTTTGAAACCGCGGCAGTCGATCAGTTCAGCCCACAGCAATCGCGCCTGCCGCAGCATCGCAACACATTCACCGACCGCAGGATAATCAGTATGAACCACCCTCTCCCTTTCGCCATTCTCTGCGGGGCCGCGGTTGCGCTGACCCTGTCCGTTGCGGATCGCTCGACAGCCGCCGCGCCGCTGCCATTCATGCTGCAAGCAGCGACGGCCAAAGGCGATCCTGCAATCGGTGCCAAGCTGTTTCTTCAATGCCGGGCCTGTCACACGATCAACGTCGGCGGCCGCAATGGCGTCGGGCCGAATCTGGCCGGCGTGATGGGCGCGAAAGCGGCGTTCCATCCCGGCTATAAATATTCGCCTGCCATGGAAAAGACGCGCATCACCTGGACCGCTGCGACGATGGATGCCTGGCTGAAGCGCCCCTCGGCCCTTATTCCCGGAACCAAGATGATGTATCCGGGGATGGCCGATCCCAAGGCCCGGGCCAATATGATCGCTTATCTCGCAACGCTGAAGGGCAAGTGATGCAGCGCTGGCGCATGGCGACGGCGATCGCCGCGATGATGCTGATTTCGCCGTCATCTCATGCCGCGCCGCCTGAAAGCGGCACGCCCTATCTCTCCGTCGCACAGCTCCGCGGACTCTATGACGATCCCGCGGGCCATATCGCGGTGATCGAGGGGATGGAGGTCTATTATAAGGATGAGGGCAAAGGCCCGGCCATTCTGATGGTGCATGGATCGCGCAGTTCGCTCCGGCAATGGGACGATGTAGCGGCGAAACTCACCGACCGTTATCGCGTGATCCGATACGATATTCCCGCCGCCGGCCTTTCCGGCACCGTGACGGACGCGCAGGCGGCGGCGGTGCAGCCCACAGATATCGCGGAGAAGCTCCTCGCGCAGCTCGGCGTGGATCACATCACCTTCGTGGGCGTCTCCAGCGGGGGCACGCTGGGCATGTATCTGGCTGCGAAGCGCCCCGATCTGGTCGATCGCCTCATCATGGCGAACACGCCGGCCGATCCCGTCAAGACCGATCACCTCAAGCCCACCCCTTCATGGGCGCAGGCGCTTCAACGAGCGGCGGACACCAAATTCGAAGACCAGGATTATTGGAAGGAATATCTGACATTTTTCTCCGGCGACGGCCGCCGCATCGGCCCCGCGAAGATCAAAGCCTATTACGATCTCAACCGCCGCAATCCCGAAAAGCACATGATCGCGCTTGTCGCCAAGATCGGTGATGGCAAGGCCGCAAAGGTCGCCATGGCGCAGGTCAAGGCACCGACGCTGCTGATCTGGGGCGGTGCCGATCCTTTGCTGACCCCGCCAGCCGCCAACGCGCTGGAACGCTATCTGACCGGCACCCAGGTCTCCAAGATATTCATGCCTGACGTCGGCCATTATCCGCCGCTGGAAGCGCCCGAGCGCTTCGCCCAGATCGTCGCCGCCTATATCGAAGCCGCAACCCCCGCGCCGTGAGCGCCCTCTTGGGCTGCATGCCGATAGTCACTGTGTGGATATAGCGTTCATCCCGGTGGGAGTGCGGATAGCGCGCCGATATGCTCCAGGGAGCAAGCGGGAGAAACAAGTGACTGAAGCACTGAACAAGCCGGGCGTCCGCGACGCGATGCCCATTCTGGTGAGCAATGAAGGCGTCTGGGAAGGCTGGTATCGCTATTATGATGCCGCCACCGGCAAGCTGATCGACGAGCATCGCTCTCGCCTGATCTGCCGCCTGTTTCACAAGGACGGCGTTGATCATTATCACCAGACGAACCATTATTTCTGGGACGATGGCCGCGTCGATGTGCGCGATTTTCCGGCCTGGTATGAAAATGGCCGGATCTGGTGGGACAATGATCTGATCAAGGGCTGGGCCGCACAGATGCAGCCAGACGATTTCAACCGTTCGACCTGCCTCAATTGGACGCGCAAGGACGAGCCGGGCATCTATCTCTACGAGATGATCCAGAATAACGACGCTCGCACGCATCGCGCGCGGACATGGCAGTGGTTCAGGGACGGTCTCTGCTATCAGCGCACGTTGATCGACGAGAAGTTCGTCACCAAGGATTGGGCCAATTTCACCGATCATTCAGCCCCGAAGATCTGAGTCCGTTCCAAACACCTGAAAGACATCGCGACCAAAAAGAACGCCGGCTCCTATGGGGCCGGCGTTTTGCTTTTGGTGCATGAGGATGGCGCGATATCCGCGCATCCGAAGAAAACGGGAGGGTGCGAACACCCTCCCGGAGACCTCAGAATTTGGCGCTGGCCGTCACGCCGATACGCCGCGATTCGCCCAGATAGATTTCGGGAATGCTGAAGGCGAACGGATAGCCCGCACGCGGCTGGGCGATCGAATTGGAAGTGTAGAGCACGTTGAAGATGTTGTTGCCCCACACCGCCAGGCTGTAACGATCATTCTCCAGCGCAAAACGCAGGCTGGTGAGCGTCCGCTCCCCGAAGCTCGCCGTGTTGATCAAATTGCCATAGGTGAGGCCCGAGTGGCTCACATCCACACGTCCGGTGATGTTCCAGCTATCCGTCAAAGGCACGTCTGCGGTTGCATGGAGATTCCACTGCAGCTTCACCGAGCGGGTCGGCCGCTTGCCTTCGATCGACGTGACGGCGCGTGTGCCGCTCGGCGTCGTGACGAGGATGACCGGCGGGCAACCCGGCGCGGCGGTGGCCGTGGCACCCGTACCGATTACGCACTGCGCCACGATCGACGCATCATAAGCACCGGCCTGGAATTTCGGATCAGTGTAGATCATGCTGCCGCCGACGCTGAAATAATCATGCAGCTTCAGTTCGCTCTGAACCTCGATACCATTGCTCTTGATATTGCCGGCGTTGCGCACGATCCGGGTCGGATTGACCGCGGTCGGGTTGAGCGTGAACGCCGAAACCTGTGCGTTCGTCCAGTCGACATGGAAAGCCGATATGTTGAGAAGAAGGCGACGATCGAACAGATGCGTCTTTACACCCGCCTCGTAGGTCCAGTTGGTTTCTTCCTCATACGCGGTTTCATCGGCTAGAATGCCGGTCGGGCTGACGGGATTGGCTGTATTGAACCCGCCTGCGCGCACGCCCTTTGCCGCCGTTGCGTAAAGGAAGATATCGGGCGTCACCTGATAATCCACCGTGAAGCGCGGCGCGAAGCTTTCAAACGTGCGGAAGAATTGCGGCCCCGTGACCGGGAACGCTCCGGCGGCCGGAACCTGCGTGCCATCGATCGGCACGTTGATGCCCGGTGCGCTCAGCGGATTGCTGACCGACAGAACCTGAGCCAGCTTGCGATCGATATTGTAACGACCTTCGGCATTCACGCGGAACGATCCGAAGCTGTAACCCAGCGATCCGAAGATCGACATCGTCTTCGAGCTGGCGCGCGTATAGCTGCTGTAAACCTGGGTGCCCATGAAATCGCTCGAAAGGAACGGGTTGGCCGTAAAGTCATAGGCCCCAAAGCCGGTCGCCGCGGGGGTGCCGACCGGATTGACCTGCACCAGACGCTCGTTGGCGGCGAGACCACTGCTATCCACCCCGATGCCCAGAGCCGCCAGCGGAATCCGCGAATTGAAATAGCTCCCGCCGAAAATCCACTGGAAAGGCGAGCTGTTATCGGACTGGAACCGAATTTCCTGGCTGAACGTGCGCACGCGCTCGCGCCCGGAGCTCAAGAGGTTGACGTTCGTCAAACGGGTATAGGGGCCAGCAGGAAAGCAGCCGGCACCAATGGTGCAAACGCCAAAGGGCGCGCCGTTCGCCGTGCCGTCATAATCGTTGTAAGACCGGTTTTCCGCTTCGGTGAAGCCGGTGACGCTGGTGACCGAAATGCCATCGCGGCGCCAGTTCATGTTCAACGAGATCTGCCGGGATTCGGCCTTTGTTTCGGGCTGATCAGCCGTGATGCTGCTGATCTTGGTGGATTTGATCTCGCCGCAATATTGGGTGCGCAAGCCGGTCGCCGCGTTGACGGCACCACAGTTGAATGCGGACAGGGGCAGAACGGAATAAGCCGAAAGCTCCGATTTCGAGCTGGTCAGAAAACCTGAAAGACGCGCTGTGAAATCGGGCGTCGGCGCAAATTCCAAAGCCGCTGTAACAGCATATTTTTCGGTGCCGCCCAGATTGTCGTCCGTATCCGCAGAGTTCGTCCCAAAGCCGTCATAGGTGAGATAACCACCGCCTACGCGCAACGACAGCGTGTCCGTCAGCGGCGCGGAAATCGAACCGCGGACGCGATAATCCTTATCCTGCCCGACGGTCGCCTGGATGTTTCCCTCGAAATCGCGCGAAGGCGCCCGGGTCGAAATCGACATCGCGCCGGCAAAGGTGGAACGGCCAAACAGCGCGCTCTGCGGCCCCTTGGCGATTTCGATCTGCCCGACATCGAGCACCGAAATCATATCCAGCGTGTTGCGGCTCGTCTGATAAATGTCATCGATGAACACGCCGACATTGGCCTCGGTGTTCAGATCGTTGGTGGTATTCGCCGGTGCCAGGCCGCGAATGTAGATCATCTGCATCCCGCCGCCGGTGATCTGGGTGATGGCGACGCCCGGGGTGGCATTGGTAAGGTCATTCAGATTGCTGATATTGCGATCGGCCAGATCATCCGCGCTCAAGGCCGTGATCGCGATGGGGACGGTCTGGATGCTTTCTTCGCGGCGACGCGCGGTCACGAAAATCTCGCCGAAGTCTGCTGCTGCTTCAGTCGCTGTCTCGGCAGGTGCCTGGGCGATCGCCGCGCCAGGCAGCGCAGCCCCGATCGACGCCAAGGCCATGAAAGATGCGCCTCCCAAAGCGCTTTTCTTGAAATATGCCATATGTTCTTCTCCCTGATCTTGAATACCAAAGCGGCAGGCCGGCGGATTGTCCGCATTGCTGGCTTGCCCACGCCCCCCTTTGGGCACCTGATCCGGAGCATATCGGCCGCACCCGACAAATAACGGCAAACGTGCCGTCTATCCGACAGGCGATTGCAGCACGGTATTTTCTGCACACAATTTTGCCGGATGTCCGCAGTGCGGATAGCATTCGAAATCCCGTTGCGAGCTTTTGGAACTAGCCAGCATGTCCTTGGTCATGGCCATATTTTCAAAGACGAAGCCCACGTTCAGAACCGCTGTTGTTCGCGGCCTGCTGCGATCGAGCGTGATCGTTCCAGCGCTGATGCTGACGGCCGCGAATACCCCACACGCAAATGAGGAAATTTATCGTCAACGCTTCGAAGCCCTGATGAAAAGCGGCGGAATCCTGACCCGTTATGATCCGATGGAGCGCGTTGAAGGTGCGCGCAAAGCAAGACCGCTGCCGCTTGCCGCCGCCGATGCGCTGTCCGTCACGCCAGAGGCTCTGGATCAGGCGTCGGCTTATGCCAAGGCCAGCAACGCCAGCGCGATGATCGTGTGGCGCGATGGCAAATTGCAGCGTGCGGATTACTTCAAAGGCAAAGACCGGAACAGTCAGATCGTATCCAAATCGCTCTCCAAACCGATCACCGCGATCGCGGTGGGCCGCGCGATTGCGATGGGCAAGATCAAGTCGGTGGATCAGCCGGTTGCAGATTTCATTCCGGAATGGCGCGGCACGCCCAAGGAACCGATGCTGATCCGTCATCTGCTAGATATGCGTTCGGGCCTGCTGGAGCAGATGTATAGCGACGATCCCGAACATCCGATCAACCGCGCCTATATCGATCCCGACCATGGCTGGCACATCATCAACGATTATCCGCTGACTCACGAGCCTGGCCGCTATTATGGCTATGGCAATGCCGTGGCGGAGCTGATCGCCGTGGTGATCGAGCGGGCCACGGGCACGCGCTACGGGGATTTCATCGGCAAGCAGATCCTGGCGCCGATCGGCGCGGCGGGCGGCGAAATCTGGGTCAACCGGCCCGGCGGCCTCGCCCATTCGGGCTGCTGCATGACGTTGCCGGCGGAAAGCTGGCTGCGTCTCGGCATCCTGCTGATGAATGACGGCGTGGCCGATGGGCGCAGGCTTCTGCCCAAGGGCTATGTGGATGACATGGCGCATGGCACCCCTGAAAATCCGCATTATGGCATGGGCCTGTGGGTCGCCGGCCCCTATCTATCGCGCCGCGGCTTTGCTGCGCCGAGCAAGCCGGGGCCAAAAGTTCTGCACAGCCAGCCCTATCTCGACAAAGACCTGTTCATGTTCGACGGCAATGCCAATCAACTGGTATTCATTTCGCGCGCCGCGCGGACGGTCATCCTGCGGATCGGCGATGCGCCGCCTCCATCGCCGGAATGGGATAACAGCGCCCTGCCCAATATCATCCTGGGCGGAATCATCTGGAAAAAGGGTGAGACCAGACCCGTAGCGCAGGCCGCGCCCTGATCTGAATCAGCGCGATCGAGCGCCGAGTTCCGGCCTCACAGGGTTTTCCACAAAGGTTCGATCAGCGAAGCGGGATCTTCCAGCATTTGCGGGAAATGCTGTCTGGTGGCCTTGAGCCAGGTTTCGGGCAGTTCGTCCATCGATACGCCATAGCCTCCACTGGTGCTCGCCATCAGCAGATGGCCGGGATGACCGGCCGGCATCTCCATCCATGGCCGCCAGTCCACTGTGATCGTCACGCTGGTGGGGCAGGTCACTCGCATCGCGCCAGGCTGTTGAAGCTCTTTCAGGCTGGCGTGCATCGTCACCACCTCATTGTAGGAAAATGGCTTGGTGCCACCCGGAGGCTGCATCGTGACACGATTGATTTCGCTGATCCAGACATCGTCACCGCGGACCTGCGGCGCGCGAAGCTCGTGATCGAACGTCGCGCCGGGCATGTCGCGCGCGGGCGAGACACCATGATCGGGCAGCACCAGGATGCGGGACGGCGGCAGATTTCTGCGCGGCTCCGTGATGGTCTTGCCAGTGTAGGGGTTGAAAAAGCGCCCCGGCGCTTCGCCTGTTTTGGGATCAAGAAAATGCGCGATCTCGCCCGAGACGCCATCATAGCTGCCATCGGGCCGACGCCGGAACCGAGCGAAAGTGACGCCGACGACATCCCATAAAGGGGTCATCTGCCCATCGACGACGCCGAAATACGCACCGGTGCAATAGCCGATCACCAGCCGTTCATCGAGCGCCCCGCGCATCTGCATGAAGGCCCGGAAGCGATCGTCCTGATTGCTGAAATCGAGAGGCTTGGCGTTTGTCTTGCGGGCGATCGCCGAGCTTGCGCTGCCAAGCGCAGCCCCCGCGGCCATTGCCGCCATCACGTCGCGTCGTCCAAATTCCAGCATCGCCCGCCCTTTCCCGTGTCTATCGCACGTCTGCACGGACAGGCGGCCGGTCACGACCGCCTGTCCATGGCATCACTTCATGGGACCAGCAGCCGGCGGCGGCTGGGGCGGCGTCCATCCAGCAGGAACCGGCGCAGGCTTCTGATAACGCGCGTAATTTTCGAGGCTGGACAGCGAAGGACCATAATCCTCCGTCGGCGCATGAAGCCATTTCTCATCCATCGCGCGCGCCGCTTCGCGGATATCGGGTGCAAGCCCGGCAATGCCGTTGGGCACAGAAGCAAAGGCCGTGGTGTAAAGAATATTTCCGGGCGCGGCACCCATCAGCATCCAGGGCAGCCAAGGCGTGATGCGCTGCCATGCGCCCACATGCGGCACATGAGTCAGATTGGGGTTCTTCACGTCCTTGAGCTTGGCGGTGTAGGTGAAATGCTCGGAAACGCGGTTCATCCAGCCGGAGGATTCCCGCGGCCATTTATCTGGCCGCAAAGCGTTGGGATAAACCATGTCGATGCCCGTTTGCAGGATCAGCGTATCGTCCGGCCCATAAACCCAATCGAGCAGATAGGGCCGCTTGGCCACCTTTTCAGTTTGCAGACCGCCATAAGACGGGGGATCCTGATGGAATTCACTGATCGTGAAATTGAAGGGATCGTTGGCGATCGGGACGACCTTGACCGTCTCGTTCGTATAAGGATTTTCCCAGCTATCGAGGATCTTGCCGGTTTCCAGATCCCGGTAGAACACGATCTCGCGCAGCAGCCGGCGCCAGCTTCCATCTTCCAGGCGCTTGGTGCGCACCACGCTGAAACCATCGACGCCGAAGAGCGGACGAACCTTTTCATTGTCTCGCACGCCCATCGCCCGGCCCCTGATCCAGCCCACCTTTTCCTTCGTCGGATCAAGATCGGCATCCAGCCGCGTAAAGGTGTCACGGTTCCATTTCGGATCCTTGAAATCGATCTTGGAGACGAAATCCACTTTGGGAGCCGCGCCCATCGCCGGACCGGCTGCCGCCGCGCCCGCGGCAAGCGCTGCCATGCCAAGGCCTTCACGGCGCGTAAAAAGCATATCCTTCATCCCCATTCTCCCGACTGTATACAATGCCCGAACCTGCTGCCGATCATTGCCTTGTCGCCACAAGGTTGGCGCATCTTATCCGACTGCCGGATAAGAGAGAACCCGCCTGCGCTCAAAGCCGGTCGACCGGCGCAATGCAGCGGTGCACGACGGAGGACATCAGAGTGAGCCAGGCCTTGAGGATGCGCAGGGGCTATATCGACGGCCCCTATGGACAGATCCATTATCTTGACGGATTGGTAGGACGCCCGCTGTTGCTGCTGCATCAGTCCATCATGACCGCCAACCAGTTCGATTATGTGTTTGCCCCGCTCATGGCGCACGGCATCCGGCCCATCGCGATCGATTATCCCGGATTTGGCATGTCCGATCCGACACCGTTCGTGCCTGCGATACGCGATTATGCCGAAACCGTGCCATTGGTGTTCGACGCGCTCGGCCTGGAGCGCGCCGCAATCGGCGGACATCATACCGGTGCGCTTGTAGCCAACGAAGCGGCGGTGCGCTTTCCCGATCGCGTCGGTGCGGTGATCCTAGGTGGCCCCTTCATCGTGAGCGAAGACCAGCGTCAGGCGCTCATCGATGATATCCTGGTGCGTGAAAAAGCCTTCACGGCGTTGCCGGGCGCAGCGCATATGGTGCAGGTCGCCGCCGCGCGCGAACGCTATAGCCTGGGCACGATCAGCCCGGCGCGGATCGGGGATTATGTGGTGCAGGCGATGGCGGCGCTATCGCACGGTGCCTATTGGTATGGCCATAATGCCGGCTTTTCCTATCGTCAGGAAGAGACGCTGATGCAGATCACGCAGCCCACGCTGATCCTGACGAACACCGGCGACATGCTCTACGAAAGCGCGCTGACCGCGCACCGGATGCGACCTGATTTCGCCTTCACCGCGCTGAACGGCGGCGGGATCGATATCGTTGACCAGCAACCCCAGCAATGGGCCGACGCCATCGCCGCGTTTCTGGCCGACGTGCCGGCGTAAGCCGGTCAGGGATCCAGCAGGAATCCCTACCAACCCTCGCCGGCGCGGGGCGTCACTTCCGGGTCGGCAGCTCGATCTCGCCCTTGGCGGTCGCCATGGTCTTGCCGAGCTGGTCGGCCATCTTGCAATCGATCTGCACGACATGCCGGCCCTGCTCATCGACCATCTTGTCGATCACAGTGGCGGTCATGAAGGTGGCATCGCCCGTAAAGGCCGGGCCGCGATAGGCCGAGTTCACATGGACCACCTGCCCATATTCTCCGGCCCAACCTGCAAGGTAATCGAGAATCCACGCGCCCATGGATGCACCATATCCATAAGGCCGCGGCATCCCGATGTAGCGCGCCCAGCGGGGAAAGAGGTGTCCGCGTGACGGCCCGAAATAGGCGCCGTCGGTCAGTTCGGGATTGATCCGCTCCATCACCCCGTCATTCTCGTGACCCGCCATGGCGGGATCGAACCCCAGCGCCTCGAAATCGATCACGGGCCGGTGCGTATCGCCCCACAGGGTGAAGAGATAGGCGCGCCATTCGGTGGTGATGCTTGCAATGCTGTGAGGCCCGAAGACGCGCACGGGCAGCGCATCGCCGATGCTCACATCTTCCCAATAGCGTTTGCCATGGCCAAGATCGTGCATCATGTTGATGAATTCGAGCTTGCGCTCCTCCAGCTCGGCGAGCGCCTGATCGGTCCACTCGGGGTCTTCCGTGGCGTCCATGGACCCCATCTCGACGGCGAGATCATTGCGATAGCGGATACCGGTGGACCGCTGCTTGGCGATCAGATCGCCATCTTGATTATAATAATTATTGTCGCCCCGCTGGAAACAGGTCGGGCCGGCGAATTTGGTCTCCTTGACCACATAATCGAACGGGATCTTTTCATTGTGGATCATGTCGCCGCCAAAGATGCGCGGGCCATAGAACCACCATTCATCGCCGCCGAAAATCAGGTGAGAACCGGGGACCCGGCCGACGCACGCGGGGCCGGCGCCATGGCCATCGTCAGTGGCGACGGCGAAGGATTGCGGTGCCACGAGCCGGCCGTAGCGGCCTTCCTTGGCGAAATCATGATCATAGTGCAGCAGATTGGGATAGTGCATCGCCTGCACCCAGCGCCGAAAATCATTGTTATGCAGCGGCTCCTTCATGCGCGCAGGCTGAAGGGGTTTGCCGAGATAATTATCGAGATCCGAGCAATCGAGCGTTCTGTCAGCCACCATCGTCTCCCGGTTTGAATCCATGGGCGCGGGAAATCATCCTCAGCGCTTGATGAGGCTTTCTATCGCTGCGCATCGGCCGCCGCCAGACCATTGGATGGCAAATGGCAAAGCATCGCCGCAGCGGCTACAGGCTTCAAATAACTGAAATCATTACTTTCCTAAAAGAAGCGCCGGAGAAAGAGGATGAGCGGCCTGCCCTCAGCCATCCAGAAAGTCCCGCGCCAAAGCGGCAACCTCCGCCGCATGGACGCCGAACGTGCCGCCCGTCCAGGGCAGATCGAGCACACGCCCGTTGGGGACAACGGCCCGGGCGCGTGACGTGATGGCAAATAAAACATCGTTGGGATTGAGGATCAGTATCGGCTGGGTGATCTGAACCAGCGTTTTTGCAAAGTCATAGTCAAAGGATGCGGCATAGCCCCAATCCAGGTGCATCGGATCCCGGTTCATCTCCCAAAACAGGAGCCAGGCGCGCTCCTCATTCATGTCGGGCCTGAATTTGCGGAAAGCCTTCCAGTTTTCAGGGATTCGCGCAGCGGCCGCCTCCAGATCCGACGCCGCGACGTTTGCGACCCCGGCCTTCATCTTGACCAGATCCTCCGGCGTGAACATCAGCGCCGAATTGAGGATGATCTTGCGCACCAGCCTGGGCCGCTGACGCGCCAGTTCGAGCGCTGTGGCTGAGCTGGTGTGATTGCCCAGCAGATCGATGCGCTTCAGGCCCATCGCATCGACCAGATCGCCCATGGCCGCTGCAAAATCGCCAATCGTAGACGGGGCCGGAGGGCGATCGGAGAGACCATAACCCGGCGTATCGGCGGCGATCGCCAGACGGTCCGTGCCCATCATCGGCAGGAAATCCATATAGCCCCGGCTCGATCCCGGGCTGGCGTGCAGGCAAAGGAAGGGCAGCTTTCCGCTCGCCTTCTGCGGTTGCGCAAAACGATAATGGACCTGGCCGAAGCGGCAGGGCTGATAGCCATTCAGCATCGCTTGCGGGCCAGGCGGCGGCGCGGCGCGCACGGAGGCCGTCAGCCCATCAGTGGACAGGGCCAGCCCCGCCGCGGTGATGCCCAGCGCCATCTGGCGGCGGTTCAGGGTGGATGCGGTCACGCGGCCTCCTTTTTCATGCTAGGGCTTTCGGGCGTTGAGGCAGCGCAGTGCCTGAGAAAGGGGTCTCGCCCGAAGCCGGTGCGGCCAGCTTCCGATCGAGGAATTCGCAGATTCGTCATGATATGTCCCCATGGGGGCATGAGGCGATGGTTCGCGAACTGAGGCGAGATTGTTTCGATATGTTTTCGTCAGGCGGATGTTGTTAGGGCGGATCCTGAACGCGCCGGGATATCGGCATTCCGTTCCGCGGTGCCCCACCGGGATCGTCGTTATAAATCCGGCCCCGTGCTGGCCTGCAATCGCGCTTCGCGCTTTGAGCCGCGCCCTGCCTCTCTCAAACGGCGCTCGAAATGCTCATCAGATAATTGTTCATATCGGCAAACCCCTTGTCCGTCATCACGATCAGCGTGGATCGGCCATCTGATTTTGATGGATGGGCCTCCAGATATCCGCCTTGGCGCAGCCCTTCGATCCAGCGATGACCAGTCGTAAGCGGGATGCCGACGCCAAAGGACAGCCCCGTGACCGAAAGATCCTCGCCGTCGATTCGGCAACGGTAGAGTTCGACGAGCATCGGCCACGCCGGCTCCTTGGTCAGATTGGCCGGAAAGAAATTGTCCCGCGTCATCCGTTCGCGCCCCAGCCGCCGGGCCGTCTGCGCGGGAGATGTGCTGCGCATTGGTGGATTCTGGAGCGCAGAAACCAAAATGGCGTCAAGCGATTGCTGGGCTTCGGTGAGAAGCCCGCGCGCATGTTCGACGTAGAAATCGGAGTGCGCGCCAAAGCCATCGCCCGCGGGGAACTGTTCTGAAATCGCTCTTCCCATCCCGCAAGCTCCTTGAAATCAGGTTGCTCGATAAGATGCTAACATACGTTGCGTATTTCATAAGAACATAGATTTATTTAGTACTGCTTGGTTCAAAGCGTTTTTTGCTCTCCGCCTGCTTGGTCCAGATGCAGATAAAGCGATGTAAAATCGCCGACATGTTGCAACCGTTGCCAGTCCCGATATTTTACAAACCGCTTGTCCCGCTCGATCAGTCCTTCGGCCGCGAGCAGCTTGAGCGTCCGATTGACGTGCACGCTGGTCAGCCCCACGGCATCGCCGATCTGCTCCTGCGTCATCGGCAATTCAAACCCCTCGCCATTGGCCAAGCCAGCCGCCTGCATCCGCAGCGCGAATTCACACAGGAGATGCGCCACACGCGTCTTGGCGTCGCGCCGCCCCACATTGACGACCCATTCGCGAAACACGGAGCCTTCGATCAGCGCGTCCGTCCACATGGCACGCCCGACTGCCGGTCGATCGATGATCAACTGCCGCAGGGCCGAGCGCTCGATATCGACCGCTTCCACCCGGCTGAGCGCCTGAACACTGTGATCCGCCCGCTTGAGAAACAGATGCTGCAGATCGATGAAATCGCCCGCCATATGGATGGAGACGATCTGCCGTGCGCCCGTCAGCGTCACCTTCTGCCGGAAAGCGAGGCCCGAGAGGATCAAGGTGCAATATGACGTAGGCGGCCCGCCCTCCCTGATGATATAGGCCGGTGCCTCATAGACGCGCACAGCATGGGGCAACGCTATGATCGCCCGACAATCTTCATCGTCCAGATCGGCCCGTGACCGGAGCCTACGCGCCATCAACTCCAGAATATGTGTTCGTGCAGACACATCGGCTCTCCGTCGGGGCGGGAGCTCAAAGCATCTCTCAGTCGCCGGACACCCATATAGACCGTCAGCGATAATTCGCTTTAACATAAGCATTTATAATATATATGACAATTATCTGATTTTAATTTGCAATATATATTAGTTTATATTCCGCAATGCTTTCGGTGGCGTCTTTGCTAAAATATGCCAACTTCTCCCTTTCAGATGCAGATATCATACGCAAGCTTCAGACCTGCCTTGGCCCGAGAGGTTACTATCATCGGAACCAAGGCTGCCCTGTTGGAAGTCGGCGGTGCGATGATCGCTTTCTATTCGAGGCTTTCCGCCATAGGAGGAGGCGCTTTGGCGGCCGGCACCAGGCTGCCGCTTTCGCCGTGAGTTCCTATGCGATTACATGATTTCGACAGCGACGCTTTCTTGTCGGATATCTGGCAGAAGAAACCGCTGCTGATCAAAAATCCCTGGTCGTTCTGGCGCAATCCGCTTGAACCCGATGAACTCGCTGGACTGGCTTGCGACGACGAGATCGAAGCGCGGCTGATCGTGCAGGCGCGCGAGACGCTGAAAATGGAACATGGACCCTTTCCGGAATCGCGCTTTGCCAAGCTCGGCAAAAAGCCGTGGACGCTGCTCGTGCAAGCCGTCGATCAGGCGGTGCCCGATGTGGCCGCGCTGATCGAAGCCTTTCGCTTCATTCCCAATTGGCGGATCGATGATGTGATGGTGAGCTATGCCACCGATGGCGGCGGCGTCGGCCCGCATTTCGATCAATATGACGTGTTTCTGATCCAGGGTCTCGGCAAACGTCGCTGGCAGATCGGCGCGCTTTGCGATGAAGACACCGCCTTGCTGCCGCATGACGATTTGCGTCTGCTCGCCCATTTCGAAGCCACGGACGAATGGATTCTGGAACCCGGCGATATCCTTTACGTGCCACCAGGCGTTGCGCACAATGGCGTGGCCATGGGCGATGATTGCATGACCTATTCGATCGGGTTTCGTGCCCCATCGCGCAGCGAGCTGATCGGAAGCTGGTGCGACGATCTGATTGCCGAAATGCCGGATGATGACCGCTATGGCGATCCGGATTTGCAAGCCCAGGCCAATCCAGGCGAGATTTCCCCAGATGCGATCGCGGCGCTTCATGCGATGATCACCCGGACCATGGGTGACCGCGATGCGTTTGCGCGCTGGTTCGGGCAGTATAACAGCACACCCAAATATCCCGAGATGGATTGGCGCCCCGAAGAGCCGATCGAGACGGAGGCTTTGCGAGCGCTGATCGCGGGCGATGCGCCGCTCCGCCGCAATCCAGCCAGTCGCTTTTCCTTCATTCGTCAGCAGACAGGGCCGCTGTTATTGTTCGTCGATGGCGCGTGTTTTGAATGCGCTGGAGAAACCGCCGCCCTGGCCGAGCAATTGTGCGCACAGGATCACCCGATGATTCCCGATGAGATCAGCCAATCGGAGACGGCGACGGCTTTGCTCACAACGCTGTTCAATCAGGGCAGCATGACCCTGTTGTCCGAGGATTGAATGCCGCGGCTGATCCTGTTCAACAAGCCCTATGGTGTGCTGTGCCAGTTCACGGATGATAGTCCGGGATCGAAGCGCTCGACGCTGGCCGATTTCGTCGACGTGCGGAGCGTCTATCCGGCGGGACGGCTCGATCTCGATAGCGAGGGTTTGCTGCTGCTCACCGATGACGGCCGGCTGCAGGCGCGCATTGCGGATCCGCGGTTCAAGATGCCGAAAACCTATCTCGTGCAGGTGGAGGGAGACGCGCAGGAGGCCAGCCTCGATCAATTGCGCAAGGGCGTGCGCCTGAAGGACGGCCTGACCCGTCCGGCAGTGGTCGAGCGCATTGACGATCCTGCCTTGTGGCCCCGCGATCCCCCCGTCCGCTTTCGCAAGAGCGTGCCCGATTGCTGGCTCAAGCTGACGATCCGGGAAGGGCGAAACCGGCAGGTGCGCCGGATGACCGCGGCCGTCGGCCATCCCACGCTTCGTCTGGTGCGCTGGCGGATCGGCGACTGGACGATCGACGACCTGCCACCCGGTCAATGGCGCGAAGCACCTATCGCGCACGCCTCCGGATAATTCCGGCGTTAAAGCGTGATGACATTACCTGCCTCCGTCATTGCGAGGACCGCAGCGACGCGGCAATCCAGGGTGGCAAAAACCGCTATGGATGGATTCGCTACGCTCGCAATGACGGGTTGAATCGACCTAAAGTCATCGCGCTCTAATCCAGATCCTGCGCCATGGGCCATTCGCCGGGCAATTCCAGATAGGCCTCCAGTTCGCGCCAATGCCGATCCCAGCCTGGGCCGCGCCGCGCCTCGGGCACTTCCTGTTCGACCCGGATGCGCGCGCGGGTGACGGGATTGGCGATCTGGGTCTGCAGCCGAAGGACGATATCACGCACGTCCAGCGCGGCGGTGTCTTCAATGGCCTCTTTGCCATGGTCTGAAAGGGGTTTGGCGGTGGCGTCGGTCATCTTCGCCGCCTACCGACCGTCATCCGGCGCGGCAATGCCAAAGCTTAGCGATGACGCTAATTCGCCATGCCGACGCCCACATCATGTCCGGCCCAGGCGGCGAAGCGGGCCGCATCGGGATTGGCCTCCAGCCGGTCTTCCAGATTGAAAATCATCACGGGCTTTCCGTCCTGCGCATAAGAGGGCCAGCCAGCGCCCGGCGTTCCATGACGGACGAAATGCGCATAATGGCCCGTCATCCGAGCGCCGAGCGCCGCTCTTTCACCCGTCATCCGGCCACCGCGCGCCAGCGCTGCGCGAAAGCCGGACATCGGCCAGGTGAGCGTCAGATCCAGCCCATGGGTCGCGCCCGCGATCGGGTGGCTATAGTCGAAACGATAAAACCAGGCCGGGCTATGCCGCGCGTGGCGTTCGGCAAAATTGCGCGCGGGCATCAGGAATGTGAGATCGCTCGCCAAGGCCCGCCGCCCCGCTTTGGTGCGCGGATAGGTCGCCAGGATTTGCGCCGCGTGCTCGGCGCCCAATTGATCGTTCAGCAGCGCCTCAAGCACGGCCCATCGGGTCGGCAGGATATCGCCCGGCATGAGTTCGAATAGGCGGATCTCATCGCGGGCCGCGCCGGCCAGAAGAGGAACGGAGGCCGATGGACTTGCATGGGCATCGGCCAGCGATGCGGGCAACAGATCGTCATCGAACCAGGGTGCGGACGGGATCGACCCTGGATTGGCCGCACCAACCACGCCCTGCGCCTCGAACAGCCGCCTGATATCCATCGTCCGCAACGGCTCCAGCCTGCCCTGATCGAGGTCCAGCACTTTGGCATATTGCCGTGCGATCGTGCGGCTCTTTTCGCGGCTGTGAACCAGGCTGACCGCGCCGCTCTGCATGATCGCTCCCTGGAAGAGCGGCCAGGCGGCTGGTGCCTGGAGCAGCAAGGATACCGACATCGAACCCGCCGATTGGCCGCCGATCGTCACCCGCCCCGGATCGCCGCCGAATGCGGCGATATTATCCCTGATCCACGTCAGCGCAGCAATCTGGTCCCGCAGCCCGAGGTTGGACGGGATTTCCGGCAAGCCCAGCGCTTCGCCGAAATTGACGAAACCGAGCACGCCAAGCCGATAGTTGATCGTGACTACGATAATGTCGCCATTCTTCGCCATCGCCGAACCGTCATAGGGATTGCCGCTGCCCGCCACGAACGCCCCGCCATGGATCCAGACATAGACGGGCTTGCGTCCTTCATCCGCGCCGCCCTCGGGCACATGGATGTTGAGCGTAAGGCAGTCTTCAGCAAAACCGGGGGCGTCCAGATGCGCGCGCTTGGCCGAATTGCCATACATTTGCGGACATTGCGGGCCATGCACCGAAGCGTCGCGCTCGTCCTCCCAGGGTTTGGGCGGCTGCGGCGCAGCAAAGCGCGCAGCGTGCGCATAAGGCAGACCCAGCCAGCGCCGGACCCCGCCGCTGACCATCCCGCGCACCGCGCCGCTTTTGGTGACGATCGTCAGATTGCCCATGGCCCCCTCCTGCTTTGGGCGGCAGGCTAAGGCCAACGACCCGGCGCGCATAATGCCAACTGAGGCGAACGGCGCTCATCGTCCATGCGATGCCCGCCCTGTGGCGATCAATCCACCGTCATGGCCGGCGCCACCACAAGACGATCGAGGATTTCGGCAATCTTCGGGATCGGAAAATCAGCGCCTTGCTGCAACCACCAAGCCAGGATTTCGACCGCGGCGCTCACCGCGAAGATCACGCGCAACTCATCAGGCAGCCAGCCATCGACTCCGCCCCTTTGCTCCGCGACCCGCCTGGCCTGCGCCGTGAACTCCTGTTTCAGCATGGTCGCGGCCCCGCCGGTGAGCAGCGCCGACCACAAGGCCCGCCGTTCATCGACATATTCGAACAGAGTGATGCAGGATTGCCGGCTATCGACCGCGAAAAGCACCGGCAGCGCCTGACCCAGAAGGGCGCTGATCTGCCCTGCGGCCAGATCGTGAAGCAACGCTTCCTTGGCCGGATAGTGGCGAAAGAAGGTCGCATAACCGATCTTCGCCTCCAGCGCGATCTCGCGGATCGTCACCTGCTCGAAGGGACGCGTTTCAAGCAGGCGCAGCAGCGCATCGAGCAGATTGCGGCGCGTGCGCACCTGCCGCGCGTCCTTGAGGGTGGAAGGCTCTCCGATCATCCGGCGCGCACCCTTCACGGTTATCGCGAACATCGCAAGGTTGCGACAATCCCGGCCCGCACGGAATATTCGCCGAGGCGATTACACGGTTGCGCCGGTTGACACCGGAAGGAACGATCCTGTTGATGCGCCGCAATGCACCAGCCGGGCCATGAAGCGGCATTCAGAATAAACACGGGAAGGAATTGCGATGACGAGGTCTCTGAATGGCAAGGTCGCCGTGGTCACCGGCGCTGGTTCCGGCATCGGGCGCGGCATCGCGATCCGCCTCGCCGAAGATACGGCCAAGATCGCCATCTGGGATATCAACGCCGTCGGCGCGGCCGAAACCGCCAGGTTGATCGAGGAGGCGGGCGGCACCGCGATCGCGCTTGATGCGGATTGCTCCGACAAGGCCGCGATCCATGCCGCCGCGGAGGAAACCCGCACCCGATTGGGGCCGATCGCGATCCTCGTGAACAATGCCGGGATCGCGCCCTTCACGCCCTTCATGGACATTGAAGACGATCTGTTTGACAAGACCGTCCATATCAACTTGCGCGGTCCCTATCTGCTGACCAAGGAAGTGCTGCCGGATATGCTGGCGGCGGGATGGGGCCGGGTGGTCAACATCACCTCCTCCTCGGTCCAGTCGGGTTCCTTCGCCCAGGTCCATTATGTTTCGTCCAAAGGCGGGCTGATGGGCATGACCAAGGCATTGGCACTGGAATTCGCGGCTTCGGGCGTAACCTTCAACATGGTGCCACCGGGCTTCATCGACACGCCGATGCTGCGCTCGGCACCGATTGACGTCGATGCCTTTGCGCAGACGCTGCCGATGAAGCGCGTCGGCACGCCCGAGGATATCGCCGCCGCCGTCGCCTATCTGGCCTCGGAAGAAGCAAGCTACATCACCGGGCAGACGATCAGCACCAATGGCGGCCGCTACATGGGCTCTCACTGATCCATGCGGCTGGCAGGCAAGATCGCCATCATCACCGGCGCAGCCGGTGGCATGGGCGAGGCGGCGGCGCTGCTCTTCGCGCGCGAAGGCGCGAAGGTCGCCGCGGTTGATCTGGACGAAGCACGCGTGGCGCCGGTGGTCGAATCCGTCCGCGCCGCGGGCGGGGAGGCCATCGCCATCGGCGCGGACATCAGCAAGACGGCGGACGTGCTGCGCATCGCCGCGCGCACCGTGGGCGAGCTTGGCGTGCCCAACATCCTGTTCAACAATGCCGGGGTCGATACGGAAAACAAGCAGTCCATTCTCGACATCTCCGAAGAGGCTTTCGACAGATGCGTCGAGGTCAATCTCAAGGGGGTGTGGCTGATGATCAAGCATATCGCGCCGCTCATGATCCCCGCCGGCGGCGGCTCGATCGTCAACACCGCGTCGATCGCAGCCTCCATAGCCGCGGGCACGGCAGGCTATTGCGCCGCCAAGGCAGGCGTGGTCTCGCTCACGCGGGTCGCCGCGGTCGAACTGGGGCGGCATAATATCCGCGTCAACGCGCTCTGTCCCGGTGCCACCGAAACGCCCATGGCCAAGCATCAGCGCGAGGAGATGGAGAAAGCGGGACTGCCCACTTCGAATGAGCTCATCGACCGCATGGGCGTGCTGGGCCGCATGGCCCGGCCCGAGGAGATGGCGATGATGGCGCTGTTCCTCGCCAGCGACGAAGCCAGCTTCGCCACCGGCGCGGCGTTCAACAATGACGCCGGATGGACCGCGATGAGCGGCATTTCGGTTCAGATGTTCGCCAAATAACCAAAGCGCCAAAGCGCCAACGAACTTGCGCCAGGCCTATTGCCATCTATGCTGGTGCGATGGTCCAGAAACGTCGCGTGGGCGCGGAAAGCTCAGAAACCCGTGCCCGGATCGTTGATGCGGCCGAACAGGTGATCCGCGACGAGGGCTATGCCGCCGCCAGTTCGCGGCGGGTCGCCTTGCGCGCCCAACTGCCCCCTTCGCTGGTCCATTATTATTTCCCCACGACCGATGATCTGTTGCTCGCCGTGTTCCGGCGCGGCGCGGCGCAGAGCGATGTAATGATCGAGCAGGCGCTGGGCAGCGACGATCCGGTCCGCGCGCTATGGCGCTTTTTCGCCGACGCCAGCCGCACCGCTCTGGCGATGGAGTTCGTGGCGCTCGCCAATCACCGCAAGACCATCCAGGCGGAAATCGCGCGCCACAGCGACGCCATGCGCGCACGCCAGGCCGATCTGCTCGAACGGCTGCTGGGGGATCGGCTGGCTGCTTACGGGCTGACGGCCGCGGGCCTCGGGCTGCTGCTCGCGGGCGTTGGCCGGACGCTCGTCATGGAAGGCGGACTCGGGGTCAGCGCAGGCCATGATGAAGCGCGCGCATCCGTCGAGGCCTGGCTGGATCGGCTGCTATCTTGACTCCCGCAATCCATTGTGCTGAACATGTGTTCAACAAAAGGGCACGCACAGGAGAGCACGCCATGTCCGTCACTACGATGACACGTTTTGTCCATGAAAAGATCAAGCCGACGATCGGCAGCCGCATCCTCAACAGCAAGGCAGAACTGCTGGCGGGTGATCTTGGTTCCCAGATCCGCGAACTGCTCGAGCAGCGCGGCGTGCTGGTGTTCAAGGAAATCAATTTCAACGATGAAGAGCAGATCGCCTTCACCAAGACGCTGGGCACCTTTGCGCCCGAGATGCAGGACGGCACGGATCACAAGATCCACAAGATCACGCTCGATGTGAAGGAAAATCCCCAGAGCGCCGAATATCTCAAAGGCTCGCTCTACTGGCATATCGATGGCACGATGAACGATACGCCGATCCTGGCATCGCTGTTGTCGTGCAAGGTGCCCGCGACCTGGGGCGGCAATACCGGCTTCTGCAATACCTATGCCGCCTATGACGCCCTGACCGACGAGCAAAAGGCCGAATATGAGCCGCTGCGCGTGATGCACTCGGTCTGGTCATCGCTGCTGTATTACGAGCCCGAGCCGCCATTGGCCAAGTTGACCGGCTTCCAGCGGATCGGCGAAAATGAATTGCCGCTGGTTTGGAATCACCGCTCCGGCCGTAAGTCACTGGTATTGGGTTGCACCGCGCACCGCGTGCTCGACGAGGAGCCGATGAAGAGCGCGCAGCTTCTGGTGGGCCTGCGCGAATGGGCGACCCGCGAAGAGTTTAGCTACAGCCACGAATGGTCCGTCGGCGATCTGGTGATCTGGGACAATACCGGCACGATGCACCGCGCCGAGAAATATGATCCCGATTGCAACCGCATGATGCACCGCACCAAGCTGCAGGGCGAAGAGCCTTTCGAATAAGCCAGGCCATTCAACGCCAACAAGGCCCGCCGCCATGCAGATGGGGGCGGGCTTTTTCGATTGCGCGGCCTCAATCCATCACGGTCGGTGCCCCCGCCCCCATGAAGCGCGCCAGATTGAAATGCAGGCTCGCCACCGCGCGCTCCATATAGGGATTGGGCTGCGTGCCGCGGAAGCCGACATTCTTCATGCCTTGCTGGACCGCCGCCATATTGGCGAAATCCTGTTGCAGCACGGGCGGCCAGTTTTCCGCGGCGGTATAATCCCATTCGGTGTCCGGCGCTTCGCCTTGGGGATACAGTTCGTAGACGGCCGCCTCGAAGATGCACTTGTCCGGATCGTCGCCAAAGGGCCGTGCGCTGTAGCAAAGCATGTTGTTGACCGCGTGGCCGATCTGGAAATTGGGAAACACCTGCCATGCCGTTCCCGCCTTGGCGGTGTGCTCCGCCGCGATCACCGGCCAGACAACCCCGCGCTTCTCATCGGCGGCGCGCGCAGACTGTATCCAGTGGCGTGACACTTCGGTCGCCGGCGTGCCCTCGGGCAATTCGTCCTTCAGCCGGTTGGCCGCATCGACCAGCGTCTGCGTGGTGTTGGTATTGGCATTCGCCCAGGTGAAATTCTGCATGTCCGCCGTGGTCAGCCGGGGGTCTGCCCCGCTGCCCACGCGCAGCTTGCCGCTATCCTCCTCCATCCCCTTGGGCGCTTCATAGCCGATATTGGTATGCAGCCCGTGAGTGTGCGCCCAGCCACGAAACTGGCCGAAATCGTTGAATTCGGGATGGGTGCTGAACACATGATAGGTCTCGGCGAACGCTTCCATCGCCACTTTCCAATTGCAATCGAAGACGATCCATTTGCGCCAGCGGTAACGCATGTTCTGAAGCTGATAGGGATCGAGCATCTCGGGAATGGCGCCCAGATAATCGCCGAGTGGTGCGCAATCGGGATCGAGATTGATCCACAGCCAGCCGCCCCATGTATCGACCTGCACCTTGCCTAGGCTGGTGCGCGCGTCGCTCAAAGCCCCCTGCCAATCATCCTTATGCTCGATATAGGTGCAGCGCCCCTCCAGATTGAACGTCCAGGCATGATAGCCGCAGATGAAGCTCATCCTTTTGCCTTTGGCGTTGCGCTTGCCCGGTGGCGTATCGATCAGGCGGCGGCCGCGATGCGGGCAGACATTGTGAAAGGCGCGAATCTCATCCGCCCCGGCGCGCGAGATGATCACCGAATCCGGGCCGATCTCATAAGTGATGAAATCGCCGATCTCTGGAATGTCCTCGATCCGGCCGGCCTGAAGCCAGGTCTTGCGCCACAGCCGGTGCTGCTCGGCCCGCGCATAATCGCTGGAGATATAAGCTTCGGCGGGCACGGTGACCGGTCCGATCAGATCTTCAGCGCTCTGGACGATTTTGGCCATGTCGTGTGTCGCACCTTCGTTCCTGCAAGGACGAACGATAGCATTTCGCGCCGCTTATCCGTATCGCTACCGCGATTTCCAGTCTGGCGGACGCTTCTCGGCAAAGGCCCGTGGCCCCTCCTGCGCATCATCGCTGCGATAGGTATATTCGGAGGCCGCGCGCGCCGCCTGCAGCGCCGCCGCCCGCCCCATTTCGGTCGCCAGCATCACGGTATCGCGCCCGGATTTCACGGACAGCGGCGCGCCTTCCAATATCTCCCCGGCCAATTCCAGCGCCTTGTCCATCAGCGCGTCCGGCTCGGCCAGACGGTTGACCAGTCCGATCTCATAGGCGCGCTGTGCGGTGATCGGTTTGCCGGTCAGAATGATCTCCATCATGATCCGCTGCGGAATCATGTGGATCAGCGGCGCGGCCCAGGGCGAACTGCGGCCGACCTTCACCTCGGTAATGGCAAAGCGCGCGGTGGTGCTCGCCACGCACAGATCGCACGCCTGGGCGATCATCCATCCGCCAGCGAACGCCACCCCGTTGACGGCCGCGATCGTCGGCTTGGAGAGTTCGATCGTATCATAGGGCAAGGGAAACATGTCACGCGGCGGCACCTGCATCCCCGTCTCGACCATCTCCTTCAGATCGCCACCCGCACAGAAAGCCTTTTCCCCCGCGCCGGTGAGGATCGCGACCCGCAGCGCTGGATCACGCTCGAACCGTTCCCATGCCGCGAACAGCCCCTCGCGGATTTCGCGGCCCAGCGCATTGCGGTTTTCGGGCTGGTTGAGCGTGATGATCGCAATTCCGTCATCCCGCGCGTCGAACAGGACCGCATCGTTCATTTCAGAATCCCCTCTGGAAAATATCGTGCGCCGCCCGCTCCAGCCCTTCGCGAAAATCGGGATGAGCGATGGCGATCAGGCGGCGGGCGCGTTCGGCCAGCATCTGCCCCTTCAGCTCCGCCGCGCCATATTCCGTCACGATCACATCCACATCGCTGCGTGCGGTGGTGACCGGGCCGGAGAGCGCGGAAACGATCTTGCTGATCGCGCCGCCCTTTGCCGTGGCGGAAAGCGCGATGATCGAGCGGCCACCGGGCGACCGCGCACCAGCCCGCACGAAATCCACCTGCCCGCCCGTGCCGCCCAGATAGGCCGCGCCCGATTGTTCGGCATTCACCTGCCCCGTAAGATCCACCTCCAACGCGGAATTGATCGTGACGAGGCGGGAGAGTTTGCCCAGCACAGCGGCGTCATGGGTATAGCTGGTGGTGCACATGCGGATGGCCGGATTGCGATCCGCCCAGTCATAGAGCCGCCTGGTGCCGATCAGCGCGCCATTGATCGAAATGCCCGCGTCCACTTCCTTGCGCGCGTTGGTGATCACTCCGGCCTCGACCAACTCCACCAGTCCGTCGCCCAGCATCCCCGAATGCACACCCAGATCCTTGCGATCGCCGAGCAGCCGCAGGATCGCATCGGGCACCGCGCCCACCCCGGTCTGGATCACCGATCCGTCCCCGATATACGCGGCGCAATGGCGCGCGATGATCTCGTCGGTCTCGCCGATTTTCGCAGGTGCGACCTCGACCGGCGCGCGCGAGACATGCACCGCCACGTCAATGGCCGAGGCCGGGATGAGTTCGCCCGGCGTGTAGGGGACAGCCTCATTCACCTCGGCGATCACGACGCGCGCCTTCTCCACCGCGGCGCGCACATAATCGCCGATCAGGCCGCAACTGTGATTGCCATCCGCATCCGCCGGGCTCACCTGAATCATCGCGACGTCGCAGCCGATGATATCGGCCGTGATCAACGGGCCGATCTGGCTCACATGTACGGGGATGATCGCGAGCTTGCCCGCCCTGGTCATGGATCGCAAAGCGCCGATCGCGCCCATGCTGGAAAGCGCGACGCTGGCCGCACTTTCGGGCGTGAAGAGACCCGAGAAACTGGTGGCGATGAAGGCTGACAGATCGCCAATGCCCTGCCCTTGCGCGATCAGCGCCTCGACCAGAGTCGTCGGCTCGCCGCAGGCCTGGCCAAACACGATCCGATCGCCTCGACGCAGAATGCGGCTGAGATCGAGCGCGGCCGCGTCGATCACAGGCGGCCGGCGGATTTCAGTAATTGTTCGGCCCGGCTGAGATAGGGGCGATCGAGCATCCCGCCCTTGTAACCGATTGCGCCGACGCCGGGATTGGCGGCGAAGATATCGACGATGGCCTGCGCCTCGGCAATCTCCTCCTCGGTCGGCGTGAAGGCGGCATTGATTACATCCACCTGCGCCGGATGGATCGCCAGCATCCCGCGATAGCCGTCGCGCCGCACCTTTTCGGCGCGCGCCTTCAGCCCTTCAAGATCGCGGAAATCGCCCTGGATCGTCTCGATCGCTGGCACGCCGGCCGTTGCGGCACCCAGCAGGCAGAGACTGCGCGCCAGTTCGTAAGTGAAGCCATAGCTGCCATCGGGATTGCGGTTTGAGCTGGCCCCGATCGAATCGGCCAGATCCTCAGCGCCCCAGGTGAGCGCGATCACGCGCGGCGCGCCCTTGTAGCTGCCGGTGTGGAACATCGCTTCGGCCGTCTCGGTGATCAGCACGATCACGGGCGTCGACCCCTTTTCGATGCCGTTCGCCACTTCCAGCGCGGAGAGATAATGATCCAGCAATTCCACGTCCTGCCGGCCATACACCTTGGGCAGCATGATCCCGCCCGGCCGCGCCGGCATGATCGCCGCCAGATCGTCCAGCGTATAGGGACCATCAAGCGGGTTGATGCGCACCCATAGCCGCTCTCGCCCAGAGGGGTTCGCCTTCAGGAAATCATGGACCATCTGGCGGGCGACCGCCTTGTTTTCGGTAGCGACCGCATCTTCGAGATCGAACAGCGCAATGTCTGCGGTGCCCTCGGCGGCCTTGGCCATCTTCTTCTCGCTGTCGCCGGGTGCAAACAACCAGGACCGCATCTTGGGCAAAGGGGTATCAGGCATCCGTTCTCTCGTCCTTCAATAGGATTTGGGCAATTCCAGCACTTTTTCAGCCAGGAAATTGAGGATCATGTGCGGACTGACAGGCGCGGTGCGCGGGATCAAGACCTCCCGCAGCAGACGCTCCACATGATATTCCTGCGCATAGCCCATCCCGCCCAGCGTCAGCATCGCGGTGTGGCAGGCCTCGAAGGCATTTTCCGCCGCGAGATATTTGCCCGCATTGGCCTCGACGCCGCAGTCCTCGCCCTTGTCGAACAAGGTGGCCGCCTTCATCACCATGAGGTTCGCCGCCTCGAGCTGCGCCCAGCATTTGGCAAGCGGGTGCTGTATCCCCTGGTTCATGCCGATCGGACGATCGAACACGATCCGTTCACGCGCATAGCGGGCGGCGCGCTGGATCGCGTTGCGGCCGATGCCGACCGCCTCGGCGCCCAGCAGGATACGCTCCGGATTCAGCCCCTTGAGGATGATCTTGAACCCCTCGCCCTCGGCACCGATCCGGTCTTCCTCGGGGATCCAGAGATCGTTGATGAACAGCATGTTGGAGCCGACCGCATGGCGGCCCATCTTCGGAATCAGGCGATGCTCGATCTTCGATCGGTCTAGACAGGTAAAAAACAGCGACAGCCCCTGCGTCTTGCGCGCCACCTGATCCAGTGGCGTGGTGCGGGCAAGCAGCATCATCCTGTCTGCCACATGCGCATTGGTGATCCAGATCTTCTCGCCATTGACGAGATAGCCGCCGTCCTGCTTTTCCGCCCGCGTCTTGAGCTTGGTCGTGTCGAGGCCCGCATTGGGTTCGGTCACCGCGAAACACATTTTCTCCACGCCGGACAAGATCGGCGGGATCATCCGCTGTTTCTGCTCCTCAGTGCCAAACAACGCGATCGGCTCAAGGCTGAAGACCGGGCCGTGGATGCTCGACGCCGCGGTCATCCCGCCGCCCGCTTCCGCCACCGCCTGCATCATGATCGCCGCCTCGGTGATCCCGAGGCCGGCACCGCCCACGGATTCCGGCATCGCCACGCCGAGCCAGCCGGCGTCCGCCATGGATTTGTAGAAATCGAGCGGGAACAGGCCTTCACGATCCCGCTCCAGCCAGTAATCGTCCGAAAACTGACTGCACTGGTTCAGGATCGCATCCCTGATATTCTGCTGATCCTGAGTGTAGGAAAAATCCACGGCTCGATGCCTCAAATAAGCGCCCCAACAGTGGATTGCGGGTAGCAGCCGCGCCCAAGGCGCACAATCAGATGCCATCGATATCGGCGGGGCGAAGGCGTCATGCTAGATTTCACCGCCAGCATCCTCTAGCCGCCTAGGCTGGACTGAGGAGACGGGGATGGGCGACACTATCGGGCATGGCGGGCCGCTATCGGGTGTGCGCGTCGTGGATCTCACCAGCATGGTTTTTGGTCCCTATGCCACGCAGATCATGGCGGACATGGGCGCGGACGTGATCAAGATCGAGCCGCCCGCGGGCGATAATACGCGGTTCATCAATGCTGGCCCCGCGCCCGATCTCGGCGGCGTGTTCATGAACGTCAATCGCGGCAAGCGCAGCGTGGTGCTGGATCTGCGGCAGGAGGCGGATAAAGAATCGCTCCGCGCGCTGATCGCTACAGCAGATGTCTTCATCCATTCGATGCGATCCAAGGCGATCGGCCGGCTGGGTTTCGATTATACGGCCGTGAAAGCCATCAAGCCCGATATCGTCTATACCAATTGCTATGGCTACAGCCGTCGCGGCCCGGATGGCGACAAGCCCGCCTATGACGATACGATCCAGGCGGAATGCGGCATCCCGCACCTTCAGAATTTGATGACCGGCAAGCCCGATTTCGTCGCGACGATCATCGCGGACAAGGTGGCGGGTCTGACCGGCCTTTATGCCACGATGATGGCGTTGTTCCACCGCGAGCGCACCGGCGAGGGGCAGGAAGTGGAGGTCGGCATGTTCGAGACAATGGCGTCGTTCATGCTCACCGAACATGCCAGCGGGATGCTGTTTCAACCGCCGCTCGGCCCGGCCCATTATCACCGCGTGGTGGCGCGCAATCGCAAGCCATATCGGACGAAGGACGGCTATGTCGCGGCGCTCGTTTACAATGACAAGCATTGGAGCGCCTTTGTCGATGCGGTGAAGCCCGCCTGGGCGACAGACGAATTCGATACGCTCGCCAAGCGCGCCGGGCAGATCGACCGGGTTTACGGCCTGCTGGGCGAAACCTTCGTCCAGCGCACGACGCAGGAGTGGCTGGATTTGCTCGAACGGCTCAACATCCCGGCCGCCCCGCTGCGCACCACCGATGAATTGTTCGACAATGAACATCTCAACGCGATCGGATTTTTCGAGACCGTCGAGACGGACACCGGACCGGTGCGCTTTCCGGGCGTGCCGACCTGGTTTTCGCGGACGCCGGGCAAGGTAGCGGGCGGCGCCCCCGGTCTGGGCGAGCATACGCAATCCGTGCTCGGCGATATCAGCCTGCCCAGCGGCGAGGCCGAAGACCTGTCCTGAGCCTCATTCTATCGGGGTGGCGATGGAATGGGCGCGGCGTGACGGTATGCTTGCGCGCGCGCGCCCACACTTTACCATTCTTGCCCAAGCAAGACATGGGTGAGGTATCGGATGCTAGACGATGTGAAGACGGCCCGCGATTCGGTGCCTTTCGAGATCACCGATCCCGAACGCATCCCCACGCCGCGCTATTATGACGAGGCCTTTTACAAGCGCGAATGCGAGGAGCTATGGCCGCATGTGTGGCAGATGGCCTGCCGCGTGGAGCAGATTCCCGAGATCGGCGACTGGATCGAATATAGCAATCTCGGCAAGTCGGTCATCATCGTGCGCACCAAGGATGGCATCAAGGCGCATCACAATGCCTGCCGCCATCGCGGCGTGCCGCTGACCGAGGGGCCGCACGGCAATTGCAAGGGCAAGGGCTTCATCTGCCCCTTCCACGGCTGGCGCTGGAATGTCGAGGGGAAGAATACCTTCGTTTATGGTCGTCACATGTTCAGTGAAAGCCAGCTCGATGAAAGCGATCTGGCGCTGCGCCCATGCCGCACCGAAATCGAGATGGGCTGCGTCTTCATCAATTTCGACGACAATGCGCCATCCTTGCGCGAAAACCTGGGTCCGCTCGCGATCGGGCTGGACGCCTATAATGCCGACAAGATGCGCGCCGAATGGTGCTACGCCACTGTGCTGCCCGCCAATTGGAAGATCGCGATGGAAGCCTTTATGGAAGGCTATCATGTGATGCGCACGCATCCGCAGCTTCAGAAGAAGGTGCCGATGATATACAATATGATGTATGGCATGGATACGGGCGGCATCGGCGATCCGATCAATCCGAACCGCTCCATGAAGGAGAATATCGAAGATCAGGTGGAGCATATGCAATTGCTGAGCGACGGCATGTCCGGCATGTGCCACGCCAAGGATGTGGCGGTGGCCCGCACGCTGATCGATGTCGATCTGCCCGAGGATCCGGGTCAGGCGATCATGCAATGGTTCGGCATGGTCAATCACTTCGTCACCCAGGCCGGCCAGGCGCGCGGCGAGCCGACTCCCGATCTCAACAAGATCGCCGTGGAGACCCCGGTCAAGGCGGTGGAGTTCATCTTCCCCAATTATTTCGTTCTGCCGTTCCTTTCGAGCATGGCCGCTTACCGCATTCGCCCGCTGGGACCGGAAAGCTGCATGTTCGAATTGTGGTCGCTCACGCATTTTGCCGAGGGCCAGGAACCCGCACCCGTGATGGACCCGGTGATACTGCCCTATGACAGCGATCAATTCCCCATGATCCCCCGGCAGGATTATTCCAATATCCCGCAGCAGCAAAAGGGTATGCACGCCGAAGGCTTCGATTTCATGCGCCTCTCAAAGGATATCGAAGGGCTGATCAGCAATTATCAGCGCATCATAGACGGCTATCTGAAGGACGTGCCCCAGGACAAACTGGCCGCCGCAACGCAGAAGCTGGCCGGCAATTTCGATGGCCCGATCGTGGATCTGGGCTTCTGACGATATCGGAAGGCATTTGACCCGTCGGTTTGCGCGTCGAAAAAGCGCAGACGGTCGACCGATCGGGTCCGAAACTTTATGCCGTCATAGCCCGGCGTCGGATCATATCGCCCTAACCCCAGATCGCATCCGCTGCCGCAAGCCCCTGCGCGCCACGGCCACCCAAGGCACCAATCAGCGCCTTGAGGCGATAGGTCCACAGATGCAGCGGATGCTCCAGCGTCATGCCCATGGCACCCAGGAATTGATGGAAATCATAGACCGTCGCCCGCGCTGATTCCTGTGCGTGCAACGCCGCCAGCGCGGCATCGCCGGGATCCAGCGTGCCCGCCGCCTTCATCGCCAGCCAATAGACGCCATTGGTTCTCACCTGCGCCTCGGCCAGCCTATGGCGAATGGCCTGGAAAGTGGCGAGCGGACGGCCGAATTGCTGGCGATCGGTCACATAGGTCGCGGTGCTGCCCAGCGCCGCGGCCAGCAGACCCGCCGCCTCCGCCGCAAGCCCAACCCGCCAGCGGACAAGAACCGCCTCGGGTGACACATCGGGACACGGCATCGCCACCGTCGCCGGATCGATCAGCAGCGTGCCCATCGGATAGCCGAACAGCGTGTCTTCAGCGCGCGCCTGATCCTGGCTTACGGTGAAACTGGAGACAGTCTCGTGGCCCGTGACGATCACCGTGGCTCCGGCCTTGAGGAAACGGATCGGCCGCGCGTGCTTTCCCTCCATCACCAGGCAGAGCGGACGCGACACATCATCCCCCAGCAGCGGCCGCACGAGCGCGCTCGCCGCTGCCTCGATCGCATAAGGCAGGCGCGCCAGCCGTTCGATGATCAGCGCGGCCGATACCGCACCCAGATCCGGATCGAAGGCGACATCCAGAAAACCACCCTCGGCCAGTTCACGGTCTAGGGCGTCACTGACCATCGCAAAGCCGGCCTCATGCGTAGGCGCAGCCGCATAGGGCTTCGCAAGAGAGTCGATCGCGTCGAGAATGGCGATCTGATCGGAGGACAGAGCCAGATCCATCAGCGCGGCTCCCTGGGCAGTTTCAGCACGTCGGTCGCGATGATGTTGAGCTGGATTTCGGCCGCCCCCGCCGCAATCCCAGCCACGATCCCGCGTTGATGGTGCATTTTGAGATAGGGATGCGCGTCGGCCAGCGCCTCCGGCAGATATTCCACCACGAACTCGGCCACCTTGCGCTCCGCCATCACGGTGGCAAAGCGTGCGGAGCTGGATTCCGCGCCGATCGCCTCGCCGCGGCTGCGACAATCGATGATCGCATAGCTCGCCATACGCGCGGCCTCGCACAATGCAGCGGCATGGGCGGCCTCCAGCTTCACGGCCTCGCTGGCAAATTCCGCCTGCGCCTGCAAAAGGCTCACCGCACGATCAAGCGCCGCGCGCGCGAGCGCATATCGCGGAATACCCAACCGTTCGTTGGTGAGCGAATAGCCGATGATTTCCCAGGCCTGCCCCTCATCGCCGAGACGCGCGCTGACGGGCACGACGCAATCATCGAAAAAGACCTCATGGATATCCCCCTCGCCGATCAGCGAGGGGATCTGCCGCACGGTGATGCCCGGCGTATCCATCGGCACGAGCAGGATGGAGATGCCCTTCTTGCGATCGTCGCTGGTGCGGCATACGAGAAAGCAGGTGTCGGCCAGCCCGGCATAGCTCGTCCAGATCTTTTGACCTGAGACCCGGTAATTGTCTCCATCCAGCACGGCGCGGGTGCGGAGCGACGCCAGATCGGAGCCCGAGCCGGGCTCGGAAAAGCCTTGGCACCAGAGCGCCTTGCCTTCGGAAATCGGTGGCAAATAGCGTGCCTGCTGGTCCGCCGAACCATATTTGATCAACGTGGGGCCGACCCAATTGACGTTCATATATTGGCCGCCGCGCGGCTCGCCCGCGATCCACATTTCCTCGGCCAGGATCGCCTGATGCCAGGGATCCAGCCCCTGCCCGCCGATCGCCTTGGGCCAGTGCGGCGTCAGCAGACCCTCTTCAGCCAGCTTGCCGCAAAACGTCTCGGCATATTTGGTGAGCGCGGGAGAGGCCGGGCCGTGCTGCGAAAAGCGCTCCCAATCGTCGGGCAGCGTGACGGCCAGGAAATCCTGCAGCCGCTGGCGAAACGCGGCTTCCTCTGGGGTCCATTCGAAGTTCATGGGGCAGTTCATTTCCACATGCGGCGCATCTTGGGCCTGATATATCCCTTCAATCCGTTAATGGACACATGGGCGGGGGAACAGGGGCGGCGTGCGTGATCGGCGGCGCGGCGGCAAGACACCGCCCCGGTGATATGATCCCGATCCGCCCGCCCTTGCAAGCACCACGCGGCTCCGTCCATGGCATGGAGCGCAATCACAGCAGCGGGATCGAGGATGAGCGAACAGCAATTTATCGCGGTGGCGCAGATCGGGGAGGTAGAGCCCGGCAAGGCGAAGCGGGTGGAAGCCGGCGGCCGCGCGATCCTGCTGTGCAACAGCGACGGGCAAATTTATGCCGTCGAAAATCTCTGCTCTCACGCGCAGGAGCCGCTCGAATGCGGGCGGATTCGCTATGGCTGGATCGCCTGCCCGGCGCATGGCGCGCGCTTCGATCTGGAAACGGGTGAGCCGCTGAACCCGCCGGCGACGGATCCCATCGCTATTTTCCCGGTAAGGATCGTCGGAGAGACGATCGAAATCGCGGTCTAGCCCGCAAAAATGGGCCGCGATCCGGCATCGCCTTGCCGATATTCATGGCCATGGCTTGCGGCGTTCCTGTGAATTGAGGCCTAGCATGAGACAGAATGGAAGCGCGCTCCGGCTCAGGCCGATCTGGATGCGTAAATCACGCTGGAGGAGGCTGGTTTTTTGACCGACGCACTCGAAACGCTGCGCCAGGATGTGCGCCGCTGGCTCGCCGCCCATGCGCCGCAGGGCTGGCGGGAATATTGCACCAGCAACGAAGCGTTTCTCGATCTGCAGCGTCGCTGGTTCGCCACGCTGGCGGGCGGCGGCTATGCCGTGCCGCACTGGCCCGCCGAATGGCCGGGCGGCGGCCGCAGCCTGGCCGAACAGAAGGTCATTTACGAAGAATTTGCCCGCGCCGATACACCGCGCCTGCTGCTCTCCTTCATGTCCACCTATCATGCCGCCTCCACCCTGTTCGAATGGGGCAGCGCGGCGCAGCAGCAGCGTTACATCCCCCGGATTCTGGAGGGGGAAATCTGGTGCCAGGGCTTTTCGGAGCCCAATGCGGGATCCGACCTCGCCAGCCTCAAGACCCGTGCGGAGCGGCAGGGCGACGTCTATATCGTGAACGGGCAGAAGCTCTGGTCCACCATGGGCCAATTCGCCGACAAATGCCTGCTGCTGGTGCGCACCAGCAATGAAGGTGCGAAACAGGCGGGGCTGACCTATCTCCTGCTCGATCTCAAGGCCAGGGGCGTCACCGCACGCCCGATCCACCAGATCCATGGCGATGAGGAATTTGCCGAACTGTTTCTCGATAATGTCGAAATTCCGGTGGAGGATCGTCTGGGCGCGGAAGGCCAGGGCTGGGCGGTCGCACAATCCACGCTTTCTTCCGAACGCGGCCTGACGCTTCTCGAGCTGAGTGCGCGGATGCGGGGTGCGCTCTGGCGGATCGCCGATCTGATCCGCGCGGGCGGGCGGGAGAATGATCCCGGCATCTTGCGCGATTTCGGTCGTCTCGCCACCAAGATCGACGCAACCTGCGCGATCGCCGATCAGTTCCTGGCCAACCGGATCGCGGGCGAGGAACGCGTGGGCGACGCCTCGATCGTCAAACTCTCTTATTCCCGCACGCTACGCGAATTCACGCTGCTCGGCCTCCGGCTGGGCGGGATGGATGCCCAATATCATGAGCCCATCACCTTTGGCGGCGGCATGGAAACAGGCAATTGGATGGCGGATTTCATGAACAGCTATGCCTGGACCATTGCGGGCGGCAGCGACGAGGTTCAGCGTAACATCATCGCGGAGCGTCTGCTCAATATGCCACGCGAACCCAAAAGCTGGACGCTGGCCGGAGACGCCGCATGAGCATGACCCGCGCCGAATTGCAGGATGCCGCGCACAAGGCGTTCGATCCGGCCGATCTGGTGCCCGATGCCGCCAAAAGCTGGGGCCTGATCGCGGAGATGGGCTGGCTGATGATGGCGGTGCCCGAAGAATTGGGCGGGCTCGGGCTTGGCGTGGAAGCGGCCGGTGTCACGCACATGGCCCTGGGCCGCGCGCTCGTCCCCGGCCCTGCCATCGCGCAGATGCTGGTGATCACGGCGCTGACGGCGGCCGACGGGTTGCCGGAGCGCGATGATCTGCTCACGCAAGCCATGGGTGGCGCGGTGATGACCGCATCGCTGGCGGGCTACAGCGTTGCCGGGGGACTGACCTGCGTGCCGGATGCCGACCGCGCCAGTCACGTTCTTGTGATCGAGGATCGGCGCATTGCGCTCATGCCCGTGGATGCGCAAACCCTCACGGCGCGCGCCACTTGGGACAAGACCCGGCGCCTGTTCGACATCGCGATCGATGCGAGTGCCACAGGGTTTACGCTGGCGGAGGGCGACGCTGCGACGGCGCTGGCCGAACGGCTTCAGGCGCAGCGCCTGTTCGCGCTTTCGGGAGACTCGCTAGGGGGGGCGGATGCCATTCTGCGCCTCACCATCGAATATCTCGAAACACGCCGTCAGTTCGATCGGCCACTGGCCATGTTTCAGGCCTTGAAGCACCGCGTGGCGGATATGAAGACCTGGCTTGCCGCTGCCGAAGCGCTGTTCTGGGCGCGTGGAAACGATCCCGCGGTTACACTGGCCGAGATGGGTGCGCTGAAGGCGCACACCACGACCGTCTATCGGACCATCGCCGAGGAGGCTGTTCAGCTTCACGGCGGCATTGGCCTTACGATGGAGCACCATTGCCATCTGTTCCTCAAGCGCGCGCTGCTCAATTGCGCGCTCGGCGGCGATGCGGATCAATGGGAAGAAATGGCGGGCAGGCAGGCGCTGGCACAAGCGACCGCCTGACCCCGATATCAGGGGAGGATGAAGCATGAGGACAATTGCGACGGCGTCATATCTGGCGGCCTCGGTGCTGGCGCTGGCCGCGCCCGTTCATGCCGGCGAACCAGCAGCGCCCACGGCTGTCAGCGCGGCGGCGGATCCCCTGTTCAAGGAACCCTATATCGACGTTGACGAGTGGCGCGATGCCCCCGTTCGCCATCGTTATGTGCACGGTGGCTTCAAGGGCACCGACACCCGCTTTTCCTTCTATTTTCCGGACAAGGCGCAATATCGGGACCGCTTCTTCCAACATATCACGCCCGTGCCCGATGACGAGAATCTGGCGCAGAAAATGGCCCCAGGCGAAGAAGACAAGATCGGCTTTGCGATCGCTTCGGGCGGCTATTTCGTTGAAACCAATGGCGGCGGGCGCGGCATGGTGGGGATGCCGGGCCAGCCGGTGGACGCGACCATTGCCGCCTATCGCGCCAATGCCGCGGCGGCCGATTATTCGCGCGTCGTCGCGCAGCAGATGTACGGCGGCAAGCGTCCTTATGGCTATGCCTTTGGCGGCAGTGGCGGCGGCTTCCGTACGGTCGGCGCGATCGAAAATGCGCAAGGGGTGTGGGATGGCGTCGTTCCCTATGTGCTCGGATCGCCCATGGCCCCGCCCAATATGTTCACCGTGCGGCTGCGCGCGATGCGCGTGCTGCAGGACAAATTTCCCCATATCCTCAATGCCGTTGAACCCGGCGGCAGCGGCGATCCCTATGCCGGCCTGACACCGGAGCAAGCGTCGGTGCTGCGCGAAGTGACGAATATGGGCTTCCCCACGCCCTCCTGGTTTGGCTGGCGCACGATGGGCATCCATGGCTTTGCCGCGCTCTATGGCGGGATGCTGATGGCCGATCCGGGCTATTTCAACGATTTCTGGAGCAAGCCCGGTTATCTGGGCCATGATGCGCCACAGGCGTTCGCGGGCTATCGTCTGCAACATGATTCGACCGTCGCCGCGACGATCTCGGCGAGCGATGCCGCGGCGTTGAAGCTCGACACGCGGGTGACCAACGGCACCTCCAATGTCGACAACGCCTTTGCCGCGCTGCAGGGCGCAGCCGCCCGCCGGATCGTCGCCTTCCGTCTCGCCAGCGCACCGCCACCCACCTATTTCGTCGGCGGTGATCTGATCGTCGGATCTGGGGCGGCTGCCGGCCAGCGGCTGACGATCAGCCGGATCGTCGGTGATGTGGTCGTGCTCGGCGTTGTCGATGACACGGTCGCGGCGAAGCTCCAGGGCGGCGACAAAGTGCGGATCGACAACAGCAATTTCCTCGCCGCCGAAACCTATCACTGGCATCAGGTGCCGCCCAGGGACGCCGGCTATGCCGTGTGGGATCAGTTTCGCAAGCCGGATGGCACGCCGCTCCATCCACAGCGCGCCTTCCTGCTCGGTCCCTTGTTCACCGCCTCCACCACGGGCAGGCCGTTTGGACAGCCGCCGATGACCGGGCAGTTCAGCGGCAAGATGATCCTCGTCGAATCGCTATGGGATCGCGAGGCGATGCCATGGCAGGGCGATTGGTATCGCAGGCAGGTCGAAGCCAGCCAGGGGGCTGCGGCCGCCGACACGTTCCGGATCTGGATGATCGATCACGCGCTGCACGGCGACGACAGCCAGCAGGAGGATCCGACCCGGACGGTCAGCTATCTCGGCGTCTTGCACCAGGCGCTGCGCGATCTTTCCCTCTGGGTGGAACAGGGCGTCACGCCACCCGCCAGCACCGCCTACGTCATAAAGGACGGGCAGGTGATTGTTCCGGCCACCGCATCCGCCCGGATGGGCATTCAGCCAGTGGCCATGGTCAAGGCCGATGGCGGTGCCAAGGCGTCGGCGAAGCCCGGTCAGTCGGTCCGCTTTTCCGCGACGATCGAAGTGCCCCCCAGCGCGGGCCGGATCATCGCGGCGGAATGGGATTTCGAAGGGGACGGCGCATTCCCGCTCAAGGCTAGGCTGCCGAAGACCCAAAAAGCGAAGATCACGCTCAAGGCCAGCCACAGCTTTCTCAAGCCGGGCACCTATTTTCCGGCGCTCCGCGTGACGGCGGAGCGCCATGGAAATGCCGCCTCGCCTTATGCTCATATCCAGAATCTGGGGCGGGTAAGAGTCGTGGTGGAATGATCTGAACACCGCCCCCCCGTCCATCCGGACAGGGGGCGCGTTTTGTTCAGCCCATCAGGCCCTTCACCGCCTCGACAATCTGTTCCGGCGTGACGAGGAAGGCGTCTTCCAGCGGCTTGGAGAAGGGCACGGGCGAGTAGGGCCCGCCCAGCCGGCGCACCGGCCCCTTGAGCTGACCGTAAAGTTCTTCGTTGATGGTCGCCGCGATTTCGGCACCGGGGCCGAAATTGCGCACGGCCTCATGAACGATGACGACACGGCCCGTTTTAGCGGCGGAGTCCAGCACGGCCTGCTTGTCCCATGGCGAGATCGTGCGCAGATCGATGAGTTCAGCGGAGATGCCCGCTTCCGCCAGGCCGGCGAGTGCAGCTTGGCAGCGCAGCATCATCGTCGAATAGCTGATGATGGTGACGTCCGTGCCCTCCTGCACGATCCGCGCCTTGCCCAGCGGGATCGGCCCCTGATCGACCGCGACCTCGCCAGGCACGAACAATGTGCCGCCGGTTTCGACGAACAGGCAGGGATCGGGATCCTGAATGCAGGAAAGCAGCAAGCCCTTATAATCCGCGGGGTTCGAAGGACAGACGACCTTGATGCCCGCCGCGTGCGCGAACCAGCCTTCGAGATGATCCGCATGTTGGCCCGCCGTCTGCCAGCCAGCGCCTGTCAGCGTGCGGATGGTCAAAGGCACGCTGGTCTGCCCGCCAGACATGAAACGCAGCTTGGCCGCATGATTGAAGATCATGTCCATCGCGACCGTGGTGAAATTCATCAGCATGATCTCGGCGACGGGCTTATAGCCGTTGATCGCCACGCCGATGGCCGCGCCGATGATCGCCTGCTCCGAGATCGGCGTCGTGCAGACCCGGTGATCGCCGAATTTGGTCGAAAGACCGCGCATCGTGCCGGTGACGCCACCGCCTTCGCGATCGGCGATATCCTCGCCCAGCACGAGCACCTTGGGATCGGCCTCCATCGCCTCGAACATGGCGGCGTTGATGGCCTGCAGGCCGTTCATTTTTACCATCTCGCTCACGCGGGAATCTCCTCGGCAAAGATATCGCGGCGCAGCTCATCGGCCGACGGGAAAGGACTGTTCAGCCCGAATTCCTGGGCATCGGCGATTTCGGCCTCGATATCGGCCTGCATCTTGGCAAGCCGGTCTTCGGTCGCATGGCCGTCCGCGATCAGTTTCGCGCGGAATTTGGGCAAGGGGTCGTCGGCCATCGCCGCGGCCTTTTCTTCCTTGGTCATGTAGAAATCGTCGTCGCCCAGCACGTGGCCGAAGAAACGGAACGTCTTGCACTCAAGCAGCGTCGGCCCCTCGCCATCGCGGGCGCGGGCGATGGCGGTGTGCGCGGCAGCATACATCGCCACGGGATCATTGCCGTCCACGGTAAAGCCCGGCATCGCATAGCCAGCGGCGCGCTTGGATATGAAATCGACCGACGTGGCGTTTTCATAGCGGGTATGCTCGGCAAAGCCATTATTCTGGCAAACGAAGATCACTGGCAGCTTCCAGAGCGACGCCAGATTGAGGCTTTCGTGAAATGCGCCGATGTTCGATGCGCCATCGCCGAAATAGGCGATCGCAACGCGCTTGCTGCCATCGAGCTTCGCGGCCCAGGCCAGGCCATTGGCGATCGGCATCGAAGAGCCGACCACGCCCGTCGTGACCATCACGCCGCTTTCGGGATGGGTGAGGTGCATCGGTCCGCCCTTGCCCTTGCAGGTGCCATCGATCCGGCCCGCAATCTCGGCCCAGAGCGGGCGCAACGGCATATCCTTGGCCACCATATCGTGGATACCACGATAGATCGTACAGATCTGGTCTTCCTTGTTCAGCAGCGCCGAGATGGTCGATGGAATCACTTCCTGACCGCGCGCGGAATAATAAGGCATCGTCAGGCGACCGAGGCGGACCGTCTTGCGGATGGCGTCATCATTGCGCTCGATGCGGATCATGCGACGGTAGATATCGACCAGTGTCTCGGCATCTGGCACCGGGGCGTTTTTGAGATCTGCCATGGGGTTCCTCGATGGCCGTTGGACTGCCCTCATCAATTGGCTGTCAGCCTCTGGAGGTCAACTCGCCCCGGCGATATGTGGAGCGCATCACCCCGTCCGGATGCACCCAGGTTTCGTTGCGATGCGTAATCGCTTTATGATCGGGGCGATCATCGATTGGAGCCGGCATGGATAAAGACGATACGATACAACAGGCGGCGGACCGCATTCTTCAGCTTGAAGCCGAGCTGGAAGCTGCCGGAGACGCCAGCACAGGCGGCGATCGACTCGCCTTTGCGCGCGCTGAACTGCACAAATGGGTGGATAGCGTGGTGGGCGTGGTCGCCTCGCCCGGTGTCGGCCGCGTGACTCTGATTCACGATGACGGGCATGAATCCAAGATTGCCTCACCCAGCCTTCCCTATCGCCTCTCCAAACCGGTGACCTTCGGGAATTAGGCGCTAAAGCTGGTTGCCCAGCCCCGCGGCGTGCTTGGCCGCGATATAGCCAAATGTCATTGACGGGCCGATGCTGGCCCCGGCACCCGGATAGGCATTGCCCATCGGCGATGCGGTGGAAACGCCGGTGGCATACAGCCCCTCGATCGGCGAACCGTCGGCCTTCACCACCCGGCTATGCGCATCGGTCACCGCGCCGCCATAGGTGGAGACATCCCCCGGAACGACGGGCACCGCATAAAATGGCCCTTTCTCGACCGTACCCAATGCGGGATTGGGGCCGTGATAGGGATCACCCAGCCAGCTATCATAAGCACGCTCGCCGCGATGGAAATCCTCGTCCCGGCCCGCCGCCACAAACCCGTTCCAGCGATCGATCGTGGCTTTCAGCGCGACGGGATCCACCTTGATGCTGCGTGCCAGCGCCTCGATGCTGTCGGCCCGGTGCAGATAATTCTGCTCGATCCAGCCTGCCGGGACCTTCTTGTCGATCCATTTGTCGGCGACCTTGTACATCTCGACATATTGCCGATCCAGAATCGCCCAGCTCGGCACCGCCGGAACGCTGGCGTTGCGCTTCAGCATGGTCTCGCAATACAGCTCATAAGAGCCGCCCTCGTTCATGTAGCGCACGCCCGATTGATCGACGAGGATGGCGTGCGGCTTGCCCGTGAGGCCTTGCGCTGGCGGGGTCACATATATTTTTTCCCAGCCTGGAGCAGGCGTGGTCTGATATCCGACCATCTGATCCATCTGCGCCAGCACACCACCGATCCGCTCCATTTCCATGTGCATCTCGCCAGTGTCGCCCTCGGGCGTCTGCGACCATGCGCTGCGCGTGCCGGGCATGTAGCGATCACGCATCGCCTGATTCTGCGCGAAACCGCCGGCATTGACGAGCACGCCCAGCCGGCCGCCGACACGCCAGGGCTTTCCATCCTTCTGGGTCAGGATGCCGGTCACCTTGCCATTCTCGACGATGAGTTCGGAAACCGGGCTTTCAATGCGAAAATCGACGCCCGCCGCCAGCGCGGCCTTCAACATCCGTCCCTGCAGGGCGGCACCAGCGGTGACATAATGCTGGCCCATCAGCCGGGTGCGGATGGTGCGCCAGACGATCCGGAGCTGCGCCTTTTTCAGCGCCGGATCGCGCCGGATATAATTGAGCTTCATCGCCTCACCAAGCCGGACCGGAAATTCCGCAAATCCCTTGCGCAGCGTCTTTGCCCAGGGACCGAGTTCCTTCTTATTGAAGGGTTCGGCCACCACGGTCCGGCTGGTTTTGCAGCCGCCTGGCAGTTCGTCATAATAATCCGGCCAGAAATCGGGGCCGCGCTCCAGCGCGACGCCCTGATCGACCAGGAAATCGATCATCTTGGGCGCTTCATTGACATAGGCGCGGCGCTTTTCGGCGCTGCTGCCTGGTGCTTCGGCACTTTCGGTGGCCATCAGCGCATCGAGATAGGTGATCGCCGCCTCCGCGCTATCGGCCTCGCCTTGTTCGCGCATGAAGCGGTTGTTGGGGATCCACATCACCCCGCCCGATTTGGCGGTGGTGCCGCCAAGGAACGGTTCTTTTTCAAGCACGATCACGGACTTGCCCGCCTTGCGCATCACGAGCGCCGAACTCATCGACCCTGCGCCGCTGCCCACGACCACCCAGTCGAACATCTCGTCGAACCCGCCCATGCGCCGCCTCTCCTGTGTCTCTTCACGCGCCTTATCGCAGAGCGGCGGACTAAAACCCCGCCCGATGAACTGCACAAGGGCTTATCGCCCGGGCGGCCTTCGCATATCGCCCCGGCGTGATAAGGGAGCGGGAAGGAGATTCGCGTTCATGAGCCAAGACCTTCCGGAATTCCGCACGATCCTGCTCGAACGCCGCAGCCGGCTGCTGGTGCTGACGTTCAACCGGCCCGATGCGATGAATGCGGTCAATCTCGATCTGCACGATGATTTGCCCGAAGCACTGGCCTTTGCGGGACGGGACAATGGCTCCGATGTCATCCTGATCACCGGGGCCGGCCGCGCCTTCTCGGCGGGCGGCGATATCGCGCATATGGAGCATAATGCCGCCAACCCCCATCTGTTCGATCATGAGGCGCGGCAGGCGAAGCGCATCGTGTTTGCGCTGCTCGATATCGAAAAGCCCGTGGTGTGCCGGATGAATGGCCATGCGATAGGATTGGGCGCGAGCGTCGCGCTTCTTTGCGATGTCATCTTCGCCGCGGACACGGCGAAGATCGGCGATCCGCATGTCGGCATCGGGCTGGTGGCGGGCGACGGCGGCGCGGTAATCTGGGCGCAGCGCATCGGCCTCACACGCGCCAAGGAATATCTGCTGACGGGTGAACTGCTGAGCGCGCAAAAGGCGGCGGATATCGGCCTGATCAATCATTGCCTGCCCGCAGCCGAACTGGACGGCGCAGTCGACGCCTTTTGTCAGCGTCTGTTGGAAGGCGCGCCCAATGCGATCCGCTGGACCAAGGTGCTCACGAATATGGAGCTCAAGCGGATCGCCGGCGCGGTGATGGAGGCGGGCATCGCCTATGAATCCGTCAGCGTGCGCAGCGCCGACCATCGCGAGGGCATCGCCGCGCTCAAAGACAAGCGCAAACCCCGCTTCACCGGCAAATAGCGCAGGATTTCAGACGATATCGGCGATCCTGATCCAGCGCCGTTCGAGGCTCGAAATCCGGATCGCTTCCTGAATGCGCTCCACTTCAAGCGCCTGCGCAAAATCAGGCGAAGCCTGCCCGCGCCCATGGATCGCCTCGACCATCGCCTGCATCGAAAGCGCCATCGGGAAACTGGGCTGCGGTTCGCTCTGCCAGTCGAGCGCAATGTCTGGCGATTTCAGAAACGCCTCCGGAATATCGATCGGGCCAAGCGCACCGCCCAATGCACCACCGCGCAATAGGCAATCGCGCGCGGTGGGGAATGTGGGCGAGGATGCAATCAGCCGCCCCTTTTCGCCAAACACGTCGAGCAGCCAGCCGTCATGCAGCGCCATGCTCCAGCTTATCTGCATCTGCATCGTCATCCCGCTGACAAAGCGCAGGATCACATTGGCGAAATCATTCGTCTCCGGCGTGATGCTGTCCCCATCCGCAAAATTCCATTGCTTGAGGATCTGGCTGTCATCGGCCACCAGTTCGGCGACCGGCCCGAACATGTGCAGCAGCATATACAGCGCATGGCTGCCATTGTTGCGCACTGCGGACACGCCCAGCCCGGCTTGCGCGAACCAATTATAAGGGAATTGCTTGATCGGCTGGTTGAACAGCGAGATGTTGAAATGGCAGGTGCCCCCGAGCGGTGCCCCGAGATAGCCCTCATCCACCATCGCCTTCATCTGGCGATGCGCGGGGATCCACTGCGAAAAGGCATCGACCACGCCGGCAGCACCACTTGCACGCCAGGCGGAGTCGATCGCCTTGGCCCCGGCCCAGTCCGGCGCATGGGGACTGGCGTTATAGACATGTTTGCCATGCGCCAGTGCTGCCAGAATCATGGGCAGGCGCACGCTGGGCCGCGTGCCCAGATCGACGATATCGATATCCGGATCCGCGCACATCTGCTCGGCATTCCAGAAGGCGCGCGGCAATCCCAACCGTTGCTGCGCCGCCTCCGCCGTTTCCTGGCGCGAGGTGCAGATCGCCGTCACCTCGACCCCCGGGATGGCGCGCCAGGCAGGGAGATGCGCAAAGCCCCCCCATGCAGCGCTGACGATCCCCACACGAAGGGTCACAGTCTATGATCCCTATTCGATCGTGCCGAGGACGGTCCCGACTTCATGGGTTTCCCCGGCTTCGATGATGATGCGCAGCGTGCCGCTGGCCGGCGCTTCGACTTCATTGGCCGATTTATCGGCTTCGAGCAGATAGAGCGGCTGGCCTTCGGTCACTTCGCTGCCATCTTCGGCCAGCCATTCGGCAATTTCGCCCTCGGTCATCGAAAAGCCGATTTTAGGAAGCAGGATTTCTGTAGCCACGTCTGTTGATCCCTTTCGAAAATGCCGATCCATTGATCTTGTTCATGTGCCTATCGCGCATTGAAAGCGGAACCATCCGAAAACCGCGCCTGCCCATCTCGATATCGTTGCCGCGATCCGAAGGGCCAGGTTCAATATCCCCGGCTGTCCGTCCAATCCTCGGTTTCGCCGGGCTTGTAGGTCTTGCCCGGTATCTTGCCCGATTCGGTGCGCAGATCAAAGCCGATCCGGTCCGCAGCGCCCTCGATCTGTACGCCAAAGGACGACAACGCCCAACTCGTCATCACATAATGCCCGATGGAAAAGACCAGATCCATCTTCTGCTGGGTATTGAAATGCCTGCCGAGCGTTTCCCATGTCGCGTCGCTCAGCGTGCCGTCATTCTTCAGTTCGTCGACCGATCGCATCACGGCGGCATCCGGCTCGTCCCAATCCCCGCCCTCCGGAAAATCCCGGATCGCGGCGATGTCCTTCAGCGTTAGCCCGGCATTCAGGGCATAGCCGACGTGATTGTGCCATTCATAGGCCGATTTCACCAGCCAGGCGACGCGCAGGATCAAGATCTCCAGATGTCGTGTGGACAGCGTGTTCGCCATCAGCAGATGCTTGCCCCAGATATTGTACACTTTGCCGAGGCCGGGGTGATTGCCCATCACCATCAGGACATTGGTCTTCGACCCTTCCTCCCAGGCATTGGGCTCGCCCCAATAGGCGAAGACCTCGCGCGCATCGTCCGTCCATTCCGCACGCGGCAGCGGCGGGATGCGGGGCTTGATGTCACTCATGATCTTTCACTCCTTCGATGTCTGGCGGATCAGGGCGCGCCGAGTGTCTGCGCTTCGCTGTCGCACCCTTCCGGCGACGCCTTGGCTTTCTTCAGTTCAGCGCGGGCGGCCTTGATATCCTTCTGAAACACGGGATCGGCATTGAGGCGCGCGAAGGTCGCCGCCGCCGCGATGCGGCCCTCCTCCACATCGCTCAGCCAATGCGCGTTGCAGATGCGGCGGCTGTCGCCAAAGGCCCGGCCACGCGCGACGATCTTCGCGGCGCGCTCCGGGCGGAGTTCTGCGACGATGAGGCTCCAGCCATAACCGATCGCGCTATGGCCCGAAGGATAGGAACCGTCCTTGCGCAGCACCGGCTCCCAATCCGGCGTACAGGTCGGCTGGCCGTTGACCATGAACGGGCGCGGGCGTTGATAAGCGCGCTTGATGGCGGAGGTGGACATGCCCAGATCAGCGATCGTCTTGCGGAGCAGACGATCCAGCCGGGGCGTCGTCTTGGGGCCGATCGCGACGCCGGCGGCGCAGGAGAGCGTTGCGGTGGCCTGCGGCCCGAACAGATCGGCGTCCGCCGTGGCCAGCGCCCAACGCGGGCTCCCGCTGAGCGCAAGCCCGGCTTTCGATGCCTCGATATCCCGCGCCTCCGCGGCCGATCCCGCAGCGGGCGGGGGCGGAGACAGCGCGATGCTGTCGGTCATGGCGGCGCCCTTCAGATAGCCTTCGCCCAGCCGCGGTGCCGCCATCGGCGGCGCGGGCGCTGCGGCGGCAGCCGTATGGCAAGCCGCCGAAAACAGGCAGCACAGCGCGAAAACGAACCTCATCTGCTTCTCCTCCTGTTACAGCCCTTCGACGAGCAATGCCCGGTACGGCGCACCTTTCTTGCGATGCTCGGCCGCGGCCTGATATTCTGGGCTGTTATACCAGGCGCGCGCATCGTCAGCGCTGGGGAATTCCAGGATGACGACGCCTTCCGGCCCCGCACCCTCCAATGTTTCCAGTGCACCATAGATGGCGAGCGGTTTCAGCCCGTATTTCTCCACCGACTGGCCAGCCTCGCTGCGGTTGCGGCTGCTATAGGCCTCCATCTCGGCCTGGTTGAAAATTGGCCCTTCGCGGGTGAAGATCATATAGGCTGGCATCGTCTATCCTCCAGTGTTTCAATGGGCCACAGCATGTTTCATCGCAGCGCCGCCCCATCCGCCGACCGTGGCGAAATCCTCTCTGCAGGTGCGGCTCGCCATCCATGACAGGATCGTGCTGGGGATGCCGACCAGCAACACCCAGCGCATCGCCATGCCCAGCGATTCCTCGCCATAGGTGGGCCGCAGCATATCGCTCAGCCAGCCGACGAACACGGGTCCGCCGCCCAGCCCGATCACCTGTATGGCGACCATCAGCACCGCGATCGCGGTGGAGCGCGAGCGGGCCGGGACCAATCCTGCGACCACTGCCATCAGCGGCGCCGCGGAAATCCCGCCAACCAGAAGATTGAGGCCGAACAGCGGAAACACGCGGTTCGCCGGCCCGGTCAGGATCAGCCACCCTACCCCCGTGGCGATCGCGCCGCTCAAGGTGAGGATCCAGATATACCAGCGCAAATCCCTGCGCCCCAGGAAATCGGCCAGTGGTCCACCCAGCGTATGGCCGATCACCGAACCGACGAACAGCGCGCTGCCCAATTGCAGACCGGCCTGGTTCGCGGGCATCCCATGGGTGCGCTCCATAAAGGCGGGTGCCCAGCTTACCACGCCCATGGTCAGCAGCGCATTGAGCGATGCCGCCAGGATCAGCAGGGGCAGCGTCTTGATCGCCATTAGCTCGCGCGCCGTCTGCATGAAAGACACGGGAATTTTAGGCGCGACGGGCGCGCCATCGGCCAGGCCCGACCGGGTATCGCGCAAGGTGAACCACACGATCGGTGCCAGAATGAAGCCCGGAATGCTCGCGAAGATCAGCGCGTTGCGCCAGCCATATTCAAGTGCAGCCCATCCGCCGATCGCCGGCCCCAGAAAATTGCCGAGCGATGCGCCCAGCAGAAAGATCGACAGCGCGGTGGCGCGCTGGCTCACCGGAAACAGATCGGCGATCCACGCCTGGGACGGTGAGGTGAAACCGCCTTCACCAAGACCGATCCCTGCGCGGCCGATCAGCAGCATCCAGAAATTCTTGGCAGCGCCGCACATGATGACGGCCACGCTCCATACCACCGCAGATATGGCGACGACCTTGCGCTTCGACCAGCGATCGGCCAGCCGCGCCAATGGAATGATGGCCAGGATGTAAATGATGGCGATCGCCATATCCTTGACCATGGCGATTGCGGTGTCGCTCAGTTGAAGCTCGCGGCGGATGGGTTCGACCATCACCACCATCATGTAGCGTTCGCCGATGACCGATGCCGAGACCAGCACCATGATGAACAGGAAATAGGATCGATAGAGCATCCCGGGCAATTGTTCGGGCGGGGTGAGCGGACGCGTTTCGGGATCGGTCATGCTCTGCTCCTGAACTTGTCTTCGCACGTCGTTGCGTGCTTCGCCCCCCTCGCCGTCACTACATCGGGGCCGTATCGATGGTGGGGCGTATCAGTATCTGCGACACGTTCACACGCGCGGGCAGCGATGCGATGAAAACGATCGCATCCGCGATGTCCGAAGGCTGCATCGCGCCATCCTTGGTCACATGCTGCGCCATCGCGGCACGCATGGCAGGGTCGGTGATGCCGCCCGCAACTTCGGTCGCGGTCGCCCCCGGCTCAACGATGCTCACGCGGATGCCAGCGCCCCCCACTTCCTGCCGCAGCCCTTCGGTAAGGCCGGTCAATCCGAATTTGCTCGTCGAATACGGGCCAAACATCCCCGCTGCCCGCCGTCCCGACGTCGACGAGATATTGATGATGTCGCCCGCCCCTTGCGCCTTCATCGGCCAGATCGCCGCCTTGCATGTGTAAAGCGTGCCCATCAGGTTGATCTCGATCACCCGCCGCCATTCATCCAGCGACAGACTCTCCACCCCGCCCGCCTGGATCACGCCGGCCGAATTGACCAGAATGTCGATGCGCCCCAGTTGCGCGATCGTGTCGGCCACGGCTTTGCTCGCTTCGGCCTCCACCGCGATGTCGCCCGGCAGCGCCAGCGCCCTGCCGCCCGCGCTTTCGATTCGCGCGACCAGCGTGTGCAACCGATCGGCGCGCCGCGCGGACAGGGCGACGACCGCGCCTGCTTCAGCGAGGCCGAGCGCCGTTGCCTCGCCAATGCCCGACGATGCCCCGGTGACAAGGGCCACCTTGCCCGCAAGTCCAATCGCCATGATCGCGTCTCTCCTTTGATTTGGCCCTGTGATCGCGCGGCGGCGCGGCGCTGTAAAATCTTTCGGAATAGGATTTGGCAGATATCGCTCAGGCGTCTCCGCGGATCCGTCGCGCCGGGCGATAGCGCGGGGCGGTTTGCATCGAGCGGCCCGAAATGCTGTTCCTGCTCTGGCGCAAGAAGGACAACCGCGTTGAAGGAGGCCATGGCGTGAGCGACGCGACGACCAAAAAGCTTGCCATCGTAACGGGTGCCAGCGCGGGCATCGGCAAAGCGGCGGCCCGCGCCCTCATCGAACGAGGATGGCGCGTGATCGGCATCGGACGCGATCCGGGACGGTGCGCCGATGCAGAGGCGACGCTGCGCGCGCTGCCCGATTCCGATTTCACCATGATCCGCGCCGATCTCTCGTCCTTGTCGGAAACTGCCCGGGCGGCGGATAAGATCGCGCAGATGGGCCCGTTCGTAGACGTGCTGCTCAACAATGCAGGCGGGGTTTTCTCCCGGCGAATCATCACGCCGGAAGGGCATGAGGCCACCTTTGCCTCCAATCATCTCGCCGCCTTCCTGCTGACCCGCAAGCTCATGCCTCAGCTCAAAGCCGCAGCCGCGCGATCGAGGCCGGGCGCGGTCCGCATCGTGGCGGTCTCCTCGACAGGGCACGCGCAATGCGCGGGTGTGCAATGGGACGATCTCACCTTGGCCCACGGCTTCACCGGCGGCGCTGCCTATTGCCATGCCAAGCTCGCCAATATCCTGTTCGCCCGTGAACTGGCGCGGCGCATGGCCGATGACGGGATCGTTTCCCACGCGATGCACCCCGGCGTGGTCGCCAGCAATTTCGCCAGCCACTGCGATGCGCCGATGCAGGCCTATATGGAGTCGCTCAGGGATCGCTCGGTCACCCCCGAAGCCGCCGCCGATACATTGATCTGGCTGGCCTGCGCCCATGAACCCGGCGAGACGACCGGCGGCTATTATCATGAGCGGCAATGGCTCATGCCCTCTCCCGCGGCGCAGGACGATAGCGCCGCGCATCGATTATGGGAATTGAGCGAGACGCTGGTGGCGGGTTATTGATCCACCCGCCTGGCTTCACAATTGCGCGATCACCTGCGGCAGGTCCACCGTGGTGCGAATGCCCGACGGCGCGGCGCACACCGCGGCCACGGCGTTCACCGCACGATGGCCGGTCAAGCCGGGCGTAAAGGCGGCATAGTCCTCGGGCTTGACCGGGAAGGTGATATGCACGTCGAGCGGGGTATCCCCCTCGACCCGGATCCGCCAGCCGGACTCGCGCAATTCCCATTCGGAATGCTCGATATCGCGCGCGCAATACCAGTTCGCGCGGAAACGCAGCGCCGGCTTGCCCTTGGCCATTCCCGTGATGGTGATGCGCTGGGCGGCGACGGTGCCTGCCTTGATCGTGCCGGCTGCAATCTCCACATCATGGCGCGCCGCAGAATTTTCTCCGATGGCATCCCATTCATCGATATCAAGCCCGATGGCATCGGCAAGCTGCGCGAGCGAACCGGCAAAATCATGCTTCACATAATCGATCTTGCGCTGGTCGAATTGCGCCGGTGCCACGCCATAGCCCATGATGTTGAAGAGCAGATCCGGCGAATTCCGGCTGGTCATATCGCCAAATTCGTCGATCGTCAGGCAATCGAGCCGGCGCGACAAGGACAGCAGAACGATCGGCAGCGCTTCGGTCACGAAGCCCGGGCTGATCCCGGTGCTGTAGATGGAGCTGTCGCCGATCGCACAGGCCTCTTCGATCCGCGCGCGCATGACGGGATCCATCGAGCGCGGATGATGGAAATCGCCACGGGTGGTCACGATATTCTTGCCCGAGGCGAGCAGCGCACAAACCTCGTCGATATCGGTGCCCTGCCGCATGTAGAGCACGCAATCGGCATCGGTGGCGATCATCGCCTGGACATCATTGGTCGCCGCGATCCCGCATGGCGCGGTGCCAGCGATGTCACCGGCGTCGCGGCCCACCTTGTCCGGCGCACTCACCCACAGACCCACCAGTTCCAGCTCCGGATGCTCGATCACCGCGCGCAGCGCGCGCCTGCCGATATTGCCCGTGGCCCATTGGATCACCTTTAGACGCGCGTTGCCCATCAGAACTTCACTCCCGCCTGCACGCCCCAGCTCGCCGGCGCGCTGTAGATATTGCCGATGCCGAAATTATTGTACTGAACCTGCGTCCGATAACGATTGTTGGTGACGTTATCGCCGTAAACCGCGAGCGTGTAACGCTCCGACGGATCGGTCCACTGCGCGCGCAGGGCCAGCACCTCATAGCCCTTTTCCTTGAACTGGGTGCCGGAGGGTCCGAAAAAGAAACTCGACGTGTAATAAAGATTGCCGGAGAGCGCGAGTTCACCCCCGCCCACTTCCGTAGCATAGCGCATACCCGCATTGCCGGTGAACTCGGGTGTCCGCTGCATGTTCACATTCTGCAGCAGCGCGGGGGTGATCACGAACGAAATGCCCTGTGCCGCACAAGCCGGTAGTGTGCAGCGCGTGTAGATCGGCGCATCGACGAACGTCTTGTAGCGGCCGTGCGTATAGGCAGCACCAAGATTGAAGGAGAGATGATCGCTCAACCGGTAAGCGAGCTGGCCTTCGGCACCATAAATTTCCGAAGAGGCGGCGTTAATGATCTGGGCCGAGGGCGGATTGCCCCGGAACAGAGACACCTGCAGATTCTTGTAATCATAATAATAAGCCGAAAGATCGAACGACAGCCGCCGGTCATCAAATTTATAGCCGATTTCGTAGGCGTTGATATCCTCCGGCTTCACGATATTTCCGGTCGCCCCGCCGACATCGAGGATGCCCGATTTATAGCCCTTGGAGAAGGATGCGTAGACGCTGGATTCCTCGCTCGGCTTGTAGCGCAAGACCACGCGCGGCGTCACTTTGTCGCCTTTCAGCTTGGGCACATAAGTCCGAACGCCTGAGAAGGGGACGATGAAATAGGGATCGTCCACCACATCATGGCTGTATCGTGCGCCCGCGGTGACAAACAGCCTTGGCGTGATTTCATAGGTGGCGTCGGCGAAGGCCGCATAGGATTTGCTGTCCGTGCCTGAGCCGCCCAGCGCAAGGCTCGCCAGCCTGTCCGTCGCGGTCGGCGTGCCGAGCGCGGTGCGCCAAGTATCCTGGTTGTGGAAATAGAAGAGGCCAGCCGTCCATTGCAGCGGACCTCCGGGCTTAGACGTCAACAGCATTTCCTGCGAAAAGGTCTTCGCCCGCACGGGGATGTGCAGCAGGAAGATGTTCACGGCCGTGTGATCCAGATCTTCCACGATCAGTGATTTTTCATCGCGATATTGCGTGTAGGACGTCAGATTGGCGAAGCCGAGATCGGCCTTCAGCGTGGCTTGCAGCACATCGCCGTTGAAACGGAATTCCGATGGGCCGGATGATGCCACCTCGTCAGGATCGGTCGCATAGAAGCCGGCGGGCACGTTGGTGCCCGCGCCCCCGATATCGGCCCCCTCATAGATATTGGTGTTCATCAGCGTGGGATCGTTGCTGTCGCTATGGGTATAGCGGAGCAGCAAAGACACCGAATCCGAAAAATCCATTTTCAGGCCGCTCCTGAAAGACCAATTGCGGTAATTGCCGTCATTATCGCTGCCGGTGGTGATATTACGGACAAAGCCATCCCCGCGGCGGAACATCGCTTCGACATCCATGGCCACATTGTCGATTACGCCAAAGGTGGAATAGCCCTGCACGGCCAGCGTATCGAAGCGGCCATAGCTCGTCTTGAACTCACCATGCGCGTCCGCGCTCGGTTCCGCCGTGGTCAGCAGGATCGCGCCGCCCGTGGTATTGCGGCCAAATAGCGTGCCTTGCGGCCCTTTCAAAACCTGCACGCTTTGCAGGCTCATCAACTGGAAATCGGCTGCCAGCGAGTTGGGCGAGTAAAAGCCATCGACATAGATGCCCACATTCGCGCCGCTGCCCGAGCTGGCGACCGCGGTGCCCACGCCGCGGATGGTCGGCTGCACGAAGGTGGCCGCGCTGTCGAAGCGAAGCGCGGGGGTCACGTTGGCGATATCGGAAAGCTGATTGGCGCCCGACGTGGTGAGCTGATCCTGGGAAAGCGTCGTGATGCTGATCGGCACGTCGCGCGAGCGTTCCGAACGGCGCTGCGCGGTCACGAATATCTCGCCACCTTCGCTGGCCTGCGTTTCATCGGCTGCCTGCGCGACAGCGGTCTGCGGCGTGAGAACCAGAAGGGCCGCCAGCCCGATCATGGATGATGTCGCGCTCAAGCGCATTAGTCCGGCCATTCAAGCCTCCCCTATTGTGACGGCCATTCTTGGCCGCTCTTATGGAAGGAGACTTCATATACCGCCGGGATGGCGCTTACATTTGCAATCTTCTCAAACGCATCTGACATCGCCCCCGCGTTTTGCCCCGCGCTTTGACACTGCGTTCGGCATCACGTCATGGCCCCATATAGCCAATGGAGCCCTGTTTGGGATCCGGCGAATCCGCGCGCCAGCGCACCGAGCCGAACGGGCGTTCGAGCCGCCGTCGCACGCGCAATTCGCTCGCGTCGCGGTTGAACGACCGGGCATGTTGCTGAACCGCCTTGTCCGCCAGGGTGAAGCGCACGCGCATGTGCAGATAATCCCCCCAGGTCGGGCATTGATAGCGCTCCGTCCATAAAGCGGGATCGGCGATGTCGCGCGAGAGCGACCAATCAAAGCCGCCATTGCGCAATCGCGTGCGCTGAACCTTGAGCATCGCATCATAGAAATCGCGCGCCTGCGCCGGATCGACTTCATAGTCGATCTCGATGACCACCGGCCCCGAACGCTGGGTGAGCGCCAGCGCGACCTCCGGCTCATTCGCCAGTTCGAAGGGCGCGACATCCGCCTCGCTCGCCTCCGGCAGCGGCAGAATGAAACCCAGCAACGGCATGGCCCCCAGCGCGACACCCGATACAACCATCGCCACATCGACCGACCAGATCCCGGCCACGCTGCCCCACAGCACAGCGCCCAACGCGATGCCGCCCGTCAACGCCGATGAGAAGAGGGACAGCGCGCGCGCCGTGACCCAGCGCGGCACCGCGAGCTGGACGGACACGTTGAACAGCGCGATCGTGAGGATGTTCGCGCCGCCCGCGACGAACAGGGCGAAGCAGGTGAGCGGCACCGAGCGGCTCAAGCCCGCGGCCACCAGCGCCAACCCGCCGACCACCGCCATCGCGCTGGTCGTGTTCTGCGTGCCGAACCGCGTGCGCGCAGGGCTGACCATCAGCGCGCCGACAACTGCCCCCACACCGCCGGCACCTAGCATCAGGCCATAGGTGCTGGCGTCTCCACCGAGCAAATTCTTCGCCACAAGCGGTGCCAGTGCGGTGGCTGACGCCCCCGTCAGCCCGAACAGGAATGACCGCAGCAGCACGGTGCGGATCGGGCCTGAATGAAAGGCGTAGCGCGCGCCCGAAACGATGGCACGGTGCATCTGCTCCGGTGGCAGGCGGGAGGGAACATGCCTCCGCTTCCACAGGAAAAACGCCAGGAAGAGCGGAACATAACAAACGGCGTTGATTGCAAACGCCGCCTGAGCGCCGGCCGCCAGCACGATGAGACCACCCAGCGCCGGACCGAAGCTGCGCGCGACATTATAGCTGATCGTGCCCAGCGCGACCGCGGCGGGCAAATGCCGGGGTTCCACCTGTTCGCTTATCGAGGCCTGCCACGCGGGCGAATAGAGCGCCACCCCACCGCCGATGAGCGAGCAGAAAGCGAGCAGCATCCAGGGCGAGGTATAGCCCCAGGCGGCCAGAGCCGTGAGCGTCGCCGCGCAGACCATCGAAAAACCGAGGCCCGCCAACGCGATCCGCCGTCGATCGAACATGTCCGCGATCGCCCCCGCCGGCAACGCGACCAGCATCAGCGGCAGCATCAGCGCCGTCTGAACCAAGGCGACCATGCTGGGCGAGGGCGTGAGCCGCATCATCTCCCAGGCGGCCCCCACGCCCAGGATAAGCTGGCCGAAATTGGAAAGGACGCTGGCGGACCAGATGCGCCTGAACACGGGTTCGCGCAGCGGCTCGAAAGCGCCGCCCTGCCCCGGTCCGTCGTCGACGCCAGGTGCCCCCATATTTTCGCTCTCCTTCCATCGCCATGCCCTTGGCGCAAGGCCGACCTGCTAGCACGGGAACGCCCTGCCCTGTCTTCCATCGTCGATCAATCGCCCGCGCGATTTACCGGGGAGTGGCGCGCTCCCCATGTCCATGCGATAGCTGTTGAAAATGCTCCATGCGAGCCCGATCAGGAGATGAGCCTTGGCCGTTGCCTATATCATTGACGCCGTCCGCACCCCCCGCAGCATCGGAAAGATGGGCAAGGGCGCACTGTCCACGATGCACCCGCAGCATGTTGCTGCAACAGTGCTCAAGGCGCTCAGGGACCGCAACGCGTTTGATACCGCCGATGTGGACGATGTGATCTGGGGCACCAGTGCGCAAGCGGGCCTGCAGGGCGGCGATATGGGCCGCATGGCGGCGCTTGATGCCGGCTATGACGTGAAAGTATCCGGCGTCACGCTGGATCGCTTCTGCGGCAGCGGGATCACGGCGACCAATCTGGCGGCGGGCCAGATCATGTCTGGCATGGAGGATCTGGTGATCGCCGGCGGCACCGAGATGATGTCCTACGTCACCCATTATGGCCAGAGCCTGCGCGAAGCGGGCATCAAGTCTGCGGGCGGGATCGGCACCGGTAATATGCGGCTGCAGGACAAGCATCCCCAGACCAATCAGGGCGTGGCCGCAGATGCGATTGCCGCGATTGAAGGGATCACCCGCGAAGAGCTGGACGCATTCGGAGTGGAGAGCCAGCGCCGGGCCGCCGTAGCGATGAGCGAGGGCCGCTTCGACGGATCGACCGTGCCGGTGGTTGCCGATGATGGCAGCGTGATCCTCGACAAGGAGGAATATCCGCGCCCCGGCACCACAGCCGAACAATTGGCGGGGCTCAAACCCGCCTTCGGCCTGTTCCGCGACATGCCGTCGCGCGAGGACGGCCCCACCTTCGGTGAATTGGTCAAGCAGCGCTATCCCGATGTCGAGATCGAACCGCTGCATCATGCCGGAACCTCCTCCGGCGTGGTGGATGGCGCTGCGGCGATCCTGCTGGCGTCCGATGCCTATGTGAAGCGAACCGGGATCAAGCCCCGCGCGCGCGTCGTGGCGATGGCCAATGTCGGGGATGATCCCACGCTGATGCTCAATGCGCCCGTTCCGGCGGCGAAGAAGGTGCTCGCCAAGGCCGGGCTGACCGTGGCCGATATCGACGTGTGGGAAGTCAATGAGGCCTTCGCGGTGGTCGTCGAGAAATTCATCCGCGATCTCGGGATCGACCGGGCGAAGATCAACATCAATGGCGGCGCGATCGCGCTCGGCCATCCGATCGGCGCGACCGGGGCGGTGCTGATCGGCACTGCGCTTGACGAGCTGGAGCGGTCGGGCGGCCGCTATGGCCTGATCACCATGTGCGCAGCAGGCGGCATGGCCCCCGCGATCATCATCGAGCGCGTGTGAGCAAGTGTCCGGCGAACGGGGATGATGCGGCTTTAGTTTCGCCGCGGCGACGTTATGGTGCCACGGCCATGGGGAAGATAGCGCACGAAATCACGGCGGATGAGCCGACCGATTTGCGGCGCAATGCGTCTCTCAAGCTGTCGATCATCGCCCGGCAGTTGCGCGCGCATTTCGACCAGTCGGTGGTACGGCTCGGCGTCACCCGTTCCCAATGGACCGCGATCGCGGTCGTGGCGCGTCATCCCGGGATCACCCAACGCTCGATCGCCGACTTTCTGGAGGTCACCGAAGTCTCCGCCGGAAGGCTGATCGACCGGCTCTGTGCAGATGGCCTGGCCGAACGCCGGCCCAAGGATGATGATCGCCGGGCGCATACGGTGTTCCTCACCGAAGCGGGTCAGGGGATCACCGTGCAATTGGGGGCAATTGCGCGCTCCAATGAGGATATCGCCTTTGCGGGCGTCGGGATGGACGATCTGGAACGCCTTAACGCGCTGCTCGACACGATTTCGGAGAATATCAGCAAATCCTGAGCGGAGGCCGTCGCTTCCAGCACCGGGATTTGTTCAACATATGAAAAAGGGCCACCCGATGCGGGCGGCCCTTTTCAATTCAATGCGCCAGGGCTTGGGCGAATGCCGCCAAGCCCTGTCACGATGTCACCGGGCGGTCAGCAGCTCGCGCTTGGTCAGGCTGGTGCTCAGCTTGCCATCGGCAGCAGCCAGGCTGGACGCAGGCACGCTGACCATCTTGCCATTGATGATGATCTGGGCGGAGCCATCCTGACCCACGCGATAAACAGCCGCCAGCCGTTCACCAGCCGGGCCGTAAAGCATCTTGCCCTTGAATTCGGTCGCGCTGGCGGCAGGGGCTGCCTGAGCCACAGCAGCGTGCGGTGCGATCGCGACGAGCGCGAGCGACAAGGGAAGAGCGATCTTGGCGAGGATGTGCATTGGGGTGCCTCTTGAACAATGAATGATGTCACGAATAAGCGTGCTAACACTAACCTAGCTTAGTTGTTCAAAATGTCAAGCTAGCTTAGTATATTTTTTTGCATGTGCGAACATAGCCGCGCGCAGCCATCTACCCGCGCGCGCGGCCCTGCGCGCAGCGTACTTCATCCTTCAGGAATTGCGGAATGCGTTCAGCGCGGTGGCATCCGGATAGCGCCATCGACCCGGATCGTCTGGGCGTTCAGATAGGTATTGCGCACCAATTCCATGGCCAGGCTGGCAAATTCATCGGGCTTTCCGAGCCGCTTGGGAAAGGGGACCGAATTGTTCAGCCCTTCCCACATCGCAGGGTTCATATCCTTGAAGCGCAGCATCGGGGGAGTCGCGAAGATCCCCGGCATGATCGAATTGACTCGAATGCCCAAGTCCATGAGGTCACGGGCCATCGGCAGCACCAGTCCGTTGACACCGGCCTTCAGCGAGCCATAGGCCACCTGCCCCACCTGCCCATCCTGCGCTGCAGCACTGGACGTGAGCACGATCGTACCGCGCTCGCCATCCTCGAGCGGCCCCAGTCCGGCCATTCCCAGCGCCGCGATCGAGGCCATGCGATAGCTCGCGACCAGCACGCCTTCGGCGGAAAATGCGTAGTCTTCTGTGGAAAAGCGCTTGAAGCCGCCGGTTTCCTTATCCTTGCCCACCGTCTTGCCGCCCTTGGCGACCACGGCGCAATGCACCAGGATGCGCTCCTGCCCATGAGCGGCGCGCGCCTTTTCGAAACCGGCCAACGCACTGTCTTCGGACATGATATCGACCTTGCAGAACAACGCGCCGATTTCATCGGCGATTGTCTGGCCGCTTTCCTCATTCACATCGAAGATCGCGACTTTGACGCCGGCGTCGCAGAGCGCCCTCACGGTCGCCAATCCCAATCCCGAAGCCCCACCCGTGACCACGGCGGAGAGCGATGAGTCGATTTTCACAATGTTTCTCCCGAACCTTATAGGATGCGGCTATCAGCACAGATGCCGCGCTTCTCAAGCGCCCGCCCACCCGCCGGGGATGGATATCGCCACGGCGTTAGGCATTCGCCGGTATCGTGCTAGCGATAGCCAGACGCCCAAACCAACTTGGGGCTTGCGGCGTTGGCCCCAGCTTTTAGGCTTTAAGGCATAGGGTCGCGCCGTGCGACATGCGAGGGGATTTCGAAAATTATGACCCAGGTCATGAAAGGGGTGCGCGTATTGGAAGTGGCGCAATTTACCTTTGTGCCCGCCGCCGGCGGCATATTGGCTGATTGGGGCGCGGACGTCATCAAGGTGGAGCATCCCGTGCGCGGCGATACGCAGCGCGGCTTCCTCAACATGGGCGGCGTGACGCTTGATCCTTTGCGCCACACGCTATTCGAACATCCAAACCGCGGCAAACGCAGCGTCGGCATCGATATTTCGACGCCAGAGGGCCAGGAAGTGCTCTATGAGCTGGCCAAGACCGCCGACGTGTTCCTGACCAACTATCTGCCGCAGGTGCGCCAGAAGAACAAATTCGATGTCGAGCATATCCGCGCGGTCAATCCCAATATCGTTTACGCCCGCGGCAGCGCGCTGGGTAATAAGGGGCCGGAACGCGAAGTGGGTGGCTTTGACGGCACCTGTTTCTGGTCCAGAAGCGGCATCGCCCATGCCATGACACCGGCGGAATTGTCCGGCCCGCTGACCCAGGGCATCCCGGCCTTTGGCGATTCGATCGGCGGCATGTTCATCGCTGGCGGGATCGCCGGCGCACTGCTGCACCGCGAAAAGACCGGTGAAGGCGTTGAGATGGACGTATCGCTGCTCAGCGCCGCCTGGTGGGCGTCGGGCACGTTGGTGTCCCAGGTCATGGAGACCGACATCCTCACGCGAAACGGGATGCCCAGTTCGGGCGGGTCATTGCGCAACCCCTTCATGGGCAATTTCCAGACCGCCGACGGCGGCACGATCAATCTGTGCATGGTCAGCCCCACCGGCCTGATCCGCGATACCTTCGAGCATGTCGGCGTGCCCCAAGCCGCGGACGATCCGCGCTTCGCCGACGTGCTGCTGTTGATCGAAAATGCAGGCGCTGCGAGCGACATTCTGGTCAAGGCCTTCGCATCAAAGCCCTTCGCTTACTGGCGCGATCATCTGAAGACGATGAAGGGGCAATGGGCACCCATTCAGAGCTTCCGGGATCTGCTGACCGATGAGCAGGCGCTGGCCAATGACATGATCATCGAAGTGGAAGGCGCTGATGGCGGCAAGCCGCTTCGGCTGGTGCGCGGCCCGGTCCAATATGACGGACAGCCACTGGAAACCACGCGCTCGCCCCAGGCATCCGAACATACCGAACTGGTGCTGATGGAGCTTGGGCTTGAGTGGGACCGGATCGAAGCGCTAAAGGCCAAGGGCGCGATCGCCTGAGGGCCGGAAGGAACACAGCATGAAACCGGGAACGAAACTGAAAAGCGCGGTATGCGATACCGAGGTGATGATCATCCGCTGCGGCGAGGGCGCGATCGAATGCGGTGGCGCGCCAATGGGGGATGCAAAGCCTGAGACGCTAGGCACGCCAAGCGCGGATCATGCCAATGGCACGCTGATGGGCAAGCGTTATGTCGATGCCGCGGGCGCATTCGAGCTGCTGTGCGTGAAGCCCGGCAAGGGTTCGCTCTCCGTGAGCGGGGCTGCGCTTTCCACCAAGGATGCCAAGCCGCTTCCGGCTTCGGATTGATCCGCAACCGATGAACATCGCCTTGTTTCTTGAAATGGCCGCCGAGGCCGCGCCCGATCGCATCGGGGTGGTGTGCGACGGCCGGCGATGGACCTATGCCGAATTGCTGGGGGGGGCGCGCGGTGCCGCCGCCCTGATCCGGGAGAGCGGGTGCACGCATGTCGCTCTGCTTGATGAAAGCAGCGAAGCGGCGGCGATGGCGCTGTTCGGCGCGGCGCTGGCGGGCGTGCCCTATGTGCCCCTCAATTATCGTCTGGCCGACGCCGATCTGGCCGCGCTGCTGGATCGGATCACACCGGCGCTGATCGTGGGCGACGTGGACCGGGTGGCGCGCCTTTATCCATCAGAGGCCAACACGCTTTACAGCCGCGCCGATTTCGTGACGGCGGCGCTCGCGCGCAGCGCGGATGCGCCCGCCGAGGGCGAAGACGGCGAGGGCATCGCGATCCAGCTTTTCACCAGCGGCACGACGGCTGCGCCCAAGGCGGCGATCCTGCGGCACGCCAATCTGGTATCCTACATTCTCGGCACGGTGGAATTCGCGTCGGCGCCGGAAGAAGACGCCGCGCTGGTGAGCGTGCCGCCCTATCATATCGCGGGCATTGCCGCGCTGCTCAGCTCCATTTATGCGTTGCGCCGCATCCTGCTGCTGCCTGCCTTCGATCCCAAGGCCTGGCTCGATCTCGCGGCGGCGGAAAAGGCGAGCAACGCCTTTGTGGTGCCGACCATGCTTTCCCGCATCATCGACACGATGGACAAGGGTCATGCGCCCGATCTCTCCTCATTGCGCTCCTTTGCCTATGGCGGTGGCAAGATGCCGCTGGAACTGATCCATCATGCGCTGGATCTGTTTCCGGAAACGGGGTTCACCAATGCCTATGGCCTGACAGAAACCAGCTCGACGATCGCGCTGCTCGGGCCGGATGAGCACCGCGCCGCTCATGCCTCGAACGATCCCGCGGTCAGCGCCCGGCTCGCTTCGGTCGGCCGTCCATTGCCCACTGTGGAAATCGAGATCCGGGACGAGGATGGTCATGTCTTGCCCGCCGGCGAGCAGGGCGAAATCTATGTGCGCGGTGAGCAGGTTTCCGGCGAATATCGCGAACGCAGCGCGTTGAATGCCGAAGGCTGGTTTCCCACGCGCGATGCCGGCTGGATCGACGAGGAGGGTTATCTGTTCCTGTCCGGCCGGGCTGACGATGTGATCGTGCGCGGCGGCGAGAATATCTCGCCCGGCGAAATCGAGGATGTGGTGCTTGCGCATCCCGCCATCGCCGACGCCGCCGCGGTGGCCATTCCCTCGCTGGAATGGGGCGAGGCGGTCGGGCTGATCGTCGTCATCCGCGAAGGCCATGAACGGCCTGGCGACGATGAACTGAACGCGCTTGTCCGCGCGCGCCTGCGCTCGTCGCGCGTGCCGGAGAAATTGCTGTTTGCCGATACGCTGCCGTATAATGAGATGGGCAAACTCCTCCGGCGTGAGATCAAGAAGCTGTTTGCCGCGTAAGGTGACCCCGCCATTCGCCATTCCCCTGTCCGGCTGGGCGGATGCGCAATTGGCGGCGATGGCAGCATTCACCACATCCTCCAGGCTCACAGCGGTGTCGGGCACGATGCTGCTGGGCGAACGCGCCGCGCTTAATGGTTTCGTCATCCCTGGACGCCATTCCTGTGGCGGCGGCTGCCGCCTCTTCGATACGCGGGACGCGCCGGTCGCGCTCACGCTGGCCCGGCCTGACGACCGCACGCTGCTGCCCGCGCTGTTCGGAGACGCCTCGGTCGATCCTGATGACAATGGCGATATCGCTCAACGATTACGCCGCGAAAGCGCCGCCGATATCGTCGCGCGCGGACGGGTGCTTGGTCTTGCCATGGCAGCGCTGGACGAACATCCCGTCAGCCCCGCCGCCACAATCACGGCCCAGGGACTCCCGGCCGCGCCCGCAACCGGTCTACCGCTGGTGATCGACCTTTCCGCCCTCTGGGCCGGGCCGCTGGCGGCGCATCTGCTCGACATGAGCGGCGCGCAGGTGATCAAGGTCGAAAGCGTCAACCGCCCCGATCGGATGCGCCAGGGCGATCCGGCGCTATTTGCGCGGTTGAATCAGGACAAGGCGAATGTCGCGCTGGATCTGCGCCAATCCGCTGATCGGGACGCGCTGATCGCGCTCATCCGGCGCGCGGACATTGTGATAGAGGCGGCCCGCCCCCGCGCTCTGCTGCAACTCGGCATCGATGCCGATCGGTTGGTGACGGAAACGCCGGGATTGGTGTGGGTCACGATCACGGGCCATGGCGCTGCGGGTGACGCCGCCCAATGGATCGGGTTTGGCGATGATTGCAGCGTGGGGGGTGGCTTGAGCGCCGCATTGCACACAGCCACCGGCGCGACCGGTTTTGGCGGGGACGCCTGCGCCGATCCGCTGACCGGCATTTACGCCGCGCGCGCCGCGCTCACACAGCGTACACGCGGCGTGGGCGCGCGGCTGATTCTCTCGATGAGCGGGATCGTCGCCGAAGCGCTGTCGAACGAGGGTGAAGAAACTCTTCAGGCGATGCTGATCCATTGGGCGGCATCGGTCGGCCAGCCGTTTCCCGCCGTCCCCGGGCGGATCGCAGGATCGGTCGCCGCGCTCGGCGCTGACACTGCCGCGTGGCTGGCGTCATGCTGATCCGCAACGCCGAAATCTGGCGGCAGGGTATCGCCGATATACGGATCGCGTCTGGCTCAATCGCCGAGATCGGGCATTTGTCACCGCTGGATGGCGAGGATGTCCGCGACGCCCATGGCGGGCTGCTGCTGCCCGGCCTGCATGATCATCATATCCATATGGCCGCGCTGGCCGTCGCCAAGGCCTCAGTTCCGTGCGGTCCGCCGGATGTCACGGATGAGGCGGGACTGGCCCGGGCGCTGGCGCAGCCGGGCGCGGCATGGCTGCGCGGGATCGGCTATCATGAGAGCGTCGCGGGGATGCCGGACGTCGCCTTGCTCGATCGCCTGGCACCGCATCGCCCCATTCGCATCCAGCATCGTTCGGGGCGGATGTGGTTTCTCAACAGCCTGGCGCTGGATCGGTTGCTCGAAAGCGCCGCACCGCCAGCCGGGCTGGAGCGCGAAGGCGGCCGATGGACGGGCCGGCTGTTCGATGAAGACCGCTGGCTGCGCGAGGCTTTGGGAAGCAGTCCCCCCGCCTTTGCCGCCATTGGCGCAGAACTGGCGGCGATGGGCGTCACCGGCATCACGGATATGTCGCCCGCCAATGACGCGATCATGGCTGCGCATTTCGCCCGGGAGCAGGCATCCGGCCACCTGCCTCAGCTTACGGTTTTGGCAGGCACGCTGGCGCTGGCGGACGCGGGATTCAGCAACACCCTGCGCCTCGGTCCTGCCAAGCTGCATCTTCATGAAAACGCGCTGCCCGATTTTGACGAAACCGCGGGCTTCCTGAGCGCGGCACATGCGCAGGACCGTGCCACCGCCATTCATTGCACCACAGAAACCGAACTGGTCTTCGCGCTCGCCGCGCTCGAAGCCGCCGGGCCGCGACCGGGCGACCGGATCGAACATGCCGGCGTCGCGCCTGATACGCTGGTGGAGGAGATGGCGCGGATGGCGGTTCAAGTGGTCACCCAGCCGCATTTCATCGCCGAGCGCGGCGATCATTATCTGCGCGATGTGGAGCCACGCGATCACGCCTTGCTCTATCGGCTGGGCGCGTTGCGGCGCGCGGGGCTGACCGTGGCCGCGGGCAGCGACGCGCCTTATGGCACGCATGATCCCTGGGCCGCCATGCGCGCGGCGATCACGCGACGCACCGGCGCAGGCGTGGTGGTCGGCCTGGATGAAGCGCTGACCCCGGAAGCCGCGCTGGCACTCTATCTCGGCGATCCGCTGGATTTGACGGTGGAGCGCCGCATCGCGCCGGGCGCACCAGCCCACCTCTGTCTGCTTGACCGAACGTGGGCAGCGGCGCGGACACGCTTGCGGGCAGAGGATGTCCGCCTGACTTTCATCGCCGGCTCAATCGTCCACGATCGCGTCGATCAATCCCCAATCTAGTGCGATCCGGGCATTAATCCGCTTGCCCGACAGCATCATCAGCGCCGCGCGCTGCCGGCCGATCCGGCGGGACAGCGAGACGCAGCCCCCCGCCCCGGGGATCACCCCCATGGCAAGCTCGGGCAGATGGAACCAGGCCGTGGGGCTCGCCGTGATCCGCCGCCCGAAAGCCGCCATTTCCAGACCGGATCCCACGCAGCCCCCCTGCACATGCACTTCGAGCTTGTGGCAGCAGCGCGCCATCACATGTGCGGGCAGCGTCTGCATCCTTATCGCATGGGCGGTGGCAGGATCGCGCGTGGTGCCGAATTCGGAGAGATCGGCCCCCAATGAAAATGTCTTCCCCGCGCCGCGCAGCGTGATCCGCTCGATCTCCGGATCCAGCGCGGCCAGTTCGAACGCTTCGCGCAGCCCATCGCGCATGATGCGGTCTATCGCATTATGCGCCGCCGCCCGGTCGAGACGGATATCGAGCACCTTTTCCCTCCGCTCCATCACCACCCGCCCCGGTGGTGCCGTGGAAGCAACCGTCTGCGCAGCCAGCCATTGGGCATGGCCATCGCTCCCTTGCAGCAGCCCATAGGCCATGGATTCCGCCACCAGCGCAGCCTGCAACTCCATTCCCTCAATCAGGCGCAGCAATTGCACCAGCACCGCCGCGGCCGCGGGCTGATCCCGGACCGCTTCCAGTATCGCCTCCAGCGTGACGGGCGCTTCGATGAGTGCATCCATCTGCCAAGCGATCGGATGAAGGGGATCGCCGATACCGATCAGCGGGAAGGGCGGCAGCGCAAGCGTCGCGCCCTCATCGCGCGCAGCATCCAGATCGATCACGCCGATCGGCATGGCATCCCCGGACCAGGGGAGCAGAAGATCGCGGGGATCAATCATGAAAGGCGCTATCGTCACGCGGCGCAGACTAGAGGCGTCGGCACCGCCGTCAAACGTCTGGAAGCGCAAACATCGCTGCGGCGTTGCGGGCTTTCTGGCGTTCCGGGCTACCCTCCGGCAGAGGTTCGTGAAGGGAGAATGGCGATGAGCCTGCAGGCATTGGCGGCCCAAGCGCTGGAGCGGAATCCGGAAATTCCCGCGATCGAATTCGCGCATCACTGGCATGATTGGGGTGCGATCCGGCGTGTGGCGGAAAGCGTGCAGGCAGCGCTTGAAGCCAGCGGCATCGCGGCCGATGCCCCGGTGGCCTTCGTGCCGCGAAACAGACCTGGTGCGATCGCCGCGTTGCTGGGGCTGATCGCGCAGGGGCGCACGATCCGGATGATCTATGCCTTTCAATCGGCCACCGGCATCGCGCGGAATATCGAGCACCTTCAGTCCGCCGCGGTGATCGCCTATCGGGAGGATTTTTCCCCCGAAGTGCGCGCGGCGATGGAACGGCAGGGCATGGCGGCGGTCGCGCTGGATGACATGACGGCAGCCCCGCTTACTGGCTTCGAACGCGCCACCGGCGCTGCACTCGCCCGCACTGGCCCCGCAGAGCCACAGATCGAGATCCTGACCAGCGGCACGACCGGACCGCCCAAGTCCTTTCCCGTGGCTTACAGACTGCTGGAGCAGCATTTCATCAACAGCGCCCTGACAAGGCAACAGGGCGATGCTCCCGCGCAATCGCCCCCCTTCTTGCTCTTCTTTCCGCTCGGCAATATTTCGGGTCTGTATTCCACCTTGCCGATGGTCATCCGCGGACAACCCATCGTGCTGCTCGAACGCTTCACGATCGGGGCGTGGCGCGATCACGTCGTGCGTTTCAGGCCTGCCCATTCAGGCCTGCCGCCCTCTTGCGTGCAGCTAGTGTTGGATGCGGATATCCCCAAGGAGGATCTGGCCTCGATCAAGGCCATCGGCGTCGGCGCGGCGCCGCTCGATCCCACGGTGCAAAAGGCGTTCGAGGATCGCTATGGCATCCCGATCCTGATATCCTATGGCGCGACCGAATTTGCCGGCCCGGTCGCCGCGATGACCGCCGATCTTCACGCCGCATGGGGCAATCGCAAATGCGGCACCGTGGGGCGCGCCATGCCGGGTGCGCGTCTGCGCATCGTCGATCCGCAGACGGGCGCTGAACTGCCGCGCGGGGTGGAGGGGCTGCTGGAGGTCGTTTCACCGCGGATCGGCCCCGAATGGATCCGCACGTCGGACATGGCGATGATCGACGAGGATGACTTTCTGTTCCATCGCGGGCGGGCAGACGGCGCGATCATGCGCGGCGGATTCAAGGTGCTGCCCGAATCGATCGAACGCGCGCTGATGTTACATCCCTCGGTGTCCGAGGCGGCAGTGATCGGCATTGCGGATCGCCGGCTGGGACAGGTGCCGGCCGCTGCGATCAGGGTAAAGCCCGGCTGCGATGTTCCTGCTGCAGACGCGTTGGAGGCTCATTTGAGGCACCATGTTCTCGCAACGCACATTCCGATAAAATGGCTATTTTGCGAAGAATTACCCCGCACACCCTCGCTCAAGCTGGATCGTCCCGCACTGCAGCGTCTTTTCGAGCCTGATCCCGACGCGAAACCCGGCCCGCTTTGACATCAAAAGTTACAAAACAGAGACCGTCTCATTTTTAATTGACAGCCCCTTGTCCTTAGTGAACAACTGTGTTGATAAACAGAAGGAGAGGGATATGGCTCTAGTGGAGTCCAACAAGGCAAAGATTGCCAAGCGGGTCATCGAGGTGCTCGAATTCTTCGATGAAGAGCATCCCCAGGCGACGGTCATGGACATCGTTCGCCGCTTTGATCGGCCGCAGTCGAGCACATCCGAACTTCTCTCGAGCCTCGTGGACCTCGGCCTGTTGCACAAGGATCCTTGCTCGCGCTCTTATTCGCCCACGCCGCGCGCCGCCATGCTGGGCTGCGCCGTGCAGCCGGGCCTCGTGCGCGATGGCCGCCTGACCGATCTGATCGATCGCCTTTCCGCCCAGACGGGCCTTGGCGTCGCGGTGTTCGGCATGGTCGGCCTCAAAATCCAGGTGTTCAACTGGCGCAGCGGCAAACGCACCTTCCGCACCTCGGGCCTCAGCGGCTTCTGCGGCGGCCAGCAGGAGCATCTCTCGGACTCCGCGGCTGGCATGTTGCTGCTTTCCACCGTGGCCCAGCCAAGGCGCGACGGCATGATCCGTCGCCTGAACGCCGAAGCGGCCACCGAGCGCAAATTCTCCTTTACCGATATGGCCGCCCGCGTGCAGCAATGCCGGGACGGCGGGAATGTGAGCGGTGCTGTGGGCTTTGGATCGATCGCGGACGTGACCGCGGTCCTCCTTCCGGATCTGCCCGAAAACCAACCTCTGGCGATCGGGTTCGTCTACGAACCTTCCGAACATATCGACACCGCAATCCTGATGCACACGCTCAACGAAGCCGTTGGTCGCTGCATCGAGGGACACACATCAGCGCCCGACACCGTACAGCCGCTCTTTGACGCAGCCTGGCGGCCCCGGCTGGAGAAAATGCATGGCTGAAACCAAAGAACCTGAAATCGCCACCGAAGAACCGGAAATGGCCGCGAATGCGCGCAAATACTGGTCTGCGGAAGGATATACGCCGGGCGGCGTGATCCGCGAGGTCGATTATGCGTCGCAATCCGGCGGCATGGATCCGTCGCTGGCGGGCATCAAGATCGTCGATACCGATACGCACATCACCGAGGCGCCCGATCTGTTCACCTCGCGCGCGCCAGCCGCGCTCAAAGACAAGATGCCCTATGTGAAGCTGGACGCCGATGGCGTCGAGCGCTGGTATGTTGGTGATCGCAATTTCGGATCGATGGGCGGCAACGTCATTCGCGCCGACAATAACAAATTGCTGGGTCGCCTCGCCTTTCCCAAGCTGGAAGAAGCGCATCCCGGCGGACACAAGATCAAGGAACGCATCCAGGCGATGGACGATATGGGTGTCTATGCCCAGATCGGTTTCCAGAATTCGGGTGTCACCCAGGCTGGATCGCTGATGTCCCTTGGCGATCCTGATCTGGCGCTGATGATCATCCAGATCTTCAACGATGCGTCGGCCGAATATCAGGAAGTGTCGGGCAACCGCATCTTCAACATGGCGCATCTGCCCTTCTGGGATCAGAAGGCTCTGGAAACGGAAGCCCGCCGCTGCTTCGACATGGGCCTGAAGGGCTTTGTGCTGCCCGATACGCCCGAGCGCGTCGGCGTGCCGAGCTTCCTGCAGGATTATTGGACCCCGTTCCTCGAGATGTGCGAAGCGACCGGTATGCCGCTCAACTTCCATCTCAATGCGGCGATCGATCCCAACACGCTCACCTGGGACGGCTTCGGCTTCGAACAAACGCTCTCCGTGGTGGCGACCATGTTCTCGATCGGCAATGCGGCGACGCTGGGCAATTGGATGGTTTCGGGCCGGCTGGACCAGCATCCCAAGCTCAAGATCGGCCTCATCGAAAGCGGCATGGGCTGGGTGCCCTTCGCCGTCGAGGCGCTGGAGCATCAGTTTAACGAGATGCTGCCGAGCAAGGCCAATCTGCTCCACAAACGGCCGTGGGAATATTTCCGCGACCATTTCTGGGTGACCTATTGGTTTGAAACGGTGGGGCCGAAGCTCCTTCTGGAAACCATTGGCGTCGACAAAGTGATGTTCGAAACCGATTTCCCGCATCCCACGTCGCTCTATCCCGGCGTGCAGAAGCATATCCAGACGACGCTGGGTGATTATGACTTCGCGACGAAGAAGAAGGTTCTTCAGGATAATGCGACCAAACTGTATAATCTGCCCTTCTAGAGCACGATAATATTACATGGCTCCGTCATTGCGAGGAGCGCAGCGACGCGACAATCCAGGGTGGCATAAACCGCTCTGGATTGCTTCGCCAGGCTCGCAATGACGGGGGTGGATCAACCTGAAGTCATCCCGCTCTAGCGGCCGATAAAGGCGTGACCGTCGAAATGATCGAGCGGGCGACGATCCTTGCCGCTGAAATCGAGAATCTGGCCGATCCTTCCCGCCCTTTTCGCGCGCTCCGGCTGGAAGGAATAGCAATTCGGTGGCATCCGCGTGGCGTCTGACTGCTGATCCAGCGGGATGCTGCGCCCGTGCGAAATCAACGACGCCCATTGCAGGATGCGCGCCGCCTCCTGCGCCGCCGGATCCAGCGTTGCGATCCAGTCGCGCAGCTTCATGAGAGGCGTACCTTGCACGATGGGGGGCGATCGCAGCACGTCGCGGTCCATGGTCCAGCAGAGCATGATCTCGCCGTCTCTGCGGATCTCGGCATATTTGCGGCCTTCTACCGCATCACCGACAAACACATCATAGCAGACCGCTTCATGATCCTGGGCGTGGGCCGCCGCCAGAATGGCCAGATCGTAAAGATGCGTGCAATTGCTGGATTTCAGGCCGAGCGCTGCGGCTTGCGATAGCGCTGCACCGACGAAGGTCGATCGCACCACCGTCACAGCACCCGGACAGGTCGTCCACGGCCATCGCTGCATCTCCGCATCCACGGCGGCGATCTGGTGCCCGTCATGATGCAAGGTCACCGCCATGCAGTGAAAATCGTCTTCTACTGCCGCCGTTACCCGATCGGCGGTGGGCGAGATCAGGAATCGCCGGCGAAATCCCGGCAATCCGTCAACCTCGACCGCATCCACGCCGTCAGTCCTTCGTCAGCAGCAGCGCCGCCGCCATCGGTCCGCCGCCTGATGTCGCGATCGCCACTCTCGGATCACCGCCGATCTGCCGGGCACCGCCTTCGCCGCGCAACTGGACCACCGCCTCAAACGCAAAGCCGAAGCCATGGAGCCGCCCCCAGCCAAGCTGTCCGCCGCCCGTGTTCATCGGCAGTGCGCCATCGCGCGCGATCCGCTTTCCGCCTTCCAGAAACAGCCCGCCTTCGCCGATGCCGCAAAAGCCAAGCCCCTCCAGCCAGGTGATCGGCTGAAAGGCAAAGCCGTCATAGAGCTGGACGGTATCCACGTCCTTTGGCTGGTAATCCGTATTCTTCCACAGATCACGACCGGTGGGATACGCCCCCGCCCATTCGGCCTGATCCCAGCTATAGCGTTCCACCGACCCGGCAGTGGCCGCGATCCGGATGGGCGTTGTCTTCACCTCGTCGATCGCATCGCCCGCTGATACGATCACCACCGTGGACGCATCGGTGAACCGATCGCAATCATAGAGGCAGAAAGGCGTGCTGATCAGCCGCGCCGACATATAATCGTCCATCGTCAGTGGCTTCTTGACCAAGGCGCGCGGATTGATCGCGGCATTGGCATGGTCGTTCAGCGCCACCTGCGCCAATTGCTCGCGCGTCAGGCCATAGCGCTTCATGTGACGCATCGCGAATTGCGCGGTCCAATTGGCGGCGGAAAACGCGCCGAAGGGCGAAACCCATTGCGAATTGCCTGAGACGTCCTTGCGCCGCTCCATCGGCGGAAACTCTTCCGGGCGGGCGAGCGCCGCGGCTTCATAGACCGTGCGGAAGCAGATCACATGCCGCGCAAGGCCCGCCTTCACGGCATTGGCAGCCTCGGCAATCGCGCCGAGCTGCGCGGTCGTTTCCGCAGCGCCGATATGCCACCGCGTCTCGAGGCCCAGCACTTCGATCAGATCATCGGAGCTGACCGGCGAAAAGCCGAGAAAGCTGGCCATCTTGCCAGGATATGTGGCCACCCCGTCGATCTGGTCGAGCGTCAGGCCCGCATCCGCAATCGCTTCCTTGACCGCGTCGACGGTCAGCAAAAGGGGTGAGCGGGTGAGGCGAACACCGACCTCGGACATGCCGATTCCCGTGATATAGGCTTCGTTCGACATGAGTTATTGCACCTTCTCGAACAGCGGATACCAGATGCCGTCCTGCTCCTCGAAAACCACCTGAACACGATCATCCACATCCACCGCATCGACCGGACAATTCACGATGTTGGTCGTGAGATACACGCCCGGCGCATCATCCAGCTTTACGCGCGCAATGACGAAGGGCACGTCCATATCCTTCGCCCACGCCTGATGATTGACCGTATAGGTATCGACGCTTCCCGTGCCCGCAACGGCGAAAGGCGCCACATTTTCGGACTGGCAATGACGGCAGATTTCGCGCGGCGGATGGATGAAGCCCCCGCAATCATTGCAGCGCGTGATGTTCAGCTTGCCATCAGCGCCTCCGGTCCAGAAGGCGCGATTGTCATTGTCCAGCCGCGGACGCGAGCGTTGCCATGCCATGATCAGATATCCCAGATCAGGTTCATGCGCTCGATACCGATCACATGGCCGCCATGGAAGACCGGCGGATGCGCCGGATCGAGCCTGAATTCTGGCAGGCGCGCCAGCATTTCCTCGTAAAGAACCTGCAGTTCGACACGGGCGAGATGCGATCCCAGGCAACGATGTGGCCCGACGCCGAAGGCGATATGGACGTTGTTTTCCCGATTGAGATCGTAATCCTCCGGCACAGGAAATTCGCTAGAATCCAGATCGGCAGCCGGCAGCAACAGCTTGGCCCAATCACCGGGCAGCATCCGCGCACCGGCAAGCTCTACCTCCTTATGGACAATCCGCATCGGCACCGTGAACGTATAGCGGCGCAGCATTTCTTCGGAGGCTTCGGGGATCAACCTGGGCTCTGCACGGAGCTTAGCCTGCATCGCGGGGTCGCCCGCCAGACCGCGCATTGCCAAGCCCATGCCGTTCATCACCGTGTCGAGCCCGGCGATGAACAGCAACACGCCATAATTCTCCATATCCGCCAGCGTGGTCGGCTGGCCGTCGATCTCCAACTGCCACAGCATCGAGAGGATATCATCCTGCGGATTTTCCTTCCGGGCGAGCACGGTATCACGCATGGCCGCGGCGATCCGCTGCAGGCGCCGCATCGCGCCCTCCCGATCATTGTCCATCGCCGACATATGCTCTTTAAGAATCGCGCGATATTCACCCGCGCGCTCCAGCGGCAGGCCGAGCATCTTGAGAAACACCTGGACAGGAAGCGGCTCGGCGACCGTGGACATGAATTCGCAGCCACCATTCGGCTTCACCGCGTCGATCAATTCGCCCGCCAGTTCGGCGATGCTGCTGCGCAGGTTCGAGATCGTCTTGGGCGAGAACACCTTCTGCAGAGGCTGGCGATATTTGGTATGCTCGGGCGGATCGAGTGTAATCGGAATAGGCTGCGGAATATGGGGTGCGCCAGCCGGCAGCGACGCGAGCATGGCCTTCATCTGCGCCTGCGGCACAAACTCGCTCGAGAAGGTCTCCGTATCGCGTGATGCGGCGTAATTGGCGGCGTGGCTGGCGATCACCCAGCCGCCGCCGTTGCGCGGCGACCAGAATACCGGCGGCGCATTACGCGCGATATCGAGCAGCCTGGCGTGCGGATCCGCCAGCAGGCCGGGATCGGCATGAAGATCGAAATCATAAACCAGCGCATCGGGAACATGAGCGGGTTTGGGCATCGCCGGACTCAAAATGGCATGGGTCATCGACATCTCCGATCATCGTGCATCTGTCTTACAGGCGCACCCGCCCGTGAACGGTGCCTGATGTCGCGCGCATGGTGAACAAAGGCAATGGCTGCGGCGGAAAGCGCCCAGATAACGCGCCGACGATTGCCCGGAAATGCGCGCGAACGCGCCATCGCGTCAGCGATGAGCATGGGCGCGAGTTGATCGCGCTTCCATACTCCTTTCTAAGGACGTGAGCATCGGTGGAGAGGGCCATGAAGATCCGGATCGAACAATCTGGCTGCGTCGGAAATGCCCGCTGCGCTGCTGTGTCCGAAGAGCTTTTTCCGCTGGATGACGATGGCTACATTGCCACCCAGGGTTTCGACGTGCAGCCGGGAACGGAACAGATGGCCAGGAGGGGCGCGCGCGCCTGCCCCGAACGGATCATCGTCGTGGAAGAGGATGACGGCACGATTTCCTGGCCCCCCAATGCCAAACATTGAATTGATGAATCGGAGAATATGATGAGCGACATTTTGGGATATCAGGGCAAGCGCGTCATCGTGAGCGGCTGCTTTTCCGGCATGGGTGCGGCGACTGCCAAGCTGCTGCTTGAGCTTGGCGCCGAAGTGCACGGCCTTGATTACAAGGATAGCACGCTGCCTTTGGCATCCTTCAACAGCGTCGATCTGCGCGATGCGGCGTCGATCGAAGCGGGTGTCGCCGCGATCGGCGGCAAGGTCGATGCCTTGTTCAATTGCGCCGGCCTGCCGCAATCCTTCCCCGCCATGGATGTGATGAAAGTGAATTTCATCGGCTTGCGTCATCTGACGGAGCAGGTCTTGCCGCTGATGGGGCCGGGCGGCGCGATCGCCAACATTGCGTCCACCGGCGGTCTGGGCTGGAGTCGACGGGTTCCGCTCAACATGGAATTCGTCACCACACCGGGTTTCGATGCCGCAGTCGCCTGGTGCGAGGCGCATATGGACGACGTGAAGGAAGGCTACAGCTTCTCCAAGGAGAATGTGATCGTGTGGACCCAATATATGGGCGCGCACCTGATCAAGAAGGGCATCCGCATCAATTGCACCCTGCCCTCCCCCACGCAAACTCCGATGATGGCGGCGTTTGAAGCAACATCGGGCAAGGACGTGGTGGAAGCCGCGGCCCAGCCAATGGGTCGCTATTCGACTCCCGAAGAGCAAGCAGGCGGCATCGTTCTTCTCAACAGCGCACTCGCCAGCATCGTCAACGGCGTGGTATTCCCGGTGGATGGCGGGTTCATGGGCGGTGTGGCCACGGGCCAGGTCGATCTGAGCGTCATGATGCGCCGGTCTGCGCCCGCGCAATAATCTGGAGCCTCGGACATGAATTTCGGTTTGACGGACGATCAGGAAATGATGCGCGACATGTTCGCGCGGTTCCTGGATGAAAACAGCACCTTGGCGCGTGTGCGTGCCGCTGCGCCATCGGGGTTCGATGATGCGCTCTGGCGAGGCCTGGCCGAACAGGGCGCGCTATCGATCCGCGTGCCGGAAGAGGTGGGCGGCCTCGGTCTCGGGCTGTTCGACGCCGCCATCCTGATGGAGGAAGCGGGGCGAACGCTCGCTTCGGGTCCGCTGGCCGAGACGCTGGTCACCGCGCGGCTGCTGGCGCAATTGGGCGGCGAGGCAACGGCCGAGCTGCTCGATCGGGTGGTCACCGGCACCGCGGTCGCCAGCCTGGCGTTTCACGACGTGGCGATCGCGCCGGTGCAATGGATCGGCGGCGGTCAATGTGCTGAAGCGGTGATCGCGCGCATGGGTCAGGAGATCGTGCTTATTTCCGTGCCAGAAACGGCACGCGCGGCGGAAGACAATCTCGCCTCGACGCCCATGGCCGAAATCGATCTGGCGGCGCATCCGCGGATCACGCTGGCGACCGGCACTGACGCGCTGGAGACGTTTGCGCAAGGCGTGGAGGAGTGGAAGCTCCTTATCTCCGCCGGCCTCGCCGGGATCGGGCGGGAAGCGCTGAAGCTGGCGTCCGCTTACGCGTGCGAACGCAAGCAGTTCGATCAATATATCGGCCAGTTCCAGGCCATTTCCCATCCGCTCGCCGATCTGCTGTGCGATGTCGACGGCGGCAAATTCCTGGTGTGGAAAGCGATCCGCGATCTGGCCGATGGCGCCGAAAATGCCGGGGCCGCGATCTCGCTCGCCGCTTGGTGGAATGCCGATGCGGCGACGCGCGCGGTGGCTCAGGCGCTTCACACGTTCGGTGGCTATGGCCTCACCACAGAATATGACATCTTCCTGTTCAATCTGCGCGCCAAGGCCTGGCCCCTCGTGCTGGGCGATCCGCAGCGGCTTCTCGAGGAGGCGGGGCGGCGCCTCTATGCCGGCGAAGCCGCGGCGCTGCCCGATGTCGGCGCGATGCCGATCGACTTCGATCTGGGCGAAGACGCGCGCGCGCTGACTGACGAAATCAACGCCTTCTTCGAAGCCAATGTGACGCCGGAAATGCGCGAAACCTTCCATTATAGCTGGGAGGGCTACAATCCCGAGCTGAACCGCAAGCTGGCCGAGCAGAATCTGCTCTATCTGGGCTTGCCCAAGGATGTGGGCGGGCGTGGTCTTTCAGCTTATGCCAAGACCGCTGCAATGGATGCGCTGGAGTTGCAAGGTTATAACAACCCGGCCGCGGGCGTCACCCAGATGGTGTCGCTGATCATCCACCGCTTCGGCAGCGAAGAACTCAAGCAGGATGTGTTGCCGCAGATCATGCGCGGCGAAGTGATCTGCAGTCTGGGCTATTCCGAGCCCGGTTCGGGTTCGGACGTGTTTGCCGCGCAATGCCGCGCGACGCCGGATGGCAATGGCTGGCGCATCGACGGCACCAAGATGTTCACAAGCGGCGCCAATCTCTCCAGCTATGTGCTGATGCTGTGCCGGACCAATCCGGATGTGGCCAAGCATAAGGGGCTGACGATGTTCATCGTGCCGCTCAAGGCCGAAGGTGTGACCGTCCAGCCCGTCTATACCTTTCAGGACGAGCGCACCAATATCACCTTCTATGATGGCGTGCGCATTCCCGATAGCTGGCGGCTGGGCGATGTGGACGGTGGCGTGCGGACCATGAGCGCCAGCCTCGAGCTTGAGCATGGCGGCGGCTTTGCGAAATATCAGCGCGCGATGCTGCACGCGGCGGAAACATTATGCCGCGAAATCAGTCATCAGGGCCAGCCGCTGATCGCCGATGGCAGCGCGCAGATCCGCCTCGCCCGCACCACCGCCAATCTCTGGGCGTCGGAGCTGATTGCCTTCCGCGCGCAATGGGCGAGCATGGAGAAAAAGCCCAATCTGGCCTATGGCCCGATGGCCAAGATGTTCAGCTCCGAAAAATTCCTGAGCGACGCCCGCGATCTGCTGGATCTCACCGCCCCGCTATCGCTCTCCAAGCGCAAGGGCGCCGTTGCCGAGATCAATATGTTCTATCGCCATGCGCAAGGAGCGACCATCTATGGCGGCACCAGCGAGGTCCATCGTAGCATGATCGCGGAACGCGCGCTCGGCCTGCCGCGCACCCGTGGATAGGAATGACATGACCGACGAACCCCATCTGCTGACGGAAGAACGGGATGGCATCCTGATCGCCACGTTGAACCGCCCGGACAAGCTCAACGCCTTGTCCGCCGAAACCATGTCGCTGTTCGAGGCCGCGCTACACCGCTTCCGGGATACGCCCGCGCTCAAGGTGATGCTCGTGCGCGCCAATGGCCGCTATTTCAGCGCGGGCGCGGATCTCAAGAGCGGCAGCAATCCCAACCAACCCCGCACCCCCTCCGGCATTCGCGAAAACCACCGGCTCAATCTCAACGGGATGCACCGCATCTATGACGAGATGGAGCATGTGGAAAAGCCCATCGTGTGCGCAATCCACGCCACTTGCGTCGGCGGCGGCCTGGAACTGGCGCTGTCATGCGATTTCCGTCTGGCCGCCAAGAGTGCGGCCTTCTCCTTCCCCGAAGGCCTGTTCGGCGTGCTGCCGGCGTCCAACGGCGTGAGCCGGCTCACCCGCATTTGCGGCCCGCATTGGGCGCGCTGGCTGATCATGGGCAATCAAAAGGCCGATGCCGATCGCGCGCTGATCATGGGGCTGGTCCATGATGTGATCGCAGACGATGAATTCGCGCAGGCCGCGCTGGATTTCTGCCGGCATCTGACCAAGCAGAATGGCGAGCAGATGGCTGCAGCGAAGATCGCGATCGAGCTGGCCAATGAAGTCGGCCCTGGCATGGGTCGCCATGTCGAGCGGATGGCCAATAGCGCGCTAATGCTCAATCCCGCCTATCTCGAAGGGATCGAGCGTTACATCAAGGGGATTGGCGAGAAGAAGGGATAGCGCCCTTCAGCGCGCGCGATCGCAAAGCGTGCGGTAATCGCGGATTCCCAGCTCAAGCAGCCGCGCTTCCGCCACCAGCAAATGCGCGTGTGATGACGAGAATCGCGCGTGGAGGATATCCTGCAGCGCGGTATCGGTGGTGACGGTCACCACACGCTCCAGCCCGGTCATCAGCGCCGTCGCCATGCTGAAGACGGGTGACCCGACCGCTTCCAGATCGCCGTCCATCTGCTCCACCATCATCCGCATCAGCGGCTGCGCGGAACGGACGCGATGCAGCAACATGCGCTCGTCCTGCTGATCGGCCATGCTGTTGCGAAGGTGAAGAATGCGCGAATGCTTCACCCAGAAACCATGATAGGCCGTCACGAATTCAAGCGCGCGCTGGCCCAGTTCGGCCTCTTCCCAATGCGCGCGCAGCATGGACACATAGGATTCTTCCGCCGTCGCCATGATCGGTTCGAGCACGGCCAGCAGCAATTCGGTCAGATCGTTGAAATAGAGATAGAGCGAGGTCATGCCGAGCGACGCCTGCCGCGCGACCGAGCTGAGCGAAATCGGCGCGACAGGCGATTCGGCCAGCAATTCGCTGGTCGCAGCGATGATGCGATCGCGCGTATCGCGGCCCTTGCGGCCCAGACGCTGACCATTGAGATTGTGGCTCAAGGCCTTGGCGGGCGCGGCCGTGCGCGCCCGGCTCCGTCCCGCCATCTCGATCACGTCCGTCGTTGCCACTCCGGCTTTCGCGTCCAAAGTTCGTCCTTTTTTGTCTATCGTATCAATTGCGCCATGCGATCAGCTTGGTATCGAGGAACTCCTCAATCCCTTCAAGCCCCCATTCACGGCCCATCCCGCTGGCCTTGAAGCCGCCGAACGGGATATCGCCGGCGATGCTCATCCCGCCATTCACGCTCATCGTGCCCGTGCGCACCCGATTGGCGATGTGCATGGCGCGATCCAGATCACCGGAGGAAACCCCGCCGCCCAGCCCGTAGTCACTGTCGTTCGCGATGCGGATGGCATCCTCATCATCCTCGAACGGTATCACTACCAGCACCGGCCCGAAAATCTCTTCCCGGGCGATCCGCATATCGTTGGTGCCGGCAAAGCAGGTCGGCTCGATGAAAAAGCCGCCGCCCTTGTCGGGACGGGCGTTGCCGCCGGCGAGCAATTCCGCGCCCTCCGATTTGCCGAGTTCGATATAGGACATCACCCGTTCCATCTGCCGCTTGGACACGACCGGCCCCATGATGTGCTTGGGATCGTCGAACACGCCCCAATTCTCACCGAAGCTGCTATACCCATGTTTGAGGATCGCCTTGGCTTCCTCGAAACGGCTTTGCGGCACCAGCAGGCGCGATTGCACCGCGCAGCCCTGCCCGGCGTGGAACACCAGCATGGTCTGCGCGACTTCCATCGCGAAATTGGGCGCATCATCAAGCACGATCTTGGCCGATTTGCCGCCAAGCTCCAGAAACACGCGCTTGAGCGTCTCCGCGCCCTGCGCCATGATCCGCTTGCCCACGCCGGTCGAGCCGGTGAAAGAGATCAGATCGACGCGCGGATCGGTGACGAGCATTTCACCCGCCAGCGCCGGATCGCTGCCGAACACCACGTTGATCACGCCCGCCGGGAAGCCAGCCTCTGCCGCCAGTTCGCCGAAGATCGCGCCCATGCCCGGCGTGTTGGGGGCGGGCTTCAGGATCACCGTGCAGCCCGCCAGCAGCGCTGCCACCACCTTGCCGACATTCACATAGAGCGGCACATTCCAGGGCGTGATCGCGCCAACCACGCCGATCGGCTCATACACCGCCTTGCGCAGCGTTTCGAAACCATAGCTGGTGCGACCGCCATAATCGCGCTCCCATGTCACCTGCGGGAAGACAGCCAGGTAATCATCCCAGCCTTCAAGCGCCATATCGACATGCGCGCGACCCACCGCGCCCCAGGCGGCTCCGGCTTCATGCCGGGCCAGATCGGACAGCCGCTCCCTATTGTCTTCGAACAAGGCCCGCAATTTGGTGACCAGCGCAACACGCTTTTCGATGTTGGTCGCCCAGTCCGTGTGATCGAAGGCGCGGCGGGCGGCGGCGATGGCGGCGTCCACATCCCCGGCGGAGGCGTCGGCGGCCTGGCCCACGGCTTCGCCCGTCCAGGGGCCGATCACGTCGAAGGTCTTGCCGCCTTCGGCATCGCGCAACACGCCATCAATGAACAATTTGGCGTCGGGGAGAATGGTCATGTTTGTCGTTTCCTGTCGAAAAATCTTGCGGTGGGCGCGATGATCAACGCCGGGACGCGCTGAGCGCGACGGTGCCGATGTGAAGGTCAGCCGGCATGTCCAGCACGGCGCGAAAGACATCGGTCACCGAATTATAATGCGTCATGGGCCGCTCGCGCAGATGGAGGCCCACTTTGGCGTTTTCCTGTGCAAAGCGCATGGATACGTCCATCGGCCATTTGCTGCCCGTCTTGGTTTCATCCATCATCTGCCCGGCCTGCACCGTCGTGACGCGCACGCCATCGGCCTCCAGTTCACGCGCCCACATTTCCGAAACGAATTCCAGGCCGACCTTCGTGCCCGCATACATCCACAGCATGGGCATTTTGACCGATACGGATTCGCTGCTCACATTGATGATATGGCCGCCCCCGCGCAGTAGCGGCAGGGCATCGCGCGAACAGAAGATCGGGCCGGCAAGATTGGTCATCAATTGGTTCACGAGTTGATCGTCGCGCACTTCGGCCAGCGTGAACGGCTCGAAAACGCCCGCATTGTTGATCAGCACGTCGATCTTGGGATGGCGCGCAGCGATGGCCGCAAACGCAGCCCGCACCGAATCCGGATTGGTCACATCGCATTCCAGCGCGATATGCGGCGCGCCCAGTTCATCGGCAACCGCCTGCACCTTCGCCAGAGTCCGGCCCAGCAGGATCACGGTTTCGCCATCCGCCGCGAAACGCCGCGCCAGCGCACGGCCAAGCCCGTCGCCCGCACCGGTTATGACGATAATCTTGTTCACATGCTGCTCCAATATTGGCTGCTATGAAATGTTAACTGCACACCGCCCCCATAAGCGGCAAGTGGTAGCGCCATCGCGCGCGCGATGCTTCCGCTTCAGCCTGCCGGCCGCGCAAAATCGGCCGGATATACGGAGAGATCGCCATCATAGGCGATGCCATCCGACCAGAATTCAGCGCCGCTGATCTTTCTGAAATAATGCACCGTGCGCGCCACCGATCCTGCCGACGAGCGCGGTGCCATGGCGATTCCGCTGGGGCTGACGCCGCGCGCGCGTGCGCTGAAATCCTTCACCGTGAACAGCAAATCGTCTGTCTGCTGCGCGCAGAAGACCAGATCGCTGCCCGGGCAATAACGCCGCGGCTCGATCTGGATGGGGGAAAGGCGGCCGCGCTTCATCGCCACCTTGCCCGGCACGCGGGTGACTTCGGGGCCATGAACCTCTTCATACCATTGATGATATTCCGCCTCGCGCCCCGCCACGAAATTGGCCAGGATGATGCTGACGCCGGAAAAGGGCTTGTCTGTCCGATGATTGGGGCTGGATACCCAGTCGGAATACATGGCGTAGCTGTGAATCCGCTCGCTCTCGGCGGAATCATCGGTCAGCCCGGCGTCGCGCGCTTCGGCCAGCAGCGGCCCCAGCGCCGGCAAGTCGATCTCCGGCCTGGGGTGATCGAACTCGTAGACGCTCATATAGCGCCAAGGCTGGGGAATATCGGGCATCACCTGCTCGGGCGTGATCTCATAGCGATCCGCGGATCGATAGCCGCGCAGCCGCCCCACATCCTCGCGATGTTCGCCATCGAACCATTGCGCATAATCCGCCTCGCGCCCGCTGGTGACATTGTGGAGGTGAATGGTCGTGTACAGGCTCATGCCTCGATCCTCGGATTCATTCTGTTTGGTCGATATCCAGCATGGAAACACCGTTGATACCAGCCGAATACCAAACTTATCGCCGGGGCATTGAGCCGTGAGCCGCGGCGATCGCGGTTGACGCCCGTCCTGCCGGATCGCACGCTGACCTCCTCAAGCCAGTGAGTCCATCGTCATGACCGCGAAACTGCCACCCAACACCCGCTTCGCCATTTTCAGCGCACAATCGGCCACGGATTTCGAGGAGAGCGGCCTGATGTCCACCGTCCCGCTCACGGAGACGGAGATCGCGGGTTCGGTGGCAGCGATCGATGCGGGTGCCATGGCCGGCGCGTCCACGCGGCTGCTGTTCGAATTGCCGGGGCTCAGCCTTGCCCATGCCTGGTTCAAGAGCGGGTTTCCCCTGCCTCGTCACAGCCACAATGTGGACTGTCTCTATTACATCATCGCCGGTTCGCTTCGGCTCGGCACCGAGGAATTGGGCGCGGGCGATGGTTTCTTCGTCGGGGCGGACGTGCCCTATGCCTATGTGCCGGGCGACGATGGGGTCGAAGTGCTGGAGTTCCGAACATCCAACAGCTTCGATATCAATCTGCTCGCCAGCAACGCCGCTTTCTGGGCCAAGGCGGTCGAGGGCGTCAAAGCCAAGCAAGCGGATTGGCCGGCCGAATCCCCGCCCTCCGGCCTCACTTTCGGGCGAAACAGCAACCCCGCCGCGAACGCATAGACACGCGGATCGTCATCGGCCGCTTTTTATGGCGTGGACGCTGATCGCCGGCTTGATGCCGGTATGATCGAGAATTGCGGCAATCTCTTCGGCAGGCCAGGGCTCCGTCTGCCGCAGCCACCACGACATGAGCTCCACTGTCACCGCAATCGCCATGGCCACGCCCAGCTCCACCGGAAGCCCGTGCTTGTCCGATCGCAACGCCGAAGCCGCGCGGCCCTGTCGCAGCAATTCCTCCTTCACCGCGCCCGCCGCGCCACCCGTGAGCAGCGCCGTCCATAAGGGGCGATGCTGGTCGATATAGCGGCACAGGGTCACGCAGGCGGCCGCGGAATCGGCAGTATCGTAAACCGGCAGCGTCAGCCGGGTCAACGCGGTGATTTCCTGCGTGATCACCGCGTCGAGCAGCGCTTCCTTATTGGGATAGTGCCGAAAATAGGTGGTGTATCCCACGCCCGCCGAAGCCGCGATCTCCCGGATGCTGATCTGATCGAGCGGCCTTTGCCCGAGCAGGGCGATCAGCGCCGTGCGCAGCCCCACGCGACTCCGGCGCACGCGTGCATCCTCCATCAGCATCCAGTGACGATTGCGTTTCGGAACACCATGTTCCATATCTCCGTGAAGAAGGTCGGTCGAGACCCAACATTAGAGGAGATTCCATGATGGCGACATATGTCTTGGTGCATGGCGGCGGTCACGGCGGCTGGGTTTATCAAAAGGTCGCCCGTTTGCTGCGGCAGGCAGGGCATGAGGTTTACACGCCAACGCTGAGCGGGCTGGGGGAGCGCGCGCACCTGCGCCATCCGGATATCGATCTCGACACCCACATCACGGATATCGTCGCGGTCCTCACCTATGAAGATCTGCGCGATGTCATCCTGGTCGGTCACAGCTATGGCGGGATGGTGATCACCGGCGTGGCAGATCGCGCCGCGGAGCGGATCAGGGAACTGGTCTATCTCGATGCCGCGCATCCCAGAAACGGCGAATCGCTGGCGACCGTCGCGCCCCAGCAGATGGAGCCCACCTATGCCGGGGCCAAGACCGTCGACGGCGTGGAACTGGTCATGTGGCCCTTTCCGGGCATGGCCGGGTTTCTGGGGGTGACCGATCCGGATGATGTGGCCTGGACCGAGAGCAAACTCACCCCGCATCCCTGGAAATGCTTTTCGCAGCCCCTCACGCTGACCCACGGCACCAGCACGCTGCCGCGGACGAACATCAACTGCACGGAATCGCTGCGCAACAGCCCGGAGCCCGCGCGCGCGCGTCAATTGGAGGGGGATCACAATTTCGAAATCGATACGGGCCATGATCTGATGATCACGGAGCCCGAAGCCGTCACCGCGTGCCTGCTCAAGCGCGCCTGATCATCCCGCCTCACGCGGCGGCTGCATTTCGATGCTCAGCCGCGTGAGGCGGGATTCGGAAATCCTCCAATCGCCGTCTGCACGCACATAGCGCTCATGATAATGACCATAGCCGGTGAGCGTGCGGCCATCGGGCCAGATCAGCCGATCCTGCATCGCCCAGATGGCGCGCGCGTCATCGCCTTCGAGTTCGATCTCGGGTGTATGCACCTGATGCACCGTCTTCGCCGTGTCGATCGAAGCGCGCACGCTGGCAATGGCCGCCGCCCGTCCTTCCAGACGGGGGCCGCCCGAACCGGTCGCGTCGATCACGAGGTCTTCGGTGAACAGGCCCGCGAAGCGCGTCCAATCCTTGGTGTCGAGCAGGCGGCAATAGCGCGCCTTCAGATTGGCGATGGCGAGCCAGTCCTGAAAATCGGGCGCAGCCATCAAATGCGAAAACCCCGCATCTGATTGCCGCCGTCGCACAGGATCACCTGATTGTTGACGAAACTGCCTTCGTCCGACGCCAGAAAAAGCCCCAGATTCGCGATATCGTCCGCGGTGCCCTGGCGCTTGACCGATTGCATGGCCTTCAGCCGCTCCCAATTTTCGGGATCAACCCCGCCCAACGCCGCGTCGGTTGCCATCAGGCCGGGCGCGATGCCGACGCAACGGATGTCATCGGTCCCGAATTGCTGCGCCATGGCGTGGGTGAGGACGTTGAGCGACGCCTTGGTAATGCCATAGGCCGTCGCGGGATTGTAGCTCGCCATCGAGGATTTATTGATGATCACCCCCTTCGCTTTGGCCAGCGCCGGGCGCAGCGCCTCTGCCAGCAGCAGCGGGCCGATCGTGTTGACCGCGAAGAAATGCTGCCACTTGGCCTGGCCCAATCCGAAGAACCCCCGCGCGATTTCGCCCGCGTGAAGCCCGGCATTGTTGATCAGCACGTCCAGTCGCGCGTGCGTCGCCAGCACATCGCGGCCCAAGGCTTCGATATCGGCTTCGACCGCCATATCCACCCGATGCACCGATGCACCCGATCCGAGCGCTTCGACCATATCCTTGGTCTCGGCCAGTCCGGCCTCATTGATGTCGGCGAGGATGAGGAAAGCCCCCTCGCGTGCGAAGGCGAGGGCGTAAGCCCGGCCAAGTCCGCCCGCGCCGCCCGTCACCAGCACGGTCTTGCCTTGAAATCGATCAGTCATATCTGGCCTCTCCTGGAGGGGGTGTGCGCTACTCCAGCCGCACGAACGTCACGGTCTCGATCCGCCAGCCATGTTCGGTCAGCCGGAATGTATCGCTATAGCGGCCCATCACGGTGTCGAGCGCACCGCCACCCCGGCGCTTGAGAGACGCCAATATGGTCCAGTCGCCCGTCGCCCGATCACCGTCGACGACGATGCAGGGGGAATGGAGCATATGCAGCACCCAAAGGCTGTTTCCCGCAATGGCCGTGCACAGGAAATCGATGATGGCCTGCGCGCCGATCAACGGTCCCATTCCATAATCGCCCCGGAAATCATCGGCAAAGATATCCGAAAACAGCAGGCGCGCCTGCGCCTGGTCAGTGGCGGAGAGATCGGCGGCGGCACAATAGCGGGCCTTCAAATTGGCGATGGCCAGCGCCTGTTCGGCCAGCGCGGTCACTCGCTTTCCGCTTCCAGCCGCTTGATCACCAGCGCCTTCAGATCAGCCGTCTTGATCTTGGCTGTGCCGGTCAGTTCCAGCGCATCGTCGGTGAAAAACATCACGCGGCGGGGCACTTTGTAGCTGGCCAGTTGCTCCTTGGCGAAGCCGCGCACGCCCTCTTCATCCAGCGTCACGCCCTCATGGCGCACGATGCAGGTGACGACCAGTTCGCCCAACGTCTCATGCGGCACGCCCACTGTCTGCGTGACCTTCACGCCGGGGCAGGATTTCAGCACCGTGTCGATCTCGATCGGCGAGACATTGGCCCCGCCGGTCTTGATGATATCGTTCAGCCGCCCCTCCCAGAACAGCCGCGGGATGCCGTCTGCGGTCACGTCCACATAGCCCCCGTCGCCGGTGCGGAAAAAGCCTTCGCCATCCAGGGTTTCATCCAGCGGAATGCCCGAATAGCCCAGCATCAGCGTCGGTCCTTTCACCGTGATCTCCCCGCGTTCGCCCATCGGCACGACCATTCCGGTCAGCGCATCGACGATCTTGAACACCATTCCCGGCTGCGGGGTGCCATGGCTGCCGCCGATCACATCCTCGGGTGTGCCCGAGGGGAAGATCGCGCTGATCGTGAAGGTCTCCGTATTGCCATAAGCCGCCATCGGCTCCTGCCAATCCGTATGGACCGTCGGGTGGCGGGCCAGCGGCGTCTGCGTACCGACATATTTGAGTGGGGACAGATCGACGTCGGCCCAGTTCGATGCCGCCTCAAGCTGTGCCCATTGATGCGGCCAGGCCACCGCCATCGTCGCCTTTTCGGTCTCCATCAGAGACAGCGCTTCTGCGGGATTGAAGGTTGCCTGCAGGATCAGGCTGCCACCGCTCGAGAGCGCGCCGCCGATCGCCATGCCGAAATTGCCCGACCAGAAGAAACCGTTGGCAGACAATAGCCGCACATCCGGTCCCGTCGCATAGAAACGCTTCCAGCGCCAAAGCTGCAGCGCGACACCGCGATGCGCGCTCAAAATGCCCTTGGGCTTGGCGGTGGAGCCAGAGGAGAAGAATAAGGCACCGGGATCGGCGGGCGATACCGAAGCCGCGGCAGCATCGACGATGGCCTGGTCCGTATCGTCGCCATGGCTGAGGAAGGTCTCCCAATCCTCGATCCCGTCCGATCCGCCGCCGACCGCCGCGATACGGCGCAGGAACGGAAATTTGGGTGAGGCCAGCGCACCCGGCGCGGCGTCGGCGATGGCGGGTTCGAGCGCGGTCACCATCTCGGCAAAATTCTTCTTGAGCACAGCGCGTTCGAGCAGCAGAATCGAGCAGCCCGAAGACCGCAGCAGATGCTCAAGCTCAGCGGGTGTCGAAAAGGTGCTGAGCGTTGTCGCCACGCCGCCCGCAAGAGCCGTACCGAAAACCGCCGACAGGAATTCCGGCCGGTTGGTCATCAGCACGCCGACGCGGGTGCCCTTGCCGACGCCACAGGCGATCAGCGACCGGGCGACTGCATTGGCGCGCTCCCAAAGCTCGTCATAGCTCCATCGCGTGACGCCGCCCGCTTCATGCAGGACGAGCGCCTCGCGGGGGCCGAAGCGATCCGTCACTTCGCGGAGCCACCCGCCAAGCGTCAATGCGCCAAGCCCCTCCTCTTCCGAAAGGGGGCGTCCGGCGATGATCGATGGCGGGCGGCTTTTCATGTCAGGACAAGAGGGGTTCGAAGATGCTGGCATGGTCTCTCCCCTCTATGCGATCAGCGATTGACGTCGACGACGATGCGACCGCGGACCTTGCCGTCGATCAGATCGGCCGCCGCCTGCACGGCTTCGGCAAGGCTGATTTCCTTGGCGATCGTTTCCAGAATGGCCGGATCGAGATCATCCGCCAGGCGCTTCCAGGCGACGAGCCGTTTGGCCTTGGGTGCCATCACGCTGTCGATCCCGAGCAGGCTGACACCGCGCAGGATGAACGGCATCACGGACGAAGGAAAGTCCGCACCCTGCGCCAGACCGCAGGCGGCGACCGTGCCGCCATATTTGGTGGCGGCCACGGCATTGGCGAGCGTGTTGCTGCCCACCGAATCCACCACGGCGGCCCAACGCTCCTTCTGGAACGGCCGGCCTGGCTCGCTCAGATCCGAACGCGCGATGATCGATGTCGCGCCAAGCTGCTTGAGATAATCGCCTTCGGACTCCTTGCCGGTCGCCGCGACCACATTGAAGCCGAGCTTGGCGAGCAGCGCCACCGCAACGCTGCCGACGCCGCCGGTTGCGCCCGTGACAAGCACTTCGCCCTGATCGGGCGTCACGCCATGCGCCACCAGCGCTTCAACGCACAGTGCAGCGGTGTAGCCGGCCGTGCCGATCGCCATGGCCTGCTTCGGCGTAAAGCCCGCGGGCAAGGGCACAAGCCAATCGCCCTTGAGGCGCGCCTTCTGCGCCAGGCCACCCCAATGGGTTTCGCCCACGCCCCAGCCATTAAGCACTACCTTGCCTCCGGCCTTCCAATCGGCATGGCTGGACTCGGTCACGGTTCCGACGAGATCGATGCCGGGGACCATCGGGAATTTGCGCACGACCGGACCTTTGCCGGTGATGGCCAGTCCGTCCTTATAATTGAGCGTGGAATAATCGACATCGATCGTGACATCGCCTTCGGGAAGCTGGGTCTCTTCAATCTGGGCCAGCGAGACGGTCTGCTTGTCGTCGATCTTGTCGATTATGATGGCTGAAAACATCGGTTATCCTTTTTGTGATGATGGGATGAAATATCGAAATGGTGATCGTGCGTGTCTAGAACGGAAGCGGTGGCAGAAACATGACCTAATGCCCCGCCACGGCAATTTTGGCGGCACCGGCCGGGCCCCTGCCAAGCTGCTCCGCAATCTGGGGAAAGCGCTCGCTCCGCATCGAACCGAACATGCACAGGCGCAGGCATTCCTGGGCCAGACGGTGCGCCAGGCTCCGCCGCTCGCCATTGCTGCGTGCATGGGATCGCGCCCATATCGGCCACAGGAACGTGCCGGCCAGCATGAGCACCGAAAGCACTTCCGCGTCCACATTCTCCTGCGCCAGATCGCTTTCCGCAAAGCGCTGCAGCGACCCCTCATATTCGCGCCAGAACGGATCGCCCGTCGGTTCGGCGGATGAAAGCAACTGGAGCAGCCAGATGCGGCACAGCTCGGGATTGTCCATCGCGAAATCGGTCAGCCGATTGGTGGTGTCGGCGATATCCACCTGCTCGATGCGCCGCTCCCCAACGGTCTCGGGATCCCCGAACACCGCGCGGAACATCTTGTTCGACACCCAATCCGCTGTTGCGGCGATCAGCTTCTCGCGCGTCTCGAAATGCTGGTAGGCGGTGCCGCGATTGACCCCCGCCAGGTGCGCGACTTCGGAAAGGCTGATTCCTTCGGGGCCATCCTTGGCCAGCAGGGTGCGCGCCGCCTCAAGGATCGCTTCGCGCGTGGCCGCCGGGTCTCTCGAGCGTCGCTTGCGAATTTCCGTCATGATGGGCCGCACCTCAATTGATTCTCGATCTCGCCTTCCCGGCATTGGATGAGCCAACACCTGCAAAGGTCGTCACGGAAGTGACGGCACGAACCCACATCACCGACGCCCGGGAGCCAATCCTGCCCCGTCACACACATCGACCATTCGATCCGCCACCATCACTGAACGCCGCGCCGCGAGAGTCAATAAAAGCTCTCGCTTCCTGCGGCGGAGCGGTGCGTTCATCGCTCCCGCGAACGACGTGCCCGGATTTACGGCGTGCGAACGAAGATCGGCCGGGCAACGCTGACGCTGCCCGGCCGATTTCGATTCCCTTGTCCGTGCTTTCCGACGATCAGCGCGATCCGAAGAAGAAGCGCACGTTCAGGCCGAATTCGCGCGGCGGCGTGAGTGTTCCCCCCGTATAGGTGCTGGTGGTGGTCCCTGCCGTTGGCCCGGTGAAGACCGGCCTGCCATTGCCATCGAACTGGCCGGCAAAGCCGAGCTGCTGATAGGCGGTGAACAGGGGCGTGGTGCGGGATAGCACCTTGGTGGTGTTCAGCAGGTTCTTGGCGAATAGAGACACTTCCCACGCCCCGTCCGGATCGCGGATGCCGGTATAAAGGTTGAGCAGAGAATAGGCACCGACATCATCGAAATTGTTGCCGGGATCGCCCATGGATTTGCCATTGTAGTTGAGCAGCCCACGCACGAAGCCATCGACGCTGTTGGACACCGCCAGCTTGTATTCGCTCTGCAGCGTTGCCGTTACCGGCGGCAGGAAGGCTGACCGCTGCGTGACATCGCAGCTCGACAGATTGTTGGTGCCAACAGCGGCCTGCAATTGCGCGAGCGTCGGCGCAGCACCGACGGCATCGGGCACGCCGTCGCCATTGAGATCATTGCAGGGGATCGCGCCGTTCTTGATCTTGCCCAGCGCGTAGCTGGCGACCAGGCCGATATTCCAATTGTCGCTCACATCGAACGCCAATTCGCCTTCCACGCCATTCACCTCCACCGGCACCGCGCCGACGAAATTGAACGAGTTCACCTGTTGCGCGGTCCCCGTGACATTGCCCTGCGCATCGCGCAGCGCGACGGTGTTCACATAATAAACGCCGTTGTTCGGCACGCGGAACGGGAAGTTCTTATACTTCTGATGATAAGCGGTGAGGTTGAACCGCATCTTGCCGTCCATCAAAGTGCTCTTGAAGCCCACTTCATAGGATTTTGAGGTTTCCGGCGGCAGATTGAGGAACGATTGCTCCAGCGGCGATTGCGCGATGTTGAAATCGCCGACCACGTTGATCCCCGGGCGGAACGAACTGCCTGTCGCGGCATAGACCAGGAAATCGGACGAGAAATTGTGCTTCACCGATGCGCTGTAGATCAGCTTGTCCGCATCCTGCCGGTCTGCAGCGATCGTGGCACCGTTTACGGTCAGGAAGTTTTCAGAGGTGTAGCTGATCTGGCGGACGCCGCCGGAAAGCTCGGTCGATTCGCCGATATGCGCCGTCAGATTGCCGAAGAAGGATTGCTCGTGCGAGGTGCCGGTGCGCGAAATCGGCGTCTGCACCACCTGCGCGATCCCGCCACCAAAGGCGACCGGGAGGCGCACGATCGTTGGCGAGGTCAGGCTCGTCGGCGGATTGAGCTTGCTGTCGAAAAAGCCCACGACATAATCGAACATGCCCAGAACCCGCTCGTCATTCTGCAGACGGATCTCGTGCGTGGTGCCCTTGGCGATGGTGTTCGTCACCTGGTTGACATCCCGGCCCACGAATAGATTGGCGCGATCCACATTGTCGGTCGAATGGAATTCCTGCCGCGAATATTGACCCTGATAGATCAGGCGCTGGCCAGCAGCCGAAAATTCCGAACGCCAATTATAGATGTCGAACCGCTGCGAAATGGTGCGCGCCTGCTCCTGGATCGACAGACGATCCTTCGCCGTGATCAGGATCGGGCTGGGCGTGGCACCGGGATTGACCTCGCTGAACGAAATCGCCTGATCATAGGTGCGGGCGGCACGGTCCATATATTGATAGGTGCCCTCCAGCTTGATCCAGTCGGTCGGCTCGATGGCCGCGACGATACGACCGCTCTTGGTGCGCGAATGCGGGTCGACGCCGCCGAATGACGAATTGATCGGCCGCACGCGATCGCCTTCATTCTCGTCCCACAGGCCGGAAACCCGGATGGCGGCGATTCCTTCGATGATGGGCAGGTTGAGCGCGCCCTTCACGTTGATCGTGCCGATATCGTTGCCCGTCATATCCACAAACCCGCCGAATTCGTTCAGATCGGGCTTGCGCGTGGCAATGGTGATCGAGCCTGATGGCGAAGCGCGCCCGCGCAGCGTGCCCTGGGGGCCGCGCTGCACTTCGATCTGGCCGATATCATACATTTGTTGGAGGATGATGCCCGGCGAGATCGGCGCATCGTTGAAATAGAATTCCACCGTGCCGCTGTTGCCGCTGGCATTGGCATCGAAATTGACGCCGCGCAGGCGGGCATTGCCGCCGATGCCATTGGCGTTGGTCGAAAGCTCGAGACCCGGCGCGAGCGACTGCACTTCATTGAACTGTCGGAAATTGAGGTTGTTGATCGATTCGGCGGTCACCGCATTGATCACCGCAGGCACGTCCTGCACATCTTCACCACGGCGACGGGCTTCCACGATAATGACGGGCGGCTCGTAACTGTCGGTCTGCGCCGCTGGCGTCTCGGCCTCTTGCGCCATGGACGGCATTGCGGTGAGCGCGGCCATGCTCGCACCCAGCATATAGAATACGGATATCTTCTTCATTGAAATGATCCTCCCCTGAGATATCGCAGCGCAGGCAACGAGCCTGGCAACGTCTTATTTTTTTGTTTTGTTGGCTTCGTTATGCCCGATATTCCCGTGTCGCAAAGTGTGCGGCGGCCCCAAGGGCGCACATATCGCTACTGCGATTCTGGCGCGTTCCTTCAAGAGCGCCCAAATTCTCGGCAGGTGTTGCTATGAGACAACACCGTAACGATCGTTGACTTGCGCGGATCGCCACGCCGGAAGAGATCGCCCCGGGCCGTCTATCTCGCGTCCGGCAGTGCTGGCTTCATCACCGCCGATCTAGGCTGTCGATAACGCGCGCTTGCTTTGAACGCGGGCGCGCCGGCGCAGGACGCGATCACGGCGGCCCGAAGCGGAAGACCGCCAATTTATTGCCGTCGGGATCGCGAAAATAAGCACCGTAAAAGCCGTTGGCATCATCGCCGCGAATGCCCGGCGCGCCTTCGTCGGCACCGCCCAGTTCCAGCGCCTTGGCGTGAACCGCGTCCACCACATCGCGGCTCGGCGCAATCATGCCCACCTGATTGCCATTGCCGGCGCTCGCCTCGCCCGCAAAGGGCGTACCGATCAGCAACATCCCGCCGTCCCCGGCCTTATAAGCCACCAGATCGGGGCGGTCGAACGCACGCACCGCCCCCAGCAGATGCGCGATCCCATCGTAGAAAATTTTTGCGCGCTCGATGTCCCGCGTGCCGAATCGTGCCGTGCTGATCATGTCCGTTACTCCCTATCGTCCGCCCATCGCCGCCCAGCGTTCGGGCACCATCCAGACATATTCGGTATAATGGCCCAGCCATTCGCGCGTATCGAGATAGACGAATTCCAGCATCCCCGGCGTCCCGCCCTTGAGCACGATCGGGAAAGGCTGGCTTTCCACCCTGGCGATGAATGCGTCCCAATCATCGACCATATGGCACACATGATGGAACACCAGCCGGTCGTCCGCCGCCAGCGCGTCGCGGTAGATGGACAGGACATCGCCGTCTTTCGGCTCGATCAGCTCGTAATTAAGATCGCCGACCCACACGAACGCCAGTTTCTGCACGCCCGTGCCCTCGCCCTTGGGCGTCCAGACCTTCACCGGAACCTCGATTTCCATCAGGGTGCGGACGTCCGCCCGCGCCCTGAACTGGGCGACAGCCTTGTCCACGTTGCGCGTGACATAGGCGTTTTGATAATGGCGTCCGACGATCATCGCTCAGCCCTCTCGCGCGATATCGTAGCGCGACAGATAGCGCTCGAACTGGGGCGCCAGCTCATCCACGGACAGGCCATATTGATCGAGCTTATATTCGTGCTTGCCGAATTTTCCCTGCGGGTTCGCATCGAGCCACGCCTGCATCGCTGCCTCGGCTTCGGGGGTGAAATCGTCGCCCAGCGCCGCATAAAGGCTGCGCATCGTGCCGATCGGATCGGACAGCAGCGCGGCATAATGCACATCGGCCATGCTGCCTTCGCCTGCTCTGTCTCGGAAATCCATGATACGGTTGGCGTGCTCCACCGCCTGAAAGGTGCAATTTTCCTTCAGCCACGCGGTGTCGACCCGGCCCATGAACCCCAGATGCGCCAGGCTGATGATCGAGCAGAAACTGCCCATCGCCGTAAAGGGATCGCGATGGGTCCATATGAAGCGCGCGTCGGGATAGACCGCGCGGATCGTGTCCAGCCACAGCGCGTGGCTCGGCATCTTCAGATTCCACACGCCCGGCGCATCGGCCTGCAGAAGCTGCAGGAAGCGCTTGTGATAATCATAGGCCGAGGTTGTGTCGGTCGAGAAGAGCCAGTCGCGATAATTGGGCAATTTGCCGCGCGATTCCAGCGCCAGCGCCTTGAAATCATGCGCCATGAAAAAGATGCACTCATTGGGATAGATGGCCGAGTTGCGATAATATTTGCCCATCTCCGGGCGCGCGGCGAGCATCGCCTTTTCCTGTTCCAGCCGGCCGATGGCGCGCGGATCGGTCTTGAGCGTCGCCGAAGTGGCGGGCGGCACTGGATCGTCAATCTCCCACGTCAGCGGCGATCGCCGCGCGGGATCGCAGGCCAGCAAATTGCTCAGCAATGTCGTGCCCGTCCGGGGAATGCCGAATACGAACACCGGGCGTTCGATCGGGCGATCGAGCAGTTCGGGGCGCTTGGCGAGATAGTCCGTGGTCTTCAGCCGGTTGGACAAAAGCTCGACCACGCTCGCTTCCATGCGCGCATGGCCGCCGTCCGACAGACCCGTCGCGTTGGCGTCGGCCAGAAGGATATCGAGCCCCTCGCGCCAGGATCCGGAATCGAACCGCTCAAGCCCGGTCGCCTTGATGGCCTGTTCGATCAGCGCGTCGGCGATCAGCGGTGCATTCATGACAATCTCTCCTGATGGTCGCATTTTTGCGGTCATCATGGGCAGCGTGCCGGCATGCGCCAATCGGCATCAGGGCGGAAATCGGGACGGATCGTCGATATCAGGACAGAAGCTCGTCAGCCTTGCTGCCGCTGCTGGCGTTGGCGAAACTGGCTGGGCGTGGCGCCCGTCGCCCGGCGGAAAGCAAAGGCGAAGCTGGAGGGGGATGCGAAGCCGAGCGAGAAGGCGATGGATTTGATGCCTTCATCCGATCCCAATTGCCGCTTCGCCATCTCGATCCGCGTCTGGGTGACATGATCGCCGATCGAACAGCCGCGGCTCGATCGGAACCCCCGCGTCAACTGGCGGACCGAGATGTGGCATAGAGCGGCCAGGTCTTCGAGCGAGGGCGCGGGGCCGAATTGCTGCAGCCGCTCGTCGATCAGCCGCAACCGCCACGAAGCCAGCCCGCCGGTGATCGGTCCTTCGGCAATGGCCCGGCAATAGCGCGCGACCTCGATCGCCAACTGGCCCGCGATCATTTCCACCAGAACCATGCTGCCTGGTCCGGGCCGGTTGACCTCTTCGGCCAGCCGGAAAAGGCAGGAGCGGATATGCGGATGGGCGATGTCCAGCCCCGCCGCCAGCCGCCGATCGGTCCATTCGATATCGCCATCCAGCCAGCGCTCCACCGCCTTGGCCTCAATCTCGCAGACGATGGATGCCTGATTGCCGCCCTTGTCGCTGCGCACATGCAGCGCCTCGCCCGGCGGCACCAGAAAGATCTCGCCCAGCCGCTCGAACCGGTGCGGCCCCCAGCGGTCGCTATAGCAACCCCGCGCCTTTTCAGGGCGCGGGGTGAAGCACAGATCCAGCCAATAGTGATGCTCGCGGCGGAAAATCCGGTTGGTCGGCCGGTCCAGATGAAAGCGCATGATTCGCGCCGTCGCCAGCGGGACGGACAACTCCCCCTCGAACACCGTCTCGGCGAAGGTTTCTGGCTCCATGGTCTTTGTCCCTCCCCCGGCCATTTCGGTCTTTGTCCCTATCACTGTAATATGGCCCGTCTTCGATAGCGTGGTCAATTGCGATGCGCCCTGCGCTGGCAGACAGTCAGACCATAAGGCGACCGCGAGACATGCGGCGCGACGGAGGAGATGTATGGCAAACGGTCTTTTCGATTGCACGGGCAAGGTCACGCTGGTCACCGGCGGCAATGGCGGCATCGGCCTTGGCTTCGCACGCGGCGTCGCCAAGATGGGCGGCGATATCGCCATCTGGGCGCGTAATGAAGGCAAGAATGCCGAAGCCAAGGCAGAATTGCTGGCGGCGGGCGCGGGCCGGGTGGAGACCTATCAGGTCGATGTGGTCTCCGAAGAAGCGATCATCCAAGGCTATGCCGACCTGCTCGCCGATTTCGGCCGCGTGGATTGCGTGTTCGCCAATTCGGGCCGCGCCTCCAAATCGCGCTCTGTGCTTACGCTGGATTCGGCCGAATGGCATGATCTCCTCGCGGTCAATCTGCACGGCGCGTTCTTCACGCTGCGTGAGGGCGCGAAAGCCATGGTCAAGCGCGCCGAAGTGGGCGAACCCGGCGGGTCTCTGGTCTATTGCGGCAGCCTGTCGATGTTCCACGGCATCGCGGGGATCAACAATTATGCCGCGTCCAAAGGCGGCATGGGTGCCGTGATCCGCGGTATGGCGGCCGAACTCGGCCAATATGGGATCCGCGCCAACACGATCGCGCCGGGCTATATCAAGACCGGGATCGGCCAGGGCGATATCGAGATGAGCGAAGAGATGAAGGTGCGCCTGGCGCAAGTGGATGCGCATTTCTCCGCCAAGACGCCGATCCACCGCCCGGGCCGACCGGAGGATTTCGAAGGCATGGGCGCGTATCTCACCAGCGACGCCTCATCTTACCATAGCGGCGACACCATCGTGATCGATGGCGGCAGCCTGATCTATCCGCCCTACGCCTTCTGATCCTGGCAGGAGCCCGCACCATGCGCGTTTTGAATATCCATGGCGTCGATGATGTCCGCCTCGATCCCTATGAGCGACCCGCGGCGGGCGCGAAGGATGTCGTGATCCGGATGAAATCGGTCGGCATCTGCGGCAGCGATCTCACCTATATCAAGCATGGCGGGATCAACCGCGCACCCGATGGCGTGACGGCGCTGGGCCATGAAGGTGCCGGTGAAGTGATGTTCGTGGGCAGCGAGGTCGATGGCGTCTCGATCGGCCAGCCGGTGATCGTCAATCCCATGAACACGCCGAGCTATGTCGGCAGTGGCGGCCCCGAGGGCGCGTTCACCGAAGAGCTTCTGGTGCGCGGCGCGAAGATCAATGACAGTCTGCTGCCGATCCCCGAGGGCATTTCCTACGATGTCGCCGCGATGTGCGAACCGCTGGCGGTCGCGCTGCACGGCGTCAATCGCGCAGAGGCCAAAGCCGGCGACAGGATCGTGATCTTCGGTTGCGGCCCGATCGGGCTCGGCATGGTGCTCTGGGCGGTCGATCGCGGCTGCAGGGATGTGATCGCGCTCGATCTGGCGGAAGAACGGCAGGACCGCGCCCGCGCACTGGGCGCGCTCACGATCAATCCGGCTCACGAAGACGTCGCCGCCCGGATCAAGGACATCCATGGCCGGGAAATGGTGTTCGGCCGCGAAAAGGCCGGCACCGACGCCTATATCGACGCCGCGGGCGCGCCCTCGATCCTCTCCGATGTGGTCGCGCTCGCCAAGACCCATGCGCGCCATGTGATCACCGCCGCCTATATGAAGCCGATCGCGCTTCCGGCCGGGCCGATGCTGACCACCGAAATGACGATCACCACCGCGGTCGGCTATCCGACCGAAATGCCCGAGGTGATCGCCGCGATGCCGCGCCTCAAGGACAAGATCGCGGCGCTGATCAGTCACAGATTGCCGTTCGATCGCGTCATCGAAGGCTTGGCCATCGCCGCCACGCCCGGATCGGCCAAGGTGATGATCAATTTCGACGCGGTGACCGCATGAGCGACGACAAGCAGACGCCGCTCGGCGCGCTGGTGATGGCCGGCCAGGGCCAGACCGACGCGGTCGCGATCACCGACAGCATCTTCATGGTGAAGGATATCTCCAACGCCTATCTCGTCACCACCAGCGATGGCGATCTTCTGATCAACACCGGCTTTCTGGGCAATGGCGAACGCAACAAGGGACTGTTCGCACCGCACCGCACCGGGCCGCTCCGGCGGATCATCGTCACCCAGGCCCATGCCGATCACTTTGGCGCACTGCCCGATCTGAAGGAGCCGGAAACCCAGATCATTACAGGCGAAGGCTTTACGGAGACCGCCGATTATTTCGATCGCCTCGCGTCCTTCCTCGGCCGGCGCTCGGGCAAGCTCTGGGCTTCGATGACCCGGCGAGACGGACCACCGCCCACACCCCCGGTGATCGTGCCGGATTTGATGGTTTCCGGTGTCCACGCCTTCGAACAGGGCAAACGGCGCTTCGAGGTGGTCAAGACGCCGGGCGGCGAAGCGCTGTGCGCGATCTTCGTCTGGATGCCCGATGAGCGCACCGTCTTCACCGGCAATCTCTTCGGCCCCGTATGGCGCGCCATGCCCAATCTCGTGACCATGCGCGGTGACAAGCCCCGGCTCGTCCGCGCCTATCTCCGCTCGGTCGAGCAGGTGCGTGCGCTCGCGCCCGAATTGCTGATCACCGGCCATGGCGAACCCATCCGCGGCGCGGACCGGATCCGGGCCGATTTGGACGCTATGCACGCCGCCGTCTCCTATCTCGAAAGCGAGACGATCAGGGGGATGAATGCGGGCAAGACCGTGCATGATCTGATGCGCGAGATCACCTTGCCCGAAGCGCTCCGCATCGGCGAATTTCACGGCAAGACATCCTGGGTGGTGCGCGCCATCTGGGAGGAGAATGCCGGTTGGGTGCATTATGAGGATGGCACCACCGCGCTCTATGGCGTGCCGCGCCGGGCCGTGCATAAAGATCTGGCGGAACTGGCCGGTGGTGCCGATGCGCTTGTGGCGCGCGCGCGCCTGCATATGGACAATAGCAGGCCGCTCGAGGCGATCCATCTGATCGATATCGCGCTCGATGCCGAAGCCGCGAACGCGGGCGCACTCACCGTGAAGAAGGCCGCGCATGAGCATCTCCTCGCACAAAGCGGTGGCACCAATCTGTCTGAAACCATGTGGCTCAAAGCCGAAATCGCCGACGCCGAAAAACGGCTTGCGGCGCGCTGATCCAATCAGGGAATTAAACGAATATGGCACGCATACTCACCCATCTTGAGCGCCTAGAGGCGGAGAGCATTCATATTTTGCGGGAGGTTGTGGCGGAGGCGGATCGGCCTGTGATGCTGTATTCGGTGGGCAAGGATTCGGCGGTGATGCTGCATCTGGCGCGCAAGGCCTTTTATCCCTCGCCGCCGCCCTTTCCCTTGCTCCATGTGGACACCACCTGGAAATTCCGCGCGATGTACGATCTGCGGGACCGGATGGCGCGCGAGAGCGGGATGGAGTTGCTGGTCTACAAGAATCCGGATGCCGAGGCGCGCGGGATCAATCCGTTCGATCATGGCGCGCTGCACACCGACATGTGGAAGACCGAGGGCCTGAAGCAGGCGCTGGATCTCTATGGCTTCGATGCAGCCTTTGGCGGCGCGCGGCGCGACGAGGAAAAGAGCCGCGCCAAGGAGCGCATCTTCTCCTTCCGCACCGCGTCGCACGGCTGGGATCCCAAGAACCAGCGGCCCGAACTGTGGCATCTCTACAATGCCAAAAAGGCCAAAGGCGAAAGCATCCGCATCTTCCCGATCTCCAACTGGACCGAGCTCGATATCTGGCAATATATCCATCTGAACGACATTCCGATCGTCCCGCTCTATTTCAGCGCGCCACGCCCTACGGTGGAGCGCGACGGAATGCTGCTGATGGTCGATGACGACCGCTTTCCGCTCGCTCCGGGCGAAGTGCCGGTGGAGCGCTCGATCCGCTTCCGCACGCTCGGCTGCTATCCGCTGACCGGCGCGGTGGAAAGCACCGCCGCCACCCTTCCGCAAGTGATCCAGGAGATGCTGCTCACCACCACGTCGGAACGCCAGGGCCGCGCGATCGACAAGGATGCGGGCGGCGCGGGCATGGAGAAGAAGAAGCAGGAGGGATATTTCTGATGGGTGTCCACCAATCATGCCCCCACTCCGTTTGTGTCGAGCGCAGTCGAGACACGCTTGTCGTTTCTCCAACGTCCCTCGACTTCGCTCGGGACAAACGGGGTTTGATATGACCGATCCGATTTACAAGACCGACGCCCTGATCGCCGAGGATATCGATGCCTATCTCATCCAGCATCAGCACAAGAGCCTGTTGCGCTTCATCACCTGCGGCTCGGTCGACGATGGCAAGTCCACGCTGATCGGGCGGCTGCTCTATGACAGCAAGATGATCTTCGAAGATCAGCTTGCCGCGCTCGAGGCGGACAGCAAGCGCGTCGGCACCCAGGGCCAGGAGATCGATTTCGCGCTGCTGGTCGATGGTCTCGCCGCAGAGCGCGAACAGGGCATCACGATCGATGTCGCCTACCGCTTCTTCTCGACCGAGAATCGCAAGTTCATCGTCGCCGACACGCCGGGGCATGAGCAATATACCCGCAATATGGTGACGGGTGCCTCCACCGCCGATCTCGCGGTGATATTGATCGACGCGCGCAAGGGCATCCTCACCCAGACCCGGCGCCACTCCTATCTCGCGCACCTGATCGGCATCAGGAACATCGTGCTCGCGGTCAACAAGATGGATCTGGTCGATTACAGCCAGTCCGTGTTCGACCAGATCGTCGCCGATTATACCGCTTTCGCCGAAGGCATCGGGATCACCGCCTTCACGCCCCTGCCGATCTCGGGCTTCAAGGGCGACAATATCACCGCGCCCAGCGCCAACACGCCCTGGTATAGCGGCCCCACGCTCATGGCGCATCTCGAGACGGTCGAGGTGGATGTCACCGCCGATCAGGCCAAGCCGTTCCGGATGCCCGTCCAATGGGTCAACCGCCCCAATCTCGACTTCCGCGGTTTCTCCGGCCTGATTGCCAGCGGCACCATCAAGCCGGGCGACGCCGTGCGCGTGCTGCCCTCGGGCAAGACATCGACCGTCAGCAAGATCGTCACCATGGACGGCGAACTGGACGCAGCGATCGCCGGCCAGTCGGTCACCCTCTGCTTTGCCGACGAAGTGGATTGCTCGCGCGGCGATGTCATCGCCATCGCCGAAAATCCGCCGCAGGTGGCCGATCAGTTCGAAGCCACCATCGTCTGGATGGATGACGATGCGATGCACGTCGGCCGCTCCTATTGGCTGAAACTGGGCACGCAGATGGTCTCGGCCACGGTCCAGGCACCCAAATATACCGTCAACGTCAATACGATGGAGCATCTGGCCGCCAAGACGCTCGAGTTGAACGCCATCGGCGTGGCGGAGATCGCCACGGACAAGCCCATCGTGTTCGAACCCTATGCCGACAATCACACGCTGGGCGGGCTGATCCTGATCGACAAGATCACCAACCGCACGGTCGCCGCGGGCATGTTGAACTTCTCGCTCCGCCGCGCGCAGAATGTGCACTGGCAGGCCACCGACATCGGCCGCGAGGAACATGCGCGGCTCAAGAACCAGACCCCGCGCGTCCTGTGGTTCACCGGGCTTTCGGGTTCGGGCAAATCGACCATCGCCAATGAGGTGGAAAAGAGCCTCAACCTGATGAACCGCCACACCTTCCTGCTCGATGGTGACAATGTGCGTCATGGCCTGAACAAGGATCTGGGGTTCACCGAGGCGGACCGGATCGAAAATATCCGCAGGGTCGGCGAGATGGCCAAATTGATGGCGGATGCCGGCCTGATCGTGCTCACCGCGTTCATCTCCCCCTTTCGGGCCGAACGCGAATTGGTGCGGAGCCTGTTGCCCGAGGGCGAGTTTATCGAGATTTTCGTCGATACCCCGCTGGAAGTCGCCGAAGCCCGCGATGTGAAGGGTCTTTATAAAAAGGCCCGATCCGGCGCGCTCAAGAATTTCACGGGGATCGACAGCCCCTATGAGCCACCCGAACACCCCGAGATCCGCGTCAACACGGTGGAGATGACCCCGGTCGAGGCCGCGGAACATATCATCCGCAAGATCATGCCCCTCAAATGAGCATGACCGACGCCGATCTCGCCGCGCATCTGGCGCATGTCGCCGGGCGCATCCTGCTCCATGTGCGCGACAGCGGGATATTCTCCGCCAAGGCGCTGGGCAAGGCGGGGGACCAGACCGCCAACCAGTTCCTCGTCCATGCGCTGCGCGAACAGCGGCCTGACGACGGATTGCTGAGCGAAGAGATGCAATGCGACGGCACGCGGCTCGATCATCAGCGCGTGTGGATCATCGATCCGGTGGATGGCACGCGGGAATATGGCGAAGCGCGCACCGATTGGGCGGTGCACGTCGCGCTGGCTATCGATGGGGTGGCGCAGACCGGCGCGGTTGCCTTGCCCGGCCTCGATCTGGTGCTGCGCAGCGATCGACCCACGCCGCTGCCGGCCGCAGCCGCGATCCCGCGCATGGTGGTCAGCCGCACACGCCCGGCCAAGGAAGCGGTCGATGTCGCGCAGGCGATCGGTGCCGAGCTTCTGCCCATGGGGTCAGCCGGCGCGAAGGCCATGGCGATCGTGCGCGGCGAAGCGGAAATCTATCTCCACACCGGCGGCCAATATGAGTGGGACAGTTGCGCGCCGGTGGCGGTCGCCGCAGCGCACGGTCTGCATGTCAGCCGCGTCGATGGCAGGCCACTGGTCTACAATCAGCCTGACAGCTATATGCCGGATCTGCTGATCTGCCGCCCCGAATGGGCGGAGCGCGTGCTGACGATCGTCTGGGAGACGCGCGCGCCAGCCGCCTGACCCGCACGCACGCTTTTCCATCCCATGTCGACCCTGCTAAGGACCGCTTTTCGGAGAAATTGCGATGACAAATCACGCGCATGAACTGGCCCGCCGCTTCTTCGCCGCGCTCTCCGCCGGCGATCTGCCCGATGCTTTGCTGACCGACGACATGACCGCCTGGACCACCTCGTCAGGCCATGCCGAAAAATCCCGCTATCAGCGCGGCGTCGCGATGCTGGGTACGATCTTCGAAAGCGGCCTGACGTTCACGGTGGATTCGCTGACCGCCGAAGCGGACCGGCTGGCGGCGGAAGTCCGATCGCACGGCACGCTGGTGAACGGCGTGCCTTTCGAAAACCGCTACCTCTTCATGCTGCGCCTCCGCGACGGGCGGATTGCTTCGGTGGCCGAGCATTTCGATCCTGCGCCCGTCCGCGATACGCTCGCCCCGCTGCTTCAGGCGGCCATGGCCCCGCCGCCGGGCTGACCTGCAACCCCGTTGCGCGGATTTACGCGCCGCCCTTGCTGGCCATTTCGAAACAATAGCGCAGATGATCGAGATGGCCCGAAGGCACGGGCGGGAAGATCAGCGATTGATCGGTGTCGCGTATGGCCTCGATCGCCGCGCCCATCTGCTCGATCGTCCAATCCGGGCGATAGACGCCGCGCGTCTCCGCCGCATAAGCGCGCGCCACGCGTCCGGCCATGGCGATCAGCATTTCACCCGTGATCGAGCAGCTTTCATGCGCCATCCAGCCGACCGCGGGGGCGACCAGTTCCGGATCCATCGGCGGATAGGCGCTGGTGTCCAGCCCTTCGGCCATGCGCGTCACCGCGCCGGGCAGGATGATGTTGCTTTTCACGCCATGCGCCGCGCCTTCCAGCGCCGCCACGTTGGACAGGCCGATCATGCCCGCCTTGGCAACGCTGTAATTCACCACATTGGCATTGCCATACAGGCCGTTGATCGATCCGGTCAGGATGATGCGACCATAGCCCGCTTCGCACATCACCGGGAAAGCCGGACGGACCACATGAAATGCCCCGCGCAGATGCACGTCGAGCACGGTCTCGAAATCGGCATAGCTCAATTCGCTGAGGGAACCGCGGCGGACGATGCCCGCATTGTGAATCAAAATGTCGATACGGCCGAAATGATCGAGCGCCGCATCGATCATCGCCTTGCCGCCTTCCGGCGTGGCGACCGAATCGGTGGAGGCGACCGCCTGCCCGCCGGCGGCGATGATTTCATCGACCACCGCCTGGGCTGGCCCGGCATCCACCCCGTCGCCCTGCATGGTGACGCCCGGATCATTGACGACCACCTTCGCGCCGCGCGCCGCCAGCAGCAGCGCATAGGCGCGGCCCAGCCCACGCCCCGCACCCGTGATCACCGCCACCCGATCATCAAATCTCAGTGCAGTCATCACCTGGTCCTCTCATCTTGTCCGGCGTTCGACCGATGCGTCCGCTTTCGCACCTTCATCTGCCTAAGTGCCCTCGCTCTAGCCCGGGCGCACCGGATGCCAAATGCCGGCGGCCCACTTATCGCTCAGGCGACGACTTGGGCGCTCCGAAGCGCTTCGATCTGGGCGTCGGTCAGCCCGAGAACATCGGCGAGAATCGCATCGGTATGCTCGCCGAGCACGGGCGGCGCGGCCGGCACTGGCTGATCATTGCCGGGGAATTTGATCGAACGGCTGACGATGGGAATCTTGCCAAGCGTCTTGTGCTCGGTTTCGACGACCATATCGCGCGCCACCGCCTGCGGTTGCGCCAGCGCCTCCTTCACCCCGAGGATCGGCGCATGGGGCACCTGGAATTGTGTGAACAATTCAACCAGCGCGTCGACGGTCTTCGTCTGCGTCTGCGCCGAAATCATCGCGTTTACGGTGTCGCGCGCATCGCGCCGCTTCTCCAGCGTATCGAAGCGATCATCGCTGCCGGCTTCGGGGAAACCCAGCGCATCGCAAATGCGCGCCCAGAAACTGTTCGTGAGGCAGGCGATGATGATCGCGCCGTCGCTGGCCGGAAAGGCACCATAGGGCACGAGATTGGGGTGCTGCGACCCCTGCGGCTTGGGATTTTCTCCGGTGAAGAAGGCCAGTTGCGCGATATAGCCGAGCAGGCCGATCAGCCCATCGAGCAGGCTGACGTCGATCAGCCGCCCGCGTCCGGTGCTATGGCGTTCGTGCAGGGCTGCCAGGATGCCGATCGGGCCGTTGATCCCGCCGACCAGATCGCCCAGCGGAATGCCCAGCTTGGTGGGCAGATGGCCGGGTTCGCCATTAACGCTGAGCGCGCCGGACAGCGCCTGCGCCACGATATCGAACGAGGGCCGATCGCGCAGCGGGCCGGTCATGCCAAAGCCGGAAATCGCGCAATAGATCAGCCGCGGATTGATCGCGGACAGCGCTTCATATCCGAGCCCGAGGCGATCCATCACCCCCGGACGGTAATTCTCGATCAGGATATCGCATTTTTCCACGAGATCGCGGGCAAGCGCGACACCGGCCTCGGTCTTGAGATCGATGACGATGCTTTTCTTGCCGCGGTTGTTGCCCAGGAAATAATGGCTCTCGCCATCGCGAAACGGCGGAAACGTCCGCGTTTCATCGCCCGTGCCCGGCGGCTCGACCTTGATGATCTCCGCGCCCAGATCGGCGAGCGCCAGCGACGCGGCCGGGCCAGCCAGCACGCGGGTGAAATCGAGCACGCGAATGCCCTGGAGAGGTCCGATCCAATCGGCTTTGGGCGGCGTATCGCTCATATCGACCGGCGGTGTATTCGGTGCCATGGATTACCTCAAGCTGATAGACGAGAAACAGGCCGGGCTGTGGAAATTTCGGACCGTTGGCCGGTGGGAGGATCGAAACTGATGAGCGGAACGTCGGATCAAATCGGCATCGATTTCCTGAGTGTCCTCGGGATGCCGCCTGTGGCTTTCATCGCAATGGTGCGCAGCCTTGGCTGCAGCCGGATCACGCTCGGCCTCGCACCGATGACCGCCAATCCGCACGATTATCCCGCCTGGTCCCTGCGGACGGATCCGCAATTGCGCCGCGACACCATGTCGGCGCTCGCGGATCACGATGTGGCCGTCGCGCTGGCGGAGGGTTGCTTTCTCATGCCATCGCGCCCCGCCGCGTCCTTCGCCGCGGATCTCGATATCATGGCCAGCCTCGGCATCGGCCGGATCAGCATCGTCAGCCTCGATTCCGAAGGCGAACGGGCGATGGATGAGGTTGCGGCGCTCGTGCATCTGGCCGCCGAGCGGGGGATAAGCAGCGCGATCGAGTTTCTCCCCGGACGCGCGTTGGGCACATTGGCCGATGCGCTTGCCACGCTGGCGCATGTCGCCCGGCCCGATGCCGGGATCGTCATCGATATGATGCACGTTTTCAGAAGCGGTGAGACCGTCGCCCAATTGGCCGCGCTCGATCCGGCGCTGGTATCGCATATCCAGCTTTGTGACATTCCGTTGGTGAATGACGAACTCACCTATGCCGAGGAATCGCTGCATGAACGGCTGATCCCCGGCCAGGGTGAATTGCCATTGGCGCCAGCGCTGGAGGCATTGCCCCGCAATGTGACGGTGGGGCTTGAAATCCCGATGCTCTCGCAAGCCAGGGCGGGTGTCGGACCGCGAGATCGTCTCCAGCCGGCGATCGAAGCTGCGCAGCTTCTGCTCGCCGGCGGTAGCGGTGTGGTCGGTTAGGGGACATCTCACCGGCCATGGCCGACGTGATGTCCCCACCCCTTGCTTATTGTCCGGCGCGGCTCGGCAATTCGGCGATCGACGTGCCGAAAGCCGACATTTCGCCGCGGTGAGTCGTCGCTTCCTGGCGGATTTCGACGAACTTCTTGCCGTTTTCCTCGAATTTGCGAACCACCGTGCCGTCGATGTACATCGCATCGCCATCGGGATTGTGCCGGCGGATCTGGCACTTGCTCTTGGTCAGGAAGCCATCGTCACCGATCCAGTTGGTGACGTGATGGGTCAGCCATGAGCAACGCTCGGGACCGTAATCATAAGCGCCCGGCGCGCCGACTTCGAGCGCGAACGCCTCGTCCCAATGAACCCGCTCGGGGCAATCGGGCACGTTGAAGCGGTTGCGGATGCCCAGGCCCGGATGCGCCTGCTGCATCTGGTTGGCCAGCTTGTTGGCGCGGATGTAAAGCCCGCCCCAGCCCTGCGCGTAGCAGATGAAGCCGGTGACCGTCATCGGCCCCTTCATCATCCGCGGCAGGGCTTCGCCCTCCTTCACATCTTCCCAATAACGCGGCGTGCTCCCGCGAATTTCCTCTTCCTGATACAGGCGGGTGAATTCGGCCAGCTCTTCCTCGGTATATTGCTCAACGCGGCCACGGGCTTCGGTATATTTCGTGCCACGCTCGCGCGCTTCGTCGCGATCGGTGCGGAATACCCAGCTATCGCCCTCGGCCACCTTGTCGCCGCTCTGGTTGAAGAAATCGACATGATAGATCTGCTGGAAGCTGCGCCCGGCAAACTTGGTCTGATGCTCGACCAGATCCTTCAGATACGCTTCCGTGCGGATCGTATCGTTGCGCAGAACCGGCTTGTGCCAGGTCCAGTCAGCACCCGCCCACATTGCGTGGACGCCCGAAAGGCCGCCGCAATAGCCGGAGATGATACGGCTGGTGGTGAAGAGAAAGCTCGGCAACGCGACAAGCGAACCATATTTGGTCTTCTCGGCATATTCGGGATCGTTCCACAAGGGATTGTCGTCGCCAATGCCGTGCGCATAATGACGGATCGCATCGCGGGTCGCTTCGTAATTCCAGGGCTCGACCGTGTTTTCGATCTTGACGCCGATGCGCTTGCGCAGGTCGTCCAGACCCTCTTCGGTAATCTTGGGGAAGCGATTCCCCGTCTTTTCTGCTACTGCTGTGGCCATTGGTCTTCTCCTATAATTCAGTGTGTGAGTTCAGCCGCTTTCGCAGCTTCACGGTCGCGCAGGATCTTGCGGTGAACCTTGCCCGCGGGCGTCTTGGGCAGTTCCTCGACAAATTCGACGAGACGCGGAAATTCGTGCTGCGCCAGCTTTTCGCGTGTGAAGGTCTGCAATTCCTTGATGAATTCATCGCTCGCCGCCCGGTCGGTGACGACGAACGCCTTCACCACCAGCCCGCGCGTCGAATCCGGCGCACCGATCACCGCGCATTCCTTCACATCGGCGTGCTTGAGCATCGTATTCTCGATCTCGACCGCGCTCATCGTCCAGCCGGCCGAAATGATCACATCATCGGCGCGGCCGCAGTGATAGAAATAGCCATCCTCGTCGATCTTCGCGAGATCCTTGGTGGTTTCCCAGCGCTCGCGCCGCCACAGCATCAGCTCGCCGATCACGCCGGGCGCGCAGGGATGGCCTTCGGCATCCTGCACCTCCAGCTTTTGCCCCGGCACGGCCTTGCCCAGCGAACCGGGCTTCACCGCATAATCGTCGGCACCCGGAAAATTGACCAGCACGACACCGATCTCGGTGGTGCCATACATGCTGCACGCCGGAACGTGGAAGGTCTCTTCGATGAAGTCGAGCGTTGCCGGATCGATCGGTTCACCGGTGTAGGAGAGCTTCTGGATCGCAAAGCCGAAATCGCCTGCCGTCCCGCTATTCTTCATCATCCGATAATGCGTGGCGGCCGCCGACATGTTGGTGATCTTGTGATCCTGCAGCGCCTTCATCAGCCGCGTCGCATCGAAGCGTCCGGCAAACGTGCCCGTGGTCACGCCCATCGCCAGCGGTGCCAGCGTGCCATGCCACAAGCCATGGCCCCAGGCGGGTGACGAGGGACAGAAGAATGCGTCGCCAGGCCTTATACCCGTCCCATAAAGCGCGGCGAACATCAGCGTCACCAGCGTGCGGTGCGTATGCTTCACCGCCTCGGGCAATTCGCGTGTCGTGCCCGAGGTATATTGGAACACCGCCATGTCGCTCGCCTTGGTCTTGGGCGCATAGGTGGCGGGATATTTCATGATCTCGTCAAGCAGGCCATCGTCCGCGACGACCACGCGAACGCCGTCGATCTGCCGGGCCAGCTCGGCCTTTTCCGCATTGGTGATCAAAATCTTGGGCTTGCAATCGTCCACCCGCAGCCGCAGCGCATCCGGGCCGAACAGCGTGAACAAAGGCACCGAAATCGCGCCCGTCTGCATCGCGCCGAACAGGCAGACATAGAAAGGCAGCGAAGGCTCCAGCATGAAGGCGATACGATCGCTCGGCTGCACGTCATTGGCATCGAGCCAATGCGCGAATTGCGCAGCGCCCGCCGCAATCTGATCGAAGCTCAGGATTTCGTCGCGACCATCGGCATGGGCGATGCGCACGGCGGCGCGGCCCGAACCATCGGCATGGCGCGTGATACATTCGTTCGCGATATTGAGCGCGTCGCGATCCCCGTCGAACAGCGCCCACAGCGCGTCCCCGCTGGCATGGGCCTGTGCATCGGCATAGCGCGTATAGTCGGTCAGCTTCGCCATCAGTCTATCCATTCAATATGGCGAACGCAGAATCAAAGCCCTCGCCAAACTCGGCTTCGGTTTAGTCCAAATAATTTTGTTGTAAATATAGAATGATGTTCGATATATCGAACAATATCGGATTCCGCGGGAGCGATTACATGTCCATTTCACCATCGCCACGATCCGACATCCGCGCCGTGGCAAAGGCGGTGAAGGACAGCAAGGCACCGGCCATTTCGCGCGCAGCCGCGATCCTGCGGCTGTTGGGCAAGAGTGACACGCCGTTGGGGGTCCAGGCCATCGCGCGCGAATTGGGGCTTGTGCCCAGCACCTGCCTTTACGTTCTGCGCGCGCTGACGGAGGAAGAGCTGATCGCCTTCGATCCGGATACCAAGCGCTATTCGCTACAGGCCGGCGTCCTCACGCTCGCGCGGCAATGGCTGCGGCGCGATCAGTTCAGCGATCTCGCCCAGCCGGTGCTCGACCGGCTCACCCAGACCTTCGGCGCGACCATGCTCGGCGTGCAACTCGTCGGGCTGGATCACATGATCGTGGTCGCCATTTCCCAATCCGGCCGCAATCTGCAGCTCAGCACCCAGGTCGGCAGCCGCTTTCCTGCGCTGATCAGTGCCACCGGGCGGTGCATTGCCGCTTTTGGCGATTATCCCGAGGCCGAACTTGAAACCCGTTTCCGCGCGCTGCGCTGGGATGAACCACCCAGTTTTTCCGAATGGCAGGATCAGGTGAGCCAGGCGCGTGTGCAGGGGTTCGCCGTCGATGAAGGGCAGTATATCGCCGGCGTCACCGTCATCGCCGCCCCCGTCTGGAAAGCACCGGGCCGGCCGATCCATGCGCTGGTCGCGATCGGCATCGGCGGTGCGCTGAAGCGTGGCGGCCTGAACGCGCTGTCTGAAGCGCTCGTCGCCGGCGCGCAGACGCTCTCGCTGCAGATGGGCGGGGAACGAAGCCCCGCCTGACGGCAAAAATCAGCGCGCGCGGATCGCGAGCACGCTGCCTTCCGCATCGCCAGACACATAGAATGTCCCATCCGCGCCCGCGGCGACGCCGCTGAAATTGATCATCGGCCCGGCCATGTCGCCGATCGGCCCCAGGAATTTGGGGATAACGCCCGCAGGCGCGCCCACTGGCAGGCTGCTCGCCAACGTCTCGCGCGCGCCGCCGGACAGATCGCACGCGATCAGCGCCTTCGCAGCCGTGTCCACCGTCACCAGCCTTCCGCCCGATAGCGCCAGTCCCTCCGGCCGGCCCAGACCTTCGAGCACAGGCTCGACCTTGCCGCCCGCCAGCTTCACCACGCGCCCCGCTCCGGCTTCCGCCACATAGACGGTGCCATCGGAAGCGACCGCGACCCCCATCGGCTTATCAAGGCCGTTCGCCAGTTCTTCAACCGCGCCCTTGTCCGCAGACAACACACGGCCCGCTCCATATTCGGCGAATACAATGGCGCCGCCCGGTGCCACGGCCACGCCCATCAACTGATCATAGCCATTGGCCAGAAATTCGCTTGTCGCCTCGGCCGGGCGATAGCGCGCAACGCCGCCCGTTCCCGTCGTGACGATCCATTCGCCAGGCTCAGCGCCTGCCACCACGCCCCGCAAATAGCCGGGGCAGCCGGGGTAGAAGATCATCCCCGCCAGCACGAGCACCCCGCCGGGCTGCAGCGTATAGCCGAACGCGCCATCCGCCACGAACAGCGCCCCATCCGCGCCCACGGCCAGCCCGAGCGGCCATTGCAGCGACCGCGGCACGATCGGACGCACCTTGCCGTCGCCCAGAATCTCGGTGATCTCGCCGGGAATGCTGGAAACGAAGATCCGGTCTCCGATGAAGGTCACATTGTCCAGACCGGGACCGAGATCGGCCAGCACTTCGCGCGTGCCGCTCACCAGATCGAGCCGCAGCACCTGCCCGCTCGCCACCTGTGTGGTGACGATCCGGCCCTTGCTGTCGAACTTCACTGAATCGGGCACGCCCAGATCGCCCGCCACCACTTCGGGCGCGCCACCCGCCAGATCCACGCGCCAGATCTCGTTGGTCCCCATCACCGGGAAATAGAGTTTGCCATCCGGCCCCACCTGAAAGGCGTTGGCCATCGGAATATTCTCGGCGATCACCCGCGGCGCACCGCCATCGCGGTCCAATTCCATGATCCGCGCGCCGATCCGGCATTCGCCCGCGATCAGCCGGCCCTGATGCCAGGTGATCGGATTGGCGACGGGCATGTCGCCCTGGATCACGCGCACCTGGCCATTTGGCGTCCGCATACACACCCGGCCCTCGGTGATTTCGGTCAGATAGAGATTGCCCGCTTCGTCGAACACCAGATCGTCCGGCGCCACGATATCGCCGCCCATCGCGCTGATCGTCTCGATCACGCCGCTGTCCACGTCGATCGCGCTCACCTGGCTGCCGCCGACCTGCGCCACATAGACCCGCCCGTCAGCGCCTGTCGCCAATCCGTTCGCGCCATAGAGCCGGCTGGGTGGAGTCAGCCGTTCAAGCGTCCAGCCTTCGGCAAGCTGCGCCGCGCTGCCGGCATAACGCCCCTGCTGTCCACTTATGGTCATGCGTAGCCAAGCAGCGATTTGATCTCCAGATATTCATGGAAGCCGTAATCGCCCCATTCCCGCCCATTGCCGCTGCGCTTGTAGCCGCCGAAGGGCGCATGAAAATCGAACCCGCCATTCATGCTGATCCAGCCCGTCCGCATCCGCCGCGCGACCGCGCGCACCTGATCCAAATCCTGGCCGTTCACATAGCCCGCCAGCCCGAAATTGGTATCATTGGCGATCTCGACGGCATGGTCCACATCGTCATAGCCGATGATCACCAGCACCGGCCCGAAAATCTCCTCGCGCGCGATCACCATATCATTGGTCCCGACGAACACGGTGGGCTTGACGAACCAGCCCTTGTCCAGCCCATCGGGCCGACCCAGACCACCGGCAATCAGCGTCGCGCCCTCATCCAGACCTTTCTGGATATAGTCCTGGATGACATTATATTGCGCCTTGGACACGACCGGCCCCATCGCGGCATTGCCCTTGGGATCGCCGACCGTCACCGCGTCTGCCGCCGCCTTCGCAGCCGCAATCGCCTCGTCCATCCGCGCATGGGGCACGAGCAGACGCGAACCCGCGCTGCAGGTCTGCCCGGAATTGCCCATCATGCCGCCGGTGGCACCCGCCACGCTATCCGCCAGCGCAGGATCATCGAGCACGATGAAGGCGCTCTTGCCGCCCAGTTCAAGGCCGACCCGCTTGATGGTCGTCGCAGCGTCCTTCTGGATCTGAACGCCCACGGGCTCCGATCCGGTGAAGGAAATCATATCGACATCCTCATGCGTCGAGAGCGCGGTGCCGATCACGCTGCCGCTGCCCTGGATCATGTTGAACACCCCCGCAGGCACACCAGCGGCATCGAGAATTTCAGCCAGAATGTGCGCGGAATAGGGGGCCAATTGCGGCGGCTTCAGGATCATCGTATTGCCCGTGGCCAGCGCCGGGAAGATCTTCACGCAGGTCTGGTTCATCGGCCAGTTCCAGGGCGTGATCAGTCCGCACACGCCGATCGGCTCCTTGGCGATCAGTGTCGCGCCGCGCGCTTCGTCAAATTGGAAATCCTTCAGCACCTCGATCGCGGTCTGGAGGTGCCCGGCACCCAGGCCGACATGAAAACCGTGCGCCAGCGAAGATGGCGCGCCCATTTCCTCCATGATCGCATCGCCCAGCTCGGTCTGCCGTTTGGCATATTCCGCCTGGATCGCGCCGAGCAGATCGAGCCGCTGCGCGCGCGTCGTCTGGGACCAGCTTGAAAATGCCTTGCGCGCCGCGGCGACCGCCTTGTCCACATCCGCCGCGGAACCGAGCGAGATGGTGCCCGATACCGCTTCGGTTGCCGGATTGATCACCTCCGCCGTCTTGGGCGAGACCGGATCGACCCATTGGCCGTCGATGTAGAATTTCAGATATTCGCGCATATCATCTCCTGCGATCAACGGGCTTCATGCCTCTGTCTGAAATCGTCCGCGCCGCACGCCCTGTGGCGCGCGGCGCGATTGTGTAATTTACTGCGTGCCTTCGGCATACCAGGTGCGGAACTTGTCGTACTTCGGCATTTCTTCCGAATTGGCCTTGGGATCGATCGGCACATGGATCACGGCCGGGCCGCCATGCGCATAAGCGCGCGCAATGGCCGGGCCGATCTCTTCGGCGGTCTTCACGATCTGGCCATAGGCGCCCAGGCCTTCGGCGATCTTGTCGAAGCGCACCTTGTCGCTCCAATGCGTGCCGGTTTCGGCGGTGCCAAGGCCGAAGGTGCGCTTGTATACGCCCACTTCGAGTCCCCATTGGAAATCGACCGCGACGACGCAGACCAGCGGCAGATTGCGACGCACCGCCACTTCCAGCTCGGCGATGTGGAACAGGAAGGACGAATCCGATGTCACCAGCATCCCCGGACGCGTGACGCCCGTCTCCGCGATATCGGCGAGCATCGCGCCGGTGGCATAGGGCAGGCCGGTGCCGATATGACCGTAATTCTGGTTCCAGATCACATCATTGGGTTTGCACTGGTTATAGGTCCAGCCGTAGATCACCGATGCGCCGCCGTCACGGATCATGATGCCGTCCTTCGGAAAGGCCTTGGTCGCCTCCACGATGAAGCGCGAGGTATGGATCGGCACGTCGCCGGTGCCATCGCTGCGGGTCAGCGTTTCGGCGGCCAGCTCATCCAGTTCGGCCTGACCATCCTTCATATATTTGGCCAGATCGGGTCCAGCCGCACGTCCCTTGCCCAGCGCACGGCTGAGCTGCGGCACCACCGCGCGGACATCGCCGACCAGCGGCACGTCGATCGGGCGGTTTACGCCGATCGCGGTGGCATCCTGCTGTACATAGATCCATTTGCGATCCGCCTCGCCGGCGTGCCAATGACGCCAGCGACCGAAATGCACGGGCTCGCCCAATTCGGTGGCGAGCGCGACCACGCAATCCGAGGCTTCCACCGCCTCGATCGACGCGTCGGAAAACACATATTGGAACGTGCGGTCCTCAATGCCCTTGATATAGCTGGTGCCGCCCGATGTCTGGATCACGGGGCAGTTCATCAGTTCAGCGAGTTCCTTCACCGCCGCACCCGATTTGGTGGTGTGCACCGCATGGCCGACCAGCAGGATCGGATTCTTGGCCGCCAGGATCAGCTTCGCCGCTTCGGCGATCCGGTCGCCATCGGCACCCTGATTGGTCAGGCGATAGCGGTGCGGCGGAAGCACCTCGGGCACGTCCAGCTCTTCGAGGATGACATGGCTTGGATATTCGACATAGGTCGGCCCGGGCGTTCCGGACATCGCGATCCGGATCGCTTCGCGGATCACTTCGTCGGTCTGATCGGCATATTCGATCGCGCCCGAATATTTGACCGACGCCTCGATCATCGGCTCCTGCCGCACGAACTGGATACGTCCGCGGCGCACCCGCCGCTCGGTGACGCGCGCGCGCTGCCCGCCGAGGAAGATGACCGGCGAATTCTCCACCTTGCAGCATTGGATCGCTGGCATCATGTTGGCGAGGCCCGGCCCCAGCGTGCCGAAGCACAAAGCGGGCTTGCCGGTGATGCGCGAAGCGGCTTCGGCCATGAAACCGGCCGCCGCTTCATGATGCGGTGACACCACGGTCCAGCCGCGCGACTCCGCTTCCAGGCACAGATGCACGAAATTGGGATCGGGAATACCGAACAGCGTCTTGATGCCTTCGGCTTCGAACAGATCCAGTATGCGCTTGTAGACCGGCGTGCCGCCGGCCTTCAGCTTGAGGTCTGAAGTCGCCGTGGCCGGCTTGGGATCGTCATAGCTCATTTGAGTAACCTCGGTTCGCCCGTTCCCATGAACATGGCTAGGTTGCGGTGAAAATTGGTGATCTTGCGTTCCTGATGCGGATTGGGCAGCGTGCCGCGGAAACCGCGCGACTTCATGCCCCGCTGCACCCATTCCATATTGTCGAAATCCTGCGCCAGCACCGAACCCCATTTCTCGGCGGTCGGCGCGCACTCGGTCCATTCGGTCTGCGGCGCTTCGCCTTCGGGATAGCGCTCCATCGCATAGGCTTCGAAGATGCACTTATCCGGATCGTCGCCATAGGGACGGGTGCGATAGCAAAGCGCAAAGGTCACACCCTGCAGGATGGTCAGGTTCGGAAACAGGCTCCACGCCAGGCCCGCCTCGGTCATGATCTCAGGCGGAATTTCGGGCCAGATGACGCCCCGCGCCGCATCGTCGGCCTTCGCCGATTTCATCATATGCGCGATGACCTCGGCCGCTGGCGTGCCCTCGGGCAGCTCATCGACCAGACGTTTGGCAGCATTCACCAAGGTTTCGGTGGAGCCGGTATAGTTCAGCGTCTCGAAATTCTCGCGCGCCAGTTCATAGGTGGAAACGCGCGCATCCGTGCCTTTGCCCACGCGCGTGACGGAGCCGCCCTGGCTCATCTTGGCGTCGAGACCCTTTTGGTCGAACCCGCTTACGCCATGCCAGTCGTGCGCGGCGCTATAGGCGTAATAATCGCCATAAGCGAGCAACTGCGTGTGCGTGCCCGCCACATGATAAGGCTCCATGAACGCCTCGATCGCCGTCTTCCAATTGCAGGGATAGACCGCCCATTGGCGCCATTTATACTGCATCTTGTCGAGCTGGAAATAAGACAGCACTTCTCCCGCCCGACCGAGGAAATCCATCAGCGGCGCGGCATCCGGAGCCATATTGATCCAGACCCAGCCGCCCCAGCTTTCGACCTTCACCTTGCTCAGACAGGTGTGCTCCGGCGTCAGCGCGCCTTGCCAGTCTTCCTTGTCCAGAATGTAGGTGTTGTTGCCGTCGTGGTCGAAGGTCCAGCCATGGAAGCCGCAAACGAAATTACGGCGGTTGCCGCGCACGCTATGGACCGTGTTCGGCGCGTTGACGAGCTGACGGCCGCGATGCGGGCAGACATTGTGGAAGGCGTTGAAGCTGGTCTCGCCGGTCTTGATGACGATGATCGAATCATCGGCGATATTGTAGGTGACGAAATCGCCGATTTCCTTGAAATCATCGACCCGCTCGACCAACTGCCACACCTTGGGCCACAGCTTTTCCTTTTCCGCCTCGGCATAATCCCGCGAGAGAAAGGCTTCGGTCGAATAGGTGAGCGGCTTTGAAAGCGCGTCGACGTCGATGCTGATCTGCTTGTTCATGACATTCTCCCGGGACGCGATTCTGTCCAGTTGATGCGGCGCCACGAATCCCTAGCGCTACACTGGGTGCGGCCAATTTGCGTCTTCCTATCGCAACTGGCCGCACGCCGAAAACAAAAGACGGACCAGCGCACGCGAGTATCCCCCCCGCGATCAGGACGAGAGCGTCATGCCCTCCAGATCGCCCTTGGCGCGCCAGTCCTGCAGCAGCGTCTGGAACGCGCCCCAGCCCGGACCATAGCTGCGGAAGAGCGCCCAGGGTGCCTTCACCTGGCCTTCATTGGTGAAATAGCTCGGCGTGCATTCGCGCTGGAATTGAGACATGTCGAACTCGACCTCCTCAAAATGCTTCACATAAGCGTCCTGCGCTTCCTGCGTCGTCTCCACCACCGTATCGCCCCGCTTGAGCGTTTCGCTGATGATATGGGCGATGTGATAGCCCTGTTGGCCGAATTGCTCGGTTACGCTCGCATTCAGCCCGCCCTGGATATAGCCGATGAAGAACTGGTTCGGGAAACCGTGCGTCATCGTGCCATGCAGCGTCTTGGGGCCATTGGCCCAATGATCGTAGATGGATTCGCCATTCCGGCCCTCGACCACATCAATGCCCCAACGCCGCTTGAGATCGCTGGTCACCTCGAAACCGCTGGCGAACATCATGCAATCGACTTCATATTCCTGGCCGTTCGCAACGAACCCCTTTTCCGTCATCCGCTCCAGTCCCTTGGTGGCGGACACGTCCAGCAATTCGACATTGGGCTGGTTGAAGACCGTGTAAAACTCGTTGCTGGACAGCGGCCGCTTGCACAGGAAGCGATACCAGGGCTTGAGCGCCTCCGCCGTCGCCTTGTCCTCCACCATGCTGTCGACGCGGCCACGCAGCCGCTCCATCACCTGATAATCGACCACTTCCCGGCGCGCCATGAACTCTTCGGGCGATAGCTGGGGCCAGCCTTCGGCCTCCAGCTCTGCCGCCAGATTGCGAGCGATTTCCGTCCAGATGTCGCAGATCATATCCGGTTCGCCGGGCGCGAAGAATTCCATCGCCGCCCGGTGGAAATTCGCCTTGCGCTCTTCCTGCCAGCCGGCTTTCAGCGATTTGGCCCAATCGGGATCGGTCGGCGGATTGGGGCGCTCGTCCACGGTCGATGGCGTGCGCTGGATCACGTAAAGCTGCTTGGCGTGGCGCGCGATGAACGGCACCGCCTGAATCGCCGTCGCCCCCGTGCCCATGATCGCCACGCGCTTGTCCGCAAGTTTGTCGAGCACGGGATTTTGATAGGTGCCGCCGGTATAGTCATAATCCCAGCGCGCGGTGTGAAAGATCTTGCCCTTGAAATCACCGATGCCGGCCACTTCGGGCAGCTTGGGCATGTTGAGCACGCCGCAGCCCATGATCACGAAGCGCGCGCGGAATTCGTCGCCACGGCTGGTCCCCACGCGCCAGCGCTGGATGGTCTCGTCCCATTTGAGGGAGGTGATCAGCGTATGGAACAGCGCCTTGTCGTGAAAGCCGAAGGTCTGCGCGATCTGCTTGCAATAACCCTGGATTTCCGCGCCGTCGGAGAATTTCTTCGACGGCATGAAGCCGGTTTCTTCCAGCAGCGGAAGATAGCAATAGGCGTCATTGTCACATTGGATTCCGGGATAGCGGTTCCAATACCAGACGCCGCCGAAATCGCCGGCATGGTCGATGTTGCGAAAATTGGTGACCCCCGCGTTGGTGAGATGATAAGCCGAAAGGATCCCTGCAAAACCGGCGCCCAGCACGACCACGTCCAGATCCTCCACGATCGGATCGCGCGGCACCACAGGCATGTGCGGATCGAGATCATAGCTGTGGGTCACATCGCTGGTCGATGGCTGATATTGCCCCTCGCCATCGGCGCGCAGACGCTTGTCGCGCTCTTCCCGATATTTCTCCCGCAAAGCGGGAATGTCGAACGCATCGGGCGCTGGCGTCCGCGTCGGCTTGCAGTTCATCTCCACTCCAATCACTTCCGTGCTTGCGATCTGATAATCAACACCGGTGTTGATTTACAACCGCGAAAACTGACTCTTCACCGTGCATGGTGGTGGCCGCCGCACAAGTTCACAACAGCCGCGCCCTCTTAGCGCTGGAGCGATGTTTTGGTGCGGGCGGTTTGCACATCGCTGCGGTCGGGTAGCAGGGCAGAATGGGCACCGAAGATAACCGGATTCGAGGATGCAGATGGCAGAACAACTGATCGATCTGGACGGCCGGATCGTCATCGTGACCGGGGCGTCGGGCGGCGGCATCGGCACGGCGCTGACACGGATGCTGGTGCGAGCCGGGGCCACTGTGATCGCCGCGGGCCGATCCCGCGAAAAGATGGAAAAGAATATCGCCCCCTTGGTGGCGCACGGGAATCCCATCATCCCCGTCCAGGCCGACGTTTCCACCGATGACGGCATCGCCGCGGTCATGGAGGCCGCGCTCGCCGCCAAGGGAACGCTTTATGGCCTCGCCAATGTCGCGGGCGGCGCGGGCGCGGAGACCTGGATGCGCGCCGAACGCGTCACCCGTGCAGACTGGCGTGGCCTGTTCGAGCAGAATCTGGAGACGATGTTCTTCATGAGCCAGGCGGTTGCCAAGGAATTGCGATCACGCCATCTGCCGGGGTCGATCGTCGGCGTTTCCTCGATCAGCGGGATGAACTCAGCGCCCTTTCATATCGCCTATGGGGCCGCCAAATCGGCCATCGTGGCTGTGACGCGCACGCTCGCGACCGAGCTTGCGCTCGACAACATCCGCGTGAACACCATCGCGCCCGGCACCACGATCACGCCGGGTTCGGGCGCTTATATCGACGATGATATCGAGCGTGACCGCGCCGCCATCGCCATGGGCCGGCGCGCGGATCCCGATGAGCAGGCCGGCGCGATCACCTTTCTGCTGTCAGACCTGTCGAGCTACATCACCGGGCAGACCATCCTGGCGGATGGCGGCCTCAATCTCAAATGGACGCATCTGGGCGCGGACAATACCTCGCTCTTCCTCAAAAATGAGGATTTCCGCATGGCCATCCAGCGTTGACATGGCTGTGATCGAACGCCTGACCTTTCGTGCCTCGGGGGTGGATCTGGTCGCGGATGCGGCCGGCCCCGCCGATGGCGCGCCCGTGCTGTTCCTGCATGGCAGCGGCCAGACCCGCCAGAGTTGGACCAAGGCGCTCGCCGAAGCGGCGCGGCGCGGCTATCGTGGCATTTCCGTCGATATGCGCGGCCATGGCGACAGCGGCTGGTCGCCCGATGGCCATTATGATCTGCTGACCTTCGCTGACGATCTGCGCGCGCTGGCGTCGGCCATCGGCACGCCGCCGATCGTGGTCGGCGCATCGCTGGGCGGGCTGGCGGGGATGCTCGTCGCCGCGTCGGATCCCGACGCGCTGCGCGCTCTGGTGCTGGTGGATATCACCGCGCGGGTCGAGGTGCAGGGCACGCGCGAAGTGATCGATTTCATGAGCGGGGGCACGGCGGGCTTCGCCTCGCTCGACGAAGCCGCGGACGCCGTGTCCACCTATTTGCCGCACCGGACCCGCCCCAAGGACACCAGCGGCCTCGCCCGTAATCTGCGTCTGCGAGACGATGGCCGCTATTATTGGCATTGGGATCCGGCGTTCATGACGATGGGCCAGGATACGGCGCAGCCGATCGAGGGGCCGAACAGGCTGGAGGTCGCCGCCCGCGCACTGACGCTGCCGACGCTTCTGATCCGTGGCGGCAAAAGCCGGATTTTGACCGAGGAAGGCGCGCGAGAATTTCTCGAAATGGTGCCTCATGCCGATTATGTGCATATCGGCAGTGCGGACCATATGGTGGCGGGCGACGCCAATGACGCGTTCAACGACGCCGTCTTCGCCTTTATCGAAAAGCAGGCGGACACGGCGGCCATCCCTCAAGGATGACCGCCCTATTCGGTTAGAGCAGTTCCACGATCGTCACGTTGGAAAGCCCGCCGCCTTCGCACATCGTCTGCAGACCATAGCGCTTGCCGCGTGCTTTCAGCGCATGGAGCAGGGTGGACATCAGCTTCGCGCCGCTGGCGCCGAGCGGATGACCCAGCGCGATCGCACCGCCATTCACATTGAGCTTGGCCGGATCGGCCTCCAGCGCCTGCAACCAGGCCATCGGCACCGAGGCAAAGGCTTCGTTGACCTCGAACAGATCGATATCGTTCAGCGTCATGCCCGCGCGCAGCAGCGCCTTGCGCGTCGCCGCGATCGGCTCTTCGAGCATCACGACGGGATCGCCGCCGGTCACCGTCATGTTCACGATCCGCGCCATCGGGGTCAGGTTGAAACGCTTCAGCGCCGCCTCGCTCACGATCAGCGCACCCGCTGCTCCATCGGTCATCTGGCTGGCGTTGGCGGCGGTGATCGTGCCGCCCTCCTCCAGCGTCTTGACGCTCGCCATGGCTTCCATCGTGCCACCGCGACGCACGCCGTCATCCATGTCGAACACACCATCCACGGTCTCGACCGGCACGATCTCCGCCTTGAATGCGCCGGCGTCCATCGCCGCCGCGGCCTTGGCGTGGCTCTCCAGCGCAAAGGCGTCCATCGCCTCACGGCTGAAGCCATATTTGTCCGCAATCATCTGCGCACCGCGAAACTGGCTGAACTCGGTCACGCCATAACGGTCCCGGATGCTCTTGGGCCATGGACCCTCGCCGATCCCGGCCTGCGCGTGAAGCATGATGTTCGATCCCATCGGCACCCGCGTCATGCTCTCTGCGCCCGCCGCGATCACGATATCCTGCGTGCCCGACATCACCGCCTGCGCCGCAAACTGGATCGCCTGTTGCGATGAGCCGCACTGACGGTCGATCGTCACCGCGGGAACGCTCTCCGGCAGTTTGGACGCCAGCACGAGATTGCGACCGAAGGCGAAGCCCTGCTCGCCCGCCTGGCTGACGCAGCCCACGATCACATCCTCGATCGCGGCGGGATCGATCCCGCTACGCTCGACCAAAGCGTTGAGAATATTCGCGCCCAGATCCGCGGGGTGGACGCCGATCAGCCCGCCCTTGCGGGCACGACCGCCCGCGGTACGCAGCGATTCAACGATATAGGCTTCGGCCATTGTCTCAGTCTCCTTTTAGCGGGGCGCCATGCGGATCGCGCCATCGAGGCGGATCACTTCGCCGTTCAGCATGGGATTGGCGATGATCGAATCGACGAGTTGCGCGTATTCCTCCGGTCTGCCCAGACGGCTGGGGTGCGGCACCTGCGTGCCGAGCGAATCCTGCGCGGCCTGGGGCAGGCCCATCAGCATCGGGGTCAGGAAAATGCCCGGCGCGATCGTCATCACGCGGATGCGGTGCTGCGCCAGATCGCGCGCGGCGGGAAGCGTCAGCCCGACCACGCCACCCTTGGACGAGGCATAAGCCGCCTGCCCCACCTGGCCGTCATAAGCGGCGACCGACGCGGTGTTGATCACGATCCCGGCTTCCTCGCCCTCGATCTTCGCTGCGATCACGCGCGCGGCGAATTGGGAGATCATGTTGAACGTGCCGATCAGATTGACCTCGATCGTCTTGCGATACGCGTCCAGCGAATGCGCCACGCCTTCCTTGTTCACGATGCGGATGGCCGGCGCCACGCCCGCACAATTGACCAGCACGCGCGCCACGCCATGCACCCCTTCCGCCGCCGCGATGCCATCGCGCACGCTGGCTTCGTCGGCCACATTCACCTTGAAGAAAGCGCCGCCGATTTCGGCTGCGGCCTGGGTGCCGATCTCTTCGTTCAGATCGAAGATCGCAACTTTGGCACCCTGCGCCGCCAGCTTCTTGGCGGTGGCATTGCCCAGGCCCGATGCCCCGCCCGATACGATTGCGGCCACAGCTTTGATATCCATCCGGCTCTTTCCCTCTTGGATTGAAATGCGCGAGGAATTACCTTTTGGAACAATTCCTACTGTTCAGTAGAATATGGCAGCAGGCGGGCGGTGTCAATTGATCGGGCATCTTGCCGCATCCCCCTGCGCGCAAACGCTTTTGACAGCCACTTTGTCCGATGCCTATATGAATGTCGGCGTCGTTTGCGATGTGTGGGGGGACGTAAACTGCGCGGCTTCAAGCTCTTTTTGAAACGCTTCATGCTGCTGGCCTGTCTGGTCGCGGTCGCTGGCTGCGCCTATTACAAGCGCGCACCCATGGACCTGCCGCCGCCGCCGCCTCGGGACAACGATTCTGCATCTGAGGCCGCGGCTGCAGCCTATGAAGCGCAACAGCGCGCCGCCCAACAAGCGCAGACGTCGGCGCGCGACCGTGAGGCAGCCGCAGCCCGCGCGGCGATGGAGGCGGAATGGGCAAGAAGCCGGGCAGGCGGCAAGCCTGCCTCCCAGACCGTCGCGACTCCGGAACGCGCTTCACCCGCCCCGGCCGTATCGGCGGCATCGGCCGCATCGCCCGCGGCTGCACCGATCCTCTGCCCTGCGCTCGGGGCCATGGCCAGCCAGACGGAGTGCGACACTTACATGGCGTTGCACGCCGCGATGCAATCGGGTGTCGCGGCGTTCGATCCGCCGCGCGCCATGAAGGCGGGCGAGCAATATCCCGTCAAGCTGGTGGTGGGCAGCGATGAAGTCCGGGCCGCGGTGATCGACGCCGCCACGGATGCCGGGCAGGTCAAGGCCGTGGATGTCAGGCTGGGTGCCTGGGTGTGCGCCGAGCTTCTGGCCACCCAATTCGATCTGTCCGGCCCTGCGCGCCAATGCCGCGAGCGCGGCGCGGCGCGGATGCTTTCATGGGATTGGACGGTTTCCCCCAAGCACGGCGGCAAGTTGAAACTCGGCGTCAAGATCGAGAGCTTTACCGCGGAGAATGGCAAGCCGCTGGATGCCATCGACAGCCGCATGATCAATGTCGATGTGGAAGCGGGCGCGTTTGAAGGGCTGGATAAAAATGTATCCGGCATCACCAAAAGCATGGGCGGCATACGCACGATGCTGCTGGCGATCCTGAGCGCGATCGGCGTGCTGTCCGTGATCATCTGGCGGTTGCGCACGCTGGGCCAGAAGCCGGACAAGGATGCGCTGAAAGATCTGACCGCCACCTGATCCGGCGCGATACGGCTCAATGAAAATCCCGCGACTTGGGCAAAATCCGGGCATCGCGGGGATGTGTGTGGCGCGGTGCCTGGGGATGGAGCACCACATCGGCGCGCAGGATCTCGGGGCGGGTCTGGTGATCTTCTGACAGGCGCTGGAGTTCTGCGGTACGATCCACGATCCGGCTGGCCATCAGATGCACCACGCCCTCCTTGCTCCGCTGCACCTCGCCCTCCACCAGCATCAGCCGCGACGCCATCACCGGGCGGCGGTTGCGCTCGAACTGCCGCGCCCAGAGCAGGATATTGGTCACCCCGGTTTCGTCCTCGATCGTGATGAAGATCGCATTGCCCTTGCCCGGCCGTTGCCGCACCAGCACCACCCCTGCCGTGCGCACCCGCGCGCCATTTTTCGCAGCGGAAGTTTCGGCGCAACTCAGCACCCCCTCGCTCCGGAAACTCTCGCGCAAGAATTGCATCGGATGGCCTTTGAGCGAGAGCCGGTGGGTCTGATAATCCGCCGCCACCTGTTCTGACGCCGCCATGATCGGCAGCGCGGCATCGGGTTCCACCGCCAGTTCGCGCGCATCGGCGGCGGCGAACAGGGGCAGCACATCGTTCGGCGTGCGACGGACGTCCCAGAGCGCAGTGCGCCGGTCCATCCCGAAGGAACGGCACGCATCCGCATCCGCCAGCAGCCGCAGTGCGCGTGATGGCAAATGCGCCCGCCGCGCCAGATCCTCCACGGATACGAACGGCCCAGCACCGCGCGCGGCCGCGATCGTCTCCGCCCATGGCTTGCTGAACCCGTCGATCTGCCGCAAGCCCAGCCGCAGCGCGAGCGTGCCGTCTTCGCGCCGCTCCACGCTGTTATCCCAATTGCTGTGATTGACATCGATCGCGCGGATTTCGACGCCATGATCCTTCGCGTCCCCCACAAGCTGAGCCGGGGCGTAAAAACCCATGGGCTGCGAATTGAGCAAGGCGCAGCAGAAGATCGCCGGGTGATAATGCTTCAACCAGGATGAAACATAAACGAGGATCGCGAAGGACTGGGCATGGCTTTCGGGAAAGCCATAGCTGCCAAACCCCTGGATCTGCTTGTAGCAGCGCGCGGCAAAATCCTTTTTGTAACCCCGCCGCGTCATGCCATCGACCATCATCCGCTCGAACCGGCCGATCGTCCCGACATTGCGGAAGGTCGCCATCGCGCGGCGGAGCTGGTTGGCCTCGGGCGGTGAAAAGCCCGCGGCGGTGATCGCCAGCTTCATCGCCTGTTCCTGAAACAGCGGCACGCCCAGCGTATTGCCGAGCAATTGAAACAATTCATCGGGCGGGCCGAACGCCGGGGACGGCGAAGGATAGTCCACCTTCTCCTCGCCATTGCGCCGCCGGAGATAGGGGTGGACCATATCCCCCTCGATCGGCCCCGGCCGGACGATCGCCACCTGGATCACCAGATCATACAGCTTTGCCGGTCTCAGCCGCGGCAGCATGTTGATCTGCGCGCGGCTCTCCACCTGGAACACGCCCAGGCTGTCGCCTTTCTGGAGCATCTTGTAGACTTGGGCGTCCTCGGCCGGAATGGTGTGCAATTCATAATCGCCGCCGCCCGTGGTGCGCAGCATATCGAACGCCTTGCCGATGCAGGTGAGCATCCCCAGCGCCAGGATATCGACCTTCATCAGCTTCAGCGCATCGATATCGTCCTTGTCCCATTCGATGAAGGTGCGATCGTTCATCGCCGCATTGTGGATCGGCACGGTCTCGTCCAGCCGGTCCTGCGTCAGCACATAGCCGCCGACATGCTGGGACAAATGACGCGGGAATTTGAGGATCTGGCCCACCAGCGCGCTCAGCCGCTTCATCTCTTCATTCTCTAGGCTGAACCCGGCTTCCTCGTAGCGCTGTTCCTTCATCTCATTGGAAAAGCTGCCCCACACCGTGCCGGAGAGCCGCGCGGTCACATCTTCCGACATGCCGAACACCTTGCCCACCTCGCGCACCGCGCTGCGCGGGCGATAGTGGATCACCGTCGCCGCGATCCCCGCGCGGTGCCGGCCATAGCGTTTGTAGATATATTGCATGACCTCCTCACGCCGCTCATGCTCGAAATCCACATCGATATCGGGCGGCTCCTTGCGATCTTCGGAGAGGAAGCGGGTGAACAGCAATTTGTGCGCGATCGGATCGACCGAGGTGATCCCCAGCGCATAGCAGATGATCGAATTGGCCGCCGATCCGCGGCCTTGGCATAAAATCCCCTCGCCGCGCGCGAACCGGACCACATCATGCACGGTCAGGAAATAATAAGCGTATTTTTCCTGCTTCACCAAAAGGAACTCTTCTTCGATCTGCGCAAGCACGGCGGGCGACAGGGTTTCGCCATAGCGTTTACGCGCACCCTCCATCACCAGATGTTCAAGCCAGTCCTGCGGCGTCCAGCCTTCCGGCACCGGCTCGTGCGGATATTCATATTGAAGATCGTCCAGCGTGAAATCGATCTTCGAAATCAGCGTCACCGTCTCCGCCATCGCCTCCGGGCAATCCGCGAATAACCGCGCCATGGCCTCCGGCCCCTTCAGATAGCGCTCCGCATTCGCCTCCAGCCGCTGGCCGGCCTCAAGAATCGTCGTCCCTTCGCGGATGCAGGTGAGCACATCATGCAGCGGACGCTGGTCCGGCAGCGCATAAAGCACATCATTGGTGGCGATCAGCGGCACCCCCGCCGCGCCCGCCATCCGCTTCAGCCGTGCCAGTTGCCGCGCATCATCGCCGCGACGGCCCATGCTGGCACCCAGCCACACCCGGCCGGGCATCCGGCGTGCCAGGCGTTCGAGGATCACCGCGAGCCGCTCGGGCAAAGGCGGCATGACGAGGCTCAATTTGGGGAGGGTTTCCTCGCCATAATCATACTCCACCATCTTCTTGCGCGGCACGATCTCGATCGGCGAGGCATAGGGCATCACGATCAGCAGCAGATCTTCCAGATATCCCAGCAGATCGTCGAACCGCAGGATGCAGCCACCCTTTTCGGAGCGCAGATTGCCCAGGCTCAGCAGCCGCGTCAGCCGCCCCCAGCCGCACCGCGTGGCGGGATAGGCGATGATATCCGGCGTGCCATCCGCAAACACGAGCCGCGCGCCGACCACCAGGCGGACGTTGATCTTGCAGAGCGCAGCCTCAGTGGCGGTCAATTGCTCTTTCTGACCAAGTTCCTTTTTCTCCTCCAGCCGCATCTGGCGCAGGATGTCCTCGCCATCTCGGTGCGCCACCCAGGCGCGGACCACCCCGGCCACGGTGTTGCGGTCCGCAATCCCGATCGCGGCCATGCCCAGATGATTGGCGTGCAACACCATTTCCTGCGGCGTGGAAGCCCCGCGCAGGAAGGAATAATTGGTTGCCGCCACCAGTTCGGCAAAGGCGGGGAGTGGCGCATCGCTCATGCGAAGACGCCGTGCAAAAACCAGTGCGGATCGCCCGTCATTCCGTGCCGGAAGATCCAGTAGCGCCGCCCGCGCGTATCCTCGACCCGGTAATAATCGCGCGTCAGCCCGCCCTTCCCCGGCTCATAGCCCCCCTTCCTCCGCCACCATTCGGCGGCGATCCGCTCCGGCCCTTCGCTCCGGGTCACATCATGCAAAGCGCGCCGCCAGCGGAAGCTTTGCGGCGGGCCGTCCGCTGTCGCCATATCGCCCACCGTGATCGGCTGCGGCGGATCGAACAAATGCAGCGGGCGCAGCGGCGCCCCCCCCGGTTCGGGGCAGGGCCAGGTCGCCGGGGCCGCCCCATCCACTGCGGGCAGAGCAAGCTGCGCCTGTTCGGGAATATGCGTATCCTGCGGATGCAGCCGCACGATACGCCCGCGCCCGATCCGCGTGCTGAGGCGATCGACCAGTTCGGCCATCTGCGTCTCGCTCACAGCACCACCCTCCAACGCCAATTGGCTCGGGGCGAGCGGCTCGGTCTGCGGAATGGTCATGCGGATCAGATCGAAGCCGAAACCCGGATCGACAGGATCGCTCAAACTCTCCAGCCGCTCGTGAAACAGCCGCATGATGGCAGAGGGGTCACGCGTCGGCAGACTCGTCTCCACGCGCAGCCGCAGCACCATGCCGTCGGTGCGGAAGAACAGCGCCTCGAACCGCCGCCCGCCGCGCTTGATCTCCTCAAGCTGCAGCGCCGTCTCGCCCGCCAGCTCTTCCAGCATCTGAAGCGCATATTCGGTGCGCGCGACGGGTTCGGCAAAGCGGCGCTCGTTCATCAACGCTGGCGCGATCCGGCGCGGCGCAAGCGGGCTTTCCGCTTCCCCCAACAGCCGCCGGATCGCGGTCACCGCCTCCGCCCCGAAGCGCGCCGCGATCACCGCCATCGGTCGGCTGGCGACATCGCCCACGCTTTTCAGCCCCGCCCGTTTCAGCGCGGTCTCGCTCTCTGCGTCCAGCCGCAGCGCCGCCACCGGCAATCGCCGCACCGCCGCCGCCTCATCCGCGCCGGGCAGCGTCTGGAACCGCGCCAGCGCATGGGCGGCATCGGGGGCATCGGCGCAGGCGGCGCGCACCTGCATCCCCGCCGCCTCCAGCCGCGCCTCGATCATGCGCACCATCTCCGTCTCACCGCCGAACAGATGCGCGCAGCCCGCGATATCGAGCACCAGCCCCTCGGGCGGATCGAGCGCCACGCTCGGGGTATAGCGGATGCAGCCATCCGCCAGCCGCTCCAGCCAGTCCATGTCGGCATAAGGATCAGCGTCGAACACCTGGAGATCGGGGATGCGCGCGCGCGCATCGGCCAGCGCCAGCCCGATCGTCAGCCCCAGCGCCTGCGCCGTGCGATCGAGTGCTGCGATCCGCATCCCGCCACGGATCTTCTCCGCCAGCACGATCGGCGCGTCAGGCCGTCTGGCGCAAAGATTCGGTGCCGCGATCCGCAGCCGGTCCGTCGCGAAGAACGGGAACCACAGCGCCAGATAGCGTCTCTTCCCGAAAGGCTTGTCCGTCACGATCCCACTCCAGTCGCCAGCGCATTCCGGATGGCCCGGCGCGACGGCGCAACAATTCAACCTCGATGGCCGTCTGCCCCGGCGCTTCCGCCTCCAGCGCCACCGACACAGCCGGGCGCACCGCCCAGCGCGTTTCCGCCGCACTCGGCGCGGGCACCGCTTCGGTGCGCAAAAACAGCGCGGTCACCCCGCTTTTCTCCGCCGCGATCGCCAGCCGCCGGCTGGCGGTCAAATCGAGCGCGCGGGGATTGCCCCGGCATTCGATCACCGCCGCGCCCAGATCGCCGCAGCGCACCGCATCCACCGCCGCCTTCAGCAAGGCGACATCATCGGGCATCACCCCGATCACCAGCGCGCCCGGATCGAGCCCCAACGCCACCAGTCCCGGCGCATAGAGCGCGCCTTGTCCGCGCTCCGCCGCTTCCGTCCGCAGCCACAGGACTGCGCCGCCACCCCGCGCCTTTAGCGCCAGCATCAGCGCAAACCCCGCCGCACTTCCGGCATCGGACGCCGCAAGCGCAAACAGCTCGTGCACCTTCCCCCGCGCCAGCCCGCCGCCCAGCGCCGCATCCATCGGCGCATGACCCAGCGCGATCCCGCTCTCCCCCAAAGCGGAAGGGATCGCACCAATCCGCGCGATGCGGCGCTTCAGGGCGGAAAGGGCAGTGATCGACTCGCGCATATATGTTCATGATATGTTCTAGAGCGGCGCGGGAGGCGTGGCAAGGATGCCGGCCCCGATAATGCGCTGTCTCCGGCTGCGAGCCGTCCGATCCTGCAAATGCTTCTGGAACCTTTCTGAAGGTTTCGTTGTTGCATCGCTATCAACTAGGGAGGACTGAAAAATGGCTGATTATAATCGCGAACCCGATGGCACGGTCGTGCGACGGTCAGGTGCCGGACGCACCATAGCCATCATTGCCGTGGTGATCGTGGCCATCGTCGCATTGCTGTTCGCAACCGGATTCTGGAGCGCGGATGTGAAGGAGGGTGCATTGCCCGACGTGAAGGTCAGCGCAGACGGCGGCAAACTTCCCGATGTGAACCTCGATTCCAAGGAACTCGTGGTCGGCACGAAGAAAACCGAGATCGAAGTGCCCAAGGTGAAGACCGAGACCGAAGAAATCGACGTGCCGGTGGTTGGCGTCAAGGACGAATAATCCGTTCCACAGAGCGTAATATCGAGCACCTTCGCCCCCCGGCGGAGGTGCTTTTTATTTGCCTTTTGCGCGCCCCGGACGGCATGGATTCCAAAGGAGGCGCCTGATGTCCGATGATTACGCCCGTGGCCGGCGGGATGGTCTCCGTCTCGCCCTGGCGCTGCTGGGCGCAGAAGAAGCCAAATGGGCGGCGCTGCTGGGCGAAAGCCGCTCGTGGCGGACCAATGCGACCCGGCAAGTCAGGCACAAGGCTTTGCAAGTTGCGCAAAAGCGCGTGCAGACCGCCCTCAATCGCCTGACCCCCAAGGATCAGACCGAGATCGATAGCGAGCTGGCGTCCGCCCTCGATGAACTCGGGCTTTGATGCCGCTCCGCGACTGGCTCAAACGCTATTTTTCATCCAGCATCCGGATGATCGCCGAGAAATCGAGCCCGCCCTGCCCGGCTTCGGCGAATTGCTCATAAAGCGCCGCGGCGCGTTCCCCCATCGGCACGCTGGCATCCGCGCCTTTGGCGGCTTCCATCGCCAGGCGGAGATCCTTCAGCATCAGCGCAGTGGCAAAGCCGCCCTGATAGTCATTGTCCGCCGGACTTTGCGGGCCGACGCCGGGCAGCGGGCAATAGCTCGTCATCGACCAGCTTTGTCCGCTCGCCTTGGACGAAATGTCGTAAAAGGTCTGCGCATCGAGGCCCAGTTTCTGCGCCAGCAGGAACGCCTCGCACGTCGCCACCATCGTCGCGCCGAGCAGCATGTTGTTCGCGATCTTCGCCGCCTGCCCCGCGCCATTGCCGCCGGCATGGATCACCGCCTTGCCCATCAGCGACAGGATCGGTTCGGCGCGATCGAACGCCTCCTTCGATCCGCCGACCATGAAGGTGAGCGTGCCGCCATTGGCCGCCGCGATCCCGCCGGAGACGGGGGCGTCCACCGCGACCAGACCGTTCGCCGCCGCCGCATCGGCCACGCGCTTGGCCGTCGCCACGTCGATCGTCGAGCAATCGAGCAGCAGCGTGCCGGGCGCAGCCTTGCCGAAAAAGGCATCTGCATAAATCTGTTCCACATGCTTGCCCGCGGGCAGCATCGTCACGATGGCTTCGGCTCCTTCAGCGGCAGCCGCAGCGCTCTCGACCGGCAGGCACCGCGCCTCCTTCGCCCGCGCCAGAGCGTCGGCTGAAAGATCGAACGCATGAACATCATGTCCCGCCTTGGCCAGATTGGCCGCCATCCCGCCGCCCATATTGCCGAGCCCGATAAAACCGATGCGTGCCATGTGGCCAATCCTCTCATAAATAATCCGTTTGTCCCGAGCGAAGTCGAGGGACGTCGGAGCTGTCACCACATCCCTCGACTTCGCTCGGGACAAACGGGATCTAGATCAGCGTCCCGTCCATTTCCCCGGACGCTTCTCGACGAACGCGGCCATGCCCTCGCTCTGGTCATCGCTCCCGAAGATCCCGTGGAACAGTCTCCGTTCGAATTGCACGCCCATGGTGAGCGTCGTCTCGAACGCGGCATTCACCATTTCCTTATTGGCCTTCACAGCGAGCGGCGCCATTTCGGCGATGGTCGTCGCGGTCTTCACCGCATCCTCCACCAGTTCCGCCAAAGGCACGATCCGCGCGACCAGCCCTGAACGCTCGGCTTCCTCGGCACCCATCATCCGCCCGGTGAGGCACATTTCCATCGCCTTGGCCTTGCCCACCGCACGGGGCAGGCGCTGCGATCCGCCCATGCCGGGGGTCACCGCCAGCTTGATCTCGGGCTGGCCGAATTTCGCATTGTCCGCCGCCAGGATGAAATCGCACATCATCGCGAGCTCGCAGCCGCCGCCCAGCGCATAGCCCGCCACCGCCGCGATCACGGGCTTGCGCGTCGCGGTCACGCGCTCATAGCCGCCGAAAAAATTGCTGCCATACATGGTCGCGAAACCCTGATCGGACATTTCCTTGATGTCCGCGCCCGCCGCAAACGCCTTGTCATTACCGGTCAGCACGGCGCAGCCCTGCGTCTCATCGGCATCGAATGCCTCCAGCGCGGCGATCAGATCGGCCAGCACCTGCGAATTGAGCGCGTTCAGCGCCTGCGGGCGATTGAGCGTGATCAGCGTCACGCGGCCACGCTGCTCGACCAGCAGGGTTTCATAGTCAGCCATTGTCATTCCTTCTTGATAATCAGGCAGGCGTCCACGCCTCGTCCTCGGGCAGGGGCGCAAAAATCTGGTCAATCACATGATCGCTGACCCCCTCGGGCGTGGGGGGATCCCAGCGCGGCGCATTGTCCTTGTCCACGATCACCGCGCGCACGCCTTCGAGGAAGTCATGCCGCTGCACCACATGGCAGCCGACGGCATATTCCTGTTTCATCTCGTCGGCGAAGTCGTGCATTCCAGCGCCCTCGCGCAGCAGCCGAAGCGAGACCTTCATCGTCTGCGGCGATTTGGTCTTCAGCGTGGCCAGTTCCTTCGCCGCCCAATCGCCGCCATCCGCATCCAGCGCGGCATACACCTCTTCCAGCACGTCGGACGCGAACAGCCGGTCGATCGATGCCAGATTGTCCTCGATCCGGGCGGGCGGCGGCGTCACGGAAAGCTGGCCGAGAATGCCCTCGATCCGCTGCGGGTCCGCCGCGATGCGCGTCTTGGCTTCGTCCAGCGAGTCCGCCGGCAGATAATGCGTCGCCAGCCCCAGAGCGAAACACTCCGCCCCGTCGATCCGCGCGCCGGTCAGCGCCAGAAACTGGCCCGTCCGGCCCGGCAGACGTGACAGGAACCAGCCGCCGCCCACGTCGGGGAAAAGGCCGATCCCGGTTTCGGGCATGGCAAGGCGCGTATTTTTCGTCGCAACGCGGTATTTGCACGGCATGGCAATGCCCACGCCGCCACCCATGGTGATCCCGTCCATAAAGGCCACGGTCGGCTTGGCATAAGTGAACAGCCGGTGATTCATCCGATATTCGGTGTGGAAGAACGCCCGCGCCTCTGCGCCATCCTTCGCGCCGCTTTCCGCGAGCATCCGGATATCGCCGCCCGCGCAAAAGCCGCGTCCCTCGGCATGGTCGAAGATCACCGCCTCCACGGCGAGATCGCCGCGCCAGTCTTCCAGCGCGTCGAGAATGCTCTCGCACATGGCCGTGGTCAGCGCATGGATCGCCTTGGGCCGATTGAGCCGGATGCGGCCCGCCTTGCCGTCGATATTTGTGATGATGTCACTCACTGCCGCGTCAACTCCCGTCCCACGATCATCCGCATCACCTGATTGGTGCCCTCCAGGATCGAATGCACGCGCAGGTCGCGCCAGAATCGCTCGATCGGATAATCCTGCAGGAAGCCGTAGCCGCCATGCAATTGTAAAGCGTCATTTGCCACTTTCGATCCCATATCCGTCGCCAGCCGTTTCGCCATCGCCGCGAATTTCGTCTTGTCCGGCGCATTCGCCGTCACCTTGGCCGCAGCGACATAAAGCAGCGCCCGCGCCGCCTCCAGATCGGTCGCCATGTCCGCCAGCATGAATTGGGTATTCTGAAAGTCAGCGATCGCCTTGCCAAACTGCTTGCGGTCCTTGGTGTATTTCACCGATTCGTCCAGGCAGCGCTGCGCCCCGCCCAGCGAACAGGCACCGATATTCAGCCGTCCGCCGTCCAGCCCCATCATCGCGATGCGGAAACCCTCGCCCTCCGCGCCGACCAGATTGCCCACGGGCACCCGCACGCCATCGAAATTCACCTGCGCGGTAGGCTGCGAATGCCAGCCGAGCTTCTTTTCCTGCGCGCCAAAGGAGACGCCCGGCATGTCCTTCTCGATCACCAGGCAGGAAATGCCCTTTGGCCCGTCCTCCCCCGTGCGGACCATGGTGACATAGACCTCATTCTCCCCGCCGCCGGAGATGAAGGCCTTCGAACCCGTCACGACATAATGATCGCCGTCCTTCACCGCCTTGGTCTTGAGCGCTGCGGCATCCGATCCAGCGCCGGGTTCGGTCAGGCAATAGGAGGCGATCCGGTCCATCGTCACGAGCGAGGGCAGATAGGCGTCCTTCACGGCCTGCGATCCGAAGCGGTCGATCATCCAGGTCGCCATATTGTGGATCGAGATGAACGCGCCGGTGGAGGGGCAGCCATAAGCCATGGCCTCCATGATCAGCGCCGCCTCAAGCCGCCCCAGCCCGATCCCGCCATGCTCTTCGGAGACATAGATCGCGCCGAAACCCAGTTCCGCCGCCGCCTTGATGGTATCGCGCGGAAAGATGTGCTTCTCATCCCACGCCGCGGCATGGGGCGTGATCGCATCGGCCGTGAATTTGCGCGCCAGATCCTGGATCTCGCGCTGGTCGTCGGTCAGGTCGAACTGGTTGGTCATTCTGATACCGTCCTGCATCCTCAGCCCGGATACCATCCGGATGTTGGAAAAGAGATAGTTGCTCCGCCCACCCTATCACCGGCTTCCGATATTTCGAACAGGCGCGATCCGATAAAGGCGGTAACCTCTCGTCCTTCGGCATCCCTGGACCTTTGCGGATTTGCACTCAAGCGCGTAACTTTGCATGAGCATACTGCAAATATGCAGCACGAGGGCAATGGGTGTTCGATTGGGATGATTTGAGGATTTTCCTCGCCGTGGCCCGCGCGCGGCGGCTGGCTCCAGCGGCGCGCGCGCTGGGCGTGGACGCCACCACCATCGGCCGCCGACTCTCCCGCCTCTCGGACGAACTGGGCGCGCAACTGTTCGAATCCTCGGGCGGCGAACGGCTGCTGACCGATCGGGGCCAGGCGTTGTTCCGCCATGCCGAGACCGTGGAAAGCGCGGCGCTGGCCGCCATGGGCGAGGTGACCGGCGATTCGCGCAGTCTTTCGGGACAGGTGCGCCTCAGCGTCGCCGAAGGATTCGCCACCTGGGTGCTCGCCCCCGCACTCCCCGAATTCCATCTCACCCATCCCGATATCCAGATCGATATCGTCACCGCATCGGGTTTCCTCAATCCCTCGAAGCGGGAGGCGGATATGGCCGTGATGCTCGCCCGCCCGCGCACCGGAAAGCTCGTCGCCAGCAAGCTCCATGACTATCGCCTGCGCCTCTATGCCGCGCCCGCCTATATCGCCACGCATGGCAGGCCCGCGAATGTGGAGGCGCTGCGCCACCACAGCCTGATCAGCTACGTTCCCGAATTCATCTATGCGCCCGAACTTGATTATCTGGGGGAGATCGGTGCCGGCCTCGAACCCAAATTGCGCAGCACCAGCATCAACATCCAGCATCGCCTGATCGCGGGCGGCGCGGGCATCGGCGTCCTCCCCGCCTTCATCGGCGACAATGATCCCAGCCTCTTGCCGCTGCTGGCCGACCAGAAGGAAATCCGCCGCACCTTCTGGCTGGTCACCCACAGCGACACACGCAGCCTGGCGCGGATCGGCGCGGTGGTGGACCTTCTGAAGACATGCGCGGCAGGGCTTTGAAAGCGCGCTGCCACACTTATCCCGGTAGCCACACCAACCCGTTTGTCCCGAGCGCAGTCGAGGGACGTTTGTCGCGTCACCAACGTCCCTCGACTGCGCTCGGGACAAACGGGCTTTTAAGATGCGCCCTAAGCCAAAGCGCCTCTCAGCGCCCGGATCGCATTGTGATGGATCACATCGGTGAAGCTGTTGCCGCCCACGGGGTGTGAACCGAAGCGGATGATCGCCAGCCCGCTGCCCGGCTCCATATAAAGCCGCTGGCCGAAGACGCCGAGCGCCTGGATGCTTTCAAACCCCTCGTGCTGGATCCACCATTGGCTGCGATAGGATCCGTTGGGGCGCGTCTCCATGCCGGCTCCGGCAAACAACGCCCGGTCTCCGCCGCCGGCGATGCTGTCCAGCGCGGCGGGCGGCACCACCCAATGGCCATCGACGATGCCGCCGCCCAGGATCATCAGCGCCACCCGCGCCAGATCGCGTGCCGTGGCGTTCAGGCCTGCCCCGGCAATCTCATGTCCCGCCGTATCGAGCAGGATCTGCGCATTGTCGGCGCAGCCCGAGGGCCGCCAGATCCGATCGCCCAGCAGCTTGGAGAGCGATTGACCGCTCGCGCGCAGCAGCACCCAGCCCAGCGCATCCGCCACCGGCGTGCGATAGCGAAACAGCGTGCCGGGCGGACCCGCGCGCGCCGTGAGCTTCTTCAACGCCTCGAACACGCCGCCAAAACCACGCTGCGGGGTCCAATAGCTTTCGGAATATTGATGAATCTCCGCCTCGGGATTGGCATATTCCTCATCGAACGCCACACCGTCGGTCATGTCGAGCAATTGGCGCACCGTCACCGAAGCAAAGGCGCTCTCGGCCAGCTCGGGCACATAGCGGATCACCGGCGCTTCGGGCTCCAGCACCTCCTCGGCGATCAATATTTCCGCCAGCAGCCCGAAAAAGCTCTTGGTGATCGAGAAGAGCAGATGCGGCGTTTCCGCGGTCATTCCATTGGCATAATGCTCATAGACGATCCGCCCGCGATGCAGCACCAGAAAGGCGTCGGTATAGGTGCGCGCCAGAAATTCGTTCCAGGTGATGAGTTCGCCCGTTTCGTCGGGCAGCACCAGCCCACCCAGATCGATCAGCGCTTCATCCAGCTCGCGCGGATTGGAGCTGCGCCGGATCACGCGGCTCGGCACCAGCTCGCGGGCATGTTGGAAGGCCCAGCGGGAATAAGGATAAATCCGCCAATTCTCCCGCGTGACGCGGCGTTCGGGCGGGAAATGCTCGTCGGGTCCGATACCGGCGCTGGGCCAGTCGAGGGGCGGTGGCAGCTTCATCGCGCCGGTCTAGCGCAGTTTGACGCGATGCACAGCGGCGATCCGTTAAGGAATTGTAAATTCGCTGCAATCGGGCGCGGGTGTGTCAAATTCGTAACGGTCCGTCGCGGGGTTGAAGCGGATGGTGCGGCGATAGCTGCAGAGGGGGTCCACCGACCAGATCAGATCCTTTTTTGTTAGAGGCGGGGCGGATAAAGAATCCGCGTTGCGTGACACTTTTCCCGGATAGGTTTCCGCACGCGTGGTGAAGGTGAAAGCCGGATGCCTGCCTTGCGGCTCTGCCAGTTCCAGCTTGCCGATGAATTTATACTCATCGTGGCAGGCACCCGCACGCTGCTTCATATCTTTCTCGCCGAAACAAGCACGGATCATCGCCGATCCCTCCAACGGTAAATCAAGCACTTCACCCATCGGGGGCGATCCCATAATATCGACCCTGATCAAGCTCAGTCTCGTCGCGCTCGCACCACCTCCGGAATAACCCGTCGAAATGCGCGTCTCGACGCCGACCAGCGCAGCACGCCGCCCTGTTTCGTCCGGTGCAAGCAAAACGATTTGCGGCCAGATCGAAAGCGTTGCGGAATCGTCCGGCGCCATCAATTCATAGCGTTGAACCTGCTGCTCGCTCTGCGGCTTTGTGCCATCGTACACGCTGAGCACCCGCACGCCGTTCGCCGGATCATGCTCAATACTTTCGCACCATTGATTGTCAAAGGTGCACAGCACCTCAGGAGCGGTGTCTTTCTCCGCCTTGTCACTCATCTGGGGAAGGCGATGCAAACCGCCCATGCTGTTACCAGCCGCATCGGATGACGATGGTGTTTGCGGAATAGTCAGCGGCACAGGCGTCGCCGCCAACAGCAGCGCCATCAGCATCAAGCGATCGTCTCCGCCATCGCCACTTCAGGATCGACCATCAGCCCGCTGCGCCGCGCCACCGCCGTGGTCGCGGCCACATCCATCGTCACATTGCCCACGGTGCGCACGATATCGGGAATCATCTCGACCGCGACAAGCAGCGCCAGCGGCTCGATCGGCACGCCCATGGCCACCGCGATCGGCGTGATCGCGGTGAGGAAGCTGATCTGGCCGGGCAGGCTGATCGATCCCAAGGTCGTGATGGCGGCCACCACCGCCCCCGTTGCGATCGTGCCCACGGTCAGCGGGATGCCGAACCAGTGCGCCACATAGATGGCGACCGCGAGGTTCATCGCCGGGCTGGTGACGCGGAAGATGGCGACGGCGATCGGCAGCGGCACGCCCGCCGCCTCGATCGGCACGCCCAGCCGCTCACTGCTTTTCAGCATGGTGGGGAGCGACGCGAGCGAGCTTTGCGTGGAGAGCGCTACTGCCTGCGCCGGTGCGACCGCACGGATGAAATCGAACAATTTCACCTTCCCGCCGAACACCGCCATCGGATAGGCCAGCGCCCAGGCGGCGAGGCCGGCGCAGGAGACGATGATGATATAATGCGCCAGCGCGCCGATCGCCGCCGTGCCCGCATTGATGCCGGTGACGAACGCCAGCGCAAACACGCCGATCGGCGCGATCCACAGCACCCAGCCGACCATCACCAGCATCGCGCGCTCGATCGCGGAAAAGAATCCGGTGATCCGTTCGCGCGCCGCCGGCTCGATCTGGGTCACCGCGATGGCGAACAGCGTGACGAAGAAGATCAGCGGCAGCATGGCATCTTCCGCCGCGGCGGTGAACGGATTGGTCGGCACGATCGATTTCAGGAATTCGGCCAATGGCGGCACCTCGCCCATGGCGGCGGGGGCCGGCCCGGCGGCGCTGCGCAGCGCGGCTGCGGCCTCTGCAGGCATCGGCCAGATCTGGAGCAGCGCCGGGATGAGCACCGCTGCGATCGCCGTCACGATCCACAGCATCACGAGGAACAGGATCACCGAGCGCAACGCCAGCGCGCCGCCGCGCGCGCTGTCCGCCGTCCGCGCGATGCCCGTCACCAGCAGCGCCACGATGAGCGGCACGATCGTCATCCGCAGCGAATCCAGCCAGAGAGCGCCCACCGGCGCGGCGAAATCGACCGCTCTTTCCCATCCGAAAGAGGCGCCGGCGATGCCGAGCGAGAGACCGATGATCAGGGCGAGGAGGATGCGCACGGGCTGGGACATGCGGTGGGTGTAACGAGCGTCCGCCGGATGGGGAAGTGGGTGTAGCATCGCCAGAAAAATCTTAATTCTCATTCCTGACCTGGACAGAGAGGGGCCTTGCTGGACACCTCGCATCGCCCGGACGGTGGATTTCCGGATCGCTTGCACCGCTCCGCAATCTCCAGCATCGATCCAGCCATGACCGGCACAGGCGATACGAGACGGACGACCGCGCAGGGTTGGAATATCCGCTGGAATGCGGCGCGCGCGGATCAGGCCTATGCCGATGGCTGGTGGAGCGATGAGACCTGCGCCGATGCGCTGGCCCGCTGGGCGGTGAACGACCCCGAACGCATCCTCGTCATCGACGGTGCCGTGAGCCTGACCGCAGCCACGCTCCACGCCCAGGCGACCCGGCTCGCGCAGGCGATGCTGGCCCGCTGCACACCGGGCAGCGTCATCTCCTTCATGCTGCCCAATTGGCACGAGGCCGCGGTGATCTACATGGGCGCGACCTTGGCCGGGATGGTCGTCAATCCGATCCTGCCGTCGCTCCGCGATCACGATCTGCGCTTCATGCTGGCCGATGTCGGGTGCCGCATGATCTTCGTGCCGCCGGTTTTCCGCGGCCATGATTATGCCGCGATGCTCGGCCGCGTGGCGATCGACCTTGATCAGCCGCCCGAGATCGTCGTCGTGCGCGGCGAAGCCGGGGCGCACACGCCTTATCCCGCGCTGCTGAACGAGGATGGCGCTGCTCCGCTGCCCAGGCTCGAACCCGATGAAGTGCGCATGGTGATGTATACCAGCGGCACCACCGGACGGCCCAAGGGCGTGCTGCACACGCATAATTCGCTCAACGCCCTGATCCGCCAGCTCGGCACGCACTGGCTGATCGCGCCGGGCGATCGCTTCCTCGTGCCATCGCCGATCAGCCATATCGGCGGCTCCATCTATGCGTTCGAAACCCCGCTGCTGCTGGGTGCCACCGCGATCCTGATGGAGAAATGGGATGCCGGCGACGCCCTCGGCATTATGGCGGACCAGCATGGCACCCATATGGCCGGTGCCACGCCCTTCCTGCAGCAATTGCTCGCCGCCGCACAGGCAGCGGATACCCGCCTGCCCGATCTGAAACTGTTCATCTGCGGCGGTGCATCGGTGCCCCCGGCGCTGATCCGGGAGGCGTCCGCTTATTTCGATCGAACCATCGTCAGCCGCGTCTATGGCTCCACCGAAGTGCCCGTCACCACGGTGGGAGTGATCGATCGAGCGGATCTCGATCACGCTTCCGAAACCGACGGGCGCGCCGGCATCGCCACGATCAAGCTGGCACCCGATGGCGAAATTCGCGCGCGCGGACCACAGATGCTGGTCGGCTATATCCATAGCGAAGACGAAGCGACGGCGTTTGACGAAGATGGCTATTACCGCACCGGGGATCAGGGCCGCTGGATCGACGAGGATTATGTGGTGGTCACCGGCCGGATCAAGGATCTCATCATCCGCAATGGGGAGAATATCTCGCCCAAGGAGATTGAGGATTTGCTCGTGGCCCACCCCGACATCGCGGAGATCGCGATCGTCGGCATTCCCGATGCGCGGACAGGCGAACGCGCCGTCGCGGTGATCGTCCCGCGCGATGGCAGAGCGCCCGATACCGCCGCGATCGCCGCATTTCTGGGTGGCTTCGGCGTGGCGAAGTTCAAATATCCCGAGGCGGTCGCGCTCTGGGATGCACTGCCCAAGAATGACGCGGGCAAGGTGCTGAAACAGGCGATCCGCACCTCGCTCACCGCCGGCTAGGCGCTCCTCATCGTCCGCTGAGCGCCCGTTCGAAACTGTAACGGATATGATCCACATGTCCGTCCAGCCCAAAGATCAGCGGGTCGGCGGGATCGCAGATCGCGTCGATCCTTTCGCCCACCTGCTCGATCGTCCAGTCCTTCTGATAGACGCCCCGGCTTTCGCCGATGAACGCCCGCGCGACGCGTCCGGCGATCGAAACCAGCATCTCGCCGGTCAGCGAACAGCTTTCATGCGCCAGCCATCCGACGACGGGGGACACCAGATCCGCGCCCATCGGCGGATAGGCCGAGACGTCGATCCCGTCGGCCATCCGGGTTACCGCGCCCGGCACGATGATGTTGCATTTCACGCCCTCCGCCGCGCCTTCGATCGCCACGACATTGTTGAGGCCGATCATGCCCGCTTTCGACATGCCGTAATTCACGACATTGGCATTGCCATAGAGCCCGCCGATCGAGGAGGTCAGGATGATCCGGCCATAGCCCGCCTTGCACATGATCGGGAACGCGGGACGCACCACATGAAAGGCACCGCGCAGGTGCACGTCGATCACGGCATCGAAATCTTCCTGGCTCAGATCCTTCATCGAGCCGTAGCGGACGTTGCCGGCATTGTGGATCAGGATGTCGATCCGCCCGAAATGATCAAGCGCCGCCTGGATGATCGCCTGGCCGCCTTCGGGCGTGGCCACCGACTCGGTGCACGCCACGGCTGTGCCGCCCGCCGCCCGGATTTCGCGCACCACTTCTTCCGCCGGACCGACATCGATACCGTCCCCGCGCATCGGGCCGCCCGGATCGTTGACCACGATCCTGGCCCCGCGCGCGGCGAGCAGCAGCGCATATTCCCGTCCGAGGCCGCGGCCCGCACCGGTGATCACGGCAACGCGATCGTCGAATCTCAGCTCTGACATCATGGCCTCATGGGTTCGCGCAGACAGACCCGATGAGTGATCCGCCCGGTCTCTTGGTGCAAGGATGCGGCTTTGTGAGGCCAAAGGCATCGCACGGGCGTCATTGTCGGCGGGCATTTCGCGCCTTGGCGATCATTGGCTATGACAGGCTGAACGCACGACAGGGATTGGGTATCAGGATGCAGGTTGCGATTATCACCGGCGCGGGCAGCGGGATCGGCCTTGGCACCGCGAAGATGCTCTATGATGCGGGCATGGCGATCGTCGGCGTCGGGCGCGATCAGGCCAAGCTCGCCGCGCTCGAAACCACGATCGCCGATCCCGCCCGTCTCGCCACGCTCTCGATCGACGTCACGGCGGACGATGCACCGCAACGGATCGTCCAATGCGCGCTCGATCGCTTCGGCCGGATCGATTTCCTCGTCAACAACGCCGGTTCGGGCAGCCCCAAGCCCCTGCACGAGACCGATGACGAGACCCTCGATTATTTCCTCGGCCTGATGCTGCGCGCGCCATTCCGCCTATGCCGCGAAGCGATCGTCCATATGGGCGAGGGCTGCGGTATCGTGAACGTCAGCTCCACCTATGCGGTGATCGGCGGACGCCGCGGCGGCGCTTATTCGGCGGCCAAGGGCGGGCTGGATGCGCTGACCAAGCATATCGCGTGCGATTATGGCCCCCAGGGCATCCGCGCCAATTGCGTCGCGCCCGGCGTCACCATGACGGACATGGTGCGCCACCGCTTCGAGGATGAAATGTTCAAGCGCGTCAATGTGGAGACCACGCCCTTTCCGCGTCTCGGCGAGGTCAGCGATGTCGCCAGCACGATCGCCTTCCTCTGCTCGCCCGGGGCCGGCTTCATCAACGGCCAGACGATCGTGGTGGATGGCGGCTGGACGACGACCAAATATCTCTCGCCGCGCGCACTCACGACCCGATGGGTAGATGCTGCCGAGACATGAGGCCGCGCCGCATCGGCGGCACAACAGGCAGCGGGATCAAAAAGCCCGCGCTATTAGGGAGAGAGAAGATGACCATCGGATCGCGCGCATTGCGCTTCGTCATACCGACCATCGCCGCCATTCTCGGGAGCAGCAGCGCCAGCGCGCAGGAGCCGCCCCCCGCCCCGGCCGTGATCGAACCGGACGGCACGGTGAACGTCCCCGCCTTCCGCCTGCCCCCGTCTGTCTATCTCAGCGCGGAAGCGGCGAAGGCACTGCCCCGCACGCCCACCGATCCCGAAGAACCGATGATGCGCGCATTGGCCACGGGGCAAGCCGGCGCGCTGCGGCAGCGAATGCCGCAGCTCATGGGGCCGAGCCTCGACAAGCTGAAGGCGATGTATCAGGTCGAGACGCGGGTGGGCGAAATCGCCGGCGTCCCCGCCGTCTACGCCAGGCCGGTGGGCGGCGTGCCCAAGGCCAATGCAAAGAAGATCCTGCTCAATCTGCCTGGCGGCGGCTTTATCATGGGTGCGGCCGGCGGCACGGGCATGATCGAATCGATCCCGCTGGCCGGTCTTGCCGGCGTGGAGATCGTCAGCATCACCTATCGTCAGGGTCCGGAGCATCGATATCCGGCAGCCACCGAGGATGTGGTGAAGGTCTATCGCACACTGCTCAAGACCTACAAGCCGCAGGATATTGCGATCTTCGGATGTTCGGCCGGGGGGCTGCTCACCGCCGAAGCCATGGCGCTGTTCGTCAAGCAAGGTCTGCCGATGCCCGCAGCGATCGGCATCTTCTGTGCTTCGGCCGATGCCCGCTGGGGCGGGGACAGCCGCGCCTTTGGTCGCCCGTTCCAGGGATTTGCGCCCAAGGAAGACAGTCGGGATTATTTCAAGGGTGTCGATCTGGCAGATCCGATGGTGTCGCCCGTCCTTTCTGCCGAAACGCTTGCCCAATTCCCGCCCGCGCTTATCATCACCGGCACGCGCGCGTTCGAGATGAGCGCCGCGGTCAACACGCATCGCGAATTGATCAAGGCCGGCAGGACCGCCGATCTCCATGTGTGGGACGGCCTGGGTCACGCCTTTTTCTATGATGCCGCCCTGCCCGAATCGCGCGAAGCCTTCGATGTGATGACGCGCTTTTTCCGAACGCATCTCAAGCTGGCGAAATAGCCGGGTCGCACGGTCTCAAGCCTTGATCGCGCGCCAGCAGAATTCCCAGATGTCACCGGCCAGCACGGTCCGGCGCTGTAGATCGGGGCGCGCGCCTTCCTCGGCCAGCAATTCGGTATGCACCGTGGTCGAGACCAGATTGTAGACCAGCATCGCCATCCACGGTGCGGCCGCTGCCCGCACCTGGCCCGCAGCCATGCCATCGGACATTTGCCGCGCGATCAGGTCGATGAGCGGGCTGACCGCTTTCTGCAGCGCCGCCGGGCGCGCTTCGGCCAGGCGAAGATGTTCGCGGCTGAGCGCTGCTCCGCGCCGCTGCCCCTGTTCGCTCGGTGCCTGATCCGCCATGCCGCGCCCCAGCACGATCGCAGTCACGATATGGCGCAGCCGCGCCATGGGATCGGGCAACGCATCCACCTGCTCGGCAAAGAGCGTGGCGGCCAGGCGCAGCGTATGCGCGAACACCGCGAGCACCAGATCGTCCTTGCCCGCAAAACAATCGTAAAAGGCGCGCCGCGCCAGCCCCGTGCGCAGGAGCACAGCGCGGATCGTCAGGCCTTCCAGCCCGGCCTCATCGAGCAGGTCATAGGCCGCGGCCACGATCTGCGTGGCGCGATCGCAGACGTCGCCTTCAACCTCACTCACCCATGATCTCGCATCCCGCCACCCATCATCCGCAAAACAAAGCCTTCCCTTCTAACAGCCCGGCGTTATAGTGCCAGCATTGAGAACAGCGTTCTCGAAACGAAAAACGGAATGAAGGAGGGGTCGATGGCGTCCATCACCTATGTCGAGTTCAATGGTGCGCAGCATGTGATCAACGTCGCTGACGGCGATAATGTGATGCGCGGCGCGCTGGACAATGGAATCGAGGGCATCATCGGCGAATGCGGCGGCGGCCTCGCCTGCGCCACTTGCCATTGCTATGTCGATGACGCCTGGGCCGATCGCCTGCCCGCACCTGGCCAGACCGAGCTGGACATGCTCGAATGCGCGTCGGCGGAGCGCAAGGCAACCAGCCGGCTGAGCTGCCAGATCGTCATCGATCCCGCGTTGGACGGCCTCGTCGTCCATCTGCCCGAAACGCAATATTGATTGAGGAGAGCTGCCATGGCCACCGCACCCGCTGCCGAAGTCCCCGCCCATGTTCCCCCCGAGCTGGTCTATGAGATCGGTCTGACCACCGGCCCCGAATTTCTCGCCGCGCCGCACGCATTCATGGCGAAGCTGCACGAGACGCACCCGCCGATCTTCTACAGCGTCAATCCGATTGCCGGAAATAGCTGGGTCACGATCAAACATGCGGATGCCTTTTTCACGCTGCGTCATCCCGAATATTTCACCACCGCCGGCGCGACGCCCTTCCCCCGCGATCCCAATAATTATTTCTTCTTCATCCCGCTGGAAATCGATCCGCCGCATCACCGCAAATATCGCGCGATCCTTGATCCCACCTTCTCGCCCCAGGGCGTGCTGAAGCTGGAGGGCTATATGCGCGGGCTGGCCAATGATCTGATCGACGACTTCATCGACAAGGGCGAGACCGATTTCACCACCGCCTTCGGTCGCCCCCTGCCCGTGTCCATCTTCCTCGATCTGATGGGGCTGCCCCAGGATATGCGCGACACCTTCGTCGGCTGGGCCGTCAATCTGCTCCATTCGCAGGATCGCACCTCCGCAGGGCTCGCGATGCGCGGGATCGAAGCCTATCTGGCGCAGGTCATCGCGGAAAAGACGATGACGCCCGATGATCGCGTGATCAGCACGATCATCCAGGCGCGCCCCGATGGCGAGCCGCTCACCGAGCGCGAGATTTTCGGCTTCACCTTCTTCCTGTTCATCGCCGGGCTTGATACCGTGTTCGCCACGCTCAACAACATGTGGCTGTGGCTTGCCAACAATCCCGACCGGCGGCAGGAAATCATCGACAATCCCGACAATATCGACGCGCAGGTGGAAGAGCTTCTGCGCGTTTTCTCGGTCACTTTCTCCGGGCGCACGCTCACGCAGGATATCGAGATGCGCGGCGTCCAGATGAAGGCGGGGGATAAATTCTCCAGCATTCTGCCTGCCTGCAATTATGATCCGGAGGTGTTTCCCAATCCCACCACGGTGGATTTCAGCCGTCCGCGCAAGCCCATCCTGGCCTTTGCCGGCGGCGTGCATAGCTGCATCGGCGCGCATCTGGCGCGGCTGGAAATCAAGGTGGCGTTGCAGGAATGGCTCCGCCGCATTCCCGATTTCAGCGTCGCGCCGGGTGCCAAGACCGAATATTGGCCGGGCGGCGTGGTCGGGCCGAAGGCGCTGCCGCTGATCTGGTAACAGGTCTCAAAAGGATGCGCGGTTGCGCGCCACCAGATCGTTCAGGAAATCGACGACCGCGCGGATGCGCGGCAGTTTCTGCTGGTCGGCGTGCATCACCATCCAATAGCTGCGGATGATCTCCACCTGCTCGGGCAGGATCCGGATCAGCCGTTCGTCCGCCTCCGCCGCAAACACATGGAGCAGCCCCAGCCCCAGCCCGGCGGCCACTGCGGCCTGCTGCGCGGCGATCGAGCTTGAACGGAACACCGGGCGCGCATCCGCCATGATTTCGCGCAGATAGCGCAGCTCGGGCAATTCGAGCATATCGTCGATATACCAGGCGAAGGGATGCGCCGCCGCCTGATCGGCATTCGTGATCGCGCCGTGCGCGGCCAGATAATCTCGTGAGGCGTACAGGCCGATCCGATAATCCACCAGCCGCTTTGCCACGATCTTGCCCTTGGGCGGGCGGTTGAGCGTGATCGCGATGTCCGCTTCCCGATTGACCAGGCTCACAAGGCGCGATTGCGGCGACAGCTCCAGATGAAGTTCGGGGTGCAGCGCGCTCAGCCGCGGCACATGGGGGGCGAGCAGGAAGGTGCCGAACGCCTCTGGCGTGGCGAGCCGCACCGTGCCCGACACCGCCGCGTCCAGGCCGCCCAGCATGTGCGTCGCGGCCGAAACCTCCGCCTCCATCCGTTCGGCAAAGGCCACCAGCGCCCCGCCCGCCTCGGTCAGCCGAATTCCGCGCGGCGATCGTTCGGCCAGCTTGGATCCCACCACCGCCTCAAGCGCGTTCAGCCTGCGGGCGAGCGTCGTCTGATCCAGCCCCACCTGCCGCGCAGCCGCGGTCATCCGGCCGGCGCGGGCAATGGCCAGGAAAAGCCGGAGATCATCCCATTGCGGCAGTATGGACATTTTCGCATATCCAATAATCAGTTTTGTGAATTTCGCGGCGCGTTTGCATAGCCTATTCCATGCGGCAACAAAGTCGAGGAGAGAATCATGCGCACCATCACCAATTTCATCGACGGCGCCGCTGCGCCGCTGACCAATCCCCGTCTGGGCGAAGTCTATGCGCCCACGATCGGCCAGGTTCAGGCCCATGTCGAACTCAGCACGCCCGCCGATCTGAACGCCGCCGTTGCCAATGCCGTCGCCGCGCAGCCCGCCTGGTCCGCGATGAACCCGCAGCGCCGCGCGCGCGTGATGTTCAATTTCAAGGCGCTGATCGAGCAGAATATGAACGAGCTGGCCGAAATGCTGGCCTCCGAACATGGCAAGGTGATCGACGATGCCAAGGGCGATATCCAGCGCGGGCTCGATGTGGTGGAATTCGCGTGCGGCATCCCGCATCTGCTGAAGGGCGAATATACCGAGGGTGCCGGGCCGGGGATCGATGTCTATTCCGTGCGCCAGTCGCTCGGCGTCTGCGCCGGGATCACGCCGTTCAACTTTCCCGCCATGATCCCCTTGTGGATGCTCGCCCCCGCCATCGCCTGCGGCAACGCCTTCATCCTCAAGCCTTCGGAGCGGGATCCTTCGGTGTCGGTGCGGCTCGCCGAATTGCTGATCGAGGCCGGCCTGCCCAAAGGCATCCTCAATGTGGTGCATGGCGACAAGGTGGTCGTCGATGCGATCCTCGATCATCCTGATATCAAGGCGGTGAGCTTCGTCGGCTCCTCCGATATCGCGCAATATGTTTACGGCCGCGGCGCGGCAAACGGCAAGCGGATGCAGTGCATGGGCGGCGCGAAGAATCACGGCATCATCATGCCCGACGCCGATCTGGATCAGACGGTGGCCGATATCCTCGGTGCAGCCTATGGCTCTGCGGGCGAACGCTGCATGGCATTGCCCGTGGTCGTGCCCGTGGGCGAGCAGACCGCGACCACGCTGCGTGAAAAGCTGGTCACCGAGATCGAAAAATTGAAGGTGGGCATCTCCACCGATCCCGAGGCGCATTATGGCCCGGTGGTCAGCGCGCAGCATAAGGCGCGGATCGAATCCTATATCGACATGGCCGTGAAGGAAGGTGCCGAACTGGTCATCGACGGTCGCGGCTTTTCGCTGCAGGGCTATGAAGACGGTTATTTCCTCGCCCCCACGCTGCTCGATCATGTCACGCCCGCCATGCAGAGCTATCAGGAAGAGATCTTCGGCCCCGTTCTCCAGATCCTGCGCGCCAAGACGTTTGAGGAAGCGGTCAGCTATCCGACCCAGCATCAATATGGCAATGGCGTCGCGATCTTCACGCGCAACGGCGATTTCGCCCGGCGGTTCGCCGCCTCCGTCGAAGTCGGCATGGTCGGCATCAACGTGCCGATCCCCGTGCCCGTTTCCTATCACAGCTTCGGTGGCTGGAAGCGGTCCGGCTTTGGCGACATGAACCAATATGGCATGGACGGCGTACGCTTCTACACCCGCGTCAAGACCATCACGCAGCGCTGGCCCAGCGGCGGTCTGGTCAGCGATCAGAGCTTCGTGATCCCCACCATGGGGTGATCGCCACGCATCGTCCCCGCGAAAAGGGCCGGTTCACCCTTCACGCATCGGATTGAATCGGGCATCCAGCCCGTCTCAATCGCAGATGCGTGGAGGGGTGGATCGGATGCAGGCGGTGATTGGGAATGCGCGGGCCGAATGGCGGCGGCATTATATGGTGCCGATCGCGGCGCTGCTGGGCTATGCCACCAGCGTCATCCATATCTATGGCCTCGGCCCTTATATCCAGCCGATCAGCGACTCCTTCGGCTGGTCGCGCACGCAGACCACGATTGGGCTGACGATCGCCACGCTGATCCAGGCGGTTTTCAGCATCCCCATCGGCCTCCTGGTCGATCGTTACGGCCCCCGGCTGTTTGGCCTCATCGGCATCCTCCTGACCTGCGTGGCCTTTGCGCTGCTCGGCACTGCGTCGGGCGACAAGCTCCAATGGTATGGGCTGTGGATCATCATGGCCGTCGCCACCCTGCCGGTGCAGGCGACGATCTGGACCAGCGCCGTGGCCACCCGCTTCGAAGCCTCGCGCGGGCTGGCCTTCGCCATCACCTTGTGCGGCGCGTCGATCGCCGCAACGCTGTTCCCGCTGCTCGGCACCTGGCTGATCGGCGCTTATGGCTGGCAGACCGCCTTCGTCATCCAGGCGGCCATCTGGGTGGCCATCGCCTTTCCCGTGATCTTCCTGTTTTTCCGCGGCGCGCATGACAAACAGCCCAAATCGGCCCCCGCCCGCGAGGCCCGACGCGAACTCGAAGGCGTGAGCCTTGCCGAGGGTCTGCGCTCTTTCATCTATGCCCGGCTGCTGCTCGCCAGCCTGCTCTTCACCTTCACCATCATCGCGCTGGTGGTGCATTTCGTGCCGATCCTCGCCAATCTGGGCGCGGATCCGCTGAAAGCGGCAGGCATCGCCTCGCTGGTCGGCATCTTCTCGATCGCCGGCCGGCTGGCGACAGGGCTGCTGCTGGATCGGTTCCGCGGATCGTTGGTGGGTGCCGCGGTGTTTCTGCTGCCCGCTCTGGGCTGCGCGGTGTTGCTGACGGCCGGCGATGGATTTCTCGGGCAGGCCTTCGCCGCCGCACTCATCGGCCTGACTTTGGGCGCTGAAGTGGATGTGATCGTCTATCTGACAACCCAGCATTTCGGGCTGAAATCCTTTGGCGGTCTTTACGGTGGCCTGCTTTCGGCGCTGTCGATCGGCACCGCGACCGGACCGCTGGGCGCGTCGGTCATCTTCGACGCCTTCGGCAATTATACGCCGTTTCTCGCGCTCACCATAGGCCTGATGCTTGCCAGCAGCCTGGCGCTCGTCAGCCTGCCCCGGCCCGTCTACGCCAAGAATTAGACCGTGATGACTTTAGACAGGATCACAGACGGTCATTGCGAGCGCAGCGAAGCAATCCATTGGATGCTTGCGGCATCGCTGGATAGCTTCGCTGCGCTCGCAATGACGGTTACAATTCAAGTCATCCCGCTTAGCGCTGCCGGCTATCCGGTCAGGCGCGCTGGGACACCGCTTCATGCGCCTTGATCAGCGCGTCTGCGCAACCCACCAGCGATTGTGCCGGGCCTTGCGTGCCGAACACATGATGCGTGCTATACGCGCCTTCGATCAGCATCAGCAGTCCATCGGCCAGCGCATCGGGTTCGCGCACGTCGAGCTGCCGGGTCAGTTCGACCAGCCTTGATCGTAGCTCGACCTTGCAATTCTCCACGATCACCCGGCCCGGATGGCCCGGCTCGGGAAATTCGACCGCGGTGTTGGACATGGGGCAGCCGCGAAAATCGGGCTTGCTCATCTTGTCGGCATAATAAGTGACGAAGGCGCGGAGCTGGGCGCGCGGATTCTTGTCCGCCGCCAGCAACACCGCATCGATTTCCGCCCAGCTATCTTCTGCAAAGCCTTCGAGGCAGGCGGCGACCAGATCATCCTTCGAGGCGAAATTGCGATACAGACTCGGCTTGGTCACCCCCGCCTGAGTCACGATCTCGTCCACGCCCACCGCCCGGATGCCGCGCTTGTAGAAAAGCTCCATCGCCGTATCGAACACACGCTTTGCTGCGCCTTTGCGGGGTACGCACGCGCTCGCTTGGCAGGTCGATAGCTTTTCTTTGGCCTTCATTTTTCGCGATCCTCAATTTCGCTCTTGATAAAAATGTAACCGATCGGTATCTGAAACGCAAGAGACGTACCGGTCAGTCACATTTATGCACCGAGTCGTCTTGCCGCAGTATGAACACAGGGAGACAATCGATGGCGTATCGCGCTTTCGATGTGGAGACGTTTGACTCCGCAACACGCTGGGAAACCAACACCGCCGAGGCGACGGTCGCCGCGCGCTTCACCGCGCTCGAAGCGCGCGTGATCGCCATGGCGGATCATGACCGGCTGGAGACGGGCCGCCCGCCCTCGCGCATCGGTCGCGCGCTCGACGCCGTGTTCGGGATCAAGCGGACCGCGCCGCTGGCCGATCCCAAGCTGGAGGCGCTGCGCCGCTTCACCGTGATCGCGCGGCTGGCCGAGGGCCGCCTGCCCGAACGCGAGATCGAGACATTCACCGCCGCGGGCTTTTCCCCGCTTCAGGCGCGCGCGCTGCAATTGCGTGCCGCCGCCACACACCTTTTCGCGCATTGAGGGATCATCCCATGTACCAGTCATTTCCCAAGGACGAACTCGGCCTGCTCCCGCCCGGACAGGATCCCGCGGTCACCCGGCCTTCGCGCCTCTCGCGCCGCGCCAAATCCGGTATCGCTGCGGTCTCGCTGGCAGTGATCGCCTTCGCCGGCCTGAAGGGTTTCGGCGGCACCGAAGCCAAGGCCGACGCGCCTCCCCCCGCCAACGTCACCATCGCCCAGCCGCTGCAACGCGATATCGTGGAATGGGATGATTATGTCGGCCGCTTCGAGGCCAGCCAGTCGGTGGAGATCCGGCCGCGCGTTTCGGGCCAGCTCCAATCCATCCATTTCAAGGATGGCGATGTGGTGCAGAAGGGCCAATTGCTCTTCACGATCGATCAGCGCCCGTATCTGGCCACGCTCGCCGAAGCCCGCGCCCGCGTCGCCTCCGCCCAGACTGCGCTTGCACTCGCCAATAGTGAATATGCCCGCGCCGCCCGGCTGGTAAGCGACGAAGCCGTCAGTCAGGAGGAAGTGGATTCGCTCGCCGCCGCGGTGCGCGCTGCGTCTGCCGGTGTCGCCGCCGCGCAGGCCGTGGTGCGTCAGCGCGCGCTCGATCTGGAGTTCACCAACGTCCGCGCGCCCGTCACCGGGCGCATCTCCGACCGGCGCGTGGATATCGGCAATCTGGTCGCGGCCAATGAATCCATGCTCACCACAGTGCTGGCGCTCGATCCGATTTACTTCACATTCGAAGGATCTGAGGCGCTCTATCTGAAGGCGCAGCGCGCCAGGCAGCAAGGGGAAGACGCCGCGCAGCAGGTGGAGATCAAGCTGCAGGACGAAAGCGGCTATGACCGCACCGGCCGGGTGGATTTCACCGACAATGCGATCGATCCCAGATCGGGCACGATGCGCAGCCGTGCTGTGCTCTCCAACGCGGATTATTTCCTCGCTCCCGGCATGTTCGGCAATATGCGGCTGACCGCGGGTGGCACGCATAAGGCGCTGCTCATCCCCGATGCCGCGGTGCGCACCGATCAGGCGCGCAAGGTGGTGTTCGTGGTGGCGAAGGATGGCACCGTCGCGGTGCGCCCCGTGGAGCCGGGTCCGCTCGTGGGCGGCCTGCGCAGCATTCGCTCGGGGCTGAACGCGGATGATCGCGTGGTGATCCAGGGCGTGCAGTTCGCCGCGCCGGGCAGCAAGGTCAATCCGCGCCCCGGCAAGATCGATCCCCCCGCCGGCTTCAAGCCCGCCGCACGCCCGGTGCAAAGCCCGGCCGCGTCCCAGGCGACACTGGCGCAGTAATACCATTCTCCGTTCGGGCTGAGCCTGTCGAAGCCTCTTCCCCCTTTCAGATCGGGAAGAAGGAAGGGGTTTCGACAAGCTCAACCTGAACGGATCGAGAGCCAAGAAAACAAAAGGCAAAAAGCCATGGGTATCAGCCATTTCTTCATCCGCCGCCCGATCTTTGCGGGCGTGATCGCGATCATCATCACAATCGTCGGTGCCATCGCCTATTTCGGCCTCCCGGTGTCGCAATATCCCGATGTCGTCCCGCCCACAGTCACCGTCAGCGCCAATTATCCCGGTGCGTCTGCGGATACGGTGGCCGATACGGTCGCCGCGCCGCTGGAGCAGCAGATCAACGGCGTGGATAACATGCTCTATATCTCCAGCCAGTCGACCGGAGACGGAAAACTGGCCGTCACGGTCACGTTCAAGCTCGGCACCGATCTCGATACCGCACAGGTTCTGGTGCAGAATCGCGTCGCGCTGGCCGAACCGAGCCTGCCGGAGGAAGTGCGCCGGCAGGGCGTCATCGTGCGCAAGACGTCGCCGTCCTGGCTGATGGCGGTCAACGTCCTCTCCCCCGATCATTCGCTGGATCGCGGCTATGTCTCCAATTATGCGCTCACCCAGATCAAGGACCGGCTGACCCGCGTCGAAGGCATTGGCGATGTCCAGGTGTTCGGCGCGCGCGACTATGCGATGCGCGTGTGGATCGATCCGGGCCGCGCCGCGAGCCTCGGGCTGACCGCGGGCGAGATCGTCGCGGCGCTCCGCGCGCAAAACGTCCAGGTTGCCGCCGGCACGATCGGCCAGCCGCCTTATGACAATGGCGCCGCCAACCAGATCAGCGTGGAGACCCAGGGCCGCTTCAAGACACCGCAGGAATTCTCCAGCATCGTGATTCGCACCGATGAAAGCGGCGCGATCACCCGGCTGTCCGATGTCGCGCGGGTGGAGCTGGGTGCCGAGGATTACGGCGTGAACGCCTATCTCTCGGGCCAGGATTCGATCATCATGGGGATCACCCAGCGGCCCGGCACCAATGCGCTCGCCGCCGCGGAAGGCATCAAGGCCGAGCTGGCCGACGCCGCCAAGACCTTCCCCAAGGGTCTCGAATATCGGATCATCTGGAACCCTACCGAATTCATCAGCGATTCGATCGGCGCGGTGCAAAAAACGCTGTTCGAAGCGATGGTGCTCGTCGTGCTCGTCATCGTCGTCTTCCTGCAAAGCTGGCGCGCGGCGATCATCCCGGTGATCGCCATCCCCGTCTCGCTGATCGGCACGTTCGCCGTGCTCGCAGCGCTGGGCTATTCGCTCAACACGCTCTCGCTCTTCGGCCTGGTCCTCGCGATCGGCATCGTCGTCGATGACGCCATTGTCGTGGTGGAGAATGTGGAGCGCAATCTGGAGAACGGCCTCAGCCCCAGGGACGCCGCGCACCGGTCGATGGACGAAGTGTCCGGCGCATTGGTGGCGATCGTGCTCGTGCTGGTGGCGGTGTTCGTGCCGACCACCTTCCTCACCGGCATCTCGGGCGAATTCTATCGCCAGTTCGCCGTCACGATCACCACGGCCACGATCATCTCCTTGATCCTGTCGCTCACCCTCTCCCCGGCGCTTGCCGCACGCCTGCTCAAGCCCAAGGCGACGGAAGAACCCGCCGGGGGCTGGCGGCGCATGGCCTATCGCGCCGGTGCCAAGTTCAACCACGGCTTCGATCGCATGAGCCTCTGGTATGCCGGGCTCACCCGCCGCGTGGCCAGCCAGCCCAAGAAGATGCTGTTTACCTATGGCGGTCTCGTCGCGGCCACGCTCGCCTTGTTCTGGGCCACGCCGGTCGGCTTCGTGCCAGCGCAGGATCAGGGCTATGCGCTGGCCGTCATCCAGCTTCCGCCGGGCAGTTCGGTGGAGCGCACCGATGCCGTGCTCAAGAAAGCCGTGAAGAAACTGCTCGAAGTTCCCGGGGCTCAAGCCGCCGTGATGTTCGCGGGTTTCGACGGCGCTTCCAGCACGCAGGCGTCAAACGCCGCCGCCGCCTACATCACCTTTACGCCCTTTTCCGAGCGCGCGGGCACCGATCGCACCGAGGCCAATATCGAGAATGACATGCGCGCCGCGCTGTCCGATATGGACGAGGCCATGGCCTTTGTGCTGCCGCCCCCGGTCATCCGCGGGATCGGCAATGGCGGCGGCTATCGCATGATGGTGCAGGATCGCAATGGCGAGGGGTTCCCCGCGCTCGAGCAAGCCGCTGGCGGCCTGATCGGCGGTGCGCATCAGGACAAGGGGCTGGCCAACGTCTTCACCCTGTTCAACACCGCAACCCCGCGCATCTATGCCGACATCGATCGCGCCAAGGCCGATATGCTCGGCGTCCCGCCATCGCGCGTGTTCGAAGCGCTGCAGGTCTATCTCGGCTCGGCCTATGTGAACGACTTCAACCTGCTGGGTCGCACCTTCCGCGTCACCGCGCAGGCCGAAGCCGATGCGCGGGATGATCCCGCCGACATCGCGCAATTGAAGACCCGCTCCAATGGCGGCGGCATGGTCCCGATCGGCGCGGTCGCGACGTTCGAGAACAAGACCGGCCCCTATCGCGTGACCCGCTACAACCTCTTCCCCGCGGTCGAGGTGGATGGCGAAACCGCAAAAGGCTATTCCAGCGGCCAGTCCATGGCCACGATGGAAGTCCTGTCCAAAAAGCTGCCAGCCGGTTTCAGCGCCGAATGGACCGGGATCGCCTTCGAGCAGCAGGCGGCGGGCAATGTCGCCGCGATCGTCTTCGGCATGGCGGTGGTGTTCGTCTTCCTCGTGCTGGCAGCGCAGTTCGAAAGCCTGATCCTGCCGCTGGCGATCATCCTGATCGTGCCGATGACGCTGTTCGCCGCGATGGCGGGCGTCAATCTGCGGGGCATGGATAACAATATCCTGACCCAGATCGGCCTGATCGTGCTGATCGGTCTGGCCGCCAAGAATGCGATCCTGATCGTGGAGTTCGCCAAACAGGCCGAGGAGCGCGGTGCCACCCCGCTTGAAGCCGCCGTCGAAGCCGCCCAGGCCCGTCTGCGTCCGATCCTGATGACCAGCTTCGCCTTCATCCTCGGCGTTCTGCCTCTGGTCACGGCCTCCGGCCCCGGCGCTGAATTGCGCCAGGCGCTGGGCACCGCGGTCTTCTCCGGCATGATCGGGGTCACCGTGTTCGGGCTGATCTTCACGCCGGTCTTCTACGTCGCTCTCCGCACGATGAATGGCTGGTGGCCACGTCGTCGTTCGCCGGAGCCCGTGCTCCAGCCCGCTGAATAAGGACATCGCTGTGTTCGATCTCACCCAATCCCTTCTCCGCCCCCTGCCCTTTACCTCCCGCCACGCCTCCGTGGAGGGGGTGGGGGTGGCCCCTTCTTCAGGGGGGCAAAAAGCAGAAGCCACCCCCAACCCCTCCGGCAAGGGCTGGAGGGGAGCGGGCAAGCGATTGTCCATGATGTTGGCCTCTGCTGGCCTGCTGACGCTCGCCGCCTGCGCCACCGGCCCGGATTACAAGACGCCCGTCGCCGCCGCCCCCGCCACCGGCGCCTTCATCGGCGGCACCCATCCGGCCTTTTCAGTCGCCGAGCCTGCGGGCGAATGGTGGCGGCTGTATCAGGATCCGGTGCTCGACAGCCTGGTGGCCGACGCCTTTGCGCACAACACCGATCTTCGCATCGCCTCCGCCAATCTCGCGCGCGCAAGAGCCTTGCTGCGTGAGACCCGCGCCGATCGTCTGCCCCAGACAGCGATCGGCGCGGGAGCCACCTATGGCCGCACGCCTGCCATCCAGACCGTGCCGGGTCTCGACCGCGAAGGCGACAGCTATGATGTCGGGCTGAGCGTCTCCTATGAGGTCGATCTGTTCGGTCGCGTGAAGCGTTCGATCGAGGCGGCGCGCGGCGATGCCGACGCTTTGGCCGCCGCGCGCGACGCCGTGCGCGTCGCGATCGCCGCCGAAACCGCGCGTGCCTATGCCGATGCCAGCGCCGCCGCCGAGCGGCTTGAGGTCGCCAGCCGCACCGTCGGTCTGATCGATCAGACCCTGAATATCACCACCAAGCGTTTCGAAGCGGGTCGCGGGTCGCGTCTCGATGTTGCCCGTGTCGCGTCCCTTCGCGATCGGCAGCAGGCCATGTTGCCCCCGCTTCGAGCCGGGCGCGACGGGGCTCTGTTTCGCCTCGCCACGCTCACCGGTCGCGCGCCTGCCGAGCTCCCCCACGCGGCAGGCGCGCGCCGGACCATCTTGCGTCTGGATCAGGCGATCCCGGTCGGCGACGGCCGCGCCTTGCTCGCGCGCCGCCCCGATATCCGCCAGGCCGAACGCAGGCTGGCGGCGGAGATGGCGCGGATCGGAATCGCCACCGCCGATCTCTATCCGCGCATCACCTTCGGCGGATCGATCGGTGCCACCGGCCCCTCGCTTGGAGACATCTTCACCGGCGGACCGTTCCGCTGGCTGTTGGGGCCGCTCGTCAATTGGGCCTTTCCCAATCAGGAAGCCAATCGTGCACGCATAGAAGCCTCCGAAGCCTCGGCCGCCGCCGCGCTCGCCAGCTTCGACGGCATCGTGCTGAATGCGCTGCAGGAAACCGAAACCGCGCTCTCGGTCTATGCGCATGAACTCGATCGCCGCCAGTCGCTCACCGCCGCGCGCGAACAGGCGGGTGTCGCCGCGAAGATCGCCCGCGTCCAGTTGCGCGAGGGCAAGATCGATTCTCTGACCGTGCTCGATGCCGAACGCTCGCTCGCCGAGGCCGAGGCCGATCTGGCTTTGTCGGATGCACGCATCGCCACCAGCCAGGTCGATCTCTTCCGCGCACTGGGCGGCGGATGGCAGGTGGATGCGGGGGCGGTGAGCTAGCCCCCTCACCGTTTGTCCCGAGCGTAGTCGAGGGACGTGGTCACCTGCACCCACGTCCCTCGACTGCGCTCGGGACAAACGGCTTTAATGAGGGTTACTCCCCCAGCGCGATCACGATCGCATCGATCCGCCGCAGCGTCCCGACGAACCCCTCAAGCTCCGCCTCGCTGAATTCCGCAAAAATCCGCCGCTCCAGCTCAAGCGCCTTGGGCGCGATGGCGGCATAGAGTTTGCGCCCTTCAGCGCTCAACGCCAGTAGATGCGAGCGCCGGTCCACCGCATTGGGCTTGCGCTCGAGCAGCCCGCGCTCGGTCAGCGCGATCGCGGCGCGGCTGACGGTCACCTTGTCCATCCGCGTCAGCTCGCAAATCTCCTGCTGCGAAATCCCTTCGCGTTCCGCCACCCAGGCAATCACGCGCCACTCCGCGATCTTGATCCCGAACAGCGCGTCATAGCTCTGCGCGATCGTACTGCTCACCAGATTGCTGGTGAAGGACAGGCGGAACGGGATGAAGGCGTCGAGCTGGAGTGTCTTGGCAGTCATCGGCCGACCGTAGCATTTGACACCATGGGCGCAACGGCGCATATTGGTATCAATAGATACTAGTTTGGAGACTCAACATGGCCGCCGATCCCCGCAATCCGCTGGGCCTGAACGGGTTCGAATTCGTTGAATTCACCTCGCCTGCGCCTGAAAAAATGGCGCGGCAGTTCGAGCAGCTCGGTTTCGTGGCCACACACCGTCATCCTTCAAAGAACATCACCCGCTATCAGCAGGGCCGGATCAATCTGATGCTCAATCGCGACGCAGACGGCCGGGTCGCGGCGTTTCGCGGCGTGCATGGTCCTTCGGCCAGCGCGATGGCCTTCCGCGTCGCCGATCCCGAAGCGGCGATGGCATGGGCGCTCGATCACGGAGCCAAGCGCACGATCGAGGATGACACGGTGATCGAGGGGATCGGCGGCTCCTATCTCTATTTCATGCAGGATGGCGGCGATCCCTATGCGGATTGGGCCGAGTTTGACGGGTGGCGCGCCTTGGCCGCCGAAAAGAATATGGGCCTCGATCTGCTCGATCACCTCACCCACAATGTGAAGCGCGGCCAGATGCGGGTCTGGTCCGAATTCTACAAGACGCTGTTCGGCTTTGAGGAACAGAAATATTTCGACATCAAGGGCAAGGCCACGGGCCTGTTCAGCCAGGCGATGATCGCGCCGGACAAGGCGATCCGCATTCCGCTCAACGAAAGTCAGGATGACAAGAGCCAGATCGAGGAATTTATCCGCGATTATCAGGGCGAGGGCATCCAGCATCTCGCCTTCACCACCGGCAATATCTACGACACGGTCGAGAAACTCCGTGCCAATGGCGTGAAGCTGCAGGATACGATCGAGACCTATTATGAGCTGGTGGACAAGCGCGTCCCCGGCCATGGTGAAGATCTGGAACGGCTGAAGAAAAACCGCATCCTGATCGACGGCGATGTGCAGGACGAGGGTATCCTCCTCCAGATTTTCACCGAGAACACCTTTGGTCCGATCTTCTTCGAGATCATTCAGCGCAAGGGCAATGAAGGCTTCGGCAATGGCAATTTCCAGGCGCTCTATGAATCGATCGAACTCGATCAGATCCGTCGCGGTGTGATCACCGTCGATGAATGAGACTGCGGCCCGCATGATGACCGGCTTCGGCAATCACTTTGCCAGCGAAGCCGTGGCGGGTGCCCTGCCGCAGGGGCAAAACAGCCCTCAGAAAGCGCCGTTCGGCCTTTATGCCGAGCAGCTTTCAGGCACGGCCTTCACCGCGCCACGGGCGGAAAACAAGCGGAGCTGGCTCTATCGCTTGCGCCCCACCGCCAATCATCCGGCATTCGTGCCTTATGCGCGCGAAACGCGGTGGTGCTCCGGCCCGTTCGATGAAATGCCGCCCACGCCCAATCGTCTCCGCTGGGATCCACTGACGATCCCGGCAGAGCCGACCGACTTTTTAGACGGCATGACGAGCTATTGCGGCAATGGCGATCCTGCGACGGCCAGCGGGATCGGCGTGCATCTCTATGCCGCCAATCGCTCGATGGAGCGTCGCGCCTTTTTCAATGCCGATGGCGAGATTCTGATCGTGCCGCAGCAGGGCGGTCTCCGCATCACCACCGAAATGGGTGTCATGACGATCGCACCCGAGCAGATCGCATTGATCCCGCGCGGCATCCGCTTTCAGGTGGCGCTGCTGGACGGGCAGGCGCGGGGCTATGTCTGCGAGAATTATGGCGCGGTGTTCCGGCTGCCCGATCTCGGCCCGATCGGTGCCAATGGTCTGGCCAATCCGCGTGATTTCGAAACGCCCGTCGCCGCCTTCGACGATGACGACGCCCCGTTCGAAATCATCCAGAAATTCGGCGGCAGCCTCTGGACCACCACCCAATCGCATTCGCCTTTCGATGTGGTCGGCTGGCACGGCAATCTCGCACCCTATCGTTATGATCTGCGCCGCTTCAACGCGATCAACACGGTCAGCTTCGATCATCCCGATCCTTCGATCTTCACCGTGCTGACGTCGCCTACCGATACGCCGGGCACCGCCAATTGCGATTTCGTGATCTTCCCGCCGCGCTGGATGGTTGCCGAAAACACCTTCCGGCCGCCCTGGTTTCATCGCAATGTGATGAGCGAATTCATGGGGCTGATCCACGGTGCTTATGATGCCAAGGCGGGGGGGTTCGCACCCGGCGGCGCGTCGCTGCACAATGGCATGAGCGGCCATGGCCCCGATCAGGCGAGCTATGAGGGCGCGGTCACGGCCGAGCTGAAACCGCACAGAATCGAAAGCACCATGGCCTTCATGTTCGAAAGCCGCTTCCCCTTCCGCCCCACCCGCTTCGCCAGCGAAACCCCCTTGTGCCAGCTCGATTATGACGATTGCTGGACCGGATTTCAAAAGGCGCAGGTGCCGCCCGGCGCATGACCGATGCCAAGCGGTTGTTCGCGACGCCCGCCGGGGTCACACTTGGTCCGCTGATGCAGGTGGCCGACGGCGCGGCGCGCAATTTCGTGCTGCAGATGAAGGCTGGCCGCTTCCACGGCTTCGTCGTGCGGCAGGGTGAAAGCGTGCACGGCTATGTCGATCGCTGCCCGCATATGGGCGTGCCGATGACGCAGACACTCGATGATTATCTCACGCCCGGCGGCACGCACATCGCCTGCGCCTGGCACGGCGCGCTCTTCACGATAGGAGAAGGCCTGTGCGTTGGCGGCCCCTGCACCGGTCAGCGGCTCACCCCCTGGCCGGTCACGGTGGTGGATGGCGTGATCGTCACGGCCCAGGGCGGCGAGGGCGCGTAAAGCGTTTCGAGAAACCCGATGAACGCAGCCATCGCAGCGGTCGGCGTCATTGCGGGATAGACCGCAAAGATGCCGACATCGGTCGATCCCTCATGATCGGACAGAATCCGCTTCAGCCGCCCGTCCGCCAGTTCGGTCCCCACATCCCATAAAGACCGCAGCGCCACCCCCGCGCCCGAGATCGCCAGCTCGCGCACCACCTCGCTCGAATTGGTGGTGACCAGGCTCTTGCCGTCCACGGTCCGTGTGCCCTTCGGCCCCACCAGCTTCCACGGCAATTGCCCCGACGCCGCCAGCAGGCGATGCTTTGCAAGTGCGCTCAACGTCTCCGGCTCGCCATGCGTCTGCAGATAGGCGGGCGCGGCGCACAGGACGCGCTGGCTCGTCGCCAGCCGGTGCGCCTTCAGACTCGGGCTGACGTCGGCGGTGATGCGGATCGCCAGATCCACCTGCGGGGAGAACAGATCGGTGAAATCATCCGACAGGTTGAGCGTGACCTCCACATGCGGATAGAGACCCAGAAATGTCTCCAGATGCGGCGCGATGTGCATACGCCCGAACGAAGTCGGCGCCGATATCCGCAGCGGCCCGGCGGCTTCTCCGATCCGCCCGGTCACCCGATCCTCCGCCGTGCGCAAGGCCTCGAAGATCGTCCCGAGATCGCTCCGCAGCCGCTCGCCCTGCGGGGTCAGCGCCATCTTGCGCGTGGACCGGTGGATCAGCCGCGTGCCCAGCCGCTGCTCCAGCCGCGCCAGCCTTTTGGAGACCATCGCGGGCGAAACCCCCAGCCGCCGCGCCGCCGCAGACAGCCCCCCCATATCCACCACGGTCACGAACAGATCGTAATCAGGGTCCATCATGATGTTAACCCAGAGGAAAAACTGTCTTGCATTATTGATGTCTAGTGAAAGACTGGGTGGGGGTCTAGATATGTGTCCACACCGACGGTGCAGCAACTCGCCGTCACCCTGAACTTGTTTCAGGGTCCATTTCAATGTCACGACCATATTGCGGGCGGAAGCATGGATGCTGAAACAAGTTCAGCATGACGGTTTAGCTCCGCTGGTATTAGCAAAAGGGCATATCATGATCGACAAATCCGGCCTCCAGATCGCCGAAAGCCTCGCGCGCTTCATCGAGGACGAAGCCCTTCCCGGCACGGGAATCGCGCCCGCCGCTTTCTGGCAGGGCGTGGCGGATATCTACACCCGCTTCGCCCCGGAAAACGCGGCCCTGCTCGCCAAGCGCGATTCGCTCCAGGCACAGATCGATGCCTGGCACGAAGCCCGCAAAGGCCAGCCCCTCGACACCGCGGCCTATCAGGCCTTCCTCCGCGAGATCGGCTATCTCGTCCCCGAACCCGCGCCCTTCGCCATTACCACGCAGCATGTGGACGATGAACTCGCCACGCTCGCCGGGCCGCAGCTTGTCGTCCCCGTGCTCAATGCACGCTTCCTGCTGAACGCCGCCAACGCCCGCTGGGGCAGCCTGTATGACGCGCTTTACGGCACCGATGCGCTCCCCGGCGCGGCAGCGGGCAAGGGCTATGATCCCGTCCGCGGCGCGCAGGTGATCGCCTGGGCCAAGGCCTTTCTCGATCGCAGCGTGCCGCTGGCCTCGGGAAGCTGGACCGACTGGACGGGAGGCGCACCCACGCTTGCCGAGCCTGCCCAATTCATCGGCCATGCGGGTGCCAATATCCTGCTCCGCCACAATGGCCTGCATATCGAACTGGTCATCGATCCCGCGCATCCGATCGGCAAGGACGATCCCGCCGGACTCGCGGACGTCACCCTCGAATCCGCGCTCTCCACAATCGTCGATCTGGAGGATTCGGTCGCCGCGGTGGATGCAGACGACAAGGTCGCCGCCTATGCCAATTGGCTCGGGCTGATGAAGGGCGAACTCACCGCCAGTTTCCAGAAGGGCTGGCAGACCATCACCCGCGCGCTCGCGCCCGACCGCGCTTACACCGCGCCCGATGGCACCGCCTTCACATTGCCCGGCCGCAGCCTGCTCTTCGTCCGCAATGTCGGCCATCTGATGACCACCCCCGCCATCCTGCTCGCCAATGGGCAGCAAGCACCCGAGGGCATGTTGGACGGCATCGTCACCAGCCTGATCGCGCTCCATGATCTCAAGCGCACCGGTGCCTTCGTGAACAGCCGCGCGGGCTCCATCTATATCGTGAAGCCCAAGATGCACGGGCCGGAGGAAGCCGCCTTCACCAACGATCTGTTCGATGCGATCGAGGATCTGCTCGGCCTCGCCCGCCACACGATCAAGGTCGGCGTGATGGACGAAGAACGCCGCACCTCGGCCAATCTCGCCGCGTGCATTCAGGCCGTGAAAGACCGGATCGTGTTCATCAACACCGGCTTTCTCGATCGCACGGGGGACGAGATGCACACATCGATGCAGGCCGGGCCGATGATCCGCAAGGGCGACATGAAGGCTTCGTCATGGATCGCATCCTATGAGGATCGCAACGTCCAGATCGGCCTCGCTTGCGGGCTTTCGGGCAAGGCGCAGATCGGCAAGGGCATGTGGGCCGCGCCCGATCGGATGGCGGACATGCTCGATCAGAAGATCGGCCATCCCAGGACCGGCGCGAACACCGCCTGGGTGCCCTCGCCCACCGCCGCCACGCTCCACGCCACCCATTATCACGCGGTCGACGTGTTCGCGCGTCAGGCCGAGCGCAAGGCAGAACCCGTCGCCAGTCTCGATGCGCTGCTGACCATCCCGCTCGCAACGGGTCAGAATTGGTCCGACCAGGAGATCAGCGACGAGTTGGACAATAATGCGCAAGGGATCCTCGGCTATGTCGTCCGCTGGATCGATCAGGGCGTCGGATGTTCCAAGGTGCCCGATATCCATGATGTCGGCCTGATGGAGGATCGCGCCACCCTGCGCATCTCCTCCCAGCATATGGCCAATTGGCTGCTCCATGGCATCTGCACGCCCGCGCAGGCCGATGCCGCACTCAGCCGGATGGCGGCCAAGGTCGATGCGCAAAATGCGGGCGATCCGCTTTACCATCCGATGGCTGGAAACGAGGCCACCAGCCTCGCCTTCCAGGCCGCCCGCGCCCTGGTGTTCGAAGGCATGGCCCAGCCCAATGGCTATACCGAACCCCTGCTCCACGCCTTCCGCGCCAAGGCGAAGGCACTCTAAATTCCTCCCCGGCACGGGGAGGGGGACCGCCCTTGCGGTGGAGGGGCAGTGGCAGCGCGCGGCTCCGTCCGGCTACGGCGAGACGACTGCCCCTCCGTCAGCCTTCGGCTGCCACCTCCCCGTGCCGGGGAGCGATGATTTTTGTCGCGCACCCTCGGACGCTTTTGGTTACACAGTGCGCGAGACACTGACACCAGCCGGAAGGGCGCGCATTCCTTGCCCCGCACACTCGACGCCCGCCACGATCGCTTCGCGCTGAAATCGCCCTTCCGCATTGCGCGGGGCGTGAAGACCGAGGCCGATGTGATCACCGTCACGATCACCGAAGACGGAGCGGCCGGGCGCGGCGAGGGTGTCCCCTATTCCCGTTATGGCGAGAGCGTGGCCAGCGCGCTGGCCGAGATCGAGACCATCCGCAGCGCCATCGCGGACGGCGCGGATCGCCAGACTTTGCTCGCCCTGCTGCCCCCCGGCGCCGCGCGCAATGCGGTCGATTGCGCGCTGTGGGATCTGGAGGCGCAGCGCACCGGCCGGAGCGTCGCGGACCTCCTCGACGCCCCCCAGCCCCTCGCCATCCCCACCGCGCTCACCGTGGTGATCGACACGCCCGAGGCCATGGCCCGCGCCGCCGCCGCCATCGCCCATGTCCCGCTGATCAAGGTGAAGGTCGATGCGCATGATCCCGCCGCGCAGATCCGTGCCGTCCGCACCGCCGCCCCCGGCCCCGCGCTGATCGTCGATCCCAATGAAAGCTGGGACCGTGCGCTGATGGAATCGCTCCAGCCTTTGCTCGCCGAGCTGCGCGTGGCGCTGCTCGAACAGCCGGTGCCCGCCGGAGAGGACGCCTGGCTGGAAGATTTCGCCCCGCGCGTTCCCATCTGTGCGGATGAAGCGATCCATGTCGCCGCCGATCTCGATGTGGTCGCGCGCCGCTATCAGGCGGTGAACGTCAAACTGGACAAGGCCGGCGGCCTCACCGCAGCGCTGGATCTCGCTTATGCCGCGCGCGCGCGGGGTATGGGGCTGATGACCGGCTGCATGATCTGCTCCTCGCTCTCGATCGCCCCGGCATTGCATATCGCGCGGCTCTCCGATTTCGCCGATCTTGATGGGCCGCTCTGGCTCCGGGAAGATCGTATCGGTGGCGTCAGCGACACGGGTGGTATACTCGCCCCGCCCGCGCCGGGCTTCTGGGGGTAGGATGCGCAAGGGCCGCACAGCACGCCTCATCGCGCTGGCCGCGATCATCGGCACCTCGCTCAGTATCCAGCCCGTCCCCGCCCAGGCCGATCTGCTGATCCGGGGTGGCACGATCTATACCGGCACCAGCGCGCCCTTCATCGGTGATGTGCTGATCGCCGGGGATCGCATCCAGCGGGTCGCGCCGCATATTGCCGCCCGCGCGCGCCGCACGATCGAGGCTGCGGGCATGATCGTCGCTCCCGGCTTCATCGATCCGCACACCCATGCGGATGCTATGCTCACCTCCGATGGTGCGCAGGAACGGCTTGTCCTCCCCTTCCTCATGCAGGGTGTCACGACCGCCTTCATCGGCAATGACGGCGGCGGCGGGCCGAATATCGCGCGCCTGTTCGCGGCGGTGGCGGACAAGCCCGTGGGCATCAATTTCGCGGCCTATGTCGGCTTCGGATCGGTCCGCGCGGCCGTGCTGGGCCAGTCCGATCGGACGCCCACGCCGGACGAATTGGCGCACATGCGACAGATCACCGCCAAGGCGATGTGCGAAGGCGCCATCGGCGTGTCCACCGGACTCTTCTATGCGCCACAGAGCTTTGCCAAAACGGATGAAGTGGTCGCCATCGCGCGCGAGGCCGCCATCCGCGGCGGCTTTTACGACAGCCATATCCGCGATGAATCCAGCTACACCATCGGGCTGATGGCCGCGATCGAGGAGGCGATCGGGATCGGCCGCAGCGCGAAAATGCCCGTCCATATCGCGCATATCAAGGCGCTCGGCGCGGATGTGCAGGGGCAGGCACCCAGGGTGATCGCAATGGTCGAAGCCGCCCGCACACGCGGCGAAAACGTCACCGCCGATCAATATCCCTGGTCGGCCTCGGGCACGCGGCTGGTCGCCGCGCTCATTCCCGCCTGGGCGCAGGAGGGCGGCTATCAGGCGCTGCGCAAGCGCCTGCACGATCCTGCGCTTGCGGTCCGTCTGCGCGCCGAGATCACCGAGACGATGCGCAAACGCGGCGGTGCCGCCAGCCTGCTGATCACCGATGGCCCCCATAAGGGCCGGACCGTGGCGCAGATCGCCGCAGCCGCGCAGATTGATCCCATAGCCGCCGCAATCCGGCTCATCCAGGAATCCGATTTCGCGCTCGCCTCCTTCAACCAGAGCGAGCCCGATATCGCCGCCTTCATGAAGCGCCCCTGGGTGATGACCGGCTCGGACGCCTCCCCCGGCCACCCCCGCGTCTACGGCTCCTTTGCGCGCAAATATGCCAAATATGTGGTGGCGGATCGGGTCATCACGCTGCGCCAGTTCATCGAGCGCAGCGCCACGCTGACCGCCGACACCTTCAAACTGAAAGACCGCGGCCGCCTCCGCCGCGGCGCCTTTGCCGATGTCGTGATCTTCGATCCGAAAACCTATGCCGCCCGCGCCACTTACGATCAGCCGAAACTCTTCGCCACGGGCGTCCAGACCGTCATCGTCAACGGCACGATCGCCATCGATCACGGCAAACCCACCGCCGCCGCCCCCGGCCGCCCGCTCCCCCATAGGCCAAAGGGGCATTGCTCATGATCCGCGCCTGGCTCGCCATCCCCTTATGGAAACGCGTGATCGGCGGCCTCGTCCTTGGCCTGATCTTCGCGCTCGTCTGGCCGTCCGCCACGCCCGCGGTCGCCTTCATGGGCGATCTCTTCGTCCGCGCGATCCGGATGCTCGTTGCCCCGATCGTACTCGTCACCATCGCGGCGGGGATCACAGCGCTTGCCGATCCCAAACGGCTGGGGAGGCTTGGCGGCCGCACCATCGGCCTGTTCGCTCTCACTACCGCGATCGCGGTCTCGGTGGGCATGGCCGTCGCCACGCTGATCGGCCCCGGCGTGGGCGCGCCGCTCGGCACCGCGGCACCTCATGCGCTGGGCGATCCCGTCACGCCCTATCAGCAATTGATCGGCATCATCCCGCTCAACATCGTCGATGCGCTGGCCAAGGGGGACATGCTCGCCCTGATCTTCGTCGCGATCCTGCTCGGCGTGGGCACGGTGGTCGCGGGCGAACCGGGCAAACCCTTCGCCGCGCTGCTGCAATCCGCCTCCGCCGTTCTGCTCCGCATCGTCGGGATCGTGATGGAGGCCACGCCCTTCGGCGTGTTCGCGCTGATCGCCAATGCCGTCGCGGCCAATGGCGCGGCGATGTTCGTCCATGTCGGCTGGCTCGCACTCGCGGTAGTGCTGGGATCGCTGATCCAGACGGTCGTGGTGCACAGCCTGATCCTGCGTTTTCTCGCGCGCCTCCCGGTGCTGCCCTTCTTCCGCAAGATCATCGATGCCTTGGTCGTCGCTTTTTCCACCGCGTCGAGCTCGGCCACGCTCCCCGTGGCGATGCGCGTGGCGGAGAAAAACCTCGGTATCGGCCGCCCCGTCTTTTCCACCGTGCTCCCGCTGGGCGCGAGCATCGGCAAGGATGGCACCGCCATGTATGTCGGGCTGCTCAGCATCTTCGCGCTGCAGGCGTTCGGCACGCCGATGACGCCACAGGTCTATGCGGTCGTCCTGCTCACCGGCGCACTCGCCGCCTTCGGCACCGCCCCCGTCCCCTCCGCCTCGCTCTTCATGCTCGCCGCCGTGCTGTCCGCCGTCGGCATCGCACCCGAGCAGACCGCGCTGGTCGTCGGCTTCGTCCTCCCCTTCGATCGCCTGCTCGACATGACCCGCACCGTGCCCAGCGCCAGCGCCAACCTCACCGTGGCCACCACGGTCGCGCGCTGGGAAGGGGAATTGGACGAGGAAGTGTATCGGTCGGGGGAACCGTCATCGCGGACCTGATCCGGAATTGGGTCATAATCTGTAAGTGTAAGCCTGTTAACGACCACTCTCGGTCATTCCTTTCCGCCTCCGCAACGCCCGATTGCGGACGCTCATTCCAATGGGCATACAATGCTGCTGTGTTTATCGAGCGAGCCTTCACCGAGCGAGAGAGCCTATCCGATCGCGATCTGGATCGACTCCGCATGAGCCTTGTCGATCAGGTGCAGCGTTATGAATATGGAATACGGAACTATCCGCCCGACCGAATGGAATCGCACGGAAAGCCGTTCCTCGCTCGCCTTCGTCAGAAAGTATTTGACGTGGACGCTACCATATTGGCTCGTGCGAACGCCAGCTAAGCGCTGCCCCTCACCCGAAAGTCGCCAGTCCGCAAACCACCATTTTCCGTCATTCCCGCGAACGCGGGAATCCCGCTTCTTCTTTGTGTCATTGCATAGCAGTCGCTCAAAGTTGCAGAGCCGAAAAAGAAAACAGAAGCGGGATTCCCGCATCCGCGGGAATGACGTCGTGTAATTGCCGACTTCCACCAACCTTCGCCGCTCCAGCTCCGAAGCAAGATACAGCTTCGACAGGCTCCGTCCGAGCGGCGTTGGCGCGCCCTCAATCCCCCACCACCAGACGGCCCGAAACCCACACCCGTCGCACCGCATATAGATCCTCGATCCGCTCATCCGGCCGCCCCGCCACCAGCACCAGATCGGCGCCGCGTCCGCGTGCGATCCGGCCATCGCGGCCCTGCCGATCCATGATCCGCGCACTGCCCACCGTCGCCGCGCTCAAAGCCTGGCGCGGGGTGAAGCCAAGCCCCGTCAGCAGCCGGATCTCGCGCACCGTCGCCAGGCCGGGATAGACGCCGCCGATCCCCGTATCCGTGCCGATCCCGATCGGGAGCCCCGCCGCATGGAGGATCCGCACATTCTCCCGCATGATCGCCCAGCGCTGCGCGTCATAGTCCGCGATCGGCTCGATCGGCGCGGCGCGGCGCGCCTCTTCGCGCGCGCGATCCTCCGGCCGCAGCCGGTCCCATTCGGCGGGCAGGAGCTGGCGGTCCGGCTGCGGCTCATACACCGCCAGCGTCGGCACATAGGCCATGCCGCTCGCCCGCATCAGCGCGATCAGTTCGCCGTCCGCCAGCGCATCGCCCACGCCATGCACCACCGCATCCACCCCCGCGCGCGCCGCCATTTTCGCGCCCGCCAGCGTCACGGTATGCGTCACCACGGGCACACCCTGCGCGTGCGCCGCCTGCACGATGGCGGAGAGCGTCGGCAGATCCATGTCGCTCTTGTCGCCCCCGCGGCCATAGCGCCAGCCATCGGCGAACACCTTGATCACATCGGGCCTGAAGGGCAGCAACCGCGCCATCGCCGCGCGCGCTTCCTCCGGCGTGGTCGCGAGCGTGGTGATCGCGCGCACGAAATCGGATTCGGTGCCATGCCCGCCCGGCACGCCGACGCGCAGCGCGAGCGCCAGATGGGCCGCCTTCACCGCCGGATCGGCCGCCACCGCGCGGATCGCCGCCAGTCGATCGCCGCCCACCGAATATTCGTTCATGGCGGTGACGCCGCTTTCCAGAAACGGCCGGTGCGCCGCGCTCAGCGTCTCGGCGCTGGCGAAGGCTTCGGGGATCGTATGGATGTGGAGATCGTGCAGTCCGGGGATCAGCGTCATGCCGCGCGCGTCGATCACCCGCGCCTCGGGCACGGTCAGCCGGCGGCCCATCGCCGCGATCCGGTCCCGCCGGATCAGCACGTCCAGCACCCGCGCCGGCGTGCCCGTCCCGTCGAACACGCGCGCGCCGCGGATCAGCGTCGCGCGCTCGATCAGCACCGATCCGGCGCAGGCGAGGAACAGCACCAGCCCCAACGCATTGCGCATCCAGCGTATCATCTCTGCGCGTCGATCCGGATCATGTGCCATCCTTGAAGCCAGTAACTCTGCACGGCAAGTGCCTTCACTGCGCATGACACACACCGTTCGGGCTCAGCCCGAGCGGCATTTGGAGCTATTCCCTCCCGATGCCGTGGCTATTTCCTCTCGCCGCCATTCGCTTTACGCTTGCCCCATGAAGATCATCCCCGCCGCATGTCTCATCCTGCTATTCACACCGCTCCCCGCCGCCGCGCAACAGACCCTGCAACAGCGCGTCGAGGCGCGGCTGAAAGCCGTCGGCCCCGGCCCCCGCTTCGGGCTGGTGATCGCCACCGCGGATGGCAGGGAGATCATCGCCATCGCGCCCGATGACCGCTTCATTCCGGCGTCCAACACCAAGATGTTCACCACCGCCGCCGCCTTCGCCACGCTGCCCGCGCTCGACCAGCCGGACGCCACGGGCGGCGCTGCGGTGCGGCTGGAGGGCAAGAACAAGCGCCGGCCCGATGTCATTCTGGAGGGCCATGGCGACGCCCGCCTCTCCAGCGCGCCCGGCTGCGTGGACAACTGCCTCGCCGCGCTCGCCGACGCGGTCGCCGCCCGGACCCGCACCGTCGGCGACATCATCGGCGACGACATGCTGTTTCCCGATCAGCGCTGGAGCCCCGGCATGAGCTGGAACAACATCCCCACCCGCTCGGGCACGGCGACCTCGGCCCTCACACTCGACGATAACGAACTGGAACTGTTCGTCGCCCCCGGCGCGGCAGGTTCGGCCCCGATCGTCACCGCCCCGTTGCGTTATTACACCATCCAGAACCATGCGGTCACCATAGCCGAGGGCAAGACCGCAGTGGATTTCGATCGCGCGCCGGGCAGCATGACGCTGCGGATCACCGGCACGATCGCGCTGGGCACCGAACCCCAACGGCTCCGCCCCGCAATCGACGATCCGGCTTATTATGCGGCATGGCGTTTCAAAGCGCTGCTCGAAGCGCGCGGCGTGCGCGTGAAGGGTCGGATCGGCGTGCGGCATCGCCCGCTGCTCCCTGCGGACGATCCCGCGCAGCGCGGCGACGCCTCGCCCGCGCGCCCGCCGGAACGGCCCGTGCTCGCGCGCCTCGTCCCGCCGCCGCTCGGTCTCGATCTCGTCACCACCAACAAGGTCAGCCACAATCTCCATGCCGAACTGCTGCTGCGTCGTGTCGGCCTGCAAGCCGGCACCGGTTCGATCGCCGATGGCCAGGCCGCCATCCGCAATATGCTGACCAGCGCGGGCGTGCCGCGCACCGCTTACGATTTTTCCGATGGTTCGGGCATGTCCACCTATAACCGCGTCGCGCCGCGCGGCATGGTGATCTTCCTGCGCTGGATCGCCGCCCAGCCCTGGGGCAGCGCCTGGCGTGACACGCTCCCGATCGCCGGCATGGACGGCACGCTCGCCAACCGCTTCCGGGCCACCAGCCTCGAACGCCGCCTCTTTGCCAAGACCGGCACATTGAATGCCACCAACGCGCTCTCGGGCTATATGATCGCCAAAAGCGGTCGCACGCTGACCTTTTCCATCTACGCCAACGACGTCCCCGAGGGCGTCAGCGCCACCCCCGCGATGGACGCCGCGCTGGAGTTGGTGGCGGCGGAGAATTGAATTCGCCGGCTAAATCCGTTTGTCCCGATCTTATTCCCTGCGGATTTTTAACCCGTTTGTCCCGAGCGAAGTCGAGGGACGTGGGAACTGTCACCACGTCCCTCGACCTTGGTTTATCCTGAGCGCCTGCCTTGCAGGCAGTCGAAGGGCTCGGGACAAACGGATTCATAAGGCGGGGTCAGGGAATTACCCTCACCCCATCACCGCCCCCCCCGTCGCCACGCGCAGATCCTTGATCCCGGTCTCCACATGCCGGGTCGGATGCACCCGGTTGGTCAGCAGCGTCCACGCCAGCCCGCGTTCGAAATCCACCCACAGGCCCGTGCCGGTGAAGCCGGTATGCCCGATCGTATCATCCGAACAGGCGTCGCCGCCATGCCAGCCGGCAAAGCGTCTTTCCCAGCCCGCCGTGCGATCGCCATTCATCCGCGTGCGCATCATCTCCAGCATCCAGGGCGAGGCACCGCTGCCATCGAGCAGACCCTGCGCAAAGCCGAGTACCCCCGCCACCGTGCCGAACAATCCGGCATGGCCCGCAGCCCCGCCCAGCGCATAGGCATTCTCGTCATGCACTTCGCCCTTGATCACGCGCCCGCGCCACGAACACTGCTCCGTCGCCACCGCCAGCCCCGGCGGCGGGCCATAGCGCAGCCCCGGCCCCAGCGGCCAATCGGATAGCGGCGCGCCGGTAATCCGCTCGATCGCGATCCCCAGCAGGATGAAATTATTGTCCGAATAGACGCTCGGCCCATGCCGCCATTCGCGCTGCAGCACGAAGGCGCGCAGCGTCGCCGGATCGCCGCCATAGGTGTAAAGCGGTTCCACCGCGGGCAGGAAGGTGTGATGCGCCAGGCATTGCCGGAAGGTCAGCCGCCGCTCCGCCGCGCCCGCCACATCATATTGGCGCAGGTCGGGGATCGCATCGGTCAGCGGCCGATCCAGATCGATCCGCCCCTGTTCGGCCAGCGTCAGGATCATCGTGGTGGTGGCGATCACCTTGCTCACCGAAGCCAGATCGAACCAGTGATCCGCGCTCAGCGCCTCCGGCTCCGGCATCAGCGCGGCCATGCCGACATGCCGCACCGCGCGCTCCCCCGCGGCATTCACGATCCCCAGCGCCGCGCACGGGATCCGCCCCGCCGCCACCGCCGCGGCGGCGGGCGCAAAGCCCCGCTCCACCATCGCCTCGATCATGCCCATTCGCTCCCTGTCCGATCTTTCAGGCCTGCGGATAGCGCGCCTTGATGCCGAGATACCACTGTTACAAAAAAATGACCGTATATCTGTGTTTTGGCTTGCCAAACCGATCATATGGCGTGAGATTTTCCTTCTGCTCTACAGGAGCGGACCGCTTGGGAAGGCGGGATCAAGGGGGAAATTATGCGATATTCCAAAGCGATGCGTGCTGTTCTGGCTTCGGGTTCGGCCCTGGCCGGCCTCATGGCCTGTGGTTCGGGAACGGCCTGGGCGCAATCCACGCCCGTTGGAGACACCGTCGAATCCGGGGAAATCCTGGTCACCGGCTCGCGCATCGTGCGCGATGGCTTCGAGGCGCCGACGCCCGTGACCGTGCTCAGCCTGGATGAAATCCAGAACCAGTCACCGAGCAACAACATCGCTGATTTCGTCAACCAATTGCCATCGCTCGCCGGCTCGACCCGACCGGCCAACTCGCGCCTCAATTTGAGCAGCGGACAGGCGGGCATCAACGCGCTCAACCTGCGCAACCTCGGCGAAATCCGCACGCTGGTGCTGCTCGACGGGCGTCGTTCGGTCGGCTCGACGATCACAGGCCTGGTCGATGTCAACACGATCCCGCAGTCGCTGATCAAAAGCGTGGAAGTCGTCACGGGCGGCGCATCGGCGGCTTATGGCTCCGATGCGGTCGCCGGTGTCGTCAACTTCATTCTCGACAAGAAATATGAAGGCATCAAGGCCAGCGCGGATAGCGGCATCACCACATATGGCGATGGCGGCAATTATTCATTCAACGCAGCACTCGGCAAGTCGTTTGCGGGCGGGCGCGGCCATATCCTGCTCAGCGGCGAGATCGCGCATCGCGATGGAATTTTCGAAGTGGACCGCGCCTGGAACGCGACCGGCTATGTGCGTATTCAGGATCCGGCTTGGGTGTCGGGCGTCAGCACCACGCCGCGCTACCTGATCCGCCGCCAGGTCGGCGCTGCGAACTCGACGCCGGGCGGCCTGATCACAGGCTCGGCCGGCGGCGTGGCAAACCGGTTGCGCGGCACGTATTTCGGCCAGGGCGGGCAGGCGCTGCAATATCAATATGGCGCACTGACCTATCCTTCGCCCGCCGGCGCTTCGGCCCCCACCCTCACACAAGGCGGCTCCTGGCAGGTCAATGATTCCGGGCGTCGTATCGGCCTTGATCCGGAAGACGATCGCCACGGCTTCTTCGGCCGGTTGAGCTACGAGGTCTCGGATGGCGTGGAATTGTTTGCCGAAGCCTCCTACAACAAGCAGAAAGTGCGCTTCAACGCCGGCCCGAATTTGGCGACGGGCATCACGCTTCAGGCCGACAACGCCTTTCTGATCAATGCGCTAACCCCCGCGCAGCGTGCCGGCATCACCAGTGTGACGCTCGCGACGACTGCGGCAGATCTCCCCTTCCGCGGCGTGGCGAACGACCGCGAGGTTCAGCGCTACGTGATCGGTGCCGAGGGCGAGTTCCAGGCGTTCGGCAAAGCGGCGCATTGGGATATCTATGGGCAATATGGCCGTGCCAAGATGCACGAGGAATTGACCAACATCATGCACACCGCACGGACGGCGGCGGCCACCGATGCGGTATTCGCGGCAACAGGCAATCCGGGCGGCTATGCTGTGGGTTCGATCCAGTGCCGCATCAATGTCGATGTGAGCACCACGAATAACGATCCCAATTGCCGGCCTCTCAATCGCCTGGGCATCGGCGTCGCCGATCCTGCGGCCATCGCCTATATTCTGGGCAATCCCTATCGCGACGAGATCGCCGAGCAGATCGTCACCGGTGCCAATCTGTCGCTCACGCCGTTCGCCACCTGGGCCGGTGATGTGAGCATCGCCATCGGCGGCGAATATCGTGAAGAGAAGATCAGCGGCTTCGTTCCGCCCGAGTTCCAGCCGACCGTCACGGCCAATCCGGCGGGCGGCCTCACCACGGCGAACACCTGGTCAGTCGGCAATTATCTGCCGACCAATGGCAAATATAATGTGAAGGAAGCCTATCTCGAAGCCGTCGTGCCGCTGGGTTTCGGTCTCGAACTCAACGGCGCGGTGCGCGCGACCGATTATTCCACCTCGGGCTATGTCACGACGTGGAAAGCCGGTGCCACCTGGCAGCCGATCGAGGATATCCGGTTCCGTGTCACGCGTTCACGCGATATCCGTGCCCCGAATCTCAACGAACTGTATCAGGCCGGTTCGTCGAACACCGATGCCGTGACCAATCCGTTCGGGGCGGGAAGCGGTCCCAATGGCGGCATTTACGGGGCGAGCATCTCTTATTCGGCGCTCAATCTGGGCAATCCCGATCTGCGCGCAGAAAAGGCGGATTCGTGGAATATCGGTGGCATCTTCTCGCCCCGGTTTCTGCCCGGCTTCAACCTGTCGGTCGATTACTTCCGCATCGACGTGGATGACGCGATCGACACGCTCACCGCGCAGGATATCGTCAATCGGTGCGCAGAAGGGCGGACTGAATATTGCGCGGCCATCACGCAGGATCCGAATAATGCGTCGCGTATCCTCATCCGCAGCCAGCCGTTCAATTTCGCGCGCAAGCTGGTGCGCGGCATCGACATCGACGCTTCCTATCGACTGCCTCTGGACAAGCTGTTCGCCAACGGAGACGGCAGTGTCACGCTGCGCGGCGTGGCGACGCGCTATATCGAAAATCTCAACGACACCGGCATTCCCGGCGTCATTGTGGTCGATACAGTCGGTGCCAATGGCGGTCAGTATAGCACGCCGAAATGGATTTTCCGTGGCAGCGCCAGCTATGAAACGCCGAGCTTCTCGATCACCGCAGTCGGCCGCGGGGTGAGTGCCGGCAAATATCTCGCTAACGCCATCGAGTGCCAGACCGGCTGCCCGCTCACCACCACAGCGGCGCAATTTCAAACCTATGATGAAAATCACGTCAAAGGCTTGTTCTACGTCGATCTCAACCTGACGCAGAAGATCGCCTTCGGCAGCAAATCCGAAGCGCAATTCTTCCTCAACGTGACCAATGTGTTCAACAAGAGCCCGTTGTTGCTGCCCGAAACAGGCCTGGCGGCGAACAGCACCTATTCGGACATGCTGGGTCGTCAGTTCCGTTTCGGTCTCCGCATCGAGATGCGCTGATCTAACGGCGAAATGGAGCCTCGCGGATCGTCACGCGAGGCTCCATCATTGCGGCGCAGGTGTCGCCGCTGCTGGCGCGCACTTGGTCTTGTCACCCGCCAGGCAGGCCGCGGTATCAGCCTCCCATTTCGCTTTCTTCTCCGCATTCTCGCGGTTCACGCGCGCGGTGTCGGCTTCATATTGGGCCTTGGCGGCGTCATAAGTGCGACGCTGGTCCGCGGCCGCTTTGGCCCGGGCGTCGCGCTGCGCCTGATATTGCTGCAGGCGGGTCTGCGCCTTTTGTCGCTCCCCCGCATTGATCGCAGCGGACTCCGCATCCGTCCCGGCTTCCACCACCGGCGCGGCGACGGCAGCGGGCACGGTAACGGGCGTGGCGGGTGCCGGCGCGGATGGCGGCAGTTCGACGGGCACCAGCCGGGAGAGCGGCTCGCGCGCCGATGTCGAATGCGTGCTGTTGGATTGCACGGCGCTCGCGGGCGGCGCGGCGCTCAGCAGCACCAGCGCGGCCATAGCGACTGGGAAGATGCGGGTCATCGGGCGATCCTTTGCTTGATCCTGCGGCCTGCCATCATGGCAGAGCCGCGCGGCCGGGGCAATTTTCCGCATGGTGTCCGCGCATGACCCGCCTTGCAATCCGGACCCGCACACCCATCTGATCCATGCGGTCCTCACCGCGTCCCAATACCCCTTGAAACCTAAGAACATATATGGAACAGACCATTTCATGCTGACTCATATATCGGTGCGTGGTGCGCGCGAACATAATCTCAAGGGCGTCGACGTGGAGATCCCGCGTGATACGCTGACCGTCATCACCGGCCTGTCGGGCAGCGGCAAATCGTCGCTCGCCTTCGACACCATCTATGCCGAGGGGCAGCGCCGCTATGTGGAGTCGCTCTCGGCCTACGCGCGCCAGTTTCTGGAGATGATGCAGAAGCCTGATGTCGATCATATCGAAGGGCTCAGCCCCGCCATCTCGATCGAGCAGAAGACCACCAGCCGCAATCCGCGCTCCACGGTCGCCACGGTCACCGAGATCTATGATTACATGCGCCTGCTGTGGGCGCGCACCGGCATTCCCTATTCCCCCGCCACCGGCCTGCCGATCGCCGCGCAGACCGTGAGCCAGATGGTCGATCGCGTGATGCTGCTGCCCGAAGGCACGCGCGCCTATCTGCTCGCCCCCGTCGTGCGCGGCCGCAAGGGCGAGTATCGCAAGGAGATGCTCGAATGGCAGAAAGCGGGCTTCACCCGCGTCCGCATCGACGGCGAATTTTACGAGATCGACGAAGCCCCCGCGCTCGACAAGAAATACAAGCACGACATCGAAGTGGTGGTCGATCGCATCGTGGTGCGCGAGGGCATCGAAACGCGGCTCGCGGACAGTTTCGAAACCGCGCTCAAGCTGGCCGAAGGGCTGGCCTATGTGGATCTGGCGGATGGGACTGTTTCTGCGCTGACATCTCTTGGTAAGATTGCAGACGCAGATACCGTTCAGGCTGAGCCTGTCGAAGCCCTTTCTTCTTCTGTCCAGGAGAAGGGCAAGGAAGGGGCTTCGACAAGCTCAGCCCGAACGGGCATGAAAAACACCGGCATTCCCGAAAACCGCATCGTCTTTTCCGAGAAATTCGCCTGCCCCGTCTCGGGCTTCACGATCGCAGAGATCGAGCCGCGGCTCTTCTCCTTCAACGCTCCCCAGGGTGCCTGCCCGGCCTGCGACGGCCTCGGCGAAAAATTGCTGTTCGACGAGGATCTCGTCGTCCCCAATCACGCGCTCAGCATCAAGAAGGGCGCGGTGGTCCCCTGGGCCAAATCCAATCCGCCCAGCCCTTATTACATGCAGGTGCTCGGCAGCCTCGCCAAGGAATTCGGCTTCGATCTGGAGACGCCCTGGGCCGATCTTCCCGGCGAGGTGAAGCTCATCATCCTGCATGGCACCGGCGGCCGACCCGTCACCCTGCGCTTCATGGACGGTCGCAAATCCTATGAGGTCAAGAAGGCGTTCGAGGGCGTCATCGGCAATCTCAACCGCCGTCTGCTGCAGACCGACAGCGCCTGGATGCGCGAGGAACTCTCCAAATATCAATCCTCCGCCCCCTGCGAAGTGTGCGACGGCGCGCGATTGAAGCCCGAGGCGCTCGCGGTGAAGGTCGCCATGACCACGATCAGCGACGTTACCCGTCTCTCCGTGGTCGATGCGCTCGATTTCTTCTCCACCCTGCTGCCCAAGCTCTCCTCCCAGCAGGCGCAGATCGCCGAACGCATCCTGAAGGAAATCCTCGAGCGTCTGGGTTTCCTCAACAATGTCGGGCTGGATTACCTCAATCTCAACCGTACCTCCGGAACCCTCTCCGGCGGGGAATCCCAGCGCATCCGCCTCGCGAGCCAGATAGGTTCGGGATTGTCCGGCGTTTTATACGTTTTGGATGAACCAAGCATCGGCCTGCATCAGCGCGATAATGATATGCTGCTCGCCACGCTCCGCCGTCTGCGCGATCTCGGCAATACCGTGCTGGTGGTCGAGCATGACGAGGACGCCATCCGCACCGCGGACCATATCATCGACATGGGGCCGGGCGCGGGCGTGCATGGCGGCGAGATCGTCGCGCAGGGGTCGCTCGAAGACATTCTGTCCAACACCAACAGCCTGACGGGCGATTATCTTTCGGGCCGCCGCCAGGTCCCCGTCCCGGCCAAGCGCCGCAAGGGCAATGGCAAGAAGCTCACGGTCCACAATGCCACCGCGAACAACCTCCAGAACGTCACCGCGAGCATCCCGCTCGGCACCTTCACCTGCATCACCGGCGTCTCCGGCTCGGGCAAGTCCAGCTTCACCGTGGACACGCTTTATGCCGCCTCCGCCCGTGCGCTGAACGGCGCGCGGATGATCGCGGGCAAGCATGAAAAGATCACCGGCCTCGAACATCTCGACAAGGTGATCGACATCGATCAATCCCCCATCGGCCGCACCCCGCGCAGCAATCCCGCCACCTATACCGGCAGCTTCACCAATATCCGCGACTGGTTCGCCGGCCTCCCCGAAAGCGGTGCGCGCGGCTACAAGCCCGGCCGCTTCAGCTTCAATGTGAAGGGCGGTCGCTGCGAAGCGTGCCAGGGCGATGGCGTGCTCAAGATCGAGATGCACTTCCTCCCGGACGTCTATGTCACCTGCGACGTCTGCCACGGCGCGCGCTACAATCGCGAGACGCTCGAGGTGAAGTTCAAGGGCAAGTCCATCGCCGACGTGCTGGACATGACAGTCGAGGATGCGGTCGAATTCTTCAAGGCCGTGCCCAATATCCGCGACAAGATGGCGATGCTCGCCGAAGTCGGTCTCGGCTATGTCAAGGTCGGGCAACAGGCGACCACATTGAGCGGCGGCGAGGCGCAGCGCGTCAAGCTCGCCAAGGAACTCAGCCGCCGCGCCACCGGCAACACGCTCTACATCCTCGACGAACCCACCACCGGCCTGCATTTCGAAGATGTCCGCAAGCTGCTGGAGGTGCTCCATGCGCTGGTCGAGCAGGGCAATAGCGTGGTGGTGATCGAGCATAATCTCGACGTGATCAAGACCGCGGACTGGATCATCGATCTCGGCCCCGAAGGCGGCGTGAAGGGCGGCGAGATCGTGGCAGAGGGCACGCCGGAAAAGGTGGCCAAGGCACCGCGCAGCTTCACGGGGAAGTATCTGGCGCCGTTGCTGGGGATGAAGGCGCAAATGGCGGAGGCCCAGGCGGCGGAGTAAACGCCTCTCCCGGCCTTCCGGATGGGTCTTGCCAGTCCGCCACTTGGCGGCGCAATCATGTCCCTTCCCGAAACGAGGAAAAGCCGTGCCGCAGGATGAACCGCCGCCCCCCGCCTATCGCCCGGCTTTCGAAGCGGCCCTGCGACTCCTCGCGCGGGTCAGCGAGGATATGGCGGCTCTGGGCTATGCCCGTCCCGTTCTCGTCGGCGGCGGGGCGGCTGAATATTACTCCGCGAGCGCGCTGATGACCGGCGATATCGATCTGTGTTCGCCGCTTCAGGATGCGCTTGAAGCAGTGATGCGGGATCATGGGTTCGTGCGGCCCAGCGGTCCCGGCATGGCGACGCGGGGCTGGATTCACCCCGAATATGGCCTGGGGTTCGAGATTGTGGCGTCGGTTCCGATGGATGGCGCGGTCGATCGCGATCACATATTTCTGGTGGAGGGCATGGAGAAGGGGGCAGCCTTTTCCATCATATCCGTGGAAGATCTCATCGCCGATCGCATGGGTCAATATGCGTCGGGAAGCGCGCCGGAAATGCGCGGTCAGGCGCGCATCCTGTTTGCGCTTCATCCCGACGCTGATCTGCTGTATCTGGAGAAACGGATACGAACGGAAACTTTTGACGCTTATGGCATCGAAGCTCTCAAAGCCTGAGACGGCACCGGACTGGTCCGGCCCCCGCATTTCCCATCCGGATTTCGCGGCAAAGCTGGCTGCGCGCCGCGCCGCCCTGAATCATCCCGAACTCCCCCGCAACACGGGTAAGCGCCGCACCGCCAGCAAAAAGGCGCTGCTCAAGGCGATCGAAAAGAGCGGCGGCACTTGGTGAGCCTGTAATCCGGATGCGATCGGGAACGCGGGTCCAATATCATTGGATGGCCGCCGTGCGAACCCGATCTTCTCAGTTCGCGCGGAGACGCAGGGGCGCGGAGGTGCGGCAATACAGAGAGAACATAGGCAATCCCTCCCCGGCACGGGGAGGTGGCAGGCGCAGCCTGACGGAGGGGCAGTCGTCGCGCTGAAATTAGGACGACATCGCATCCTGCCACTGCCCCTCCACCGCAAGCGGTCCCCCTCCCCGTTCCGGGGAGCAATAAGAAACTCTGCGTCCTCCTTCCTTCTCCGCGCCCCGCGCCTCCGCGTGAACCCTCGCATGTTCCTCTTTTGTTCTTTCCTACACGCCCCAATTCTGCCTAACTTCCCGGTTGCACCCCAACCAGGAGGCGAAGATGACCTATATTTCCAAGACCATCGATCACGATCAGCCCGAAGAGGACGCCGAAAGCCTGCGCTGGACCGCGTCCAAGCAGCGCACTTTCCTCGAAACCCTGTCCTTTTACGGCAATGTCCGCATCGCCGCCGCGCAATGCTTCATGAGCACGCGCGCCTGTTATAATCTGCGGGTGCGCCATGATGGGGCGGCGTTCAACATGGGCTGGAATGCGGCGATCCTCATCGCGCGCGGGCGGCTGCTCGATGAGCTGATGATCCGCGCGCTCGACGGGCAGCGCGATACGATCGAGCGGGACGAGGAGGGCCGCGTCGCCGCGCGCCATCGGTTCGACAATCGCCTGGCGCTGGGTCTGCTCACCCGGCTCGATCGCGTGGCCGATGCGCCGGTGGCGGGCAGCGAGTCCGCCGAGGCGCGCACGGTGGCGCAGGATTTCGAGGCGTTTCTCGCTCTGGTCGAGGCGGGCGGCCAGGGCGAGGAAGCCAGGGCCTTCGTCGCCGCGCGCACGCCGGTTGATGCGGACGCCGATGCGGAGACACAAGCGGCCGCGGAAACGGCGGAATCGCAGCGCCATGGACGGTGTGAACATTGCCTCAAATTCCATGACGCGAGTGCGGCGGAATGCAGCGCCGATCCCGATATCCTGGGGGCCATCTTGCTTGGCGAATTCGCCCGCGAGCTCTGCGTCTGGCGCGAGGGTGAAGATGCGTCGGTGCCGCCGGCCTATTGGGGCGATTATCTCACCAATTTCCCGCCGCCCGAAGGCTTCGAAGGCACGCAGAACGGCGTGTATGGCATGGATGACGATTACAGCCGCACGCTCACGCCCGAGGAGCGCGCGATGGCGGATGCCAAGGAGGCCTCGGACACGGCGAACCTCGTCTGGGCCGGAGAAATGGCCCGTTTGCGCTGGTTCGGCCTGCCCGATGGACGGGATGAGGAGGATGAACAGGCGGATGAGGACGATGAGGTGCGTGCGGCAGGCGGCGAATCCGCGACGACGGCCTTGGCGGAGGCGTGATGCGCCCGGCCGGATTTTCGCCGTCGAGGCGCGCGCACCTTCCATCCGCTTGTCCCGAGCGTAGTCGAGGGACGTTGGAACTGCCACAACCGGAGGGTTCGCGCAGAGGCATCGCGAACGCAGAACGCGCAAAGCAAAGCCCGCCCTTCTCCCCTCCTTCGCGCCCTCTGCTGTCCTTTGCGCCTCTGCGCGAACCGGCGATGATCGGGTCCTACATGAACGCCGATGAGCCGGCCACCATGTCCCCTTACGGGACATGTCCGGCCCGTTCCGCCCATGCTATGTCGCTTTCCAGCCCCTTCGCCGCGCGAGTCCATGCCCGGGATCGCACCGCGCCGCACGGATGGCTCCAGTCGTTGCGTCTCCCATGCGTTTGCGTGCGCGTCCACGGCCGGCGTCGCCATTCCGGCGGCGTGGTCCGTCCATCAGGGGATCATCACCATGAAGTCATTCGCATTCTCCGGCGCGCTGTGCGCCCTGTCGCTCGCCCTCGCCGCCCCCGCCGCCCCCGCCGCGGCGCAGGATTCGTCCTACACCTGGGGCGATTATTGGGACGTGTCCGAGATCGAGATCATCGATGGGCAGGAGGAGAATTACATGGATTTCCTCAGCAGCCAGTGGAAGAAAACGCAGGAATTTTCCAAGAGCAAGGGCTGGATCAAGGATTACCGCGTCGTCGCCAACATCTATGCGCGCGACGGCGAGGCGGATCTGTATCTGATCACCGTCTATGCCGATGTGCCCAGCGCCGGCGAAATGGCGCGGCGGGACAAGGAATATGAGTCCTTCATGGCCCGGAACAGCCGCACCCTGACCGCCGAAAGCGGCGCGCGCGGCACGATGCGCAAGCAGATGGGCAGCCAGATGCTGCAGGAGGTGAAATTGAAATAGGGCGCATCGAGAGACGCGGGCGGGCGGTCAGGCCTTTTTCAGGCTCTCGATTGCCCGCGCCGCGATCATCGTGCCCAGGATCGCCGCCCCCTGCCCCAGGTCGACCGCCGCCTTGCCCGCGGGTGGCGGGGTCGCGGCGGACTTGGGCTTGGTGCTGTCCCTGATCGCTTCGGACAGCGCGGCTAGGCCCGCCGCGGCGATGCTGGCGACCAGCGGGTGGCGCATCAGATCGACCAGCGCGCCGCCCTCTTCGCGCAGCATCTTGGGGATGGTCACCCCGGCGATGTGCTTGGGCAATTTGGTGGGTTTGGTCTTTTTCGCGGCCTTGTCAGCCTTGGTCTTCTTGGTCTTGGCCATGACGGAATCCTTTGATCTCAGGAGTGTATTATCGGAATAAAACACTAAAAAGTCAAGAACCGCGTGGTTTGAACCCCGGTCGCCAGGTGCTGGTCACGGGCTTGAACCGTTCGGCCACATCGTCCTCGCCGTCATGGGCCAGCGCGATGTCGGTCCAGGAGCGGCTGGAGAAATCGAAGCGGGCGGGGTCGATTGATTTGTCGAGCTGGATGCCGAATTGCTTGCCATTGACCCAGCGGACATGGCCGGTCACTTCGCCCAGCGGCCCCATCACCACGGTCACCGTCTCTCCGGCCAGCGGCGGCGGATCGGCGCGGCCGCCCATGCCGGTGGATGAAATGTTGCGGATCGCGGCCTTCAGCGGCGGCCGTCCCGCCCGGTTGATGGTCGCCGCGAAGAAGCGCCCGGTGCGTTTGGCGCGTGTGGGGGGATCCTCTCCATCAGGGGTGTCCGGCGCGGTCATGATCCGGGTGTATATCGGCCCCATGCGGATTGCGGAAGGGCCGCCGGATCAGCGCCGGTCGAGCAGGCGGGCGATGGCCTCGTGATTGGGGCTTTCGTCGCCAAATTCGGTCTCCAGTGCGCGGCGGATGCCTTCCAACTGGCCTTCGCCGAGATGCTCGATTCCGATGAATTCATTGCGGGCATCGGTGACCGCACGGATGAGTTCGTCCAATTTGGCCTGGATGGCGCTGGCATCCCGGTTCTGGGCGTTCTGAATGAGGAACACCATGAGGAAGGTAATGATCGTCGTCGAAGTATTGATCACAAGCTGCCAGGTATCGGACCAGCCGAAAATCGGGCCGCTGCACGCCCAGATGATGACGGCGGACAGCGCGATCACGAAGGCGGGCGGCCGCCCGGCCCATCCCGCCACCGCTTGGGCCACATGCTCAAATGTCCGGTTCATTCTTACCCTCCCGCTTGTGCAGGAGGTGCATAAGCCAATGCCGTCGCGGCGCAATCGTTCAACGGGTACGAAAGCCCGGCCGCCAGGTGCTGGACATCGGCTTGAACCGGTCCGCCACGTCGCCGGGATCGTAGCGGGGAGTCACTTCTTCCCACGAGCGCCCGGAGAAATTGAATTTCGACGTGTCGATCGATCCGTCCAGCTTTACGCCGAAACGGTTGCCCGTCACCCAGCGCACCTCGCCTTCGACATCGCCGACACCCGAAAGGTTGATCTTCACGATCATCCCCAGCGGCGGCGGCACCTCCGCCCGGGCACCAAGGCCGTGGGGGGAGACATTGCGCACCGCAATCTGCTGCGGCGGCAGACCCGGCATTTCCATGGTCGCCGCAAAAAAGCGGCTGCTCCGGACTTCACGTCCGGGCTGCCCATCCGGCAAATCGCCGGTTCCAGTAATCGGGTAAGCAGCGCCCATCGTGCCCGTTTCCGCAAGTCTATGTCTCGAAACAATAAAACGGCATTCATAAGGATTTGTGAAGGGCGGGACGCAAAAGGATTTCAGAGGGCGGCGCGCAAACAGAAATGGGGGCTGGCATCGCTGCCAGCCCCCACTGCGCCGAGCTTCAAACGACCTCGCGTTGCCGCGCGTCCATTCTCACTCAGGCGTCGGTGCTTTCCAACCCTCGCTTCCGGCCCGAAAGCCTTTCACGCTGGTTCGTTCACCGGCCCTTCTTGGAGCATCGCCCGATTCCGTCGCTTGCGCTCCGGCCGTTACGACACCACTTCCGGCGCCCTTGCCTTGGTTTCCTGCCCGAATTCCTTGCGGTTTTCCGTCATTCCGCCTCAGCGTCGTAGTGAGCTTTGCTGCCTTGGTTTCCCTCGGAAGCCTCTCTTCCACACTCCTAAGCTGTCATGGAATGCGAGTCGCACCAAGCGGAAAACAGGGGGTCCAGGCTGTGGATAATGGGGATATCGGGGATAAGTTTCCAGGGCCGCGATTCGGGCCAAGGGATGCGGGCTGATTAGGCCGCCGCACCGCTTGGGGCAAGCCATTGGGCACGCCATGGCGCATCGGAAAGGGGCAGCATCTGGATAAATTGGCAATTTAAAAATAATTATCCTTATAAATCATACACTTACTTTGTTGTTTCAGGTTCATGCAACCTCTGTATCCTTGGCCGCGTTCTGCACTCGAATTAATCGAGATCAAGGGAGTTCGTTATGCGTAATCTTTTTATGGCCTTGGGCGCTGCGTCGCTTCTCATTCCGGCGTCGATGGTGGTGCCCACCGACCACGCCGATGCAAAACGCAAGCGCAACTATGAATATCGCGAATGGCGCGACAACCGCGGCCGTATGCGCTGCCAGAAGTCCAACGGCACGGTCGGCATGATCGTGGGCGGTGCGGGTGGTGCTCTGGTCGGCCGCGCTGTCGATACCCGCGGTGAACGCACGACGGGCACGATATTGGGTGCCGTTGCAGGTGCCGTGGTCGGCAAGTCGATCGATAGCAAGCGCACCTGCCGCTAAGCCAGCGCGCTGCAATGTGATCGGGGCGGATTGTCATCAGGCAATCCGCCCCGATTGCGTTAACCGTCCGCAGGCCATAGAAAAATGCAGGCACATCGCGCGACGCCACAAAGGGAGAAGGTTTTGAAGAGCACCCTGGTGCGTGCCGCCATGGCAATCACATTCCTGGCACCCGCTATGGCGGTAGCAGGCGCGCCACCCGCGCCCTTGACGCCGATCGACTGCTTCACGCCGCTGGCTTCACCGCAATTGTGGAAGCCCGTGCAAGCGCCGACTTTGGACACGGCATTTTTCCGCCAGCTTCCACCCGGCTTTGCCATGCCTACAGATCACCTGTCGCGCCATCTTATGCGCGAATATGGTGCGATTTTGGTGTCGCGCGGTGCCGATGTGCGACCGGTGACCGTGCTGTTCGCCGATGAAGCGGCGGTGACGGCGTGGCAGGCGACCGTGCCGATGAAGACTGCGATCGTGGGCGGAATCGCCGTGACGCTGCAATCGCGCGCGATGGAGGCGCTGCAGGCGGCGATCAAGGAAGCCAGCGCCGCGAAACTCGCGATCACCCCCGCGGGCGCGGATGCGGCGCGGCGCAATTATGCGCGGACTATCATCAACTGGAAAAGCCGGGTCGATGGCGGGCTGGCACACTGGCGCGCGGCAAAGAAGCTGGATCAGGCCAAAGTGGACGCGATCACCAGATTGTCCCCCGCGGCCCAGATTCCCCGCATCCTGGCGCTGGAAGAACAAGGCCTGTGCTTCGCCACCTTGCGCGACAAGACCATATTGCGCTCCGTCGCCGCGCCCGGATCGTCCCAACATGTCTTTATGCTGGCCCTGGATGTGAAGCAACATGCCGATCCGCGCGTCCGCGCGATCCTCGCGCGCCATGGCTGGTTTCAGACCGTGGTGACCGATGCCCCGCACTTCACTTATCTCGGCACCGACAGCGCCAGTGTGTCGCTGCTCGGACTCAAACGCGTCACGGCAGCCAAGCGCGACTATTGGGTGCCTGACATCAATTAAAGCGAGGACATGCCTTGAAGATCACTTCTGCTCTGTTTGCCAGTGTGATGGCCTTTGCCGCGCCGGCGACCGCCAACACCACAGGCAATAGCGCCCCGATCGAAACCGCCCGGCTGGCCGACACCGTTCAGATCCTCGCTTCGGACGCCTTTGAAGGCCGCGCGCCCGGCACGGCGGGTGAGGACAAGACCGTCGCCTGGTTGATCGAACATTATACCGCGCTGGGGCTTGAGCCGGGTGGGGAGAATGGCGGCTGGACGCAGACAGTGCCGCTGATCCGCACCCGGCTTGGAGCACCATCCCGACTCGCGGTCACCCATGGCAAAGGCAGCATGGCGCTCGTCCAGAATGAAAGCATCTATCTGCGCACGCCCCGCGCGGTGGATCGCGCCGCGATCACGCAGGCGGAAATGGTGTTCGTCGGCTATGGCGTCGATGCGCCCGAGCGGCAATGGGATGACTTCAAGGGCGTGGATCTGCATGGCAAGATCGCCGTCTTTCTGGTCAATGATCCCGATTTCGAGGCGATCGCGGGCGAGCCGGTCAAAGGCAAATTCGGTGACCAGGCGATGACCTATTATGGCCGCTGGACTTACAAGTTCGAAGAAGCGGCGCGGCGCGGCGCGATCGGTGCGCTGATCGTGCATGATACGCCCAGTGCCGGCTATGGCTGGTCCACCGTGATCGCGGGCGGCGGCGAGAATTACGATATCGTGCGGCCCGCCAGCGAGCCACAGCGCGTGATGCTGCAGGGCTGGATCGAGGGAAAGGCCGCCGTCGATCTGTTCACTGCGGCCGGACAGGATCTTGCCGCTCTCAGGATCAAGGCGCGGCGCGCCGATTTCAAACCGATCGCCTTGAAAGACCTGCGCTTCGATGCCGATTTCCCGGTGACCATGGAACGCATCGAAAGCCGCAACGTGCTGGCAAAGTTGACCGGCACCAAATATCCCGACGAAACGATCATGTTCGGCGCGCATTGGGATGCTTATGGCGTGGGCGCTGCCGACGCGGACGGCCGCACCGTGCGGGCCGGCGCCAATGACGACGCGCTGGGACTGGCCGGCGTGATCGAACTCGCGCGTATTTTCGCCGCAGCACCGCGCACCGAGCGCACATTGGTGTTCGCGGCATGGACCGCCGAGGAAGCTGGCCTTCTGGGATCGGAAACCTATGGCGTGACGCCGCTTTATCCTCTGGAAAAAACTGTGGCGAATCTGACGCTGGATATCCTCCAGACTGCCGGACTCGCCCGCGATGTCGTGCTGGTGGGCAAGGGGCAGAATGCGCTCGAGGTGGATCTGGCAAAGGCCGCAGCGCTGCAAGGCCGCATCGTGACCGCAGAAACGCTGCCTGAGCGCGGGCTTTTCTATCGCGCCGATCATTTCTCGCTCGCACGGCGCGGCGTTCCGGTGTTGCTGCTGATGGGGATCAGCGGCGGGGCGGATTTGGTGGAAGGTGGACGCGCGGCCGGCGACAAATGGGTCTCCGATTACACGGCCAATTGCTATCACAAACCGTGTGACCGTTATGACGCAAGCTGGAATCTGGCGGGCGCTGCGCAGGATATCGCCTTGTTCCACACCATAGGCGCCGATCTCGCCAATAGCCGCCGCTGGCCTGACTGGAATGCAGCATCCGAATTCCGTGCGATCCGGGTCGAAAGCGCAAAAGCCCGCCAATAACGTTTCCGTGCGACCCGCTAACAAACCCTCTTGCCGAATAAATGTTATGATGTAACATCCTACTCAACAGCGCTCCACCGGGACGCTGTGTTGAAGGAGGATGTCATGCAGAATGCAGGAGGATATCTCGACCAGAAAACCCGCAGCCCGCTAAGCCTTGGCGCAGCGATCGCCATCAACGGCGCGATGGTGGCGGAGCTTTTGTTTGCCAGCCCGGACGTGGTCCGCGACATTCCGGGGATCATGCGCCTGACCGATCCGATCACGGTGCAACCGCCGCCACCCGATCCGATCACGCCGCCCAAGGCGAAAACCCCGCAAACGCCGAAATCGGTGACCACCGCTTCGAAAGCGCCTCCCATTTCGGAACCATTGCCCAACACCATATCCGAACAGCCCTATATCCAGCCAACACTGCCAGATCTGCCGGGCATGGGCGCAGGTATGACGGAAACCGTCAAACCGCCCCGTGCCCCCGTTTTGATTGGCGTTCGCCCCGATCCCCGCTTTGCCGATCGGATGCAGCCCGATTATCCGCCGGGTCTGCAAAGGCAGGGGATCGAAGGCATGGCCGAGGTCCGCGTCCTGATCGGCCCCGATGGCCGCGTCAGGCAAATTCAGATGGTGTCAGCCACCGAGCCGGCATTCTTCAGGGCCACGCAACAGCAGGCTTTGAAGTATTGGCGCTTCCAGCCGGCGACCAGAGATGGCGTGCCGATCGAAGGCTGGCGGACGATGACGGTTCGTTTCACGCTGAACGACGGACGCTGATCGGGAGAGACGGGGTGGCGCAGATCGCAAAGCCGCACTATCTTGGTGGCATGGCGATATTTCCCCGTCCCGTTTCCCCTTTCAGGGCCATACGCGATCTGCGGTCCTTTCTGGCGCAGCGGCAGAAGCACGAGCTGATTTTCGCCTTCCTCTCCATCGCGGTCACCATGCTGATTCTGGTGGGCTTTTACGTCGATTCCAAGTTCGAGACGCCCTGGAAGCGCAATATCCAATATGTCGAAAGCTGGCCGCTGGATCGGTCTCTGGAACAGGTGCGCGCGCAGCAGAAGATCGATCAGGCTGCCAAGAAAGTGCGGCAGGCGGAGCTAGATAAATTGCGCGCCGAAAAGATGCAGCAGTTCAAGAGGCTCGACAAGAAGCTCGAAGACCTCGGCATTTGACACTCGATCTGCGCTTCATGGGCGCAGCGCTGGCGCTGGCGGAGCGCACGCGCGGTGCCACTTCGCCCAATCCCGGTGTCGGGTGCATCATCGTCAATAACGGCCGCATCGTCGGACGCGGCTGGACCAAGCCCGGCGGACGGCCCCATGCGGAGGCTGTGGCTTTGGCCGAGGCTGGTGCGATGGCGCGGGGCGCGACCGCCTATGTGACGCTTGAGCCATGCGCGCATGAAAGCGCCAGGGGACCGCGATGTTCGACGCTGCTGATCGCGGCGGGTGTCGCCCATGTCGTTGCCGCCCTGGGGGATCCCGATCCCCGCACCAATGGCAAAGGCTTTCAAGCGCTCCGCGATGCCGGGATCGTCGTGGACACGGGGATCATGGCGCAGGAGGCGTCGCAAGCCATGGCCGGATTTCTGACGCGTCAGGCGCTGGGCCGGCCGCACGTCACCTTGAAGCTGGCCATGTCACTCGATGGCCGGATCGCGATGACCAATGGGGAAAGCCGCTGGATCACGGGGCCGGAGGCGCGCGCACACACCCATATGGAACGCGCCCGGCATGAGATGATTTTGGTCGGCCGCGGTACGCTGGAGAGCGATGCCCCCGCGCTGAACGTGCGCCTGCCCGGCCTGGAATCCCGCAGCCCGCGCCGCGCGGTGCTGACGCAGGGTGGTGCCCCCGATGGCTGGGAAGCCGTCGCTTCACCCGAGGCCATCGCCGCGCTCACGGGGGTCGATCATCTGCTGGTGGAGGGGGGTGCCGGCGCGGCCTCCGCCTTTCTCGCGGCCGATCTGGTCGATCGTCTGCTGCTGTACCGTGCGCCCATCCTGATCGGTGCGGGCAAGGCATCTCTGGAGGACATCGGCTTGACCGCGCTGGCCGATGCGCATGGCCGCTGGCATCGGCGCGATACGCGGATGCTTGGCAGCGACCAACTCGACGTTTACGAGCGCAGGCGACATTAAAGGGGCGCGCATGTTTACCGGCATCATCAGCGACATCGGCACGATCCAGAGCCTGGAGCAGCGCGGCGACCTGCGCGCCGTGATCGGGACGACCTATGATACGGCCACTGTCGATCTCGGCGCGTCCATCGCCTGCTCGGGCGTGTGCCTGACCGTCGTGGACAAGGGGCCGGGCTGGTTCGCTGTGGATATTTCGGGGGAGACCGTCTCGCGCACCGCACGGGACCAGTGGACTGCAGGCAAGCGCCTGAATCTGGAACGCGCGATGAAACTGGGCGATGAATTGGGCGGGCATATCGTCACTGGCCACGTCGACGGGGTTGGCGAGATCACCGCGCTGGAATCCGTGGGCGATTCCTGGAAGGTGACGGTTTCGGCGGGCAGCGATCTCGCGCCCTTTCTGGCACCCAAGGGCTCGGTCACGCTCGACGGCATTTCGCTGACGGTGAACACCGTGACCGACACGCCGGACGGAGCCTTCGATTTTACCGTGAACATCATTCCCCACACCGCCGAGGTCACCACGTTCGACGCGCTGGCGATCGGGCGCGCGGTGAACATCGAAATCGATGTGCTGGCGCGCTATCTCGGGCGGATGCGGTCATTATTGGAAAATCATGCACATTGATGTGATTTCTTTATTGGATCATCACATCGCGATGTGATATCACGCGTTCATGAGCACATTATTGATCGATCGCATTCGCGACCTCGTCACCGAAGGCGGCATTTCCCGCTCGGGCCTCGCCCGCGCTGCCGGACTTCATGCCAATTCCCTGCGCAGCCTGGATGACGCCCAGTGGAACCCCACCGCGGAAACGCTGCGCAAGCTGGAATCCTATCTGGTCCGGCGTGAGGCCTCCCCCGCACTGGTGCCGATCGAGGAAATTATCGACGAGGCGCGCAATGGCCGCATGTTCATCCTGGTCGATGACGAAGATCGCGAGAATGAGGGCGATCTGATCATCCCCGCGCAGATGGCGACGCCCGATGCGATCAATTTCATGGCCAAGCATGGTCGCGGCCTGATCTGCCTGGCGCTGGCCAAGGCGCGCGTCGATCAGCTCGGTCTCGATCTGATGAGCCGCCACAATGGCACGCGGCATGAAACTGCCTTTACCGTATCGATCGAGGCCCGCGATGGCGTGACGACTGGCATTTCGGCGGGTGACCGCGCGCGGACCGTTTCCGTCGCGATCGACGCCGCCAAGGGGCCGGAGCATATCGTGACCCCGGGCCATGTCTTCCCGCTGATCGCGCGCGAGGGCGGCGTGCTGGTACGCGCCGGCCATACCGAGGCGGCAGTGGACGTATCCCGCCTGGCCGGGCTCAATCCTTCGGGCGTGATCTGCGAGATCATGAAGGATGATGGCACGATGGCGCGGATGGACGATCTGATCGTCTTTGCGCAGACGCACAATCTGAAGATCGGCACGATCCGCGACCTGATCGCCTATCGCCGCAGCCATGATCATCTGGTCGAAAAGCGCGCGGAAGCCCGGTTCAACAGTCGCTGGGGCGGCGACTGGACCGCGATGACCTTCTACAACAAGGCCACCGGCACCGAGCAGATGGCGCTCGTGAAGGGCCGCGTCGACCCCGATTCGCCCACGCTGGTGCGGATGCACTCGATGGACGCCTTCACCGATATGTTCGGCGAAAATTCCGAGCGCTCGTGCGTCCTCTCCCGCTCGATGGAAATCATCGGGGCCGAAGGTGCTGGCGTGGTGGTGCTGCTGTCCAGCGCGACACCCGGCGTATTCACACGCGCGTTGCAGCGCAAGGCGGGCGTGCCGGATATGGAAGAGTTGCGCGATTATGGCGTGGGTGCACAGATTTTGACGGAATTGGGCGTGCAGGACATGATCCTGCTCACCAATACGCATCACACACTGATCGGGCTTGACGGCTATGGCCTCTCGATCGTCGGCGAACGCCCGATCGATCTCCCCTCAATTGAAAAGGCAGCCTGATCCATGGCCAAATTCCTGATCGTCGAAGCGCGCTTCTATGACCATCTGAACGACCTTCTGATAAAGGGCGCACGCGCCGCGATCGAGGATGCGGGGCATCATCACGATACGATCACCGTCCCCGGCGCGCTCGAAATTCCCGGCGCGATCGCGCTGGCGGCGGAATCGGGCCGCTATGACGGCTATGTCGCGCTGGGCGTCGTCATGCGCGGCGAAACCTATCATTTCGAAGTGGTCTCCAACGAAAGCGCGCGCGGCCTTATGGCGCTGACGATGGACAGCATCGCCATCGGCAACGGTATCCTGACCGTGGAGAATGAAGCCCAGGCGCTGACCCGCGCCAAACCCGACGAAAAGGACAAAGGCGGCGAAGCCGCCAAAGCCGCCATCGCCATGCTGGCGCTACGCGAAAAATTCGGCGGGTAGCGGCCTGAGGGGTGTGAATTTTCGGAAAATTATGCCGGAAACCAGCTTGTGATAGAAATGCAAAAATTCCGAACGGCGTGAGCTATGCGGCTGCTCACGCCGGATTTCGCCCCTAATATCCCTGTATTCAGACTAGCAGCACCGCCGCGCTGCGGAGAACGGCACTTTTCCAGACAATGAAAGACTAAATGGCGGAGCGGGTGGGATTCGAACCCACGATACGCTTTTGACGTATACTCACTTTCCAGGCGAGCGCCTTCGACCACTCGGCCACCGCTCCGCATTGCTCTGGAAGGCGGCTCACTATCGCGTGAACCGCCGGGGCGCAAGGACGCTTTGTGGTCCCCGCGCCCCAAGGGCATCAGAACTTCACGCTGGCCTGGATTCCATAGAGGCGTGGCTCGGCCGGAATGAAGGTGGGGATGCCGAACGCGCCGCCGGTATTGCCGGCGTCGAGCAGATAATCCTTATCGGTGAGGTTGCGAACGAAACCGGCGATTTCGAACCGTTCATCCATCAGAGACACGCCCGCGCGGACGTTGACGAGCGTCACCGCATCCTGCGAGGCGGCTTCGCTATTGGGCACTTCGAAGAAGATCTTGCTGCGATAGGTGACGCTGGGTGTAGCGAAGATGCGGATGCCCTCTGCCACCGGCGCATTGATCGTAAAGCCTGCCGCGCCCTGCACCTCGGGCTGAAGCCGGAATTGCGCCCCGCGGAAATTGGGCGCGATTGACGCCTTATTGTCGATCCCACCATCGATATAGCCGATATTGGCGAAGATATTGAGCCAGCTTACGGGCTTGAGATAGACTTCCGCCTCGACCCCGAAATTGCTTGCGGTGCCGGCGCTCTCAGTGCGCGTCGTGCCGTTGGGCTGGACGACGCTCACCTGGAAATTATCATATTTCTGATAATAGACGCCGAGCGACCCGGACATGATGCCGACCGCGCCTTTCAGGCCGACTTCGTAATTCCAGACATTTTCGGCAGCCACGGCCGAGGCCGATGCAACCGGCCCGGCCGTCGTCGCCCGCGCGCCCAGATTGACCGTCGGTGAGCGGCGGCCTTTGGAGATGGTGGCGAAGCCGTTCACATCATCCGAGAAGCGATAGAGGATGTTGAAGCGCGGCAGGAACGCCTGAAAACTGTCTTCGGTGCGGAATGTCTGGCCGGCGGTATCGACCTGGCCGGGAACCAGCGGTGCGTCGGGCAGCAGCGGGGACAGCAGGGAGAGCTGCGAATTGGGGGCCGAGGCGATGAAGCCGGAGCGGCGCTTTTCGATCAGGGCACGAACGCCGGCGGTGATTTCAAGGCTCGGTGCCGGGATCCATGTGCCATCGGCAAACATGGAATAGCTGTCATTCTTGCCCTGATTTTCGAATACCGAGCGATAGGGGATCGACGTGAACGCACCCCCGGTCAACAGCGCGGTCGCCTGCGCCGCGGAAACGGAACCGTCGGCTGCGATACAGCCCAGCGCCGGAATCAGCCTTGCGGCGCACTGATAGAAGGTTCCTTCCTCGCTGGAAAAGGGAACGCGCTGGATGCTGTCTTCATGGAAGATGTTCCAACCGAATGACCCGCGGAATTGATCGCTGGCATAGCTGAAGCGCGTTTCATGATTGCCCTGCCAGCCATTGGCTTCCTCGGCAAACTCCAGATACCAGGCGCGCGAGCCATCGGCATCGAAGGTTTCGAGCGAATCGAACTCGCGATAGCCATTGACCATCGTGAGCGTCCAATCATCGGCGATGTCCCATGTGAAGCTCAGATTGACGTCATAGACGTTGCGGTCCAGCCCCAATTTCTCCTTGCCGAGAACGTCCTTGGAGAAAGGCGATCCACCCAGCCAGGCGTCGCCAAAGGGATTGCCCGGGCCGGACGGCGTCGGCAGTGCCTTGGAGACAAAGGCCGTGCCCGGATTACGCTGGCGATCATAGGTGAGGATCAGATCGGCGGTGAAGCTGTCGGATGGCGTGAAGCGCAGCGAACCGCGGATGCCGAGCTGATCCTGCCCGTTCAGATCATCCTGGTCTGGTGCCAGATTGTTCACATAGCCATCCCGCTTTTTCCACGCGAAGGCGACGCGGCCGGCCAGAACGTCCGATCCGGCATTGATATGCCCGGAAAGCAACGTCTGTTCGAAATTGCCGTAGCCCGCGGTGAGCGCGCCGGAAAATCCGGGCTGAGGCCGTGCAGAAATGATGCTGATCGCGCCCACTGCGGATGCCGTGCCGAATAGCGTGGCCTGCGGTCCCTTGATCACTTCGATCCGCTCGATATCATAGACATCCTGATAGGAACCGCGCGAACGGCTGATATCCACGCCGTTATAGTAAAGCGTCACGCGGGCCGCCTGCTGCGCCGATCCGCTGTCCGATGTGATGCCGCGGATGACGATGCCGGGATTGTTCGCACTCTGCTCCTGAACATTCAGGCCGGGGATGTAATTGGAGAGTTCGTCGAGATCCGATACACCCAGCTCGCGCATTCGATCCCCCGTCACCGCCGAGATGGTGATCGGCACGTCTTTGGCGCGCTGCTCGATCTTCTGTGCGGTGACGATCAGTTCTCCGCCATCGCTGATCCCATTATCCGACACCGGCGCTTCCTGCGCCATGGCCGGTAGCGCGACGCCCAGCAGCAAGGTGGCGGCGAAGGAGAAGGAGACACTGCGTTTCATCTTAAAAAGCCCCGTTTTTTCAAATTTGGATAACGAGGCTGCCCCTGCACCTTTCATGTTGCATCGCAACGAAATGACCGTGACAGATTCGCGACACCAACGGTGCGACCGCTTGACCAGACAGGGCGAACATCCTTCAGATCGGCCGTGAGGCGAGGGGCTTTTCATTCCCGTCCGTCGCGCTAGTCTCGCGCTCATGAAAACCATGGTCGCACTGCCGCTGGTGGCTCTCATTGCCATTCCTGTGGCGCTTTACGCCCTGTCCGATTCCAAGACGGAGGCGAAAGCGCCGTCGGAGATCGCGGCGGAGGCACCGGCGGGTGATTGGGAGGATATTCCCGCATCCGATCTGCTGGTGATGGAGACCGCAGAGGGCGGGCAGGCCATCATCCAGCTCGCACCGGAATTCGCGCCGGTTCATGTGGATAATATCCGCAAGATCGCCGCGGCGCGCTGGTGGGACGGGACCAGCATCAATCGCGTGCAGGATAATTATGTCGTTCAATGGGGCGATGCGACCGAGAAGAAGACGTTGCCCATCGGTGTGGTCGCCGAACCTCCGGAAGAATATACGCGCGGCACCAAGGGTCTTGAGATAGAGTGGCTCGGCTGGCCAGATCCCTATGCGAAGAAAACCGGCTTCGCAAAGGGCGGATGGCCGGTGGGCAGCGATGGCAAGGCGGTGTGGCTCACCCATTGCTATGGGATGGTGGGCGTTGGCCGCAATCTTGCACCCGATACGGGGTCGGGTGCCGAGCTTTATGCCGTGATCGGCCATGCACCGCGTCATCTGGATCGCAATATCGCGACCGTCGGCAGAGTGATTGCAGGCATCGAGTTTCTCGCTTCGCGCCCCCGGGGCACCGCAGCGCTGGGCTTCTACGACAAACCCGGCGAACGCATCGCGATCGGCAGTCTGAAACCGATGAGCGCGATGGAGCCGGGCGCGCAGTCCGCCTGGCAGGTGCTGAGCGGCAAGAGTTTCGCTGCGTATCGCGAGGCGCGTGCAAACCGGCGCGATCCGTTCTTCAACGTGCCCGCGGGCGGCGCGGATGTGTGCAATATTCCTGTGCCGGTCAGGCGTAAGCCGGTTTAGGTGAGGCTTTTTAGCGCCGTTTTGCTGACACTATCACCGCAGCCGCATTTCCCCGTTTGAAATCTCCACCTGCCGTATCCGCGTGAGGAAGCTTTGCCCCAGCAGCGATATCCCTTCGCCCGGCAACACGGCGGCGCGGACGCGCTCGGCCACGACCGGCCCGATCGAAATCCGGTCGATCATCACGGGCTTCAACGGCACCGTGCCGCTGGCGGTCCGCGCGACATCGGTGAACTCACCGTCGTTCACGGGAATGCCGGCCCGCGCGGCGTCCTCGCGGCTCAGCGCCACGATGCTCGCGCCGCTATCGACGAGAAACCGGATCTCGGCCCCATTCACCTCGGCCCGCGCATAATAATGCCCATCGCTGGCGCGCTTCAGCACCACCTCCGCAATGCCGTTACCCGCCATATCATCGGGGCGCTCACTGGCTTCCGGTGACATCGCGGCGCGCACCTCCTGCTTGCCAAGCGTGCCTCCGTCGCCGCGCGGCATGAAGGCGATCAGCGCCAGCGCCAGCATCCCGCTCATGTAAAGCACCTTCATCATCGGGCACGATCCTGCCATGGAGGGGTTAACCGCTCCTTATCCGCGGCGCTTTAGGCCCATAACCGAATGAATACCGTGCAACTCGTCTTCAATCCTGCCGCCGGACGGCATAGTGCACCGCGGATCGATGCGCTGCGTCTGGGCTTCGAGGGTGCTGGTGCGCGCGTGATCCTGTCCGAATGCGGCCCCGGCATCCCGGTCGCTATTTCGGACGAAGCCAGCCATATTTGCGCCGTGGGTGGCGACGGCACCGCGCGCCATGTCGCACTCGCACTGGCGGGCAGTGGTCGTGTGCTCCCCTTGAGCGTCTACCCCGCGGGCACCGTCAATTTGCTCTATCGCGAGATGAACCTGCCGCGCGATCCCGCGCTCTACACCAGCGGCGTCCTCGCCCGCACCGGACCCGCCAGCCATTATGGCGTCAATCTGAACGATACGCTGTTTCTGGCCTGCGCCAGCGTCGGCCCCGATGCGGAGACGGTGGCGCGGCTTTCTCCCTGGTTGAAGCGCCGTGTCGGCCGCCTGGCCTATGCCGTTTCATTCCTGCATGTCCTCATACTCTGGCCGCGCCGCCGGATCACCTTGGTCAGCAACGGGCGCAGGATTGAATGCGCCGCTTTCTATGTCGCCAAGGGACGATATTTCGCCGGACCCTGGAGCTTCGCGCCGGAAGCCCGGCTGACCAATCCGCTGCTGCATGTGATCGCGCTCCAGCGGCCGGGACGACTGGCCTATGCGCGCTTCTGTTGGGCCATGGTCCGTGGCCGCCCGGTCGAATGCGTGCCGGGGGTTGCCGCCTTCACCTGCACCGCGCTTACAGCCGAGGCGTCCGCACCACTGCCGGTGCAGGCTGATGGCGATATCATCGCGCATCTCCCCGCCCGCATCGCGCTCCGCCCGGAGCCATTCGCCTTTCACTGACGACGCCGGCGGCAATGACGCGGGCCACTCCCAATGACGGCTCCTTTCCGCATTTCAGCGCCCACTTTCCTCATTTCCATCCCGCGCCGCACCATCCAGCCCTTTCCCCTTGGCATTCCGCTTGCTAAAGCGCGCGCGACTCCCGCATTGCGGGCAAGAAAAACCGCACGGGCAGCCGTCGAACCGGCTTTCCCCGCCCGTGCCAGACCTTGAAGGGGCAAAAGCATATGACCGCCATCGGCCAGGACACTCTTTCCACCCGCACCGCGCTCAGCTCGGGCGGTCAGACCGTCCATTATTATTCGCTGGCCAAGGCGGCCGAGAAGCTCGGCGACATATCCCGCCTGCCCTTCTCGATGAAGGTTTTGCTCGAAAATCTGCTCCGCTTCGAAGACGGAACGACCGTGACGGTTGAAGACGTTCAGGCGATCATCGACTGGCAGAAGGAAAAGAAGTCCGATCGCGAAATCCAGTATCGCCCTGCGCGCGTGCTGATGCAGGATTTCACGGGCGTTCCGTGCGTGGTCGATCTGGCGGCGATGCGCGATGCGATGAACGCGCTGGGGGGGGACGCGCAGAAGATCAATCCGCTGGTTCCGGTACATCTGGTCATCGATCACTCGGTGATGGTCGATGAATTCGGCACACCCCAGGCATTTCAGGACAATGTCGATCTGGAATATCAGCGCAATAACGAGCGCTATGAGTTCCTGAAATGGGGCTCGAAGGCGCTCGACAATTTCAAGGTCGTGCCTCCCGGCACCGGCATTTGCCATCAGGTCAATCTGGAAAACATCGCGCAGACCGTGTGGACGTCCAAGGATCCTTCGGGTGAGATGGTGGCCTATCCCGATACCTGTGTCGGTACGGACAGCCACACCACTATGGTCAACGGCCTGGGCGTCCTCGGCTGGGGCGTGGGGGGGATCGAGGCCGAGGCCGCGATGCTTGGCCAGCCCGTTTCGATGCTGATCCCCGAGGTTGTCGGCTTCAAGCTGACCGGCATATTGGCCGAGGGCATCACGGCCACCGATCTGGTGCTGACCGTCACCCAGATGCTGCGCGCCAAAGGCGTGGTCGGCCGCTTCGTCGAATTCTTCGGTCCCGGCCTCGATGCGCTTTCGCTGGCCGACCGCGCGACCATCGCGAACATGGCACCGGAATATGGTGCCACCTGCGGTTTCTTCCCGATCGACGAGGCCACGCTGACCTATATGCGCCTTACGGGCCGCAGCGAGGAGCAGATCGCGCTCACCGAAGCCTATGCCAAGGCACAGGGCTTCTGGCGTCTGGCCGATGCGCCCGATCCCGTGTTCACCGATACGCTGGAACTCGATATGTCGAGCGTCCAGCCCTCGCTCGCCGGCCCCAAGCGCCCGCAGGACAAGGTGATCCTTTCGCAAGTGGACGATGTGTTCAACGGCGATCTGTCGAGCGTCTACAAGAAAGCCTCCCCCGCGCGCGTCGCGGTCGAAGGCAAGACCCATGACATTGGCGATGGCGATGTGGTCATCGCCGCAATCACGAGTTGCACCAACACGTCCAACCCCTCGGTGCTGGTCGCCGCCGGCCTCGTCGCGCGCAAGGCCAATGCGCTGGGCCTGAAGCCCAAGCCCTGGGTGAAGACCTCGCTCGCGCCCGGTTCGCAGGTCGTGACCGATTATCTGGACAAGGCTGGTCTCACCGAGGATCTGAACGCCATCGGCTTCAATCTGGTCGGCTATGGCTGCACCACCTGCATCGGCAATTCGGGTCCGTTAGCGCCCGCCATCTCGGCGGCGATCAACGGCAATGATATCGTCGCTGCGTCGGTGCTGTCAGGCAACCGCAATTTCGAAGGCCGCGTCTCGGCCGATGTGCGCGCCAATTTCCTCGCCTCGCCGCCGCTGGTGGTCGCCTATGCGCTCAAGGGCACGGTCACCGAGGATATGGTGGAAACCCCGATCGGTCAGGATCAAAATGGCGCAGACGTCTATCTGAAAGACATCTGGCCTTCGAATGCCGAAGTGCGCGAAGTGATGGATGCCAATATCGATCGCGGCATGTTCATGGCGCGCTACCAGCATGTTTTTACCGGCGACGAAAAATGGCAGGGCATCAACGTGGAAGGTTCGGATACCTACGCCTGGCGCGCAGGCTCCACCTATGTCGCCAACCCGCCTTATTTCGAAGGCATGAGCATGACCCCTGCGCCCGTGCAGGACATCATCGAGGCCAAGCCGCTCGCGATCTTCGCCGATTCGATCACCACCGATCACATTTCGCCCGCAGGCAGCATCAAGGCGGACAGCCCCGCCGGCATCTTCCTGCAGGAGCATCAGGTCTCCAAGGCCGACTTCAACAGCTATGGCGCGCGTCGCGGCAACCATGATGTGATGATGCGCGGCACCTTCGCCAACATCCGCATCAAGAACGAGATGCTGGACGGCGTGGAAGGTGGCTACACCAGCTATAACGGCCAGCAGATGTCGATCTATGACGCGGCCATGCGCTACAAGGCCGATGGCACGCCATTGGTCGTGATCGCGGGCAAGGAATATGGCACGGGCTCCAGCCGCGACTGGGCGGCCAAGGGCACCAATCTGCTCGGCGTCCGGGCGGTCATCACCGAGAGCTTCGAGCGCATCCACCGTTCGAACCTGGTCGGCATGGGCGTCCTCCCGCTGCAGTTCGCCGCCGGGGTTGATCGCAAGACGCTGAAGCTGGATGGCACGGAGAGCTTCACCATCACCAATGTCTCGGCTCTGCGGCCGCGCCAGACGGTGGAAGTGAAGCTGACCCGCGCCGATGGTTCGGAAGAGACGTTCGAAACGCTCTGCCGCATCGATACCTTGAACGAGTTGGAATATTTCCTGAACGGCGGGATCTTGCAATATGTGCTGCGGAAGCTCGCGGCCTGATCTGACGCGCTAAAAGACCGTCATCCCCGCGCACGCGGGGATGACGGTTTTCAATCAGACATATCCATCGGGCATCACGGTGCGCTTGCTGTCATCGCAGGCACAATGATCTGATAGACGAGCGGCCAGTTCTTGCCCGTCACGAACAATCGGTCCTTCGCCGCATCATAGGCGATGCCATTGGCCACATTGTCGCTCCCCACGCGCCCCGAGGCGCGCGCAAGTGCGGTGAGATCGATCCAGCCCTTCACATGCCCTGTCGCTGGATCGATCCGCGCGATCCGGTCGGTCAGCCAGACATTGGCGAGAATTTCACCTTTCACATATTCGAGTTCGTTCAACCGCGGCACGGCATGACCATCGGCTGTCACATTCAAGCGGCGCTTCTCCTTCAGCGTGGCAGGGTCGAGGAAGCGCAGTGCCGGGGTGCCGTCGCTCATGATGATGTCGCGGCCATCATGCGTCAGGCCCCAGCCCTCGCCGGAATAACGGAAACTGCCCGTCTGCTTGAAACTCTTCCGGTCCCAGAAGAATCCCAGGCCATGCTGCCAGGTAAGGCTGATGATGCGGCCCTTCCAGGCCACGATCCCTTCGCCGAAATACTGTGAATCGATCGTGGCCTCGCGCAAAACCTTGCCATCCGCCAACCGGCTTTCGCGGATGACGGACTGCCCCTCCAGCCCCGTGCTTTCGAACAGGCTTCCCTTTTCATAAAATAGCCCCTCGGTGAAAGCGGTGGGATCATGCGGGAAACTCGCCACCACCACGGGAGCCTCAAACAGCAGGCCATCGGGCGATTGCGCCCCGAGAAGCAATAAAAACAGCGGCGCAAACAACCGCTTCATGCGAGCGCCGCTTTAAGCCAATCCGGCACAATCACCACGCCCATCGGCAGGGGCGCACCCAGCGCTTCGACCCGCACCCGCGCCACGGCCAAACCAAATTCGGGATAAAAAACCATGGCCGCATCGCCGGGGTCCGTATCGGTCTTCACGACGACCAGACGGCGATTGATCTTCTGGCGATAATTCATCCGGGCCGTATTCTCCTGCCCGACATAGCAGCCCTTGGTGAAGCTCACGCCATTCAGTTCGCCCGCATTACATTCCAGCCAGAGCGTCTTGTCACTGCCGAGTTCGGTCACCCCCTCGGTCACCCCCAGCGAAAGCCGATGTGCTTTCCAGCCATGGGCCGGCGCGGCGGCGGGCGCGATCCAGCGATGACCCAATTCCGGCAGTCGCGGGTCCAGCGGCCCATCGCCTTCCTGCGCCCAATGCACCGCCAGCGTTTGATCGCGTGCGATCACGATCTTGCGGCGCAAGCGATACATCGAGAGCCGCCGCACGATCGCCTCGGCCTGGTCCGCCTCGCAATCGATCAGCACATCCTCGCCATCCGCCCACAATATGAAATCGAACAAGGCCTTGCCTTGCGGCGAAAGCAAAGCCGCCCAGGCTGGGAGATCGCCCGCGGTGTCATTGGTTACCAGACCTTGCAGAAAGCCGCGCACATCCTCCCCGGACAGACGAATCACGGCGCGGTCGATGAGGGTGGTGTCGGTCATGGGGAACAGTTAGGGATGCCGCGCGCGAATCCCAAGCCGGAGTTGTCATGACCGCGAACGAAACCACCCGTCTGGTGATCAGGCGTCCCGATGACTGGCACGTCCATTTGCGTGACGGCGAGATGCTCGCCCGGGTCGCGGGACACACAGCACGGCAATTCGCGCGCGCCATCGTGATGCCCAATCTCGCCCCGCCGATCACGACCGTCGAAGCCGCGATCGCCTATCGCGCACGGATCATGGCCGCGCTGCCCGCGAACGCGCCTTTCACGCCGCTGATGACCAGCTATCTCACCGATGGTGCCGATCCCGCCGAGTTGGAAAAGGGCTTTGCCGAGGGGGTGTTCACCGCCGCGAAGCTTTATCCCGCCCACGCCACGACCAATGCCGCGCATGGCGTGACGGATGTGAAAAACATCCATGCCGCGCTGGCCGCGATGGAAAAGATCGGGATGCCCTTGCTCGTCCATGGCGAAGTGACCGACCCCGATGTGGACATCTTCGATCGCGAGGCCGTGTTCATCGATCGCACGATGACCGGACTGGTCCGTGATTTCCCCGGCCTTAAAATCGTGTTCGAACATATCACCACCGCCGAGGCCGTCGGTTTCGTAATGGAATCCGGCCCACTGATCGGTGCCACGATCACGCCGCAACATCTGATCATCAATCGCAATGCGATCTTCGCGGGTGGCATCCGCCCCCATGCCTATTGCCTGCCCGTCGCCAAGCGCGAAAAGCACCGGCTGGCATTGCGCGCTGCGGCCGTCTCGGCCTCGCCCAAATTCTTCCTGGGGACAGACAGTGCGCCGCATGTGGTGGCTCGCAAGGAAATCGCCTGCGGCTGCGCCGGGATTTTCAACGCGCCTTTCGCAATCGAAAGCTATGCTACCGTGTTCGATGAGGAGAATGCGCTGGACCGGCTGGAGGCTTTCGCATCCGAAAACGGCCCGCGCTTTTATGGTCTGCCGCTGAACGAGGACCGCATCACGATCGAACGGACCACCGTGACGGTGCCCGCGGCGATCGGGGAAGGCGGGGATGCGCTTGTGCCCTTCCACGCCGGTGAAACGCTGCAATGGCGGTTTGTCGGCGCGGCATGAGCCGCGGCGACATCGCCGTTAGAAGGGCACCCAATTGCCCTTCTTGCTGAATTTCATATAGCCGACGTTCGCGCCCAGCCGCACGCCCGCGCCGAGCCGGACGGGGATCAGCACCACATCCTTCCAGCGCAGATAGCTCACGTTGAACCCGCCCACGAAATAGGCGGCCCCTTCGCCCGCAGGAAAGCGCTTGTAGAGTTCTTCGCTGTCATAGAGATTATAAACCAGCACGAAGGTCTTGGCGGCGTTTCCGCCGACATCAAACCCCACGGACGGGCCGGTCCAATAGGCCTTGCGCTCGCCCTCCACCTTGTGATGCAGAATGCCCGAACCGTAGCGCAGCCCCACGACGAACGCGCCGCCGGCTTCCTGGCCAGTGATATAGGCATTGGGTTCGCCTTGTTTGGCTAATATGTCTTCGATCACGCCGGCCAGTCCCGCAGCACCCTTGCCGAACACACCTTCGGCAGCACCGATCAGATCGCCTTTCTGAAAGGTGTCGCTCGCCCCGGGCGCGGGCGGGGTCGCAGCGATCGTGGGCGTCACCGGAGAAACGGTGACCGCCCTATCGGTGGCAGCGGGCGGTGTCTGGGGAACCTCGGAATAGCCGCCCTGCGGGGCCAGATCGGCGTCGATCGAATCATTGGGATCGACCGGCTGGATCTGCGCTGACAGTGGCACCATTCCGACGGCGAGCAGCCCGGCGAACAACAAACCGCGGATCATTTGGGTCTTGAACATGGAACTACCCCCGAATTAACTATCCGCACCTATCGCCCCTGCGCCTTGCCCCGCAATGAACGGAGCGCCCAAACGAGTCGATCCCGCGCCGGAACGAGTCGCCTGGCCGCAAAAATCATTGGCGGCACATGCAATCAGCCGGTTGATTGACGCAAATCCAGCCGCTATAGCCGCGCTTCGCTGCCGCTGGAGACGTGGGTGAGTGGCTGAAACCAACGGTTTGCTAAACCGTCGTAGGGGTTAATTCCCTACCGAGGGTTCGAATCCCTCCGTCTCCGCCAGCGGCCATTGTATGTGATTGTTTTTAGAAGAAAAATCTGGATCAATCGGCTTTGGTCCTATTTTTAATTCGAGATTCCTGTCCATCACGTCCTCATGATGCAGCCAGAGTCGATATGCGGCGTCTCAGTTGCGCGCCTGAGCTGCCGCGTTCCGCTCACCGACGCGACTGCAAGGCAGCCAAGCTTAAATTGATGCGTCTTGTTTCAGCTCCAACGAAGGGCGGCTGCAACTACCATGTCGCGCAATATCGCGATGGTCAGCCGATGCCGAGCGTCATGCCCTTCATGCTGAATTTAATCCGGAACGACCGCGATCGCTTCGATCTCGATCAGGAAATCCGGAAGCGCCAGCGCAGCGACGCCGATGAAGGTGTTGGGCGCTGGCATAGCCTCGCCATAGAAAGCACCGATTTCGCCGAGCACCGGGCCTAATTTGTCGGGCGTGTGATCCACCACATAGGTCCGCAAGCGCACGATATCGGCAGGGGTGGCACCCGCCGCATCCAGCACCGTGCGCAGATTGGCCAGCGCCTGTTTCGTTTGCGCGGCAAGATCGCCGGCACCAACAATCTCCGCTTTCTCATCCCATGCCACTTGTCCGGCGAGATGCAGCGTGCGCCCTCCGTTCTGAAGTGCGGCGTGGGAGAAGCCGAACGCCAGGCTGTCATACAGGCCTTCGGGATTGATCTTGGTATTGGTCATGGAAATATCCTTGAAGGAGGAGATCAATCGACGATTTCGAGCTGATTGCCGAAGGGATCGACGACATAGACATTCTTCTTGCCCGCCAGCGGCCCGGCGTCGACCGCGATCGTTTCGAGCACGGTGCAGCCATGTGCGGCCAGATAGGCGATGGCATTATCGACATCATCGACGCGCAGGCCAAGATGGTGGCCGCCCCGATCGCAATTGCGCGGCAGTTGCGCGATGCGGTCGTCAGGCTTGTCATATTGCACGAGCTGAAAATTCACCGTGTCGGTCAGCTTGAGCATGACCAGCGTCAGTTTCGCGCCGGCGACGCCGACATGCGTTTCCATCCAGTCCTTACCCTGTGGATCGATCGGCATATCGGCGGCATCGAGCGGACCCATGCGCCACAATTCGGTTGCACCCATCACGTCACAGTAAAATGCCACCGCCGCATCCACATCGGGCACAGTCCAGGAAATATGATCGACCGCGAATACCGGCTTGAAAGGCGTTTGCGCCATGAGTGTCTCCAGCAAAAGTTGGCCGCAGTGTGATACGCGTGGAAGCAGCATTCAACGCAACGAAATCGCAAACTTCGTTGCGCCTGGCGCACATCAACCAGGGTCAGCCAGTTCCGAGACGGGAATGGGCCGCGCCGGAAATCTCTGGGTAAATCCGGGATCACTTGTCAGGCCTCGATCGTCCAGCATCCTGAGCAGGCTGGGCTCGCAATTGCGGCCTTGGCACGGCCCCATGCCACAGCGCGTGATCAGCTTGACGGCGTTCGCCGAACCGCCACCTGATTGTGCAGCCAATGTCGCGTAATCCACATCTTCACAGCGGCAAATAATCGTATCGTCCTCAGGAACGGGAAACCACGGCAGCGGATTTGCTACGGTATCGAGTAAGCGTGCGAAAGCCTGCAGGTGTCGGTGCCGCGACCGCGCCCGACGGGTCTGGCGTCCAGCCTCGGCCATGTCGATCCAACCCGCGTCCAGCCCGATCCCGACCCCGGCCAATTCGCCCTCAGCCTGAGACGCGGGCGCGCCTGCGACGCCCGTGGTTTCGCCCGCCACGTAAAGACCGGGAAGACTCGAGCGCATCCATTCATCATGAACCGCCGCAAATCCACCCGCGGCACCGGCCGGTCGAACCTTGGCACCCATCATGCGCGGCAACAGGGATTGCGGCACGAAGCCGTAATTCAGTCCCACCGTATCGCAGGCGATGCGCCGTCCCGACGCCAGAATGACATGCGTGACGCGACTTTCGCCCTCGATCCGTTGCAGTGCCGAACCAAATGAAACCGGCACACCCGCGCGGCGGAGGATGCGAAGCGCCGCAGCGGCCGCGAGCATATTGCCGCTGCCGCGAAGCCCGACCAGCGGCTTGGTGAGGACCGCGCGGAACATCGCCGATATCGGCTGCGCGAAAAGCACTTCCGCAACCGTGCCCCCCGCCGCCACGATCTGCGCCGCGATCAGCAATTGCAGCGGGTGGGTGCCCGCGAGCACGATGCGTTCGCCCGGCACATATTGCTGGCTTTTGACAAAGGCCTGGATCGCACCTGCTGTATAGACGCCGGGCAGCGTCCATCCCGCCAGCGGCACCGCCAGATCCTGGCACCCGGCGGCAATCAGGACACGGTCCGCAGTGATCGCGCGCACGCCCAAAGCATTTTCAGTGAGCAGCGCAAAATGCGCACCGTCGCGCGCGATCTCGATTACCGTATGGCGCCCCAGCCACGACACGCGGTCCAACCGTCCAAAGTGCTCAGTCTGCGCTTTCAGCCGGTCATAGGCCCGTCCGGGCAGCCACAGCCGGACCGCGAATTGCGCAGGCGGCTGACGCAATATCTGTCCGCCGGGCTGCGCCTGCTCGTCAATGACCGCGATGCTCAGATCCAGCCCTTGCAGCGCGATCGCCGCCGCCTGTCCCGCCGGCCCGCCGCCGACGATCGCCAGATCGAAATGCTCAGCCATCGGTCGCGATATCCATGCCATTCTGCGCATCGGTCACGCACGCGCGCACGCGCCGGTTTTCCGCCGTCAGCGTCACCATACATTCGCCACATGTGCCCATATTGCAGAACAGTCCGCGCGGACGCCCCCGTGCGTCCCGGCGGAACATGGCCATTCCCTGTGACAGCATGGCGGTGGCAATGGTCTCGCCGTCGAATGCGGCGAGAGCGATACCATCAACCGAAATCTCAATCGCCGCGCCCCTGGTTACGTCTTGCTCGATCCTCATGCCCTATCCCATGAAGCTGTTGAGGTGATTGAAGCGATCCGGCGAGAGCACATCAAGCGCTTCGACGCGCTCCCCGCCCATGACCCGCGCGATCAGCCGGGCGAATGTCGGCCCCAGCGTGAACGCCGACCCGCCCGCGGCGACATAGAATCCGGGAACACGGCTCACTGCGCCTGCGATCGGGAGCTGATCCGCGCTGATCGTGGTAACGCCGGTCCAACTCCGGATCAGGTTCAGCGCACCGATCTGTGGCACGATATCGATCGCCGCGCGAAGATTGCCACTGCGGGATAACGGAATGATGCTCGCTCTGGCATTCAGATCGAAGCCGCCATCGGGCCGCTGCGCCAGTCGCGAAGGCCACCCGCCGCCAATAATGACATTGCCGGCATAGGCTTGTTTCATCGAAAGACGACGACCTACATGCTGAATGAGCTGCGGCAGGATCGGCCCGGTGCGCTCGGTGGCGTTCATCAACAGGGCAACCGGAAAAAGCGGGATATGCAGATTGGCCAGCGCGCAGACCGCGGGCGTCCACGCGCCTGCTGCGACGAATATCTGATCGGCCTGCAGGGTCTCCATCTCATCACCCTTTTTCGCCGCCACGTCGAAGCCCCCCGGAGAACGCCGGGTGATGGAGAGCACATGCTGACGGGTGGAGATGACAGCCCCCGCCTCGGCCGCGGCATGGGCGAAGGCGGGCGTCAAGGCGCGGGGATCGGCATGGCCTTCATCGGCAAGATAGCTGGCCGCCAGCACATCGGGGCCAAGCGCCGGACATAGCGCACGCGCGGCATCGCCATCCAGCAATTGTGTAGCCAGCCCTCCCGAAATCTCACGCCGCGATTTTGCCTCCAGCAAGGCGACCTGTTCCGGCGTCTCGGCGACCATCAGGCCACCCTTTTGAGACACATGGAGATCGACGCCAAGATCGACTTCGAGACCGCGCCATTCATCGATGGCGAGCCGGTTCAGAGCGATGATGCGCGCCGCCTGATCCGCCAGCGCCGCGCCATTTTCGAGGAAGCGGCGCTCCATCTGGAAATGCAGCGAACCGGCATTTTGGCCGGAAGCACCAGCGTTGATATCGCCAGCCTCGACCAGCCGCACCGATGCGCCGGCGCGTGCCAGATGAAGCGCCGTCGCGCACCCGATCAGGCCACCACCAATGATCAGAACATCGGTCTTGCTCATGCCCTCAGATGCGCCCGAGCGCGACCAAAGTCTCCCTGATTTTGTCGGCATCAATGGACGATACATCACGCAGCGGCGGACGCACATACCCGCCGGGCAGTCCCTGCGCATTGAGTGCCGATTTGAGAATTGCCGGGCCTGAGCCGAACATGCCGCGCAGATCGGGCGTGTACCATTGATCGAGGATCACGCGATCCTTCAGACCGCAAGCGCGGGCCGCTTCGATATCTCCCGCCCAGAGGTTGTTATAGAAATCGGGCTGAATCCGGCCCAGCACGCCGCCAGCACCCATGGTGCCATCGCCGCCCCGCGCCTGCAGCAGCGCCAGCCCATGCTCGTCCATCGAATGGCCGAACACGCGCACCTTGTCGTTGAGCGCAAAGAAGGTTGAGACGAAGCTGCGCAGATCACTGGTCGATTGCTTGATCGCAACCACATTCTCGATGTCCGCCAATTGGGTGATCAGTGAAAGCGGCATGTCTATGCCGGTGCCAGGCGGCCAGTTATAGACGCAGATCGGCAATGGCGTGCCACGCGACACATCCTGGTAGAAACCGATAATCTCTTCGGCGGACGGGCGCACATAAGGCGGCGGCGTCACGAGAATACCGTCAAAACCCGCTTCCTTGGCGTGAATCGCAAAATCGACGGTCTCGGTCGCGGTGAACGCGCTGGAGCCCGCCAGCAGAGGCAGCTTCCCGCCAAGTTGCGCGCCAACGGCCGTGAACAACTGCTTGCGCTCCGCCGCCGACATGCTGGTCCATTCGCCCGTCGTCCCGGCGATCACCAGGCCGTGCATCCCCTCTCCATGGAGCCATTCCAGAAGTGCACCCAGTCCCTGCAGGTCCAATGAGCGATCTGCGGTAAACGGTGTCGTGATGGCAGGAATATAACCTTGCCAGCCAACGCGAGAGCGCTTGTTCGTCAACGTGTTGAACCCCTGTTGATGGACGGCTGCGTGGAACGCGACAGCCGGTGATCAGCACATGCGCCCAAGTAATTGGCGCAGCAATGGCAACGGATGTCGAATTTCATTGCGGATTTTGCAAAATAGATAATGATAAGCCCGATAGGGAGACGGCCATGTGGGACAATGCACTTCATTATTTCTACGAAGCCGCCAACATGGGTTCGATGCGATTGGCGAGCGATAAGATCGGCGTGGCGGTATCCTCCATCAGCCGGCAGATCGCGCAGCTCGAACAGCAAATGGGCGTGGCGCTGATCGAGCGGGGCCGTCGCTCGATCCGGCTGACCGAAGCCGGCGAGCACACCCTGGAATTTTACCGCCATCAAATTGCAGACCGCGAAGCCCTGATGAATCGGCTTCAGGAATTGCGCGAGGTGAAGACCGGCCGCGTCGATCTGGCGGTGGGCGAAGGATTTCTCGGCAACGCATTCACGGCGATCATCGATGGTTTCCACGCCCGCAATCCCGGCATGACGCTGTCGGTGACCAGTTGCGCCAGTTCGGAGATCGTTCGCATGGTGCTGGACGATGAAGCGCATATCGGCATGATCCTGCACACGACCAACGAACCCAAGATAAGGACGCGGGCGACGGCGGCCCAGCCGTTGATGGTGCTGTGCGCGCCGGATCATCCAGCCGCGCGAATGGGCTCGATCGATCTGGCGACGCTGGCGGAGTTCGACCTCTGCCTTCCGCCCAAAGGATTTCGGATCAGAACCATGTTGAACGAAGCCGAACGCCGCGAACAAATTTGGCTGGAGGCCAAGATGGTCACCACATCGCTTCTCATGATGCGGGAGATGGCCAAGGCGGGACGCATGGTGACTATATTGCCGGCCTTTTCGGCGCAGACAGAGCTTGATCAGGGGCTGCTCGTCGCACGCCCGCTGATCGCCACGGAATTGGAGCATACCACCATCAGCCTCATTCATCGCGTTGGCCGCCAACTCGATGGCGGACCCGCGCGGCTGCTCGCGATTCTGGAGGCCAAGCTCAAGAGCTGGTCGAACTGGAAACACCCCGAAACGCCGTAGCCGGGATCAGCACACAGGCCAGCACGGTTACTGCCCCATTGAAGGCCATGGCCAGCAGCCCATGATCCCATTGCGGAAAATAGGTATTCCACACAAGTTGTGCGGCCGGCAGCAGCAAGGCGCAATAACCCGCAACGATCCCTATGAAGACGCCCAGCGCATGGGCTCGCTTCCAGGTGAACCCCAGATAGACGCCGGGCGCGAGCATCCCGATCGCGGCATAAGCCGACAGCCCGATTTCCACGAGGGATTTGGTCGCGCCCAGGGTAAGCCACACGGCGATGCCAGCGAACGCCACCATCGACAGCCGCGCGACGAGCAACATGCGCCGCTCGCTAATCCCGCTGTAGAAAGGGCGGACGACATTGCGGGTGAAGATCGAACTGGCCGTCAGCAGCAGAACCGACCCTGGAACCAGTGCAAGCAGGCAGGCCGTCCCTGCAAACAGCCCGATCGCCCATGCAGGATAGCGATCCGATACGAATTGCAACAACACGGCATTTGAATCTCCGCCTTCGGGCTGCGTGCCAGCGAGCAATGCACCCAATCCCAACAGGATGATGAAGAAGTAGGAGAGCGAATAGAGCGGTTGCCATATGGCGTTACGACGGATCGTCTTGCGACTGCCGGCGGCAAAGCAGAGCTGGAACATATGCGGCAAGATCCAATTTCCCAGCGCCACATTGAGCGCAGCCGTCATCAGCCAGGTGGAGGACAATCCGGCCTCTGGCTGCATTCCTGGAAACTGGCCAAAACCCGGATGCTTTTCCTCTGCCAGCGCAAAAACATCGAGGATCGAAGCCGCGCCGACCTTGGACGCCACGGTGACGCTGAGCGCGATGACGATGATCACCATCAGCACGTCTTTTACGCCCGCTGCGAACGCCGCCGAGCGCAGGCCCGCGAAATAGACGAATGCCAGCATGATGGCAGCCGCCAGTACGGCGGCGGTCAATTGCGAGACATCCGACCCCAGAGACAACTGAATGATCAGGCTGAGCGCGGTAATCTGGATTTGCACATAGACGATGAGCGCCGCGATGCCGGCGATGCCGACCACGCACCCGAGCCAGGTAGCCCGGTAATGCGCCGCGAAAAAATCGGCTTGGGTCACGAGATCATATTTTTTACCCGCTTCCCAGATACGGGGCATCAGCCAATATCCCACCGTCGCCGATAGCGAGACCGAGGTGAACGCCAGATAGGCAGGCGCGCCATGCGCCCAGGCATATCCCGAAATGCCCAGCACGGCGAAGGTCGTGTAGATTTCGCCCGCATTGAGAAACCAGAAGATCAGCATCCCGAAACTGCGCCCGCCCACTGCCCATTCGGCCATGGTCTGCGCGCGGGCCTGCCGCCGTCCGTAAAGCAATGCGCCGATCATCGTGCCGAGCACGACCGAAAAGGTTAGGGCGAGGATCAATGCACCGCGCCTTTGACAGTGCCGGGCGCTTCATCAATCTCCGGGTCGATCCGCTCGTCGATCCTGAATACGATGGCGATGACAATGGATGTGAGGATGATGCCCATCATCTGCCACACCATCGGGAAAGGCAGGGAGAGAGGCCGCCACTGGATATCATTGACCAGGGGAACCATACCGACCTGCCAAAGAAATGGGATGATCAGGAGCCAGCGATGGCCCCGGGAGACCGGGACGGGCGGCTCATCCGTCATGCCGATTTGACCCAATCGGAGACGGCCTTTTCGAGCACCGCCAGCGGTACCGGCCCCGATTGCAACACCAGATCGTGAAAAGCGCGCACATCGAATTTTCCGCCCATAGCCGCGCGCGCCGCCTCCCGCGCGGCAACGATCCGATTGGCCCCCACCTTGAAACTGCACGCCTGGCCCGGATAGACCGCATAGCGCGTCACTTCACGGTCCGTCGCAATGGGTTGCTCGCCGGCATTGTCGACCATCCAGGCCACCGCCTGATCCTTTGTCCACCGTTGGTGATGGATGCCCGTATCGACGACGATGCGCGCCGCCCGGAAGAGTTCGGACTGAAGATAACCGATGCGGCCGAACGGATCATTCTCATAGATGCCAAGTTCATCCGCCACCTGCTGCGCATAGAGCGCCCAACCCTCGGTATAGGCCGAGAAGCGGACCATCTTGCGAAACTGCGGCATGGCGGGGCTGTGCGCAAGGACGCTATATTGGAAATGGTGACCCGGCACACCCTCATGATGCGTCAATGTGGGGAGCCGCCAGGTTGAATGCTCGCCGGGATTTTTCAGGTTGAGCGAATATATCCCCGGCTGCCCCTTGGCCCCCTCGCTGTAGAACGCGCCCGGCGCGCCGCTTTCGATCGCGGGCGGGATGCGGCGGACCTCGATCGGATCGACCGACACATTGCCGAAGGCCTTAGGCAGACGTGCAATGATAGCCTTCAGATGACCGTCAGCAAGCGACAGCAGCTTGGCTCTGCCCGCATCATCGTCGGACACGCGAAAACGTGCGTCCTTGTTCAGCGCCGATATCCGCGCACCGACGCTGCCCTGGCTCAGGCCCTGCGCCTTCAGGCTCTGATCGATTTCGGCGATCAGTGCTTCGCATTGGGCCAGACCGACCTTGTGGAGTTCGCCCGGCGCGATGTCCGCGGTCGTGTTGGAGCGGACCGCCGCGGCATAGTAAGCTTCACCGTCAGGCAGACGCCATACGCCCGCCGTATCCACGGCCTTCGGCGCGAGCTTCTCGAGCGCTGCGATCTGGCGGCTGAGCGCTGGGACCAGCCGGTGCTGAAAGACCTTTTCCGCCCGCGCGCCATAATCGCCAAAACCCTTGGCGTGAATCCGGACAAGCGCCGGGGCAATCAACGCAGACTGCAGCGGCGGACCGTCACGCAGACCCTTGATCTGGGCGATGGTCTTTTCAATGACGAACGCAGGCGGGATGACCCCGATGCCCGCATCATGGCGGATGCGGTCGGTTTCCTGATCAAGCGCGACGGACAAGGCCGCCAGACGGGACAGCCACGCTTCGGCATCGGCCTTGCTCTGGATCGGATGACGCGTGCCGATAAAATCGGGCAGCCAGTAATAAGCGCCATTCATCTGGCTCACGACATAGGGGCTGGGGCGCAGATTGCCGTCGACATAGCCATAGCGGCCGAGCAGATCATCGAGCGTATCATAAACGAAATGCGCAACATCATAATCGAGCGCGGCGCGCGGCGAGAGTGCGGCGCGATCGATCGTTGCCAGGTCATTCAACGCCTGTTTGATCGCCACTGCATCGCGCGCGCGCGCAGCCATCGATCGATCGTCCAGCATCCCGCGCAGCGCGGCATTGGCCCCGGTATCGAAATCATTGCTCGTCGCCTCTTCGGGCGATCGTTTGAAATACGCTTGGGCGTGGCGCTGGAGCAAGGCTTCCAGCGCGACATCCCCCGCCCCGGAGGTAGCGAATGCGAAACCCGGCATCGTGGCGGCCAGGGCACCTGCCGCCGTGGCCCCGATAAAGCTGCGGCGGTGGATCATATTTTATCTCCGGGAGGGCATGGGCCTTCGTTGCGACCGAAGGGCATAAAAGCAAGGGCGGCCCCACCGGAGCCGCCCTGTATCATTCAGAATTTGTAGCCGATGTTGATACCAACGGTCTGGAAAGAAGGTTCGACCTGAACGCCGCTGTAGAAAGCCTTTTCATAAGCGTTGGTGTAATAATTGTTGTCGAACAGATTTTCGATGAACAGCATGACCTTCATCTTTTCGCTTTCCGCACCGATGCGAAGATTGAAGTTATGGAAGCCTGGCGAGACGAACGGCGAATTGGGATAAACCAGCGCGAAGTTCGAAGACAGCGTTTCACCGCGATAATTCCATTCGCCGCGCACAAAGCCTTCGAATTCATCCGAAAGCGGCACGGTATATTCCGCGTTTCCGCTGAGCGTCCAGCGGGGCGCATTGACCATGCGCTTGCCATTGGCGTTGACCGTGATGCCATCGACCAGCGCGACAGGGAATTTGACGTAATTGGCTTCCAGCCAGCCCGCGGTGGCACCGACCTTGAAGCGGTTGCTGATCCGCGCATCCAAGCTCATTTCAGCACCATAGCTGCGCGCGCTGCCGGCGTTATCGATACCGTTCACACCCACCAAAACGCCGTTCTGAAGGAACTGGAAACGAACGGTCTGCTGAACATCCTTCCAGTCCATGTAGAAGCCGGTGAGATCGAAGCGGACCCGGCGATCAAACAATTCGCCCTTGATACCGGCTTCATAGCTCCACAGTTCCTCAGGCTTGTAATCGTTGCGCAGATTGGCCTCCTGAACCTGCACGCCGCCTGATTTGAAGCCCTTGGAGACGGTGCCATAGAGCAGGAAATCGTCGCTCGCTTTGTAGCTCACGTTGAAGCGCGGAGAGAAATCCTTGAACGATCTTGTGCGATCGCTGTCGTTCGTCTGCACGCCGTTCGAAGAGTTGATCAAGCGACGGCGAATTTTCTCGTAGGAATAGCGCCCGCCGATGCTCACGCTAAGCTTGTCGGTGGCATTCCATGTGCCCTGCCCGAAGATGGCATGATATTTCGAATTGGAGTCGGTGATCAGCGTCGTAATAGTCCGACCGGGAATCTGGCCGAGCGGATTTTGTGTCCCGTAATAAGTGGCCTGATCGGTCTCACCCGTGTCCTTGCCGATCATGCCGCCGATGCTCCATTCGAAAGCACCCTTGTTCGTGGATTGCAGACGAATTTCGCCGCTGGTCGAACCACGATTGAGCAGAAAATCCTCATAGAAGAAATCGAAGCTGCCGCCGTCCACGTCACCATAGTTATAGACTTTGGATGTGAGATCACCCACCACGGCGGTCAGCGACATGGTATCAAATTCATAGACCATGTTGCTGCTGATATATTCTACCGTGGTGCCGACGCTCTGAGGCCGGTCGAAATTCACTTTCGTGCGATTGTCTGGATAAAAGCCAACGCCGTCGGGTGAGGCCACGTTGCCGGCAGCGCCGCCATAATAGACCGAACGCCAAGTGCGCGTCAGGAAGCCGGTGGGCACGCCCGCGCGCATACCGGTTTCCTCTTCCGAACGGCTGTAGGTCACGTCCCAGGTGAAATTCTCGCCCGGGGTGAGGCGCGCCATGATCCGGCCGGTTTTATATTCGGAATCGTTGCCGCCACCGGTCGGGTTGATGTTGACGATGTTACCGTCTGATTTCTGATACTGGCCGGCAACGCGGATCGCGAGCAAGCCATCCACGATCGGGGCATTGCCGATCAGTTCGATGCGCTTGGTATCGAAGCTTGAATAGCCGACGTTGACCGCGCCTTCCCATTCATTTGTCGGCTTGCGCGTCTGGATGTTGATGGCACCACCCACGGCGTTGCGGCCGAAATAGACACCCTGCGGACCACGCAGAATTTCGATGCGCTCCATATCCACGACGTCGGGATTACTGGTGCCGGCGCTGACGTTGAATTCGTTGATGTAGAAAGCATAGGTCGCGGGGCGGACATCGTCATATGCGCCAAGCTGGTTGCTGATGCCGCGGATCGCGAGATCGCGACGATCGCGCGAACCATTGGCGACGAAGCTCACGTTGGGCGTAACCGCGAAATAATCGTCCACACCCTGAATATTCTGCTTGGCGATGGATTCAGCGCCAAAGGCGGTGATCGAGATCGGCACATCCTGGATGGATTCCGAGCGGCGCTGCGCCGTCACCACGATATCGCCCGAAACGGCGATTTCCTCAGGATCCTCCTGCGCCATCGCCGGCATGGAAACAAACGCGGTCGCCAGTGCGATGGGCGCAACGCAAAGATTGTAGATGGCCGAGCGCTTGGCGCGATGCTTGATAATATTCATGATTGTCCCCTTTTTTGATTGCTTTGCGCCTTGGGTTTTTGACCAAGGCATCTGCCCACAGGTTTGCCCGCCCATTTTGATGGGTCACGGCGCTTGATGATCAGTCAGTCCAACATTGCGGATCGAGCGGTGCCTTGGATGCGTCGAGCGTTGCCCGCACCAGCGTGATCGATGCGATCTTGCCGCCCTTCACCACGGCATGGCCGGCCGCGAGCGAACAACTCGCCTTGCCTGCGCGACGGCTGCGGATGACGTGATAACTGTAGATCTTGTCGCCCTTCTGAAAGACCGTCTTGAACGGGACGACGATTTCAACCTCGGCACCGCTCGCCTGGATGGCCTGGAAATGCGATACCCAATTATCGATCCCACTGATGGCCTGCTTGCCTTCGAGTGTCAGCGTTGCGTCCTCAGTGAAATATTTCCGAAACGAAGGCGCGTTAAAGCCGCCCTCTGTTTTGAATGCCGTGTTCCACCATGCGAACATGTTCGTGAAGACATCGGTCTTCGCGGCAGCGGGAGCGGACTGGAGGAGGGCAAGCGCTGTCAGCGCCAATATGGCAGGCTTTTTCATTCGTTGACCCTTTCGGAAGCCCTGATCGGCGCGATCGCCAATAGGGTGAACTTTCACCCATTCGTTATTTTCATCAAGCGACTAGTTACGGGATAAACGTTGCGTCAAACGCAATTTAGGGTCGTGCTTTCGAACGTCGATTAGTTCGTTGCCTTGGGCGCACGCCGATAGACGGTTTTGCCGCCCTTCATCACGAGATCGATCGTGCGCAGCGCACTGATATCCTTGGAGGGATCAGCAGGGAGAATCAGGATGTCTGCGTACTTTCCGGCGGTGATCGAGCCGATGTCGGCCTCCATGCCCAGCATCCTGGCTGGCATCGTTGTTGCGGCCTGCAACGCCTGCATCGGCGTCATCCCGGCCAGCACGTAGGTTTCAGCCTCGCTGACCGTGGCGGTTGTGCCGTTATTCGGCTCGAACGGAAATTGATCCGTGCCAAGGGCGATGGGAACGCCGATGCGAACCGCATCCCTCAGCATTGCCAGATGCTCCGCACCGACCACCTTCTGGCGTTCGAGATACCATTGGGGCGATCCGATCCTCTTGTAGAATTCCAGCGCCCCCGGCTGGCTGACGACCATGGTCGGGATCAGCCAGGTGCCTTTCTGCTTCATCATCTTGAGGACAGGATCGGTGAAATAATAGCCATGTTCGAAAGAATCCACGCCATATTCCATCGCCTTCAATGCCGCGACCGGTGCTCCGTTATGCGCGGTGACCTTGGCACCGTTACGATGGGCGACCTCGATCCCGACGCGGAGTTCGTCATCGGTCATCGGCGCGGCGGCGATGCTGCCATGCGTATCGGAAATGCCGCCGGAGATGGAGAATTTGATCCAGGTCGCGCCAGCCTTGATCTGCTGCCGCACCGCCTTTGCGAACCCGTCCGGGCCATCGGCCTCAAGGGTGCCGTGACCGCCCGTGGGCACGATGATCTGACCGACCGTGGCGATCCGGGGACCATCGAAACTTCCCTCGTCAAATGCCTTTTTCACGACGAAATCGGATCCGTTTTCCTCTCCCGTCAGCCGCACGGTCGTTACGCCCGCTTCGAGCGTCTTGCGCCCGTTGATTGTCATCCGCAAAATCCGAGCCTGCGGATTTTCGTTGTAAATGTAGGAGGCCCCCGGAAGATTGAGTCCCAGATGGACGTGCATGTTCATCAAGCCGGGCGATATCCATTTTCCCTCCGCGGGGATGATGATCGCGCCTTGCGGAATGGCAACGCTGGATCGGGGGCCAACCGCGGTGATCCGGTCCCCCTCGATCACGACCACCGCATCGGAGATGTTCTTTCCGTTGAGCACGTCGATCACCGTGCCGCCCACCAGCGCCTTGACCTCAACGGGCGTCGGGGCAGTCTGCGCCTTGATGGCGGATGGCGACGCAACCATGGACACGAGCGCCAGCACACTGGCGGCACGGGCAAGCTTCTTCACTAATTTCGACATGGGTGTTCCAATCAAGGCAGGGCTAGCGAGCGCATTCGTTGCGGGCGATCTTGCCGCCCTTCATGACGAAGCAGATGGTCCGAAGCGCGGCGATATCCTTGCTGGGGTCGGCATCTACAGCCACGATATCAGCCAGGAGATTGGGTCTGAGTTCACCAACCTCCCCTGCGATGCCCAGCATCCGCGCTGGTTCGATCGTCGCCGCGCGCAGCGCCTGGATCGGTGTCATTCCGGCCTCTTGATAGAGTTCCGCCTCGCGCACGGTCGCGGTAGTGCCCTCATTGGGCTCGAACGGATATTGGTCGGACCCCAGCGCAATATTGACACCGGCCTTCACGGCCGATTTGAGCGTTTGCCAGTGGATCTTGCCGACTGAGGCCTGGCGTTCGAGATACCATTGGGGCGATCCGATCTTACGGTAGAACTCCAGCGCGCCCTTTTGGCTGACGACGATCGTGGGCACATACCATGTGCCCTTGGCCTTCATTTCCTTCAGGATTTCCGGCGTGAAGAAATAGCCATGCTCGAACCCGTCGATGCCCTGCTTCAAGGCATATTCGGAAGCCTGTGGCGAGCCGGTGTGGCCTGTGACCTTCACGCCGTTGCGATGCGCCACTTCGATCGCGATCTTCATTTCCTCGTCGGTAAAGGGTGATGCGGCGATGGCACCGCGTTCATCGGAAATACCACCCGATATGCCGAGCTTGATCCAGGTCGCCCCACGCTTGATCTGTTCCCGCACGCCTTTTGCGATGGCATAGGGGCCATCCGCCTCCAATTTGCCGTGCCCGCCGGTGGGCACGATGGACTCGCCGGCCGTATGGATGCGCGGCCCCATGAACGTGCCGCCGTCGATCGCATTCTTCACGGCAAAATCGACGCCGCCTTCCTCCCCGGTGAGCCGGATTGTCGTCACACCCGACATGAGAGATTTTTGCGCATTGTCGAGCATACGAAGCGATTTGGCTTCGGGCTTCTCGCCATAAAGCCGGCCAGCCCCGGGCAGATTGAGCCCCAGATGGACGTGCATGTTCATCAGGCCCGGGATGATCCATTTGCCATCCATCGGGACCACCGTCGCGCCCTCGGGTACGGGTGTCGAAGCGGCGGGGCCGATTGCCTTGATCCGTTCGCCTTCGATCAGGATGACGGCATCTTCAATCGCTGCTTTCCCGGAGAGGTCGACCACCGTCCCGCCGGTCAGCGCCGTAACCTGCGCGGCCAGCGGAGACGAGACGAGTGACGCAGCGAGCGCCGCGCTGGAGAGCAGCCATTTTTTCATCGTTACCATCCGGATTAATGCGTGATCAGTGCGGGCTGTGTATCGGCGCGGACGATCAACCCACCCTTCATCACAAAGCCCAGATTGCGGAGCGCGCTGATATCCTTGAGAGGATTGGCGGGCAGCGCGACGATATCGGCATATTGGCCAGCCACGATCCGTCCGACAGCCTTATCCAGCCCCAGCATCCTGGCGGGCTGGATCGTAGCCGCCTGCAGCGCCTGCAACGGCGTCATTCCCGCCTGCACATATAGCTCGGCTTCGGCCACGGTCGCGGTGGTGCCGCCATTGGGCTCGAAGGGAAATTGGTCGGTGCCAAGCGCGATATTCACACCCAGCTTAATCGCACTTTGCAGCATGGCCCAATGATCCTTGCCGGTGGATTCCACGCGCGCCATATACCAGTCAGGCGAGCCGATTTTGCGGTAAAATTCATGCGCGCCGGGCTGTGTCACAACGATGGTCGGCACCAACCACACGCCCTTGGCCTTCATGTCGCGCAGAATATCGTTGTTCAGATGATAGCCATGCTCGAAGCAATCGATGCCGAATTTCAGCGCCTGCTGCGCGGCCTCGGTCGATCCGTTGTGCGCGGTGACCTTCACGCCGTTGCGATGCGCCACCTCGATCAGCGTGGAGAGTTCCTCGTCCGTCATCGGTGCGGCGGAGATGCTGCCATGCGTATCGGAAATACCGCCCGAAATGGCGATCTTGATCCAGGTGGCACCGCGCTTGATCTGGGTGCGCGCGGCCTTGGCGAATTCATAGGGGCCATCGGCTTCTAGAAAGCCGTGTCCGCCCGTTGGAATGATGATCTCTCCGGCCGTTTCGATGCGCGGACCAAGCGTCTGGCCTGCGGCGATCGCCGCCTTCAGCGCGAAATCATTGCCATGATCCTCATGCGTCAGCCGCACGGTGGTCACGCCTGCCTGCAGGGTCCGGCGGCCATTATCGGCCATGCGGAGCGCCTGCGCCGCGTCGCTTTCGTCGGCCAGGCTATTGCCGGTGGCACCGGGCAGTTTCAGGCCAAGATGCGTGTGCATGTTCATCATGCCGGGGATCAGCCATTGCCCCTGCATCGGGACGACCGTAGCGCCTTCGGGCACGGTCACCGATGCCGATGGCCCCACCTTCACGATCTTCTCGCCCTCGATCAGCACGGTGGCATTTTCGAGCGCACCGCCCTTGTCGATATCGATGACATTGCCGCCGACGAGCGCGGTGATTCTGGCTGCCGGTGACTGAGGTGTCTGCGCCGCTATGGGCGTCGCCAAAATGAGCGCAGCCGATGCTAGAAATCCCGATAGCGAGCGAATCATCTCAACCCCTTTGACTTGTGTGGCGGCCTTTGCCGGCTCGACCCATTCACCCAGAGCATGATGGATAAAGGGTAGCGCGCAAGGCGCACCACGCCCTGATTTTGTTGCGAAAATCGCAACGTATTTCCAAACTCGTTCCGCTTGAAGCACATGTTTCTGCGGGATTTCCGCGAAACCTGGGCGGGATGATCTCCCAAATGACGCTCAATGCCAACACTTTTCACGCGATTATGGGCATTTGCAATTTGAAGCGACGCGCGCATGATCTTGGTCGAAACTCAATGGGGAACGCATGTGCCTGCTCTTCCGGACTTTTCCCGTCGCCACGTTATCGCCCTGCTCGCCACAACAATGCTGGCTGGAGCCACCGCCGTCATCGCCCAAACGGGCGATGACGGTATGCGGCTTCGTGCCTTGCTGGACGAAAGCGCCGCCGCGGATGACAGGCTTGACCCCATGTCAGCCACCCGCAAGGGCAAGCCCGGCGACGGACCATTGTTCGTGGATCCTCTCTCCGATTTCTACGCCGATGCCCTGCGCGCGCAAAAGACCCGCGAACTGGCAGCGCTCTCCGCGATCAATCGCGCAGCGCTGATCCCGATCGACCGCATCGCCTATGACGTGTTCGCTTATCGCACGCGCCAGACCATGGCCTATATCGAAAGCGGGGCGTTTCAGACCGCCCGGCTGGCCCCGCTCAATCCTTCATTCGGCCTTCAGGTGGAATTTCCCGATTTCGTATCCGGTGCCGGAGCGTCCTTTGCCAGCCTCCAGGATTATGAAGATGGGCTGATCCGGTTGAACGGCTTTGCGGGCTATCTCGGCAATACGGTTTCAAAATTGAAGCAGGGCGTGGCCGCCGGCTATGTACAGCCTCGGATCATCGTCGAGAATATTCTGAAGCAGGTCGATGCGCTGCTGCTCGTGCCGGTAGACGACAGTCCGTTTTTCAAGGCGATCGGCCGTATGCCGGCAGATATCCCAGCCGCAGACAAGGCGCGCCTGATCGGCGCTTACCGCACGACGATCTCGGAGAAAATCTATCCGGGTTACCGCCAGTGGCAGATCTATCTGCGCGACATCTATCTCCCGCTGGCAACTGCCGCACCCGGTCGTTGGGCGATGAAGGGCGGCAACGTGCTTTATGCCGCCGAACTCGCGCGGCACACGACGACCACGCGATCGGCGGCCGATATCCACACGCTCGGCCTGTCCGAAGTCGCGCGGATCCGCAACGAGATGGAGGCAGTCCGCACGCAGATCGGGTATAAGGGCAATCTCAAGGCGTTCTTCGCACACATCCGCACCGATCCCCGATATTATTACACGACTTCGGAGGAATTGTTGGCGCGCTTCAAAGCGGTCGAGGCGAAGATCTGGCCCTCCATCCCCAAATTGTTCCACGACCGGCCAAAGGCACCGTTCGAGGTCCGCCCGCTGCCCGCGCTCGGTGATCAGCGCGGCACCGGCTATTATCGACCGGGTGAACCCGATGGCGTTTCTCCCGGCATCCTGTTTTTCAATATGTCCATGCTCGGCACGCGGCCCATTCCCACGCTGGAGACGCTAACGCTGCACGAAGGCATTCCCGGACACCATTTCCAGATCACATTGGCACGCGAAAATGAAAGCCTGCCACCGTTGCTACGCTTCGGATCATCCACCGCCTACACCGAGGGGTGGGGGCTTTATGCGGAATCACTGGGGCGCGAACTGGGGATGTTCGGCGATCCGCTGCAATGGTTCGGCCATCTCGATATGGAAATGCTCCGCGCCGTCCGTCTTGTGGTGGATACCGGGCTGCACGCCAAGCAATGGGATCGCCAGAAGGCGATCGACTATATACGCGCCAATACGTCGATGGCGGACAAGGACGTCGCTGTCGAAATCGATCGCTACATCGCATATCCTGGGCAGGCCTGTGCCTATAAAATCGGCGAACTCAAATTTCGCGAACTGCGCATCCGCGCTGAAAAGGCGCTGAAAGACCAGTTCGATGTCCGCGACTATCATCGTGAGGCGCTCAATACCGGCGCCATTCCGATGGATGTGCTCGAAGCCAAGATCGAAAACTGGATCGTATCCACGCGAACCGAGAAGCAAGAAGGACAAGGGAAAGCATGAAGAAAATTCTGACGGCGCTGGCGATCGCATCGCTCAGCGTGACACCTGCGATGGCCGCGAAGAAGGAGCACACATTCTCCAGGCCAGTGGCCAGCGATCTCGTCAGCCGCATGTTCGTTTGGTGGAACGCCGCCTTCAAGGATCCAGAAGGTTTCACGCCCGAGGCTTTCGGTCAGTATTTCACCGATGATGCGGTGATGCGGATCAACGGCACGAACCGCGCGAAGGGGCTGACCGATCTGGCGGCACGCTTTCGCAAGATCCAGTCCAGCGTCGATGCCGTCGAGATCAAGGTGCCGTTCGTAGAAGCTTTCTCTTCGCCCGATGGCAAGAGGATCTTCACTTACCATCTCGAAAGCGCGATCGAGAATGGCAAGGAGAGCCATTCGATGGTGATGGGCTATGTGGAAGTCCGCGGCGGCAAGATCGCACTCGTCAATTTCCTGAGCATGGAAGGCCAGCCGGGACCGATTGAAATGATGCCTTGAATGATGACCAAATTTTGATCCCATTATCTCCGCTGTAAAACGCGGGATGAGCGCGCGCATCCGATGACGCGTTAACAGAACTGTCGTCGAAAATGGCGTCGAGGCCCAGAAAACGAACCCGCGGTTCGCTCGCCATGGATGGGTGATCCGCGGTGGACGCGTGACGCGCATGAGTTGATAGCCGGGCGCGGCAATCTTTAATCCGCGGCTGAAGCGCCGGACTTCAAATGACGTTTCAACCAGTCCGCTCCGTCTGCAATGGCGGTGTTGGCCATATCCGATATGTTCATGGATTCCAGAAAGCTGTGGATAGCGCCGGCGTAAACCGTCATGCGAACCTCCACCCCCGCGTCGCGCAGCTTTGCAGACATAGCGCGATTTTCATCGGCGAGGATATCGCACGCGGCGATGCACAGGAAGGCCGGGGGCAGATTGTGGAGCTTTGCCAGCATCGGCCGGGCATAAGGGCTCTGCCGATCTCCATCGGGGCCGAGATAGGCATCCCAGAAATCGACCATCTCGCTTGCAGTCAGATTATAGGCGTCGCCGTCATAGCGGCTGTGGCTGTCGCGGATCTCCGTATCGAACGCGCCATAATTGAGCAGCAGCGCGTTCAGCGGCGGCTCTCCCGCATCGCGCAGCCTGAGCGCCGTCGCCAGCGACAGATTGGCTCCGGCCGAATCACCGCCGATCGCGACCCGCTCGGGATCGAGGCCGTGCGCAGCGCCGTCGGACCGCACCCAGCCTACCACGTCCACAATCTCGTCCAGCGCATGAGGAAAGCGCACTTCGGGCGAGAGGCTGTAATCCACGCCGATCACCGCGCAGCCGACCCGTGCGGCATATTCGCGCATCAACCGATCATGCGTATCGATGCTGAACAACATCCATCCGCCGCCATGGATATAGAGCAGCACCGGGAGGACGGGATCGGCATTGGGGCGGTGAATGCGGACCCGCAGCTTGCCCGCGCCGACGATCAACTCTTCGGTCTTCGCCATTACGGGACCGCCCGCCGTCCATGGCGCGCGCACCTCTTCGGCCACGGCGCGCCGCGCGGAAATATCGGCATAGCCGCCGGCCGACAGCCTGGCATAATCGGCATTCACCTGATGATGGAACCGGCGGATGTGGGGATCGACATCATCCATCATCACTATCCCCGGCCTGGCGCATCAGGCGCGCAAGCGGCACATCGCCCAGCGCGTCCAATATTTCATTCAGCGTTTCGGGGCTCTCATCCTGCCCCAGCTTGAAGCGCGACCGCGCGCGGATCACGTTCGCACGAAACGCCACGATATGGGGAATGAGCTTGGCATAGCGATCCCCCATCGCGTCAGGACGCCAGGCACCGGGGCCATCGCCTTCCATATGAGACACCAGCGCATCGATCGCCGCGTCATTTTCGTCCGGGACGAGGCGGATTTCCACCTCATATTGGGCAAAAGCGTAATTCCATGTCGGTGCCCAGCCCGGCTTCGATACCCAGCCCGGCTGGATATAGCCTTGCGGACCCTGAAACAGGATCAGCGCACGCGGTTGCGCCGCCACCACGGCCAAGTGAGGATTGGCGAGCGCGAAATGACCGAAGAAGCCTGTGATCTCCCCATCGGCCCCAATGTCCGCCAGCAGCGGCAGCGGGGTCGAGACGAACCCCTCCGGCCCATCCGATACGACCATCGCAAGCACCTGTTCGCTGACGAAGGCCGCGAGACTTTCCCGATCGCGGGGCGCAAACTGGTCCCCATATTCCTGTTTCTTGTTCATCGTTGCGGGACAATGCCCCATTTATCGTCCGCCGCCCAGATCGCAAAAGCCTGAAACATCGCTTGCTGCTGACGCACGGCCTTGCTGCCGGATGCGCCCATATGGCCGCCGATGGACGAGATCTTGGTCATGATCGGATGGCCGCCGGTGGTAACGGCCCGCGCACGCACCGTGAATTTCAGCGGCTCATAAAAGGCGACGCGTTCATCGGCTAGGCTGCTCGTGGTGAGCAAGGCGGGATAAGCGGCGGGCTTGAGCTGATCATAAGGCGAATAGCTCGCGATATACGCATATTCCTCCGGCACGCGCGGATCGCCCCAGATCGGCAAAGCGGTGAGCCCCAGCGGATGCGTTTCGAATGCGTCCATCGTGTTCAGCGGATCCACGAACGGCACTTGCGCGATCACGCCCGCCCAGAGATCGGGCCGCATCGTATAGATCGCCCCCATCAGCAGACCGCCCGCGGAATAGCCATGCGACACGATCCGCCCCTTAGCTGTATAGCCTTCCGCGATCAGATGTTCGGCGCAAGCGATGAAATCGGTGAAGGTCTTCTTCTTGCCGGTCTTGAGCACCGACCGCCACCAATGGCTGCCCTTTTCCGCGCCGCCCCGCACATGGGCGATGGCGTAGCTCCAGCCCTGATCGACCAGCGCGATCGACGCGGCATCGAATTCCGCCGGCACGGTCGCGCCATAGGAACCATAGCCATAAAGGAAGAGCGGCGCTTTCCCGTCGCGCCGAGCCGCCTTGGATCGCAACAGCGTGATCGGCACACGTTCGCCATCCGGGGCCACGGCTTCAAGCCGTTCGACCACATAATGCGCGGGATCGTAAGCCGGATTGATTGTCGTTGCGCGGGCCGGCGCTGCGGTGCCAGAGGCGAGCATCAGGCGCGAAGGCTGTGGCGGGGTGCGCGGTGATTGATAGGTGAAAGCCAGCGCGGGCGCGTCCCAACCCTGACCATGCGGCGCGAACAGGGCGTAAGCGGGTTCGTCGAAGCCGACATCCCGCTCCCCGCCCTTCTTGTCCATCACCACAAGACGCGGATTGGCGTCGCGCCATTCCTCGCGCACCAGATGATCGCGGAACGGATGAATGGCGGCGATGAAACGCCCCGCGATATGCGGCACCCAGGGTTTCCATTGCGCGCGGCCTGGCGTCGCTACCGGCACCGTCATGATCTTCATATCGATCGCGCCATCGACATCCGTAAGAATGACAAGCTGATCGTTCCAATGATCCACATCGTAGCGCAGATCGGGCGCACGCGGCTCCACCAGGATCGGCTTTGCCGTGGGATCGCTCGCGGGAACGAGCATGACCTCGGTCTGCGCGCCGTTCAGCATCTGGATCACCACGAACCCGCCGGAAGCCGTGGTGCGCAACTGAATGAAGAAAGCGGGATCGCTTTCGGCATGCACCTTCACGTCCGCGCCGGTCTGCATATCGCGCCGCCACACCGAATTGGGATGGCCGCTGTCATCGCGCCCTACCCAGAAGAGATAGCGCCCGCCCGCATCGAAGGCAAAGCTGCCATGGCCCGCATCGATATCCGTGACGCGCATCTTGCCCGTGGCAATCTCGCGGACGCGGATGGAAAAGATGCCGGATCCGGTCAGATCCTCGGCCCAGCCGAACATCTTCTGATCAGGGCTGTGAAACGGGCCGGCCCAATGCAGGCCATAAAAGGTCTTGCCCTTGGCCTGCGCGCCCGCGTCGAGCAGAATCTGTTCAGCGCCGCCCGCCTTGGGTTTGCGCGCATAGACCGGATATTCGCTGCCCGGTGCAGCGCGCTGATAATAAAGATAGCCGCCGTCTTCCACTTCCAGCGGCGAGGTCGCGCTGTTGCCGACGGCTTCCGCTCTCTGCAGCAATGCTGCTTGCAAGGGCTGAGAGGGGGCCAGCATGGCATCGGCATAAGCCGTCTCGGCGTCGATCGCGGCGCGGATCGGCGGATCGAGCGTGGTGGGATCGCGCAGCACCGCGTGCCAATCCTTCGGCCGCATCCAGGCGTAATTATCGATCCGCTTATGGCCGAAATTGCCGACTTCCCTCGGCTGCACCGGCTGCTGCGGCGGGATCGGCCAGGCAGATTTCGCGGCGAGCGCAACGCCCGGCCGTGCCATCGCCGCTATCGTCATCGCACCCAGCGATACGCAAATCTTTCGGCGGTCCATCATGCACGCATCATCCCAGAAAATTGGTGGCCGGGAAACCGATCCCGGCCACCTATGACCTTTACAACGCCCAGTTCAACTGCACCCCAAAGGTGCGCGGGCGAACGATGAAGCGGCCAGCGCCCGAACCAAAATCGGAATAGCCGAATGTCACGGCGCGCTTATCCGCAATATTCTCGGCATAGACCGCCGCCGAAAAGGCACCGAGCTTGGCCGAAATCCGCGCATCGAAAATGCTATAGGGCGCAAAGCTCGTCGTCTCGGTGAGGAAGCCCGGCGAGCGGGACACATAGCGATGAAGCAGCATGACCGTGGGCGCGACCTCACCACCAAAGCTGTAGCTTGCCGTGTTGGAGATGCGCCATTTCGCGGCGGACGGCAGCCTCTTGCCTTCGGGCAGCGGCGGCGAACCCGTGGGAATGGCTTCGGAGAGCTTGGCGTCGAGATAGGTCACGTTGGTGGCGAAGGAGAAGCCCCCCAGCGTGAGCGCCGCCGCGGCCTCGACACCATAGATTTCCGCCGCGCCTGCATTCGCGCCATAGGTGAGACCATCGCCAGCGCGGCGCAGCCGCACCTGAAGATTAGTCCAGTCGACGTAAAATCCCGTGAGGTTGAGATTCAGCGCCTTGTCGAACAGATCGAACCGGGTGCCGACTTCGTAATTCCACAGGCTATCGGATTCGGTGCCCAGCGGGATGGGCGATCCGGCCAGCGGCGGCAGCGTGTTGGGCGAACCGAAGCGATAGCCCTTGGATGCCAGCGCATAGACCATGAAATCATCCTGCGGCTGATATTTGATCGAGAGCTTCGGCGCGAAACCGGATTCGTTGACGCCGAACGGCGGATTGATCAGCGGCGCACTGTAGGGCGCGCCGGAGAAGATGCCGGCACCGATCGTGTAGGTATCCGTGCTGGTCTGGAACAGACGCCCACCCGCGGTCAGCGTGAACGCGCCGAGATTGAGATTGCCCTCACCGAACAGCGCGTTTTCTTCGCCCTTGGTGCGGGACGCGCCGAAATAATATTCGTCCCCGTTCAGCAGACCAGCGGCATTCTCGGCAGGATGGTTTGCGGTGTAGTTGGGAGAGGAAAGATGCTCCTGAAAGCCTTTTTCCGTATTGATGTGCGTCGCGCCCACCACCCAGTCAAACGTCTCGCCCTTGGGGGACGCAAAGCGCGCCTCGAAAGACCAAGTGGTGCTTTGACCGGCTTGCAGAAAATTGTGGAGGCCAGGATTCAGAGCCCCATAAAAGGGAATGGACGAGAGCTCGTCATAAATGTCGCCGCTCTTCTTGTTATAAGTGCCCAGCATCGTGAAATCGGCGAAACCGAAATCATGATCGAGCCGCAAGCTGTGAAGCTCGGTTTCGAATATCATCGGCAATTCGATCGCGGTCGACTTGACCAACAGGCCGAGATTGGCATTGGCGATGCTGTTGTCGTCCGTGCGGCTCTTTTGATACAGACCAAGATAGCTCAGCTTGGTATCCACATCGGGGGTGAACACGATCGAGCCGCGCACGCCGAAGGTGTGGAGATCGTTGGAGCCCTTTTCGCCCACGCCGATATTGTTGATATACCCCGCATCGACGCGCTGGGTGACCACAGCGCGCACCGCCAATTTATCGGCGATGATCGGCAGGTTGATCATGCCTTTCGCGCGGTAATTCACTTCGCCATCGGAAAAGCGCGTGGTGCCGATCCCGGCTTCCGCTGCGGCCTCGATCGCCTCCGGGTTCGCAAGGTTGGATATGAAATTGATCGCGCCGCCCAATGAGGCGGAGCCGAACAGCGTGCCCTGCGGGCCGCGCAACACTTCGACGCGCTGCACGTCGAAAGCGTCGATATCGGGGATGACGACGGTATAGCCGGGTTCGTTCATCGGGATATCGTTGATGAAATAGCCGGTGGTGCCCTGACCCTGATCGAGCCCGGCATTGGTGCCGATGCCGCGGATCACTGCCTGTGAATTGTTGGACGGCCCGGTATTGAAGGCCACGCCGGGCGTGCGCGTCAGATAATCCTTGAAATCCTGTGCGCCGATCTTCTCGAGCTGCTCACCGGTCACGGCGGAGAGGCTGCCTGCGAAATCGCCGAGCCGCTCCTGCCGCTTGCCGGCGGTCACGATGATTTCATTGCCGGTGTTCGAAGCACTGTCTTCCACCGCTTCCTGCGCCCAGGCCGGTGTCGCGCCCGCCATCATCATCGCGATGGCGGATATGGCAAATGGCTTGATCATGATCTTGGTCATCGTCTTTTCCCTTTTTTGCCCGGCTGCCGCGTTGCGCAGCTTGTGCCGGGATGTTGGATGGTGCCGTTCTTTGACGGCTTGCTGGTTGATCCTCAGTGGTCTTCAGGCCCGAAGCGCTGGCGTCCGTTAACGAACGTGCGCAACACCTTGATCTTGGCGATGTCGCTGGCGGGGATCGCGCGGGGATCGGCATCGAGCACCGTCAAATCCGCCAGATAATGCGGGGCGATGACGCCCAGCCGATCCTCCTGGAATCCGGCATAGGCATTGGCGCGGGTATAAGCGGACAGCGCCTGCTCAACGCTGATCTTCTGATCGGGCAACCAGCCCTGCGGATTGGCACCGTCGATCGTAGCGCGCGTCACCGCCGCATGGAGGCCGGCCAGCGGATCGAGCGGGGCCACCGGCCAATCCGATCCGAACGTCATCGTAGCACCGGCATCGAGCAGAGACTTGAAGGCATAGGTGCCATTCAAACGCGCCGCGCCGATGCGCTTGATCGCCCATCGGCCGTCATCGATCGCATGATAGGGCTGAACCGACGCGATCACCTTTTGCGCGGCGAATTGCTTGATCGCCGGCTGGCTCAGATGCTGGGCATGTTCGATCCGGAAACGCCGATCCCGCGGGCCATTGGCGCTGGCGACTTCGGCGAAGATATCGAGGATCTCGTCATTCGCCGCGTCGCCAATCGCGTGGACGGTGACATGCAGCTTATGCGCATCCGCCGCCTGCACCCATTTGCGGACATCGGCGAGCGGCGCGACGCGCACGCCATGCTGATTGGGCGCATCGGTATAGGGCTGGCGGAACAAGGCGGTGCGCGAACCGAGCGATCCATCCATCAACCCTTTCACCGCGCCCCAGCGCAGCCAATCGTCACCACGGCCTTCGGCAGCGACGATCGCGGCCATTTTTTCCCAGTCGGCCAGAGGCGTGAAGGCATAAAAGCGCATCCCCGTCTCGCCCTTGGCACCCAACCGGCGCAGCGCTTCGTAACTGCTCCAGTCGATTTCCGGCATATGCACCTGCGCCACGCCCTTGGAGAGGCCATGCGCGATGCCGCGCTTCACCGAGGCTTCGGTCTGCGCGTCGGTGGGCCTGGGGATGGCGCGCTCGGCGAGCCAGGCGGCATTGTCCTTCAATATGCCGGTCGGCTCTCCCTTGGCATCGCGCAGGATCAGCCCGCCCGCCGGATCCGGCGTGTTGCGATCGATGCCCGCCAGTTTCAGCGCCACCGAATTCAGCAAGACCATGTGCAGATCGAGGCGCGATACCGCAACGGGCGTATCCGGGGTCACGGCGTCGATCCAATGCCGGGTGGGCAATTCACCGCCCCATAATTGCTCGTCCCAATATCCACCCTCGACCCATTGGCCCGGTGACAATGCCCGCGCGGCCTGGGCCACCTGCGCGGTAAAGGCCGCGCGATTGGGGGCTTCGCGCAGATTGGGCTGCGTCAGCATTGCCGACCCACGCAAGAAATGCGTGTGATTGTCGATAAAGGCCGGCATCAGGAAGGCACCACCCAGATCGATGGTGCGCGTGCCGCGTCCGCTGCCCGCGCGGACCGCATCGGCGCCGATCGCGACGATGCGATCGCCCTTCAATCCAACCGCCGTGATGGCCGCATCCGGCTTCATGCCGGTCCACACGCGCGCATTGATCAGCGCGATGTCGAGCGGCCCACCGGCCGCATGAAGCGGCTGCGCGAGCAGCATGGCTGCGGTAGCCCCGATGAATTGACGCCGGTCGATCATTCTTCCTCCGTGCCTCGGATTGACCTGACAGACACGGATCAAGAAACATCCAATATTGGACCCATCGACGGGTCCAACTATCAGGCAGGCATATTACCGGCCCTTCGCAACCGCTTGATCGCGTCGCGCGCCTCGCCTTCATCCATGCTGGCGAAACCCAGCCGCAGACCGCGTTCCGCATCGGGCCGTGTCATGAAAGAATGGGAGGAGGCAAAGCGCAGATCGACCTTGTGCGCATTGCGTTCGATCCGATCGAGAAAGGAATTGTCCCGAAATTTCAGCCAGAAAGCCAGACCGCCATCGGGCACGCGGAAATCGATCTGATCTCCCAATTCCTCTGCGACTGTGGTGGCGAAATTGTCTCTGCGCGCGGCATAGATTCGTGTCATCTTGCGCGCATGACGACGCACCTCGCCGCTGTCGGTCAGGTCCGCCGCGGCTTCTTCGGTCAGCGTGTTGCCCATGCCGTCGATCAGGGAAATCTCGTGCGCAATGGCATCGATCACCTCCGGCGTGGCGACGACATACCCCAGCCGGAGCGCCGGCACGAGCAATTTGGAGAGCGATCCCACATAGATCACGCGATCGGGCGCATAGCTGGCCATGGGCAGAAGCGGCTGCGATCCGAACCGGAATTCGTGATCATAATCATCCTCGATCACGGCAAAGGCGAATTGCCGCGCCAGTTCGAGCAGACGCAGGCGGCGTTCGGGCTTGAGCGACACCGTGGTGGGAAACTGATGATGCGGGGTCAGGAAGATGGCGCGCACCCGGTGCCGTCGGCAGGCGCGCTCGACATCGTCCACATCCACGCCGTCGGGCGTCAACCCCACTGAAATCGCCTGCGCCCCGCACGCCTGCGCCGACGCCACCGCCGGGCCGTAGCTCAGCGATTCAAACAGGATCGCCTCGCCCGGCTGGGCCAGAATGCGGGTCGCCAGGAAAATGCCCATCTGGCTACCGCGGGTGATGCAGACGTTATCGAGCGACACCATCAGCCCGCGTTCGTTGCGCAGCATGTTGGCGATGCTTTCGCGCAGCAGGCGCGAGCCACGGGGATCGCGATACTGCAGCCGGTTCATGCGAAACGCGCTGTCCACCGCCGATCGATAGGCGCGACCCAGCAGTTCCGCCGGAAACAGCCGCCCGTCTGGCGCGCCTTCGTCGATCTTGCGCCACGGGCCTGTGGGAATGGCCAGCGGCTCGGGCGGGGGCGGGCGGAAACGATATCCTGCCTTTACCGGGCCGGTCTCACGGGGGAACACATGCTCGGCGGACACAAGCGGCTGTTCGGGCAACGATGGCGACACTGCCGTGCCCCGTGTCCCATGCGAGACCAGCCATCCCTGCGCGGTGAGTTCGTCATAGGCCAATACGATCGTCTTGCGATTGACCTTCAGCGCTTCGGCGAGCGAGCGGGTGCTGGGCAGGAACATCGCCGGCGCGAGCCGCCCCCGCTGGATTTCTTCGATCAGCGCGCGCGTCACCTGCAGGTAAAGCGGCAGATCGCGGGACGGATCGATGTGGATCGGCGGAATGAACATGGTCGCGCGCCTTTGGATCAATCCATGCCACGATTCCGGCACAAATCAGGTCCAGTGATTAAGCAAGACCGCATTAAGGTTGTCAATGTCGCAACGGCGAGAGGGCGTTGTCGGGTGACATGGGCTGGGCCGGCATGGCAATCTGAACGCCGCAATGCCCGCTGCAAGAAGGAGATAGGTGAAAAGACACATGTCATTTGTCAGATTATGCCTCCACAAAGTCTTCTCTCCTGCTAAGGAGGAAACGGAATCGGCATTGCTATTGGCTCTGTCGGCGTAGTTGGAACGGATGGTTGCCAGAACAGGTTATGAAATTGATGAGCAAGCCAGAGGATAGCAACAATAGTCGCAGCGCCTATGACCCGAGCAATCCGGGTTTTAGGCTGGATAACTCTCCGTTTTATTTGATGGCCCACGCGGACTATAAATATCACGAGGATATGGACAAGGTGCTGCATAAGCACGGCGTATCCAAGCCGATCTACCGGATCATGACTGTGTTGCGCGAACACCAACCCGCCAGCATCGGCGCGCTGGCCGAAGTGGCGCTGACCAAGCGCTCGACTGTCAGCCGCATCATCGATCGGATGCTCGAGCAAGGCCTGGTGACCACCGAGGCCAATCCCGAAGACAATCGCATCACCGAGGTGACGCTGACCCCGGCGGGCCAGCAGACGCTGCGCAAACTGACCCCGATCGTGGGCCGCCAGTTCGTGCGCGCCACCGAGGGAATCAGCGAGCGCGACATCGCAAACCTGCTCAAGACCCTGCAGAAAATCAGCCAGAATCTGAGCAAATTGCCGATCGAATAATCCGGACGGGACGTAGCCGAGGCGGTTTACGCCTCGGGCAGCACAGCGGTGGCCTCGATCTCCATCAGCGCCGCCGCTTCGACCAGCGCGGCGACCTGCACCACGGCCATCGCCGGAAAGTTCTTGCCGATCAACTCGCGATAAACGGTGCCGATCGCGGGCAGGCTGGCGATATAATCATCGCGATCGGTGATATACCAGGTGAGCCGCACCAGATGCTCCGGTCCCGCCCCGGCTTCGTTCAAAACCGCCAGCATATTCTGCAGCACCTGGCGAAACTGCCCAGCCAGCCCTGTGGCGAAACGCTCCTCGGCATCCCAGCCGACGAGGCCGCCGGTGAAGATCATCCGGCCGCTGGCGGCGATGCCATTGGCATAGCCCTTGGGCCGCGGCCAGCCGGGCGGGAGCAGGGTTTGATGGACGGTCATGCGTCATTCCTCACAGTCAATTCGGATTCAATGATGGTTCGCCAGGCGTCGGGCCAGGGCGTGGCGCGCGCCTCGGTCAGCGTCATGAGAACCTGGGTATAATCCACCTCGAAACGCGGAGCGCCACCGCAGCCGACACGCACGGTCAGATCGATCGAGCTGTTTCCCACCCTGCGCGCGGCGATCTCGATATCAAGTATTTCACCCAGCCGGCAAGGTGCAATGAACCGCGCCTCCATATGGACGGTCGGCATCCCCAGCCCAAGCTCCAGGTGCATGATCCGCCGCGGCACCCGCAACACAAGGGCGCACCAATCCTCGATCGCGCCGTCGCACAGTTCGAACAGCCGCGGATAATAAGCGATTCCCGCTGGATCGCAGTGCGCGAAACGCACGGGATAGTGCGCGATCACGGATTGGCGAGATGCTGGCGCGCGATCACGAGGCGCTGCACTTCGGATGCACCCTCATAGATGCGCAAGGCCCGGACTTCGCGGTAGAGCGCTTCCACCACGCTGCCATGGGTGACGCCCTCACCGCCGAAAATCTGCACCGCCTGATCGATCACGCGCTGCGCGCCCTCGGTGGCGTGGAGCTTGGCGAGCGCCGCTTCCTTGGTATTGCGCTTGCCTGCCACGTCGCGCAGCCATGCCGCGCGGTAGATAAGCAAAGATGCGGTCTCGATATCGAGGATCATCTCCGCCAATTGCGCCTGCACCACGGCATTGTCCGATAGCGTGCCCGCGCCGTGCTTGCGGGTGAGCGCGCGTCTGGTCGCCTCCTCCAGCGCGCGCTTGGCGAAACCCATGGCTGCAGCGCCCACGGTGGTGCGGAAGATATCGAGCGTCGCCATCGCATGGCCAAAGCCCTTGCCGCGTTCACCCAGCAGGGCACCCGCGGGCAGGCGCACGTTATTGAACACGATACGGGCCAGCGGATGCGGCGCGATCACGCGGATGCGCTCCGCAATTTCCAGCCCCGGTGCATCGGCATCCACGATGAAGGCGGACAACCCACGCGCACCCGGCGCTTCTCCGGTGCGCGCAAAGACGACGTAATAATCGGCGATCCCGCCGTTTGAGATATAGGTCTTGGCGCCGTTCAATAGGTAACTGCCGTCCGCCTGCTCCTCGGCGCTGGTCGCGATCGCGGCGACGTCGCTGCCCGAATCCGGTTCGGTCAGCGCAAAGGCCGCTATCTTCTCCCCGGCCGCAACGGCGGGGAGATAGGCCGCCTGCTGCTCGGGCGTGCCGAACAGGCTGATCGTGCCCGATCCCAAGCCCTGCATCGCAAAGACGAAATCGGCCAGACCCGAATGCCGCCCCAGCGTCTCGCGGATGATCGCGAGCGAGCGCACGTCCAGCGCCTCGCGCGCACCACCAAAGGCCGAAGGCACGGCGAAGCGCAACCAGCCGCCATCGGCCAGCTTCCGTACCAATTCCCGGCACGCGGCATCCACGTCATCCGGCTCGTGATGATCGAGTTCGGCGACGCACCACGCCTCCAGCCCTTCGGCCAGCGCACGGTGGCTGTCATCAAAGAACGGCCAATCGAGATAGCTCAGATCCGCCACGGCTTCAGTTTCCTTCGAATACGGGCTGGCGCTTGGCTGCAAAGGCTTCGAACGCGCGCCGGAAATCACCAGTCGCCATGCAGATCGCCTGTGCCTGCGCTTCCATCTCGATGGCGGTTTCAAGGCTGACATTCCATTCCACATTGAGCTGCGTCTTGGTGATCCCGTGCGCAAAGGTCGGCCCATCGGCCAGACGCCGCGCCAGCTTCTGTGCCTCGTCCTGCAACGCATCGGCCGCCACGAGGCGATTGTAGAAGCCCCATCGTTCGCCCTCGTCGGCGCTCATGGCGCGACCCGTGTAGAGCAGATCGGACGCCCGCCCCTGTCCGATGATCCGCGGCAGGATGGCGCACGCCCCCATGTCGCAGCCGGCCAAGCCGACGCGGGTGAAGAGAAACGCCGTCTTGGCTTCGGGCGTGGCCAGACGCAGGTCGGACGCCATCGCCATGATCGCCCCCGCACCGACGCACACGCCATCCACCGCCGCGATGATCGGCTGCGGGCAGCCGCGCATCGCCTTCACCAGATCGCCCGTCATACGGGTGAAGGCGATCAGTTCGGGCATTGCCATTTTGGTCAGTGGGCCGATAATATCATGCACATCGCCGCCCGAGCTGAAATTGCCGCCGGCACCCGTCACGATTACGGCCTTCACCGCATTGGCATAGACGAGATCGCGAAACAGATCGCGCAATTCGGCATAGGATTCGAATGTCAGCGGGTTCTTGCGCTCCGGGCGGTTCAGCGTGATCGTCGCGATACCCGCCGCATAATCCCAGCGGAAATGCTCAGCGCTATAGGTTTCAGGATTCAAGCTCATTCTCCTCTACCATTTCGTCCGCAATTGACGCCTTCAGCACGCCAAGCAGCGCGAAGAGCTGTTCGCTCTCCTTTTTGTCCATTCCCTTGAACATCGCATCGATCCAGCGATGATGCCCCTGCGCCAGATCGTCGAAAGATGCTTGCCCCTGCTCGGTCAGCCGCACGATCGAAACGCGGCCATCGGTCGGACTGGGCTCCATTTGGACCAGCCTTTCCTTGGAAAGCGCCTGCACCACCGCGGTCACATTGCCATTGGAAACAAGCAGCAGCCGGGATAATGCCGACATCGTCAGCCCGTCGGGATTGCGGTCCAGCGTGGCCATCACGTCGAAACGCGGCAGCGTGGCACCTCGCTCGGACAAGCGTCGCCGGACGCGCTTTTCGATCACCGTGGAGCAGCTTAGCAAACGGAGCCAGAGACGCACGTTGACACGATCCACGCCGACCTGCCCATCATGCTTTTCCCGGATACTCACATCACTTCCCCTCCGGCCACCGCCAGCGCCTGCCCGGTGATAGACTGGTTTTCCGGCTGGCACAGCCACAGCACGGCACTGGCCACCTCGGCAGGATCGATCAGGCGCTTTTGCGGATTGAACTGGGCCAGGTCCTTGCGCACTGTTGCGGCATCACGCCCGGTCTTTTCGCGAATCGTCGATACGGCCTCTGCAACCAAATCGGTATCGGTGAATCCGGGGCAAACCGCGTTCACCGTCAGTCCGGTCGTGGCATATTCGATCGCCAGCGCGCGCGTCAGGCCGATCGCGCCATGCTTGGCCGCCACATAGGGCGCGACATAACCATAGCCCTTAAGTCCCGCGGTGGACGCGATCATCACGACGCGGCCCGCGTCGGCCGCCAGCAGATCCGCCAGCGCGGATTGGGTGCAATGGAATAGCGCATCGAGATTGACCGCCATGGCGTTGCGCCACCCTTCAGCACTCTGCTTTGCAAAGGGTCCGCTGGCCGCGGCTCCGGCATTGTTGATCAGGATCGAGATGGGACCGTGCGCCGCGCGGGCGGCGGCGAAGGCTGCATCCACCTGGTCACGGTCCGTCACGTCGGCCACTGCGCCAAAGCTGCCGATCTCGCTGGTCAGCGCATCCAGCGGGGCTTGCCGGCGACCGACTACAGACACCAGCGCGCCCTCGGCAGTCAGAACGCGCGCGATCGCCGCGCCGATCCCGCTGCCGCCGCCGGTCACCACGGCATGGCGTCCCGCGAGCCTGCTCATGCCTTCAATGCCGCCGCCGTTTCAGCCGCGCGCTTCAAATTACGCGTCAATTGCGCCTGCCCCGCCAGATAGGGTGGCGGCACGAAGATATCGTCATGCTCCTGCGCCGCGGCGGCGCGCAGGGTCCACATCGGATCAATCAGATGCGGCCGCGCCAGCGCCACCAGATCGGCGCGCCCAGCAGCCAGGATCGAATTGACATGATCAGGCTCGAAAATATTGCCCACCGCCATCGTCGCCACATGCGCCTCATTGCGCACCTGATCGGCGAAAGGCGTCTGGAACATGCGGCCATAAACCGGTTTGGCCGCCGTCCAGGTCTGCCCGGCGGATACGTCGATCAGATCGGCACCCGCCGCATCGAAAGCCTGGGCAATCAGCACCGCCTCGTCCGGCGTGACGCCGGCATCACCCATCCAGTCATTGGCGGAGATGCGGACCGACATCGGCTTGGCTGCCGGCCAGGCGGCGCGCATCGCGTTGAACACTTCGAGCGGAAAGCGCAGCCGGTTTTCCAGGCTGCCGCCATAATCATCCGTCCGCTTGTTGAGCAAGGGCGTAATGAAACTGGAGAGCAGATAGCCATGCGCCGCATGCATCTCGATCATGTCGAAGCCCGCGTCCACCGCCATTTTCACAGCCGCCACGAACTGATCGCGCACTGCATCCATATCGGCGCGCGTCATGGCGCGCGGAATCTGGTTTGCCGGTGCCCAGGCCTGTGCGGAGGCCGCAAGCAATGGCCAATTGTTGTTGTCCAGCGGGGCGTCCATGCCTTCCCAGCCGCGCTTGGTCGAACCCTTGGCCCCCGCATGGCCAAGCTGGAGGCATATCTTCGCCTTGGTATTGGCGTGGACGAAATCAGTGATCCTGCGCCACCCGTTGACATGCACGGGCGCATACATGCCAGGGCAGCCGGGCGTGATCCGCCCCATCGGCGAAACGCAGGTCATCTCGGTATACACCAGCCCCGCACCGCCCTGCGCGCGCGTGCCATAATGCACGAGATGGAAATCACCGGGGACGCCATTGGTCGCCGAATAGGTCGCCATGGGGGACACCACGATGCGATTGTCCAGCGTCATTTCGCGCAATGTGTAGGGTGCGAACATCGGAGCCACCACATCATTGGCGGCCTTGCCGGTGGCGCGCGACTGGAACCACCGCTCCACGCCCTCGAGCCAGTTCTTATCACGCAAACGCAGATTTTCATGACTGACCCGCTGTGACCGGGTGAGCAGCGAATAAGCGAACTGGATCGGCTCGAACGGCAGATAGCGATCGAGCGTCTCGAACCATTCGGTGGAATTGCGCGCCGAATTCTGAAGCTTCAACACCTCGACGCTGCGCTCCGCCTGATATTCCTCCAGCGCCGCCTTGTGGGATAGGCCGGGGCGATTAAGCACTTCGGCCAGCTTGATCGCATCCTCAAGCGCCAGCTTGGTGCCCGATCCGATCGAGAAATGCGCGGTGTGCGCGGCATCGCCCAGCAGGATGAGTTTGTCATAGGACCATTGATTGGAAATGATACGGCGGAAGTTGAGCCAGGCCGCCGATCCGCGCAGATGCGCGGCATTGGTCATCAGCGCATTGCCATCCAGATATTTGGCAAAGATCTTCTCGCACAAAGCGATCGATTCGGGTTGCTCCATCTTGTCGAGCCCAAGCCCGGTCCAGGTCTCGGGATCGCATTCGACGATGAAGGTGGAGAGGTTTTCGTCGAAACGATAAGCATGTGCCCAGATCCAGCCAGCCTCGGTCTTTTCAAAGGCGAAGGTGAACGCGTCGAACACCTTGTGCGTGCCCAGCCACACGAATTTGTTGCGCTTGACGTCGATATCGATGCCGAAATGCTCGACATAGCGATCCCGGATGCGGCTGTTCGCGCCATCCGCCGCGATCACCAGATCGTAATCGGCATAGTCCGCCAGATCGGCGCTGGCCTCATGCTCGAACACCAGCCCGACACCCAGCGCGCGCGCGCGATCCTGCAGGATCATGAGCAAACGCTTGCGCCCGATACCGATGAAGCCATGACCCGAAGAGCGGATCGCCTCATCCTTGATATGGACCTCGACATCGTCCCAATGGATGAATTCCTCGGCGATCACTTGGCCACTGACGGGATCGTTCGCCATCATATTATCGACGGTCTGATCGGAGAACACCACGCCCCAGCCGAACGTGTCGCCCTCGCGATTGCGTTCGTAGACCGTGATCTCGTGCGAAGGGTCTCGCAACTTCATCGAAATCGCGAAATAGAGTCCTGCAGGTCCGCCACCGATGCACGCGATACGCATTTTGCTGTCTCCTGAATATATTTCAAGCTTGAAGCATTTTCAGAGTCGTTGCAAGAGGGGACAAATCTTGGATGGAGAAATCGATCATGGCCGCGTTCACGCCTTTTCATTGGGACGATCCGTTTTTGCTGGATGCGCAGTTGAGCGCGGATGAGCGGATGGTGCGCGATACGGCGGAGGCCTATGCGCAGGAGAAATTGCTGCCGCGGGTGATCAGCGCGACGCGCGAGGAGCGGTTCGATCGCGAGATCATGAGCGAACTGGGGGCATTGGGTCTGCTGGGCGCGACGATCGAGGGCTATGGCTGTGCGGGGGTCAGCCATGTGGCTTACGGTCTGGTGGCGCGCGCGGTGGAGCGGGTGGATTCGGGCTATCGCTCGGCGATGAGCGTGCAATCGTCGCTCGTGATGCACCCGATCCATGCTTATGGTTCGGAGGAACAGCGCGAGACCTATCTTCCGCGTCTGGCCTCGGGCGAGATCGTGGGCTGCTTTGGTCTCACCGAACCCGATGCCGGGTCCGATCCTGCGGGGATGAAGACCCGGGCGATCGTGGCCGATGGCGGCTATCGCCTGTCGGGATCGAAGATGTGGATCACCAACAGCCCGATCGCGGATATCGCGGTGGTCTGGGCCAAGCTCGACGGCGTGATCCGCGGCTTCATCCTGGAGCGCGGAATGGAGGGGCTGAGCTTTCCCAAGATCGAGGGCAAGATGTCGCTCCGGGCGTCGATCACCGGCGAGATCGTGATGGACGATGTGTTCGTGCCCGAAGCCAATCTTCTGCCCAATGCCAAAGGCCTGGGCGGTCCGTTCGGCTGCCTCAACAAGGCGCGCTACGGCATCGCCTGGGGCGCGATGGGCGCGGCCGAGGATTGCTTCGCGCGCGCACGGCAATATCAGCTCGATCGCCAGCAGTTCGGCCGGCCGCTCGCCGCCAACCAGATCCCGCAATTGAAGTTCGCCAACATGCAGACCGAGATCGCGCTTGGCCTTCAGGCCGCGCTTGCGGTCGGCCGCAATATCGATGCCGGCACATGGGCACCCGAGATGGTGAGCCTGATCAAACGCAACAATTGCGGCAAGGCGCTCGACATCGCTCGTGTTGCGCGCGACATGCACGGCGGCAACGGCATTGCCGACGAATTCCATGTCATCCGCCATCTCGTCAATCTCGAGACCGTCAACACCTATGAAGGCACGCACGATATCCACGCCCTCATCCTCGGGCGCGCCATCACAGGGATACAGGCCTTCAGTTGATGCGTTACGCCGTCGGATCGCGATGATCACGATCGTCGCGGTTCATCGTCCTATATCGCGGATGGGCCTTGATCGATTATAGGACGCATGAGGGAATGCCTCCCGGCCGTTAACGCGCTACAGCGCTGGCAAGTTTCCGCCATAAGCGTCCTTCGGAGAGTGTGATGTTGCCTGCCCGTACCTATAGCGTATCGATCGAACGGAATTGGAAAGCGCTTTACGAACAGATCTGGCACCCGAATTTCTTTTCGAAATGGGCCATCGGCTTATCCGAATCGCAATTGCGGGAAGAGGGCGGGCACTGGATCGACGATGGCGAAGATCCGCCTTTGAAATTCCGGTTTTCGCCGCATAACGACCATGGCGTAATGGATCATTGGGTGGATGCGGGCGATGGCGAGATCGTGCACGTTCCCTTGCGGATCGTCGAAAACGGCGACGGCGCTGAGGTGATGCTGACGCTCTATCGGCAACCCGATATGGACGATGAACGCTTTTCGCGGGATGCAAAGCTGATCATGCGCGACCTGAAAGCGCTCAAGAACCTTATCGAGAATAAGGCTTCCCGGCGATAATCAGCCGATCTGCGCCCCCGCCCATCCCACGATCTCGTCCCCCCGCGCAAAGCCGTGCCCCGGCTGTGCCGCAAGCCAGGCCAGAAGTTGCTCGAACGCGGCGATGCGATAGGGCAATCCCATGATATAGGGCGTGATGTTCAGCGGTAGAATCCGGCCGCCATGCCGCGCGGATTCCGCATCGAGCCAGGCGAAGGCATCGCGCATCTGCTCGCAATAGGAATCGATCGATTGCTGCTGCACCGTCAGGATCTGGCGATCGGACAGTTCGTGATTGAGCGGCAGATTGATGATCGCGCCTGCCGGCGTTTCCATCCGGTAGGGCAGATCATCATTCACCCAATCGCACATATAGCCAAGGCCCGCCTCCGCGAGCAGCCGGGGCGTATCAAAGGATTGCGATCGGGCGATGGAAAGCCATCCCTTCGGCCTTGCCCCTGCCGCGCGCTCCAGTGAGTCGAGCGTATCCACGATCAGCGCGCGCTCTTCCGCTTCCCCGATGCCGGTTGCAATCGTGCCGTTCATGTCCGTGGAATGCGCGATGATCTCATGCCCGGCATCCACGATGTCGCGCATCAATTCGGGATAGCGCTCCGCAATCGCGCCGTTCGCCGCGACGCTCGCCCGCGCGCCGACCTTCGTCAGCGCATCGAGCAGACGGTAGATTCCGACACGATTGCCATAATCGCGCGCGGTATAATGGCGATAATCCGGATAGCTGGTCTGCATATGACCCGGCGCGCGAAACGGCTTGTCCGTGGGCGTGATGGGGAACCATTCTAGATCGATTACCACCCAGGTGAGAACACGCCGGCTGTCTGGCCAGGTGATCGCCGGGCGATCGAAGATGTTCGACCAGCGATACAGACCATGGTCCATGCCCTTGTGCCGATGAGGATAGTCGAGATAGGCCGGATCGAGCGCCATGTTCAAATCTCCGCCGTCTTTGACCGCTGCGCCAGATAATGGTCTGCGATATCCCCGCTGCGCGTAATCCACGCGCGGCCATCATCCACGATATGCTGCAATACCCGCTCGAATGCGCCGATCCGGTGCGGCTGGCCGATCAGATAGCTGTGAAGCGGGATGCACATCACCGTGCCCGATTCCGCACCTTCGGCTGCCAGTCGATCATAATGGCGGATCAGCGTTTCCGCATAGTCGCGCGGGCTCATATTATAGATGAAGAAGCCGTAATGATCGTTCACTTCCAGACTGTAGGGCATGGAAATGAGCGTGCCGCTGCGCACCGCGACCGGTCCCGGCTGATCGTCATGATAAAGATCGCACGTATAGGTCAGCCCATATTCGGCGATCAGATCCAGTGTGCGCGGCGTATGTGTGAGCGCGGGCGCGAGCCAGCCCTTGATCGTCTGCCCGGTGGCCTCGCGCACGGTGCGGATCGAATCCTCGATGATCGCGCGCTCCTGCACCTCGTCCATGCCATAGCTGTAGCGGGTGTTGTAAATGCCATGGCTGAAGAATTCCCAGCCCAGCGCATTGGCGTGCTCCACCACCTCGGGCACATGCTGGCATAGCGCCACCGACAGCGAAACGGACCCCTTGAAGCCGTGCTTCTCCATCATCTCCGCCATGCGCCAATGACCGACGCGATTGGCGTAATCGCGGTGTGCATAACCAACCACATCGGGATGCGGCTTCGCCCAGCTCTTGCGGTGGGGATTGGCCGGCGGATCCAGCTCGTAAAATTCAAGATTGGGGGAAATCCACACCGCGACCTTCTTGCCGCCCGGCCATTCCAGCTTCGGACGTCCGCGATAAGGGCTGTAGGGATAAAGCCCGGGATCCCCCTCACCTTCCCGCATCAGCGCGATTCCAGCCAGTCGATCACGGTCTGCACCGGCTCAACATCGGCATATTTGAGCTGCAGATCGGTGAGATTCGCGAAGTGATAGCTCTCATGCTTGTCCGCACAGGTCTCGATGGGGACAATCGTGCGATAGCCGCGGCTGAGCGAATCCACCGCCGCCGCGCGCACGCAGCCTGAAGTCGATCCGCCCGTGATCACCACCGTATCCACCTTATGCCAGACGAGCAGGCTTTGCAGCGGCGTCTCGAAGAAGGGCGAAGGCATCCGTTTGGTGTAGACCGCGTCGCGCGCGTGATCGATCTCGCAGCGATCATCGAAGGCGTGCCGCCGGCTGTCATATTTGATATTCTGAAGACTGTCCGGCGTATCGGTCCGCGTGCCCCATATGCCCGCGTCGCTTGCATCCTCGGCATAAGCGACATGGGTCCAGATGACCGGCATGTTCTTCGCGCGCGCCAGGCGGGAGATCGTGTTCACATATTCGATCTGGCGAGGATCGGTTTCATAGGCGGTCTTGAACTCGTCAATCCGTGTATAGGCGTTCTGGAAATCCACGTTCACGATCGCGAGCTTTTCGCCGAAACCGAATTTCGTGCGGGCGGGATTGGCCATCACTTCTTCGAAAATCTGACGCGCGGTGCGGCCATCCTCGACCATCCTGGTTCCAACAATGCTCATGCCGATGCTCCCTGAACCGAATTTGCGGGCACAAAGCCCAGCGGCAAACCAGCTTCCGGCGTGAAGCCGTAGAGCGGTTCGCCCTCAAGCGCAGCGCCCACCAATCTCCGCACCGCGAACAATGCCTCCAGATCGATCCCGGTGGAAATGCCCATCGCCTCCAGCATATAGACCAGATCCTCGGTCACGATATTCCCGCTGGCGCCCGGCGCGAAGGGACAGCCGCCCAGCCCGCCCAGCGAGCTATCGAAGGTTGTCAGCCCCGCTTCCAGCGAGGCCAGCACATTCGCCAGTCCCAGCCCGCGCGTGTTGTGAAGATGAATGCCCATCACCGCCGCATCGCCGACGGCACCACGCACCAATTTGATGATGTGGCGCACGGCGCGGGGATCGGCATAGCCCGTGGTATCGGCCAACCCCACTTCGTCGCAGCCCGCGGCCATGAGTGATTCCGCCAGACGTGCGATCTGCGCATCGGGGATCGCGCCTTCCAGCGTGCAGCCGAAAACTGTGGACAGGCTGCCTTCGAAATGGGGACGCCTTTCAACGGGGAGCGCTGCGATCAGGCGTGAAATCGAGGCCGCTTCTTCCAGCACCTGCCCATGGGTGCGCCGCAGATTGGCGAGACTATGCGTTTCGCTGCACGAGAGCGGCAGCGTGATCTTGTGCGCGCCAGCCGCGATCGCCGCTTCGGCACCGCGCGCATTGGGCACCAGCACGGCGACTGTCAGACCGGGAATGTTGACCGCATGGGCCACGATCTCGCCCGTATCGGCAAGCTGGGGCAGCAGCTTGGCGGGAACGAAACTGCCCACTTCGATTTCCGTCACGCCGGCGGCGGCGGCGGCATCGACCCAGGCTTTCTTGGCTGCGGTCGGCATGATCCGGCTGATGCTTTGAAGCCCGTCACGCGGCCCGACTTCGCTGATAAGCACGTCCACCCAGGTCAACTCCCGCCTTGCTTGATTTGATATGCTTGTATATCAATTAAAACTGTTGTCCAGAGTGGGTTCGAAAAGGCGCAAAGCAGATGCAGGAACAGGATCTCCCCCTTGCGGGCATCCGCGTGGTGGAATTCAGTCACATGGTCATGGGGCCGTCCGCGGGCGTGATCCTGGCCGATCTGGGTGCCGAGGTGATCAAGATCGAGCCGATCGGCGGCGATCAGACACGCCGTCTGCTGGGATCGGGCGCGGGCTATTTTCCGATGTTCAATCGCAACAAGCGCAGCCTGTGCATCGATCTGAAAGCGCCGGAGGGCGTGGCCCTGGCCAAACGGCTGATCGAGAATGCAGACGTGTTGATCGAGAATTTCCGCCCTGGTGCACTGGAGAAAATGGGCCTCGGGGCAGAGCAGTTCCGCAAAAGCAATCCGGGCCTAATCTATTATTCCGCCAAGGGCTTCCTGTCCGGCCCATATGAGAACCGCACTGCGCTGGACGAAGTGACTCAGATGATGGGCGGCCTCGCCTATATGACCGGGCCGCCTGGCAAGCCCCTGCGCGCCGGCGCTTCAGTGATCGACGTGACCGGCGGCATGTTCGGCGTGATCGGTATTCTCGCGGCGCTGCAACGGCGGCATCGTACAGGCACGGGCGGCGAGGTGCGCTCTTCTCTGTTCGAAACCACAGCCTTTCTGGTGGGCCAGCATATGGCGCAGATGGCGGTCACGGGAGCCGCCGCCCAGCCGATGCCCGTGCGCATCTCCGCATGGGCGATCTACGATGTGTTCGAGACCGCCAATCCCGACGAACAATTGTTCGTGGGCGTGGTCAGCGATACCCAGTGGACCGCCTTTTGCAAGGCCTTCGATCTGGGCGAGATCGGTAGCAACCCGGCCTATGCGCGCAACAATGATCGGGTGAAGGCGCGCGATGTCATCCTGCCGCATGTCCGCGCGCTCTTTGCCAAGCTGACCCGGGCATCGCTGATCCCCCTGCTGGAAGAAACAGGCCTGCCCTTCGCACCGATCACGCGACCGGAGGATCTGTTTGACGATCCTCATCTCAACGCGGCGGGTGGCCTGGTCGATCTCACGCTGGAGAATGGTGCGGTCACCCGTCTTCCCGCATTGCCGATCGAAATGGACGGTCGCCGGGCAGGCGCAGCGCGCGGCATTCCTCGCGCTGGTGCCGACACGCTGGATGTGTTGCGCGAAATCGGAATGCCCGAATCGGAAATCCAGGCGTTGCGCGCTGGCGCGATTATCGCAACGGTTGCAGATGCAGCCTAGACTCGGGTCTGGCGGGGGCGCTGTGGTGCAGCATCGACAATTTGCGCAGCAGCGTGCGCGTCGTTTTGCCTACGCACCCTATTGCCAGTCCGCTCTCCGCTCCTGATCAAGGCTGCACCCGCATGTCAGACTCCGCACCGCCGCCGCCTCGCACGCTGGCCGAAAAAATCTGGTGGGATCACCGCATCGCCGAGATGGACGGCGGCACGACCCTTGTCCTGATCGATCGCATCCTGCTGCACGAGCGGACCGGCGGCGTGGCCCTGAAAAGCCTTTCCGCGGCAAACCGCAGTGTGATGGTGCCCGATCAGGTGTTCGCAACGATGGATCATATCGTCGATACCTTTCCCGGGCGGACCGACAAGACGCTGATGCCCACCGGCACCGCATTCCTGATCGCGACACGCGAAGCCGCGCACGAACATGGGATCACATTGTTCGATCTGGGCGATCCGCGTCAGGGGATCGTGCACGTCACGTCGCCCGAGCAAGGGATCGTGCTGCCCGGCGTCACTCTGGTCTGCCCCGACAGCCACACCTGCACCCAGGGCGCGTTCGGCGCGCTGGCGTGGGGCATAGGATCGACCGAAGCCGAACATGCGCTGGCGACGATGACGCTGCGCATTGCCCGCCCGCTGGACATGAGGATCACGATCGACGGGGTGTTGCCGTCAGGCGTCACTGCCAAGGATCTGGCGCTGCATATCGTGGGCCGGCTCGGCTCGGGCGGCGCAAAGGGGCATATCGTTGAATTTGCGGGAAGCGCGGTGCGCGCGCTGGATATGGAAGCCCGCATGACGCTGTGCAATCTGGCGACCGAACTGGCCGCGTTCGGCGCGGTGGTCGCTCCCGATCAGATCACTTTCGCCTATCTGCAGGGCCGCACCTATGCGCCATCGGGCGCAGGTTGGGATGTTGCGCTCGGCTATTGGCAGACGTTGAACAGCGATCCAGGCGCTGCTTTCGCCGCCGAACACCATATCGACGCTGCGGATGTCGCGCCCATGGTCACCTGGGGCACCAGTCCGCAACATGCGGCTCCGATCGGGGCGCCGGTTCCCCGCTTCGATGAGCTTGGCGTGCGGGATAGTCAGGATTCCTATGATCGTGCGCTGGACTACATGGCACTGGCACCGGGCGGCGATCTCACCGCCCTGCCGATCGACGCGGCTTTCATCGGCTCCTGCACCAACAGTCGCCTGTCCGATCTGCGCCGCGCGGCTGCAATCCTGCGCGGCCGAAAGGTGGCACCGGGGGTGCGGGCGATCTGCGTGCCGGGATCGACCGAGGTCAAAAGGCAGGCCGAGGCAGAAGGACTGGACATCGTGTTTCGCGAAGCCGGTTTCGAATGGCGTGAAGCGGGATGCTCGATGTGCTTCTTTGCCGGGGGGGAGAGCTTCGGCGCGCAGGAACGCGTGATATCCTCCACCAACCGCAATTTCGAAAGCCGCCAGGGGCCGGGGACGCGCACCCATCTCGCCTCGCCGGAGACCGTGGCCGCATCGGCCATCGCCGGCCACATCGCTGATCCGCGCCGGTTGGAGCCCATCCAGTGACCCCCCTTGTCCGCCTTACCGCCATCGCCGCACCGTTGATGCGCGAAAATATCGACACCGACGCGATCATCCCCTCACGCGAGATGAAGACCGTTTCCAAGACCGGACTCGCCGATGGGCTGTTCGCCGGATGGCGCTATAGCGAGATCGACAGCCGGACGCCCGATCCCGTCTTCATTCTGAACCAGCCGCCCTATGACCGTGCCAACGTCCTCATCAGCGGTGCGAATTTCGGCTGCGGATCGAGCCGCGAACATGCCGTATGGGCGCTAGCCGAATATGGCTTCCGCGCTGTCGTGGCTCCATCGTTCAGCCCCATCTTCGAGGGCAATTGCATCCGCAACGGCGTGGCCCCGATCATTCTGCCCCTGCCCGCCGTCGAGCGCATCGCCGCGATCGTCGCGACCCGGCCGCACATCACGATCGACCTCGAAACGCAGACGGTGCGCGCAGGGGATGAGGAGTGGCGCTTTTCACTGGGCAACGAGCCGCGCCAGATGCTGATGCAGGGGCTCGATGCGATCGAACTGACGCTGCAACGCCGCCCGGAGATCGCCACGTTCCGGGCAATGGATTCCGAACGGCGACCATGGGCCTATCTTTCAGGCCAACATGGTCCGAGCGCATAGCGGTTACTGTTCAAGGCCGGGATCTTGTCACGACGATCGCCTGGCCATGAAAGCAGCGGATTACAAAGCTTCGGTCAGCACGAACTGCGGGTTGTCCGCAAATTGCTGAAATTCCGCCGCGACCTTTTGCACGGCCTCGCTCGCGACATCGACGCCAAATGCGCCCATATCGGTGATGTCGATCGTTTCGAAATAAGCGAAGGGCGCGTTGGCCGCGGTGCCAAGCACGCCGTTTGCGCGATAGACTTGAAAGTCGGCGACGGACGACAGAGCGCGCACGCCGGGAATGTCGGTGGACTTTGCCCATTGCTCATATGCGCCCTGGTCGACGCCCGGCTTCAAATTGAACATCACGATGATTCTCATCAAGCTCTCCATCGGAATTGAATGCCGGCGGTTGGTCAGGGAACGGCAGAAACACCACGCCCATCAACTTCACCGCGCCGCCAGCGTCGAGCGCAGCGCCGCGTTCTGACCGCCTGGCAAACATTTCCGACACGAGATGCGGCCTCATGGATGTGCAGCGCTAGCTTTTCCGGAACCCGGCCGACGCCGCAAGGGGGAATGACCATCGAAAACCACCGCACGCGCTCCGAGTTCAAATTAGGTGGAAAGCCGCTGTTCGCCGCGCTGTTGGGCGTGGCCTGCGGTGCCTCCCCGGTTCCTTTGAATGTCATCCCTTTGATGATCGGCCCGATCCATGCAGAATATGGCTGGGACTTTGCGCTGATCAGCGGGGGTATGACCATTTTCGGCGTACTCGGCGCGCTCATGGCGCCTCTCGTCGGCGGCGCATCGGACAAGTTCGGGGTGCGCCCCGTCGCATTGATTTCGCTTTTCATGTTCGGAATGGGGTTTGCGTCGCTCTATTTCATCCCCGCCTCGCCCACCGGATATCTTCTATCCTGGGCCGCGCTCGGCCTGATCGGCATCGGTTCGACACCCGTCACCTGGAGCCGCGCGATCAGCATGTGGTTTGACAAGCGTCGCGGCCTTGCACTGGGGATCATGTTGCTGGGCACCAGTCTTACGGCGCTGATCGTGCCGCAGATCGCGCAAAGGGCGATCGCGGCGGGCGGATGGCGCATGGGTTTCCCGGTGGTCGCGTTGCTGCCGCTGCTCATCGCGCTGCCGATCGGCCTTGCCTGGTTCAGGGAACCAAAGCCTGAAGAGCGCCCCGCCAGCATGACGGGTGCGGGCGGCGCGCTTTGGGGACTGAAGCTGCGCGAAGCCATCAATACCTATAGATTCTGGGCCTTGTTCGGATCGATCCTGCTGGTCGCCTTCGCTTATGGCGGCGCCCATATCCATATGGCGCAGATCGTCCAATTGCATGGCTTTTCCGCCGATGTGGCTGCCGGCATCATGAGCGTGGTCGCGATCGGAATCTTGACCGGGCGTCTGCTGATCGGCTTTCTGTTCGATCGCCTGTGGGCTCCGGGCGTCGCCTTTCCCGCGCTGATCATGCCCGCGATGGCGTGCTGGATCCTGATCGGGACGACCACCACTCTGCCCTTCATCATGATGGCCGCCTTCCTGCTCGGCTTTGCGGCGGGCGCAGAATCGGATGTCATCGCATTTTTGGCCGCCAAATATTTCGGCATGGCCCATTATGGCCGGATCTATGGCGTACTCTACATGCCCTTTGGCATCGGTGCGGCGATCTCCCCCATCGTCTATGGCATGGTGCGCGATCGCACCGGCGGCTATGATCCGATGCTGATGGCCGATATGGCGTTGTTCGTTACTGGCGGCGTCCTATTGCTCACACTCGGCCGCTATCCGGCCCACCACCAGAATAGCTGAGGATATACCGATGACGACACCGCGGCGCGGCTATGCCGATGGCCCGTTCGGCCAGGTCCATTTCCAGCATCTGGGGGAGGGCGATCCCGTCGTTCTGCTGCACCAGGCACCGATGACATCGGGCCAGTTCGACAATGTCTATGCGCCGCTGGCCGCGCGCGGCTTCCATGCGATCGGCATCGACATGCCCGGCTTCGGTCTCTCCGATCCCGTCCCTTTCGTGCCGGGCGTCGGCGATTATGCCAAGGCCGTGCCGCCGGTCCTGAACGCACTCGGCATCTCTGCGTGCGCCATCCTCGGCCACCACACCGGCGCACTGGCGGCAACCGAGGCCGTGCTCCAGTTTCCCGATCGGTTCAGCGCCCTCATTCTCAATGGACCATTGCCGATCACCGAAGCCGAACGGCAGGATTTCATGAACGGCCTTCATCGCCGCGAACTGGATTACAAGGCCAAGCCCCATGCGCAGCATATGGTGGAGCTATTCGACATTCGCGACGACCTGGCCGAAGGCACGATATCGGATGCGCGTCTCAGCGATTATGTGATCCAGGCCATGGTGGGCAAGGGTGCCTATTGGCACGGCCATCATGCCGCCTACCAATATCGCCATGACGAAACGCTCGCCGCGATCGAGCATCGCACGCTGATCCTGACCAACACCGGCGATGTGATCTTCGATCTGGCCCAGCGCGCCCGGGCGATCCGCCCCGATTTCGCTTATGCGGCGCTGGAGGGCGGCGGCATCGATATCGTCGATCAGCAGCCGGAAGCCTGGGCGGATGCCGTCAGCGCCTTTCTCCGCAGCTAAGGCGTCGAGCGGCAATCCCGGCTGATCCGTTCGGAAGCGGCTTGCGCGACCAGCCCATTTCGCCATCGGCCGCGGCAGGAGATGGTCGCTCTCAGAGTTTGACGGTCACGGCCTTGGTATCGAGATAGAGATCCAGCCCATCGCGGCCGAACTCGCGACCCCAGCCCGATTGCTTGAAGCCGCCAAACGGGATGTTCGGTCCCACCGCGCCGTGACAGTTGATCGACACATGGCCGGATCGGATGCGCGCCGCCATGCGGTGGGCGATCGACAGATTCTGCGTCCATACGCTGCCCGACAATCCGAAAACGCTGTCATTCGCCTGACGCGCGACGACATCCAGATCGGGATCGGAAAAGCGCTGGATCGCCATGACCGGACCGAAAATTTCCTCGCGCACGATCCGCATATCGGGGCGCGTTTCCGTAAAGATCGTCGGCTGCAGGAAATTGCCCGCGCCTTCCGGCGCTATGCCGCCCAAGACCAGCTTGGCCCCTTCTTCGATGCCGCTGGCGATATAGGATTGCACCCGCTCCCGCTGCCGCTTCGAAATGAGCGGCCCCATCTGGGTGGCGGGATCCAGGCCGTGCCCCAGCGTGAAAGCGCCGACGAAAGCGACCAGGCGCGCCACGAATTCATCATGGATACGCTCGTGGACGAAAATGCGCGTCCCCGCCATGCAGTTCTGGCCCTGCAGGAAAAATGTCGCCATCGCCACACCCGGCACGGCGAGGTCCAGATCGGCATCGTCGAACACCACCACCGGGGATTTCCCGCCGAGTTCGAGCGACACCTTCTTCAGATTGTCCGCCGCAGACCGGATGATGGCGCGCCCCACATCGGTGGAGCCCGTGAACGAGATCTTGTCGATATCCTTATGCGCCACCAATGCGGCACCGGCATCACGGCCATAGCCATTGACGACATTGACCACGCCGTCGGGAAAACCGGCCTGCTGGATCAACCGGGCCAGCAGGATAGCGGAAAGCGGCGTATCCTCGGCGGGTTTCAGCACCACGGTGCACCCAGCAGCCAGCGCCGGCGCGAGTTTGAGCCCGGCCATCGACAGCGGCACGTTCCACGGAATGATCTGCCCAACCACGCCGACCGGCTCCCTTGTGGTATAGGTCAGCGCTTCACCGGCCGCCAACACATGCGGCGGCGGCGTGGTCGTGGTGCCTTCGATGCGCTCCGCCCAGCCCGCATAATATTCGAACAGCCGCGCTGTGCTGCTCACGGTCAATTGCGCTATGGCGAGCGGCATTCCGTTGTCGAGCACTTCGAGTTCGATAAAGGTCTGCGCATTCTCATCGATCAGGCGGGAAAGGCGACGCAGATGATCGGCGCGCTCAAAGCCCGACAGACGCGACCATGGCCCTTCGAACGCCTTGCGCGCCGCTGCCACCGCGCGGTCGATGTCCGCACCGTCGCCGATCGCGACATGAGCCAGGAGATCATCCGTCGCCGGATCATGGCTGGCAACAGAATTTTCCGCAACGCCCGCCCCCCATCGGCCGTCGATGAACAGTTCGAGCGGTCCTTTTAGGAATTGGCGTGTTGCAGGGCTGAGTTGCGGGGTGACCGGGTTATTCATCGAAAAGCACCTGCTGGAAATGACCGAAATCTGGAACCGGATCTTAGCGCAACGCCGGCCATGGCGAGCGCATAAACCATGCGTCCGGCACGATGACAGGCTAGACGCGATCCGCACGACGGGCATCGCGGGCGGTACCCTTCTCCGCTGCTCGGATAGTCGAAAGCGGTCAATCGATGTCTGTGCGCGGGGTTCCCCGTCGTCCGCCCGGCGGAGGAGATCATCCGGCGCTTCCCGCTGCCGCCTAGATCGAGCCGATCAGCAGCAGCGCTTCGGCTTCGTCAACGACCTCGGCATATTTGGCCTGGAGATCGAACAGATTGGCTTCATGTGGCCCCGGATGACGATCCGCGCAGGCGTCCTTCACCACGAAGGGGATGAAGCCATATTGCAGCGCGTCCAGCGCGGATGCACGCACGCAGCCCGATGTGGAAAAGCCGGTGATGAACAGCGTATCCACGCCCATGCTATGTAACGTCGCCGCGAGCGAGGTGCCGAAGAAAGCGGAAGCATATTGCTTGGTGACCACGATGTCATTGGCGTCGGGCTGGAGCGTGTCGGGAAAGGCACCCATGGGGGACCCTTTCAGAAATGCCTTGAGCGCGGGCACCTTGCGATAGAAATAGCCGCCATCCGCGCCACCCGCCTGATATTCCACATTGGTGAACACCACCGGGACGCCCGCAGCGCGTGCCGCCGCCAACAGCCTTTCATTGGATGCCAGCGCCGGTTCGGCCTGTGCATAGAGATTGGAGGCGGGATCGAGATAGGCGACCACCACATCCACGATCAGCAACGCGGCTTTCCGGCCCGGCCGCAGATGGCCATCGAAAGCGCCTGCATAATTGGCAGTCAGTTCGTCCATCAGATAGCCCCTTCATCGGCGAGCCTGGCCTGATCCTCGGCGCTGAGCCCCAGCAGATCACGATAGACGGTTTCATTGTCCTGCCCGATCGTGGCGGGGGCGAGGCTGCGGATCGAGCCCGGCGTGTCGGACAATTTGGGGAAGCTGTTCTGCATCTTGAACTTGCCCCAGCGCGGGCTGTCCACCTCGACCAGCGCGTCGCGCGCGGCAAAATGGGGATCCGCCAGCATATCCGCCGCGCGATAGATCGCGCCTGCCGGAATGCTGTGTTCGATCATCAGCGCCTCCACCGTGTCCACGGTCAGCGTGCGGGTCCAATCCGATATCAGATCGTCCAGCTCCTTTTGGCGGACGCCGCGCGCAAGATGCGTGGCATAACGCTCATCGGTCGCAAGCTCGGGACGGCCCATCGCGGTGCACAGCCTGCCGAACACTGCATCCTGATTGGCACCGATCAGAAATTCACCATCGCTGCAGGGATAGACGTTGGAGGGCGCGATTCCCTCCAGCACAGATCCGGTGCGGCTGCGCACATGATCGGAAACCATATATTCGGGAACGAGGCTCTCCATCACCTGGAGCACCGCTTCATAGAGAGCACTGTCAACCACCTGGCCTTTGCCCGTGCTTTCGCGCGCGTGAAGTGCGGCGAGCGCACCCATGCAGCCATAGGTCGCGGCCAGACTATCCCCGATGGAGACGCCCATACGGCTGGGCGCGCGATCGGCGTCGCCCACGATATAGCGCCATCCGCCCATGGCTTCACCGATCCCGCCGAAACCGGCGCGGGATGAATAAGGCCCGGTCTGACCATAGCCGGAAACCCGCACGATGATCAGCCGCGGATTGATGGCGTGGAGCACTTCGGGGCCGAGACCCCATTTCTCCAGCGTGCCCGGCTTGAAATTCTCGATCAGGATATCGGCATGGATGATCAGCTTGCGCACGATCTCCTGACCCTGCGGAACGCGCAGATTGGCGGAAACCGATTTCTTGTTGCGCGCAACGACTTCCCACCAGAGCTTGGCGTCCCCATGCCCCCAATTGCGCATCGGATCGCCGCCGCCGGTCTTTCCATTCGGGCCATCCACCTGTGGCGGCTCGACCTTGATCACCTCGGCCCCCATATCGCCCAGCAACTGACCGCAAAAAGGTCCGGCGATGAGCTGCCCCAGCTCGATCACCCGGATATCCTTGAGCGCCCCATTATTTTCAATGCCGTCCGTCACGTCTGTTACGCCGCGGCGTTCAGATTGTGCGTCCATTTTGGCTGGATGGGGGCTGGGAGACCGGTTTCTTCGGAGCAGTTGGCGCGGAGGTTTTCCATGGTGGGGCCGAAGTCGAACACGTCGATCGTGCCGCGGTCTGTGCGCAGGGTATTGCGCAGCGCGGTGGTCGCAGC
>NZ_JACIJC010000005.1 GCF_014199215.1 Sphingobium boeckii
CCATCTTGACCCACCAATGAAACTCGAAACATAACCTACAGACGGGTCACTTCTCGATGAAAACCCCGGGTCACTTCTCAGCAGCAATCAACAGCCACTCCTTGCTTGTAGCACGGAGAAGGGAGCGGCATAACCACCCATAACGAACTGAACAGGAGATAGAGGCGTGGGCACAAGATCGGCATGGTCCCCAGAGCGACGGGCAAAGCAAGCAGAGATTATCAGGCAGACGCGGCCTTGGGCGTCGTCAACCGGCCCGCGAACGCCAGAGGGGAAAGCGGCAAGCGCGCGGAATGCCTACGCTGGCGACTGGTATCATAAAACCCGTGCGAAACTTGCCGAGGCAAGGTCGGGAGCCCTCGCAACCCTAGGATATACAAGGTTTCCGAAAAACATCCGCTGACGGACACCAGACGGACATGGGATATTAGTCCCAAGTCTCAATTTTCGCTAAGTGCTTGAAAAATATGGTGAGCCCTGCTGGGTTCGAACCAGCGACCTACTGATTAAAAGTCAGTTGCTCTACCGACTGAGCTAAGGGCCCCTGCGCAGTATTTCACTGGCAAGGCGGTTCCCCTAGGGGGCGGGAGGCGTGGGGTCAACCGGGCTGTTGTGTTTCAGGCGCGATAGGAGGTGGCGCACGGCGAGGCCGGTCACCGGATCGCGCCAGTCGGCCGCGATCGCCGCCAGCGGATCGAGCACGAACCGGCGATCCCGAAAGGCGGGATGGGGGATGGAGAGGCCGGGGCTGGCCCAGATTCCGCCGGACCACAGGATGATATCCAGATCGATCACCCGCGCCCCCCAGCGGCGACCGGAGCGGCGGCCAAAGGCGCGCTCGATCGCTTTCAGGCGAGTCAGCAGGGCGGGCGGGGTCAATGCGCTTTCGATCAGCACGGCGGCATTGGCATAGCGGCGGATCGAGGGGCCAAGCGGCGGCGTGGTGACGACCTGCGCGGCATGGACGATATCGAGCCCCGCATCGGCGATCGCGTCGCGCGCCGCGGCGATTACGCGGTCAGGCGTACCATGGCGGCCGTGGCAGCGGTTCGATCCCAGAGCGACAAGATAGGACCAGCGGTCCGCCGAGGAGGGCACGGCTCAGATATCCTGCGTCAGCCGCCCATAGAGATCCGGCCGCCGATCGCGGAAGAAGCCGAAGCCGGCGCGGTGCGTCTTGACGACGTCCAGATCGATCGTTGCCACCAGCGCGCCGGTCTCTTCCGTGCCGAAGCTGGCGAGATAATCGCCATGCTCGTCCGCGATGAAGCTGTGACCGTAGAAATTCTGGCCATTCTCGTTGCCGATGCGATTGGCGGCGATCACGGGGACGACGTTGGAGACGCTGTGGCCGACCATCGCGCGCTGCCACATGCGGCTGGTGTCGAGGCCCGGATCATAGGGTTCGGAGCCGATGGCGGTGGGGAACATCAATATGTCAGCGCCCATCAGCATCAGCGCGCGCGCGGTTTCGGGATACCATTGATCCCAGCAGATGCCGATGCCGATATTGCCATAGGGCGTGGGCCAGACCTTGAAGCCGGTATTGCCGGGGCGGAAATAATATTTTTCCTCATAGCCGGGTCCATCGGGAATATGGCTCTTGCGATAGACGCCCATCACCTGGCCCGCGTCGTCGATCATCGCCAGGCTGTTATAATGATGCGGGCCATCGGCCTCGAAGAAACTGGTGGGGATGAACACCTTCAGTTCGGCGGCAAGCGCCTGCATCGCGCGCACCGCGGGATGCCGCTCCACCGGCTGCGCGCGGGCGAACAGCGCTTCATCTTCCACCTGGCAGAAATAGGGGCCTTCGAAGAGTTCGGGCGGCAGGATGACCTTGGCACCGCGCGCCGCCGCATCGCGCACCAGGGCGGAGACTGCCGCGATATTGGCATCCATATCTTCGCTCAGAGCCAGTTGCAGCGCGGCGACGGTGATTTCGGTCATCGGGGAGCCTTTTGAAAGTCTGTGGCGGACATAGGGCGTGGCAGCCGCCCCTCCAAGAGCGCATTGCGGCGGCCGCGCATGATTTATGCTTGCCGTCCCGATGATCCGGCCTATCATCTTGCCCAGAAACATAAAACATCAGGATGCGTGACCATGGCGTCAGCAGTTCATGATGTGAGCCTAGAAGAGGCAGGCTCACACCCGGTGCCGGAATCCATCGTCGTCCGCTTTGCGGGTGATAGCGGGGACGGGATGCAATTGACCGGGGGGCAGTTCACGCTGTCGACCGCATTGGCCGGCAATGATCTGGCGACTTTCCCCGATTTTCCCGCCGAAATCCGCGCGCCGCAGGGCACGCTGTTCGGCGTGTCCGCCTTCCAGATCAATTTCGGATCGACCGCGATCGAGACCGCGGGGGATGCGCCCGACGTGCTGGTCGCGATGAACCCGGCTGCGCTCAAGACCAATGTGGGATCGCTGAAGGTCGGCGGGCTGATCATCGCCGATGCCGGCGAGTTCGGGGCGCGCAATCTGGCCAAGGCCGGCTATGCGCAAAGCCCGCTGGAGGATGGATCGCTTGCGCGCTGGCAATTGCTCAGCTTCGATATCTCGGCGCTGACGATGGAGGCGGTGAAGCCGTTCGGCCTGGGCAATAAAGAGGCTTTGCGCTGCAAGAATATGTGGACGCTCGGGCTGGCGCTGTGGATGTTCGATCGGGATCGCGCGCCGCTGATCCAGTGGCTACACGATAAATTCGCCAAGGCACCGGTGCTGGCGGACGCGAATGTCGCCGCGCTGAATGCGGGCCATGCCTATGGCGAGACCGCGGAGCTTGGCGGGGCGATCCGGCAGCATCATGTGGCACCCGCGCCCGTGGCTCCGGGGCTGTATCGCACGGTAACGGGCGCTGAATCGATCTCGCTCGGGCTGGTGGCGGGCACGCAACTGGCGGGGCTCAAGATGTTCTTCGGCGGCTATCCCATCACGCCGGCCTCGGCGATCCTGCATCATCTTTCGCGCCTGAAGGAATATGGCGTGACGACCTTTCAGGCGGAGGACGAGATTGCCGCGATCGCATCGGCGATTGGCGCGAGTTATGCCGGGTCGCTTGGCGTGACATCCTCTTCCGGCCCTGGGATCGCGCTGAAGGGCGAGGCGATCGGCCTTGCGATCATGACCGAATTGCCGCTGGTGATCGTCAATTCGCAGCGCGGCGGGCCATCGACCGGCCTGCCGACCAAGACCGAACAGAGCGATCTCTATCAGGCGGTCTATGGCCGCAATGGTGATGCGCCCATGCCGGTGATCGCGGCGCGTTCGCCGGCGGATGCCTTCGATTGCGCGATCGAGGCGGTGCGGATCGCGACCCAATATATGACCCCGGTGATGCTGCTGACCGATGGCTATATCGCGAATGCGGCCGAACCCTGGAAAGTGCCTGATATGGCGGGTTATGCGCCATTCCCGGTTCAGTTTCAGGAGGATGTGCCCGAGGGCGGGTTCAAGCCCTATGCGCGTGACGACAAGCTCAAGCGCCCCTGGGTGAAGCCGGGGACGCCGGGCCTGATGCACCGCATCGGCGGGATCGAGAAGCAGGTCGACACCGGCCATATCAATTATGAGGCGGCGAACCATCAGGCGATGACCGATATCCGCCAGGCCAAGGTGGCGGGGATCGCGGACAGCATCCCCGATCAGGACGTCTGCATGGGCGAAGCGGGTGGACGGCTCGCGCTGGTCGGCTGGGGCTCCACCTTCGGGCCGATCCATCAGGCCGTGCGCCGGATGCGCGCGCGGGGGCATGACGTGAGCCATATCCATATTCGCCATATTTGGCCTTTGCCGCGCAATCTGGGTGCCCTGCTGCGGGGCTATGATCAGGTGATCGTGCCCGAGATGAATACGGGGCAACTGAAGACCGTGCTGCGCGATCAGTTTCTGGTGGATGCCAGGCCGCTCAACAAGGTTTCGGGGCAACCGTTTCGGATCGATGAGATCGAAGCGGCGATTGAGGAGGCGCTCGAATGAGCTCAATTCGCCTGATCCTCATTCACCGTTTGTCCCGAGCGAAGTCGAGGGATGTGGCGCTTGGTCCAACGTCCCTCGACTTCGCTCGGGACAAACGAGTTCTTTCGAGAACAAGGTGAAACCATGAACGAGATGACCAAGCTCACCATCAAGGATTTCGAAACCGATCAGGAGGTGCGCTGGTGTCCCGGATGTGGGGATTATGCGGTGTTGAAGGCGGTGCAGCGGACCTTGCCCGAACTGGGGACTCGCCCGGAGAATATCGTGTTCGTCTCAGGCATCGGCTGTTCCAGCCGCTTTCCTTATTATGTCGAGACCTATGGATTTCACACGATTCATGGTCGTGCGCCCGCCGTGGCGACGGGGCTGAAACTCGCCAACCCCGAACTGGATGTGTGGATCATCACCGGCGATGGCGATGCGCTGTCGATCGGCGGCAATCACACGATGCACCTGCTGCGCCGCAATCTTGATTGCCAGATATTGCTTTTCAACAATGAGATCTATGGCCTTACAAAAGGACAATATTCTCCGACATCGCGCGTGGGGACGCGATCGCCCTCCACACCCTTTGGCTCGGTCGACCGGCCCGCCTCGCCCTGCGGCTTCGCCTTGGGATCGGGCGCGCGGTTCGTGGCGCGGGGGATCGATACGCACAAGAAATTGCCCGAGGTTCTGAAGGCGGCCCACGCGCATCGTGGTTCCAGCTTTGTCGAAATTTATCAGAATTGTATCGTCTACAATGATGATGTGTTCTCAGGGTTTACCGACAAGGCCAATGCTGCCGCGAACCAGATCTGGCTGGTGCACGGTGCGCCGATGCTGTTCGACGGCGGCACCAAGGGGATGACGCTCGATCATGCGGCGCTGCGTCTGCGCGTGGTGGATGTGGCGGATGGCGATTGGGCCGCAGCGGGCGTGATCGTACATGATCAGACCAACAAGGGACTGGCGCAGATGCTGATCGAATTGATGCCGGAAGAGGGTTTTCCCGTGGCGCTGGGGGTGATCTTCGACCATCCGCGGCCTACCTTCGAGCGCGCGGTGGTCGCGCAGAATGCCGAGGCGTCGCAGGGAAAACTGCCCGATCTGCAAAAACTGGTGAGCAAGGGGCAGACCTGGCAGGTGGACAAGGAGCCGCACGCGCTCTGAACCTCTCCACGGGATAGGACTAGGCGCGGCCTTCGTCCTTCCCTACCAAGATTCCATGTCCGCTCCCGTCATCCTCTGGCTCCGCCAGGATCTCCGCCTTTCCGATCAGCCTGCCTATGCAGCCGCCGCCGCGCATGGTCCGGTCATTCCGGTCTATGTGCATGATGAGACGATCGGCGGGCCTTGGGCGATGGCCGGCGCGCAGAAATGGTGGCTGCATCATAGCCTGAACACTTTATCCGAAGATCTTGAACATAAAGGATTAAGGCTCGTATTGCGTCGGGGCGATGCGGCGCGGGAGATCATCCGGCTCGCGCAGGAGGCCGGGACCAGGACCGTCCATGCGCTGCATCATTATGAACCCTGGTGGCAGGACGTGGAGCGCGTGCTGGCCAGCAAACTTGATCTGGTGCTGCACGAAGGCACTCGCCTGACCCCGCCGGATCATCTGCGCACCGGCGCTGGCGGGCGGTTCCGCATGTTCACGCCCTATTGGAAGGCTCTGCTCCGTGACATGCCGCCGCCCTTGCCAGTGTCGGCACCGGCTGCGGTGACGGGGATCGAAGGTGCGCTGGCGAGCGACACGCTGGCGGACTGGAATCTGCTGCCGACCAAACCGGATTGGGCCACGGGCTTCGATATATGGACACCGGGCGAGGCCGGCGCAAAAGCCGCACTCAAACGCTTTCTGCCCGAGATCGAAGATTATGACGAGGCGCGCAATCTGCCGTCCCGCGAAGGCACGTCGCGCCTCTCGCCGCACCTTCATTTCGGGGAAATCTCTCCCGCCACCGTGTGGCATCATTGCGCCAAGGCCGCGCGCACTAAGGCGGAGCCGTTTCTGCGCCAGATCGCCTGGCGCGATTTCGGCGCGAATGTGATCGAAGTGCTGCCCGATTATGGACGCAGGAACGGGCGCGAGGCATTCGACGACCTGCCATGGCGCAGCGGGGCTGATGCAGATCGCGATTTCGAGGCCTGGACCAAGGGCATGACCGGCTATCCGATCGTCGACGCGGGAATGCGCGAACTCTGGGCGACCGGCTGGATGCACAATCGCGTGCGGATGATTACGGCGAGCTTCCTGATCAAGCACCTCCTGATCGATTGGCGGCGCGGCGAGCGCTGGTTCTGGGATACGCTGGTCGACGCGGATTACGGGAGCAATGCGGTGAACTGGCAGTGGGTGGCAGGCACCGGGATCGACGCCAATATGTTCAGCCGGATCATGGCGCCACTGGTGCAATCGGAAAAGTTCGATGCAGGGGATTATATCCGTTCATGGGTGCCCGAATTGAAGCATGTGCAGGGCGATGCGATCCACGATCCCGAAGAGGCTGGGCTGCTGAAACCCAAGGGCTATCCGGCCAAGATCATCGGCCACCGGGAAGCGCGGGAACGCGCTCTGGCGGCCGCGCGTGAAGCTCGAGCCTGATCGCATAAAGCACGATTGCATCCGGTTCGCCGCCGCTTCATGGTGACATGATGGACGCGGATGACGGTATTTCAGGAAAGCTGCGGCGCGGCACCCGGATGGCGCGACTGCTGGCACCGCTTTTCCACCGCATTCTCGATCGGATAGACCGCGGACTGGACGCGGGCGAGCTTGAGGGCTGGCTGCCCGATGGCAGCGTGCGGCTGCTTGGCGGTCGGGCACCGGGTCCGAAGGTGATCGTCAAACTCAAGAGCTGGATGGCGCTGGTGCGGCTGATCCGCTCGGGCTCGGCCGGATGGTATCTGGCGTGGGAAAAAGGGGAGTGGAGCAGCCCCGATCCGGTGTCTCTGTTCGATCTGTTCATGCGCAATCGCGCCGGGCTTGGCGGCACGGCGCGGGCGCGGGGGCTGTCGCGGCTGGCCAAGCGCATCGGACACGCCTTGCGGCGCAATGACCGCAAAGGCGCGCGGCGGAATATCGAATTTCACTATGATCTAGGGAATGATTTCTACAGCGCGTGGCTCGACAAAACTATGAGTTATTCCAGTGCCTTGTTTGATGAAGCTCTGCTGGAAAGCGAGCCTCTCGAGGCGGCTCAGTCACGCAAGATCCATGCGTTGCTAGATCGCCTGGCGCTAAGGCCCGATGATCGTCTGATCGAGATCGGCTGCGGCTGGGGCGGGCTCGCTGAAGTGGCCGCACGCGACTATGGCGTGGACGTTACCGGCATCACGCTTTCCATCGAGCAGAAGCGCTTTGCCGAATTGCGCATGGCCGGTGCCGGGCTTGGCCCAAAGACCCGTTTCGAACTGGTCGATTATCGCGACGCCAAGGGCCAATATGACGCGCTCGCCAGCGTCGAGATGGTGGAGGCGGTGGGGCGAGAATATTGGGAGACCTATCTGCGCGCGCTGCATGGGCTGCTCAAACCCGGCGGGCGCGCTGCAATACAATATATCAGCATCGCCGATGATGTCTTTGAAAGTTATGCGGAAAGCATGGATTTCATTCAGGCTTATGTCTTCCCCGGCGGAATGCTGATGTCCGAAAGCCGGTTCAGGGCGCTGGTGGAAAAGACGGGGTTTGAGTGGGAAGACCGGCGCGGGTTCGGCCTGCATTATGCCGAAACGCTCAGACGCTGGCGGGTGAATTTCGATGCGGCCGCGGCGCTGGGACGATTGCCCGCTCAATTCGACCGGCGCTTCATCAATCTATGGCGCTACTATCTGATGTATTGCGAGGGCGGTTTCCGCGGCGGCGGGATCGAGGTGGCGCAGGTGACGCTGATCAAACGCTGATCGACTGTCGCTCAGCCCCGGAAACCGGTGCGGCTGTGGCGGATCACGATCATGTCCAGCACGGCGGGATTGAGCAGGTCCGCAAAGGCGCAGCCCACGGTGGTGCCATTGTTCCAGATCACCTCGGCCTGCTGACCGTGAAGGCCGGGCAGGGTGAGCCAGCACAATGTGCCCGCGCGCATACTGGTGAGCGCATCGCAGGCAAAGCCGCCCAGCGACAGATCGGTCACGGTGACGGGGAAGCCATGCGATCCCGGCGCACGGAGAGAGGCGGGGATGGAGACGGGGATGCGCGGCGCGCAACGGTCTTCCTGGGCTGCGAGCGCATAACGGCCGACAATCTGCGTGGTCGAAGTCATCTTCAAGCCCTCCCAATGTCGCGCTTATCCGGATTGGTAAACGCGTTAGCTTAACGGGAATGCCGATTATCGCAGCAATTGCTTCGACTATGATTGACGAATCTAGTTAACGCGTTCGCGATAACCCGTGTCGAAGTTCCCGGCTGCGATCGCCAGGATGCGATCGGCGACAGCGACCGGGCTTTTGAGCGTCGTCGCATCCTCGCCGGGAAAGGCGCGTGCGCGCATCGCGGTCGCGGTGGCACCGGGATCGACGATCGCGGTGCGGATCGTGCTGATGTTGCGGACCTCCTCGCCATAGGCCAGCACCAGCGTTTCGAGCGCGGCTTTCGACGCGCCATAAGCCCCCCAGAAGGCGCGGGGGCTGCCGCCGACGCTGGACGTGACCGCGATCACGCGTCCGGCCTGGCTCTTGCGCAGCATCGGATCGAAATTGGCGATCAGCGCCTGCTGCGCGAGCAGATTGAGCGTGAGGATCTGGTTGAATTCCTTGGTGTCGATGGCGGTCACCGGAGAGAGCGTGCCGAGCATGGCGGCGTTCAGCACCAGCACGTCCAGCGCTTCCCAGCGGCCGGAAATCGCGCTGGCCAGCCGCGCGATGCTGTCGCTTTCGGCCAGATCGAGCGGCGCGATCGTCGCACTGCCGCCAGCGGCATGGATTCGTTCTTCCAACTCTTCAAGCGCGCCTGCCGTGCGCGCGGTGAGCACGACATGCGCGCCCTGCGCTGCCAGCGCTTCGGCGGTGGCGGCACCGATGCCGCGGCTTGCGCCCGTGACGAGCGCGAGCTTTCCGGAAAGGGGGAGGGTGGTCATGTCATTTTCCCGCTTGTCCCGAGCGAAGTCGAGGGACGTTGAGCCACACCCGCGTCCCTCGACTACGCTCGGGACAAACGGTTCTAATGTCTAATTGACGCGTTCGGCCAGCATCGAGAATTGATCCTCGGGTGCCAGATCATCCTGATCGGTGAGCGTCGTCGGATAATCGCCCGTGAAGCAGGCATCGCAATATTGCGGATGGATATCCGCACGCTTCGCTTCGCCCAGCGCCCGGTAAAGCCCGTCGATGGAAACGAATGCCAGCGTATCGGCATGGATATATTCGCACATCTGCGCGACGTTCATCTGTGCGGCGAGCAATTTGGCGCGTTCGGGCGTATCGACACCGTAAAAGCAGCTATGCCGCGTCGGCGGGCTGGCGATGCGCATGTGGACCTCGGTCGCGCCGGCTTCGCGCATCATCTGCACGATTTTCAGCGATGTCGTGCCGCGCACGATCGAATCATCGACCAGAATGATCTTCTTGCCGGTGATCAACGCGCGATTGGCATTGTGCTTGAGCTTCACGCCCAGATGGCGGACCTTGTCACCCGGCTGGATGAAGGTGCGCCCCACATAATGCGAACGGATGATGCCCAGTTCGAATGGGATCCCGGATTCCTGCGCATAGCCGATCGCGGCGGGAACGCCCGAATCGGGGACGGGAATGACGAGATCGGCGTCGACCGGGTTTTCGATGGCGAGCTGCGCACCGATCGCCTTGCGCACCGAATAGACGGATGATCCGTCAACGATCGAATCGGGCCGCGAAAAATAGACATGTTCGAAGATGCAGGGGCGTGGCGCGACCGCACCGAACGGGCGGATCGACTGGATTTCGCCCTCGCGCACCAGGATCAACTCGCCCGGCTCGACGCTCCGGATATATTCGGCTCCCACCACATCGAGCGCGACGGTTTCGGATGCAAAGATGATCGCCTTGTCCAGCCGGCCCATCACGAGCGGGCGGATGCCGAGCGGATCGCGGCAGGCGAGCATTCCTTCGGGCGTCATGCAGATCAGCGAATAAGCGCCCTCGATCTGTTTGAGCGCATCAATGAACTTGTCGAGCAGGGTCCGGTAGGTCGAAGTGGCGACCAGATGGATGATCGTCTCGGTGTCGGAGGTCGATTGGAAGATGGAGCCGCGGCGCACCAGATTGCGCTTCAGCTTCATCGCATTGGAAATATTGCCATTGTGCGCCACCGCGAACCCGCCCGAGGCGAGATCGGCATAAAGCGGCTGGACGTTGCGCAGCGCCGTCTCACCCGTGGTGGAATAGCGGACATGGCCGCACGCCGTACTGCCCGGCAGGCCGCGGATAATGTCGTCGCGATCGAAATTGCCGGCGACATGGCCCATGGCGCGATGGGTATGGAAATCCCGTCCATCGAAACTGGTGATGCCAGCCGCTTCCTGACCGCGGTGCTGGAGCGCGTGAAGACCCAGCGCCACCATGGCGGAAGCGGTCTCAGCGCCCGATATTCCGAAGATCCCACACTCCTCCCGAAGTTTGTCGTCATCGAAGGGGTGTGTCGTCAACATATGATTCGCCTGCGGCCATGAGCGATAGCCGCGCATATAGGGAGGGCTTTCCCCTTTGTCGCCCCATTGTAACAAAATTACCGGGAGCGATTTGGCCGTCCATGCGTTCAGGGGGCCAGGAGAAAATGCAAAATGGCCCGCGAAGAACGAACCAAAAGCAGGAATGACCTGCTGTCCGAAGCTCTGATCAAGCAGGGCTGCGCCGCTGAAAAAGCGGCGCGCATCGCTTGCGTTGATGCGAATATCTCCGATGAGCCGAAAGCGGACCGGGAATTTTTCAATCAGACCGTGCGCCGGGCGAGCTGGATCTGAAACACAGTTAACACTTATTTGCCGCGCGGCGGGGCTTGGTCTAGATCGCGCTGATGACCAGCGATCGCGAAACGGGCATTACGCTCGATCCCAATTATGAAGCCAATGGCCTGATCACGGCGGTCGTGACCTCGCCCTCCGGCGAAGTCCTGATGGTCGCGCATATGAATGCCGAGGCATTGGCGCTCACCCAATCCACACAGGAAGCGCATTTCTGGTCGCGCAGCCGCGCGCGCCTGTGGAAAAAAGGCGAAACATCCGGTCATGTGCTGCGCGTCATCGAGATGCGCATGGATTGCGATCAGGATTGCATATGGCTCAAGGCCGAGCCGGCGGGGCCGGCCTGTCATACGGGCGCGCCGAGCTGCTTTTACCGCCGGATCGAAAACGGGCGGCTGGTGCGCGATTGATGCGGATATGGCTCGCCTGTCTATGGCTTGCGGGCTGTTCCTCCGGCGCAGCGACCGACGATCGGGCGGGCGGCAATCTTGAGGCGGCCGCGATCGCAACGGGCGTCATTCCCGATCCTGCCACTGCGCCTGTCGAGGGGCTTTACGAACATGTGGGCGAGGCGGCGACGGACAAATTGTGCCTGATCGGCGCGGGTGACCGCTACCGGCTCGGCATCAGCGTTCACCTTGGCCGCAACGTGGCATGTCATGCGCAGGGCCGCGCCGAGCGCAAGGGGGAAGCGCTCATGATCACGCTGGAGGGGAAGGGCGATTGCCGCTTCGCTGCGGCGTTCGATGGCGAGGAAGTGCGCATTCCCGGAGCTGTGCCGCAAGGATGCGGATCCTATTGCACGGGGGACAATTCGATATCCGGCGTCGCTTTGGGCAAATCGAGCGCTGAACCCGCCGACGCGCTGGCTGCGCGTGACAATGACGGCGCGCCGCTCTGCACCGACGGCTGACCATAGCGCTTATTGACGTTGACGTGAACGTCAACTAACATCCGTTCATGGCCTATGCTTCGACTCATGCAACGCTCGATACGCCGGACATTCGGGACCGGCATGTCTACAGCATCTCCGATCTGTCAGAGGAATTCGGGGTCACCGCCCGCGCTTTGCGCTTTTACGAGGATGAAGGGCTGATCGCACCGATGCGGCGCGGCATGAGCCGGATCTATACCAAGCGTGATCGCGCGCGGCTTGCTTGGATATTGCGCGCCAAGCGCGTGGGCTTCAGCCTTGGCGAAATCCGTGAAATGATCGATCTCTACGATATCGGCGACGGCCGGCATGTGCAGCGCCGGGTGACGATCGAAAAATGCAATGACCGTGTGGCGCTGCTCAAGCGTCAGCGGCAGGATATCGACGCCGCGATCGACGAACTGACACGGTTCGTGGCCACCGTGGAAAAAGCTGAAGCCGAGTCGGACTGAACTCGGCCCCCTGTTGTTCCGGAGAGAAGAGATGCCCGTTTATACCGCGCCTGTCCGCGATACCCGCTATGTGCTTGATGCCGTCGTCAACCTCGATCGCTACACCAATTTGCCGGGCTTTGAGAATGCCACGCCTGATATGGTGGATGCGGTGCTGAGCGAGGGCGCGCGCTTCATGCAGGATGTGCTCTTTCCGCTGAACCAGATTGGCGACCAGCAGGGCTGCACCCGGCATGACGACGGATCGGTGACCACGCCCGATGGTTTCAAGGCCGCGTATAAGGCGTTCACCGAAGCCGGCTGGTCCGCCATCTCGGCACCGGAGGCCTTTGGCGGGCAGGGGCTGCCCCATGTGCTGGCGATCGCGGTCGAGGAATTCGTGAGTTCGGCCAATCAGGGGTTCGGCATGTATTCCGGGCTCACCAATGGCGCGGTCGCCTCGATCCTGACCAAAGGCTCGGACGCGCAAAAGGCGCTCTATGTGCCCAAAATGGTGTCGGGCGAATGGACCGGCACGATGAACCTGACCGAACCGCAATGCGGCACCGATCTCGGCTTGATTCGTACCCGCGCGGTGCCGCAGGCTGACGGCTCCTATGCGATCACCGGGACGAAGATCTTTATCTCCGCGGGCGAGCATGATCTGACGAGCAACATCATCCATCTGGTGCTCGCCAAGACGCCGGGCGCGCCGGATAGCAGCAAGGGCATCAGCCTGTTCATCGTCCCCAAATTCCTGGTGAATGAGGATGGCTCGCTCGGCGCGCGCAACGGCGTCTCGTGCGGCTCGATCGAGCATAAGATGGGTATTCACGGCAATGCCACCTGCCTGCTCAATTATGACGGCGCGACCGGCTTCATGGTGGGCGAGGAGAATAAGGGGCTGGCGGCGATGTTCATCATGATGAACGCGGCGCGGCTGGGCGTGGGCGTGCAGGGGCTATCGCAGGCCGAGATCGCCTATCAGAATGCGGTCCATTATGCGAAGGATCGTCGCCAGGGCCGCGCGCTGACGGGGCCGGCCGAACCCAATGAGAAAGCCGATACGCTGTTCGTGCACCCCGATGTGCGGCGGATGCTGATGGAGGGCAAGGCGCTGACCGAAGGCTTGCGCGCGCTGTGCCTGTGGGGCGCGCTTCAGGTGGATTTGGCGCATAAGGCGGCCACCGAGGAAGACCGCCAGCAGGCGGACGATCTGATCAGCCTGCTCACCCCGGTGATCAAGGGCTATGGCACGGACAAGGGCTATGAAGTGGCCACCAACAGCCAGCAGGTGTTTGGCGGCCATGGCTATATCGTGGAATGGGGCATGGAGCAGTATGTGCGCGATGCGCGCATTTCCATGATCTACGAAGGCGCGAACGGGGTTCAGGCGATGGATCTGGTCGGCCGGAAGCTCGCGCTGAACGGCGGCCGCGCCGTTCAATTGTTCTTCAGGATCGTGGGCGAGGAAGCGGCCGCGGGCAAGGCCGACGCGAAGACCGCCGGGATCGCGGAAGCGCTGGAAAAGGCGCTGGGCCAGCTTCAGGCGGCAACGATGTGGCTGATGCAGAATGGCATGGCCAATCCCAACAATGCGGGTGCGGGGGCCACTGCCTATCTTCACATCATGGGCATTGTCTCGGTGGGCCTGATGTGGATGCGCATGGCGCGCGCCTCTGCGGCGGCGATCGAGGCGGGGTCTGGCGACAAGGCGTTTCACGAAGCCAAGTTGATGACCGCACGCTTCTTCGCAGAGCGGATCATGCCCGATGCGGGCGCGCTGCGCCGCAAGATCGAAGGCGGCGCGGAAAGCCTGATGGCGTTGCCGGTGGAGGCGTTCGAAAGCGCCTAGGCCGTATCTCCGCCTCAGCAAAGGTGGCTGGACATCGCATCGCTGCGGTTCGATATGGCGGGAGTTGCGATGATGGGCAGCCCGGAGATCAGAAATATGCGCGTGCCTTTGGCTGAAGACCGGACGGTGGAGATTTCGGCGCGCCGCCGGCATCGGGAGCGCGGATCCTGAAAAACGCAACGCAGCCGGTGGTGAAACCGGGCCGCAATTGCTGGCAGATCGCGCGCGCGGATCGCGCCGCGGTGATCGTCGACGCCTGTGATTATTACCGGATCGTGCGGCAGGCGATGCTGAATGCAGAGCATCGCATCCTTCTCATCGGCTGGGATTTCGATGCGCGTATCCAGCTTGAGCGCACCGATGACGGTTCGCATACCGGCGAGACGCTGGGGCAGTTCCTGCTCGATCTGGCGAAGGCCAAGCCCGATATCGCGATCGACATTCTGAAATGGGATGTCGGCGCATTGAAGCAGCTCGGCCGCGGTGCCTCGATGTTCATGATGGCCCGCTGGGCGATGACCAAGCAGATCACCTTCAAATTCGATGGCGCGCACCCCACGGGATGCAGCCATCATCAGAAAGTGGTTGTGATCGACGACGCCTTTGCGGTGTGCGGCGGGATCGACATGACGGGAGACCGATGGGACACATGCGCGCATGTGGACGATGATCCGCGGCGCACGCGTCCCGGCGGCCAGCCCTATATGCCGTGGCACGACGCGACGATGATCGTGGACGGTGCCGCGGCCAAGGCCTTGTCCGCATTGGGGCATGATCGATGGGAGCGCGCGACCGGCGAGGATTTGAAGCCGATCAAGGACAGCAACGATCCATGGCCCGAAGAGCTTGAGCCCGATTTTCGGGATGTCGATGTGGCGGTTTCACGAACGCGCGCCAAATATCTCGATTTCGAAGAGGTGTGCGAGATCGAGACCCTGTGGCTCGATCTGATCGGATCGGCCGAGCGCTTCATCTATATCGAAAATCAGTATTTCACGTCCGGCAAGATCGCGGCGGCCATCGCCGCGCGGATGAAGGAAAAGAATCCGCCCGAGATCGTGATGATCAATCCGGTGAGCGCCGACGGCTGGCTGGAGGCCAAGGCGATGGACGGCGCGCGGGTGCGGCTGGCGCAGGCGATCGGGCAGATCGATACGCAGAACCGGTTCCGCATCTATACCCCCAAAACGAAGCGCGGCGACGACATCTACGTCCATGCCAAGGTGATGATCGTGGATGATCGCGTGCTCAGGATCGGCTCGTCGAACATGAACAATCGCTCCCAGCGGCTGGACAGCGAATGCGATCTGGCGATCGACACCCGCTTGGCGGCCAATGCAAAGGCGGGCGAGGCGATCACGGCCTTGCGGACACGGCTGATGGCCGAACATCTCGGCGTGAAGCCCGATACGGTGGCGCGGCATTTCGCCAAGACCGGATCGCTGATCGCCACGATCAAGGCGCTGCAGGGCAAGGGCAAGACGCTGGAGTTGCTCGAATTCGACGAGCCCGATGCGCTGGAGGATTTCATCGCGGAGAATGAATTACTCGATCCGGAAAAGCCCGAGGATATGTTCGAACTGCCGGGCAAAAAGGGCGGTTTGTTCAAACGATGGCGGGGGCGGCTGGGCGCTTTGCGGTAAGTCTCCGAAACCACCTCTCAAACCGTTTGTCCCGAGCGAAGTCGAGGGATGTTGGGCCTGTCACCAACGTCCCTCGACTTCGCTCGGGACAAACGGGTGAATGAATCAGCTTCCAACGCTTATTGCGTCGCCGTCACCTCGGGTGTCCCCGTCGCATCGGGACGTCGCCTGATCGTGAATTTTTCCTGCGCCGGTTTCGCCTCGTCGCCCGCAACACCTGGTCGCCGGCGGATCACCGCATTGCCCTTGGGCGCGGTGCCGATCGTGCCGCGGATGCACTGCGCGCCGGGGCGGGGGAATTTGGCACAATTCCACAGCGATTTCTCGAAATTGCTCTCTTTCATCCGCAGATAGCTAAAGGCCATCCGATCATGGATTTGTGGATCGATCGGGAGCGATTTGGGCGTCTCGTCCTTGTCCGCCCAGGCCATGAACTTGCAATAGGGCCGCGCGCCGCAGGTGGCGATGGCGAGGCTGGTGAAGCTGTCCGGCGCGGCCTTGGGATCGATCGTGACGATGAAGGTCTCGCCCATTTGCATCAGGCTGCGCGCCTTGCTGGGCGGCACGTTTGCAGCATCGAGCGCGGGCACCATGCCGTCGATCTGCTCGCCAGGCAGGCCGGATCGGTGCGCTTCGGAATAGGCGGCCAGCCTGGGCACCACAGGCTCACCGCCGCTCACGCCGCCGCGAAAGGCGGCAGGCGTGCCCCACCATCCGGTCCAGCGGAAAAACAGGTGCGTGCCGACCGCTGCGATCTTGTCGAGGCTGCCGCTCCAATAAGGCACCACCCAGTCCGTGTGATAATGCGTGGCCGTGCCCACCTTGGCGAAAACGCTGCCACCGAGCGCCTCGGCGGCCACCTTGCGTGCGCGTGTCCAGGCGTCTGCATCATAAGCGCGGGCAAGCGCACCATCGCAGGTGAAGGTGAATTGGCAGCCAGTGCTGCGCTCCTGCCCCTGAAACACGACATCGCACACTGATTTGGGGAAAGCGGGATGGCGGACGCGATTAAGAACCACCTGCGCCACGGCGCGCTGGCCGGGCACATCGCTGCCGCCCGCTTCATAGAGCATGGCCGCGGCGAGACAGTCCGTCGCCCGCATCAGTGCGGCGGGGTTGCCTGTAAAGGCGAACGGACGCGCCGGCGGATTGGGTGCGGTGGAGAAGGCCACTCTGGCGTTGATCGCCACCGCATCCTCGGGCGCGACCTGTTTCAGAACCAGCGGTTCCACTGGTGGCGGCGGTGCCGTGCGTGCGGGTTCGTTGATCGCCTGCGTGGCCGGCGTCGACGCGTAAAGTGCGACCAACTTTCCGGAATTGAACGCTGCCCAGATAGCACCGGCCAGCCCCAGTGCGAAGACGGCCAGCATGGCGATCGCCAGCCGGTTCGGCCCGCGTCTGCGCGCCGCCGTCTCCGCTGTGGTTTCGGTCAAACGGCCCTCAGCTTTCCGGCAGGAAATCGGGGACAGAGAGATAGCGTTCGCCGGTATCGTAATTGAAGCCCAGTACGCGTGTACCGGCCGGCGCTTCCTTCAGCTTCTGCGCAATCGCGGCCAAGGTCGCGCCGGATGAGATGCCGACCAGCATCCCCTCCACCGTGGCGGCGCGGCGCGCATAATCCTTGGCATCCGCCGGATCGACCTGGATCGCGCCGTCGATCGCCTGCGTATGCAGATTGGCCGGAATGAAGCCCGCGCCGATGCCCTGGATGGGGTGAGGACCGGGCTGGCCGCCCGAGATCACGGGCGAGAGCGTTGGCTCGACCGCATAGACCTTGAGATTGGGCCAGCTCTTCTTGAGCGTTTCCGCGCAGCCGGTGATATGGCCACCGGTGCCCACGCCGGTGATGAGGATATCGATGGGCGCATCCGCGAAATCGTTCAGGATTTCCTGCGCGGTGGTGCGGCTGTGCACCGCGATATTCGCCGCATTTTCGAATTGCTGCGGCATCCATGCGCCCGGCGTTTCGTCCACGATCTCCATCGCCCGCTCGATCGCGCCCTTCATACCCTTTTCCTTGGGCGTGAGATCGAAGCTGGCGCCGTAGGCCAGCATCAGGCGGCGGCGTTCGACGGACATGCTCTCGGGCATCACGAGGATGAGCTTATAGCCCTTGACCGCCGCGACCATCGCCAGGCCGACTCCGGTATTGCCCGATGTCGGCTCCACGATGGTGCCGCCGGGCTGAAGCTGGCCGGAAGCTTCGGCCGCCTCGATCATGGCGAGCGCGATGCGGTCCTTGATCGAGCCGCCGGGGTTCGAACGCTCCGATTTGATCCACACTTCGGCGTCGGGAAACAGGCGTCCGACCCGGATATGCGGGGTATTGCCGATGGTCTCTAGGATCGATCCGGCTTTCATGTCGATTTCTCCTTCAGGGAAACGTCTTCATCCAATGCGGGCAATGCAAAGCTGCGCGCGTCACGCAAGGCCGGAAACCAGCGCGCCCAGAGGCCCGCCACCAATATGGCACCGATTCCGCCCGCGACAACCGCTGTCGTCGCGCCGATCGCCGACGAGAGGAAGCCGGCGCGTGCCTCGCCCAGCTCGTTCGATCCGGAAATGAACAGGGAAGAGACCGCGCCGACCCGACCGCGCATCGCATCGGGCGTATGCAACTGGATCAGGGATTGCCGGACATAGACCGACATCATGTCCGCAGCACCCAGCAGTGCCAGCATCACGAGCGACAGCGGCAGGGAGCGCGATATGCCGAAGATGGCGGTCGCCGCGCCATAGACAGCCACGCCGATCAGCAGTTTGCGCCCCACATTATAGCGCAGCGGACGCCAGGCGAACCAGATGCCCATGGTGACCGCGCCGACAGCGGGGGCCGCGCGCAACTGGCCAAGCCCTTCGGGGCCGACCTGAAGGATGTCGCGCGCATAGATGGGCAGAACCGCGGTCACGCCCCCCAATAGAACAGCGAACAGATCGAGCGAGATCGCACCGAAAACCAGCTTGTTCTGACGCACATAGTGCATTCCCTCGATCATCTGCTGCCATGGCTTTCCGCCCCCGGCCATATCCGATCGCGGCACGGCCCGGATCATGAGCAGCGCCAGGAAGGCGACCGCGAACAGCGCCATGCTGACGCCATAGGACAGCGCCGCATGTTGATCGTAAAGGATGCCGCCCAGCGCAGGGCCGAGGATCGAGCCGGTTTGCCACGCGATCGCGCTGATCGCGATGGCCGCGGGCAGCGTGGCGGGTGGCACGAGATTGGGTGCCAGCGCGCCCAGCGCGGGGCCGGCAAAGGCGCGCGCCACGCCGAGCAGCGCGGCCACGGTGAACAGGGCAGGCAGGGTGACGGCATCGGTATAGGTCAGCCAGAACAGCGCCATGGCGCATCCCGTCTCAAGCCCGATCGCGGCCCGCGCGATCCAGCGCCGATCCACTCGGTCCGCCACCCAGCCTACGACCAGCGTCAGGACAAGCAACGGCAGAAACTGGGCCAGCCCGATCAGTCCAAGCTGGAAGGCGGCATCCCTAGTCGACATGCCCAGATCGGTGCGCGCAATATCATAGACCTGCCAGCCGATGACGATGACCATCGCCATCTGCGCCAGCGTCGTCGTCAGGCGGGCGATGAAATAAAAGCGAAAATCGCGGAAGGCGAAAGGGTGGGCTGGTTTTGACACGCGCTCTCTATGCCGGGATTGGTGCGGAGTTCAACGCCTCAATCCATTCCGATTTCGTCCTTCGATGGAATGCGGATCGCCGGATTGAGCCGCGCGATGCTGCACATGCCGGCGATCAAGGCCAGCCCGGCGCCAATGAACGCCGGTGCACGCCCGTCGCCCAGGCCCAACGCCAGCAGCGTGGCGACCAGCGTGGCCCCCAGAGTCTGCCCCAAAAGACGATTGGTGGAGATGAGGCCGCCCGCAGAGGCCGCGCGCGTGATCGGCACGCTTCCGATGATCAGCCGGGCGTTGGGCGAAAGGAACAGGCCGAAGCCTGCGCCGCACAGGCTCATGCGCCAGGCGATGTCGAGATAGGATGGTTCGGGCGGAAGCAGCGCCATGGCAACAAGCCCCGTCGCTGCAATCGCCGTTCCGATCCCGCCAAGCAATCCGGCGGGATATCGATCGGACATCGCGCCCGCCAGCGGCGCTACGAACAGCCCTGTCAGCGGCCAGGGCGCGATCGCCGTGCCGACTTCTCCGGGCGAAAAGCCGAATTCATGCTGAAGGCGAAAGGGCAAGGAGAGCAGGAAGGTCATCGAGCCGATGAACGCGGCCATGGCACCGATCATCGAAAGCGCGATCACCGGCCGACCCAGCAGATCGACAGGCAGGATCGGATTGGGATCGCGCAATTCGCGCCGGACGAACAACAGGCCGAGCGCCGCCCCCGCCAGCACGATCGCGGCCGAGATCACCGGGCTGTCACCATGCACCGCGCTTTCCATGCCGGACACGATCAGGCCGAGAAACGCAGCGCACATCACGGCACCAAGCATGTCGAACGGCTGATCGCGTGGCTTCGATTCGGGCAAGGCGCGGCCCAGCAGCAAGGAGATCAGGCCGAACGGCACGGCGGCCGCAAATACCCAGGGCCAGGGCGCAACCGCCAGGATCATCCCGCCCAATGTGGGTGCCAGCGCGATCGAACTTGAGACCACCACGCTGTTCACCCCCATGCCGCGCCCCAGATGCCTGGCCGGGTAGATCGATCGCACCAGCGCCGAGGAGACGCTGAGCGCCGCAGCCGCCCCCAGCGACTGCACCGCGCGTACCACAAGCAGGAAGGGCAGGCTTTCCGCGAAGAAACAGAGGATGGTGGCCGCCGTGAAGACGATCTGGCCATATTGGTAGAGTTTGCGATGCCCGATGCGATCCCCCAGATTGGAGAAGGGCAGCAACATCATCACCAGCACGAGCTGATAGACTGTCACCACCAGCACCGCAGCCGACGCATCAACGCCCAGATCGCGCGCGATGGTGGGCAGCGCCACCGATGCGATGCCGCCATCGATCACCACCAGCGCGGTGCCGAAGGAAAGCGCCAGGATCGCACGATAGCGGCGCGGTGTGGGAAGGCCGTCAGTCACGCGTCTCCCTTGGCGCGGGATTGCGGGGATGTCACCTCCGTATCCGTTCGTGATCGCTCCGCGGCCGATCCGGTCAGGCGACCGGCACGCTGTTTCCGATCCGCAGCATCCGGTCGCGTGTGATCACCACGCGGTCTCCCAGCTTCGCCTGCCCGAAGAGCCGCTTTGCGAACGCGGTGGGCACGCCGACGCAGCCGTGCGTGGCGGCATCGGCGGCCACTTCGCTGCCATGGATCGCCACGCCGTCGTCGGTGAGCCGCAGCATATACGGCATGGGCGCGTCATAGAGATTGGACACATGATCCGCATCCTTCTCCGAAATGGCGAAGGCACCCAGCGGGGTGGGTTTCTCGTCGGCACCATAGACGATCACCGCGACGCCGATTTCATAGCCCGCGCGGAATACCGACAGCGTTTGCGCCTCCAGATCCACGGTGATGAGCAGCGGCCCGGCGGGCACGCCTTCGTCATTCCACACATAATCGCCGTGCCGCAGCGGATGATCGATCTGCAGCACGTCCTTGATGACATAAGGCGCGGGATCGGCCGCCGCGGCGTCGATGGTCTGCATCGCCGATTGGAGCACGGCAGGTTTCGCAGCAGGCCGGGGCACCTCCTCCCTGGCGGGCAGCCGCACCGGCAATCCGGTCATCGCCATGGCACCTGCGCCCAGCGCCGCGGCAAAGACCAGTTTCGCGCCCGTCCGCGCGATCAAAGAGATGTTCATGCCCATGGACCCGTGTTGATTCACGCTTTGTTGACCCAAAGCGCCGGGCACGAGAAGATGGTGATTTCCGCTGTGCCGGGCCGGGACGGCGACTATGGTGAATCTTAACGCGGACGCGTTCGCTCAGCCGGCCGGGTCGGGCGCGCCTTGATAGGCGTTGATCGATTCGAAGATCGTCGTGAGCGCCGCGCGTTCCTCATCATGGATTTCAGGCCGCCAGATTTCGAACAGCAGCACCACACGCGTGGAATCGCCCTCGTTCCAGGCCTCATGTTCGAAACTATCATCGAAAATCAGCGCTTTGCCATCGTCCCAGGTGCGAGTTTCGTTGCCAACGCGCAGCGCGCAGCCCGCCGGCGTTATCAACGGCACATGGCAGATGAGGCGTGTGTTGAGCATCCCGTGATGCGGCTTGATATGGGTGCCGGGTTTGAGGAGCGAGAAGAGCGCCATGGGTGATCGCTCTGCAATGATCGGGATGGGCGCGCGGCTCAAGGCTTCGATCGTCCGGGGGCAACGGGCCGCATTCTCGGCGACGAGCGCCCCGCCACGCCAGAGATGAAAAGCCCCCCAGCTTGGATCGTCGAGCAGCGCGTTATTGGGGCGTGGCCGGCCAGGAAGCGCTTCGACATAAGGCGCGAATTCAAGGCCCTGATCCATCACGACCCGCAATTCTGCCTGCATCGCCGGAATGGCGGCCTCGACATCGCGCAGCCAGGGAAATTCATCGCGTTCGTAAAACTGCCGTTGCGGCAGGCCGGGAAAATAGAAAACACTGGGCTGCTGAAGAAAGACTTCCGCCTTGCCAAGAAGCAGGTCGAGGGCCTGACGCACGCGATGTGTCGGATTCGCGAGCCCCTTGGCTTCAAGGCTGGCGCGAAGATGATCTTCGAAGCGCCGCGTGCTGCCTTGAAGGAATTGCTCTGCGCGCTGCAGAAGCGGAGTCAGGGTTTCGGGAATCTTGCCCGTCTCTGCGGCCATGTTGAGCGCGGCCTGATAATTGACATAGGCGGCGCGATCATCACCCCGGCGGGCTTTCACGCCACCCATCATGAGCAATGCGGGCAAATGGCGGACGTCTTCGGAGAGCAGGCGATCAAGCGCCCGTTCCTCTGCGGCGTCATCGCCCATGAGTTGACAGGCCTGTGCGATCAGCAGCCACGGGGCGGGGAAGCCATTGCCCGCAGCCGCCACCTGGTCGAGCCGCTCCCGCGCCGTCCCGCCGTCGCCGCGCCGCAAAGCCGCAACGCCTTCCTGCACAAGGCTTTCCAGCGCCGCCCGTGTGAGAGTCATCGGGTCAATTCAACATGGCTTAGGTCAGGGCTGTAAAATCGAACGATCATGATGCCCAGTCTAATGGCGATATGCGTGAGGGCAATATGCGCGCGGCGGCATCAGCCCACCGTCACGAAACTGTCCATCACGCGCTTGCGGCCGCTTTGTTCGAAATCGATCTCCAGCTTGTTGCCTTCGATTTCGGCGATAACGCCATAGCCGAATTTGGTGTGAAACACCCGCAGGCCCAGGCTCACGTCGCTGCGGCCCTTGTTTCCCAGGCTGACCGCGCTGGCGCGGGATTCGACGACGCGGGATGGCCCCGCCTTGACCCCGCCCAATGTCTGCGCGCGTTGCCAGCCGGGGCCGCGGCCCGTGCCCCGTTCGACATGGGCGAAGGGATCGGCACGTTCGGACCAATTGGCGCGCCAGAGACTCTCGCCGCCGCTCATGCTCGATTGCGCCTCGATATGCTCGGGTGGCAATTCGCCGACGAAGCGGCTGGGAATGCTGCTGGTCCACTGCCCATAGATGCGCCGGTTGGCAGCGTGGAGGATCACGCAGCGGCGGCGCGCGCGGGTGATCGCCACATAGGCCAGGCGCCGTTCCTCTTCCAGCGAAGCGAGGCCGCCCTCGTCCAGCGCGCGTTGCGACGGGAACACGCCTTCTTCCCAGCCGACCAGGAATACCGTGTCATATTCCAGCCCCTTGGCGGCGTGGATCGTCATGATCGTCACCTTGGCCTCGTCCGCCGTGGCCTCATTGTCCATGACGAGGCTGACATGCTCCAGGAACGCGCCGAGATTTTCATATTCTTCCATGGCGCGGACGAGTTCGCTCAGGTTTTCGAGACGCCCCGCGGCGTCGGTCGATTTCTCGGCCTGCCACATGGCGGTATAGCCGCTCTCGTCGAGGATCTGCCGCGCCAGTTCGGGGTGCGGCAGATCATTGGCCATATCCCGCCAGCGCGCGATATCGCCAACCAGATTGCCAAGCGAGCGGCGCGCCTGCGGGGTGAGTTCGTCGCTGTCGAGGATGCGCGCGGCGGCCAGCATCAGCGGAATGCCCTCGGCGCGCGCGAGCAGATGGACCTTGGCCACTGCCTTGTCGCCAAGCCCGCGCTTGGGGACGTTGACGATACGCTCGAACGCCAGATCGTCCGCGGGCTGGTTGATCACGCGAAGATAGGCGAGCGCATCGCGGATTTCAGCGCGTTCATAGAAACGGAATCCGCCAACGATCTTGTAATTCAGCCCGATCGAGATGAAGCGGTCTTCGAACTCGCGGGTCTGGTGCTGCGCGCGGACAAGGATCGCGATATCGTTCAAGGATCCACCGCGAAATTTGTGGGTCTCGATCTCCTCGCCGACACGGCGCGCTTCTTCCGGGCCATCCCAGACGCCCAGCACCTCGACCTTTTCGCCGGCATCTTCCGCGGTCCACAGCGTCTTGCCCAGCCGTCCACCATTGTTGGCGATCACGCCTGAGGCGGCCGCCAGGATATGGGGGGTGGACCGGTAATTCTGTTCAAGTTTGATGACAGCAGCGCCAGGGAAGTCCTTCTCGAACTTCAGGATATTTTCCACCTGCGCACCACGCCAGCTATAGATGGACTGATCGTCATCACCCACGCAGCAGATATTCTTGTGGCTTTGCGCGAGCAGGCGGAGCCAGAGATACTGGCTCGAATTGGTGTCCTGATACTCGTCCACCATGATATATTTGAAGCGCTGCTGATACAGCGCGAGCACGTCCCGATCGGTCTTGAGGATGGTCAGCATGTGCAGCAGCAGATCGCCGAAATCACAGGCGTTCAATGCGCGCAGGCGGGTCTGGTAGGCGGTGTAAAGCTCCTTGCCGCGGCCATTGGCATAAAGCTCGCTCTCGCCCGCGTCGATCATGTCGGGGGTGAGGCCTTTGTTCTTCCAGCCATCGATCAGCCCCGCCAATTGCCGCGCGGGCCAGCGCTTCTCGTCGAGATCGGCGGCGGTGATGAGCTGCTTCATCAGGCGGAGCTGATCGTCGGTATCGAGGATCGTGAAATTCGATTGCAGGCCGACCAGCTCGGCATGGCGGCGGAGCATCTTCGCCCCGATCGCGTGGAAGGTGCCAAGCCAGGGCATTCCTTCCACCACATCGCCGACGATCCGGCCCACGCGCTCCCGCATCTCGCGCGCGGCCTTGTTGGTGAAGGTGACGCTCAGGATTTCGGAAGGCCAGGCTTTGCGCGTGTAAAGCAGATGCGCCAGCCGCGCGGTGAGCGCCGCGGTCTTGCCTGTGCCGGCACCCGCCAGCACCAAGACGGGGCCATCGGTGGTCAGCACGGCCTGGCGCTGTGGGGCGTTCAGACCCGCGATATAGGGCGGGTCTCCGGAAGCATTGGGCGGGGCGGGGGCGGGGATGGTCACAGGCGAACAGTTAGGGAACGAATGGCCTGAGGGCAATGGGGCAGGTGGGGCAATTGTCATCAGGATGTCCACGGCCGAAGAAACGCGTCTTGGACCCTACACCCGCTCGGGCTGAGCCGGTCGAACCCTCTTTGTTATGAGATCACCAAAAGAAAAGGGCTTCGACAGGCTCAGCCCGAACGGTGTTGAGCGCGTCCACATACCGCCACGCCTTCTGCTCCCTTCCACGCCTTCGTGGAGGGGGCTGGGGGTCGTGACTTCTTCTTTCTGCTTCGCGATCCGCGTGAAAAAAAGAACCCACCCCCAGCCCCTCCCGGAAGGCCGGGAGGGGAGAAGGTTTAATGCGCGATGGTGCGAAAGAAGCGGGTGATGGCCGTCCCGTGATTTTCATAGGTGCGCGGCGCGTCGCAGCGATAGGCGTGGAAATCCCCGGCGGCGATTTCCTTGCGCGTACCGTTTTCGAACCGGATCAGCAGCGTCCCCTCGATCACGCACACCGTCTCGCTCCAGCGATTGTCGTGGGTGACCGCGGCATAGATCTCGCCCGGCGCGAGCGACCAGCGCCACACCTCCACTTCCTGCGCGGTGGCGAAGCTGGAAAGCAGCACACCGCGGCTTTCGGCCTCTTCGCCCGCCCAGGCCAGTTCCTCGATCCGCGCGGGATCGGGCAAGGTGGGTGCCTGGACCAGATCGGAAAAGCGCACGCCCATGGCTTCCGCCAATTTGTCCAGCGTGGCAAGGCTCACATTGGCGTCTCCGGCCTCGATGCCGACGATCATCCGGCGGCTGACGCCGGAAGCCGTGGCCAGCGCATCCTGGCTCATCGCAGCGGCGGCGCGGTGGTGACGCAGATTGCCCGCGACATGCGCAAGAACAGGCGGACGGGGTTGACTGTGCAATATAGTGCTCATAATGACAGGGGCATTATGCTGTACGATCCCCTCCGGAGCAAGCGATGAGCCGGTCTTTCACGGGGAGCGTTGCTTATCCGATCACGTTGCTGGTGATCGCGATGATCTCGATCCAGACGGGCGCGACCATCGCCAAGAGCCTGTTTCCCATCACCGGCGCACCCGGCGCGACCGCCCTACGGCTATTGTTTGCCGCGCTCATCCTGCTGATCGTGTTCCGGCCTTGGCGCATGATGCCGCAGGGGCGCGCGTGGCGATCCCTGATCCTGTATGGCGCGGCGCTCGGCGGCATGAACCTGCTGTATTACATGGCCTTGCGCACCTTGCCGCTGGGCGTGGCGATCGCGCTGGAATTTACCGGGCCGTTGCTGGTGGCGATTTTGGGATCGCGCAGACTGCTCGATTTTCTGTGGGTAATCCTTGCCATAGCGGGGCTGCTGCTTTTGCTGCCGATCGGCCTGGGCGCAAGCGATATCGATCCCGTGGGTGCGGCCTATGCGCTGGGCGCGGGCGCATTCTGGGCGGGCTATATCCTGTTCGGGAAGAAAGCCGGCGGCGATCACGGCGCAAACAGCGTAGCCTGGGGCACGGTGTTTGCCGCGCTCATCATCGTGCCGGTGGGGGTCGTCGATGCCGGCGCGGCGCTGTTCACACCCGCGGCGATCCCCTTGGCGCTGGGCGTGGCGGTGCTTTCCACCGCCTTTCCCTATTCGCTGGAGATGGTGGCGCTGACGCGGATGCCCGCGCGCGTGTTTGGCACGCTCATGAGCATAGAGCCGGCCATCGGCGCGGTTTCCGGGCTCATCATTCTGGGCGAACGGCTGGCGACGGTGCAATGGGCGGCGATCGCGGCCATTGTGGCGGCGTCGCTGGGGGCTGCGCTCACGATCGGGGAGAAGACCGCCCCGGTGCCCGTTGCCGATTGACGACGGATAGGGCTATGGCCGCTGCAGGAGAGACCATGACCGCATCAGCCACCGCATCCGCCCCGTCCACTCGCCGCATCCTGATGGCCAGCCTCGTCGGCACATCGGTCGAATTCTATGATTTCTATATCTATGCCACCGCGGCGGCGCTGGTGTTCGGCCCATTGTTCTTTCCTGCGACATCGCCCTCGGTCCAGTTGCTGGCGGCCTATGCCAGCCTCGGCGTGGCCTTTGTCGCTCGGCCACTCGGTGCCTGGGTGTTCGGCCATTATGGAGACCGGATCGGGCGCAAATCCACGCTGGTCGCCTCATTGATGCTCATGGGCGGATCGACGCTCGCCATCGCCTTTTTGCCGACTTATGAAACCGCGGGATGGGCCGCGCCGGTGATGCTGTGTATCTTGCGCTTCGGCCAGGGCTTCGGCCTTGGCGGCGAATGGGGCGGCGCGGCGCTGCTCGCGGTGGAGAATGCGCCGCCGGGCTGGCGCGGTCGCTTCGGCATGGTGCCGCAGCTCGGCGCGCCGGTGGGCTTTATCGCCGCCAATGGCCTGTTCCTGATCCTTGGCGCGCTGCTGACACCGGAACAGTTCATGGCCTGGGGCTGGCGCATTCCCTTCCTGCTCAGCATCGTGCTGGTCGGGCTGGGCCTGTGGGTGCGGCTGAAAATCACCGAGACGCCCGCCTTCGCCGCCGTGCTGGAGGAAGGGCCGCCACCCAGCGTGCCGATGGGCGAATTATTGCGCGATCACTGGAAGGCGACGCTGGGCGGCACCTTCGGCGCGATCGCCTGCTTTGCGGTCTATTATCTCGCGACCGCCTTTGCGCTGGGCTATGCCACCACAACGCTGGGGATCAACCGGCAGGTGTTCCTCTCCATGCAGATCGTCGCGATCCTGTTCATGGCGGTGGGCATTGCGCTCTCCGGTGTCGCGTCGGACAGGATCGGCGCGGGTCGGGTGCTGATCTATGGTACGGTGGCTGCGATCGTCACCGGCCTGCTGCTCGCCCCCGCGCTCGAATCCGGATCGCTGGTGACGATCTTCATCGGGCTGAGCGTGGCGCTGTTCGTGATGGGCTTTGTCTATGGCCCGCTCGGGGCGTGGTTGCCCGGTCTGTTCCCGGCACGGGTGCGCTACACCGGCGTGTCGCTGGCGTTCAACATGGCGGGCATTTTGGGCGGCGGGCTGACCCCGGTCGCGGCGCAGGCGCTGGCGCAATATGGCGGCCTGATCTGGGTCGGTCTCTATCTGGCAGTGGCGTCTTCGCTCAGCCTGGTCGCGCTGCTGGCTTTGCGCGAAAAAGGCTGAACATCCGGCCGTCGATTGCGGCGAGACCAAGCGCGATCAGCGCGACTCCCGCCCAATGCTTCAGTTCAAGCGCTTCGCCGAGGATCGCGATCCCGAGCAATATGGCGGTAATCGGCACGAGGAAGGTGACCAGGAGCGCATTGGTGGCCCCTGCGGTTTCGAGCAGCCGGAAATAAAGGATATAAGCGAGCGCGGTGGAAAACAGCGCCAGCGCGACCATCGCGATCACCGCTTCGGGCAATGGCGCGGGCAGCGTCCATGGCTGATCCACGATCATCGCGATGGGAAACAGCATCAGCGCCGTGGTGATCATTTGGCCGGCAGCGACATGGACGGGTTCTATCCCCCAGGGCTGGAAGCGCCGCGCATAGATGCTGGCAAAGGCATAGGACGCCGCCGCGATCAGGCAGGCGATCTGCGGTGCCAGATCATCTCCCATCCCGCCGAGTGCATCACCGCCGATCATCACGATCACCCCGGCCATGCCGAAGAAGACACCGGCGATCTTGGCGGCCGACGCCTTCTCGTCATGCGTCATGAAATGCGCCGCGACCACGCTGAACAAGGGTGTCGTCGCGTTCAGGATCGAGGCCAGCCCCGCGCCGATATGCTGCTGGCTCCAGGCGAACAGCGCCAGCGGCAGCGCGATATTGAGCAGGCCGAGGATCGTGAACCCGATCCAGACCGAGGGGGAAGTGGGCAGCCGCCGACCGGTGAATCGGATGAACGCATAGATCATCAGGCTTGAAAGGATCGCGCGCAGCAGCACCAATGTAAGCGGCGGGAAGCTGTGGAGCGAGAGCTTGATGAACAGAAAGGATCCGCCCCACAGGATCGAGAGAAAGATCAGGACCGCCCATTCCGCCAGGCCCATGCGCTGGTTGATCGGAGGCGTCATCGGATCATGGCTTCAGGCGAAGGTCAGTAAAGTCAGCTTCGCCTTGCCGTGGATTCGTTCGGATTCGATCGCCAGACCCTCCACCTGCACCAATTCCTTGATCCCCGTCTCGATGCTGATCCATGTGCCCGGCTGGATCGCGCCGCGTTTGATCAGGTTTTCGAGCGCCTTTTGCCCCAGGCCGCTTTCATAGGGCGGATCGAGCATGACTAGATCGAAAGGGCCGCCGGTGATCCCGGTGGCCGATTGCGGGCGAATGTCGGCGCGGTCGCCAGCGCCGAGCAGATCGGCATTGGTCTTGAGCGCGGCCAAGGCCCAGCGGTCGGTTTCGGCAAAAGTGCAATGCGCGGCACCGCGCGACAGCGCCTCGAAGCCCAGCGCCCCGGTGCCTGCAAAAAGATCGGCGATGCGCAGATCTTCGAAACTGCCCAGCCGGCTGGCAAGCATGGAGAACAAGGCTTCGCGCGTGCGATCGCTGGTGGGGCGGGTGGATTGGCCTGCGGGCGCCTTGATCGTGCGGCCGCGCCATGCGCCGGAGATAATGCGCATTTTATTTCAGCGTCTTTCTGAAGATACCCAGATCCTGCGGGCGAATCTCGTCGACATAGCCGATCGGCATGTCGTCCAGCCCGAACGGACCATAGCTGGTGCGGATCAGGCGGCTGACCTTGAGGCCGAGATATTCGAGCACGCGGCGGACTTCGCGATTCTTGCCCTCGGTGAGCTTCATCTCGATCCAGGTGTTCGCGCCGGTGCGCCGCTCCAGATTGGCGTCGATCGATCCATAGCGCACGCCTTCGATCTCGACGCCCTCGATCAGATCCTCAAGCTGCGCCTGCGTGACATTGCCATAGGCGCGCGCACGATAGGTGCGCGTGACGCCCGACGATGGCAGTTCGAGCTGGCGCTTCAACTCTCCATCGGTGGTGAGCAGCAACAGGCCTTCGGTGTTCAGATCGAGCCGGCCCACCGGCATCACGCGCGGCAGATCCTTGGGCAATTTGTCGTAGATGGTCGGGCGCCCCTTGGGATCGCGCTCGGTGGTCAAAAGCCCCGAAGGCTTGTGATAGCGGAACAGGCGCGCGGGTGCGGCCTGCTGCACCGGATTGCCATCCACCGTCACGCCCGCGAGCGATTTCAGGATGGTGGCAGGGGTGTCGAGCACCTTGCCATTGAGCGCGATGCGCCCTTCGGCGATCATGCGCTCGATTTCGCGCCGCGAGGCGATGCCAGCGCGCGCGAGCAATTTCGCGATCCGCTGTTCTTCTTTCGGCTTGGCCTGGGGTTCGCGCACGGTATCTCCGGAACAAAATGAATCGATGCGCGCTCATCCGGGAGCAGCTAGGGCGCTGGTGCCGGGGGGCGCGAAGGTGAAAGCGCAATAGATGTTGTTTACGCGGAAGCAAAGGCTGATCAACCGGCTCCTGATCGTCGAGGATGAGCCGCTGGTGGCATTCGACAATGAACATGCGCTGGGCGAGGCGGGTTATGAGGTGGTGGCGACGGTCGATCGTTTCGGCGACGCCATGGCCGTGATCGAGGCCGGAGAGGTGGATCTGATCCTGAGCGACGTGGCGCTGGCGGGCGAGCATGACGGCGTGCATCTGGCGCGCACCGTGCAGCCGCTGGGCGTGCGGCTGCTGTTCGTAACCGGCAGTTGCCCGGTTGAGGCGCCGCAGATTTCGGTAGGCTGTCTCACGAAACCCTATGCGCAGCGCGATCTGATCGATTCGCTGAAAGCGCTGGAACTGGCGCTGGCGGGCAAGATGCCGAAGCGATTGCCGGTCGGGTTGAGCCTGTATTAAATCCTCTCTTGTTGGGAGCGGATTGCGAGACCCATTCCGCTAGTCCCGAGCGAAGTCGAGGGACGTGGTGCTTGGTCTAACGTCCCTCGACTTCGCTCGGGACAGACGGTTTAATTTCGTCGATCTGCCTTAACCGCGCCTCCGAAATGTCATGAAACGCCCGGATCCCGCTCTCCAGCGTGCCCAGCGTCAGCCGTTCGAGCGCGCCCGATTCAAGCCCTTCCTGCCCCAGCGCCGCCGCGCGGAAATCTTCGGCAGCGAAAACGCCGCCGTCCAGCAAATCCCAACTCCGCTGCCAGTGATCCAGCGCCTTGTCCGATTGCGGGGCTTCCGGGATCAGCATGAAATCCTCCACCAGCACGCGGTTCGCCGCGCGGGGCATCAGCACCATGACGTTCACATAATCCGGGCTGACGATGATCACCGTGGCGGGGAAAAGCTGATAAGCAAAGGTGATGCCGGCGCGGAGCGCCGCCCAGTCGCCGAAATCGAGCGCCGCCACGGCGGCCTCGCGGCCCACCGCCGAACGCTGATGCGGGCCGATCGAATCGCCGCTGGTCACGCCATCCTGAAAGAAAGGGCCGATCGTGCCGCTATGCAGCCGCTGGACATGATAGCTTTCGAGGAAGGCGTCCATGATCAGCTTCCAATTCGCCGGCACATCATGCGTGCGCCGCGCGAACAGGTGCTGGTCGCCCAGCGCGAAGGCATCGAAATCATGGCCGAGCGTCTCTGCCTCGCTGAAATCCGCGGCGTCATCGAAGGAAAACCAGATCAGCCCGCCCGCCTCGAACGTGGGCAGCCGTTTCAATCCATGCGCGGCCCTGTCGAAATCGGGGAAAGCATCGGGGCGGGGGATGCCGATCAGGCTGCCGTCCATCCTGTAGGTCCAGGCATGATAGGGGCACACCAGCCGTGCGGCGCAGACCGGATCGCTGCCCTCCACCAGCCGCGTGCCGCGATGCTGGCAGACGTTGAGGAAAACATGCGCCACGCCCGCGCTGTCACGCGCGATCAGCAAAGGCTTGCCGAAGCCATCATGCGGCACCGCCATATTGTTTTGCGGCAGCAATGCGGACGGCGCGATCACCTGCGGCGCGACATCGAAAATACGGTCTTTCTCGAGCGCAAAACGCGCAGGATCGGTATAAGTGGACGCCGCGACATAGGTGATCGCGTCGCCCCGTTTGGGCTGGCCATGGGCGATCGCGTCGGCCAGCGCGAGCTGGCCCGAAGTCGGGGTAAGCGCATTCATGGCGCGGCTGATCCTCTCCATCGTCTTTGGCCTAGGCATAAAGGATAAATTCGCTAGCTTCCCCAAAAATCTAAAGGCAGGGAGCCTGAATGTCCGTCGATCTCCTCCGTTTCGTGATTTTCGTGGCCATCCTCGGCGGCGCGGCGTTCGTCGCGCTCTCGGTGCCTGCCTTTCGTCCCTATCTGCGCAAGGCACCGATGGTCACGTTCCTGCTCGGAATATCGAGCGGTTTCCCTCTGACGCTGCTCGTCGCGACCATGACCTTCTGGCTGGCCAAGGTAGGGATCGACACCGCGACCATCGGCTTCGCGGTGGCTCTTGGCACGCCCTATACGCTCAAATTTCTATGGGCGCCTTTGGTCGATAAATTGCCGCTTCCCTTCCTGACCAAGGCCTTCGGGCAGCGCCGCGGCTGGTTGTTTCTCGTCCAGGCCTTGCTGTTCTTTTCCATCTGGCAATTAGGCGCGAGCGATCCGCAGCCGGGGCATCTGGGGCCATTCGCGCTCTGGGCGCTGATCGTGGCGTTCCTCTCGGCCACGCAGGATATCGTGATCGACGCCTATCGCATCGAAATCCTGGAAGATGACGAGTTCGCGCATGGCACCGCGACCAACCAGTTCGGCTATCGCACCGGCAATCTGATCGCGGGCGCGGGCACGATCTATTTTGCGTCAAACGAAGGCCTGGGGCTTGGCTGGGCGACCGCTTATGGCCTCACTGCCTTCGCGATCATCCCGGCGATCATCGGTGCTTTTTGGGCCGGGCCGGGCAAGTTCGTCGATCGCTATGCCGAAGCTGCGGGCATGACCGCCGGGCAATGGCTGACCGAAAGCGTCGTCAATCCGTTTCGCGAATTTCTGACGCGGCATGGCGCGTTCATCATCCTGGGGTTCGTTCTGGTCTATAAGGTGGGCGATGCGATGGGGCAGGCGATGCTCAGCCCGATGATCGTCGATCTGGGCTTTGCCGATCTCGATTATATTTCCGCCAACAAGATCTGGGGCTTTGGCGCGCTGATCGTCGGCTCGGCGCTGGGCGCGCCGTTCATCCTGTGGCTCGGCATGGGACGCGCGCTGCTGTTTTCGGGCCTGATGATGATGTTTTCCAACGTCATGTTCATGGTGCTGGCGGCCACGGGCAATCAATATTGGATATTGGTCACGGCGATCGTCACCGAGAATCTGACCAGCGGGATCGGCCTGACGGTGTTCACCACCTATCTCTCGGGCCTCTCCAGCCTCGCCTATACCGCGACTCAATTCGCGTTGCTGTCGTCCTTTGCCGGGGTGGGGCGCACCTTCATGGCGGGTCCGGCCGGGATCGTGGCGGAGAAAGTGGGCTGGATCGGATTCTGGGGATTTACCGTGATCGCCGCAATTCCGGGGATGCTATTGCTCTGGCTGCTGTGGAGCCGGGGCTATGTGGTGTCGAGCGTGCGCCAGCCGGGCACCGAGGATGATGGGATCGAACTGGAGTCCATCCCCATCCGACCATCTTAAGAGCCATTCTCATCCGTTTGTCCCGAGCGCAGTCGAGGGACGTGGTGACCGTTCCCACGTCCCTCGACTGCGCTTGGGACAAACGGTTAAGGCGGTTCGAACTCAACGCCTAAACATTTCCAATGGCTTGCCCAGATCCGCGCACGCCTGCGACAGTGCCTGCGCGGTGGTCACCGCACCCAGGCAATCGGGCGTGCCCATCAGATCGGAGAGCAGGAAATGCGCGTGCGGCGTATCGCTATTGGCGCAACCGAGCGCTGAGAGCAGCGTCGCCTCGTCCTTGGTGATGCGCGCGCAGCAGCAGGGCGCGACCATCACGGTCTGTTTCGAAGCGCGCGCGATTTCGGACATCATCGTGCGCGTGAGGATCAAGGGGCGGCGGTAAGACAGGCCGAAATGGGTGAGCGCCGCATGGGCGGCATGGGCGTCGTTCAGCCCGAAAGTCGCCATTCGCCGGATCGCAAACACCAGCATTCGCGCGGTGCGCCCGCCCGTTGGGGCTTCGGCGAATGTCTCCTGGGCATGTGGCTGCATGAGTCTTCCTCTCTGATTATGAGGGGCATCATGCCATCACTCTATTGCAAGTCAATATCAATAACGGGCTTGTGGAAATTGGTCGCCGGCAAGGGGAAGGGGGCGATGTTTCCCCGGAACGGACCGGTGGCAGCCGAGGCCGACGGTGGGGCCGTCGCCGCACGGAAGTCCGAATACGTCAGCGCACTGCCGCTCCACCGCAAGCGGTCCCCCGCCGCCTGTCGGGAAGCAATATGGGGTCAGTCCGGAATCTGGCCATTTTCGCGCAGCACTTCGCCCGCGAGATAGAGCGAACCGAGCACCAGCACGGTCGGCGGATTGGCCGGATCGGCCTCAGCCACAATGCGGGCGAGGGCGGAGCGCACGTCATCGGCGCGACTGGTATGCGGCACGATGGCGGCGGCGATCGCTGCCAGCGCCGCCGGATCATGATGCGCGTGATCGGGCACGGGCACGGCGGTGAGGCTCTGCACCAGCCCGGCAAAGGGCGCGAGCAGGCCGGCGGGATCCTTATTTTCCAGCATTCCCAGAATGATGTGGAAGGGCGCGCCATCAATCTGCGTTTCGCCAATATGCGCTGCAATCATTGCGCCCGCCGCCGGATTGTGGCCGCCATCCAGCCACAGCGCCGACCCTGCGGGCAGCAGCGCATCGAGCGGGCCGCCCGCCAGTTTCTGCAAGCGCGCGGGCCATTCCGCCCAGCCGGTCGCGGCCTTCAGCGCCGCCTCGGGCACATGCACCGCATCCTGATGGCGCAACATGGCGAAGGCGAGTGCCGCATTCTGCGCCTGATGCGCGCCGGGCAGGCGGGGCAGCGGCGCGTCGATCCGGCCGTGCGCATCCTTATAATGCAGCCGCCCTTCATAAATGGTCGAGTGCCACGCCGCGTGACGCGCCAGCACGGGCGCATCGGCACGGGCCGCGACCTCGGCGATCCGCGCCACCAACGGCGCGGGATAATCCATGGTGACGAGTGGCACGCCCCGCTTGGCGATCCCGGCCTTTTCACCCGCGATCCCCGCCGCATCAGCGCCCAGAAACGCCTCGTGATCGATGCCGAGCTGCGCGATGCCGCAGATGGCGGGGCGAGCAATGATATTGGTCGCGTCCAGCCGTCCGCCCAGGCCGACCTCGATCACACAGGCATCGGCGGGCGTGCGGGTGAAGGCCAGAAAGGCTGCAGCGGTGGTCGCCTCGAAGAAACTGGGATGGATATCCTCCGAACAGTCGAGCACTTCGGACAGCAGCGGCGCGAGCATGGCATCGTCGATCAGCGCGCCAGCGATGCGGATACGCTCATTGAAGCGCACCAGATGCGGGGAGCTATACACATGGACGCGCAGCCCCGCGGCTTCGAGCGCGGCGCGCAGAAAGGCGCAGGTCGATCCCTTGCCGTTGGTGCCCGCCACATGAAACACCGGCGGCAGATGATCCTGCGGCTTGCCCAAGCGATCAAGCAAAGCCGTGATCCGCTCCAGCCCGAGCACATCGCGACCCGGGGAGAGCATCGTCAGCCGATCGAGCTGGCGCTGGACGGCAGGATCGGTGGAGCGCGCGGAATCAGCCATGGTTTGGACGTCATTCTACGGGTTTAAACCGTTTGTCCCGAGCGAAGTCGAGGGACGTTGGAACTGTCACCACGTCCCTCGACTTGGCTAGGGACAAACGGTTTCTGGGGAATTTCCTTCCAAATTCTATGCGTTGACCCTAGCCTCGCACAGATAGCCGATCAGCGTGCCGAGCGTTTCAGGCAGCGCCTTGCGGTGGGTCACCATATCGAGCATTCCGTGATCGAGCAGATATTCGGCGCGCTGGAAGCCTTCGGGCAGTTTCTCGCGGATCGTCGATTCGATCACGCGCTGCCCCGCAAAGCCGATCAGCGCATTGGGCTCCGCCAGTTGCACGTCGCCCAGCATCGCATAGCTGGCGGTGACGCCGCCGGTCGTGGGATCGGTCATCACCACGATATAGGGCAGGCCGGCATCGTGCAGCTCGGCGATCGCCACCGTGGTCTTGGGCATCTGCATGAGGGAGAGGATCCCCTCCTGCATCCGCGCGCCGCCCGCTGCGGTGAAGATGATATAGGGTGCGCGTTCGGCGATCGCGGTGCGCACGCCTTCGAGAAAGGCCGCGCCCACGCCAAGGCCCATCGATCCGCCCATGAAAGCGAAATCCTGCACGCCGACCACCGCGCGATGACCCTGGATCGTGCCGCTGGCGTTCATTAGCGCATCGGTTTCTCCGGTCGTGGCGCGCGCGGCCTTGATGCGATCGACATAGCGCTTGGAATCGCGGAATTTGAGCGGATCGTCTGCCACGCGGGGAATCGCCAGCGTGCGCCAGCTTCCCTCGTCGAGGATCTGGTTGAAGCGCGCATTCGGCCCGATTCGCTCATGATGATCGCATTTGGGGCAGACGGAGAGATTGTCTTCGAATTCCTTCATGAAGATCATCTGCCCGCAGCTCTTGCACTTATGCCAGAGATTGTCGGGCGTCTCGCGCTTGGCGATGAAGGGGATCGCGTTGCGGACGCGGGTGAGCCAGCTCATGCGGCCATTTCCTTTCGTGCGGTCAGCAGCGCTGCGGAGAGCGATGCGACATAATCCTTCACTGGCCCGGCAGCATGGGCGCCATGCTGGCCGACCAGTTCGACGATGGCCGAGCCAACCACCACGCCATCCGCCACGCGGCCGATCGCCGCCGCCTGTTCGGGGGTGCGCACGCCGAAGCCGACGGCAATGGGCACGTCGGTCGCGGCTTTCAGCTTGGCGACCGCGTTTTCGATGGAGCTTTGCGCGGCCTGCTGCAGCCCGGTGATCCCGGCGACCGATACATAATAGAGAAAGCCCGATGCGCCATTCAGTACGGCGGGAAGTCGCGCGGCGTCGGTGGTCGGCGTGGCCAGGCGGATAAGATGGAGCCCGGCGTGGCGGAGTGCAGGGCCAAGCTCGGCATCCTCTTCAGGCGGCAGATCGACGCAGATCACGCCATCCACGCCCGCATCGCGGGCGCTGGCGGCAAAGGCATCCGCACCGCGGCGGAGCATGGGATTGGCATAGCCCATCAGGATCAGCGGCACCTGCGGATGTCGTGCCCGGAAATCGGAAGCGATCTTGAGGATATGCGCGGTGGTCGTGCCGGCGTCGAAGGCGCGCAGATTGGCGAGCTGGATCGCGGGGCCATCCGCCATCGGATCGGTGAAGGGCATCCCCAGCTCGATCACATCCGTGCCACCCGCCACCAGTGCATCAAGCACGTCTGCGGTACCCGCCGGCGTCGGATCGCCGCCGGTCACGAACGTGACGAGCGCCGCGCGGTTTGCGGCGGCGCACCGGGCGAAAGTGGCGGAGAGCCGATCGCGCACTGTGGGGGAGAGGGCGCTCATTGAGTCCTCTCCCCGTTAGGTGAGAGGGTTGGGAGAGGGGCAGTGCCTGTCAAATTCATCAGACTTTCCAATACGCCTTCCAGATTTCCCAGCACATCAGCATTTGTAAATCGCACGACCTGATAACCTTGCTTCTCGAAGAATTGGGTGCGCCTTAAATCATAGTCGTGCCGTTCGCCATGGCTATCGCCATCCAGCTCGATCACGAGCATGGGCTCACGCGCGCTAAAATCGGCAATATACGGGCCGACCACTTTTTGCTTCCGGAATTTGATTCCGTTGAAGCGTTTGGCACGGAGTTGCAGCCATAATCGCAATTCCGGCTCGGTCGGTTCACAGCGCATTGCTTTGGCAATATTCGATGAGGCGTGGATCGCGCATGTCTTCGGCCTCCCCCTCTCCCAACCCTCTCCCCTGAAGGGGAGAGGGCTATTAGATCTCCGTCTCCAGCGCTTCGGCTACGGTGAAGATATCCTTGTCGCCGCGGCCGCTCAAATTGATCACCAGCAATTTATCCGCATCCATGGTCGGCGCGATCTTTTCCGCGGCGGCGGTGGCGTGGGCAGATTCGAGCGCGGGGATGATGCCTTCCAGCGCGGACAGGCGCTGGAAGCTCGCCAGCGCTTCCGCATCGGTGATCGGCACATATTGCACGCGGCCGATCTCATGGAGCCAGCTATGTTCGGGACCGATGCCGGGATAATCGAGGCCGGCCGAGATGCTGTGCGCCTCGGTGATCTGGCCATCGTCATCCTGCAGCAGATAGGTGCGGTTGCCGTGGAGCACGCCCGATGCGCCGCCCGCGAGGCTCGCGGCGTGCTTGCCGGTCTCTATGCCTTCGCCCGCCGCCTCGACGCCGATCATGGCGACTTCGGGATCGTCGAGAAAGGGATGGAACATGCCGATCGCATTCGATCCGCCGCCTACGGGGGCGATCAGCAAATCGGGCAGTCGGCCTTCATATTCAAGCATCTGCGCGCGGGTCTCGGTGCCGATCACCGACTGGAAATCGCGCACGAGTTCGGGATAGGGATGCGGACCCGCCGCGGTGCCGATGATGTAGAATGTGTCATGCACGTTCGCGACCCAGTGGCGTAGCGCCTCGTTCATCGCATCCTTCAGCGTCTTCGATCCGGATTCGACCGCATGGACTTCCGCGCCGAGCAGCCGCATCCGGAACACATTGGGCTTCTGCCGCTCGATATCGCGCGCGCCCATGAAGATCGTGCAGGGCAGGCCAAAGCGCGCCGCCACGGTCGCGGTGGCCACGCCATGCTGGCCCGCGCCTGTCTCGGCGATGATCTTTTTCTTGCCCATCCGCATCGCCAGCAGGATCTGACCGATGCAATTGTTGATCTTGTGCGCGCCGGTGTGGTTCAGTTCCTCGCGCTTGAGGTATATTTTCGCGCCTTTGCCTGCGGGCGCTTCGGCGCGCAGTGCTTCGGTCAGGCGCTCTGCATAATAAAGCGGGCTGGGACGGCCGACATAATGCTTCATCAGATCGTCGAATTGCGCCTTGAACGCGGGATCGGCCTTGGCCGCGCGGTAATGCGCCTCAAGATCGAGGATGAGCGGCATCAGCGTCTCGGCGACATAGCGCCCGCCGAATTCGCCGAAATGCCCGCGGTCATCGGGCTGGCTGCGGAGTGAGTTGATCAGGGTCATGTTAAATTCCGTTTTTATCGAGCGCGGTGGGGCTATTCTTTCGGGCGGTGCTGGGTCGCCAGCTCGGCCTCGTCATGAACAGCCCTTGGGGCACGCGCGTATGGAACGGATAGCGAGTCATAATGCGGCCACGGCTTTAAGGAATGCGGCGATCTTGTCCACATCCTTGATGCCCGGCGCGGATTCGACGCCCGAGGACGTGTCGAGCAACGTCGCGCCGGTTATCCGGGCGGCCTCGGCGAGATTGCCCGCGTCGACCCCGCCGGAGAGCGCCCATGGCATCCCGTGGCGAAATCCCTCGAGCAGCTTCCAATCGAAGCGCAGACCCATGCCGCCGGGCAGTGCCGCATTCTCGGGAGTCTTGGCATCGAACAGGATGCGGTCCGCTGCGCCGTCGAACATCGCCGCGGTGGCGAGGTCGGCGCTGGCGCGCACGGGGATCGCCTTCCAGATTTCGATGCCGAAGCGCTTGGCGATCGCGGACACGCGCGCAGGGCTTTCATGACCATGCAATTGGATGGCATCGAGCGCAGCCGCGCCGGCGGCGGCATCCAGCATCGCATCGTCGGGATCGACGAACACGCCGACTTTGCGGATATGACCCGGGACGCGTGCGGCAAGCCTTTGCGCTCGTGCAAAATCCAGATGCCGTGGCGATTTGGGGAAGAATACAAATCCGACATGGCTGGCACCATGTTTGATGGCGGCATCAAGCGTTTGGGGCGTGGAAAGGCCGCAGATTTTGGCAGAGACTCGATTCATCCCGTCCCTCTACCGCAAGCGGAAGTTCAGTGCGAACCTGCTTCCGTTTGTCCCGAGCCTGAGCGCCTGCCTTGCAAGCAGTCGAAGGGCTCGGGACAAACGGTTGGGAGGCTGACCTCCGTGTCATTCCCGCGCAGGCGGGAATCCAGCTTTGCCTGGAAGCATCCGAAAGAAGAAGAAGCGGGATCCCCGCGTTCGCGGGGATGACAGGTGGGTTATGACCAGGGTGGCTTACAAAGTCGCCGCGATATCGCGTGCGGCCTGATCGGGATCCTCCGCCCCCGTGATCGGACGGCCCACAACGAGGATCGACGCGCCGGCATCAAGCGCCTTGCGGGGGGTCATGACGCGCTTCTGGTCGCCGATCACGCCGCCCGCGGGGCGCACGCCGGGGACGACGAAGAAACCACCCGGCCAGATCTTGCGCGCCGCAGCGACCTCATTGCCCGAACAGACCACACCATCGAGTCCGGCATCCTTGGCAAGCTGGGTCAGGCGCATAACCTGATCATGCGGATCGGCGGGGAGGCCGACCGAGGCGAGATCGTCGCCATCGAGACTGGTGAGCACGGTGACGCCGACGACCTTGGTGCCGAGGGGGGCGGCCGCCTTGGCGTCTTCCATCATCGCGCGTCCACCCGAGGCGTGAACGGTGAGGATCGCGGGTTCGAGCGCGCGGAGCGCCTGGATCGCCTTGCCAACGGTGTTGGGAATATCGTGCAGCTTGAGGTCGAGAAAGATCGGCAGACCGAGCGCCGCCATGTCGCGCACGCCAGAGCGGCCGTTGGCGGTGAAGAATTCAAGACCTAGCTTGATCCCGCCCACGTGATTGCGGACTCTGGAAGCGATCGCCTTGGCGCGTTCGAGATCGGGCGTGTCGAGCGCCACATAGACTGGACTGCTCATGAAACACCTGGCGGCACGGCGGTGGGGATCGAGGCGGGCGGGATCGAATCGCCGGGATCGGAGGACACGACCGGCGCGGTGGTGACCGAATAGCCGCGCGCCGCATCCAGCGCGCGTTCCGTGCTTTCCAGCTTGCGGCGCATTCGCCACCGGGTCGCGCGGTGCAGGATGAAGGTGGGCAACAGGCCGATCAGAAAGGCGGAGAACAGAAGCACGGGCAGCTTCGAATCGATCTGGACATCACCCCATAAATTGAGTGTCACCGGGGTCCAATTCCCGAAGGAAAAGATCACCGCCACCACGGCCAGTATCACCCAGAAGATCGTTTTCAAAAATTGCATGTGGTGCGCCCCGTGTCGTTCATTGAAGATAATAGGCCGTTTTCTGCGGATTTGCCAAGGATGGCTATGTCCATCGCCGTCTCATTCTATTTCCGCGCGCAGTTCCGTGAACAGATCGGGCACGGTTTTCAGCCGCGGTTCCTCTTCATCCAGGATGGCGATGAAGGCCGCGCGCTTCATCCGGGCGGCAATGCCCTCGGGCAGGGCGGCTTCCGCGGGCAGGCTGGAAAGCAAGATGTCGATAAGCCGGTCCGCGCCGTGCAGACGGCCCCAAAGATAGTCATTTTCGCGAAACGCGCGGCTGAAGAAGGCGCCGAAGCTGTTGAACTGGACGCCTTTCAGCGTGGCTTCCGCGCCCCCGCTGCGGATCGCATGGGCGTCATCTGGCGAGATGCGATCGACTTTCACCGGATCGAATTCGTCGAGTCCCTCGCCCTGCAGCAGCGGCAGCGTGGCAATGTCATAATAAGGAAAGCCCAGATAGGTGAGCAGCATCGTGCGGCGTTCGGCCTTGGGCAGATCGGCCAGCGCCTCGGCGATGCGCTCGTCCGTCATCGCATCCAGGCCGTTCAGATTGCGCGCGGCGGCCAGCGCATCGAGCGCGGCGGCGGGATCGTTCATCACCTTTTGCGCCGCTTCGATCATCGGGGCGGCAAAGAGATCGCGGATTTCAAGATCCAGATAGAGCGCCAGGCATTCGTAAATGGCGTTGCGCAGCGCGTCGAGCGCGGGCAGCGGCGCTTCAGCCAGTGCGGAGACTTCGCCCAGGCGACGCGCCATGAAGCGCAGACGGCGGATGCGGAAATTGAGATCGTGATCGCGGAAGAATTCGATCGCCTTGGCAGACGCGCCGCTGTTCCGCCCGCCCACCCGCTCCAGTCCGCGCGCATGGAGCGCCGAGACCAGCATCATGCGGATCGCGTCGGCGCGGGGCGGGTGTGTGGCATTTTCCCCCAGCCGCGCGATCATCGCCGCCATTTCACCGATCACCGCAGACAGCTTCAAATGGCCATAAGCGGCATAGGCATGGCCCGCGCTCTTTGCGCCGCGATCCTGCGCCTTCTCGCGCCAGGCGGAGAGGCGCGCCGCGGTCGGGCGATCGAGGAACAGCGTCATGCCGAACAGCGCCTCGATCGATTCCTCCACCTCTTCGCGCAGCGCCTCGACGACTTCGCGCATCCGCCGAATGCGGGTGGAGCGCTGATCGATCGCATCGAGATTGTCGCGGATCGGCTGGGTGCGGGGCAAATCGGAAAGCGCGCCGAAGATCGTGCCGAAGAAGCCGGGCAGCGCATCGTCATCCGCATTCCGCGTGATCCCGATCGAGCGCACGCCGGGCTTGGGATCGATATAGACGAAACGCCGGTCCACCTCGCGGCGCGCGGGGCGGTTTTTCAGTGCATCGATCGCCGGCTTGAACGGCGCGTTGGCGAGCACGGATCCGTCGATCAGCACGGTATCCTCGGCCAGCAATGCACCGGCATGGCGCGGCAAGATGCGTTTCAGAAAGGCCGTGCGCCCCGGCCAGGCCTGGCCCCGCTCTTTCAGAACAGTGTCAAGTTCAGCGACCGTGAAGGGCGGGAAAGCACCAGGAAAGCTGGCAGTGGCGCGCGCGGCGAACGCCAGATCGGCGGCGTCGCCCAGGCCGCGGGCATCATGCGCGCGGTTTGAAAAGCCGATAACTAGACGATGTTCAGTTTCAATCACTTTGGGCGGGCTATGCAGCCTGAGCGATTCCGGATGACCCCGGAAATCGGTGACCGTCACAAACAGATCGAGCGGCTGGCTGGGCGGCAGCAGCGGCGGGCCGGGTTCGCTCTTCTGCATGGCCTCCAGCGCGTTCAGCAGCAATGTGGTGAAGCCAGCGCCGCCAAAGGGCGGCTCGAACCAGCGCGCCCGGATGAAGCGGGAGAGCTTGCCCTTCACCTCGGTCTGCGTATCGGGATCGACGGTGCGCTCCACCGTGCCGTCCTTGCGCCCCGCCGCCATCCACACGATCGGCGTCGCCCAGAATTTGCTGAATTTGGAGAGCGGCCGCGCATCGGGATCGAGCAGCCGGTCTATATCGGCGCATTCGAGCCAGAGATCGGTGAGCGGCTCGAGCGATTGCCCGGTGACGATCGCCTGGGAGAGGAAGATGCCGTTGATCCCGCCAGCGGACGCACCCGCGACGATATCGGTCAGCACGCGCATCTTCGTGCCGGTTTCGGCCTGAATGGTTTCCAGCAGCGCGCGATACACGCTTTGGCTGCCGGTGTCGGCGGGGCGGCCGTCGTGAAAATCCCGGCTCGCGCGCGCCAGCCGCCAGATCTCCTTGGTGATGCCATGCATGTAAACAGCGAGCGAAATTCCGCCATAGCAGACGAGCGCCAGCCGCAGTTCCTTCTCCCGCATGGCGCATGGTTGGCAGGGGCGGGCGGGAAAGTCGAGAGCGCTCAGCGCTTTGAGCGTTGCTGTTCGCTTTTCGGAAATATCAATGGCGCGCCAAGATCGCGAACCGCCTTTTGCTGTTCAACGTCCCGATTTTCGGCGGGCAATGAAGGTCCAGTTATCGGATCGATCACCAGCATTTGGTCCGTCGAGGACAGAATGCTGCCGACCACCGTTCCTACGGCCCCGACCCTTGGAAATACATCGCAACTGGATATTACTTCGGGCTTCAACAGAATATTTTTTCCCGCATATGAGCCTTGGCGCATCGCGATGACGCGCGCTTCCACCGTGGATCGATTCACTGCTACAATTTGCACGTCGGCCGCGATAATATCTCCGACTTTATCAACTGGAATGCCGTGTCTTTGAATATAGGGTGGAAGATCGGGCAATCCACGAAGATAGGATCTCATACTCTCGCTTGTGCGACACGCATGAGCCGACTGTATGGTACAGGTCAGCGTTACCAGTATGAAGAAAAATCGTGATGGACCGCAATTTTTCATAATAAAAACTCTTAAAATAGAAATATCTGTTGTTTCTTATGTAATAAATACTATTCTTTATAGAATTGCGACCGATAAATTCATATCGGCATCATTCTGCACCAAAACTGCACATCTCTTGCGCGGCATCAGCAACCGTCCCGGATCAGCAATGCTTGGCGCGGCTTCACAAGGCCGATCATGTCCAAAGGGGAGATGATCGATGGCGGATGCGACGCTGCGGCGGGGCCGCTATTCCTATGTTTTGAAATTCGCGGCTGCTGCGGCGCTGGGGGTGGCGGCGGACTGGCTGTTCCTGTCCCAGTGGTTCGGCGCAAACCTCGGCTATTTCGCGCTGATGCTTGTGGCCGCGGTGGCGTGGCTCAGGCCATCGGCGCGGCAGGATTGGGGCGGACTGGCGGGGTTGTGCGGGGCGTGCTGCTTCGCGCTGGTACTCGTCGAGAATCCTTCGCTGCTGGCGGCGGCACTTTACTGGTGTGCGCTGGCCTTTGCCGTGCTCTCGCCCCGGACGGCGCAATTCGATCATGCGCTGCGCTGGATCGTCAGGCTGATGATCCATGGCGCGCTGATTCCTGTTGGGCCACCTGTCGATTTGCAGCTCTGGCTGAAGGCAAAGCGTCGCACGCCGCGCTGGGGCGTTGCCCGGTTTATCCCGGTCGTCGCCTTGCCGCTGATCGGAAGCCTCGTCTTCCTCGCCTTGTTCGCCAGCGCCAATCCGCTGATCGGCGATGCGATCGGACGCCTCGACATCGGATTGCTCACGGCGATTTTCTCGCTGCCAAGGCTCGCCATATGGGCATTCGCCTTCGTGATATGCTGGGCGATGCTCCGGCCCTTGACGACACGGGCTTTGAAGCGCCCGGCAGAGCGAGGCGCAGCCATGGTCATTCCGGGCGTTACCATCGCCTCGGTCACGCTGTCGCTTGCCATGTTCAACGCGCTGTTTGCGTTGCAAAACGGGCTCGATATCGCCTTCCTCTGGAGCGGCGCGGCACTGCCGGAGGGCGTGACGCTGGCGGGTTATGCGCATCGCGGTGCCTATCCATTGATCGCGACGGCGTTGCTGGCGGGGTTGTTCGTGCTGGTGACGATGCGGCCCGGATCGAGCACGGCGGCCAGCGGGGCGATCCGGCGGCTGGTCTATATCTGGACTGCGCAGAATGTGTTCCTCGTCGCATCCTCCATCCTACGCACGCTCGATTATATCGAGGCTTATTCGCTCACCCGGCTGCGCATCGCGGCGCTGATCTGGATGGGGCTGGTGGCGCTCGGGTTGATCCTGATCTGCATTCGGCTGTGGCGATCGAAGAGCGATGCGTGGCTGATCAACGCCAATTTCGCAGCGGCGCTGATCGTGCTTTCGGTCTGCTCGGTGGTGGATCTGGGGCGGATGGCGGCGGCATGGAATGTGCGCCACGCATCCGAAGCGGGCGGCAGCGGGACCGCGCTTGACCTTTGCTATCTGAACGCTCTTGGCCCCTCCGCCCTGCTGCCGCTATTGGAACTGGAAGGGCGCACGCAAAATGCCGAATTGAGGGCGCGGCTGGAATGGTCCCGCAATGCGATGATGGACCGGATGGATCGCCATCTTGCCGACTGGCACAGTTGGACATGGCGCGATGCGAGGCGGTTTGCGCAGGCCGAGCGGATTATCGCGGAGGAAAAACTGCCGCGCTACCGCGCCGGCCCCAGGCGCTGCAACGGCATGGCTCTGCCACCTCCGCCGCTGACGACGACGGTCGAGCCAGCGACATCAACCCCTTTGACAGCGGAGCCCACACGGTGAACACAGCCTATGCCATGAGCCACAAGATCCTGATCGTCGATGACGACCCCCATATCCGCGAAATCCTGTCCTTTGCGCTCGGCAAGGCCGGCATGGAGACGCGCGAGGCGGCGGACGGCGAGGATGCGCTCGCCGCGATCGCGCGATCACGTCCCGATCTGGTGGTGCTCGATATCAATATGCCGCGGATGGACGGGCTTGAGGTGTGCCGTCGCCTGCGCGCCACGGGGGATCTGCCCGTGCTGTTCCTCTCGTCGCGCGATGACGAGATCGACCGCGTGGTCGGGATCGAGCTGGGCGCCGACGATTATGTGGTAAAGCCCTTTTCGCCGCGCGAAGTGGTGGCGCGGGTCAATGCGATCCTCAAGCGCGCCGGGCGCACGCCGGCGGTGACGGGGTCGGAGGGACAGGTGGCGCATAACCGGCTGTCGCTCGATACCGAAGCCTGGGAGGCGCGCTGGGGCGGCGACAAGGTGGACGTGACTGCGACCGAATTCCAGCTTCTGCTGCTGCTCGCCTCGCTCCCCGCCAAGGTGTTCAGCCGCGATGCGATCATCGACCGGCTGCACGGGCCCGGCTTTGCCGTGACCGATCGCACGATCGACAGCCATATCCGCAATCTGCGCGGCAAGTTCGTGAGCATGGGCGGGACGGATCTGATCGAGACGCGCGCGGGGATCGGGTATCGGATCGGTGCTTGTGTGGGCGCGGCGGATTGATATCCGTTTCTCCCCGTCCTTCCCGCGGAAGCGGAAATCCAGCTACCTTTGGTACTGAAGCCATGGAAGAAGCGGGATGCCCGCGTTCGCGAGCATGACGGGGATGGAGACGCTGAAATCATGGATCAAGCGCCGCTGGCCGCCGATCCATTTGCGCGTGATCCTGTTCGGCGTGCTGCTGTTCGTGGCGGCGCTACCCGGCGTGGCGGCGGTCTCCTTGCGGGTCTACGAAAATACGCTGGTTCAGCAGACCGAGGCCGAGTTGATCGCCCAGGGTGCGGCGCTGGCGGGGGCGTATCGCGCGGCCTGGCCGGAGCGCTTTGATGCAGGACGTCGCCCGCTGATCATCGAGCGGCCCAAGGTCGATCTGAACGCCATGCAGATCCTGCCCGAACTGCCCGATCCGGTGCGCGGGCCGGCGGCGGGGCGCAACGCCGCGCTGACGGGCCGCGCCTTGGCCCCTGTGGTCGCCGATACGCAGCAGACCACGCTCGCGGCGATCCGCGTGCTGGATCGGAACGGCCTGGTCGTGCTCGGTCGCCGCGATCTGGGGCTGAGTTACCGCGATGTGCCCGAAGTGCGCGCCGCGCTGGCGGGTCGGAGCGAAACCGTGCTGCGGCGGCGGGGCGGCTATCAGCCGCGCTACAATCTGGAGTTTCTCAGCCGCGCCTCGGCGATCCGCGTCCATTATGTCCGCCCGGTGATCGCGGATGGGCAGGTGATTGGCGCGCTGATGTTTTCACGCTCCCCGCGCGGGCTGTTCCTCGGCGTCTATCAGGATCGCGGCAAGATATTGCTGGGCGTGGGCGGGATATTGCTGATCCTGCTGTTTCTGGCGGGCCTGCTTCATCGCGCCATCGCCAGGCCGATCGAAGCCTTGAGCCGTGCGACCGAGGCGGTGGCATTGGGGCATGTGGATGTGCCCGAAACCCCCGCGACGGCCGCGATCGAGATCCGTGCGCTCTATCAAAATTTCGCGCTGATGGCGGAGCGGATCGAGCGGCGCTCGCGCTATCTGCGCGATTTCGCCGCGGCGGTGAGCCATGAATTCAAGACGCCGATCGCGGGTTTGCGCGGCGCGCTCGAGCTGCTCGGCGATCATGGCGCCACGATGACCGCGGACGAACGGAAGCGCTTTCTCTCGAACGCGATGGCCGATGCGGACCGGCTCTCCCACCTCGTCCAGCGGCTGCTTGATCTGGCGCGGGCGGACATGATCGTGGCACCGAGCGATGCGGCGACCGATCCGGCGGGACCGGTGGGACTGGTGGCGGACGCGCATCGCGGTCCGGGGCTGGCGATCGACGTGGATTTGCCGCGTGACGTCATGGCGGCGATCCCGCCCGAAGTGCTGGAGGCGGTGCTGGAAACCCTGGTAGAAAATAGCCGGCAGGCGGGCGCGGGCAAGGTGATGATCCAGGGGGTGATCGACAATGGCGCTCTGGCGCTCACCGTGTCCGACGATGGCCCGGGCATCGCGCCCGCCGATCGCGACCGCATTTTCGAGCCCTTTCACACCGGACGTCGGGCCGAAGGCGGCTCCGGTCTCGGTCTGGCGATCGCGCGATCGCTGCTCGCCGCGTGCGGCGGGACGATCGCCAGCGCGCCATCGGACGCGGGCGCGCGGATCGTGATCCGCCTGCCAATTGTAAAAGATTCGCACTGAATTCAGCGATTGCTTCTGCGCGTCATCCTGCGAGACTAAGCATCCGGTTCAACGCCCAGGGAGCGCGCGATCATGGATATTGCCCAGGAACTTCTCAAACAAAGCGAAAATATCGACATGGGTGCGCTCGCCCAGCAATTCGGGCTGTCCGAATCGCAGGCGGGATCGGCCGTGTCGGCGTTGCTGCCGGCGATTCTCGGTGGCGTGCAAAAGGCCGAACAGAGCGGCGGGATTGATCAACTGGGTTCGATCGCCAGCGCCTTGGGCGCGCCGGCGCAGGATACCGAGGGCGGCAATGCGATCCTCGGCCAGATCTTCGGCTCCAAGGATGTGAGCCGGACCGTGGCGAGCCATGCAGCGGCGCAGACCGGGATCAGCGACGGTATCTTGAAGGCGATGCTGCCCGTGGTTGCGGGACTGGTGGCGCAGCAATTGACCAAGAAGATGGGCGGCGGGATGCTCGGCGGCTTGGCGGGCGGTCTGCTCGCCTCGCTGGCGGGCGGTGCGGCTGCCAATGCGCAATCCCCCGCGGGCGGCGGCGGCCTGGGTGATCTGCTGGGCGGCCTTGGCGGTATGTTCGGCGGTGGTGGGCAGGCGGGTGCACCCGCGGCTGGCGGGCTCGGCGGTCTGCTTCAGGGGCTGGATGCCAATGGCGATGGCAATCCGCTGGATGATATCATGGCGAAATTCGGCAAGGCTTGAGCATTTCTCCCCTCTCATAAGACTTGGAGGGGAGAAAGACGCTAATCCGCTTCGAGATCCGCCCAGACCGGTAAATGATCGGACGCCCGGCGTGCAATGGGGCTGTGATGCGTTCCCGCGTCTGCAATCTCCAGGCCTTCGCCGATCATGATCCGGTCCAGCGTGGCAACCGGGCGGCGCGCGTGAAAGCTCTTGCCGCACGCCGCGAACCGGTAATGCCGCGCGAAATCGTGCAGGCAGCCGCTCTGACGGCTCCATTCGTTCAGATCCCCCATCATCACCGTGGGATATTTCACCTCGCACGCATCGAGATTGGCGAGGATCGCGCGCGCCTGCCGCCGCCGCCACAGGCCCGAAAGATCGAGGTGCATCCCGACCACGCGGATCTTGACGCCGTTCACTTTCACATCGGCCATGACCGCACCGCGCGGTTCCAGCGCGGGAATGTGGATCACTTCGCGGTGTAATATCTCGGCGGATTTGCGCACGAGGATCGCATTGCCATGCCAGCCCAGACTGTCTGCCCGAATATCGAAGGGCACATGGACATAATCGCTATGCTCCTCCAGCAGGTGCAGCGGGATCACGCCCATGCGCGCGCCGAAACGCCGGTCGGCCTCCTGCAAGGTGATCACATCGGCCTGGATCTCGTTCAGCACGGCAAGGATCCGGTCCGGATTGCGGCGGTTGTCGGTGCCGACGGCCTTGTGGATATTGTAACTGGCGACGCGGATCATCGGACCCCTAGTGGACGGTTTGAACGGGATGCACAACGCTTCGGATGCCGATACCGATCCTCGACAGAATTGCACCCTAGCGCGCCCTAAAAAGAACATGTAGGGAACATGGATGGCAAAACTCCAGCGACGATATGTGTGCCAGGCGTGTGGCTCGGTCAGCAATAAATGGGCCGGGCAATGCGCCGATTGCGCAGAATGGAATACGATGGTGGAGGAGGGCGGCCAGGTGGTGACGCCCTTTGCCGCCAAGCATAATCTGCAATCCGGCGGCCGCGCCGTGTCGCTGGTCGGGCTCGATTCCGATATCGCGCTGCCCGAACGCGCCGCGACGGGGATCAAGGAACTGGATCGCGCGCTGGGCGGTGGTTTCGTGGAGGGATCCGCTACGTTGATCGGCGGTGATCCGGGGATCGGAAAATCGACCCTGCTGCTGCAGGCGGCGGCGAAGCTGGCGCTGGCGGGCAAGTCGGTCGCCTATGTCTCTGGCGAGGAAGCTGCGGATCAGGTGCGGCTGCGCGCGCGGCGGCTGGGCCTCGGCAATGCGCCGGTGCAGCTCGCCGCGGCCACGTCCGTGCGCGATATCCTGACCACCTTCGGGAATGGCGCGCCGCCCGATCTGCTGGTGATCGATTCGATCCAGACGATGCACAGCGATCTGATCGAGGGCGCGCCGGGCACGGTGAGTCAGGTGCGCGCCTCCGCGCAGGAACTGATCCGCTTCGCCAAGGAGCGCGGGACGGCGGTGGTGCTGGTCGGCCATGTCACCAAGGACGGCAGCATCGCGGGGCCGCGCGTGCTTGAGCATATGGTGGACACCGTGCTCAGCTTCGAGGGTGAGCGGAGCCACCAATATCGCATCCTGCGCGCGATCAAGAACCGCTTCGGCGGCACGGACGAGATCGGTGTGTTCGCAATGGTCGAGGAGGGGCTGACCGAGGTCTCCAACCCGTCCGCGCTGTTTCTCACGAGCCGGGACGAAAATGTGACCGGCTCCACCGTCTTCCCCGCGCTGGAAGGCACGCGCCCGGTGCTGGTGGAAATCCAGGCGCTGACGGTCCGACTGGCGAGCGGGGCGACGCCGCGCCGCGCGGTGGTCGGTTGGGATTCGGGACGGCTCGCGATGATCCTCGCGGTGCTGGAAGCGCGCTGCGGCCTGAGTTTTTCCACCTGCGAAGTGTATCTGAACATCGCCGGGGGATATCGGCTGACCGATCCTGCCGCTGATCTGGCCGTCGCGGCGGCGCTGGTTTCTGCGCTCAGCGAACGGCCGGTGGCGATCGATGCGGTGGCCTTTGGCGAAGTGGCGCTCTCGGGAGAGATCAGGCCGGTGGCGCACGCCGGATTGCGGCTGAAGGAATCGGCGAAACTGGGCTTTGGCCGCGCGCTGGTGCCGCTCGCGATCGCAAGGGACAAGAGCGCGATGACGCTCTCCGGCTTCAAGACGCTGCGCCAATTCGTTGACCATATGCTCGCGCGTGACTAGCTGGGCCTATGCCCGCTTTCACCGCGCTTGATATCATCGTCCTCATCCTCGTCGGCGGCGCCGGTGTGCTGGGGTTCCTGCGTGGATTTTCGACCGAGGTGCTGTCGCTTTTCGCCTGGCTGCTGGCGGTGTTCGCGCTGAAATTTCTTCATGCCCCGGTGGCTCACGCGCTGGAAGGCAGCGTCGGCACCTGGGGGGGAGCCAGCGTGCTCGCATTCACGCTCGTTTTCGGGATCACCTTCTTCATTGGTCGGCTGACGGCGCGGACGATCGGTGGGCGCATCCGGCAATCGGTGCTGGGCGGATTCGATCGCATCCTCGGGGTCGGCTTCGGCGCGCTCAAGGGCCTCATCATCGCGACCGTGATCTACCTCATCGTCACGCTGTTTTACGATACGGTTTATGGCGGCGTCGCCAAGCGGCCGGACTGGATGACGCAATCGCGGACCTATCCCTTGCTCAATGCTTCGGGCCGGGCGCTGGTCGATTTCGTGCAGGCGGGGCAGAAGGCCACGCCCGCCAAACCCGAAAATGCGGCCAAATCCTCATGAACGCACCGCTCTATAACGCCACGATCCTGCGGCTGGCCGCCACGATTCCGCATCATGCGCGACTGGAAAAGGCGCAGGCGAGCAGCGAATTGCGCTCTCCGGTCTGCGGCAGCCGGGTGACGGTGGATGTAATCCTTGGCGATGATGGTCGGGTTGCGGCTCTGGGGCAGGAGGTGCGCGCCTGCGCGCTGGGGCAGGCATCCGCGTCGTTGATGGGCGCGCACGCCTTGGGCAAGTCCGTGCAAGAACTGGAGGCCGCGCGCGATGCGCTCACGGCCTTTCTCGCTGGGCAGCGCGACGATCCGGGTGACTGGCCGGGGCTGGACATCTTCCTGCCCGCACGGCCCCACACCGCGCGCCATGCCTCGATCCGGCTGGCGTTCGAAGCCGTGGCCGATGCGGCGCAGCGGGCATTGAAGGCAGATTGATGGAAACCGAAGTCCACGCCACGACGATTTTGCTTCAGGAAGGGGTGGTGTTGCTCGGCGCGGCGCTGCTGGCGGTGATGCTGTTCCGCAAGCTCGGGTTGGGCGCGGTGCTGGGGTATCTCGTCGCGGGGGTGATCATCGGGCCGCAGATGCTGGGGCTGGTCGGCGGCGGCGAATCCAAGCTGAACATCGCCGAGATCGGCATCGTGCTGCTGCTGTTCATCGTCGGGCTCGAACTCAATCTGGAACGGCTGTGGCGGCTCAAGCGCGAGATTTTCGGCTTTGGCCTGGCACAGGTGGTGGTGAGCGGAATCGCGATCACGCTGCTCGTGTTCACCACGAGCGGCTTCACGATCGGCGCGGCGCTCGCTCTTGGCCTTCCCCTGGCGCTGTCGTCCACCGCACAGGTGCTGCCGGGCCTCAAATCCTCGGGCCGGATCAACACGCCCTTTGGCGAGCGCGCCTTTTCGATTCTGCTGTTTCAGGACCTTTCGATCGTGCCGCTGATCACGATCATTGCCGCGCTGTCCCGCGCGCCCGCCGATCCCACGCCGATTCCGGGCGCTGCGCTGTGGGCGAGCACGATCGGCATGGTGCCCGCCAATGGCGTGCTGCTCGCGATCAACACGGTGGCGGCGATCGTCGGGCTGGTGCTGGCCGGGCGCTATATATTGCGGCCCTTGCTCTCTCTGGTCGGGCGACTGGGCGAGCGGGAGTTGTTCATCGTCGTCGGGCTGTTCACCGTCTTTGCCAGCGCCGCGCTGATGGAGACGCTCCATCTGTCCACCGCGCTCGGCGCGTTCGTCGCGGGCGTGATGCTCGCGGATTCGCCCTATCGGCATGAGATCGAGGCGGATGTGGAGCCATTCCGCTCGATCCTGCTCGGCCTGTTTTTCCTCGCGGTGGGGATGGTGCTGGATGTGGGCGCGGTGCTGGCCAATCCGCTCTATGTCATCGGTATGGCGGCGGCGCTGGTGGCATTGAAGACCGGGGTGATCTTCGGGATCGCCAAATTGGCGGGCATGAAGACGCGGCAGGCCTTTGGTCTGGGGCTTTTGCTCAGTCAGGGCGGCGAATTCGGCTTCGTGCTGTTCGGCCAGGCGCAGAGCGCGCTGCTGATCGAGCCGCAGGCCGCCAGCCTGTTCGGCGCGATCGTCACGCTCTCCATGGCGACCACGCCGTTTTTGCTCGCCATCGCGCGTCGCTTCGAAAGCGCCGAATCGGTGGCGCAGGGGGAGGCGGAGGATGCGGCCAATGCGGGCGGCGCGCGCGCGATCGTGATCGGCTATGGCCGCTTCGGGCAGACCGTATCGCAATTGCTGATCTCGCAGGGCGTTTCGGTCACGATCATCGATCAGAGCCCGAGCCAGATCGAGCTTTCCAGCACCTTTGGCATGAAGGTCTATTATGGCGACGGCCGTCGCGTCGATCTGCTGCGCGGGGCGGGCGGCGAAGAGGCGCGACTGATCATCTTCTGCACCGACGACCGCGCGATGGGCGAAGAGACGATCGCGCCGATCCAGGCGGCCTTCCCGCGCGCGCAGATGCTGCTGCGCGCCTATGACCGGCGTCAGTTGATCGCGTTCTCCAGGCTGCATGTGGCGGGCGCGGTGCGCGAGGTTTACGAATCGGCGCTGACGATGGGCGCGCAGGCGCTGGCCGAACTGGGGCTGGACGAGGAAGATATCCGCGTTGCCGAGCGGGAATTCCGTGAGCGGGATATGGCGCGGTTCGAGAAACAGGCCGAGGCGGGTGATCTCCATGCCGCGCAGGACATGATGTTCAGGCCGGGTGTGCCGGTCAAACGCGGGGAGTGCGGCTGATGCTGATGGTGATCGCGGCGCTGTCGGGCGCAATGGCGGTGGCAGCGGGCGCGTTCGGCGCGCATGGCGCCAGCGGCGATGCGGTGGAATGGCTGAAAACCGGCGCGCTCTATCAGATGGTCCATGCGGTTGCGGCGATCGCGCTGGCGGGCCGGGCGGGAGCCAATGGTCCGGCGTGGCTGTTCGTGATCGGCGGCGGGCTGTTCGCGGTGACGCTCTATGCGATGGCGCTGGGCGCGCCCCGCTGGTTCGGGGCGATTACGCCGATCGGCGGGACGCTGTTGATCGGAGGATGGCTGTGGCTGGCTTGGGGTGCGTTGCGGGGGTGAAGGTGTAAAACGACCACTTGCGGACATTGGCTTCATCGTCATCCCGGACTTGATCCGGGATCCCGCTCTTTTTCAGGCAAGCGTTTCGAACATATCGTGCCATTGGGCATTGCTCTGCTCGATCAGGGCAAACTTCCATTCCCCTCGCCAGCGCTTGATGCGCTTTTCATGGGCGATGCACTGAAGGATATCATCGCCGCGCTCCGCCCAAACGAGTCGGGTTAGCCTATATCGCGCGCAGAAATCCGATCCCTCACCACGCCGATGCTGATAAACGCGGACCGCAAGATGCGTCGTGACACCGACATAGATCGTGCCGCGATAACGATCGGCCATAATGTAGACCCAACCGCCCTTCCTTTCACTTCCCATACGCAAAGCTTGAAGAAAAGCGGGACCCCGGGTCAAGCCCGGGGTGACGAGGAAGGCGAGCGTGATACCAAAACCCGACAGTCCGCTCTCCACCAAAATCAGCCTTTCACCGGCAATCTGCAATCTGGCGCAAATCCGCGGAAGGTCACACGAAAGTCACACTTGTATCCAACTCTTTCCAAGGCATCCTAAACCCGAAATACCGGGCATTGCCTTGTTCAACGATGTCAAAAAGCCGCGCGGAGTGAAGCAGATCATGCCGCTGTAGGACAGTGATAAAAAACGGCGGTGCGGGACTGGAGCGGGGACTTTACCCTGATCGTCATTGCGAGCGCAGCGAAGCAATCCCGCGAGGTGGCCGACGATGGATTGCTTCGCGGCGCTCGCAATGACGACGATGATGTTCATGTCATCAAAAACCGATCCCCGTCATTCCCGCGAACGCGGGAATCCCGCTTTTTGATTCTTCCTTTTCGCGTGAAGCCTCGAAAGGCAGGAAGAAGAAGCGGGGTCCCCGCGTTCGCGAGGATGACGGTTAGGGGGCGTAGTTGCTCCTCCCGCCTCAGCCCCGCTCGCCATCCAGAAACGCCGCCACATCCGCCAGCGCGACCGACTTATCGACATAGGATTGTCCGATCCCCCGCGCCAGGATGAACGCCAGCGTGCCTGCCGCCATTTTCTTGTCGTGCATCATATGCGCCACAAGCGCCGCGCCGCTGGCTGTCACACCCGCGCTGGCGGCGTCATGGGGCAGGCCGATCGCCTGCAGATGGTGCGTCAGGCGCACCGCATCCTGTGACGGGCACAGCCCTCTGGACGCCGAGAAGCGGAAAGCCAGCGCCATGCCCGCGGCGACAGCCTCGCCGTGCAGCAGCGCGTCGGAAAAGCCCTTGTCCGCTTCCAGCGCGTGGCCGAAGGTATGGCCGAGATTGAGCAGGGCGCGGCGGCCGCTGGTCTCGCGTTCATCCTCGCCCACGATCGCGGCCTTGGCGGCGACGCTCTTTTCGATGGCATAGGCGCGGGCTTCGGGATCGCCAGCAAGTAGCGCGGCGGCATTGGCCTCGCACCATTCATAGAAAGCGAAATCCGCGATCAGCCCGTATTTCACCACTTCGGCATAGCCAGCGGCGAGTTGGCGGCGGGGCAGGGTGTCCAGCACCGTGGGATCGATCAGCACGAAGCTGGGCTGATGAAAGGCGCCGATGAGGTTCTTGCCCGCCTTACTGTTGATCGCGGTCTTGCCGCCCACCGACGAATCGACCTGCGCGAGCAAGGTGGTGGGAATCTGCACGAAGCCGCAGCCGCGCTTCAGGATGGCGGCGGCAAAGCCGACGAGATCGCCGATCACGCCGCCGCCCAAAGCGATGACATGATCGCCGCGCTCCACCTCCAGGGTCAGCAGCAAATCGGTCAACGCTTCAATCTGCGCCCAGCTCTTGGTGGCCTCACCAGGTTCCAATATCACCGTCTCGATCGTCAAGCCCGCAAGAGCCGCCGACAGCCGCGACATTTGCGCGCTCGCCACATTTTGATCGGTGATGATCACCGCACGGCCGCGGCTGAGCCAAGGCGCGAGCAAATCCCCCGCCCGGTCCAGCGCACCGTTTTCGATTCTCACGTCATAGCTGCGATCGCCAAGCGAAACGGGGATGATCGTCATGGCTGTGCGGCCCTTTCGGCAAGCGCGTGGAGGATATTGTCCACGGTGATGTCATGAGGCGACGGCTGGCTGCGGATATGGATCGGCGCGAGCGCATAGACGGGATTGCGGATCGCGGCGAGTTCTCCCAGCACGGTCTCTGGATCCTTGTCTTTCAGCAGCGGACGGCTGTCGCGCCGGCCCACGCGATCGGCCAGCACCGCGATATCGGCATCGAGCCAGATGGCCAGCGCGCGCGCCAGGATCAGCGCGCGGGTTTCCTCCTGCATGAAGGCGCCGCCGCCGGTCGCGATGATCTTGGGTGTGCCGTCGATCAGCCGCGCGATCACGCGGCGTTCCCCGTCGCGGAAATGCGCTTCGCCATAGCGTTCGAAAATCTCGGTGATGGAGAGTCCTGCGGCTTCCTCGATCTCGTGATCCGCATCCACGAACGGCAAGTGCATCCGGCTCGCCAGACGCCTGCCCACGGTCGATTTGCCCACGCCCATCAGGCCGACAAGCACGATCGGCTGGTTCGGATATGAAAGAGGGGCGGTTTGATGCTGCATGGCGGCGCGGGCTATACACAAGCGGAGGGGGGCACGCAAAAGGGGAGGCTTGAAACGACAAGAAAGAGAAGGTCCACCCCCAGCCCCTCCCGGAAAGTCGGTAGGGGAGAAATAACGCGCGATCTCGCTCCCCTTCACGCTTTCGTGGAGGGGCTGGGGGTGGGCTTTCTTCCCTTTTCCCCTTGCCGCCCGCGCGCAGCGGCAGCATAGGAGCGGCATGTCCCGCAGCGCCACACTCCTGATCATTGTGCTCGTCGTCATCATCGGCGGGCTCTATGTCCTTTCCACCATCGACGCCGAGCAGCCGCAGACGCGTGTCGAAAAGCCCATCGCCAATGAAGCCCTTGCGAAATAGGGTTTCGCGCCTTGCCCTGATCGCGGCCGGGATCGGCCTGGTCATCGGCATCCCCGCGATCGGCCAGGACGCGCCGGAATCGCTGTTGCCACCGGGGTTTGGCGATCCCGTCACCGCGCCGCCACCGCCGCCCGTGTCGTCACAGCGCCCTTCCACGGCGACACCCGCGCCTGATAGCGCCACGCCACGCCCGTCCGCCTCAGATCCGCTCGCGCTTGACGGGCTTGAGGAGACGGCCGACGAAGCACTCGAGACTGTCGCATTGCCCACCATGCCCGTGGTGCCGCTGGGCAATGTCGGTCCGCTGACCGCTATGGACGGTGGCCTGCCGGCGGATGCGTTCGGCGGAACCAGTGGCGCGTCTCTGGCCACGATGATGCACCGGCTCGATGCGCCCTTGCCGTCGCGCTGGGCCTCGATCCTGCTGCGCCGGACCCTGCTTTCCAATGTGCCGACGCCGGCGGGGATCAAGCCGGCGGACTGGATTGCGGAGCGTTCATGGCTGTTGCTGCGCATGGGCGAGGCCGACTCGGCGCGTCTGCTGGTGCAAAGCGCGGATCCGAGCCAGTTTTCACCCTATCTCTTCGAAATCGCGATGCAGACCTATCTGGCGCTGGGCGATCCGGGTGGTCTGTGTCCGCTGGCCGATCCCGCCTCCGGGGTCAGCCGGGAAACCGCCTGGATTCTGGCGCGTGCGATGTGCGCCGCGCTGGGCGGCGAGCCGGGCACCGCAAGCGCAGCGATCGATCAGGCCCGGCGCGCGCGCCTCGACGGACGGCGCACCTTCGATCTGCTGCTGGCTGAGAAGGTGGTCGGCGCGGGTGTCGATGGTCGCCGCTCCGTCACGATCGAATGGGAGGGCGTGGACCGGCTGACAAGCTGGCGCTATGGGCTGGCCACTGCCACGGGCGTGGCCATTCCCGCGCCGTTGCTGACCGCAGCGCCGTCGCGCGTGCAAGGCTGGCGTGCTTCTGCGCCTCTGCTGCCGGATAGCGAGAAACTGGATGCGGGGCGTCGTGCCGCTGTGCTCGGCGTGCTCTCCAGCGCGGCGCTCATCGATCTCTATGGCGGGGTGCTGGACCGCACCGATCCGTCCGAAATCTCAGCCTCGCCAGCGACCAAGGTGCGCCGGGCCTTTACCGGCAGTGACGAGGGGCAACGCATCGAAGCGATGCGCGATTTGTGGACCGCATCGGAAGATCGCACCGAACGCTATGCCGCGCTGATCCTGACGGCGCGGGCGGCCGCGATGGTGCCCGTGAATCAGGATTATGCCGAGGATGCGCCGCGCCTGATCGGCGCGATGCTGAGCGCCGGTTATGATACGCGCGCGGCGGGCTGGGCCGATGTGGCCGGAAGCGGCGAAGGCTGGGCCTTGCTGGCGCTGGGCGCGGCGCGGCCGGTGGTGCCGGTCAGCGCGTCTGGTTTCGGGAGCTATGCGGGCAGCGTGGATCCCGTGAAGGCGCGGCTCGTGCTGGCGGGGCTGGCGGGGCTGGGCCGGTTGAATGCGCAGGATGTCGCCGCCGCGGCGGGCGATCTAGACGTGAATTTGAACGCGGAGAGCCCTTGGAGCCTTCTGCTCGAATCGGCGGTGACGGCGAGGCAACCGGGGACGGTGGTGCTGCTGGCAGCGATCGGGATGCAGACGTCGGACTGGCGCAATGTGCCGCCGGCGCACCTCTATCGCATCATATCGGCGTTGCGGCGGGTGGGCCTTGAGCCCGAGGCCCGCATGATCGCGGCGGAGGCGGCCGCGCGGCTGTGACCGGGGGGGGCGGTCAGGATCGTGCGCTGATCGACCGATTTCTGGAGATGCTGGCGGCGGAGGCGGGTGCCGCGCGCAACACGTTGATGGCTTATGGCACGGATCTGAACGGCGCATCATCGCTGCTGGGCGGCAGGCTGGGCGATGCGGATAAGGACGCTCTGGGCGCACTGGCCGAATCCTGGTTGCCGCTGGCACGGTCCACGGTTTCACGAAAATCCGCGGCGCTGCGCCGTTTCTACGCGTTTCTGCTTGATGAGGGTCTGCGCCCGGACGATCCCTCCGCGGCGCTGCCGCGTCCGACCGCGGTTCGGCCGTTGCCCAGGATCTTGGGCCATGAGGATGTCGGCCGGATCTTTGCCGAGATCGATCGCGCGCTGACGGAGGCCCATGCCGGCCCGGCTGCCTATCGCCTCGCGGCCTTGATCGAGTTGCTTTACGGCTCCGGCCTGCGCGCGACCGAGCTTGTCTCCTTGCCGCGCAAGGCGATTTCGCCGGATCGGCCTTTCCTGATCCTGCGCGGCAAGGGCGGGCGGGAGCGGCTGGTGCCGATTTCGGATCGTGCGCGTCATGCCGTGGCGACATGGGGGGCATTCGTTCCCGGCGATTCGCTCTGGCTGTTTCCCTCGGGCAAAACGCATCTCAGCCGGGTGCGGCTCTTTCAGTTGATCCGCGAACTGGGCGGGCGGGCGGGCATTCCGCCGGAACGGATCAGTCCGCATGTGTTGCGTCATGCCTTCGCCACGCATCTGCTGGAGGGCGGCGCGGATCTGCGCGCATTGCAGGCTATGCTTGGCCATGCCGATATCGCCACCACGCAAATCTACACGCATGTGGACAGCCGCCGCCTGGTGGAACTGGTCAACAGCCGCCATCCGCTGGGCGAGATGAAGCCACGCGTTGACGCCGGCGCGCGCCCGGCTTAACCGCCAGAGCAATGACAAGCTTTCTCGATTTTGAAAAACCGATTGCCGAGCTGGAAGCGCGGATCGCCGATCTGCGCGAGACCGCGGAGACCGGCATAGACATAGACGCCGATGTCGCGCGGCTTCAGGTGAAGTCCGACAAATTGCTGCGCGAGACCTATGCGCGGCTGACCCCGTGGCAGAAGACGCAGGTGGCGCGACACCCCGAGCGTCCGCATTTCAAACATTATGTGGCCGGGCTTTTCGATACGTTCATGCCATTGGCGGGCGACCGCGCCTTTGCCGACGATCAGGCGATCATGGGCGGACTGGCGCGGCTGAAGGGCCGCCGCGTGATGGTGATCGGCCATGAAAAAGGCGACGACACGACGAGCCGGCTCAAGCATAATTTCGGCATGGGGAAGCCGGAAGGGTATCGCAAGGCGATCCGGCTGATGCAATTGGCCGATCGCTTCGGCATTCCGGTGGTAACGCTGGTCGACACATCGGGCGCATTTCCGGGGGTCCAGGCCGAAGAGCGCGGGCAGGCCGAGGCGATTGCGCGATCGACGCAGCAATGCCTGGAACTGGGCGTGCCGATGATCGCCGCCGTGGTCGGCGAGGGCGGATCAGGTGGTGCGGTGGCGCTGGCGGCGGCGAATCGCGTGCTGATGTTCGAACATGCCGTCTATGCCGTCATCTCGCCCGAAGGCTGCGCCTCGATCCTGTGGCGGACGGCGGACAAGGCGGCCGATGCGGCCGAGGCCATGCGGATCACCGCGACCGATCTTCAGCGGCTGGGCGTATGCGATCGCATCGTGCCGGAGCCGATGGGCGGGGCGCATCGCGATCCTGCAGCGGCGATCGTGTCACTGGGCGATGCGCTGAATGCGGAGCTTGATGGCCTTGCCGGGCTGTCCGCAGACGAATTGCGGCGGCAGCGGCGTCAGAAATATCTTTCCATCGGCGGCATCTGACGCGGGATATTACGGAACCGTCCCTATTCCGGCCCGTTTGTATCGGGCATAGCCCACCATCGAGGGGCATACGGAAAAGGGGAGCCTGACATGGCCAGAACGAGACTGATTGCCGCCATATCGCTGGCGAGCCTGACGACGCTTGCGCTGGCCGCAGCGCCGGGCGGGGCGCAGACCCAGACGGTCAACACCATTTCCGCCAAGGACAAGCAGACCGGCGCGCAGGCACATCCGGAATTGCTGCAGGAATTCGGCGGTGCCTATAATGGCAGCCAGGCGAATTACGTAACGCGCATCGGTCAGAAGATCGCATTCCAGTCCGGCATCGCCGGGAGCGAGCGGGAATTTACCGTGACGCTGCTCAATTCGCCGGTCAACAACGCTTTCGCCATCCCCGGCGGCTATGTCTATGTCACACGCCAGTTGATGGCGCTGATGAATGACGAGGCCGAACTCGCGTCCGTGCTCGGCCATGAAGTCGGTCATGTGGCCGCCAGACATGGCCAGCAGCGGCAGAAGACGGCGAGCCGCAATGCGATTATCGGCGCGATCCTCCAGATCGCGACTGGCGTGGCGCTTGGCGGCGATTCGCAAGTGGGTCAGTTGCTCCAGCAGGGGATCGGCAGCGGCGTGCAACTCGTCACCCTGAAATATGGTCGGACCCAGGAATATGAAGCCGATGATCTCGGCATCAGCTATCTTGCGCGCGCGGGCTATGATCCCGCTGCGGCATCCACGATGCTGGCGTCGCTTGCTGCGCAAACCGCGATCGAAGCACGGGTGCGCGGTGGCGATGCGCGCTCCACGCCCGAATGGGCCAGCACGCACCCCGATCCCGGAAGCCGGGTGAAGCGCGCGTTGACCAAAGCCAAGGCGACGGGAAAGATCAGGGGGGTGCGCAATGCTGATCCATTTCTGACGGCACTGAACGGCGTGTTGTATGATGACGATCCGCGCCACGGGATCACCGAGGGGCGTAATTTCCTATATCCCGATGGCCGCTTCCAATTCACCGTGCCGCAGGGTTTCGGGATGGCGAACGGATCGAACGCCGTGGCGATCACCGGCAACGGCGGCAGCCAGGCGCAATTTGCCGGCGGGCCGATGCAGGGCGGAACCTTGGCGGCGCATGTGGATTCGGTATTCCGTGGGCTGGCGGGCAAGAATGCCGCGATCAATTACGGTCAGATCCAGCGCACGCGGATCAACGGCATGGATGCGGCCTATGCTTCGGCGCAGGCCAAGGCCAATTCCGGGCAGGTGCAGGTCACGGTGTTCGCCTATCAACTCGACGGCAACACCGCTTATCATTTTCTGACGCTCACGCCCGTGGGCTCAGCGAACGGTTTTGATGGGATGTTCCAGAGCTTCCGGCGGATGACCACGGCGGAAGCGGCCGCCGTGCGTCCGCGCAAGGTTCAGGTGGTTTCGGTGAAACGCGGAGACACGATCGCCTCACTGTCGGCGCAGATGGCGTATGACAGCTACCGGCGGGAGCGGTTCCTGGTGCTCAATGCCCTGACGTCCGGCGCGGCGCTGCGGACGGGCCAACGGGTGAAGATCGTCACCTATTGAGCGCGTTGCGGCAGGCATAGAAAAAGGGCGGTGGATCGCTCCACCGCCCTTCTGTCTGTAAATTCAGGCTTCTTACGAAGTCTTCATCTTGGCTGCAGCGTTGTTCATCGTCGAACCGATCTGGTTGCCCAGAGTCTGGAACGCGGCAACGCCAGCAACAGCGATAAGAGCGGCGATCAGGCCGTATTCGATTGCAGTCGCGGCCTTGTTGTCGCCGAACAGCTTGCGCAAAATCTTCATAACTAGTCTCCTTGGTCCAACTTCATTTCCCGGTCGATGTAAAGTTGCCTCCAATCGACGATTCCGGATTTAAGCCGCGGGCGTTACGAAAAGGTAAACCCGCGAGATATTTTAATTTACATGTTGGTTTTGGCGGCAGTGGCAATGTTGCCCCATGCCCCATGAACCGAATCGCCGAGCGCGGAGAATGCGCCAACGCCGGCGACGGCGATCAATCCGACGATCAATCCATATTCAATGGCCGTAGCTGCCCGGTTATTGGCAGCAAACGCGGCGATTCCTCGATGAATCCGCATCATGGCTAGTATTCCTGTTCCCTGGTCCCTCCAGAATACGTTACCGGAAGTTAACAACTTATTGTCGGGGTCGAGATTGCGGATGGACATGTTGCTGGTGGTCGCTGCGGCGCTGATTGATCGCGATGGGCGCGTGCTTGTGCAGCAGCGCAGCGCATCACGATCAATGGCGGGGCTTTGGGAATTTCCCGGGGGAAAAGTGGAGCCTGGCGAAACTCCGGAAGCAGCCTTGGTGCGTGAATTGCACGAAGAACTGGGGATCGATACGGAGACTGCGTGCCTCGCGCCCGCCGGTTTTGCCAGCGAACCCCTGGGCGGGAAACATTTGATGCTATTGCTCTATTTGTGCCGGAAATGGCGCGGCGTGCCGGCGGCGCTCGATTCGGACGGTCTCAAATGGATGCGGCCGCTTCAATTGCACGGGCTGGCGATGCCGCCCGCTGATCGCCCCTTGATCGGATTGCTGGAGGCGCTGGTCTAATTTCTGGGTTTGAGTGCAGCCGCGAGCGAGGTGGTGGCGCTGCCGCGGCGGGCGGGCAGGGGCTGCTCCGGTCCCGGCGACCATGCGGTCAGGCAGACAAGGTCGAATCGCTCGCTGACCTTGCCATCCAGATCGGCGCGATCCGCGAAAGCCGCGGCGACTGCGGTCAACCAGGTGCGCGTGAGCGGCGTGCGCGTGGAGGGGAGCAAATTCGTGAGACCCATGCCGCGCAGATCGGCGAACAGCGTGAAGATATCGGAATAGCGCACCGCAAGACTGAGGCCGTCTGATACCGGCAAGGCGAAGCCGGCGCGGGCGAGCAGATCGCCCCCGGCGCGCACGTCGATCTGCGGGTGAATGCGCGCGTAGACGCTTTTGCCTGTCGCCATATCCGCTGCGATCATCGCCCCCTTGAGCATCGCCAATGTGCCTGCGCCGGGAAAAACCGCCAGAAACAGCCCATCCGGCTGCAGCACCCGGCGGATCAGCGTCAGCGCGCCGGGCAGATCATTCACCGATTCGAGTCCACCCGCCGAGATCACCAGATCGAAGCTGGCATCGGCAAAGGGCAGATGATCCTCGTCACACAGCACGCCGCCCGAAGCGTGCGCGAAATCGAAGCCCGGATCGGCGGTGGTCACCCGAATGCCGCGCCCGCGCAACGCGGCCGCTAAAACGCCATCCGCCACACCCAGATCGAGCGCGTGCGCGAATGTGCGCTTCACCCCATCCAGCCGGTCGAGCAGTTCCTCCTCCATATGGCGGCGCAGGAAATCATGATCGCGAAACAGGCAGGCAGCCCGATCCCGGCGGATACGGCGCAAATGGCGATCGAAGATTTCGGGGGCGGATTCGGACACGCCGGGCTTGTGCAACGTGCCCGCGCGATGGACAAGAGCGGGATGAACGCCGCTTCGGTTCTTTTGCGTGTCGCGCGCGATTTTGCGCTGCCGGCGCGCTGCCCCGGTTGCGGCGTGGTGGTAGAGGGGGATGATCGCTTCTGCCTGGAATGCTGGAGCGCGCTCGAATTCCTGTCCCGCGACGGATGCGATCTGTGCAACATGCCGATGGGCGGTGTGGAGGGCATGACCTGCGGGCGCTGCCTGGCGCAGGCGCCCAGCCATGATGGCGTGCGCGCGGCGGTCGGCTATTGCGATATTGCACGGGGTGTCGCGCTCAAGCTCAAATATTCGGGACGCCCGGCCATGGCGCGGCTGATCGCGGCGCAACTCGTTCGGCATTTCGATCCCGCGCCGGGCGATCTTCTGATCCCCGTGCCGCTCCATCGCTGGCGCATATGGTCCCGCGGCTACAACCAGTCCGTGCTGATCGCGCGGGCGCTGGCGGGGCGGGCAGGGGGTGACCTTGCGATCGACGCGCTGATCCGCACGAAGCGCACGCCGCTGCTGCGCGGGCTGGGCGCGGTGGAGCGCGCGAAGATGATGCGCGGTGCGTTTGCGGTGCGCAAGGATGCCAGAGCAAGCCTCGCGGGGCGGCACATCTGGCTGGTGGACGATGTTTATACCAGTGGCGCCACGGCAAACGCCTGCGCCAAGGCGCTCAAGCGCGCCGGCGCTACCCGTGTGACGATCCTGTGCTGGGCGCGGGTTTTGCGCGCAGATGATTGACATTGCGCGGATGGCCTCTCACCTGAGTGGAGAAGCGATTGGACATCATGATGGCGAAAATCGAAATCTATACCAAGGCGTTCTGCGGCTATTGCGCGCGGGCCAAGGCGTTGCTCGGCAGCAAGGGCGCTGCGTTCGAGGAATATGACATCACCATGGGCGGCCCGAAGCGCGGCGAAATGCTGGAGCGCGCCAATGGCCGTACCACCGTGCCGCAGATCTTTATCGACGGGCGGCATATCGGCGGATCGGACGATCTGTCCGCGCTGGATAGGCGCGGCGAACTCGATGGTCTGCTGGCGGGCTGATCCGGCATAATGCGCGTCGCCCTGTTACAGATGACCAGCGGGATCGATCCCGCGCGCAATGCTGCCGCCCTGGTCTCTGCGATTGCGGACGCAAAGGCGGGCGGGACAGATATGCTGTTCACGCCCGAAATGTCCGGCCTGCTCGATCGGGATCGCAAGCGCGGATCGGGGCATCTGTGCAGCGAGGCTGACGATCCGGTGTTGCAGACGGTGCGCCACGCCGCGGCCGCGGCGGGCCTGTGGGTGCATATTGGATCGCTGGCGCTGAAGGGCGAGGGTGCGGACGGGCGGCAGGTCAATCGCGGCTTCATCATCGATGATTGCGGTGCCATTTGCGCGCGTTACGACAAATTGCACCTGTTCGACGTCGATCTGCCGAGCGGAGAAAGCTGGCGTGAATCGGCGGCTTATGCGCCGGGCGCGCGCGCTGTCGTCGCTGATACACCCTGGGCACCGGTCGGTCTTTCGGTCTGCTATGATCTGCGTTTCGCCGCGCTTTATGCCGCGCTGTCCGACGCGGGGGCGACCATCCTGACGGTGCCCGCCGCCTTTACCGTGCCGACCGGGAGCGCGCACTGGCATATATTGCTGCGCGCCCGTGCGATCGAATCCGCCTGCTTCGTGATCGCCGCCGCTCAGGCGGGCACGCATGAGGATGGGCGCGAGACTTTCGGCCATTCGCTGGTGATCGATCCCTGGGGTGAGATCTTGCTCGATATGGGCGACACTCCGGGCCTGGGCTTTGCCGATCTCGATCTCGCAAGGATCGCGGAGGTGCGCGCGCGCGTGCCCGTGTTGAAGCATCGCCGCGCCATTCCCGTTGTGGAGCGCGCGCAATGATCGTGTTCGATCTGAAATGCGGCAATGCGCATGTGTTCGAAGTGTGGTTCGGATCGAGCGAGGATTATGAGGCGCAGCGCGCGCGCGGACTGGTGAACTGCCCTTATTGCGGGGACGGGATCATCGAAAAGGCGGCTATGGCGCCCCGCGTCTCGGCCAAGGGCAATACGACGGCCGCGCCATCGCAATCGCTGCCCGTCGCCATGCCGGATCAGACGCCCGCGCCGGCCGAGATGAAGGCGATGCTGGGCGCGCTGGCGCGGATGCAATCCGAAATGCTCTCGAAATCGCAATGGGTCGGCCGGAAATTCGCGGACAAGGCGCGCGCCATGCACCTGGGCGAAACCGATCACAGCCCGATCCATGGCGAAGTCTCGATCGGCGACGCCAAGGCGCTGCAGGAAGAGGGCGTTCCCGTCGCCGCCTTGCCCTTTCCCGTGGTGCCGCCCGAAGCCCAGAATTGACGCCGAGGACTTGGCCCGGAATTGACCGGCGCGTCGCGTCCGCCTAACCAGCCCAAGGCGCACCCGTAGCTCAGCCGGATAGAGCATCAGATTCCTAATCTGGGGGCCATGGGTTCGAATCCCGTCGGGTGCACCAATCTCCTCCGAAACGGATCAGACGGCAGGTCGGGCATCTCGACTTGTTGGAAAATGTTGCTGATATGTTCTCATTCCATCGGCGAGTGAGGCGGATAAATGCGCGCCCCTTATTACATCGGATCTCCTCAAAGGCTGGATGCCGTGGACGCGTGGTTTTGGACCAATGGTCAAATCCAGCTTAAAGTTCGAAAATAAACGGAAGAGCGGAAAATGACGGGCAGGGAACGCGCACCCATCGACGAAATTGGAGAGTTTCTGGTGTCCGTGGCAGAGGGGTCGAAAGGTGACATTTTGCTTTTTGCTGAACTCGACTACGGCGTGATCGGGGCATCGATTTTCGTCGATAAAGGTAATTATCTGAAATATGTAGATTTTCTTGAAATGGATGGCCGATTTTCCGACGCGGTATTCGAATTGTGGGAAGCGCAAAAGACGAAGGACCGTTGGGCGGAAATCGAGTATTTCATACATGAAGGGCGTTTCGAGATCCGCTATATCTATGCCGAGGAAGTCGGCGACGAACCCTACAGATTGGAGCGCCGCGAAGCCGTGCTGCGCAGATATTTCGGAGATAAGCCCGCGGTCTATCCGCCGCCGCCCGATGATATCCATACGTACAAATTATAGCGTCTGGCGCATGATGACTCCAGGTCGATCCACCCCCGTCATTGCGAGCGCAGCGAAGCAATCCAGAGCGGCATATGCCCCCCTGGATTGCCGCGTCGCTACGCTCCTCGCAATGACGGGTTCAACTCACGTCATCACGCTCTAGCGCCGCGAGCTCTTAACGCCCGCCATCCTTGGCAAAAGCTGAAAGCGCGCCCAAAACGCCGCCCTTGATGAAGGGCAGCCACAGCAATGTGATCCCGATCATCAGCGGAAAAATGATCGCCAGAGATTGCCACAGCGGCATCAGCCAGAAGGCTTCGATCAAGAGCACCGGTGCCAGAATGAGATGGCCCACCAACAGCACGGTGAAATAGGATGCAGCGTCGTCGACGCGGTGACGGCCATTATCCTCGCCGCACTGCGGACAGGTGGGCGTTACCTTCAGATAGGCATGAAACAGCGGCGCGTCGCCGCACGCCGGACAGCGCTTGAGCAGACCGCGTTTGATCCGGGTCGACGTGGATAGTGCTGTATTCATGCGTCGTCACCTCGCGCCCGTCCAAGACTCAATCGCACTCGCCGGGGAAAGTTTCGGTGTCTATCTGGGCCTGCAGCGCAGGCGGATAGCGGGTGCCGCGTATCGCATCGCCTTCGAACAGGGAATCGATCCGGGCGAGAATGTCCGCGCCGATCACCATATCGCCCGCGGCCATGTTGTCTTCAAGGTGTGCGATACTTCGCGTTCCGGGAATCGCGACGATATCGCGGCCGCGCGACAGCACCCAAGCCAGCGCAAGCTGAGCGGGCGTGCAACCGGCCTCCGCCGCCAACGCATTGAACTGCGCAACGGCCTTCAAATTGTGGCCGAGCTGCGGTTCCACGAACCGGGGCATCCCGGCGCGGATATCGCCTTTGGCATAATGATCGTCATGCACAGCATCCGCCAGCAGACCCCGTGCGACGGGGGAGAAGGCAACGAAGCCGATGCCGAGGTCGCGGCAGGCGTCGAGCACGGCGATCTCGGGATTGCGGACGCAGGGCGAATATTCGGTCTGCACCGCGGCGACGGGATGCACGTCATGGGCGCGACGGATCGTGGCAGCAGACATTTCGCTCAGCCCAATCGTGCGGATCTTGCCCGCCTCCACCGCGCGCTTGAGTTCGCCGACCGAATCCTCGATCGGCACGGCCTTGTCGAGCCGGTGCAGATAATAGAGATCGATCACATCGGTGCCGAGCCGGATCAGCGCATCGTCGAGCGTCTTGCGGATGGCGGTGGGCGATCCGTTCAGGCCGCGCTGGCCATCATACATGTCGAGCACGCATTTGCTGGCAAGCGTGAATTCCGATCGGCGGTGCATCACGGCCTTGTTGAGGAGGCGCTCGTTATGGCCCATGCCATAAAGCGCGGCGGTATCGAGGAAGGTGCAGCCCAGATCCAGCGCGCGATTGAGCAATGCGATCGCATCGGCCTCCGATGGCGGCACACCATAAGCATGATTGAGGTTCATACAGCCAAGGCCGATGGCCGAAACGCTGAGGGGGCCGATCTGGCGATTGTGCATGAAGGCTCGCTTTACAGTCTGGATGGGCGCTCTCTACGGCATTTCGCGAGGCGCGGAAATGGCGGGACTCGCCCTTTGCGAATGCGGGCGATCACTGACGTTCGATTATTTGCGCGGACGCCAGAAGATCACGCGCCACACATAGGCCGCGATGATCACGATGATGACCGCCATAGAGACCGGGCCGACATAATCGTCCACCCTGTGAAAATTGCGGCCCAGCACCCAGCCGGCGGTGGCGAGAACCGCGGTCCATCCGGCGGTGCCGATCGTCGACCACAATACGAACGTCCAGAGCCGCATCCGCAGCAGCCCGGCGGGGATCGAGATGAGCGAGCGCATCGTCGGCAGCATCCGGCCGAAGAAAACGAAAGCGGAGCCATATTTGCCGAACAGTTTTTCGGCGCGCTCCACCTCATACCAGTCGATCGTGAGCCATCGGCCCCAGCGGTCGATCAGCGGCTTGAACCGGTCGATCCCGATCACGCGCGCGGCGAGATACCAGAAATAATTGCCGAGCATCGCGCCCGCCGTGCCCGCGGCGATCACGATCGGCAGCGAGAGATTGCCCTTCGCCGCCTGCAATCCTGCCACCGACATGATCACTTCGGACGGGATCGGCGGGAAGACGGTTTCGAGGAACATGAGAAAGGCGACGCCAAGATAGCCGCTCTGTTCGATGAGATTGACGATCCAGTCGCTCACCGCGCGGCCACGCGCTTTTCGATCGCGTCCCAGATCATCGCGCTGGTGTCGGTGCCGTTAAAGGCGTCGATCGCGACGATTCCGGTGGGGGAGGTGACGTTGATCTCGGTCAGCCATTCGCCGCCGATCACATCGATCCCGACGAAAAGCAGGCCGCGCTTCTTGAGCGCAGGCCCGAGCACGGCGCAGATCTCATGCTCACGCGCGGTCAATGCGGTCTTCGCCGCGACTCCGCCCACCGCCAGGTTGGAGCGAATTTCGCCTTCGCCGGGGATGCGGTTCACGGCCCCCGCAATCTCGCCATCCACCAGCACGATGCGCTTGTCGCCCTTGGTGACCGAGGGGATGAAGGCCTGGATCATGTGCGGCTCGCGATAGGCGGTGTTGAACACCTCGATCAGCGACGAGAGATTCGCGCCGTCGCGGCCCACCTTGAAGATCGCCTTGCCGCCATTGCCATGCAGCGGCTTGACGACGATCTCGCCGTGCTGGGCGAGAAAGGCGCGGGCGTCGTCGATCGAGCGGGTGACCAATGTGGGCGGCATGAATTGCGGATAATCCAGCACGAACACCTTTTCCGGCGCATTGCGCACGGAAGCCGGATCATTGACCACCAGCGTCTGGTCAGCGATCCGCTCCAGCAGATGCGTCGCGGTGATATAGCCGAGATCGAAGGGGGGATCCTGCCGCATCAGGACAACGTCTATATCGCTGCCCAGATCGATCCGGGTGCGCGGGCCGAAGCTGTAATGATTGCCGGCCAGACGCTGCACGGTAACGGGATCGGCCATCGTCCATACGTGGCCATCGGCATAGCTGAGATCATGCGCGGCATAATGAAACAGGCTGTGCCCGCGCGCCTGGGCGGAGAGCATCAGCGCGAAGGTGGAATCGCCCGCGATATTGATGCTGGCAATGGGGTCCATCTGGACCGCGATCCTGAGGCTCATGACATTCTCCGCTGTGATGATGCGCCTTTAGGCGAGGGCAGGGGCGCTGTCACCGCCTGATCACCCATGCCAGACATTGGTCAGATGGCGCGGCCAGGCCCAGGGGTGGATCAGCATCACATCGATGCGGATGTCCACGCCATCCGGCGCATAGCGGGCGGCGAGCAAATTTGCCGCGGCGGCCACGCGCGTCAGGCGACGGCGGTCGATCGCGATATCGAGTTCGGCCAGCGTGGCGCGGGTCTTCACTTCGATGAAGGCGATCATGTTGCCACGCCGCGCAATCAGATCGACCTCGCCAAAACGGGTCTTGGCGCGGGTGGCGAGGATGCGCCATCCATGCAGGCGGAGCCACCAGGCCGCGATGATTTCGCCGCGCCGCCCGCGGATTTCGGCGCGCCGGCGTTTCACCCGCCGTCTTTCAACTCCATCGCCCGGGCATAAAGCGTGCGGCGGTCCAGCCCGAGCGCCTTGGAGACTTCGCCGGCGGCGCGGGCGGGGGAGAGGCGCGTCATCGCTTCCGCCAGCGCGGTATCGCCATCGGCTTCGCTGGCGGGCGCGGCTTCGCCCGGCGGGGCGACAACGATCACGATCTCGCCTTTGGGCGGGGCATCGGCATAGCGCGCGGCGAGCGCGGAGAGGCTGTCCGTCACGCATTCCTCGAACCGTTTGGTGATCTCCCGCGCTACGCCGGCCTCGCGGTCTCCCAATCCTTCGGCCAGCGCGGCGAGCGCGGAAGACAGGCGCGGACCCGATTCGTAGAATACCAGTGTCGCGCGCACCGCCGCGATCTCGGCAATAGCATCGGCCCGCGCTTTCTGTTTCGAAGGCAGGAAACCCATGAACAGGAAGCGGTCGCTCGGCAGGCCCGCCAGCGTCAACGCGGCGATGGCGGCGCAGGGGCCGGGGATCGTCGTCACGGTTACGCCCGCCGCGCGTGCATCGCGCACCAGCTTGAAGCCCGGATCGGAAATCAGCGGCGTGCCCGCATCGCTCACCAGCGCCACCGATTCGCTCGCCATCCGCGCAATCAGAGCCGGGCGCACCCGATCGGCATTGTGATCATGATAGGGGGCCATGCTTTTCTTCACGCCCATGTGATTGAAAAGCTTGGCGGTTACCCGGCTATCCTCGCAGGCTATCACGTCTGCGGCAGCAAGCGTCGCAGACGCGCGCGGCGAAAGATCGGAAAGATTGCCGATGGGCGTCGCGACGATGTAAAGGCCGGGTTCTAGTTTTGCGTTCATAAGGGGAGTGTCATGGCAGAGGCGGTGCTCAAGCTGCAACCGGCGCGCGAAAAATCGCGGCAATCAATCTGGACTGTGGCGGCATTGTCGGCGCTGATGCTGGCATCCGCCTGCCAGATGGTGCCCAAGGGCAAGGGGCCGATCACCACCGCGCCGCCGCCCAGGGATGTGGTGACGCCGATCGGCGAACTGCCCGAGGATCAGCAGCGCCATCGCATCGCCCTGCTCGTGCCGATGACCGGCGCGGACGCGGGTGTCGGTCAGTCGATCGCCAACGCCGCCAACCTTGCGGTGCTGGACACCGGCGGCAAGGCGATCCGGGTGACCACTTATGATACCGCGCTCGGCGCGGCGGCGGCGGCGCAAAAGGCGATTGCGGATGGCAACAAGCTGATCCTCGGCCCGCTGCTCGCGGCGGATGCGACGGCCATCGCGCCCATCGCGCGCAAGGCTGGCGTGCCATTGCTCAGCTTTTCCAACGATGTGAGCGTGGCGGGCAATGGCACCTATGTATTGGGCTTTACGCCGGTGCAGTCGATCGAGCGTGTGGTCGATTATGCCCGCTCAAAGGGTGTCGATAGCTTTGCCGCGCTGATCCCGAGCGGGGTTTATGGCCAGCGGACGTCCACCGCTTTTCTGCGCGCGGTGGAATCCTCGGGCGGCCGCGTGGTTTCGATGCAGAATTATGATCGCTCGCAAAAATCGATCAATGCGGCGGTCACCAAGCTCCAGCAATCCGGCTCCTATGATGCGCTGATGATCGCCGACAGCGGCGGCGTCGCCATCCAGGCCGCACCGCTGGTCCGCCAGAAGGGCGGCGCGGCGGCGCGTATCCTCGGCACCGAATTGTGGAACACCGAGCCACGGCTGCTGACCGCGCCGGCGCTGCGCGGTGCATGGTTCGCCAGCGTTTCCGACACACTTTATACCCAATTTGCCACCAAATATCGGGCGCGTTACGCCCGCGCGCCCTATCGGCTCGCGAGCCTTGGCTATGATGCGGTGTTGCTGGTGGTGCGTGTTGCGCGGGACTGGAAAGTCGGCAGCGCATTCCCGGCCCGACAATTGTCAGACAGCGGCGGCTTTGGCGGCGTCGACGGGGCTTTTCGCTTCGGCAAGGATGGCGTGGCGGAACGGATGCTGGAAGTGCAACAGGTCGATGCTGGCAAGCTGACGATCCTTTCGCCCGCGCCGGGCAAGTTCGGGCAGTAAGGCAAATTAAACCCGCTTGTTTCGAGCGAAGTCGAGGGCCTGTCACGTGACAGGCCCTCGACTTCGCTCGGGACAAGCGGAAACCGATTAAACCGCCACGATCTCGGCCAATATCCGGTCCAGCACCGGCATACCCTGATCGGTCACCATCAGCGCCGACCCTGCGCGCCTCATGAGCCCATGGCCTTCCAGCCGCGCCACCGCCGTGCCATCCACCAGCGTGTCTTCCGCAATCCCGGTGACCCCGGCGATCCGCGCGAGATCCACGCCTTCCCGCAGCCGAAGCCCCATCAGCAGCGCCTCGGATGCGCGCTCCGCGGGTGCCAGCGCACCCTCGCTCTGATTGCCATGGCCGTTGCGCGCCACGGCATTCAGCCAGTTTTCGGGCTTCTTGTGCCGGATCGTCGCCATGCCGCCGCGCCGCCCGTGTGCACCCGGACCGACGCCGGCATAATCACCGTAGCGCCAATAGGTGAGGTTGTGGCGACTCTCCTGGCCGGGGCGGGCGTGGTTGGAAATCTCATAAGCGGGCAAACCTGCCGCGGCGGTCTGGGCGCGGGTCTGTTCGAACAGATCCGCGCCGTGATCGGGATCGACCGGCGGCAACTTACCCTGCGCCGTCAGCGTTGCAAAGCGCGTGCCGGGTTCGATCGTAAGCTGATAAAGCGAGAGATGGCCGGTGCCGAAAGCCAGCGCGCGCGCGAGTTCGGCCTCCCAATTCGCGAGCGATTGTCCGGGACGGGCATAGATCAGATCGAAGGTGGTCCGTCCGAAATTGGCTTGTGCGGTATCGAGCGCGGCCAGCCCTTCCTTCACATCGTGCGCGCGGCCGAGGAAGTGCAAAGCCTCATCATCAAGCGCCTGAAGACCGAGCGAAACGCGGTTGATCCCGGCCAGCGCCAGATCAGCGAAGCGCGCGGCTTCAACGGAGGAGGGGTTTGCCTCCAGCGTGATCTCTACGTCCGGGGTGAAGCCCCAATGCCGGTCGGCCGCCTCGATGAGCGCGGCCACAGTAGCGGGCGGCATCAGCGATGGCGTGCCGCCGCCAAAGAAGATGGAGCTGAGCGGACGCCCAGGGATCAGCGCGGCTTCATGCGCCAGATCGGTGAGAAGCGCGGATTTCCAGGCGTGCTGATCCACCTGCTCGCGGACATGGCTGTTGAAATCGCAATAGGGGCATTTGGAGACGCAAAAGGGCCAGTGGATGTAGAGGGCAAGCGGCGCAATATGCCCACCCGCTCGGGCTGAGCCTGTCGAAGCCTCTTCCTTTGGCAAATCCGGAAGAAGGGAAGGCTTCGACAGGCTCAGCCCGAACGGTGGTGGGGAGGTGCCCAATGCTTTCAGAAAACTGCCGCGACGAGCTTGGCGAAGGCATCCGCCCGGTGGCTCATGGCATGTTTCTTCGCCGGATCCATCTCGCCGAACGTCACTTGATGACCATAAGGCTGGAACACCGGATCATAGCCAAAGCCATGCTCGCCACGCGGCGGCCAGACCATCACGCCATCCACCCGGCCCTCGAAGCTCTCGATATGCCCATCGGGCCAGGCGAGCGACAGCGCGCAGATGAAATGGGCGTCACGGCCCACATCCTCGCCCACGGCTTCGATCTTCTGTTCAACCAGCCGCATCGCTTCGCCGAAATCCTTGTCGGGTCCCGCCCAGCGCGCGGAGAAGATCCCCGGATCGCCGCCCAGTGCCTCCACGCACAGGCCGCTATCGTCGGCCAGCGCGGGAAGGCCCGAAAGATCGGCGGAAAAGCGCGCCTTCAATTCGGCATTGGCGATAAAGGTCGTGCCCGTTTCCTCGGGCTCTGGAATGTCCAGTTCGCCCGCGGAGACCGGCTCCACGCCATAAGGGGCCAGCAGCGCGGCGATCTCGCGCAGCTTGCCCTTGTTATGGCTGGCGATCACGAGCTTGCCGGGAGCGAGCTTGCGGATCGCCTGCGGGCCGGGTTCACCACTCATTTCGCACTCCTCATTTTGCGCTGCTCATTTAGCAGTTGCCGCCGCCTGCGCGGCGAAGATGTCCTTGCAACCCATGCGGGCGAGGCGAAGCAGACGCAGCAGCGCTTCCTCGTCATAGGTCTCGCCCTCGGCCGTCGCTTGGGCTTCGGCGATATTTCCGTCTTCGGTCAGCACGAAATTGGCATCGGCCCCGGCATTGCTGTCTTCGATATAATCAAGATCGAGCACGGGTGTCCCCTGATAGATACCGCAGGAAATGGCGGCGACCTTCTGCTTGATGGGATCAACCGTCAGCAGCTTCTTGTCCATCAGCGCGTCCACGGCCAGGCGCAGAGCCACCCACGCACCAGAGATCGACGCGGTGCGCGTGCCGCCATCGGCCTGGATCACGTCGCAATCAATCGTGATCTGGCGCTCACCAAGTGCCTTCATATCGACCACGGCACGGAGCGAACGGCCGATCAGGCGCTGGATTTCCTGCGTGCGCCCCGATTGCTTGCCCTTGGCGGCTTCGCGGCTGTTGCGCGTGTTGGTCGCGCGCGGCAACATGCCATATTCGGCCGTGACCCAGCCTTCACCCTTGCCGCGCAAGAAGGGCGGAACCCGCTCTTCGATCGATGCGGTGACGAGCACCTTGGTATCACCGAAACCGATCAGGCACGACCCTTCGGCATGTTTGGTGAAACGCGGTTCGATGCTGATCGTGCGCATCTGATCGGGGGTGCGGCCGGATGGGCGCATGAAACTCTCCTTCGGGATGATGTGGCGGGCGCTTTAGCATTCCTTGTGCGTCATGCTAGCGAAAGCTGGATCGGATGGCGGAAGCGTGTAGCGTTCGGTCTTGAAAACAAGAGGATGCCACCGATGAAAATTCTCAAGACTCTGCTCATCATTATTGGGGTGTTGGCCGCGCTGATGGGATTGCTGTGGATCGGGCAGGGAACGGGATGGGTCCGCTGGCCGGCCAGCAGCTTCATGATCGACCTGTCCGAATGGACCGTGCGGGGCGCGATTCTGGCGGTGATCGGGCTGGCGATGATCCTGATCGCGCGGCGGATTCGCTAAGCAGGGTTGGGCATTTGGGGAATCGGCCCTAGATAGGGGCGGATGACATCAGCCCCCGTATCCGAATTGACCGACCGCGCCCGCGACATTTTTCGCGTGGTGGTGGAAAGCTATATCGAAAGCGGGCAGCCGGTCGGATCGCGCACCATCTCCAAATTGTCGGCGCTCAACCTGTCTCCCGCCTCGATCCGCAACGTCATGCAGGATCTGGAGGAGTTCGGCCTGCTCGCCGCGCCGCATACGTCGGCCGGCCGGATGCCGACCGAGAGCGGTTTGCGGCTGTTTGTGGATGGCATGATGCAGGCGGCCGAGCCCTCGGCACAGGAACGCGCCGCGATCGAATCGCAGGTGCAGGGCGCCGGGCCGATCGAGGAGGCGCTGGCGGGCGCGACGGCCGCATTGTCCGGCCTGTCCGCTTGCGCGGGGCTTGTTCTGGTGCCCAAGCGCGAACCCATTTTGAAGCAATTCGGTTTCGTCCAGCTTTCGCGTCAGCAGGCGTTGGCCGTGCTGGTGGGCAGCGATGGCTCGGTGGAAAACCGCGTGGTCGAACTGCCCATGGGCATGACGCCCTCCATGCTGAGCGAAGCAGCGAATTTCATGAGCGCCACCCTGTCCGGCCTCACGCTCTCCGAGGCGCGTTTGCGGATGGAGCGGGACATCGGTCGGGACAGGCAGGCGCTGGACGCGGCGGCGCACGAACTCATCACGCGCGGGCTGGCGGTATGGTCCGAAGATGGCGCGCAGCGCCCGGTGCTGATCGTGCGCGGTCAGGCGAATCTGATCGATGCGGACACGGCTGCCGATCTGGATCGGGTGCGGCAATTGCTCGACGAATTGGAGGGCAAGGAAGAGATCGCGCGCCTGCTGGATAGCGCGCGCAGCGGCGCGTCCACCCGCATTTTCATCGGTTCTGAAAATAAACTCTTTTCGCTTTCCGGCTCGTCCGTGATAGCGGCCCCCTATCGTGGACAGGATGGCAGGGTGATCGGCGTCGTCGGCGTGATCGGTCCCACCCGCTTGAACTATGCCCGCGTGGTTCCCATGGTGGATTTCACCGCACAAACCTTATCGAGATTGATCGGATGAACGAAGAACAGAATCTGGACGAAACCCTGCGTGAAGAGACGGCAGAGGCGGCCCCCGAAGTGAAGGAGCATGACCGTCTGGCTTTGCTCGAAGAGCAATTGGCCGAGGCGAAACAGGCCGTGCTCTATGCGCAGGCCGATACGCAGAATGTCCGTCGGCGCCTGGAAAAGGATGCGCAGGATGCCCGTGCCTATGCCGCGACGAATTTTGCGCGCGATGTGCTGTCGGTGGCCGACAATCTCCAGCGCGCGCTGGAGGCGATCCCGGCCGAGCTGCGGACCGATGAAAAGTTCAAGGGACTGGTGATCGGGCTTGAGGCCACGGGCAAGGAATTGATCAACGTCTTCGAACGCAACGGCATCACGCGCATCACCGCGCTCGGCGAAACGCTCGATCCCAACAAGCATCAGGCCATGATCGAACTTCCCAGCGCCGACGCCGAACCCGGCACGATCGTGCAGGAAATGCAGGCCGGCTACATGATCAAGGATCGCCTGCTGCGGCCGGCACTGGTGGGCGTTGCCAAGGCAGGGTGATTTTCGTCCGGCGGCAGGGATCTGGGGGCGTGAGCATGGTTTATCAGATGTTAGGGCTCCGCCCCTTATTGCCATCGGCATGATGAACGCCATGATCGGGGCTGCGAAACGCATGAGCTGGCGCAGGTTGTATGGCATGGCGACCAGCAACACTGGCATGGTCGCCAGCACTGTGATTATCCAGAATTTGATCCGGTTGATCAGCAGCCTGATCCTGACGCGCCTTCTCGATGCCGAAGTCTATGGCGTGGTCGGCATTGTCATGGCGGTCGCCGTCGTGTTTGGATTGCTGTCCGATCTCGGGTTTGTCGCCTTTCTGATCAGGAGCGACAAATCGGTCGATTCCGATTTCCTCGATGAAATATGGTCGCTGCGGCTGATCCGATCGATCATCCTGACAATTCTCGTGATCGCGGGCTCCGGCCCTATCGCCGGCTATCTGGACAAGCCGGAACTGCAAATGGCCATTGCCGCGTCTGCCGGCATTTTCATCACTGAAGGTCTCACGTCTCTGGGTTTCGCAACAGCGGTCCGGTCAGGCAAAATTATTAAAATTACCATCTATGATCTTACCAGCGGCATCCTCCAGACCATCGTAACCATCATACTTGCCTATTATCTGCGAAACTATTGGGCGGTGATCGGTGCTATTCTAATCGGTGGTGTCTTAAGGGGTTTCTTGAGTTATATCGTATTTCCCCAGAGTGGCCGGCGCTGGAAGTTCAGCAAATCTCGCGCGATTGAGCTAGGGCGTTTCTCGCGCTATATCGTCGGCTCGAGTGTGCTCACCCTCATATTAGGGCAGGCTGACAAGGTTTTGCTGGCTCGATTTCTGACGCTGGAAGCGCTGGGCTTTTATATCATCGCATCCACACTCGCTCAAATCCTCAACGGATTTGCAGGCCCGTATAGCGAGCGCATTTTATATCCCAATTTCTCGCGGATCATGCGGGAAGAGCCTGGCGAAATCAGACGGCAATACTATGCGTCGCGGACCAAGATCAATTTCCTATACCTGCTGGCTGCGGGCGGGCTGATTACATCAGCGCCGCTTATCATCGAGATGCTCTACGATCCCCGCTATCGTGAGGCTGCTATCTATATGCAATTACTTGCTTTTTCTGGCGTGTTTTCGCTAAATAATCAGGCGGCAAACTGGGTTTTGATCGCGCTGAACCGGATGTGGATCACCATGATGGTCAATGTCGTCCGGATTATTTGGCTGGTTGGTGGCGGAGCGCTGGGCTATTATTACTACGGCAGCCTCGGCTTTGTGGCTGCTGTGGGCAGTGTCGAATTTTCCGCCCAACTTTACAGCTGGTGGGCGCTCTATCGCGCCGGCTTGTTAAGCATACGCCAGGAGGCTGCCATGATAGGTCTCGTCCTTGTCGGTGCGCTGATGGGTTATGCCGTGAACATGTTAGGGATGGAGATGATTGGTGGTATTTGACCAGTTAATATTTTATGTGATGATAATCAATTTTTAGATGAATAGATCAATGGTGCGTAATAGCCGATCTTCCGACAAGTAAAACCCTTCTCCTGAGGTATCCGCCGTCGCTTGCGCGTACCTTAATCCTACGATGTCGCAATGCGCCTTTAATATCCAGTCGACTCGGGAAGGAGGTTGAATAGCGAAGACCGTACTATTGTGTGGCAGGGTCATGATAGCGTGGCAGAGCGCTGATCCTTCGACAGAAATCACGAAAGGCGCATTGAGGAGTAGTGGCAAAAAGATTTCCGGTCTTTCCTCATGGGGGGTAGCAATAGCAAAACCCCGCCTTGCCAGTTTTTCCGCCAGTTCATCCTGATTCACCAAAAGCCGCGCTTTTCCACCAACTCGCTTCAGAAATACTGGCGCGCCTTGAGGGAGTTCCGGATATTGGGCTCTTATCCTTTTTCTGAGACGCAGTGACCGCTCAACACGACCTACATTGGCGCCCATATCGTCGACGATCCATAGATTTTCTATCTTTACGTTATCAAATAGCTCCAGGCTAGTATTCGTCATACTTCTATAGAAAGGCTCATCTGTCCAAGGCGCACGCGTAAGGCCCATTGGCTTTTTTACGAGATCATCGGCAAGTAATTCCAAGGCCTGTCCGTCAGTAAGCCAATGCCCGAAATACTTTTCACAGACATAATTTGTTGCAAGCATTGCGTTGCTAATCTCGGCTGATTTACTGATTAAAATGCCACGTCTCGGCACATCTGTTATGGCCTCATAGGCGTTGTTCAAATATACGGTGCCATCAATGATGCGTGCGTTTTTATAACATCTGCCAATGGTCGCAGCGTGAATTTTAGAACCGCCAGCTGCTATGCTGTGGTATTGATCAATCGACATTCCTGGCGTGAATGCTTTCCACCGATCAGGGTCGTCAGGCAGATGAATGATGGGAGCGGAATAGCTCTCGGAAGATGGCGAAATTTCCACTACTTCGTCTGCTAATCCAGCGAGCGAGTTGGCTTTCACGATTTTGTTACGGATGCGGGACCATGCCGGTAGCGCTGATATCATATTTGCCGCCGATGTTCTGTTTTTCGGCCGACATCCATTTTTGCCAGCCGAACCAGATGTTCGACTCGGTTGATAAAAGTACTTTCTACGTCGTTTCGCGAAGAGAGATTTCGGGCTTCCCACATCATTTTCCCTAATGTAGCTCTATCTGCATCAAGGGCAAGCACCGCGCGAGCCAGAGCATATGGGGATCCCATCCGAGCAGACCGCCCTATTGGCGCGAGGTTGAGCAGGCCCATGAACGCTTTGTTTCCATAACCTGAAATAGGAACTCCGCATCCCATTGCCTCCATATATGTGCAGGATGGATCCGCCTGTCGGTGGCAGCACAGGAAAAGATCAATGTCGTTCCGGAAGAAGGGCACGAGTGCTGTTTTAAAATCGATAGGCGGGTGGATCCGGACATGGCTTGCGAGTTGGGATTGTTTTATCCGGTCTTGCATGGATTGTTCCAAGGACCCGGAACCAAAAATATCGAGCGAAAAATCGCAACCTGCGAGGCGTAACTTCTCGGCAGTATATATGAGATGGTCAGAGCCCTTCATGGGATCCAACCTTCCGGAAAATCCGAGACGGAGCGGCTGGCCCGCTTTCAATCTTTCTATTTTTCTTTCGATCTCAACATCGGTCGCCATTAAGGCGCGCGGCATCCGGGTGTCGAAATAAGTTATCAAATCCGGTGTCAGCGAGGCGTATGCGTTGCCGGCCGGTGTCCCGTTGGCCTGAAGACCTGAAGCTTTGCGGAAGGCGCGCCTCCGATCCCTTTCGGACAAACATGTCCAGACAGCGGATTTAATTTTGGAAAATTTTGTGCCTTTATCGAGGGCAATAATCTGTAGACGTGTTTCGAGAATATATTCGATGAAATACACCAGTGGAACGTCAATTTTTTTACAAATGTCGGCTAAAGGAAAATCGAGAAAATTGTCTCCGGACGCGGCTATTATCGCAGCATTAGTCAAATTGATCTCGTCGATTTCGCCATTATTTGTTACTATTTGAACATCAAAAGGCAAATCTTCCAAGGTATACTCCCGGCCGAATAGGATGGCTGATCGATCGCCTTCGCGGAATAGGGTCAGCACACGACCCGGCCAAAACCTCGCGTATAGTTCGAGGCCAAGTACCGCTTTTTCATCCAGATAATATCCCGAGGTGGTACGGTTGCCCGGCACACTGGGAATGATGAGAAGCATGGGGGCATCCGCTGCGATTGGCTTGTTCATACGCAGATTCTTGCAATGAATGGATGAAGATACGCTTCACACCCCTCAAAATTCCTCATGCGCCACATCCACCTCACGCACCCTGCGCTTCTGTCGCGCCGCGTCGATCAGCACGCGCAGTTCTTCGCGGCGGGCCTTGGCGTTGTCGATATGCGGGAGCGACAGTGGTGCCGTGCGCGTCGTTTCGTCGCTGGAGGTGAGCGTGATCGTGCCGATGTTGGCCCATTGATTGATCAGCGTGAAATCGAGTCGGATGTCCTTCACGCGGTAAAGCTCCACCTCGTCGATGCTTTTGACGAAGATGCCGCGGCGGACGATCAGGCGGTCCGGCGTTACGTCATAGGTGGTGGCGAGATTCTGGATCCATTTGACCAGCACGATGATCAGGCCGATCCCCACGAGGCACAGCAACAGCGTCGCCCAGCCCGCGATTGTGCCGCGCAGCCAGCCCCAGGTGGAGGAACGGAAGCTGTCTAATATCTGGCTGGCCATGCAATTCTCCCCGCGAATCCAGTGGTTGATAACAGATCAGGTGCGAAAGGGCAGTATGCTCTCATATTGCGCGAGCGGCGGCGCGCCGCGCACCAACGCGCCCTCCCGCAGCATCCAGGCGTGCTTGACGATTTCCGCCTGCTGCTCGATGCCATAGCGTTCAAGCGCCCATCCGGGCTTGAGACTGTAATCATAGCGGCAGAAGGGGTGGCGCTTGAGCGGCAGGAAGATGCCCTTTTGATATTGCCACACATGAGTCATCTCATGAATGAACAGCGCCTGGTCGGACAGGCCGGCCTGGCAGAAATCGTCGCAAAACAGCCCGCCCTTGGGATGGAAATGGATATGCCCCATCGGTGCCATGGTCACGCGCCTGGGCTGGAAGGGCCACCATTTGCTATCATGCAGGCGCACGCGGTCATAATCGATCGCGCTACCGAACACCGACGCCGCGAGCCCGGTTTCCGCCGGGGTGAGCGGGCGTCCGCGGCTCAAGGCTTGTCCTGATCCTTCGGTCCCTGGCCTGCGGCATAGATGGGCGCGTCCACGATCAGCCGGTCTCCGCGTTGAAAGGTGAGCACCATGCGCAGCGCGCCGCCGGGCTTGGCGGTGGAGCGCAGCTCGAAGAACATCACATGCTTGCCGCCAGGCTTGAATTCCACCGTGGATTTGGCGGGGACGGGGACATTGCTGAGGGGCTGCATCGTCATCATGCCGCCATGGCTCATGCTCTCGTGCATTTCAGTGCGGATCGCTGTGTCGGTGGTTACCGAAATGAGCGCGTCATCGGCCGGTCCGCCGTGAATCGTGAAATAAGCGGCCGCAGGATTGCCGCCGACCGCCGGAAGCGTCACCCAACTCTTGTCGACGTAAAGTTCCTCTTCCTTGGCGCAGGAAGCCAGCATTACTGCGGCGATCGGGGCTAAAGCGAGCAGACGGATACGCATGAATTCGGCTCCTGAATCGGCAAGGCGAACAAACTAGGCGCGCGATACGCTTGCGACAAGAAAAAGCCCACCTATATCGCCCCGGTAACATGGGTGTTGCGGGGAAACAGCCGCGCACCCGTTTGAAGATCAATATGGGGCGAATGAGGACGATTATGGGTAAAGTTATCGGGATCGATCTGGGCACCACCAATAGCTGTGTGGCTGTCATGGAGGGCGGCAAGCCCAAGGTGATCGAAAATGCGGAAGGCGCGCGCACGACGCCGTCGATCGTGGCTTTTGCCAAGGATGGCGAGCGTCTGATCGGCCAGCCGGCCAAGCGCCAGGCTGTGACCAATCCGGAAAGCACGATCTTTGCGGTGAAGCGCCTGATCGGCCGCCGCTTTGACGATCCGATCACCAAGAAGGACACTGAATTGGTGCCCTATACGATCGTGAAGGGTCCGAATGGCGACGCATGGGTCAAGGCGGGCGAGGATTATTCGCCTTCGCAGATCAGCGCCTATATCCTGCAGAAGATGAAGGAAACCGCCGAGAGCTATCTGGGCGAGACCGTGACCCAGGCCGTCGTCACCGTGCCGGCCTATTTCAACGATGCCCAGCGTCAGGCGACCAAGGACGCCGGCAAGATCGCCGGGCTGGAAGTGCTGCGCATCATCAATGAGCCGACCGCAGCAGCGCTGGCTTACGGGCTTGAGAAGCAGGACGGCAAGATCATCGCGGTGTATGACCTTGGCGGCGGCACGTTCGACATCTCGATCCTCGAGATCGGTGACGGCGTGTTCGAAGTGAAGGCCACCAATGGCGATACCTTCCTGGGCGGCGAAGATTTCGACGCCAAGCTGGTCAGCTTCCTCGCGGAAGATTTCAAAAAGGCCGAAGGCATCGATCTCACCAAGGACAAATTGGCACTGCAGCGTCTGAAAGAAGCCTCGGAAAAGGCGAAGATCGAGCTGTCTTCCGCGGCATCGACCGAGGTCAATCTGCCCTTCATCACCGCCGACGCCAATGGGCCGAAGCATCTGGTGAAGAACATCACGCGCGCCGATCTGGAGCGTCTGGTGGATGATCTGATCAAGCGCACGCTCGACCCGTGCAAAAAGGCGCTGGCCGATGCGGGCCTGAAGGCTGACGAGATCGCCGAAGTGGTGATGGTCGGCGGGATGACCCGTATGCCCAAGGTGCGCGAAGTGGTGAAGGGCTTCTTCGGCAAGGAGCCGCACACCGGCGTGAATCCCGATGAAGTGGTCGCCATGGGTGCCGCCATTCAGGCGGGCGTGCTTCAGGGCGATGTGAAGGACGTGCTCCTGCTCGACGTGACCCCGCTGTCGCTGGGCATCGAGACTTTGGGCGGCGTGTTCACGCGCATGATCGATCGCAACACCACGATCCCGACCAAGAAATCGCAGACCTATTCGACCGCTGACGACAATCAGCAGGCCGTGACGATCCGCGTGTTCCAGGGCGAGCGCGAAATGGCGGCGGATAACAAGATCCTCGGCCAGTTCGATCTCGTCGGCATCCCCGCCGCACCGCGCGGTGTGCCGCAGATCGAGGTGACGTTCGATATCGATGCCAATGGCATCGTCAACGTCCATGCCAAGGACAAGGGCACGGGCAAGGAGCAGCAGATCAAGATCCAGGCATCGGGCGGTCTCTCCGATGCGGATATCGATCAGATGGTCCGCGATGCCGAGCAGTTTGCCGAGGAAGACAAGAAGCGTCGCGAGGCGGCCGAAGCGAAGAACAACGCCGAAAGCCTGATCCACACGACCGAGCGTCAGCTTGAAGAACATGGCGACAAGATCGACGAAGCGCTGAAGGGTGAAATCCAGTCGGCGATCGACGAAGCCAAGGCGGCGGTCGAAGGCGGCGAGCCCGCGACGATGACCGAAAAGGCGCAGGCGCTTGCGCAGGTTGCCATGAAGCTCGGCCAGGCGATCTATGAGAAGGAGCAGGCTTCGGCTGCATCTCCTTCCGCCGACAGCGAAGAGAAGAAGGCCGATGACGATGTCGTCGATGCCGAATTCTCCGAAGTGGACGACAACAAGGCATAAGCGTGACACGGTTCTCGACTTCGCTCGAGCCAAACGGCTTTGGGGTTGAACCCTGTCCGTTTGTCCCGAGCGAAGTCGAGGGACGTTGTTTAGCGGGGGCGGCATGAGCACGCAGACCGATTATTACGAACTCCTCGAAATCGAGCGCACCGCCGATGACGGGACAATCAAATCCTCCTATCGCAAGCTCGCGATGCGGTTTCACCCGGACAAGAATCCGGGCTGCGATGATTCCGAGGCAAAATTCAAGGCGATCAGCGAAGCCTATGATTGCCTGAAGGATCCACAGAAGCGCGCCGCTTATGACCGGTTCGGCCATGCGGCGTTCCAGAATGGCGGGCCGGGCGCTGGCGGCGGCGGACAGGGCTTTGAAGGCTTTACCGATATCTTCGAAACGATCTTCGGCCAGGGCTTTGGCGGCGGCGGGCAGCGGCAAAGCAGCCGCCGCGGCGCAGACCTGCGCTATGATCTCGAGATCACGCTGGAAGAGGCGTATAACGGCAAGCGCACCGATATCACGATCGACGTGTCGGCCGCGTGCGAACCCTGCGAAGGGACGGGTGCCAAGCCCGGCACCAGCGCCAAGGCCTGCACCACCTGCAAGGGGCATGGCAAGGTTCGTGCGCAGCAGGGCTTCTTCGTGGTCGAGCGGGCGTGCCCCGCCTGCCACGGCGCGGGTCAGGTGATCGCCGATCCATGTCCGTCATGCCGCGGCGAGGGCCGGGTGGACAAGGAAAAGACGCTCGAGGTCAACATCCCCGAGGGAGTCGACGAAGGCACGCGCATCCGCCTGACCGGCGAAGGCGAAGCCGGGGCGCAGGGCGCGCCCGCCGGCGATCTCTATATCTTCATCCATGTGAAGCGGCATTCGGTGTTCCAGCGCGACGGGACGACATTGTTCGCGCGCGCACCGATCAGCTTCACCACCGCCGCGCTGGGCGGCAGCATCACCGTTCCGGGTCTCGACAAGGTGGAGCATGAAATCCGCATTCCCGCAGGAATCCAGTCGGGCAAGCAGATCCGTCAGCGCGGTGCCGGTATGCCCGTGCTCCAGGGCCGCGGCAATGGCGACATGGTCGTCCAGATCGAGGTGGAAACGCCGACACGGCTCAGCACCAAGCAGAAGGAATTGCTCCAGCAATTCCGCGAGACCGAGACCGGGGACGAATGCCCGGAATCGCAGGGCTTTTTCTCGAAGATCAGGAATATGTGGGACGATCTGACGGACTGAGGCGCGTTGTCTCCTCAACCGTTTGTCCCGAGCGTAGTCGAGGGACGTGGTTAGGGGGACTGACGTCCCTCGACAACGCTCGGGACAAACGGCGCGGGTGGCTATCGCTCATCCCCCCGAAACAACAAAGCCCCGCCGGGCGATTGCCGGGCGGGGCTTCGGTAGGGGTGAAGGCATCACCCCGATCGCACGCCGCAGCGTGCCATCCTTTACACGATCAGAACGGTGCTGAGCGCGAGGGCCTGGGTAGCCAACAGCAATACGATGCTGGTGACAGCTTCAAACGTCTTCATTTTCATTACTCCAAGGCGGACGATTGCGCCCGCGCCATCGCTCATGTCTTGCGATGTGGTCGACATAAGATTATTTCGCTTCGTCGCAACTTTGAAACGTGCAATCGCAGATGCAATAAATGCAATCGTATGGCATGATTGCGGCGACGGCACGTTGCGGCGCAGCAAATCGTAGCTCCAGCCTGTCATCCCCGCGAAAGCGGGGATCCCGCTGCCATTTTAGAGCGCGATGACTTTAGGTCGATCCAACCCGTCATTGCGAGCGTAGCGAAGCAATCCAGGGCGGTTTTGCCATGCTTGGATTGCCGCGTCGCTGCGCTCCTCGCAATGACGGAGACATGTAATGTCATCACGCTTTAACTGCAGCATAAAGAAGAAGCGGGATCCCCGCATTCGCGAGGATGACGGAGGAATCGGAAAGCTTACGCCGTCTTGCCGAACACCCGCGTGAAGATCGTATCGACATGCTTGAAGTGATAGCCGAGATCGAATTTCGCCTCGATCTCCGCGTTGGAGAGCGCGGCGGTCACTTCGCCATCGGCCTTGAGCAGTTCGAGCAGCGAGAGTTCGCCGTCCGATTCCCACACCTTCATCGCGTTGCGCTGGACTAGGCGATAGGCATCTTCGCGGCTCACGCCAGCCTGGGTCAGGGCGAGCAGCACGCGCTGCGAATGGACCAGGCCACCCATCTTGTTGAGGTTCTTCTCCATCCGCACGGGATAGATGACGAGCTTGTCCATCACGCCGGTCAGGCGCTGGAGCGCGAAATCGAGCGTGATCGTGGCATCGGGGCCGATATAGCGCTCCACCGAGGAGTGCGAGATATCGCGCTCATGCCACAGCGCTACATTCTCCAGCGCGGGCACGACATAGCCGCGCACCATGCGCGCAAGGCCGGTGAGATTTTCGGTCAGCACCGGATTGCGCTTGTGCGGCATCGCCGACGAACCCTTCTGGCCGGGCGAGAAATATTCCTCCGCCTCAAGCACTTCGGTGCGCTGCAGATGGCGGACCTCGGTGGCCAGGCGTTCGATCGACGAGGCGATGACGCCCAGTGTCGCGAAATACATGGCGTGGCGATCGCGCGGGATCACTTGGGTGGAGACGGGCTCGACCGACAGGCCCATCTTTTCCGCCACATGCTCTTCCACCTGCGGATCGATATTGGCGAAGGTGCCGACGGCGCCGGAAATGGCGCATGTGGCGATGTCGGCGCGTGCGGCGATCAGTCGTTCGCGATTGCGCGCGAATTCGGCATAGGCTTGCGCCAGCTTGAGCCCGAAGGTCACCGGCTCGGCATGGATGCCATGGCTGCGCCCGATCGTGGGGGTCAGCTTATGCTCCATCGCGCGGCGCTCGATCACCACCAGCAATTTGTCCAGATCCTCGATCAGAAGATCCGATGCGCGGGCGAGTTGCACATTGAGGCAGGTGTCCAGCACGTCCGAACTGGTCATGCCCTGGTGCATGAAGCGCGCCTGATCGCCGACATTTTCGGAAACCCAGGTGAGGAAGGCGATCACGTCATGCTTGGTGACCGCTTCGATCGCGTCGATCGCGGCCACTTCGATCACCGGGTTGGTCGCCCACCAATCCCACAAGGCCTTGGCGGCTGCCTTGGGCACCACGCCGAGATCGGCCAATTTGTCGGTGGCGTGGGCTTCGATCTCGAACCAGATGCGGAATTTCGACTCGGGCTCCCAGATCGCGGTCATGGCGGGGCGGGAATAACGGGGGACCATGGGAACCTTTCAAGATGTAAATCGCGCCGTCGCGTTTCGCGCACGGCTCTGGCTGGGGCGGGCGATAGCAGGGGCGGGCCGGGGCTTCAATCATCGCCAGCGCACGACATGTCGTCCAAGAAAGGGCTGTGGCGGATACGGGCCGGAAGCGCCCCTCGCCGCATGAAATCATCAGTCGGAGAGTATCGATATGTTGCGTCACCTCATCGCCATCGGCGCGCTGGCCATCGCCGCCCCCGCTTTCGCGCAGGACGCTGCGCCCGCGCCGACCGCGCCGCCGGATATCGCGGCGATTGTCCAGGCGGATTGGCCGGCCTATGATCAGGGGGCCAAGGGCTATCTGAACCAGGCCGAATTCTCGACCTGGCTGACAGCGCTGAAAACTAATTCGGGCGGCGCGGACGATCCCGCCAAAACCACGAAATGGGTCAGTGATTCGTTCAAGGTGACCGACAAGGACAGCAACGCCCAAGTCACACCCGCAGAATTGACGGCCTTTTTACAGTCTAAAGCCAAGCCGCGTTGACGAAATCGGCTCGACCCCGTGCCGGCGATCTGCCGAATCAAACACTTCGGGGTCGAGTCGAGTATGGCAGACGGTGAACAGACTTGTGTGTCAGGAACCATCACCCGCTGCACCCGTTATTCTTGTGTCCGCTATCACACGATTTCCCTTGATCGTTGCGACACACGAACACTTGATTCAGGAGAGTTATCATGATTCGTACAGTTCTTCTTGCGAGCGCCTTCGCTTTCGCCTCGCCCGCTCTGGCCCAGCAGACCGAAATGCCCGCAGAGCCTATGATGGATGCGCCGGCCGAGGCGACGACCGAGGTCGTGACCGAGACCCCCGCGCCGGATGGTGCGATGCCTGATACGGCGACGACCACCACCACGGCGGAGGCGACCGCACCGGCCAATGCGACGACCCAGGTCGCTCAGGTCGTCGAGGCTGATTTTCCGAGCTATGATCTCGATAAGAATGGCGAGTTGAGCCAGGCAGAGTTTGCGGAATGGATGCTGAAGCTGAAGGCCGCATCGCCAGCGCAGCAGGGCGCGACCACGGCGGAGGCCGATCTGAAGGCCTGGACTGGTCAGGCGTTTGCGCAGGCCGATGTCGATAAGAGCCAGGCCGTCAGCAAGGGTGAGTTGACCACCTTCCTGTCTGGCTGATCGAACCAGAGTTCGTCACGCGGCGGGCGGCTTCGAAAGGAGCCGCCCGTTGTGATTCCGGCATGTTTCGCATCCGATGCGTCCCGACTCTCCTCCCGGCCTTCCGGAAGGACGCTCGATGAAGACTCCCCTCCCGGCCTTCCGGGAGGGGCTGGGGGTGGGCCTTTTTCTGATCGCGATGAAAAAGAGCCACCCCCGACCCCTCCCCGAAGGCGTGGAGGGGAGTTAGAAAGGAAAAGGCTTCGACAGGCTCGGCCCAAACGGAATTATGGGCGTCCTCTCCATTTCACAGCAGCCCCGGCGCGCTTCACAGCAACCCCAGTGCGCGCAGGCTCGCATGGCCCTGCGCGCCGATGATGATATGATCGTGCACCGCGATGCCGAGCTTCTTGCCGGCTTCCGCGATATCGCGTGTCAGTGCGATATCCTGTCTGCTGGGGGAGGGATCGCCCGAGGGGTGATTGTGGACCAGGATGATGGAGGCGGACCCCAGGTCGATCGCCCGCCGGATGACCTCGCGGACATAGATCGCCGCCTGATCGACCGATCCTTCGCTCACCATCTCGTCGCGGATCAGCATGTTGCGGCTGTTCAGATGGAGCACGCGCACGCGCTCCACCCCGATATGCGCCATGTCCGCGCGCAGATAATCGAGCAGCGCCTGCCAGCTTCCCAAAATGGGACGTTCTGCCACTTCGGCGCGGAGCAGTCGGAGCGCGGTTGCCTGCACGATCTTGATCGCAGCAATCGCGCCTTCGCCCACGCCATCCACACGGCGGAGCGATTCGGCATCGGCCGACACCAGCCCGCCAATGCCGCCGAACTCGGCAAGCAATGTCTTCGCCAGCGGCTTGGTATCCCGCCGGGGAATCGCGGTGGCGAGCAGATATTCGATCAGTTCGTGATCCAGTAGGGCATCGCCGCCGCCCTCGATCAGTCGCTTGCGCAGGCGCGCACGATGCCCCGCATTATCCGCCGCGCCGGCTTCATCCCGTTCATCCCCGCTCATGGAATGCAAGCCTATAAGGCTCGATACGCAATCGCAACGCTTGGACGGAATCGATTGATCCAAATGCGGAAATGGTGCGTTGTGATCGTCTGAGAGGAAACAGGCTTCATGGGTCGCACGGGCAGGGATAACGACAGGGCGTGAGCGAGAAGGACGGCCTGATCGAAGACATTGCGGACGAGGTGGAAGCACTTGCGCAGGCGGCGGCGTGGCCGAAGCGCAGCCGCAGGCGTCGCAATGTCGCGCTTGGTGTGGCCGTGGTAGTGCTGGCCGGGCTGCTGATCGTGTGGACCCAGCGCAAATCGATCGCGCAGAATTTCGTGGCGGATGCGCTGGAAAAGCGCGGCGTGGACGCGCGTTACGAAATCACCAGGATCGGTTTCCGCACGCAGCGCCTCGAAAAACTGTCGCTCGGCAATCCGCGCGATCCCGATCTAACCGCAGACTGGGCCGAAATTACCACCAGCGTCGGCCTTGGCAGCGTAACAGTCACAGGCATCCGTGCTGGCGGCGTTCGGCTGCATGGCACATTGGTGGGCGATACCTTCTCCTTCGGCCAGATCGACAAATTGCTGCCCGCGCCCACGGGCAAGCCCTTCACGCTCCCTGATTTCGATCTGGCGCTGCAGGATGCGCGGATGCGGCTCGATCTGCCCAATGGACCGATCGGTCTGAAGCTGGAGGGGAATGGCAATCTCACCGGCGGATTCAAGGGCAAATTGGCGGCGGTGACGCCTTCTTTGACCTTCGGCGATTGCGCGCTTTCGGGGGCGACGGCCTGGCTCGATCTCTCCGTCGCCAATCGCCAGCCCAAGGTGTCCGGACCGGTGCGGGCCGAGAGCTTCGCGTGCAAGGAGTCCGGGCTCGCGCTGACGAAGCCGGAGGCGAATGTCGACGCGCGGCTGAACGAGGCGCTCAATAGCTGGAAGGGCAATGCCCGGCTTCAAATGGCGCGCGCCAGTTATGCCGGCAATGTGCTGGATTCGGTGAGCGGTGCGGTCGGCTTCGATGGCGGACGGCGTGGCACCAATGGCGGCGTGGATATGCGCGCGCGGTCCGTGTCCGCGGCCACGGTCAGCGGGCAGGAATTGCGGCTTGATGGCAAATACACGCTGGGCAAGCAACGCGGTGGTGGCCAGTTGATCGCGCTCGGCGGCAAAATTTCGCTGGAGAAGGCCGCGCTGGATCGCGCGACGCTCGCGCGGATTGCCGGCTATGGCGATGCGGCGGATGGCACGCCCGTCGCGCCGCTAGTGAAAGCGTTGGTCGATGCGGCCACGCGCGCGGGAAAATCGGCGCGGATCGATGGCGATTTCGCGGTGGAGCAGGCGGGCGGAGCGGGTTCTCTGAAGATCGCGGCGCTCTCCGTGATGAGCGAGAGCGGGATGCGCATGGCGCTGAACGGTGGTGACGCCAGCGCCGTCGCCCTCGGCTGGCCCGGCGCCGGCGCGATCCAGGTCAATGGCCGGCTGTCGCTGGGCGGCGGCGGCTTTCCGACAGCGGACGTTCAATTGCAGCAGGCCGCACCCGGCGCAGCGGTCCGCGGGGTCGCCACGATCCAGCCTTATGCCGCAGACGGCGCGCAACTCGCGCTGACGCCGGTGCGTTTCGATGCCGGCCCCGATGGGCGCACCCGCTTCGATACGCGGATCACGCTGGATGGCCCGTTGGGCGACGGTCAGGTGTCCGGGCTGACCTTGCCGGTAAGCGGCCGGCTGGACGGGCGCGGTGGCATGTCCATCAATCCCGGCTGCGCGCCGCTCTCGATCGCCTCGCTCAGCGCCGCGGGGCTCGTGCTGGGCGCGAACCGCGTCAATCTGTGCCCGCATGATGGCGCGGCGCTGTTTGCGATGTCGCCCAGCGGCCGGATGAGCGGCGGGGTGCGGATCGCGGCACCGCGCCTCACGGGGCGCATTGGCGCAAATCCGGTGACGATCACGGCGGGCGGGCTTCAGTTTGCGCTCGCCAGTCAGGCCATCACGGCACAGACGGTCGCGGTGCGGCTGACCAGCGAGACTGCGGTCACCCGGCTCGATATCGGCACGCTGGACGGGCATTTCGGCCGCAAAGGCGGGGCAGGGCGCTTTGCCGGCCTTGGCGGGCAGATCGGCGCGGTGCCTCTGATCATCTCCGAAGCGTCTGGCGGCTGGGGCTTCGCGAATGGAGCGCTCAATCTGGATGGCGGGCTGCGCCTCTCCGATTCCGCCGTCGAGCCACGCTTCAATCCCTTGCTGTCGGACGATTTCAAACTCGATCTGGTCAATGGCAAGATTGCAGCGCGCGGGCTTTTGAAAGAGGCGCGCACGGGCATTGCGGTCACCGGCGTGACGATCGCGCATACGCTGGGCAATGGTATCGGTCATGCCATGCTCGATGTGCCGTCGCTCACCTTTGGCGACGCATTTCAGCCCGATACGCTGACCCCGTTGACGCTGGGCGTGGTCGCCAATGTGACCGGCACGATGAAGGGGCAGGGGCGGATCGACTGGACGGCAAACGGTGCCACCAGCAGCGGCGTTTTCAGCACGACCGGCACCAATCTGGCGGCGGCGTTCGGCCCCGTTACCAATCTGAGCACGGAAATCCGCTTTACCGATCTGCTTGGCCTTGTCACCGAGCCCGGTCAGCGCGCCACGATCGGGGAGATCAATCCCGGCATTCCGGTGAAGGATGGCGTGGTCCGCTATCAGTTGCTGCCCGAGCAGCGCGTGCGGATCGAGGGTGGCGACTGGCCCTTCGCCAATGGACATCTGACGCTGGATCCCACCACGCTCGATATGGCGGCCACAAAGCCGCGCAATCTGACCTTCCGGGTGAGCGGCCTCGATGCCGCGGCCTTCCTCCAGAGCTTCGAATTCCAGAATATCAACGCCAGCGGCATATTCGATGGCGTACTGCCCATGGTGTTTGACGAGCATGGCGGACGGATCGTGGATGGCCGCCTCGTCGTGCGCCAGGGCGGCGGAAATCTGGCCTATATCGGGGAAGTCTCGAAGGAGAATCTTGGCCTATGGGGCAATTTCGCCTTCGATACGCTGCGGTCGGTCGATTATCGCACGCTGGAGATTTTGCTGAGCGGCGATCTGGCGGGAGAGATGATCACGCAGATCGGTTTCACCGGGCTGAGCCAGGGGGAAGGCACCAAAAGCAATTTCCTCACCCGCAAGATCGCGGCGCTGCCGATCAAGTTCAACGTGCGGATCGCAGCGCCCTTCCGCCAGCTCGTGTTTTCGGCACGGTCCTTTTACGATCCCACCTTGCTGATCGAGCAGAATCTGGGCGCATTGATCAGCGCGCAGGAGGGCGGTCCGCCCTCGTCCGGCGGCGAAACGCCCGATCCCGTCGTTCAGCCGTCAGAAAGCGAGACCAAGCCATGAAGCGTGCGATGTTGACCCACAGGCGATCCGGTGCGACTCCAGCGCTTATGCTGAACCGAACCGGACTGATGATCGGCCTTGGAGCCTTGATGTGCGCAGCCCTTTCCGGGTGCATCACGTTGAAGGCACCCGAAAAGCCGATCGAGATCAACCTGAACATCAACATCAAGCAGGAAGTGGTCTATCGTCTCGATGGCGAGGCGAAGAATCTGATCAAACAGGAAGCGGATATTTTCTGATGAAACGCGTGATGACGATTGGATTTGGCTTTGCCCTGGCCGTATCGGCTTTGGCGGGCGCGGCCCATGCGCAGCGCGATCCGGCCTATGAAGCTGCGCGCGCCTCGGGCCAGGTCGGCGAGCAGCTCGATGGCTATCTCGGCGTGGTGGGCGCGCAAAGCGGCGATATCCGCAAATTGGTGAGTGCGCTGAACATCAAGCGCCGGGACGCCTACACCAAAAATGTGCCCCAGGGATCGTCGATCGAGGATTTCGCGTTCATCACGGGCTGCAACCTGATTGCGAAAACGACCGTCGGCGAAAAATATCAGGCACCCGATGGTCAGTGGCAGACCCGTGGCAGCGCCGCGCCGCAACGCCATTCGCGCTGCCCGTAAGCCGATTCGCCTGTCGACCCGGTCCGGCGGGCCGGCGACGCCGCGACGCCGTTGTCCTTTTGACCGCTATTTTCAAAGCGCGTGAGCGGTCGGCGTTGGATTTAAGCGCATCACCCGCGCGATAAATGCCCGGTTTCCCGGTGCTGCGCCACAGCGGTTGACTTGAATGCACTCCCTTCCTAAACGGACCGCGCCTTGGCGGGCTCGCTCGTCGGTTATGCCGCGTCCCGGCTTCAATCTGGAGAATGGACTGGCATGACGGAACGCGAGACCGGACAAGACCCCATCGGCGAAGATGCGCGGCTCCAATCGCTCGAACAGCGGTTGAAACAGGCGCATCAGGACGAAGCGGTCAGGACAGGGGCAGCAAACGCAGGCCAGGATGCGAATACGCGTCTGGGCAATCGGGTGCTGGCCGAACTGATCGGGGGTATGGTCGGCGGCGCGCTGATCGGCTGGGTGATTGATCGCTTTGCCGGCACATCGCCCTGGGCACTGTTGGTGATGCTGTTCCTCGGAATTGTCGTTGCCTTCAGGAACATCATCAGGATTTCGAACCAGCGCCCGGATTAGTTTTCGGGCGCTTTGGTTGCATAATTGGGAATTTTCGCGTGGCGGCTGAAGCAGGTAAAGTCGATCCGATGCACCAGTTCACGATCGAGCCGTTATTCGGCACCGATCACTGGGCGATTGCGGGTCACAATATCGCGTTTACGAATTCCGCCCTTTGGATGGCGATCACGGCCGTGGTGCTGTGGCTGTTCATGCTTGGCGGGATGAAGCGGGCGCTCGTTCCCGGTCGCTGGCAGATGGCGGTCGAGAGCATGACCGGCTTCATTGATGGGATGCTGTCGGCGAATGTCGGCCCCGCGGGCAAGAAATACGTGCCCTATATCTTCTCGATCTTCATGTTCATTCTCTTCGCCAACCTTTTGGGATTGCTGCCTTTGGGGCTGATCGGGGTGCATCCGTTCACCTTCACCAGCCATTTCACGGTCACCGGCGTTCTGGCGATCCTGAGCTTCTCGATCGTGCTGATCGTCGGCTTCTGGCGGCACGGCCTGCATTTCTTTTCGCTTTTCGTGCCGCATGGCACGCCCTGGTGGCTGCTGTGGCTGATCCCGTTCATCGAACTGGTGTCGTTCATGGTCCGCCCGTTCAGCCTCGCGCTGCGGCTGTTCGTGGCGATGATGGCGGGTCACGTCCTGCTTGAAGTGCTGAGCAGCTTCGTGATCAACAGCACCAATGCCGGCGCCGGCTTCGGCCTGGCGATCGGTGTGCCCAGCTTCATCCTGATGATCGCGATCTGCGCGCTCGAAATGCTGGTCGCCGCGATCCAGGCCTATGTGTTCGCCTTGTTGACGTCGCTTTATATCAACGATGCGGAAAATCTTCACTGATCCGGGAAATTCCCTGATTTCAATCCACTAGAATCTGAATTTAAGAAAAGGAGTTATTATTATGGACGCAGAAGCAGCAAAGCTCATCGGTGCGGGTCTGGCAGCAATCGGTGCCGGCATGGCCGCCATCGGCGTGGGTAACGTGTTCGGTTCGTTCCTCGAGAGCGCCCTTCGCAATCCCGCAGCCGCAGACGGCCAGCAGGGTCGTCTGTTCATCGGCTTCGCGGCTGCCGAGCTTCTCGGTCTGCTCGCATTCGTCGTCGCGATGATCCTGATCTTCGTCGCCTGACCTCAAACCGTTCGCCCCGATCCCGTCGAAGCGCTGCTTTGACCGGGGCCGGGGCGTGCGGAGCTAAACGGACCCTGAAATGCCCCAGATTGCCCAGATAGCCGCAACCTATGCGTCGCAGATTTTCTGGCTGCTGCTGATCTTCGGCGCCGTCTTTTTCGTGATCGGCCTGGGCATGGTGCCCAAGGTGCAGAGCACGGTGGACGCCCGTGACAAGCAGATTGCCGGCGATCTCGCCGCTGCCGAGCAAGCCCGCAAGGATGCGGACGCGCGCGAGGAAGCCTATCGGGCCAAGACGGACGCCAACCGCGCGGAAGCGCTGAAGGTCACCCAGGCGGCCAAGGCCAAGGGCATATTCGACTCCGAAACGGCGCTTGCCAAGGCCGATGCCGAGATCGCAGACACCGTGTCTGCGGCCGAAGCGCGGATCAAGGCAGCGTCCGATGCCGCCAGCGCGGGCATCGAAACCATCGCGGCGGAAGCGGCGCAGGCTATGGTTGCCCGGTTGTCCGGTGCCAATATTACCCCGGCCCAGGCGGCCATTGCAGTAAAGGCGGCTCTGGCCAATGGCTAACGCAGCAGCATCCGGCTCGGCCGAAGTGGCAGCCAATCTCGCGCACGCGGATACGTCGGAAGGCCTTGAGGCCCATGGCGGTGTCCATGCACCGGAACTTTCGGCGCTGGGTCTGAACCCGGCGGCATGGGTATCGCTTGCGATGCTCGTGTTCATCCTCATCCTGCTCTGGAAAAAGGTGCCCGCCCTGCTGGGTGGCGCGCTCGACAAGCAGATCGCGACCATCCGCGAGCAGCTCGACGAAGCCAAGACGCTCCGCGCCGAAGCCGAAGCACTGCGCGCGGAATATGAAGCCAAGGTGAAGTCCGCCGAAGCCGAAGCGACCGTGATGCGCGAACATGCCGAAGCCGAAGCGAAGCAGATCCTGGCCGATGCCAAGGATCACGCCAAGGATCTCACCGCGCGCCGTACCAAGATGGCCGAAGACAAGATCGGCGCTGCCGAACGCGCGGCGATCGCCTCGGTCCGCACCAAGGCCGCCGAAGCCGCCGCCGCTGCAGCAGCCTCGCTGATCGCGCAAGGCCATGGCGCCGCACAGGACAAGCCGTTGGTCGATCAGACCATCGCCGGTCTGGGCACGCGCCTGAACTGAGCGCTCGGGCATCATCGGCGGCACGCAAACGGGCAGCCATTGGCTGCCCGTTTTCGTTTGTATCTTGTCCCATCGCGCGATGGGCTTGCGTGCCGATCAGGCGGCGAGTTGATAGAGTTCTTTCTCGCGGGCGATGAGGATGTCGGCAAGCAAGCCATACGCCTCGCCCCAGGCTGACAGAACCTCATCCGTGGCTGCGTCGCCCAGGATATCGCGGATGGCCGGTAATAGCGCGGCTGCAACCATCGGATAATGCTCGGGCTTGACCCCAGTCTGAATATGGCGATGCGCCATGCGCTCTACCGCACCGGAGAGCGCTTCCAGCTTGTCTACATTTTCGGCAAATCCAAGAATCGCCTGGGCTAGGCGCTTGGGTTGCTCGCCGCTTTCCTGAGCAGCCTGATCGAACAAGGCGCGGACGTCGGGATCGACAAATAGGCGCTCATACATGCGTGTTGTGATCTCCAGGCCATGCTTGCGCAGGGCAGGGGCCGTGGCTTTCACGATTGCGATGGTTTCGGGCTTTAAGGTGTCGCTCATGTCGGGCTCCTAAAGATGTAATTGAAATAAATCTATAAGCTGAAGAAAGATGGAAGCGCAATATATCTTTGTTGGCGCATTCGCTTTCCGCTGCTAGTTTTGGACTATGCGATTGACGCTTCACACGGATTACGCGCTTCGCGTCCTCATTTATCTGGCGGCGCATGAGGGCCAGCGCTGCTCCATCCCTGCCATCGCGCAGGGCTACGATATTTCGCGCAACCATCTGATGAAGGTGGTCCATGTTCTGGGCCGGGGCGGTTTTATCAAGACGGTGCGGGGTCGTGGCGGCGGCTTTCAGCTTGCCCGGCCGGCATCCGAGATCAATATCGGCGCCGTCGTGCGCCACACCGAAACCGATCTTCGGATCGCCGATTGCGGCGCGTGCGTGATTGGTGGCTCTTGCGGTCTTACAGGCGTGCTTGGCCAAGCCGTGGCGGGGTTTTTACAGGTGCTGGACGGTTTTAGTCTGGCCGACATCGCTCGCGACACCAAGGGCTTTAGCGAATTGATGTTTCCGCGCACGCGTCCTGATGTTGGGGCACCGGCATAGCCGACGGACGCACGACCATTGTTTCGGGCCGCTGATTATTCGATTTGGTGCCATTAAGGTGCGCGTGCGGTTTGCACGCCGGACTTTGCGCCCCTAAATCCCCTCCATGTCAGCGCCCCAATCTCCCGACCGGTTCAATGAAGACAAGGCGACCTATGCGGTGCGCGGATCGGACAAGCCCGATCTCGATGCGGGGGTGGCGGCGATCCGCAATGTGCTGGCCACGCTGCCGACGCGGCCCGGCGTCTACCGGATGCAGGATGCACGCGGCGATGTGCTTTATGTGGGCAAGGCGCGCGCGCTGAAGCACCGGGTGACCAATTATACCCAGGTCAATCGCCTGCCCAAAAGGCTGCAGCGGATGGTCGCGCAGACGCGATCGATGACGATCGTGACGACCAACAATGAGGCCGAGGCGCTGCTGCTGGAGGCGCAACTCATCAAGCGCTATCGCCCGGCGTACAACGTGCTGCTGCGCGACGACAAGAGCTTCCCCTTCATCCTGCTGCGCGCCGATCATGCCTTTCCGCGCATCCAGAAGCATCGCGGCGCGCGCAAGGCGAAGGGGCATTATTACGGCCCCTTCGCCAGCGCCGGAGAGGTGGGGCGCACGTTGAATGCGCTGCAGAAACTGTTCCTGTTGCGAAGCTGCACGGACAGTTTCTTCAACAATCGCGATCGGCCGTGTTTGCTTTATCAGATCAAGCGCTGCTCGGCCCCGTGCGTCGACCGGATCAGCCGGGAGGATTATGCCGGGCTGGTGTCCGAAGCGAAGGATTTCCTCGGCGGCAAGGCGACCCAGGTGCAGGCGCGGCTGGGCAAGGCGATGGAGCACGCCAGCCTCAATCTCGATTTCGAGCAGGCGGCCGTGCTGCGCGACCGGCTGAAGGCGCTCACCTTCATCCAGGGCAGCCAGGCGGTGAATGCCGAAGGGGTGGGGGATGCCGATATCTTCGCGCTGGCTAACAAATCCGGGACGATGTGCATCCAGGCCTTCTTCATCCGCGGTGGGCAGAATTGGGGACATCGCAGCTTCTTCCCGGCACATACGCAGGACGTGCCCGAGGATGAGGTGCTCGCGAGCTTTCTCATGCAATTTTACGAGGATGTGCCGCCGCCGCGCACGATCCTGATCGATCGAGAATTGCCCGAGGCCGAACTGGTGGCGGAGGCTTTGTGCGAGCGCGCGGGGGGCAAGGTGGCGATCTCCGTCCCGCAGCGCGGCGATCGCGCGCGGCTGATGCGGCAGGCCAGCCGCAACGCGACGGAAGCGCTGGACCGGCATCAGGCTGAAAGCACGACGCAGGCCAAGATCTTCCGTGAAATGGCCGAATTGTTTGAGCTGGAAGGCCCGCCGGACCGGATCGAGGTCTATGACAACAGCCATATCCAGGGCAGCAATGCCGTGGGCGGGATGGTGGTCGCGGGGCCGGAGGGGTTCCGCAAGGGCGCCTATCGCAAATTCAATATCAAGCGGCCCGACACCGCGCCGGGCGATGATTTCGCGATGATGCGCGAGGTGATGGAGCGCCGCTTCGGCCGCGTCCAGCGCGAGGATCCGGATCGCGAGGGGCAGGAATGGCCCGATCTGGTGCTGATCGACGGCGGCAAGGGGCAGGTGAGCGCGGTGAAGGCCGTGCTGGACGAACTGGGGATCGAGGATGTGCCGATCATCGGCATCTCCAAGGGGCCGGATCGCAACGCCGGGCGCGAAACCTTCCATTTTCCCGATGGTCGTGAATTCACGCTGCCCGTCAACGCGCCGGTGATGTTCCATCTCCAGAGACTGCGCGACGAGGTGCATCGCTTCGCGATCGGCGCGCACCGGGCCAAGCGCGCCAAGGCGATCGTGACGAGCACGCTGGACGAGGTGCCCGGCATCGGCCCGGCGCGCAAGAAGGCGCTGCTGATGCACTTCGGCACGGCCAAGGCGGTGAAGAATGCCGCGCTGGAGGATCTGCAAAAGGCACCGGGCGTCTCCACCGCGATGGCGCAGGGGATTTACGATTTCTTTCATGGGGGCGGGTGAGTGGGTGGGGATGGCGGGAGTCTAACTCACCCTCTGCCAAAAACGCGCTTCGCCCTCCGGATCACACGATAGGCCACGGATTTGCCGATATTATGGTCCGGAAAAGCCTTGGGTGCTTTCGGCTCAAGGCCCAGTCCGCGCAGCACATGGTTCATGCCGCGCGCATCGGCCTCCTGATAGCTCCAGCGCGAGCGCCAGGTGATCGAGAAGGAGATGGAGACATCCGGCCCGTTCTTCACCCAATGCGGCGCTTTGACCGGCACATGGAGCGCATCGCCGGGCGTCAGCCGGAAGGCTTCCGCCTTGGTGCTGAAATCGTCGCGCCACGGCAGGTTGCGATGGCCGCCCATGTGGAAGGTTTCGTGATGCTCGCCCGGCACGATGCGCTCGTCATGCGCGGGGCAGACGGTCATCACCTTGTCGCCGCGGATCTGGAGCAGGATATTATGCTCGGGATCGAAGTGGAAGGGGGTCACGGCGTCAGGGGAAGAGATGAAGATGAACCCGGCCTGCGTCAGCATCGGCCCCGTGGCGGGATCGGTCACGGGATGAAGCGCGGCCAGCGTCTCTTTCAGCAGCGCCCGATAGGCGGGATCCTGCTCGACGAATTTGAGCACCATCCACGATCCGTTGCGTTCGATCGAACGGATCGTCTCGGCGATCGACAGCCTATTGGCCGGAATATCCGCAGGATCGATACCGATGGGCAGATCGGCGCGGTTATATTCCACCGTATCGGGTGTCATCCGCTGGGCCAGCGCGACCAGCGCGTCGAGCCTCAGCAGAGGATGGTCCGTCAGATCATGGCGCAGCAGCCCCGGATGCGCGGGATAGAGCGTTGCGAAGTCATCGAGCGATGCGGCGGAGAAAACGGGCTTCATCATGAGCCTATGCGCCGTCGCGCCGGGCCGGCATGACCCGCCGGACGAAGACGAGCGCGTTTTCGGCCATGCGGCAGCCATGGAACAGCAAGCCGCGCCGGACCCCGCCGAGCGGGATCGAGACGCGGACAAGCGCCCGGCGCTCCGCCCACAGGCTGTTGATCATCGGATGATCCTCCACCGCGCAGCTATCCATCCAGGCGATGCCGGGGCGCTCGAGCATGTTCAGATTTTCAAGCTGGATGAGCACGCCCGGCGAAAAGCGGGCATAGGCTTCGTCAAAGGCGATCTTGAACGAGAAACTGCCCGGCGGGCTGAGCAGATTGAGCAGCATCGCGATCGGCTGGCCATTCAGAGAGAGCTTCACGAAATCGAGCTGTCCCGCCGTGGCGGCACCCTTGACGATCGCGTCGAGAAAGGCGCGGGTTGCGGCGGTGCATCCCAGCGCGGATCCCGAGCGCCCTTTCCAGCCGCTCATCTCCAGCGCCAGAAATGCATCGCACCAGCGCGCGGGATCATCGCCGGGACCAAAGCGCGCATGGCTGACCGTGCCCTTTTCGGCGAGGCGGGCGGCGAGGCGGGCGATCTCCTTGCGCTTCTTCTTGCGCACGGTCGCTTCATAATAGGCCGTCGGGCCGAGATCGCTCTGCAGCATCGCACGGGCGACACGGTGCACCACATCCACGCGGCGGCCCGTGGCGCGCAGCCCGGTCATCACCGGTCCGTCCTCCACCAGTCCGTTGATATGCAGAAACCCCGGTGCCCATTCGGCCTGATCGAGCGATTCCAGGATCGCGGTCCAGACATCGGCCTCATGGCCCGCCCGGATCAGCGGCGTGCCCAGAAAATTGTGAAAATGCAGCCAGTTCTGCACATGGCGCACCGGCGCACGGCCATAGTTCCGGGCGATCGTGACAGGCATGAGCCCGATCAGCGCGCGTCCCTGCCATATGGCGAGCATCCGGATCGGACCGTCCCCTGCCAGATGCCGGATGGCGGGCATCATGAACCAGCGCGCGGCAAAGCAATTGGGTTCGGCGGCATGGGCGGCCAGATCATCCCATAAGGGTGCCCAATCCTCCGGAATGTCGCGGATCGCGCGCACTTCGACGGAGGGCGCAGGGCCGAGCGGGCTGGGGGCCGGCGTCGCCCCGGCAAAGGCGCTGGCGGGCGATTGCTTCATGCGCCCGCCCGATCGAGCGCTTGCACGATCTCCGGCCCCCTGATGGCGGCCACGCCCTCGCGTGCGAACAGCGCAAACACACCGTCCCACCACGCCCAGAAGCGCTTCAGATCGGCGGCGTCACGCACATAGGGCGTATGACCGATCTCGACGCTGGGGGTATGGAAGGACAGGCTGAACAAGCGATGCCCCGCGCCCAGCAGGATCCGGATCGCCTCCAGCACATCGGGCAGCGGCATATCCTCGGGCGTCAGCGCGATGCGGTTGAGTAGACCCAGCCGGGCAAGCGGGCCACGCAAGGCGGGGGAAGCGTGCAGACCGGGAAAGCGCCGCAATCCGCCCAGCCATGCAGCGGTCAGCGGCGCTTCCCACAAAGGCCCGGCCACATGCCATGGCCAGATCGGATGATGCGAAAAATCAGCGCCGCCGGCCGCGCGGTAATCGAACAGCGCGCGCACCGAGACGTCGAGCCGATATCCCGCCTCGATCAAAAGATCGGCGGTGTGTTCGCCAATGCCATAGCGGCCAGCGCGATAGATGATCGGGCGCTGGCCTGTCGCCTGTTCGATCCTGTCCGTCAGCGCATGGAGCTTGGCGCGTTGCAGCGGGCGGGGCAGATTGCCGGTGAAGCTGTTGCGATCGCTGATATCCTCGTCGAACGGCGGGTTGACCCAGGGGTGAAGCTGCGTGCCGATGTCGCAGGCGTCGCCATCCGCCATGGCGCGCAGGATGGTGGCGCTGCGGGGGTTATCCACCACGGGATAATCGACCATATAGCAGGGGATCGCCCCGTGATCGTTGAAGCGGCGCGTCGCCTCAGGCAGGCTGGCGATGGCGCTGGTAGCGATATTGGTGCGGGCGAAGGGCGCGTTCCAGTCAAACTCTTCCTCCGCATCGCCGAAGATCACGAAGCGGCGGCCGAAATCGGCGGGCAATGGCGCGCGCTGGTCCGCGCGCGGCGGCATATCCAGCCGCGCAGGGGCGCGGCGCGCGGCAAAGGCTTCGTGCTTCATGCCGCTGCTTCTAGCGGGCAATGGTTACCGCCCGCTTGCCAGCGCGCGCATATCGCATAGGAAGTAGGTCATGCGTATCGAGGCCCAGGCTATCATCTGCGCCGTGCGATCGCATGGCGAACATGGCGCGATCGTGCGCGCCATGACGGAGGCGCACGGTCTGCTCGGCGGCTATGTCCGCGGCGGGCGTTCGCGCACGATGCGCCCCGTGCTGATGCCATCCAACATCGTGATGGGCGATTTCCGGGCGCGGACCGAGGATCAACTGGCCGGGCTGACCGTGGAATTGATCCACAGCCGCGCCCCGCTGATGGCCGAGCCGCTGGCCGCCGCAGCGCTGGATTGGGCCACCGCGCTCACCGCCAGCGCGTTGCCGGAGGGGCAGCCCTATCCGCATATCTATGGCGCGCTGGATGGTGTGCTGGGCGCGATCGAAGCCGCGCCCGCCGCGCGCGGCTGGGCCGTGGCGCTGGCGCGTTATGAGGTGCTGCTGCTGGCGGAACTCGGCTTTGGCCGCGCGCCATCCGTGGTGATGCCCGCGGATCCGGAATGGCGCGATATATTGGGCGCATTGCGTGAGACCGGGCAGGCTTTATCGGCCAATATCTTCGCTGAACGCCGGATTGACGTCATGGCGGCGCGGGAACGTCTGGTAGACCGGCTGAAAAGGGCGGTTGCGTGACGCGGTGAGGGAGGGCATTGGCTTTCGCAACTGACACGCACATCGTTTGCCCGGAGCCTGTCGAAGCGATTTCTTCTCCTTTCCAGCAAGATTGCGAAGAAGAAATGGGCTTAGACCGGCTCAGCCCGAATGGATCTTTGGAGATTTTAGAACGCCATGTTGATTGCCCTGCTGCCCGGAGACGGGATCGGACCCGAAGTGATCGCCGAAACCGTGCGCGTGCTGGATGCGGCGGGATGCGGGCTGGTGTTCGAGACCGCGCCGGTGGGCGGGGCGGCTTATAAGTCCACTGGTCATCCGCTGCCCCCGGCCACGCTGGAACTGGCGCGGCAGGCGGATGCGATCCTGTTCGGCGCGGTGGGCGATCCCGATTGCGATGCGCTGGAGCGGCATCTGCGCCCCGAACAGGCGATCCTCGGTCTGCGCAAGGAATTGTCGCTCTTCTCCAACCTCCGCCCCGCCAAGCTGTTTCCCGAGCTGGCCGATGCTTCCGCGCTGCGCCCCGAAGTCGCGCGCCAGATCGATATGGTCATCGTGCGCGAACTGAATGGCGACGTCTATTTCGGCGAAAAGGGGATGCGCAAGACCAAGGACGGTCTGCGCGAAGGCTATGACATCATGAGCTATAATGAGTCCGAAGTGGCGCGGATCGCGCATTCGGGTTTCAAGACGGCGCAGGCGCGGCGCGGCAAATTGTGTTCCGTCGATAAAGCCAATGTGCTCGAAACCTCGCAATTGTGGCGCGATGTGGTGATCGAAGTGTCATCGGCCTATCCCGATGTGGAATTGAGCCACATGTATGTGGACAATTGCGCGATGCAGCTCGTGCGCAATCCCGGCCAGTTCGACGTGATCGTGACGGGCAATCTCTTTGGCGACATCCTCTCCGATCAGGCCAGCATGTGCGTCGGATCGATCGGGATGCTGCCCTCGGCCTCGCTCGATGCGGCGGGCAAGGGGCTGTATGAGCCGATCCATGGTTCCGCGCCCGATATCGCGGGGCAGGGCAAGGCCAATCCGCTGGCGACGATCCTCTCGGCCGCGATGATGCTGCGCTATTCGCTCGATAGGCCCGAACCGGCGGACCGGATCGAGGCCGCCGTGAGCAAGGCGCTGGCCGGTGGCGCGCGCAGCTTCGATCTGGGCGGCACGATGAGCACGGCCGCGATGGGCGAAGCCGTCATCGCCGCATTGACCTGAACACCCAAGGGAATAGAGAAACACGGCGATGAAGAGAAAGACCGGCCAGGATCGTTCGATCACCAAGCATTGGCGTCCCGCCACCCAGGCGGTGCGCGGCGGCACGGCGCGTTCCGAATATGGCGAGACGAGCGAGGCTTTGTTCCTCACTTCGGGCTATGCCTATGATTGCGCGGGCGATGCCGCGGCGCGCTTTGCGGGCGAACAGCAGGGGATGACCTATAGCCGCCTGCAGAACCCGACCACCGAGATGCTGGAACAGCGCATCGCCCTGATGGAGGGTGCCGAAGCTTGCCGCGCACAGGCTTCGGGCATGGCGGCGATGACCGCGGCGATGCTGTGTCAATTGTCGCAGGGCGATCATGTCGTGGCCGGGCGCGCCGCCTTCGGCTCGTGCCGCTGGTTGACGGATAGTCTGATGCCGCGCTTCGGGATCAGCACCACGATCATCGACGCGCGTGACACACAGGCGTGGCAGGATGCGATCCAGCCCAATACCAAGGTGTTCTTCTTCGAAACCCCCGCCAATCCCACGATGGATATCGTGGATATCAAGGCCGTGTGCGATATCGCGAAGAAGGCCGGGATCACCACGGTGGTGGACAATGCCTTCGCCACGCCCGCGCTGCAGCGGCCGATGGAATTCGGCGCCGATGTCGTTGCTTATTCGGCCACCAAGATGATGGACGGGCAGGGCCGCGTGCTGGCGGGTGCGGTGTGCGGCACCGAGGATTTCATCAACAACATTTTGCTGCCCTTCACGCGCAACACCGGGCCGACGCTCAGCGCGTTCAACGCCTGGGTGGTGCTGAAGGGGCTGGAGACGCTCGATCTGCGGATCAACCGCCAGAGCGAGAATGCACTGAAGGTCGGCGCGTTCCTGGAGAGCCGCGTACCGCGCGTGCTGCATCCGGGGCTTGCCAGCCATCCCCAGCATGAGCTGGCGATGCAGCAGATGAGCGCCTGCGGACCGATCTTCTCGCTCTATCTGGATGGCGGACGCACACAGGCGCACGGCCTGCTCGATGCGCTCAAGCTGGTCGATATTTCCAACAATATCGGGGACAGCCGCTCGCTGATGACTCATCCCGCCTCCACCACGCACGCGGGCTTGAGCGAAGAGACGCGGCTCGCCATGGGCGTGGATGAGGGGATGCTGCGCCTCAATGTCGGGCTTGAGGATCCGCAGGATGTGATCGAGGATTTCGACCAGGCTTTGAAAGCCGTGGGGCTTTGAAGGCGCTTTTCCCTTATGCGGAAACGACGCGCGGCGTGGTCGTGCGGGTGTCGGTCAGCTATCTGCCCGAACAGTCGGAGCCGGATAAGGGGCGCTGGTTCTGGGCCTATCATATCCGGCTGGAGAATGAGGGCGAGATGACCGTGCAATTGCTCACCCGCCATTGGGTGATCACCGACGGACGCGGCGCGCGGCATTCCGTGGAAGGCGAAGGCGTGGTGGGCGAACAGCCCGTGCTCGCGCCGGGCGGCTCCTATGACTATGTCTCCGGCTGTCCGCTCGCCACGCCCACGGGCGCGATGCAGGGCAATTATCATATGGTGGGCGAAGATGGCTCAGCATTCGATGTGAAGATACCGCGCTTTCCTTTGCTCGCCCCGGTGAATGCGGGATGACGTTGTTGTTCCAAACACCGTTTGTCCCGAGCCAAGTCGAGGGACGTTTGTCGCGTCACCAACGTCCCTCGACTTCGCTCGGGACAAACGGCATGGGGTTGCCATTGTGAAACGCACCCATCTCCCCCTGAACGGCCTGCGTGTGCTCGATGCCGCCGCACGCCATCTGAGCTTTACCCGCGCGGCCGACGAACTGGCGGTGACCCCCGCCGCCGTGGGCCAGCAGATCCGCGCGCTGGAGGATACGCTGGGCGTGGTCCTGTTCCGCCGCACCGCCAAGGGGCTTGAACTGACGCCCGAGGGCGAAGGCGGGCTGGGTGCGTTGCGGGCGGGCTTCCTGCAATTCGAGGAATCGGTGCGTGCGATGCAGGCCGGGCAATCCTCCAAATCGCTGACGATCGCAGCGCCGCGGGATTTCACGGCGAAATGGCTGGCCTCGCGCCTCGCCAAATATGGCCGCACCGACGCCGATCTGCGCTTCACCCTGATTGCTTCCGAAGGCGAGATGGATTTCACCGAGGCCAATCTGGATCTCGCGATCCGCCTGGCCGAGGGGCCGGGTGAAAATGAGGGCTTGAAGCTCGCGGACGGGGCCTTCGTGACCATAGCCGCGCCCGAAGGCGCTGCGGACACGCGCATCGCCTGGCCGGGCTGCCCCGCAGACGAAGCCGGGGCGATGCTGCGGGTTTCGGATGCCGGTCTTGCGATCGAGGCCGCGATCAACGGCTTTGGCCGTGCCTGCGTCCCGCAATTGCTCGCCGAGACGGATATCGCCGCAGGCCGCGTGAAGGAAAGCGGGCGTCAGGCGTCGCCTTTGGCCTATTGGCTGATCGCGCCGCTGCCGCAGTGGCGCCAGAAAAAGGTGAAAGCGCTGGTGGAAGCGCTGACGGCCGCGTGAGGCCGCCGCCGCCCGATCTGTCCGATCCCGTCCAGCGTGCCGCATATTCGCGCGAGCTGGCGGGCGTGGCGCGCAAGACGCGGCTGCTGGGCATCGCCATCGCGCTCGCAGGGGCGGGCATGGCCTATTATACCAAGATCCACGACACCAAGCCGAACCGGCTGGCGACGATCCTGATCGTGGCGACCGGCTTCGGTGTGCTGGGCTTCGGGCTGATGCGGCGAAAATTCCATCATGTGATCCGGATGCTGCCGCCGCCGGAATGATCACGCGGCGAGCGTTGCCAGACGCCGGATGGACCGGCTGTAACAGGCCATCGCCTCCCGGTTCCAGCCTATCGCTGCGCAGAGCGCACTGGGGATCACGCCCGCCCAATAGGTTTTCAGCCACACGCGCTGCGCATCGGGCCGCTCGTTGATCCGCGCGATCATGGCCGGAGCCAGCGCGTAATAATCGCGGATCAACGCGTCGCCGCCGGGCAGGCGGGGCAAAGCGGTGTCGCGGAAGCGGCGCAGCGTCTCCAATTCCCAGCAATCGTCGGCCAGTCCGATCGTCTCCACCGCAGCGGTGGTCACGAAACAGCCGCTCCCGCCCGTCGATATGGATTTCTTGACGCATCCCGGCGGCAATGCGCTTTCGACATAGGGCTTGCCCATGATGGCGTTGTGATTGGCATCGCGATATTTCTTTGCGTTCAATCTGGCGGTGTCGAAGCCATAGTCGGCCACCTGAACGCCATTGCTCAGCACCACCACGCGGATCTTTTTCTTGAAGATCGCCGGTGATGATCCGTCATCGAATTTGCGTTCCAGCGACACAAGCTGCGGCGTCGCGCTGGCGAAGGGCACCACATCATTCTGCCAGACCAGTTTCTTGCCCTGATAGATGGCGACGCGGATCGGCATTCGGGCTGTGCGGCCGGGCACGGAGAGCGAGAGATACAATATGTGCGATGCCTGATGGAAGCCGCTCACAGGATCGAGTCCATAATGCTCTTCGATAAAGGCAGCGCGGCCGCCGTAACGGTCAGCCGTGCCGACGGACCGGCCGCCGGTCGCGAATTTGGCGGAGAGCGGCGTGATGGTGGATTTTCCGGTCGGTGCGCGATCAAGCGTATAGCGCCCGCCAATCACGTCATAAACGCCCTGATATGTGCTTGTGACGCCTTTTACGGTGACGGTGCGTTCACAGCCGATGCGATAGCCGATGATATCCGATTGCGCCCAGGCAGAGACGGGAAGGCCAATCAGCGCAAGTCCGGCCAGCATCCGTCGGCGGGTGGCGGTAAAACGAGTCATGCGAAAATTCCCCCAGACAAATGAACGCGGTGCGACCCGTTTTTAAGATGCCTGTTGAAAGGAAAAGCCGCCAGCGAAAAATGCGGGCGAGAACGCCGGGATCAGGCGTCGATCACCTCTTCGTCCACCTGCGCCGCATTTTCCTGGATGAACTGGAAGCGGTGTTCGGGGTGCTTGCCCATCAGGCGATCGACCAGATCCTTCACCAGCGCGCGCTCTTCATATTCCTGCGGCAGCGTGATGCGCAGCATATTGCGGCTCTTGGGGTCCATCGTCGTTTCGCGGAGCTGGATCGGGTTCATCTCGCCCAGCCCCTTGAAGCGGCTGACCTCCACCTTCTTGCCCTTGAATTCCTTGGCCTCGATCTCGGCGCGGTGGTCGTCATCGCGCGCATAGGCGCTCTTGCTGCCCGCCACGAGCCTGTAGAGCGGCGGCTGCGCCAGATAGAGATGCCCGCGCCGCACCAGCTCGGGCATTTCCTGGAAGAAGAAGGTCATCAGCAAAGTGGCGATATGCGCGCCGTCCACATCGGCGTCGGTCATGATCACCACGCGCTCATAACGCAGGTTTTCGGGGATGCACTTGTCGCGCGTGCCACAGCCCAGCGCCTGGATCATGTCGGCGATCTCGCTATTCGCGCTGATCTTGTCGCGATTGGCGGAAGCCACGTTCAGGATCTTGCCACGGATCGGCAGGATCGCCTGCGTCTTGCGATCCCGCGCCTGCTTGGCGCTGCCGCCGGCGCTGTCACCCTCGACGATGAAGATTTCGGTGCCGGCGGGATCATCGGACGAGCAATCGGTCAATTTGCCGGGCAGGCGCAATTTGCGCGCGGAGGTGGCGGTCTTGCGCTTCACCTCGCGCTCCGCCCTGCGGCGCAGGCGCTCGTCCATCCGCTCCAGCACGAAGCCCAGCAGCGCCTTGCCGCGGTCCATATTGTCCGAGAGATAATGATCGAAATGGTCGCGCACCGCCTTTTCCACCAGCGTGGCGGCTTCGGGCGAGGTGAGACGATCCTTGGTCTGGCTCTGGAATTGCGGATCGCGGATGAATACGGAGAGCATCAGCTCGGATCCGGTCATCACATCTTCCGCCGTGATGTCCTTGGCCTTTTTCTGGCCGGTCAGCTCGCCGAAAGCGCGTATGCCCTTGGTGATCGCGGCGCGCAGGCCATTTTCATGCGTGCCGCCGTCGGGCGTCGGTATGGTGTTGCAATACCAGCTATAGCTGCCCTCGGACCATAGCGGCCAGGCGATCGCCCATTCCACACGGCCCTGTTCATTGGCGAAATCCTGGCGGCCCGAGAAGAATTCGGCCGTCGCGCATTCGCGCGGGCCAAGCTGTTCGCGCAAATGATCGGAAAGGCCGCCGGGAAACTGGAACATGGCCTCGGCGGGCGTGTCGTCGGTGATCAGTTCGGGCGCGCATTTCCAGCGGATTTCGACGCCGGCGAACAGATAGGCCTTGGAGCGGGCCAGTCGATACAGCCGTTGCGGCTTGAATTGGAGAATGTCGCCGAAAATTTCGACATCGGGCACGAAGGACACGCTGGTGCCGCGCCGATTCTGCGTGGGGCCGAGCTTTTCGAGCGGGCCGAGCGTCAGCCCCTTGGCAAAGCGCTGGCGAAACAATTGCTTGTTGAGCGCCACTTCGACCACGGTGTCTGACGACAGCGCATTGACCACGCTGATGCCCACGCCGTGCAGGCCGCCCGATGTGGCATAGGCCTTGCCCGCAAACTTGCCACCCGAATGCAGCGTGCTCAGGATCACTTCCAGCGCCGATTTGCCCGGAAACTTCGGGTGCTCATCCACCGGAATGCCGCGGCCGTTATCGACGATGGTCAGCCGGTTGCCCGCGTCCAGAGTCATCTCGATCCGCGTGGCATGGCCTGCCACCGCTTCGTCCATGGCATTGTCGAGCACTTCTGCCGCCAGATGATGCAGCGCGCGTTCGTCGGTGCCGCCCACATACATGCCGGGCCGGCGGCGCACGGGTTCAAGCCCTTCGAGCACTTCGATGGACGAGGCGTCGTAAGCGCCGCTGGTCTGGGAATTGGAAGCGAACAAATCGTCGGACATGACGATGCTATAAGGGGTGCGGAGTCACGCTGGCAAGCGGCGCTTGGCCAAGGGCGCGCGTGGCAAAAAAGTCACGGTTTTACATTTTCGTGAAATATCCGGGATCGAATGCTGCAGTGCGGACGTTAGGGGGCCGCTATCAAGCCAGTAGGAGTTGCGTATGCGTACCAAGTTTATCGTTTCGGCATTGGCCCTGAGTATGGGTCTCGCCGCAACACCAGCCTTTGCCCAGTCCACCGCGGAAGAGACCGGCTATAACGGCGTCTATGTCGGCGGATCCTTCGGGGCCAGCCTCCAGGGCAATGACAATGGCTCGAGCATCCTTTTCGACAACAATCTCGACGGCACGTTCGGCGATACGGTCAACACCGCGGCCGTCCCCCCGGTCAATGCCTTTTCGCCGGGTTTCTGCAACGGCCGTCCGACCAGCACCGCGCCTGGCACGGGTTGCACGAACGACAAGGACGATATCGAATATTACGGCAATATCGGCTTTGACCGTCAGATGGGCAGCTTCGTGATTGGCGCGGTCGGCGAATTCGGCAAGAGCGAACTCAGCGACAGCGTCACCGCATTCAGCACCACGCCCGCATCCTACACGATGACCCGCAAGCTGAAGTATAATGCGGGCCTGCGTCTGCGCGCCGGTTACACGCCGAACAACACCACATTGTTCTACGTCACGGGCGGCGGTGCCTATGCCAAGGTGAAGAACAGCTTCACCACCACCAACACCGCGAACAGCTTCAGCGACAACGGCAATTCCGACGCCTGGGGCTATAGCGCCGGCGGTGGCGTGGAGCAGAAGATCGGTCAGAATTTCTCGATCGGTCTGCAATATCTCTACACCGATCTGAAGGACAATGATTATCGCGTCGCCGTAGGGCCGGGCACGGCATTGCCGACCAATCCGTTCCTGCTCGCCAATCCGGCAGGCACCGATTTCCGTCGTAGCGACGATAATTTCCGCTTCCACAGCATCCGGGCGACAGCAGCGTTCCGCTTCTGATATCCGGATCTCGCTCAAATGGGGTCGGCGCTTCGCGTCGGCCCCTTTTTTGTCTTTGCCATAGTTACGGATACGATATGATATGATCTCGGGCCTGCGAATGGCTTGGGCGCACGTATCCGGGGAATATTTCATTTACCCGAAATATTAACCCGCCCTACACCCGCTTGCCCAAGAAGCGGCGTCGCCCCGTGCGAGCGTGATCCGTCTATAAAGGATCGCAGTCGTGGGGTGCGAAAACGATCAATTAAAGGGGTCGCACCCGGATCGCTGACGAAAACAGGGGCATTTGGGGGGGGCACTCATGCCGGAAAAACCGGTGACGACGACCGCGGCCAGCCTGAGCCGCAATTTCGGGCTCTGGCAGGAAAAGGCCATGAACCAGCCGGTGATGGTCACGCATCATGGCCGGCCCCGGGCTGTGCTGATCTCCGTGGAGACCTATAACAGCTATAAGGCAGGCGGCGGGGGCGATCCCGCGCCCGATGGCGACGATTCCCTCGTGATTGATGCCGTGGCGCAGTGCTTCGTGGCGCTCGATCGCGATTTCATCGTCCGCCGGGTCAATCGTGCCGCGACGGTCTATTTCGGCCGGAGCGCGGCGGCGTTGCTGGGGCGCCCGCTCACAGCGCTCTATCCAGCGGTTCAGGATATGGCGCGTGCGCGGAGTTTTGCGCGGGTCTTGCGCACGCGCCAAAGTCATAGCTTCGATATTTTGTCGATCGTCCATCCAGACCAGCGCATCAGGGTGGATGCCTTTCCCTATGGCAGCGGTGTCGGCTATCTTTTTCAAGCGCTTCCGGGCGATGAGGCGAAGCAGCAGGCGGCGGAAATCGAAGCATTGAAAGATCTGTTTGGCGCGCACGGATCGGCGGCGATGATCCGGCTATCTTTGCGGGGCTGCATGACGCGCTTCGACGACACCCTGATGCGGATGACCGGTCTGGCGGAGGAGCGACTGATCTCGGCACCGCTGGCCGATATCGTAATTGCGCAAGATCGCACGGCGCTGTCCCGCGCGGTAGAAAAGGTGCTGGAAGGGAAGGGGGCAACCGCCCTCGCGGCCGCGCTGGTGCGCGGATCCCTCGTCACCATCGCCATCGCGGAGACGCGCAGCGATTATGCCATCGACGGCGCGACGGTGCTTGTCACACCGCGCGCGCCGGATGAATAGGGCGAATTAGCGGACCCGCGGGCCGCCGAACGGCAGCGGCGGCGGGGGACGGCGATCGCGGCGCGGAAGCTGCGCCTGATAAGCCTGGCCGCAATGCTGGACGCAATAGGGGAAGCCGGGGTTCACCTGCACGCCGCAGAAATGGAAATCGGGCTCGCCCGGATGGCCGATCGGCCATTTGCAGATGCGTTCGTTCAGATCGAGCAGGCTGGTCTTGCCCGCCATCTCCGCGCTGGGCTTGGCAGGGACCAGGCGGCGCGGCGGTGCGGGCGGGATCGGCGGCTGCTGATCACCCGGCCCCTGACGCAGGAAGCCACCGGGGCCGACCGAACGCAAGACCGGTTCGCGGGGCGCGACGGGCGCATCGCCCGCTGCCGGTGCAGCGCCGATCGGTGCGGATGCGGCTGGCGCAGGTGCCGGGCGCGGCGCGGGCGGCGGCGCAGCCACGGGGGCGGCGGCCGCCGGCCTCGGTTCACGCGGCGGCACCGGCTTGCGCACGGCGGGCGCGGAAGCCGTTTTGCCTTCCTTCTCCTTCACGGGCGACGGACGTGATTGCAGGCCAAGGCGATGCGCCTTGCCGATCACGGCGTTGCGGCTCACGCCGCCGAGTTCCTCGGCGATCTGGCTCGCGGTCAAACCCTTTTCCCACATCCCCCTAAGGCTATCGATGCGTTCGTCGGTCCAGGCCATTGCTGCTCCTAAATAAACAAAACGGAATCCGAAGATTCCAGACCCGCTATGGCGGCTTGCGGGGGAAGCCGACAGCCGATAGGCGATCAAGGCATGAACGACCAGCCCGAATCCGCCCCGCATAGCGCATTTCACCACGCCCCGGGCGAGCCGGTCATCCGGAACGTCAATTGGGGCGGGCTGAAGGCTCTCTATATCAAGGAGGTGAGGCGGTTCTTCAAGGTCCAGCTCCAGACTATCTGGGCACCGGCCATCACAACACTGCTTTTTCTGGTGATTTTCACGGTGGCGCTCGGTGGGTCGGGCCGCACCGTGCTCAATGTGCCCTTTCCGGATTTCATCGCGCCGGGGCTGATCATCATGGGGATGATGCAGAACGCGTTCGCCAATTCGAGCTTTTCGTTGCTCGTGGGCAAGATCCAGGGGACGATCGTCGATTATCTGATGCCGCCGCTGTCCACCGCTGAATTGCTGGTGGCGCTGGCCGGCGGCGCGCTGACCCGCGCCATTCTGGTCGGCCTCGCGGTCTGGGCGGCCATGGCGCTGTGGCCGGGCGTGCATGTCACCCCGAAACATCCGTGGGCGGTGGTCTGGTTCGGGGTGATGGGATCGCTGTTCCTCGCGCTGCTCGGCATCCTCACCTCGATCTGGGCGGAGAAATTCGATCATGCCGCCGCGGTGAGCAATTTCGTCGTCGCGCCGCTGTCCTTGCTGTCAGGCACATTCTATTCGGTCGACAAACTCGCGCCCTTGTTTCAGACGATCAGCCACGCCAATCCCTTTTTCTATGTGATCTCCGGCTTCCGCTACGGTTTCTTGAGCGAGGCCGATTCGCCCGTGCTGTTTGGCGCCGGCCTGATCCTGGCAATCAACGCGGCGCTGGGTGGTTTGTGTTACGCTTTGCTCAAGTCCGGCTGGAAGCTGAAGAACTGAACGAAAAGCGGTCCGGATCGCCCTTTGAGCGGGGTAACGGCGCGCTCGCCGTCACCCCGGGGTAAACAGCGCATCAAGTTGACGCCTCGCCCGGCATAAAGGTATATGCCCGCTCGCGTCAGGCGACCGTCATGGGTCGCCTTTTTGCGTTTTCGGCAATTCTGCCAGATGCAGGAGTTTCCTTCGATGACCATTACGCCCCTGATGCCCGTCTACCCGCGGTGTGCAGTGCGTCCGGTCCGAGGCGAGGGCTGCTATCTGATCGGCGAGCGCGGCGAACGCTATCTGGACTTTGCCGCCGGCATCGCTGTCAACGCTCTTGGTCATGGCCATCCGCATCTGACCCAGGCGATTGCCGAGCAGGCGGCGACGCTGATGCACGTCTCCAATCTTTATGGTTCGCCGCAGGGCGAGGCGCTGGCGCAGCGCATCGTGGACGTGAGCTTCGCCGATACGGTGTTCTTCACCAATTCTGGAGTCGAGGCGATCGAATGCGCGATCAAGACCGCACGCCGCTATCATTACGTCAATGGCAATCCGCAGCGGCACAAGCTGATCACCTTCAAGAACGCCTTCCACGGCCGTTCGCTCGGTGCGATCTCCGCTACCGACCAGGCCAAGATGCGTGATGGCTTCGAACCGCTGCTGCCGGGCTTCGCTTATGCCACGTTCAACGATCTCGAGGGCGCGCTCGCGCTGATCGACGACGAGACCGCTGGCTTCCTGGTGGAGACCGTGCAGGGCGAGGGTGGCATGACCGCGGGCACGCCGGAGTTCATCCAGGGACTGCGCAAGGCGTGCGACGAGCATGGCCTGTTGCTGATCCTCGACGAGATCCAGTGCGGCTATGGCCGGACCGGCAAGATGTGGGCCTATGAGCATTATGGCATCACGCCCGATATCATGACCGTGGCCAAGGGCATCGGCGCAGGCTTTCCGCTGGGCGCGTGCCTGGCCACCGAGGATGCGGCCAAGGGCATGGTCGCTGGCACGCACGGCTCCACCTATGGCGGCAATCCGCTGGCGATGGCGGCCGGGCAGGCCGTGCTCGATGTGATGCTGGAAGACGGCTTTCTCGATCATGTCGTCACGATGGGCGATCGGCTGCGGCAGGCGTTCGAGCAATTGATTCCCAATCACGATCATCTGTTCGAGGAAATCCGCGGCAAGGGGCTGATGCTGGGCATCAAGATGAAGGAGCCCGCGATCAGCCGCGATTTCGTGGCGCATCTGCGCGATCATCACGGCCTGCTGACCGTGGCCGCGGGCGAGAATGTGTTCCGCGTGCTCCCGCCCCTAGTGATCGGTGAAGACCATATCGCCGAGTGTATCGAGAAATTGTCGGCAGGTGCGGCAAGCTATCAGGTGCCGGGCACATGAGTGCGAACCCACACCACACACCGTTCACCCTGAGCCTGTCGAAGGGTTTTATTTCCTTCTTCGGCAGGCAAATGAAGGGCAGGGCTTCGACCGGCTCAGCCCGAACGAGTGTGTTTGCATCCATCTCCGGGAGCGCTGTTCCATGACGCGGCATTTTCTCGATCTCGCGGATGCGGGCGGAGACGCGATTGCCGCGATGATCAACGATGCGATCGATCGCAAGGCGGCGCGCAAGGGCTGGCCCAAGGGCAAGGTGGACGCCGATGCGCCGCTGGCCGGTCACACGCTGGGCATGATCTTCGAGAAGAATTCGACGCGCACCCGCGTGTCGTTCGATATGGCGATCCGGCAATTGGGCGGCACCAGCGTCGTGATGGATGCCGGCACCATGCAGCTTGGCCGCGGCGAAAGCGTGGCCGATACCGCGCGCGTGCTCAGCCGCTATGTCGACGCAATCATGATCCGCACGGACGATCATGCCAAGGTGCGCGAAATGGCGGATTATGCCAGCGTGCCGGTGATCAACGGGCTGACCGATGTATCGCATCCCTGCCAGATCATGGCCGATCTGCTCACCGTGATCGAGCATGATAAGGCGCTGCCGGGCTCAAAATGGGCGTGGCTGGGCGATGGCAATAATGTGCTGCATTCGATCGTCGAGGCGGCAGGGCTGATGAAATTTTCGGTCGCGATCGGCTGCCCCCAGGGCTATGATCCCGATGGCACCTATGTCGAGGCCGCGCGGGCGCGCGGCGCGGATATCCGCATTTGTCGCGATGCGCGCGAGGCCGCTGCCGATGCCGATGTGGTGGTGACCGATACCTGGATTTCCATGGGCCAATTACATGCCGAGGAGAAATTGGCGGCGATGATGCCCTTTCAGGTGTCATCAGACCTCATGGCCCGGGCGAAGCGCGATGCGCTGTTCCTCCATTGCCTGCCCGCGCATCGCGGAGAGGAAGTGGTGGATGCGGTGATCGACGGTCCGCGCTCCGTGATCTGGGATGAAGCGGAGAACCGGCTTCATGCGCAGAAATCGGTGCTTTTGTGGGCGTTCGGCAAGCTTGGTTGAAGACGGGATGATAAACCCCATCTTCGTCATTCCCGCGCACGCGGGAATCCCGCTTTTCCTTGAAGTATCATAAGAAGAAAGAAGCGGGATTCCCGCGTGCGCGGGAATGACGTGAAAGTGAACTGATGGATACTAATCTCGATACCCTGATCGGCTTCACCATTCCCGCCCGCCATGCGCGGGGACGGGTGGCGCGGCTTGGTCCGGTGCTGGACGAGGTGCTGGCGGCGCATGGCTATCCACCGGCGGTTGAAAAGGTCCTGGCGGAGGCGCTGACGCTGACGGCGCTCCTGGGATCCACGCTCAAGAATGACGACGGCCAGATGACGCTGCAGGCGCAGACCGAAAAGGGCGTGATCGATCTGCTCGTCTGCGACTATCGCGGCGGCGCGGTGCGCGGCTATCTCAAATTCGATGCCGAGCGGCTGGCCGAAATGCCCGCCGATCCCACGCTCTTCGCCCTGTTCGGCAAGGGCTATCTGGCGATCACGTTCGATCAGGCGGAATCGGGCGAGCGCTATCAGGGCATCGTCCCGCTGGAAGGCGCGTCGCTGGGCGAAGCCGCGCAGAATTATTTCTGCCAGTCCGAACAGATCCCCAGTTTCGTGCGCATCGCCACCATGCACGGCCCCGATGGCTGCCGTGCGGGCGGGATATTGATCCAGCATCTGCCCGAGGGGGAGGAGGGGCGCGAACGCCTGCATGTGCGCCTTGATCATCCCGAATGGGATCATGTGCGCGCGCTGGGCGAAACCATCGCCGATGCCGAACTGGTCGATCCCGCGCTCGCGCTTGATGATCTGGTTTGGCGGCTGTTTCATGAAGAAGATGAGGTGCGCATCATCCCCAGCGCGCCGATCGCCAAGGGCTGCCGCTGCAATGCCGCGCATATCGCCGATGTCATCGGCCGTTTTCCGGAAGACGAGCGCCGCGCCATGGCCGACGATCAAGGCATCATCAGCGTGGATTGCGCCTTTTGCGCGCGCGTCTTTCCGATGCCGCTCACGCTGGTGCAGAATTAACGGTCAACATCGCCTTGTAGCGGACGAAACTCTTATTATCTTATCGTAACGAGTGAGTCGTGGTGTTCTGGGACGCAACCACGGCGGCCGGCTCTTCGAGGGGTTTAATGATGCGTTCTGTCCGTTTTCCTGCGCGCCTGTCGGCGTCGATCGTTCTGGCGGCCGTGAGCCTGCCGGCGTCCTCCCAGCCTGCGCCGCCGCCGCTTGCCGCGCTGAAATCAATCGAACATGGCCTGTGGGAATTGCAGGAAAAGGGCAGCAAGGCCGCACCGCAGCGCCTCTGCGTGCGCGATCCGATGATGTTGATGCAGGTGCGCCATGGCGCGTCCGTCTGCTCGCGCTTCGTGGTCGAAAATGCGCAGACGCGCGGGACGGTCTATTATACCTGCCCTGGCGCTGGGCATGGCCAGACGTCGATCCGCGTGGAATCTCCGCGGCTGTTCCAGCTCGATTCCCAAGGGATCATCGACAAATCCCCCTTCAATGCGAGCTATGAAGGGCGTTTTGCCGGGGTCTGCCGCTGACGCTCTGGCCGTTAACTATATCTTCAGCGCGCCTATGCCATGCAGTGTAGGTGCGGTTTTCGGCACATTTTCCTCCCAAGCAGGGTAACACCCCTAAACTGGGCCGCTTCTCCGAAATGGAAGCGGCCCTTCTGTTATGCCATGCAGGGTCTTGCCAGTGATGACCGCAGGGCGTAGCGCCGCGCGCATCATGGAAAATACCGCACCCTCGGGCGCCCGGCGCGCCGTCGTCCTGCTCTCGGGCGGTCTCGATTCGATGGTCTGCACGGGATTGGCGCGCGAAGCGGGGTTCAGCGTGCTGGCCCTGACGGTGGATTACAACCAGCGCCACCGGATCGAACTCGCCGCCGCGGCGCGCGTGGCCGCGGCGCTCGCAGTGGAGCGCCATATCGTGCTGCCGCTCGATCTGCGCGGCTTCGGCGGCTCGGCGCTCACCGCCGATATTGCGGTGCCGCACCATGGCGTGGACGATACCGGCATCCCGGTCACCTACGTGCCTGCGCGCAATACCATCTTCCTGTCGGTCGCTCTGGGTTGGGCCGAGGCGGCGGGCGCGCGCGATATCTTCATCGGCGTCAACGCACTTGATTATTCGGGCTATCCCGATTGCCGTCCCGAATTCATCGCCGGCTTTGAAAAGCTGGCCGATCTGGCAACCAAGGCGGGTGTCGAGGGCGAACCCTTTCGCATTCATGCCCCGCTCCAGCATATGGGCAAGGCGGAGATCGCGCGCGAGGCCGCCCGGCTGGGCCTCGATAGCGGCATGAGCTGGTCCTGCTACGATCCAACGCCTCAGGGCAAACCCTGCGGCACCTGCGACAGTTGCCGCCTGCGCGCCAAGGGCTTTGCCGAAGCCGGGCTGATCGACGCCGGGGCCGCATGAGCTATGCGGTCAAGGAAATGTTCCTGACGCTCCAGGGAGAGGGGCGGCAGGCGGGACGCCGCGCCGTCTTCCTGCGCTTTGCCGGCTGCAATCTGTGGACCGGACGCGAACAGGATCGGGCGGACGCCGTCTGCCGGTTTTGCGATACCGATTTCGTCGGCATGGATGGCACTGATGGCGGGCGCTATCCCGACGCCGCGGCGCTGGCGGCCAGGGCCGCCGCGCTCTGGGGCGATGATCGCGCCATGGCCTATATCGTGTGCACCGGGGGCGAACCGCTGCTCCAGCTCGATCGCGCGCTGATCGATGCGCTGCAAAATGAGGGCTTTGCGGTGGCGGTGGAAACCAATGGCACGATCGCCGCGCCGGCGGGGTTGGACTGGATCTGCGTCAGCCCCAAGGCGGGGAGCGATGTGCTCCAGCGCTCAGGCAATGAACTGAAGCTGGTCTGGCCGCAGCCGGGCAGCGATTTCGAAGCGATGGAAGGCTGGGATTTCGAGCATTTCCTGATCCAGCCGATGGACGACGAGCGCGGCGCGGCCAATGTGCAGGCCGCGATCGATTTCGCGATGCAGCGGCCACTGTGGCGCTTGTCGCTGCAGACGCACAAGGCGCTGGGGCTGCGGTAAGGGCGATATTTCCTTTAAACCGTTTGGTTTTATTGAAATCTATTGCGAGAGCCGCCCTCAGCTTTTCTTGCACTTCTTCTCGCGCCCCTTCTTGTCATAGCAGCGCGTGTCCACGGCGGGCACGCTGCCTTGATATTCGGCAACGTAGAAACGCCGGATATGCTGATCCCATGCGGGGCTCAGGCTCTTGCGCAATTCCGCCAGCCGGGCGGCGGCGAGCGTGCCGAGACCGCCCTTGGGCGTGAACAAGGCCGCGCGGCCGATGTGGCTAGCGGTGCGGCAAAAGCCATATTGCCCGCCCACGGTGGAATAGCTGATCGACACCTTGGTGCCATATTTATCCAGCGCGACCAGACCGGCACCCGGGCTCTTGCTGGTGCGCTTGAAATAATTCTTCAGCGTTTCGTAAGAGCTGTTCAGCTCCGCCTTATGGTCTTTCAGCAGCACCACATATTGGTTCACGGTGAGCAGCGATTCCTGAAACTGGCATTGCAGCGCGGCCAGATTGAGGCCGGTGCGCAGGCTCCAGACCATGGCGGCGCGCAATTCCTCCGGTCGTGCACCGGGCAGGGGCACGAACAGGCCCGTCTCAGTGCCGGTCACCGGCGCACCGCGATAATCGGGCGGTTTTATGAAGAATTGCGCAGCGGCGGGGCTTGCGGCCATGAAGGACATGGCGAGGGTGATGGCGGCGCGGGAAAATTGCATCTTCTGGCGGACCGTTTTGGTAAATGACATGGCGCTATGCCTAACCGATTTTATCGCAGGCTCAAGGGCGAAGGACGAATTTGTCGCCGAACCGATGGCCCGTCCGCCCGGCATAATTGTTACGGATATGAAAATGGCCGCCCGGTCTCCCGGACGGCCACATCGGCTTTCCCCAAAAGGAAAGCGAACGGATCACATCGCGTTCGAGGCGTTCGACGCATTCATGTCCATGGCATTCACGTCAGCAGCCATATTGCCGTCCATGGCGTTGGTGCCGTCCATGGAGGTCATGCTGTCGTTGGTCGTGCCGTTCATCATGGTGTCGTCCATGGCGTTCAGCTCGGTCACATTCACGCTGTTGTCGGCGGCCGGCTCGGTCTTGCCGCAAGCGGAAACCAGCAGAGCGGCGCTGGCGATCATCGCCCCGGTCATCAGCTTCGAGATCGTGTCACGCATTAGAAACTCCTTAGTTTGTTCGGATCTGGATGGCCCTGTTGCCCTGTGCCAAATCTGCGCGAAGGGTAAACACAATCTATCCGGGCCTCAACCCTGTGTTTGTGCGGTCTCCAGCCGGGTCAGAAAATCGGGAAACCGGCGTTCAAGCGCGCGATCCAGCGCTTTCATGTCTGCAGCATGACCCAGTTTCGCCAGGCTGGTGACGGGATATTCGGCGATCCCGCACGGCACGATGCCCTCGAAATGGGACAGGTCGGGGTCCACATTCACCGAAAAGCCATGGAAAGTGACCCAGCGGCGCACGCGCACGCCGATCGCGCCGATCTTGGCTTCGCGCCCATTATCATTGGTCCAGATGCCGATCCGGCCGGGCGCGCGCCATGATTTGACGCCGAGATCGGCCAGCGCATCGATCACCCAGCCCTCGATCGCATGGACATAGCAGCGCACGTCGCGACCGCGCGCCGCCAGATTCATCATGACATAGCCGATGCGCTGCCCCGGCCCGTGATAGGTATAGCGTCCGCCGCGGCCCGCGGAGAAAACGGGAAAGCGCGGATCCAGCAGTTCGACGGGGTCAGCGCTGGTGCCGCCGGTGTAAAGCGGTGGGTGTTCGAGCAGCCACACAAGCTCTCGTGCATCGCCCGCGAAGATCGCGGCCGCGCGTGCTTCCATGGCCGCCAGCGTTTCCGGATAGGCGGCCAGCGCATCCGAAACGCGCCATTCGACCGAGTCTGTCGTGATCATGGGCTTCCTTGACTTGGGAAGGGCCAGCGATCAAGTCTGCGCCGCCGCGCCGGTCTCCGGGCGGGCGCGTTCCAGGGGAGTTTCAATGGCGGGTTTGTCGATCAGCAAGGCTTGGGATGAAACCGCGGCCTTTGTTGGCAGGGAAGGGGGGCTGCTCTTTCCCGTGGCGTTCGTTTTCCTGGCGCTTCCGGCGATCATCGTCGGCCTGATGATGCCCACCCAGCTCGAATCCGCCAAGACCATGACCGAAATGATGGCGTTGATCCAGCCGATCCTGCCCCGGATCTTGGGCGCTTTCCTGATCACCACGATTATCGGGCTGCTTGGCGGATTGACGCTCTACACGCTGACTCTGAAGCCCGCGGGCACCAGCGTCGGCGAAGCGATCGCCTTCGCCATGTCGCGCTTCGTCGTGGCACTCGGGGCCACCCTGATCCTGTTCCTCGGCTGGATCGTCGCCTGCATTCTCCCTTATGCCATAGCGCGTTCCGGCGCGGGGCCAGTGGCCGGCTTGCTCATTCTGGCGATGCTGCCGCTGGTGATCTTCGTCGCGATCCGGATGATGATCATTTCCGCGGTCGTCATCGGCGAAAACCTGGGGCCGGTGGGCACGATCCAGCGCGCCTGGGCGCTCACGAAAGGCGCGTTCTGGAAATTGTTCGGATTCGTCTTGGTGTTCGGGATCGTCGTGATTATCGTCTCGCTCGTCGGCGATATGCTGTTCGGGCTGGTCGATCTGGTGATCGGGCAAAACACTACGGGGATCGTATCGCTCATCGGCGGCGCGCTGCTCAATACGGTGATCAACGTCTATATGCTGGTGATGACCGCGCGGCTTTATCGTCAGCTTGCCGCCTGAAGCATCGGCACATGCGGCGCTGTGTCGCGCGGCAGGATGCCCAGCACGCGCGGATCGTCGAACGTCTCCACCGAGCGCGCAAACGGCTTGAACCCGGCTTTCTGGTAAAAGCCCAGCGCGCCGGGGGAATCGAGCGTGCAGGTGTGCACCCACAGCCGTGTGATCCCCTTGCGCCAGCCCAGCGCCATGGCCTGCGCCATCAGCCAGCCGCCATGGCCCTGGCCGGCAAGCTCCGGGATCAGCCCGAAAAACCCCAGCTCGCATTCGCCGCTTTTGCGGAAATCGAGTTCCAATATGCCGACTTCGATTCCCTGCCGGTCGCACACCGCGTAAATCTCCACCAGCGGATCGTGGATGATCGCGATCAGCCGCGCCTCATCCATGATCAGCCGGGAAAACCAGAGCCAGGGCGCGCCGATTCGCCGGAAGAGCTGGCGGTATTTATCCGCCGCGGGCGCTGTCCAGCGGTTCAATCGCAGGATGGATTGAGGCATTGGCCGCGCGCGCGGACGCTCCAGCATTTCGAGCGACGTCACCACGCACGCCACCTGATGCGTCGCGACCGGGATCAGCCCCACGCCATCACCCCCATGTGGCTTCGGGCGGCAAGCTCATCAGGATCGCGTCGATATTGCCCCCGGTTTTCAGGCCGAACAGCGTGCCGCGATCATAGACGAGGTTGAATTCGGCATAGCGCCCGCGCCACGCCAGCATCTGCGCGCGGTCCTCGGCGGTCCAGGCCAGGCCCATGCGCCGTCGCACGATCTGCGGATAGATATCGAGAAACGCCTCACCCACATCGCGGGTGAAGGCGAAATTGGCGTCGAAATCGCCCTCCAGATGATCGTAGAATATCCCGCCTACGCCGCGGTGCACCTTGCGATGCGGGATATAGAAATAATCATCCGCCCATTGGCTGTAACGCGCATAATAATCAGCGCCATGCGCGTCGCAGGCGATCTTCAGCCGCGCGTGGAAGTCCTGGGTGTCCTGTTCATAGGGCAAGGGCGGGTTCAAATCCGCGCCGCCGCCGAACCAGCGTTTGGTGGTGTTCAGGAAGCGCGTGTTCATATGCACCGCGGGCACATGCGGGTTCGCCATATGCGCGACCAGGCTGATTCCAGTGGCGAAGAATTTGGGATCTTCGTCTGCGCCATGGATGGTCTTGGCGAAATCGCCGTCCAGCGCGCCATCCACCGTGGACACGTTGACGCCCACTTTCTCGAATACCTTGCCCTTCATCACCCCGCGCACGCCGCCGCCGCCCGGCGTGCCATCCGGGTTCGCGCGGTCCCATGGCAGATATTCGAACGTGGCATCGCTGCCGGCCTCGCGCTCGATCGCGATGAAGGCAGCGCAAATCCGGTCGCGCAGGGATTCGAACCAGGCGCGCGCCGCCGCCTGTTCGGGGTCGAAATGTGTCAAAACAGCGGTTCCATCCAATGGCCGTTTGTCCCGAGCGCAGTCGAGGGACGTGGGATTATGCACAAACGTGTCTCGACTGCGCTCGACACAAACGGAATTTGTCGCGGTTGAGGGCTCAGCGGGGCGCTCACTCCGGGAGCCCCCCGGTCTGTCTCAACGCTTCGGTGAGGGCGATGCCAGCAGCCATGCCGACATTCAAGGATCGAAAGCCGGCGCGCAGCGGGATCTTGATGCGCAGATCGACTCCGGCGTGCACGGCCTCGGGGACACCGCTGCCCTCCGATCCCATCAGAAGAATGTCATCGGGCGCGAATCGGGCGTCGTGCAGTCGCTCGGCGCCCTTGGTGGTCATCAGCACCAGCCTTCCGGTGCGCTGCGCCTGGAAATCGGCCCAGCTTGCATGGCGCATGATTTCCGCTTCGACGGCATAATCCATGCCTGCACGCGCCAAGCGCTTGTCCGAGAACGCGAATCCGCAGGGTTCGATGATATCGACAGGCACGCCGTAACAGGCGGAAAGGCGCAGGATCGCCCCCACATTTCCCGCAATCTCCGGCTGATAAAGAGCAATCCGCATCCGGGCTGATTAGGCCAGTCGGCATGTCCGTCACAAGCCCGTCAAATTGGCTGTTGGAATGTCGCGATTCCTTGGCTATCAGGCCCGCGAGCCGCGTCGGTCGACGGGGCGTGCTGAGGGGCATTGTCGTTTACCAAGCGCAACAGCGCAGGCGATGTCTCTCGGAATTTCGTTTCGAAGCGCAAGGGCATTTGAATGGCAACGCTTGAACAGGGCGCACCCGCGGACGCGGAGCATGGCGATGGCGTAAGACGTCGCGACTTCATCAATATAGCTGCGGTCAGCTTTGCGGGCGTTGGTGCCGCGACGCTCGTCCTGCCGCTGGTCAACCAAATGAACCCGTCGGCTGACGTGTTGGCGCAGGCATCCGCCGAAGTGGATGTCTCCGCGATCCAGCCGGGTCAGGCGATCAAGACCATTTTTCGCAAACAGCCTTTGTTCGTGCGTCATCTGACGCCCGCAGAGATCGCCGCTGCCGATGCGGTGGCGGTCGATTCGCTCCGCGATCCGCAGACGCTCGAAGAGCGCACGGCCGCCGGCAAGTCGCAGTGGCTGATCACCATGGGCGTGTGCACGCACCTCGGCTGCGTGCCGCTGGGCGCGGCCGAAGGCGAGAATCGTGGCGAATTCGGCGGCTATTTCTGCCCCTGCCACGGCTCGCATTACGATACGGCTGGCCGTATTCGCAAAGGTCCAGCACCGCTCAATCTGCAGGTGCCGGAATATACGTTCACGTCAGACACCGTCGTTCAGGTCGGGTGAGGTAGAAACAGATGAGCTTTCCCTGGGCTGAGCAATATGCGCCGAAGCATCCCTTCATGCGCTATATGGACGAGAAGCTGCCTTTGCCGCGGCTGGTGTTCAACGCGGTCGGCGGCGGTTATCCCGTTCCGCGCAATCTGAACTATTTCTGGAATTTCGGCGTTCTCGCCGGCGCGGCGCTGATGATCCAGATCATCACGGGCATCGTGCTTGCGATGCACTATGCCGCCAATGCCGGTGTCGCCTTCGATAGCGTCGAGCATATCATGCGCGACGTGAATTCGGGCTGGCTGCTGCGTTATGCGCACGCCAATGGCGCATCCATGTTCTTCATCGTGGTCTATCTCCACATCTTCCGCGGCCTTTATTACGGATCGTATAAGGCACCGCGAGAGATGGTGTGGCTGCTCGGCCTCGTCATCTTCCTGCTGATGATGGCCACCGCCTTCATGGGCTATGTGCTTCCCTGGGGGCAGATGAGCTTCTGGGGTGCCAAGGTGATCACCGGCCTGTTCGGCGCGATCCCGCTGGTGGGCGAGCCGATCCAGACCTGGCTGCTGGGCGGCTTTGCGCCGGACAACGCCGCGCTGAACCGCTTCTTCTCGCTGCATTTCCTGCTGCCGTTCGTGATCCTGGGTGTCATCATCCTCCACATCTGGGCGCTGCACATCCCCGGTTCGTCCAATCCGACGGGCGTGGCCGTGAAGGGGCCGCAGGATACCGTGCCGTTCCATCCATATTACACCGCCAAGGACGGCGTCGGCCTCGGCGTGTTCATGATCGTGTTCTCGCTGCTGCTGTTCTTCGCGCCGAATTTCCTGGGCCATGCCGATAACTATATCCCGGCCAACCCGCTTTCGACGCCGGCGCATATCGTGCCTGAATGGTATTTCTGGCCGTTCTACGCCATCCTGCGCGCTTTCACGGTGGATTTCATCCTCCCGGCGAAGCTCTGGGGCGTGCTCGCGATGTTCGCATCGATCCTGCTGCTGTTCTTCCTGCCCTGGCTCGACAAGTCGCCGGTGCGCTCGGGCAATTATCGCCCGCTGTTCAAGAAGTTCTTCTGGTTCGGCCTGATCCCCTGCGTGCTGATCCTGGGCTATTGCGGCGGTGCGCCGGCGGAGGAGCCCTATGTGATGATCTCGCAATTGGCGTCCGCTTATTATTTCGCGCACTTCCTGATCATCCTGCCGATTATCTCGAAGATCGAACGGCCGCTGCCGCTGCCCAATTCCATCACTGAATCCGTGCTGGCCAAGCACACCGACGGCACTCTGGGCGATGCAACGCCCGCGCCTGCGGCATAAGGGAAAGATCCATGGTTCGCATTCTCGGTCCCATCGTCGGCCTCGGCTTCGTAGGCGTCCTGCTCTGGTCGCTCATGTGGGGTGCCATCGCCTTTGTTCAGGAGCCGCCCAAGGCGACGGCTGAACATGAATTCCACAAGCATCCCGAAAAGGTGGACTTTTCGTTCAACGGGCCATTGGGCAAGTTTGATCAGGCGCAGCTCCAGCGCGGCCTTCAGGTTTACAAGGAGGTCTGCTCCGCCTGTCACTCGCTGCGTCTGGTATCGTTCCGCGACCTGACCGCGCTTGGCTATACCGATGGCCAGGCCAAGACGCTGGCGGCCGAATGGTCGACCGAAACGCCGAGCATCAATCCGGAGACGGGCGAACCCGCCACGCGCAAGTCGATTGCGTCGGATCGCATTCCTTCGCCTTTCCCGAACGAAGTGGCCGCCCGCGCCGCCAACAATGGCGCGCTTCCGCCTGATCTCTCGCTGATCACCAAGGCGCGTCACGATGGCTCGAACTATGTTCACGCCCTGTTGACGGGTTACAGCGCGCAGCCAGCGGCATTGCTCAAGCATTTCCCTGAAGCCAAGACGGGTGAGGGTCTGCATTACAATCCGTATTTCGCAAACTTGAACCTTGCCATGGCACCACCGCTGACGGCCGAGGGCCAGGTGAGCTATGCGGATGGCACCAAGCCCACGGTCGACCAGATGGCGAAGGACGTTTCGGCGTTCCTCACCTGGACTGCCGAGCCCAAGTTGCAAAACCGTCATCGCACCGGCCTGGCAGTCCTGATCTTCCTGGTGATCTTCACCGGGCTGACCTGGATGGCCTATCAGAACGTCTGGCGCGACAAGAAGCATTGATCGGGGTCAGCGCCGCAGATCCCAGGCGGATCTGAAAGGCGCTCACCTGAACCCTACCGGATTTCCCGCAACAGGATCCGGTGCGCGGTTTGATTTGATCCCGCCCCGTCGCGTGCTGATCGTCAAGGATCTGATTGCCACCGGCCGCTCGCAGCCATCAAGCTTGGCCGGCTGCAAGACTGCAGACAGCCGGTGTGATGGTGCGAGCCTGGTGGCTTTTGACGGGGATTAGAGCGCAAATGCGGCTCAAATTCACCGTTTGTCCCGAGCGAAGTCGAGGGACGTGGGGCTTTGGTCTAACTCTCCGGCAAAGGCCGCGTCGCCACCATCGCGATCGTCGTATAGACCATCACCGGCTCATCCTTCTGGTTCAGCACGGTGGTCTTGGTCTTGAACGTGCCCATTTCCGGGCGACTGCGCGATTGTTTCTTTTCCAGCAACTCGGTTTCCAGGCTCAGCACATCGCCGGGATAAACCGGCTTCAGCCAGCGCAATTCGTCCACACCGATGCCGCCGAGGCTGGCCATCTTGCTCACGTTGAAATTGTCGACGATCATCCGCATCGCCATGCCCGTGGTATGCCAGCCGCTGGCGGCGATCCGGCCGAAATGGGTCTTGGCGGCGGCCTCGTCCGACAGGTGAAAGGGCTGGGGGTCGTATTTCGAGGCGAAATCGATCACGTCCTCGCGCGTCACCTCATGCCGGCCAAAGCGCGCGACCGTGCCGACAACCATATCCTCGAAATATTGCATCAACGCCTCCGGTTAGGCGTCTCTTCAAGCGGAGGTGCGCGCAAAGATCAATTGCTGTCTGCCCGAAGGATCGCGCCCAGCGTCCGCATGTCGCCGTCATTGGAGTGGGGCGTCACCCCGATCAGCCGGGCCAGCATGGGATAGACGTGCACATTGTCGAAGCGATCGAGCCGCAATCCTGTGTGGAAGGCGGGGCCGGCGGCGATGAACAACGCCGCGATGCGCGCATCGTCCGGATCATAGCCATGTTCACCCTTGATATAGGTCTTGGGATTTTCGGGGAAGCTCCAGCCGGTATCGGCCAGGCAGAGGAAGGGTGGGCTGCGCGGATGGGTGCCGAATTTGAAGCGGGCGGGAATGTCCTTGCGCGCCCAGCAGGACAGATGCGGCGGTGGATCAGCGAGCCGCGCGGCGACCTCGGCCTCCTTGCCGGGCAGGGGATAGATATCAAGCAGCGGCCCTTCGGTGATCGATTCCATGATCGCGGGATCCACCACCAGGCTGCGCGGCCGGATATGCTCGGGCGGGACGGGGGCCATGCCATGATCGGACACGATCACCAGATTGGCCGGCTGGTGCAAGGCGGCCAGCGTATCGACCAGCCGGCCGATCTGGCCATCGACCTCGCGGATCGCATCCTGCTCCTGCGGTGATCCATAGCCCTGATTGTGAGAGCGCTGGTCCACCACATCGAAATACAGCGTCATGAACGCCGGGCGTGATGCGATGGGACGCCGCACCCAGTCCAGCACGGTCTCTACGCGCTGAAGGCTCGTAATCGCGCTATCGAATGGCCACCACCAGGACGGGCGCTGGCCACGGATCGCGACGTCGGAACCCACCCAGTGCATCATGCCGGTGCGAATGCCCGCGCGTTCGGCCTGCAGCCATATGGGATCGACCGCATCCCACCAGAAGGGATCGCGATTGGTCAGCGGATCGGAATTGCGGAAGGTGACGCCGGGCCTGGCGGGATCGCGCATCTTCTGATCCACGATGCCATGCTTGTCGGGGCGCAGCCCGGTGACGAGCGTGATGTGATTGGGGAAAGTGTTCGACGGGAAACTCGGCCGCATCGATCCGCTAACACCCGCGGCCGCCAGCGCATCCAGCCGCGGGGTCACACCCTGACCCAGCCGGTTTGCACCCAGACCGTCGATCGAGATGAGGATGGTGACCGGCGGGCGAGACTCCTGCAGCGCCAATGCGGGCGGCGCGGCGCGGGGCAGGGTGGCGCATCCGCCCAGCAGGGCGGCGGCCAGCGCGGCGATTATCAAACGAAGCAAGGCAATCTCCCGTGACACGACAGCCGATGGCGCGTTGGTGCTACAAGAGGATGACAGGATTCAAAACCATCCTGTCATTCCCGCGCAGGCGGGAATGACAGAAGAAAGGCAATAGACCTCAGACATTGAACCTGAACAGCAGCACATCGCCATCGTGCACCACATAATCCTTGCCCTCGGAGCGCAATTTGCCCGCATCGCGGGCACCGCTTTCGCCCTTGTAGGTCACGTAATCGTCAAAGCCGATCGTTTCGGCACGAATGAAGCCGCGTTCGAAATCGGTGTGGATTTCGCCGGCCGCCTGCGGGGCTTTCGCGCCCTTGTGCACGGTCCAGGCGCGCGCTTCCTTCGGCCCCACGGTGAAGAAGGTGATCAGGTGCAGCAATGAGTATCCGGCGCGGATAACGCGGGCGAGGCCGGTTTCGGCCAGCCCCAGATCGGAGAGGAATTCCGCGCGATCGGCGGGGTCCATCGTGGCGATTTCGGCCTCGATCGCGGCAGAGACGACCACCGCTTCGGCGCCCTCGGCCTTGGCCTTTTCGAACACCTTGGCGCTGAGCGCATTGCCCTCGGCCGCGCTCGATTCCTCGACATTGCAGACATAAAGCACCGGCTTCGACGTCAGCAATTGCGCCTGATCGAACACGCGCTGTTCGTCTTCATCCTTGGGGACCGTCAATCGCGCGGGCTTGCCTTCACGCAGCAGATCGAGCGCCTGACCCAGCACGGAGGCTGCCACCTTGGCCTCCTTGTCACCCTGCATCGCTTTCTTGGCGAAGGCGGGAACGCGCTTTTCGAGGCTTTCGAGATCGGACAGCATCAATTCTGTTTCGACCGTCTCGGCGTCGGCGATCGGGTCCACCTTATTTTCGACGTGCTGGATATCGTCATCGATGAAACAGCGCAGCACATGGACGATCGCATCGACCTCGCGGATATTGCCGAGAAACTGGTTACCCAGTCCCTCGCCTTTGCTCGCGCCGCGCACCAGGCCCGCGATATCGACGAAGCCAAGCTGGGTTTCGATCTTCTTGGCCGAACCCGCAATTTCCTGGAGCTTGTCGATCCGCGGATCGGGCACCGCGACATTGCCCACATTGGGCTCGATCGTGCAGAACGGATAATTGGCCGCCTGCGCCGCCGCGGTCTGCGTCAGCGCGTTGAAAAGCGTCGATTTGCCGACATTGGGAAGCCCAACGATGCCGCAACGAAAACCCATCTAAAAATCCTTCTGGTGTCATCCTCGCGAAAGCGGGGATCCAAGGATGCCCGTGCGAGTCTCGAATATCGTATGGATTCCCGCTTTCGCGGGAATGACAATGCGGGTCAATCGGAGGATTTGAGCCGCAATGCCACGTCGCTCATGAACCGCGCATCATTGCCCTGCGCCAGCCACGCCGCCTCTGCCGCGATCGCGCCGAGCATGTCGCTCAGATCCTCGATCTCCGCCTTGGTATAATTGCCCAGAACATAGCCGTGGACGCGGTCCTTATGACCGGGATGGCCGATGCCGATGCGCACGCGGCGGAAGTCGGGGCCGATATGCGCGTCCATTGAACGCAGACCATTATGCCCTGCCGTGCCGCCGCCGGTCTTCACCTTGACGCGGAAGGGATCGAGATCGAGTTCATCGTGAAACGCGGTCACGTCGCCCGGCTCCAATTTGTAGAAGCGCATGGCCTCGCCAATGGATCGGCCGCTTTCGTTCATGAAGGTGGCGGGTTTGAGCAGCAGGATCTTTTCGCCGCCGATGCGGCCTTCCTGGGTCCAGCCCTGGAACGCCTTTTTCACGGGGCCGAAATCATGCACTTCGGCGATGGCGTCCACCGCCATGAAGCCCGCATTGTGACGGTGCATCGCATAGAGCGCGCCGGGATTGCCGAGACCTGCCCAGATTTGCATGTGCGGTCCCCGGTCTCAATCCTCTCCCCGCAAGGGGAGAGGATCAGAGGTGTTATGCGCCTTCGGCTTCGCCCTCGGCGTCAGCCGCAGCGTCTTCGCTCGAACGCAGCGCGGATGGCGCGACGATCGTGGCGATGGTGAAATCGCGATCGGTGATCGCGGATTCAACGCCCTTGGGGAGCTTCACGGCCGAGATGTGGATCGAATCGCCCACATCGAAGCCGGCCAGCGAGATTTCGATCTGCTCGGGGATTTCCGCCGCATCGCAGTTCAATTCCAGCTCGTGACGCACGACGTTGAGAACGCCGCCGCGCTTGATGCCGGGCGAAGTCTCTTCATCGCTAAAGTGCACGGGCACAGCGACGGTGATCTTAGAATGTTCGCTGATGCGCAGGAAATCGACATGGATCGGGCGATCGGTCACGGGATGGAAAGCCACGTCCTTGGGGAGCGTGCGCACTTTCTTGCCGCCCAGTTCGAGCATCACGACCGTGTTCATGAAGTGGCCGCTTTGCAACTCCTTCACCAGTCGCTTCTCCTCGATATGAATCGAAACGGCGTCTTCCTTGTTTCCGTAAATGACGGCAGGTACGCGGCCCTCGCGACGATGGGCACGGGAGGCTCCCTTGCCAGCCCGATCGCGCGCTTCAGCCGACAGCGTAAGCAGATCGCTCATGTCATGTCTCCAAATTGCTTGGTTGGTTCACTATGCCCCGCCGCGCCTCCAGGGATGACCATGACGGGGAACGCGCGCCTATACGGGGCAGGGCCGGGAAAAGCAAGGGATGGGGTGGATTGCGCTGCCCACCTCATTCTACGCGCATCAGAAATCTCCGTTTGTGCCGAGCGCAGTCGGGGCGCGTTGCCGCAAGTGCAGGTGTCTCGACTGCGCGCGACACGAACGGTTTTGGATAGCCCTAGGCAAGCCTCACTGCACCCGCGTGACCTTGAGCCCGTCCTTCGCCAGCATCGCCTGCACCGAATCCGCACCCACCAGATGCCCCGCGCCGACCGCGACCATCACGGTGCCGGGCGTTGCCAGTCGCTGCTTTACCCAGCTCGCCCAATTGGCGTTGCGCTTGGTCAGCAAAACGTCCGCCAGTTCGGGGGAGGCCTTCATCTCGTCATCGAAGGTAGCCGCGATCCGCTGTGTGTCGCCGCTCGCCCAAGCGGCGATCATCTGCGTGAATTCGGCGCTGGCGTCCTTGTTGCTGTTGACCACGCTGCTCAGGAACGCGCGCTGCGTCGCTTCGGGCAATGTGTCGAAATAGCCGAGCTGCTGGGTCACGGTTTCCAGCCCTGAAATGGGCTTGTTCGCCGCGCGGAAGGTGGCGGTCAATTGCCGCTCCACGCCATTGTTCGGGCTCAGATTGAGGTCTGCCACCATATTGGAGGCCAAAGCGAGCGATGCGGCCCATGTCTCCATCCGGTCCAGCGACGCCATCGGGATCTTGCTGCTGGCGACCAGATCGCTCAAGGCAGGGCGCTCGGCAGCGGGCACCCGATCGAGCAGCGGGGGCAGGCCGGGGGATGTCGCCAGCGCCTGCATGGTCTTGGGATCCTGGGCCTCCGCGCCATCCACCACGATTTCCAGCACCAAGCTGTCCGCGGTGGCCAGCGCCGCTTCGAACGGGCGGGTGCGCCATTGATAATCCTTGGGCAACACATGGATCGTGCCGAAGAGATAGATGGTGGTGTCCGCATCGGCCACCTTCCACAAGGCGGGCTTGGCCTCGGACACCGCGACCTCGGCGGCTGAACAACTGGCGACCAGGGGGAGCGCGGCGAGGGCGGCAAGCGCCTTGCGGATAAAACGGATCATGGAGCGGGATATCGGGAGCGGGGGCGGGCGGGGCAAGGGGAGTGGATGGAAAGCATGGGGTTTCCCCCAAAGACCCGTTGTCCCGAGCGAGTGGAGGGACGTGGGTAACAGTTCCAACGTCCCTCGACTACGCTCGGGACAAACGGTTTAATTTTTATATTTTACCCGCACCGCTTTCAGCTTCATCGCCTTGAGCTTCGCCTGCACGCTGTCGCGCCCCGCCAGATGGCCCGATCCCACCGCGACGAACACCGTGCCGGGCGCCTCCAGTCGCGCGGCGATCCAGTCCGCCCAGCGCATATTGCGGTCCGCGAGCAACAGTTTGTTGAGGGCGGGTGTCATGCCGTCTGCTTCGTTCATATCGGTCGCCAGCTTGCGTGTCTTGCCTCTGGCCCAGAGCGCGACGAGCGAGTCGATCTGCGCCACCATATCGGGCATCCCCTTCACGGTGGCGTTGAGATAGATGATCTGGTCCGCCTCGGGAAGCGCGTCGAACAGGCCGAGTTGCTCGTCCACCGTCTCCAGCCCGGATACGGGTTTCCCCGCGGCGGTGGCGGCTTCGGTCAACACGGTCTCCACGCCGTTCGCTGCGCCATAGCCCGCATTCTGCAAAGGCAAGATGCCAATCGTCACCGCCACGAACCACGGCTTGAACGCCTCGAACGCCTGATAGGGGATATGATGGGCCTCGATCGCCGCGAGATAGGCGGTGCGATCGGTGTCGGACAGGCGCGTGGTCAGCGCGCGCTTCTGCGGGTCCACCGCATATTGATTGACCTTGCCCAGCATCGCGGCATCCGAAGGCGTCACCATCTCGATCACCAACTCGCCCGAAGCGTCGAACGCGGTCTTCACCGCATCGTCGAACCAGGAGAGGCCGGGTTTGAGCACATGGATCGTGCCGAACAGATAGATCGTCGTATCTGCATCCTTCACCACCCATAAAGCGGGATCGGCGTCCACCAGCCGGACGGCCGGCGCTTGGGCCAAAGCGGGGGCGCTGCCGATCAGGAGCATGGCGGCGAGGGCGGTCAGGCGGCGTTTCAAAATGCTGGGCTTTCTTTCGTCTTTGGCTTTCGTCTCTGGAACAGAGCGTTACACGGCGACTCCTTAACGAAGAAGCGCCAATCATGCGGGCGGCTGTTGACCCTCAACGCCCCATGCGCCAAAGCGCGCGCGTAATTTACTGCATATGCGAAGGCATGGAATTGACCGAATCGAAGCCCCTCAGCTTCCAGGATCTCATCCTCACGCTACATGCTTATTGGGGCAAGCAGGGCTGCGTGATCCTTCAGCCCTATGACATGGAAGTGGGCGCGGGCACGTTTCACCCGGCGACGACGCTGCGCGCGCTCGGCCCGAACCATTGGAATGCGGCCTATGTCCAGCCCAGCCGCCGCCCGACCGATGGCCGCTATGGCGAAAATCCGAACCGGCTCCAGCATTATTACCAATATCAGGTGATCATGAAGCCAAGCCCTGCCAATCTGCAGGAGCTGTATCTGGGTTCGCTTGTCGAGATCGGAATCGATCCGCTGGTGCACGATATCCGCTTCGTCGAGGATGATTGGGAAAGCCCGACGCTGGGCGCCTGGGGGCTCGGCTGGGAAGTGTGGTGCGATGGCATGGAGGTCACGCAATTCACCTATTTTCAGCAGATGGGCGGCTTCGATTGCAAGCCGGTCGCGGGCGAACTGACCTACGGGCTCGAGCGCCTCGCCATGTATATCCAGGGTGTGGACAGCGTTTACGATCTGAAATTCAATGATGCCGGCGTGACCTATGGCGATGTGTTTCTCGAAAATGAGAAGCAGATGTCCAAATGGAATTTCGAGATTGCCGATACCGAGAAGCTCTTCCGCTGGTTCAAGGACGCCGAGGCCGAATGCCAGAAGTGCATCGCTGAGGATGTGCCGCTGGCCGCTTATGATCAGGCGATCAAGGCGAGCCATGTGTTCAATCTCTTGCAGGCGCGCGGCGTGATCTCGGTGCAGGAGCGCGCCAGCTATATGGGCCGCGTGCGCGATATGGCCAAGGGCAGTTGCGAGGCCTGGATGGCTGGCAACGGGTGGGCGGCGTGATGCGGTTTCAACCTAGAACCGTTTGTGTCGAGCGCAGTCGAGACACGTCTGTCGCTGCACCACGTCCCTCGACTTCGCTCGGGACCAACGGGGTAGAGGTCAACCCTTTATGACTGATTTCCTGCTCGAACTGCGCTGCGAGGAAATCGCCGCGCGGATGCAAGTGAAGGCGTCGGATGATCTGGCGCGCCTGTTTGCCGAGGAACTCGCCAAGGCCGGTCTCAAGCCCGCGTCGATCGAGAGCTTCGTCACGCCGCGGCGGCTCGCGCTGATCGCACGCGGCTTGCCTGCGCAGACCGAGGCGGTGAGCGAGGAACGCAAAGGCCCGCGCGCCGATGCGCCCGAACAGGCGCTGGCGGGGTTTCTGCGCTCTACCGGCCTCACGCGCGAGCAACTGGTGGAGCGGCCCGATGCCAAGGGCGTCGGCATCCTTTTTGCGGTGATCGAAAAGCCGGGTCGCGCCACCGCCGACGTGCTGGCCGAAGCCGTGCCCGCGATCGTGCGCGCTTTTCCCTGGCCCAAATCGATGCGCTGGGGCGCGGCGAGCCAGACGACCGAGAGTCTCCGCTGGGTGCGTCCGTTGCAGGGGATTGTCGCGCTGTTCGGCGACGATCTGGTGCCGCTGGAGATTGACGGCCTTGCGAGCGGCTACACCACGGTCGGCCACCGCTTCCATCATCACGGCGAGATCACGATCGGCAATGCCGATGATTATGCCGTGAAATTGCGCGCGGCGCATGTGATCGTCTCGCATAAGGAGCGTCAGGCGATCATCGCGGAGAAAGCCGCCGAGGCTGCGGCTTCAAAGGGTTATACGCTGATCGAGGATCAGGGGCTGGTCGCGGAGAATGCGGGGCTGACCGAATGGCCGGTGCCGCTGATCGGCGCTTTCGATCCGGCCTTTCTGGAGGTGCCGCCCGAGGTGATCCAGTTGACGCTGCGCATCAATCAGAAATATTTCGTGCTGCGCGATGGTGCCGGCAAACTTGCGCCCGCCTTCATCTGCACCGCCAATATCGAGGCGAAAGACGGCGGCGCCGCGATCGTGGCGGGCAATCGCAAGGTGCTGGCAGCACGGCTGTCGGATGCGCGCTTCTTCTGGGAGCAGGACAAGAAGACCCGGCTTGAGGATCACGCGAAGAAGCTGGAGCGGATCACCTTCCACGAAAAGCTGGGCACCGTGGCCGACAAGGTGGAGCGGGTGGCGAAGCTGGCACGCTGGCTGGTGGAAGAGGGGATTGTCGGGGGAGAGAATACCTCTGGCACATCCAATCCCGTTGGTGTCGAGCGCAGTCGAGACACGTCCGGTGCGGGCGACCAACGTCCCTCGACCCTTCGGCTTCGCTCAGGAGAGCCTTCGCTCGGGACAAACGGTGATTTGGCCGATCTCGCCGAACAGGCCGCGCGCCTCGCCAAGGCCGATCTCGTCACCGAAATGGTCGGGGAATTTCCCGAACTCCAGGGCGTGATGGGCGGCTATTACGCCCGCGCCGAAGGCCTGCCCGATGCGGTCGCCGACGCGATCCGCGATCATTACAAGCCGGTCGGCCAGGGCGATGATGTGCCGACCGCGCCGGTGACGGTGGCGGTGAGTTTGGCGGATAAACTGGATACGATCGTTGGATTTTTTGCTGCTGGCGAGCAGCCGACGGGATCAAAGGATCCTTATGCCATCCGCCGTGCGGTTTTGGGCATCTTGAGAACTATTCAGTTGGGCGATTATCGAGTTCTGATGATCAAAGTGCTGGCACGTGCGGCAACACCTATTTTGGGCCAATTGTTGGAAGAGCCGTATTTATCGAATTACGATGCTCATAATTTAGTGGGGCGCGGTTTTGTTTCTCAAAAGCCATATCTCGACGATAACCAGAAAATTACGGGAGCGGGTGCCTACTTTCGATCGACCGTGGTGCATGGGTTGCCAGCGCTTGCGTCCTTTTTCGCAGACCGTCTTAAGGTTCAGCAGCGTGAAGCCGGCGTCCGTCACGATTTGATCGACGCCGTATTTGCGCTGGGCGGAGAGGACGATCTTGTCCGTCTGCTTGCGCGGGTGAAGGCGTTGCAGGCGTTTGTGGAGACCGGGGAGGGGGCGAACCTGCTGGCGGGTTACAAGCGCGCTGCGAATATTCTGAAGAAAGAAGGCTTCTCCAATCCCTCTCCCCCTTCAGGGGGAGAGGGGGGAGCCGCGACAGCGGCGGAGGGAGAGGGGGACCGTTTGGTGTCTGGCGACTCCCCCCGCTCCCCGGCTCGCGAGGCTCGCCGACCCTCTCCCCCTGAAGGGGGGGAGGGTTATGCACCCGAACCCGCGGAAGCCGCGCTGCTCGCCGCGCTCGATGCCGCCGAACCCGCCGCCGATGCAGCCATTCAGGCGGAGAATTTCGAAGGCGCGATGGCGGCGCTGGCCAGCCTGCGCGCGCCGATCGATGCGTTTTTCGAGCATGTGACGGTGAATGATGTCGATCCGGCCAAGCGGGCAGCGCGGCTGGGAATGCTCGCGCGGGTGCGCGATGCGGTTCACCGCGTGGCGGATTTTTCGAAGATAGAGGGGTAAAGCCCTCTTTCCTTTAGGGGCGAGGGTTGGGAGAGGGGCGTTTTCATCGACAAAAGGGCCGGCGCGCGAGGACACTCCCCCTCGCCCCGGCCCTCTCCCCCAAAGGGGAGAGGGAGCAAGAATGACCCAATATGTGTATCGTTTCGGCGGCGGTGTTTCCGAAAGCGGCGAGCGCGACAAGAATCTGCTCGGCGGCAAGGGCGCCAATCTGGATGGCATGGCCTCGATCGGCCTGCCGGTCCCGCCGGGCTTCACCATCACCACGGAAATGTGCACGCGCTATTATGACGATGGCGAGGTCTTTCCCGAGAGCCTGCGCGCCGAAGTCGCCAATGGCATCGCGCATATCGAGAGCGTGACGGGCAAAAAATTCGGCGACAATGCCGACCCACTTCTGGTGTCGGTCCGTTCGGGCGCGCGCGTCTCCATGCCCGGCATGATGGATACGGTGCTCAATCTGGGTCTCAATGACGAGACGGTGAAGGGTCTGGCGGATGTGTCCGGCGACGCGCGTTTCGCCTGGGACAGCTATCGCCGCTTCATCCAGATGTATGCCGATGTGGTGCTCGAACTCGATCATGGATCGTTCGAAGAAGCGCTTGAAATCGCCAAGGAAGACAAGGGTTTCTTCCTCGACACCGAATTGACCGCCGAAGATCTGAAGGCGCTGGTCGGCGCATATAAGCAACTCGTGCAGGATCAATGGGGCAAGCCCTTCCCGCAGGATGTGCATGACCAGCTCTGGGGCGCGGTCGGCGCGGTGTTCGGATCGTGGCAGTCGGAGCGCGCGAAGGTCTATCGCCGGCTCAATGCGATCCCGCATGATTGGGGCACTGCGGTCAATGTGCAGGCGATGGTGTTCGGCAATATGGGTGAAACCTCCGCGACGGGCGTGGCCTTCACGCGCGATCCCGCGACCGGCGAGCGCGCTTATTATGGCGAGTTCCTGATCAATGCGCAGGGCGAAGATGTGGTGGCGGGCATCCGCACCCCGCAATATCTGACCACCGCCGCGCGCACCCGCGCCAATGCCAAGCCGCTGTCGATGGAAGAGGCGATGCCGGAGGTGTTCGGTGAGCTGGCCAAGGTGTTCGATCTGCTCGAAAATCATTACACCGACATGCAGGATATCGAGTTCACCGTGGAACGCGGCAAGCTCTGGATGCTGCAGACCCGTTCGGGCAAGCGCACTGCCAAGGCGGCGCTCAAGATCGCGGTCGATATGGCGAGCGAAGGGCTGATCACGCAGGAAGAAGCGATTGCGCGCGTCGATCCGTCGGCGCTCGATCAATTGCTCCATCCCACGCTTGATCCCAAGGCGGTGCGCGATGTGCTCGCCAAGGGGCTGCCGGCTTCTCCTGGCGCGGCCTCGGGCATTGCGGTGTTCGATAGCGACACTGCCGAGAAGCGCGCGGAGATGGGCGAAAGCGTGATCCTGATCCGCACCGAAACCTCGCCGGAAGACATTCACGGGATGCACGCAGCCCGTGGCATCCTCACCGCGCGCGGCGGGATGACCAGCCACGCCGCCGTGGTGGCGCGCGGCATGGGACGTCCCTGCGTCTCCGGGGTCGGCACGCTGGCGATCGACGCCAAGGCGAAATTGATGCGCGTGGCGGGCCGCGAGGTGCGTGAGGGCGATGTGGTCACGATCGACGGCTCCACCGGCGAAGTGATGTTCGGCGCGGTCGATACGATCCAGCCGGAGCTGGCAGGCGATTTCGGCACTCTGATGGTGTGGGCGGACAAGGTCCGTCGCCTGAAGGTGCGCGCGAATGCGGAAACGCCGCTGGATTGCACAGTGGCGCGGGAATTCGGCGCCGAGGGCGTGGGCCTGTGCCGCACCGAGCATATGTTCTTCGACGCTGCGCGGATCACCGCGGTGCGCCAGATGATCCTGGCGGATAGCGAGGCCGGACGCCGTGTGGCGCTGGAGAGACTGCTCCCCGAGCAGCGCAAGGATTTCACCGAGATTTTCGAGGTGATGGCGGGCCTGCCCGTGACGATCCGCTTGCTCGATCCGCCGTTGCACGAATTCCTGCCGCATGAAGAGGCCGAGTTTGACGAAGTGGCCAAGGCTGCTGACGTTTCGGTGGATACGCTCAAGCGCCGTGCGGCGGAGCTGCATGAATTCAATCCGATGCTCGGCCATCGCGGCTGCCGACTGGGCGTGACCTATCCCGAGATTTATGAGATGCAGGCGCGCGCGATCTTCGAGGCCGCGCTCGATGTGGCGGAGACGCCGATTCCGGAGATCATGATCCCGCTGGTGGCCACGCGGCGCGAGCTGGAGCTGATGAAGGATCTGGTCGATCGGGTGGCCAAGGAGGTGTTCGCCGAACGCGGCAAGACGATCGACTATCTGGTCGGCACGATGATCGAACTGCCGCGCGCGGCGCTGATGGCGGGCGAGATTGCCGAAGTGGGCGAATTTTTCTCCTTCGGCACCAATGATCTGACGCAGACCACATTGGGTGTCTCCCGCGACGATGCGGGCCGTTTCCTCACCACCTATGTCGACAAGGGCATCTTTGCGCGCGATCCGTTCGTGAGCCTGGACGTGGAAGGCGTGGGTCAGTTGATCACGCTGGCAGCGGAGCGGGGGAGGGCGACGCGCCCCGACATCAAGCTCGGCATTTGCGGAGAGCATGGAGGCGATCCCGCCTCGATCGCCTTTTGCGAGGAAACCGGCCTCGATTATGTATCGGCCTCGCCCTATCGCGTGCCGATCGCGCGGCTGGCTGCGGCTCAGGCGGCGCTCAAAGCCCGCTGACACGAAAACGGGGGCTGGTTTTACCCGGCCCCCGATCGTTTTACGCTTAATCTACTCTTACACGAACGCCGATACAGGGGCGGCTTACATCTTGCCGCCGATCAACGTGTCGGAGATCTGACAGGCCGCCGGGCCAAGAATGACGACGAACAACACCGGCAGAATGAACAGGATCAACGGCACGGTCATGATCGCCGGAAGGCGCGCGGCTTTTTCCTCGGCGCGCATCATACGCTCGTTGCGGAATTCGGCTGAAAGCACGCGGAGCGCCGAGGCGAGTGGCGTACCGTATTTCTCGGTCTGGATCATGGTGGTCACCACGCCGCGCACAGCTTCCAGATCAATGCGGCGTCCCAGATTCTCGAAAGCCTGGCGTCGTTCGCTCAGGAATCCCAGCTCGATCGCGGTCAGCGTGAATTCGTCGCCCAGTTCGGGATAGGCCTTGCCCAACTCCTTGGCGACGCGGCCGAAGGCGGCGTCCACGGTCAAGCCGGCCTCGGCGCAGATCACGAGCAGATCGAGCGCATCGGGCAAACCCTTGCGGATCGCGTCGGTGCGCTTGGAGATCAGGTTCTGGACATAGAGATCGGGTGCCTTGTAGCTCAGGATCAGCGATCCCGCGGCCAGGCCGAGCTTCTTGAGCGAACTCCAGTCTGGAAACCAGTCGAGCAGATAGACGCCGATGCACACGGTGCCGCCCAGAACGATCGGCAACAACAGCCGGCTGAAGATGATCGTGACCGCGAGATCCTTGGAGCGGATGCCGGCCTGCGCCAGCTTGACCTGTGCGGTCTTCAACTGCTCGTCCTGAAGCACTTTCAGCGACTTCAGGAAGGCGCGCATCCGATCGGTGGTTTCGCTTTGATGGACCAGCTTGACGCGGCGTTTCGCGGTGGAGGCGACGATACCGGCCTTCAATTGTTCGCGGCGTTCGTTGAGCGCCTTCACGCGCTTGGCCATGGGATCGCGCACCGTGGTCGCCGCATAGAGCGCCACGAGGATCGCCAGCGTCGCCACGGCGGACAGCAAGGTTGCGACCCAGAGGATATCGACGCCCAAAAGCGTCGGTCCGGCGGATGGTTCGTTCATGATATTATCCTCCCGCCCGTTAAATTTCGAAGCTGACCATCTTGGCCATGATGCCGGCACCGATGCTCATCCACACCAGGCCGCCGATGCCCGCCACGATCAGGCGCGGCTCGCTGAAAAAGCCACCCATATAATCGGGGCTGATCGAATAGATCAGGCCGAACACCGCAAAAGGCAGCACGCCGACGATATAGGCCGAGGCCTTTGATTCCGACGACATGGCCTTGATCTTGAGCTTCATCTGCGCGCGCTTGCGCAGCACTTCGGACAGGTTGGAGAGCGTTTCGGAAAGGTTGCCGCCCGTCTCGCGCTGGATCGCCAGCGTGATGCAGAAGAACTGGAATTCAGGCGTGCCGATCTTGTCGGCGGTTTCCTGAAGAGCGGCGTCCATCGTTCGGCCGATCCGCATCTTGTCGACCACGGCGCTGAATTCCTCACCCACGGGGCCGGGCAATTCGTTGGACACCACGCCCAGCGTCTCCGAGATCGGCAGACCGGCGCGCAGACCGCGCACCAGCAGATCGATCGCATCGGGAAAGCGGACGTTGAACTGGGTGATGCGCCGCTTGATCAGGAAATTGACCGCCATGTGCGGGATCGCCAGCCCGGTGAGAACGCCGATCAGCAGACCCAGCGCCAGCGGTGCGCCTTTAAGGATGACCAGCCCGCCGAAGACGAATGCTATGGCCAAAGACGCCGTGCCATATTGGCTCATCGTCCAGGATTTGCCGGTGCGCTTGATCCGCGCCTTAAGCATTTCGGGGCGCGGCAGGAATTGCGCGGCGAGGCCGTCCATCTTGGTGCCACCCAGGCGATTGTTGATCGCACGGCGCATCTGCGCCTCGATCATCGCGCTGCCGGAACCGGCGTGGCGGTCCTTCATTTCGGACAGCCGGCGCGATTGGATCTTCGCCTGATCCGGCCCGGAAAAGGCCATGAACACCATGAACGCGGTCAGCACGATGCCGCACGCCATCAGGACGGGGAGTAAATTCTCCATCTTTTGCCTACCGCCTCCAGCCTAGTTCCAACATAAGCGCCCGCCAATCAGAGCAGAACGCCGATCAATTCTTCGCAGGCTTCGTGCCCTTTTTGGGCATGAGCGATTTGAAATCGCCGATCTTGCCCAGAAGCGACCTGTTCTTGCCTGCTGCGCCAGCGTCTTCCGCCTCGGTTTCCACCGCAGCGAGCAACCGGTTGGACAGATCGACGATCGCCGCCGAAATCTTGGAGCCCTTGCTGGCTTCGGCCAGCGGCTTGCCCAGCTTTGCGGCCTGGGATGCGAGCTTCTGATCCATCGGGATCACCAGATCGATCTTGCGCTCGATCGAGCTTTCGAAATCCTTGCGCGCCACTTCGGGAGCGCCGGTCGAAGGGACGCGATTGGCCACCACGATCACGCGGCATTGCGGCGCATTGCTCTTCAACCAGGAGAGGATCCGGATCACGTCGCGCGCGGCCGCCAGCGTCAATTCGGTGACGATGACGCAGGCATTGGCTTCCTGCAGAAGATGCGGATGCTGGACCAGCATGTTGCGCGGCAGATCGATGACCGTGCATTCATAGACCGCACGGATTTCTTCCTGAAGTTGGAAATAGGCGGAGCCATCGGTCAGCATCGTCTGGTTGAGCGGGGCTTCCGCCGACAGGATCGCGAGCTTGTCATTGGCGCGGACCATGGCGCGCTCGATGAAGAGGCCGTCGATGCGGCTTGGGTTTTCGATCGCATCGGTCAGGCCGCGGCCAGGCTCGAGATCGAGCGCCAGCGCCCCGGTGCCGAAATGTACGTCGAGATCGAGCAGCGCGGTCGATCGCTGTGATCTTTCGCCAAACAGCCATGCGAGCGATGTCGCGATCGTCGATGCGCCCACGCCGCCACGCGCGCCGATGACCGCTGTCATCAGATGCGGGCGCTCCACCGAAGCCTCGGCATGTTTGGGTGCATTGATGATCGACTGCGCATTCGCAAAGCTATCGCGAAGCTGATCGGCGCTGAAGGGCTTGAGCAGATAATCCTGAATGCCGCTCGCCACGAGATCGCGGTAAAGGCGCACATCGTTGACCTGGCCGGCCGCGATTACAACCGTACCCGGCTCGCAGACCTCGGCCAGCGCGTTGATGTCGTTCAGTGGATCGCCGGATTCGGACAGATCGACGAACAGGATGTTCGGGCTAGCGGAAACGGAGAGGGACTGGACCGCATTGCGCAGCCCGCCCTTGTTCACCTTGTCAGGTGACCAGCCCAGTTCGACCGCCACATTGCGGATCATGTCGGCCGTGGGCTCATCGCAGACATAGGCGTTGAAAGGCTCGCGCAATGCCGCGGCACGAGCTGGATTCCAGGGTGCGTTCATGACTTACTGACCTTTCGATGATACGGCTTCGATAGCACCCGCGCCGGTCGGTGCCTTGTCGCGGAAGGCCTTGATTGCCTTGGACGAAGCACGGCCATCGGTGCCGCTATTCCCCGTCTGGCCCTGGATCAGGTCTACCGGATTTGCGATCATCGCCGCGAGGTTTGCATTGGTGGCGCAGCCGTAATTGGACATGGACGAACCGCCAAATTCGGGCTGGGCCGGCCGGCTCCAGTCAGGGCATCCCGGCACCGAAGCGCTCATGCGGCTGACCACCACGCGGACCATCCCGTCTCCGACCGTTCCGGCAGTCACCGGCGCGGTCTCACTGGTCAGGAGTCCGTAGCGCGCCGCCGCACTGGCGACATCTTCGCGGCTTGCGGCATTGCCATATGGGTTTCGATCGTCGACAGAAACCTGATCGCCATAGCCCAGTCGCAGAGACTCGAACCAGTCATTCAGACGCTGTTGCTCGCCGCTCGCGAGGCCGCCATTGCCACCCTGCCGTAGATCGAGCGCATAATCGACGCGCGAGACGACCGGCTGATGCACGGATTCAACCGTGGGATTGTAGGTGCCGGCACCGCAGCCGCCCAGAGCCAGGCTCAGGGCGAGCATTGCAGGAGCCGCAGCGTTGCGCAGAAGAATGTTTTGCATCTTTTCGCTCCCGATCATTCGAAGGTGAAGCCGGGGGCCGCGCTTGCGCTGGCCTTGCCCGCTTCACTGGATTTGGTGGCGAGCGCCACGCGCTCCGGCATCGTGCCTGGCGCAGGTGCGGGCGTCTCGTTCGCGGGCAAGGATGCCGTAGGATCGATGCTCATGCCCGGCTGCACGGTTTGCGGATTGCCCATGGATGGCACGGGACGCTTGCCGCCGGTGACGCCTTTGAAAGACTGACCCAGCAAAAAGCCTTCGGCATCGTTCGGCGTTCTGTTCCCGTCGATCGGCAGCGCGATCTGGTTGGCAGACACCGGCTTGACCAGATAGGGCGTCACCACGATTACAAGCTCGGATTCCTGACGCTTGAAGCTCTTGGAGCGGAACAGCGCACCAAGGATGGGCAGGTCGCCGAGAAAGGGCGCCTTGTCGATCGTGCTGCTGGCGCTGTTGCTCAGAAGGCCGCCGATCATGAAGCTCTGGCCGGAACCCAGCTCTACGGTCGTTTCCGCCCGTCGCGTCAGGATACCTGGAACGTCGAAATTGTTCAGCCTGATGCCGCCGGTGGTGGATAGTTCCGACACTTCGGGACGCACACGCATCGAGATGCGGCCGTCGGCGAGCACGGTGGGCGTGAATGCCAGGCTGACACCATATTGCTTATATTCGATGGTGATCTGACCAAGCTGCTGCGCCAGCGGGATCGGGATTTCGCCGCCTGCCAGAAAGCTGGCGGTTTCGCCCGACAGTGCAGTCAGATTGGGATTGGCCAGCGTGGTGACGAAGCCATCCGTTTCAGCCAGATCAAGTGCTGCCTCGACATTGACGCCGAGCAGGTTTTTGATGAGGCCGAGCGTGGAACCCGAACCCGTACCTGTAATGATATTGACCGGGCCACTGGTGTCGAGCGCGTTCGCGCGCCCTTGCGTAAAGACGAAGCCGCCGCCGCTCGCCAGCAGGTTCAAACCCACGGACTTCGAGAACCCGCGGCTCACTTCAGCGATGCGCACCTGCAAATTCACCTGCAGCGGGGTCGCCGTCTTGAGCCGGCTGATCACCTGCGTGCCCGTGCCGACAAAAGCCTGTGCGAGACGCTCGGCTTCCGCCGCATCGTCCGGGCTGGCGACGGTGCCGGTGAGCAGCACCAGGCCGTTCATCGGGGTCGCCTTAATCTCCGAATCCGGCATGGCCAGTTGGAGCATGGAATCCACGGTGCTGATGTTCAGGCCGACGCGAACATTGGCGGAATAGGCCACTGCGCCCGATTTGGTGGTGGCATAGACCGTGGTCTCGCCCGGACCCTTGGCGAAGATGTAGAGCTGCGTTGGCGAACGAACCTGCACATCGGCCACGGCGTCATTCGCGACGAACAGATCGGACATGGGCGACGACAGCGTGACCAGAGTGCCACGACCCGTCGACAAATTCAGCGTGTTGGCGGGCTGCGAAGCCCCCGTAGGCGCGGCGTCGGCCGGCGTTGCCGCCGTGCTCGCCATCCCGAGCACCAGAACCGCGGCGAGCGCGCTCCCGAGCGATCGGTGCATCATCGTGTTGGCAATGCGCATGTTACTTCCCCCCCACCGGAACGACGGTGACATTGTTGCCGCGTGCAACCCGGACAATCGGGCCTGTCGGCTGGCTCATGACGACGGTGGCACCGTCGGCGGTCGCCGTGACTTTGACGGCCACCGGAACGCTGCGCCGCGAAAAGCGGGATACGTCGGCACCGGTGACGAATGTCGTGCCGGAGTCGCTGGGACGCGTGGCGATGGACGCCAGCATCTGCTTCTCGGCTTTCGGATCTTTGCCCTCGGGCAGCGTGACTTCGCCGGCGGCGATGGCGCGCTCAAGCTCGGCCGTATTGTCGGCGATCGAACGCAGCGACAGAGACAGCGAGCCCATGGTCTGGGCGACCGCGATCTTTTCGGCGATCTTCGGCGTGGCTTCGAGCGTGATCGAGGAGAAGGTCTTGACCTCGGTCTTGCCTTCCTCGTTCGTCGAGTCCGTGCGCTGATCGGTGGCGAGCACGCGCAAGTTGCGCAGGATCGTTTCTGACGCCTTCAAGGACTGGCCTTCGCCTTCGATCTGCTGCGACAGCAGAAGATCGATGCGATCGCCCGGAAACACGAAACCGGCAACGCCGCTCTGCGTGGAGACCGAGACGGTCACGGCCCGCATACCGGGGCCAAGCGCTGCAGCAAGGAAGCCGCGATCGCCGGGCTTGACGAGTGCGCCCTGCGTGATCGGCTGGCCGGCGGTGATCGCATAGCGCACCACGGTGCCCGTCATCGCGGCGGGATCGGCCTCGCCCTTGATATAATAGGCGCTCTGGATCAGCTCCTTGGGCCAGGGCTGGAAGCGAAAGGCGTCCGGCTCGATGATCGTGCCGACGGGCAAGGCCCGCGTGGCGACCAGCACCTGGGGACCATCAACCACTGCCGCGGCTTCAGCCGTCGGCGCGGATGAACCGCTGAACATGTTCTTTGCCATGATGGCCGTGACTGCTGCGATCAGCAGCGCACCCACCAGCAACGCGATCTTCTTTACATCCATGACGACTAACGCCTCCTGAGAAGGACCCCCCAAAGGCCCTTGGTCGCTGTTTCAAGCAAAATGGTTAAAATTCGATGCACCTAAAACCCAGAGCCCCCCGGCTGCGATCGCGACCGCGTAGGGGATTTCCAGATTGTCTTTTGATTTCCTGATCTTGTGCACGACGGCCATGGCCGCCGTAAGCACGCCGCCGGCGATCGACATCACCAGCAGCATGAAGATGAGCTGTTGAAACGGGAGCCATAAGGCGAGGGCGCCGATCAGCTTCACATCGCCGCCGCCCATCGCGCCGATGGCGAACACGCCCGCGAAAATGGCGAAGACCAGCGCCGCGACGGCGATCTGGATCGCCATATCCGGCCAGAGCTGATAGCCGCTCGCCCACCAATAAAGCGGGGCGGCCAGCGCGATACCGGCGTTCAGCCAGTTTTCGACGATGCGGCCCCGGATATCGGTGAATGCAGCAAGGAGCAGCGCGCAACCGAGCGCCGCCACCATCAACTGCGTAAGAATTCCCCCATTCATGGCTCTGGGGTCTAGACGCTATGCCTTACGAAACCGTAACCACGACCTATGCAAAGCGTAAACACTTTCCGCCGTGTGATTCCCCAGGATGCGGCGCTTTCGATGCTGCCCGCGGCGGATGGATGGCCCCTGCGGCGCTTCCTCTGGCCCGTGGCCGACGCGCCGCGCGGTGCGCTGCTTTTTGCCGGCGGGCGCGGCGACATATTGGAGAAATATCTCGAGGCGCTGCACCATTGGCATGACCGCGGCTGGCATATCGAAAGCTTCGATTGGCGCGGGCAGGGCGGCTCGGGTCGGCTGGGTCCGGACCCGCGCGTCGGTCATGTCGAGGATTTCAGTCTTTGGATCGATGATCTTGCGGACCGGTTCGCCGCGATGAAGCGGGAACAACCCGGCCCGTATGTGATCGTTGCACACTCCATGGGCGGGCATCTGGTGATGCGCGCGCTGATCGAGCGGCGGATCGCGCCCGATGCGGTGGTGATGTCGGCACCGATGCTGGGGCTGCAAAGCGCGCCCTTCACACCGGGCATCGCGGCGCGCGTGGCGCATTTCATGACGCGGATCGGCGCACCGGCGCGGGCGGCCTGGAAAACCAATGAGCGGCCGGCGCGTCCTGGTGCATCGCGCAGAGCGTTCCTCACGCATTCGCAGGAGCGCTATGAAGATGAACTCTGGTGGAAGGCGCAGCAGCCGGATCTCGCACTCGGGCCGCCAAGCTGGCGCTGGCTGGAGCGGGCCTATCGCTCCACGCTCGACAGCTTCCTGCCGGGGCGGCTTGAATCGGTGGAAATCCCGATTCTTTTGCTATGCGCCGATCAGGATCGGTTGGTGAGCCCCAAGGCGATCCATGAGGCGGCGAAACGCCTGCCGCACGCCCGATTGATCCGCTTTGGCAATGAATCCGCACATGAGATCTTGCGCGAAGTGGATAAAGTGCGCGAACGGGCGTTGCAGGAGGCCGATATTTTTCTGGATGAAATGGCGCCAAAGCTGTGAACGGATATGATGTCGCCATCATCGGCGCGGGGATTGCAGGTGCCAGCCTGGCGGCCGAGATCGCGCCTCATGCGCGTGTCGTTCTGCTGGAGGCAGAGGCCCAGCCGGGCTATCATTCCACAGGGCGATCGGCCGCGTTCTGGAGCGAAACCTATGGCGGGCCGCTGATCCAGCCCCTGACCAGCGCCTCCGGCCCGGCGCTGCGCGATGGCGGGTTTCTGGAGCCGCTGGGGTCGCTGCATATCGGACGGAAAGAGGATCGTGCCAAAATGGACGCCTTTATCGCGGCGTTCGAAGGCAGCGGCATTCCGCTCGAGCCGACCGATCCGGCCAGGCTGGTGCCGGGGCTGCGGCCTGAATGGAGCGAGGGGCTGCTCGAACAGAGTTGCGCTTACATCGATGTGGCAGCGCTGCACGCGCACTTTCTGGCCACGGCGCGCCGGCATGGCGCGGAATTGCTGTGCCGCGCCGCGCTGACGGGCGGGCAGCGGCTGGGTGCGTCCTGGTTACTGGAAACCACGGCGGGCGCGGTGCGCGCGGGCGTGGTCGTGAATGCGGCGGGCGCTTGGGCGGATCCGGTGGGCGTGATGCTGGGCGCAAAACCGCTGGGCATTCAGCCCTACCGGCGCACGTTGGTCCAGCTCCGCACCGAACCGGAATCGGTGATGGGAATGCCGCATGTCGTCGACATTGGTGGATCATTTTACTTCAAGCCCGAGGCGGGCGGAAAATTATGGCTGAGCCCGCACGACGAAACCGCGGTGATGGCGTCTGATGTTGCGCCCGAAGAGCTGGACGTGGCGATCGCGATCGACCGGTTCGAACAGGTCGTCGATTGGCGCGTCGCCGCAGTCGAACGCAAATGGGCGGGCCTGCGTAGCTTCGCGCCCGATCGGCGGCCGGTTTATGGCTTCGATCCGCTTTTGCCGGGCCTGTTCTGGTGCGCGGGCCAGGGCGGCTTCGGCATCCAGACCGCGCCGGCCGGGGCGAAGGTGGCCGCTGCGCTGCTGCTCGATCGCACACCCGATGCGGCGGTGCGGGGGATCGACGGTCAGGCTTATGGCGCATATCGCTTCAACACTCTTTGACAATTGAAGCTTGGCTTAGGCGATGCGGCCCGGTTACGCTGCGCGTTCCTGCATCCATGGAGAGACCCGATGGCGCACAAATTCGTGATCGAAAAGAACAAGTCCGGCGAGTTCGTCGCAAAGTTCAAATATAACAATGAGATCATCTTCTGGACCGAGGGCTATGCCAGCAAGGCCTCGGCGCAGAATGCCATCGACTCGATCCTGAAGAACGGCCCCGGTGCCGAAGTCGAAGACAATAGCTGAGCGTTCCGCCCCGCGCTGGTGTCAGGGCCGGGCGAAGCTGTCCGCCGCCGCGCTTGCCAGCCGGTCTGCGCGTTCATTGTCGACATGGCCCGCATGGCCCTTCACCCATTTCCATTCGAGCCGATGGGGCTTGGCGGCCGCCAGCAATTCCTGCCACAGATCCGCGTTCTTCACGGGCTTGCGGTCCGCCGTGCGCCAGCCATTCTTCAGCCAGCCGTGGATCCATTTGGTCAGACCATCCATCACATAACGGCTGTCGGTGGTCAGCGTGACGCGGCACGGGCGCTTGAGCGCCTGAAGCGCGCGGATCGCACCCATCAGCTCCATGCGATTGTTAGTGGACAGCGCCTCGCCGCCCGAAAGGTCCTTTTCGCGTTCGCCCATGCGGATCACCGCGCCCCAGCCGCCGGGGCCGGGATTCCCCTTGCACGCGCCATCGGTGAAAATCTGGACGTGTTCCATCTCGTCGCTCATCAGTCGATCAGCGATCCGGCAGGTGCATCGCGATAGAAATCGAGACGACGCAGAAAGGCGAGCGGATCCTTGCGCGTTACCATCGCGTCCGCGGGCGTGTTCAGCCAGTCCCAGGCGCGGGTGAGCAGGAAACGCAGGCACGCGCCCCGCGCCAGCGCGATGAACGCCGCGCGCTCTTCCGGCGAAAGGCCGTGACTGTCCTCATAGCCGGCGATCAGCGCATCGGAGCGGTCACGGTGAAAGCCGCTGCCATCGTTTTCGAAGCACCAGGCGGCATGGGTGACGGCCACATCCCAGGCGCGGATTTCGGTGCAGGCGAAATAGAAATCGATCACGCCGGTCACCTGATCGCCCAGCATCAGCACATTATCGGGAAACAGATCGGCATGGACCACGGAGCGGGGCAGGTCGGTGGGCCAATGCTGGTCGAGATAAGTCAACTCGTCCGCCACGCGCGCGCCAAGGCCCGGCGCGATCGCGTCCAGATCATCGCCGCAGCGCGCCGCGAGTGCGTGCCAGTCGCCGATGCCCATCGTATTGGGCCGTGCGCCCTCGAACCCGTCCAGCGCCTTGTGCATCTGGCCCAGTGCCGCGCCGGCCGCACGCGCCTGAGGGGCGGTCGGATGGCTGACGGAGACGCCCGAGAGAAATTCGATCAGGCAGGCGGAGCGCCCCGCCACCTGCTGGATCTGCACGCCCTGCTTGTCCTTGATCGCGCGTGGCACGGGATTGCCGGCATCGGCCAGATGATCGAGCAATTTCATGAAAAAGGGCAGATCGCCCACATCGACGCGCTTTTCGTACAGCGTCAGGATGAAGCGGTCCGTGGTCGTATCGACCAGATAATTGCTATTCTCCACACCCTCGGCAATGCCCTTGGCGCTCACCAATGTGCCGGCATCATAACGCGCCAGCAGCACGCCCATCTCTTCGGCGGAGACCTGAGTATAAACAGCCATGGGAAACGCTCAGGCGGCTTCGAGGCCGCGGGGGAGCTTGAAGGCGATATCCTCGGTGGTCGTCGTCACCTCGCGTTCGGTCACAGTGTAGCGTTCGGCCAGCCGCTCGACCAGTTCGCGCACCAGAATCTCCGGCGCCGATGCGCCCGCGGTGATGCCCAGGGTCTTTACGCCCGCCAGCCATTCAAAATCCAGATCGGCGGCGCGCTGGATCAGGCGTGCGGAAACGCCTTCGCGCGCGGCGACTTCCACCAGCCGCACGGAATTGGAGGAATTGGGCGCGCCGATCACCAGCATCGCCTCGCAGGCATGAGCGATCGTCTTCACCGCGGCCTGGCGGTTGGATGTGGCGTAGCAGATATCTTCGCCGCGGGGCTGCTGGATTTCGGGAAAACGCGCGAGCAATGTGCTCACGATTTCGGAAGTGTCGTCCACGGACAGTGTGGTCTGGGTGAGGAAGGACAGGTTCGCGGGATCGTCCGATTTCAGCGCCTGCGCATCTTCTACCGTCTCGACCAGGGTCATCGAGCCTTCGGGGACCTGGCCAAAGGTGCCGATCACTTCGGGATGGCCCTTATGGCCGATGAAGATGATGTGCCGGCCCGCCGCGACCAGCCGTTCGGCTTGGCGATGGACCTTGGAAACCAGCGGGCAGGTGGCGTCGAGATAGGAAAGCCCGCGCGCCGCCGCCTTGGCGGGAACCGCCTTGGGCACGCCATGCGCGGAAAAGACCACGGGCACGTCATCGGGCACTGCATCCAGCGATTCCACGAAAACCGCGCCCTTGGCCTTCAGGCTGTCCACCACGAACTTGTTATGAACGATTTCATGACGGACATAGACCGGCGCACCATATTTCTCGATCGCCAGCTCGACGATGCGGATAGCGCGGTCCACGCCCGCACAAAAGCCGCGCGGCGCGGCGATGAGAAGGTCCAGGGCGGGGCGCTGTGCGGAGATTTCTGTCATCGCCGACGCCTTTACGCGATTGCTTGCTTGCGCGAAAGCCGCTTCCTATTATCCCGACAACCTCTTACCGGAATATTCACCGAATTTGCAAAGTTTCGAGGATTTCGCCTGTGCATCGTTTCAAGCCGCTTATCGTCTGCTCCCTCATCGCCCTGCTTGCAGGCTGCGCCAAGGATGGGGATATCGACGCCACCGGTGGCATCACGGTCACGCGCACGGCCTGTCCCGCGGTCGGCATCCCACAATATACCGGTGATATCACGGTGTTCGATCCCGTCACGAGCCGCGCGGCCAGCGCGATCGACGTGGTCGCATCCATTACCAATCTGCGTTCCACCTGCAGCGGTGATACCGGCGCAGATGTGGTGACCAACGCCACGTTCGACGTATTGGCGACACGCCGCAACACCAGCGGCGCACGTCAGGTGACCTTGCCCTATTTCTCCACCGTGATCCGCGGCGGCCGCGCCGTCATCGCCAAAAGGCTCGGCCGAATCACGCTTGATTTCGCCGATGGCCAGGCGCGCGCATCGGTCAGCGGATCGGCCAGTTCGGTCGTGAACCGCGCCGCCGCCACCTTGCCCGACGACATCCAGAAACAGATCACCAAGAAGCGCAAGCCCGGAGATGCGGACGCGGCGATCGATCCGCTGGCGCTGCCCGCGGTGAAGGAAGCGGTCAGCCGCGCGAGTTTCGAATTGCTGATCGGCTTCCAGCTCACATCGGATCAGCTCCAATATAACGCGACGCGCTGAATAAAGCCGGATTGACTCGAATCACCTGCCCGCCCAAGGCTGGGCGGGTCATCGGCGGGCAACCGCCGGGGATCGCGCGGGAGAGTGTTTGACGGGCTTGCCCATCGATCCGCCGAAGGAGCAACCGCCCCGGAATCTCTCAGGCCAAAGGACCGCGCGAACCGAGTGACACTCTGGAAAGAGTTCCGGCATCAAGCTGGAGCCGCCGAAGGGGTAAGTGCAGGCGCTCAGGCGCGGCATGAAAGCTCTCAGGTTCCGTGACAGAGGGGGCAGTGAGGCAGGGTGCGTCGATGCGCCGCGTCTTGCTGTCTGCCATGATTGTCCGGAGTGCCCATGATGAGCGAAGTCCCGAGCGAAAACGCTGAAATCGAAGATGAGGTGATCGACACCGAGGCACCGTTGCCGCTCGATGCGTGGCACCGCGCGCGCGGCGCACGCATGGTGGCCTTCGCGGGCTATGCCATGCCGATCCAATATGAAGGGATCATGGCCGAGCATCTGTGGACGCGCGAACAGGCGGGCCTGTTCGATGTGAGCCACATGGGGCAGGTGCTGTTCACCGGCGAAGGCGCGGCGCAAGCGCTGGAGGTGATGCTGCCCGGCGAGATCCAGGCGCTCAAGGCCGGTCAGATGCGCTATTCGCTGCTGCTGAACGAGGAGGGGGGCATCCTCGACGATCTCATGATCACCCGGCGTGCGGACGATCTTTACATGGTCGTGAACGGCGCGACCAAATATGACGATATCGGCACCTTCCGGGATGAGTTGCCCGATGCGGTGACCATCAATTTCCTGGAGGATCAGGCGCTGATCGCGCTGCAGGGGCCGAAAGCGGTGGACGCGCTGGCGCGGATCGTGCCGGGGGTGGAGGCCTTGTTCTTCATGCAGGCGGCCGGTTTCGCCTGGCATGAGACACCGCTCTGGATCAGCCGTTCGGGCTATACCGGCGAGGATGGTTTCGAGATTTCAGTGCCCGCCGATGCCGTGGTGGCGTTGGTAGAGGCGATTGCCGCCCAGCCCGAGGTGAAGCCGATCGGGCTTGGCGCGCGGGATTCGCTGCGGCTGGAGGCGGGGCTGCCGCTTTACGGTCATGATCTGGATGAGAACGCCAATCCCGTGATCGCCGATCTCACCTTCGCGATCCAGAAGCGCCGCCGCGCGGAAGGCGGCTTCCATGGCGCTGAGACGATCCTGCACCAATTGGCCGAAGGTGCGCCCTCGAAGCGCGTGGGGCTGACGGTCGCCGGGCGTATGCCCGTGCGCGAGGGCGCGAAACTGTATCAGGGCGATGCACTGGTTGGCACGGTGACCTCGGGCGGCTTTGCGCCCAGCGTGAACGCGCCGATCGCCATGGGCTATGTCACCGTCAATCTTGCCATTGCCGGCACCGCGCTGGAAGCCGAGGTGCGCGGCAAACGCGTGCCGGTCACGGTCGCGTCCATGCCTTTTATTCCCCATCGCTATCATCGCAAAGGAGCTGCGAAATGAGCCGTTATTTCACCGAAGATCACGAATGGATCGATGTTGACGGCGAAGTCGGCACGGTCGGCATCACCGAATATGCGCAGGAGCAATTGGGCGACATCGTGTTCGTCGAAGTGCCCGAGGAGGGCAAGGAACTCGCCAAGGGCGATGACGCCGCAGTGGTTGAATCGGTGAAGGCCGCTTCGGATATCTACGCGCCGGTCTCCGGCACGGTATTGGAAGGCAATTCCGATCTGGCCGATGAGCCCGCGCTGGTGAACACATCCCCGGAAGAGGATGGCTGGTTCTTCAAGCTGACGCTGAGCGATGCGGAAGAGCTGGAAGGGCTGATGGACGAAAGCGCTTATCAGGCTTTTGTCAGTAAGCTTTAGCCAGAGAAAAAGCCGTTTGTCCCGAGCGAAGTCGAGGGACGTACTGCGGCCGGGTGTCTCGACTTCGCTCGACACGAACGGATTTTTGAATGCGATATCTCCCCCTCACCAACGAAGACCGCGCTGCCATGCTCGCGCGGATCGGTGCCTCCTCGATCGACGATCTGTTCGTGGACGTGCCCGAAGCCGCGCGCCTGTCCGGCCCGATCGCGGGTTTGCCGAACCACGCCAGCGAAATGGCGGTCGAGCGGCATATGGCCAAGCTCGCCCGGCAGAATCTGTCGGCGGGGGAAGCGCCCTTCTTCCTGGGGGCGGGAGCGTATAAGCATCATGTGCCCGCATCGGTCGATCATCTGATCCAGCGCGGCGAATTCCTGACCGCCTACACGCCTTATCAGCCGGAAATCGCGCAGGGCACGTTGCAGATGCTGTTCGAATTCCAGACGCAGGTCGCGCGGCTCTATGGCTGCGACGTGGCCAACGCCTCCATGTATGACGGATCGACCGCCTGCTGGGAGGCGATCGTGATGGCACGGCGCGTAACTAAGCGCGGCAAGGCTTTGCTGTCATCGGGTCTGCATCCGCATTATGTGTCGGTGGCGGAGACCATGGCCAAATTCACCGGCGACGCGCTGCAGACCGCATTGCCCACGCTGTCCGCAGAAACCGATGCGGAGGCGCTGCTGGAGGCGATCGATCGCGATACATCCTGCGTGGTGGTGCAATATCCCGATATCCTCGGCCGCATCGCCGATCTGTCCGCCATCGCGGCGCGGGCGCATGAACATGGCGCGCTGCTAATCGCGGTCGTCACCGAACCCGTCGCTTTGGGTGCGTTGAAGGCACCGGGCGACATGGGCGCGGATATCGTGGTGGGCGAAGGCCAGTCGATCGGCGTCGGCCTGCAATTCGGCGGACCCTATGTCGGTCTGTTCGCTTGCCAGGAACGCTTCGTGCGCCAGATGCCCGGCCGCCTTTGCGGCGAGACCGTGGATGCGGAAGGCAAGCGCGGTTTCGTTTTGACTCTCTCCACGCGCGAGCAGCATATCCGCCGCGAGAAGGCGACGTCCAATATCTGCACCAATTCTGGGCTGTGCGCGCTGGCCTTCTCGATCCACATGACCCTGCTCGGCGAGCGCGGCCTGCGCGATCTGGCGATGCTCAATCATGGATTGGCGGTGCAGGCGGCGGAGACGCTGGCGGCGGTGCCTGGGGTCGAACTGGTCAATGACAGCTTCTTCAACGAATTTACGCTCAAGCTCTCCAAGGAAGCGCGTCCGGTGGTCCGCGATCTGGCGGAGCGCGGCATATTGGCCGGCGTGTCACTGGGGCGGCTCTATCCGGGGGCGGACGCGCTGGCGCACGGGCTGATCGTCGCGGTGACCGAGACGACCACATCGGAGGATATCGCGGCGCTGGCCGCTGGCCTGAAGGAGGCGCTGGCATGAGCATCAACCAGAGCGGATGGAAGCCCGCGATCGGCGACACCCAAGCGCCCGCCGCCGCCACCTACACCGGCAATCGCGCACTGATGCTGGAAGAGGCGCTGATCTTCGAGATTGGCGACACCCGGACCACGGGCGTCGATTTTTCTCCCTCTCCCCTTCAGGGGAGAGGGCCGGGGAGAGGGGAAGTCGGCGCAAGTGCAGGTGACGAAAATGCCCCTCTCCCAACCCTCTCCCCTGAAGGGGAGAGGGCTAACAGGCTCGGTGGACTCGAACGCACCGCGTCCTTCGGTCTGCCCGGCCTGTCCGAACCCGAAACGGTGCGCCATTATACGCGCCTCAGCCGCCAGAATTACGCGATCGACCTCGGCCTGTTTCCGCTCGGCTCCTGCACGATGAAGCATAATCCGCGCCTCAATGAAAAGGTGGCACGGATGCCCGGTTTCGCCGATCTGCATCCTTTGCAGACGATGGACACCGTGCAGGGCGCGCTCGGCGTGATTCACGAACTCGCGCATTGGCTCAAGACGCTCACCGGGATGCCAGCGGTGGCGATGAGTCCCAAGGCCGGCGCGCATGGCGAACTCTGCGGCCTGCTCGCGATCCGCTCTGCGCTGGAAGCCCGCGGGGACGCGCGTTCGGTGATCCTCGTCCCCGAAAGCGCGCATGGCACCAATCCGGCGACCGCGGCTTTCTGCGGCTATGGCGTGGAGAATATCCCCGCGACCGCCGAAGGACGCGTCGATCTGGCGGCGCTGACGGCGCGGCTGGGTCCGGATGTGGCGGCGGTGATGATCACCAATCCCAACACCTGCGGCCTGTTCGAGCGCGACATGAAGGCGATTTCGGATGTGGTCCATGCAGCGGGCGCGCTGGTCTATTGCGATGGCGCGAATTTCAATGCCATCGTCGGTCGCGTGCGGCCTGGCGATCTCGGTATCGACGCGATGCACATCAATCTGCACAAGACCTTTTCCACCCCGCATGGCGGCGGCGGTCCCGGCTCCGGCCCGGTGGTCTTTTCCGCCGCGCTTGCACCTTTTGCGCCGCTGCCCTTCGTCGAAAAGACCGACGCCGGCTATGTGCTGGTGGAGGAGGAGACCGCGGGCGAGCATCATGCGCAGAATTTCGGGCGGATGACGGCGTTCCATGGTCAGATGGGCATGTTCACCCGCGCGCTCGCTTATATCATGAGCCATGGCGCGGATGGCTTGCGTCAGGTGGCCGAGGATGCAGTGCTCAATGCCAATTATATCTTGCGGAGCCTGGACGGCGTGCTGGATGCGCCCTTCGGTGCCAGCGGCCCTTGTATGCACGAAGCGCTGTTCGCCGATGATGGCCTGGCCGAAGGGTTCAGCACGCTGGATATCGCCAAGGGGCTGATCGACGAAGGCTATCATCCGATGACGGTCTATTTCCCGCTGGTCGTCCATGGCGCGATGCTGGTGGAGCCGACCGAGACCGAGAGCAAGGCTGCGCTTGATCAGTTCATCGGCGCGCTGCGTTCGGTGGCGGAACGGGCCAAAGCGGGCGACGCTGCGCTCAAATCCGCGCCGCATTTTGCGCCGCGTCGCCGGCTCGACGAGACCCTGGCCGCCAGAAAGCCAGTGCTGGTGTGGAAAGAGCCGGTCGTGGCCGAGGCCGCGGAGTAAATGGAGGCGTGACCGGATCAGAGCCCTGGTTCGTGGCCGAGGCCGGGCCGGAGGCGAAGAAATATGCGCCCGCCACGCTGCGCAATCGCGATGCGATCGTGGACGTGTTGCGCGGAATACTCCCCGAAACCGGCCTCGTGCTGGAGATAGCGAGCGGGAGCGGGGAGCATATCGTCCATTTCGCGCACGCCTTTCCCAAGCTGGACTGGCAGCCGAGCGATCCGGATGCGGAAGCGCGGCGCTCGATCGCGGCATGGACGGCTGAATCGGGGCTCGCCCATATCCGCCCGCCGATCGATCTGGACGCTGCCGCCCCGGATTGGCCGATCGCACGGGCCGATGCGATATTGTGCATCAACATGATCCACATCAGCCCCTGGGCGGCGACCGAGGGGTTGATCGCAGGCGCGGCACGATTGCTGTCGCCGGGCGGCGTGCTCTATCTCTATGGACCGTTCATCCGCGCGGGCGTGGAAACGGCGGAGAGCAATCTGGCGTTCGATGTCTCGCTCAAGAGTCGCGATGCGGAATGGGGCATCCGTGCGCTGGAGGATGTCACCATGCTGGCGGCGGGGCAGGGGCTTCGGCTTGATCAGGTCGAGGAGATGGCCGCGAACAATCTGTCGGTGGCGTTTCGGCGGGAAGATAGGCGGAGGGACTGAGCCGCAACGGACGTCATCGCCGCCGAAAACAGTCCGCGCTGTGATCGTTCACGATCCCCACCGCCTGCATCCAGGCATAGACGATCACTGGTCCGACGAATTTGAAACCGCGCTTCTTGAGCGCCTTGGACATCGCTTCGGACAGATCGCTCCTGGTCGGGAAGGTCACGCCGTCGCCGATGATCGGCTGGCCGCCCGCCATGCCCCAGACGAAATCCGCGAAATCCTCGCCCGAGTCCTGCATCGCCAGATAGGCGCGCGCATTGCCGATCGTCGCCTCGATCTTGGCGCGGGCGCGCACGATCCCGGCGTCGCCCATCAGCCGCTCCACATCCTCCGGCCCGAAGGCAGCGACCTTCACCGGATCGAAATCGGCAAAGGCGGCGCGAAACGCGGCGCGCTTGCGCAGGATGATCAGCCATGAAAGCCCTGCCTGAAAGCCATCGAGCATCAATTTTTCCCAGAGCGCACCACCATCCCGCTCTTCCACGCCCCATTCGGCATCGTGATAGGCGCGCATCAGCACGTCATTGTCGGCCCAGGCGCAGCGCGTGTTCATGCCAAGCTCCTTGGTGCCAGCAGGATGACACCCGCGCCCGCCAGGCAAAGCGCCGCGCCCGCCAGATCCCAGCGATCGGGCCGCACGCCCTCGATCCGCCACAACCACACCAGCGAGGCCGCGATATAAACCCCGCCATAGGCTGCAAAGGCGCGTCCCGCGGCGGCGGTGTCCACGCGCGTGAGCAGCCAGGCGAACAGGATCAACGCCGCAATTCCTGGCACCAGCCACCAAGCGGATTTGCCCAGCTTCAGCCAGGCCCAGAAGGCGAAGCAGCCGGCGATCTCCGCAAAGGCAGCGGCGCTATAGACGAAGGCGGTGGTCATCGCGCCGGAGTGCCGCGACGCGCGGCGGGGCGCAAGCCCGTCAGTGCGGTCGATAGAGATAATCGTCCGGCAGTCCAAGGCGACGGCAGGACTGGATCGCGGGGGATTCGCGCAGCATCAGCCGTTCGCTGGAGCGTGCCACAGCACGGACCAGCGCGCGTTCGCCGGGTTTCAGAGACCAGTCCGCGCCCAGATCGAGCCGCTCGCGCAGCCAGCCTGGCAGGATATCGATGGCGGCGCGGATCAGCATCCGCTGCATCGGACGCGCGACCGCCGGAAAGGCGGGCACATGGGCCATGATATCCAGAAATTCCGCTATGATCGGCGATCCGACCAGCTTGCGCTCCATCCCCGCAAACAGCGTATCCAGCGCCACCTGCGATCGCGGCGCACCAATTGCACCGTAAAGCCGTGCGGCGGCATATCCTTCCTCCAGCATGGCATTGCGGTCTGCCAGATTCAGCGGGCGGACGAAGCCGTGATAGGCCTCCATAAAGCCATAGCTCGCGGTGGCCTGCACCCAATCGAGCAGTTCGGGATCATTGGCATCATAGGCGATGCCGCCGCTGGTGTGACCTGTCACCCGGCCGTGCGCGCTGACCACACGGGCGATCATCGTTTCCGCCTTGCTGCGTGGGCCATAGACCGTGACCATCGCAGCCAGACCCGTGCGCTGAAGCCGGGCGAGCGCATCAGTGCGGAAATTGCTATGCTGCCACACGCCATCGCGCACGCGCGGTTCGGCAAGTTCGAGCAACACGGCGGCGATGCCGCCGATGAACAGCGAAACCGGATTCTTGAACACGCGCCAGGAGACGGATTCGGCCGCAATCAGCGCATTTTCGCCGCGCGGTCCAGCAAAATCAACGACCGGCCCGGCCGCGGGCTGCAGAAAGGCGTGCGCCATGCTGTCCATGCGGCGTTGCAGCGGATTGGGCAGTGCCAGGGCACCTGTGGATTGAAACATTGGCATATCCTCCGCTGCATCAATGCTTGAGCGCGTCAGATGGGTGCAAAGACCTGATTTGATGGAACGCCGTGCGCCTCGATCAGGCGCTAATCCGCTGCGGCCGTGATCGTCGCTGTATTCTGGCGGGATAGCCGGTGTTCACGCCACACGATGTAAAGCCCGCTGGCGATGATGAGCGGCGCGCCCAGCCAGGTGCTCGTGCCAGGCAGCACGCTGAACAGCACATAGCCATAAAGCGTGGCCCAGATCAGGCTCGAATAATCCATCGGCACCACCACCGAGACGGGTGCCCAGCGCAGCGCAGCGGTGAGCGCCATCTGCCCGAGCCCGCCGACGGTCCCGATGCCCGCGAGCAGCGCCCAGCTTGCCGTGTCATGCGCTTGCGCGAAAAAGAGATAGGCGGTGCCGAATACGGGCACGGACAGGAGCGAAAACCAGAAGACCGTGGTCGGCGCGGTTTCGGTCTTGCCCAGTTCGCGCAACTGGATGCTGATCACCGCGACCATGAATGCCGCCATCAGCCCCACCAGACCCGCATAAAGCGGGAAATGCCCATGGCCGGGCTGCACCACGATCAGCACGCCGATGAATCCCAGGATCACCGCACCCCAGCGGTGGATCCCCGCCACTTCCTTCAGGATCAGAACGGAGAGGATCGTGGCGAAGATCGGCACGGTGAATTGCAGCGTCGTCGCCTCCGCCAGCGGGAGGAGCACCACCGCCCCGAAATTGAAGGTCATGCCGATCATGCCGAAGATAGTGCGCGTGATATGCCGCGGCAGACGGCGGGTTTTGAGCGAGAGGATGCCCGGACCGAGCAGCACCCACAACAGCACCACCGGCACCGCGAGTAATTGGCGGAAGAACATGATTTCCACCAGATGCACGCCGCGCGCCGAGGCCAGCTTGATCAGCGCCCCCATGCTCGCGAGGCAGAATATCGCGAGCAGGCGAAGGCCGAGCGCATAGAAACGGCGTTCGACGCGGGGGGAGGGGGCTGACGGCATGGGGCGCTTTGGAAGGTTTTGCTTCAAAAATACATCCCGTGGTTTAAGGCGACGCGATCAAAATCCGAATTCGTTCGACCCAATGGAAAGTGGCTCCCCTTGAAACACGCGCTCAACATCACCCGCGAACAGGATTTCGCCGCCTGGTATCAGGCTGTGATTTCGGAGGCCGATCTGGCCGAGGAATCGGGGGTGCGCGGCTGCATGGTGATCCGGCCCTGGGGCTATGGCATCTGGGAACGCATCCAGAAATTGCTCGACGCCGAGATCAAGGCGACGGGACATGAGAATTGCTATTTCCCGATCTTCATCCCGCTCTCTTATTTCGAGAAGGAAGCCGAGCATGTGGAGGGGTTCGCCAAGGAGATGGCGGTCGTCACGCATCATCGGCTGAAGGCGGACGGTAATGGCAAGCTCGTCCCCGATCCCGAATCGAAGCTGGAAGAGCCGCTGGTGGTGCGCCCCACGTCGGAAACGGTGATCGGTACGGCTTTTGCCCGCTGGGTACAGAGCTGGCGCGATCTGCCCGTGCTGATCAACCAATGGGCGAATGTGGTGCGCTGGGAAATGCGCACGCGGATGTTCCTGCGCACCAGCGAATTCCTGTGGCAGGAAGGCCATACCGCGCACGCCTCGGCCGATGAAGCGCGCGAAGAGACGTTGAAGATGCTGGAGGTCTATCGCCGCTTTTCGGAAGAGTGCCTCGCCGTGCCCGTGGTCGCCGGCGAAAAGCCGGAGAATGAACGCTTCCCCGGTGCCGTCGCCACCTATTCGATCGAAGCGATGATGCAGGATGGCAAGGCGCTGCAGGCGGGCACCAGCCATTTCCTCGGCACCAATTTCGCCAAGGCGCAGAATATCCGCTTTCAGAACAGCGCGGGCGAACAGGAACTGGCGAACACCACGAGTTGGGGCGTTTCCACCCGCATGATCGGCGGCGTGATCATGGTCCATGGCGATGATGATGGGCTGCGCGTGCCGCCGGTGATCGCACCCTATCAGGTGGTGATCGTGCCGATGCTGCGCGATACGGACGAGGATGCGGCAATCCTCGATCATTGCAAGGCGCTGGCGCTAGAACTCAAGGCGCTGAGCGCGTTTGGCGAGCCGATCCGTGCGCTGGTGGACGGAAAGTCCGCCAAGGCCAAGCGCTGGACCTGGGTCAAGAAGGGCGCGCCGCTGATCGTGGAGATCGGCCCGCGCGACATCTCCGCGGGCAATGTCTCCCTGATCCGTCGCGACCGTCTGTATGACGCCAATGGAAAACTGGCCGGCGCGGCGGTGTCGCGCGGCGATTTCGTGGCCCAGGCCGCCGCGCTGCTGGTGGAGATTCAGGATGCACTGCACGGCGAGGCGACCGCACGACTGCACGCCAATATCGTGCGCGGCGTGACCGATTTCGCAGGCTTGGAACAGCATTTCGCCAGGGGCGGAAAATTCCCCGGCTGGGTGGAAGTCCAATGGTCCCGCCCCACGGGCGCGGGGCTGGAGGCGGTGGCCGAACGGCTCAAGAAGCTGAAGCTCACCATCCGCAACACCCCGCTCGCCGCCGCGCCGGCCGACGGCACCTGCGTGTTCAGCGGGGAGCCGGCGGTGGAGCGGATCCTGATCGGGCGGTCTTATTGATATGTCGCTGAAGCATCTTGCCCTGTTCGCTTTGGCCTTAGCCGCACCCGCCATGGCGCAGACCGATGCGCCGCAGGGCGTCCCCGCCGCTGAGACGCCCAGGCCCGTGACCGTCAAGGTGACGCTGACCACCAGCCAGGGCGCGATCGTGGTCGAGGTGGAGAAGGAACGCGCGCCGATCACCGCGGCCAATTTCCTGCGATATGTCGATCAGAAGCGGCTGGATGGCGTGACCTTTTACCGTGTTATCAATCAGGGCGGTGATTTCGGGCTGGTGCAGGGCGGCGTCTCCAACGATCCCAAACGCGTCCTCAAAGCCATCGCGCATGAGCCTACTAGCAAGACCGGCCTTTCGCACGTGGACGGCGCGATCTCGATGGCGCGCGGCGCGCCCGGATCGGCTTCGGGCGATTTTTTCATCACCGTGGGCCGGATCGAGTCCTTCGACGCCCATCCCGAAAATCCCGGCGACAATCTGGGCTATGCCGTCTTTGGCCGCGTGGTCGAGGGGATGGACGTAATCCGCAAGATCCTGATCGAGCCCACCTCGCCCACCGCGGGCGCGGCAGCGGGGATGCAAGGGCAGATGCTTGTTACGCCGGTCAAGATCCTGACCGCGCGGCGGGCGAATTAGGGGTGCTGGCGGGTGTTGCCGTGCGGCCGGTTGCCGGCTTGGCTCATACGGACGACATGACGACATAAGCGCCCACCGCCAGCACGACGCCCGCAAAACCTCGCTCCAGCATTCCTTTTCGCGCGCTGAGGGCACGGCCCAGCGCAATGCCGGCGATCGTCCCCGCGACACCGCCTGCCACCAATACGGACGTTATGGTCCAGTCGACCAGGCCCGAGGCGGCATAGGAAAACGCGGTCGTCAGCCCCAGCGCGCTCACCACCATCAGCGAGGTGCCGATCGCATAAGGCAGCGGCATTGCGGTCGCCAGGATCAACCCTGGTACGATCAGGAACCCGCCGCCGATGCCGAAGAAGCCGGCGGCCAGACCGACGCCCAGCCCGATCGGCACCAGCCGTGGCAATAAAGCCGCCGCACTGTCGCGCGTCAGCCGCACGTCCGGCATCTCCATCATGCGGCGCTTGCGGAGCATCGATAGGCCGACACCGATCATCAGCAGCCCGAACAGAAGGATCAGTCGCTTGCCGTCGATCGCCTTGCCCACTTCCGCGCCCAACGCAGCGCCCACCACGCCAGCCCCTGCAAACACGCTCGCACAGCGCCATTTGACTCGTCCGGCACGGGCATGGCCGACAAGGCTCGCAAACGCATTGACCGTCACTGCCACCGCAGCGGTTCCGATCGCTGCGTGGGGCGAAGCCGCGCCCACCACGTAGATCAGCAGCGGCACCGCGAGGATCGATCCACCCCCGCCGACCAGACCGAGAACGAGGCCGATCAGTCCGCCAGACGCCAAGGCCGCCAGGATGGTGATGGTATCCATTGCCGCTTTAGGCCGTCGTGCGCCGATTCCAGGGCATGATCCGGAGCAGGTTCGCCATGCCGAACCAGCCCGTCGCGCCGGCAAACATCAGCCCAGCGCCGACGAACGCCGACAGCGCGAAATAGCCTGGCGCGACGAACAGGCCGAGCAGCACGCCTGTCAGCACCAGCGCGCCTGCAGTGATCTGCACCTGACGCATGATCTCCATCGGCTGCGAGCGATCCGCGACCGTCGCAAGCCCCGCACGCCGCCAGGCATCGAGTCCGCCATCTAGGATATAGGCCGGGGCATCGCCCGCTGCCTTGGCCAGATGCGCCGCATTCGTCGCCGTCCGCATTCCGGAGCGGCAATGGAATATCACCGGCCGGCTTTCTTGCGAGAGATCACTGATGCGCGCGAGCGGCAGGCTGGTCGCGCCGGCGATCCGCTCGCGTGCATGTTCGTCAACATCGCGAATGTCGATCAGTCGCGCGCCGGCGTCGATCGCGGCGCGGGTTTCGGTCGGGGAGAGCGTCTTGATCATCGCATCAGTCCTTGCAGTAAAGTTCGTAAAGGGTTGCAAGCAGCGCCTCGACCCGTGGATCGGCGATCCGATACCAGAGCGTCTGGCTTTCGCGTCGGAAGGCGACAAGATCTTCGTCGCGCATTTTCGCCAGGTGCTGCGAGCAAGCCGATGGCGACAAGCCCACGTCACGGGCAAGGTCACTCACCGTCATTTCGCCATGTTCGACCAGCTTGCAAAGCAGCATCAGCCGCCGCCTATTGCCGATTGCCTTCAGCATATTCGCGACCAAGCCGGCCTTTGTCTCGAATGCCGCGAGGTCCATCGGTGGTTTCAGCATCTTGTCACTCCATTAGATATTGCTAATGTAGAATTATCTAATATATAGTCAAGGCAGAATGGAGAACAATCATGACCCAGCCCCATATCGAGGCCTTTTTCGACGCGCCGACCAACACGATCAGTTATCTCGTCGGCGATCCAGCAAGCCGCACCGCGGCTGTCATCGACCCGGTGCTTGATTTTGATCTTGCCAGCGGAGTCGCCGACACGCGCTCGGTGGAGCGCATCCTGGCCTTCGCACAAGAACATGATTGGCGAATCGAGATGGTGCTCGAGACGCACGCGCACGCCGATCACCTCTCGGCAGCCCCCTTCATCAAGGCGCGCATGGGTGCCTGGATCGGGATCGGCGTGCACATCCGCGACGTGCAGCGTATCTTCCGTCCGGTCTTCGCCATGACTGATCTCAAGACCGATGGTTCCGACTTCGACCGGCTCTTCGAGGATGGTGATCGCTTCGCCATCGGCGCGCTGGAGGTCGAGATATTGCATGTTCCCGGCCATACGCCGGCGGACATCGCCTATCGGATCGGTGATGCCGTCTTCGTGGGTGACACGCTGTTCATGCCCGATTACGGCACAGCACGCGCCGATTTCCCCGGCGGAGATGCACGCACCCTCTATCGGTCGATCCGCCGGCTGCTGTCATTGCCCGAAGAGACGCGCCTGTTTCTGTGTCACGATTATAAAGCGCCGGGCCGCGACGATTATCGCTGGGAAACCAGCGTTGGCGAACAGCGGCGTTCGAGCGTTCACATCCATGACGGGATCGATGAAGACGCTTTCGTGGCGATGCGTGAAAGCCGCGATACGCAATTGCCGGTGCCCAAACTCCTGCTGCCGTCGATTCAGGTCAACATCCGCGCCGGTCACTTCGCGGAGGCCGAGGCGAACGGAGTCACATATTTACGGATACCGGTAAAATGGCGGAACGAGACTGAGAATAATTGAAGCGCGTTACCTCGTTACCAACTTTCGAGACCTCGACCTTCGAACACTCATCCCAGATCGGTCATTTCATAGAGAGGCCGGATTTCGATCTCGCTGGGGCCGGGCATCGGATTGGGGCAGCGTTTCGCCCAGGCGAGCGCTTCGTCCATGTCCTTGACGTTCCACAGCCAGAAGCCCGCGACCAGTGTGTGGGGGGCAGCGAACGGCCCATCTGTGACGGTCCGGCCGGGGCCATCGAATCCAACGCGTTTGCCCTCGGCGCTGGGCTTGAGGCCATCGGCCATGATCAGGATTTCGGCATCGCGCAATGCGTCGTTGAACCGGCCCATCGCCGCCATCATCTCGCTGGTCCAGGGCTCGGGAAACAAACCCCGTTCGCTGTCCTCGGTCGCCTTCACGAACACCATCACCCGCATCGTCCGTCTCCTGTTCGGGCCGGTCGCTCCCTAGCGCGCCGCGTGCGCCCACCATGTTTCAAAACGGGCGCGCTCCTCTGCCGTCATGTGCAGCCCGATCCGGCTGCGCCGCATCAGGCAATCCTCGGGCATCTTCGCCCATTCGCGCGTCCGCATCCAGCGCGCCTCGATGGCGGTGAAGCCGGCACCGAAGGCCTCGCCCATGTCGCTTTCGCTATGCACCGCCGCCAGCATCTCATGCAGCAACATCCCATAGCTCTGCGCCATCCGCTCCGCGCGCGCCGCGCCAAGGAAGGGCCAGCGGGCGTTCACCTCGGCCAGGAAATGCCGGAATTGCGCGATCGCGCCGCCGGGGAAAATCCGCGCGCGGGTGACGGGGTGCGGATCCACGCCGATCGACGGTGCCAGTTTTTCCAGCGCCTCCTCCGCCAGATGCCGCGCGGTGGTGATCTTGCCGCCGAAGACCGACAGGAGCGGGGGACCGGCGGTGTCCAGTTCGAGCACATAATCGCGCGTCACCGCCTTGCTCTCCGACGCGCCATCGTCATAGAGCGGGCGCACGCCGGACCAGGTGGTTGCAACGTCCGCGGCGGTCACCTGCTGCGTGAAATAGCGATTGGATGCGCCGACCAGATAGGCGATTTCCTCCTCCGATATCTGCGCATCTTCGGGGCGCTTCACTGCGATATCGGTGGTGCCGATCATCGTAAAGCCCTCCTGATAAGGAATGGCGAAGACGATGCGGCCGTCCGCCTGCTGCAGCATATAGGCATGGTCGCCCGCAAACAGGCTGGGCACGACGATATGGCTGCCCTTGATCAGGCGGACATGGCTGCGGCTGTTCGATCCCAGCCGGGTCAAGGCTTCCGCCACCCATGGCCCGGCGGCGTTGACCAGTGCGCGGGCGGAGACGATGCGTCCGTCGGATAGCGTGGCGCTCCACAGGCCGTCTTCGCGGCGGGCCGACACGAGTTCGGTCCGTGTCGCGATCTCGGCACCATTGTCCGCTGCGTCCATCGCGTTGAGCAGCGTCAGGCGGCTGTCGTCCACGCGGCAGTCCGAATAGACAAAGCCCTTGCCCGGCCGCTGGAGCGGCGCGTTGAAGGCGGTGTCATGCCGGGAAAGCCCGCGCGAGCGGGGCAGGCTGATCCTGCCGCCGATCCAGTCATAGAGCACCAGCCCCAGTCGCACGAGCCACCAGGGCCGCACCGCATTTTCATGCGGCAGCACAAATTGCATCGGACGGATGATGTGCGGCGCGGCCTTCAACAGCAGTTCGCGCTCCTTCAGCGCCTCGCGCACCAGCTTGAATTCGTAATATTCCAGATAGCGCAGCCCGCCATGGATGAGCTTGGTGGAAGCCGACGAGGTATGCGACGCCAGATCGTCCTTCTCCACGAGCAGGACGGAGAGGCCGTTCAGCGCCACCTCGCGCGCGATCGCGCACCCGTTGATGCCGCCGCCGATGATGAGGAGATCGAAGCTCATGGCCTCTTGATAACGCCAAAAACGACGCTGTCATTCCCACGAACGCTGGAATGCCGCTTTTTTGTCTTGCGCTGTCATAGCAAGAAGCCGGATCCCCGCCCGCGCGGGGATGACGGAAGGGTGCGGAGTGGCTATCTCTGTCTCATGCCTAAAACAAAACACATCGGCCTGCCGTCCAAAAAGCAGATCCTCGAATTCATCACCACATCCGAAACCGCCGCCGGCAAGCGCGAGATTGCCAAGGCGTTCGGGCTGCAGGGCAATGAGAAGATCCTGCTGAAGGCGTTGCTGAAGGACATGGCGGACGAGGGACTGATCGACAGCGCGCCCGGTCGCGCCTTTCACAAGATGGGCGGTATTCCCAAGGTCACCGTGCTGCGCGTCACCGATGTGGACGAGGATGGGCAGGCCTGGGCCGTGCCGGAGCGCTGGGAGGCGAGCGGCCCCGAGCCGCGGCTGCGCGTGAAGGAGAAAAGCCGCAAGGGCGCGATGGGGATTGGCGATCGCTTCCTCGCGCGGACCGAGGAAGCGGGCAGGGGCTGGATCGCGCATCCGATGAAGCAACTCGCCAAGGGCTCCGAACTGATGATGGGCGTGCTCCATGATGAGGGTGGCACGCTCTGGCTCAAGGGGCTCGACAAGAAGGAACGGCGCGACGTGCCCGTCTCCGACGCGGGCGGGGCCGGGGCGGGCGATCTGGTGATGGCTGAAAAGACGGGCCGGCCGCCGCGGATCACGGCGCGGGTAACCGAAAAATTGGGCGATCCGTTCGAACCGCGCAGTTTCTCGCTGATCGCGATCCACAAATTGGGCATCCCCCATGTGTTCGACGTGGATGTGATCGAGGACGCGGAACGGGTCGCCAAGCTCGATCTCGGTCAGAATCGCGAAGATCTGCGCCATCTCCCGATCGTTGCGATCGATCCCGCCGACGCGCGCGATCATGACGACGCGGTGTGGGCCGCGCCCGATGACGATCCCAAGAACCCCGGCGGCTGGAAGGCGATCGTCGCCATTGCCGATGTGAGCTTCTATGTGCGCCCCGGCTCGGCGATCGATCGCGAGGCCAAGAAACGGGGCAACAGCGTCTATTTTCCCGATCGCGTGGTGCCGATGCTGCCTGAGAGCCTGTCCGCGGACATGTGTTCACTCAAGCAAGGCGTGGATCGCGCGGCGATGGCTTGCCACCTCACGATCGCCGCGGACGGCACGCTCAAGGGCTGGCGCTTCACCCGCGCGATCGTGCGGCTGGCGGCGAACATCGCCTATGAGGATGCGCAGGCGGCGATCGATGCCCATCATCTCCGTTTGTCCCGAGCGCAGTCGAGAGACGTGGGGACAGATCGGGATGATGTCTCGCCTGCGCTCGACACCAACGGATTGGGGGATCTGCTCGAGACCGCCCTGGTGCCGCTCTGGGCCTGCTGGAAGCTGCTGTTCGCCGCTCGCGAGAAGCGCGCGCCGCTCGATCTCGATCTGCCCGAACGCAAGATCTCGCTCGACGAAATGGGTCGCATCCTCTCGGTCGCACCGCGCGAGCGGCTCGATGCGCATAAATTGATCGAGGATTATATGATCGCGGCCAATGTCGCGGCGGCCAAGGCGCTGGAGGGCAAGAAGGCACCGGTGATGTACCGCGTCCACGAACCGCCCTCGCGCGAGAAATTGGTGGCGTTGAAGGAATATCTCAAGACGTTCGAGGTGGAGTTTGCGCTTGGTCAGGTCGTGCGTCCCGATACCTTCAATCATGTCATCCGCCGCGTCGGCGATGCCGATTTCAAGCCGCAGATCATGGAGCAGATCCTGCGGACCCAGACCCAGGCCTATTATGCGCCGATCAACCAGGGGCATTTCGGTCTCGCGCTGGGCAGCTATGGTCATTTCACGTCGCCAATCCGGCGCTATGCGGATCTGATCGTCCACCGGTCTCTGGTCACGGCGTTCGGGCTGGGCGAGGGCGGGCTGACCGCCGATGAGGCGAGCCGGATGGAACCCATCGGCGAGATGATCTCCACGCTTGAACGCCGCGCGATGGAAGCAGAGCGCGATACCACCGATCGCTATGTCGCGGCCTATCTCAGCGAGCGGGTCGGCCAGATCATGGACGTGCGGATCACCGGTGTACAGAATTTCGGATTTTTCGCCACGGTGGAAGGCCTGGGCGGAGACGGGATCGTTCCCGTGCGCGATCTGGGCGGCGAATATTTCCGTTATGACGAAGCCACGCACAGCCTGACCGGCGAAGATACGCAGACGCGCTACGCCAGCGGGCAAAGGCTGCAATTGCGGCTGGCGGAAGCCAATCCGGTCAATGGCGCGCTGCGCTTCGAATTGCCGGAAGGGAAGGGGGCGGCGGGGCCGCCGCGGGGCGGCAAGGGCAAGCATGGCCGGCCGATCATCCACCGCGGACGGCCCGCGAACATCCGGCATCAGGGACGCAAGCGCTGATGCGCCTCGATGGACGGCCGGAGATCGATTGGCGGCGGCTGGCGGATGGGACATTGGTGTATGAAAAGCCGTTCGCCGCGCTGGACGGGGAGCGGTTCGAGCGGATCGCGCGCGGCTTTGGCGAGCATTATGACACCCAGTGGTTGAGCCCGGACAGCTTCTCCTTCGCGCGCGGCGAAGGCTATACCCGGCTCGAACGCTGGGATGCGTTCGGCTATGTCGACGGCGGCACCGTGGAGCGGCTGCGCAATGAGGAACTGCCTGCCCTTGGCGACAATATCGCCGTATTGCCCGCCGGGTGGAAGGCGATCCGCTTCGCGCTCAACATGCGCGTGATCCTGATCTTCTGGGCCTTTCTGCTGCTGATGGCGCGGCTGTTCACCGGCGAGGGGCATGTGGCTTTGTGGCTTGGCGGCTTCATCCTTATCTATGCGCTGCATGTGATGCTGATCATGCGCAGCCTTGATGGGAAGCTGGCCACGTGGATGGCGCGCAAGAGCTGGAATTAGGGTTTTTGACGGATTTGTGCTAAGCAGCATTCTTTCCCGGGAATAACGCTGACCAGCGCCCTAAAACAGGAGACGCTGATATGAGCCGCGCCATCAATCTGAACGCCACCGAAGATGCCGTCCGCACCGCCTGCACCAGCCTGAGCGTGCAGATCAGCGCGATCGAGCCGTTGTTGTCGGGCGGCACCCGCGTCGTGCTCTCCACCAGCGTTGGCGCAGAAGCCCTGCGCATCAAGATGAAAACGAAGATCATGCAGGGTCGTGTGGAGCGCTCACCTTTCTATATGGCGCGTTGATCGGGCTGATGCAGGTTAATATGTGCGGCCATGGCCGCCGATAAATCTGCACGTTAAGACGCCGGTTGCAAAATACTGGCGCTTGGCCTATATTCAAATCGCTAACGTCGCCTGCGACGGAAAATTACGCCTTTTTGGCAAAATTCTTCCTCTCCACGCTACTGGCTCTCCGGGCGCATTTGTTCGGGGAAACCTTTATTTTTCCTGGAAAGGAAGAAATCATGCCAATCGGTACAGTCAAGTTTTTCAATGCGGACAAGGGCTATGGCTTCATTCAGCCTGAAGATGGCGGCAATGACAGCTTCGTGCACATTTCCGCTGTTGAGCGTTCGGGCATGGCCACGCTGAACAAGGATCAGCGCGTCAGCTATGACGTCGAGCAGGATCAGCGCGGCAAGATGTCCGCGGTCAATCTCTCGGCAGCTTGAGCCTAAAGACATGGCCAAAGAGGATCTGATGACCCTCGAGGGCCTGATCGAAGAAATTCTTCCAGACGGACGCTTTCGCGTCTGTCTGGAGAATGACCACAGAATCGTGGCTTATACCGCGGGCAAGATGCGCAAATTCCGCATCCGCAGTGTGGTCGGCGATCGGGTTCATGTCGAAATGACGCCCTATGATCTCGACAAGGGGCGTATCGTTTTCCGCGAACGCACTCCCGGCGGCGGCAATGGCCCTCCGGGTCCGCACAACAAGCGTCGTCGTTAAAGACACCGCTTCGCTTCACTCCAGCCGTCATGCCAGCGCAAGCTGGCATCTCGTTTCTTCTTCACAGGCCCGCGCAGGATCGCCGGTATAAAACCGGGCGAACCGCAAGGCGGCCATGAAAGGCAACGGCCCAATGTCCACGCTCGAATTCTACCGTAGCCGCGCCGATCAATGCGCCCGCGAAGCCGAAGAGGCCAAGCTCGATAACGTCCGCGATCGCTGCTTGCGCGCGCAAGCAGCCTGGGAAGAAATGGCCGGCCGCGCCGAACGCGGCCAGACGATGCGCGACAAGCTCGCCCGGGATAAAGCCGAAGCGGAGGGCTGAGCGGCGCTGGCGCGATCGTTCGAACGATTAAGGCTGGCCAGGCTACTATCAGCACCCCGTGTTATATTGAACCTGAACTCACGCCACGCGCGTGCTCAGCGCAGCGCGGGTTGCCTGCGCCAGGGCATCGATCCTGAAGGGCTTTCTGATCACCGAGTGAAACAGATTCACCCCCTGACTTTCCTCCACTTCGGCATAGCCGCTCGCAAGAATGATCGGCAATCGCGGGGCCAATTTGTGCGCGGCCTTGGCGACATCGACACCGGTCAGGCCTGGCATCGCAAAATCGACGATTAGGATATCGGGCTCTGCCGAGGCGATACTCCGCAACCCGGCCTCACCCCCTTGTGCCTCGGTCACCGTATAGCCCAAGCTTTCAAGGCTCTCGACGATGAAGCGGCGGACTTCATCATCGTCATCGACCACTAGGATCGTTCCGTGGCGTAACGTGTCCGTCTCAGGTCGATCGTCTCCCGGCGACGCCGATCGAGCGGGCCTTTCAGCGAGCGGAAGAAAGATGCTGACCGTGGTGCCGTGACCCTCAGCGGTGTCGATCCGCGCGATGCCGCCCGATTGTTGAGCGATGCCGAACACCTGACTGAGCCCGAGGCCGGTGCCCTTGCCGACATCTTTGGTGGTGAAAAAGGGATCGAACACCTTGGGCAAAATATGCTTTGGAATGCCGGCGCCATTGTCCATCACCCGCACCACGCCATAGCGGCCCTCCATCGCCCCTTCAGGGACGCCATCGGCAATCCCCGTTTCAAAGGTCAGTTGGCCCCCGCCTGGCATCGCGTCACGCGCGTTGATCGCGAGATTGAGGACCGCCAGTTCAAGCTGGTTCACATCGGCCATCACCCAGGGATTGCCTTGATCGAACGATCTGACCTTCTTGATCTGCGGCCCGATCGTGCGCTCGATCAGATCATTCATGCCCTCCATCAAACCATTGAGATCGACCGGTGCCAAGGTGAGTTGCTGGGTTCGAGAGAAGGCCAGAAGCTGATGCGTGAGCTTGGCGGCGCGATCAACCGCGTGGCGGGCAAATCCTGCATTGCGTGAGATGCGTTCGTCTTTGGCCCTGAGCTGTATAAGCTCGATATTGCCGGAGATGACCGTCAGAAGATTGTTGAAATCATGCGCGATGCCGCCGGTGAGCTGGCCGACGGTCTCCATTTTCTGGGCTTGCACAAGTGCGGCCTGGGCACGCTCGCGCTCCGCGATTTCCTGCATGAGCTGATTGTTCGCGCGCGACAGTGCTTCGGTCCGTTGCTCGACCCGCGCTTCCAAGGATCCGTTCAGCAAACGAAGACCTTCTTCCGCCGATTGCAGCGCCAGCAGGCGGCTTCTGGCTTCATATTGTCGCGCCCGTACCCGAAGTGCGGAATTGACCGCGCTGGACAGCGTGTCACTGTGGATCGGCCGTTCCAAGACGATCACGTTCCCGAGACGGCCAAGCGCTGTCTGCGCTTCCCCTGACCGGCTTCCCATGCGTTTGGTGGCGAGCAGAATGAACGGAAAATCGGACCAGGAATCCTGGCTCGCCAGCCAATTTTCGAGCGGGCTTCGATCCGCGCCGATCAGAGACTCTTCGGTAATGATCGCCGTACCCGCGCCCTGCACCAACGCATCGGCAATTTCTGCAGGGCTGGAGCAGACAATTGTCTTATGATTTTTGCCAAGGAGTTGCGAGAGGACGACGGCATCTCTGCCGCGCAACGCGAGCAACAAAATTCGGCTTTCCATGCTCAGTCCCCGCTCACCGCTGTGTCTGACGCCAAAAGTGCCGTTTTTCCCCGATAGGATGGCAGACCGGTCAACACGCCCTCGAAATCGCGCAGGGGCTCACCGATCTGAATCCCGTTCGAACCCAGGCGATATTCTCGGATGCTCGCCTCATGCGGCGTCGTCCGGCTTTTCGCGACCGAGACCGCTTTCAGCATCTCGCCTTGCGCCTCGAAATAGCGAAACAACATGATCGTGTCGGAGAGATAGCTCAGATCGACATCGGCCCGGACGTCGCCGATGATTCCATGCTGGCCTAGGATGAGGAGCGTGATGACTCCCTGCTGATTGAGATAGCTCAGCATCTCGTGCATCTGCAAGATGAGGTATTTCTCGCCTGGCATCGCCTGCAGAAAGGCGTTCAGGCTGTCGATCACGATGAATTTGACACCATCGCCCTCGACGGCGTTGCGGACCCAGCTCGCGAATTCTCCAGGCGACAGTTCCGCCGGATCGATCTGTACGACATCGAGAGCGCCGGACTCGATATGCGGAGTGAGGTCCATGCCCATCGCCTTGGCGCGCGCCAGCATCGTCGCGCGGCCCTCGTCAAACAGAAAATAAGCTGCCTTTTCGCCCCGCTCTAGCGCAGTGAGGCTGCACCGGATGGCCGTGCTGGTTTTGCCGACGCCCGATGGCCCGCTCAGCAGCGCGTTGGTGCCGGCAGAGAGGCCACCCCCCAGAATCTGATCGAGCCGCGCCAATCCGGTCGATCTCAATTCTTCGGTAAATTGACTGTGATGTTCGGCCGCGATCAGCCTCGGGAATACGGCCACGCCGCCGGTCTCGATGTTGAAATCGTGAAAGCCCCCGCGATATTTCACGCCGCGCATTTTCACGACGCGCAGCCGGCGTCTTTCCGTGCCGTAATCCTGTGCGGCCTGCTCCAGCGTGATGACGCCGTGGGCGATGCTGTGAAGTTGCAGATCGCCAGGGTCGGAGCTTCTGTCATCCAGCATGAGCACCGTGCACTGGCGCAGCGAGAAATATTGCTTGAGCGCCAGGATCTGCCGCCGGTATCGCAGCGAATTCTGGGCGAGCAGCCGCATTTCCGAAAGGCTGTCGAAGACGACGCGGATCGGCTTGAGCCGATCGACGCATTCCATAACGCGCTGGATGGTCTCGCCCAGTTCGACCTCGGAGGGCTCGAGGATCGATTGCTCCGCTTCAGGATCGAGCCCTTCGCCACTCACCAACTCGAACAATTCGATGTCGGACAGATTCCATCGATGGCTGGAGGCCACCTCGCGCAATTCCGCCGCGGTTTCGGACAGCGTGATATAAAGACCGCGCTCGCCCTGCTTGGCACCCTCCAGAAGGAATTGCAGCGCAATCGTCGTCTTGCCGCTGCCCGGCGTGCCTTCAAGGAGATAGGCACGCTTGCTCGTGAGGCCGCCTCCCAGAATGTTGTCGAGGTCGACGATGCCCGTCGACACCATCTGAGTCTGGTCGCGATTTGCCGTTGTGATCGCCATATTTTCCGGCGCTCCTGTCCATTGCTGTTAGGACGATCAACTCGCTAGTCTTGATTTGGCTGCAATTTTTCCGCGAGACGGGTCGCGTCGTTCGTATCGCTTCACGCGGATTCGATGATTTTCTCCACATCCGTGATCGAATGGCCGGTCAGGTCTTTGGCGATTTCACCCACCAGGATGGTCGAGAGCGCCTTGTGATAATGCTTGCGCAATTCTCCCAACGTCCGGGGCGCGGCCACGACGATAAGGCTATCGATGCTCCCATCGAGAACATGGCGATTGAGAATTTCGGCGGTGCCGGCGGCAAACGCATCTTCCTCTTGCTGACTGTCTGCCGGATTGGCGGAACTGCTCTGATGACGTCCACCGGAGCCCTTATTGTGGGTATCGATCGCCTGATCCGGCAAAGCCATCAGTGACGGTGACGAGTCATCGCTCGTGTTGCGATACAGGTTCAATTGCTCGCCATCGGCCACTGCGACGGTCGCACCCTTGGGAATTTTCATGAGATGTCCTTTATGCTTGGACCGACGAAACGCCTGGCCATCCCAAATGGGCTCATTGGTCGAGACACGTTTTCAAAAGGTTATCGCATCAAGCCCGCATTGCGCAGGGCGGTCTCGATGATCGTGCCCACGCGCGTATCGCCGGCGGGAGGTGGCGCAGCATCCGCTTGAGAGGGCCGATCGATAGCCGGTGATCGGGTCTCGGTCTGAGAGGCGGGGGGCTTGGCTCTCGGCTGGTCGTCCACGCCCCAGAAGCGCGCGATCTGGCGTGTCGAAGAGATGCCGGCTTCGATCATATAGGGGCCGCTTGTCCCACAAGCCTGCGGCCCACTCGTTCGCAACGGGGTGCCATGCCCCATGCCTGCCACATCCAGGGCTTCGATCACGGGCTGACCTGCCGCATCATGCCAGGTTCGGCGCCGACACCCATCGAGCGTATCGCAAAGCGGTGCCGTCGCGGTGAGGCCGTGCACGCCGCGCCACTGCGCGATGATGCGCTCTGCATTGGACGGCGCCACGGTGGTGTCGGCACTGCCTTGCCAGACGGCAATTCGGGGCCAGCGCCCTTGATGGCTCGATGCCCGGGCGACACGGTCGGAGAGATCCGCGTCATCCGGATAGCCGTGGCCCCGCATCCGGGCCAAGGCGTCGCTCACCGAGTCCGCGCATCCGAAGGGAAGCCCGGCAATGATGGCCCCTCCTGCAAAAACCTCGGGATATGTGGCGAGCATGATGGATGCCATGGCACCGCCCGCAGACAGACCCGTGACGAAAATCCGGTCCCTGTCGATGTGATGCGCATCGGCCATGGCAGCGATCATCTGCCGGATCGAAAGCGCTTCGCCCGCATCGCGACGCGCATCTGCCGGGGTAAACCAATTGAAGCAGAGATTGGGATTATTGGCGCGCTGCTGTTCGGGCAGGAGCAGCGCGAAGGCATGTTCGTCCGCCAATTGAGACCAGCCCGCGCCATGATCATATCCGCTGGCGCTCTGGGTGCAACCGTGCAGGACCACCACGAGCGGTCGCCCGGCGGGCAGGTTTTCCGGCACATAGGTCCGCGCTCCCAGCGCCCCCGGATTGGTGCCGAAGGATGACAGCGTTCCCAGTCTATCGCCGGCCTGCACAGGCAGGCCGAGCCCGGCCATCGTCCTGAACTTTGCCAGTTGCGCCAAAGTGGAGCTCAATCCCGCCATGTCGAATATCCTTTGCGCTGCAGCCGCCCTGTCCTGAAACGGCTTTCACCGCTCCGGTATTTTGCTGCACTGCACAATAGATATGCGATCATCACTGAAATGCCAGCCCCGAGACCGTTATTCGTATTGATCGCGATCAACGGCGTTGGTGGCGACGCCCTTCATCCCTGGATGAAAGAGGTGGATTTCAGCACGTCGCCAACCGGATCGTCACAGGATCAGATGGGTTTCGCTGGCCGCGGGTGAGAATGCCGTCTCTTGATGCGCCGCGACTGGCTCGTCACGCCCACCCGGCTTGCGTTTCGCAATTTGATCCTTGGCCTGAGCGACTTGATCCTTTGCCTGTGCGACCAGACTGGCCGTGGCCGCTTCGATCTGCGTGCGCCCGAACCATATCGCGATCCCGCCGACCAGAAGCCCCGCAGCGCCGGCCAGCGCAGCCGCGACGCCGTTGATCGGCACCTCGCCCTTGCCGGATCGACCAGCGGACCGCGATGAGGGCTTGGAGACATTGCGCTTGCCAGAGGATGAGCCGGCTGCACGGGGCGATGATTTCGGCTTGCTGTCTGAAGCGCGGGCGGCGGATTTGGCATTCGTGCTCTTCGCGGAGGCCTTTTTGCGGGGCGAGCTTGTCGGCTTGGCGGCAGCTTGGCCGCCTTCGGCTTCGGCGATTGCGGACGGGTTTGAATTATCGACCATGCTCATTCTCCACTGATTGTCGCGACACAACCAGTTGGCGGCACGTCGGTTCCGAAAGTGATCTGGATCAATCAGTTAGCGAAGGAACAACCGGCCGGGGCGGTGGTTTACAGGATCGATGCCCGCCGAAAGGGTCCGCCAGGGCACCGCGCCCGACCGCCCCGTCCGCGGCTCGAAGATTTAATGAAATCCCCAAGCAGAAAGGTCGATCATGTCCAACGATATCAGCACGCTCAACAGTCTCATCGCCACCACCATTGATAGTGTCGAGGGCTATACCGAAGCCGCTAAAGATAGCGAAAGCGGCCGATTTGGTGCCATATTTTCTGATCGCGCGTCTGAAAGACGTCAGGCGGTGACGATCCTGCAGACCGCGGTGACCCAGCTTGGTGGCAATGCCGAAGACGACGGCACCGTGCTGGCGTCCGCCCATCGCGTCTTCCTCAATCTCAAGTCGGTGGTCACCGGCAAGGACGACAAGGCGATCGTCAACGAAGTCGAGCGCGGCGAGGATCATATCAAGGCGAAATTCGAGGATGCTCTCAAAGAGGACACGCTTGCGGCATCGACCAGGGCAGCGATTGAGCAGGCCTATGTTTCGGTGAAGCAAGGCCATGATCAGATGCGTGATCTGAAACATTCTCTGGAAGGCGCGCGCTGAATGTCACGGGCGGAGCCATGCTCCGCCCGTCTTCGCGCCACCCGTGACAAAATTTGAGCTGCGCGGGAATGCTTACAGCATCCGGCTCAGGATGACGCCGGTCTCTTGCGGCGATGAGCCTCTCTTCATCTCTTTTCTAATGCACTGGAGAAGCGAGACAAAAGCGGCATTCATTTTTGTTTAGGTTCGTTGCAGTTGGGTCCACAGGGGTGCCATGGCAAAGTCCAAACAAACAGTGAGTGTTGGCAACAGGTTTGAGCTGCTTGTTCAGAGCGTCACCGATTACGCCATCTACATGCTCGATCCGCACGGGCGGGTTTCGAGTTGGAATGCCGGCGCGCGCCGTTTCAAGGGGTATGATCCGGACGAAATTATCGGTGCCCATTTCTCGATCTTCTATACGCCGGAAGAGCGCGCGCTTGAAATTCCGCGGATCGCGCTGGAGACAGCAGAGCGCGATGGGCGGTTCGAAGCGGAAGGATGGCGTCTTCGGAAAGACGGAACCCGTTTCTGGGCGAACGTCGTGATCGACCCGATACGCGATCCCGAGGGTCATCTTCTGGGTTTCGCCAAGGTGACCCGCGATCTCACAGAGCGGCGGGCGGCGGAAGAGGAGCTTCGCCGAAGCGAAGAGCGCTTCCGCTTGCTGGTCCAGAGTGTGACCGATTACGCCATCTACATGCTCGATCCCGAAGGGCATGTCACAAGCTGGAATGCGGGTGCCGAGCGATTCAAGGGCTATCGGGCCGATGAGATCATGGGGCAGCATTTTTCCCGTTTCTATTCCGATCTCGACAGAGCGGCGGGTATACCCGGTATCGCACTCGAAACGGCCAGGCGGGACGGCCGGTTCGAGGCCGAAGGCTGGCGAATCCGCAAGGACGGATCCCGATTCTGGGCGAGCGTCATCATCGATCCGATCCGGAACGACGACAACCAATTGATCGGCTTTGCGAAGGTCACGCGGGATCTCACCGAAAAGCGCGCGATCGAGGAGCAATTGCGTCAATCCCAGAAAATGGAAGCGGTGGGTCAGTTGACCGGGGGGCTGGCGCATGATTTCAATAATCTTCTGACCGGGATCAGCGGCAGTCTCGAAATGATGCAGATCCGATCCGCACAAGGTCGCACTTCCGATTTCGACCGCTATTTCACATCAGCCCAAGGGGCGGTGAAGCGGGCGGCGGCGCTGACACATCGTCTGCTGGCATTCTCCAGGCGGCAGACGCTTGATCCCAAGCCGACCAATGTCGATCGGCTTCTCCATGGCCTTGAAGAGCTGATCCAACGCACCGTCGGCCCGGGCGTCGAGGTGGTGCTGGCCGGCGCAGATCGCCTGTGGCCGACGCTGATCGACCCCAATCAGCTCGAGAACGCGGTCCTCAACCTTTGCATCAATGCGCGCGACGCCATGCCCGATGGCGGGCGGGTCACGATCGTGACGGCCAATCAATCACTCGACGAGCGTGCCGCGCGCGAACAAGGCTTGAACGCGGGTGATTATGTGGCGGTTTCCGTCACCGATACGGGCACCGGAATGCCGCCCGAGATTATCGCGAAGATCTTCGATCCATTTTACACCACCAAGCCGATCGGCGAGGGCACGGGGCTGGGGCTCTCGATGATTTACGGTTTCGCGCGTCAGTCGGGTGGCCAGGTCAGAGTGGAATCCCAAATGGGCCGGGGGACCATGATGCGTCTTTATCTGCCGCGTCATTCGCACGACGCGCAGCCCGATGCGAATCCCGATCAGGCATTATCGCTCACAGCGGCCCGGGATGGGGAGGTTGTGCTCGTCATCGATGACGAGCCCACGATCAGAATGCCTGTGTCGGAGGTTCTGGCAGATGCGGGTTATGCGGTGATCGAGGCCGCCGACGGTCCTGCCGGGCTTGAAATATTGAACTCGAGCGCGCGGATTGATCTGCTCATTACCGACGTAGGATTGCCGGGCGGATTGAACGGCAGACAGGTGGCCGATGCCGCACGCACGACCAGGCCCGAACTCAAGGTGTTGTTCATCACCGGCTATGCCGAAAATGCGGCTGTCGGCGGTGGCAAGATGGATAAGGGCATGTTCGTGCTGACCAAGCCGTTCCAGATGAAGGATCTGGCGGATCGCATTCGCGACATCATCGAAAGCTGAGGCCGCTCTGTCCATGGGATCGGCCGCGGTGCTCGCTTCTTGCAGGAGCCTGTGATATGGCCCCCCGGTCTCGCGACAGACTGCCATGTTGATGCCATCCAGGCAGCCGCTCCCTGTCCTTCCCGCGCGGCCGGAGAAGGCATGTCGAGCGAGAATGGTGTAATTTGGGACGAATCTGCGCTCCGGCGCGCGATCGAGGCGGCCGAGGTCGCGCTTTGGACCTGGAACGTCGATACCGATGCGCTTCAGCTCGATGCACGCGCTTATGCCCTTTGGGGCATCGCCGACGGGATCGCCGTGGCCTTCGAAGATCTCTCGACGCACATTCATCCCGCCGACCGAGACCGCGTGCGGGCTGCATTCACCGCCACCCGCGCAGGGCCGGGTGCTTATGAAATCGATTTCAGGATCATCTTCAACGATGAAATCCGCTGGATATCCGCGCGCGGTCAGGGCGGCGACGTGGGCATCGTCGCACGCACGATGTCGGGCATTTTCCTCGATGTCACCGGGCGCAAGCGCGCCGAGGAAGGCAATGAGTTGCTCGCCGGCGAGATGAGCCACCGGGTCAAGAATCTGCTGGCGATTGCATCGGGATTGACGACGATCACGTCGCGCTCCGCGGAAAGCGCCCAGGATATGGCCGAACAATTGATCGGCCGGCTCACGGCGCTTGGGCGGGCACATGATCTGGTTCGCCCGATCAAGGGGAGCGATGGCCACGCCACGCTGCTGGGTGACCTGCTGACCGTCCTGCTCGCCCCTTATGACGACAAGGGCGCTTTTGCCGGGCGTATTCGGGTCGCCGTGCCGCGCATGGGCATCGGCGAAAACAGCTCGACCTCGCTGGCCTTGGTCATTCATGAAATGGCCACCAACGCACTCAAATACGGCGCTCTATCCGATGAAGCCGGGGCGCTCGACCTGAGTTGCATCGCCGAAGACGACGATGTGGTGCTGATCTGGACCGAGCGCGGCGGCCCGACGGTGACGCCGCCGTCCGATGCCGATGGTTTCGGCAGTGGCCTCATCAAACGCTCCGTGGAGCGGCAATTGGGCGGATCGATCGATTACGACTGGTGTGCCGATGGCGTCATCATCACCCTGCGCATGGAGCGCAAGCGGCTCGCAGCCTGAGCCGCCCGATATGGCGAACGGTTTGTAACGCTGTGGTCAATCCAGCACCTTGAACGTCAGTCCCGCATTCCTCTCCAGCCGCGCTGCCAGCGCATCGCCCATCGCGCTGGCGGGCGTCCAGATCCCGCCCGGTCCCTCCGGCACGTCGCGGACCAGGCACAGCGCGCTTTCGGCGATCATCTTGCTGGTGGAGCCATAGCCCGGATCGCGGTCTCCGGTGACGGCCAGCCGGATAACGCCGCCGCCGGGCATCTCTCCGGTGAAAAGAATGTCGTAAAAGCCGCTTTCGCGCTCCTCCTTGCTCGGGCCTTCGCCGGGTTCGGGCATCTTGTCGCCGCCGAACGGATTGATCTTTGCGATCGCCTCGGCCGCCGCGTGCGCCGCTTCGCCCAAAGTGGTGAACAGCATTTCATCATAGACGAAATCCTCGCCCCAGGCATGATCGAGCAGCGCGTTGGAGCGATGGACATTCTTGGTGTTGATCGGGGCCATGATGAACGGGACGGCCCAGACGCCCGCAGCGCGATCATATTCGGGAATGAGCCCGCTCGGCTGGGGCGGTCCGGCAAAGCCCGGCGTCAGCGCGAAGGGATCTTTCAGCAGCCGGACGATATCGAAATTCTTCGCTGCGGCGGCCATCGTCGCCTTCATGCTGGCGACCGTGCCGCCCGATGCGCCGCCCTGCATCTTGCGCACGCGCCCCTTCACCCGCGGGGCGGGCTTGCCGAATTTCTCCCGTGCCGCCTTCTGCAATTCATACACGCCCAGATCGAACGGGATGGAATCGAAACCGCAGGAAAAGACGATGCGCGCGCCGGATTTCTGCGCCGTGGCCTGGTGCGCGTCGATCATGGTGCGCATCCAGGCAGGCTCGCCGCACAGATCGACATAATCCGTGCCATGCGCGGCACAAGCGGCGACCAGTTCATTGCCATAAAGCTGATAGGGGCCGACGGTGGTGAGGATCACCCTGGTCTGCGCCACCATGTGGGCGAGTGAAGCCGGATTTTCCGCGTCGGCTTCGATCAGCGGGATCGTGTTAGGCGCACCAATCTCTGCGCGGACTTTGGCGAGCTTGTCCTTGGAGCGCCCCGCCATCGCCCATTTCGGCGCATCCGGCCCGGCATGTTGGGTAGCGAGATATTCGGCAACGAGCCGCCCGGTAAAGCCCGAAGCACCATAGACGATGATGTCGTATTCGCGGGGAATGCTAGCCATGGTGTCTCTCCTATTTTCAGGCAGAGTGCATGGACGGAGCGGGTTCGTCAAAGGGCGGAAAGCGCTCTAGATGCAGCGTGGTTGAACTCCGCCACCACAGGCGCTAAGTGGCGCGCTTGTATTCTCCTGACAGCTTGGCCGCCATATCCATGTTTACCTTCCTGCTCGTCGTTCATGCCATCATCGCCGCCGCGCTTGTCGCGGTGATTCTCATGCAGCGCTCCGAAGGCGGCGGGCTTGGCATGGGCGGGAGTCCCTCTGGGCTGATGTCCGCCCGCGGTGCCGCCGATTTCCTGACGCGGGCCACCACGGTGCTCGCGGCGCTGTTCGTGGCGATGTGCATCTTCCTGGCGGTTCTGGCGGCAACGCGCGGCGGATCGACCACGCTGGACGATTCGCTGGTGGCTCCGGCCGGTGCACCGGCACCCGGCGGCGGCGCGCTGGCACCGGCGGCCATCCCCGTGCCGGCAACAAACGATCCGCTGGCGGGCGGCAATGCCGCTGCGCCCGTGACTGCGACGCCGGCACAGCAGGCCGTAGCACCCGCGGCGAAGGTCGAGAAGGCTCCCGCCACACGCAGCAATCCGGACCCGGTCACCGCGACCAAGGCACCCGCCAGCAGCGGCAATGCTGCGGCAGCGCCCAAGCTCGCGCCGCCGCCCGTCGTGTCCACCACGCCGGCACCTACGAACGGCGTGACCCCGCCGCAATAACAGCATATTCCGTGCGCCTTTTACGGGCTTGACGCACATTTTTGCGTCAGGTCCGGATTCGTGCGCTTGCCGACAACACCAAAGCGAGGCTAAGCCTTTTCTCCCATGGCGCGGTTCATTTTCATCACCGGCGGCGTGGTCTCCTCGCTTGGCAAAGGTCTCATGGCAGCATCGCTTGCTGCCTTGCTCCAGGCGCGTGGCTACACGGTCCGTATTCGCAAGTTCGATCCCTATCTGAACGTGGATCCGGGCACGATGTCGCCCTATCAGCATGGTGAGGTCTATGTGACCGATGATGGCGCGGAGACCGATCTGGATCTGGGCCATTATGAGCGCTTTACCGGCGTTCCAGGCCGCCAGACCGACAATGTGACATCCGGCCGCATCTATCAGACGATCATCCAGAAGGAACGCCGGGGCGACTATCTGGGCGCGACCGTCCAGGTGATCCCGCATGTGACCGACGCGATCAAGGAATTCGCGCGCAACGAGACGGACGATGTGGATTTCGTATTGTGCGAGATCGGCGGCACCGTCGGCGATATCGAATCGCTGCCGTTCATGGATGCGATCCGCCAACTCCGGAACGATCTGGGCCGGCTGATGAGCGTGTTCGTGCACGTTACGCTGGTGCCCTATATCGCGGCCGCGGGCGAATTGAAGACCAAGCCGACGCAGCATAGCGTGCGCGATCTGACCTCGCTGGGCATCCAGCCGGATGTGCTGGTCTGCCGGTGCGAGCGCGAGTTGCCCGAAAGCGACCGCGCAAAGATCGCCTTGTTCTGCAATGTGCCCAAGGAAGCCGTGATCCCCGCGCTGGACGCTAAATCCATCTATGGCGTGCCGTTGCAATATCATGCCGAGGGATTGGACGAAGCGGTGCTATCGGCCTTCGCAATCGATCCGGGCGACAAACCCAATTTGGCGCGCTGGGACGACATCATGGACCGGCTGCACAATCCCGAGGGCGAAGTGACGATCGGCGTGGTCGGCAAATATGTCGGGCTGGCGGATGCGTATAAGTCGCTCAATGAAGCGCTGGTGCATGGCGGCATCGCCAATCGGGTGAAGGTCAACGTCAAGTGGATCGACGCCGAACTGTTCGCGCAGGACGAGGCCGAAGTGGCTGCGGCGCTTGAGCCCATGGACGCGATCCTCGTGCCCGGCGGCTTTGGCGAACGCGGTAGCGAAGGCAAGATCGCCAGCGTGCGCTTCGCCCGCGAACGCAATGTGCCTTTCTTCGGCATCTGTCTGGGAATGCAGATGGCCTGCATCGAAGGTGCGCGGAACACGGCCGGGATTGCGGACGCCTCCACCACCGAATTCGGCCCCACGTCAGAGCCGGTCGTCGGCCTGATCACCGAATGGATGACCGGCGAAGGCTTGCAGAAGCGCGAAGAGGGCGGCGATCTGGGCGGTACGATGCGGCTGGGTGCCTATGATGCCAAGCTGACGGGCAACAGCCATGTCGCGAGCATCTACGGCACCAATGACATCAGCGAGCGCCACCGTCATCGCTATGAAGTGAACGTGCATTACCGCGATCCGCTCGAAAAGGGTGGGCTGGTGTTCAGCGGCATGTCACCCGATGGCACGCTGCCGGAAATCGTGGAGCGGCCGGATCATCCCTGGTTCGTGGGCGTGCAATTCCATCCGGAACTCAAAAGCAAGCCCTTTGACCCGCATCCTTTGTTCGCAAGCTTCATCGAGGCGGCATTGAAGCAAAGCCGGCTGGTTTAAGTTGTCGAACAGGAATTTTTAGGGACTAAGCTTTCACTTAATAGACCATCATTTTCGTTTGGGCGCGGGCTGATTGAGGGACGGACAATGCTAAGAGAAAAGCTAATCGGATCGCTATTTGAAAATCATATCATCGGCACGCGCAATTTTTTTGATTTGGTGAAATTGGCCGCCGTCCGATCTGAGGGCATTGGCGATGCCTATAACAATCAGCTTGCCAGCAAACTGGTCACCGCAATTGCCAAACCAGGAAGCACTTTCTTAGATATTGGGGCTCATATCGGCTCAGTCGTTTCGGCAGCTCTGCGTCGGAAATCACTCAATGTGATCGCCGTTGAGGCCATTCCGGCCAAGGCGGAGCGGCTTACAAAGAAATTTCCGATGGTCGAGGTTCATTGTTGCGCGCTGTCGGACACGGATGGCGAGGCTTCATTTTTCATTAACCTCAATGCCAGCGGGTTTAGCTCTCTCGCGCGCAACGGCACCAATGTGCAGGAGATCAAGGTTTCTTTGAAAAGGCTCGATCAAATTGTTTCGGCCGATGATGTCGATATGATCAAAATCGACGTCGAGGGGGCTGAATTAGGCGTGCTTAAGGGCGGCGAGCATTTGCTCAAACGGTGTCGGCCGACTGTGATGTTCGAGAGCGGCCCCGAAGAAGTACTGGGGTTTACGAATGTAGCCATGTGGTCGTGGCTCAATGAGCACGATTACGCAGTTTTTGCGCCAGATCGGCTGGGACACACTGGGCCGCCGATGGGATTAGATGTATTTTTGGACAGTCATTCCTACCCACGCCGCACGACGAATTATTTCGCGGTGCATGAAAGCAGAATCGAAAAAATACGTGTCTTAGCTTCCAACCCGCTCTGAAAATAAATTCGGATGATACTCGCAGTGTTTTGACGGTCGCGGGCCTTTCAAAACGCGGTCGAGCGCCTGCCCTTATGGCATCTTACGTCATCTTATCGTCATCCGACAATGTTTCGGACCAACGCTGCCGCCTTCAACCCGGCCATTGAGGTTGCACGTGTAGCATTGGTGGCGCTGATTCAAGAGGCGAGGGGCAGGGGGCGTTTCGCCGCCTGAACCCCGTCACCTGCTTTACTTCGTTGCGAACTGGCCGGTTTCGGCGCCAAACGCATCGCGTGCATGGCCTTTGGCGGCGTGCGCGGTCTTGAAGGTTTCGGGCTGGAGCGTCGCCGTAACCAGGGGATAGCCCTGTCCGTTGTAGCGCGTCTCGCGGACGGTCACACGGAAGAGACCTTCTTCATCCTTGGCGATGAGGAATGGCTTGAGCGGTGTGGTGATGGCGATAATCGGTCTCCAATGAGGTGGGGGAACGCGCTCCATAGCAGAAGATGCGCGCAAAGCGGAGGGATTTCCCCATTCCATCGTTATGCGGAGGGACCGGGGATTTGCCTCGGGGGATTACAACGCGTTAAACGTCGTTAACCGTGACTGTGATTTCCGTCACACGCACGACACTCAAAGTCTGTCATTCCTCTGTGCAACGGCGAATCGGAAAGCATCCGGGCCGGAAAGGGAAGCGATGAAAGCCGAACACCTCGCCGCATTATTGCCCCAGCATTCGCTCTTTGCTTCGTGCAGCGAAGACGAACTGGCCGCCATCATCCTGCACGGCACGCTGCAGACCTTCTCCAAGGGCAAGGATATCGTCACCCAGGGAGACGAGGGCGCGTCGCTGATCATTTTGCTCACGGGCACGGCGCGCATCTCGATGGTATCAAGCAATGGCCGCGAGATCATTCTCGATTATGCCGAGCCGGGCTCGGTCATCGGCGAGATCGCGCTGCTGGACGGCGGCGAGCGGACCGCTTCAGTCACCGCGCTTGAGCCGGTGAGCGGGCTGCGCCTGTCGCGTCATTCCTTTGAGACCATCATGGCCGAACACGCCGGCATGGCGCTACGCATCTTGCGCGAGCTGGCGCGGCGGTTGCGCCAGGCGAACAGCACGATCGAGAGCGATCGCGCTTACGCGTCCGGCCCAAGGCTCGCGCGATTTCTGCAGCGCCTGAGTCTGGCGGGTGCAGCTGATGGACGATTGCGCATGGATTTGAGCCAGAGCGAATTGGGGATGTTCGCCGGCATGTCACGCGAGCAGATCAATCGCCAGCTTGGTGCCTGGGCGGATGCCGGGATCGTCGCGATCGATGCGGGCAAGATCAAGATATTGGATAGCACCTTGTTGTCGGAGATCGCCGAAACAGCCGATTGAAGGCGTATCACGGCCTTTTGCGACCCGGGCCGTGATGCGCCGTCCATCGGTGACGATCAAAGATAGGGTGCTTAGGGCAGCCGGACCTTCTGCGGACCGGCTGCCCTTTTTTTGACGATGCACAACAAAATCGCCCCAACCTCATCATGGTTAATTATTGTTTGTAATGCCTTAGCCGCCTGCTATGGTGCGCCGCACAATTGTGGGGGAAATAAGCCATCTGTGCTTGCGTCCCGGAATATCGAGGAATTTCAGATGAAGACCATGGCTCTTGCCCTTTGCTTGCTTTCGACGGCTGTTGCGGCCCCCGCCCATGCGGCGGTCTTTTCTGTGAGCCCCAATGCTTCGAGCACATCGCTTGGCGTGCTTCTGGCGGGCCAGCAATATAGCATCACGGTGACGGGCATCGTCGATCTGGTGGGGGATGCGATCCCCGGTCGGTTCGATGTGGACGCCAATGGCGTTCCGACCAGCCCGGTGACCTATCCCGGTTATGCCGCGTTCAATCCCACAGGCTCCTTCGTCGCTGACGGCCAGTTCGGGCCGGCAGGCGCGGCGATCAAGATCGGTGCCCTTGCCGGCAGCTTCGACAATGCCAATTATTTCCTGATCGGCACCAATTTGCTGATCACCGGCACCGGCCAGGAATTGTTCGGCCGCGTCAACGATATCAACGCCAATAACAGCGGCAGCTTTACGGTGAACGTCGCGGCTGTGCCCGAACCTGCCATGTGGGCGTTGATGCTCATTGGCTTCGGCATGGTTGGTTTTGCGATGCGCAATCGCCCGAAGGTAACCGTCGCCTATTCCTGATCCTTCCGGAATCGAAAAAAAGCGCCGCGCACCCACCGGGTTCGCGGCGCTTTTTGTTGTGATGTTCGAGAGCCGCTATTTCGAGAAAGGCTGAAACGGGAAGTGCCCGGATCGTTTCCGATCCGGGCACCCGCGTGACGAATGCTCGTCAGCCCCCTTTTTTGGCTTCAGCACACTGGCATTGTCGCTCCCTTAAACGACGCTGCCGGGCGAAGCCCTCCCCGAACCACGGCCGTTGCCTGCGTTTCAGAAGTTGGACGCTACGCAAAGGCCGGTGGCTTGTCATTGCCGGAATCGCTTTACTGCTACGATTGGCTTGCGCCTGTGTTCAAATGGCAACAGCGCAAAATGTTGCCAGTTTGGCTGAGCGCCCCTAGAGCAGCGTCCATGTCTTGCTGCCCTGGGCCGAACCCATGATCCTGTCCCGCTATGAGCGGATGATCGCCAAACGCTATCTGTTGCCGGGCAAGGGGGAGGGGTTCATCTTCCTCGTTGCCGGGATCAGCCTGTTCGCCGTGATGCTGGGCGTCGCCGCGCTCATCATCGTGATGAGCGTGATGAACGGCTTTCGCGCCGAACTGTTCGACAAGATCGTGGGGCTGAACGGCCATGCTGTGGTGCAGGGCTATGGCGGGCAGTTGAACGACTGGCGCACCGTGCTCGACGAGGCCAACAAGACGCCGGGGGTGACGGTCGCCACGCCACTGATCGAGCAGCCGCTGATGGCGAGCGCCGCGGGTCGTGTCGAGGGTGTACTGGTGCGCGGCATGACCATGAAGGACATCATGGAAACGCCCGAGATCACGCGCAATGTGAAGCAGGGGCGCTTGTACGATCTGAAGCCGGGCGTGGACAATGTGGCGATCGGGATTCGGCTGGCCGAGCAACTGGGCGTGCAGGTGGGCAGCCAGATCAGCCTGATCAGCCCGCAGGGTCAGACGACGCCGTTCGGCAGCGTGCCGCGCATCGTGAGCTACCGCGTGGCGGCGATCTTCGAGGTTGGCGTCTATGATTATGACAAGGCGTTCGTCGTCATGCCGATGGAGAATGCACAGATATTGCTGCTGATGGGTGACGCCGTGGGCATGATCGAGGTGACCACCAGCGATGCCGATCAGGTGGGAACGATCCTCGCACCTCTGGTCGCCAAGGTGGGCAATCGCGCGGTCGTGTCGGACTGGCGTTCGATGAATGCTGAATTGTTCGAGGCGCTGGCGGTGGAGCGGGTGGCGATGTTTGTCGTGCTGTCGATCATCATCCTGGTCGCGGTGTTCAACATCCTCTCCTCGCTGATCATGCTGGCCCGCGCCAAGGCGCGCGATATAGCAATCCTGCGGACGATGGGCGCGACGCGCGGCGGGATATTGCGGATATTCATGACGGTGGGCGTGATTATCGGCGGGCTCGGCATATTGGCCGGCGTTGGCCTCGGCTTCGTGTTCCTGTTTTTTCGCCAGTCGGTCGTCAATCTGATCCAGTTGATCACGGGGCAGAATCTGTGGGATCCCTCGATCCGCTTTCTCACCGAATTGCCCGCCAAGACCGATCCGTTCGAGGTGATCGGGATCTGCGTGATGGCGCTGGTGTTCAGCTTCCTCGCCACGCTCTATCCGGCGTTCAAGGCTTCGAGCACCGATCCCGTGCAGGTGCTACGTTATGAGTGACATTCTTTCCACCGGCGATCTGCGTCGGAGCTTCATCCAGGGCGAGACGGAAATCCACGTCCTGCGCGGGGTGAATCTCCATGTCGGCCCCGGCGAGATCGTGGCGCTGCTGGGGCCATCGGGTTCGGGCAAGTCCACGCTGCTTCAGGCTGTGGGGCTGCTCGAAGGCGGTTTCGAAGGCTCGATCCGCATCCGCGGCGAAGAGGCGGCCAAGCTCAACAATGACGGCCGCACGCGCGTGCGCCGCGACTCGCTGGGCTTCGTCTATCAATTCCATCACCTGCTGCCCGATTTTACCGCGGTGGAGAATGTCGTGCTGCCGCAACTCATTCACGGGGCCACCAACGAAGACGCCAAGACGCGGGCGGAAAGCCTGCTTTCGTCGCTCGGTCTCGGGCATCGCCTCACCCACCGACCCAGCCAGCTTTCGGGCGGCGAGCAGCAGCGCGTGGCGGTGGCGCGCGCGCTGGCCAATCGCCCGGCGCTGGTGCTGGCGGACGAGCCTACGGGCAATCTGGACGAGGCGACCGCCGATGTGGTGCTGGCCGAGTTTTTGCGGCTGGTGCGAGAAGAGGGATCGGCGGCGCTGGTGGCCACGCATAATGAGCGGCTGGCGGCGAAGATGGACCGCGTGGTGCGCCTGCACGACGGGGTGCTGGGCTAGCGGCCTTTGCGATAGCGCCAGGCGGTGATCACCGTGACTGTCGAAGCTGCAATCCACAGATAGGTGATCACCATCAGCGGTCCGATCGGCCGGTATAGAATGGCGTCAATTGCGTGCAGCGAGATCATTTCAAGCAGAAAAAGCCCAACCAGTGTCATCGTGGCGCTGGCAGCAAGCCGCGTTGAAGCTTTGATTTTGCCCAAGCGCATTAAATAAAGACCCATGGCTGTCAGGATGACGATGGCCAAGGCCGCAATCAGCATCTCCTGCAAGCCTGAGCGGGCGGAATATTCGCCCGTGATCTTCAGCAGTGCGTTGACAAAATCGTGGATTCGATGGCGCATTGCGGCGATCATTTCGATCGCGAGCAGACCATAAACAATCGAGAGCCCACGCCAGATGGACAGATCACGCGATTTCCGACGCGCGCCGCTTGCGATGAGGCAAGCCAATGACGCAATGACGAATGCCAGAATCCCGGCAATTTGCGTAAGGTTAAACCCGAATCTTTCGATCATGCGTCAATTGATGGCGCATAAATCGGGTCTTCGTCCAACAGGAAAGCGAAATGGCCTGTGATCGAGGCTGTATTTGCCGGCTTCGCGCTGATCGCCATCGCCCTATTCTTTGCGCTGCCGCCCGGTCGGGCGGTGATCGCCGTCTGCATATCGGGCTGGATATTGCTGCCCGTCGGTCATTTTCCAGCCGGCTCAACAGCGACGAATTTTCCGGACTGGATCGTGGGCGCTGCGGTGCCCACGGATATGCTGCTTACCAAAATGTGGTGGCCGCCTGTTGTCGCACTGACACTGGCGCTCACGCGGGATTGGGGGACGATGAAACTATGGCGTCCGACGACGATGGATTTGCCTGTCGCGCTTTGGTGTCTCTGGCCTTTAGGGCAATCGGCGTTCGTCGCCGATCAGGATTCCGCGCCCGTCATCTCCGCGCTCTACCTCGCGGGCACTTGGGGTGCGCCCTGGCTGTTGGGGCGCGTGTATCTGGCGGGAAAGGGGGCAACGGACCTGTTTGCTGCTCTGGCGATCGGCTTGCTGATTCTGTTGCCAATGGCGCTGATCGAAGGCGTGGCCGGACCGATCGTCTACGATCTGGTCTATGAACCGCATCCCTATCGCTACGAAGGCCATATCCGTTACATCGGATTCAGGCCGCTCGCCTTTTTCGAACATGGCAATCATTATGGCATCTGGATCGCCATGTCGGCGCTGGCCGCGGTGTGGTTGTGGCACAGCGCTCCGGATCGGCGGATGCGAGGGCGGCAGGCGGGCGTAGCGGCGCTGGGCATCATGATGACCGTCATCGCCCAGTCGGCGGGTGCGATCATCTGGATGATCGGGGGGCTGATCACCGTGTTTGCCGCCGGGCGCTTTCATTTCCGCAATATTCTGATCGCCACGGGGCTTGTCTGCGCGGTGGGCGGGGTGGCGTATATTTCGGGCGCGTTGCCGCTGCGTGCCATCGCGATGGAAACGGCGGTAGGGCGTCAGATGGTCGATGCGGTGCGATCGACCGGGCGCTCCTCCTTCACCTATCGGGTCGCACGGGATCAGGAGGCCATTGCCCTGATCGCGCAGCATCCTGTGGCGGGTTCAGGGCATTGGGATTGGTGGCGGGTCAATGGACGACGGCCGTGGGGCTTGGCCTTCCAAATCTTGGGCCAATTCGGCCTGATTGGCTTGTTTCTGGCTTTTGGCACGCTGCTTTGGCCCGCGGTGAAAGCGCTCGCGAGCTATCGTTACAAGGCAGGCGCAAACCCGATCGCCCTGCCTTTGGCGACCATCGTCCTGATGGCGGTGGGGGATGCGCTGCTCAACTCGTTCCTCTTCTATCCAGCGCTTCTGGCGGCGGGCGCGCTGGCCACGGGGCTCAGCGTATCCCCACCCGGTCAAGCATCGCGTCGATCCGCGCCAGCGCAGCCTGATATTTCCGGGTCTCGATCGTCTGATAGTGATCGGTGAACGCCTTTTCGCTCAGGCCTTCCTCCAGCGCGAGCACTTCGGGCGGGAGGATTTGGGCGGAGGAGGCGGTTTGCAGCGCGGTGCGGATGCGGACCGCCTGATCCGGATCGGACGCCAGGCGCGCCATACGCAGGCCTGAACGGTCTGCTGCCAGATCGGCAAAGGAGAAGCCTGAGCCGGAGGGCAGGCTGTCCGACAGTTCCTTCCATTCGCCCATCGCTTTGGAGATGTCATTGCCCAGCATGGCGCCCATCGCGGCCGAGAGCGACCAATGTTGCGGCAGATCGCTGCGTCCCTCCAGCAGCAGCAATGGCGCGGGCTGGCGGCAGGATGCGCTTTCCTTCACCGCGCCGCCGGCCAGTTCGCCCGCGCGCTCGTCCACCACGAACATCGCGAGCGCGACGAAGGCTGCGCGATTGATCTGCTCCGGCGGTTCGGTTCCGGCATATTGGGCCACAGTAAACGCTCGCCGCAATTGGACGGTGAAATTGCTTTCTGGTTGGCGTTTTTGCGCCTGGGTGAGCGCGCAATAGATTTTCGCCACTGTCTTTCCGCTGACCGGGCCGGTCTTCAGGCCGGCAAACTGGCGCAACAGCGTATCGCCCCTAGACGGCGGGAGTTCGGCTTCGAGCACATCTTTTTTTACCGCAGTCTTGCGTACCACGCTATCGAGCGGCGGCACATCGGCACCGCGCAGCCGGAGAATCTGGCGAATAAGCTCGGCAAAGGGGCGCGAGACCGATGGCGGCAAAGGCAGGCGACCGATCTTCAGCCGCAGCGCCGGAAAGCCCCGGCTTTCACCCGCGATGTCCGCGCGGACGTTGATCCAGGCACCAAGCGGGAAGGGAATGCTCATTTCGCCGGTGAATAGGCCGTCCTTCACCGTGGCGTTGATCCGGTCCATCTTCAACGCATTGGCGGCGAGCGCCATCATGCCATCCAGCGCATCGTTATCAAAGCGCACCTGCGTGGGGCCGGTTGCGGTGGCCGCGCGGAGATCGCGCAATTGCATCGCTGCCATTTTGCCGTTGCGCACCTGTTCGGCGGTCGGCGCGCTTCGGGCGGGAACATTGGGGCTGAAACTGACCGTGAGCAGGATCGAAACCGTCAGGATCAAAAACATTCCCAAAGCGATCCGGCGGATAATTCTCATGAAACGCGAATCCCGGAGACTGTTGGACGCTGGCATGGCAGGCTATTCGCATGTGCCGCGGAATCAGGGAAGCGAACTCCTGTGCATTCGGTGTGTTTATACGGTGGATCGCCAAAGGATCCGGCGTGATGGGAGGATGAGATGGCGGTCACTGATTATGCGGTAAAGCTGCCAGACGGGGCGGAAAAGCACATGGCGGATTATGCAGGCAAGGTTCTGCTGATCGTCAATGTGGCCTCCAAATGCGGGTTTACACCGCAATATGAGGGGCTGGAGGCGCTGTATCGCCAATATAGGGACCGCGGTTTCGAGATCCTCGCCTTTCCGTGCAACCAGTTTGGTGCGCAGGAACCCGGTGACGCGCAAGAGATCGCCAGCTTCTGTTCGCTGACCTATGACGTGACCTTTCCGTTGTTCGACAAGGTCGAGGTCAACGGAACGGGCGCTGCGCCGCTGTTCGATTATCTCAAATCGGCTCAGCCGGGTGTGCTCGGCACCACCGGGATCAAATGGAATTTCACCAAATTCCTTGTCGATCGCGCGGGCAAGGTGGTGGAGCGCTATGCACCGACAACCAAGCCGGGGGATCTGGCGAAGGATATCGAAGCGCTGCTGTAGGCGCCGTTAAGGGTTTCCCGAATCGCTCCGCGGGTCTTAGGGTGAGCCATGCCGCACGCCTCCTTCGTTCCCCTCCGCATCTTTTCGTCCTTCACCATGCTCGATGGCGCGATCGAGCCGAAGGCGATTGCCAAGCGCGCGCGCGAACTGGGTTTTCCGGCGGCCGGGCTGACCGATCGCAACGGCCTCTACGCCGCCATGGCATTTTCAGATGCGTGCAAGGATGCGGGGATTCAGCCGATCATCGGCACGATGCTGAGCGTGCAGCGGCCGGGGATGCCCGAGGGCGTGGAACCCGTCTATGACTGGATCGCGCTCTATGCGCAGGACGAGACCGGCTATGGCAATCTATGTGCTCTGGTGTCCGCCGCGCATCTCGATCGGCCGGTGGAGCAGCAGGCGCATGTCACCTTCGACGCTCTCCAAGGGCAGACGGATGGGCTGATTGCGCTGACCGCCGGCAATGAAGGCGGGCTTGCGCGGATGTTCGCCGAGGAACAGATCGATCGCGCGCAAGATTATTGCGATCGGCTGCAGACACTGTTTCCCGATCGGCTCTATATCGAGATCGTCCGGCGGCTGGACGAGATCGAGGGCCGTGCCGAACCGCATCTGCTCGATCTGGCCTATGCGCGCAATCTGCCGTTGGTGGCGACCAATCCCTGCTGCTATTCCGAAGAGAGCTTCCACCCCGCGCATGATGTGATGCTGTGCATCGCGGGATCATCCTATGTGGAAAGCGAAGACCGCAGGAAAAGCTCACCCGACGCGTGGATGAAACCCGCCAAGGACATGAAACTGCTGTTCGACGATCTGCCCGAGGCGTTGGCGAACACGATGGTGGTGGCGCAGCGCTGCGCGGTGATGGCCCCCAAGCGCGATCCGATCCTGCCCAGCCTGGCGGGCGACCGCGACGCGGAATCGGCCAAGCTCAGGGTGGACGCGCACGCCGGACTGATCAGGCGGCTGGAGAAGATCGACGGGATGCACCCGCGGGAGGGCGCTGGCTTGCTCGCAGAACGATATGCTGAATATTTCGAGCGGCTCGATTTCGAGCTGAACGTAATCATCCAGATGGGTTTTCCCGGCTATTTCCTGATCGTGGCGGACTTCATCAAATGGGCCAAGGATAACGACATTCCCGTGGGGCCGGGGCGTGGTTCGGGCGCGGGCTCGGTGGTGGCATGGTCACTGACGATCACCGATCTCGATCCGATGAAGCTCGGGCTGCTGTTCGAACGCTTCCTCAATCCCGAACGCGTCTCGATGCCGGATTTCGATATCGATTTCTGTGAAACGCGGCGCGAAGAGGTGATCCGTTACGTCCAGCAGAAATACGGCCGCGATCATGTGGCGCAGATCATCACCTTCGGGCGGCTGAAGGCGCGCGCGGTGCTGAAGGATACGGGCCGCGTATTGCAGATGAGCTATGGCCAGGTTGATCGGCTGGCGAAGCTGGTGCCCAATCATCCGACCGATCCCTGGACGCTTCACCGCACCATGGAAAAGGGCGGGGTCGCCGAATTTCGTCACGAATATGAGAATGACCGCCAGGTGAAACGGCTCGTCGATCTGGCGATGAAACTGGAAGGCCTGCCGCGGCACAGCTCTACCCATGCTGCGGGCGTGGTCATCGGGGATCGGCCGCTGGCGCAATTGGTGCCGCTCTATCGCGATCCGCGCTCGGACATGCCCGTCACCCAGTTCGACATGAAATATGTCGAGGGTGCCGGTCTGGTAAAGTTCGATTTCCTCGGATTGAAGACGCTCTCCGTGTTGCAAAAGGCGGTGCAGTTGCTCGCCAAGCGCGGGGTGACGATCGATCTGGAGGCGCTCGAATGGGATGATGAGGGCGTTTATAAATTGCTGCAGAAGGGCGACACGGTCGGCGTGTTCCAGCTCGAATCCGAAGGGATGCGGCGCACGCTGGCGGCAGTGAGACCGTCCAATTTCGGCGACATCATCGCGCTCGTCTCGCTCTATCGCCCTGGCCCTATGGATAATATTCCGATGTTCGGCGCGCGCAAGAACGGGCGCGAGGCGATCGAATATCCGCACCATCTGCTCTCCGGCATTCTGGAGGAGACCTATGGAATCTTCGTCTATCAGGAACAGGTGATGCAGGCCGCGCAGATTCTGGCGGGCTATTCGCTGGGCGAGGCCGATCTGCTGCGCCGCGCCATGGGCAAGAAGATCCAGGCGGAGATGGATGCGCAGCGCGCCCGTTTCGTCGAAGGCTGCGCGGCGAATGATATCGCGCCGCCCAAGGCCAATGAGTTGTTCGATTTGATCGACAAGTTTGCCGGCTATGGCTTCAACAAGAGCCACGCGGCGGCCTATGCGCTGCTCGCTTATCAGACGGCTTGGCTGAAGGCGCATCATGCGCCCGAATTCTTCGCCGCTTCTATGTGCTTCGATATGGCGCTGACCGACAAACTCGGCGTGTTCGTCGAGGATATGCGGCGCATGAACGTCCCCTATCTCCCGCCCTGCATCAATGCGAGCGAGGCCGAATATTCGGTGGAGCAGACGGAAGAGGGGCTGGCCGTGCGCTATGCGCTCGCCGGGCTGAAGGGCGTGGGCGAGAAGGCGATGGAGACGCTGATCGTGGAGCGCGCGGCCAATGGTCCTTATCAGTCGCTCGATGATCTCGCAAACCGCGTCGATCCCAAATTGCTCAACCGACGGCAGATGGAAAGCCTGGCCGGTGGCGGCGCCTTCGATGGCGTCGATCCCGATCGCGCGGGCGTCTTTGCGGTGGTGGAGACGATCCTCGCGGTAGCGTCCCAGGCGGCGGAAACGCGCAACAGCGGGCAGCATGGTTTGTTTGGCGAAGGCGAGGCCAAGGCGACCTCGATCCAATTGCCCGCCAGCGCACATTGGTCTCTGGCGGATCGCATGGCGCAGGAAAAGGAAGCGTTCGGCTTCTATTTCTCTGCCCATCCGGTGGACCGCTATCTGCATCTCGCCAATGCGCATGGCGCGCGCAGCTATGCAGCGTTGTGTGCACAACCCGGCTCGGCCGATGGCAGCCGCACTGGCGCGGTGATGGCCGGGCTGGTGGAGGATGCGCGCTGGCGGACGTCCGCGCGTGGCCGCCGCTATCTGATGGCGACCTGCTCGGATGCCTCGGGCCAGTTCATCGCCACCTGTTTCGAGGAGAGCGTAGCCGCCGATCTGGAGCAGGCAGCCAAGGACGGGAATTGCGCGTTGCTGACCGTGGAACTGGACCGTCGGCCCGGCGAGGAAACGCCGCGCGTGACGGTGAAGCGCAGCCAGCCATTTGATCAGCTTGCCGGCAATGTCCGGCTGACGCTGGAGGTGGCGATCGCTGATCCTTCCGCATTGGCGGGGCTGGCCGATCTGATGTCCGGCCAGCGCGGCGGGCGCGGTGAACTCATGCTGCGTGCGGACATGGGCGACGGGCACGAGGCCTGGGTGCGGCTGGGCGCGGATTATATGCTCGACGCCGAACTGGCGGCGCGGATCGAGGCGCTGCCTGGCGTGTTGAGCGTGGCGCTGCGCAGCGCCGAACCGCCAAGGCTTCGACTGGTCTCCTGATCCTGCTGGCAAATCCGATCGGTTTCGCTAGTCTTGCGAAAACGAAAAATGGAGAGCCGGATGCTGGGCGGAATGCAGGATTTCGAGCTGCGGGTGCCACGCCTGATCGATCACGCCGCGCGCGAACATGGCCCGCGCGAGATCGTGACCTATTGGGCGGATGGCAGCGAGACGCGGACCGATTGGGCGGGGATCGCGCGCGATGCGCGCAAACTGGCGCAGGCGCTGGAACGGATGGGGATGAAGCCGGGCGACCGGATCGGCACGCTGGCGATGAACCACAGCCGGCATCTCGTCGCCTGGTATGGCGCGATCGGGATGGGCGGGGTGATCCACACGATCAATCCGCGGCTGTTCGACGAGCAATTGGTGTTCATCGCCAATCATGCCGAAGATCGCGTGCTGCTGTATGACAAGGCGTTCCAGCCAATCGTCGATCGGTTGAAGCCGCAATGGACGCATATCGATCATTATATCTGCTTCGATGGCGCGGGCGATGAGAGCTTCGAAGCGGTGATCGCACGCGAGAGCGGTGATTATGCCTGGGTCGAAGGGCCGGAGCGCGATCCGTGTATGCTCTGCTACACCAGCGGCACCACGGGCCATCCCAAGGGCGTGCTCTATACGCATCGCTCGACGGTGATCCACGCCATGGCCGAGGTCGCGCCCGATGTGTTCGATCTGTCGTCGAAATCCGTATCGCTTCCGATCGTGCCGATGTTTCATGCAGCCTCATGGGGTCTGCCCTTCGCCGGCGCATTGGCGGGGTCCAAATTCGTTTATGCCGCCGTCAATGATCCCGTGGTGCTTTGTCGCTTGATGAATCAGGAGAAGGTCACCCATTCCGCGGGTGTGCCGACCGTGTGGCTTTCCATGTTCCAGCATATGGATGCGACGGGCGAAGTGCCGCAATATCTGAAGCTGGTCAGCATCGGCGGGTCTGCGGCACCGCGCGCGATGATCGCGCGGCTGATGAAGATGGGCGTGCGTGTCGCGCATCTCTGGGGGATGACCGAAACCTCTCCCGTGGGCACGTCGGGTGCGCCCCTTCCCAATTGGGACGCACTGAGCTTCGACGAGCAACTCGATCAGATTTCCAAACAGGGCCGGGCGCCTTTTGGCGTCGAACTGCGGGTGATCGACGAGGAAGGCCGCGCGCTGCCGCGCGACGGGGTCAGCGCCGGCCGGCTCCAGATCCGTGGCCCCTGGGTGGTGAAGCGCTATTTCCAGGCGGAAGAGGATGCGATCGACTCGGATAATTGGTTCGATACGGGCGATGTCGCGGTGCTTCATCCCTGCGGCACGATGCAGATCACGGACCGGTCCAAGGATGTCATCAAATCCGGCGGCGAATGGATCAGCTCGGTCGAATTGGAAAATGCCGCGGTCGGCTGCCCCGGCGTGGCTGAGGCGGCGGCGATCGGCATCCATCATCCCAAATGGGACGAGCGGCCGTTGCTGCTGATCGTGCGGAAAGAGGGCGCTGCCGTGAGCGCGGGTGACGTGCGGGATCATCTGGCGGACAAGGTCGCCAAATGGTGGCTGCCCGATGAGATATTGTTCGTCGGCAGTCTGCCGCATACGGCGACGGGGAAATTGCTGAAGACCGCATTGCGGGCGCAATATAAGGATTTCCGCTTCGAGACGGCTTAATCCCTCTCCCGCTTACGGGAGGGGACTACAACAGCCGCATCTGATCGCCCTCGGGCGGCACGAACAGATCCGTGCGCAGCTTCATCCATTCGCGTTTGCGCAACCCATATTTGCGACAGGCGATCTGGAAACGGGTGCGCAGAAGATCGGCCCATGGGCCTTCGGATTTCATGCGCGAATGGAAATTCGGATCATTGTCTCGCCCGCCGCGCATGTCGCGGATGATCGTCATCACCTTGCCCGCGCGATCGGGGAAATGCGCATCGAGCCAGGCACGGAATAGCGGGGCCACTTCGAAAGGGAGCCGCACCGGGATGTAGGAGGCGTTCAGCGCGCCCGCTTCGGCCGCCGCCTGAAGGATATGCTCCATCTCGTGATCGGTGATCGCGGGAATGATCGGCGAGATGGAGACGGTCACCGGTATCCCCGCATCGCTCAGTGCCCTGATCGCCGCGATCCGGCGCGCTGGGCGGGGCGCGCGCGGCTCCAGCGTCATCGCGATCTTCGGATCGAGCGAGATGACCGAAATCATCACGCCGACCAGTCCGCGCGCCGCCATGGGGGCCAGCAGATCCATGTCACGGACAATGCGGTCTGATTTGGTGGTGATCATCAGCGGATGGCCGGTCTCGCTCAAAATCTCGACGCATTGGCGCATGATCCGCCATTCGCTCTCGATCGGCTGATAGGGATCGGTGTTGGTCCCCATTGCGATCGGGCCGACGACATAGCCGGGCTTCATCAATTCCTTGCGGAGCAGGACGGGGCCATCGGGCTTGGCGAACAGCTTGGTCTCGAAATCCAGGCCGGGGGAGAGATCGAGATAGGCATGGGTCGGCCGGGCGAAGCAATAGATGCAGCCATGTTCGCAGCCGCGATAGGGATTGATCGAGCGATCGAAGGCGATGTCGGGCGATTGATTGCGCGTGATGATCGTCCGCGGCTTTTCCACCGTGACAATGGTCCGCAATTTGGGCGCGTCGCCGTCCACGCTGGCGCGCGCATCCAGCCAGTCGCCATCGGCTTCCCGCGCGGGAAGATGGAAGCGGTCGCTCGTCCGATTGACGGTCGCGCCGCGCGCAGGGCGGAGCTTTGAATCCATGATGTCTTGTGCACCCCGCGATAGAACATATCAAGAACAATTGCGATCAGATACGCGATCGCCTAGCCTGTCACGGTGACCCGCTTCATCAGCCTCGGCCGCCATTGCCAGGCGGCGCACCAGATCGACCGGGTGACCGGGCCGGGGCGTCCCGCGCAGTTTTTCGATTGGCTGATCACGCCGCATGAGGGGCTGATCGCCTTGTTGAAGGGTGGCTTCGGTGGTTTCCTCGCACCCCATAATCTGCGGTCGCAGGGCGAACATGAGGGGTTTCACGCTGTGACAGATGCGGCGTTCGGGGTGGAAATGCTGCACGATTTTCCTTTCGACGCGCGGATCGACGTGCGGCTGGCGGGCGTGCAGGCGAAATATGCGCATCTGGCGCAGCGGTTTTTGACATTGCCGGGCGGCAGGGAGTGCGTGTTCATGCGTCAGGTCGAGGCCTTCGATCCAATCCAGGCCGGCGCGATCTTTGCGGTGCTCGGCCAATGGTTCAAACCCGGCTTCAGGCTGGCGATCCTGGCGGATTCAGAGATCGCTGATCAGCCGGTGATGCCCGATATCCGGGTGGTGCATGTGCCGCAACCCGCTCCCTATGTCTGGAAGGGCAGTGATCCGGCATGGGACAAGGCGTTCAAAGCGCTGGAATAAACCGCTTGCGGGGTGCGCCGCGTCCAGCCAGATTGTTGCGCGGAAAATGGGGGGATCAGATGCGAATTTTGAAAATATTTACAGCGGCAGCATTGGGTTTCGCGACGCCGGCCTGGGCGGCTGATGATGGGCCTTGCGGACAGGGAATGGTGTGCGCCAGCGCCCCGCAGACGATCGCCGACGCCATGAAGGCGGCGGGGCTGGAGGCTGATGTCGAAAAGCAAAGCGACGGGAAAATCGCGGTGAAAAGCGAGGCCGGCGGCTATGAATATGGCGTCTATCTCAAAGACTGCAACGATGCTGAAAAAGCGTGCGCGGCGGTCCTGTTCGAAGCCGGTTTCAGCGCCGACGACGCACATACCACCGAATTGGCCAATCAGTGGAACCGGGACAAGCGCCTCGCCAAGATGTGGATCGCCGCGGACAAGGCGCTTTACGTGCAATATGATATCGCCACCGTGGGCGGCCTCAACCAGACCCAATTCAGGGATACCGTGGCCTGGTGGAATTCGATGATGGACGAGCTTGGCGATTTCTTCGACGAGAATCTGGAGCCGTGATCTGGCTCAACGTTCCATTAGGCGGGGCATGAGCTCGACGAAATTGCAGGGTGTGTGGCGGCTATCGAGCTGGCTGGCGAGAATGTCGTCCCACCCATCCTTCACCGCCCCAGTCGATCCGGGCAAAGCGAAGATATAGGTGCCGCGGGTCACACTGGCGCAGGCGCGAGACTGAATGGTGGAAGTGCCGATCTTGGCGAAGCTCAACCAGCGGAACAGTTCGCCGAAGCCGGGAATATCCTTGCCACCAAGCCGGTGAAGCGCTTCGGGGGTCACATCGCGTCCGGTCACGCCAGTGCCGCCCGTGGTGATGATGCAATCCACCTCGGGATCATCGACCCAGGCATGAAGCCGCGCCACGATCTCGTCGATATCGTCATGCACGATTGCACGATCAGCCAGGATGTGGCCCGCCGCTTCAACGCGACCCGCCAATATGTCGCCGGAGGTGTCGTCGGCGCGGCTGCGCGTGTCGGAAATCGTGAGCGTCGCGATCCTGACGGGCAGGAAGACGCGACTTTCGTCAATCGGCATGGCTGTCAATCGGCACTGGCGATCTTGCCGCTATTGTCCATGCGGACCGCACTGGCACCGCTCATCCCGGGAAAGCGCGGCCACATGCCCTGGGACATGGCGGCGAGGCTGGGCGCGGGCTGGCCGGCGTTGCGCTGATACATCCAGTAATTGCGCAGCACGATCGTGACGTAGCCGCGCGTCTCCCAGAACGGGATGGATTCGATGTAGAGCAAGGGATCAGCGCGATCGATGCCAAGCTCATTCCATTTCTTTACCGAGCCGGGGCCGGCGTTATACGCGGCGATCACCTTGGGCAGCAGCCCCTCCGTGGCGGAGAAATCGCGCATCTGCTCCAGATAGCTCTGGCCATATTCGATATTGGTGGAGGGCTCGGTCAGCCGCGCCTTGGAATAGGTTTCGCCCTTGCGGCGCGCAATCAATTGCGCGGTGCCGGGCATGATCTGCATCAGGCCATAAGCACCGGCGGGGCTCACCACATCGCGGCGGAAGTTCGATTCCTGCAGTGCATGGGCGAAAACGAGCGACTTATCGACGCGCCAGCCGCCATCCGGCGTCCAGGCCGGTGCGGGATAATGCTGACTGTTGGCCACTTTCGCGCCATTGGGGCCGTTATGCGCCAGCCATATCTGGGTTTCGGGCAAGCTGAGCCTGCTCGCCACGCCGAGCAGCGCGCCATGATCCTCGCGCGACCCGATCCGCGCCTGATGCCGCAGCAGATCGTTCGCCAGGGCATATTCGCCAATCTCGGTCAGCGCGACCGCGGCGCGGACATTGGGGCGGGACGAAAGCCGTTTCCAGTCTGCGCCGCCCCGATCACCATCCATCGCGCGCGCGGCGCGGATGCCGAGCATTTCGCCCGCCAGCATCCCGTAGAACGTGTCGTCCATCTTCGATGCGATGCGGAGACGCGGCTGCACCTTTTGCGGTTCGCCCAGCGCCATGTCGGCGCGCGCCGCCCAATAGAGCCCGGCCGCGCGCATGTCTTCGTCTGGCGCGCGGCGCGATACCGTCTCGAACGCCTGCTGCGCGGCGCGATAGTCGCGCTGCCGCCATGAGGCGAGACCCATGATCCAATCGGCCTGAGAGGACCATTCGCCCGTGCCGCTTTGCGCCTTGGCGGCGATCGCGCGGCAGGCGGCGTCATTGCCCGCCTGATAATGCGCCCAGGCGATCTTCTGCTGCCATTCGGTCAGGGCTTCGGGCGTGAGCGTGGTTTCGGCGCCGGTCAGCAGCAATTCGGCGGCGATCGGATCGTTCGCCTTGATCAGCGGCATGATCTTCGCGCCCAGCGCCGCGCCGGCGGTGTCGCCCTTGGTGGTTGCGGTGCGCGCCCGGCTCGGCTTGCCGCCCAGCCAGATCATGCGCTGTTCCTGAGGGAAACTGGGAATCTCGATTGCGCCGCGCTTTCTGGCGATGGCGGCGATCTTGTCGGCCTCGGGCAGTTCGGGGGCGCTGACGAGCAGCGTCATCAGCGCTGGCGTTTCCACCTTGGGCGACCCCTTGGCCAGATAGAGTTCGGAACGCGCCACATCATGCAGCGGCCCCTGTTTCATATCGTCCAGCTTCTTGGCCGCCTCGGCCCAGGCCTTGGCCCGGATCGCCGCGAACACCGCGCGATAGGCATCGCGCTCTTCGCCCGAAAGCTGGCGCGGCAAAGCGGTGTTGGCGGATTTCGCCTCGCCCTTGCGGACGGAGGACAGGTCTTCATTGGCCGCAACGGCCGGAATCACGGGCAGTGCGATCAGCGCACAGGCAAGCGCGAACCTCAACTTCAAAACTCGATACCCCCGATCAGCAATCGCAGATCCCGCCAGGCGTCCGCCTTGCGGGCGGGGCTCTGAATCAGGAAGCGCGGCGCAAATGTCGCGACAGCCTCCGTCTTGGCACCATCATGGTTAACCCCGTGTAACTTTCCACGCGCGGAGATGAGTTCCGTCCCGAGAATGGCACGACTGACCGCCTGACCCATCAAAAGTAAGCGTTTCGGCGCGGCCAGAGCGATGTGATGGCGGGCGATTTCGCCCATCCGCACGATCGCTGCCGGGTTGGTCTGGCCGCCGATGGGGCGTTCGAAACAGAGCGACGCGAAATAGACCGAGGCGCGATCGCGCCCGATCGCGGCGAGCATCTTATCGAACAGCCGGCCCGAATCATCGGACAGCAGCGATCCCGCGGCACCATCGGCCGGCTCCGGCATGTCGATCATCACCATGATCCCGCTGATCGCATCGCCTGAAGGCAGGATGCGGCGGCCCTGGCGCGATCCATCCGCCATATCGGGCGCTTCCGCGATCCACTGGTGAAAACCGGCAAGCGTATTGGGGAGCGCGGCCGGAGCGGCTGCGACAGAAATTGCGGGCGCCGTAGCGGCGGTGACGCGGTGTTCGGCAAGCCAGTTGCGCGGCTCCTCGGCGATCGGGGTATCGACCCCCGCGCTTTGCCACCAATCGAGCGCGCTCAGCGCACCCGTGATATCCAGCATATCTGCCCCCGCTTGCATGGGATTGCTTAGAGTCATGGTTGACGGCAGGGTCAATCAGAGTGCACCGGCAACATGACAAGGCGTTGTGCGGACGCGACGACAGGAAGGCGCGCGCTGCGGATGGAAGGGAATGACGATGAGTGAACGGGAATCCATGCCCTATGACGTGGTGATCGTCGGCGGCGGCCCTGCCGGGCTGGCGGCGGCGATCCGGCTGAAACAGCTTGCCGGCGAAAAAAGCGGCGAGATTTCAGTATGCGTATTGGAAAAGGGCTCGGAGATCGGCGCGCATATCCTCTCCGGCGCGGTCGTCGATCCCAAGGCGCTGGACGAATTGCTGCCCGATTGGCGCGAAACCTGCCCGATGGCGCAGGTGCCCGTGGTGGAGAACCACCATTGGGTGCTGACCAAGACCGGCAAATTCGCCATGCCGCACATCTTCATGCCGCCTTTCATGAACAACAAGGGCACTTATACCGGGTCGCTCGGCAATCTCTGCCGCTGGCTGGCGGAGCAGGCCGAAGCGCTGGGCGTGGAGATTTTCCCCGGCTTCGCGGCTGCCGAAATCCTGTTCAACGAGGATGGCTCGGTGAAGGGCGTCGCCACCGGAGACATGGGCGTCGCGCGCGATGGCACGCACAAGCCCGATTATATGCCGGGTATGGAATTGCACGCCAAATACACCTTCTTCGCCGAGGGCGTTCGCGGGCATCTGTCCAAGGAACTCAAGCGCATCTTCAATCTGGAATCGGAGTGCCAGCCACAGACCTATGGCATCGGTATCAAGGAATTGTGGGATATCCCGGCGGACAAGCATGTGCCGGGACGGGTGATCCATTCGCAAGGCTGGCCGCTCACCGAAGAGGCCGGGGGTGGATTCCTCTATCACCAGGCCAATGGCCAGGTGGCCTTGGGCTTCGTGGTCGATCTGGATTACAAGAATCCCTATCTCTCGCCCTTCGAGGAGTTCCAGCGCTGGAAGCAGCATCCCGCGATCCGCGCGGAGATCGAGGGCGGCAAGCGCATTTCCTATGGCGCGCGCGCGATCAACGAAGGCGGCTGGCAGGCGGTGCCCAAATTGGTGTTCCCCGGTGGCGCGCTGATCGGCTGCTCCGCCGGCTTCGTGAACGTGCCGCGGATCAAGGGCAGCCATACAGCGATGAAATCGGGGATGCTGGCGGCCGAAGCCGCATTCGACGCGATCGCCGCCGGTCGCGAATTTGACGCACTTTCGACCTATCCGGACGCACTCGATGCAAGCTGGATCGCGACGGAGCTTAAGATGGTGCGCAATGCCGGGCCGGCGATCCAGAAATTCGGACCGGTGGGCGGCACGCTCGTGGCAGGCATGGACATGTGGATGCGCACGCTCAAGATCGGCCTGCCTTTCACGATTCGGACGCATAAGGACAATGAAAGCCTCTGGCGCAAGGATATGGTCCAGAAGATCGACTATCCCAAGCCCGATGGCGTGATCAGCTTCGATCGCCTGTCCTCGGTGTTCCTCTCAAACACCAATCATGAAGAAGATCAGCCGATCCATCTGACATTGAAGGATCCGGACGTTCCGATCGCCTATAATCTACCCATGTATGACGAGCCTGCGCAGCGTTATTGCCCGGCAGGCGTGTATGAGGTGGTAGGACAGGATGAGGGCAATCCCCGGTTCCAGATCAACGCGCAGAATTGCGTCCATTGCAAGACGTGCGACATCAAGGATCCTACCCAGAACATCAACTGGGTGGTGCCAGAGGGCGGCGGGGGGCCGAATTATCCCAATATGTAAACGCCTTGGCCTGACGGCGCTGGCCCTGTCCGCGCTCATGTCGCCCGTGACGGCTCATGCGTCGGATGCGGAGGCGATGGCGGATTATATCCGCGCGCGTATCGCGGATGGGGACGGGCAGCCCGATGCCGCCGCCGCGGCTTATGCGGCCTTGCTGACCGCCCAGCCGGGCGATGCGGCCATGGCGCTGCGCGCCTATCGCGGCGGGATGGCTGCCGGAGACAAGGCGCTGGCGCTGCGCGCGGCACGGGTGCTGGTGGCTCAGGGTGCCTTGCCCGCCGAGGGGCGTCTGCTGCTGCTGGCCGAAGCGATCAACGCCAGCGATTGGCGCGCCGCCGATCGAGCCGTGGATGCGTTGCGCGACGAGGGCAATTTCGACTTCGTCGGCCCGGTGCTGCGCGCCTGGGTGCATTTCGGCGCGGGCCGCAAGGATGCGCTCACCTTTCTCGAAGCGCCGCAGACGAGCGGTCTTACCGCCGCTTATGCGGGCGAACATCGCGCGTTGCTGATGATCGCGGGCGGCCATGCGGATCAGGGCGTCGCCATTTTGCGCACGCTGCCCACCAGCGGCACCGGCTTCGCTGGGGCGGCCGTGCGCATTGCAGCCGCCTCGGCGCTGGTTAAAGGCGGACGCCGGGCCGACGCACTGGCGATCCTGACGGGCAATGATCCCGCAGTGGTGGCCGCACGATCCAGTCTTATGGCCGGCAAGGCGCTCAATGTGCGCGCCGATACCGCCTCGCGCGGCGCGGCCTTGCTGCTGATGCGGCTGGCCGAAGATATCGGCGGGCGGCAGGCCGGCGCGCTTTCGGTGTCGCTTGCGCGCATCGCGACCTTTCTCGATCCCGCCAGCGACGCGGCCTGGGTCGTGACCGCCGATCTGCTGCGCAATCAGGGGAATCCCGGTGCGGCTCTCGTCGCGGTCAGCCGGATCAATGCGAAAGGCCCGTGGCGCACCCAGGCGACCGATTTGCGCGTGGCGCTGCTGGCGGGCAGCGGTGACGGCGTTTCGGCGCTGGCAGCGGCGACCGTGGCGGCGAAAGCCCGCAATGCCTCGAGCGGCGATTTCACCCGGCTGGGCGATCTACTGAGCGTGGATGATCGTCATGCCGATGCGGTCAGCGCCTATCGTATGGCGATTGCGAAAGCGGAGACCGAGGGCGCGCCCGCCGCATGGTCCCATTGGCTGATGCTGGGCAGCGCGCTGAAAGATGCGGGCGATTGGGATGGAGCGAAGGCGGCGCTGGAGCAGGCGCTGGCATTGGCTCCGGATCAGCCCGTCATCCTCAACTATCTCGGCTATTCGCAGCTCGAACGGCGCGAAAATCTGGCCGAAGCGGAAACGCTGATCGCGCGTGCCAATGCGATCAGCCCGGATGACGCCTCCTTCATCGATTCGCTCGGCTGGGCCTATCATGTGCGCGGACAGACCAAGCGCGCGATCGAGACACTGGAACGCGCGGTCAATGTGGTGCCCGCCGAATCGATCATGAACGAGCATCTGGGCGATGCCTATTGGGCGGCCGGGCGCAGGATCGAAGCGCGTTATGCCTGGCAATCGGCGCTGGTGACGGCGGACGAGGATGCCGCGGTGCGTCTGAAGGCCAAGACCGATATGGGCTGGACCACCGCGACCGCCGCGCCATAAGCGCCGCCATGATGCTGCGTGAAACTGCCTGGGCAAAGATCAATCTGGCGCTCCATGTCCGCCGCCGCCTGGCTGACGGCTATCATGATATCGAAAGCCTGTTCGCCTTTGCCCGGGATGGCGATGCGGTTTCGCTTGCGCCGTCCGGTGATCTGACGCTCGCGATCGAAGGGCCGTTTGCGGCGGGGCTGGACGCCGGTCCGGATAATCTGGTGCTCCGCGCGGCAGAGGCCTTGCGCGGTGCGTTCGGGATATCGGACGGCGCGGCGCTGAGGCTGGTCAAAAATCTTCCCGTGGCGGCGGGCATCGGCGGCGGATCGGCGGATGCCGCGGCAGCGCTCAGATTGCTGATCCGGCATTGGCGGATCGATCCGCGCGACTTGCGCATTGCCGCCATCGCGTCTGCGCTGGGCGCGGACGTGCCGGCCTGCCTTGAAAGCCGCACCCTGCGCGGCGAAGGACGCGGCGATGCCATGGCAATGCTCGATGAGCCGGAACTGGCGGAGATGCCGCTGTTGCTCGTCAATCCGAAGATCGCGCTGGCCACAGGCCCGGTGTTTGCCGGATGGGATGGCGTAGACCGTGGCCCGCTGGATGGCGGCCCCGCGCTGGCCGCCGCGCTGGCCGGGCGCAATGATCTGGAGCCGCCGGCTGCCGCGCTCGTGCCCGAAATCGCCACGCTGGTGGACGCGCTTCAGGCGCTGGAGGGCGTGAGGCTCGCGCGTATGTCGGGATCAGGCGCCACCTGCTTTGCCCTGTTCTCGGATGCGGCGGCGCGCGCGCGAGGCACATGCGTGATCCGGATGCGATGGCCCTCTTATTGGTGTCTCGAAACGGCGCTGAAGTGACCCGAATGTTCCATATCGGGACAGGGATTTCTGGAAATTGCACGCAATTGCGTCGTTTTTGAACTGGCACGGCGTTTGCGGCGTTGGTTGCGATCGGATCGATCACGCGTCTCGCAGCGCAGATCCATTCGGCCATGGTCCACGCCGACGGTGTGCATCATATTCGGGGCGGCAGGCCAAGGCTTGCCGCCCCGAAATCATTCCGGCACAGACGGTCGCATGAATCCCCTCCATATTCCCGGCGATCCCGCGTCGGGCTTGCTCATCATCGCCGATCACGCGTCGAACGTCGTTCCAGCCGGCGTCGATCTCGGCGTGCCGCCTGCGGTGATGGGCCAGCATATGGCGGTAGACGTCGGCACATGGGATCTAGCGCATCGTCTGGCGGAAAAGCTCGACGCGCCCGCGGTGCTCGCCACGCTCTCCCGGCTGGTCGTGGATCTCAATCGCGAAGCCGATGCGCCCGGCGTTGTGCCGCTGGTGAGTGACGGAGTGGAGATTGCCGGCAATGCCGCGCTGGATGCCGATGAACGCGGGGCGCGGATCGATCTCTATTGGCGGCCCTATCATGCCGAAGTCGCGCGCCTGATCGCGCATTATTCCCCCGCAATGCTGATATCGCTGCACAGCTTTACCCCGCAATTGACCACCGATCCGCATCAAGCACGACCATGGGAGATCGGCGTCCTCTATAATCGGGATGATCGTGCAGCGCGGCTCGCGATTCCCCTGTTAGGCGCTGCGGGCGTGGCGACGGGGGATAATCTGCCTTATTCCGGAAAAATACTGAATGCGACGATGAACGCTCATGCGGAAGCCGCCGGATTGCCCTATCTTGGTCTGGAAGTGCGGCAGGATCTCATATCGGATACGGCCGGCATCTCTCGCTGGGCGGACATAATCGCACATATTATCGGCCACACACGTAATAGTCTTGCGTAAAACCCGGTCTTTGAGACATAGGGCGCGCATGAAGGATGAAACATGACCCATATTTTCGATAAATCAAAGCTCCCCAGCCGCTATGTCTCCGTTGGCCCCGAAAGCGCACCCCACCGCAGCTATTATTATGCCATGGGCCTCACCGAGGAAGAAATTAACCGGCCCTTCGTCGGCGTGGTCAGCGCGGGAAATGACAGTGCGCCATGCAATACCACGCTTGATGCGCAGGCCGACTGGTGTCGCCAGGGCGTGCATGATGCGGGCGGGTTGCCGCGCCGGTTCAACACCATCACCGTCACGGATGGCATCGCCATGGGTCATCAGGGGATGAAGAGTTCGCTGGTCAGCCGTGAGGTGATCGCCGATTCGGTCGAACTTTCGGTCCGCGGCCATTGCTATGACGGGCTGGTCACCTTTGCGGGATGCGACAAATCGCTCCCCGGCATGATGATGGCCATGCTGCGCCTGAACGTGCCGTCGATCTTCGTTTATGGCGGCTCGATCCTGCCGGGCCGCTATCAGGAACGCGATCTGACCGTGATCGACGTGTTCGAGGCGGTCGGCCGTTATTCGGCCGGGAAATGCCCGCTCTCCGAGGTCACTGCGATCGAGAAGGCGGCGTGCCCCGGCCATGGCGCGTGCGGTGGCCAATATACCGCCAATACCATGGCCTGTGTGGGCGAAGCGATCGGATTGTCCTTGCCGAACAGCAATATGGCGCCCGCGGTTTACAAGAGCCGCGAGGAGATCGCGGTCGCGGCTGGTCGTCAGGTGATGGAATTGCTCAAGCTCAATCTGCGTCCGCGCGACATCTGCTCCCGTGATGCGTTCATCAACGCGGCGCGCATCGTGGCGGCCACGGGCGGTTCCACCAATGGCGCGCTTCACTTGCCGGCGATGGCGAGCGAATGCGGGATCGAATTCGATCTGTTCGACGTGGCGGAAATCTTCAAGACGACACCGTATCTCGCGGACCTCAAACCCGGCGGTAATTATGTCGCCAGGGACATGTATGAGGCGGGCGGGATCTACATGCTGATGAAGACGCTCCATGCCGAGGGCTTGCTGCACGGCGATTGCATCACCGTGACCGGCAAGACGCTGGCGGAGAATATCGACGAGATTACCTGGAACCCCGATCAGAAGGTGATTTACGATGCTAGGACCCCGATCACGCCCACGGGCGGCGTGGTGGGTCTGCGGGGCTCGCTGGCCCCCAATGGCGCGATCGTGAAGGTGGCAGGGATGAAGCGCCTGCAATTCACCGGAACGGCCAAGGTGTTCGAGCGCGAGGAGGATGCCTTCGCCGCGGTCGAGGCGCAGCAGATCGTGGACGGGGATGTCGTCGTGATCCGTTATGAAGGGCCGAAGGGCGGCCCGGGGATGCGCGAGATGCTGTCGACCACCGCGGCGCTTTACGGACAGGGCCTGGGCGAGACGGTCGCCTTGGTTACGGACGGACGCTTTTCCGGCGGCACGCGTGGTTTCTGCATCGGTCATGTCGGCCCGGAAGCCGCGGAAGGCGGACCGATCGCGCTCATCGAAAATGGCGACACGATCGCGATCGATGCCGAAGCCGGCACGATCGATCTGGTGGTGCCGGAGGATGTTCTGGATGCGCGCCGCGCGGCCTGGACGCCGCGCAAGACCGATTATCAATCGGGTGCACTCTGGCGCTATGCGCAGAATGTCGGTCCGGCCTATAAGGGAGCGGTCACGCATCCGGGAGCCAGCGCCGAAACCCATGTCTACGCGGATATCTGATTCAGCCCCATGCGACCCTTATCCTGAGCATGTCGAAGCACATCGCCGTCTCTCTTCATATTGGAAGAGAGGGAAAAGCCTTCGACAGGCTCAGCCGGAGCGGTGGGGCGGAGCGATCATTTGTTTGCTGCTCGCCGCCTGCGGGGCGGGCGGCGGTGATCCGACGGCGAAGGCGGAGGATCTGATCGCCTGCATGGTGGACGGCGCAACCGTGTTCGCGCGGGTCTGCGCCCTGGAGCGCAGCATCTCGGATGCGGGCGCGTTGATGCTGGTGGTTCGCCATCCATCGGGCGCGTTTCGCCGGATGACGGTGCCGAAGGACGGCCGCGGTGTGAGTGCCGCGGATGGCGCAGCGCCGGCGGAGATTACGCCGGTGGACGATCAATGGGTCGATGTGACGCTGGCGGGGGACCGATACCGGTTGCCCGTCGCGATGAAGCCATGAGCCGCGGCCGCGCGATCCTGACAGCCGCCGCCATGCGCGCGGCGGAAGACCGTGCAATCGCGCGCGGTGCATCCGTGGAAAGCCTGATGGCGCGCGCCGGAAAGGCGGTGGCCGAAGCGGCATGGCGCTTCGGCGGCGGACGTCCCGTGCTCATTCTGTGCGGCCCCGGCAACAATGGCGGCGATGGCTATGTCGCCGCGCGGGTTCTGAAAGCATTGGGGGCGAATGTGCGGGTGGCTGCGCCGTGCGATCCGCAATCGGAGGCGGCGATCCAGGCGCGGCGGGGCTGGGACGGGCCGGTCGAGCCGCTGACCGACACCACACCTGCGCCCATGCTGGTCGATGCGCTGTTCGGCACCGGACTGTCCCGGCCGCTGCAACCGGACGTGGCGGACGCCCTCATGCGCCTGGTGTCGCGCGCGCATCTTGCGTTGGCGGTGGATCTGCCGAGTGGTCTGGCGACGGACACCGGAGCCTTGCTGGCACCCGTGCCTCATTTTTCGCTGACGCTGGCGCTGGGTGCGCTCAAACCCGTGCATCTGCTGCAGCCCGCCGCGCATCTGTGCGGCGCGGTGCGCGTGGCTGATATCGGGATCGCCACGGAGAGTCTGATCACCGAACTGGCGCGGCCACACCTTGCCGCGCCGGGACCGGCGGATCACAAATACAGCCGCGGTTTCGTGGCCGTGGTCGGCGGCGGAATGCCCGGCGCGGCGCGTCTGTCGGCCACAGCGGCGCTGAGAGCGGGATCGGGCATGGTGAAGCTGCTGGGCGGCCAGGGTGGACCCGATGCGCTCGTGTGCCGCCCAATCGAGGAACTCGCCGCCACCCTGGCGGACAAGCGCCTGAATGCGGTGGTGATCGGGCCGGGCTTGTCTCCCGATGCTGCCGGCCGGAGCCTGCTGGACCAGGTGATGGCTGGCCGTGCCCCCGCGGTGATGGATGCAGGCGCTTTGCGGCTGATCGGGGATATGGGTGCAGAGGCATTGAAGGGGCTGCCCGCCATGGCGATCCTCACCCCGCATGATGGAGAATTCGAATCGCTCTTTGGCAAAGGGCAGGGGAGCAAGATCGATCGCGCTGGCCAGGCCGCCGCGGCCTCGGGCGCGGTGATCGTCTTCAAAGGCGCGGATACAGTGATCGCGTCGCCCGATGGCCAGATTGCCGTTGCGCCTGATGCCTCGGCCTGGCTCTCGACCGGCGGCACGGGCGATGTGCTCGCGGGAATCGTCGCCGCGATGCGCGCGCGGGGGCTTGATGCGTTCGATGCGGCCTGCGCCGGCGTATGGCTCCATGGGGATGCCGCACGCCGCGCCGGGCCTGCCTTTGTCGCGGATGACCTTGCCAATCACCTCCCGGCCGCTATTGCCGCCTGCCTGTGACTGAAACTGCTGAGATCATCCGCATCGCCGCGCGCGGCGACGGCGTTACCGCCGACGGCCGCCATGTGCCCTTCGCCAGCGTGGGTGACGTCGTGACGTCAGAGGGCGTGATCCTGCCCGGTCTGCGCCATGCCGCGCCCGCCTGCCCGCATTTCGGGGATTGCGGTGGATGCCAGCTCCAGCATCTCGATGACGAGAGCTATAAGGATTTCGTGCGGGACCGGATCATCACCGGCCTGGGCGCGCAGGGCATCGCGCCGCCGCCTTTCGCCCCCGTGCATCTCTCGCCCCCGCGCACTCGCCGCCGCGCCAGCCTGAAGGCAGAGCGGCGCGGCAAGAAAGTAACGATCGGGTTCAATGCCGGGAGCAGCCACCGGATCGTGGACATGGTGGATTGTGCGATTCTCCATCCCGCGCTGTTCGCGATGATTGCCCCGCTGCGGCGGCTGCTCTCCACCACGCTCCCCGAAAAGCGCGTGGCGAACATCACGATGACGCTGGCGGATCAGGGCGTGGACATGGTGATCGACGGGATCAAGGCCGATACGCTGGCCGCCGCCGAAGGCCTGTCGGACTTTGCCGATGCGCAAAAGATCGCGCGCCTGTCGATCGACGACGGGTTCGGCCCGCAGACGCGCTGGGAGCCGGAACCGGTGACCATCACCTTTGGCGGCGTGCCGGTGCCATTGCCGCATAACAGCTTTCTCCAGGCGACGCTGGATGGCGAGGCCGCGCTGGTCGCCGCGGTGCTGGCGTCGGTCGGCGACGCGGGCGCGGTGGCGGATCTTTTCTGCGGGCTGGGCACGTTCGCGCTGGCGCTCTCCACCACGCGCAAGGTCTATGCGGCCGAAGCCGGGCGCGATTCGGGCATGGCGCTCAAGATGGCCGCCGGGCGCGCGCAAAGGCAGGTGTTTTTCGAGCATCGCGATCTCTATCGTCGTCCGCTGACGGTGGCGGAAATCAACCGCTTTGGCGCGATCGTGCTCGATCCGCCGCGCTCCGGAGCGGAGGAGCAATGCCGGGCGCTGGCGGAATCGAGCGTTCCGCACATCGCCTATGTTTCCTGCAATCCCGCCACTTTCGCGCGCGATGCGAAGATATTGGTGGAAGGTGGCTATCGGATCGAGATGATCAGCCCTGTGGGCCAGTTTCGCTGGTCGACGCATGTGGAACTGGCGGCAGCTTTTGTGAAGCAAGATTTTCAAAATTGAACCGTTTGTCCCGAGCGTAGTCGAGGGACGCAGGTGCAAGTGACCACGTCTCTCGACTACGCTCGGGACAAACGGGGCGAGGGTTTGGCCTGTTTTCGGTCAGAAAACCAAAATTGCCGCCCTTATAACCAGCGCGACAAGTACGAGGCTTGCAAGAAGGAATATCCCGAAGCGGATCGTCACCTTGTTCACCATCGCTTGAACCAAGCTGTGGACCACGCGCAAACCGACATAAACCCAGGCGAGCTGAAGGTTCAGGCCGTCGCCCGCGCCCAGCAAGGCTAGGCTGAGCGCCACGGCGTAGAAAACCGTGGGCTGCTCCATCAAATGATTGTAATTATGCGCCTTCCACTGGACCGTGGCGGGCAGCATCTCATCGAGCTGCTTGCCGGTATTGCCCACCAATTTGTCGGGATCGACCTTGGCCCTTTGCATCGCGGGAATGCGTGTGGCGTACATCCATAGCCACATCACCATCGTCCAGGCCGTGAGCGCGATCACGGGCGCGAGTATCTGCGTGCTCATCAGAAAACACCCTCTCCCTTGTTTTCAAGGAAGAGGGTGCTTCAGTTCGTTTCGAAGGTCAAATGCGCGTTACAGCCGCTTGATGGACACCACGGTGCCGGGCTTGCGCACGGGGTCTTCGCTCTCGTCCATATAGAGGCTCGCCATGGGCTCATCCTCGGCTTCCACGGTCTCGACATCGCCGAAACCGTTAAAGGCCGTGCGCATGGCGCAGCCATAGGCACCCAGCATCCCGATCTCGATATAGTCGCCCGCCTTGGTGTCGCCAGGCAGCATGAACGGACCCGCCATATGATCCATATCGTCGCAAGTGGGGCCATAGAAGCTGAACGGCATGTCGCGCGTGTTGCTTTCCGGTTCGCGCAGCAGCTTCACCGGAAAGCGCCAGCCGACATGCGCCGCATCAAACAGTGCGCCATAGGCGCCATCGTTGATATACAGTTCATCGCCCCGACGGCGTTCGACACGAACCAGCAGGCTGGCATATTCAGCGCACAAAGCCCGGCCCGGCTCGCACCAGAGTTCGGCCGAATAACTGATCGGCAGGCTCTCGAACGCATCATGGATCGCCTGGAAATAGCCTTCCAATGGTGGCGGTTCCATGCCGGGATAGACGGATGGAAAACCGCCGCCGACATCGATCAGATCCACCGTAACGGCGGCTGCAACGATCGCCGCGCGCACCTGCTCCATCGCTTCCAGATACGCCTTGGGCGTCATCGCCTGGCTGCCGACGTGGAAGCAGATGCCCAAAGTGTCGGCCGCCTGACGCGTGGCCATCAGCAATTCCGCCGAATCGCGCGCATCAGCGCCGAATTTTGCGGCGAGGCTGAGCTTGGAGTGATCTGAGGAGACACGCAGACGCACTGCCAGCGTAAGATCGCTGGCGTGGCGGGTGGCGCGCTGGATCTTTTCCAGTTCCTCGATCGTATCGAGCGAGAAGGTCTTTACGCCATGATTGAAATAGGCCTCGCGGATCGCTTCCTCGGCTTTCACCGGGTGCATGAAGCAAAGCTCGGCTTCAGGCAGGATCTTCGAAACCAGTCTCACTTCCGCGATCGACGCCACGTCGAAATGCGTGATGCCGCTATCCCAGAGAATCTGGAGCAGATCGGGCGACGGATTCGCCTTCACCGCATAAAGCGACCGGCCCGGAAACTTCTCCACGAAGAAGCGGGCGGCGCGCTGTGCAGCGTGCGGACGAATGAGCGTGACCGGTTGAACCGGACGAAGGGCGGCAGCTAGCCCCAGCGCGCTATGATGCTTGTGCAACTCAAGGGACCTCCAGTGTAGTCAACGAAAAGCTGCCTTGCGGTGGAAGTCCCATGGGGCAGCGGGGAAGCGCGATATATGAGGAGGGGGTCCCGGTGTAAAGTGGGTTTGCACATGCAAATCTCGCAATATGTCATTTGCATGACACATGCGCGGGCCATAGCGCCTCGTTTCAGGACAAACGGTCTCGAAAATCCTCATAGCCGAATGATTTGATGAGCTTGAGCGAATCGGTCTCGCTGTTCCACAAAGCGATCGCGGGCAGGGGGACGCCGTTGAACGTGTTGGTCTTCACCATGGAATAATGACCCTGATCGAGAAAGGCGATGCGGGTGCCGGGCGGGGGCGTGTCGGTGAAGGTATAATCCCCGATGATGTCGCCCGCGAGGCAGGACGGGCCGCCCAGTCGCATCGTGACGCCGGCGTCCGCCTCGCCCAGCAACGCGGGACGATAGGGTGCCTCGATCACATCGGGCATGTGGCAGGTGGCGGAAATGTCGGTGATCCCGACCGGCAACGTGTTTTCGAACGTGTCGAGGATTTCGCCCACCAATATGCCCGCGTCGAGCGCCACCGCTTCGCCGGGTTCGAGATAGAGATCGAGACCCGTTTCGTCTCTGACCTGTTGGAGATAGGTGATCAGATCCTCGCGCTGATAATCGGCGCGGGTGATATGATGTCCTCCCCCAAAATTCAACCATTTCACTTGTTTGAAATGCGGACTTAACAAAGGTTTCAAGCTGTCCCAAGTGCGGCGGAGCGGTTCGAAATCCTGTTCGCACAAGGAATGGAAATGCAGACCGCTGACGCCCTCCAGATGCGCGGGGCGCAGTTGCGAGACCGGAAAGCCAAGCCGTGATCCGGGCTGGCAGGGGTCATATTTGGGGACTTCACCTTCGCTATGCTCGGGGTTCAGGCGCAGCCCGATGTCGAACACCGCCCCTGCCGCGCGCGCCGCGGCAATCTCGGGTGCGAAACGCGAATGCTGGGCGGGAGAATTGAAGATGACGTGATCGGAAAGGCGGAAGATTTCCGGCAAATCCTCGGCCTTATAGGCGGCGCAATAGGTTTCGACCTCGCCGTAGTAATGTTCTCGGCCCAGTTTGGCCTCCCACAGGCCCGAGGCGCAGACGCCGTCGAGATATTCGCCCACGACATCGCCCAGGGACCACATGGAGAAGGCCTTGAGCGCGAGCAGCACCTTCACCCCCGAACGATCGCCCACCTCTTTCAGGATGGCGAGATTGCGCCGGATTGCAGCTTCGTCGACGACGAAACAGGGCGAAGGGACGCGGGTAAGATCGAAGCGCGCGAACGCGCCGGGATCACCGGCTTTGGTTTCCATGATCAATACTCCTGCCGTCATTCCCGCGAAGGCGGAAATCCCGCTTTTCCGTGAAGCATCCGAAGAAAGAAGAAGAGGGATCCCCGCTTTCGCGGGGATGACGGTGTGATCCTAGAACCCAAGCGGCCCGTCCAGTTCCTTTACCTGCCAGGGCAGGCCGTGGGTGTTGAGCATGTCCATGAAGGGGTCGGGATCGAACTGCTCCATGTTGAACACGCCCTCACCCTTCCAGGCACCGGTCAGCACCAAGGCAGCGCCGATCATCGCGGGGACGCCGGTGGTATAGCTCACCGCCTGATTGCCGGTTTCGGCATAGGCCTCCTCATGATCGCAGATTTGATAGACATAGACCGTCTTGGGCTTGCCGTTCTTTTCGCCGGTGGCGATGTCACCGATATTGGTCTTGCCCTTGGTCGTCACGCCGAGCGACGCGGGCTCGGGCAACACGGCCTTCAGGAATTGCAGCGGGATGATCTCGCGGCCTTCGTGCATCACTGGATCAATGCGGGTCATGCCGACATTCTGCAACACTTCCAGATGCTTGAGATACGCATCTCCGAACGTCATCCAGAAGCGGATCCGCTTGATCTCGGGATAGTGTTTCGCCAGCGATTCCAGTTCCTCATGATACATGAGATACATATTCTTTGCGCCGACCTGCTCGAAATCGAACACCTGCTTGGTGGAAAGCGGCGGGCTTTCGACCCATTGGCCATTTTCATAATGACGCGCCGGCGCGGTCACTTCGCGGATGTTGATCTCCGGGTTGAAATTGGTCGCGAAATGCTGGCCGTGATCGCCGCCGTTGCAATCGAGGATGTCGAGCGTGTCGATCCGGTCCAAATGGTGTTTTTTCAGATAGCTGGCGAACACGCTGGTCACGCCGGGATCGAAGCCCGAGCCGAGCAACGCCATCAGGCCGGCTGCCTTGAAGCGCTCCTGATAGGCCCATTGCCAGCTATATTCGAACTTGGCCTCGTCGCGCGGTTCGTAATTGGCGGTATCGAGATAATTGACGCCGGTCTTGAGGCAGGCGTCCATGATCGCCAGATCCTGATACGGCAATGCGAGATTGACGACGAGCGCAGGTTTCACGCGCGCGATCAGCGCGGCGGTCGCCTCGACATCATCGGCATCCACTTGCGCGGTGTCGATCACGACGCCGGTGCGCGCCTTGACCGATTCGGCGATGGCGTCGCATTTGGCGACGCGGCGGCTGGCGAGCGTGATGTGCGAAAAGATGTCCGAATTCATCGCCATCTTGTGCACCGCGACCGAGCCGACGCCACCCGCGCCGATAACCAGAACCTTGCTCAACTCTCTCTCCAATTGCCGGAATTCAATGGGGCTATATAGGGATCCATCATGACAGGGCAAAGTCTCGCGGTGTTCGATGGAGGTCCAATGCGTAAACCGACAGCCCAGGGCGTCATCGAGGCCGCGGCAAAAGTGGCGCAGATCGTCCCGGTCACACCGCTGCTGCCACTCGAAACGCCCGCGGGCACGATCTGGTGCAAGGCCGAATCGCTTCAGCCGATGGGCGCGTTCAAGCTGCGCGGCGCCTGGCATCGGCTGAGCGCGCTGAGCGCCGCCGAGCGCGGCGCGGGCGTAGTGGCCTTTTCATCGGGCAATCATGCGCAGGGCGTGGCCTGGGCCGCAAGCCGGCTGGGCATGGCGGCGACGATCGTGATGCCCGCCGATGCGCCCCGCCAGAAACTCGAATCGACGCGCGCGCTGGGCGCGGAGGTCTTGCTCTATGACCGCGTGACCGAAAGCCGCGAGGCGATTGCAGGCGCGTTGGCGGCCGAACGCGGGTCTGTGCTCGTGCCGAGCTTCGACGATCCCTGGGTGATCGAGGGGCAGGGCAGCGCGGGGACAGAGGCGGCGGCGCAGATGGCCGCACTGGCGGGCGGCGCGCCGGACCGGATCATCATACCGTGCGGGGGCGGCGGATTGGCCGCTGGGATCGCGCTGGCCTGTCCGGATGCGGAGATTATCGTGGCCGAACCCGAAGGCTGGGATGACATGACCCGATCGCTGGAGGCCGGCGCGATCGTTCCGGTCGGCCCGAATCCGCCCAGGACCGCCTGCGATGCGCTCCAGACCCTGCGCGTGTCTCCGCTGACCTTCGACATTCTGAACGCGCGCGGCGCGACCGGCGTTGCGGTGAGCGAGGACGAGATTGCGGAAGCGATGCGCGTGGCGTTCAGCCAAATGCGGCTGGTGATCGAGCCGGGCGGCGCGGTGGCGCTGGCGGCGGTTCTCGCGGGGCGGGTGGCGCTGACAGAGCGGACGCTGGTCATCCTGTCCGGCGGCAATGTGGATCCGGCGGATTATGTGCGAATATTGGAAGGAGGGGCGGGGTGATGCAGGCGGTTTTGGGCAGCATCGTGCAATTCGCGGTCAGCGTGGGGCCGGCTTTGCTGATGATTGCCGTGTTCGTGCTGGTGCTTGGCGGGGTGCGCATCATCCGCGCGGGAAACCGGCAGAAGGGTGTGCTGATGCTGGTGTGCGCGCTGGTGTTTTTCGTCAACGTGCTGCTGCTGACGCTGTGAAGCGGCAGATCGCGCCGCAGTGGCGGGCGCGCTAATCCTCCCCATCTGCGATGGGGAGGATTGAGACGGTCACTTGATCGGCGAATTCGGATCCAGCCGCATATCGAGATAATTGTCCACCGAGCGCATCAGATCGGGCATTTCATGCTCGAAGAAATGGTTGGCGCGGGGAATTTCGTCGTGATGGATCGTGATGTGCTTTTGCGTGCGCAGCTTTTCGACCAGTTTCTGCGTTGCGAGCGGAGTCGCGACTTCATCGCCGGTGCCCTGGATGATGATCCCCGACGAGGGGCAGGGCGCGAGGAAGGTGAAATCATACATGTTCGCGGGTGGCGCGATCGAGATGAAGCCCTTGATCTCCGGACGGCGCATCAAAAGCTGCATACCGATCCAGGCACCGAAGCTGAAGCCCGCGATCCAGGTGGTCTGCGCTTCGGGATGGAAGCTCTGCACCCAATCGAGCGCAGACGCCGCATCGGACAGCTCGCCGACACCATTGTCGAACGTGCCCTGCGATTTGCCGACGCCGCGGAAATTGAAGCGCAACGTGGCGAATCCGCGGCGCACGAACGTCTTGTAGAGCGCCTGGGTGATGCGATCGTTCATCGTGCCGCCGCCCTGGGGATGCGGATGGAGGATCATCGCGACAGGCGCGCGAGGACGGGGAGGGGGGCTGAAACGCCCTTCGAGACGGCCTTCTGGGCCGGGAAAAATGACTTCGGGCATGGCACCTTCGGATAAAAACAGGATTTTGGCGCGGCTCCAAGAGGCTTGGGGCTGTGCACCGTCGCGCCAGCCTATATAGAGACGCGCAAGGGTTTCGCAATCATCGGGAGCTTTTGCGTGGGCGACCGTCTTTATCTGGATCATGCGGCGACGACGCCGATGCTCCCCGCCGCACGGGATGCGATGGCCGGCGCATGGGCGCGCTGGGCCAATCCCTCATCGCCGCACGCCGAAGGCCGCGCCGCGCGTGCCGCGCTGGAGGACGCCCGTGCGCGCATTAAAAGCGCGCTCGGCTGGAGCGGCGACCTGATCTTCACCAGCGGCGCGACCGAGGCGATCGCAATCGCGCTCAAACGGACGCGGAGCGACGCAGTGCTGGTCTCCGCGGTCGAGCATGACGCGGTGCATCGCGCCGCGCCCAAGGCGTTTTTTCTGCCGGTGCAGGGCGACGGCACGGTGGCGGGCCATGCGCTCACCGGGCGGCTCGGCGCACTGGGCGCGAGCAACCCGCTGGTCGTGATCCAGTCCGCCAATAACGAGACGGGCGTGATCCAGCCCTTGGCGGAATTGGGCGCGATCGTGCGCGTCAATAAAGGCGCCTTGTTCGTGGATGCGTCGCAATCGGCGGGCAAGATGGCGCTGCCGGAGGCGGATATGATCGCGGTGTCCGCGCATAAATTGGGCGGGCCGCCGGGGATTGGGGCGCTGCTGATCGGGAATCTCGGGCTGATCGATCCCGATGGCGGGCAGGAAAAGGGCTATCGCGGCGGCACGGAGAATTTGCCCGCCGCGCTGGGCTTCGCGGCCGCGCTCGAATCGTCCAATGCCTGGTTCAAGCGGGCCGAGGATCTGCGCGCGCATCTGGACGGCGCGATCGAGGCGTCTGGCGGACAGATCGTGGCGCGCCGCACGCCGCGGCTGGCGACGATCGCCGCCTATCGGATGCCGGGCATGGCGTCCTCTGCGCAATTGATCCAGTTCGACATGGCCGGGATTGCGGTGTCGGCCGGGAGCGCCTGTTCCTCAGGCACGCTCAAGCCCAGTCATGTGCTCGCGGCCATGGGCTGGGATGCGGGCGAGGCGGCGGAGGTGATCCGGGTGAGCTTCGGGCCGGACACCAGCCGCGCCGACGTCTACCGTTTCGTCGAGCAATGGCAGCGGCTGGCGCGCGAGGCGAAGGCGCGCGCGGCATGAGCAGCGCGGACATCTATCTCGATTATCAGGCGACCACACCGCTCGCGCCCGAAGCGCTGGCGGCGATGATGCCCTGGCTGCGCGATGGGTTTGCCAATCCGCATTCGCCGCACAAGGCGGGGCGCGCGGCGCACGCGGCGGTGGAGGTGGCGCGGGAGCGCATCCTTTCTGCGCTTCACAATTTGTCCCGAGCGACGGCTTTCGTGAGCGAAGCCGAAGGGTCGAGCGACGCGGGGACCGGTGCGGGCGGTGTCTCGACCGCGCTCGACACAAACGGAATGAAGGAAATTCCAAAGGGTCAATTGATCTTCACCTCCGGCGCGACCGAGGCGGCCAATATGGCGCTGCAGGGCGCGCTGGCGCTGGCACCCGCCGGGCGCCGCAAGATCGTGACGATCGCGACCGAACATGCCTGCGTGCGCGATACCGCGCTATGGCTGGGTGCGCATGGCCATCAATGCGTGATGCTGCCGGTTCATGCGGATGGGCTGGTCGATCTGCAGGCTGCCGCGGCGGAGATTGACGGCGAGACCGCGCTCGTCGCGGCGATGCTGGTCAACAATGAGATTGGCGTGATCCAGCCGATAGAGGCGCTTTCCGCGCTGGCGCGTGGGCAAGGCGCGCTGTTGTTCTGCGACGCGGTGCAGGGCTTCGGTCGCGTGCCCTTGCCGGTCGATGCGTGCGACATGATCGCGCTGTCGGCCCACAAGATCCATGGCCCCAAGGGTGTGGGGGCGCTCTGGCTGCGGGACGGCGTGGCAATCGGGCCGATCATCCATGGCGGCGCGCAAGAGGGCGGATTGCGCTCGGGCACGCTCAGCCCGGCCTTATGTGCCGGTTTCGGCGCGGCGGCGGAACTGGCGGACGCGCGGGCTGCGCCGGACGCCGCGCATGTGAGCGCGCTGGCCGCGCGGCTGTGCGAGCGTTTGAGCGGCTGGACGGTCAATGGATCCACTGACCAGCGCTATGCCGGCAATCTCAATCTGCGACTGCCCGGCCTGGATGCGGCGCGGCTGATCTCCGAGCTGCGTTCGGTCGCCTTTTCGGCGGGCTCGGCCTGCGCCAGCGGATCGGGGCGGCCCAGCCATGTGCTGTCCGCGCTCGGCCTGACGGATGCGGAAGCGCGCGCGAGCATTCGGCTGGGCTTCGGACGCTACACCACGATGGATGAAATCGACCGAGCGGCGGCGTTGATCGCCGAGGCCGCCGCGCGGCAGGACGCGCTGGCGGCATGACTTTGGTGCGCTTTCTCAATGGCGGCGGGATCAGCGAAGTCACCGGCCAACCCGGCGACAATCTGCTGACGCTTGCCCAGAATGACGGCCAGCCGCTGGAAGGCACATGCGAGGGGCAGATGGCTTGTTCCACATGTCACGTGATCGTGGCGGCCGAGGATTTCGGGAAATTGCCGCGCGCGTCGGAAATGGAAGAGGATATGCTCGATCTGGCGGCAGGCGCGACGCGGACGAGCCGGCTGGCGTGCCAGATCCAGCTCACCGAAGCGCTGGACGAACTCACTGTCCGCATCCCCGGCGAAGTGCGGAACATGCAGGGTCGTTGACAAACTTTGGCAAGAATGAGAAATTTTCTGTCATGGCAACGATGAACATCTCACTCCCTGATGAAATGAAAGCTCGGGTTGAAGAGCGCGTCAAATCTGGTGTCTATGCCGATGTGAGTGATTACGTCCGCGACCTGATCCGGGACGATCTCAGCGATCCTGACCGTTGGATATCACCTAATATCGCCAGCATAATCGAAGATGGAGAGGAAAGCGAAGACAGTGAAAAAACGCTGGAACAGATTTTTGCCGAGGCGAAATCACAATATCGCTCAAGCTGAAAATCAGCAGGCGTGCTGAACGCGAGTTGATCGAAATCTGGCGCTATACGGCGCGCGAATGGGGCGTGGCGCAAGCCGAGCTTTACGAAACCGAAATTCTCGAGGCTGCGGGAATTTTGTGCAAGCACCCCAACATCGGCAGCCCACGCCTATTCAAAGATAAAGTCTATCGAAAATTGACCGTCGGGCGGCATGTGATCATTTACCGACGCGAGCGCAGCAATATCCGTATTCTGAGCGTCGTCCATTCGGCAACGGCAGAAGCAAAGGGAAATGCCTGACCCCTTGTCTCCCGCCTCGACTTCGCCCATATGCGCCGCGGGAGTCGGGCGGACGGAGCAGTCGCCAACCCGGTCAGATCCGGAAGGAAGCAGCCGTAACGAATTCGCCCCGGGTCGTTCCGGCTCCCACCTTCCCCACGCCGCCTTCGACAAAACTGGCCCTTCGACAAAAGCGGCGTCAGTCCCTAGATTGATGCGCGATGTCCGAATCTCCCCAACCTTATCGCGTGCTTGCGCGCAAATACCGACCGCAGAGCTTTGCCGAACTGATCGGCCAGGATGCGATGGTCACCACGCTTGGCAATGCGATCAAGCGCGACCGGCTGGCGCATGCCTTTCTGCTGACCGGCGTGCGCGGTGTGGGCAAGACCTCCACCGCGCGGTTGATCGCCAAGGCGCTCAACTGCATCGGGGCTGACGGGCAGAGCGGTCCGACGATCGCGCCCTGCGGCGTGTGCGAACCCTGCATCGCGATCGCCGAGGGGCGGCATATCGATGTGGTGGAAATGGACGCCGCCAGTCATACCGGGGTGGACGATGTGCGTGAGATCATTGAGGCCGTGCGCTACGCCGCGGTCTCGGCGCGCTACAAAGTCTACATCATCGACGAAGTGCACATGCTTTCCAAGAACGCGTTCAACGCGTTGCTCAAGACTCTGGAAGAGCCGCCGCCGCATGTGAAATTCCTGTTCGCCACCACTGAAGTGAATAAGGTGCCGGTCACGGTGCTTTCGCGCTGCCAGCGTTTCGATCTGCGCCGGATCACCGCGGACATGCTGGCGACGCATTTCGCGAAGATCGTGCGCGCCGAAGGCGTCGAGGCCGAACCCGAAGCTTTGGCGCTGGTGGCGCGTGCCGCGGAAGGCTCTGCGCGTGACGGGCTTTCGATCCTGGATCAGGCGATCGCCCATGCCGATATGGAAGGCAGTCATGGCGTCACTGCGCAACAAGTGCGTGAGATGCTTGGGCTTTCCGATCGTGGCGCGGTGCGCCGTCTGTTTGGTCACATGGTCGGCGGCGATGCTGTCGCGACCTTGAAAGCCTTGCGCGACCAGCATGATCTGGGGGTTGAGCCGGTGGCGATCCTGCGCGCGTTGCTGGAGACGGTGCATGGCGTGACGCTCGCCAAAGTGGGAGGGTCGGACGATCCGGCGCTGTCCGCCGAAGAGCGCGAAGCCCTGCAGGACTGGTCAAGTCGCTTATCCTATGCGGCGCTGCACCGGCTGTGGCAGTTGCTCCTGAAGGGGCATGATGAGGTGGTGCGCGCGTCCTTGCCGATCGAGGCGGCGGAAATGGCGCTGTTGCGCGTGATCCACGCAGCGCAGCTTCCCGATCCGGGCGAACTTATTAAAAAGCTCAGCAATGGCGAGGCCGTGGCGACGCCCGTCCAGCAAGGGGCGGCGTCCGGTCAACCCAGTCCGCCGCCGCCGTCGCAGACGCTGCCTGCGGATATGCCCGCATTGGTGGCGCTGCTGGAAACGGGCGGACGACACCGTCTCGCGCAAATTCTGCACGATGATATCGGCCTGATCCGGCTTGAGCCGCCCGTGCTCGATATCCGGCTGCTGCGGCCGCAATCGAGCGAAGTCGTGCGCGATCTGGCGGTGGAGCTGAAGGCGCTGACCGGTGCGGCCTGGGAGGTCAATTGCCTCGATGGTCCCGCGGCGCCCAGCCTCAAGCAGCAGGATGAAGCGCGCGAGGATCGCGCCCGTGCGGCGATCATGGCCACGCCGATCGTGAAAGCGGCGTTTGAAACATTTCCCGGATCCGAAATGGATTGGGAGCGGACTGAATTACGGAGTGCACAAGCATGAAAAGTCTCGATGACATCCTGAACATGGCAAAAAACGTGCAGGACGAGTTGGAAAAGGCGCAGGCCAATCTCGATACGATCGAGGTGGAAGGCGCATCCGGCGGCGGGCTGGTGAAGGTGAAGGCCAGCGCCAAGGGCCGCATCATCGCGGTTACCATCGACGAAAGCCTGCTCGCGCCGTCCGAAAAGCAGATGCTGGAGGATCTGGTGGCCGCGGCTTTCAACGATGCGCGCGCGAAGGCGGATGCGGCGTCGAGCAGCGAAATGAGCAAGATGACCAGCGGCCTGCCGCTGCCGCCGGGCTTCAAGCTGCCCTTCTGATCCAGCCGGGCCATTCCGCCCATGGAACGTCCTTCGGCGGGCGGCGTTGATCCTCCATATTGAAAAAGGAGGATCATATGTCTGAAGAACGGATCACCGAACGCACCGACGCCAGTGGCAATGTCACCGAGCGCGTGATCGAGCGCGGCACCCCCGGTCTCACGGTCGTGGAACGACGCGGCGGCGGTGGTGGCGTGGTCGTGGGGCTGATCATCGTCTTCGCACTGGGCATCCTCGGCTTCTTCCTGTTCGACATGAACAAGAGCGAGACGGCGAAGGATGATGCCATTACGCAAGCCGTGGGCAAGGTGGGCGACGGCGCGCAGAAAGTGGGCGACGCGGCGGATCGCGCTGCGGACAAATTGACGGGCGATGACACGAAGTAAGACCTTGTAATTGCCGCCTGCGTGGGAATGACAGATCAGCGCAGGCAGCGATCATAGCCGTCGCGGCGGATGACATTGACCCAGCGCGCCAGACGATTGCCGTGTTTGCGCGTAAAACCGCCCGGATCGATCGCGGCGCGCTTTTTCGGCAAGGGGAGCACAGCCGCGATCCGCGCGGCCTCTGTGGGCGTCAACCGGCTCGCGTCATGACCGAAATAGCGCTGCGCCCCGGCATTGGCACCATAAGTGCCGATGCCGGTTTCGGCGACGTTGAGATACACCTCCATGATCCGCGGTTTTCCCCAGATCCATTCGATCAGCAATGTGAAATAGGCCTCAAGCCCCTTGCGGAAAAACCCGCCGCCCTGCCACAGAAACGCGTTTTTCGCGGTCTGCTGGCTGATCGTCGAGCCGCCGCGAATCCGCCCGCCCTTGGCATTGCGCTTGATCGCATCCTCGATCGCATCGGCATCGAAGCCCGAATGCGTGCAGAATTTCCCATCCTCCCCCGCGATCACCGCGCGCGCCATATTAGGGTCCATGCGCGACAGCGGCATCCAGTCCTTCTCGATCCCGCGCCCGGCGGTCCAGTCCCCGATCATCGTGAAGGTCATGGGCGGCGGCACGAATTTGTAGAGCAGCACCCACAGCAATGAGCCGATGAAAAAGATCGCGATCCCGCGGCAGAGCCAGCCGAAGATACGACGCGGCCAGGAGCGTCTGGATCGGGAGCGGGTGGGCTTTGCGCGGCGGGCCATGGTGTAGCGATACGGGGATAGGGCGGGGCTTGGCAATTGCGATGTGGCGGATCGGACGAAACGTCGCTCTGGCAGCGCCGTCGATCCCCATCACTCATCTTTTGCCTTGGAGATTATTTGGTTCGTGGTGGCTTTGCATCTAACTTTGGATTTTGCGCGGAAACCGGTCTTGAAATAACGACCGTACCGCTTGAAGTTGTTACAAATTCCAGGCCGGACGACTGATCGAACGCGATCTCTGCATATGAGAGCCTTGCGGGCCCGTCACCTGTCAACGCATGATGGTCTGCCCAAAGAACGATTGGGCAATGTTCAGGGCGCGGCAATTTTACCACTCCCTCAAGGGGGAGCAAAGTGACGGAAAAGCCAGCTTCATGGGATAGCCGTTTGTAAATGGAATATAATATTTCGCTCTCGCGCTTTGCAACCTTTGAATATCGTCCTCCGGACCCACGCCAAGAACTAGTCGCAAAAACTCTTGTGTCAGGACAATTATGGACGATGTTTGCGATGAGCGCTTGACCCTCATACCAGCCCAAATATTTCGAGGATTTATAGCCATTGTACATGACGGAAGTGATCGCGGCCGTCAGAAAAAGAAAGAAATACAACTTTCGTTTCAATATGTGAGATGCTGACAAAGCAGTAATCAGACCGCATAATATGACTGACCATATCGTCAGGTATCTCTGATCTATTACAGGCTTGAAATAATGTATTGAAAGCAATAATGTTGCCGATATGAGCAGGCTCAGCGCTAAAATCACGATGAAATTATTTTCATTATTTGGATGAAGCGTGGAATTCCAATTTCTGAATGAATATATTGAAGAAAAATTGGCGACTGGATTTGCGATAAATATTTTTATTGCAACAATGCCAAACAAGAATACACTATGTATTACAGTTGTTTTCAGCCAGCTATAGTCAAAGTCGTTCACAATATAGGGAAATTGTAGGCTGACGAATAACAGGGTTACGCACCATGCGAAAATCGCAGGGATAGCAATGATCAAAAACCAGAATTTGCGGCGCCAATATATCAGATAGGCCAAAAATAAACCAACGACAGTGCTGACGATCAGGCCAGTCAAAAAATGTATGCTGATACCAAATGCTATGGAGACAATACCAAGCGCCGTTATCAACAAATTTTTGAAAGGACTCTCATTTTCTGCACGCAAAATTACATGAAATACGAATTGTATAACAATTCCGATAAGGCAAAGTTGAAAAAAATACGATCTGAATTCCGAAAATGAATTCATAAAATAGGGTAATGAAGTAATATATACTGAAAATAATATAAAAAAAGGATGTTTGTTATTGGCCCGCCACATCGAGAATGACGAAAAATATAATATAAAGAGTGGGGGTGTGTTTAGAATCAGTCTTAAAAAATGTATGTTTTCAAGACCAATTCTCATACTGACGTAATAGAGCGCATTTGCAAATACGGGATGGGTATCTCTAAGCCAGCGATCATGAAGCGCTGTTGCAAAGGAAATTTTCAGATCACCAAAATGCAACGACCAGAATTCATCCAGTCCAACACCCCGTAACTGGGTCACGCCGATCATTACAGCGATACTGAATACAAAAAACAGGATAAGCGAGATTTTTTCGTCGCGCGAGCCAAGGGCTCGCTTCTGAATATCGTTCACTGTTGTTCCCCCAGCCATCGTTATATGAGGCTTTGGGGCGGCGGCAACACGAAAAGACCATCCGCTCCATATCAGGAGCGAATGGTCTTTCAAGACATACACCCGACGTCATTGCACGAGACCGGGTTGATTTCAGATTATATCGATAGCGGCAGCAGCCTCTTTTCGCCCGCAAGCCGCATCATCGCCTTCTGCAGCTTCTCAAACGCGCGCACCTCGATCTGGCGGACGCGCTCGCGCGACACGCCATAGACCTGGCTCAGTTCCTCCAGCGTCTTGGGCTCTTCGGCCAGACGGCGTTCGGTCAGGATATGCTGTTCGCGCTCGTTCAGATCGTCGAGCGCTTCGGTCAGCATCGTATGCCGCACGTCCTTTTCCTCGGCATCGGCCAGACGCTCGTCCTGCAAAGGATCGGTATCGACCAGCCAATCCTGCCACTGGCCATCGCCATCCTCGCGCATGGGGACGTTCAGCGAAGTGTCACCGCCCATCGCCATGCGACGGTTCATGCTGGTCACATCATCTTCGGACACGCCCAGATCGGTCGCAATCTTGGTCAGATGTTCGGGCTTCAGATCACCATCCTCGAACGCATCGAGCTTGTTCTTCATCCGGCGCAGGTTGAAGAACAATTTCTTCTGCGACGCGGTGGTGCCCATTTTTACGAGGCTCCACGACCGCAGGATGAATTCCTGGATCGAGGCGCGGATCCACCACATGGCATAGGTCGCCAGACGGAAGCCGCGATCGGGCTCGAATTTCTTCACGCCCTGCATCAAGCCGATATTCCCTTCGGAAATCAGCTCCGACACGGGCAGGCCATAGCCGCGATAGCCCATCGCGATCTTCGCCACGAGGCGCAGATGCGAGGTGACGAGTTGCGCCGCGGCTGCGGGATCCTGATGCTCCTGAAACCGCTTGGCGAGCATATATTCCTGCTCGGGCGCGAGAATGGGGAATTTCTTGATCTCGGACAGATAGCGGTTGAGGCTTTGTTCACCACCCAAAGCGGGGATCGTCGCGGGGACGTTGGTGTTGCCGGCCATAATCTTTCTTTCTCCCTGGTCGCGTCCCGGACTCGGGGGCGACTGTGTTGAACGTCTATACCACTAATAGGCTGAACAGTTCCTGCATATCGTCAGGAATTTCGCTATCGAAGGATAAAGCCGCGCTTGTGACGGGGTGGATAAAGCCCAGATGCGCAGCATGAAGCGCCTGCCGCCGGAAATCCAGCCTCTGGATGATCGCGCGCTGATTGCCGCGCGGACGCCCGTAAACGGGGTCGCCGATCAAAGGGTGACCGATGGAAGCCATGTGCACGCGAACCTGATGCGTGCGCCCGGTCTCCAGCCGGCATTCGACCAACGCGGCGTCCCTGAGCGGGCGGATCGTGCGATAATGAGTCACTGCGCGCTTGCCGCCCTGGACGATGGCGATCTTCTTGCGATTGTTGGGAGCGCGCGCGAGCGGGGCGTCCACCGTGCCCGAGGTGGGACGGAGCAGACCGTTCACGATCGCGCGATAGCGCCGGTCTATGCTGTGCGCGGCGAATTGCTCCGCCAGGCCGATATGCGCCGCATCCGTCTTGGCGGCGACCATCAGGCCGGAGGTATCCTTGTCGATTCGGTGGACGATGCCAGGCCGCGCCACGCCGCCGATGCCGGAGAGGCTCCCGCGGCAATGATGGAGCAGGGCGTTCACCAAAGTCCCGTCCGCATTGCCCGCCGCGGGATGAACGACCAGCCCGGCAGGCTTGTCGATCACGATCAGATGCTCGTCTTCATAAGCGATATTGAGCGCGATATCCTGGGCTTCATTGTGAAGCGGCGTGGGGGCGGGAATATCGAGGCGGAAAGCCGCGCCCGCCCTGGCCTTGGCGGAGGGATCTGACACGGATGCGCCCGCTTCGTTGCGCACCTGCCCACCGGCGATCAGCGCCTTGATCCGCTCACGCGAGAGATCGGGGAGCGCGTCGGCCAGCGCCTTGTCCAGCCGCCAGCCATCGGCCTTGGTGCCTATCAGTGCGTCAACAGTGGAAAGCCCCCGTTCCATTGGCTAGGATGTGGGCATGGCCGTGCACATATCAAGAGCCTTGATGGACCGAATTCTGGATCACGCGGCGGGATCGCCCACTCGCGAGGTCTGTGGGCTGCTGCTGGGCGATGAAGGCCGAATTCTGGATGTGGTCGCCGCCGCCAACGTCGCCGCCGAACCCGAGACGCGGTTCGAGATCGATCCCGCCATCCTTTTTGCGGCGATCAGGGCCGAGCGTTTGGGCGGACCAAGGGTGATCGGCCATTATCATAGTCATCCAAATGGGATCGCCGCGCCTTCTCAAAGAGACGCGGCGGATGCTGGCGATCGGGCGCGGCTCTGGCTGGTGATTGCGAAAAAACAGACGACGCTGTGGCATTCCGGGGTGGTTACAGGGCTTCACGGGTGCTTCGCGCCGCTCGAACTGAGCATCGAAAGCGGCTGCGCGGTTGCATGATGCGGCGCGCTTCGCCAGAAGGGCCGCCAATCAGAACGTGTTTCCTTTGAAAGGGGCCGAATGTCGATCAACGCCGTGGATTTCGCCAGCCTGCTCTGTTCACGGCTGTGCCACGACCTGCTGAGCCCTGTCGGCGCGCTCAACAACGGGCTGGAGCTGCTCGCGGACGAGCATGATCCCGAGATGCGCGCGCGCTGCCTGGATCTGCTGTCCGAAAGCGCGCGGACATCGGCCAACAAGCTCAAATTCTTCCGGCTCGCCTTTGGCGCGGCGGGCGGTTTCGGCGAGGAAGTCGATACGCGCGAGGCCAAGGCGGCGATCGAGGGGCTGTTCGGCGTGGATGGCCGGGTCGAACTGGGCTGGCTGGTGGCCGAACAGGCGCTGAGCAAGACCGCGATCAAGATATTGCTCAATCTGGCGCTGATCGCGGGCGATGGCCTGGTGCGCGGCGGGCGGCTTGATGTCGGTGCCGAAAAAACCCCGGACGGGACCGAGATCGTGGTGCGCGCCGAAGGCCCGCGACTGGTGCTCGATCCCGAACTGCGCAAGGCGCTGCTGGGCGAAACGCCTGAAGATGCGCTCACCCCGCGCGCCGCCGCCGCCTGGCTGGTTCACCGCATCGCCGCGGATACGGGCGGATCGATCCAGGTCTCCGAGCCCGATGCGCCATTCTTGCTGTTCGGCGCGCAAATCGGGAATGGGTGAATGAACACCAGCCTCAGGCTGCTATTCCGGCATAGAAATCAAACAATATGTGCCTGGAACGGTTGTAGATATTCCGGAACCAATCTAGGCATCGACCCTTGGGTGGCGGATTTATTTTCCTGCCAAAAAATCCAGTACGGCCCGGCGCTTCGGTGTTTCGCTCAGCGGTTGACCCGCATATTCGCGGATGCCCCAAGCACCATATTGCGAAATTCCGCCGGTTGCCGAAAACATGACCATTAAGTCGCCGGAATTTGACTTCCAGTCGGCCATATAAGTTTTGTAGATGTCGTACATTCGCTGATCCCGATTCAGGGCGGCAAGGGTTGGCTGGTTGCCTGGAGCGACAATGTGCTGGCCCGCTTCATAAGTGATATACCGCTTCCGGTATTTTGTGGCCGCGGCCTTGTTCTCGGAAGTTTTATCAGCCATCACGTTCTTGGCTTGCGCAGCCAAGAGCGCGAATAGTTTGTTCAGATCTGTCTCGGCGGCGTTTGCGCCGGCGAGAAGATCATGCCCGAAATACGGAGCTGTTGCGAGTGCATCGACATATTGCGCGGTATCACCAAAGCCGAGCACCTCTCCGGCTTGCCACGGATTGTCATGTTGGGTCGCCACGACGCGAACCAACCGATCGGGGTTAGCGGCAAATACCTCCGTCCAGATTTTGAGCGCCCATGCAGATTTCTGCGCGTAGCGATATAGCAGCCCTTGATACTTGTCGGTGGCAAGATTGGCTGCGACTGCTTCGGCCAAAATTTGGTTAAAAACGGGGAAGGCCGCGTTCCACATTTCGTTAGTCAGCTCGACATAAACCTTCCGGTCTGGCGAAAGGCGATCTCTAACGAGCGTCGCGAAATTGCGAATATAGGTTTCATCGGCATTCCATGGGATGGTGAACCATGGGTCAGTTTGGGTCTGATTTGCCAAGTCGATCATATGTTCGATCGCAACGCCCTGGGCTCCCGTTTGAGAAACGTTCGACGGCAGCGTGCGGATCGACCAGTTTACGACCGCAGGATTGGTATTGGCGGGCATCCAGTCTAGAAATCGCAAAACCTGAAACGGTCTCAAGGATTCGATGAATTCCGGCGCGAACAGAAGATTGCGATCCATGTCGGCTTCGCGACAGTCAAGGTTACGCAATGGATTTTCGGGATTTGTTTTATTCAAATATAGAAATGTTTTTGTCGCCGTTGCTATCCAAGTGAATTCGATCCCATTTTGGATTATCTCCATGGGGCGAGGATAAAATCCATCATAGGATAAAGATCCTTCGCCGCTATATGTGCAACGGATGCGGACGTCTTTGCCTTGCATCTGCTCGGCGGGTCGCGCCAAATTTATGGCCGCTTTTTGTCCAGCGTTCAGGGATTTAACGGTGCCGTTTTCGTCAATTTGACTTGGGTCAAGCGCGCCCCAGCCTGCGGTACCTGGGTCGGTCCAATTTCCTCCCGATGCCAAGTTGGCGAAACTGCGTTCGCCACTCCAATAAGAAGTACCAGCGACGTTGATACCGACGTTCGCCTTGGACGCCCTGGGGGGCGTCGGCGTCGGCGCAGGTGTCACCACCACGGGATCCGGGCCGGCTGGTTCGACGATGCTGCCGGTGTCCGTCTGGGGCGCGCCGGTGGCGCCTTCTCCGCCGCAGGCGGCGGTGGCGAGGCAGGTGGCGAGTGCGATATGACGCAGCGCCTGGAGACGGTTGAATTTCGTTGTCGTGGAACGACGAAGCATATGCAGGTATCCTTACCCGAAAGAGCGTTGCTGCTCTCGTGCACGGGAAAAGTGAATTTGTGGTAAATGCGCGAACGCGTCGAAGATATAATTTCCGAGCTTGTGCGCGGGTTTGATTGGTTAACAATTAACACTCTTGGCAAGGTTTCCGAAACCCCATGAAAATGAGGCTAACCGCTTCTTAACCACCATTGGTCGAAAAGATGGCCGGGAACATGCCTGGATCGGGCAGGTCGGAAAGTGGCGGCAGCATGGACGAGATACTTCAGGAGTTCATTGCAGAGACGCGCGAGACGCTGGAAGCCGTGGCAGGGGAACTCGTGGCCTGGGAAGCGAATCCCGAAGACCGCAACCGGCTCGATACCATTTTCCGGTTCGTTCACACGGTGAAGGGCAGTTGCGGGTTTCTCGATCTGCCGCGACTGGAGCGGCTGAGCCATGCTGCCGAAGAAGCTTTGTCCGAAGCCCGCGACGGCAAGCGTCGGGCGAACAGCGCCATGGTGAGCGCGGTGCTGGCGGTGATCGACCGGATCGGCGAATTGACCGAGGCACTGGATACCGGCGAAGCCGTGCCCGATGGGGGTGATGAGCGTTTGATCGCGGCGCTCCGGGTTGACGCGATCATGCCTGATGGCGCCGTGCCAGCGGCGGCAGCGGCCAAGGGCAATATCCGCAGCATCCGGATTTCACTCGATCTGCTCGACCGGATGATGAACGGCGTTTCCGATCTGGTCCTGTCACGCAATGAAGTGTCCCGCCGCTTGCAGGAGAGCGAAGCCGATCCGGCGCTGGGCGGTGCATTCGACCGTCTCTCGGCCTGTGTGGCGGATATGCGCGACGCGATCACGCGCACCCGGATGCAGCGGATCGAGAAACTATTTTCATCGGTGCCGCGCCTGGTGCGAGATGTGGCGGGGGATCTGGGCAAGCTGGTTGACCTTGAGATCGATGGCGGCGACGTCGAACTCGACCGCGAAATGATCGAGATGATCCGCGATCCGCTGACTCATATCATCCGCAACGCGCTTGATCATGGCATCGAATTGCCCGACATCCGCGAGATCGCGGGAAAGCCTCGTGCGGGACGGTTGCGGATCACGGCGCGACAATCCGGCAATCAGATATTGATCGGCGTTTCCGACGATGGTCGCGGCATAGATCCGGCGCGGCTGATGGAAAAGGCGATTGCCGCCGGCGTCGTCAGTGCGGAGCGCGCGGCGCGATTGAGCCCCGAAGCGCGGCTGGCGCTGATTTTCGAACCTGGCCTGTCCACGGCGGACGGCGTTACCCAGCTTTCCGGGCGCGGCGTCGGGATGGATGTGGTCCGCTCCAACATCGAGACCATTGGCGGTGTCGTGGAAATCGACAGCCAGCCTGGGCGGGGCCTTACCCTCAATATGCGCGTGCCGCTGACGCTGACGATCATCCCCGCGCTCACGGTGAGTGTGGCGGATCAGCATTTTGCCATCCCGCGCTCCGCCATTCAGGAGATCGTGCGCGAAACCAGTGAATCGGTGCGGATCGAACGGATCGGCAGCGCGCTGATCGCGCGTATCCGCGATCAGCGCATCCCCGTCGTCAGGCTGGAAAGCGTGCTGGGGCTGGATGAGGGAGAGGGCGCCGCGCCGCGCTGTCTCGTCGTGCTCAATCCGGCGGGCGGCGCGGTCTATGCCATCAGCGTGTCTGCGGTCCACGATCATCAGGAGTTGGTGATCCGTCCCTCCTGTCCGGCAATCATGGGAACGGGCGTCTATGCGGGCATGACCCTGCCGGACACGGGTGAACCGATGCTTTTGCTCGACCCCGCCGGGATTGCCGAGAAATCGGGCATTGCTGCGATCGACATTGCCGATGAGGCGGACAATGCGCCGGATCCCGCCCAGATGCACGAACGCGTGGCGATGCTGTTGTTTCGCGATCTGGACGGCGTGGAGCGCGCGGTGCGGGTCGGCGTGGTCGAGCGGATCGAGGATGTTTCGGGTGATCAGATCCGGTTCGCCGCCGGTCGGTTGCGCCTGTCGATCGATGACCGGATCATCCCGTTGGTCGGTTTCGACAAACTCACCGATCGCGCCGCCGTCACCGTGCTGCGGCTGAACGACGGCACCGTGGAACTGGCTTACGCAATCGATGAAGTGATCGATATCGTGACGCTCCCTCCCGTGATCGAGCGTGCGGCCAGGCCGGGTGTGATCGAGGGTGTGGCGCTGATCGATGGTCGCCAGGTTGAATTGCTGGATCCCTATTGGCTGTTTTCGGAAGCCATGGACATATCGACCGCCGGCCCAGCGACGGCGCGCCCCTTGTGCCTGCTTCCGGCTGGAGATGATCATTGGACGCGCGAAGTGTTGCGCCCGCTGGTGGAAGCGGCGGGGTATCGCGTCGCCTTTGCCGGAGACGTTTCGCCCGAGGATGCCGATTTCGTGATCGCGAGCGACGACGCGCCGTCCGCATTGCCTGCAGGATCGGGCAAATTGCTCACACTGCGCAAGGATCTGGGCAATCGCGATGCCGATCCGGCCAGCGTCTATCGCTATGATCGGGCCGGATTGATGTCCGCGCTCCAGATCAACCGCACGCGGGCCAAGGGGTAAAGCGATGAAAAACCTCTATCTGATCGCCAGCCTCTCTGGCCAGCGCATCGCCTTCGATGTGGCGTGCGTCGATTCCGTGGTGAATGTCGCCGCGATCACACCCGCGCCGCTCGCGCCGCCGCATGTGTGCGGGCTGGCAGCGTTGCGCAGTCGGGTGATCACCATGATCGACTGCCGCACCGCATTGGCGCTGGACTCCGGGCCGAAGCCCGATGTGAAGCGGACGATCGTCGTCAATCTAGATGGCCATCAATATGGCCTGATCGTGGACCAGGTGGAGGATGTGTGCGCGATTGCGGGCGGAACCGCGCCGGTGCGCGCGCGGCTGGGCAAAGGCTGGGCACGCGCCGCTATCGGCATGTTGGATCATGAAGGACAATCCATCCTTCTGCTCGATCCCGCGGTCGTGGTTTCGGGCAGCGTGGCCGTGGGCGCATAATTTGGCCTTAACGGGACGCTTACCCTTCCGTTCTATACAGTGTGTAACACTCCGTTGAGGCAGCCCCATAATGTCCAAGAAATGTCTGGTCGTCGATGACTCCAAGGTCATCCGCAAGGTTGCCCGTCACATTCTCGAAACGATGAATTTCACGGTGGATGAGGCCGTGGATGGGCGCGATGCGCTCGCCCAATGCCTGCATATGCCACCCGATGTGATCCTGCTCGATTGGAACATGCCGGTGATGAGCGGGATGGAGTTTCTGCGGGCGCTGAGGGAGAGCGATCTGCCGGTGCGGCCCAAGGTTGTCTTCTGCACCACCGAAAACGGGCTTGGCCATATCCGCGCCGCGATCGAGGCGGGCGCGGACGAATATGTCATGAAGCCGTTCGATCGCGAAACGCTGGAAAGCAAATTGCAGATCGTCGGCATGGCTTGAGGCGGCGAGTTTATGGGCGGCGCGCTTATCATTGAGAATCGCGGGTCCTCTGATGGGGCGGCCCGCAGGATAAGACTGCTCATCGTCGATGATTCAGCGGTGGCGCGCGCCGTGTTGGCTCGGATGGTGTCCCAAAATCCGGCATTCGAGATCGTGGATGCCGTGTCCAGCGCGCGCGAAGCGCTGGCGCTGCTCGAGCGCGAGACCGTCGACGTCATCCTGCTCGATATCGAAATGCCCGGTCGCACGGGGATCTCGGCGCTGCCCGACCTGATCGACAAGAGCCGCGGCGCACGCGTTCTGATCGTATCGGCGCTGGCCGAGGATGGTGCCGCCGCCACGGTGGAAGCACTCACGCTGGGGGCTGCGGATACGCTCGCCAAGCCGGGGCGGGGCACGTTCAGCGGCAAATTCTCCGAAATATTGTGTGAACGCCTGATCCGGCTCGGGCAATCCGACATGGGGCAGGGGATGATCCGTAACCGCGCGCCGGATCATCGCGAGGTGCCGATCACTCCTGCCGCCCCCCATATCAAGCGTGGCGCGGTGGCGTGCGTGGCAATCGGGGCGTCCACGGGCGGATTGCACGCCATCGCCGAATTCTTCAAGCATCTGCCCGCCGATTTTACGGCCCCCATTCTGATCACCCAGCATTTGCCGGCGGTGTTCATGCCCTTTTTCGCACGTCAGATCGAAACCGGATCGGGGCGCAGAGCAATGGTGGCGCGTGACGGGATGGCGCTCGAACCGGGGCTGATCCATATCGCCCCGGGCGATGCCCATCTGTGCCTGCATCGTAGCGGCGATCGTGTGTTCGTGCGCCTGAGCCGCGTCAAGGCGGTTTCCGGTTGTCTGCCCTCGGTCGATCCCATGTTCGTATCGGTTGCAGACATATTCGGCGATCGCGCCGTGGGCGTGGTGCTGAGCGGCATGGGCAGGGATGGCACGATCGGTGCCGCGGACATGGCCGCCAAGGGCGCTGAACTGCTGGCGCAGGATGTGGAGACATCGGTGGTGTGGGGGATGCCCGGCAGCATCGCGAAGGCCGGGCTGGCCACCGGGGTGATGACTCCTGGCGCGATCGCCCGCCATATCGGGCAGCGCGCGGTGCGGGCGTGAGTCAAAGCGCGGGTTCGCTCCGTATCCTGGCGGGGCTGCTCGAAGCGCGCACGGGGCAGCAACTGGCCACCAGCCGGGTGTGGCGGATTGAGACCTCGTTGAGGCCGCTGGTGCGCGAACGCGGATTCGCGTCGATCGACCAGCTTGCGAGCGAGGTGCTGACGGGCCGCCAGCCCGATCTGGTCGATCGCGTGATCGATGCCCTGCTGAATAACGAGACCTTCTTTTTCCGCGATCATGGCGTGTTCCAGCTTGTCGACAGCCAGGCGCTCGAGATGCTGCGCGCTGCGCGTCAGGCCAAACAGCGCTTGCGGATATGGTGCGCCGGCTGCTCCACTGGGCAGGAAGCCTATTCGCTGGCGATGATGATCGCGGATGATGCCGCGCGATGGGCCGGATGGACGGTCGATATCGTGGCGACCGACATTTCCGGCGGTGCGATCGCGCGCGCGCAGGCGGGCATCTATTCGCAATTCGAGATCCAGCGCGGCCTGCCGATCAGGATGATGGTCAATTGGTTCGATCAAGATGGCGAGACCTGGGCGGCCAAGCGCGATCTGAAGCGCAAAGTGCAGTTCCGTCGCCACAATGTATTGGATCACCCCCCGGTGCCGGGGCGGTTCGATCTGATCCTGTGCCGCAATGTGTTGCTGTATTTTCCCGCGCCGGTGCGGACGCGCGCGTTCGATCGGCTGCACAGCGCCATCGAACCCGATGGCGTGCTGATGCTGGGTGCCGGCGAAACCGTGCTGGGGCAGACGGACAAATTCATCTCCGAACGCGAATTGCGCGGGCTTTATCGCCCGGGTGGCGTGGCGCGCGCGCGCGCCGGAAAAGCCGCCTGAACGGGGCTGACGCAACGGGCGGGCGCGGCTATGGGCGGATCGTGACCATAAAAACCGCCCCCGGATTCGATACGCGCGATATCCTCGTGGCGATCATGATGAATGTGCTGTGGGGGCTCAATATCATCGCCGTGAAAATGGGCGTCGCGGCGATCGGCCCCTTTACGGCGGCGACGCTGCGCCAGGCGATCGTCTTCGTGATCTGCGCCAGCGCGCTCCGGATCGTTCCCGGCAAGATGCGCGAGCTGATCGGCCTGGGCGTTCTTTCCGGCGCGCTCTTTTATGTCTTCATCAACGCATCGGTGGCGGTGGCGGACAATCTGAGCGCGCTGGCGATCGCGGGGCAGGTGGGCGTGCCCTTCTCGCTGATCCTGGGCGTCGTGTTTCTGGGCGAAAAGATCCATCGCACCCGGATCATCGGCATGGCGCTCTCTTTCGCCGGGATCGCGATGCTGCTTTTCGATCCCGCCGTGCTCGACGAACTGCCGGGATTGATGCTCACGGCGTGCGGCAGTTTCATCTGGGCGGTCTCGTCGCTGGTCCAGCGGCGGCTGCGGGGCGTGCCGGTTGTCACCATTTATGCTTGGATGGGGCTGGTCGGCACATTGTGCCTCGCGCCGCTCGCCTGGATCTTCGAACCCGAACATGTCCGCGCGCTGCCCGATGTGCCCTTGCGATCGTTCGCCTGGGTGGTGTTTTCGGCGATCGGCTCCACCATGCTGGGGCATGGCGCCATGTCATGGCTGCTCCAGCGCCATCCGATCAGCGCCGTGACCCCGCTGACGCTGGCCAGCCCTATCATTTCCGTCATCGTCGCGTCGCTTTTCTTTGCCACGCCGCTTACGCCGCTTATGATCGCGGGCGGGACAATCGCGCTCGTGGGGGTGGCGATCGTCACGATCCGCACGGCACGGGCGAAGGAGAGACAGGTTTGAAGGATATCATCGAGCGCCCATCGCCCAATTTCGACGAGCGCGCGCTGCCCGTATCGATGATCGTTCTTCACTATACAGGCATGGAAGATGCCGAATCCGCGATCGAACGCCTTTGCGATCCCGCATGGGCGGTATCCGCCCATTATGTGGTGCTCGAGGATGGCCAGGTGATCCGCATGGTGCCCGAGGACAAGCGCGCGCGCCATGCCGGCATCTCGCACTGGCGCGGGATCAGCGACGTGAACAGCGCCTCCATCGGCATCGAGATCGTCAATCCCGGCCATGACTATGGCTATCGGGAATTTCCCGAGGCGCAGATCGAAGCCGTCATCCGGCTCGTCTCCGACATCAAGGAACGCCATGCGATCACGCGCGGCAATATCGTGGGCCATTCCGATGTCGCGCCCGCCCGCAAGCGCGATCCGGGCGAACTCTTTCCCTGGAGCCGGCTGGCCAGGCTCCGCCTCGCGCTGCCCCGGCCCACCAAGAATCTGATGGACCCGGAATGGACCGAAGGCGGCTTCCTGCTGGCGCTGGAGCGCTTTGGCTATGAAGTGACGGAGCGGATGGCGGCCATCATGGCGTTCCAGCGCCGCTTTCGCCCCGAGCTGATCGATGGCGAGATCGATGGCGAATGCCGCGCGATCCTGCTCGCCTTGCTGCTGCCCAAGCCGCAGGGGGATGACTGACGGCGATTATGGCTCTAAGGCACGCCGGTCAGAGGGTCGGGCGGCCGCGGCCCCGTTGTAAGGACGGGGGCGAGGAAAGTCCGGGCTCCACGGAATGAAGGTGCCGGGTAACGCCCGGCGGGGTCAGGGAGCGATTTCTGGCCTCAGGGACAGTGCCACAGAGAGCAGACCGCCTCCTGCGCAAGCATGAGGTAAGGGTGAAAGGGTGCGGTAAGAGCGCACCGCGGGACTGGCAACAGGACCGGCATGGTAAACCCCACCTGGAGCAAGACCGAATAGGGGTGGCATATGGCTGATTCCGGCCCGCCGCCCGGGTTGGTTGCTTGAGGCGCGGAGCAATCCGCGTCCTAGAGGAATGGTCGCCGAACCCCGCAAGGGGGGAACAAAACCCGGCTTATAGGCCCTCTGACAATTTATTGAGGATTGCTCGCGGCTTACGCGCGTTAATCCGTGTTGCGTCGCGCGCCGGTAATGATAATGCGAAGCGCATGACGGGGGACAAGCTATCCTGGCGGGCGTTATGGCCCATCCTGCTCGGCTTTGCCGTGTTGACGGGGATGGTCGGCGCGAGCCTGTGGCTGGCGCGCGGCCAGGAAGCGGCCGGCGTCGAAGCGGGGCGGTTGTTCGACTATCAGGCGTCCCTGCTGGAAGCGCTGTCCGCCACCAAGGATGCCGAAATCGGCCAGCGCGGCTATGTGTTGACCGGCGCGCCTACCTATCTGGCACCCTATGAATCGGGCGCTTCGCGCGCCGGGGCCGCGCTGGACGATATCGCCCGGCACGGCGGGACGCATGGCGTTGCGGTGGCGGCCGCGTTGAGGCCGCTGGTCAACGCCAAAATGGCCGAGATGCGCGACACCGTGGCGCTGACGGCCAAGGGCGATCATATCGGCGCGCTGGCGATCGTGCGATCGGACCGCGGCATGGCGATCATGGACCGCATTCGCGCCACCGTGGGATCCGAAGTGCGCGCCACGCGCGCGCGTCTCGAAGCGAGCCGCACCGCCGCCGCAATGCAGGCTCAGGCGCTCAATGTCGGCTTGGTCGCTGGTCTGCTGGTGGTGCTGCTCACCGCCTATTTCTGGATCCGCTCCAGCCGCCAGCAATTGATCGGGATGAGGGCCGCGCGGGATGAAGCGCGCATCACCTATAATGCGCTGCGCAGCGAGAATACGGCGCGCGAAGCGGCCGAGGGCCAGGTGCGCCAGATGCAGAAGATGGAATCCATCGGGCAGTTGACTGGCGGCATCGCGCATGATTTCAACAATATGCTGGCGATCGTGATCGGCAATCTCGATCTGGCCGCGCGCCGGATCGAAAGCGATCCCAAGAAGGCGCTCCGCTCGATCGCCGGGGCGCAGGAAGGCGCGGAACGCGCGGCGACGCTCACCGCACGGCTGCTGGCCTTCTCGCGACAGCAGCCGCTCGCGCCCGAAGCGCTGGACGCCAACAAGCTGGTCACCTCCATGTCCGAATTGCTCCGGCGCACGCTGGACGAGCAGGTGCCGATCGAAACCGTGCTGGCCGGCGGCCTCTGGCGCACGATGGCAGACGCCGGGCAGCTCGAAAACGCCATCGTCAATCTGGCGGTGAATGCGCGCGATGCGATGCCCGATGGCGGCAAGCTGACGATCGAGACGGCAAATGCCCATCTCGATGACGCCTATGCCGCCTCGCGCGCCGAAGTGACGCCCGGCCAATATGTGCTGATCTGCGTGAGCGATACCGGGACCGGCATGGCACCCGAGGTGATCGAACGCGCCTTCGATCCGTTTTTCACCACCAAGGCCGTGGGCAAGGGCACGGGGCTGGGGCTGAGCCAGGTCTTCGGCTTCGTCAAGCAATCCGGCGGCCATATCGCCATCTATTCGGAAGTGGGCGATGGCACCACGATCAAGATGTATCTCCCGCGCGCGTTCGGCACGGTCGATGCCGCCCGGCCGGCGGAGAGCGAAGATGACGTGCCGCGCGGCCGCACCGAGGAGGTGATCCTGGTGGTCGAGGATGAAGAGCGCGTGCGCCATTTTGCCGTCGATGCGCTGCGGGAACTGGGTTACACCACGGTCTCCGCGGGATCGGGCGCGGAAGCGCTGAAAATCCTGGCCGAGCAGCCGAGCGTGGCGATGCTGTTCACCGATGTCGTGATGCCGGAAATGGACGGCCGCCGTCTGGTGGAGGCCGCCAAGATCGACCGGCCCGGCCTGAAAGTGGTCTACACCACGGGCTATACGCGCAACGCTGTGGTCCATAATGGACGGCTGGATGCCGGCGTCAATCTGCTCGCCAAACCCTATTCGATCGCCCAACTCGCCCGCAAGATCAGGGGCGCGCTCGACGAGATATAGGCGGTGCGCCTCGCGATATCGTTACGGCTGCGGCCATGGCTTTACACTGTGGCAACAAAGCGTCAGGTTGCGCGATCTGGCAAACAGGGAGCCTCATCATGAGCATAGTCGATCGCGCGAAGAATATCCTGCTGACCCCGAAGACCGAATGGCCGATCATCGCTGCCGAACCGGCGACGACGGGCAGCATCATGACCTATGCCGCCATTCTTGGTCTGATCCCCTTGCTCGGCTCTCTTCTGGCCGGCCTGCTTTTTACCGGCAGCATCGGGCTCGGCTTCAATTTCATCCTGATTTCCGGACTCGTCAGCTATGCCATCGGGCTTGGTATCCTGTTTCTCATGGGGATCATCGCTTCGGCGCTGTCGCCCAGCTTTGACGGGCAGAAGGACCAGATCGCCGGCCTCAAGCTGATCGTTTATGCGGCGACCCCGGTCTATGTGGCGGGCATATTGAACATCGTGCCGGGCCTGAACGTCATCGCCGCGATCGCCGGCCTCGCCTATGGCATCTATCTGATCTATCTGGGTTCCGGCCCCGTCCTCGGCATTCCGGCGGTGAAGACCGGCGGCTTCACCGCCGTGGTGGTGGTGATCTGGATCGTGCTGCAGATGGTGATCTCCGGCATCATCCTGGCGGCGGTGATGAGCGCGATCTTTGGCGGCATGATGCTGGGCGGCGCGGCGCTGGCGGGCTGATCAGCCCGGATTTCCGGCAAATAAATGACGGCGGCCCTTTGCGCTTTGCGCGGGGGCCGCTACATCGGGGGGAATGGCACGTTCCTCCTCCCGATCCTCCGACTGGGGCTTTCCCCGCTGGCGCGGCTATGAATCCTCGCGCGAGGCGGTGAAAATCCGGCTGTGCGACCGGCATAATTGCGACAAGCCGGGCGATCGCCCTGCGCCCAAATCCCCCAACAGCCCCGATCGCTGGTATTTCTGCGAGGAACATGCCGGCGAATATAATCGCAATTGGGATTATTTCGAAGGCCTCTCAGCCGAGGAGGCCGCCGCGCGCGAAGCCAATGAGCGTCGTGACGCCGCCGGCTTCGAAGCCTCGCGTCACTATGGCTGGGGTGGTCCGGGAGACGGCAGCCGCTCGCGTGACGAGCTTCATGCGCTCAAGGCCCTCGATCTGGACGATGAAGCCGATTTCGAAGCGGTGAAGAAAGCCTGGCGCACGCTCGCCAAGGAAAATCACCCCGATGTGAAGCCCGGTGATGCGATGGCCGCCGTCCGCTTCCAATCCGTGCAGGCCGCCTATGAGGTGCTCCGCTCTGCCGAGGAACGGCGGCCGCGTTGAACCGCCATATCCGGGCCGACTGGGAGACCGCGCTGCTGGTCTGCCGCAAATGCTCGAAAAAGCTGGATGGCGGCTTCGGCCTCAAGGGCAAGACGCCGCTCGCCAAGGCCTTGAAGAAGGAACTCGGTGCCAAGGGTGGCCGAAAATCCAAAATCGGCATCGTCGAGGTGAAATGCCTCGGCATCTGCCCCAAACATGCGGTGACCCTGATCGACGCGCGCAAAAGCCGGGATTGGCTGATCGTGAAGCAGGGGACGGATGCGGGGGAATTGGTGGCGGAATTGGGGTTGAAGGGGTAGGATCAGCCCTTATTCCATTGGCCGTTTGTCCCGAGCGTAGTCGAGGGACGCAGTCATCTGCCCCAACGTGTATCGACTGCGCTCGACACAAACGGTTTTCTTTAAGCTACCTGCCCTCGGTAACGCTCCGCCGTTTCCCGGATAAGTGCGATCATGTTCGGGATGCCCTGCGTCCGGTTGGAACTGAGCTGGTTCTTCAGATCGAACGGTGCCAGTTCGCTCTCGATATCAGCGGCAAGGATCTCGGGGGCGGTGCGATCCTGTACGATCTGCAGGATCAGCGCGATGATGCCCTTGGTGATCGCCGCATTGCTGTCCGCCAGGAAATGGAGCCGGTCGCCCTGCTGCATGGGATAGACCCAGACCGAGGCGGAGCATCCGCGCACGAGCGTGGCGTCGGTCTTCAGCGCATCGGGCATGGCGTCCAGCGTGCGACCCAGATCGATCAACAGGCGATAGCGGTCATCGGCGTCCAGAAATTCATATTCGTCGCGCAGATCGGAGAGGGAAGGGCTGTCGGTCATCCGCCGCGCTTAGCGGGGGGCGGGGGCAGGGGCAATGTCTGGAGGATTTTGAGGGGCGTCAAATGCCGCTCGGGTGAGTCTGTCAAAACCTCTTCCTCTATCTTCCTTCCACGCCTTTGTGGAGCGGCCGGGGGTGGTTCTTCTTCTTTCGTAGATTCTTGGAACCAGAAGAAGAAAGAAGCTGCCACCCCCAACCCCTCCAGCAAGGGCTGAAGGGGAGTTAGAAAGAGCAGGGCTTCGACAGGTTCAGCCTGAACGGGGTGGGAATGATGTGGCGCTCAAAGATCCACGCCGGCAGCGATTGCTTCCAGTTTGCGGATGCGTTCCTTCAAATCCGCCACTTCGATCCGCGATCCTGCGGAGGGCGTGGCGCTTTCCAATCGGGTCTGCTGCAGTTCAGCGCGTTTCAGCTCCAGCCAACCGCGCCATCCGCGCAGCGAGGCCAAAGCGATGATGCCGATCGCAGCGAGGCTGCTCATGGCGATGGTCAGGGCGATATATGGGTCAGTCATTGGTCTTCCCCGTCTTTCCTGTTGCGGTCGGGTTTACACCCGGTCCTTGTCGCGCAGCTTTTCGATCTCGCGATCCAGGCTGCTGGTGCTGTCTGTTGCCAGGCGCTCAAGAACGGCGATCCGCTCCTTCAACTGCCTGATCTCGTCCTTCATCCGGCCTGCGTCGGGATCACGCGGGATGACATCATTGCCATGCCCGTCCCGGTTCATGTGGCGGCGGTTGCTGATCACCTTGCCGATCGTGACGATGGCGATGATCAGGACGACCATTTCAAATGGGTTCATTTCGAATTCTCCCTGAATTCTAAAATCGGTTGATTTGGCCCGTCAGGGCATTTGTACGAAAGCGACGCCATTTTTCGACCAGAGGCCTGCACTCTTCGATCAACGTCAGCCTTTAGCGCAGGCTGTCGATCTCGTTAGCGAGGCTGGTGTTGCGGCTGGTGTAATACAGCTCGACATCAGCCAGGCGGCGATCGATGTCGCGGAATTTGGAGCGGACATCGCGGGTGGTGCGCGCCGGAGACTGGCGCACGCCCTGCCAGAATTTGGCATCCTCGGGATCGTTATACAGGCCGTAAGGCCTGGGATTGGCCACCCAGGCGGTCGCGACATAAGCGATCAGCGTCCAGGGAAAGCCCCCGAGAAGCGTGAGGAGCACCGCGCCGACGCGGACCCAGGTGACATCCACCCCGGTATAATCGGCGATGCCGGAGCAGACGCCCTTCCATTTGGCATTCTGCTTGTCGAGGTAGAAATTGGTGCGGCTTGCGGACATGTCATTCTCTCCCTGCGAGAAAATCGGTGAATGGAATTAGTGGCGGTTGTCGATCCTGGGGGCGGGGGCATTCAGATCCCCCGCTTTCCAGTTCGGATTGTCGATCGTCATGATCCGCTCGATGGTATTGAGCCGGTCGTCGAGCCGCCGTGCGGTGTCGTGCAGCTCGTCGAGCAGATTTTCATCCTCCCGCGTGATGCCGCCGGCGCGCTTCCACTGGGTGACATAGTGAAGGATCAGCCAGGGCATTCCGATGAAGATCGAGACGATGGCGATGAGCGGGATCAGATTGTCCATGATCTCAGCCCTCCTGGCCGGCGGCCTTGGCCTTCATCGCTGCCAGTTCGGCATCGACCCGCTCATTGGAGCGCAGCTCGGCAATCTCTTCCTCAAGCGTCTTGCCGGGGGCGCCCAGCGCCAGCGCATCGGCGCGGCCCTCGGCCAGATCGGCGCGGCGTTCGAGCAGTTCGAAGCGCGAGAAAGCGTCTTCCACCTTTTGCCCGGCATAGGCTTCGCGGACCTTGGCGCGGTTATGCGCGCTTTCAAGACGGGTCTGGATCGAATTCTGGCGGGCGCGGGCCTCACGCATCTTGCCCTGGAGCTTGGCGATATCTTCTTCCGAAGCGCGCAGCGCATCGTCCAGCACCTGGATTTCGCCCTGAAGCTGATCCGACATGTCGGCCGCCTTCTGCTTTTCGACCAGTGCGGCCTTGGCCAGATCCTCACGATCCTTGGACAGCGCCAGATGGGCCTTTTCGGTCCAGCTTTCCTGAAGCTTGTCCAGCTTCACGATATGGCGGCGCATTTCCTTCTGGTCCGCGATGGTGCGGGCGGCGGAGGCGCGCACTTCGATCAGCGTCTCTTCCATTTCCAGAATAATCATCCGGATCATCTTTGCCGGATCTTCCGCCTTGTCGAGCAGGTCGGTCATGTTGGCGGCGATGATGTCACGGGTGCGAGAGAAAATTCCCATATTGGCTACTCCTGAAACGGTCTGGTCGGGAAGGGGTGCCGGGGCGGAAGCAAGGGGAAATTCCGCCCCGGCTGGGGGATGTCGTCAGGCGAGGGGCCGGACGACGGGTGAAGGGGTATGGCCGTCCGCAGCCTTGGCCGGGGCCACCGCGCTCAGCACGCAGGTGGTGCTGAAAAGGATGGTGCAGACGATGGCGGTAAAGGTCTGGCTGAACTTGCTGCTGGTGTTGATCATCGTGGTAACTCCCTGAAACCTTGAATGGTGCGCTGCTTCATCAGCAGCTTGTCTTTTGCTTTGCAGGGGGCGTGCCAATCCGCGGAAATGGCGGGAATCTGTCATTTTTAATCCAGTCCAACCTCGATCAAGCGATTTTTCCTTGCCAAAAAATAGGAAATAATCCTAAGATTTGGGAATGGATCGCGAAAATCATTTCATCGGTCAATCGACCGCCTTTCTGGACTCGGTCGAGCGTGCCAGCCGCGCCGCCGCGCTCAACCGGCCGGTGCTGGTGATCGGCGAACGCGGCACGGGCAAGGAGCTGGTGGCCGAGCGTCTCCACCGCCTGAGCCCGCGCTGGGATGGCCCCTTGGTCACGATGAATTGCGCGGCGCTGCCGGAGACGTTGATCGAGGCTGAATTGTTCGGGCATGAAGCGGGCGCGTTCACCGGCGCGACCCGGGCGCGGCAGGGGCGGTTCGAGGAAGCGGATGGCGGGACGCTGTTTCTGGACGAACTGGCGACGCTTTCGGCTTCCGCGCAGGAGCGGCTGCTCCGCGCGGTCGAATATGGCGAGGTGACGCGGATCGGCTCCAACAAGGCGATCCGCGTGGATATCCGCATCGTGGCAGCCACCAACGAGCATCTGCCCGGCCTGGTCGATCAAGGGAAATTCCGCGCCGATCTTCTGGACCGGCTGAGTTTCGAAGTGGTCACGCTGCCGCCGCTGCGCAATCGCGAGGGTGACGTGCCCGTGCTGGCGGATCATTTCGGACGGCGCATGGCCTCTGAACTGGGATGGCCCTATTGGCCGGGCTTTACCGAGGATGCCGCCGAGGCGCTGCTCGCGCATCCCTGGCCGGGCAATGTCCGCGAATTGCGCAATGTAGTCGAGCGCGCAGTCTATCGCTGGGATGATCCCGAACGCCCGGTGGCCGAGATCGTGTTCGATCCCTTCGCCTCGCCCTGGCGGCCCGAGGCGGCTGCGGTCGAAGACAAGGGCGCGCCGGTCGTCCCAGCGGCGGCCGCCGTGCCACCGGCCGCGGCGGTGACGGATGTTACGGATTTCAAGCAGGCGGTGGATGCGCATGAGCGCATGATCCTGGAAGGTGCCCTGGCGCGCAGCCGCTACAATCAGCGCGCCGCCGCCAAGAGCCTGAATCTCAGCTATGATCAGCTTCGCCACGCCTTGAGACGGCACGATCTGCTCTGACGATCAGGCTGATCGAAAAAAAGCGCCAAGGTCCGCCCTTTTTGCGCTTGCCGCGGTATATTTTTTCCTCTCCGAGCGTTGGGCATTCATACCCGATCACTGGAGGAATACATGGCTTTCACACTGCCCGCACTGCCCTATGCCAAGAATGCGCTTGAGCCGCATATGTCCGCGGAAACCTTCGACTATCATCATGGCAAGCATCACAAGGCCTATGTCGACAAGGTGAATGGCTGGATCGAGGAAAAGGGTCTTGCCAATTTCTCGCTGGTCGAGACCGTCGAGAAGGCCAAAAATGATGGCGACAAGGGGCTGTTCAACAATGCCGCGCAGATCTGGAACCACAGCTTTTTCTGGCAATGCCTGACCCCCGATGCCGCCAAACCCTCCGCCGCGCTGCAAAAGAAGATCGACGATGCTTTCGGTTCGACCGACGATCTGCTTGCTAAGCTGAAGGAGGAATCGATCGGCCATTTCGGTTCGGGCTGGGGCTGGCTCGTGCTGAAGGACGATAAGCTGGCGATCACCTCCTATCACGATGCCGACACGCCGCTCGTCCATGAAGGCGTGAAGCCGTTGCTCACGCTCGATGTGTGGGAACACGCTTATTATGTCGATTATCGCAATGCGCGGCCGAACTATCTGGATGCGGTGTTGAAGAACCTCGTCAATTGGGACTTCGTCGAGCGGAATCTGGACGGCAAGGGCGCAGGCCGGGCCGATCAGGAACAATAAGGCGTAAAGTTCTCTCCCCTAAAAAGGAGAGAGCTTTCCTCACGACCCGTTTGGGCTGAGCCTGTCGGAGCCTTTCCTTCTTTCGATATCGTCAGAAGTGAGGGCTTCGACAGGCTCAGCCCGAATGGCGCTTTTTCTGATTACCCCTGCGGTGGAGCCTGTTCGGCAACATCGTCAGCGCCAACATCCAGCCCGTGCTTCATCATCATCGGCACATTGGCGATGGCGAACAGGAAGGACAGGATCGTGACGCCCCAGACCTTCAATGTCAGCCAGGTGTCGAAATCGAAACTGGCGCGGATGGCCTCGTTCACGCCGGCCATGGCCAGGAAGAAGATCGCCCAGTTGCGCGTGAGCTTCATCCAGCCCGCATCGTCCAGCCCGTCATAGGCCGCCTGCAGCAGATATTTGAGTAATGGCCGCTTGGTGGCCACACCAAAGAACAGGCCGCCGGCGAAGAGCAGATAGATGATCGTCGGCTTGATCTGGATGAAGCGCTGATCGTGGAAATAGATGGTGAGCCCACCAAAGCCGAGCACCAGAGCCGCGGAAATCCAGAGCATCGGTGAAATCTTGCCCAGTTTGATCTTCGAGATGAGCAGCGCTGCCACGATCGCGACCATGAAGGCACCCGTGCCCGCAGTGATCGCCTTGATCGCCTGCACCGGATTATCGACCGGCCCGTTCAGCCGGTAGGTGAGGAAAAAGATCAGCAGCGGCCCGAAATCGAGCGCGAAGCCCAGCCAGCCGGGCTTCTTTTCTGCAACATTGCTCGTGGTCATCGATTACTCCCGGCGATCACATCCGCCACTTCCTTCGCATCGAACGGGCGAAGATCCTCAATGGTTTCGCCCACGCCGATCGCATGGATCGGCAGTCCGAATTTTTCCGCCGCCGCCACGAGCACGCCGCCGCGCGCCGTGCCATCCAGCTTGGTCATGACAAGGCCCGTGACGCCCGCCACTTCCTTGAACACCTCGATCTGGGAGAGCGCATTCTGGCCGGTGGTGGCGTCCAGCACCAGCACCACGTCATGCGGCGAGGCAGGGTTGAGCCGGCCGAGCACGCGGCGGATCTTGGCCAATTCGTCCATCAGTTCGCGCTTGTTCTGCAGCCGTCCGGCGGTGTCGACGATCAGCACGTCGATCCCGGTTTCGGTCGCCTGTTTGACCGCTTCGAACACGATTCCTGCGGAGTCACCGCCTTCGGCACCGCTCACGATCGGCACGCCCAGGCGCTCTGCCCAGACCTTCAACTGCCCGATCGCGGCCGCGCGGAAGGTGTCCCCCGCGGCCAGCATCACGCCGTAATCCTGCTCGATGAAGAGATGCGCCAGCTTGGCGATGGTGGTCGTCTTGCCCGAACCATTGACGCCGATGACCAGGATCACCTGCGGGCGGGGAAAGGCCTCCACCTCCAGCGGCTTGGCGACAGGGGCCAGAACCTGTTCGATTTCCTCGGCCACCAACGCGCGGACGCCGGCTTCATCGATGCCCTTGTCAAACCGTCCGTCGGCCAGCTTGGCGCGCACGCGCGCGGCCATGGCGGGGCCGAGATCGGACATGATGAGGGCTTCCTCGATCTCATCGAGCGTCTGATCGTCCAGCGCGGATTTCGTGAACAGGCCGGTGAGGTTTTCGCCCAGCTTGTCCGACGTACGCTTGAAGCCGCCGAGCAGCTTCTTGTGCCATGGGGTGTCGCTCATAGGGGAGTGCCCGTCAGTTGTGCGCCTTCAACGCCCGTAATCTTCACGCTTGATAATCCTCCCACGGCATTGCCGAGATAGTTCGGGTTATGAAAAGGCCGGAGGCGCGCGAAATTGGGCGCGTGGCCGCCGCCGTCCTTTTCCACCAGCACATCCTGGACACTGCCCACCAGGGATTGCAGCCAGCGCGTTTGCCAATCCGCGGCCGCCTCACGCAGCCGCTTGGCGCGCGCTTTCACCCTGTCGCGCGGCACTTGCGGCATCCGGGCGGCGGGCGTGAATGCGCGGGGCGAGTAAGGGAAGATATGGCCATGGACCACATCGCAATCCTCGATCAGGCGCAGCGTGCTTTCGAACATGGCGTCTGTCTCGGTGGGAAAGCCCGCAATCAGGTCCGCGCCGACCGCGATCTCCGGCCGCGCGGCCTTCAGGCGCTCGACGATCTTAACCGCATCAGCACGGCTGTGACGGCGCTTCATGCGTTTGAGGATCATGTCGTCGCCCGATTGAAGCGAGAGATGGAGGTGCGGCATCACGCGCCGCTCCTGCGTGACCAGCGCGAACATCCGGTCATCGATCTCGATCGAATCCAGCGAGGATAAGCGCAGGCGGGGGAGGGCGGGCACATATTTCAGTATACGCTCGATCAACACCCCAAGCGACTGATCGCCCGGCAGATCGGGACCATAGCTGGTCACGTCCACCCCGGTGAGCACGATTTCGCGATAGCCCTGGTCCACTAGCGCCGCGATCCGGTCGATCACCGCACCGGCGGGCGCCGAGCGGCTGTTGCCGCGGCCATAAGGGATCACGCAAAAGGTGCAGCGATGATCGCAGCCATTCTGGACTTCGACGAAGGCGCGGGCGTGATCGGCAAAGCCGGAGACGAGGTGGGGTGCAGTTTCCTGGACGGCCATGATGTCGGAGACGCGGACATCGGCTGGAATAGGAAAAAAACCGTTGGTGTCGAGCGAAGTCGAGACACGTTTCGAACTGTCCCCACGTCCCTCGACTTCGCTCGGGACAAACGGTGTGGGCGGAGACAGGAGAACTTCAAAATTCTCCGCGAACATCTTTTCGCGATTGCCCAGCACCCGGCTGACTTCCGGCATGGCCGCAAATGTCTCCGGCTCGATCTGCGCCGCGCAACCCGTGACGATCACGCGCGCGTCGGGCCGCGCACGCTTGGCGCGGCGGATGGCCTGGCGGGTCTGGCGCACGGCTTCCGCGGTCACGGCACAACTGTTCACGATCACCAGATTGTCGTCCGCCCCGGCCAGTGCGCGCATCGCCTCGCTCTCGGCGATGTTCAGCCGGCAGCCGAGCGTGATCAGCTCGGGTCCGCTCACGCCAGCCAGCCCTCGCTGAGTTCGCCGGTGAAGACATGGGTGGCAGCCCCCGTCATGCTGATTGTTTCGCCTGGACGCCAGTCGATCTCCAGATCGCCGCCGGGCAGCGTGACCGTGACCGGCCCCGTGACCAGTCCAAGCCGGATCGCTGCCACTGCGGTGGCGCAAGCACCCGTGCCGCAGGCGCGCGTGATGCCCGCACCGCGCTCCCATACTCGCAGCGTGATCGCATGAGGGCCGGTCACCGTGGCGACGTTGACGTTGATGCGCTCGGGAAACAGGGGGTCGGTCTCGATGCGCGGCCCCAGCGTTTCCAGCGGCACGGCATAAGTATCGGGCACGAAGAAGATCACATGCGGATTGCCGACATTGGCGACCGTGGGCCGCTCCAGCGCATCCCAGCTCACCGGCATGTCGCGTGTGTCCATGGCATAGGCGAGCGGGATGGTTTCCCAATCGAAACGCGGCACGCCCATGTCGATCGTCGCGTCGTCGCCGATCATGCGCCCGTGCAGGATGCCGCCCAGGGTTTCGATCCGGGCGTCATGGCCGATCAGCCGCGTGACGCAGCGCGTGGCGTTGCCGCAGGCCTCGACTTCGCCGCCATCCGCGTTGAAGATCCGCATCCGCACATCGGCCACGCTGGACGGTTCGATCAGGATCAACTGGTCACAGCCGACCCCGGTGTGCCGGTCCGCCAGCGCGCGGATGCTGGCTTCGCTGAGCGCGATCGGCCCGGCGCGTCCGTCGATGACGACGAAATCATTGCCCAGCCCGTGCATCTTGTGAAAGCGAACGCTCATGCGCGCGATCTAGGGTGCCGATGCGGCGAAGTCCACCGGCGGTGTCAGGCGGTCTTGCGGAAATCACCATCCGGCTGCGGCGCGGCGCCCTCGCGCTCCGCATTCCACTGCCGCAGCGAGGGGATCAAATTCTTCTCCGCCAGCAGCTTGCGAATCTGCGTGATCGGCATGGGCTTGCCAAAATGCCAGCCCTGACCCTTGTGCACGCCCAGCACGCGCAGGCGTTGTTCGATCTCGGCATCCTCAATGCCCTCGGCGGTGATCGGCAGACCGAGACTGTCGCCCAGCCGCGTGATCGCATTAACGATCGCGGCGCTTTCGGGATTCTGGTTGATCGAGGAAACGAAGCTGCGATCGATCTTGATGCGGTCGAACGGCAAAGCGCGCAAATGCGCCAGAGAGCTGTAGCCTGTGCCGAAATCATCCAGCGCCAGCTTGATCCCCTGATTCTTGAGGCTGCCGACGATGGATTGGGCGAGCGAGAGATTTTCGAACAGCGAGCTCTCGGTGATCTCCACTTCGAGCCGCTCGGCCGGATAACCGGTTTCCACGAGCAGCTTTACCAGCTTTTGCGCCAGCCAGGGATCCTTGAGCTGGGTCGGGGAGATGTTGACCGAAATCGTGAGCGAGGGATCCCAATCCCGCCCATGCTCCATCGCCTGACGGATGACGGACATGGACATGTCGCCGATCATGCCGGTTTCTTCAGCCACCGGGATGAACAATTCGGGCGAGACCAGTCCCTGAATGGGGCTTTCCCAGCGCGCGAGCACTTCGAAGCCGTGAAGCCGTCCGGTGGTGAGATCGATCTGTTGTTCATAATAAGGGACAAATTCCCCCTTGGGGATCCCGCTGCGCAGGCCCGCCTCCAGCGTGTTGCGCACCTGGAGGTCGCGCTCCATCGAAGCGTCAAACCAGCAATGACGGTTGCGGCCCGAGTTTTTTGCCGCATACATGGCGATATCGGCGCGGCGCATCAGGGCGTCCACGGTGTCGCAATCCATTTCCGAACGCGCGATGCCGAGCGAGACGCTGATGTGCGCGTGAACGCCATTGGCGTCGAACGGCTTGGCGAGGCGCGACACGATCTGTTCGGCCACGCGGCTCACGGTTTCGGGCGCGGTGGGATCGAAGAGAAAGGCGCAGGCGAATTCGTCGCCGCCGAGCCGGGCGGCCAGCGCCACCGGGGGCAGAGCTTCGTCGATCGCGGCGGCCACCTGCTTGAGCAGCGTATCGCCGGTGGCATGGCCGTGCGCGTCGTTCACATTCTTGAAGTGATCCAGATCGAGCATCAGCATTGCCACGCTTTTCTGGCGCCGCGCTGCGCGCGCCAGCATCGCTGCGCCGGTTTCGGCCAGCGAACGACGATTGAGAAAGCCGGTCAACGGATCCTTGGACGCGAGTTCGCGGGCGCGCTCCTCGGCCATGGCGCGGTCTTTCACCTCACGGGTAAGATCCGCATAGCGCCGCCAGCCAAACAGGATGAGCGCGATATTGAGCAGAAGTGCGATCACCAAAACGCGGTCCGCGCCGCCGCCCACGCCCGTAATCGCATTGATGGTCGAGGTGGCGACGCTGCCCCCGGTGCCGACAAAGAGCAGAATGGCACCGACCGTGACCCCGCCGGTGACGATATCGCGCCGCGCGCCGCTGACGGCGGACCCGGTTATGCTGGTCGATCGCTTGCCGATCCGGTTTCTCATTCAATCATGTCCCAATCCCCACGCGAATGGCTCTGGCGCAAAACCGTGTAAATCCGGTTAAGCACCTCTGTGGCTTGCATCCGCGGGACGCCGCGTGTAAGCGCGCTGCCATATCGTTCCATCCAGAACGAACGCGCAGCATATCTGAACGATATGCAGGCCGGCCGACGAGGTTTCGTCCGCCGGCTCATTTTGCGTTTGGGCGGATGGCGCGGAAATGGAGCGTAACGATGTTTGAATCACTGAGCGAAAGGCTGGGCGGCGTCTTCGAGCGTCTTCGCGGGCGCGGTGCGCTTGGCGAGGCGGACGTGCGTGCGGCCATGCGCGAAGTGCGTATCGCATTGCTGGAAGCCGATGTCGCGCTTCCGGTGGTGCGCGATTTCATCGAAAAGGTGACCGAGCAGGCCGTCGGCCATCAGGTGGTCAAATCGGTCACGCCGGGCCAGCAGGTCGTCAAGATCGTCAATGACGCTCTGGTCGAAATGCTGGGCAGCGAGACGGCCGAGCTTGAGCTGGACGTATCGCCACCCGCAATCATCATGATGGTGGGCCTGCAGGGGTCGGGCAAGACGACCACCAGCGCCAAGATCGCCAAGCGGCTCACCGAAAAGGACCGCAAGAAGGTTTTGATGGCGTCGCTGGACGTCAACCGTCCGGCCGCGCAGGAACAGTTGGCGACGCTGGGCACGCAGGTGAACGTCGCCACGCTGCCGATCGTGGCCGGCCAGCAGCCCGTCGATATCGCGCGCCGTGCGCTGCAGGCTGCCAAACTCCAGGGCTTTGATGTTCTGGTGCTGGACACCGCAGGCCGCCTTCACGTCGATCAGGCGCTGATGGACGAGATGAAGGCTGTGGCCGATGTCGCGCAGCCGCAGGAAATCCTGCTGGTGGTCGATTCGCTCACCGGCCAGGATGCGGTCAACGTCGCCAAGAATTTCTCTGAGCAGGTGCCGCTGACCGGTGTGGTGCTCACCCGCATGGATGGCGATGCGCGCGGTGGCGCAGCGCTGTCGATGCGCGCGGTCACCGGCAAGCCGATCAAATTCGCGGGCATGGGCGAAAAGCTCGATGCGCTGGAGCAATTCCACCCCAGCCGCGTGGCCGGCCGCATCCTTGGCATGGGCGACGTCGTGTCGCTGGTCGAGCGCGCCACCGAAACCATCAATGCGGACGAGGCCGAAAAGCTCGCGCAGAAGATGGCCAAGGGCCAGTTCGACATGAACGATCTGCGCGCGCAGCTCGATCAGATGAAGCGCATGGGCGGCATGGGCGCGCTCGCCTCGATGATGCCCGGCATCAAGAAGGTGCAGAATGCCATGGCCAATGGCCAAGTGGACGATCGCATTCTCGTGCGCATGGATGCGATGATCGGCTCCATGACGCCCAAGGAGCGCAGCAAGCCCGAATTGCTCAATGCCAAGCGCAAGATCCGCGTTGCCAAGGGCAGCGGCACCACGGTGCAGGACGTCAACCGGTTGCTGAAGATGCACCAGGAAATGTCCAGCGCGATGAAGAAGATCCGCAAGATGGGCGGCCTGAAAGGCCTGGGCGCGCTTTTTGGCAAGAGCGGCGGCATGGGCGGGATGCTGGGGGGTGGTGCGCCCACCGGCGGCATTCCGGGTCTGCCTGGCCTTGGCGGCGGATCCCCGCCGGGGCTTCCACCCGGTTTCGAGAAATTTCTGAAGAAATAAGTTTGAACTGATTGTAAAAGAAGGAATTATATCATGGCAGTTTCCATTCGTTTGTCGCGCGGCGGTTCCAAGAAGCGTCCTTATTATCGCATCGTCGTGGCCGATGCCCGTTCGCCCCGCGATGGCAATTTCATCGAAAAGATCGGCACCTATAACCCGCTTCTCGCCAAGGATTCGCCCGATCGCGTGAAGCTCGACGCTGATCGCGCCAAGCATTGGATCTCGGTCGGCGCGCAGCCTACCGATCGTGTCGCCCGCTTCCTGGACGCCGCCGGCGTGATCGAGCGCGCCGCGCGCAACAACCCGAACAAGGCGAAGCCCGGCGAAAAGGCCACCGAACGCGCTGAAGAGCGTGCCGAAAAGGCGACCGCCGCGGCCGCCGCTGCTGCTGAAGCTGCCGCAGCGCCTGCGCCTGAGCCGATCGTTGAAGAAGCGCCTGCGGTCGAAGAAGCACCCGCTGTCGAAGCCGTTGCCGAAGTGGCTCCCGAAGCCCCGGCGGCTGAAGAAGCCCCCGCTGCCGAAGAGCCGGCTGCTGAAGCTGCGCCAGCCGCTGAAGAGGCACCTGCAGCCGAAGCGCCTGCTTCTGAAGAAAAAGCCGAGGGTTGATCCTTGGCTGATCGCCCCGTCACGCTGGCCGTCATCATCGGCGCGCATGGCGTGATGGGGGAGGTGCGCCTCAAGCTGTTCGCGGACAATGCGGACAGCTTGAAGGCGCACACCTCTTTCAATGGCGGTGCCTTGACGCTCAAGAGCCTCCGCCATGGCAATAATGGCGCGATTGCCCGCTTTCCCGAGATTGCGGACCGGACCACGGCCGAAAAGATGCGCGGCACCGAACTCACGGTTCCGCGCGATGCCCTCCCGCCGCTGGGCGAGGGCGAATATTATCACATGGATCTGATCGGCCTGCCCGCCGTCTCCACCAATGGCGATGCGCTGGGTATTGTCATCGCGGTCGAGAATTTCGGCGCGGGCGATGTCATCGAGATCGAGCGGCCTACGGGCAAGCGCTTCATGGTGCCGATGAAGCCCGAAGCCGTCCCTTCATGGGGCGAAACCGTGCTGATTGACGCGGATTTCGTGGAATAGTATATACATTGCGTATATACGGAGCGGGACATGAGCAAGGAATATAAAGCGAAGGTTTTCAAATCGGGCAATTCGCTTGCTTTGCGCCTGCCGAAGGCGCTCGGGCTGGTCGATGGCGATGAGATGGTGTTGCGCGAAGAGCGGGGCAAATACTCTTTTGAACCAACCCTCACAAAGCCAAGGACGATCGATCTGACCGGGATTTATGGCTCCATGCCGGGCCTGAAGGCTTTAATATCCGATGACAGGATGATGGAGCCGCGCGATCTGGATTGGGATGGGAAGCTGCTGCGGCGTGGTTGATCCGCTTTTTCTGCTGGATTCCAACGCCTGCATCTATATTCTCGAAGGGCTGTCTATCCCGCTGCGGCAGCGTGTGGAAGCGCTTGAACCTGGACGAATTGTAACATCATCGATCGTCTATGCCGAAGTCATGCGCGGTATCGATCGAGATGATCAGGAGGCGAATGCAAAAGCGTCGCGTCTGTTCGAATTGATTCCGGCACTAGCGTTCGACACGAACGCTGCGGAGGTTTATCGGTGTATTCCGTTCAAGCGGGGCAAGTTCGATCGGCTGATTGGTGCTCATGCGCTTTCTCTCGGTTTGACGGTTATCACGAATGACATAAGTGATTTCGATGATATCCCCGGCTTGAATATCGAAAACTGGACGCTTCCGCTTTGACCTTCGCCGCGACGATCCTCACGCTATATCCCGAAATGTTTCCCGGACCGCTCGGTCAGTCGCTGGCGGGCAGGGCGCTGTCGGAGGGGCGGTGGTCATGCGACCCCGTCCAGATCCGTGATTTCGCGACGGACAAGCATCGCTCGGTGGATGATACGCCCGCAGGTGGCGGCGCGGGAATGGTGCTGCGCGCCGACGTGATCGCATCGGCTGTGGATCATGCGCTCGACAGCCAGCCGGAGGCGCCGATTTTGGCGATGACCCCGCGTGGCAATCCGCTGACGCAAGAGCGCGTCCGTGCGCTTGCCGCTGGCCCCGGTGTCACGATTCTCTGCGGGCGGTTCGAGGGATTTGACGAACGCATTTTCGAAGGCCGGCCGATCGAGCCGGTTTCGATCGGTGATTACGTGCTTTCGGGCGGGGAAAGCGCCGCGATCGTGCTGCTTGATGCTTGCATTCGGCTGCTGCCCGGCGTAATGGGCGCGGCTTCTAGCGGTGATGACGAGAGCTTCGAAACGGGGCTGCTCGAATATCCGCATTATACCCGACCTGTTGAATGGGAAGGGCGCACGATTCCCGAAGTGTTGCGATCGGGGGATCATGCGAAGATCGCGGCATGGCGGAAACGCCAGGCGGAGATCGATACACGGCTAAGGCGGCCGGACCTTTGGGAGCGCCATGAGGGGGCTCGGGTCAAGTCGCCCTCTGGTGCGCACGACAAGAAGAAGGAGCGATGAGCATGAACCTCATCCAGACGCTCGAAGCCGAGCAGATTGCCAAGTTTTACGAGAGCAAGAAGGTTCCCGAATTCCGTCCCGGCGACACGCTGAAGGTCGGTGTGAAGGTTGTTGAAGGCGAACGCACCCGCGTCCAGAATTACGAAGGCGTGTGCATCGCACGTTCGAACAAGGGCATGGGTTCTTCCTTCACGGTTCGCAAGATTTCGTTCGGTGAAGGCGTGGAGCGCGTGTTCCCGCTCTATTCGCCCAATATCGATTCGATCGAAGTGGTCCGCAAGGGTGCCGTGCGTCGGGCGAAGCTCTATTATCTGCGTGGCCGCACCGGCAAGCGCGCCCGTATCGCCGAGCGTCGCGATACGCGTCCTGCCAAGGGCAGCGTCGAAGCCTGATCGACTGATCCAGACTTTCGTAAGGGCGTCGGCAGCGATAAGGCTGCCGGCGCCCTTCGTCGTTTAGGGGCGTGTTATTCAGGATGATCGGATGCGGACATTATGGCTGAGTGCGGCAACGCTTTTTCTGATGACGGCGGAAACCCCCGCAATGGCTGAGCCGGTTCAGCCCCCACTTACCCTAGAACGCATCTTCGCCAGCCCGGATCTGAACGGCCCGCGCCCGCGCGCGCTGAAGATCGCGCCCGATGGCTCGGTGGTGACGCTGCTGCGCAACCGGCCTGACGACCGCGACCGCTATGATCTCTGGACGATCGATACGACCAGCGGCAAGGCGAAGATGCTGGTCGATTCCGAGAAGATCGGGAGCGGGGCAGAGATTTCCGAAGCCGAAAAGATGAAGCGCGAGCGCGCGCGGATCGGGGGAACCAAGGGCATCGTCGATTATAGCTGGGCACCAGACAGCCAGGCGCTGCTGGTGCCGATCGACGGAGATCTGTTTCTGGCGTCGCGCGACGGCGATGTCCGTCGCCTGACCGAAACGCAAGGGACAGAGCTTGATGCCACGATCAGCCCCAAGGGCGGGTTTATCTCCTTCGTGCGCGATGCCGATCTTTGGGCGCTTGACCTGAAAAGTGGCAAGGAGCGCAGGCTGACCGTCGACGGCGGAGATGCAATCACCTGGGGCGTCGCCGAATTCGTGGCGCAGGAAGAGATGCACCGCACGCGCGGCCATTGGTGGTCGCCCGATGACAGTCATATCGCGGTGGCGCGGGTGGATGAGAGCGGCGTGATGATGATCAGCCGCGCGGCGATCGGGGCCGATGGCACGAAGCTCTACGAACAGCGCTATCCCCGCGCCGGCACGCCCAATGCCAAGGTGGATCTCTATGTGATGCGCGCCGACGGATCGCAGGCCTATAAGCTCGATCTGGATGATGCGCCCGATCATTATCTCGCTCGCGTCAATTGGGCACCCGATGGCAAGGCACTCTATGTGCAATGGCAAAATCGCGCGCAGACCGCACTCAAACTGCTGAAAGTGGATATCTCGACCGGCAAGATCACCGTCGTGATCGAGGAGAATGCAAAAAGCTGGATCAACCTCCACGATAATCTGCGCCTGTTGAACGACGGCAGCCTGATCTGGTCGTCCGAACGCAGCGGCTACAATCATCTCTATCACTGGAAGCATGGTGCCCTGACCCCGCTGACCAGCGGCGATTGGATGGTCAGGGATGTGGCCGGGGTCGATCAGGCCAGAGGGCGCGTTTTCTTCACGGGCAATCGCGAGACGCCTTTAGAACAGCATCTCTATGCGGTGGACATCGCAAAGCCTGGAATCGTCTCGCGGCTGACCGACGCGGGAACATGGAACAGCGCTGTAATGGATGGCAAGGGCAGCCGCGCGATCATCACGCGTTCAAGCCCCACCCAGCCCGAGCAGGTTTATCTGGCCGATGCCGCGGGCAAAAGGCTCGCCTGGATCGAGCACAATGCGCTGACGGGCGCGCATCCCTATACGCCGTTCGTGGCGGATCATGTGGCACCGCAATTCGGCACGATCACGGCGGCCGATGGCTCCATCCTGCACACCAAATTGCTGACGCCTAGGATGGAGCCCGGCAAACGCTATCCCGTGTTCGTTCAGGTCTATGGCGGGCCGGGCGGGGGGCGTCAGGTGACGGCGGCATGGGGCGGCGCGCTTCAGCAATATCTGGTCGACAAGGGCTGGATCGTGTTTTCGGTGGATGGGCGCGGCACACCCGATCGCGGCCAGGCTTTCGAGAGCCAGATCCACCGGGCCATGGGCAGTGTCGAGGTGCAGGATCAATTGGCGGGTGTGGCGTGGCTGAAAAGCCAGGCTTTCGTCGATCCCGACAGAATCGCGGTCTATGGCTGGTCCTATGGCGGTTATATGACGTTGAAACTGCTCGAAGCGGCTCCGGGTGCTTTTGCGGCGGGTGTGGCGGGTGCACCGGTGACGAAATGGGAGCTTTACGACACCCATTATACCGAGCGCTATATGGGCAATCCCTTGACCGATCCTGCGGTTTACATCCGTTCCGGAGCCATATCGGACGCAATAAGGATTGCGGACCCGCTGCTGCTGATCCACGGCATGGCGGACGATAATGTGCTGTTCGAAAATTCGACCGCGCTGATGGCGGCGTTGCAGGAAGCGGCGCACCCGTTCGAGACGATGGTCTATCCTGGTCAGACCCATCGACTGGCGGGCGAGGGGGTGAACCTCCATCTGTGGAAGACGATCGAAGCTTTTCTGGCGCGGCAGACGGCGCGGGATTAGCGATCGTCTGCTGGATAGGATTGCGCACTGGTTCGTTATCTAATCTTCACTGAAGCTGTTTGCGTAAGGATATATCTTGTCGGGCATGACGGCTGATCCGAAACTGAACGACGAACCCGCACGCATTGCGGCACTGCACCGCTATGAGGTGCTCGATACTCCTGCCGAAGCGCCGTTCGACAAGATCACCAATCTGGTGCGCGCGGTTCTGGGCGTGCCGATTTCAGCGGTGTCGCTGATTGATTCAGACCGGCAATGGTTCAAATCGCACCCTGGGATCGACGCGGAAGAGACGACCAGAGACATTGCTTTTTGCGATCACACCATTCGATCGCGCAATCCGTTGATCGTGGCGGATGCCAGCCTGGATGATCGGTTCAAAGGCAACCCACTGGTGATGGGGGATCCCAATATCGGAAGCTATGCGGGTGTTCCGCTGGAGACACCGGATGGCTATAATATAGGCTCGCTTTGCGCGATCGATACGCGCCCGCGTCATTTCGATCCCGCGCAGATTGACGTGCTCAAACGCCTGGCCGCTCTGGTGGTCGATCAACTGGAATTGCGCCGTATCGCCGAGCGCGATTATCTCACCGGCGCACTCACCCGTCGAGCCTTCGTGGCGGAACTCGATCGCGCGATCGCGCTGCACAAAAGGCATGAGCGTCCCGCAGCGCTGGTGCTGATCGATATCGATCATTTCAAGGCGGTGAACGACAGCCACGGTCATCCGGCAGGAGATCGGGCGATCTGCGCTTTGGTCGATTGCGTAAGCGGCATGAAGCGGCCGAGCGATGTCTTCGGCCGGATTGGCGGAGAGGAATTTGGGCTGCTGCTGCCAGAAACATCCCAGAGCGACGCCTTCCAGGCGGCCGAACGCTATCGGGAAGCCGTGGTTGAACTGATCGTGGCCAATGGCGAGCCATTCGGGCTGACGGCGAGCTTCGGCGTGGCCGGGCTGATGGATGCGGATAGCGAACTCTGGTTCGAGCGGGCCGATGGTGCGCTTTACGATGCCAAGAGATCGGGGCGGAACCGCGTTTGTGTAGCGAAGCCGGAACTGGATCGCACCACAGCCTGACCCCCATTTTGCGCGCTGACACTGGACAATTGCGGCAGGCGCGCTAGATCGCGCTTCTCGCTTAATTGGAGTGCGTGAATAATGGGCTACCGGGTGGTGGTTGCCGGTGCGACCGGCAATGTCGGGCGTGAAATGCTGAACATTCTGGCGGAACGCGAATTTCCGCTGGACGAACTGGCCGTGCTGGCATCAGCGCGCAGCCAGGGTGACGAGATTGATTTCGGCGAAACCGGCCGCAAATACAAGATTCAGAATATCGAGCATTTCGATCCCAAGGGCTGGGACATGGCGCTGTTCGCCATCGGCTCCGAAGCGACCGCGATCTATGCGCCCAAATTCGCCGCCGCCGGCTGCACCGTGATCGACAATTCGTCGCTTTATCGGATGGACCCCGATGTGCCGCTGATCGTGCCCGAGGTGAATCCGGAAGCGATCGACGGTTACAAGAAGCGCAATATCATCGCGAATCCGAATTGCTCGACCGCGCAGATGGTGGTGGCATTGAAGCCCCTGCATGACGCCGCGAAGATCAAGCGCGTAGTGGTCTCCACCTATCAGTCCGTATCCGGCGCCGGCAAGCAAGGCATGGACGAACTGTTCGAGCAGAGCCGCAACATCTTCGTCGGTCAGGCCGTTGAGCCGCGCAAATTCACCAAGCAGATCGCGTTCAACGTGATTCCGCATATCGACAGCTTCCTGGATGATGGCTTCACCAAGGAAGAATGGAAGATGGTGGTGGAGACCAAGAAGATCCTCGATCCCAAGATCAAGGTCGTCGCCACCTGCGTGCGCGTGCCCGTGTTCGTCGGCCATTCGGAAGCGATCAACATCGAGTTCGAGGATGAAATCTCCGCCAAGCAGGCGCAGGCGATCCTGCGCGAGGCACCCGGCGTGATGCTGATCGACAAGCGCGAGGACGGCGGATACGTGACGCCGATCGAAAGCGTGGGCGAATATGCCACGTTCATCAGCCGCGTGCGCGAAGATCCGACCGTGGACAGCGGCCTTGTGCTGTGGTGCGTGTCTGACAATTTGCGTAAAGGTGCCGCGCTGAACGCGGTGCAGATCGCCGAATTGCTCGGGCGCAGGCATTTGCAGAAAGCGGCCTGAGCCACCCTGCTTCATAACGAATCAACCCCGGCCGGCGATCAACCGGCCGGGGTTTTTCATGGTCAGGCGAAGCGGACCGACACCTTGGCCTTGCGGCGCATTGCGCCACCGACGAAGCCGAAGCCGGTGATCATCATCGCCCAGGTGGCGGGTTCAGGCACGGCGGCGACCTGATCGAGCGTGACGTTATCGAAATATTGGCCGCGCACGTCCTTTGCCGGGCCATAGGGACGCACAACCTGAAGCTGGAGCGTGTGCTGCCCTGCGCTCAGATTGGTCGAGAATGACAGGGTATTGCGGGTTGTGCCCGCGACTGTCGTGCCGAAATCATAGGCATCCAGCGCGACGCCATCGAGCAGGACGCTGAAGATGCCGCCCGTGTCGGTGCGCGTTCCCCAGAAGGCGATATCGGCGGTAAAGGTGGCGAGCCCTGCCAGCGATGTGAAGATCTGCGAAACGCCGCCGCCTTCGTAATTCTGACCAAAGAACTGGCCAGGGCGGGTCTGATATTCGCCGGCGTTCAGCCACAGCGCGTTTGAGGTGCCCGAACCCGTGACATTGAACGACGCCGTTTCGGCCTGTTGCACGGTGTAAGGCGATCCGCCCGAATTGGGCGTGGTGGGCGAGATCGTGCCGTAATCCACGCTGGTGACATAGGATGTCCAGCCCGTGAGGCCGCTGCTGAAATTGCCGTTCTGCAGCAATTCCGTGGCGTGCGCCGGCATCGCGGTCGCGGCCAGCGTCAGCGCGAACGCTGATAATAAGACCCTGTTTTTCATGACGTGATAACTCCGATGGACAATGGATACGCATCTCCGAAGGCATCGCTTCAGAAACCGTCCGATCGGATACTTTTCACGCTTTCGTGACTCGTTAGTGAAGAATTAACTTTGTTTTCAAGACTGTGTCAGCGCTGTCCGATTTTGGCACGCTCGCCAACGTGCGGGCGGGTGATGACGATGGCGAGGCGTTGTTCCGAACACGCAAAAGGCCATGGTTCCGATCCGGCTTGAAGCTATCATGGCAGGCGCGTGGATTTGGATGAAGGAGCGCCAGAGATGAACCGGACCATGACCGGCGGATGCCAGTGCGGCACGCCGCTGGGCTTTGCCTTTCCCGATGGCGAGACTGTAGATCTCACCGTGGGGAGTTTCGATGATCCATCGCATTTCCGCCCGGTCCATCATTTCGGCGTGGAAAGTCTGCACGAAGCCTGGATCGACACAGCGGATTTGCCGCGCTACCGCGCGGACGAGTATGACGCCCTCAATGAACGCTGGATCAGAGCCATTGGCACACGCCCCGATTAAAACCGAACGCCATCATTTCACCGGACCGGGCGGTGTCGCACTCGCCTGGCACGAAATGGGCGAGGGGCATCCGCTGATCCTGATCCATGGCTATTTCTCCAACGCGCAGACCAATTGGGTGCGCTATGGCCATGCCGCGCTGATCGCCGCCGCCGGCTTTCGGGTGATCATGCCCGATCTGCGGGGGCATGGAGACAGCGCCAAGCCGCATGATGCCGCTTCTTATCCGCCCGATATCCTGGCGGCAGACGGCTTTGCGCTGATCGCGCATCTGGGCCTGACCGATTATGATCTGGCGGGCTATTCGCTGGGCGGGCGCACCGTGACGCGGATGCTGGCCCAGGGGGCCAGTCCGCGCCGCGCCATATTGTGCGGCATGGGACTGGACGGGATATTGAACACGGGCGGGCGCGGCGGATATTTTCACAATGTGCTGACCAATTTGGGCAGCTTCGCGCGCGGATCGAGCGAATGGCTCACCGAAGCGTTTCTGAAAACCACCAAGGGCGATCCGCAAGCCCTGCTGCTGATCCTGAACACCTTTGTCGATACCACGCGCGCCGAACTGGCGGCGATCCGATGCGATGTATTGGTCGTGACGGGGGAGGATGACGATGACAATGGTTCGGGAGCGGAACTGGCCGCGGCGATCCCCGGCGCGCGGTTTGCCAGCATCCCCGGCAACCACATGAGCGCCGTTACCAAGCCCGAACTTGGCGCGGAAATTCTTGCGTTTCTGGTGGCTTGACCATCCGCCGGGGCCGGTCCAGTCTGGCTGCAAGACGATGTTCCAAGGGGTTCAATTCCATGAAAGTCATGATTTCAGCACTTGCGCTGGCCACCATGCTGGCGAGCGCCGGGCCTGTTTTTGCCAAAAAGGCCGACACGCCCGTCTCCGAAGCCGCCAAGGCACCCACGCCGGTCGATGTGGACCGCTTCCTCGCCGCCGCGGAGAAGGAGCTTTACGATTATACCGTGGACGCGAGCCGCACAGCCTGGGTCAACAACACCTATATCACCGATGACACGGACGCGCTGGCCGCTGAGAGCGGCGCCGAGGGGACGGAGAAGGCGGTGCGGCTCGCGCTGGAGGCGGCGAAATATCAGAAGGTGACGGGGCTTTCCGACGACACCAAGCGCAAGCTGGATATCCTGCGCGGCGGCATCGTGCTGCCCGCGCCGACCACGCCGGGCGCTGCGACCGAACTTAACCAGATCGCAACGCGGCTGAACTCAACCTATGGGAAGGGCCGTGGCACGCTGGACGGCAAGGAGATCAACGGCAGCGATATCGAAGCGGCCATGGGCGAGAGCCGAGATCCCGCCAAGCTGCAGGAGATGTGGGTAAGCTGGCATGACAATGTCGGCGGCCCGATGCGTGAGGATTATGCCAAGATGGTCGCCATCGCCAACAAGGGCGCGGTGGAACTGGGCTATAAGGACGTGGGCGCGATGTGGCGCTCGCAATATGACATGCCGGCGGATGAATTCGCCAAGCTGACCGACAGGCTGTGGGCGCAGGTGAAGCCGCTCTATGACGATCTGCATTGCTATACGCGCACCAAATTGAACGAGAAATACGGCGACGAGGTGCAGGCCAAATCCGGCCCGATCCGCGCCGATCTGCTCGGCAATATGTGGGCGCAGGAATGGGGCAATATCTATGACGTGGTCGCGCCCAAGGGCGCGGGCGATATCGGTTACGACATTGGCGAACTGCTGGCCAAACGTGGTGATGATCCGATCAAGATGGTGAAGGTGGGAGAGGGTTTCTACAGCTCGCTCGGTTTTTCGCCCTTGCCCGAGACCTTCTGGAAACGGTCACAATTCACCAAGCCGGCGGATCGCGAAGTGGTGTGCCACGCCTCGGCTTGGGACGTGGACAATAAGGACGATCTGCGCATCAAGATGTGCATCAAGGTGAATGCCGATGACTTCATCACCATCCATCACGAGCTTGGCCACAATTATTACCAGCGCGCCTATAACAAGCAAAGTTTTCTGCATCTGAATGGTGCGAACGATGGCTTTCATGAGGCGATTGGCGATTTCGTCGCGCTTTCGATCACGCCTGATTATCTCGTCAACATCGGCTTGCTCGATCAGACCAATGTGCCCGCGGAAGACAAGGATATCGGCTTGCTGCTGCGCCAGGCGATGGACAAGGTGGCCTTCCTGCCATTCAGTCTGCTGGTGGATAAATGGCGTTGGGGTGTGTTCAACGGGACGATCCCGACGCGCTTCTACAACACGGCCTGGACCGATCTGCGCCTGCAATATCAGGGCATCACACCCCCGGTGGAGCGCAGCGAGGCGAATTTCGATCCGGGCGCGAAATATCATATTCCTGGCAACACGCCCTATTCGCGCTATTTTCTGGCGCGTATCCTGCAGTTCCAATTCTACAAGGCCGCCTGCGAGCAGGCCGGATGGACCGGGCCGCTGCATCGCTGCTCCTTTTATGGCAATAAGGAGGTGGGTGCGAAGCTGAACAGGATGCTGAAAATGGGGGCGTCCAAGCCCTGGCCCGACGCGCTTGAGGCCTTCACCGGATCACGCGCGATGGATGGCCGCGCGATGCTTGATTATTTCGCGCCGCTTCAGGCGTGGTTGAAAAAGCAGAATGAAGGCAAGCAGTGCGGCTGGTAAGATGAAGTCAGGCGCGACCATGGCGGAAGGGCGGACCGGGCGTTGAATATCGCACTCACGAATCTCGCGATCCTGATCAGCACGGCGTTGATGCTGTGTCTCGCGATGAGCCTGTCCTGGCTCTATTTCGGGCGGCAGCGTTACGCGCTGATCTGGGCGGTCGCGGCTGGCGGCGGCGCATTGCACTGGACCCTGAATGCCGCCGCTCGCGCATCGGACAACAATGCGGATTGGGTGATGATCGTCTCCGGCATTTTGGTGGTGATCGATGCCACGCTGGTGGCGGTCGGGAGCCGGGAGCGCACCGGCCTGCCACTCCGCCTGCCACTGTTCGTCAGCCTGGCGGCGATCGCGATCGCCGGCGTCCTGATGATGGTGCTCATCTATGACAATATCGGGCTGCGCGGCTTCATCACCAACAGCTATTGCGCGATCATGATGGTCGTGGCGGGCGGGGCTGTGTTTCCGCGGCACCGCGTCGTCTCGGTTCCAGAGATCCTGGTGTTCGTGGTGCTGCTGATTTTCGCATTGCTCTGCATGGCGCTGGCGATGCTGTCTCTGGGGGCAGGGCGCAGCGGTTCGGGGGCCGGGGCCGACGTGTTTCGGGCAGTGCTCGTGGTCGGTCTGCCCTCGGCCTATTCGGCGCTGGGCATCGCCATCATGTTTCTGCTCGCCACCGATCTGAACGAGCAGATGAAAGCGCTGATCACGCGCGATCCGCTGACCGGCGTGCTCAACCGACGCGGCTTTGCGCATCAGGCGAATGCCGCCATCGCCAATGCGCGCCGGCGTCAGCAACCCATTGCGCTGGTCATGACCAATATCGATGGGTTCAAATCTCTGAATGCCCGGCGCGGCTATCCTTTCGGTGACAGGGTGCTCGCCGGCTTTGCCGATCTGATCTGCACCAACGTGCGCGAGGAAGATGTGGTGGGCCGGACGGACGGCAATGTGTTTTCGCTGGTGTTGATCGATTCCGATGCCGATCAGGCGCAGGACGTGGTTGAGCGGGTGCGCCGCGATCTGGCGCTCCTCTCCATCGATGGCGAAGCCGATCTTGGTCTAAGCGCCAGCTTCGGCATCGCCTCCGATCTGTCTGACGACATCACCATGGGTTCGCTGGGCAAAAGAGCGGACGATGCGTTGCAAGGTGCCCGTGTCGCGCGCGCGCATCACGCGATCGCGGCTTGAGGCCGAGGCAATGAATCCGGCGGTCGTCATCCTGTCCGTGCTGTTTTTCACGAGCGGCATCATGTGTGCGGCGATGATCATGGCCTGGATCCATTTCGGGCGAGATCGTCACGCGGCGACATGGGCCTGCGCCTTCGGCCTGGGTGCGCTGCAATGGATCGTCAATGCGGTCGGCGTGATGGCGATGCCCGGCCAGGTCGCCCCCATCATCCTGGCCAGCGCGATCGTGATCGTGACCAGTTCACTGGTCGCGATCGGTGCGCGCCAGCGTTCGGGATTGCCCGCGGCATGGGGCAAGTTCGCGCTGTCCGGCGGCATCGCCATTCTCGTGATCGTGGTGATCTACACCCGTCTCGATCACATGGGCCTGCGCGCCGGCTTCACCAATCTCTATGCTGCGGCGATGATGCCGCTGGCGGTGGCGGCCGTGATCCCCCGTGATCGCAAGGCCAATGCCCCGGAGATCGCGTTCGCGACCATGATCACGATCTTCGCCATCTATCAACTCATGCTGGGGCTGGTCGGCCTGAGCATCGGCAGGCTGCCCAATCCGGCGGGGCTTGAGCATTATCGCACGGTGCTCGGCATCGGTCTGCCCGCGGCCTATGTCGGATCGGGCGTTGCGGTGCTCTTTCTGCTGGCAGGCGACCTTTCGGAAAATCTGCGCGCGCTTGTGACGCGCGATCCGCTCACCGGGAGCCTGAACCGGCGCGGGCTGGAACAGGCGGCGACGACCGCGATGGCCACGGCGCGGCGGCATGGACAGCCCCTGGCGGTGGTGGTGGGCGATATCGACCGGTTCAAGGCGATCAATGACCGGATGGGCCATGCCGCGGGGGATCGCGCGCTGGTGGCGTTTGCGGATCATGTTCATGCCGGCGTGCGGGAGGAGGATCTGTTCGGGCGGCTGGGGGGCGACGAATTCTGTCTGGTGCTGATGGACGCGTTGCCGGAACAGGCAGCGGACGTGATCGAGCGCACGCGGCGGGAGATCGCCGCGCTTGAGATCGACGGGCCACCGCGTTTTTCACTGACCGCCAGTTTCGGCGTGGCGGGCTTTCTGCCCAGCGATCTGTGTTTCGCCGACATCCTGACGCGCGCGGATTATGCGCTGTACGAATCCAAGGCGGCGGGCCGCAATCGCACCACGGTCTCAGCGCCGCTATCGCCGGTCAGCGGAACGGCGGCTCGTTAAACGCGCGCAATTTGCGGCTGTGCAGCTTTGATCCTTCGCGGCGAAGCTGTTCGCATGTCTCGATGCCGATCCGCATATGCTCGCTGATCGCACGCTCATAGAAGCGGTTGGCCTGGCCGGGCAGCTTCAACTCACCGTGCAGCGGCTTGTCCGATACGCAGAGCAATGTGCCATAGGGAACGCGGAAGCGATAACCCTGTGCGGCGATGGTCGCTGATTCCATGTCAATCCCGACGGCGCGGGACAGCGAGAAACGCAGCGCCGATTTCGAATAGCGCAATTCCCAATTGCGGTCGTCGGTGGTCACGATCGTGCCGGTGCGCAGACGGCGCTTGAGATCCTCGCCGCTCTCGCCGGAGACTGTCTCGGCGGCGCGCGCCATGGCAACCTGAACCTCGGCGATGGCGGGGATCGGGATTTCGGGTGGCAGCACATCGTCCAGGACATGATCGTCACGCAGATATGCGTGCGCCAGCACATAGTCGCCGATCCGCTGGCTGGGGCGCAGACCGCCGCAATGGCCGATCATCAGCCAGGCTTCGGGCCGCACCACGGCGAGATGATCGGTGATCGTCTTGGCATTGGATGGGCCGACGCCGATGTTGACCACGGTGATGCCGGAGCGATCGGGTGCCATCAGATGATAGGCCGGCATCTGGTGCCGCCGCCATGCGCTATCCGCCACCACTTTTTCCGGATCCGCTGTTTCCGCCGTGACCATCACGCCGCCCGCACCGGACAGCGCGGTATAGCGGCTGCCCTCGCCAAGCTGCGCGCAGCCCCAGCGGACGAATTCGTCGATATAGCGATGATAATTGGTGAACAGGATGAAGCGCTGCACATGCTCGGGCGGGGTCCCGGTGTAGTGCCGCAACCGGGCGAGGGAGAAATCGGTGCGCAGGCCATCGAACAAAGCGAGCGGACGCGCCTCATCGGGCATCCCCACAAAGAGACCGTCGGCAATCTCGTCGCCGATATGCGCCAGTTCGGTGGCCGGGAACCAGCGGGACAATTCGGTCGCGCTCACATCGTCGAGCGTCAGATCATGACCGGCCTCGAGCACATAGGGAAAGGGGATTTCCTGCTTGCCAGGAACGGCTTCCACCTCGACATCATAATCCTCGATCAGCAGATTGAGCTGTTCCACCAGATAATCGGCGAACAGCGCCGGCCTGGTCACGCTGATCGCATAGATGCCGGGTTCCACCAACCGTCCGAACGACCGCATCGGCGGCGGCAGACTGTCCTGCCCCTTATAGGTCAGGCGGATCTCGGGATAGCAGAAGGCCCCGGTCGCGCGGAGACCCGGATGCGGCCGTTCACCCTTGGTGATGAACGCCTGAAGCGCATGGCGAAGGCGATCGACCGACGCGCGATAGAGCGTGTCGAGTTGCTGAACGATGGTTTCTGCTTGGGTCATCCCAAGCATCTATCCGATCCATCGTTACGCTTGCAAGTCGGTCCGCTCCATCGCGCATTCGATCACCACAGATCAGTCGAGACGAACTGCCTCTGGCAGCGATTGGGGATCGATCGACGTTGCAAGATCATCCGGGCTGTCCGCATCATCCTGTGCACCGATCCGGTGTGCGATTACCGAGGCACCATAAGCGGTCGCCGCCACCGTCGCCACCACGCCCGCGCCGATCGCGGCCGTGCGCCAAGGGTTTTCCTGCGCGGCGGTGAAGGTCGCGTCCAGATATTCGCGGCCCTTGCTGCGCCAGGACCCGATCACGGAATCGCCGGCTGCGTTTTCAGGAAAGTCGATGATCTTGTTGGGGGTCGTCATCACCATGTCAAAGCTCCTTTGTCAGATGCACTTCATCCAACACAGGAGCTTCGGGACGGTTCCGGCCCGCGGCGGGAACGGTCGCCTTATTGCGCCGTCCCGTCGCAGACCGAAAATTTTAGAGCTGGCCGAGCATATATTCGGCGGAGCTGACCTTATATTCGCCCGGTCCTTCCACGTTCAACTGCTCGACCACGCCATCGTTCACGATCATCGAGAAGCGCTGGCCGCGCGTGCCCAGACCGAATTTGGAGCCGTCCATTTCAAGCCCGACTGCCTTGGCGAAGGCGCCATTGCCGTCCGCCAGCATGGTCACCTTGCCATCGGCGGCATTGGCCTTGGACCAGGCACCCATCACGAAAGCGTCGTTCACGGCCGTGCAGGCAACAGCATCAATGCCCTTGGCTTTCAGCGCATCGGCATTGTCGACATAGCTCGGCAGATGCTTGGCGGAGCAGGTGGGCGTGAAAGCACCCGGCACCGAAAAGAGCGCCACCTTGCGGCCCTTGAAGAAGCTCGCGCTGTCCACGGGCTCGGGGCCGGTTTCGGTCGGCGTGGTGAAATGGCTCTCTGGAAAAGTATCGCCAGCCTTGATCGTCATGCTCGTCTCCTGTGCTTCATCGCCCCGCGCGGGGTTCGCCGCCGGATATAGGGGGGCAGGCTTTGCGCCGCCAGCACCGCGGATAGATTTTTGCGTCGACGCGATCCGCGCCCTATACGCACATCATGGATATGCCTGCCTTTCTCAGTGGAAAAATGCTGCTCGCCATGCCGGGAATCGGCGATCCGCGGTTCGAGCATGCGGTGATCGCGATGTGCAGCCATGATTCCCAAGGCGCGCTGGGCGTGGGCATCGGGCATGTCATCCGTGGCATGGGGTTTCACGAACTGCTCGCGCAATTCGATATCGCGCCCGGCGTTGCGCCTGACGTGCCTGTCCATGCCGGCGGGCCGGTGGAGCCGCAGCGCGGGTTTATCCTGCATGGCAATGATTGGGGCGGGCAGGATAGCATTCATGTCGGCGATCGCTGGGTGTTGACCGGGACGATCGACATCCTGCGCGCCATCGCGGCTGGGACGGGGCCGCGCCAGTGGATCGCAGCGCTGGGCTATGCCGGATGGGGGCCGGGGCAATTGGAGGGAGAGCTGACGCGGCATGGGTGGTTCGTGGCCGATGGCGATGCGTCCGCCTTGTTCGATCGCCGCACCGAGGAACGCTGGCGCGCGGCTTATGCGGCGGCCGGCGTGGATGCCAGCCTGTTGGCACCTGCGGCCGGGCGCGCCTGACTCGCAATTGAACATATAAAGACATCTTTATATTTGCGTTTGGAACGATGCAGCGCTATTTGCGCGCCATCGGCCGCCCCTCGTTCAAAGCGTGCGTGGCCTGAATGATTTGCCTTTCAGGAGAAAATTTGTGGCTACTGCCCCCGTTGTCGATACGAACGATTATGTGATCGCCGATATCTCGCTCGCCGAATTCGGCCGTGCGGAGATGAACATCGCCGAAACCGAAATGCCCGGCCTGATGGCGCTGCGCACCGAATTTGGTGCCAGCCAGCCACTGAAGGGCGCGCGGATCACCGGATCGCTGCATATGACGATCCAGACCGCGGTGCTGATCGAGACGCTGACCGCTCTGGGCGCGGACGTCCGCTGGGCGACCTGCAACATCTTTTCCACCCAGGATCATGCCGCCGCCGCCATCGCCGCATCGGGCGTGCCCGTGTTCGCGATCAAGGGCGAGAGCCTGGCGGACTATTGGGATTATGTGGGCAACATCTTCGATTGGGGCGACGAAACCTGCAACATGATCCTCGACGATGGCGGCGACGCCACGATGTTCGCTTTATGGGGTGCCAAGCTCGAAGCCGGCCAGACCATGCCCGAGCCCGACAATGAGGAAGAGGTGGAGATGCAGCGCGCCTTGAAGGCGTTCATCGCCAAGCGCCCCGGCTATCTCACCGAGACCGTCAAGAACATCAAGGGCGTCTCGGAAGAGACCACCACCGGCGTTCACCGTCTCTACGCCATCGCCAAGAAGGGCGAACTGCCTTTCCCCGCGATCAACGTGAACGACAGCGTCACCAAGTCCAAGTTCGACAATCTTTATGGCTGCAAGGAATCGCTGGTCGACGCGATCCGTCGCGGCACCGATGTGATGCTCGCCGGCAAGGTCGCCTGCGTCGCCGGCTTTGGCGATGTCGGCAAGGGTTCGGCCCAGTCGCTCCGCAATGGCGGCGCGCGCGTGCTGGTGACCGAGGTCGATCCGATCTGCGCATTGCAGGCCGCTATGGAGGGCTTTGAAGTCGTCACGATGGAAGAAGCCGTGACCCGCGCCGACATCTTCTGCACCGCCACCGGCAATGCCGATGTGATCACCGCCGATCACATGAAGGGCATGAAGAACATGGCGATCGTCTGCAACATCGGCCATTTCGACAGCGAGATCCAGATTGCGGCGCTCTCAAACTACAAATGGACTGAAGTGAAGCCCCAGGTCGATCTGGTGGAATTCCCGGATGGCAAGCAGATCATCATCCTGTCCAAGGGCCGTCTGGTGAACCTCGGCAATGCGACCGGCCATCCCAGCTTCGTGATGTCGTCGAGCTTCACCAATCAGGTGCTGGCGCAGATCGAGCTTTGGGGCAATTCCAGCGCTTATGGCAATGACGTGTTCGTCCTTCCCAAGCATCTCGACGAGAAGGTGGCGATGCTTCATCTCGAAAAGCTGGGTGTGAAGCTCACCACGCTGAGCCAGAAGCAGGCCGATTACATCGGCGTGCCGGTCGAAGGTCCGTTCAAGCCGGATCATTACCGCTACTGATCAATCGCAACGCGATCGAGGCCGAGGGCCGCAGCGACATTCCGCAAGGTTTGTCGCTGCGGCCCTTAGCATGTGATGAATAGCGCAATCTTAACCATTTTTAGAGGTTAGAAAGGCATAGCGAAGCGGCAAGTATCAGGTTCGGGAGCAACCATGTCTTATCGTCTCGCCATGCGCCGTCGTCTTTATGCAGGCATTTCGCTTGCCGGCGCGCTTTGTGCAGCCCATCCGGCTTTCGCCCAGGCGATCGAAGCCGATGACGGCGGCGATGAAATCGTCGTCACGGGATCGCGCATCCCGCAGGCGGACATCGTCACGGCCAATCCCGTTTTGTCGCTGGATTCAGGAACGATCCAGGCATCGGGCACGATCAACATCACCGACGTGCTCATCAATTATCCAGCGCTGGTCGGCTCTTCGACCGCGTCCGACAATTCGGGCGTTCGCGCGTCGATCGGCAATGCCGGTCTCAATCGCCTCAATCTGCGCAATCTCGGCCCCGATCGCACGCTCGTGCTGGTCGACGGCCGCCGCCATGTAGCGAGCCTGCCGGGATCGTCCGCGGTCGATATCAATGTGCTGCCGACCGATTTGATCGAAAGCGTCGAAATCCTCACGGGCGGCGCGTCCGCGATTTACGGTGCCGATGGCGTATCCGGCGTGGTCAATTTCAAACTCAGGCAGGATTTCCACGGGATCACAGCGCGCGTCCAATCCGGCATTTCGGAAAAAGGCGATGCCGGGCAGCGCCTGGCGGCGATCACGATCGGGCATAATTTTGCCGGCGGGCGCGGCAATGTCGCGCTGGCTTATGAATATGGCAAGGAAAGCCGGCTCGAAGCCAGCGATCGCAGCTATCTGAGCGGCAGTGACGCGATCAATTTCGTGCGCAACCCGGCCGATCTGATCGCTGGCGTGGATAATCCCAATGTTCCCGATTATGTGCCGCTGGCCAATATCCGCTATGTGAACAGCGCGCGCGGCGGGACAATCGACGTTGATTTCGATGGTGCTCCCGATTTCAACGGCGATGGCACGCCTTACGAATATGGGATGCCGATCCCGCCATTCTCGCTTTATGGCAATATGCAGGGGGGCGATGGAACGCTCGTGTCCGATTATGAGGGCGATCTGCTGCCTGAAGTGCGCCGCCATGTGGTCAATGCCCTGGCGCATTTCGATGTGTCGGACGCTCTGACGCTCTATGCCGAAGGCAAATATGCCAATGTCCGCACGGTCTCATACCGCCAGCCGACCTATGATTATGATCTGCTGATTTTCGGCTACAATCCTTATCTGCCGCAGAATTTGCAGGATATGGGCGTGCCCGCCGTTCTCGTGAATCGCGATAATTTCGATCTGGGACGGCGCGGTGAGGATGTGGAGCGCGAAACCTACCGGGCCGTGCTTGGTGCGCGCGGTGCGATCTCCCCGAGCGTGAACTATGATCTCTCCTTCGTCTATGGCCGCACGGACATCACCAACCGCTATATCAACAACATGTATAACGATCGCTTCTATGCGGCGATCGACGTGGTGGATGGTCCGAACGGCCCCACCTGCGTTGCCAATCTGGATCCGACCTGGGCACCGTTCCAGCCCATGGCCAGCCGTGGGGCCACGGGCGCGACGCTCAGCTTCACGCCGGGCCAGTGCGTGCCCTTGAACCTCTTCGGCGAGGGCCAGGCATCCCAGGCCGCGCTGGACTTTCTCCGTGCCGACACGGTGGATCGTTCGCGAATCGAGCAATATGTGGTTTCCGGCGCGATAACCGGCGATCTTCGCACGCTCTTCTCTCTGCCGGGCGGCGAACTCGGTTTTGCGATCGGCGGTGAATATCGCAAGGAAAAGAGCCGTTTCACGCCCGATGCGATCGCATCGCAGGGGTTGACGTTCACCAATGCGCTCTCCGCCACGCAGGGACAATTCGACGTCAAGGAGGTGTTCGCCGAACTGAGCGCACCCATCCTGAGCGATGTGCCACTGGCGCATGAACTGAGGCTGGGCGCGGCGATCCGCTATTCGGACTATTCCACGATCGGCAGCACGACCACATGGAAATTCGACGGCGCCTATGCGCCGGTGCGCGATATCAAATTGCGCGCGACTTATTCCCAGGCCGTCCGCGCGCCGAACATCGGCGAATTGTTTGGCGGCGCGAGTGAAAGCCGCGTCGCGATCAACGACCCCTGCGCCTTCTTCAACGTCGACAGCGGTTCCGCATCGCGCGCTGCCAATTGCGCGATATTGCTGGCCGATGCTGGCGTGGCCGATCCTGCCACTTTCACCGGCACCAGCCCCACCACGCAGATTTCCGGGGGCTTTATCGGCAATCCGAACCTATCGGAGGAAAAAGCGAAAACCTGGACAGCGGGCCTCGTGGTGCAACCGCGCTTCGTGCCGGGCCTCACGCTTTCCGCCGATTGGTATGACATCAAGCTGCGTAACGCCGTGAATACGGTGACGGCACAGCAATTGACGGAATTGTGCGTCGATCAGGCCAGCGTCAATAATCAGTTCTGCGACGATGTGTTGCGCGCGCCCACGACGGGACTGATCTCCACGTTCCGTTTGCAGCCGCAGAACGTCTCCCGCTTCAAAACCGCGGGGCTCGATCTCGCGGTCAATTATGTGCTGAAGCCTGACTGGAATTACGGCGGCTTCAATATCCGCATGACTGCCAATTATCTCGATAAGCTGAGCCTGATCGGCACGCCAGGTGCAGCGCCCACCGATTTGCGTGGCATCATCTACGCGCCCAAATATCAGGCCAATCTCGACGCCACATGGCAGATGGATGGTTTCGCGCTGAATTACGGCCTGTCATGGTTCGACAAGACCCAGCGTTATTCGGCCAATGAAATGGCGGCGGATCCCGATATCGTCGAAGCGCGCTATCTTTATTATAAAGAGCGCTGGCAGCATGACATCTATGCCAGCATCGACGTGGATGCGCGGTTTCAGCTCTATGGCGGGGTGAATAATTTCACCAATGCCAAGCCGGATATCGGGCAGAATCGCTACCCCGTCAGCGCGGTGGGCCGCTTCTTCTTCGTCGGTGCCAAGGTGAAGCTCGCGGACATCCTCTAGGCATTGATGATCGGCTGACCCTCGGGAAAGGAGCAGCCGATCAATCTCTTGGGTGCAACGAATATTTGCATGGCGGCGGCGTTCTTCTAAGGACGGTGTTCATGCACCGCCTTGAATCCTTCCGCACAGATACATGACCGGGTCGCCGCTGATGCCGCTTGTCGCCGGCCTTGTTATGGCGGCGTGGCTGGGCGGAGCAGCGTGGGCGCTGGTGACGGGGCTCAGGATGCGGCGCGGGGCGCGAATCCTGGGCACGCAGGCTGAAAAACTCCAGCAATTGCTCGATTCCGCGCCGGCTCTGCCGATGATGGTGCGGCCCGATGGGCGGATCGAAGCGCCCGAGCGGCTGGCGGACTGGCTGGGGCTGGCGCGGATGCCCAATTTCCTGGCCGATCTCACGGGGGCGGACAAAGGCCTGACGGAGGATGACGCCGCCGGACTGGCGCGCGATGTCGCCGTGGCGCAGAAATCGGGCAAGGCCTTCACGCGCGCGGCGCGGGCGCAGGGATCTTCGCGGACGCTGCTGATCCGGGGGGCTGCGGCGACCTCGGCGCTTTCGGAACCCGGCGGCGTGATCTTGTGGTTTTTCGATGCAACCGAAAGCCAGGCCGAGATCGGCCGGCTGGGCCAGGAAGCGGCGCGGCTCGCGCGTGCGTTCGATGCCCTGTCCGGCCTGATCGAGGCTTCGCCCTTTCCGATGTGGCATCGCGGCCCCGATCTGCGACTGACGCTGGTCAATTCGGCTTATGTGAAGGCGGTGGAGGGGCATGACGCGGCAGACGTGATCGCGCGCGGGCTTGAACTGGTGGAGACCAGCGGCGGGCGTTCCCCGCTGGCGCTGGCGGCGTCGGCGCGTGACGGCAAGGCCGTGGTGACGCGCACCGTACCGGCCACGATATCGGGTGAGCGCCGGATGATGCGCGTGGTGGATGTGCCGCTGGGTGATGCGGGCGTGGCGGGCTATGCAATCGATATCGAAGAGACCGAGCAGGTCCGCAGCGCGTTCAAGCGGTTCAGCGATGCCCAGCGCGACATGCTCGATCTGCTGTCCGCCGGCGTGGCGCAATTCGGCCCCGATCGCGCGCTCGCTTTTTCCAATCAGCCGTTCCAGCGCATCTTTGCGATGAAGCCCGAATGGATCGCCGATCGCCCTGAATTCGATCGCGTGCTCGATCGGATGCGCGAGACCGGTCGCATCCCCGAGAGCCGGGATTTTCCGGGCTGGAAGGCCGAGCGGCGCGAATGGTTCACCGTGCCCGAAGGCGTGGCGGAGGAAAGCTGGCTGCTGCCGGGCGGCACGCATCTGCGCGTCGTGGCCCAGCCGCTGCCCGATGGCGGGTTGCTGCTGATCTTCGAGGATCGCACCGAGGAGGTGCAATTGGCCAGCGCGCGCGATACGCTGCTGCGCGTGCGCACCGCCACGTTCGACAATCTGTTCGAGGCGGTGGGCGTGTTCGCGGCGGATGGGCGGCTCAATCTGTGGAACACGCGTTTCCGCCAGGTCTGGGATTTCGAGGAGGATTTCCTGGCGACCCATCCGCGCGTCGATGTGCTGGCGGAGGCAGCGGGCGAGCGGCTCACCAATCCGGCGCGCGCCTCGCTCATCCGCGAACTGGTGCGGATCGCCACGGTGGAGCGGCAGCAGCGCAGCGGGCGCGTGGCGCTGAAGAATGGCAAGCATTATGAATTCGCCGCGGTGCCGCTGCCCGATGGCAATGCGCTGTTTACGATGCTCGACATTTCCGACAGCCGCCAGATCGAGCGCGCTTTGCGGGACCGCAACGAGGCGCTGGAACAAGGCGATAAATTGAAGACCGCCTTTGTCGAGAATATGAGCTATGAATTGCGCACACCGCTCACATCGATCGGCGGGTTCGCCGAGATGCTGAAGGAAGGCTATGCCGGGCCGCTGGAGGATCGGGCGGTCGACTATGTGGCTGCGATCCTCGAATCGGTGGCGAGATTGGGGCTGCTGATCGATGGCGTGCTCGATCTCACGCAAAGCCAGGCGGGCGTGCTGCCGCTGGAATTGCAGCCGGTGAACCTGATCGCGATGGCGCAGGAAGCTGCCAAAGGATTTACCGATGCGGCGGCGACGAAATCGATCGACTTCGCGGTGGACCTGGATCCCTCTCTGGGCGGCATCCGGGGGGATGCCAAGCGTCTGCGCCAGGCGATCGAGCATCTGCTTGAACATGCCATCGCCGGCACGGCGGCGGGCGGGCGCGTGCTGCTGCACGGTAGCGGCGATGACCGGATGGCGCGCATCGTCGTCTCCGACAATGGCCGCGGGATGAGTGCGGCCGAACAGGCGCGCGCGTTCGACCGGTTCAACAAGGCGGAATCGGCACGCAATGGCGGAGACAGGCTGGGGCTTGCGCTGCCGCTCGCCAAGCAATTCGCCGAGGCGCATGGCGGTTCGGTGACGCTCTATTCAGAGCCGGGCGCAGGGACTGTGGTCTCCATCGAACTGCCACGCTGATGCGGCTGGCCGATGAAGCGGCGACTCTGGCGCTGGGTGTGCGGATCGCGGCGGTGGTCCGGCCGGGCGATGTGATCGCCCTGTTCGGCGATCTGGGGGCGGGCAAGACCACGCTCTCACGCGGACTGCTCTCAGCCCTCGGGCTTGAAGGCGAGGCACCCAGCCCGACCTTCGCGATCGTGCAGCCTTATGTCCCGCCCGAAACGCGCATCCCCGTGGCGCATATCGATCTGTACCGGCTCGACGATGCGGCGGAGGCCGAAGAGCTGGGGCTGGACGATCTGCTGGAGGATCATGTGCTGCTGATCGAATGGCCCGAGCGACTGGGTGATGCGCTCTGGCCCGACGCCCTGCGGCTCACCCTTATCCGCACCGATGACGGCGCGCGCTGCTTGACAGCCGCGGTGCCGAAGGCATGGGAAGACCGATGGCCGCTGACATGATTCCCCCGCCCGCCGCTCCCGCTTTCCTGGCCGCTCATGGCTGGGAGGGTGCAGAGATCCTTCCTCTGGCCGGCGATGCTTCGTTCCGCCGCTATTTCCGAGCGATCGCGCCCGGTCGTCAGGCGGTGTTGATGGATGCGCCGCCGCCGCATGAGGATCCGACCCCCTTTATCGCAATCGCGGAGCATCTGACGCGGATCGGCTTTGCAGCACCCGCCATTCTGGCGAGCGATCTGGATGCCGGGCTCGTGCTGCTCGAGGATTTCGGTGACGCGCGGATGCGCGAAGTGGTGGATGCCGCGCCCGAGAGCGAGGAGCGGATCTATCGCGATGCGGTCAGCCTGATCGCGCGTCTCGCCGGACACGAACCCGCGGACGTGCCGCCTTATGATCGCGAGCAATATCTGCGCGAGGCCAATCTGCTGACGGAATGGTATTGCCCCGCGGTGGGCATCGAACCCGATCAGGCGGCTTATGCTGCGGCATGGGACGCGGCCTTGGCCCCGCTTTATGGCACGGACGCGCGCAGCGTGACGGTGCTGCGCGATTATCATGCCGAAAACATCATGCTGATCGAAGGGCGTGAGGGCGTGGACGGTCTCGGTCTGCTCGACTTTCAGGACGCGCTGGCAGGGCATCCGGCCTATGATCTCGTCTCATTGCTGCAGGATGCGCGGCGTGACGTGCCGCCCGCTCTCGAAACGCGGATGCTGGCGCATTACAAGGCCGAAGCCGCGCCCGATGCCGGCTTCGAGACAGCATATGCGTTGCTCGGCGCGCAGCGCAACGCCAAGATCGTGGGCATTTTCATGCGGCTGTGCAAGCGCGACGGCAAGGCGCGCTATCTGTCGTTCCTGCCGCGCGTGTGGGGCTATCTGGAGCGCGATCTGGCGCATCCGGCGCTGGCACCGGTCAAGTCCTGGTTCGACGCGCATATCCCGGCAGACAAGCGCGCCGCGGCATGGGCCGATCTGTGACGCCGGCGAAGAAAACACTCGCGATCCGGCCCGATCCGGGCGGGCTGAAACTGCGCACTGCGATGGTGATGGCCGCTGGTCTGGGCAAAAGGATGCGACCGCTGACCGCCACGCGGCCCAAGCCGCTGGTGGAATTGAACGGCAAGGCGCTGCTGGATCATGCGCTCGATCGGCTGCGCTCGGCGGGCATCACCCGCGCGGTGGTCAACGTCCATTATCTGGCGGATTCGCTCGAAGCCCATCTGAAAAGCCGGGCGGGCGATCTGGAGATCGTGATATCCGATGAACGCGCGGAATTGATGGAGACCGGCGGCGGGCTGGTGAAGGCGCTGCCGCTGATCCCGGATGACCCGTTCCTGTGCGTCAATAGCGATAATCTGTGGGTCGATGGGCCGATCGACGCGATCCGCCTGCTCTCCGCCCGCTGGGATCCCGATACGATGGACGCGCTGCTGCTGGTGGTGCCGCTGGCGCGCGCAAATTGCCACGGCGGGCAGGGCGATTTCAACATGGATCCGCAGGGGCGGATCACCGGACGGCGCGTGCGCGGCAAGGTGGCGCCCTTTGTCTACACCGGTATCCAGATCGTCTCGCACCGGTTGCTGCGTGATGCGCCGGAAGGTCCGTTTTCGACCATGTTGTTCTGGGAACGCGCGATCGCCGAGGGCAGGCTCTATGGCCTTGTCCATCAGGGATTGTGGTTCGACGTGGGAACGCCCGTGGCGATCAAGAAAACCGAGGCGATGCTCGCTTATGGATGAGCGGAACCAGCCGCGCGTCTACACCATCCCGCATCATCGCGCCTTTGCCGATGCGCTGGCCGAAGGTCTGCTGAAAAGCCACGGTGCCGATCCGCTGGGGCTGGCGCGGGGCATCATTCTCGTTCCCAACAACCGCGCGGCGCGGGCGATCACCGATGCGTTCGTGCGCCGCGCCGAAGGTGGGCTGCTGCTGCCCCGGCTGATCCCGATTGGCGATCCCGAATTGGACGAGCGGCTGGGCAGTGCGCTCGATCCGATCGGGGCGGGGGATATGATTCCGCCCGCGGTGGAGCCGATGCGGCGGCGGATGATGCTCGCCCGGCTGGTGCAGCAGGAGCGCCAGCGGGCGGGGGAGCCGGTGGATGCTGCCGAGGCGATCCGCCTCGCGACCGAATTGGCGCGGACGCTCGATCAACTGCTGATCGAGGGCGTCGATCCGAAACGCCTGCACGCGATCGAGGTGGAAAGCGAGCTTTCCGCGCATTGGCAGAAATCTTTGGCGTTGCTGTCGATCATTCTCGATCGCTGGCCGGAAGAACTCAAGCGCATCGGGCGGATCGACATGGCGGACCGCCGCAATCGCCTGCTCGACAAGGTGGCGGCGCGCTGGAAAGAAGCGCCGCCGCCGGGCTTCGTGATCGCTGCGGGGATAGACAGCACGGCACCGGCCGTTGCGGGGGTGTTGCGCACCGTTGCGCGTATGGCGGGCGGCTCGGTGGTGTTTTCCGGACTGAGCCTGAGCGACGAGATGGCGGAAGAGGAATGGATTGCGCTCGGTCCGTTCCAGCCCGATCCCCTGACCGGCTTTCGCAAGCGATCCGTCGAAACGCACCCGCAATTTCATCTGAAACTGTTGCTCGACCGGATGGATGTTGCGCGCGGTGAAGTGGCGCTGTGGCGCTGGGGCGGCGGGCATGATGCGCGCGCGGTGCGCAGCAAGGCGATCGCCAACGCGCTGACGCCTGCCGAATTTACCGACAAATGGGGCGATCCCGAAACGGAGCGCAAGCTGAGCGGGATCCGGGCGCTCGAAGTCGCCACGCCGGCCGAAGAAGCGCAGGCGATCGCGATCGCATTGCGCGAGGCTCTGGAGACACCCGAGCGAACGGCGGCGCTGGTCACGCCCGATCGCGCGCTGGCGACACGGGTTTCGGCGCATCTGCAACGCTGGGGAATCGTCGCGGATGATTCCGCAGGTCGCCCGCTGTCCACCAGACCCGAAGGCGCGCTGCTGCTGGCGCTGGCCGAAGCGGTGGCCGAGGATTTCGCACCCGTGGCTCTGCTGGCGCTGCTCAAGCATCCGCTGGTGAAAAGCGGTGAGGGGCGGCTGGACTGGCTGGAGAAGGCGCGCTGGCTCGATCTGGCGTTGCGTGGACCCAGGCCGCCCGCTGGGCTGGCCGGCGTTACTGCCTATTTGGCGGGCGGCAATGATCGAGAGCGCTATGCGCGCGACAAGGCGGCCAAGGGCTGGCCCGATATGGCGACATTGCTTGAACCACTGGAAAATGCGTTCCGCCATGCCTCCAGCCTGTCGGCGTGCCTGGCGGCGCTGCGCGATGCGGCGACGACGCTGGCGGGCGATGCGATCTGGAGCGGAATTGCCGGGCGCGCGGCGGCGGAGCTTTTGTCCGACGTGGAGGCGCACGCCCCCGATGGCCCCGCGGGTGTGCGGATCGACAGCATCGCGCCGCTGCTGCGCCGCTTGATGGATGAGATCGCGGTGCGTCCGCCGCAGGGCGGGCATCCGCGCATCTCGATCTGGGGTCTGATCGAGGCGCGGCTGCAGCAGCCCGATCTGATGATCGTGGCAGGGCTGAACGAGGGCGTCTGGCCCGCTCTGCCCAGCCCGGACCCGTGGCTGGCACCGCGCGTGCGCAGCGAATTGGGATTGGCCAGCCTCGAACGGCGGATCGGGCTGTCCGCTCATGATCTGGCGGGGGCATTGGGCGCGCCGCAGGTGGTCGCGACGCGCGCGCGGCGCGATGCGGCCTCGCCCGCGATCGCCTCGCGCTTCTGGCTCCGCATGGAGGCCATGGCGGGCGGGCTGACGCCGGTGGAAGCACTGGGCTCGCTGGCGCTCGAGATCGACAAGCCGCCGGATTTCGCGCCGGAGAAACAACCAGCGCCGACGCCGCCAACCCTTGATCGTCCCAAGCACCTGAGCGTGACGCAGGTCGATCGGCTCAAGGCCGACCCTTATGCCTTTTACGCGCAGAAAATGCTTTCCCTGCGGTCTCTCGACGCGATCGACGCCGATCCGAGCGCCGCATGGCGCGGCACGGCGGTGCATGACATTCTGGATCACTGGGCGAAGGATGGCTGGAAGCGCGATGCCCTGATCCCGCTCGCGGAGAGCTTCTTTACAAGGCCCGAGGTGCATCCGCTGCTCCGCGCCTTGTGGCAGCCGCGCGTGATGGAGGCGCTGGCCTGGATCGACGCGCAGATCGCCGAGGGACGGATCGAGGGGCGCGAACCCCTGTGCGCCGAGGAAAAGGGAAAGGTGACGCTCGGCGGCGTGGAATTGAGCGGCACCGTAGACCGGATCGACCGGCTGCCCAACGGCAGACTCGCGATCGTCGATTACAAGACCGGCAAGCCACCGTCCGATATCGCGGTGGCCGAAGGCTTTGCGATGCAGCTCGGCCTGCTGGGCGTGATCGCCGAAAAGAGCGATTTCGCGGGCTTGAACGGCGTGGCGGGTGCGTTCGAATATTGGTCTTTGGCAAAGGCGGGCGGACAATTCGGCAGTCGCCGGTCGCCGGTCGATCCCGATGGCAAGCGCGGCAAGATCGTGACGGACGATTTTACCACGCGCGCGGCCGCGAACTTCCTCGATGCCGCAGGGCGCTGGCTGACGGGGAGCGAACCCTTCACTGCGAAGCTCCATCCCGAACATGCGCCTTATGGCGATTATGACCAGTTGATGCGGCTCGACGAATGGTATGGCCGGGAGAAGAGCGCGTCATGAACCCGCCCATCACCCTGAAGGGCAATCAGAAGCGCGCTTCCGAACCGCGCGAGAATGTGTGGCTCTCCGCCTCGGCGGGCACGGGCAAGACGCAGGTCTTGACCGCGCGGGTGATGCGGCTGCTTTTGAGCGGGGCCGATCCGTCTGGCATATTGTGCCTCACCTTTACCAAGGCGGGCGCGACCGAAATGGCGGACCGCATTCATAGCAAGCTGGCCTCTTGGGTGCGGATGAAGGATGCCGATCTGGCGCAGGAACTGATGGCGCTGGGCGAACCGCATGATCCTGCCATGCGCCAGGCCGCGCGCAAGCTGTTCGCCAAGGTGCTGGACGCCAGTGGTGCGGGGCTGCGCATTCAGACGATCCACAGTTTCTGCCAGACCTTGCTTGCGGGCTTCCCCGTCGAGGCCGGGCTGATCCCCGGTTTCCGGCCGCTGGAGGCGCGCGAGGAGACCGCGCTGCAGCGGCAGACGATGGCGGATATGCTGGTGGCCGCGGAAGCGGGGGGCGATGATGCGCTGATCCCCGCGTTGCAGGCCTTGAGCTTGCGACTGGGCGAGGGCGGTGCGGAGAGCTTTCTCGCCAATTGCGCGCGCGCGCCCGATGCGATGGAGGCGCTGGGTGAGGATATCGGCGCGGCGGTGCGTGGTGCACTCGACGTTCCCGAGGGCGATGTGGAAGCCGCGATCGCGGCGGCGTGCGACGATGATCTGTTCGACATCGACGCCCTATGCTTCATCGAAGGCGCGAATGCGGCCTGGGCGACCAAGGGCGGGCAGGGGCGCTCGGCGGTCATTCGCCAATGGCTGGAATCCGCACCCGCAGACCGCGCGGCCAAGCTCGACGAACTCCATCTGGTCTGGGCCAAGGCCGATGGTGATCCGCGATCGTGCAAATCGGGGCAGGCGCCGCAAGTTGAGGGCTATCCCGACGCGTGCGAAGGGCTGTTCGAAGCGGTGTCCGCATTGCTCGGCCTGCGCGCGCGCGCCGGGCTGGCGGCGTTGCTGACGCAGGGGCTGGGCGCGGGGCGGACCTATGCGCGCGCCTATGCGGAGGCCAAGCGCCAGGCCGCGGTGGTCGATTTCGACGATCTGATCCGCAAGACCGTGTCGTTGCTCGGCCAGTCGCGCATGGCCGAATGGATCCGCTTCAAGCTGGATCAGGGGATCGATCATATCCTGGTCGATGAGGCGCAAGACACCAATGCGCGGCAATGGGCGATCATCCGGGCGCTGGCGGAGGAGTTTTTCACCGAGGAATTGCCGGATGACGGCCCCGCGCGGGTGCGAACGCTATTTTCCGTGGGCGATTTCAAACAGGCGATCTTCGGCTTTCAGGGCACGGATCCCATCAACTTCAGCGCGATGCAGCGCTATTTCACGGCGCGGGCGGAAGAAGCCGGACGCGAAGTGCACGGACTTTCGCTTGTGGAATCCTATCGCTCCACCGCGCCCGTTCTCGAACTGGTCGATGCCGTACTGGACGGGCTGGGCGAGGGCGCATTGAGCGCGATGATCGATCTGGAGGCGCACAGAAGCGGTGTGGAGGGGCCGGGGCGCGTGACGCTGTGGCCGCCGGTCTCGCCCGAGGCCGCGGATGGGGAGGAGATAGAGGGCGAGGAAAGCTGGGTCTCGGATTCCACGCGGCGGTTTGCAACGCAACTCGCGCGGCAGATCAAGGCCTGGCTCGAGGATGAGATCTGGATCAACAATCGCGGCAAGCCCAAGAAACTCGAGCCGCAGGATATCCTCATCCTCGTGCGTCGGCGGAGTGAACTCGCCGCTTTGATCGTCGCGCGGCTCCATGCCGAAGGTGTGCCGGTGGCGGGGGTGGATCGGTTGCGGCTGAATGCGCCGCTCGCGGTGCGCGATCTGTTGGCGGCGGTGCGCTTCGTGCTGCAGCCCGAGGACGATCTCAATCTGGCGGCCTTGCTCGTGTCACCGCTGATCGGCTGGTCGCAGGACGATCTGTATCAGGCGGCGCATGGCGAGCGCGGGGCGCTGTGGCGGCATCTGGGTGCGCGCCAGCCCGAGGCTTTGCGCGACATGCTGGCGCGCGCGGATTTTTCCACGCCCTACCGGTTTCTGGAGGAAATCTTGTCCGGCACGCTCGACGGGCGCCGCAAGCTCCTCCGGCGGCTGGGCCATGAAGCGCGCGATCCGATCGAGGAATTGCTGAACGCCGCGCTGCAATTCGAAAATGATGCCACGCCTACGCTGCAGGCGTTTCTCGATCGCTTCGAGCGTGAGACCGAGGATATCAAGCGCGATCCTTCCAAGCCGCTCGATGCCGTGCGAGTGATGACCGCGCATGGCGCCAAGGGGCTACAGGCACCGATGGTGATATTGGCGGATGCCACGGTCGATCCCGGCAGCAGCCCGCAGCGCAAGCTCGATTGGCCGATGGTGGAGGGCGCGGAGGATGTGCCGATCTTCCGCCCGCGCAAGGCCGAATTGACCGGATCGCTCCAGACTGCGGCGGACCAGGCCGATGCCAAGGACATGGAGGAGCATTGGCGGCTGCTCTATGTCGCGCTCACCCGCGCGGAGGAATGGCTGGTGATCGGCGGCGCGCTGGGGCCGAAAGCCAAGGGGGTTGCGCCCGAGAAAAGCTGGCACGCGGCGGTGGAGCGCGCGATGACGGCGCTTGCGGTGACGGCCGAGGACGATGGCGCGCGGCATTGGCTGGGGCAGTTGCCGGCACCCGCCATAGTCCCGCAGCCCCGCGCGCAGACCGCGCTCCCGCCGCGCGCAGCCTTGCCGGCCTGGCTGACCGCGCCCGCGCCGCGCGAGGCCCGGCCGCCACGGCCGCTCGCGCCTTCGTCCCTGGGTGACGATACCGAATCCGATCCGCCGCCCGGCCCGGCCATGCGCCGCGCAGCCGAGCAGGGCCGGTGGCTCCATGCACTGTTCGAGCGTCTGCCCGATCTCGTGCCCGAAGCGCGGCGCGCTGCGGCGTTGCGTTGGCTGGAGCATAGCGCGGGGGTGAGCGATGAAGCGGAGCGCACCAGCATCGCTGATCGCGCGCTGGCGGTGATCACGGATCCTGCCCATGCGGCATTGTTCGCGCCGGGCGCGCTGGCCGAAGCGCCGATTGCGGCGGTGGTCGGCGGCGACGTGATTTCCGGCACGGTCGACCGGCTTCTGGTTGGCCCCGATCTGATCCGGCTGATCGATTTCAAGACCGGACGGCGCGTGCCGGCCAGCGCCGAAGCCGCGCCGGTCCACCATCTGCGGCAGATGGCGGCCTATGTGGAGGCGCTGAAGGTGATCTTTCCCGGCCGGCGCGTGGAGGCGGCATTGCTCTACACATCCGGCCCGAAGCTGCTCGATCTGCCCGCCGATCTGCTCGCGCTGCACAAGACCGGCTTGCAAGGTGCGGAGCAAAGCTTGGGCATTGGCGGTTGAGCAAAGGCGCAATGCTTCCTAGATACGTTTTCGACACAAGGAGATCAGGCGATGGCCACCAAGCAAATCAGCGATGCGAGTTTCAACAGTGACGTGATCGAGGCCGCTGGCCCCGTGCTCGTCGATTTCTGGGCCGAATGGTGTGGCCCCTGCAAGATGATTGGCCCGTCGCTGGAAGAGATTTCGGAAGAGCTGGGCGAAAAGGTGACGATCGCCAAGCTCAATATCGATGACAATCCCGATGCGCCGGCGAAATATGGCGTGCGCGGGATCCCCACGATGATCCTGTTCAAGAATGGCGCGCCAGCCGCTACCAAGGTGGGCGCAGCGCCCAAGAGCCAGCTCAAGGGATGGCTCGAAGGCGAGCTTTGATCGGGTGAAGGTGCCAGGCGAAGTTATCGCCTGGCATTTTCGCACTATTGTATAGGTGGCGCTGCAACGGTGGTTTGATCGACTAACGGCGCTATTGCCGCCGCTGCGGGAGCAGGAGCCGTTGTAGCCATGCTTGCTCGAAGAAACACGGCTTGGTCGATTTTCTCGAAAGCTTCTTGATATACGATGGGGTCCAAAATCGGCTCTTCATCTTGAGCGCCGGCACCGTAAATTGTGCTTTTCAATTTTCCCATCACGAAATTTATACGAACTCGGGTAATGCCTGGACCGATTTGTTCAATGTAGGCAGAGACAATAGGTGTCTTTTTAGATTTACCGAAGCCCATGAATAAATTGTAAGTCACTTTTCCAGAAGTCGATCCCAAGCCCGTTATAAGACCAGTGTCTTTGTCCGCGGCCTGAATGCGATATCCTGCATCCTGAAATACCGACATAACTGCACCAAAAACAATTTCCTTTGATCCCTCAATGTCTTTTGATTGCATTTGTTGAAGTTCTAAACCGGAAATTTTGGGTTCTTTTTTCGCATGAGCGTGCGTTATGCTTAACGTGGTTGCGATCAATGCCGTAATTATTGCCGATTTTTTCATGTGGATCTCCCCCGAAGTATATTTTTAAAACGAGCTGCTGCGGCTCTTAAAATCAGACACAGTTTTCTTTGCATCAAATTTGATAATTAAAGTCATTGTTCGACTTGATTGGCTGGATTTTGATTTTTTCTTGCCAAATCCGAGGCCGCCGCCGCCTCCGACGTCTCCGCCTCCGCCACCCAAAAGCATCCCAATGGAAAATCCCGAAGAAGAGTCAGAGGCTACTGTGGCGTGCCGGTCGTAAACCCACATCTCTTGACCGCTTCCGTCCATAGTGGTGATGTTGGGAGCGCCAAAGGTTTCCAAAATCTCGGATTGCCTTGTTTCCCCCACTCGAAGTGTCATCTGCACCATGCCGTGCGTAAGGGTGTTCGCGTTGTCGGCGGCTAAAACGAGTGCTGGTGCCACCAGCATCGCGGCGGCTACTAAATATCGAATCATTTTTCTTTCCCCCAATGTGAGGGGTATGATCGTAATTACTAAGAAATCAAAGTATCAGGGCGTCTATTTTTTTCAAATACTTAGGATCGGCGCGCGCGATTTTATCGACTGCCGTCCACCCATCCCTGATTTTAGCTCCGGTAATCAGCGTTGATCGCGATATAGCCATGGGTCAGGTCGCACGTCCAAACCGTCGCGCGGCCTGATCCCAGGTTCAGATTGACGCCGATCTCGATCTCGCTGCCTTTCAGATGCGCCGACACGGGTGCCTCGTCATAACCTTCCACCGCAAGACCGCCTTCGGCCACCTGCGTCGTGCCGAAGCGGATGGCGAGCTGGTCGCGTTCGGCGGGTTCGCCCGCCTTGCCGATCGCCATCACGACGCGGCCCCAATTGGCATCCTCGCCGGCGATGGCGGTTTTTACCAGCGGCGAATTGGCGATGCTGAGCGCGATCGTGTGCGCGCTCTTGTCCGATGTGGCCCCCTCCACCGCAATCTCGATGAACTTGCTGGCACCCTCGCCATCGCGCACGACCAGATGCGCAAGCTGCAGGCAGAGATCGGACAGCGCGGCATGAAAGGCCTCCGCGCCCTCGTCGTCCATGGTCGCAAGCGGCGCATTGCCGGCCTTGCCCGTCGCGAACGCCAATACGGTGTCGCTGGTCGAAGTGTCGCTATCCACGGTGATGCACGAAAAGCTCTTGCCGTTGGCGGCGGAGAGCATCCCCTGCAGCAGCGCCGGCTCCACGGCGGCGTCGGTGAAGATGAAGCCGAGCATCGTCGCCATATCCGGCGCGATCATGCCCGATCCCTTGATGATGCCGATCAGATGGACCGTGCGGTCACCGATGATCGCCTTGGTTGCCGCGGCCTTGGCGAAAGTGTCGGTGGTCATGATCGTGGCGGCGGCCTCTTCCCAGGAGCAGGGCGCGGCGGCGAAGGCCGCGTCAAGCCCGGCTTCGGCCTTGTCGATCGGCAATGGCACGCCGATCACCCCAGTGGAGGCGATGAAGATGTCCGAGGGCTGGCAGCCGAGATGGCCGGCCGTGCGCGCGGCGATGGCCTCGACCGCGGCGCGGCCACGATGGCCGGTAAAGGCGTTGCTATTGCCCGCATTTACCACCAGCGCGCGCGCCTTGCCGAGCGGGAGCGCGTCGCGACACCATTCCACCTCGGGCGAGGGGCATTGGCTCTGCGTGGTGACCCCCGCGATCGCGGTGCCTTCATCCAGCGTGATGAAGGTCAGATCGCAGCGATCCCAGCTCTTGTAATGCGCGCGGGCAATGCGCGGGGTGACGCCGGCAATGGCGGGAAGAGCGGGAAAGCCAGCAGGCGCGAGCGGGGAGCGGGTATCGGTCATGGCGCGGCGATGGCACAATGCAGGGCTCGGGGACAGTCCATATGGCTTGACCAAGCTGCTTGGCCAAGGTAATTTTCCTCTATGACCATTCATGTCAACATTGGCGAAGCGAAGACCCGGCTTTCGGAGCTTGTGGCCGCCGCTGTGCGTGGCGAGGAGGTGGTGCTGTCAAAAGCCGGTGCGCCGCAGGTGCGGCTGGTCGCAGTGGCCGATGCGAGCCTTGAGGAGCGCAAGAGGGTCGCCGAGAAGCGGGCGGCGGCGATCGGCATGTGGGCAAAGGAATTTGAAGGCTGGAGCACCGACGTTCCGCCATCCATGACCGATGAGGATATGGACGCGCGCTGGCGGAGGAAATTTGGACCTTCTGCTTGATACGCAGACGATCGTCTGGATCATCAGTGGCGATCCACGACTTTCGAGCGCGGCGCGCCAAGCCATGGTCGCCGAGGATAGCCGGATTTTCATCAGCGCCGTCACGGCATTCGAATTTTGGGATCTGGAAGTGCGCGGCCGTTTTCCCGATGCGGTCAGATTTTCGGTCGCCTGTGACACGCTGAGTGCCGGGTTGCTCGATTTTCCGGCGGAGGCCTGGAGTTTGATCGCGGCATTGCCGATGCTGCATCGTGATCCGGTCGATCGGATGCTGATCGCCCATGCCATCCATGCAGATCTCACGCTGGTGACGGCGGATACGATCATGCGGGACTATCCGGTCAAAAGCCTGTGGTAATGGGCCGTCCGTTTTTGATTAGACGAATGCGCTTGCGGCAACTAAGGCGGTTCGCCGCGCTATAACGGGATCACACTTGGAACTGCTGCTCTTCCTTTCAGCCTTGCTGTCCGGCCTGACCGGGGTGATTTCCGGCGAGCGCAAGGCGGAGCAGGCGCAGGTGCAGCGCAGCGCCTCGGAAGCCGCGATCGGCATCATCGCCGAGGCGGCGGTCAAGCGGGTTCTTCCCGGCCGACATGCGGTGACCATTGCGGTTTCACTGGCCGATCAGGCGCAGCCGCCGCTCGATTGGAGCGTGCAGACGGCCGATATCGCGCAGGATGTGCGGCTGTTGAGCGAGAAGCGGCAGGAATAGCCGCGCCGGGGCGGCTGGTTTCTTAACCTGGCACCCCCATATCCACAGATCAGATTCACGCGCGCAAGGGACGACCCGCGCTGCGCTATCCCAATTGACAAGACAGGATTTCCTCCATGTTCGGTGGCATCGCCAAAGCTATTTTCGGTTCGTCCAACGACCGCTACGTCAAATCGCTCGACAAGATCGTGGCGCAGATTGCCGCTTTCGAGCCTGCGATGCAGGCGCTTTCCGAAGACGAGCTTTCGGCGCAGACCGTGAAGTTCCGAGGGATGCTGGAAAATGGCAGCACGCTCGACGATATCCTGCCCGAAGCCTTTGCCACCGTGCGCGAGGCGGGTGTGCGCGTGCTGGGGATGCGGCATTTCGATGTGCAGATGGTGGGCGGCATCGTGCTCCATCGCGGCGAGATCGCAGAGATGCGCACGGGCGAGGGCAAGACTTTGGTCGCCACGCTGGCCTGTTATCTGAACGCGCTGCCGGGGACAGGCGTGCATGTGGTGACGGTCAATGACTATCTGGCGCGCCGCGATTCCGAATGGATGGGCCAGGTTTACCGTTTCCTCGGCCTCAGCGTCGGCGTGATCGTGCCCAATATCGGCGATCAGGCGCGCCGCGATGCTTATGCCGCGGACATCACTTATGGCACGAACAACGAATTCGGCTTCGATTATCTGCGCGACAATATGAAATATGAGCGCGGCCAGATGGTGCAGCGCCCGTTCAATTTCGGCATCGTCGACGAGGTGGATTCGATCCTGATCGACGAGGCGCGCACGCCACTCATCATCTCCGGCCCGACCGACGACAAATCCGATCTCTACAAGCGCGTCGACGTGGTGGTGAAGCAACTCGCGGCCGAGGATTATGAGGTCGATGAGAAGCAGAAGTCGATCATCCTGACCGAGGATGGCACCGAAAAGGTGGAGCGGATGCTGGAAGCGGCCGATCTGCTGGAGGGCAGCAACCTCTATGATTACGAGAATACGCAGGTGGTCCATCATTTGAACCAAGCGCTGCGCGCCAACGTCATCTTCAAGCGCGATACCGATTATATCGTGAAGGATGAAAAGGTGGTCATCATCGATGAATTCACCGGACGCATGATGGACGGGCGGCGCTGGTCCGATGGGCTTCACCAGGCAGTGGAAGCCAAGGAAGGCGTGAATATTGAGCCGGAAAACCAGACGCTCGCCTCGATCACCTTCCAGAATTATTTCCGCATGTATCCCAAACTCTCGGGCATGACCGGCACCGCGGCGACCGAGGCCTCGGAATTTTACGATATCTACAAGATGAATGTCGTCTCCATCCCCACCAATGTCGGCGTGCAGCGCATCGATGAGGAAGATGAATTCTACAAGAACACGATCGACAAGTTCGGCGCGATCGCCAAGGGCATCCGCGAAAAGGCAGACAAGGGTCAGCCTGTGCTGGTCGGCACCGTTTCCATCGAAAAATCCGAATTGCTCTCCGAATTCCTGGTGAAGGAAGGCGTGAAGCATGAGGTGCTCAACGCGCGCTTTCATGAAAGCGAAGCGCATATCGTGGCGCAGGCCGGGCGCATGGGCGCCGTGACCATCGCCACCAACATGGCGGGCCGCGGCACCGATATCCAATTGGGCGGCAATCTCGAATTCCGTATCGGCGACGAGCTTTCCGACCTGCCCGAAGGGCCGGAGCGCGTTGCCGCGATCGAGCGTCTGCGCGTGGAGATCGAGGCGGAAAAGGCGGCTGTGCTGGCGGCCGGCGGCCTGTTCGTGCTGGGCACCGAACGGCATGAAAGCCGCCGCATCGACAATCAACTCCGCGGCCGTTCGGGCCGTCAGGGCGATCCGGGTCTGAGCCGCTTCTATCTGTCGCTCGACGATGATCTGCTGCGCATCTTCGGGCCGGACACGTTGTTCGCCCGGATGATGAACAAGAATCTGGAGGATGGCGAGGCGATCGGCTCCAAATGGCTCTCCAAGGCGATCGAGACCGCGCAGAAGAAGGTCGAGGCGCGCAATTACGATATCCGCAAACAGGTCGTCGAATATGATGACGTGATGAACGATCAGCGCAAGGTGATCTACGAGCAGCGCAGCGACATCATGGACGCCGATACGGTGGACGATGTGGTGGTGGACATGCGCGCGGAGACGGTGAACGGCCTGGTCGCCGATGCCTGCCCGCCCGATACCTATCCCGAGCAATGGCATATCGAGGAACTGAAACAGCGCCTGTCGGACGTGCTGGATCTCCACCCGGATCTGGATGCGTGGCTGAAGGAAGAGGCGGTCGATCCCGAAGTGATCGAGCAGCGCCTGCAGGATATGGCGGACGCCTCGATCGCGGACAAGACCGCCGATCTCGATCCCGAAAGCTGGAAGCAGGTGGAAAAGAGCATCCTCCTGCAGTCGCTCGATCATCACTGGAAAGAGCATCTGGCCACGCTCGATGCCTTGCGTCAGGTAATCCATCTGCGCGCCTATGCGCAAAAGACGCCGATCAACGAATATAAGCAGGAAGCCTTTGCCTTGTTCGAACGGATGCTCACGCTGATCCGCGAGGATGTGACCAAGATTCTCGCCCATGCGCGCTTCACGATGGAAGAGCCGCCCGAACTGCCGCAGATGCCCGATTTCGTGACCACGCATTATGATCCGCTGACCGGCGAGGATAATAGCGCGGACATTGATAGCGGTTCGCTCGGCCTGATTAACACGCGCATTCCGCCGCTGCAGATGATCCAGCCCGATATCAGTGCCGAACTGGGCGATGATCCCGAAACATGGGGGGCGCAGGTGAGCCGCAACGCCGCCTGTCCCTGTGGGTCGGGCCGGAAATATAAGCATTGCCACGGGGCGCTTTAGTCCGGGAGCGGACTCCCTGCGCGCGCGGGGTGACGGGAGAAATGGTCGATGCTCGTTCTAGCCGCGCTGTTTGCGCTCACCGCCGCGCTTTATGCCACGGTGGGGTTCGGCGGCGGATCGACCTATAATGCGCTGCTGGCGCTGCACGGCACGGATTACCGCATTCTCCCGGCGATCGCGCTGACCTGCAACATCATCGTGGTGACGGGTGGCACGATCCGCTTTGCGCGTGCGGGGCTGATCCCGTGGAAGCGGATCTGGCCGATCCTGTTGCTGTCCGCGCCGCTGGCCTGGGCAGGCGGATTGACCCCGATCTCCCAGACGCTCTTCCTTGGCCTGCTGGGCGGGGCGCTGCTCATCGCCGGCCTGCTGATGCTGTTCCAGCGCGATGCGTCCGACGCGGCACCGCTCCGGGATTCGCCCTGGATCGCGCCGGGCGCGGGGGCGGGGATCGGCTATCTCTCCGGACTGGTCGGCATCGGCGGGGGCATCTTCCTCGCGCCCCTGCTGCATTTGCTCCACTGGGATCGCGCCAAGCCGATCGCGGCGACCGCATCGGTGTTCATCCTGGTCAATTCGATCACCGGACTGATCGGCCAGACGATGAAGATCGGCACGCTCGGGCTTGCGGGCGACGTTGCCGCGCATTGGCCCTTGTTCGTGGGCGTGCTGATCGGCGGGCAGATCGGCAGCATCGCGAGCCTGAAGCTGTTTTCGCAAAGAACCGTGAAGCGGCTGACGGCAGTGTTGGTGCTGTATGTGGCGGTGCGGCTGCTATGGCAGATCGCCACCGGGGCGTGATGATTGTATGGCGCTCATAAGCCAGGATATTCAGTCGGCGCGCTACCTGATCCGTCGGCCAACACACTTGGGCGCAGCACGCAAACCGTAAACAATGGTCAAATGACGGGCTTCGGTCAGCGACGGCAACCAGCCATTATGGTTTCGCAGCGCATGAATAGCCAAAGGTGAGCGGCATCCACCGGCCCTGCCGCGGGAATGGGGCCGAACACTTTCCTGTGTCGTGAGCGTGCGGATCGGCATAAGCTGGAAAAAATGGCCAAAACGGCGGGCAGAGGCGTGTCATGAAATTAGCGATTGTCGATGACAGCAAGGATCATGCGGATTTCGCGCGCGATATCCTGCAGCACGCCGGCCATGCCGTGGAGAGTTTTCAATCCATCAGCGATTTCCAGCGGCGGATCCGGCGTGACACCTTCGATCTGGTGATGCTGGACTGGACGATGCCCGAAATGAGCGGGCTCGATGTGCTGCGCTGGCTGCGCGAGACCGGCGCGCCGGGGATGCCGGTGATCATGGTCTCCTCGCGCGCCGATACGGATGATATCGCCCAGGCTCTGGAAGCGGGTGCCGACGATTATGTCACCAAGCCGTTCGATCGCGCGATCCTGCTGGCGCGTCTGCGCGCGGTCGCACGGCGGACGTTCGAAAAGCCCAAGACCGATGCGCCGATCGAGGTGAAGGCGATCCGCCTCAAGCCCGGATCGGGCCAGGCCTGGGTGGGCGATGAGGAGGTGTCGCTGACCGCCAAGGAGTTTGAGCTGGCCGCGATGCTGCTCACCAATCTCGCGCGGCCGCTGTCACGCGGCTATCTGCTCGAAATGATCTGGGGCAAGCATCAGGATGTGGTGACCCGCACGCTGGACGCCCATGTGTCCAAGGTGCGCACCAAGCTGCGGATGCGCCCGCAGGACGGCTTCGCGCTGACGACGATCTATGGCTATGGCTACCGGCTGGAGCTGATCGACTAGCTGCGTGGTGCAGCGACGCCTATCGTCCCGATGTGCGGATATTCGAACGCGCCCGGCATGGCCAAGAAGCTCACGGGACGAGAATGATCTTTCCGGCGCGGGCCTCGCCCGTGCGGGCGGCGTGGCGGAGGGCTTCGGGAGCCTGATCGAAGCTGTAGACAGCGGCGATCTCTGCGTTCAGCGGTTCTGTGGCGATGAAGCTTTGCAATGCTTCAGCCATCCGGTCGCGGCCTTCGCGGCCGATCTTCTGGACGGCGCGGTCGATCATCATGGCTTCCAGGCGGACGTTGCGGAACATCGCATCGGGATAGTCGAGTTGATAGGGCTGTTCGGACAGGAAACCATAGGCGAGCACCAGTCCGTTATCTGCTGTGACATTGCCCAGCCGGGCGGTGGCATCACCACCGATGGCATCGAGCGACAGGCGCGGGCGCGCGCCGAGCTTTTCGCAGATTGCCGCAATCGCTTCCCGTGTATCAAGCGCGACGTGGATCCGCCCGCTTTCCTTGAGGGGCTGGATCAGCTCTGGCCGGCGGACAAGGTCGATCATCCCGATGCCGCACGAGGCGGCGAGCGCGGCGGTATAGCCTGTCACGTTGGAATTGGCTGCATTCTGGATGATCCAATCGCCCGGCTGCAGATCGACATAGGCATTGAGCAGCAGCCAGGCGGTGGTGAGGTTGATGCGCACCAGCGCAAGCTGTTCGGCCGGAACATGATCGGGCGCGTGCCACAGGTCTTGCGCGGCGACGGCGCGATGTTCCCGCCACGCACCGTAGGCCAGCGGGAGGATCACGCGATCTCCGACTTTCCAGCCGTCCACATGGGCACCGCATTCGATGATGCGGCCCACGCCTTCGAAACCCGGTGTGCCCGGCCCTTGCGGGATGAAGGCAAGGCCACCTTCGATCGCCTTGAGATCGGCGATATGGACCGGTGCGGCTTCAAGCGCGACGATCACCTCATTCCCGGCCGGCTCGGGGGTGGGGCGTTCGATCTGGCCGATGACGTCCCATGCCGCGCCGTTGGATAGATATTCGAGACAGCGCATAACGATCCCTGAATCCAAGAAAAAGGAGGACGGGTTCTCACCCGCCCTCAGCTTTTACTCCTTCATGCGTTCCGAAGGAGGTTCATCAGAATTTGTAGCGGAAACCACCGCGCCAGATGCGGGGTTCTGCCGGATACAATGTGCCGAACACGCCCGGAATGAACACCAATGCGCTCACATAATCCTTGGAGTTGGTTACGTTGGTGGCCTGAAGGTAGATGTCGAGATGCTTGTCCGCCGTTGTGTAGGTGATCGAGGCGTTACCCCGGTCGATCGCTTTGACCTCGCTGAAGGTGTAGAGCGGCACCTGTGTGTTGAACCGTCCGCGATAGTTGTAATCGGCGGCCAGCATCACCGATCCCGCGTCGCCAAGGCCAATCTCATAGCTGCCGCCAAATTGATATTGCCAGCGCGAGATCATCGGCAGGCGCGTGGCACCGTTCAACGCCGCCTGGCTGCCCGGATCCAGCTTCTGATATTTATCAAAGGTATAGGCACCGCTGACGAACAGCGAGAGTCCCGTTACCGGCTTCAGTCCGCCTTCCCATTCGATGCCCTGCACCTTGGCCTTCGCCGCATTTTGGATGGTGAAGCAGCCATTGCCGCAATCGGTGAGCGTCTGCAGATCGCTGAGCTGCTCGTGATAAGCCGCGATGTTCAGATACGCCTTGCGATTGGCTGTCTGCGCTTTGAGGCCAAACTCATAGGACCAGGCGAATTCCGGGGCATAGGGCGAGCCGAAATTGGCCGGATCGGCGATCACGAGTGAGTTGAAGCCACCTGCGCGATAACCACGCGATACGGTGGCATAGGCCATGATATCCGGCGTGAAATTATACTGGATGTTGACCTTCGGGGTCCACACATCGGCCTTGGTGCCCGTGAGACTGGCGGCCAAAGGCGCACCCAGGCCAGGCGCGGTGGGGGACAGGCCATCGAACGTCTTCTTATCGTTGGTGTGACGGATGCCGACCGAGACCTTCAGGTCGTCGATGATCTCGTAATCCGCCTGCGCATAGAAGGCGAGGCTCTTCGACGTGGTATCGAAGACGCTCGGCTCATAGGTCAGGAAAAAGGCGGCCAGATCGTCGTTCAGGAAGCTCTGGCTCGCCTTTTCCTTATAATAAAAGGCACCGACGATCCAGTTCAGGCGATTGTCGAATGCCTTGCCAAGCGCCTGGAATTCCTGGGTGAACTGATTCTGTTTGCCGGCACTGCTGCGGAAGAAACCGGCGATCGTGGTACCGGTGAAGGGCGAGTCATAACCGCCGGAGAAATCCAGCGCCCAATTGTCCTTCATCTCCTGATAGGCGGTGATCGAGCGGATCGTTATGTCGCCCACGTCATAGCCCAGGCGCAGCGATACGCTTTTCTGGCGGTTGTCACCGTCGGCGTCGTCGCGCGGCGTGCGGGTGTTATACACGCCGCCCGCGAGGTTGCCGCCGGTCGTCAAATCCAGGGGAGCATAATGCTGGCCATCGCTCAAACCGGCGACATAGCGGCCGGTCAGAACCGCTTCGACACCCGGTATGTCGTAAAGGCCGACCGCAAGCTGGACACCATATTTCTTGAAGGTGCTGACCCGCTTGTCGAGCACTTCATTATACTGCCATCCTTTGCCGCGCTGATTGTAAAAGGCCGAGGCCGCGACCGCGATGTGGTCCGTCACCGGTCCACCGACGCTGACCTTGGCCTTGGTTTCCTGAAAGGAGGCATAGCTCACATCGGTGTTCAGCCAGGTCTTGCCGTCGGGCTGGCGGGTGATCAGCTTGATCGCACCGGTCATGGAATTCCGGCCGTACAAAGTGCCCTGCGGGCCGCGCAGCACTTCGACGCGGACGATGTCGGCCAGATCGTAATTCGCACCGCTGAGACGCGACTGGTAGACGTCGTCGATATAGATGGCGACCGGCGATTCAGCCGTGATCGTGCCGCCATTCTGTTCAAGCGCACCGCGCATCGAGATCATGATGGCGTTCGGCGACGCTGTGATCGGTGTGATGTTTAGGCCGGGCGTGCTCGCGGCGATATTTTCAAGCTTGGTCACGCCGCGCTGCTCGAGCATCGTCGCCGTGAAAGCGCTGACCGCGACCGGCGTCCTTTGAAGCGATTCTTCGCGACGCTGCGCCGTGACGACGATCTCGCCGGTGTCTTCGGCCTGAGCCTGTGCGGCCGTGTCCTGCGCAACCGCGGGCTGGGAGATGAAGCCCGCAACGAAGAGGGCATTGGCTAACGGCCACGTCCGGTAAATGGTCATGATATTCCCCTTGGTTTTGGCGGCATTTTGCTGTTTTTTTGAAACTCTCACGACGGGTCATGCCGGGACAGTCGCAACGAGAAGTTGTTCGCTGGTCGGAGAATATGGGGCTGGCGGGTCGGCGATCCGGCGGCCTCGCGCGGCGAATAAATCAGGCTTGGATGCCCAACAGCCGCGGAACAGGCGATTTCGCCGATCGTTGCTATGCCGTCCCATAGCGAAGAGGTTCCCAATATGCTGTCCAACGAAGCCGCCACTGTCCTTGCGCGTCTCGGGTTTGCTGCGCGCGGCCTGGTCTATCTGATCATCGGGTGGTTCGCGGTTGATGCCGCCATGCGGGGTGGGGCGGCTGCGGATAATCAGGGGGCGATTGCGACGCTCGCGCACCAGCCCTTTGGCCAGATCCTTTTGTTCATCGTGGCCGCCGGTTTGGCGGGTTACGCCGTGTGGCGCCTGACCGAAGCGGCGGCCAATCCCGAGCAAATCGCTCATGACGCGCACGGCAATTTGAAGCGGATCGGTTCAGCGGTGAGCGGCATCGCCCATGTGACCCTGGCCTGGACCGCTGTAAAACTGGCGTCGCATAGCGGCAGCGCATCGGGGGCGCGCTCGCCGGGAGACGACAATGCCCGCGATTGGACGGCATGGCTTCTCTCCCAGCCTTTCGGAAGGCTGCTCGTTGCCGCGGTGGCGATCGGGCTGTTCGCGGCCGCCTTTCAACAGGGAAAGAAAGCCTGGACCGCCAGCTTCACCGCCGAATTGAAAGGCGATACGCCCGTTCCAGCCTATGTTACCCTGATGGGAAGGATCGGATATGGCGCGCGTGCGATCGTCTTTACCATCATCGGTGGCTTTTTCACCGCCGCCGCATGGCAGGCGCGCGCGAGCGAGGCCGGCGGCATGGCCGATGCGCTGGCAAAGTTGCAGGGCCAGCCCGGTGGAAAATGGCTGCTGATGGCGATGGGGATCGGCCTGGCTCTCTTTGGTATTTTCAGTCTGATCGAATCCCGCTTTCGTCGCATCGATGTGCGTCTGCCACGTTGAAACGCGTTGATGCGTGAGAGAGATGGGACGGCAGGATGCTTGTGCTCCAGCACGGTCATCGGGGCCTTGACCCCGATTCCGGCCTGACCACTGTGTCATTTCGGGACGACGCATTTGGCTGCGTTAAATCCGGAACACTTTGAAGATGCGGGCGTTCAGCGAATTCCTAACAATTCGTTAATGCGAGTGATGCGGGTCAATAACCGATCCAAAGATCGGGGTTCCGGCGAGCTCGAAATACCCGATTGTCGCGTAAAGGGGTTATCATGATCAAGCCAATGCTGGCAGCAGCGTCTGCCATTTTCCTATCCAGCACAGCCCATGCCGCCGTTACGGTATCGATCACGTCCGGCCCGACGGCTTTCGCCGCATCGGGCGTCACATCCGGCACGGACAAGATCGTGACGTTTGATTATGTCGATGGTCAGGCAGGCCTGCCTTCGGGCATTGCAGCATCGGGCATTTCCTGGGCGAACGATATCAAGATCGGCTCGTCGACAGGCAATTGGCTGACCCCAACAGGCGATTCGAGCCAATATCTGCGCGTGCAGACCACGAGTGCTGATAGCAAGGGCGGCGTCTCTTTCGCGGCCACGGGATCGCAAAATCCATTGTTTGACACCGTCAGCCTCTATTGGGGTTCGATCGACAACCAGAATGTCGTTTACGTCTATGGCACTGGCAATGAGGCCATCGCCGCGTTCACGGGAGCGCAGATGCTGAAGCTCGCCGGGCTTGCGACCAGTGGTTCGGAAAGCCTTCTGGTCTCGTTCACCAATACGGACGGGGCGATCGGGAAGATCAGCCTGGCATCGCCGCATATCCCGCTTGAGGTCGACAACATCCGCTTTTCCAACGCGAATTCCACCGCGGTCCCCGAACCCGCCACTTGGGCGATGCTCCTCGTCGGCTTCAGTGTTGTCGGCTCCACTATGCGCCGCCGCAAAACCATGAAGCGTTCTTTCATCTAGAGCGCGATGACTTTCGGTCGATCCAACCCGTCATTGCGAGCGTAGCGAAGCCATCCACAGCGGTTTCTGTCCAGCTTGGATTGCCGCGTCGCTGCGCTTCTCGCAATGACGGAGCCATGTAATGTCATCACGCTCTAATTGGGGGCGTTGACAAATTGATGCCCTCGCGGGGCCGGGCAGATAGCTAGCGCCGGACCAGTCCCTTGGGCTGGACGATTCCGATATCGAAATGCGTCACGACGCCTGCGGGGGCGTCGCAGACATCGGGCACGACGTTGCAGCCGACAAGCCCCGTCCAGGGAATGCCCAGGAAGGGATGGTGCCCGTCGGCGTCTTCCATCGCCATGAGATGACATTCGAGCGGTGGATCGCCATGGATGCGCACCCGGTATTTGGCCTCGCCCTGTTCCCAGAGCGGCTCGATTTCGGTGCCGAGTTGCCAGTAAAAATGATAGACGATCAATGGCTTGCCCTGGCACCACGCGGTCCACTCATAATGCTGCCCGCCGCAGGTTCCTGCTTTCACCAGTCCGAATTCATGGCTGATGTCCACCTTGGCCCTGGAAACTTCGAACTTCACCGTGACGTCATCGATCTCGACACCAAGCCCGTTGGCAATTGCGGTCATCGACGAAAAGAAATGCTTGTAGGTTTCGGGCGAACGGCGCGGGTTGGCGAGCAGGTCGTCACAGTCCGTGCCGAAACCCATGATCTCGGTGTAGATCATCGGATTGCGCACCTTGTCGATGATCTCGGCCACCTCGATGCAGTCGATCCGGCTCATCAGCCGGGCGAGCGTCAGGGGCAGGATGTCCCCCGCAAAGCCGGGGTGAATGCCGCAGCCGTGGAACGATGTGTTGCCCTCCTTGCAGGCGGCTTCCACGCGCGCGGCATGATCGGGGATGAATTTGTTAGGCAGAAACGGCCCTGCCGGAGAAACGACATTCTTGCCGGAAGCCAGCAGGCGGCAGACCATGTCGATGGGCGGTGTCATCATCGAAGGCGCGAACAATACGCAATCCGCCGGCATGGCGATGATGGCCTCTTCGTCATCGGTGCAGCGCACACCGGTCTTCGGCAGACCGACAATGTCTCCGGCATCTTTGTCGACTTTGTCCGGATTGGTGACAAGCACGCCGACAAGCTCGGTCAGGGGGTTCTCGATGAAATATTTGAGCGCCGCCTTGCCGACCGTGCCGGTGGCCCATTGGATGACCTTATATGTCTTTTGCGCCATGGCGACACTCCTCAGTTAAGTCCGCGGACCTGTCCGCCGTCGACGCGGTAGTTCGCACCGGTGATGAAGCCATTGGCCGGGCTGGCGAGCAATGCTGCCACCATCGCCAGTTCACGCGGCAGCCCGAAGCGTCCGGCTGGCGGCACGTCGAACACGGCTTCGGCGGCGAGCCGGGCGTTCACCTCGTCGGCGGTCATGTCGGGATCGCCGAATTTGGCCCGCCCGAAGCGGACCAGCCCGTCGACCATGATGACGCCCGGAGTCAGCACGTTGGCGGTCACGTTCACGCCGCGCAGCGATCCTGCCAGGCTGACGGTGTAATTGTTGAGCGCCGCCTTGGCCGCCGAATAATCCGCGCCCATGAAGTTAGGCTGCATGGCGACAGCACTGGACACGTTCACGATCCGCCCGAACTTGGCCGCAACCATGTCGGGCACGCAAAGCTGGCACAATTGCACGGCACCGAGCGCATTGGCCTTGTAATTGGAGAGAAAGTCGGGCGCCGAAATCGCGGCCGGAGGCTTGGAGGTGTTGCCTGCGGAATTGCCACCCGCATTGTTGATGAGGATTTCGATGCTGCCGCCCAGCGCGGAAACCGCCTCGCCGTGGATCGAAGCGGCCCCATCGTCAGCGACCAGTTCGCCAATGGCAACGCCCGCCGCGCCGATCTGGGCAGCGACCGCCTCGGCCCGTTCGCGATTGCGCCCATGGACAACCACCCGCGCACCCTCTTCGGTGAACAATCGCACGATGGCCTCACCGATACCGCTGCTGCTCCCCGTGACCAGCACGCGGCGGCCTTTCAGATGTAAATCCATCCATTCCCTCCTCAATCAGCACGCTCTCGTCGTGACATGCTCTCCGGCATATCCACAGTGAGAACGAGTTACCCGTTATTAACATGGGCCTTCATGTTGGTACGCTTGGTAGAAGCCTTGATACAAGCCTTGATACAAGGCGTTACAAGGGAGACTGGCTGGAAAAAACCTTCTTCTATAACGGTGGGAGGCGGTTTGTGTGGACGATGCCGCAACCATGCTCACGTCGGCGCCTGTCTTTCATGGGGCATCAGACCAGCAATAGACGCCATTTGGCCCAGCTCTCAGAATGCCAATCTGCAGGTTCGTGAGGGCTGGCCGTCCGGGTGGCGACCTGCGGATCGTGAAAAAGCCGCATCGCTAGCTTGTTTCAGTCACATCCGGGACAAAAATCCCAAGATAAACGAAATGGCTCCCCGAGTTGGATTCGAACCAACGACCAAGTGATTAACAGTCACCTACTCTACCGCTGAGCTATCGGGGAACACTAACGGAGGCGTGCCTATAGCAGCGGGATTCGCGGCTTGGCAAGCGGTTCAGATCACAAATTGTTCCATCGCGATGCGATCGTCCAGCGCATGTTCGGGATCGAACATCAGGCTGAGCGTGCACGACCGATCAATCGCGACGTCCACCTTCACCACATCGCGGATTTCGCGCTGATCGGCCACCGCGCTGATCGGGCGCTTCTCGGGATTGAGCACGCGAAAGCCGAAGCGCGTCTTTTCAGGCAGGATCGCGCCGCGCCAGCGACGGGGGCGGAACGGGCTGATCGGGGTGAGCGCGAGCATCGCCGATCCCAGCGGCAGGATCGGCCCTTGCGCAGAGAAATTATAGGCGGTCGATCCTGCGGGCGTGGCCACCAGCACGCCATCGCAGACAAGTTCGGGCAGAACGATATTGTCGTTCACCTTCACCTCGATCTTCGAGGTCTGACGCGTCTCGCGCAGCAGCGAGACCTCGTTGATCGCGGGCAGCGAATAGCTTTTGCCTTCGATGGTTTCCACATCCATGCGCAGTGGCGTCACGCTGAACGTCCGCGACCGCGCCAGCCGGGCGTCGAGCAATTCGGGATTCCATTCGTTCATCAGAAAGCCGACGGTGCCCAGATTCATCCCGAACACAGGCACGATCCGGCGGCGTTCGAGCATGGCGTGCAGCGTTTGCAGCATGAAGCCGTCGCCGCCGAGGACCACGATCATGTCCGCGCGCTCGGGCTCCACCCAATGGTAAAGCTCACGCAGCGTCTTTTCCGCCTGCTTGGCGGCTTCGGTGGGGGAGGCGATCAGACCTCGTGTCTGTTCGCTCATCCGCCGGTCACGCTCATATGCCGCGTGACGGCAGGGGCGGCTTCGCGGGTTTCGATCCGGAAATCATGGCGCGCGGGCTTTACGCGCAGCGCGTCATCAATCGCTACATCCACCGCATCCATCCCGCCGGTGCGCAGCGCATCCTTCAGGTCGACGCGATCTTCATGCCCCAAGCACATGTAGAGCTTGCCCGATGCGGTGAGCCGGATGCGATTGCAGCCATCGCAGAAATTGCGCGTCAGCGGCGAGATCATGCCCAGGCGCACCCCGAGCGGCTCCACCCGGCTGTAACGCGCCGGACCGCCGGTGGAGAAATCGAGCGGGACCAGCGTGAACTCCTGCTGGAGCCGTTCATGGACATTGGTCAGTGGCAGGAAGCGGTCGGTCCGGTCTTCATCGATATGCCCCAGCGGCATCGTCTCGATCAGCGTAAGGTCGAACCCCTCGTCGGCGCACCAACGCAACATGGGCGCGATCTCATCCTCATTCAGCCCTTTCAACGCCACCATGTTGATCTTGATCGCGAGCCCCGCCTGCTTGGCGGCAGCGACGCCGGCGAGCACCTTGTCCACATCGCCCCAGCGGGTGATGTAGCGAAACCGATCGGGATCGCGCGTGTCGAGGCTGATATTGATCCGGCGCACCCCCGCATCGCGCAGGGGGGCAGCCATCTCGGGGAGCTTGTTGCCATTGGTGGTGAGCGTCAGTTCGTCCAGACCGCCGCCATCCAAATGACGGCCGATCGTGGACGCCAGCCCCTCGAAACCGCGGCGCACCAGCGGTTCGCCGCCGGTCAGCCTGATCCGGCGAATGCCGCGCGCCACGAACCGGTCCGCGATCGCCGCCATTTCCTCCAGCGACAGGATGGCGCTCCGCGGCATGAAATCCATCTTTTCGGACATGCAATAGCGGCACCGCAGATCGCAGCGATCGGTCACCGACAGGCGCAGATAGCTGATCCGGCGGCCGATGCCGTCGATCAGCGGTGCGGGCGCGGCGGGAAGCGCGGTTTCCATGAGGTCTAGCTAGGCGTTCGGGCGCGCCGCGGCAAGACAAAGGCGATTGGCGAATACCATTACGCTCGCTAAGCATGGCAGCGTGGGGGATTGGGCTGACGATGGAAACCGGAGAATCGCCTGGAGCGCGGCGTCAGTCGCCGCTTTTGCTGCTATCGTTCCGGCATCGTGACGAACTCGCGGCCTCGGCGGAAGCCGCGGGCTGGCGCACGATCGCTGCACGCCGGGCCGAGGGCATTGAGCGGCGGTTTCTGGCGAGCGGTGCCGCGGTGGCGGTGGTCGACGCCCGCGGCGCGCTGGAGGAAGGCCTGGCGGCGGCGCGGTTGCTGTGCGACACCGTGGAGACCAATGCCGCCGCGCTGCTGGTGCTGCTGTCGCGCAATGATGTGGTCGCACTGGATGACGTGTTTGCGGCGGGCGCCACTCATTACCTTGCCAGCCCCTTTGGCGACGCTGAATTCACCCAGGCTTTGCGCTTTGCCGAACGTCATGCCGAGCGGCTGACCGGCGGGACCGGTGGCGCGCTCGATCGCGCGCGTGCCGCGGTCAGCGAGATGCTGGGTTGGCATTATGCACGGGAGACGGGGTTGCGCATCGGCGCACCGCTCAGCGAGTTGCTCGGCCTCGATACGAACAAGCCTTCGCGCCCCGCTTCGCTTTACCGTTTGCTGTCGCTCGAAGGGCGCGAGGCGGCGCGCGGCGCGATGCTGCGGATCAAGGCGGGCGCGCGCGCCACCGCGTTCGCGCATGATATGCCGGGGCCGGGCGGAGAGCGCGTGGCGCATCATCTGCGGATCGATCCGGCCGATGGCGCGATCCTGGGCAGCATCGAAACACTCGATACGCTGGGCGACGACGATATGCTGGCCGAGCGCGGGCGGCGCGATGCGCTGACGGGGCTGCGCGACGGCATCGCGACACGGCGCTGGATCGAAGTGCAGGTGGAGGCGCAACGCCCCCTGTCGCTCATGCTGCTCTCCATCAACCGGTTCGAGATGATCAATGCCGCGTTCGGGCGCGACACGGGTGACGCGATATTGCGTTCCGTGGCGCGCCGGATCGAGCGGCTTGCGACGGCGGCTGCGGGCCGCAAGGCGCTGGTCGCCCGGATCGCGGGCGCTGAATTCGCGGTGGGGCTGGACGCCAATGTCGCGTCGGAAAACGTCCGCATTCTGGCGCACGAGCTGTCCCATTCGCTAGCGCGGCCCTTTGTATCGGGCGAACATGTGGTGCCGCTCGCCTGCCGGATCGGGCTGGCTGAAAGCGCTGGCGGCACGGAGGACGCCACCGGATTGCTGCGCCGCGCGAGCGCCGCGCTGGCCGAGGCAAAGGCATCCGACGGCAATCCCATCCGCATCATGACCGATGCCGAAGCGGGTGTGGTAGAGCGGGACAATCGGCTGGAAATCGATCTGCGCCGGGCGCTGGATCAGGACGAGATCGAAATCGTGTTCCAGCCGCAGGTTTCGGTCAGCAGCGGGAAGATCGTGGGTGTCGAGGCGCTGGCGCGCTGGCGGCATCCCGAGCTTGGCGAACTGGGCGCGGCCACGCTGTTTGCCGCAGCGGAGCGCTCGACCTATCTCGTGCAACTTTCCGATCATGTGCAGAAACGCGCGATCACCCAGGCCGCGGCGTGGCGACCGGCGCTGTCCGGATTGCGGCTTTCGGTGAACGTGACCGCGGCGGACATCGCGGTGCCGGGCTTTGCCGAACGCTTCATCACGCTGGTGGATGAGAGCGGCTTCGCGCGGAACCGGCTGACGGTGGAGATCACCGAGAGCGGGTTGATCGAGGATCTGGGCGCGGCAGCCTCGTTGCTCGCCGCGTTGCGCCAGGCGGGGTTCCGCGTGGCGATCGACGATTTCGGCACCGGCTATTCGAGCCTGGCCTATCTGAAGGCGCTCCCGCTGGATTATCTGAAGATCGACAAGAAGCTGGCGGAGGATATCGAAGGATCGAGCCGCGACCGGGTGGTGGTGCGCGGGGTGATCGAAATGGCGAAATCACTCGGGCTGAGCGTGGTGGCCGAGGGGGTCGAAACCGAGATGCAACTCACCTTGCTGGCGCGCGAAGGCTGCAATTATTATCAGGGGTTCCTGTGTTCGGAGCCGGTGGATGCGGCTGTGCTCGAAGTGCTGCTGGCGCAAGGGACGGTCTAAGCCGCGCCCCAGGCGCTACGCAAGACGGCGCGCTGCCGCCGCGCTTCATGAATATCTTCGAGATTATACAGCATTGCGCCGATCGTTCGCGACAGCATTTCGAGATTGGCCAGCGTTTCGGCGTCGGTTGCGCCGGTTCGCGTCCAATAAGCGCCGACTGCGCCCACGGGTGCCCCGATCCCGAACGGGAACATCGCCATGCTGCGCACGAACGTCGGACGGTAAAGATGATGCGGCACGCGCGGATCGAGCATTACATCGGCGATCACGATAGGTTTGCGCTCCAGGATCGCCAAGCCTGATATGCAGGTCTCTATCGGAAAGGCGTGCCCGGTCCACAGCGGACCGACAGCATCCTCGGCGACATAGCGCACGCTTTCATCCTCGCGGCGGATGATGGCGATGCCGTCGGCCTGAGCCAGTGCGCGGGCGGAGGCGCGGACGGTTTCGATGATGGCGTCCGTCGTGCGGCAGGCGTGAAGTGCGTCGATGGCGAGCAGCAGGTCTTCATGGCGGTTTATGGCATTAGACGCCATCCTGCGGCTCCCATTCTCGATATTCAATGTGATCACACAAGCGTTAACGGTCCGCGCACGCCCCAATTTAGCCCGCAACCTTCGCCAGCCCCTTGGACATTTGCAGCGCGCCGTTCAGCCGCGCGCGGGCGTCCGGCCAGGATCGGGTGATCACGAGCTTGCTATCCGGCCGCAATTTGGCGGTGCCCTGCAGCCGATCGACATAGGCCAGCAACCCCGGAATGTTGGGGAATTGATCGTTGAAGAAGCTGACCAGCGCACCGCGCGGGCCGACGTCGATCTTGGCGATGCAGGCCTTTTTCGCATTCAATTTGATCTCGATCACCTTGAGCAAATTTTCGGTCGCGTCGGGCAATTTGCCGAAACGGTCGATCAGTTCGGCGGCGAAGGATTCGATGCCTGCGCTGTCTTCCAGCTCGTTCATCCGGCGATAGAGGCTCATGCGCAGATCGAGATCGGGGACATAATCGTCGGGGATCATGATCGGCGCGTCCACGGTGATCTGCGGTGAGAAGGCCTCGCGCGGCGCTTCCAGACCGGCACCGCCTGCGCGCGCCTCCAGGATCGCATCCTCCAGCATGGATTGATACAATTCGAAGCCCACTTCCTTGATGTGGCCCGATTGTTCGTCGCCCAGCAGATTGCCCGCGCCCCGGATATCGAGATCATGCGACGCAAGCTGGAAACCAGCGCCGAGGCTATCGAGATCGGACAACACCTTCAGCCGCTTTTCAGCGCCCTCGGTCATGATCCGCTCCGAGGCCGTGGTGAGATAGGCATAGGCCCGCGTCTTGGCGCGGCCCACGCGCCCGCGAATCTGGTAAAGCTGCGCCAGGCCGAAGCGGTCTGCGCGGTGGATGACCAGCGTGTTGGCGCTGGGAATATCGAGCCCGCTCTCGATGATCGTGGTGGAGAGCAGCACGTCATAACGCTTGTCGTAAAAAGCCGACATGCGCTCTTCCACCATGCCGGGTGCCATCTGGCCATGCGCGGTGATGGCGCGGATCTCGGGCACCTCGTCCCGCAGGAAGTCCTCGATCTCGGGCAGATCGGCGATGCGCGGAGTGACGAAGAAACTCTGCCCGCCGCGATAATGTTCGCGCAGCAGCGCCTCGCGCAGCACCACGGGATCCCAGGGCATGATATAGGTGCGCACCGCGAGACGATCGACCGGCGGGGTCTGGATGACGGACAATTCGCGCAGGCCTGACATCGCCATCTGCAGCGTGCGCGGGATCGGCGTGGCTGTGAGCGTCAGCACATGGACGTCGCTCTTCAGCGCCTTCAGCCGCTCCTTGTGAGTCACGCCGAAACGCTGTTCCTCGTCCACGATCACGAGGCCGAGCCGTTTGAAATCAATGCCCTTGGCCAGCAGGGCGTGGGTGCCGACGACCACATCGATCGTGCCGTCTGCAAGGCCTTCCTTCACCGCCTTGGCTTCATTGGCGGGCACCAGGCGAGAGAGGCGACCGATGTTGAGCGGAAAGCCCTGGAAGCGTTCGGTGAAGTTCATCGCGTGCTGGCGTGCGAGCAGCGTGGTTGGGCAGACGATCGCCACCTGCTGGCCGGCCATGGCGGCGACGAAGGCGGCGCGCAGCGCCACCTCGGTCTTGCCGAAGCCCACATCGCCCACGACCAGACGGTCCATCGGCGTGCCGCGCGCCAGATCGTCGAGCACGTCGCTGATGGCGCGGTCCTGATCCTCGGTTTCCTGATAGGGGAAGCGATCGACAAAGGCCGCATAGCTCGCGACCTCCGGCTCGAACACCGGGGCCGGCCGCAGCACGCGCTTGGCGGCGGTGGTGAGGAGTTCGCCCGCAATCTCGCGGATGCGCTCCTTCATCTTGGATTTGCGGCGTTGCCAGGCTTCGCCGCCCAATTTGTCGAGCGTGGCGATCTCGCTATTCGCGCCATAACGCGAGAGCACGTCGATATTCTCGACCGGGACGAACAATTTGTCGCCGCCGGCATAGGTCAGCCACACGCAATCATGCGGGCTCTGGCCGACCGGGATCGACGTCAGCCCTTCATAGCGGCCGATGCCATGATCCTGATGCACCACCAGATCGCCGGGGCTGAGCGTCGCAAGTTCATTGAGGAACGCGTCCGCGCTCTTCTTGCGCCTGGCGCGGCGGACGAGCCGATCGCCCAGCATATCCTGTTCGGTGAGGATCGCGACATCGGGCGCGGTGAAGCCGTGATCGAGCGGGAGCACGACCAGCGCGACCGCGGACGCCGCCATGCCCAATGCGTGTTGCCAATTCTCCGCCTCGCGCGCGCCCTTCAGGCCGTGATCTGCAAGCAGGCCGGACAGACGCTCGCGGGCGCCGCCCGAATAGCTGGCGAGGATGAGCTTCTTGCCGGCCTTCTTCAGCGCGGCGGCATGACCGGCGACGGCCTCATAGACATTGACGTTTTGCGCACGCTCGGGCGCGAAATCGCGCGGGCCTTCGACATCGAAGTCGATGACCGTCGCGCTTTCGGGTTCGTGGAAATTGGTGGTCAGGTGGATCGGGCGAGCGGCCACCATGTCCGCCCATTCCGCCGCGTCGAAATAGAGCGCGGTGGGCGCGAGCGGGCGATAGCTGCCCGGATCGCCGGATTGGGCGCGCTCGCGATTGGCGTGATAATCGGTGATCGCGTCGAACCGCTGTTCGGCCGCGGCGATGCTGCCACCGTCGCGGATGATCACCGCATCCTTGCCGATGTGATCGAACAAGGTGGAGAGCTTCTCCTCGAGCAGCGGCAGCCAATGTTCCATGCCCGCCAGACGGCGGCCCTCGGAAATCGCCTGATACAAGGGATCGCCCGTCGCCGTCGCACCGAAGATTTCACGATAGCGGCTGCGGAAGCGCTTGATGCTGTCTTCGTCGAGCAGGGCTTCCGAGGCGGGGAGGAGGGTGAAGCCGTCGATCCGTCCGGTGGTCCGCTGATCCGCGGGATCGAAACGGCGGACACTTTCGATCTCGTCGCCGAAGAAATCCAGGCGCAGCGCCTGATCTTCGCCCGAGGGGAAGAGATCGACCAGAGATCCGCGCACCGCAAATTCGCCCGCATCCGCCACGGTATCGGTGCGGACATAGCCATTGGCCTGGAGCAATGCAGCCAGCTTGTCGCGGTCGATCCGCTCACCCGGCGCGAGGCTGGCGACCAATTGGCGAATGCGGAAGGGGGTCAGCGTGCGCTGGGCGGCGGCGTTGATCGTGGTGATGACAAGCTGCGGCTTGGCCGGCGCTTTCTGCAGCCGGTGCAGCGCGGCGAGTCGCTCCGATGTGGCCCGCAAGGAGGGCGAGGCCCGGTCATAGGGCAGGCAATCCCAGGCCGGAATGCTGATGATTTCAAGCTCGGGCGCGAAATAGGCCGCAGCTTCGGCAAGCGCGCGCATCGCCACATCGTCCGAAGCGATGAACACGGTGCGCTTGCCACTGACATGCGCCGCGCGCGCGATATCGGCGGCCAGCCAGGGGAGGAAGCCGGTGGGCGCGCCGGACAGCGTAAGCGGCTGGCGGGCGGAGAGGATGCGGTTGAAATCAGTCACGGGGTTTGTTCGTCACCATCCGTTTGTCCCGAGCGAAGTCGAGGGACGTCGTCACCTGCACCAACGTGTCTCGACTTCGCTCGACACAAACGGAATTGGGATATGCGGGGCTCAACGCGCCACCGGAATATAATCGAGCTTCTTCAGCGCATTCATCATCGTTCCTTCGAACGCAACGGGCACGGGCTGCGCATTCATCGCCCAGCCCATGATATCCACATCCTGTTCTTCGATGAAAGTCTCGAACCAGTCCATTTCGGCGTCGGTCCAGCCTTCGCCATAGGCATCGAAAAAGCCGCCGACCATGAGATCGGCTTCCTTGGTGCCGCGGTGCCAGGCGCGGAAGCGGAGACGTTTGAGGCGGATGTCGCGGTCCATAGGATTCCATCGGCTAATGGCCCGCTGAACGCTGGCGGCGCGTGCGGGCTTGGGATAAGCGGTCCAGATAGACATGAGACCCGAAACACTCAATCCACTGTTCGCCGAAATCACGGCGCTCAAGGGCATCGGCCCGGCCCTGGCACGTCCGCTGGAGCGGCTCGGGCTGGCGCGCGCGATTGATGTAGCCTTTCACCTGCCCACCGGCTGGATCGACCGCAAGGCCGTGGATGAGCTGGCGATGAGCGATGCGGGCCAGGTGATCACCATCCAGCTCACGCCCGTGGATTACAAGCAGGGCGGCCCGCGCGGCCCGTTTCGCGTGCACGCCACCGATATGCACGGCAATTATGTCACCCTGGTCTATTTCGGCGGCAATCCCGGATGGGCCAAGAAATTGCTGCCGCTGGGCGACGCGCGAATCGTATCCGGCAAGCTGGAAAGCTATGGCCAGGAATTGCAGATGGTCCATCCCGATCATGTGCTCCCGCTCGAAGACGCCGCCAGCCTGCCGCAGCGCGAGCCGGTCTATCCGCTTTCGGAAGGGATCACCGGCAAAAGGATCGCGCATCTGGCTGAACAGGCGATCGAACGTGCGCCTGATCTGCCCGAATGGATCGAGCCGAGCGTGCTGGAGAAACAGGGCTGGCCGACATGGCGCACAGCATTGGCACGCATCCATGCCAATCCGGCGGACACCGCCGCGCGCAATCGCCTGGCCTATGACGAAATTTTCGCCAACCAGCTCGCGCTGATGCTGGTGCGCGCCTCAGCGCGCAAGCGCCGGGGCAGAGCGCTGAAGGGCGACGGGCACCTGCGTGATGCGCTGAAGCTGCCCTATGTGCCCACGGGTGCGCAGCAGCGGACGATCGGGGAGATCGAAGGCGATATGCAGCAGGACCGCCCGATGCTGCGATTGCTGCAGGGTGATGTCGGCTCGGGCAAGACTCTGGTGGCCTTGATGTCGCTGCTGGCGGCCGTTGAGGCGGGCGCGCAGGGTGCGTTGCTCGCGCCGACCGAAATCCTCGCGCGGCAGCATTTCGAAACCATGTCCAAGCAATTGGCCGGGCTGCCGGTGACGGTCGCGATCCTCACCGGACGAGATAAGGGGCGGGTGCGCGAATCGACGCTGATGGGGCTGGCCGACGGCTCGATCGACATCTTGATCGGTACGCACGCGATCTTTCAGGAAGCAGTCGCCTATAAGTCGCTCGGCCTGGCGGTGGTGGACGAGCAGCATCGCTTCGGCGTGGCGCAGCGACTGATGCTGGCGCAAAAAGCGGAGCGCCCGCCGCATCTGCTGGTGATGACCGCCACCCCGATCCCGCGCACGCTGACGCTCACCCATTATGGCGAGATGGATGTGAGCCGGCTCGACGAAATGCCGCCCGGGCGTCAACCGATCGATACGCGCGTGATGTCGGATCAGCGGCTGGATGAAGTGATCGACGGCGTCGCGCGGCATCTGTCGGCTGAAGGACAGGCCTATTGGGTCTGCCCGTTGGTGGAGGAAAGCGAGAAGAGCGATCAGGCCGCCGCCGAGCAGCGCGCCGAAGCGCTGCAGATGCGGTTCGGCGATCGGGTCGGGCTGGTCCATGGGCGGATGAAGGGGCCGGAGAAGGACGCGGTGATGGCGCGATTTCAGCGCGGCGAGGTCAAGCTGCTGGTGGCGACCACGGTGATCGAAGTGGGGGTCGACGTGCCCAATGCCACGCTGATGATCATCGAGGGGGCGGATCGCTTCGGGCTGGCACAATTGCACCAGTTGCGCGGGCGCGTCGGGCGCGGGACGGCGCATTCGGTATGCCTGCTTTTGCGCGGCAATTCCCTCAGCGAAACGGCGCGGGCGCGGCTGGCGTTGATGCGGGAGACCAATGACGGCTTCCGGATCGCCGAAGAAGATCTGCGGCTGCGCGGTGCGGGCGAAATCCTCGGCACAAGGCAATCGGGCGAGGCGCGCTTCAGGCTGGCGACACCGGAGCATCTGCAAGCGTTTCTGCAGATGGCGACGGATGATGCGCGGCTGCTGGTCGATCGCGATGGCGGGTTGCAAGGCGCGCGCGGTCAGGCGGCGCGGACGGCGCTCTATCTGTTCGAGCGCGAGGCGGGCGTGGAATTGCTGCGATCGGGGTGATGACCAAAGGCCGTTAGGGCTTAGTCCGAACGGGGTTCGGAGGATTCAGCCAGAATTTCCAGTAGTCCTTCATAGACCGCCGGGTCGATCGGATTGAGAAACTCCCCACCGATCGTGTTTTCCATCGACCAGACCTGGCGTGCCTTCAATTCGCCAATCCCCGGCAGATCGATCGACACCAATTTGCCATCCATCGCATCGAGCATGACGCGCGCCATGAATCCCAGGCGCGAGATGTTCACGAGATTGGCGGCCACCGAATCCCCGAAGGGTGGCGATTTGCGGCGCATCTGCGTGGGATAAAAGACGTCGCTGCGCTCAGCGCGTCGCTGATCGATGCTGTGAATATGGCTGGCCAGCGTGCTCAAGAAAAGCAAATCCCCAAATTTCCCGGTGCGTTACCATAGCCGCATGAGGCACCGGAAAGCGCTAAGATCTGTGCTTAACGCGGCGGTAACCGCTTCATCTTCACGATCGCCAGATCCAGCGCGGAGAGGAAGCGCGAGCGATCGGTCTTGGAGAAAGGTGCCGGGCCGCCGCGCACCTGATCCATGGCGCGCAGATCGGCCATGAGCGCGCGGGTTGCCACGGCCGCGCCGATCGAGGCCGCGTCGAACGGACGGCCATTGGAGCCAAGCACCGTCGCGCCCGCCTTGATGCAGCGATCCGCCAGCAGGATATCGGCGGTGATCACGATGCTGCGGTCATCCGCGCGCTCCGCGATCCAGTCATCCGCGGCGTCGAATCCGTCGCTGACCAAGATACGCTCGATCAGCGGATCTTGCGGAATCCGGATAAAGCTGTTGGTAACCAGCTTCACCGGCACCGCATAACGCCCTGCTACACGATAGATCTCGTCCTTGACCGGGCAGGCGTCACCATCGACCCATATGATCAAGGGCGGCGATGCCGATCATTGGTCTTGCGATAGGGCTTGGGCGCATATTTGTTGCGCGGCGGGCCGTTGCTCGGACCATTATTGGGGCCATTGGGACGACGACGCCCACCCTGGACGGGGGGCGGCGCATCGCCGGCAGCCTCGATCGCCACGTCATCCTCGGGCGATGCCGTTTTCTTCAACGCCTGATTGAAGCGATCGGCGACGCCGCGCGGAATCTGGAACAGGGTTTCGCGGTCCCCGATGCGGATCGCGCCGATCTCGCTCTTGGTGATATGACCGCGACGGCACAGCAGGGGCAGGATCCAGCGCGCATCGGCATTGCCATTATTGCGGCCGACATTCATGCGAAACCATACGGTGTCTTCAAAGCCGGGGCGTGGACCTTCCATCTTGGCGGGACGTTCGTCGGCACCACTGGTGAAGAGATCCTCGGGCTCGGGCAGACGCTGACGCGCGGAACGGACGAGCGCGGCGGCGATTTCCTCGGCGCTGTGACGCTCGAGAAGCTGGCGGGCGACCACCAGATCCTCTTCCATCGCTTCGCCGGGTGTGATCGTCTCGAGCAGACGCTCCTGATCCTTGGCGCGGATATCCTCGGGCGTGGGCGCTTCCACCCATTGCGCGTTGACATTGTTGGACCGCAGCATCCCTTCGGCGCGGCGGCGTCGCGAATAAGGGACGATCATCACGCAAATGCCCTTGCGGCCCGCGCGGCCGGTGCGGCCAGAGCGATGCTGCAGCGTTTCGGCGTCGATCGGAATTTCGGCGTGCACCACCAGCCCGAGATCGGGCAGATCGATGCCGCGCGCGGCGACATCAGTCGCCACGCACACACGCGCGCGGCGGTCACGCAACGCCTGCAGCGCATGGGTGCGCTCATTCTGGCTGAGTTCGCCCGACAATGCGACCGCAGAAAAACCACGCTCGACCAGGCTGGCATGAAGACGGCGGACGTTCTCGCGCGTGGCGCAGAAGACCATCGCGCCATTGGCTTCATAGAAACGCAGCGTGTTGACCACGGCATGTTCGATATCGGCCGGTGCGACGGCAATCGCGCGATATTCGATATCGGCATGGGCCTTGCCGGCGGATGCGGTGGCGATGCGCAACGCATCTTTCTGATAGGTTTTGGCCAGATTGGCGATCGGCTTGGGGATGGTGGCCGAGAACAGCAGCGTGCGGCGATCCGCCGGCGTGACGTCGAGAATTTCCTCGATATCCTCGCGGAAACCCAGATCGAGCATCTCATCGGCTTCGTCGAGCACCACGACCTTGAGGCCACTGGTGATGAGGCTGCCGCGTTCGAGATGATCGCGCAGACGACCCGGCGTGCCGACCACGATATGCGCGCCGCTCTGAAGCGCCCGCTGTTCCTGGCGGACGTTCATGCCGCCGACGCAGGATGCGACGCGGCCGCCGGCCTTGCCATAAAGCCAGGCGAGTTCGCGCTGCACCTGCATCGCGAGCTCGCGGGTCGGCGCGATGATCAGTGCGAGTGGTTCGCGGGCGAAACCGAAGCGTTCTTCACCACCCAGCAGTTCGGCAACCATGGCGAGGCCATAAGCGACCGTCTTGCCGGAGCCGGTCTGGGCGGACACGAGCAGATCGCGACCGGCGGTTTCGGGAACGATGATAGCGGCCTGAACGTCAGTGGGGGCGGCATAACCACGTTCGGCCAGCGCCTCGCCAACAGCGGCGGGCAACGAAGAAAAGGGCATCTGAATTCCAATTTTGGGGCGCCGTTCGGCAAGCGATTCCCGGCGAAGGGGCGGGCTATAGCAGATGGTGCAGCGCAATACCACCGGGGTGTTGCGCGAGCGCGATGGATGGGGGAGAGCAGGGCTCCCCCTTACCGTTTGTCCCGAGCGCAGTCGAGGGACGTGGGTGCGTGATACCACGTCCCTCGATTGCGCTCGGGGCAAACGGAGTAATGGATCGCTTGAGCTTACAACACCTGCCCTGCGGCCACCCCGCTCGCCCAGGCCCATTGGAAATTATAGCCGCCCAGCCAGCCGGTCACGTCCACCGCCTCTCCGATGAAATAGAGCCCCGGTATTTTGCGCGCTTCCATCGTCTTGGATGACAGCCCGGCGGTATCCACGCCGCCGACCGTCACTTCGGCCTTGGCATAGCCTTCGGATCCGTTGGGCACGAACCGCCATCCATTGAGCCTTTCGCCGGCTGCGCCCAATGCCTTGTCGGCAATATTGGCCAGTTCGCCGTTCAGGCCGAGTGGTTCGGCAAGAAGTTCCGCCAGCCGGGCGGGCAGGAGTTCGCCCAGGATCGTGCGGATCTGCGTGCGCGGGCGTTCGCGTTTGGCGGCGATCAACGCTGCGGCGGCATCCCGGCCGGGCAGCAGATCGAGCAGGATGGCTTCGCCATTGCGCCAATAGGATGAGATTTGCAGGATCGCGGGGCCGGAAAGGCCACGGTGCGTAAAGAGCGATGCCTCATGGAAGGATTGCTTGCCGCAGCGTGCGATGGAATCGACCGCGATGCCCGAGAGACCACGGAACATCATCGCCTCGCCGGAAAGGGTGAGCGGGACGAGGGCAGGGCGGGGTTCGACCACCTTCAGGCCGAATTGCCGCGTGACATCATAAGCGAAGCCGGTCGCGCCCATCTGCGGGATGGAGGGGCCGCCGGTGGCGATGACCAGTGACGGTGCCGCGAAGGTGCCCCGATCCGTGGTAACGGAGAAGTCATCGGGTTTCGAGATAGCCGTTATTGCGTGCTGCACGCGGATATCGACGCCGCCCGCCGCGCATTCGTCGGTGAGCATCGCGACGATCTGGCGCGAGGAGCCGTCACAGAAAAGCTGTCCCAGCGTCTTTTCATGCCAGGCGATGCCGTGACGATCGACCAGATCGATGAAATCCTGCGGCGCATAGCGGCCGAGCGCGGATTTTGCGAAATGCGGATTGGCGGAGAGGAAGCGGTCGGCCGCTGTATGCACATTGGTGAAATTGCAGCGTCCGCCGCCGGAGATCAGGATCTTCTTGCCGGGCTTGTCGGCATGATCGAGCAGCAGCACGCGGCGGCCACGTTGGCCCGCCGTGAGCGCCGCCATCATCCCCGCCGCACCCGCGCCGAGGATGATCGCGTCAAATCTTTCCATGAGGACGCGCGGTGGCGAGCGCGGCGAGTTCCTTGATCATCTTCGCCGCCAGAATTGCGGTCATGCCATTGATATCGCGATCGGGGTTGAGTTCGACCACATCGGCACCGACGATCGGCGCTTCGATCGACAGCAGAACATTGGTGATCTCGCGCGCGGTCAGCCCGCCGGGTTCGTGATGCGAAACGCCGGGGGCATGGGCCGGATCGAAGCCGTCCATGTCCACGCTGATGTAGAGCGGGCCATCGAAGGCGGGCACGCAGCCGGGGATGAAATAGCGCGCTTCGATAATCTCGACGCCGAAGCGCTGCGCTTGGTCGCGCTGATGCGCATTCAAGGTGCGAATGCCGACCTGAACGAGACGCTTGGCCAGCCCATCCTCCATGATCCGCGCAAAGGGCGAGGCATGAGAGCGGCGATTGCCATCGAGTTCATCATAGAGATCGGGATGCGCATCGAAATGGAGGATGTTGACCGGGCCATGCGCCGCCGCGATCGCCTTCAGGATCGGATAGGTGACGGCATGATCGCCGCCCATGCAGAGCGGGATCGCCCCACGCGCGATCGAGGCCGCGATGGCACCGGTGATGCGGTCATCGTCATCCGGGCCTTCATCCAGCGCCAGATCGCCCCCGTCGATCAGATCGATCTCAACACCGATCTCGGTCCCCCGTTCGCTCGCAGGATTGCCATGATCGCTGAACAAGGCGGCGCGGATCAGCGCTGGCGCCTTGGCAGGACCACGCAGGTAAGAGGAATGCTGGTCGGTCGGCAGGCCGATGAGATGGATCGGTGTCATGCCCGGTTGAGCACGCCATGCGCCTTCTTGCCCGCCGAAATGCGGACCGGGGCATCGCCGACCGTGACGGTCAGCGCCTCGTCCTCAATCTTCTCACCATCCACGCGCGCGCCACCCCCCTTGATCAGGCGGCGGGCCTCACCCTTGGATGCCGCGAGGTTCAGCCCGACCAGTGCATCAACGATGTTGATGCTGCCTTCAGGCACACAGAGCGTGGGCAGATCATCGCCCGCAGCGCCTTCGGTAAAAGTCTTGTGCGCGGTCTGGGCCGCGGCCTCCGCCGCTTCCCGACCGTGACACATGGCCGTCGCCTCGTCCGCCAGGCGCTTCTTCACATCGTTGATCGCGCTGCCCTCGGCCTTTTCCAGTTCGGCGATCTCTTCCACCGGCACATCAGTGAACAGGCGCAGGAACCGGCCGACATCATTATCCTGGGTGTTTCGCCAGAATTGCCAATAATCATATGCGCTGAGCATATCGGCATTGAGCCAGACCGCGCCGGCCATGGTCTTGCCCATCTTGCCGCCATCCGCGGTGGTGATGAGCGGGGTGGTGAGGCCGTGGACCTGCACGCCGTCCATGCGGCGCGTCAGTTCGACGCCGTTCACGATATTGCCCCATTGATCCGATCCGCCCATCTGGAGACGGCAGGCGGCGCGCTGCGACAATTCGCGGAAATCATAGGCCTGCAGGATCATGTAGTTGAATTCGAGGAAGCTCAGCGATTGCTCGCGATCGAGCCGGAGCTTGACGGAATCGAAGCTCAGCATCCGGTTGACCGAGAAATGCTGGCCCACTTCGCGCAGGAAGGGGATGTATTCCAGCCGGTCGAGCCATTCGGCATTGTCGAGCATCACCGCATCGCTCGGGCCATCGCCAAAGGTCAGGAATTTCTCGAAAATGCGTTTGATCGAAGCCACATTGCCCGCGATGACGTCATCGGTCATCAGCTTGCGCGCTTCATCCTTGAAGCTGGGATCGCCGATCTTGCCGGTGCCGCCGCCCATCAGCACGATCGGCTTGTGTCCGGCCTGCTGAAGCCGACGCAGCATCATGATCTGGACCAGACTGCCCACATGCAGCGACGATGCGGTGGGATCGAAGCCGATATAGCCCGGCACGATTTCCTTGGACGCCAGCGCATCAAGCGCCGCTGCGTCGGTCATCTGGTGGATATAGCCACGCTCGCTGAGCAGGCGGAGGAGATCGGAGGAATATTCGGTCATGATGCGGCGGCGCTTAGCATGGGTGGGTGTGGTCTGCCATACATCCCGTCATCCTCGCGAAAGCGGGGATCCCGCTTCTTCTCCTTTCGAATGCTTCAAGGAAAAGCGGGATTCCCGCGTGCGCGGGAATGACGTAGGTGAGGTGGATGAGCTGGTTTCTCAAACCCCATCCCGATACGCCAAGCGCGGGTGCAATTTCCATTGGCGTGACCGTCGAACGCAACGCTGCCAATCTCCTGCGGCTGCGATATCAAGTCACGGGCGATGTTTCAGGCATCGCCTTTCCGCCGATCGGAGAGGGCGTGCGTACAGATGGCCTCTGGCAAACCACCTGTTTCGAGGCGTTTGTGCGGACCGGTGATACCGAAGGCTATGAGGAGCTGAATTTCGCGCCGTCGGGCGATTGGGCGGGCTATCATTTCGAAACTTATCGCGAAGGGATGCAAGAGGCAGCGCTCTTTCCGTCGCTGGATTTCAATCGGGAGAATGCGATCCTGACCGCCACGATCCAGCTGTCACCCGCCACATCGATCTGGCATCTCGGCCTGTCCGCCGTCATCGAGGAAAAGAGCGGCACCAAATCCTATTGGGCGCTCGCGCATCCGCCGGGCAAACCCGATTTCCATCACAGGGATTGCTTTGCGCTCGATCTCCCGGCAGCGAAGGCACCATGAAATTCGGAATCGACCGGCTGCTCGCCGACCCCGCTCTACGCACCCCGCTTGAAGGCAAGCGCGTTGCCTTGCTCGCCCATCCCGCTTCGGTGACGGCGGATCTGACGCATTCGCTCGATGCGCTCGCCGCGTGCCACGGCATCAATGTCACTGCCGCCTTCGGGCCGCAGCACGGACTGCGCGGCGACAAGCAGGATAATATGGTGGAATCCCCCGATTTCACCGATCCGGTGCTCGGCATTCCGGTGTTCAGCCTTTATGGGGAAGTGCGTCGGCCCAGCGGGCAGATGATGGGGACGTTCGATACGATCCTGATCGATCTGCAGGATCTGGGCTGCCGCATCTATACCTTCATCACCACGCTGCGTTATGTCCTCGAAGCCGCGGCACAGCATGGCAAAGCGGTCTGGGTGCTGGATCGCCCCAATCCGGCGGGCCGACCGATCGAAGGACTGACGCTGCGGCCGGGCTGGGAGAGTTTCGTGGGTGCCGGGGCCATGCCGATGCGCCACGGGCTGACGCTTGGCGAACTGGGTCTGTGGTTCATCGATACGCTGAAACTGGATGTGGATTACCGGATCATCGAGATGGAAGGCTATGCGCCCGATGCAGCGCCGGGCCATGGCTGGCCGCTGGGTGAACGCATCTGGATCAATCCCAGCCCCAATGCGCCCAATCTCTGGATGGCGCGCGCATATGCCGGCACGGTGATGCTCGAAGGCACCACGCTCTCGGAAGGCCGGGGGACCACACGGCCATTGGAGCTGTTCGGTGCGCCCAATATCGACGCGGCGCAGGTGATCCGTGAAATGCGCGCGCTGGCACCGCATTGGCTGGAAGGCTGTTCCTTGCGCGAATGCTGGTTCGAACCGACCTTCCACAAGCATGTCGGCCAGCTTTGCAGCGGCGTGCAGATCCATGCCGAGGGCGCGGCCTATGATCATCACACCTTCAAACCCTGGCGGCTGCAGGCGCTGGCGTTCAAGGCGATCAGGACGCTTTATCCCGATTATCCACTGTGGCGCGATTTCCCCTATGAATATGAACTGGGCAAATTGGCGATCGATGTGATCAACGGTGGTCCGGCGCTCAGAGAATGGGTGGACGATGCCGCTGCACGGCCACACGATCTGGACGCGCTGACCTTGCCGGATGAGCAGGCCTGGGCACAAGAGCGCAGAGCCTATCTGCGCTATTGATCGGGCGAGGATGCTCTCTTGCACGGCGACGTGGCAAGGTTTCCAATTTGCTAACTAATATATGCGAAGACGGGGTGAACCATCGAGTATCCCTATGCCGTTTCGCCGGTTTTCGAACAAAAAATCTGTCCGGGACAATCGGGCAAAGATCCTGATCTGGGCCACCCTGATCGGCCTGATTTGCGGCGTCATCGACTTTGGCGAACCGATTGAGAACATTTGGCGCAGCGGCCGCAATGTGGCGCGCAGCCATCCTGCAGATCAGAGCATAGTGGTGGTCGGGATCGATGATCGCAGCCTGGAAGGGGTCGACAAATGGCCTTGGCCGCGCCGCTATAACGCGCAAATGGTCGATAATCTGCGCGCGATGGGGGCCAAGCGGATTGCGTTCGACTACATATTCTCGTCTTATTCGACGTCGGCAGATGACCGGATATTTGAGGAATCCCTGAAGAAGGCCAAGGGCACTGTCATCCTTCCCGTCCGCTTTTCGATCGATCCCGTGTCCGAGAAGCGCGTGGACGTCACCGCGGCGCCGGAATTCGCCCGCCATGCCAAACTCGCCAACATCAACGTCTGGCGCAATCCGTTCGGCGAAGTCTGGGAGATGTATTTCGGCATCAAGATCGATGGCCGAGACTATCCGTCTTTCTCATCCTTGTTTTCAAACAAGCGGGGTGAGGCGGAAACCCTTTTTCCGGTTGATCTGTCGATCGACGTCAAGACCATTCCGGTCGTCAGTGCGATCGATGTGATCCACGGCACCGTCTCTCCTGACAGGATCAGGGGCAAGGATATCATTATCGGATACGCCTCGGACCAGCTTGGCGATATCCATATGATGGCGGGCCGTGGCTTGGTGCCCGGCGTGTATTTTCACGCGATCGGTGCACAGACACTGAAGCAGGGTATTCCTGTGTCACCCGGCTGGTTTCCGGCCTTTGCGGCAGCGTTCCTGCTGGCCGGGCTGCATCTGTTTTCGAAGAAACGCGCGCTGTCCCGTCTCGCGGCACTGCTCGGCTTTCTGCTACCGATCGGGCTGCCATTCTTCTTGGATAGCCGGCTGATCTTCGCGCAGTTCGTGCCGGGCACCCTGTTGTTCATCATCGCTGCCAGTGCGTATGCCTGGTCACGCTTCAAGCAGCGTGGCGCGACCACAAACGCGATCTCGGGCCTGCCCAATCTCAACGCCTTGCGGGATGCGCCGCTGGCACCCAGCACCTCGCTCGTCGCGGCGCGCATCCAGAATTTCGCAGAAATCACGTCGACATTGCCGCAAGATATGGAGCGCATCCTGGTCGAGCAGATTGCCAGCCGGATTGCGCTGGGCGCGGACGGCTCCAAAATCTATCAGGGCGATGAGGGCATATTCTCCTGGCTTGTGAGTAACGGGCCGACCACATCGCTGGGCGATCAACTCGATGCGCTGCACGCTTTGTTCAGAAGCCCGGTGATCGTGGGCGAGCGCCATGTCGACCTCGCCATAGCGTTCGGCGTTGACACCGCGAGTGACCGCACATTGCCCAACCGCCTTGGCAGCGCGCTCGTGGCGGCCGACGAAGCCGTGGAGGAGGGCGCGCGCTGGAAGGAATATGATCCCGCCAAATTGCAAGATGCCGAATGGAAGCTGTCATTGCTCGGCCGGCTCGATGCGGCGATCGACGGCGGTGAGATCTGGGTCGCCTATCAACCCAAAATGGATATGAAAACCAAGGCGATCTGCGGTGCCGAAGCGCTCGCGCGCTGGTCGCATCCTGAAAAGGGCGAGATCAGTCCGCAGGATTTCGTGCTGGCGGCCGAGCAGCACAACCGGATCGAGAAATTGACGAACCATGTGCTGAACGACGCCATTCGCGTGGCGGCTGAAATCAATCGCCGCGGGCTCGATTTCGACATGGCGGTCAATTTGTCGGCACGGGTGCTCGACAATCCGGATCTGGTATCGACGATCCAGTCGATCCTCGCTCGCCACGGGCTGGAGCCGCGGCATCTGACACTGGAGGTCACGGAGTCCGCGGCCATGACCAGCAGCGGGCGATCGATAGAATTGCTGGAAAACATGCGCGCTCTAGGCATCCAGATCTCGATCGATGATTATGGCACCGGTTTTTCGACCCTGGAATATCTCAAGAAGATACCCGCCACGGAAATCAAGATCGACAGGAGCTTCGTCAGCGCCATGGACAAGAGCCAGAGCGACAAGTTGATGGTTAATTCCACCATTGCTCTTGCGCATTCTCTGGGACGTACTGTCGTCGCCGAAGGTGTCGAGAAGGAAGATACGCTGCGCGCGCTCGAAGAGATGGGCTGTGACCGTGTGCAAGGCTATCTCATTGGTAGACCAATGCCTTACGAAAAGCTTTCAGCGCTGATTCCCACGGTTAAAGCCATTATGGTTGCTTAATATAGTAAATATCTTGTTAACCACGATTCGGATTGTTATACCGCTACTGCAACGGACCCGATTCTCCGGTGTCTGCGAGTGCCGTAGGGGAATTGATTATGAAGAATCAGAAAAGCCGCCCTGTGCGCGGTTTCTGGGATTGGCTGTTCGGCGGTAGCGGTGGCGCTGCCGGCGGCAAGGGCTGATTTCCAGTCTAAAAACAAAAAACCCCGGTTAACGCCGGGGTTTTTTTCTGCCTGTTTCAGACGGGACAGTGATGCCACCGGATCTGGATTTCCGGCCCGTCCATATCTTGCTTTTGGCGAGTCGCTAATTCTTGCGGGTCAAGGCCCGCATCGCGTCATCAAGCCCGCTCAAGGTTAACGGAAACATCCGGTCGTTCATCAGTTCGCGGATGATGGTCACTGATTGCGAATAGCCCCAATGATCCTCTGAAACCGGGTTGAGCCAGGCGGCGGCGGGGTAGGTCGTGGTCATCCGCTGGATCCACACCGCGCCCGATTCCTCGTTGAAATGTTCGACCGAGCCGCCCGGATGCGTGATCTCATAAGGGCTCATGGACGCGTCTCCTATCAGGATCAGCTTGTAATCATGCCCATATTTATGAAGCAAATCCCACATCGCGGTGCGTTCGATAAAGCGGCGACGATTATCTTTCCACACGCCTTCATAAGGACAGTTGTGGAAATAGAAGAATTCCAGATTCTTGAACTCGCTGGTTGCCGCGCTGAAAAGCTCTTCGCACAGCTTGATATGCGGATCCATCGAACCGCCGACATCAAGGAATAGCAGGAGTTTGACCGCATTATGCCGTTCGGGGCGCATCCGGATATCCAGCCAGCCCTGCCGCGCTGTGCCGTCGATCGTGCCGTCGATATCCAGCTCGTCCGCTGATCCTTCGCGCGCAAACCGACGCAGACGGCGCAGCGCGATCTTGATGTTGCGCGTCCCCAATTCCTTGGTGGAATCGAGATTCTTGAACTCACGCTTGTCCCACACTTTGATCGCGCGGCCATGACGGCCTTCTTCCTGCCCGATCCGCACGCCTTCGGGATTATAGCCATGCGCGCCAAAGGGTGAGGTGCCGCCCGTGCCGATCCATTTGCTGCCGCCCTGATGGCGTTCCTTCTGTTCCTCCAGACGCTTTTTCAGCGTCTCCATGATCTCATCCCATGATCCGAGCTTCTCGATCTCAGCCATCTGCTCGGGTGTCAGATAGAGTTCGGCGACCTTGCGCAGCCATTCTTCGGGAATGTCCGCGGTTTCGGTATCAAAGCGCGTCTCCAACCCTTTGAACACTTTGGCGAAGACCTGATCGAAACGGTCGAGCAGTCCCTCGTCCTTCACGAATGTCGCGCGCGCCAGCCAATAGAATTCCTCCGGACGGCGCTCGATCACGTCTCGGTCCAGCGCCTCCAGCAGCACCAAATGCTCCTTCATCGAAGCGGGGATGCCGGCGGAACGCAGCGCGTCGAGAAAATTGAAGAACATCGGTAAGTCTTAGCGCCGCCCCATCCGCGCCGCCAGTGGCCAAATCCCGTCTTGGTTAAGGGGCTTTCAACCATTGGCGCATAAGGTGCCGGGCAACAGGTCTGTTCCCAGGGGTTTTCATGGCAAGCGCGATTGCGGCAATCGAAGCGAACGGCAGTGCCATCGACGATGTCGCGCGCAATTGCGGCCAGGTCGCGGTCGGCTGCAGCGACGCGGCGGGTTATATTGCAGGCGTGTCCGACAGGATCGGCAAGCATCTGGAAATGCTTGCCGAACTGGAGCGCGTGACGGCGACGCTGGAAGCCGATCAGCGGCGCGTGGCGGATTCCACAGATGAGGCACGCTTATTGTCCGAACAGGCGCGCCATAAGCTCGATCGCGGGGCCGAACTGATCAACGCCAGCGTCGGAGACTTCGGCGGGTTGACCGATCTGGTATCGCGACTGGGCGAACATATGACCAGCTTTGCCGCGGCGATGGAGCAGGTGCAGCGCGTCTCCGCCGGGATCGATGCGATCGCACGCAAGACCAATATGCTCGCGCTGAACGCCACGATCGAGGCGGAACGCGCAGGGGATGCGGGGCGCACCTTTGCAGTGGTTGCCAGCGAAGTGAAGAAATTGGCGCAGGAGACGCGCAGCGCCACGGACGAGATCGCCACCACCATGGCCTCGCTCACACGCGAGGCGGGGATGGTGATTTCCGAAATCAACGATGGCGTGGAAAAAAGCCATGCCGCGCAAAAGGGCTTTGCCACCATCAACGAAACCGTGCGGGCGGTGGCGGAGATCGTTGGCCAGGTGGACGAGCAGACCGACGGCATTGCTCGCTCCACCGGGATGATCCATGTCAGCGTCGCGCGGGTGCAGGAGGGGCTTTCGAGCTTCGCCGGCGACGCGCGCGATAATGGCGATCAGCTCGTCAGCGCGCATGACCGGCTCAATCGGCTTGAATTGCTTTCGAACGATATGCTCGATCGGCTTGCGCACAGCGGTGTTCGGATCGCCGACACCGCTTTTGTCGAAATGAGCCTTGCGGCCATGGAAGAGGTTCGTGCGATCGTCGACGCGGCGCTTGGCGATGGCAGCCTGAATGCGCGCGATGCGTTCGACACCGATTATGTGCCGGTTGCCGGATCGGATCCCCAGCAATTCGAAAACCGGTTCAACGGCTTTGCCGATCGCTACATCCAGCCGATCCTCGACCGGATCGCCAGAACGGACGATCGCATCCTTGGCGTGGCCTGCACGGATATCAACGCCTATCTGCCCACGCACATGAGTTCCACCAGCCAGCCGCAGCGGCGCGGCGATCCCGCCTGGAACGCGCTGCATTGCCGCAACAAGCGTATCTTCATGGACGACGCGACGGAGCGTGCCATTCGCTATGAAGGCGATTTCATGCTGGTCACGTACCGTCAGGATCTGGGGCAGGGGCGCTATCGTGCAGTGAAAAGCGTGTTCGTGCCCTTATGGTTCGATGGTCGCCGCTGGGGCAATTTCGAACTGGCCTATGCCGATTAGCGCTGCTGGCGCTTGGCCATGAAGGCCAGCCGCTCGAACAGCATCACATCCTGCTCATTCTTGAGCAGAGCGCCATGCAGCGGCGGGATCGCCTTGGTCGGATCGCGCGATTGCAGCACGTCGAGCGGCATATCCTCGTTCAACAGCAGTTTCAGCCAGTCCAGCAATTCGCTGGTGCTCGGCTTTTTCTTCAGCCCCGGAACGTCGCGGACTTCGTAGAAGATATCCATCGCCTTGTTGACGAGGATCTTCTGAATGCCGGGGAAATGCACATCGATGATCGCCTGCATCGTCTCGCGGTCCGGGAATTTGATGTAATGGAAGAAGCAGCGGCGCAGAAAGGCGTCCGGCAATTCCTTTTCGTTATTCGACGTGATCACCACGATCGGCCGCTCGACCGCCTTCACCGTCTCACGCGTTTCATAGACATGGAATTCCATGCGATCGAGTTCCTGAAGCAGATCGTTCGGGAATTCGATATCCGCCTTGTCGATCTCGTCGATCAGCAGCACGGGGAGGACAGGGGCGGTAAATGCCTCCCACAATTTGCCCTTGCGGATATAATTGCCGATGTCGTGGACGCGCGCGTCACCGAGCTGGCCGTCGCGCAGGCGGGCGACCGCATCATATTCATACAGGCCTTGCTGCGCCTTGGTGGTGGATTTCACGTTCCATTCGATCAGCGGCGCACCCGCAGCCTTGGCGATCTCATGCGCGAGCACGGTCTTGCCGGTGCCGGGTTCGCCCTTCACCAGCAGGGGGCGGCGCAGCGTGACGGCCGCATTGACGGCAACCTTCAGATCGTCTGTGGCGACATAATCCTGAGTGCCGCTAAACCGCATGTTTCGCCCTTTTCATTTCCGTTCACGTCAAGAAGAACGGCGATAGGGGCGGGCTGGGACGGGCGCAAGGCCCGTTGCTGGCTCAGAGATCGACGCGCGCCAAGCGCCGGGCCTCGAGAATATCCCAAAGGCCGCGATGCTGCTGGAGAATTTGCTGGGCACCAAAGGCCATGGCGCGCTCCACGCCCGAGGTTTCGGCGACGGCCATGGCGACGGTGCGCGTTTCGCGATCGTCAGGCAGCTTCACCTGCGGGATCATCAGCCCGAGACGCTCGGCGGTGTGATCAAGGACGTGGCGGATCGCGGACCAATCCAGCACGAGCGCGATTGCAGCGCCCAGCGCGCAGCCATTGCGATCGGACTGGGCGAGCATCTCCAGTGCATGGCGCTGGCCCATGACCGCGGATTCACATTCGGCCTGGCCCGGCGTACTCGGAATCGGCCCTGCGGCAACGGTCAGCTTGGTGAGATAGGCGCGTTCGCGGGCAAAGCCGTCCCCCGCTTCGATCAACCAGTCGCGGGCGGCGGGATGCGCGGTCTTGGTGGCGGCGAAATCGATCACGCCGGGATGACGGCCGTGCAACACGCACAGATAATGTGCGGCATCGGCCAGATTGCGCGTGGCGTGCGATCCGCGCAGCAGTTCGGCCGAGCCGACATGCCGGTGCGCGCCGCTGCCCTCGGCCTCGACCAGCGCATCGAACATATCGCCGATTCCGCCCGACTGGGCCGATTGAAGTGTGTTTACCTGCATTGCCTGCCCCCAAAAGAGCGAACCGCGACCAGCGCCCGTCCGAAATATCCGATGGAGCAAGTCTTATACCGAAGCGCGTAAAGACGCGGTTTATCCGGCGTTAGCTAAGAATTTGCAATTGGGGGCAAAATCGCCCCGATCGTCTCATATCGGCACAGGCCAAAGGACGATCGGGGCGTAAAGCGTTATTATTGATCGAGGAAACTGCGCATCTTGCGTGAGCGGCTCGGGTGCTTGAGCTTGCGCAGCGCCTTGGCTTCGATCTGGCGGATGCGTTCGCGGGTCACGCTGAACTGCTGGCCAACCTCCTCAAGCGTGTGATCGGTGTTCATGCCGATGCCAAAGCGCATCCGCAGCACCCGTTCCTCGCGCGGCGTGAGCGACGCAAGGACGCGGGTGACCGTTTCCTTCAGATTGGCCTGGATCGCGGCATCCACCGGGATGATCGCATTCTTGTCTTCGATGAAATCGCCGAGATGCGAATCCTCCTCGTCGCCGATCGGCGTTTCGAGGGAGATCGGCTCCTTGGCGATCTTCATCACCTTGCGGACCTTTTCGAGCGGCATCGACAGGCGCTCGGCCATTTCTTCCGGAGTCGGCTCGCGACCCTGCTCGTGGAGGAACTGGCGGCTCGTGCGGACCAGTTTGTTGATCGTCTCGATCATGTGCACCGGGATGCGGATCGTGCGCGCCTGATCGGCGATCGAGCGCGTGATCGCCTGCCGAATCCACCACGTCGCGTAGGTGCTGAACTTGTAACCGCGGCGATATTCGAACTTGTCCACCGCCTTCATCAGGCCGATATTGCCCTCCTGGATGAGATCCAGGAACTGAAGGCCGCGGTTCGTGTATTTCTTGGCGATCGAGATGACGAGGCGGAGATTGGCTTCCACCATCTCCTTCTTCGCGATACGCGCTTCGCGCTCGCCCTTCTGCACCATATTGACGATGCGGCGGAATTCGTTGAGCGACATGCCCGTCGCCTGTGCGATTTCGCCGATCTCGGCACGGATGCGGTCTACGGCATCGGCTTCAGCGGCGACAAAGGCCGCCCATTTCTTGTCGATCTTGACGACGCGCTCAAGCAGCCCGTCATCCAGCTCGCGATTGACATATTCCTCGAGGAACGACTTGCGCGGCACCTTGTGACGCTCGGCCAGACGCAGCATCTGGCCGCCGAGTGCGGTCAGGCGGCGGTTGTAGGAATAAAGCTGATCGACGAGATATTCGATCTTGGCGCCATGAAACTGGACGCTTTCGACCTCGGCGGTCAGCTCTTCGCGCAGCTTCTGATATTTGCGCTCGTCGGCGGTGCCGAAATCATTGCCCACGCCCAGCGCATCCAGACGCGCGGCCTGGAGCTTGGAGAATTTCTTGTAGAGCGAGGTGATATTCGCGAATTTCTCGAGCGCCTGGGGCTTGAGCGTCTCTTCCATCTGCGCCAGGCTGAGGGTGTTATCCTCTTCCTCGTCATCCGAAGGGCGCTTCGCGCGCCGCTCGGTCATGGAATCCTCTTCATCCCCATCGGCCGAAGCCTCTTCGGGCTCTTCCTCTTCCTTGAACGATGGCCCGGCGGTCTTTTCCGAAATCTCGCCATCGGCATCCTCATCGTCGTCGGTGAGGCTTTCGGGGGCGGGATCCTTGGAGAGCATCGCATCGAGATCAAGAATCTCGCGGAGCTGCATCGTGCCCTCGTTGAGCGCGGTGGACCAGTCGATGATCGCGTTGAACGTGATCGGGCTTTCACACAGGCCGAAGATCATCGTGTCGCGGCCGGCCTCGATGCGCTTGGCGATGGCGATTTCGCCCTCGCGGCTCAACAACTCGACGGCCCCCATCTCGCGCAGATACATGCGGACCGGATCGTCCGTGCGGTCGATCGTTTCCTTGCGCTTTTCGGCGACATTGCCCGAAGAGCCGTCATCGGCATCCGCGTCGGCGGGCTCGGCCTCTTCATCCTGGGCGGGCTGATCTTCCGAATCTTCGCCGGCTTCGTCATTCTCGACGATGTTGATGCCCATTTCGTTCAGCGAAGACGTAATGTCCTCGATCTGGTCGGACGACATGACATCCTGAGGCAGCGCCTCGTTCAACTGGTCATAGGTGATATACCCGCGCTTCTTTGCACGGGCGATCAGCTTTTTCAGCGAAGCCTCATTGAGGTCGATCAGGGGTGCATCACCGCCTTCGATTGCCTCGGGGGTCTCCGCTGTGGTGGTCTTTGCCATGTATTCGCCTTGTTCAATATCACGCTACGGCGTCGTCATCGCCACCTGTCAGCGCTGCGAGCCGCATATTTGCTTCATTTCGGGCGGCTACCAGCCTGACTTGTTCGTCGAAGCAGCCATCGTCCGACATTATACTCAATTGCTCGGTAGCCTCGGATATGGCTGCGTCAAGCTCAAGCCGACTCGCAATCGCTTCTACAGCCATTTTCAAATCCCTGAGCGCCGTTCCGGTTTCATCCGAATCGCGCGAAAATGAAAATCTCATCCGATTGGCCTTGAGCAATACAGACGCCAGCGCGCCATATCCTGCTTCCGCCAATATGGGGCCAAGCGCATCGCGTTCAAGCGGCTGCGATCGAAAAGCGATATCGACCAGGAATCCGCGCAACCCATCCAGCGCCGGGTCGCCGATCGCCAATACCGAGAGCGTATCGGAGCATTGTGCCAGCGCCGCGGGATAACGCAGGAAGCCGGCGAGGATTTCCTTACCCAGCACCGGGCCGATCCCCTCGGACTGGATCGCGCGCGCCGATCCGGAGACCGGCCGATCGGGGGGCATCCATTTGCCGTTGCGATCTTTCTTGAAGCCCCCGCTTTTCTGGGGAAATTGGCCGGCACGCGGCGCGAAATCCCGGCGCTGATTATAGGCGTCGTCAAACCGGTTGCGGAATTCGTTATAATATTGATCGCGGACATCAGGGTCTTTCACCGCCTTGGCGTGCTCGTTCAGCCGCCGCCTGAGCCCGGCGCGCGCTTCCGGCGTGTCCAGCGGCTCGGCCGCCTGTTCGTGCCGCCATAGCCGGTCCGCAAGTCCTTCGGGGGCGGCGAGCAACGCCTCCATCGCCGCTTTGCCCCCGGATTTCACCAGATCGTCGGGATCCTGCCCTTGCGGCAAGGTGATGAAACGCAGTGAGCGTCCGGGTTCGAGATGGGGCAGCGCGCGCTCGGCGGCGCGAATACCCGCTTTCTGCCCCGCATTGTCGCCATCGAAGCATAGGATCGGCAAGTCGCTCATCCGCCACAACCGCTCGATCTGCATCTCGGTGAGCGCGGTGCCCAGCGGCGCGACGCATTCCTCGATCCCCGCCTGAGCCAGCGCGATCACGTCCATATAGCCCTCGACGACCAGCACCCGATCGGCCTTGCGGGCGGCGGGCGAGGCCCGATCCAGATTGTAGAGCGTGCGGCCTTTGTCGAACAGCGGGGTATCGGGGGAATTGAGATATTTCGGTTCGCCAGCGCCCAATATGCGCCCGCCGAATGCGATTACCCGCCCGCGCTGATCGCGTATGGGGATCATCAGGCGGCCGCGAAACCGGCCATAGGGCTCACGGCCCTCTTCCTCGGGCTGGATCAGCAGACCGGCTTCAATCAGTGCGGCATTTCCAAAATCACGCAAAGCGATCTTGAGTTTGCTTTTCGAATCCGGAGAAAATCCAAAACCGAAAGCGCGACGGGTTGCATCAGAAATCCCCCGCTTTTTAAGATATTCTCTAGCTTGGCTACCGTCGAGACCACCTAATTGCTCCTCAAACCAATGCGCGGCTGCTTCCATCACCTCATGCAGGCCCGACGCCCGCTCTGCGCGCTCTGCTGCCTTGGGATCGGGGGCCGGGACGTCCATCCCCGCATTCTGCGCGAGTTCCTTCACCGCATCGATGAAGGGCAACCCGCGCTGATCGGTCATCCAGCGGATGGCATCGCCATGCGCCCCGCACCCGAAGCAGTGGTAGAAGCCCTTTTCGTCGTTGATCGTGAAGCTGGGCGTCTTTTCCTGATGGAAGGGGCAGCAGGCTTTGAATTCGCGCCCCGCGCGCTGGACCTTCACCGTCTTGCCGATGAGGGTGGACAGCGTGGTGCGAGCGCGCAGTTCGTCGAGGAATTGCGGGGTAAGGGTCATACCTGGAGTGACTCACGTCCCTCGACCCTTCGGCGTCGATCAGGAGAGCCTTCGCTCGGGATAGGCGGGAGAATGGGCACGACCTCCTCCCCCACACCGTTTGTCCCGAGCGCAGTCGAGGGACGTTCTTTGGGTGGCTTGGCGTAAAAGGACACAGCGCCCCAGTCACCCCGAATCAACGCCTCTTTTTTCGCGCGCGACCAGGGTTTGATCCGCATTTCCGCTTCAAGCGCTTCGATGCGCGTCTGGAAATATTCGGTCCACACAAGTGCAATCGGCCGTCGCCTTGATGTGAAATCGCAATATCCGCCAGTTTGATGTTCAGCCATGCGCCGTTCGAGATCATCCGTTTGGCCAGTGTAATAACGGCCGTCCGAGCATTTCAGAATATAGACCCAGAATGCCATGCTTCACGCGTGTCCCCCACGTCCCTCGACTGCGCTCGGGACAAACGGCCTAAAGGAAGTATAGCCTCCACCACACCGTCTGTCCCGAGCGAAGTCGAGGGACGTGGGGCTCAATTCAAGACAAAGCCGCCTTCACCAGCCCGCTCGCCTTGCTCATGTCGAGCTGGCTCGCATGGCGTTCCTTCAGAACGGCCATCACCTTGCCCATGTCCTTCACTGATTCGGCACCGATCTCGGCCTTGATCGCCTGGATCGCGGCGGCCGTCTCGGCTTCGCTCATCTGCTGCGGCAGGAAGGTCTCGATCACAACGACTTCGGCGGCTTCGGCCGCGGCGAGTTCGGCGCGATTGCCCTTTTCATACATCTCGATCGATTCGCGGCGCTGCTTGACCATTTTCTGCAGCACTTCGACCACCAGAACATCGTCATCGGCGGGTGCCTTGCCGGTCCGCGCCTCGATGTCGCGATTCTTGATCGCGGACTGGATCAGGCGGATCGTGCCGGTTGTGGCGGGATCGTGCGCTTTCATGGCGGCGATCTGCGCAGCTTTGATATCGTCGCGAATCATGGGGACGCTTTCGGTTTGAATGATGCAAACCATGGCCATAGCCAGCGCGCCCGGACTTTAATAGATTGACGCTGCGGCGGGCGATCACTAGGCGGCTCAATCTTAGCGACATTGCTGCAAAAAACCTACCGGAGCGACCTCATCATGGCCGAAGCCAATCACACGTCTGCGCCACTCGGAGCGACGGCGGTATTGGTGCTGGCGGATGGCGCGATCCTGTGGGGCCGGGGCTTTGGCGCGGAGGGCGCCGCGGTCGGCGAAATCTGCTTCAACACCGCGATGACCGGCTATCAGGAGGTGATGACCGATTCTTCCTATGCCGGGCAGATCATCACCTTCACCTTTCCCCATATCGGCAATGTCGGCACCAATATCGAGGATGTGGAGGCGCTGAACCCGCACGCCCTGGGCATGATCGTGCGCGAGGACGTGACCGATCCGAGCAGCTTCCGCTCCACCAGCCATCTCGACCAGTGGATGAAGACCAATGGCCGCATCGGCATTTCGGGCATCGACACCCGTGCGCTCACCCGTCGCATCCGCATCGCGGGCGCCCCCAATGGCGTGATCGCGCATGATGCCAATGGCGCGTTCGATTTGGATGCACTGCTGGCGCAGGCCAAGGCGTGGCCGGGCCTTGAAGGCATGGATCTGGCGAAAGAGGTCTCCACGCTGCAGAGCTACAAATGGGATCAGGGGCTTTGGGCGCTGGGGCAGGGGTATGAAGGTGTCTCGACTGCGCTCGACACGAACGGAGTGGGGGAGGATTCTGAGAATACGCCGTTTGTCCCGAGCGCAGTCGAGGGACGTGGGGTTCGCCCCCATGTCGTCGCGATCGATTATGGCCTGAAGCACAATATCCTGCGCAATCTGGTCGCTGCGGGCGCGCGCGTAACCGTGGTGCCCGCCACCGCCACCACCGAAGATGTGATGGCGCACAGGCCCGATGGCGTGTTCCTCTCCAATGGCCCCGGCGATCCCGCGGCGACGGGGGAATATGCCGTGCCGGTGATCCGTGACGTGCTGGACAAGGGATTACCCGTGTTCGGCATTTGCCTCGGCCATCAATTGCTCGCCCTCGCGGTCGGCGCGAAAACGCTGAAGATGCACCAGGGGCATCGCGGCGCGAACCATCCGGTCAAACGGCTTGAGGATAATGCGGTGGAGATCACCAGCATGAACCACGGCTTCGCGGTCGATGCGGTGACGCTCCCCGCCAACGCCAAGCCGACGCATGTGAGCTTGTTCGACGGCTCGAACGCGGGCTTCGAACTGACCGACAAGAAGGCGTTTTCCGTGCAATATCACCCCGAGGCGAGTCCAGGGCCGCAGGATAGCCATTATCTGTTCGAGAAGTTCGTGGGTGGCTTGAAGTGATAGGCAGTGGTTCCCTATCCCTCACCCCCTTTAGGGGGAGAGGGAAGAGCTGCGCAGCGGCGAAGGGAGAGGGGGGGGGCTGGGGCCACTCAAGCCTCGCCTTTGCCCAAGGCGATCAAAATCGCCGTCGTGACGCCCTCGGCATTGTTCAAGATTTCGCTGTTGGTAAAGTGGATCACGCGAAATCCTTGGCTTTCGATGAATGCGGTTCTGGCCGCGTCATAGCTTTCACGACCGGCATGGCTGTCGCCGTCAAGTTCGATCACCAACCTGTGCTCGCGCGCGGCAAAGTCTGCGATGTAGGGTGCCATTACCATCTGTTTGACGAACTTGGTGCCGAGCCGACCGGCACGCAGGATGTTCCACAATTTGATTTCGGGCGGAGTCATGGCTCTACGCAGAGCTTTGGCGCGTGCGCGGGTTTCGATGTTGCGCTTCAAGGCACAGACTCCCCCCTCTCCCTGGCGTCACTCCGTTCCGCCGTCCCTCTCCCCCTGAATGGGGCGAGGGGTTCTGTGCGACATCCCGCCGACAATTCATCCTTTTCATGCCATAGCGAAAATCGGTTATTCTGTAATGCCCAAACGCACTGACATCTCCTCCATCCTCATCATCGGCGCTGGCCCGATCGTTATCGGCCAGGCTTGCGAGTTCGATTATTCGGGAACGCAGGCGTGCAAGGCGCTGAAGGAGGAGGGTTACCGGATCATCCTGGTCAATTCCAATCCCGCGACGATCATGACCGATCCAGACATGGCCGACGCCACCTATGTCGAGCCGATCACGCCCGCGATCGTGGCGAAGATCATCGAGAAGGAGCGGCCTGATGCCGTGCTGCCCACCATGGGCGGGCAGACCGCGCTGAACACCGCGCTCGCTTTGTTCAACGATGGCACGCTGGCAAAATATGGCTGCCAGATGATCGGTGCGGATGCCGTGGCGATCGACATGGCGGAGGACCGGCTGAAATTCCGTCAGGCGATGGACCGGATCGGGCTGGAAAGCCCGCGCTCGGCGATCGCGCATACGCTGGAAGAGGCGATGGCGGGCCTGGATTTTGTCGGCCTGCCCACGATCATCCGCCCCAGCTTCACCATGGGCGGCACCGGCGGCGGCATTGCCTACAACAAGGATGAGTTCCGCAAGATCGTGGCGGGTGGGCTGGATGCCAGCCCCACCAGCGAAGTGCTGATCGAGGAATCGGTGCTGGGCTGGAAAGAATATGAGATGGAGGTGGTCCGCGACACTAAGGACAATTGCATCATCATCTGCTCGATCGAGAATATCGATCCGATGGGCGTGCATACCGGCGATTCGATCACCGTCGCGCCCGCGCTGACGCTGACCGACAAGGAATATCAGATCATGCGCAACGCATCGATCGCGGTGCTCCGGGAAATCGGCGTGGAAACCGGCGGCTCCAACGTGCAGTTCGCGGTCAATCCCGCCGATGGCCGTCTGGTCGTGATCGAGATGAACCCGCGCGTATCGCGTTCGTCCGCACTGGCTTCCAAGGCGACCGGCTTTCCGATTGCCAAGGTCGCCGCCAAACTGGCGGTGGGCTATACGCTCGACGAGATCGACAATGACATCACCGGCGCGACGCCTGCGAGCTTCGAGCCGACGATCGATTATGTCGTCACCAAGATTCCGCGCTTCGCCTTCGAAAAGTTCAAGGGATCGGAGCCATTGCTCTCCACCGCGATGAAATCGGTGGGCGAGGTGATGGCGATCGGCCGCAACATCCATGAATCGATGCAGAAGGCACTGCGTGGTCTGGAAACCGGACTGTCGGGGTTCAATATCGTCGATCATCTGGTGGGCGCGCCCAAGGACGATATCATCGCCGAATTGTCGCGCCCCACGCCGGATCGGCTGCTGGTGGCGGCGCAAGCCTTGCGTGAGGGGCTGAGCGTCGATGAAATCCACCAGATCGCCAAATATGATCCCTGGTTCCTTGATCGACTGGCGGAGATCGTCGCGGCAGAAAAGGAAGTGCTGGACGGCGGCCTGCCGCGCGATGCGCAGGGGATGCGTCGCCTGAAAGCCATGGGCTTTTCGGACAAGCGCCTGGCCTGGCTGGCGCTGCAATCGGCCAATCTGCGGGGCGGCTCCAGCATGGAGCGCGCCGTGGCGCGGGGTTCGGGGCTGATCCGCGAAGCGGTGGTCGCGATGACCGGGGGCGTGACCGAGCAGGACGTGCGCGCGCTGCGCCACAAGCTCGGTGTGCGGCCCGTATTCAAGCGGATCGACACCTGCGCTGCCGAGTTCGAGGCGAAGACGCCCTATATGTATTCCACCTATGAGGCACCGCTCTTTGGCGAGCCGGAGTGCGAGAGCGCGCCGAGCGACCGGAAGAAGGTGGTCATCCTGGGCGGCGGTCCGAACCGGATCGGGCAGGGGATCGAGTTTGATTATTGCTGCTGCCATGCGTGCTTCGCGCTGGAAGAGGCGGGCTATGAGACGATCATGATCAACTGCAATCCCGAAACGGTGAGCACCGATTATGACACGTCCGATCGGCTCTATTTCGAGCCGCTGACGGCGGAGGACGTGCTGGAGATCCTGCATGTCGAAATGTCCAATGGGACGCTGCATGGCGTGATCGTCCAGTTTGGCGGGCAAACCCCGCTGAAGCTGGCACAGGCGCTGGAAGACGCCGGCATCCCGATCCTCGGCACGTCGCCAGACGCCATCGACCTCGCGGAGGATCGCGAGCGCTTCGCCGCGCTCATCAACAAATTGAGACTGCTCCAGCCCGCCAACGGCATTGCGCGCAGCCGCGAAGAGGCGATCGCGGTGGCCGAACGCATCGGCTATCCCGTGCTGATCCGCCCGTCCTACGTGCTCGGTGGCCGCGCGATGGAGATCGTCGACGGCCTCGCGCAGCTTGAGGATTATATCCAGACCGCGGTGCAGGTTTCGGGCGACTCGCCCGTGCTGATCGACCGCTATCTGCGCGATGCGATCGAAGTGGATGTGGATGCGATCTGCGATGGCGAGGATGTCGTCGTGGCCGGCGTGCTTCAGCATATCGAGGAGGCCGGGGTGCATTCGGGCGACAGCGCCTGCACGATCCCGCCTTACAGCCTGCCTGCGGAGATCATTGTCGAGATCGAGCGCCAGACCGAGCTTCTGGCCCATGCGCTCGAAGTCCGCGGCCTGATGAACATCCAGTTCGCAGTCAAGGACGGCGCGGTCTATCTGATCGAGGTCAATCCCCGCGCCAGCCGCACCGTGCCCTTCGTGGCCAAGGCGATCGGCATTCCCATCGCCAAGATCGCGGCGCGCGTGATGGCGGGCGAGAAATTGAAGGATCTGCCCAGGATCGACCGCAACATCGCGCATATCGCGGTGAAGGAAGCCGTTTTCCCGTTCGCGCGCTTCCCCGGCGTCGATCCGGTGCTGTCACCCGAAATGAAGTCCACCGGCGAAGTGATGGGGATCGACAATGATTTCGCCATCGCGTTTGCCAAGGCGCAGCTCGGGGCCGGCGATGAACTGCCACAGGCCGGCACGGTGTTCGTCAGCGTGAAGGAGAGCGACAAAGCCGTGATCCTGCCAGGCGTGACGCTGCTGGCCGATCTGGGCTTTTCGATCATCGCCACCGACGGCACGGCGAAATTTCTGGAAGCATCGGGCATCAAGGTCGAGCGCGTCAATAAGGTGGCGCAAGGGCGTCCGCATATCGTGGACCGAATTATCGACGGCGAAGTGGCGTTGATCTTCAACACCACCGAAGGCTGGCAGAGCCACAAGGACTCGGCGTCGATCCGCGCATCCGGCCTGAACAAGAAGGTTCCGTATTACACGACGGCCACCGCGAGCGTCGCTGCGGCGCAAGCAATTGCTGCAATGCGCAATCAAAACCTTGAAGTCAGGTCTCTCCAGTCATATTATTCATCTTCGCACGGCTGATCCCGAAAATATGACGCGCGACGGACTGCTCCATTAGAACGGGCGGTCCGGGGGAATTTTTTGGACGAAGGACTTGGGGTATGGCGACGGTCGAAAAGATGCCGATGCTGCAGGAGGGTTATGATTGGCTGTCGGAGGAACTGCGCCGGCTGAAAACCGAGCGCCCGCTGATCGTGGATGCGATCGAGGAAGCGCGTGCGCATGGCGATCTCTCGGAAAATGCCGAATATCATGCCGCCAAGGAGCAGCAGGGCCAGAATGAGGCCACGATCTCGGATATCGAGGACAAGCTCTCCCGCGCGCAGATCATCGATCCCAAGACGCTGTCGGGCGACAAGATCATCTTCGGCGCGACCGTGACGTTGCAGGACGAGAATGAAAAGCCTGTGAAATATCAGATCGTCGGCCAGACCGAAGCCAATGCGAACGCGGGCCGCATCTCCTATAACTCGCCGCTGGGTCGTGCGCTGATCGGCCGCAAGGTGGATGAGGAAATCGAGGTCACCGTGCCCGCCGGCGAACGCTATTATCTGGTGTCCAAGATCGAGTTCATCTGACCGGCATGGATTTGCCGCGCGGACGCCTGACAGACTTCATCATCTGGGTCACCTTTGCGGCCTGGGCGATCGTGTTCGGCATGGGCTGGCAACAGCAGGCCGATATGATGTTCGGCTTCATCCCCGCGGAGATCACCTCGGGCGCGTGGCGGCTTGCGCCGCTCCGCGCGGCTTTGTCTCCGCTCACCGCCACGCTGGTGCATGGTGGGCTGATGCACCTGCTGTTCAATCTGCTGACATTGCTCGTCTGCGGCCGCTTCGTGGAGCGCGCGCTGGGCATGTGGGGCATGGGCGCGCTCTATGTGGCGGGCGCCTACGCCGCCGCACTCGCGCGCATATTGGTCACGCCGGAATCGCCCGTGGTCGGGATCGGTGCCAGCACCTCGGTCTCCGCGATCATCGGCGCTTATGCTGTTTTGTTCAGCGTCTCGCGCGCCAAGGCGATCGGGCCGATCCCCGCCAAGGCGGTGCAGGTGATCTGGCTTGCACTCGCGTGGATCGGGATTCAGTTGCTCACGGGTCTGGCCACGCGCGGCTTCGGCACGCAGATCGACATCGTGTCGCACATCGGCGGATTCCTGGCGGGGATACTGCTGGCCAGGCCGCTACTCAGGTTCCGTTTCCGGAAAGCCTGAGCCTCAGTCCTTGGGCGCGGCGGCGACCATATCGGGTTCCACCAGCCGGTGCAGATGGACCACCACATATTTCATCTCGGCATCGTCCACCGTGCGCTGCGCGGCCGAACGCCACGCCTTTTCGGCGCTTTTGAAATCCGGATACATGCCGACAATGTCGATCGACGTCAGATCGTCGAAATCCAGCGTCTGGGGATCGGACACGCGCCCGCCGAAAACGAGGTGCAATTTGCTCATGATTTGGGTGACCCGATTACAGTGGAAATCGCGCCTCCCCTAACATCCTCGCCTCGGTGGTCAATGTTGACGCTGTGGAATCAGCGCTTCTTGGCGGCCTTTGCCGCAGCTTTTCCCGCCGCGCTGCTGGCTTCGGTTGCCGCCTTGGTCACGGTGTTCAGCAGTTGATTGACCTGCGCCTTGGCCGCGTCCTTGCTGATGCCCATGGATTCCAGCTTTCTGCTGCCTTCCGCCTTGGCCGCGGTCGCCGCCTTGCGCGCTGTGGTGTTGATCTTCTTGCCCGTCGGGCCGAGCAATTTGCCTTCCTGATCGGTGCGCGGCAGCAGCGCGCCGATGAGCGCACCGATGGCGATGCCGCCCGCAATGAAGGCGAGGGGGTTGTTGTCCAGTTCCTGCCCGGTGCGCGCCTTGGCCTTCACCGCGCTCTTCTTCGCGGAGCCATAGGCCTTGTTCGCTTTGGCGCGCGATGCGGCGTAAGCGGCCTCCGCCTTGACGCGAGACGCCTCATATTTCGCCTTGGTCGTTTCCAGCACTTCTCCGGCCTTGGCCTTGGTGGTTTCGAGCGCATCGTGCACGCCGTCCTTGGCGGTATCGAGCGCTGCGCTGGCGGCGTCTCGCGCTGCGGTGGCCTTTTCGCGGACCTGCTCGCTCGCCGCGCCGATTTTCTCACCAGCAATTTCGCCGGCTTTGCGCGCATTATCGGTGATCGTGCTCATCGCTCATTCTCCATTGTGGCAGCCCCAGGGGCCGTATCGCCTTCATCGTCAAACTCTTGGTCCGCACGCGCGGTTTCGCGGGCGCGGGAAAATATCGCGACCAGCGTGTCGAACACTCTGTCGCGAAACAGATAGACCAACGCCGCCGCCACGATCCCGGCCGCAGTCGCCGGACGGGCCTTGACGAATGCCAGTGCCTCTCGCGCGCCTTCGGATGCGCGCTCGCGTAATTCGTCCACCGCATCTTCGATCAGCGCCGCCGGGCGCAACCGCGCCTGCATCTCGACCATCGTGTTGGTCAGCCGCGCCCGCGCCCGTTGCGAATGGAGGCGCGCGCGGATCAGGCGGAGTTCAGTATCCTTCATGCCGGCATGTCCGCTTCGTCATCCGCCTGATCTTCCTGCCGCATATCGTCATGAAATTTCGCGAATATGGCGATAAACAATGATGCCGCGCAAGCGATCGACAGCATGGCGACGATCACGGCCGCCCAAGCCGGCCCGGCGTAAGGTGCCAGCGCGAACACCAGTGCCATCAGCAACAATATCACCGCGCAAAAGCTGAGCAACGCGCCCACGGCACCCATCGCGATGAGCCATTTGAACGACTCGAGGCGATGAAAGGCCTCCGCACGGTAGAGCTTGACCTCGGTCCTGACGAAATGCTCGGCATCGTCCACCAAGCGACCGAACAGGTCGCCGATGGTATCGTCATCATCATCGTCCGGCTCCGGACGCCCTGCTGCCCCGGCGTCGTTCACCGATCAGGCTTTGGGCTTGGCCACAGAAGATTTGGCGGATGCGGTGCGCGTGGCGGATTTTTTCGCAGCAGCGCGCGGCTTCGTCTTCGCCTTGGGCGCTTCATCGCTGCCCGCCTTGACCAGACGCGCGATCACGAAGCCCAGCGCGGCCGCGGCCCCGATGGCGACAGCCGGACTTTTCTTCACGAAATCCCCGGCATCCTTCACGATATCATCCACCTGCTTGCCCTTCAGCGTCCCGGCAAAGGTCGCCACGGCCTCGGCAGCCTTGCGGGTGTAATCGCCATATTGCACGCCAACCTTGTCATCCACAGTGCCGGCGGCGTCGCCGATCAGCTTGGCGACATTGTCCAGCGCCACACCCGCGCGATCCTTGCCCTGCGTTGCGACGTCGCGCGCGCGGCTCGTCGCCTGATCGCGCAGCGCCAGCGCCTCTTTTTTCACGGTGGCGGTGGCTTCGGTCGCCTTGGCTTTCAGATTGGCCGTCGCACTGGGAACCGGCTTTGCCCGGGGCGCGGCGCGCGTCGCACCGGCTTTCAGAGGCGCGGCCTTGATCGCGACGGGCTTTCCAGCGGGCTTCGCCGCCGCTTTCGCTACAGCAGGCTTGCGGGTTGCGGCCTTGGCAGCGGGTGTCCGGCCCGGCTTTTTCGGGGCCGCGGTGCTGGGCGTGGTGGGCTGGGCCATGATGTGATCTCCTAAATGGGACGTTCGATTCACCGGCACCAACAATCGCGGTTGCCTTCCGGTTCCGCAACGACTTTCGTGGGCGTTGCCTTGATCGCCGATGCTGGATACAGGCGGGCGATCCCATTGCAGCCAATCGAAAGCGAATACATGACCGCGATCATAGACGTACATGCACGCCAGATCCTGGACAGCCGCGGCAATCCGACAGTCGAGGTGGATGTTTCGCTGGAAGACGGCAGCTTCGGCCGCGCCGCCGTGCCCTCGGGCGCATCCACCGGCGCGCATGAAGCCGTGGAAAAGCGCGATGGGGACAAGAGCCGCTGGGGCGGCAAGGGTGTCACGCAGGCGGTCGATCTTGTGAATGGCGAAATCGCCGAACATATTCTGGGTCTCGAAGCCGAGGATCAAGGCGAGATCGACGCCGCCATGATCGAATTGGATGGCACGCCCAACAAGGGGCGGCTTGGTGCCAACGCCATCCTCGGCGTGAGCCTGGCGGTGGCGAAGGCGTCCGCGGATTCGCGCGGTCTCCCGCTCTATCGTTATGTCGGCGGCGTCTCCGCGCATCTGCTGCCCGTGCCGATGATGAACATCATCAATGGCGGCGAACATGCCGATAACCCCATTGATTTTCAGGAATTCATGGTGATGCCCGTGGGGGCGGAGAGCCTGGCCGAAGCCGTGCGCATCGGCTCCGAGATTTTCCACACGCTGAAAAAGGGTTTGCACGACAAGGGTCTCGCGACCTCCGTGGGGGACGAAGGCGGCTTCGCGCCCAATCTGGCCTCCACCACCGATGCGCTCGATTTCATCATGCAATCGATCGAGAAGGCGGGTTACACGCCCGGCGACGATGTGGTGCTGGCACTCGATTGCGCTTCCACCGAATTCTTCAAGAATGGCAAATATGAGATGGTGGGAGAGGGCAAGAGCTTCTCGCCCGCCGAAATGGCCGATTATCTGGCCGATCTCGCCGCGCGCTACCCGATCAAGTCGATCGAGGATGGCATGGCCGAGGATGATTTCGAGGGCTGGAAGATCCTGACCGACAAGATCGGCGCCAAGGTTCAGCTCGTGGGCGACGATCTGTTCGTCACCAATCCCAAGCGCTTGTCGCAGGGGATCAAGGATGGCCTGGCCAACTCCCTGTTGGTGAAGGTCAATCAGATCGGGACGCTCAGCGAAACGCTGGAAGCGGTGTCGATGGCGCAGCGCGCGGGTTATACCGCGGTGATGTCGCATCGCTCGGGGGAAACCGAAGACGCGACGATCGCCGATCTGGCTGTCGCCACCAATTGCGGACAGATCAAGACAGGCAGTCTCGCACGCTCGGACCGGTTGGCGAAATACAACCAGCTTATCCGCATCGAAGAGCAATTGGGGTCAGTGGCGCGTTACGCCGGGCGCAGCATTTTCGCACGCTAAGCGCAGCATCCTCTCCCTCGATCGGGAGAGGTGCTTGCTCACAAATCTGCAAGAAATCCGCTGAATCCCCTTGATTCGGCGAGTCGCTTGTGATTCAAGGATCGCCATGTCACGCGCCGTCACCTTTTTGGCCCTGTTGCGCTCTGCTGCACCGGCCGCACTGATGATGCTGGTGATCGCCTTTTTCGGCGGTTATGCCCTGATCGGCACCAATGGCGTGATGGCCTGGGGCGATTACAGCCGTCAGCTCGAACAGCGCCGCATTGCGCTGGTGAAGCTGGAAAAGGAAAAGGCCATTCTCCAGAATCGCGTGACTCTTCTGGACCGCAGAAGCGTCAATCCGGATATGGCGGATGAGCTTGTGCGCCGCGAACTGGGTTTGACGCATCCGGATGAAGTGATCATCCCGCTCGATTGACTTTTCGTTATGGACAGAAAATTTCAACGGCTTGAACGATGCTTGCCGTTGCGGAATCCATCGTCCCGCGCCTATAGACCGGGCGTCACTTTCCTCGATCCAGGATGAATTCATTGGCCAGAGCATCGACCGCCAAGCCGGCAAAAGGCGCAGCAAAGCCCACGCCGGCACCCGCCTCAAATCGCGAACGTCCGGCAGAGCCGGTGCGCTATGAGGCGAGCAAGGACGAACTCATGGCCTTTTACCGCGAGATGCTGCTGATCCGGCGCTTCGAGGAAAAGGCGGGCCAGCTTTACGGTCTGGGCCTGATCGGCGGCTTCTGCCATCTCTATATCGGCCAGGAAGCGGTGGCCGTCGGGCTTCAGTCCGCGCTCGAAGTGGGCAAGGACAGCGTGATTACCGGCTATCGCGATCATGGCCACATGCTCGCATACGGCATCGCCCCCAAATTGATCATGGCCGAACTGACCGGACGCGAAGCGGGCATCAGCCGCGGCAAAGGCGGATCGATGCACATGTTTTCGGTCGAGCATAAATTCTACGGCGGGCACGGCATCGTCGGTGCGCAGGTGTCGCTGGGCACCGGCCTCGCGTTCAAGCACAAATATGCAAATGATGGCGGCGTGGCGATGGCCTATTTCGGTGACGGCGCATCGAACCAGGGCCAGGTCTACGAGAGCTTCAACATGGCTGAGCTGTGGAAGCTGCCGATCATCTTCGTGATCGAAAACAACCAATATGCCATGGGCACCAGCGTCAACCGCTCCTCGGCCGAAGACCAGCTCTACAAGCGTGGCGAGAGCTTCCGCATTCCCGGCCTCCAGGTGGACGGCATGGACGTGCTCGCGGTGCGCGGCGCGGCCAATACTGCGGTCGAATGGGTTCGTGCCGGTAAGGGGCCGATCCTGCTTGAACTCAAGACCTATCGCTATCGCGGCCATTCCATGTCCGACCCCGCGAAATACCGTTCGCGCGACGAGGTCCAGGCGGTGCGCGACAAGTCCGATCCGATCGAACATGCCAAGCGCGATCTGGAAGCGCTGGGCGTGACCGAGGCGGACTTGAAGGATCTGGACAAGGAAATCCGCAAGATCGTGAGCGAAGCGGCCGATTTCGCCGAAAGCTCGCCCGAGCCCGGCCTGGCCGAACTTTATACCGATGTTCTGGTGGATACTTACTGATATGGCTGTCGAACTGAAAATGCCCGCACTCTCCCCGACGATGGAAGAGGGCACGCTCGCCAAATGGCTGGTGAAGGAAGGCGATACCGTCAAATCCGGCGATATCCTGGCCGAGATCGAGACCGACAAGGCGACGATGGAATTCGAGGCCGTCGACGAAGGCACCATCGCCAGCATCCTGGTCGCTGAAGGCACTGACGGCGTGAAGGTCGGCACCGTGATTGCTTTGATCCAGGGCGAGGATGAAGAGGCCGCAGCGCCCGTCACCAAGGCACCGGAGCCTGCCCCTGCGCCCAAGACCGAAGAGCCCGCCGCTGCAGAAGCGCCCAAGAAGGCCGCATCAGGCACCGAGAAGCTCGCGAGCGACGCCAAGGCGGTCGTGGCTGATCCCGATATTCCCGCAGGCACCGAAATGGTGAAGACCACGCTGCGCGAGGCTTTGCGCGATGCGATGGCCGAAGAAATGCGCGCGGACGATCGCGTGTTCGTGATGGGCGAGGAAGTCGCCGAATATCAGGGCGCGTATAAGGTCACCCAGGGACTGCTCGAGGAATTCGGTCCGCAGCGCGTGATCGATACGCCGATCACCGAATATGGCTTTGCCGGCGTCGGCACCGGCGCGGCCATGGCGGGCCTGCGCCCGATCATCGAGTTCATGACCTTCAATTTCGCGATGCAGGCGATCGACCACATTATCAATTCGGCGGCCAAGACCAATTACATGTCCGGCGGCCAGATGCGTTGCCCGATCGTGTTCCGCGGCCCCAATGGCGCGGCCAGCCGCGTGGGCGCGCAGCACAGCCAGAATTACGGCCCCTGGTACGCCAGCGTCCCCGGCCTGATCGTGATCGCGCCTTATGACGCGGCGGATGCCAAGGGGTTGCTGAAAGCCGCGATCCGCTCGAACGATCCCGTGGTCTTCCTCGAAAACGAACTGCTTTATGGCCGCACCTTCGACGTGCCCAAGCTGGACGATTATGTCCTGCCGATCGGCAAGGCGCGGATCATGCGCGCCGGCAAGGACGTGACCATCGTGAGTTATTCGATCGGCGTCGGCCTGGCGCTCGACGCGGCCGAGAAACTGGCTGCCGAGGGCGTCGACGCCGAAGTGATCGACCTGCGCACGCTGCGCCCGCTGGACACCGCAACCGTGCTGGCAAGCCTGAAGAAGACCAACCGCATGGTGGTGGTCGAGGAGGGTTGGCCCACCTGCTCGATCTCAAGCGAGATCCTCGCCGTGGCGATGGAACAAGGCTTTGACGATCTGGACGCCCCCGTGCTGCGCGTCACCAATGAAGACGTGCCGCTGCCTTATGCCGCCAATCTGGAGAAGATCGCATTGGTGGATGTGGATCGGGTGATCAAGGCGGTGAAGACGGTGACGTATAAGGGCTGAGCCGGTGAAAGCTCAGACGTTATAGGCGCTGCAGAGTGATTTGGCGCTGTCCGCGAGACTGCCACCATTCTGCATCGTCTGCACCACACGGTCGCGGACCGAATAGGCCGAAGAATAGTTCATCGTGATTGGACCAAAGAATTTATCGGTGATGATGGGCTGATATTTGTAGATAATCTGCGCAAAAATCACGGGATTTCCGGGCTTGGCGGCGATTTGTGTTCCGTTAGCCGTGACAGGAGCGCTCAGGGTCGGACCCTCCGGAACTTTGACGTCACCGCTGGCTGGGACTTCCTTGCCTTTGCAGCGTCGCCAAGTCACAGTCTGGTCATCGGCTGTTGCGGTTGCAGCATTGTCTTCGACCGTCGAAATCATGATCCTGCCGTAATTCGTAATATCAATCCCCTGGCCCGCGAATTTCGCGCCGACCATCAATTCGTTGATATCAGCCTCGTCGATACGATCGCGGACGCGCGCGGCACCATCGGCCATCATGCTGGCAATATTGCTGACTCGCGCATTCGTTATCGCGATATTGGCGAGTTCGACCCCGTACATGCAAAGCAGGATGAAAATCGGAAGCGAATAAGCGAATTCGATATAGGCCACGCCGCTGCGGCAGTCCTTCAACGCGCCGAGAACGGTGGTTTTCAACGGGCTTGCCGCCGCGCTGTCATGTTGGTTCTGCATGATCATACCCCGCATTTGACGGGTGGATCGACAACACCCGCATAAGGCTCACTGCGCAGGAAAGCGCCACGGCCGATGGTCACCGGATCATCCATCCCCACCATTTTTGCCAGTGGGGTGAGGCGTTTGTAACTCACCGTCACCTGATAGCGAACGATGTCTTCAGCATCGCCGATGCCGTTGCGGCCCTGGCTGCTCGTGTCATAAGCGTTGTTCAGATTGTCATCGATGAAGCAATCCGGCCCCAATTTATCATAGGAGCCATTGCTGTTGACATCAGTGGTCAGTTTTTCGGGTTTGCCGATCTTGCTATATTGCTCGAACGCCGCTGATTGCACGGTGATATCAGCGGGTTTGGCGATCTGGCTGAGCTGGCCCTTGACGAAAGTCTCCAGCGTTGTCGCCGAAGCATTCTCCAGCGTCGCCTTGCGCGCTGCCGTGTTGACCGTCCCCTGCAAAACGGCGGTCGCATAGGCTTGATAGGCCAGGTCCATGCCGCCGAACATGAAGGTGAACAGCGGCAGCGCGATGATGGCGAATTCCATCGCGGTCGATCCGCTTTCGTCGCGGCCTAAAAGGCGGAGCTTTGGCGCTGTCACTGACCAATCCTGAGATTGCCGACCTTGTCCGAAATCTTCTTGAAGGCGTCCGCCAGATCCTGAGCGTCGCTCACCAGAATGGCCTGATCCGCATTCGATGCGCAGCCGGACAGATAGCTGTCCATAGCGTGATCAAGCATGGCGACCACCCAGACGTCGATGTTCAGGGGATCGGATTTGGCCTTGGCGCACATCAGCTTGAACCGATTGACGTGGATCAGTTCCAGATTGGCGTCGGAGGTTCCGGTTGAAGCGACACGCCCCGCGTATCTGGCAACGGAATAAGCGCTATAGCCCGACCTGTTCGGTGCCATGTCGCCATCGGTCATGAAGACGATGGTGCGGCGCACTTTGACATTATTATATTTGTCGGGATTGTCTGCGCCGAAAATACCGGTGTTGGCGATCATCCTGACGCCCCAGTTCATCCCGATATCATGATAGGTGTTGCCGTCACCCTGGAGGATCGTATCGACCTGCGTATTGAATTCGGTGGTGCTGGCCCATGATTTCATGGCGACCGCTGGCTTGGGACAAGCCGAATCGTAGTAATTCGAAGTGCTTTTGCTCTTTTCCGAGGATTCATCATACGGCCCCCAGCGTGTGGCATCGCTGTCGGGGATTTTGGCGATGTCGAGATCATAGGCAGCCGCAGGGATGCTTGTGCTGTCTTTGGTAAGTGCAGTGGTCGTCTGTCGTTCTTCGATGCAGCCCAGCCAAGTTCCGGTGAACCATGCGGCCGCCCGGTTTGTGGCGGTATCGGCTGTGCCATCGGACTTATAATAGGTATAAGGATTGCGAATATACGCGCTGTTCTTGGCATAGACCAGCTTACCGACATTCGCCGTGCTCGAATATTGGACCATGCCGATCCGCATCCGCAGGCTTTTGGCCTCCAAGGCCAATTGGGCGGGACGCAAGCTGACATAGAGCGCCTTCAGCGCGTCCCGCAATTCCAGCATCTTGGCTTTTTTGGTGCCGTTGGTCGTTTTCTCGGTCGATTGATGGCAGCTCGTTGCGTCTGACAGATAGCAGTTCATCGAGCCGGTGGTATCCAGCACCATCATCAAGTCGGTATTGACGTAATATTCCTCGGCTTTGCACGCCACATCCACGCGCATTTCGTTCATGCCCACGACGCGCAGCAATGTCGTCGGCACGGCGGTGGTCGCGGACATTTCAAACTGCTTGTCGGCGCTCAGCGCGGTGGACACGCGGTTGACAGCGGAATCATTGTCATCGACCAGCGTGGTCGAGCCCATCGTATTCTGTGGAAAATTGAAATAGAAGAAGCGAAGCGCTTCCTGCTTATCCGTCGTGGTCACGGTGGTGCCAGACATGGACCGTCTGCCCGCCAGTGCGCCCGCGTCGCACGCCTGCTGCATCCGCGCCTTGACGAGATAGGCACGGCTGAGATCGACTGCGCCGCCGACCATGCCGGCTACGGGTATGACGGACATCGCGGTCATGAACATCACGTTGCCGCTTGTGTTCGTGCGCAGGCGCGAGAGGAATGTGCGCGGTTTTGCGCGCCTTTCCTGATTCCCCATCCTCGACATTTTCCGTTTACCCCATGGAAAGAAACTGCATAGGCTTCCGGCTATGACGGCGAATGGCAAAGCAGTGTTGAACGGGGATGGTTAACGCAAAATTTGCCACGAATAGGGAGGGTGCCGATCCGGAAATCCAGCTTGCGCTGGCTTATGTCCCGGCATCGAAACGATCCGCCATGGCCGCGATGTGGGCGCTCGATGCGCAATTCGCCGGGATCGTCCGCAGCACGACCGAGCCACTGATCGGCGAGATGCGGCTGACGTGGTGGCATGATGCGGTGACGGCGCTGGGCACCGGCGGCGCGCCGGACGAGCCGTTGCTGCAAAGATTGTCCGCGGTGCTGGGCGGCACGTCTGCCGACTTTGAAGCGCTGGCGGGGATGGCCGATGGCTGGTCGGCGGTGCTTGAACCGCTGCCGCTGGATGACCTGACCTTGCGCCATTTCGCTGCGGGGCGGGGCGGGGCGCTGTTCCGGCAATTGGGTGTCTTGCTCGATGACCGCCCGTTCGAAGCGCTGACCACGGCCGGGGAGGGCTGGGCGCTGGTGGATTTCGCCTTTCGCTGCAGCAACCGCGAAACCGCCGAACGCGCGGTGGCCATGGCCTGGTCCGAATTGGAGTCATCTCTCGCCCATCGCTGGCCCAAACCCCTCCGGCCCTTGGGAATGCTGGCCGCTCTGGCGCTGCGGGATGCCCGCGGCGGGCTGGACACACCGCGGCGGCAGGGCGCGCCGGCCCGGCTGCTGCGGATGATGCGGCACAATTTGACCGGGCGCTGACTTGCCCCGACGCCCTTTTCCGGACTAGCATCGGCCATGGCCGGGGAGGGCCGGGGGATGGGACGCTTTATCGCCGGGGTCTGCTCGGCCTTGCTGCTCGCGGGCGCGGGCTTCTTTATCTGGACCAGCCGGGCGGATGTGAAATCGCCGATCGGCGCGCCGGCCGCAGCGCAGGTCGGTCTGCCTTTGCTCGGCGATCCGGTGGGCGAAGCGCCGTCGGCCACCGACAAGACCCGTGAGGAAAAGCGCTTCGGGCGGATCGACAAGGACAAGAATGGCACGATCACCGCCGAAGAATATTTCGCCAGCCGCTCCAAGGCCTTCCTCAAGCTGGACGTGAATGGCGACGGGCGGCTCTCCTTCGACGAATGGGCGGTGAAGACGCGCGAAAAATTCGCCAAGGCGGATGGGGATCGGTCCAAGACGCTGAACGCGGCGGAGTTTGCGACCACCGCGGTGGTGCGCAAGACGCCGGTGAAGCCGAAATGCGATTGCCCGGCCGTGGTGGCGGTGGCGGAGGAGGATTGAGTTTCAAGACTATTGGCCCTTCTCCCAATCCGGTCATCTCCCAATCCGTTTGTGTCGAGCGCAGTCGAGACACGGACTTTGCAGGTGACACGTCCCTCGACTTCGCTCGGGACAAACGGGGTGGGGGCGTTTGGTTGTTGATCCCTCGACCGCGCTCGGGATGAGCGGATTGGGGGGGAGTGACGGTTGCTGACTGAGATTCATCCCCCCATCCACTCCGCCATCGCCTCCCGCGCCCTGGCGGTCATCATCAATTTGCGTTCGCCCTTCTTGGTTTTCTTGCCCTCCAGCGCCAGCGGCGGGAACAGGCCGAAATTGACGTTCATCGGCTGATAATTGTCAGCATCGGCGCCGCCGGTGATGTGCGACAGCAGAGCGCCCAGCGCGGTGGTCGGCGGGGGCGGGGTGATCGGCTGACCCAATATCTCGGCGGCGGCGAAGCGCCCGGCGAGCAGCCCGATCGCGGAGGATTCGACATAGCCCTCGCAGCCGGTGATCTGCCCGGCAAAGCGGATGTGCGGCGCGGCCTTCAGGCGCAATGTGGGATCGAGCAATTTGGGGGACTGGATGAAGGTGTTGCGGTGCAACCCGCCCAGCCGCGCAAATTCGGCATTCTGCAGGCCGGGAATGGTGCGGAACAGGCGGACCTGCTCGGCATGTTTCAGCTTGGTCTGGAAGCCGACGATGTTCCACAAAGTGCCCAAGGCATTGTCCTGACGGAGCTGGACCACGGCCCAGGGCCAGTGCCCGGTGCGCGGATTATCGAGCCCGACGGGCTTCATCGGGCCGAACCGCAGCGTATCCAGCCCGCGCTCGGCCATCACCTCGATCGGCATACAGCCCTCGAAATAGGGCGTGTTCATCTCCCATTCCTTGAACTCGCCCTTCTCGCCATCGAGCAGCCCCTGATGGAAAGCGAGATAGTCCGCCTTGGTCATCGGGCAATTGATATAATCCTTGCCGTCGCCCTCCGGCCCCACTTTATCCCAGCGGCTCGCCATCCAGCAGATATCCATATCGATGCTGTCACGGTGGACGATGGGCGCGATCGCATCGAAAAAGGCCAAAGCATCCTCGCCCGTCTGCGCGCCGATCGACTGCGCCAGAGCGGCATCGGTGAGCGGGCCGGTGGCGATGATGGTGAAGCCGGTTTCGGGCACCGCATCCACCCGCTCGCGCACGATCTCCACATTGGGGTGCGCGGCGAGCGCGGCGGTCACGTCATCGGCAAAACCATCGCGGTCCACTGCAAGCGCGGACCCGGCGGGCACCTTATGCACATGCGCCTTGGCCATGATGAGCGAATCGAGCGCGCGCATTTCCGAATGGAGCAGGCCGACCGCATTGCTGTTCGCATCATCGGAACGGAAGCTGTTGGAACAGACGAGCTCGGCCAATTTGTCGGTCTGATGCGCAGGCGTCATCTCCCCCGAACCGCGCATTTCCGAGAGGCGCACTTTGACGCCCGCATTGGCCAATTGCCACGCGGCCTCGGATCCGGCGAGCCCGCCGCCGATGATATGGATTTGATGTGTCATGGTCGCGGGCGATAGCGGGGAATGGACGGGGATGCGAGGGGGGCGTGTCGCATGGCGGGGGCGTTTTGGGCAAAGGTCACACGAAGATCACGCTGTCGGAATGTGGGACAGGGCCGCATGGGGGGCGGACACTGTCTACCTGGGGTGGACCAAGGTCACACCGTGCTGGGTGGGTGATGATTACGTTGAAACGTGCAGTTTCGTCGTTGAACGGAGTGGCGGCCGGGCGGACGGAAACACGGCGCATGGGCCAATCGGCTTGGCGCGCGGTGGCCCGTCTCTGCTGTCGCCTTTTGCGGGCGACGGCAAGTGCGGCATTCCAGGCGGCGCGGAAGCCTGGTTCGTTCAGCCGCGCCTTATAGACGCCCGATTTGGACACGCCAGCCGCCGCAGCGGCAGCGCTGACGGGCTGGCCAGAACGGAGCGCGGCGAGGAAGACATCGTGCCACGATCGGGCGCGGGGCTGGAGAAAAGCGGCGCGCTGTTCGGCAATTTCCTTGAGCGCGGCGGCTTGGCGGAGGGCGAAGGCGCGGATGGCGGATTTGCGGCGGGGCTTGGGCATGAGTGGAACGTATCATGAACATGGGAGTGTAGGAAAGCGGTGGTGCCAAGCAGCAGTCCAACCGTCCAGAAGGAGGAATTGAAACACAATATCCAAGACTAACTATCTGAAATTCAGTGGATTTTTGATATCAGATAATCGGTGGCTCTCCGCAACATCGTTGGCGAGATGTATTTTCGATGCACAAAGGATATGGCCGCCATGTAGAAACGCCCGAACAGATTCCGGCATTTGACCGAAGTGCCGAGCGTGATCCTGACATGTTTCTGGCTGGTCATTTCCACGCCGATGCACGATCTGAAAATCAGATGCTTGTCCTTCGCGCCGAGGACGACTTGCGCAAGCGAGCCATCCGCCGCGACCATCTGATCCAATACGGGATATTGCCCAGCAAACAGATTACTTCTGTCGTCTGACAGGAGCGATGAAACCGGACACCCCAGGGGAGAAGTCCGCAACCCTATAGGTCTGACCAGAAAATTCCGGATCAACATGAGCCGTGAAACCCCGCGCGGGGCGTTGTTCAAAAACCCTTCGAGCAGAAATTCTAGAATTTGGTGGGCTTTGAGATCGCGAAAATCGACCCCGCTCAAGGTCACCATGAACGTATCTTGATGATGAGCATCACCGGATTCGAATTGCTTCCTCAAGAGAGAATGAGCGGGGACACCTTCGAGTTCGACCACCGTTTTTGCGACATCTGCCCTGGAAATATACCCGCCAGGGCCATATCGGTTACTCCAGAAGCCGCGCATCAGACCCATGCTTCCCCGGAATGTGTCGCAAACCTTGTGGTGTATCGTTCCCGCCGGTGCGTCCAGGGACAGTGTGGTGGTGGGAATGACCTGCTGCAGAAAATCCTTATTGTGGATCAGTTCTGCCACCGCTTGGGGTAAGACTTCGGTCAGGGTCGGGATATCCGCCTTATTCGCCTTGATCTTGGATTTCAGATCATCCGACAAATCTCCGCCCAATTCATCGGTGTGGCTTGAAAGCGCGAAGAATACGGGATGCAGTGAGTTCTTCGATAATGGCCAGAATTGATGCCAGGTTTCCCCTCCAAAACGGACGCAAAACATGCAATCTGGCGGAATATTGATAAAATGCAGCGCTTCCAGAAATTTGTGTGGATCACACGCCATCTCTTCGGTCGTTGCCATTGAAAAGCGCAATTGCGCGCCACCGCTGCCGGAAACAGCCGTAAAAATCCGATGTCCAGCATGACGATGAAAGGGATGTCCTTGGGGGCCGACGATGAACGAATAAAGCGCCGTAGTGTCGCCGAGATCGAAATTGGTGCCCCCGAGTTTGGCGGAAGGCTCCTCGAGCGCATCGACATATTCGGCATGCGCCCTTTGCCGGGCAGCAATGCTGTAAAACAAATGACTTCCTGCCCCGTGCCCCAATTGTGCGATGAGCGATACTTCGACTGGAAGTCCATTTCGTGCATGTGGAATGACGGCCGTCGGAAATGTATCAACGACGCTAGTCAGGTGCGGCATGGAGTCCTCACAGTTTGGGTGGCGGCCAAGTCGCGGCATTCCTGTTATACATTTCCGGCATCAACGCCAAGGTATGAGCCTTGAACCCCTTACTTCACATTGTCTAAAGCGCCAGTGCCGAAGGCTGCACCACAACCTTCCCCCGCACCAGCCACGCCCGCCAGAGAATCAGCGCCGTGACCAATATCGCGCCGCCCGCAAGCGCCGCCGACGGGATCGAGATCAATTGAACGAAAATCCCGGTCCAGGCCGCGCTCTGGCCCACGGTCTCGAGCTGGATGATCTGCACTGCTGACAGCGTCGCTACCCAGAGGAACGGTCGCCCGTCGCCCGGTCTCAATCGCCAGAGGATCAGGCCTACCACCAGCGCGATGCCGTCGCTGGCGTGGAAATGGAACGGGATCGGGAGGATGCGTTCGAGGATCGGGGGGACGACGAGCAGCACCGTTGCCAGCATGTGCGCGGCATGGCTGGCGATCCGCCGCCGGTGGATCAGCGCCCCGCGCACCAGCGCGACGAAGGCGATCGTGGAGAGCAGATCATAGAGACCGAGGCGTGGTCCCATCTCGGCAACGAATGAGTCCGCGCCGCCTGCGAATTTGCCCGCCATGCTCTGCATCGCCAGCGCCGCCGCCCCTGTGAACAGCGGCGCGAGGATGAACACCGCCAGACCGGCGGTGCGGTGCAGCGCATTCCGGCGCGCGTGGATCGTCCAGCTTTGCGCGGCGACCAGGGCGATCCAGCAGGATGCGGTGATGCCATGCGCATGCAGCGCGAAGGCGGCGGTGGGCACCATCCCGAAATAGCCGGGCCAGAAGGCCCAGAGGATGAGCGGCACCAGCAGCAGGATGACTTTATGCGCGTGACGATATGGCAAATGCGTGCCCCCGCGATCATGCGGCCCGCCCCCAGGCCGTCTCTCAGCCCATGGTATAACCGATTTTACGGATCGACCAAGCAGGGCGGATCGGGAGGATACGATGCGCGCATTTCCTTTTCCGGCAAGGGGTTTAAGCCTGTCGGGCGCGTCGGGCGCGTCGGGCATGTCGGGCGTGGCAAAGGGGCGAAAATATGGGTGAGGGCAGGACGAAGTGGCTGGTCGCGGCGAGCGCGCTGTTTGCGTTCAGCTATATGGCGATCTGGAACCTCGATCTGCCGCAACCCGTGCCGATCATCTGGAAGGGATTGCCCGTGGCCTTGCTCGCGCTGGCGGCGGCGGGTCTGGCCAAAGGCACGGACGGCTGGCTGCTGGCGGCGGTATTGGGATTGGGCGCGCTGGGCGATATGCTGCTGGAGCTGAGCCTGGTGGCGGGGGCGCTGGCCTTCATGGCGGGACATGGCGTGGCGATCTGGCTTTATGCGCGCAACCGGCGCGGGGCCATGAGCGGGAGCCAGAAAGCGCTGGTGCTGCTGGTGGTGCCCCTGTCGGTGGCGATCGCCTGGATGCTGCCCGCCGACCGGGCCGGGGCGGCGGGGGTGGCGGTCTATGCGCTGTGCGTGGCGGCGATGGCGGCGATGGCGTGGCGCAGCCGCTTCCCGCGCCTGCGCACCGGGCTGGGCGCGATGCTGTTCCTCATCTCCGATCTGGTGATCTTTGCACGCATGGGGCCGGCGGCGGGGGCGCTCTGGCCCGCGTTCGTGATCTGGGCGCTTTATTATGGCGGGCAATTGCTGATCTTTGCCGGGGTGAGCGGAACGCTAGGCTCCGTCCGGCACCGTGCCTGAAAATGCCACCACCGCATCCATGGGCAGATCGCCATAGAGATGCGGGAAGAGCTGGCCGCCGCGCGACGGCTCCAACCGCACCGCGTCGCCCAGCGCGGCGAGATCGAACGTGGCGAAGACCAGCCCGGTCTGCCCCGCGAAATGCCTGGCGGCGGTTTCGGCGACCTGCGCCGCGGTGGACATGTGAATATAGCCGTCCGCCAGATCCACCGGCGCGCCCTTGAACACGCCGGTGGCCTGGAAATCCGCCCATTGGGCCGCCGTCAGGATCTTATAGGCCAGGCTCACGCGTCGGTTTCGGGGGTCTCTGGCGTTTCGGGTGCCTCTGGGGTTTCGGGCGCGTCTGGGGCTTCCGGCGTCTCTGGAGCGTCGGGTGCCTCGGCGTCGGTGATGCCCTCGTCTTCGCTCTCTTCGGCCTCGTCGATCTTGGCCGCGCTCACGACATGTTCGTTATCCGCCACGTTGAACAGGCGGACGCCCGCGCTGTTGCGGCCGATGACCCGCATCGTGCTCAAACCCAGGCGGATCAATTTGGCCTGATCGGTGACCAGCATGAGCTGTTCGCCGGCATGGGCGGGGAAGCTGGCGACCACCGGGCCGTTGCGCGCGATATTGTCGATATTGCCGATGCCCTGGCCACCGCGATTGGTGCGGCGATATTCATAGGCCGATGTGCGCTTGCCATAGCCATTGGCGCAGACGGTGAGGATGAACTCTTCGGCCGCCGCAAATTCGGCCATGCGCTCCGGGGCGAGCGTCGGTTCGTTCTCATTCTCCTTCCACTTGGCCGCGCGGAGGTATGCCTCGCGCTCTTCGGTGGAGGCCTCGAAGCTGCCTAGGATCGAAAGCGAGATCACCTCGTCATTGTCCTTCAAGGTGATACCGCGCACGCCGGTGGAGGTGCGGCTCTGGAACTCGCGGACCGCGGTGGATTCAAAGCGGATCGCCTTGCCCTGCTTGGTCGCGAGCAACACATCGTCGCTCTCGGTGAGCAAGGCCACGCCGATCAGCCGATCGGTCGCGTCCTCGTCGAAGCGCATCGCGAACTTGCCGTTGGTCGGGATGTTGGCGAAGGCGTCCATATTGTTGCGCCGCACGCCGCCATGCGCGGTGGCGAAGATCACATGGAGCTTGGCCCATTCGGCCTCATCCTCGGGCAGCGGCAAGACGGTCGAGATCTTCTCGCCCTCGGCCAGCGGGAGAAGGTTGACCATCGGGCGGCCGCGCGTGGCAGGTCCGCCTTCGGGCAGCCGCCAGACCTTCATGCGATAGACCTTGCCGTGCGTGGAGAAGAACAGCACCGGCGTGTGCGTGCTGGTCACGAACACGTTGGTGACGGCATCTTCGTCCTTGGTCGCCATGCCGGCGCGACCCTTGCCGCCGCGGCGCTGCGCCCGGAAGGTATCGAGCGTGGTGCGCTTGATATAGCCGCCCATGGTCACGGTCACGACCATCTCCTCGCGCTCGATCAGATCCTCGTCGTCAATGCCGTCCCAGGCGGGGGCGATGATCGAACGGCGCGGGGTGGCGAATTCGCGCGACACCGCTTCCAGCTCTTCGCGCATGATGGCGTAGAGCTTCACCCGGTCTCCCAGGATGGCGAGCAATTCCTCGATCTGATCGGCCAGACCCTGAAGCTCGTTGCCGATCTCGTCGCGGCCCAATGCGGTGAGGCGATGAAGGCGCAGATCGAGGATCGCGCGAACCTGAAGCTCGGAGAGCTTGTAAGTGTCGCCATCGATCTCGGGTTCGACCGATTCCACCAATTTGATGTAAGCGGCGATCTCGGCCACCGGCCATTCGCGCGCGAGCAAGGCGGCGCGCGCCTCGGCAGGGCTGGACGAACTGCGGATGATGCGCACGACTTCATCGAGATTGGTGACCGCGATGACGAGGCCGAGCAACAGATGCGCGCGTTCCCGCGCCTTGTTCAGCTCGAACTTGGAACGCCGCGTGATCACTTCCTCGCGGAATTTCACGAAGCTCTCGATGATGTCGCGCAGATTGAGCGTTTCCGGGCGGCCGCCGCGGATCGCGAGCATGTTGGCCGGGAAGCTCGATTGCGCGGGTGTATGGCGCCAAAGCTGGTTGAGCACCACTTCGGGCGTGGCATCGCGCTTCAGATCGATGACGATGCGGACGCCGAGACGGTTGGATTCGTCGCGGATATCCGAAACGCCCTCAATGCGTTTGTCCTTGGCGGCTTCGGCGATCTTTTCGACCAGATTGTTCTTGCCGGTCTGATACGGCACTTCGGTCAGCACGATCGAACGGCGATCGCCACGGCCTTCCTCAACCACATGCTTGGAGCGCATGATGATCGAGCCCTTGCCCGTGTGATAGGCCGATTTCGCGCCATGCTGCCCAAGGATCAGCGCGCCGGTGGGGAAATCGGGGCCGGGGACGATCTCGATCAGCTCGTCGATCGTGATCGCGCCATTGTCCATATACGCAAGGCAGGCGGCGATGACTTCGCCCAGATTGTGCGGCGGGATATTGGTCGCCATGCCGACCGCGATGCCGCCTGCGCCATTGACGAGCAGATTGGGAAAGCGCGCGGGGAGCACCTGCGGCTCGCTTTCGGAGCCGTCATAATTGGGCGTGAAATCGACCGTATCCTTGTCGAGATCCTCAAGCAGCGCATTGGCCACCTTGGCGAGACGCGCCTCGGTATAGCGCATGGCGGCGGGATAATCGGGATCCATCGAGCCGAAATTGCCCTGGCCATCCATCAGCATGACGCGCATCGACCAATCCTGCGCGAGGCGGGCAAGGGCCATATAGATCGCGTTATCGCCATGCGGATGATATTTGCCCATCACGTCACCGACGATGCGGCTGCACTTGCGATAGGGCTTGCCCGCGACATAGCCCGCTTCCTGGCAGGCATAGAGAATGCGGCGATGAACGGGCTTCAGGCCATCGCGCACATCAGGCAGCGCGCGGCTCACGATCACGGACATCGCGTAATCGAGATAGCTGGTCTTCATCTCGTCGACGATATTGATCGGGGTAATATCCGAAGGATCGGCGAGCAGGGTCTCGTCGGTGCTCAATTTGGTGCTTTCAGGTGTGTTTCAGATGAATGACAACCATAGCCGGGCGCGCAGGGGAATGCGAGTCTTTCAGGCTTTCGCTATGGCGCGATTTCCTCGCCGTCCCAGGCGAAGAGCTTGCCCGAATCCTTGACCTTGAGCCCCTCGATCACATCGAGCAATTGCAGCGCCGCGCGATCGGCGTCGAACAGTTTTCCGGGGGCGACATTCGCCTGAAAAGGTTGGCTCAACGCCGTGTCGACCGTGCCCGGATGAAGGCCGACGATGATCGAGCGATCATTGGCGCGGCGCGCCTCGATCGCGAGATTGCAGATCAGCATGTTGAGCGCGGCCTTGGACGCGCGATAGGCGTGCCATCCGCCCAGCCGATTATCCGAAATGCTGCCGACGCGCGCGGACAAGGCCGCCAGGATCGGCGTGCCCGTCTTGGGCAGCAGCGGCAGGAAATGCTTGGCGACCAGAGCCGGGCCGATCACGTTGATCGCGAAATTGCGCGCCATCCATTGCGGATCCAGATCGCGCACCGATTTTTCAGGCCGGCGATCGCCCTCATGCAGCAGGCCGGTGGCGATCACGATCAGCGACGGTGCCGGACCCTCAGCCACGGCGGCGGCCGCGGCGGCGATGCTGGCTTCGTCCGTCAAATCGAGATGCTGCGCGCCGGGGCGGCTGCGGGCAAACCCCCAGACCTGATCGTAAGCGCCTTCCTCGATCAGCGCCGCCTCAAGCGCGCCGCCGATCCCGCCAGACGCCCCGATGATGATGGCGCTGCCGCTCACCGGCGCAGGAATCGCCAGGTGTCGCCATCACTATTGTCGGCGTCATATTCATAGCCATCGGTATCGAAGCCCTTGAGCGCGTCGGGGTCGGTCAGCCGGTGTTCGCAGATATGGCGGGCCATCATGCCGCGCGCACGCTTAGCGGCGAAGCTGTTGAACCGAAGGCCATCGGGGCCGATCTCGCGAAAATCGATCGTAATGACGCGCACATCGGGCGTGAACTTGCCCTCGACCGCCCCCCAATATTCCTTGCTGGCGAGATTGATGATCGTGTTCGATCCTTCCGCCGCCAGATCGGCCATCACCAGATCGGCAATGCGCTGGCCCCAGAAGCTATAGAGCGTGCCGCTGCCCGGTGCCCAGCGCGTGCCCATTTCCAGCCGATAGGGCCGGATCGCGTCGAGCGGACGCAACAGGCCATAAAGGCCGGACAGGATGCGCACATGATCCTGCGCGAAGTGGATGGCGGGTTCGTCGAGGCTCTTGGCCTCGAACCCGATATAGACGTCTCCGGCAAAGGCGTAGATCGCCGGGCGGGCGGGCAAATTCTCGAAATTCGCATAGCGCTCGGCATTCAGGACCGCCAGATTTTCCGAAATATCCATGATGTCCATCAGCCGCGCCGGCGAAAGCTCGGCCGCGGCGGTGGCCAGGATCATCGATTCGGCCTCGAAACGCGGATCGGTCTGGGTGAAATCGGGGATGACAGAGGCATAGTCGAGCGACTTGGCCGGAGACAGGAATGCAAGCATGGGCCGGCGCGTAGCGGAGCGGGGGTGGCGCGTCAAAGCAAGGAATCCTTGTGACGGCGCAATGACACGGTTCAACCCGCGTTCAGTGGACGGAACTACAAGGCTGAATGGCGGTTGAGAGGGTTGTGCGCACAAAGGCGTGGGACTAGTCAGCTACAACGGATGCACGCCGCAGAGCGTGGAGCCCCAAAGATCATATGGAGACATCAATTGAGGAATCTGGTTTCGAAGGCGGCGCTCGGCGCGGCGCTGGCGCTTGGCTCGCTTTCCATGACGGTCGCGCTTCCCGCTCATGCCGCCAAGGAAAAAAAGCCGAAAAAGGGCGAGGAAGCGGCGGTGGCCACCGGGCCGAAGCTGACCTTGAGCAAGGAATTCCAGGCAAAGCTCCAGCCGGTCGTCAAATCCTATAGCGAAGGCGTTGCATTGAACCAGAAGCTGGGCGCAGCCGCGGCTGCTGACAAGCCTGCGATCGATGCCCAGAGGAAGGCGAAATGGACCGAGGTCAAATCCGGGCTGGATGCGATGGGGCCGGGCACCACGCCTGACGAAATCTATCAGATCAACGACATCCGCCTGCAAGCGGGTATCGGCCTGGGTGACACCAGCCTGCAGGCCAGCGCGATCGATTCGATGCTCTCGACCAATCTGGTCGGGCCGGAGCGTCTGGGCGTCTTCCAATTCTATTCCGGCAAATTCGCTTATGAGCGCAAGGAATATCCGCGTGCGGAAGCCGCGTTCAATGCGGCGGCAGCGTCGGGCTATGTCAATCAGGAGCTCTATTTGACGCAGGCACGGCTTTATAGCGATGCCAAGCGCCCGGCCGATGCCAATATCGCCATGGAAAAGACCGTGGCCGAATTGCGCAAGGCCAACACCAAGGTTCCCGAAGCCTATTATACGTTCGGCATCCAGCAGGCGTATAACGCCAAGCAGATGCCGTCTTTCGTGAACTGGACGACCGCGCAATTGCGGGATTATCCGACCGCCGACATGTGGCGCACCAACATCCAGAACTATATCGGTGCCACCAAGAACATGTCCGCCGACAAAAAGGGATTGGGCGGCAAGGTCTATCTCGACGCCTATCGCCTGTTGCGCGCGGCCAATGCCTTTGCCGGCGATGATGACGTGTATGACTATGCCTATCAGGCCAATGCCGCGGGTCTGCCGCTGGAAGCCAAGGCCGTGCTCGAACCCGCCAAAAAGTCCGGCAAGATGAGCCCTGAAGTGAATGAATTCTACACGCTCGTCAGCGGCCGCGCCGCGGGCGATCAGGCCGCCTTTGCCAAGATCAGCGCGCAAAGCACGGTCTCGGCGGACGCCGATCTCGCGCTTGCTGGCGGAGATTATGCGAAAGCCGCCACCATCTATCAGGCGGCGATCGCCAAGGGCGGGCTGAGGGATGCCGAAGAAACCCAGATGCGTTTGGGCATCGCGCTGGCCATGTCTGGCCAGAAGGAGCCGGCAAAGACCGCGTTTCAGGCCGTGAAGGGCGTGCGCGCGGATATCGCGAAATATTGGCTGACCTATCTCGACGTGCCGCCGCAGCCGGCAAATCCCATGACCACGGGGCAATAAGCGCCGGACATATCGAGGAAACGGCGGGGCTGAGGCTCCGCCGTTTTCGGTTGGGAGTCAGGCGGGCGTGTCGTCCAGCGGCACACCGGGTTCGTATTTGGAGCGGCGGATGGTGAGCGATGTCTTCACGCTGGCCACATTGGGTGCGGTGGTCAGTTGCGAGGTGAGCAGATCCTGGAAGCTCTGGAGATCGCGCGCCACGATCTTGAGCAGGAAATCGATCTCGCCGTTCAGCATATGACATTCGCGCACTTCGGGCAGCCCGGCGATATGCTTTTCGAATGCCTGAAGATCGGATTCGGCCTGGCTGCGCAGGCTGACCATCGCGAAGATGGTGATGCCATAGCCCAGCGCCGCCTGATCGAGCCGGGCGTTATAGCCCTGGATGACGCCGGCATCCTCCAGGCTGCGCACGCGGCGCAGGCAGGGCGGGGCGGTCAGCCCGATCTTGTTGGCCAATTCCACATTGGTCATGCGGCCATTGCCCTGCAGATGCGCGAGTATCTGCCGGTCGAGTTCGTCGATAGACAATTGCGCCATTTATATCGCTTCCATTCCTGATAATCCCCGAAGCTATAATTTAATTACCAGCCATTGCAATTGTCCCACATTGTTACGCGCTTTTTTGACGGGTTACGCAGAGCGCCCGGCGGCGCTATCGGAAGGGACAGCAGGAATATTGCAATCATAAACTAAGGGATTCGCGACGTGCGGTTTAACGACATGGTGGCCACGGTGATTGCGCAGGCAGGCGCAACCTCCGGCGCGCGCGATGTCGCATGGCGTCAACTCGTCGACATGCTGGCCCAGGGGCGCGGCGATGCAGACGAGCAGGATGCGGTCATCGATACGCTGAGGGCGTGGCGCCCGGGCATCGCCGAAGAACAGCGGCTGATCGCGGCGCGCGCGCTGGCGGGGCGGCGCATCACGCCCGCCTTGCTCGTGCTGTTCGCCGAAGACCGTGTCAGCGTGGCCGCGCCGCTGGTCCGCAGCGTGCAATTGCGCGCGGAGGAGTGGATCGCGCTTCTGCCCGCGCTGCCGCCGCCGGTGCGCGCCTTGCTGCGCCACCGCGAGGATCTGGAGCCCGATGTGCGTCATGCGCTCGCGGTGTTCGGTGCGGCCGATCTGATCATAGAAGGGCCGGCGACCGCAACGGTGGCGATGGATGGCACGATCATGCCGCTCGCCAGCCTGGCGGATTCGCCGGTCGGTGGTGTGCGGATCCGCGATCTGGTCAACCGGATCGAGGCCTATCAGCGGGAGAAATCGCCCGAACGCTTCGCGCCGCCCGCCGAGACGCGCACGCCGCCCGAGCGCGCGGAAAGCTTCAGGTTTGAAACCAGCAGCGATGGCATCATGGTCTGGATCGAAGGCGCGCCGCGCGGTGCGCTGATCGGCCTGAGCATCGCCGCCACGGGCGAAGTGGTCGACGGCGGCGTGGACGGGCATGTGGCGGGCGCCTTCCGTCGCCGCGCGCCGTTCAAGGATGCGCGGCTGACCGTGGCCGGAGCCGGCGCTTCGGCGGGCGAATGGCGCATTTCCGCCGTGCCGTTCTTCACCGCGCAGGAGGGGCGCTTCACGGGCTATCGCGGCACCGCGCGGCGACCGCGGATCGACGAGGTCGCGCGCCCCGCGGGCCTGTTCGGATCGGGGTTCAGGCCGGAATCGCTGCGCCAGCTCGTGCATGAGCTGCGCACCCCGCTCAACGCCATTCTCGGCTTTTCGGAAATGATCGACGGACAGATCCTCGGCCCGGCGGCGCAGGATTACCGCGTCCATGCGCAGGAAATCCGGGGCGAGGCGCGGCGGCTGATGGCCGCGGTCGATGATCTGGACACCGCGGCGCGCGCCGATTCCAACGCGCTCAGGCTGGAGCAGGCCGATCTGGATGGCGGCGCGGTGCTGACCGATATCTGCACCGGACTCGCGCCGCTGACCGACGAACGCGGCGTGACCCTGCGGATTTCGGTCGCACCGGCGCTGCCGCTGCTCAGCGTCGATCCGCTGGCGCTGGAACGCATGTATGGCCGTCTCATATCGAGCATCATCGCGGTCTCCGCCGCCGGCGAGATATTGCCCGTGTCCCTGGCGATGGATGACGCCAGCCCGCTGATCGCGCTGCGCGTGAAACGGCCCGGCGCGCTGGTGGGGCAGGCGGAGCGCGCCTTGCTCGATCCGGGTTACAGCCCCGAGGGTGATTGGCCCGATGCGCCGCTGCTGGGACTGGGATTTGCGCTCAGACTCGTGCGCAATCTGGCCGAAGCGGCGGGCGGTGCTTTTGCGATCGGTGCGGAGGATTTCGTGTTGCGGCTCCCCGCGATGGCGGGCGGCGCGGAAGTCGAAGGCCGGCGTTGAACGCATCAAGTGGAAAATAGCGCGATTGCGCGCTTGCCATCCGCTGCATCGCTCCGTAGTGCAGCGCCAGCGCATGGCGGGGCCTGTAGCTCAATGGTAGAGCCGGCCGCTCATAACGGCTAGGTTGGGGGTTCGAGTCCCTCCGGGCCCACCAGTGCGGGTCCGCTGGAGCGGCCCGGTCGTGGCGCGGAAGAGAGTGTCGGGGAGTGGCGCAGGCTGGTAGCGCACCTGGTTTGGGACCAGGGGGTCGCAGGTTCGAATCCTGTCTCCCCGACCATCTTCTGAAATTCCCAATGCGGGCGCGGCTCCGCGTCAGATCTGCAGCGTGGTGAGAAATGCGCGGGTTGCTTCGGGGATGGGGCAGCTTTTGTTGGTCTCGCGATCGACATGGACATGGACGAAAAAGCCCTCGGCCGAGGCGCGATCTTCATCCCCGCGGAACAGCCCGATCTCATAGCGCACGCTCGACGTGCCGAGCTTCGCCACGCGCACGCCGGCATGGACCCGATCGGGAAAGGCGATGGGCGCGAAATAGCGGCACCCGGTTTCCACGACCAGGCCGATCGCCGGGCTGTGCGCGATATCGAGCACCCCGGCGTCGATCAGCATCTGGTTCACCGCGGTGTCGAAGAAGGAATAATAGACCACATTGTTGACGTGGCGATAGGCGTCATTGTCCATCCAGCGCGTCGTGATCGTGCGAAAGGCGGGATAATCCGCCCGCACGGCGCGGCCCGGCTCAGCCATGGTTAAACCTCCCCCCAAGCGTTCTTCGTCCTGCGCCGGTCAGGCTGCCGGCAGCGATCGGATCACCTTGTCCAATGTCAGCGGATAATCGCGGATCCGCACGCCGCACGCGTTATAAATCGCATTGGCCACCGCCGCGCCCGCGCCGCAAATGCCGAGTTCACCGACACCCTTGGCCTTCATGGGCGACGATTTGTCATCGAGTTCATCGACGAACAACACATCCTGCTCCGGGATATCGGCGTGAACGGGCACCTGATATTCGGCCATGTCGTGATTGACGAAATAGCCGAAGCGCGTGTCCACGGTCAGTTCCTCCATCAGCGCCGCACCCACGCCCATCGCCATCGCGCCGATCACCTGGCTGCGCGCCGCTTTGGGATTGAGGATCCGCCCCGCGGCAAAAGCGCCGCCCATCCGGCGCACGCGGGTTTCGCCCGTGTGCATATCGACGCCCACTTCGCAGAAATGCGCGCCGAAGGTAGCCTGGGCATAGCGCTTGCTCAGATCACCGAATTCGATTTTGTCTTCGGCGGACGCGCCATCGCGCCCCGCGGCCTGCTTGAGCGGGATAGCCTTGCCCGCGGCCTTGATCATGCCATCTTCGAATTCGGCGTCCTCGGCATTGAAGCCGGCTTTCTGCGCCAGGATGCCGCGCAAAACCATGCACGCGGCATAGACGCCCGCGGTGGAGCTATTGCCGCCCCATTGCCCGCCCGAGCCGGCCGATACCGGATATTTGCTGTCGCCCAGACGGACCGTGACCGCCTCCATCGCCACGCCCAGCATTTCCGCTGCGGTCTGCGCGATGATCGTGTAGCTGCCCGTGCCGATATCGGTCATATCCGTCTCGACCGTGACCTGACCCTTACCATCCACCGACACGCGCGCGCCCGATTTGGACGCGATATTGTTGCGGAAAGCGGCGGCCACGCCCATGCCGACCAGCCAATGCCCGTCGCGCACCTGGCCGGGCTTGGGATTGCGCTTTGACCAGCCGAAGCGATCTGCCCCCTGGCGCAGGCATTCGATCAATTTCCGGCTCGAAAACGGGCGCTTCGGCCCGACTTCGGGATCATATTGCACATCGTTGCGGATCCGCAGCTCCACAGGATCGACGCCGCATTTTTCTGCCAGCTCGTCCATCGCGACTTCAAGCGCGAGCAGGCCGACGGCCTCGCCCGGCGCGCGCATGGCATTGCCTTCCGGCAGATCGAGCACGGCGAGCCGGTGCGCGGTCATCCGGTTCTTGCCGCCATAGAGCAACCGGGTCTGCATCGCCGCGCTTTCAATGCCGCCGCCGGGCAGATCGCCGGACCAGACTTCATGCCCGATCGCGTCGATCACGCCATTCTTGTCCGCGCCGATGCGGATGCGCTGGATCGTGGCGGGGCGGTGCGTGGTATTGTTGGGAATCTGGGGCCGGGCGATCGCCACCTTGACGGGCCGGCCCGCAGCGCGCGCGCCGAGCGCCGCCAGCACCGCGTCTGCGCGCAGGAACAGCTTCGATCCGAAGCCGCCGCCGATATAGGGCGACATCACATGGATATCCTCGGGTTTCATCTTGAGCGTGAGCGCGAGTTCCTTGACCGCCCAGGCAATCATCTGATTGGAGGTCCATAATGTCAGCCGGCCACCCAGCCAGGCGGCAGTGGACGCATGAGGCTCCATCATCGCATGGCTATGATCGGGCGTGGTATAGGTGCGGTCGATCTTGACGGCCGCACTGGCAAACCCTGCATCGAAATCGCCCGCGGCGGAATCGGGCTGGGTGCCCCAGGAGACCGGCGGCTTGACCGCCTTGTCCTTTTCCGCCGCCAGCTCGAACTGGCCCTCTTCACGGGCATAGTCGATCCGCACCAGCCTGGCGGCGTCACGCGCCTGCTCCAGCGTGCCAGCGACCACCAAGGCCAGCGCCTGATCGAAATGTTCGATCCGCGGCCCGCCCAGCAGATGCGCGGTGTTCATCTCGCCTTTTCCCAGCGGCCCGGCATTTTCATGCGTGACCACGGCGAAGACGCCGGGCGCGGCTTCAGCCGCGCGCGTGTCGATCGCGCTGATGCTGCCCTTGGCGATGGCGGATCCGACGATCCAGCCATAAGCCGCATTGGGCGCGACATCATGCCGTTCATAGGCATAAGGCGCCGTTCCGGTGACCTTGGCGGGGCCATCGATGCGATCGTGCGCGATGCCGATCACGCGGCCGCGATCGATTGGATTGAGGGTGGCGGGCTGATCGAATTTCATGGCCGGGCCTCCTGGGCATAGACGGACGCCAAAGTGCGCGCGGTCAGATCTTTCTTGAACGCATTGTGCCGGGTGACCGACGCGCCGGCGAGCGCGGCTTCGGCCACGGCACCCGCGCCGTTTTTCGCTGCGGCGTCCGCAGCATCCACCCGCCATGGCTTGGGCGCGAGTCCGCCAAAGGCGAAACGCGCTTCGCCATTCTTGCCGAACACCGCCGCGACGGACACCAGCGCAAAGGCATAGGATGCGCGATCGCGCACCTTGCGATAGACATGCGTGCCGCCGAGCGGCTTGGGCAGCGTCACCGACACGATCAATTCGCCGGGCGCGAGCGCGCTTTCGAGATGGGGCGTCTCACCGGGCAGCCGATGAAAATCGGCGATCGGGATGATGCGTTTGGTGCCATCGGGGGATACGGTATCCACCTGCGCGTCGAGCAGGCGCATCGCGACGGCCATGTCCGAGGGATGGGTGGCGATGCAGGCGTCGCTGGTGCCCATGATCGCCAGATTGCGGCTGAACCCCTTGATCGCAGCGCAGCCGCTGCCGGGCTTACGCTTGTTGCAGGGCTTTGTGGTGTCGTAGAAATAGGGGCAGCGCGTGCGCTGGAGCAGATTGCCTGCGGTGGTCGCCTTGTTGCGGAGCTGGCCCGACGCGCCGGCGAGCAAGGCGCGGCTCAACACGGCATAATCGCTGCGCACCCGCTTATCCCCCGCCAGATCGCTGTTGCGGACGAGGGCACCGATGCGCAGGCCGCCCTCATCGGTCGGCTCGATCCGGTCGAGCCCCAGCCGGTTGACATCGATCAGATGCGCGGGCGTCTCGATCTGCAGCTTCATCAGATCGAGCAGATTGGTGCCGCCCGCGATGAACCGGGCACCGGGACGGTCGGCGGCAGCGCTGGCGGCCGCGGCGGGGCTTGTCGCGCGTTCATACGTGAAAGTCTTCATGCGTCCTGCTCCGCCACGTCGCGGATGGCGGCGACGATATTTGAATAAGCGGCGCAGCGGCAGATATTGCCGCTCATCCGTTCGCGCACCTCGGCATCGGAAAAGCGCACCTTGTCCAGATCCGCAGTCACATGGCTGGGCAGGCCGGCCGCGATCTCGTCGAGCATGGCCACAGCGGAGCAGATCTGGCCGGGGGTGCAATAGCCGCATTGATAGCCATCATGCACCACGAACGCCTTTTGCATCGGATGCAGTTTTTCGGGCGTGCCGAGCCCTTCGATCGTCGTGACGGACTCGCCATCGTGCATCACGGCCAGCGTGAGGCAGCTATTGATGCGGCGACCTTCGACGATGACGGTGCACGCACCGCATTGGCCGTGGTCGCAGCCTTTCTTGGTGCCGGTCAGCCGCAGATGCTCACGCAAGGCATCGAGCAGCGTGGTGCGCGGATCCAGATCGAGGTGCAGATGCTTGCCATTCACCTTGAGGGTGACGGGCAGCAGGCCTTGCGCACCGGGCTTCTTGGCAGCGGAGGCCGGCACGGCGGCTGTTGCTGCGGGTGCCGCGCAAATGGCGGCGCTGGCTCCCAGGATTGTCCTGCGGGAGACCCTGTTAAAGTCCTCGGTTGTCATCTGGCCCTCGATTTTTATGGCTTGCGCATAAACAGACGAAGAAGACCGCATTTCGATCCAACTGCCAAGGCGATAATGCGGAAAAATCCGAAATGGCTAGCTGGCGAGATCGTCCGGCGTGTCGATGTCCTTCAGCATCGCCGCGCTTGCCCGAACCAGCGTGGCGCGGTTCAGCAGCGCGCGCGCGCCGGCATCCCCGCGAAGCTGGCGCAGTGCCGTGAAATGCGCGCGGCCGAAGAGGGCGGGTGGCATCGGCGTGCCGCCATAGGCCGAGGCTGTGATCGCATCGGCTCCGCCATCATGCGAGTCGCGCAGCGCTTCGATGTGAGCGATGGTCACCATCGGCATGTCCGCCAGATGCACCAGCACCGCATCGGGATCGAACGTCTGCGCCGCAGCCATGCCATCGGCCAGCGATTGCGCCATGCCCGCATCAGCCACAGAGACCGGCACGACCCTGAACCCCATGGCCGTCAGCATCTCAGCTAGCGGCGATTCGGGCACGCACACGGCGATCAACGCCTGGAACCCTGCCGCCGCGAGCATCGCCGCCGCATGGCAGGCCAGCGGGCGGCCATCGAATGGCGTCAGCAACTTGTCGTCTTGCCCGAACCGCGCGGACCGTCCCGCGGCGAGCAGGATGGCGACGGTGCGGTCAGCCGCGATCATTAAACGCCTGGATCATGCCGGCCGCGATCGACAGCGCAATTTCAGCGGGGCCGACCGCGCCGATATCGAGACCGGCGGGACCGTCGATCCGCGCCAGATCCGCAGCCGAAAAGCCGAGCGCGCCGAGGCGTTCAAGCCGCGCGGCCTGGCTTTTGCGCGATCCGAGTGCGGCGATATAGCCGGTCTGCGCCGTCAGCGCCGCAATCAGCGCAGGATCGTCGATCTTGGGATCATGGCTGAGCGTGATCACCGCGGTCGCCGCATCGGGCGCAAAGGCGGTGATGGCGTCATCGGGCCAGCGATCGTCGAGCGTGACGCCGGGAAACCGTTCCTCGGTGAGAAACCGGCCGCGCGGATCGATCAGCACCGGGCTCACCCCGATCGCGCGACACAAAGGAGCGAGCGACTGGGCGATCTGCACCGCGCCCACGATCAGCACACGGCGGGGGGGCAGATAATCATTGATGAATTGCCCTGGTGTCGCGCCTGTTTTGCTCAGGCCCGTCGCCAGATCGGTCGAGACGGGAAAGCGCTGGCCCGCCGTGCGCGCGGCAGCGATGGCGTCGAACAGCGCGGGCGGAAAACCGGCCTCGCCCACGGGTTGCACCAGCACGCTGATCTCGCCGCCGCAGGGCAGCCCAGCCACCCAGGCATCATCATCGGCGACGCCATAGGATCTGACGCGGCTGACGCCATCGGCGATCGCATCGGCGGCGGCCTGAAGCACATCCGATTCGACGCAGCCGCCCGAAACCGATCCTTCGAACCGGCCATCGGCATTGACCAGCATATGACTGCCCTTGGGCCGCGGTGCGGAACCCCAGGTGGAGATTACCGTGGCCAGGGCAAGCCCGTCTTGTCGCCATTCGCGGGCGCGCACGCATAATGTTTCAAGGTCATCCATCAGCGCCCCATATCAGATATGAAGGGGCGGGGGAGGGGGTATCCCCGTTCTATCCCGCAAAGGCCGATTTCGGAATATGGCTGATGCGGCAGGCCAGATCGGCCTCGCCCGAGGCCACGATATAATGATCGCCCGCATCGACGATGCCGGTGGTGAACACCACATCATGCAGATACATGCGCTCCGCCAGCGGCGCGGTAAGCGCGGGCGCGGCTTCGAGCAGCGGCATATGGCTGGTGCGGATCAGTTTCGACGGATCGGTGGCGTCGAGCAACGACCAATAGGTGCGGTAAATGCCCACGCCGCCATTGGGCTCCACCCCATGCCACAGCGAAAGCCAGCCTTCCGGCGTCAGGATCGGCGGCGCGCCACCGCCCATGCGCGCGGTGGCCACCGTGGCCGCATGGGGGCGGATGCCCGGATGGAGATGGGGGCGCCAGTGAAGCGAATCGGGTGACGTCGCCAGGTTGATGGATGGCCCGGCACGCCAGTCGCTGCCCGGTGGATAAGCGAAATAGACATGGCCGAGCGGACGGGTCTGCGCCCAATATTGCCCCTCGATCAGCCCTTCGAAGACCAGCATATCCTTATTCTGATGATCGAGCACGATCGCCTCGAACGTCCAGTGGAGCGCATCGATCGAGCTGTAGAGCGTGGTCGAATGCCGTTCGGGGCTGACCGAACAGGTCGTCATCAGATAGCGACCGTCGACCCGGCTTATCCGCGCATCCTCGATCCCGTAACATTGGAAACTCGCGTGCGGGGCGATCGCCTTGTCATAATGGACGGCAACCACCTCCAGCCCATCGGGCGTCAGTTCGACCGGGAGCAGCCAGGAGAGCGAGGTGAGCGCCATCACTTTCCATTCGCCGCCGTGCAGCGTGAATTGCCGCGGATCGGACGTGTCGGCGGCGGACAGGGGCCAGGCGTCGAGCTTGTAGGCACCGTCGTCCCAGCGGATCGCATGAACCTTGCCATGAAAGATCGGCATCTTGAGCGCTTCCGCCACGCGCACCATCATCAGCAGATTGCCGCCGGGCATCCGCGTGAAGCCGGGATTGAACGCGCCGAGCACATAGGTTTCGACGGCGAGATGGCCGGCCAGCGGAGAGCGCGAGAGATCGACCTGATCGGGCGTGAAGATCAGGCGGTCGAGGCTGCATTGGGTCATAGAACCGTCCGTTCCAGATACGGGAGCGGGGATCATGACAGGCACCGAGGCGCAGGGAAAGCACGCGCGATGCCAGCCGTGGCGGCCTGAGGGTCCACCAAATCGGTAGACAAAAGAAAACGGGCAGACCTCTCGGCCTGCCCGTTTCCTTTACCATTCCGTCAGCCGAAGCCGACAGAGCGGGAATTACATTGCGTTTGCGGTGTTCGCAGCAACGTTATCGATCGCATTTGCGGTTGCTTCGACAGCATTGGTCGTTGCATCCGTTGCGTTCTCGGAGATGTTCTCAGCAACGTCGCTGAGGTTCTCAGCAGCGGCTTCGACGTTATCCGCAGCGTTCTCAGCAGCGTTTTCAGCAGGCTTGTTGCAGGCGGCCAGTGTCATCAGGCCGGCGGCAGCGAGAACGAAAGACATTTTCTTCATTCGATTTGCTCCCAAGCAAAGTGTTCGCGGACCGGCCCGAATGCCGACGCGAGCGACTTCAATTAGCGGCGAATCCTGCACGGTCAACGATAAAGTGAAGTTCACTATTCGACCCGCCCGAAATCCTCGGCGGCATTTGCTGCAATGGCGAGCATTGCGGTCCATGCCGCAACATTCTGGCGCAGTGCTTCGGGATCGACCTTGTCCAAAGTATCGTCAGGCGTGTGGTGCAGATCGAAATAGCGCGTTCCATCCTGATGGAGATCGATCACGGGAACGCCGGCCTCGACCAGCGGACTGATATCAGCGCCGCCATGGGCTTCGCCGGCTTCAAAGGCGATGCCGAGCGGCGCGAGCACGCTGGACAGGCGGGCTTCGACCGGCTTGGCGCCCGCGCCCAGCTTGGCGGTGACGCTCCAGATCCGGTCTGCGCCGAAATCCGATTCGGCGGTGAGCACATGGCGTTCCGCTTTGTGGCGTTCGTAATAAGACGGGCCACCGCAGCCGGCGACTTCCTCGGCCCCGAACCAGACCACGCGAATCGTGCGACGCGGCTGTCCGGCAGCCATGATGCGTTTGGCGGCAGCGGCGGTGATGGCCACGCCGGTGGCGTCGTCGATCGCGCCCGTCCCCAGATCCCAGCTATCCAGATGGCCGCCGATCACGATGATCCCCGCCTTGGGATCGCTGCCCGGCACTTCGGCGATCACATTGCCCGATTGGCCCCTGGCATCGAAGGTGGGCGTGAGCAGCAGCTTCATCCGCACGGGCTTGCCACGCGCCAGGATGCGTTCCAGATTCTCCGCATCGGGAATCGAGAGCGCGGCGGCGGGAATGGGCGTGACGCCCGCCGCGAAAGCGGTATTGCCCGCATGGGGATTGCGATGATGATCCGTGCCGATCGAACGGATGACAATCGCCGTCGCACCCTTTTGCGCGGCGATATTGGGGCCGATGCGGCGCGCCTGACCAAAGGGACCATAGCTTGATCCATCCTGCGTCGGGCGCATGGCATGGCTGACGAAAGCGATCTTGCCTTTGAGGCTGCCGTCCTTGGCGGCTTCCAGATCGGCCAGCGTCGGGAAATAGACGATTTCGGCCTCCAGTCCCCCGGCGGGTGTCGCCGCGCTGTTGCCGAGCGCGGTCAGCGCCAGCCGGGCGGGGAAGGGCGCGATGATCTCCCCGCTTTCCGCGCCGCGCCGCCACACCGGCATGTCGCAGGTTTCGATGCGCACATTGCTGAACCCGAGCGCCTTGAGCTTTTTGGCGGACCATGCCCGCGCGCGCGCCTCGGCCTCGGTGCCCGCCAGGCGCGGACCGACTTCGGTGGTCAGCCCCTCGGTGATCTCCCAAGCGACATCGTCCTTCAGCGCGGCGTCGCGCAGCGCTTCGGGGGTGGCGGGGGCGGCGACGGCCGCGGTGGAGGCGCAGAGCGCGAGCAGGATCAGCTTTTTCATGGGGGAGGGCTTAAGCAGCGCGGCCGGGTTTGCCAATCCGCGGCCTCTCCGCTAGGGGAACGCCCAAATCCCAGCACTATCTTATCGACGGAGTTTCGCGCCGATGGCCGCACAATACGCCTTTGTCATGAAAGACATGACCAAGACCTTCCCCGGCGCCCCCAAGCCGGTGCTCAGCAACATCAACCTGCAATTCTATCAGGGTGCCAAGATCGGCATCGTCGGCCCCAACGGTGCCGGCAAATCGACTCTGATGAAGATCATGGCGGGCATCGACACCGATTTCTCGGGCGAAGCCTGGCCGGGCGAGAATATCACCGTCGGGTATCTGCCGCAGGAACCGCAGCTCGATCCCAATAAGAGCGTGCTCGAAAACGTGAAGGATGGCGCGCGCGAAACCGCCGATCTGGTGGACCGCTTCAATGCGATCTCGGCCGAAATGGGCGATCCCAAGGACGATACCGATTTCGACGCGCTGATGGAGGAAATGGGCGAGCTTCAGGGCAAGATCGACGCCGTCGACGGCTGGAGCCTCGACAATCAGCTCGAGATCGCGATGGAAGCCCTGCGCTGCCCGCCCAGCGACTGGCCGGTGGACAGCCTTTCAGGCGGCGAAAAGCGCCGTATCGCGCTTACCCGCCTGCTGATCCAGAAACCTTCCATCCTGCTGCTCGATGAGCCGACCAACCATCTCGATGCCGAAAGCGTCAACTGGCTGGAAAACCATCTGAAGGAATATGCCGGCGCGGTGCTGATGATCACGCATGACCGCTATTTCCTCGACAATGTGGTGGAATGGATCCTCGAGATCGATCGCGGCAAATATTTCCCCTACGAAGGCAATTATTCGACCTATCTCGAAAAGAAGGCGAAGCGCCTCGAGCAGGAGGATCGCGAGGACCAGAGCCGCCAGAAGGCGATCAAGGACGAGCTGGAATGGATCCGGGCCGGCACCAAGGGCCGCCAGACCAAGAGCAAGGCGCGCATCAAGGCCTTCGACCAGTTGGTCGAATCGAGCGAGACGCGCAGCGCCGGCAAATCACAGATCATCATCCAGGTGCCCGAGCGCCTCGGTGGCAAGGTGATCGAGGCCAATGGCATCTCCAAGGCCTATGGCGACAAATTGCTGTTCGAAAATCTCTCCTTCCTGCTCCCGCCCGGCGGCATCGTCGGTGTGATCGGGCCGAACGGCGCGGGTAAATCCACGCTGTTCAAGCTGATCACCGGCCAGGAGCAGCCGGATTCGGGCACGCTCCAACTCGGCGAGACCGTGCGTCTGGGCTATGTCGATCAAAGCCGCGATCATCTCGATCCGGCCAAGAACGTCTGGGAGGAAATCTCCGAGGGCCACGATTATATGAAGGTGAACAAGCAGGACATGAGCACGCGCGCTTATGTCGGCGCGTTCAACTTCAAGGGCGCGGATCAGCAGAAGAATGTCGGCAAGCTCTCGGGCGGCGAACGCAACCGCGTGCACATCGCCAAGATGCTCAAGACCGGCGGCAACGTGCTGCTGCTCGATGAGCCGACCAACGATCTCGATGTCGAGACGCTGCGCGCGCTGGAAGAAGCGATCGAGAATTTCGCAGGCTGCGCCGTGGTCATCAGCCACGACCGCTTCTTCCTCGATCGCCTCGCCACGCACATTCTCGCCTTCGAAGGCAATAGCCATGTCGAATGGTTCGAGGGCAATTTCGAAGCTTATGAGGAAGACAAGCGCCGCCGCCTGGGCGATGCAGCCGATCGCCCGACCGCGCTGGCTTACAAGAAACTGACTCGCTGAACCCACTCCGTTTCGGTGCAGGCTCATGCGAGTTTGCGCCGAAACGGAGGATGTTTAAAGCGTCATCGGGCCGCGCCCCCGCTAGCCTTGGCTCTCATCAGTGGGAGACAATGACATGGCAGGGGAAGCGATCGCGATCGCGGCTGGGGAAACCAAGGAATTTGGCGACGAGGGCGTGGATGCTCTGGTCGCCGGCCCATTCGTCCGTGCGACCAGGGTGGCGGTGTCCGCCTGGCATCGGGGCGGGGATAAATCGAACGTCAACAACACCGCATGGCTGCGCCTCAATCTCGACGGCGGTCTGTTCGCGTCGGCCGACGATAAAATCTTCGACAATTATAATCTGTCGATCGAACGCGTGGTCGATTTGCCGGCGCTCGCCAGCGTCTCGCTCGCGATCGAATATGGCAATACCAGTTGCACCAAGACCCATAGCGGATTGAAGTTCCGCGCGACGGGACTTTAGCCAACGGCGCATTGATAGGGCGGCGCATTGCCTTACACCTTGAGTGATCACTCAGGGAGATTCGCCATGCGCCGCCGCACTTTCCTCGCCGCCGCCCCCGCGGTTGCCGCTGCCGCCACGCTCAGACCGGCAGCGCTCTCTGCCGCCGAACCGAGGCCAGCGTTCCAGCCAGCGGGCGACGAGATTTTCACCCGGTCCGATGTCCGCGGTGGGGATCGGCCGGTGGGCGCCAGCTTCGCTTCGCGCTCCGCCGTTTACGGACGATCGGGCGCGGCCGGAACCTCCCAGCCGCTCGCGACATTGGCGGGAATCGAAATCCTGAAGAAGGGCGGATCGGCGGTGGATGCCGCCATCGCGATCAATGCCTGTCTCGGTTTTCTGGAGCCGACCGCCTGCGGCATTGGCGGCGATGTCTATGCGATGCTGTGGGATCCCGCCGCAAAGACAGTGGTGGGGATGGCCGGATCGGGGCGTTCGCCGCGCGGGTTGAGCCTGGAGACGGTGCGGTCGCGCGCCAAGGGCGGTGCGCTCCCGGCTTATGGCGCGCTCAGCGTCTCTGTGCCCGGCGCGGTGGATGGCTGGTGGACGCTGCATCAGCGCTACGGACAATTGAAATGGGCCGAACTGTTCGAACCCGCCATCGCTTATGCCGAGGGCGGCGTGCCGGTGCCCGACATCATCAGCCATTATATGCGCCGCGCCATGGCCAATTTCCTGAAACCCGGCATGGGCATAGAGGAGACCGCCAATGCCGTGAAAACCTTCGGCAAGGGACCGAGGGCTGGCGAGATTTTCCGCAATCCCGATCTGGCGCGCACCTATCGCATGATCGCACAGGGCGGGCGCGACGCTTATTATGAGGGGCCGATCGCCAAGACGGTTGACGCCTATTTCAAGCGGATCGGCGGCTGGATCGACCGCGCCGATCTGGCCGCGCATAGGTCCGAATGGAGCCAGCCCTTTGCGACCAATTATCGCGGCGTGGACGTCCATGCGCTGGCCGCGAATACGCAAGGCATCGCGACGCTCCAGATGCTCAACATGATCGAGCAATTCGACATGCGCGGCGCGGGATTCCAGTCCGCGCAATCCATCCATCTCCAGATCGAGGCCAAGCGTCTGGCCTATGAAGACCGCGCGCGTTATTATGCCGATCCGGATTTCGCCGATGTGCCGAACGCCTGGCTGGTGTCGAAAGATTATGCTGAGGCGCGCGCGAGACTGATCGATCCGCAGCGGATCAATCCGTCGGTCCGTCCGGGGCAGGCACCCAGCAAGGGCGACACCACCTATTTCACGGTGGCCGATGCCTCTGGCATGATGATCTCGATGATCCAGTCCAATTTTCGCGGCATGGGATCGGGGCTGGTGGCGGACGGGCTCGGCTTCATGTTTCAGGATCGCGGTCAGCTTTTTTCGCTTAAGGACGGCCATCCCAATCTCTATGCGCCGGGCAAGCGCCCGTTCCAGACGATCATTCCGGGGTTCGCCACCAAGGACGGCGCGCCCTGGCTGTCATTCGGCGTGATGGGCGGCGATATGCAACCGCAGGGACAGACGCAGATCATCGTGAACCGCGTGGATTATGGTCTGGACGTTCAGGCCGCGGGCGACTCGCCGCGCTGGCATCATGAGGGGTCGTCTCAGGCGATGGGCGAAGATTCGCCGGGCATGGGGCCGCTGGGCCTGCTCCGGCTCGAAAGCGGCGTTCCCGATGCGACCAGACAGGCGCTGATCGATCGGGGCTGGACGCTGGGCGAATCGGATGGCGGCTTCGGACGCTATCAGTGCGTCGAGCATCGGATGAGCGGCGCAGAGCGGGTCTATGCCGCTGCCAGCGAAATGCGCGCGGATGGGCTGGCGCTGGCTTATTAGGGCGTGATGACATTACATGCCTCCGTCATTGCGAGGAGCGCAGCGACGCGGCAATCCAAGGTGGCGAAAACCGCTATGGATTGCTTCGCTACGCTCGCAATGACGGGTTGGATCAACCTAAAGTCATCGCGCTCTAGGATTGGATCTATTCCCAAAAATCCGTTTGTCTCGAGCGCAGTTTTCGGCGCCACGTCCCTCGACTGCGCTCGGGACAAGCGGGAAGGGTGTCGGTTGGCGGGCCGGCTCTAGGCCAGGTAAAATTCGCCCGTCGTCTCGTCCAGCGAATGAAGCTGGCCATCGGCGATTGCGAAATACGCACCGTGCAGCGTGAGCGTGCCCGCCGCTTCGCAGCGCTGGACGCACGGAAAGGTGCGCAGGTTTGCGATGCTGACGCGCACGGTCTCCAGTTCGAGCGCATGGATCGCCACATCGCCCTGGCCATGTTCCGCGGTGATCCGATCGCGCGCGTCGTCCAGAAGATCGATCCAATGCGCGATGAAGCCGCCTTCGCCGGGGCGAGCATGTTCGAATTTGCGGGTGAGCGCGGCATGGACGCCGCCGCATTGGCCGTGGCCCATCACCACGATTTCGGGCACCTCAAGCTGGGACACCGCGAATTCCAGCGCGGCGGACACGCCATGCCGGCCGCCGCCCAGCTCGAACGGCGGCACCAGATTGGCGATGTTGCGCACGACGAACATCTCGCCGGGCGCGGTATCGAAGATGATGCTGGGATCCACGCGACTGTCCGAACAGGCGATCACCATCACCTTGGGCGATTGCGCGGCCGCCAGTGCGTCCCATCGCTCGCGCTGTTCCACCCAGCCGGCGTTGCGGAAGCGGTGATAGCCTTTGAGCAGCGTGTTATAATCAGTCATGCGATGTCCGTTAGCCGGTGCAGGGCAGGGGTGGCAACCGGGCGCGTTAATCGCTATCTGCACGAGCATGTCTGAAGCCGATCCGATCGCCATCCCCGCCGCCCGTCCCGAACGCCAGCGCAAGCCCGACTGGATTCGCGTGAAAGCGCCCACCAGCGTGGGTTTCGCAGAGACCAAGGCGATGATGCGCCGGCTCAATCTGAATACGGTGTGCGAAGAGGCGGCGTGCCCCAATATCGGCGAGTGCTGGACGAAAAAGCACGCCACGGTGATGATTTTGGGCGATGTCTGCACGCGCGCCTGCGCCTTTTGCAATGTGAAGACGGGGATGCCGCGCCAGGTGGATGCGCTTGAGCCGCAGCATACCGCCGACGCGGCCGCCGAGCTTGGGCTTGAGCATATCGTGATCACCTCGGTCGATCGCGACGATCTGCCCGATGGCGGCGCGTCGCAATTCGTGAAGGTGATCGAAGCGCTGCGGCGGACCACGCCCAGCACGACGATCGAGATTCTGACCCCCGATTTCCGCAACAAGCATGAGCGCGCCGTGGAAGCGATCGTGGCGGCGCGGCCGGACGTCTATAATCACAATCTGGAGACGGTGCCGCGGCTGTATCCCACGATCCGGCCCGGCGCGCGTTATTATGCCTCGCTGCGCCTGCTCGAATCGGTGAAGCGGCATGATCCTTCGATCTTCACCAAATCGGGCGTGATGCTCGGTCTGGGCGAAGAGCGGCTCGAAGTGCATCAGGTGATGGACGACATGCGCTCGGCCGATATCGATTTCCTGACGATGGGCCAATATCTCCAGCCGACACCCAAACACACCAAGGTGATGGATTTCGTGACGCCCAAGGCGTTTGATGCCTATGCCGCGATTGCGCGCGCCAAGGGCTTCCTGCTGGTCGCGTCAAGCCCGCTCACGCGTTCGAGCTATCACGCCGGCGACGATTTCGCGCGGATGCGTGGGGCGCGCGAGGCGAAGCTGGCACGGAGCTGATCGGCCATGCCCCGTCACGCCGAAACCCGTCATCTGCCCTATTCGCCCGAACAGGTGTTCGATCTGGTCGCCGACGTGGCGCGCTATGGCGAGTTTCTGCCCTGGGTGAGCGCGGTGCGCGTGCGATCGAATAGCGAGACCGAGATGGTCGCCGATCTGATCGTGGGCTTTTCCGCGCTGCGCGAGACCTTCACGTCCAAGGTCAACAAAGTGCGACCTTCTGAATTGAGCGTCGATTATGTCGACGGGCCGCTCAAGCATCTGCGCAATGAATGGGCGTTTCGGCCGGATGGCCAAGGCGGCACCATTGTCGATTTCAGCGTGGATTTCGCCTTTCGCTCTACCCTGTTTGAGCGGATCGCCGGGCAGATGTTCGATCGCGCGCTGCGCAAGATGATCGGCGCGTTCGAGGAACGGGCCAAGGCCCTTTACGGCAGCGACGGCTCGGGCATCAGCAGTTCGAGCGCGCACAACGCCGCCTGAAGCCGGATCCCGCCCCGGCCGAGATCGCCAAAGGCGCGCGTATCGGCCATGATGTCATCCTGAGGCGCGCCCTTTTCGGCGCGCGCGAAAACCACGGTGCCCACGGGCTTTTTCTCCGATCCACCCTCCGGCCCGGCAATCCCCGTGATCGCCACCGCAATATCGGCACCCGAGCGCTCCTGCGCGCCGCGTGCCATGGCCCAGGCGACCGCGATCGACACCGCGCCGAAGGTTTCCAGCACATCCAGGCTCACGCCGAGCTGCCTGATCTTCGAATCATTGGAATAGGTGACGAAGCCGCCTTCGAATACGTCGGATGAACCCGGTATTTCGGTCAGCGCCGCGCTCACCAGACCGCCAGTGCAGCTTTCTGCCAGCGCGATCGTGCGTCCGGCGGCGCGATTGGCCTCGATCACCTTGCGGGCCGCGGTGACGAGCGTTTCGGGAAGGAGCAGGTCCATAGGGTTACAGATCTTCGGTAAGGGGACAGATATCGGGATCGCTCTTCTTGCGCTTCTTGCCGGATTTCTCCGCTTCGTCACGCGCGACGATCTGCAGGATGGTGGCGATCGCGCCCGCCATGTTTTCGGGCGGCAGCGGTTCGAACAATTCGATCATCCGGTTGATCGCGCCGCAATCCTTCAGCGCGATCTCCTTCGTCAATTGGGGCACGAGCATCTCGGTCATGAGATCGAGCCCGGCTTCGCCCATCCCGGCGACCGCCTTCTCTCCGCCTGCGACCTTGACGAAGGCGGATTGCGCCAACGCCATGCTGGTCGCGCTCTGCGCCTGATACCGCGCGAAAATCGGCGCATCGGGCCGATTGAGCAGGGCCGATTGGGGCAGCACCGGCGCGCAGGTTTCGGCCACCGCTTTCAGCGCATGGGGCATCAGAACCAGCGCGAGCGCCTGGACTTCATCGCCCGTGACACAGCCTTTGCTGGCGGCGTGCGCCTGCCCGGTCAGCAGAGCGATCACCGTCGCGGACGAAATCATGATCCCGCGCAGATATCTCATATGTCCCCCAAAATACGCACCGTCGCGACGGCCTGCGCCGCAATGCCTTCTCCGCGCCCGGTGAAACCTAGCCGCTCGGTCGTGGTCGCTTTCACGCTAACCCTGCCCAGGTCCAGCCGCAACAGCGCTGCGATGCGCGCGCGCATGGCGTCCCGATGCGGGCCGATTTTGGGGGCTTCGCAGATGATCGTGACATCCACATGATCGACGATCCCGCCCGCCTGCGCGATCAGGCCGGCGGCGTGCTGGAGAAACCGGTCCGAAGACGCGCCGCGCCACTGCGCATCGGACGGTGGAAAGTGCATCCCGATGTCGCCCGCGCCGATCGTGCCGAGCAGCGCATCGGTGAGCGCATGGAGCGCCACATCGGCGTCGCTATTCCCTGACAGGCCATGGGTGTGCGGGATCCGGATGCCGCAGAGCCACAGCGTTTCGCCCGCCACCAGGCGGTGGACATCATAGCCCATCGCGGTGCGCGTGGTGGCGCGCGCCGCCAGACGGGTTTCGGCGCTGACGAAATCCTGAGGGTGGGTGATCTTTTCCAGAGCGGGCTCTCCCTGCACGATCGTCACGGCGAAACCCGAAGCGCGCGCCATCTGCGCATCGTCGGTCGCTTCGTCTGCAGCATTCCAGTTCCGGTGTGACGTCATGATGGCAGGAAAGCGGAAAGCCTGGGGGGTCTGGACACGGACCAGCGCATCGCGGGCTATGGTTTCGCCCAAGATCCCGTCATCGCGCGCCAGCGTGTCGGCCACGGGCAGGGCAGGGACCGCGCCTTCATGATCCTCCAGCGCCGCCAGCAGCCGGTCGATCACCGCAGCCGGCAGCAAAGGCCGCGCGGCATCATGGATCAGCACACGGCCTGCGCCACCCGCGGCAGCGATGGCGTCAAGCCCCGCACGGACCGATTCGCGCCGGGTCGCGCCGCCGATGATCGGGGGCGGGAGATCGCGACCGGCCACGGCCTGTGCCAGCAATACTTCCTGCCCCGCGCCGATGACGATCAAGATCGAATCGATGCGGGGATGCATGGCGAAGGCATCCACGCTATGCGCCACCACGGCCTTGGAGCCCAGGCGCGCATATTGCTTGGGCAAGTCCCCACCGGCACGCGCGCCCTGTCCGGCGGCGACGATCAGGGCAATGGTTGGGCCATCAGCGGTCATGCCCGCCGCCTAATGGAAAACGGGCGGGGTGCAAGCCTTTGTAGGAAGCCCTGTTGCATCGTCACGCGACAGGGCGCGTGTCCGCAAGCCTTGCCCCCAAACCGCATAACCGCTAAAGGCCTTCCTCTTTTTCAAGCAGATCATGACGACACTTGCTCCCATCCATATCGGTCCCGTGCGGATCGAGACGCCCGTGCTGCTGGCGCCGATGACGGGCGTCACCGATCTGCCGTTTCGCAAGGCCGTGCGCCATTATGGTTCGGGACTGAACGTGACCGAGATGGTCGCCAGCCAGGCGGCGATCCGCGAAACCCGCCAGTCGATCCAGAAGGCGGCGTGGGACAAGGTGGAAGAGCCGATCTCGATGCAGCTCGTGGGCTGCACGCCTTACGAAATGGGCGAGGCCGCCAAGCTGAGCGAAGACCGCGGCGCGGCGATCATCGACATCAACATGGGTTGCCCGGTCCGCAAGGTGACCAATGGCGACGCCGGATCGGCACTGATGCGCGATCTGAAAAACGCCGCGACGATCATCGACGCCACGGTGAAGGCGGTCTCCGTGCCGGTGACGCTCAAGATGCGGATGGGCTGGTGTCACGACAGTCTCAATGCCCCCGAACTCGCGCATATCGCCGAGGATCTGGGCGCGAAGATGATCACCGTTCACGGGCGGACGCGCAATCAGATGTATAAGGGATCGGCGGACTGGGCGTTTATCCGCACCGTGAAGGACGCGGTTTCCATTCCCGTGATCGCCAATGGCGATATCTGCACGGTGGAAGACGCCGCGGATGCGCTCGCGCAATCGGGCGCGGATGGCGTGATGATCGGGCGGGGCGCTTATGGCCGGCCCTGGCTACTGGGGCAGGTGATGCGTTATTTGACCACGGGGGAGCGCATTCCCGATCCCTCGATCGATGAACAATATCACCTGATCCTCAATCACTATCGCGCGATGCTCGATCATTATGGCGAGTTCACCGGCGTGAACATGGCGCGCAAGCATATCGGCTGGTATACCAAGGGGCTCACCGGCTCCGCCGAATTCCGCAACACGGTCAATCAGCAGCCCGACGCGCAGGTCGTGCTGGCGATGCTCGAGACATTCTATACGCCATGGCTCTCCCGGGCAGCGGCCTGATCCGGCTGGGGCGGCGCGCCGCCGCCACGCCCGATGTGCGGATTCCCGCCTTTGCGGAGCTTTTCGCCGTCTTGCCGACGCCTTTCATGGTGGTGGACCCGGCGGGGATGGTGGCCGAAGCCAATATCGCGAGCGAAACGCTGCTCAATGTGGGCCGCACCGCGATCATCGGCCGCATGATCGAAGACATGATCGGGCATCCGCTTACCTCGATGCGCAATGATGCGCCGTTCGCGGCCTATGATCTGGAGATCGTGCTGCCCGATGGCCGGCATCGCCGCGTGGATCTGATGGCCGCACCTCTGCCCGATCATCAGGGCTGGCGCTCGATCACGCTGCACAGCCGCGTGCCGGCGCATATCGTGGGGCGGCGTGCCGAGCGGGAGGGGGGCAAGATGACCGCGATCGGCGCGGCGGCGATGCTGGCGCATGAGATCAAGAACCCGCTTTCCGGCATCCGCGGCGCCGCGCAATTGCTGGAATCGAGTGTGGACGAAGGCGCGCGCGATCTGACGGTGCTGATCCGTGACGAGGTGGACCGGGTGACCAAGCTGATCGACCGGATGGAGGGCTTTACCGACACCCGCAGCCTGGACCTCAAGCCGCAGAATATCCATTCGATCCTCAGCCATGCGTGCGAAGTGGCGCGGCAGGGGTTTGCGCGCGACATCAGGATCCGGGAATCCTATGATCCCTCATTGCCCGAGGTGATGGGACACCGCGATTCACTGGTGCAGGTGATCATCAATCTTTTGAAAAATGCCGCCGAAGCGATCGGAGACCGGGACGACGCCCGCATCGTGCTGACCACCGCCTATCGCCACGGCGTCTCCTTCGTGAAGCAGAATGGCTTTGGCAAGCTGTCGCTGCCGATCGAAGTATGCGTGATCGACAATGGCCCCGGCGCGCCGCCCGAAATCGGCGAGCATCTGTTCGATCCCTTCGTGACATCGAAGCGCACCGGCAGCGGGCTGGGCCTAGCGCTGGTGGACAAATTGATCACCGATCAGGGCGGGATCGTCGAATATGCGCGCGAAGGGCGGCCTGCGCTGACCGTGTTCCGCCTTTTGCTGCCGAGAGCGCGATGAGCGCGGGCCGCATCCTGGTGGTGGATGACGATGCCGCGATCCGCACCGTGGTGCGCGAAGCGTTGCGGCGGGACGGCCATATCGTGGAGACCGCGGCGTCCGTGGCCGAGCAGCGCCGCGCGCTGGCGAGCTTCGATCCCCATGTGCTCGTCACCGATGTGATGCTGCCCGATGGCAACGGGCTTGATCTGGTTCCGGAGATCCTGGCCGGCCATCCCAATATGCCGATCATCGTGCTCTCCGCGCAGAACACGCTGGCAACGGCGGTGCGCGCGACCGAGCAGGGTGCTTTCGAATATCTGCCCAAGCCGTTCGATCTGGCAGAATTGAGCCGGGTGGTGGCGGATGCGCTGGCGATGCGCAGCGCCGCCAGCGGCGCGGATGACGTGTCTCCGCCCGCCGAGGATATCCCGCTGATCGGCCGTTCGCCGCCGATGCAGGAAGTGTATCGCACGATCGCGCGGGTGGTGGCGAACGATCTCACCGTGCTGATCCTGGGCGAATCGGGCACGGGCAAGGAATTGGTGGCGCGCGCGATCCATGATCTGGGGCGGCGCAAGACCAAGCCGTTCGTGGCGATCAACATGGCCGCGATCCCGCGCGAATTGATCGAATCCGAACTGTTCGGCCATGAACGCGGCGCGTTCACCGGTGCTCAGATGCGCACCGCGGGCAAATTCGAACAGGCGCAGGGCGGCACGCTCTTCCTCGACGAGATTGGCGACATGCCGATGGAGGCGCAGACGCGGCTGTTGCGCGTGCTGCAGGAAGGCGAATTCACCACCGTGGGCGGCGCGCGGACGATCCGCGCGGATGTCCGCATCATCGCCGCGACCCACAAGGATCTGCCCGCGATGATCGCCGCCAATGGCTTTCGCGAGGATCTGTTCTACCGCCTGAACGTGGTGCCGATAGCCTTGCCCGCGCTCCGCGACCGTTCAAGCGACATCGGGGAACTGGCGCGCCATTTCCTGGACAAGGCCGCGCAGGAAGGCCTGTCCCGCAAGCGGCTGGGCGAGGATGCGCTAGCGCGGCTGGCGGCGCATGGCTGGCCCGGCAATGTCCGCGAGCTGGAAAATCTGCTACGCCGTCTGGCTGCGCTCAGCCGCGAAGACGTGATTTCCGGGCGGATGATCGATCAGGCGCTGGCGGGCGGCGGCGCGGAGCCGATGCCACAGCTTTTCGCGGGCAGGGGGCTGGAAGATTCGATCGAAACGCATCTGTCCGCCTATTTCGCCAGCTTCGGGGCGGATTTGCCGCCCGACGGGCTTTACGATCGCATCCTGGCCGAAGTGGAAGCGCCCTTGCTGCGCATGACGCTGGCGGCGGTGAAGGGCAATCAGCTTCGCGCCGCCGATCTGCTGGGCATCAATCGCAATACGCTGCGCAAAAAATTGACCGACCATGCGATCGATCCGGGCCGGTTGCGACGAAGCGGCCCGGCATAGCGCCCGTTCCTCGGGAAAAAATGCGACCCTGTGTTGGTCTTGCAACGCGAATGTTGTATGGATGCAACGGTGAGTGCAGTTTTCAGTGACACTTCTGTGAAAACCTCCCGCTGGCGGCGTATCCTGTCGGTGGTGGCACGCCGCAACAACATCATGCCCTGGATCGAACTGGCCACGCTGGGCCTGGCGATCGGGATCGCCGTGGCCAGCTATTTCGTGGTCGAAGGCGAACCCGATAGCCAGCGGCTGCTGTCTCCGGCGCTGATCGCGCTGCTGCTCGTCGCCAATCTCGTCCCCGGCGTGGCGCTGTTGGTGCTGATCGGGCGCAGGATCGCCAAGAAGCGCGCGGCGCGATCGCCGATGGGCGGCGGCGGCAAGCTCCATGTGAGGCTGGTCGCGATCTTTTCGGTCATCGCCAGCGTGCCGATGCTGCTGGTGGTGATCTTCGCATCGCTGCTGTTTCAATATGGCGTCGAATTCTGGTTTTCGGACCGCGCGCGCTCCATGCTGGAAAACGCCAGCCTGATCGCCGAGCAGACCTATCAGCGCGAAGTGGACCGGGTTTCGAGCGAAACGGTCACCATGGCGAGCGATCTGGGCTATTATCTGGACGAAACCTCGATCGAGAACCCCGAATTTCCCGAATATTTCGGACGGCAGGTGCTGTATCGCAATCTCTCGGAAGCGATCATCCTGACCGTGACCAAGGAACGCGGCATCCAGGCCTTTGCGCTCGTCAATCCCTATGATCGCCCGCTGGACAAGATCATCACGCCGCAGATCGTGGCTGAATTCGAAAAGGATCAAAAACGCGTCGTGATCCCCGTGAGCGGGGCGGACCGGATCGGCGCGCTTACGCGCATGAACGGCGCGCTCAATACCTATCTCTACGCCTCACGCGTGTTCGAGCCGCAGATGGCGGCGAACGTCAAGCGCGGCGAAGCCGTGCTGGCGGATTACAAGGCGTTGCTCGGACGATCGCGTGCGCTGCAGCTTCAGTTCAATCTCGCCTTGCTGGTGATCTCGCTGCTGCTGGTGGGCGCGGCGGTGTGGATCGCCTTGCAGGTGGCGGACCGGCTCGTGCGCCCGGTGGGCGATCTGGTGGCCGCGGCACAGCGGATTTCGGATGGCGATCTCTCCGCCCGTGTGGAAACGCCGCTCCGTCAGGACGAGCTTGGCCGCCTGGCCAGCGCGTTCAATCACATGACCCGCAGATTGCAGGAGCAAACCGGCGCGCTGGAAAGCCGCCGCGCCTTTATCGAGGCGGTGCTGACCGGGGTCACCGCCGGCGTGATCTCGATCGATCCGGCGCGCAAGGTGCTGCTGATGAACAGCTCGGCCTCGCTGTTGCTCAAGACCAATGGCGCGGAGCCGACCGGGCGCAATCTGGCCGATCTGGCGCCGGAGCTGGACGAATTGGTGGGGACGGGGGATCGCAACGAGATCGTGCAGATCAACACCGGGGGCGAACCGCGCACGCTGGCGGTGAAAGTGGTGTGCGACGACTCCGGCCATGTGCTGACCTTCGACGATATCACGCAGCAGGTGCTCGATCAGCGCCGCGCCGCCTGGTCCGATGTGGCGCGACGGATTGCGCATGAGATCAAGAATCCGCTCACCCCGATCCAGCTTGCCGCCGAACGCCTCCAGCGGCGGTATGGCAAGCAGATCGTGGACGATCCGTCCACCTTCGAGCGGCTGACCTCCACGATCGTGCGCCAGGTGGCGGATCTGCGGCGGATGGTCGATGAATTCTCGTCCTTCGCGCGGATGCCCAAGCCGCTGTTCCGGCAGGAGTCGCTCACCGACATCGCGCGTCAGGCGCTGTTCCTGCATGAAGTGGCACATCCCGACATCCGTTTCGCGCTGGAGCAGGATGGCGAGATCGTATCGCTGGTGTGCGACCGCCGCCAACTGGGGCAGGCGCTCACCAATCTGGTCAAGAATGCGATCGAGGCGATCGAGCAAAAGCTGGAAGCACCGAACAGCGCGCATGAGCAGGGGCAGGTGATGCTCTCCATCATGCGCGCGGCCGACGGGCAGCGGCTGATCGTGAGCGTGGCCGATAACGGCATCGGCTTGCCCGAAGAGCGCGATCGCCTGGTCGAGCCCTATGTCACGACGCGGGTGCGCGGCACCGGCCTCGGGCTCGCCATCGTCAAGAAGATCGTTGAAGAGCATTTCGGCACGATGCAATTCGCGGACAATCCCGGGGGGGGCACGATTATTTCGATGACGTTCGATCCAGCCATGCTCGACAGCGTGGCCGAGGATCCCTCCGCCGCGGGTGACGGCGATGGGGAACGGACACCCAGGGCATTGATGCGAAAAAGGAACGACTGAGCATGGCGCTAGACATTCTGATAGTCGATGACGAGCAGGATATCCGCGATCTCGTCTCGGGTGTGCTCGAGGATGAGGGCTATGCGGCGCGCAGCGCGGGCAATAGCGATACCGCGCTGGAGGCGATCGCCGAACGACGGCCGTCGCTGGTGCTGCTCGACGTGTGGCTGCAGGGCTCGCGTCTGGACGGGCTCGATCTGCTGGAAGAGATCAAGCGGCGCGACGCCTCTCTCCCCGTCTTGGTGATGTCGGGCCATGGCAATCTGGACACCGCCGTCGCCGCGATCCGGCGTGGTGCTGTCGACTTCATCGAAAAGCCGTTCGAGGCGGCGCATCTGCTCCATCTTGTTTCGCGCGCGACCGAGACCGAGCGGCTGCGGCGCGAAAACGCGTCGCTCAAGGCGCAGATCGGCCGCGAAGAGGAATTGACGGGCAATTCGGCGGCGATCAACACCGTGCGCGCCACCTTGAAGCGCGTCGCCGCCACGGGCAGCCGCGTGCTGATCACCGGCCCTGCGGGTGTCGGCAAGGAAGTGGCCGCGCGCCTGCTGCATATGTGGAGCAACCGCGCCACCGCGCCGTTCATGGTCGTCAGCTCGGCGATGATGGAGCCCGAGCGGGTGGAGGAGGAATTGTTCGGCGTGGAAGAGGGGGGGGAGCTCGTCCGCCCCGGGCTGCTCGAACAGGCGCATGGCGGCACGCTGTTTCTCGACGAGATCGCGGATATGCCGCTCACCACGCAGGGCAAGATCCTGCGGGTGCTCACCGATCAGAGTTTCACCCGCGTTGGCGGGCAACGCATCGTGAAGGTCGAATTGCGCGTGGTCTCCGCCACGTCGCGCATTCTGGCAGAGGAAATCGCGGCCGGGCGTTTCCGCGAAGATCTTTATTACCGGCTCAATGTCGTTCCGGTGCATCTGCCGCCACTGGCCGAACGCCGCGAAGACATTCCCCCGCTGATCGAACATTTCGTGGCGCGCTACGCCAGCGAACGCCGCGTGCCCGCGCCGTTGGTGGCGAGCGATGCGCTGGCGGCGCTGCAGGCTTATGACTGGCCGGGCAATGTGCGCCAGCTTCGCAACATCGTGGAGCGCACGATCATCCTCGCGCCCGGAGACCGGATCGGCCAGATCGACCTCGATATGCTGCCCGGCGAAATCCGCGAGGAGCAGGGCGGCGGGGTCGGCAACGCCACATCGGCGATCATGGGTGCCCCCCTCCGCGAGGCGCGCGAGACGTTCGAACGCGAATATCTGCGCATCCAGATCCGCCGCTTTTCGGGCAACATTTCGCGTACCGCGACGTTTATCGGGATGGAACGCTCGGCGCTCCATCGCAAGCTCAAGCTGCTCGGCATCGCCGAAGTGAAGGTGGATGGCGAAGAATAAGCACCGCCGCGATGGACGAACGGGCGGAGAGCACCTAAATGGATGCCGCGACACTGCAAATCTGACGCCCCTTGACAGGCGCAATCGCGGGCCATGACCCGCCAAGAAAAAGGAATGGTAGCTAATGCCAGAAAAGATGAACAACCTTCAGGATATCTTCCTGAACACACTGCGCCGCTCGAAAACGCCAGTGACGATGTTCCTGGTCAAGGGCGTGAAGCTGCAGGGGATCATCACATGGTTCGATAATTTCTCGGTGCTGCTGCGCCGCGATGGCCAGTCGCAGCTTGTCTACAAGCACGCGATTTCCACGGTGATGCCATCGGGTGCGATCGATCTCCGCCCGATCGAGGCGGCGTTCGTCGAAGGCGGCAAGAAATCGAAGCTGCTGCAGGAGGTATTCCTTCACGCGGTTCATCGGTCAGGCGCGCCGGTCACGATGTTCCTTGTGAATGGCGTGATGCTTCAGGGCGAGATCGTGGCCTTTGATCTGTTCTGCATGTTGCTCCAGCGCGATGGCATGTCGCAGCTTGTCTACAAGCACGCGATTTCCACGGTGCAGCCGTCCCAGCCGATCAATCTGGCCGAAGAGACGGATTCGGACGAAGATTGAGCGTTTTTGACCGCGCCGATGATGACGGGCTCGCGCGTGGCGCGCGGGCCGTGATCGCTCTGCCCGATACGGGCCAGTCTTCCCGAGACGCGGATGCGCGGCTCGAGGAAGCGGCGGGCCTTGCAGCGGCGATCGGCATCGATGTGCAGGACCGGCTGCAATTCCGCATCCGCGCCGCCAAGCCCGCGACGCTGTTCGGCAGCGGGCAGGTGGAGCAGATCGCGACGGCGGTGCAGCAGGCCGAGGCCGAACTGGTCATCGTGGATGGCGCGCTGACCCCGGTTCAGCAGAGCAATCTCGAAAAAGCGTTCAAGGCCAAGGTGATCGACCGCACCGGGCTGATCCTCGAAATCTTCGGCGAGCGCGCGGCCACCGCCGAGGGGCGACTGCAGGTCGAACTCGCGCATCTCGATTATCAGGCGGGGCGGCTCGTGCGGAGCTGGACCCATCTCGAACGGCAGCGCGGCGGCTTCGGCTTTCTGGGTGGTCCGGGCGAAACCCAGATCGAAGCGGACAGGCGGATGATCCGTGACCGCATGGCGAAATTGCGCAAGGAATTGCAGGAGGTGAGCCGCACGCGCGGCCTCCACCGCGACCGACGCAAGCGCGCGCCCTGGCCGATCATCGCGCTGGTGGGCTATACCAATGCCGGAAAGTCTACGCTTTTCAATCGGATGACAGGTGCTGCCGTCATGGCGGAAAATCTGCTCTTCGCCACGCTCGATCCCACGATGCGGCAGATCCGCCTGCCCGGCATCGACAAGGCGATCCTGTCCGACACGGTGGGGTTCGTTTCCGATCTGCCGACGCAATTGGTTGCGGCGTTTCGCGCCACGCTCGAAGAAGTGACGGCGGCGGATCTCATCATCCACGTCCGCGATATCGCGCATCCCGATAGCGACGCGCAAAAGCATGATGTGGAGCAGGTGCTCAAAGACATCGGCATGGTCATCGAAGGGGAAGGGGCCGTTCCCGTGATCGAGGCGTGGAACAAGATCGACATGGCGGACGCCGATACCCGCGAAGCGCTGGAGGGGGAGGCGGCCCGTCGCGCTGACGTGGCGCTGCTCTCCGCCATGACCGGCGAGGGCGTGGAAACGCTCGGCGAAACGGTTGCCACGATGCTGACGGCGCGCAACACGGTGCGCACGGTCCGCGTCGCGCAAAGCGACGGTGCTGCGGTTGCCTGGCTCCATGCGAATGGCGAGGTGATCTACCGTGCTGAGGAGGGGGAAATGATCCGCTTCGACGTGCGGCTGTCCGATATCGACTGGGGACGGTTCGAATCGCGCGGGTGATTTTGGTATAGGGTCATGCCCACCCCAATCCGTCCATCCCGAGCGAAGTCGAGGGACGCACAGTGCAGGTGGGGCGTCCCTCGACTGCGCTCGGGACAAACGGATTGTGGGGTCAGTTGCGGCTATTCCTGCCGCTTGGCCCGCTGCCAGAGCGTTTCCTTGGCCTCAAGGGAAAGGTCTGCGAACGCATCGCCGGCGATGTCCTCCATCACCCTGAACCGCCCCTCGAACTTCCGATTGGCCCGGCGCAGCGCGACCTCGGGATCAATGCCCCGATGGCGCGCCCAATTGACCACGGCGAAGAGCAGATCGCCAAATTCATCCTCAAGCGCCTCCGCGCTGTCGGCCTGTTCGATTTCAAGCACTTCCTCGTCGATCTTCGCACGCGCGCCCGAGGGATCGGGCCAGTCGAAGCCGGTGCGCGCGGCGCGCTTCTGCAGTTTTTCCGCACGCATCAGCGCCGGGAGCGCCAGCGCGACACCCGCCAGTGCGCTCTGATCGTCCTTCTGGCCGCGCTCGGCGGCCTTGATGACCTCCCATTGCGCATGGCCATCCGCACGCGGATCGAATCCGAACACATGCGGATGACGGCGCGTCATCTTGTCGCAGATGGCGGTTACGACATCGGTCAGCGCGAAATGACCGGCTTCCTCGGCGATGCGCGCATGGAACACGACCTGCAGCAGCAGATCGCCAAGCTCGTCCTTGAGATCCGCCATATCGTCGCGCGCGATCGCGTCGGCCACTTCATGCGCTTCCTCGATCGTATACGGCGCGATCGTCGCGAAACTCTGCTCGATATCCCAGGGGCAACCCGTCTCGGGATCGCGCAATCGGACCATGATTTCGACGAGAGGGGTGATCATAGGGGGCACGCCTTGGATGGATATAAAAGTTCGATAATATACATTATGTAAAATTCAGAGCGATCAGGATTCAAGGATGAGGGTGCTCCCCTCAACCCGCCAGCTCTTGAGAGAGCTCAGGAAATTCATCCCGAGCAAATTCATCTCGCTCATGCCGGGCATCACGATCACGCCGACATCCGCGCGTTTGATCGGGCCGAGTTCGATCGTTGCCATCCGCGCGCGCCGGCCTTCGGCCATGCCATTGGCGGTATCGACGATCACCGGATAGCCGCTTTCATCGACCGCGACGTTCGCGGCCTTGGCTGCATCCGAGGTCAGCGACGTCGTCGTCGCGCCGGTGTCGATCATGAAGCGCACCGGGCGTCCGTTGACGCTGGCGTTGACGCTGAAATGCCCATCATCGCCGCGCGCGATCCTGAGTGTGCCGCCGACCGCATCCTCGCTCTGGCCTGCGCCGGCGAGCTTCACGCGGTTCCAAAGGCCGCCGAAATCATCCTTGAGCGCGTAGAGCATGAAACCGAAGCCGAAGATCGCCACCCAGGCCAAGGCCATTTTGGCGGTATCCTTGAGCGGCAACCGTCGCGCGGCGAGCGAACTGGCGACCAGCACGAGGCAGCCCAAGGCTGCGACCAACTGCATATTGTCGCTCTCGCTCATCCGATCTCGATCTCCAAGCCGTCCCATCCCGGCTCCACATTATCCGGCAGCGCCGCCGCCAATGTGGCATAATCCATGGATTGGTCCATATGCGTCAGCACCGCATGACGCACATCGAGCGCCGCAATCCAGCCCAGCGTTTGCGCGAGATGCGGGTGTGTCGGATGCGGTCTGTAGCGCAGCGCATCAACCGCCCAAAGATCCAGGCCTTCGAACAGTTTCTGCATATTATCAGTCAAGATATTAAAATCAGTTGAATATCCGATCGAACCTTCGGGGCCATCGAAGCGCAAGCCGGCCGAGGTGATGGTCCCATGCGGCTGATCCGTGACGCGGATGCGGATATCACCGATGGTCCAGTCATCCTCGAGCAAGGCACCGGACACCGTGGGCGGATAACCGTCGCGACCGTAAAAGGCGTAAGCGAAACGGTGTTGCAGCGAGGCCAGCGTGTCAGGCCGCGCATAGCCGGTGACCGGGCGGCCGCGCGCGTGGAACAACTGCCGCAGATCGTCGATCCCGTGGCAATGATCGGCATGGTCATGCGTCCAGATCACCGCATCCACATCGTCCACGTCGGCGCTCAGCAATTGTTCGCGCAGATCGGGCGACGTATCGACCAGAATGCGTGTGGTTTCACTTTCGACGATGATCGAGGCGCGGCGTCGGCGGTTTTTGGGATTGGTCGGATCGCAATCGCCCCAGTCATTGCCGATCCGCGGCACGCCCGATGATGTGCCGCACCCGAGGATGCGCAGCTTCACGCGGTCGCCCGGCTGAACAGTGTGCGGAAATTGCGGCTCGTCTGTTCGGCCAGTGTCTCCACGCTGACACCGCGCAACGTGGCGAGAAACCGCGCGGTATCCGCGACATAACCGGGTTCGCAGGTCTTGCCGCGGTGCGGCACGGGGGCCAGGAAGGGCGAGTCGGTTTCGATCAACAGCCGGTCCGCGGGCAGCCGCGCGGCGGTGTCCTGCAGATCCTTGGCGTTCTTGAACGTCACGATGCCGGAAATGGAGATATAAAGTCCCATTTCCAGTGCCTTGTCTGCGAAGGCTCCACTGGCTGTGAAGCAATGGATCACACCGGGATAAGCCCCCTTCCCCATTTCCTCCGCCATGATCGCGGCGGTATCCTCCTCGGCATCGCGGGTGTGAACGATCAGCGGCAGCCCGGTCTCGCGTGAGGCCGCGATATGGCTGCGGAAGCTCGTCTGCTGCCGGGCGCGGTCCGAATGATCGTAATAATAATCAAGGCCGGTCTCGCCGATCCCGATCACCCTGCGGTGCGCGGCCTTGGCCACCAGTTTGGCGGTATCCACATCGGGATGCTGATCGGCCTCATGCGGATGGATGCCGACCGTGGCCCAGACGTCCGCCGCGCGCTCGGCGGTGGCGATCACATCATCCCATTCGCTTTCGCGCGTGGCGATGTTGAGCATGGTGCTGACCCCAGCCGCCCGCGCGCGTGCCAGAACGCCGAGCTGATCCTCGATCAATCCCTTATAATTCAGGTGACAATGGCTATCGATGAACATGGGACTCAGGCCTCTGCCGGCATTTCCAGCCGCGGGAAGATGCCCGTGGGCGGCGCGAGCGTAAAGCCTGAGGCGGCTAGACGGTCATACCATTGCTCATCCTCCAGCGCGGCATAGTCGCGGCCCTCGGCGTTCAACTGATCGAGCAACCGCGCCGAGGCGTCCGGGATGATCGGGCTGATCGCGATGGCCAAATCGCGGATAGCGCGGACCAGCGTCTCCAGCACCGCGTTCATCCGCTCCGGATCGGTCTTGCGCAGCGCCCAGGGTGCCTGGGCGTCGATATATTGATTGCAGGCGAACACGCCGCGCAGCCATGCCTCGATCCCCTGCGAAAGCCCGAGATCGGCAAATGCCGCCGGGACATCCTTGCGTGTGATCTGCGCGATCTGGTTGCGCAATTCAGTGTCCGCCGGCTCGCTGCGGCCACCAGTGGGCAAAGTGCCAAGGTTTTTCGCGATAAAGCTCAAGGTGCGCTGGGCCAGATTGCCGAAGCTGTTGGCCAGATCGGCATTGCAGCGCGATACAATCGCTTCGGCGCTATAGCTGCCATCGTTTCCGAAGGTGACTTCGCTCAGCAGGAAATAGCGCAATTGATCGACACCGAAGCGTTCGGCAAGCTCGATCGGATCGGCGACATTGCCGAGCGATTTGGACATCTTTTCCCCGCGATTGAGCAGGAAGCCGTGGCCGAACACCTGTTTTGGCAGAGGAATGTTCGCAGACATCAGGAAGGCCGGCCAGTAAACAGCATGAAAACGCACGATATCCTTGCCGATGATATGCACGTCTGCCGGCCAGAATTTGCGGAAATTCTCCGTATCGTCGGGATAGCCGAGGCCGGTGAGATAATTGGTCAGCGCATCGACCCAGACATACATCACATGTCCGTCGCTGCCCGGCACCTTTACCCCCCAATCGAAGCTGGTGCGCGAGATCGAGAGATCGGACAGGCCCCCCTCCACGAAGCGCATCACTTCGTTGCGGCGGCTTTCGGGGCGAATGAAATCGGGATTGTCCGCATAGAGCTTGAGCAAGGGCTCCTGATATTTGGAGAGACGGAAGAACCAGGTCTCCTCGGCAGTCCAGGTAACGGGTGTCCCCTGGGGCGAGAGCTTAATGCCCCCTTCCCCGTCGGTCAGTTCCTTCTCGTCATAATAGGCTTCGTCGCGAACCGAATACCAGCCTTCATAGCGATCGAGATAGAGATCACCGCTGGCTTCCATCGCCCGCCAGATCGCCTGGCTCGCGGCATGGTGCGCGGGTTCGCTGGTGCGGATGAAGCGATCGCACGAAATATTGAGGGCGGCGACCATATCCCGGAAATAGCCGGACATTTCTTCCGCCAGCGCGGGCGTCTCCACGCCCTTGTCGCGCGCGGTCTGCACCATCTTCAGGCCATGTTCGTCGGTGCCTGTCATGAAGAAGACGTCGCGGCCCATCAGCCGCTGGAAGCGCGCGATCGCGTCGGTGGCAATGGCCTCATAAGCATGGCCGATATGCGGGCGGCCATTGGGATAGCTGATTGCGGTGGTGATATAGAAAGGGTCTGCCATGAGCGGGCTTTAGGGGGCGGACGGGATGGGATCAAATCAAACCTGTCATTCCCGCGCGGGCGGGCAAATCCAGCCTTTTCATGAGGCATCCGAAAGAAAGAAGAAGCTGGATTCCCGCCTGCGCGGGAATGACAATGTGACTAACGCGCGGCTTTCGGTGCCAGTCCGGACAGTATCGTCGCCAGTTCGAACACCACGCCCTGCGGATCGAGCGACAGGCCAACCGCGCCCCCGGCCAGGTTGCGCGCCTCTTCCCAGCGGCCGAGTGCGTCGTGCAGTGCGGGACCGCTCCGCTCTTTGGCGCGCGCGGCGATGAAGGCGGGCACGCGCTGGAGAAAGGCTTCATAGCGCATCTGCGCGGCCTTGGTGGCGAGGCTCTTGGCCAGTGTGGCGCGCGCGGCATTATACGGATCGCCGGTGCGCGCGATCTCGTCCATCGCACGATCCAGCGTGCCGATGTCCAACCCGGCATAGCCCATGGCGCGGCCGGGGGAGCCCTCCCCCGCCTTCACCAGCGCGTCGATCTCGTCGGGCGCGGCATCATCCAGCGTCTCGCGGAGGATGCGGCCCACCACCGGATCCGCCAGCGGACCAAAGCGTAGCACGCGACAGCGCGAACGGATCGTGGGCAGCAGACGCCCCGGCGCATGACTGACCAGCAGGAACAGGCTGTCCGTCGGCGGCTCTTCCAGATTCTTCAGCAGCGCATTGGCCGCCCCACGCTCCAGATCGTCGATCGAATCGATCACGATCGCGCGTCGCGTGGAAAAGCTCGGCGTGGTGGCGAACAGCCCCTGCAATCCGCGCACCTGCTCGATATTTATGTTGCGCGCATAGTCATTGGTCTTGTCGCGGAAGATGCGTTCAAGCCGCTGGAAATCGGGATGGCTCCCCGCCGCGATATAGCGCGCCGCGGGATGTTCGGCGGGAACCTCGATCCCGGGTGCGGAGACCGGCCCCATGCCTTCGGCCAGATAGCGCAGCGCCGCCATGTCCGCGAAGCGCGCCTTGCCGACACCCTGCGGACCGGTCAGCAGCCAGGCATGGTGCATCCGCCCGCTGCCGATCGCATCGGAAAAGGCGGCGATTTCAGTGTCATGGCCATAAAGCGACGTCATGGCGTCAGATCCGCCAGGGCATCAAGCAGCCGCGCGGTCACCGCGTCCGGCGCACCGGTGGCATCGATGGCTCGGAAGCGCTGCGGATCCCCGGCGGCATATTGCGCGAAGGCAGCCGCCACGCGCGCATGATAGGCCGCATCGCGTCCGCCGATCCGGTCACTGTCGCCGCGATCGCGCAGAGACGCCCGCCGGGTGGCCTCCGCCTCGGGCAATTGCAGCAGCAAGGTGCGGTCCGGCAGACGGCCCTCGCTCCCGATCCGGTGCAGCGTCAGGATATCCGCATCCTCCAGCCCGCTCGCGCCCGACTGATAGGCGCGCGAGCTATCGAGGTATCGGTCGCTCAGCACCCATTGGCCCGCGGCGAGCGCCGGCAGGATCGTCTTTTCGAGATGATCGGCGCGGGCGGCGGCGAACAGCAAGGCCTCGGCCCGCGGCCCCCAGCGCCCGGCATCGCCCTCCAGCAGCAAGCGGCGGATCGCCTCCGCCCCCTCGCTCCCGCCCGGCTCACGCGTGACGATCAGATCGATCCCGCGCGCCCGAAGTGCCGTGGCGAGGGCTGCGAGCTGGGTGGACTTGCCGACCCCTTCCCCGCCTTCCAGCGTGATGAACCGGCCCGGCCTTCCGGTCACGCGCCGAAGATCGAGAGCAACCCGGCCCAGGCGCGACCGAAGAAACCCGCCTCCGCCACATCGTTCTCGGCCACCAAAGGCATCGTCTGCGGCGGGGTATCAGGCGTGGTGACCACGATATCGGCGATATGATCGCCCTTCTTGATCGGGGCTTTGATCGGGCCGTTATACACGACGCTGACCTTCATATTCGCCGATGCGCCCGTGGGCAGGGTCACCGCAATGTCGCGCGGCGCGATCAGGCCCACCTCGCCATCCGATCCCAATTGCACCTCGGCGGTCTGCACGCGCTTGCCCGCAGCCACGATCGGCATCGAACTCCATGCCTTGAAGCCCCAATCGATGAACTTCACCGATTCCTCGATCCGGCCGTTGAAACTGTCCAGCCCGGCCACGACCATCACGATGCGGCGGTTGTTCTGCACGGCCGAACCCGTGAAGCCATAGCCGGCCTCTTCGGTATGCCCGGTCTTAAGGCCGTCCGCGCCCGGAATGCGGCCGAGCAAGGGATCGCGATTGGCCTGATCGATCACCTTGCCATCGCTCAGCGTGCGGACGAAATTGGGGCGCGCATAATATTGCTTGTAGAGCTTGGGATGGGTTTCGATCGTCGCCTTGGCGAGCTTCACCAGATCGCGCGCGGTGACATAGGAGCGGCCTTCATCGGGCCAGCCGTTCGATGTGCCGAAATTGCTGTTTTTCAGCCCCAGTTCCTTGGCGCGTGCATTCATGCGGGCGACAAAGGCTTCCTCGGTGCCGGCAATGCCCTCGGCCAGAACGACACAGGCGTCATTGCCTGAAAGCGTGACCACGCCCTGAAGCAGATCGTCCACGCTGACCATCTCGCCGGTTTCGAGGAACATGGTGGAGCCGGCTTCGGGGCCATGCCATTTGCGCCAGGTTTCGGGGCGGACCTGGAATTTCTGGTCGAGCTTCAATTTGCCGCTCTGGATCAGATCGAACACGACCATCACGGTCATCATCTTCGCCATGGATGCCGGCGGCATCTTCGTGTCCGCGCCCTTGTCGTAAAGCACCGCGCCGGAGGACAGATCCTCCATATAAGCGATGGGCGCAGCGGACGTGTAGGGCGGTGCCGCAGCGCTGGCGGGAAGGGACAACGCGATGGCGAGAAGCGACGGGATCAGGACGGGTTTCATCGAAATCTTTCAGTAACCGGAATCAGCGCCCCGCATCACGCGAGAGCCGTGCTTCCCGATACCCCTTCGCATTGGCCGAACGCAACGCCTCTTTGGCCTGGGCCTCGCTGGGAAAGGGACCAAAGCGGACGCGGCGGAGCTTGCCCGCCACATCGGTGCGCGCACCGGCCCGTTTCGCAAGCGCATCGGCGCTGGCCGCGCTGGAAAAGGCACCAAGCTGGACATACCATGTGCCCGTGATCGCGGATTTGGCGGCAGGTTTCGTGGGCGCGGTCTTCGGCTTCAAGAGTTGTGGCGGTGCCGCCTTGGCGGGCTCTTCGATGATGAAGCGCCCGGTGGGCTTGGCGGTTTGGGCTTGGGCCAACGCGGTGGCGGACGGCCTTGGCGCGGGCCGGGTCACGATTTCGATCGGCGCGCCGCCCAGCTTGCGGCGCAGCGCCACCAGCAGCGACTTGGGGCTTTCGAGGCGCTCGGGCGCGGCGGCTCCGGCGCGCAGTGCGCTGCGCTCCTGCTCGGGCGGGTTCACCCGGCGCACGCGCACCGGGGCATGGCCCGTGCCCGCAATCCCGAGCTGACGCGCTGCACCCTGGGAGAGATCGATCAGCCGATCGCCGGAAAATGGACCCCGATCATTGATGCGCACGAGGATCGTGCGCCCCGTATCGAGCGCTGTTACCTCGACATAGCTGGGCAATGGCAAGGTGCGATGCGCTGCCGAGATCCCATCGGGATTGAACGCTTCGCCATTGGCCGTGCTGCCGCCACGCAGTTCATCGCCATACCAGCTTGCATAGCCCACTTCATCGTAATTGGGGATATCGGCGGGCACATAGGTTTTGCCGCCGGCCTCATAGGCCTGGCCGATCTTGACGGGATTATCGGAGACGATGCCGCCCTGCCCCACCCCCATAAGGGGACGTTGAACGATCGTCCGGTCCCCATTGCGGTCAACCACCGCACAGGAGCACAGGATCAGCAGCGCGCACGCCGCGGTCATTCGTTCAGCGTTTGATCTCATCAGCCAGCAGCCCCACCGAAAGCGCATAAAGATTGGAACAATTATATTCCAATATCACGCGATAGTTACCGGTGAGCAAATAGGCGGGCGTGCCGGGGCCATCGGGCTCCATCAGCGCGGCCTGCTCGTCATCGCGGATCACCGCGGCACCCGGCTGCGGCAACACGCCCAGCCGCCGCCATTCGGCCATGCTCTTCCACTGGCTGTGGCGCGAGAAGACTCGCGGGCAGCGCGGCGCCACCAGCTTTGTCGCGATGGCAGCGCGGTTGAACCCCGCGGGCACCGTGGCCGCCACACCCCAGGGCGATCCGGGCCGCCAGCCCGCCATCACGAAATAATTGGCGATGGAGGCCAAAGCATCGGTCTCGTTAGACCAGATATCGGCGCGGCCGTCCCCGTCCCCGTCGCGTGCCAGCTTGATATAGACCGATGGCAGGAATTGGGGATAGCCGGTCGCCCCCGCCCAGCTTCCCACAAGCTGGCTGCGCGACACGCCGCGATCGATCATCTTCAATGTGGCGAGAAATTCGGTGGTGAACAGATCGCGGCGGCGCCCATCATAGGCCAGGCTGGCGAGCGAGCGCAGCAGATCGAAATTGCCGGTATAGCCGCCATAATTGGTCTCATGTCCGTAAATGGCGAGCATGATCTCCTCGGGCACGCCCGTCTCACGCTCGATCCGCTCCAGCCTGGGGCGCAGATCGACATATTTGGCATGGCCGCGGCTGATCCGCGCCGAATCGACATGGCTGCGCTTGTAAGCCGCAAATCCGATCGCGACGGAGGGCGTGGTGTCACTGCCCGGCTGCGCCTTGTCCAAGGCGATCACGCGCGGGTTGAAGGTGAGCGTGGGCAGCACCGCGTCCAGCGTGGTGCGGCTGATGCCCTCGCCTTGTGCCCGACCGCGCAGGCCGTTCAGAAAGGATTGGAAGCCCTCTTCGGACTGCGCCTGCGCCGGCATGGCCCATCCCGCCATTGGCAGCATGAGCGACAGCGCCACGGCCATGAGTGATTTACGCTTGAACATGCCGACATACCTCCGGGAAGCCCCAGAGTGACACATTCGGGCCGCAAGAGGAATCCCGTTTCATCCGACGGGATGCACAAAAGACCGTTTCGCAGGATTTCAGCCCGTGGATTCGCGCCGCCGCGCCGCCTCCGCGATGGCGGCCACGTTGCGCATAGGCGGGCCGTTGCGACAGAAATCCACCAGTGCGAAATCGAGCGCGTAAAGCCGCTGGACCCGCGCCAACTGGTGCGGCGACAGCGCAATCTTGTCTCCCGCGCCGCGGTTCAGATGCTCCAGGCGATGGATATCGAAGGGCTTGAGGAACCGCGCCACGCTTTGGCCATCCTCCAGCATCAGCAGCCGATCGATCGCGATCGTGCCGTCCCGCCGGGAGATATACCAGCTTTGGGGCCGGAAAATATGATCGACATGATAAAGGCTCGCGGCGCTTTCGAGATGATCGAGTGCATCGTCGATCGAGCGGAACGCCCGATAGCGCGTCGCAAAGGGCTCCGAAATGGGCTTGAGCCGGCTGCCGCCGGCCCGTCCGAAATGATAGGCCGACAAAAAGCGCTGCACCGGATCGCGCAGGATGGCGAAACTTGGGACATTTTCGAGCAGATCGGGTGCGACGCTTTCATAATAACGCAGCGACGCGTGCTTGATCTGGCGACCATAAAGCGCGTTGCTGATCGACGTGCCCGCATTTTTGGGGATGTGGATGAACAGCGCCCCGGCGGCGCGAATCGCCCCAAGGCGGGCGCGGCGACCGCCGTCCAGCGGTAGCCTCCAGCCCATGTCGCACAGTCTTTCCCTGAAATCGCTGCGCAGATGCACATCGAACAGGCTATGGGCGATCCAGCGTTCGATCTGCTTCTTCATGGTAAGCGGCGCACCTGCGGGGATAGGAAGCCCCCCACATGACGCATCACCGTCTCACCGGGATTTCATTCCTATGCCCATTTGTTTCAACCGTGCCGCACCGCCGGGCTTCCCCTTTGCCTCTCCCGAAGTTATGGCTGCGATCGCAGCGGACAGGTGGCCGAGTGGTTTAAGGCAACGGTCTTGAAAACCGTCGTGGGTGGAAGCTCACCGTGGGTTCGAATCCCACCCTGTCCGCCAATGCGTCCGCCGCAATCTGCAGCCGGGCCGCTGCTCTGACCATGAAGCGGGCCATCGGTGTCGCCAGCGAATGGCTGAGGGCCGGTGCTGATCTAGAAACCGGGCAATGGCGACGACGCAAGCCGCGCGAAATGCGAGTGGTGGATTATGGCCCGATCCGCCAAGCTGAAATGACGCGGTTGCCGATTGATCAGCATCAAGGCGCGGCCCTCCGCAATCTGCTATTCGTCTTTCATGGTCCCGCGCCCATTGGCCGCGGGCAGCGTTTTCAGGAGATGTTCATGCCTGTTTCCGATCATCGGGATTATTACGCCCGCCGCGAGAGCGAAGCGCGGGCCTTGGCCGAAGCCTGCAAGGACGCGGGCGTTCGCAAGATCCACCTCGGCATGGCGGAGCGCTATGCGCAGATCGCCCAGACCGAACCCGTCATTACGACAAAGCCCGTAGGAAATCATTTCGATCTGCTGTGATTGCGGCGCGTCCATCCCGCAGATAATGCTGCGGGATGCGCTATAAACCTTCGTCGCTGCTGGCCTTTGCCCTGATCCATGCGCTATCGTCCGTCGCCGTGAGCGCCGCACCGACAGACATGACCGCGCCGCTGCCGCCCGCCCTCCCCTGGACCGGGCGCAGCGAAGCATTGATCGCCCGTGCCGATGACCCCTGGGTCACGCCCGCCGAGCAATCGGGCTTCGAACACACGCCCAGCTATGCCGAGACACGCGCCTGGCTCGCGCGGCTTGATGCGGCATCGCCGCTGATCGCGATCGAGAATTTCGGCACATCGCCCGAGGGCCGCGCGCTTTATTCCGTGCGTGTGTCCAAGGGCGGTGGCAAGAAGCCGGTGCTGCTGGTGCAGGCGGGGATCCATGCCGGCGAGATCGATGGCAAGGACGCCGGCATGATGCTGCTGCGCGACATCGCGTTCGGCGGCAAGGATGCGCTGATCGACGCGGTGGATATGGTGTTCGTGCCGATCTTCAGCGTGGACGGGCATGAGCGCACATCGCCTTATAGCCGGCCCAACCAGCGCGGCCCGCAATCGCAAGGCTGGCGGCACAACGCGCAGAATCTCAATCTCAATCGCGATTATCTGAAGGCCGATACGCCCGAGATGCAGGCGATGCTGGGCCTCATCGAGCGGATCGAACCCGCGCTCTATCTTGATATCCATGTGACGGACGGCGTGGATTATCAATATGACGTGACCTATGGCTTCAACGGCTCCAATGGTCGCTATGCCGTGTCCAAAGCGATCGGCGCCTGGCTGGATACGCGCTATCGGCCTGCGGTGGATAAGGCGCTGGCCGATCATGGCCATATTCCCGGCCCGCTGATCTTTGCGCTGGATGATCGCAAACCCGATCTCGGCATCATCGAATTTCCCGGATCGCCGCGCTTTTCGCAAAGCTATGGCGATTTGCGGCATATGCCGAGCGTCCTGATCGAAAATCATTCGCTCAAGCCGCACCGTCAGCGCGTGCTGGGCACCTATGTGCTGATCGAAGCCTCGCTGAAACTGCTCGCCGATGAACAGGCGTCTTTGGCGAAGGCGATTGCGAGGGACTCAGCGGCGCGACCCGAGACCCTCATTGTGGCGTGGCAGCCGATGAAAGCGCCCGTGAGCGAGATGGTATGGAAGGGTGTGGCGCACGAAAGCTATGTCTCGGCGGCATCGGGCGGCGAGGAAATCCGGTGGCTGGGCAGGCCCGTCGACAGCCGGATGAAGGTCTATGCGCAGGAACCCGCGCGGATTCTGGACGTGCCCGTCGCTTATTGGGTGCCCGGAACGCGGCCCGATGTAATTGCCCGGCTGAAAGCGCACGGTATCGCCACGGAAGCGATCGAAACGCCGCAGACCGTGACTCTAGATATGGTGCGGCTCGGCGATGTGAAACTGGGTGAAGCTAGCGAAGGCCATATCCCGATCGCTTCCGCCAATTACCATCATGAACAGCGCAGCGAGACGTTCATGCCGGGTTCGGTGCGCGTGCCGACCGATCAGCCGCTGGGGCTGGTTGCGGTGGCGTTGCTGGAGCCGGAAAGCGCGGAATCCCTCCTATCCTGGGGATTTTTCGCTGAAATTCTCCAGCGGGTGGAATATATCGAAGGCTATGCGATCGCGCCGCTGGCGGATGCGATGCTGGCCGGCGATCCGGCGCTCAAGGCCGCATTCGAAGCGAAACTCGCCGCCGATCCTGCCTTCGCCAGCGATCAGGATGCGCGACTGGGCTGGTTCTATGAGCGCACCCGCTATTTCGACGCGCGCTATCTGCTTTACCCCGTGGGCCGCGAAATCCGCTGAAGGACTCTGAAATGATCGATGCGATCAAGCCGGCGGCCGACGATGCCACGGCGCTGCTCAAGGCCATGGGTGTAAAGGATGCGCTGTGGCAAAGCGGCGATCGCCCGGTCCATTCCCCGATTGATGGCGCGCGGATCGGCGGTGTGCCTGATGCCACCGCTGACGAGATTGCGGCCGCGGTGGCCGCGTCCGAACGCGCCTTTGCGGTGTGGCGCACCGTCCCTGCCCCGCGTCGCGGCGAATTGGTGCGGCTGCTTGGTCAAGTGTTGCGCGTGCATAAAGAGGCGCTCGGCCGGCTGGTGACGCTCGATTGCGGCAAGCCGCTGTCCGAGGGATCGGGCGAAGTGCAGGAGGTGATCGACATTTGCGATTTCGCGGTCGGCCTTTCCCGCCAGCTTTACGGCCTGACCATCGCGAGCGAGCGTCCGGGGCACCGCATGATGGAGACATGGCACCCGCTGGGGCCTGTGGCGATCATCACCGCCTTCAACTTTCCGGTGGCCGTCTGGGCGTGGAATGCTGCGCTGGCTTTGGTGTGCGGCAATCCGGTGATCTGGAAGCCTTCGGAAAAGACGCCGCTGACCGCGCTCGCGGTGCAGGCGCTGTTCGAACGCGCGCTGGCGGACTTTGGCGATGCGCCTGCCGGCCTGTCGTCCGTGCTGATCGGCGACGGCGACGTGGGGGCGGCGCTGGTGGCGCATCCGGCGATCCGGCTGATTTCCGCGACCGGGAGCACACGGATGGGACGGATCGTGAACGAACAGGCGGCGCAACGCTTTGCCCGTGTCCTGCTCGAATTGGGGGGCAATAATGCGTCGATCGTGTCCCCGTCCGCGGACGTCGACCTCGCCCTGCGCGCCTCGGCCTTCGGCTTCATGGGCACCGCCGGGCAACGCTGCACCAGTTTGCGGCGGCTGTTCGTCCACCGCTCGATCCATGACGATTTCCTGGCCAGGATGCGGGCGGCCGCCGCGTCGATCGCGATCGGGGATCCGCGCGATCCGGCGATGCTCGTCGGTCCGCTGATCGATGCCGGGGCCGCCGCGGCGATGGATCAGGCGCTGGCCGATGCGCGCGCCGCCGGCGCCACGATCTCCGGTGGGGATCGGATCGCCGGCTTGGGCGACGGCGTCTATGTACGCCCGGCCGTGGTGTCGCATCTCGCCCATACCGGGCCGGTGCTGCGCGAGACGTTCGCGCCGATTCTTTACGTCTTCGCCTATGATGACCTGGACGACGCGATCTCGCTTCAGAACAGCGTTGATCAGGGACTGTCATCCAGCATTTTCACCGCCGACATGCGCGAGGCGGAATTGTTCGTATCGGCAGCGGGGAGCGATTGCGGCATCGCCAATATCAATATCGGTACGTCGGGCGCGGAGATCGGCGGTGCGTTTGGCGGCGAGAAGGAGACGGGCGGCGGCCGCGAGTCCGGATCGGATAGCTGGCGCGCCTATATGCGACGGCAGACCAATACGGTGAATTATTCGGGCGCGCTGCCGCTGGCACAGGGCGTGAAGTTCGAGATTTAGCCCAAAGGCCTAAGGCTGCGCATTGGCCGTGGCGATCAGCGCGAGCAGACCGACGGTGAGGCCTTTGACGCTCTCGCCCTTTTCCACGTCGATAAATTCATCGGGGGCATGGGCGCGGTCTCCACGGCCGCCCGATCCGATCGTGACCGCCGGAATGCCCAGGCTGATGGGCATATTGGCGTCCGTGGAGGAGGCGTTGAACTGCGGCCGATAACCTTGCGCCTTGGCCGCCGCCGCGGTGAGCGTCACGATATCGGCATGGGCCGCGGTCATGCCCGCGGGCCGGTCACCAATCTGTTTCTTGTCGGCGGTGATCGATCCGGCGCGGGTGGAGCGCGCCGCATTCTCGCCCGCCACGGCCTTGTCGATGATCGCCAGGAAGCGCTTTTCCAGCCCGGCGAGTTCGACCGCGCTTTCGGAGCGCATATCGAATTCCATATAGGCCGAATCCGGAATGGAATTGACCGAAGTACCTCCGCCCGTGACAGCGGCGGCGAAGGTGGTCTTGGGATTGGTGGGCGGCACAACCTCGTAAAGATCGGTCACTGCCTTGCTCATCGCCACCATCGGATTGACGATGCCGAACGCGCCGAAGCTGTGGCCGCCCGGTCCCTTAAAGGTGACGCGGTAACGCTTCGATCCGACGGCGCCGTTGGTGACGCGAGAGGGATCGATCCCGTCGAGCGAGAAAAAGGCCGCCACGCGGTTCCGATACGGTCCCTTGGTGAAGAAATATCGCATCCCGCGCAGATCGCCCGGACCTTCCTCACCCACGGTGGCCACGAACAGGATATCGGATTTCGTCTCGACCTGCCCGGCGTCCAGAGCGCGGGCATAGGCCAGAAGCGCGGCCAAACCGCGCGAATCATCACCAATGCCGGGGGCGGAAAGCCGTGTGCCCTGCCGCTTCACCTTCACATCCACGCCGGCGGGAAACACGGTATCGAGATGCGCCGAGATCACGACGAGCTTGCCGCCCGGCGCGCCCGTGCCACGGCGCAGCCCCATCACATTGCCTTCCGCATCAGTCTCGATATCGGTCAGGCCGGAGCCGGCCAGCAGCGCGCGCCAGGCCAGCCCGCGCTTTTCCTCGCCAAAGGGCGGAGCGGGAATTTCGGTGAGCGCCACGATCTCGTTGACGAAGCGATCATGGTCGCGGTCGAGCGATTGCACCGCGCTTTGATAAGCGGGCGATTTCTGGATGCCGGCGATGATCCGGTCTCCAGACACCCGTGATTGCGCCGCGGCCGGGGCCGCAGCGCCAATCATCAGTAAAACAGCGAAACCGCCGACGGAAAAGAACCTTTGAGGGCGTTTACCGCAGGCGGACGCCATGCTTACTTCTTGCCGAGCGTGAGGCCGCCGAAACGCTTGTTGAAGCGTGCAACCTGGCCGCCGGAATCGAGCATCGCGCCCTTGCCGCCGGTCCAGGCCGGGTGGACCGAAGGATCGATGTCGAGCTGGAGCGTATCGCCTTCCTTGCCATAGGTCGAACGTGTCTCATACACGTCGCCATTGGTCAGTTGGACCTTGATCATGTGATAATCGGGATGGATGTCTTTTTTCATGTCGATGCTCCGAAAATGGCTGGTTCCGACCAGCCTGGGAATGCGAAGGCGCGCCTTTACGGCAGATTCGCGGGCTTTTCAACTGCATCATTCCCGCCCCTGCGGAAATGCGGCGCGTCAGGCCGGCGGATCGGCGATCATGGCGGTGAAATTGGCCTGAGCCGCCACCTTGCCATCCAGCAGCGCCTTACCCGTGAACTTGCACACGGTGTTGCGGCGCTGGGCGAATTCCACCTCGAGCGTGAGTAACACGCCCGGCTCGACGGGGACGCGAAACTTCACCTCGTCGATCGCCATGAAATAGACGAGCTTGCCCGAGCCGGCGAGGCCAAGCGATTCCACCGCGAGCACGCCCGCGGCCTGTGCCAGTGCCTCGACGATCAGCACGCCTGGCATGATCGGGCGACCGGGGAAATGCCCCTGGAAGAACGGTTCGTTGATCGTCACCGCCTTGATGGCGCGGATCGATCGATCGAGGACAAGCTCCTCGACGCGATCGACCAGCAACATGGGGTAGCGATGCGGCAGGGCCGCCAGGACCCGTTTGATGTCAAACGGGCCGATGGCGCCCCTGTCAGTCTGCACGTCGCTCATCCGAGGATCAGCGGCCCGCGGGCTTGGCGGGGGCAGGCGCGGCCTGCGCACCCTGACGACGCTGTTGCTCGGCGATCTGCGCGCGCACCTGTGCGGGGAGCCAGCCCTGCGGCGGCACCACGCCCACGCTGGGCACGGACGCATTGAGTTCGGTCACGACGTCCGGGGTCAGATCGGACGCGGGCGCCGCCTTCACCGTGGCCTGCGGCACCAGCACGATCGCGACCTTCTTGGCAGCCATCACCTTGTCGAGCGCGGGCTCGAGCTTGTCCATGATCTGCTCGCCGACATAGGCGGTGGCCAGGTCGATCGGCTCGCGGAGCTTGTCGACTTCCTGCTGACCGGCCTGCGCTGCCTTTTGATAGGCTTCCTGCTGCGTGCGCAGCGTGGCGGCATTGGCGTTGGGCACCTTGCTGGCGGCGACGAGCGCATCCTGCATCGGCTTCAGCCGGGTGTTGATCTCGGTCGCCTTGGCATTCGCCTGATCGATATTGGGCTTGTAGGTGGTCGCAATCAGCTTCATCGCATCGGTATAGGCCTTGCTTGTGGCGACCGCGCGCTCGGTATCGAACACGCCGGCATTGGACTGGGCCGACGCCGTGGACACCATGGCTACCGAAGCCGGGATCGTCAGGGCCGCCAGAGCAGCCGCTTTGTAGATGGTTTTCATCAGAATTGGGTTCCTACGTTGAATGTAAACAATTTGGTATCATCCCCTGGTTCTTTGAGCAGCGCGCGGGCGACGTCGATGCGGAACGGGCCGAAAGGCGAATTCCAGTTCACGCCGACGCCGACGGAGACGCGTGGCTTGGGCGAATCCCCCAGATAGGTTTCCTTGAAACCAGGGGTGACGCCGTTGAGTGTCTGCCCCGTTGGGCAGGTGATGGCATTGGGAATATTGGTGGTGACGCCCGCAGTGGTCGTGCAGCTTGCGAACGTCTGAATATCGTTCAGGCCGCCATTGGCCGTGGTCAGATCCTTGAGCCCGAACACCGCACCGGCATCGACGAAGATCGACGGACGCAGGCCCAGTTCGCGTGCGCCCGAGCCCAACGGGATTTCCAGTTCGGCGCGGCCCATATAATAGGCCCGGCCGCCCAGAGCGTCATCCTGCACATTGCTTCTGTCGGTCGAGAGCGAATAGGTGCCGTCTGCGTTGGCGATATAGCTCGTGCGCTGGACGCGCGGCCCGATCCCGCGAATATCGAAGCCCCTGATCTGCGGCTCGCCGAGGAAGAAACGATCGGTGAGGCGCACGGCGTCGCTCGTCGCGCTGCCATTCTTGCCGATGGGATGGATATAACCGCCCTCGGCATTGAGCGAGAAGATGAAATTGCCCAGCACGCTCCAATATTTCGATGCCTTGGCAACCGTGCGGACATATTTGACGCTGCCGCCAAGCCCTGCGAAATCCTGATTGAGGCTCAGGCGGTTGCCCGCCGAAGGCCGCAGGCGATTGTTGGTGTTGTCGAACGCCAGCGTATAGCCCAGCGACGATGTGGTGCGTTCGCCGATCGCATCGCACAGATAGCGGCCCGCCAGCAGCGGATCGCACACCCCATTGGTGTAGAATGTGCCCTCGGCCAGCGTCACGTCATCCAGCGTGAGGCCGTAACGCAACTGGCCCTGCCAGAATTCGGTGATCGGCACGCCCACGCGCACGGAGATGCCAGTGGAGACCTGCTGATAGGTCGTGTTGCGATCATTGTTGATGTAATTGAACGAGTTATAGTCGCGGCGGAAGATGTTGCCGCCCAGCGCGATGTTGCGATCGAACAGATAGGGCTCGGTGAAGCCCAGCTCGATCGACTTGGAATAGCTGGAATAATTGACGGAGGTGCTGAGCGTCTGCCCCTTGCCGCGGAAGTTGCGCTGCGTGATCGAGGCGTTGACGATGAAGCGTTCGAGGCTGGAGAAGCCTGCCGAAAGCTGAAGCTCGCCGGTCGCCTTTTCCTCGACATTCGCCTCAAGGATGATGCGATCCGGCGTGGACCCCTGCTTCTGCTCGATTTCCAGATTTTCCTGGAAAAAGCCGAGCGAATTGATGCGGTCCGCCGAGCGCTTCACCTGGAAGCTGTTGAACGCATCGCCTTCCGCCAGGCGGAATTCGCGGCGCACCACCTTGTCCTGCGTCTGCGTATTGCCATTGATGTCGATCCGCTCGACATAGACGCGCGGCGCATCCCCCACCTTGAAGGTGAGGTTCATTTCCTTGGCGTCCTTGTCACGATTGAATTCGGGACGGACGTCGGCAAAGGCATAGCCGAACAGACCGGCGGTCTCGGTGATGCCGTCCACCGTGTCTTCAACGGCCTTGGCATTATACCAATCGCCCTTTTTCAGGCGGATCAGGCGCTTGACCGTGTTGGAATCGAAATCGCGGAGCTCGCTTTCGGTCTTCACATCGCCGAATTTATAGCGGTCGCCCTCTTCCACCACATAGGTGATGATGAAATCTTCCTTGTCCGGGGTCAGCTCGGCCACCGCGGAAATCACGCGGAAATCGGCATAGCCTTCGGTCAGATAGAATTGGCGCAATTTCTGCTGGTCATAGGCGAGGCGATCGGGATCATAGCTCGTGCCCGAGCTGAAGAAGCGATAGAATCGCGCCTGCTTGGTCACCATCTGCGCGCGGACTTCGCCGTCGCTGAACTTCTCGTTGCCGATGACGTTGATCTGGCGGACCTTGGATTTCGGGCCTTCGCGCACTTCGAACACGATATCGACGCGGTTCTGATCGAGCTGGACCATTTTCGGCTCGACCGTGGCGGCGAAGCGGCCCTGGCGGCGATACAGTTCGATGATCCGCGCCACGTCCGCACGCGCCTTGGAACGCGTGAAGATTTGCCGCGGGGCCAGGCGGATTTCGGGGCGGATCTTATCTTCCTTGATGCGCTTATTGCCTTCAAGGATGATGCGGTTGATCACCGGGTTTTCGCGCACTTCGATGGTCAGCACGCCCGCATTGTCGCGGATCTGGACGTCGGCGAACAATTCGGTGGCGTAGAGATCCTTCAGCGCCTGATCCACCGCTTCGCGGCTGTAGGACGCGCCGGGGCGCAGCGTGGTGTAGGACCGCACGGTATCGGGCTCCAGACGCTGCGAACCGATCACCTCGATCGAGCGGATCGTGCCGATGCCCGTGGTGCTCGAAACCGGCGGCGGCGTCACCGGCGCGACAGGCGCAGGCTGCTGGGCCAGAGCGGCCGCAGGAGACAGGCCGGTCAGCACGGTGCCTATAAGCAGGACCGCCATGTTGCGCTTGCCGAAGCTCATCAGATTGTTCGCAGTCAACGGATGCCACCTTAAAGAATTCATACGCCGTCACCGTGACGGCTCGATTTTGCAGAAACGCCCTGCCCCAAGCACGTCAGCCGATCAAGCCGGACAGCCGATCCCAAACGCCGAAAGACGACAAATCATTGAAGGTCACGAAGACCATCAACGTGAGCAACACCAACAGCCCCGAACGAAACGCCCATTCCTGCGCCATGATGCTGACGGGTTTGCGTCGCACCGCTTCGATCGCATAAAAGAGCAAATGTCCGCCATCCAGCATGGGGACTGGCAACAAGTTGATGAATCCCAGATTAATCGAAATCAGCGCGATGAAAAAGATGAAGGTTTCCGGCCCGATATTCGCCATCTCGCCCGAGACTTGCGCGATCTTCAGAGGCCCGCCGAGTTCTTTCACCGAGCGTCTGCCGGTGATGATCTGCCCCAGCCCGTCCACCATCATCTGCATGATCTGGCCCGTCTGGCGCACCGCCGCCGCCGGCGCTTCGAGCAGATTGATGGAAACCCGAACCGGTTCGACCGGCATCAGGCCGAGCAGACCCATTTTGTAGGTGTTGCCGAAACGGTCTTTTTCCACCTCGACGCCGGGCGCGGCGACGATATTCTGAACGCGGCCGCCGCGCAGGATCTGGAAATCCAGCAATTCTCCGGGCCGCGGCTTCACGATGCGCACGACATCGCCGAAACTGTCGATATCGCGCCCGGCGATCTGCTGGAGCGTATCGCCGGGAAGGAAGCCCGCCTGCGCCGCGGCGCTGCCGGGCTGCACGGCCTTGATGACGGCGGGTGTGCGGTCTTCACCATTGACCATGAGCAGGCCGGCGAGGATGATGATGGCGACCAGAAAATTGACGGCAGGCCCGGCCAGAACGATCAGGGCGCGCTGCCACACGGGCTTGGCCTGAAACGTGCGCGCGCGCTGTTCAGGAGGAAGCGTGAGCCATTCCTGCGTGGGCTGGCTGGCCGGGCTCATATCGCCGGCGAAGCGGACATAACCGCCCAGCGGCATCCAGGCGAGCTTCCAGCGCGTGCCGCGTCTGTCCGTCCAGCCCTTGATCTCCTTGCCGAAACCGATCGAGAACACTTCGGCATGAACGCCGAAGAAGCGACCGACGAGATAATGGCCCATTTCATGAATGAAGACGAGCGGCCCGATGACAAGCGCAAAGGCCAGGATCGTCAGGATAATGCCGGGGTTTTCGGTCACGAGTTGGAAATCGCCTGATTTGTTGAGACTGAAGTTTGGGTTCGGGACAGGGACTTGATCGCCTGCTCAGCCTTGGCGCGCGCCTCTCGATCAATGGCGAAGACGTCATCGAGCGTGGCGGGAGCAGGCGCGTCATAGCCGTCCAGCACGGTCTCCACAACAGCAACAATGTCGGCAAAGCCGATCCGGCGCGAGAGAAACGCGGCGACCGCGATCTCATTGGCGGCGTTCAGCACGGCGGATGCCGAGGGATTGCCAGCCACGACAGCGCGGGCCAGCCTGAGCGCGGGAAATCGCTCGGGATCCGGCGCCTCGAAATCGAGGCGACCAACCGTTGCGAAATCGAGCTGCTCACCCGGCACGTCCATGCGATAGGGCCAGGCCAGCGCATGGGCGATCGGAGTCCGCATATCCGGCGTGCCAAGCTGCGCCAGCACCGATCCGTCGCAATATTCGACCATCGAGTGGATCACGGATTGGGGATGCACGATGATCTCGATCCGCTCCGATCCGATCGGGAACAAATGATGCGCCTCGATCAGTTCGAGCCCCTTGTTCATCATGGTGGCGGAGTCGACGGATATTTTCGCGCCCATCGACCAATTCGGGTGCTTCACTGCCTGTTCGGGCGTCACCCCGGCCATATCCGCGCGGCTCCAGGTGCGAAACGGGCCACCACTGGCGGTCAGGATAATCCGCCGGATGCTGGCGGGGGCGGCACTGTCATAGCATTGGAAGATGGCGTTATGTTCTGAATCGACCGGCAGCAGTCGCGCCTTGTGCCGCGCCACCGCGTCCGTCATCAGCGCGCCGGCGGAGACCAGCGCCTCCTTATTCGCCAGCGCCACGGTGCCGCCGCGCCTGACCGCTTCCATCACCGGCGGCAGGCCGGCGCAGCCGACGATCGCGGCCATCGTCCAGTCCACCGGGCGCGCCGCGGCCTCGCAAATCGCGGAAGCGCCGCCCGCGGTTTCGATGCCCGTCCCCGCCAGCGCCGCGCGTAACGCTGGCAAATGGGCTTCGTCGGCGACCACCGCGAGCCTGGCGCGCGTGCGCCGCGCCGCGCTGGCCAGCCCATCCACATCGCAATGCGCGGTGAGCGCGTCGACCGCAAAGCGTTCGGGTTCGCGCTCGATCAGATCGAGCGTCGAGGTGCCGACCGAGCCGGTGGCACCCAGGATCGTGACGGTCTTCACAGCAAAGTTTCCAGCAATATGATGAGGGCGACGGCGGGGGCGACCGGCACCACGCCATCCAGCCGGTCCATCACGCCGCCATGGCCGGGCAGGATCGTGCCGCTGTCCTTCACGCCCGCCTGGCGCTTCAGCGCGCTTTCGAACAGATCGCCGCCTTGCGCCAGAGCCGCAAGGACGGGGCTTGTGAGCGCCAGCCCCATGGGCAGCCCGCCCCAATGATGGAAGCCAAGCCCCGTGAGCAGCGCAGCGATCATGCCGCCGATCAGGCCCGCCCAGGTCTTGCTCGGGCTGATGCGCGGGAGCAATTTGGGGCCGCCGATCAACCGGCCGGAGAAATAGGCACCGATATCGGTCGCCCAGACCAATGCCAGCGTCCAGAAGGCCAGCACCAGTCCATCAGGCTGCATCCGCAGATAGAGCAATGCGGCGGCGGGAAATCCCACATAAGCCAAGCCCCATCCCAGCCGGCCATGCCGCGCGACGATCGCAACGAAAAACGCAGCGCCTGCGATCAGCCCGAGCGCGAAGAAATCGGGGCCGGCGGCGAGTGGCGACAGGATTGCGAGCGGCACCGAGACCGCAAACAGCGCAAGGCGCTTGTGCGCCAGAGAGACTTTGGCGAGATCGGCCCATTCGGCCATCATCACCAAACCGGCGACGGACATCAAAATCCACAGGGCGATGCCGCCCAAGACAAGCGCGCTGACGGCAACGACGATCAGGATCACGCCGACCAAGGCCCGGCGCGGCAAATCCCCCATCCATTCCCGCTTGACCTTTGCGGTCATAAACCTCCGAACCGACGCTCACGCTGGGCGAATTGATCGAGCGCCGCTGCCAGATCGGCCTTGCCGAAATCGGGCCACAGCGTGTCGACGAACATCATTTCGGCGTAAGCCGATTGCCAGAGCAGGAAATTGGACAGACGCTTTTCGCCTGAAGTGCGGATCAGCAGATCCAGTTCGGGCAGGCCTTCGGTATCGAGCAGCCCCGCGATCGCCGCTTCGTCGATCGCCGCCGGATCGAGATCGCCCGCCTTGGCGCGCTCCGCCAGTGCGCGGGCAGCGCGGACGATTTCGTTTTGCGATCCATAGTTGAGCGCGATCACCAGCGTGGTGCGCTCATTATGCGCGGTGCGCGCGATCGCGCCGTCGATCATCTTGACCAGATCGGGTGCGAGCGCGCGATAATCGCCAATCACGCGCAGACGGACGCCATTATTGGCGAGTTCGTCGATATCGGTGCGGATGAACACCCGCAGCAAGCCCATGAGATCGCTGACTTCGGCTTCGGGCCGTCGCCAGTTTTCCGAGGAAAAGGCGTAGAGCGTGATCACTTCGATGCCGAGTTCGCCCGCCGCACGGACGGTGGCACGTGCGGCCTCCACGCCCTTTTTGTGTCCGGCGATACGCGGGAGCATCCGCTTCTTGGCCCAGCGGCCATTGCCATCCATGATGATCGCGACATGACGGACGGCGCGCGCCCCCTGCCCGCGCTCCGTCTGCACCGCCTCGCTGGCGCGCGCTGCCTTCACTGGCCCAGAATTTCCTTTTCCTTGGCCGTGGCCGCGGCATCGATATCGGCGATCGTGCTGTCCGTCAGCTTCTGGACATCGCCTTCGAGCTTCTTGCGCTCATCTTCGCTAATCTCGTTCTTCTTTTCGTCGAGCTTCAGATTGTCCATCCCGTCGCGGCGCACGTTTCGGGCCGCGATGCGCGCATTTTCGGCATATTTGCTGGCCAGCTTGGCGAGTTCCTTGCGTCGCTCCTCGGTCAGATCTGGGATCGGCAGACGCAGCGTCTGTCCATCGACGATGGGATTGAGGCCGAGCCCGGCCGAGCGGATCGCCTTGTCGACCGGGCCGACATTGGTTTTGTCCCACACCTGGACCGAGATCATGCGCGGCTCCGGCACTGAGACGGTGGCCACCTGATTGAGCGGCATCGATGCGCCATAGACCGTCACGGTCACCGGATCGAGCAGCGAGGTGCTGGCGCGGCCCGTGCGCAGGCCCACGAGATCGCCCTTCAGCGATTCCAGGGCACCCGTCATGCGGCGTTCCAGATCGGCCTTGTTATAGGCTGGCATCCTCAATTCTCCTCATTCTGCACGATCGTGGCCGTGCCGTCTCCGCTCAGCACGCGGGCAAGATTGCCCTCGTCGCGGATATTGAACACAACGATCGGTATATTGTTATCGCGGCACAATGCCACTGCGCTTGCATCCATCACCTTCAGATCATCCGAGAGCACCCGGTTGAACGTGACGGTGTCATAGCGCTTGGCGGTCTTCACCTTCTTGGGATCGGCATCATAGACGCCATCCACCGACGTGCCTTTGAACAAAGCATCGCAATTCATCTCTGCTGCACGCAGGGCAGCGGCGCTGTCCGTCGTGAAATAGGGATTGCCGGTGCCCGCCGCGAAGATGACGATGCGGCCCTTCTCCATATGCCTTTCCGCGCGGCGACGGATGAAGGGTTCGCAAACGGTGCTCATCGGGATGGCGGATTGCACACGGGTATCGACCCCGATCTGCTCAAGCGCATTCTGAACCGCGAGCGCGTTCATCACGGTGGCGAGCATACCCATGTAATCCGCGCTGGTGCGCTCGAACCCCACGGCCGCCGCAGCCAGACCGCGGAAGATATTGCCGCCGCCCACCACGACGCAAAGCTCGTGCCCGGCCTCCTTGGCGGCCTTGATCTCGCCCGCGACGCGCGCGACGGTCTCGGGATCGATGCCGAACTGGCCGGAGCCCATCAGCACCTCACCCGAAAGCTTGAGCAGGATGCGATTAAAGCGTGGCCGGGTCATTGCGCCAGGGAGTCCGATCGTAACTGGAAGAGGCGCGGACCTTAATCAGGCCGCGCCTTCATGCCAAGCGTGAGGATGTGGATTTTTGATGCAGGAAAACCTGCGTCCCGTCATCCCCGCTTTCGCGGCGATGACGGTCGATATTCAGATCAGGAAACGCCCGCTGCCGCAGCCACTTCGGCCGCGAAATCGCTCGTTTCCTTTTCGATGCCCTCGCCAAGCTGGAAACGGACATAATCCGTCAGCGTGATCGATGCACCCGCATCCTTGGCGACCGCGGCCACCACGTCTGCGATCTTGGTCTTGTTGTCGATCACGAAGATCTGGCTGAGCAGCGCATTTTCCTTGCGGAATTTCGCGATGGAGCCATCGACCATCTTGGCGACGATCTCGGCAGGCTTGCCGCTTTCCGACGCCTTTTCAGCCGCGATCGCGCGCTCGCGCTCGATCAGCGCGGGATCGAGATCGGCTTCGTTCAGCGCCAGCGGGAAGGCCGCGGCGATGTGCATGGCGATCTGCTTGCCCAGGCTTTCCAGCTTGTCCGCCGGCGCATCGGATTCGAGCGCGACGAGCACGCCGATCTTGCCGAGGCCAGGAGCGGCAGCATTGTGGACATAAGGCACGATTGCGCCCTTGTTCACAGAAATGCGGCGCGCGCGGCGCAGATTCTGATTCTCGCCGATGGTCGCGATGTTGCTCGTCAGCTTCTCGGAGACGGCGACGCCTTCGGGATGCTGTGCGGCAGCCAGCGCGTCGATATCGTCACCGGTTTCCAGCGCGATGTTGGTCACGGCGCGGACGAAATCCTGAAACTGCTCGTTCTTGGCGACGAAATCGGTCTCGCTATTCACTTCGACCGCGGCGCCGGTGGTGCCCGAAACGGCGACGCCGACCAGACCTTCGGCAGCCTGACGGCCCGCTTTCTTGGCGGCGGCGGCAAGACCCTTGGTGCGCAGCCAATCGATCGAGGCTTCGATCTCTCCGCCATTCTCCATCAGCGCCTTCTTGCAATCCATCATGCCCGCGCCGCTGCGCTCACGCAGATCCTTCACGAGTGCTGCGGTGATTTCCGCCATGATAATGTCCTTTTCAAATGCGGTTAAAAACGAGACGGGGCAGCCACGCTTTCGCGCCCTACCCCGCCTGTATTGCAGTATCGCTACGCTCAGGCGTCGGTCTGGACTTCAGCCTCGGCAGCAGCAGCGGCAGGAATCTGCTCGTCTTCGGTTGCCGGGGCAGCCAGAGCCGGCTCGACCGGTGGCTCCACCATCGCGCCGATATCCACGCCGCGGGCCTGCTGTGCACCCTGGTTGCCCTTGGTGGCGGCTGCAGCGATCGAATCGCAGTAAAGGCGGATGGCGCGGCTCGCGTCGTCATTGGCGGGAACCGGGAAAGCGATGCCATCGGGCGAGACGTTCGAATCGAGGATTGCAACCACTGGAATACCCAGCGTGTTGGCTTCCTTGATCGCCAGTTCTTCCTTATTGGCGTCGATCACGAACATCACGTCGGGAATGCCGCCCATGTCGCGGATGCCACCGAGCGACAGCTCGAACTTGTCGCGTTCGCGGGTAAGCTGAAGCACTTCCTTCTTGGTCAGGCCATGCGTGTCGCCCGAAAGCTGCTCTTCGAGCGCCTTGAAGCGCTTGATCGAACCGGAAATGGTCTTCCAGTTGGTGAGCATTCCGCCCAGCCAGCGATGGTTGACATAATGCTGACCCGAACGACGGGCGGCCTCGGCGATCGGCTCCTGCGCCTGACGCTTGGTGCCGACGAAGAGAACCTTGCCGCCACGCGCGACGGTCTGATCGACGAAATCGAGGGCGCGCGCGAACAGCGGCACGGTCTGCGAGAGGTCGATGATGTGGACGCCGTTGCGATCGCCGAACAGATACGGCTTCATCTTCGGGTTCCAACGGTGGGTCTGGTGGCCGAAATGGGCGCCAGCCTCAATCAATTGCTGCATCGAGACGACAGGTGCCGCCATAATAGTTCTCCTTCCGGTTGTTCCTCTGGAAAGCAAGAACCGCAACTTGCGCCGCGGCACCGGTATGTGCGCTTCCCATGTGGGATGGCGGGCCGCTTAACCGGGTCGCCTGCGAAAATCAAGCGCGGGAAAATGCAGACAGCCGCAAAAAGGCTGATTGACACCAGAACACAATGAGAACATATCGTTGTTCATGATCCGTTCCGGAACTTATCCACAGGTCATGCTGTTATTGTGGATAAGAGCGCGGGGACCGGTCGAAGGCATATGGGTTCAGGAGTCGCAAAATGGTCCAGATTTTCGCAGCTTTGCTTTTTATGAGCGCTTTGGTCGTATCGTTCGGCGTGATTATTTACATGCTGATGGCCAATGCGGAGCGGATCACCGCAGCCCTCAATCGTGATCCCCAACCTGCGCCGTCGGTGCGCGTTCACACCCATCCGATCCGGCCGCGCGCGGCCCGCCGCGAATTCAGCCGGGGACCGAGCCGGCAGCAGTTGCTGCGCGCCGCCGCTTGACCCGGGCATAGCTTCTGATGCCGAACGGGATCATGAGCAGATAGACTGCGCAGACCACCGACAGCGTGGCCCATGGCGCGGAAAAGAGCGCGCCGCCGATCAATGCGACCAGAGCGATCATCTCAAGCCGGATATTCCGCCGCAGCCGTAGCGACGACCAACTGAAGGTCGCCACGTTCGAAATCATCAGGAATGCAACGAAGGCGGTCCAGGGGGCCACGATATAGGTGGCCTTGAAGATCGGCAGGCCGAGCCACAGAAAGAGGAAGAGCGGCATCAGCGCCAGCCCGGCAGCGGCCGGGGCTGGAATGCCGGTGAGGAAACCCGCCGATTTATGAGGCTGATCCTTTTCGTCGATCGCGGCATTGAACCGCGCCAGGCGCAGCGCGCAGCATACGGCATGGGCCAGCGAGAAGACCCAGCCGAATTGCGGCAAATATTGCAGTGACCAGAGATAGATGATGATCGCCGGTGAAACCCCGAAGGCGATCACGTCGGACAGCGAATCGAGTTCGGCCCCGAATCGGCTCTCGCCCTTCAGCATCCGGGCGATTCGGCCGTCCAGTCCATCCAGCACGCCGGCGACGATGATCATCATCGCGGCGCGTTCCCAATCCCCCGCGATGCCGAAGCGGATTCCGGTCAGTCCGCAGCAGAGCGCCAAGGCGGTGACCGCATTGGGCGCTAGCGCGCGGAGCGGGATCCCGCGGCGTGGATGGGGATCGGGGGCAAGGCTCATTGGGGGATGCCGGTCAGTCTGTCATTTTCGCCGATGACGGCCAGGATCGTCTCGCCCGCCACGATGCGCTGGCCCAGCGCAACACGCGGCGCCGTGCCCGCGGGCAGATAGACGTCCACGCGGCTGCCGAACCGGATCAGCCCGATGCGCTGCCCCGCGGCGACGATATCGCCGGGCTTTACAAACGGCACGATCCGGCGCGCGACCAGCCCGGCAATCTGCGTGAAGCCGATGCGCACGCCATCGCCGCGCTCGACCAATATGTGTTGCCGCTCATTGTCTTCGCTCGCCTTGTCCAGATCGGCATTCAGAAATTTTCCAGCGATATAAGTGACTTGCTTGACGGTTCCGCCGATCGGCGTGCGGTTGATGTGGACATCGAACACGCTCATGAAGATGGAGACGCGGATCATCGGATCATCGCCCAGCGCATCCGGCCCGGTCATCTCGCGCGGCGGATGCACGTTCTGGATCAGCGTGACCATGCCATCCGCCGGTGCCACCACCAGATTGTCGCCCTGCGGCACGGTGCGGATCGGATCACGGAAGAAGGCCGCGACCCACAACGTGACCCCAGCCATCGGCCATGCCAGCGTTTCCCAGGCCATGAAGGCGAGGAAGGCCGTGATACCACCGGCAATGAGAATGAATTTGCGACCCTCGGGATGCACGCTCGGCCAGCGCCATTTGACGCCCACGGCCGTGCTCTCCGGCTTTGTTAAATCTGTCATGCGCATTCTTTAGGCGGGCTATGGCGCATATACAACGCCGGTCCGTCGATCCCGCAGTTGATCAGAAACGCAGCACCGCTTAGGGGGATGCCCATTCATCCCCAGAGAAAGAGCGTATTCATGGCAAAGATCAAGGTGAAAACCCCCGTCGTCGAGATCGATGGCGATGAAATGACCCGCATCATCTGGGAATGGATTCGCGAGCGCCTGATCAAGCCCTATCTCGATATCGACCTGAAATATTACGATCTCGCGGTGGAAGTGCGCGATGAGACCAATGACCAGATCACGGTCGATTGCGCCAAGGCGATCCAGCAATATGGCGTCGGCATCAAATGCGCGACGATCACGCCCGACGAAGATCGCGTGAAGGAATTCGGCCTCAAGAAGATGTGGAAATCGCCCAACGGCACGATCCGCAACATCCTGGGCGGCGTGGTGTTCCGCGAGCCGATCGTCATCAAGAACGTGCCCCGGCTGATCCCGGGTTGGACCGATCCGATCGTGGTCGGCCGTCATGCTTTTGGCGATCAATATCGCGCGACCGATTTCAAGGTGCCCGGCCCCGGCAAGCTCAAGATGATCTGGGAAGGCGAAGACGGCCAGCGGATCGAGGAAGAGGTGTTCGATTATCCGTCCGCCGGCGTGGCGATGGGCATGTACAATCTCGACGATTCGATCCGCGATTTCGCGCGCGCCAGCATGAATTATGCGCTCGATCGCAAATGGCCGCTCTATCTTTCCACCAAGAACACGATCCTCAAGGCCTATGACGGCCGCTTCAAGGATATCTTCCAGGAAGTGTTCGATGCGGAGTTCAAGGACAAGTATCGCGATGCGAACATCGTCTATGAGCATCGCCTGATCGACGATATGGTCGCGTCCGCGCTCAAGTGGAGCGGCCGTTTCGTGTGGGCCTGCAAGAATTATGACGGCGATGTGCAGTCCGATCAGGTGGCGCAGGGCTTCGGCTCGCTCGGCCTGATGACCTCGGTGCTGATGACGCCGGATGGCAAGACGATCGAAGCCGAAGCCGCGCATGGCACGGTCACACGCCATTATCGTATGCACCAGCAGGGCAAGGCGACCTCGACCAACCCGATCGCGTCGATCTTCGCCTGGACCGGTGGCCTGAAATTCCGTGGCAAGTTCGATGATACGCCCGATGTGGTGCGCTTCGCCGAAACGCTTGAGGAAGTCTGCATCAAGACGGTCGAAGATGGCGGCATGACCAAGGATCTCGCGATCCTGATCGGCCCCGATCAGGCCTGGATGACCACGGAGCAGTTCTTCGAGGCGATCCGTCTGAATCTGGAAAAGGCCATGGCCGACTGGAAGTAACCCCTTCTCCTATCCTGCGGGTTCCGTGAAAGCGGAGCCCGCAGAACTTTATCGATGTGAGAGACGTTGAGGCATCCTATGGTTTCCGGTGCCCTGCCGGAACGATGAAGGGGAATGAGGCCTATGGCCCGCACCGGCAAGATCCGTCTCGAAGTCCGCAATGCGGCCCCGTCCGATGTGGTGGCGATCCAGCGGCTGATCGCCCGCGCCTATCCCGAATTGCCCGGCTACAGCCAGGGTGTGATCCGCGGCCAGATCAACAATTATCGCGAAGGCGTGTTCATCGCGCTCTATGATGGCAAGCTCGTCGGCTATTGCGCCTCCATGCGCGTCCCCGCAGCGCTTGCGCTGGGGCCGCATGATTGGGACGAGATCACCGGCAACGGATTCGGATCGCGCCATGACCCCACCGGCGACTGGCTCTATGGCTATGAGATGTGCGTCGATCCCAAGCAGCGCGGGCTGCGGATCGGCCAACGGCTGTATGATGCGCGCAAGGCGCTTGCCGAACTGCTCGATCTGTCCGGCATCGCCTTTGGCGGGCGCATCCCCAATTATGCGCGGTTTCGGCGCAAGGTCGAAGGACCGGAAGATTATCTCCGCAAGGTGGTCGAAGGCAAGATCGGCGATCCCGTGATCGGGTTCATGCTGAAAAATGGCTATGAACCCATCGGCATATTGAAGAACTACCTGCCCGAGGATACGAAATCCGCCGGCAATGCGGCCCATATGATCTGGCGCAATCCCTATGTGGAGGCCGACGCCCCCAAGGAATTCCGGGTGCCCCGCGGCGTGGAAGGCGTTCGCCTCGCCACCGTCCAGTTTCAGGCGCGCGCGGTGAAGACCTTCGAGGAATTCATCAAATCGGTCGAATATTTCGTCGATGTCGCGTCCGAATACCGATCCGATTTCGTGGTGTTCCCCGAACTCTTTACCCTGCCCCTGCTCAGCTTCGAAACGCGCAAGCTGTCCCCGATGGAGGCGATCGACGCGCTGACCGAATATACCCCGCGGATCATGGCCGAATTCAATCGCATGGCGCTGGCCTACAACATCAACATCATCGGCGGATCGCACCCGACCCGCGCGGAGGATGGCGATATCCAGAATGTCGCCTATGTCGCGCTGCGCGATGGCTCGACCCATTCGCAGGAAAAGATCCATCCGACGCCCAACGAGCGTTATTGGTGGAATATCAAGGGCGGCGATTCGATCGACGTCATCCAGACCGATTGCGGCCCGATCGGGGTGCTGATCTGCTATGACAGCGAATTCCCCGAACTGGCCCGCCGCTTGGTGGATCAGGGGGCGCGGATCATCTTCGTGCCCTTCTGCACCGACAGCCGCCAGGGCTATCTGCGGGTGCGCTATTGCAGCCAGGCGCGCGCGATCGAAAACCAGTGTTTCATGGTGCTTTCAGGCAATGTCGGCAATCTGCCGGGCGTGGACAATATGGACATCCAATATGCGCAAAGCTGCATCCTGACCCCTTGCGATTTCCCGTTCGCGCGGGACGGCATTGCGGCCGAGGCCAGCGAGAATGTGGAAACACTCACGATTGCGGACGTCAATCTGGCCGATCTCACCTGGGCGCGCGCCGAGGGCACGGTGCGCAATCTGAACGATCGGCGCTTCGATCTCTATCATATCGAATGGGACGCCGCGAAAGGCCATGGCGCGGATGCGCCCAGCGGTCCGCCCCCGGCCGCCACGCACAGTCCCGGCGGGGGCTAGGCGCCTTTCAAGGCCTGATCGAGCATCTTGCGCGCGATTTCCCGCTCACCCATGATCGTGAGATCGGCACCGAGCTTTTCGAGATGCGCCACCTCCTCATCGGAATGCGCCCGCGCGATGATGCGCAGCTTCGGATTGATCTTGCGCGCCTTCTGCACGATCTGGCCGGCTTCGAAACTTTGCGGGATCGCGACGAACAGGAGCCGCGCGTCGGCAATCTCCGCGCTGTTCAGCATGTCTGCGCTCGCAGCGTTGCCCACCAGCACGGTGGCGAGCGGATCCTGCGGCAGCCCGGCAACATCATCCTCGGCCTCGATCACGGTGAACGTCTCTCCCGCTTCGATCAGCGTATCGCCCACCATCTTTCCGACCCGACCATAGCCGATCAGCACGATATGCCCGGTGACCGACGGCTTGGGCTGGCCGCCGATCGGATGGTCTTCGCCCACCGCCTTCCCCACGACCCGGTCGATGATGGTGAAGAGCAGGGGATTGAGGACGATGGAGAGGATCGCGCCCGCCAGGATAAGATCGCGCCCTTGCGGCGGCAGGAGCAATAATGAGGTGCCGAGCGTCGCCAGGATGAAGGAGAATTCGCCGATCTGCGCGAGGCTGGCCGAAATGGTGAGCGCGGTCTTGGTCGATTTGCCGAACGCGCGCACGATCACGAAGGCGGCGACCGATTTGCCCAGGATGATGATCGCAATCGTCGCCAGCAGCGGCAGCGGCATCTCGACGATGATATGCGGATTGAACAGCATCCCCACGGACACGAAGAACAGCACCGCGAACGCATCCCGCAGCGGCAGCGTTTCCTCCGCCGCGCGCTGGCTGAGCGGCGATTCGGCCAAGATCATGCCCGCGAAGAAGGCACCCAGCGCAAAGGACACGCCGAACAGCATCGCCGCGCCAAACGCCACCCCAAGCGCGATGGCGAGCACGGCAAGACGGAAAAGCTCGCGCGATCCGCTATGCGCCACATGATGCAGCGCCCAGGGAATGACGCGCTGGCCGACGATCAGCATGAAAGCGACGAAGCCCACGACCTTGCCGATCGTAAGCGCCAGCGTCGTCCCGATATCGCCCCCGCCACCGGCCAGCGCCGGCAGCAGCACCAGCGCCAGCACCATCACCAGATCCTCGACGATCAGCCAGCCCACCGCGATCTTGCCGCGCTCGGTATCCATGATGCGCCGCTCCTGCAGCGCGCGCAGCAGAACGACCGTGCTGGCGACGGACAGCGCCAGACCGAAGACGAAGCCGCCCGCCAGCGTCCAGCCCAGCAGATGCGCCAATCCCATGCCCAGCACGATCGCCACGCCGATCTGCACCAACGCGCCGGGAATGGCGATCTTGCGGACGGAGAGCAGATCCTTGATCGAGAAATGCAGCCCCACGCCGAACATCAGCAGGATCACGCCCAGTTCCGCCAGTTCGTTGGCGATATTCTGATCGGCAATATAGCCCGGCGTAAAGGGACCGATGAGCACGCCGGCGAACAGATAGCCGACGAGTGGAGTAATACGCAGACGATGGGCCAATGCGCCGAAAATGAACGCCAGCACAAGGCCGGCCACGATGGTTGCGATTAACGGCGTGGCGTGCGGCATCGGTGCGGTGTTCTCCTGGTGATGATGGCCTGTCCTAAACGACTACCCCCGCTTTTTCGACCCATTCGGACAAACTTCTACCGAATCGCTAGAAATTGTCGCGCGGGGCCGCGACAAGGGGCCATGGCCTTTACCTCCGATTCCCACGCATTCAGTGATTCGCTCGTTATCCTCGGCGCCGCCGGGCTCGTCATCCCGGCCTTCGCCCGCTTCCGCGTCAACCCCGTCATCGGTTTCATCCTGGTCGGGATGTTGGTCGGCCCGGCGGGGCTTGGCCGCTTGGTCGATGACGCGCCCTGGCTTTACTATCTGACGATCTCGGACGGGGAATCGATCAAGCCCTTTGCCGAACTCGGAATCATCCTGCTGCTATTCTCGATCGGCCTTGAACTGTCTTTCAAGCGCCTGTGGACGATGCGACAACTCGTTTTCGGGCTGGGCGCGGCGGAACTGGCGATTTCCGGTCTCGTGATCGCCTTTGCATTGTTTTTGATGGGGCAGCCATGGGCGGGCGCGGTCGGCCTCGGCCTTGCGCTGGCGCTGTCCTCCACCGCGCTGGTGCTGCCGATGACGGGCACGGTCAGCCCCGTCGGCCGGACCGCCTTCGCCATGCTCTTGTTCGAGGATCTCGCCCTGGTGCCGATCATCTTCGCGCTGGGCGCCATGGCCCCTTATGCGCAGGAAGAGGGCTGGCACGGGATCGTCGACACGCTGTGGAAGGGCGGGCTCACGATCGTCGTGATGATGGTCTTTGGCCGGCTGCTGCTGCCGCGCCTGTTCGCTCAGGCCGCCCGCACGAAAAGCCCCGAGCTGTTTCTGGCGGCGAGCCTGCTGGTCGTGATTCTCGCCAGCATCGCCACCACCGCGGTCGGCCTCTCGCCCATCGTCGGCGCGCTGCTCGCCGGCCTGCTGATCGCCGAAACCGAATATCATACCGAGGTCGAAGTGATGACCGCGCCGTTCAAGGGGCTTGCGCTCGGCGTGTTCCTGATCACGGTCGGCATGTCGCTCGATGTGCAGGTGATCGCCGCGAACTGGGTCAGCCTGACCACGGCCGTCGTCGGCGTGATCGTGGCCAAGACCGTGATCACCGCGCTGTTGCTGCGCTTCAAGGGCGAGCGGCGTGGTGTCGCGATCGAGACGGGACTGCTGATGGCCTCACCATCGGAAACCACGTTGATCGTGCTCACGGCAGCGGCGCAGGCCAAGCTCATCATGCCCTCCACCGCCGCCTTCTGGCAGATCGTGACCGCGCTCGGCCTGACGATCACGCCGCTGCTCGCGCGCGTCGGGCGCGACGTGGCCCGGCGGATGGAATTCAAGGGCATGGCCGTGTCGGTGGAAGATGAAGGCGATGGCCCGGATGCGCCGCGCGCGGTGGTGATCGGATTCGGCCGTGTGGGGTCGCTGGTCGCGCAGATGCTCAAGGTGCATAATAAGGCGCTGCTGGCGGTCGATGCGGATATCGATGCGGTTGCCGCCGCCCGGCGGGAAGGAATGCCCGCCATGTATGGCGATATCGGCCGCCCCGGCATGTTGGAACGGTTGGAGCTTCACCGGGCCAGCGCGCTGATCCTGACGATGGATGAACCGGTGCAGGTCGTGCGGATCACCGCGCAGGTGCGGAAACTCTATCCCGATCTGGCGATCGTGGCCCGCGCGCGCGATACCGATCATGCCGCCGAACTCTACCGCGCCGGCGCGACCGATGCCGTGCCCGAAACGCTGGAAAGCTCGCTGCAATTGTCCGAAGCCGTGCTGGTGGATCTCGGCGTCGCGATGGGACCGGTGATCGCCTCGATCCACGAAAAGCGCGACGAATTCCGCAAGATGATCAAGGATCAGGGCGAAATGGACCGCGAGCCGCGGCTCAGGCGGACAAAGCTGAGCGAGGTGGAGGGGTAAACGCCCGTTTCACCCAAATCCGTTTGTGTCGAGCGCAGTCGAGACACGCTGCACGATGTCCACGTCCCTCGACGTCGCTCGGCACAAATGGTGTCAGGGATTTACGCTGGCACGCGCTCCAGCACTGCTTTGACCGCCGCGATCGCCTCTGCGCCCTTATCCCCATCGGGTCCGCCGCCCTGCGCCATATCCGGGCGGCCACCGCCGCCCTGCCCGCCCAGCGCCGCCACGGCCGCCTTGACGAGATCGACCGCATTCACCGCACCCGCCAGATCGGCGGTGATGCCAACCGCCACGGAGGCCCGGCCTTCATTGACCGCGACCAGCGCGGCAATGCCCGAAACAACGCGCGCTTTCATCTCGTCGACTGCGCCGCGGAGGCCTTTGGGATCGAGCCCTTCAACGATCTGGCCCAGGAAAGCGTAGCCACCGACCTGTTCCGGCCCGGCGGTTTCGGCAGCGCCAGCCCCACCGCCCATGGCGAGCGCCTTTTTCGCCTCGGCGAGTTCACGCTCCAGCTTCTTGCGTTCATCCATCAGCGCCGCGACGCGCGCGGGAACATCATCCGGCGCGGTCTTGAGCGCAGCGGCCGCCTCGCGCAGCCGCTCATCACGCGCGACCAGCCAGAGCCGCGCCGCTTCGCCCGTCAGCGCCTCGATCCGGCGGATACCGCTTGAAACCGCGCTTTCGGAGATGATCTTGAGCAAGGCGATATCGCCCAGCGCGTTGACATGGGTCCCACCGCACAGTTCGACCGAATAATTATTGTCCGTGCCCCGGCCCATCGAAAGCACGCGCACTTCATCACCATATTTTTCGCCGAACAGCGCCAGTGCGCCCGCTGCGACCGCATCATCCGGGGTCATCAGCCGTGTGGTCACGGCCTCATTGCCGCGGATCTGCGCATTCACATCGGCTTCAATATCGGCGATCTCGGCGGGCGTCAGCGCCGCATTGTGCGAAAAATCGAAACGCAGTCGATCGGGCGCGACCAGCGACCCCTTCTGGCTGACATGGCCGCCGAGCCGGTTGCGCAGCGCCGCATGGAGCAGATGCGTCGCGCTGTGATTGGCGCGCACCTGATCGCGGCGCGTGACGTCGATCGCGAGTTTCACATTGTCACCCACGGAGATCGCACCGCTTTCAATGCGGGCCTTCATCGCATGAAGCCGGCCGAGCGGCTTTGACGTATCTTCGACAATGGCTTTCAGGCCGCTGTCGTTGCTGACGATCCCGGCATCGCCCATCTGGCCGCCGCTCTCGCCATAGAAAGGAGTCTGGTTGGTCAGGATTACCACGCTGTCACCGGCTTCGGCGCGCTCTATGCGCTTGCCATCCTTCACCAGTGCGACCACCTGGCCCTCACCCTCGCTGGAGGTATAGCCAGTGAATTCGGTGCCGCCGGCTTCCTCGGCCACGTCGAACCAAACATCGTCCGATGCCTTGTCGCCCGATCCCTTCCAGGCGGCGCGCGCGGCGGCTTTCTGTTCGGCCATCGCCGCATCGAAGCCGGCGCGATCGACCTGGAGCGATTGCGCACGCAGCGCATCCTCGGTCAGATCATAAGGAAAGCCGAACGTGTCGTAGAGCTTGAAGGCGGTTGCGCCGGGCAGCGTGTCACCGGCATTCAGGCCGGCGGTCGCCTCGTCGAGCAGGCGCAATCCGTTCTGCAGCGTCTGGCGGAAGCGGGTCTCCTCCTGCGCCAGCGTGGCTTCGATCAGCGGTTGCGCGCGCACCAGTTCAGGATAGGCACCGCCCATCTCGGCCACCAGCGACGGCACGAGACGGTGCATCAGCGGTTCTTTGGCACCGAGCAGATGCGCGTGGCGCATCGCACGGCGCATGATGCGGCGGAGCACATAGCCGCGCCCTTCATTCGCGGGCAGCACGCCATCCGCCACCAGAAAACCTGCGGCGCGCAAATGATCGGCGATCACGCGGTGGCTCGCCTGATTATCGCCGGTCGTGAGCGTCTGGGTCAGAGCGCCCGATTCGGCGATCAGTGCCTTGAAGGTGTCAGTGTCATAATTGTCGGTCACGCCCTGCAACACGGCCGCGACGCGCTCCAGCCCCATTCCCGTGTCGATCGAGGGCTTGGGCAATGCGAGCCGGTCACCGCCCAATATCTGGTCATATTGCATGAACACCAGATTCCAGATCTCGACGAAGCGGTCGCCATCCTCGTCGGGAGATCCAGGAGGCCCGCCGAAGATGTAATCGCCATGATCATAGAAGATTTCGGAACAGGGGCCGCACGGGCCGCTATCGCCCATCGCCCAGAAATTGTCAGACGTCGCGATGCGGATGATCCGGCTTTCGGGGAGTCCCGCGATCTTCTTCCAGAGATCGAACGCCTCGTCATCGGTATGATAAACGGTGACCGTCAGCCGGTCTCCGGAAATGCCCCATTCGCGGGTGATCAGATTCCAGGCGAGCGTGATCGCGCGTTCCTTGAAATAATCGCCGAACGAGAAATTGCCGAGCATTTCGAAGAAGGTATGATGCCGCGCGGTATAGCCGACATTATCCAGATCATTGTGCTTGCCGCCCGCACGCACGCATTTCTGCGACGAGGTGGCCGTCACATAGGGACGCTTCTCAAGCCCGGTGAACACGTTCTTGAACGGCACCATGCCCGCATTGACGAACATCAATGTGGGATCATTGTGCGGCACCAGCGGCGCTGACGGGACTCGCTCATGGCCTTCCGATGCGAAATAATCGAGGAACGAGCGGCGGATATCATTGGTCGATGTCATGATTGCCACTTAGGCGGCTGTCGCCGTCTTCTCAAGCGGCTGATCGTGCACTTCTCCTTTTGACACGACAACCGCAGCCGTGAGGTCGCCAGTGACGTTCAAAGTGGTGCGGCACATATCGAGAAACCGGTCTACCCCGAGCACAAGGCCGATGCCTTCGGGCGGCACACCGACCATCCCAAGGATAAGCGCCACAACGGGCAATGAGCCGGCTGGTACACCAGCGGTGCCAATCCCTCCCAATATGCACACGAGCAGCACCGTCGTCTGCTGCATCAGGCTGAGTTCGACGCCGAAAAACTGTGCGAGAAACAGCACAGTGACACCTTCGAAAATCGCAGTGCCGTTCTGATTTGCGGTTGCCCCGATCGTGAGGACGAACCGCGCGACACGCGGCGGCAGCATGAGCTTGTCTTCAGCCACGCGAATAGCCGTCGGCAAAGTGGCATTTGACGAGGCCGTGGAGAAGGCCATGACCATCGCTTCCTGGATCGAACGGAAGAAATGCAGCGGAGACATGCCCGCAAATAAGCGGATGACGATCGGATAGACCACGAACATCTGGATCACCAGCGCCAGCAGCACGACACCGACATAGGCACCCAGCTTGATCAGCAGATCCCAGCCGAACAGCGCCGCCAGATTGAACATGAAGCAAGCAACGGCAAAGGGCGCGAGTTGGATGACATAGCCGATGAGCTTCATCGTTACATCGAAAATGCCCTGCACCGCGTCCTGCAGCGTGTCCGCCGCCTTGCCCTGCACCGCAAGCAGGCCAATGCCGAACGCCAGCGCAAAAAACATGACGGCCAGAATGTCATTGTCCGCCGCCGCTTTCACGACATTATTGGGAATGATGGCAAGAACCGCGGCGATTCCGGAGGGCTTGTCGGGGCTCCCCGCGACGATCGCCTGCGCGCCGGCGCGGCCATCCGCCAGCATACGCTGAGCAAGCTCGGGATCAACACCGGCCCCGGGCTGAAGCAGATTGACCACGGCCAAGGCCACAACAACCGCAACCGAAGAGACAAGGACCGTGAAAATCAGCGTGCGTATGCCAACGCGCTTTAGCGAACGAATATCGCCCATTTCAGCGATGCCAGTGACCAAAGCTGAAAAAAGCAGCGGGATAACGAGCATGAACAGCAGCCGGAGGAAAATCTGGCCGATCGGCTGCGTGACATAGGTGGTGACCGTTTGTACCCAATCGGCACCGGCAGACGTTGCATGGACGATCAATCCCAGGACGAGGCCAAGCGCGAATCCGATGCCCATGCGCATCTGCAGGGACATGCCCTTGCCTTCATTTTCGATGTTCATGCACGCCCTTTTATTTTGCCAGACCTTTGCGAGAACCCTAGCCTAAATCAGGCAAAAGCATAGGGGCCGCCTTTCACCAGCGCGGCCTGATAGGCCGGGCGGGCATGGATACGATCGAGCCAGGCGGTCAGATGGGGGCGGCTGCCGTCGAGCCCGCCGCGCTGGCGGGCGGCTTCGAGCGGAAAGGACATCATCACGTCCGCTGCGGTGAATTGATCGCCCGCAAACCAGTCACGCCGCGCCAGTTCGGTTTCCAGATAATCGAGATGCTGATCGAGCATCGCCTGGATGCGCGGCTTGGCGGGCCGGCCCAGCAGCCCCATGCGATTGATGACGAGCATCATGAGCAATGGCGGCATCAGCGAGCCTTCGGCATAATGCAGGAATTGGCGATACCGCAGCACATCGTCGCGGTGCGCGGGTGGGCCAAGGCGGCCATCGGCCTTGTCGACGATATATTCGATGATCGCGCCCGTTTCGGCAACGACCCGGCCATCGTCGTCGATCACCGGGGATTTGCCGAGCGGATGGATCTTCTTGAGTTCGGGCGGCGCGAGCATGGTCTTGGCGTTGCGCGCATAGCGCTTCACCTCATAAGGCAGGCCAAGCTCCTCCAGCAGCCAGAGAATCCGCTGCGAGCGGGAATTCTCGAGGTGATGGACGGTAATGGTCATGAGGCTCTCTCCTGCGCTTCATTCCATGGAACGCACATCCTCGCATTGTTCACGCATATCGCGAAAGATTATTTGGAAAACAGTTTGGGCGGGCGAGCCACGATGTCACGGCTTGGCCGCCATCACGATGACATGATCATCCAACACCGTTCGGCCGAGCTTGTCGAAGCGATCATTGGCCGTAAGGTCACACCAAGTTCACACCATCCATCGTGTCTGACATGATCATTCCCACAATCCCCTCAACGCAAAAGGCCCGCCGACGCACGACGGGCCTTTGCTGTGCTTGAAGCGAACAGGGATCAGAGATCCTCGTCTTCGTCCGCCTCGGGTCCGGTCATCATCTCTTCGGCCACCTTGTCGGTGCGCGTGCGGATCGCCGCTTCAAGCTGGTTCATCAGCTCGGGATGTTCCTTGAGATAGGTCTTCGAATTTTCACGGCCCTGGCCGATGCGGATCGAATCATAAGAGAACCAGGCTCCCGATTTCTCGACGAGGCCGGCCTTGACACCGAGATCGAGAATTTCGCCGACCTTTGAGACGCCCTGGCCATACATGATATCGAATTCCACCTGCTTGAACGGCGGGGCCACCTTGTTCTTCACGACCTTCACCCGGGTGGTGTTGCCGACGATTTCCTCGCGATCCTTGATCTGGCCGGTGCGACGGATGTCGAGGCGGACCGAGGCGTAAAATTTCAGCGCATTGCCGCCGGTGGTGGTTTCCGGATTGCCGTACATCACGCCGATCTTCATGCGGAGCTGGTTGATGAAGATCACGATGCAGCGCGAGCGGCTGATCGAGCCGGTCAGTTTGCGCAGCGATTGCGACATGAGACGCGCCTGCAGGCCAACATGGCTATCGCCCATCTCGCCCTCGATTTCGGCGCGCGGCACCAATGCGGCGACCGAATCGACCACCAGCACATCGATCGCGTTGGACCGCACCAGCGTATCGACGATTTCCAGCGCCTGCTCGCCGGTATCGGGCTGGGAAACGATCAGTTCGTCAATATCCACGCCGAGCTTCTTGGCATAGACCGGATCGAGTGCATGTTCGGCATCGACGAACGCGGCGGTGCCGCCCGCTTTCTGCGCTTCGGCGATGACATGCAGCGCCAGCGTGGTCTTGCCCGAGCTTTCGGGACCATAGATTTCGACGACGCGACCGCGCGGCAGACCGCCAATGCCCAATGCGATATCCAGCCCGAGCGACCCGGTGGAAATCGCCTCGATCTCCATCGCCTCGCGCGATCCCAGCTTCATCGCCGAGCCTTTGCCGAATGCGCGGTCAATCTGGGCGAGCGCCGCCTCCAGAGCTTTTTGCCTGTCCATATTCCCTGTCTTCTTGCCGGAATCGATGACTTTAAGTTGTGCCGCCATGGCTGCTTCCCTTCGTAGATCGAACAGGTGAATCGTTCAACGCATGTCAGCTTGTATGCGATTTGTTCTCACGGAACAAGAGTGGAACATAAATTATTTCTACCCGGCTGAATGCCCCGGAATAGGCCCAATTCAGCCGATGATGCGCTGCAACGCATCTTTCACGGCGTCCATCGTGAATGGCTTGGACAAGGTGGGCGCACCGGCATGGGCGTCGGGCGTGGTTTCGCCCGATCCGCCGGTGGCCAGGATGAAGGGCTTGCCCGCCGCGGCGAGGGCGTCGGCCACAGGCCAGGATCGTTCTCCGCCGCGCAGATTGACGTCCAGGATGCACAGATCGAATTCGTCCGCGGCGACCAGGCCCAGCGCGGTTTCCACGCAATCGGCGGTGCCGGCATGGCCATGCCCCAGCAATTCGACGAAATCCTCGATCATCATGGCGATGAGCGGTTCATCTTCGACGATCAATATGCGGCGGGCGTTCGACATTGCCTGCTTCATAGCAGCGCATGTGATTGGGGATAGAGGCTATTTCGGCGTGATCGCGGCTTTTGCCGCTTCGGCAAGCTGATGCACCGAAAAGGGCTTGGGCAGGAAGGCCACGCGATCGAGGTCGATCGATTTGCGCAATTGTTCCTCCGCATAGCCCGACATGAAGAGGATCGGCATATCGGGAAAGGTTTCGCGCGCGATCTTGACCATCGTCGGGCCGTCCATGGTGGGCATCACGACATCGGAGACCAGCAGATCGATCGCGATGTCGCCGGCCAGAACCTCCAGCGCTTCCTCGCCATTGGTGGCCGTCAGCACGGTATAGCCGTGGCGGGTCAGCGCGCGTTCGGCGACAGCGCGGACCATATCCTCATCCTCCACCAGCAGGATCGTGCCCGATCCCCATAGCTCGCCTTGCTTGGCCTTTTTGGGCGTGACCGCTTCGACGACGGCCTCCGCCTGATGCACCGGCAGATAGATGGTAAACACCGTCCCCTCGCCCAGTTTCGAATCGGCGAAGATGAAGCCGCCCGATTGCTTGACGATGCCGTAGACGGTGGAGAGGCCGAGGCCCGTGCCCTTGCCGACTTCCTTGGTGGTGAAAAAGGGTTCGAAGATCTTGGAGAGGATTTCGGAGGGGATGCCGCTGCCATTGTCGCTCATCTTGAGCGCGGTATAATTGGCGATCGGGAGGATTTCGCTGCCGAGCGCGCGCACTTCGCTGGCGGGCAAGGCATAGGTCTGGATCGTGAGCGTGCCGCCCGAGCTGCGGGACTGCATCGCATCGCGCGCATTGACCGCGAGATTGACGATCACCTGTTCGAGTTGCCCCGGATCGGCGCGCACCGCGCCCAGATCGCGACCATGGTTGATCACCAGATTGACCGTTTCCCCCAGCAGCCTTTTCAGAAGATTGGACACTTCTGACACCGCATCGGGCAATTGCAGCACCTGCGGACGCAAGGTCTGTTGCCGCGAAAAGGCAAGCAACTGGCGGGTCAGATTGGCAGCGCGGCTCGAATTGCTCTTGATCTGCTGGATATCGTCATAATCGCTGTCGCCGGGCTGATGGCGCATCATCATGAGATCGCAATGGCCGATGATGGCGGTGAGGATATTGTTGAAATCATGCGCCACGCCGCCGGCAAGCTGGCCCACCGCCTGCATCTTGGTAGCCTGTTCCGCCTGCCGCTTGAGCTTGGATTCCTCGCTGGTGTCCTTCAGGCTGAGCAACACCGCCGCTTCGCCCAGGCCGCGCGCGCCCGCAATGGTGAGGGCCACGGGCTCTTCGGGATGATTGAGCAGCCGCACCGCGATGTCACCCGAGAGCGCCTGCTGCCCCGTGCCGAAGCGCCGCACGGTATCGGCCACCGCCGCTTTGTCTTCGCCCACCACGAGGTCGCCTGGATAGACGGGCATGGTGCCTTCCTCCAGCCCGGCAGCGCGCGCGAAGGCATCGTTGACGAAGAGGAAACGACCATCCCGGTCCGTCAGCGCCAGGCCGAGCGGGAGCATGGAGAGCAGAGCCTGCAAATGGCTGCCCGTGCCGCCCTTGCCCGCGATGCGGCCCGAGGCGGCATATTCGTCGTCGATCAGAAACAGCAACGTCGGCGTATCGATTACGCCGGTTTCCAGCGGCATCTGCATCAGGCGGAGCGCCGTGCCCTTGGCACCTTCCTGCGCGAAGCGGATCACGCCCTCCCGGTCCGAGACCAGCAGTGTCACGAAATCGCGTCCTTCGATCGGTGCATCGGGCCGTCCGGCGGCGCGCGCATTGAAGGCGCGATTGGCAGCGCGGATACGGCCCTCCCCGCCCACCAGCGCAACCATGATCCCGGCCTCGCCCAGGCGGTCTCCGCCTTCGCCTTCGATCAGGCGGCGCGATTCGGTGCGCAGATCCAGCGTGCGATGACGCGTGACTCGCCACAAAAGATGGTCCTCTGTCCGCCCGGCGCGCATCACGCGCGCGGCGTAGCGGGCACCATTGGCCTCGATCAGATCGACCTGCCCTTCCCCATCACGCCAGGCCTGGCGCGCGGCGGCGGTCAATTGGGAGACACCCCCCTGCCCCACGGGCAATCCCGGCGGCACCGGAAAGCCCTGAAACCATTCGCCGAACAGATCATTGGCGCACACCAGCCGCCCGGCCCGATCCGTGATCGCAATCGCCACGCCTTCATTGTCGGCGGCGGCACGGGTCAGTGCCCAATCGATCGCCCCATCCCCGACGCCTTGTGGCGGATAAAGTTTGCGGAAAACCAGCATCAGCGCGCATGCGGCGATCAGCGCTGCGGCAAAACCTGCAGCCAGCGCGACATTGCCCGCCGCCCACAGCAGCAGCAGCCCGCTCACCAGCGCCGCGCCCGCAACCAGCCCGGCCAACGCACGATCCGGCAGGAGCGTGGCGTCAGTGGCGCGGGACAGGGAATCCGGCAGGGCGATAGGATTGGGGAGCGATTTCATGGCGTGACGCCCTCTTCGCCCCCGCCCTGATTGGCGTCAAGCCGGATCGCAGGGGCCGGGCGGCCTGAAGCCACGCCTCAGCCAATACTGACCCGATCACCGGGCCACGCCCAAGCCATGCTTAGGGCTCGATGGCCGAAACTGAAATGCTGCCATGGCCGCGGCGACGCCATTTCGCGCCGATCCACCAGCGCCAGAACAAGGCAGCCAGCACATAGCCCACCGCCGCCGACACCACCGAGATGACCAGCAGGCCGGCCACCAGCCCGAGCGCGACATCGGAGAATATCCACCCCATCCACTGGCTCGCCGTCGCGCCTTCGTTGAGCAGCGTCATGAAGGTGCTGACGTCGGCATGGAGGCCGAACATGCTGTTACCGACCCAGATCGCGCCGGGCAGGATGAGCAGCGGCGTGGTCGCGGGATTGCTGAGGAAGGTCATCGCCGCGCCGATCGGAATGTTGGCGCGACAAGGCAGAGCGAGCATCACCACGCCGATGATCTGAACACCAGGGACCAACAGGAAGATGCCCACCAGCAGCCCGAGCGCGACCCCGCGCGGCACCGAACGGCGGGTGAAGCGCCACAGTTCGCTATGCGCGATCCGATGCGCGAACGGCTTGAGCCACCGGCTTTCCACCAGTTCCTCCCGCCGCGGGGAATTGCGTTTCACCCACGCTGCAAAGCCCGTCTGTTCAGCCACGGTCGCGCATGATCCTGCCCTGTTCACGCTTCCAGTCGCGCGCCTTTTCGGTGTCTCGCTTATCGTGAATCTTCTTGCCCTTGGCGAGCGCCAGTTCGACCTTGGCGCGGCCACGGCTGTTGAAATACACCGCCATCGGGATCAGCGTCATGCCCTCGCGCTGCACCGCGACGCGCATCTTGTTCACCTCGCGCTCGTGCAACAGCAGCTTGCGCGGGCGCTTGGGCTCATGATTGTGACGGTTGCCATGGCTGAATTCAGGGACATTGGCATTGACCAGCCACACCTGGCTATCCTTCACCTCGGCATAGCTCTCGGCAATCGACCCCTCGCCGAAGCGCAGGGATTTGACCTCGGTGCCCGTCAGCGCGATCCCCGCCTCGAAGAATTCCTCCAGGAAATATTCATAGCGCGCCCGCCGGTTCTCGGCGACGACCTTAACCTTGTCGAATTCCACGGGGCGCGGGCGGGCCATCAGACCAGCCCCAAACTTTCAAGCGCAGCATCCACCTGCACGCGGCTCGGCGGGCGCGGCTGGGTCATGGGAAGACGGACATCGGGCAGGAAATCAGGACGCATACGATGGAGCGCATATTTGAGCGGACCGGGTGAAGCATCGCTGAACAAGGCAGTATGCAGCGGGAACAGACGATCCTGAAGCTCCAGCGCGATATCCCAGTCTCCGCTGGCGCAGGCAGACTGAAAATCGGCGCACAGCCGAGGCGCGACATTGGCCGTCACCGAGATGCAGCCCACGCCGCCCATCGCCATGAAGCCAAGCGCCATATCGTCATTGCCCGAAAGCTGGACGAAATCCTGGCCGCAGGCGAGCCTTTGCGCGGTAACGCGCACGGCATTGCCCGACGCATCCTTGACGCCGATGATCGAGGGGATTTCGGCAAGCCGCCCCATCGTCTCCGGGCCGATATCCGTAATCGTGCGCGAGGGCACGTTGTAAAGAATCATCGGCAGATCGCAGTGGTCCGCCAGATAGGCGAAATGCGCGTAGACGCCTTCGAAATTGGGCTTGTTATAATAAGGCGCGACCACCAGCGCGGCGGTGGCACCGTGGGCCTGCGCCGATTTCATGTGCGCCAGCGCGGTCATCGTATCGTTGGAGCCGCAGCCCGCGATCACGGGCACGCGGCCGGCGGCCTGGTCGATCGTCATCACGACGACGGCATTATGCTCTTCGATCGACATGGTGGCGGACTCGCCCGTAGTGCCGCAGGGGACGAGTCCCTTGCTGCCTTGGTCGATCTGCCAGTCTATAAAGCTCCGAAACGCGGGTTCATCCACCATTCCGTCGCGAAATGGCGTCGCAAGAGCCGGTATCGAACCGGAAAACATTCCGAAGCTCCTTCAAATCCCGGTCACGGCGCGTCATAAGAGCGCGCATGACCATAACCATGTTTCGTTCAGCGCCTGATAAGGACGCAAATCGTAAAATGTCCAGTATGCTTGCAAAGATCATTGCCACCGGACTGCTCTTTTCTTCGTCCGCCGCCCTGGCGGACACGCTCAATGCGCAACAAAAGGCCTATTACCGCGCCCAGATGAGCGGCCTGCCCGCCTCGCCCACCGCCAGGACCGATCCGGTCGGCGACGCGCTGGTGCAGTGGAACCGGCTACGCCGTCCCGGCGGCTACACCTTCGACTCCTATGCAAACTTCCTGATCCGCTATCCCGACTGGCCCGGTGCCGAGGCGATGCGCAGGGCCGCGGAAAAGGCGATCAATCCGGCCGCCTATCAGCCGGCACAGGTGCTGAACTATTTCGACCGCCTTCCCGCGCTCACCACAATGGGCGAAGTGCGTTACGCACTCGCGCTCCAGGCGGCGGGCCGGCGCGACGAAGCGCTGGCTTCGGCGCGTCGCGCCTGGACCGGTGGCACACTGACCCCCGATGATGAGGGCCGCATCCTCGCGCTGTTCGCCGCCAATCTTACCGAGCGCGATCATGACAAGCGGATGGAAAAATTGTTGTGGGACAAGGCCGCGAGCAGCGCGGTACGGCAGATGCCGCTCACCTCCCAGGCCAATCGCCCGCTTTACGCCGCGCGGCTCGCGCTCCAGCAGAAGGCGGTGGATGCCGCGAGCAAGGCGGCATTCCTCAATGCCGCGCAGCGCAACGATCCCGGCTATATTCTGGATCGCGCCAATTGGCTGCGGCTGACCGGGCAGAGCGTGGCGGCGCGGGCATTGTTGGCTGAGCCCCGCACGCTGACGAGCCCGCCGCAGGACGCCAATCGCTGGTTCGAGGCGCTGTTGGCCAATGCGAAGGCGGCTGTGATCGATAGTCAATATGGCGTGGCCTATGACATCGCGTCCAAGGTGGACGACGCCTATCCGGCAGGCGTGAGCGTGAGCGACCAGAGCTATGCCGAGCGGGACAAATATACCGATCTGGTCTGGCTGGCGGGTACCGTGGCGATGCAGAATCGCAATCGCCCGCAGGATGCTATCGGCATGTTCGATCGCTATGCGCGGGGATCACGCACTGCGCAGACTCGTGCCAAGGGGCTTTATTGGGCGGGGCGCGCGGCCCTTTCAGCCGGGCAGCGTGATGCAGCCAATGGCTATTTCACACGCGCGGCCGCCATGCCCGATCAATATTATGGTCAGCTTGCGTCCGAGCGGCTGGGCCTGAGGCTGGCTGCGCCGGTCGATGGCGGCAAGCTCGAGGTGACCCGCAGCCAGCGCGATGCGTTCGAGGATCGCGGGATCGTGAAAGCCGCCAAGTTGCTCGGCGAAATGGGCGATTGGAAGGATCAGTCGCTCTTCCTGCGCGAGATCGCCAACACCGCCAATACCGATCTGGAGCATCATTTTATCCACGAGCTGGCCGAGGATGTGAAACGGCCCGACTTAAAGGTGATGATCGGTCGCCGCGCGCGCGTGGCGGGCTTTGACGCTTATGTGCGCGATGGCTTTCCCGAGGTGAAAGTACCTTCGGGCTATGGCGACAATTTCACGATGATCCATGCGATCACGCGACAGGAAAGCCAGTTTGATCGTCAGGCGCAAAGCCCGGTCGGCGCGCGCGGGCTGATGCAGCTCATGCCCGGCACCGCGCGCGAGCAGGCGGGCAAGCTGGGCATCCCCTATGCGCTCGAATCGCTGACGGCGGACACGGATTACAATATCCAGCTCGGCTCGAGCTATTTCGATCGGATGCTCCGCCAGTTCAATGGCAGCTATCCGATGGCCGTGGCGGCCTATAATGGCGGGGCGGGCAATGTGCGCAAGTGGATCGCAGCTAATGGCGATCCGCGCGGCGAAGGCGGCGACATGGTCGGATGGATCGAAAAGATTCCGTTCGCCGAGACGCGCAATTATGTGCAGCGGGTGCTTGAAAATGCGGTGGTCTATGATCTGATCCACCCCGAACGCGCGCGCAGCAAGAGCATTGCCGCGCCGCTGTCCTGGTATTTGGGGAAGAAGACGCCGGGCTGAATTTCTTCACCCTCGCCCATGCAAGTCATTCCGCTTCTTTCTCCGCGCCTTCGCGTCTCCGCGCGAACCTTTTATATTCACGCGGAGACGCGAAGGCGCGGAGCGGACAGAAGACGCGAGGTTGCCGCTTTCGCGGGAATGACGGTAAATGGCACGATGATCGACCGCCCGAATTACATCACAGCTGCGGGCTATGCCCGGCTCCACGGCGAATATGATGCCCTGCTGTCCGACGAGCGGCCCAAGCTGGTCGAGGTAATTTCATGGGCGGCGGGCAATGGCGACCGTTCGGAAAATGGCGACTATATCTATGGCCGCAAGCGTCTGCGCGAGATCGACCGCCGGCTGGGCTGGCTGTCCAAGCGGATGAAGGCGGCCAAGGTCATCGATCCCACCCGGCAGGAGGATCACAGCCGGGTCTATTTCGGCGCGACCGTCACCATCGCCGACGCCGAAGACAATGAGCGCATCCTGACTCTGACCGGCGATGACGAGGCGGATGCGAGCCATGGCCTGGTCGGCTGGAACTCCCCGATCGCGCGCGCGCTGCGCGGCGCTGCGGTGGGTGATGTGCGGCGGGTGGAGCTTCCGGTGGGGATTAAGGAATATGAGGTGATGGGGATCCGTTATCCGGAATAGCTCTCCCTCTCACCGTTTGTCCCGAGCGACGTCGAGGGACGTGGTCACAGTTCCCGCGTCCCTCGACGTCGCTCGGGACAAACGGTTTAGAAGTCAGTTCTCTGCCTTCGGCGCATAACCCAGTGCATCTTTCGCCAGCGCGAGCACTTCGGGATCGATCTCGGGCGGGTCCATCTTCACCGCGGCCTCGAGCCGGTCTGCAACGTGCATCATCACGGCGATACGGGCGGCTTTCTTGCTGTTGGCGTCTATCACCTTCCACGGCGCCCAGCGCGTGTTGGTCTGCTTGAACATGTCGTGCATCGCGGCGAGATAGTCGGCGCGGCGGGCACGGTTGCGGAAATCCTCCTTGCCCGTTTTCCAGCGTTTCCAGGGGTGATCGAGCCGGTCGATCAGGCGCTTGTCCTGCTCTTCCTGCGTGATGTGGAGGAAGAGCTTGGCGATCACCGTGCCGCTGTCTTTCTGCTGGGCCTCGAACTCGTTGATCTCGTCAAAGCCGCGCTTCCATTCGGCGTCCGTGGCAAAGCCCTCGACGCGCTCCACCAGGACGCGGCCATACCAGGAGCGATCGAAGATCGCTATATCGCCGGCGCCGGGCAGCTTGGTCCAGAAACGCCACAGGAAATGGCGTTCCTTTTCGGCCTGGGTGGGGGCGGAAATCGGCCAGACTTCGAAATAGCGCGGATCGAGTTCGGAGGTGAGCCGCCCGATCGCGCCGCCCTTCCCCGCCGCGTCCCAGCCTTCGAACACCAGGATCGCGCGCCTGCCCTGGCTGATATAGGCGGCCTGCACGCGCGAAACCCGCTCCTGCGCGGCCTTCAGCGCGGCATCATAATCACCCTCGAATTTCTCGCCTTTTTCATAGTCGGAAAGATCGATGGTCATCATAAACTCCGTTCGGACCGACCCTGTCGAAGTCCTATGTGCTTCATCTGCTTTGGGAGAGAAAAATAAAAGGGCTTCGACAGGCTCAGCCTGAACGGTTTTGGGACATGCCGGGAATAGATCAGCCCTTTGGCCCGTCCGCGATCCGGATATTCAGCTCACGCAATTGCTTCGCGCTGACCGCGCTTGGCGCGCCCATCATCAGATCCTCGGCCTTCTGGTTCATCGGAAACAGGATGACCTCGCGGATATTGGGTTCGTCGGCCAGCAGCATCACGATCCGGTCGATCCCCGGCGCCGAACCACCATGGGGCGGCGCACCGAATTTGAACGCGTTGATCATGCCCGCAAAATTGGTGTCGACATCCTGCTGCGAATAACCGGCGATCTCGAACGCCTTATACATGATTTCCGGCTTGTGATTCCGGATCGCGCCCGACGATAGTTCGATCCCATTGCACACGATATCATATTGATAGGCCAGGATATCCAAGGGATCCTTGGTCTCCAGCGCGCCCATCTCGCCCTGCGGCATGGAGAAGGGATTGTGGCTGAAATCGACCTTCTTCGACTCCTCATCATATTCAAACATCGGGAAATCGACGATCCAGCAGAAATCGAACTTGTTCTTGTCGATCAGCTCGAGCTGCTCGGCCACCCGGGTGCGCGCCAGGCCGGCGAGCTTGGCGGCCTGCGCTTCCTTGCCCGCAGCGAAGAAGATGCCGTCATCGGGGCCGAGGCCCAGCGTTTCGGCGAGCTTGCGCATCCCCTGCTCGCCATGGTTTTTGGCGATCGGACCGCCGAATTCACCGGCCTTCTGGGTGGCGTACCCCAAGCCGGCAAAGCCCTCGGACTGCGCCCAGCTATTCATGTCGTCGAAGAATTTGCGGCTCTTTTCCGCGGTGCCTGGTGCCCTGATCGCGCGGACGACATCGCCGTTCGAGACGATATCGGCGAAACGGCCGAAGCCCGATCCGGTGAAGTGATCGGAGACGTCCACGATCACGATGGGATTGCGCAAATCAGGCTTGTCATTGCCATATTTCAGCATGGATTCGCGATAGGGAATGCGTGGGAACGGCAGCGGGGTCACGCTGCGGCCCTTGGCGAACTCCTCGAACACGCCATGAAGAACCGGCTCGATCGCATTGAAAACATCGTCCTGCGTGACGAAGCTCATCTCGAAATCGAGCTGATAGAATTCACCCGGCGAACGATCTGCGCGGCCATCCTCGTCGCGAAAGCAGGGTGCAATCTGGAAATAGCGGTCGAACCCGGCCACCATCAATAGCTGTTTGAACATCTGCGGTGCCTGCGGCAGCGCATAGAATTTACCGGGGTGGACGCGGCTGGGCACGAGATAGTCGCGCGCGCCCTCGGGGCTGGAGGCGGTGAGGATCGGGGTCTGGAATTCGGTAAAGCCCTGTGCGGTCATCCGCTGGCGCAGGGAAGAAATCACGTTGGAACGCAGCACGATATTGTTGTGGATGCGTTCGCGGCGCAGATCGAGATAGCGATAGCGCAGGCGGATTTCTTCCGGATATTCGGCGTCGCCGAACACCGGCATCGGCAGTTCCTGTGCATGGGATTGCACTGTCACGTCGCGTGCGCGCAACTCGATCTCGCCCGTGGGCAGATTGGGGTTCACCGTCTCGGCAGACCGGGCGACGATATCGCCGGTCACGGTGATCACCGATTCGGCGCGCGCGCCGTCGATCGCCTTGAACGCCTCCGAATCGATGTCGGTCACGATCTGGGTGATGCCGAAATGATCACGCAGATCGACGAAGAGCAGTCCGCCATGATCGCGTTTGCGATGAATCCAGCCGGAAATGCGAACGCTCTGGCCGACATGGGCGGCGCGCAATTCTGCGCAATTATGGGTGCGATAGGCGTGCATGATGCTCTTCAATCTCTGGTTCTGCGGCTAGGCCGTGGAAAACGCGGGTAACACAAGGGCAAAGGCGCTTTGTCAAGCCGACGGACCCGTATATGGGGTCGTCATGCATATCCACCCCCTGATTACCGATTCCCAGTCCCTCGCCGATCTCTGCGCCCGCTGGTCCCAGTCTCCGTTCATCGCTGTCGATACCGAGTTCATGCGGGAAAACAGCTATTGGCCGGAGCTTTGCCTGATCCAGATCGCGGATGAGACCGAGGCCGCAGCGATCGATCCGATGGCCGCGGGCATGGATCTGAAACCCCTGCTCGATCTGATGACCGAGAATGAGGATGTGCTCAAGGTGTTCCATGCCGGCGGGCAGGATATCGAGATCGTGCATAATCTCACGGGCAAGACGCCGCATCCTTTGTTCGATACGCAGATCGCGGCGATGGCCCTGGGCCAGGGCGATCAGGTGGGCTATTCCAATCTCGTTGATAGCTGGCTCGGCATCACGCTGGACAAGGGCGCGCGCTTCACCGACTGGAGCCGCCGTCCGCTCGACAAGCGCCAGATCGAATATGCGATCGGCGACGTGACGCATCTGGCGACGATCTTCCCGCGAATGCTGGAAAAATTGCGCAAGACCGGGCGTGGCGGCTGGCTCGATCAGGAGATGGAGAAGATCGCCGACCCGAGCAATTATGTGACCATCCCCGAAGAGGCCTGGCACAGGATCAAGATCCCCAGCCGCAAGCCCGAAGTGCTCGGCCGGCTTAAGGCGCTGGCGGCGTGGCGCGAGCGCGAGGCGCAGAACAAGAATCTGCCGCGCGGCCGGATCGCCAAGGACGAAACCGTCGCCGATATCGCGGCGCATCCGCCCAAGGTGCAATCCGATCTCTCCAAGGTGCGTGGCCTGTCTTCAAGCTGGGCGGGCAATGATATCGGCGGGCGCATGATGGCTGCGCTGGAGGCCTCTGCGCCCCTGACCGCCGCCGAAATGCCCGCGCGCGACGATCGCAAGCCCGGCCTCGGCCGCGAAGGCGCTTTGGTCGCCGATCTGCTCAAACTGCTGCTCAAAATCCGGGCGCGCGACTCGGGCGTGGCCCCGCGGCTGCTGGCGCGGACCGAGGAACTGGAATTGCTGGCCGCCGGACGGCGCGAAGGGCTGGCGATTCTGGAAGGCTGGCGCTTCGAACAATTTGGCGGCGATGCGCTGGCGATGGTCGAGGGCAGGCTTGCCTTTGGCGTGCGCGGTGGCAAGCTGGTGATGACACGCACCAAGACCGAGGAGACGGGCGATGCGCAGGCTGTTGATCTTGATGCCGATGATGCTGGCTGGATGCACGACAGCGACCACGCCTGACCCTGCGGAGGCCACGCCGGCGCAGGGCGTATGCGCGCCCGAGGGGCTGGATCGTTTCCTGAGCCAGACCGCGACTGCCGAATTGGCCGGCGTGATGATGAAGGCCAGCGGCGCGGCGACGCTCCGCTGGGTCGCGCCAGGCAGCGCGGTGACGATGGACTTCCGGCAGGACCGGCTGACGGTGAGCTATGACGAGAATTACAGGATTTTGCAGGTGAGTTGCGGCTAACGATCAAGGTCCGTTGGTGTCGAGGTACATTTCGGATGTGCCCCCGTCCCTCGACTACGCTCGGGACAAACGGGTCCGGGCGTGATCACCCTTTTCCCTTGACCACCATCCGGTGCGTCAGCCCCAGCGCGCTCGCCAATTGCTTGTGCCGGCGCTCGACAGCTTCGCCATAGAGCATGGCATCCGCCGGATCGATCGTCATCAGCAGCAAACCGGCCTCGCGCGACAGACGGCTTGCCAGCAGGGGCTCCGCGATCCCGCCGCTGAACCGCTGGCCGAGCCGCATCGCCAGCCCCCAATGCACCGCACCGCGCAACGCAGTCTCGCCGGCCAGGGGGATCAGATACCCGAGCGGGGCGACGCCCGCACCGAAGCTGGTCGCCAGCGCCTGCCCCATCATCGCGCGGCCAGCACCATCCACGCCGACCCAATTGCCGTGTAGCGCCATTTCCAGCCCGCGCTCGGCGCGAAATTCAGGATTCGCGCGCCAGCCCACATCCGCCAGCAAACAGGCCGCATGACGGATGCGCGCCACGACCGGCGGCTCGGTTTGGAACAAAGGCGCGATCCAGCGATCGAGCAGATCGCCATGCTCGGGAAAACGCCCTTGTCGGACGCCCTCCTCGCGCGTGGCGGCGATCAGCGGATCCTCGCGCCGGCGTTCCCCGTCCAGCATCTCATAGAGCAGGCCTTCGCGCAGGCCCGAGGCGGACACGATCAATTCGCTCGTCTGAAGCTCTCGCACCAGATTGGAAAGCAGGGCGGCGGCGTCGTTCAATGTCGGGATGCGCGAGGTGGACAAGGTCGGCAGCGCCTGGAGCTTCTTGCGATCCACCTTGGCGAGCGAACGCACGAGATGCGCGGCGCGCTCGGGGGCCATGCGATAGTGATGGATGATCGGCAGCGGATAATCAGACAGGTGCATGTCGAGCCGGGCCAGCGCGCGCCAGGAACCGCCGACCATATAGAGCGGCAGCCCCTTGGCCTGCTTCAACCAGTCCTGCTTCTTGAGCATCTTGGCCACCGTCTGGCGCAGCGCCAATTTGCCCTTCCCGCGAATCGCCGCGATCCGCAGCACGCCCAAAGGCAGCGAGATTGAACCCAGGAATTTGCCGTTGCGCACGCGGATCAGTTCGAGGCTGCCGCCGCCCAGATCGCCCACCAAGCCATCCGCATCGGGAATGGCGGACAGCACGCCATAGCCAGCCGCCTCGGCCTCCTGCTTGCCGGAGAGCAATTCGGGTTCAAGCCCGATCGCACGGATTTTCGCGATGAGATCGGGGCCGTTTTTGGCATCGCGCACCGCGGCGGTGGCGACGGTGCGCAGGCTCGAGACGCCCATTTCGATCGCAAGCTGGCGGAAGCGTTGCAGCGCGCGGATGCTGGTCTTGATCGACGATTCGGAAATGAGGCCATCGCCTGACAGCGTGCGCCCCAGCCCGGCCATCACCTTTTCATTGAACAGCACCGCGGGCAGCCGTTCCGGCCCATCGAACACCACGAGGCGGATCGAGTTCGATCCGATATCGATGATCGCGCGGCGGTTGCGATCGTTCGGCAAAGCCGCGGTGGGAATCGGGAGCCGGGCCGTGGACATGCGTCCATCTAGCCGATTATCAGCGCGGGTCGAGACAATCCTGATCGATCCTAGCGCCGCCGCCTAAGGCTGAGCTTGGGCACCGCATCGCTGTTGCGCAGCGATGCGCCGCGGCCGGAGAGCGACGGATTGGTCATGAAATAGCGGTGCAGGTTAAACGGCCGGTCGCCCGGATCGAACCGCTGATATTCGCCGTCCGGCTCCAATTCCCAGCTCTGCTCATTATCCAGCAGATTGGCGAGCATCACCTGATCCATCACCTGATCATGCACCGTGCGATTCTCGATCGGCAGCATATATTCCACGCGGCGGTCGAAATTGCGCGGCATCCAGTCCGCCGAGGAAATATAGAGTTTCGCCCCGTCATTGGGCAATTCCTTGCCATTGCCGAACGCCCAGATGCGGCTGTGCTCCAGAAAGCGCCCGATCACCGATTTGACGCGGATATGCTCGGACATGCCGGGCACGCCGGGACGCAGACAGCAAATGCCGCGGATGATGAGATCGATCTGCACCCCCGCATTGCTCGCCTCGTACAGCTTTTCGATGATCGCGGGATCAACCAGCGAATTCATCTTGGCCCAGAGCGCGCCGGGCCGGCCTTCGCGGACATGCGCGATCTCCGCATCGATCAATTCGCACAGCCGCGTGCGCAGCCCCTTGGGCGACATGGAGAGCATTTCGAGCCCGGTCGGCTCCACATAACCGGTGATGTAATTGAAGATCTGCGCCGCATCGCGGCCCGCGCGCGGATCAGCGGTGAAGAAGCTCAGATCGGTATAGATGCGCGCGGTGACGGGATGATAATTGCCCGTGCCGAAGTGGCAATAGGTGCGGTAAGCCCCGTTCTCCCGGCGCACCACCATCGAAATTTTCGCATGGGTCTTCCAGTCGATAAAGCCGTAGACCACCTGAACGCCAGCGCGTTCCAATGCCGAGGCCCAGAGCAGATTCTGCTCCTCATCGAACCGCGCCTTCAATTCCACCACCGCGGTGACGGATTTGCCCGCCTCGGCCGCATCGCACAGCGCTTTGATCACGGCGGATTGCTTGCCCGCGCGATACAGAGTCTGCTTGATCGCCACCACATCGGGATCGCCCGCTGCCTGTTTCAAAAAGGCGAGCACCACCTCGAATGTCTCATAGGGATGATGCACCACGATATCCTTGGCGCGGATCGCGGCAAAACAGTCCCCTGCATGTTCGCGGATTCGCTCGGGAAAGCGCGGGGCATAAGGAATGAATTTCAGATCGGGTCGATCCTCGTCCACCAACTGCTCAAGCTCGCCAATGCCCAGAAAACCGGCGGTTTCGGTGATCAGCGCGTCGCTGCCGCCCAGCTCCAATTTGACCAGCGCCTCCACCTGGGGCGTCATCCCGCTTTCCAGCTTGAGACGGATCACCCGGCCCCGCCGCCGCCGCTTGATCGCGCTACGGAAATGGCGGACCAGATCTTCGGCCTCTTCCTCGATTTCAAGATCGCTGTCGCGGATGATGCGGAACGCGCCCGATCCCATCACTTCATAGCCCGGAAAGAGCATTCCCGAAAAACGGCGCAGCATCGTCTCCATCGAGACATAGCGCGCGGCCTCGCCCGGCATCCGCACGAAGCGCGGGATGGTGGCGGGCACCATCAGCAGTTCGCGGATATTCTCCCCATCCGATTTGCGCTTGAGATCGAAAATCACGCTCAGCCCCTTATTGGGGATGAAGGGAAAGGGATGCGCCGGATCGAGCGCCTGCGGCGTGAGGATCGGAAAGATCTGATCACGGAAATGAATCTGCAGCCAATCCGCCGCGTCGCCATCGATATCGTCGACGCCCAGCACATTGATATCGGCCGCGCCCAATTCATCGCGGATAGAGAGCCAGATGCGCTGCTGTTCGCCCATCAGCCGGTCCGCCTGCACCGCGATCTCTGCGAGTTGCTGAGACACGGTCATGCCGTCCGCCGAGCGCTGCTCGACATCCTGCAATTGCTGGCCCTTCAGGCCCGCGACGCGGACCATGAAGAACTCATCGAGATTGTTGCCCGAAATGGAAAGGAAGCGGAGCCGCTCAAGCAACGGATGCGCGCGATTGGTCGCTTCCTCCAGCACGCGGCGATTGAAGGCGAGCCAGCTCAGCTCGCGGTTGAAATAGCGTCCTACCGTTTGCGCCGGAGCGTCGAGATCGTCGTCATTGGTCGGGTGGATCGGTAGGAGATTGCTGCTCATCATCCCCTTTTAGACGAATTTCTATGACTCGTCGATGACGCCCATCTCCGCCAGCACCTGTTTTGCCAGCGGAATGCCGATCTTGACGCGCTGCGCCAGCGCCGCCTGATCGACCATGTCGATGAAGCGCAGCACCGCGACGAAGCTCCGCTCGATCCGCGCGACGACGAAGCTGCGAAATTCCGGTCGGGTGAACACGCCCCGCGCAGCCAACTGCTTTTCGATCAGAAGATCGATGAGCACGTCATCGGGTTCTTCAAGACGGATCGCGGGCGTGGCCGAGAGGCGCGAGCGCAGATCGGCGAGGCGCGGCTTCCATTCGGGCGGCGCTCGATGGGAGACGATGAGCAGCGGATGGCGCGTTTCCTGCGCCGTGTTCCACGCATGGAAGATGCGCTCCTCCGATTGATCTTCGGCATTGTCGATCAATGTGCCGCCAGATTTCAGCACGAAGATGCGCGCGAGCAGGCTCCGCCCCGATTTGCGCGGCCCTGTGAGCAAGGTCGCCCAGACCGGCCAGGTGCCAAGATGCTCGAGATGCTTGACTGCGGCTGCGTTGGAGCTGCTGACGATGAAATCCGCATCCGTTTCGTCCGCCGGCCAATCGAGTGGCAGCGCGATCTGGCTCATTGCGATCAGCCGCCCGTCACATTGTCGCCCGCGGGCGGTGTGGACGGTGCGGGCGCGCGGCGGATGCGCAGATTGCCGCCCGATTCCTCCACACGCCATCCGCGCGCCGCAAGCGCCGAACGCAGCGCGGCGAGATCACCGGCATAGGTGACGCGCATCACTGAATAACCGCCGATGGCCAGGCTGGTGGTCTGCGCGCCGCCGATGCCGGGTACGCCGCGCACCGCGCTCTCGCCGCGGGTGACCGATCCTGCATCGGGTGTTTCGAACTGGATGATGACAGAGGTGCTGCCAGCCGCTGGATTCAGGGGATTCTCCGCACCCGGCAGGGCTTCTTCCAGCACGCCTTCTTCTTCCTCCAGCGTATCGGGATCGACCGGCTGCTCGATGATCAGGGTGGCGTCGGGCCGCAATTGACCGCTCGCCTGCGCTTGCGAATAGGTCTCGTCCATCCGGCGCACGCCCTCATCCAGCATTGGGCCAAGCCCTGCCGCCGTATCGGTGCGCAAGGTGAAGCGGGTCAACACCTTGTCGTCCGGGCCGTAACAGGCTGTAAAATAACCGATCACCGGGCCGCCCGGCCATTGCCGTTCGATCCGCACCTTGGGGCTGAGCACGTCCGCCGCACCATATTGATCGAGCAGGGCGCGCCACCACACACGGCTGCGGCGGCTGACCTGCCCGGCGTTCAGCAGCAGCGAATCGGGGCCAGTGCCGCGCGGCCGCACATAATCGATCGATCCGCTGCCCGCGCGGAAGCGTGCCCAGGCCGCCTGCCATTCGGTGTCCGCAAAGGTCTGCGCGCGCCCGCCCGACCATTGCAGGGGAATCACCAGCAGCGGCAAGGAGCGCGCAACCCCGCCGCCCACGCCCAGAATCTGTCCGGCGCGGGCACGATCGAAGAGGATCCCGAGCTTGGCAATATAGCGATTAGGCCCGATCTGCTCGTTTTCGATCTCAATTCCGGTCACGATCGAATCGAGCGCGCTGTCAGACAGCGCGGGCACGCCGGTGCCGGCATGATATTTGCCCCAGAGCAGACGCCAGGCCTTGCGCTGCGCCACGCGCCATCCGCCAAAGCGCGCGGCGTCGGCGGTTTTGCCATAAACATCGACGGTTACGCCCGTCACTTCGAAGCTGCCCGACGTGTCGATCGGCGCTATACCGCGCACGCCGCTTTCGATCTGGGCGACCACGATCGCACTGGCACCGCCGAGGAGGGCAAGGCCGAGCAGGATCGGAAACGGGCGAAAAAGGCGTTTGGGGACAGTCACGGCGTCCTTTTGACGAGTTGGGCGTGGAAATCCAAGCAGGATATGAGTAGGCGGCTTTGCATGGTGAACAACACGCACAATCCCGAACCCTATACCTACGCCAAAGCGGGGGTCTCGATCGCCCAGGGCAATGCACTCGTCAAGGCGATCGGCCCGATGGCGAAAGCCACGCGCCGCGCCGGGGCCAATGCCGAACTCGGCGGCTTCGGCGGCTTTTTCGATCTGAAGGCGGCGGGCTATAATGATCCGCTGCTGGTGGCGGCCAATGATGGTGTGGGCACCAAGCTCAAGCTGGCGATCGATCATGACCGGCATGACGGCGTGGGAATCGATCTGGTCGCGATGTGCGCCAATGATCTGATCGTCCAGGGGGCTGAACCGCTCTTCTTCCTTGATTATTATGCCACCGGAAAATTGGAGAGCGGCGTCGCCGAGCGCGTGATCGCCGGCATCGCCCAAGGCTGCATCCTGGCCGGCTGCGCGCTGATCGGCGGCGAAACCGCCGAAATGCCGGGCATGTATGCGCCGGGCGATTATGATCTGGCGGGCTTCTGCGTCGGGGCGGTGGAACGCGATCAGGCTCTGACCGGAAACCGCGTGGCCGCGGGCCAAGTGATTCTCGGGCTGGCTTCGTCGGGCGTGCATTCCAACGGTTTCTCGCTGGTGCGGCGTCTGGCCGAAGACAAGGGCTGGAAGATGGACCGCCCTGCCCTGTTCGATCAGGACGTGATCCTGATCGACGCGCTGATGGCGCCAACGCGCATCTATGTGAAATCTCTGCTGCCCGAAATTCGCAACGGCACGATCAAGGCATTGGCGCACATCACCGGCGGCGGGCTGCTGGAAAATATCCCGCGTGTCCTCCCAGAGGGACTGCACGCGCATGTCGATGCTGCTGCTTGGGAACAGCCACGATTGATGGCGTTTCTGCAGGCGCAGGGGCATATCGAGCCCGAGGAAATGGCGCGGACGTTCAATTGCGGGATCGGCATGGCGCTGGTGGTGGATGCAGTGGATGCCGCATCGGTGAAGCAGGCGCTCGAAGCCGCCGGCGAGATGGTGTTCGCGATCGGCCGGATCGAAGCGGGTGAGACCGGCTGCACGGTCTCCGGCCCTGAGGAATGCTGGAGCGCGCGCGCGCCGTGGAGCGCCACGCATAATGGGTGACTTTTTGCCCCGTATGTCCCGAGCGAAGTCGAGGGACGCGAGGACACGCCGTGAGGTGTCTCGACTGCGCTCGACACGAACGGGTTTTGGGGCAAGGCAGTGATCAAAGCCCGCGTTGCCGTCCTTATCTCCGGTCGTGGCTCGAACATGGCGGCGCTGGTCTATGCGGCGAAGCGCGCGGATTGCCCGTTTGAGATCGTGCTGGTCGCGTCCAACGATCCCGAAGCAGAGGGACTGAAATTCGCCGCCGCCGAGGGCCTCCAGACCTATGCGCACAGCCATAAGGGCATGAAGCGCGCCGAATTCGATCATCTGATCGATGTCGCGCTGCGCGAGGCCGGTGCGGATTATGTGGCGCTCGCGGGCTATATGCGGCTGCTCTCGCCCGCATTCGTCGAGGGCTGGGCGGGCCGGATGCTCAATATCCATCCCTCGCTGCTGCCCAAATATAAGGGACTCGATACGCATGAGCGCGCCTTGGCCGCGGGCGATCAGGTCGCAGGCTGCTCGGTCCACGTCGTGACGGCCGAACTGGATGACGGCCCCGTGCTGGGTCAAACGGAGGTGGCCATCATCCCCGGCGACACGCCCGACACATTGGCGGCACGCATCCTGATCGCCGAGCACCAGCTTTATGCCCGCGTGCTGGCTGATTTCGTGAGCCGCGGAACCGATCGGGACCGGCTGGAAATAGGATAGCCGCGCTGATCGAAAAATGGGCCGCCGGATCACTCCGGCGGCCCATTTTTTCAGCGCCCGTCACCCGTTCGGGCTGAGCCTGTCGAAGCCTTCCACTCCTCTTGGATCGAAGCAGAAAAAGAATCCTTCGACAGGCTCAGGGCAAACGGAGATGGTTTCAGCCGACCAGTTCTTCCGGCTTGAAGAAATAGGCGATCTCGATCGCTGCATTCTCGTCGCTGTCCGAACCATGGACCGAATTGGCTTCGATCGATTCGGCCAGTTCCTTGCGGATCGTGCCGGCGTCGGCATTTTCGGGGTTAGTGGCACCCATGATGTCGCGGTTGCGCTGGACGGCGTTTTCGCCTTCCAGCACCTGCACGACGACCGGGCCGGAGATCATGAAGCTGACCAGATCGTTGAAGAAGGGACGCTCGCTATGCACGGCGTAAAAGCCTTCGGCCTGTTCCTTGGTCATCTGGATGCGCTTGGAGGCGACGACGCGGAGGCCCGCTTCTTCCAGCATCTTGGTGACCGCGCCGGTCAGGTTGCGACGCGTGGCGTCGGGCTTGATGATCGAGAATGTGCGATTTGCGGCCATAGCCGTCACAGCTCCATATATTAGGATGGTTGGGGGATAGATCGCGGTCCCTTTAGCCGCGCTTCATGAAACCCGCAAGATCAGGCCATCTGGCTCCATTTGCCATCATCATCCAGCGCCCAGTAACGCCGCTCCACGCCTTCGCGATCGTTGAGGCCACGCCACGCTGCCCGCGCGGCTTCCACCGTTTCGCCATCGAAGAAATGAAAGGCGCGATCGAAGTCCAGCGCCTGATCGCGCCATTGTCCGTCGATGAGCGCGATATTGCGCGCGCCATTGGGGGCTTCGGGCGTGAAAGAGAGCAGGATCGGCTGGCCTGCATCATCCACGCCGTCGGCAATGGCGTGCGGCAGGAAGGAGTCGGGCTTCCATCCCCAGAGTGCGTTGTCGAGCAGCGCCAGTTGCGCTTCGATACCAGACACCACCAGCAGCCGCGCGCCGCTTTCCACCAGCCTTTCGGCGATCCGCGGCAGCACCTGCTCCACCGGACGGCTTCCAAGCTGATAGAAATCGACCTGCATTTCGCTTACTTTTCGAAATTGTCCGCGATGAAGCGATTGAGCAGGCGCACGCCATAGCCAGTCGCGCCCTTGTCCCACACGGGGCCGGGCTTGTCCGCCCAGACCATGCCTGCGATATCGAGATGCGCCCATTTCACGCCCTCCTCCACGAAGCGCTGGAGGAATTGCGCGGCGGTGATGGACCCCGCCCCCTTCGCACCGACATTCTTCATGTCCGCGATCGGCGAGTCGATCAGCTTGTTATAGGCGTCGGACAGCGGCATCCGCCACAAGGGGTCGCCCGCAGCCTTGCCAGCCTCCATCAGGGATTCGGCGAGCGCGTCGTCATTCGCGAAGATGCCGGCATATTCGGTGCCCAGCGACACGATGATCGCGCCGGTGAGCGTGGCAAGATCGACCAGGAATTTCGGCTTATATTTGCGCTGCACCCAGGTCATCGCGTCGCACAGCACGAGGCGGCCTTCCGCGTCGGTGTTGATCACCTCGATCGTCTGGCCGGACATGGATGTCACCACATCGCCGGGCCGCTGCGCCAGGCCATCGGGCATATTCTCTACAAGACCGCAAATGCCGATGACATGCACCTTGGCCTTGCGCGCTGCGAGCGCCTTCATCGTGCCGGCGACCGCACCTGCGCCGCCCATATCCCATTTCATGTCTTCCATGCCGGCGGCAGGCTTGATCGAGATACCGCCGGTGTCGAAGGTCACCCCCTTGCCCACCAGCGCCACGGGCGTCTTTTCAGTGCCCCCGGTGCCATCCCAGCGCAATGCCAGCAGCCGCGCAGGCCGGGCCGAGCCGAGCGACACCCCGAGCAGCGATCCCATGCCCAGCTTTTCCATCGCGGGTTCATCGAGAATCTCGATCTCCACGCCCAGCTCCGCCAGATGCTGGCACCGTTCCACGAAGCTTTCGGGATAAATGATGTTCGCAGGCTCGGTGACGAGCGTGCGGGTAAACATCACGCCTTCTGCAAGCGCTGCATAGCTTTCCCAAGCTTTCAGCGCCGCCGCGCCGCCACCGACGATCACGATCTCTTCAAGCGTCGGTTTGGATTTTGCGGGCAGCTTGGTGCGATAGATGTCATGGCGCCAGCCACGCAGAAGCGCGCCGAATGCCAGCCGCGCCGCTTCGTCCCCTGTGGCCACGGCGGCCGAAAGGTCGACGACCAGCGTCTTTTCACCGGACACCAGCAACCGTGCCGTCAGGGCACCGCCCACACGCTCCCATGCCAGCGCATCGGGCTTTTCGCCCAGGCCCACCAGTACCACCCGGCGGGTACCCTGGCCCGCGGGCACCATTGTTTCCGCCGTCGCCGCCGCATCGCCTTCGAAGCGCGCCGCCTTGGCCGCGGCAGCCGCGAGCACGACGCCCCCGGCCTCGACACCGGGCAGGGTCGCCGGGAAATCAGCGCCCTTGCGCAGAGGCAGAGCAAGCGCAAATGCGCCTTCGGGCTGGCTGTCGGCAAAGATGATCCGCATCGGGAGAAGCGCCTTTCTGGGACACGTAATGAGAGAGGATGGGCGGCTTACTAGGCCAGCCGTGCGCAAACGGCAAAACAGGAATTTGCGCACTGCGTTCACCCGTGTTGCAGCCGCGCGTTTCCGGTGCGATATGCGGGCGGCCCAGGGCCATGCCGGATTGCAGGATCAAGTGACGCTAAAAAACCGATTTCTCTGGACCGCCTTGCCTTTCGTGCTGCCCGTCGCCCTGTTGGCCGCTTCGCCCGGCCAGGCCCAGGATCTGCAAACCCCCGCCACCGATCTTCCCGCCGCGCCCAACGCGGCGCTGACGCCCGCTACCGACGAGGAAATCACGTTCAGCGCGTCGGGGCTGGAATATGACAGCAATAATGAGATCGTTACCGCATCGGGCGATGTGCGCATGTTTCGCGAAGGCAACCGCCTGGCCGCGGATACGGTGATCTGGAATCGGAAAACCGGCGAAGTGCGCGCCGAGGGCAATGTCGCGATCGTCAATCCGGGCGGCGATACCGCTTATGGCGATTCCGTGATCCTCACCGACACGCTGCGCGACGGCGTGGTGGACAATCTTCTGGTTGTGCTGGACGATGGCAGCCGCCTCGCCGCGGTCAAAGGCACGCGCAGCGGCGATCTGTTCACGCTGGAACGCGCCGCTTATTCGCCCTGTTCGGTGGTGGACAGCAAAGGCTGCCCAAAAGATCCGACGTGGAAGATCACCGCGGTGCGGGTGACCTATGATTCGCTACAGAAGCGCGTGAAATACAAGGGCGCGCGGATCGAGCTGTTCGGCATTCCGTTCATCCCGCTGCCAGGGCTGGCGCATCCTACAGGGGGCGAAGCCGGATCCGGCCTCATGATGCCTGATATCCGCTATGACCGGGTCAACGGGTTCGAACTGGCGCTGCCGTATTACTGGCGGATCGAGCCCGACCGCGACCTGACGATCACGCCGCATGTCTACACCGAATCGCTGCCCATGATCGAAGCGCAGTTTCGCGCGCTGGCCGATCAGGGCGCGCTTCAGGTGACGGCTTATGGCACGCATGGCAAACGTCAGCCGATCAGCTCGCTGGTGCCCGGCAATGACGAGGAGGGCTTTCGCGGCTATTTCGACGCCAGCGGCCGCTTCCAGCTCGACCCCTATTGGAGCGTGACCGGATCGGCGCGCGTGGTGAGCGATCGCACCTTCCTGCGCCGCTATGATATCTCGCGCGATGACCGGCTGCGCACGACGGTGAATATGGAGCGCGTCGGCGTCGACAGCTATTTCTCGCTCGCCGGCTGGGCGACGCAGACGCTGCGCGCCAACACCGTCCAGGGCCAGCAGCCGATCGCGCTGCCGGTGATCGATTACCGCCGGCGGATGAATGACGGCCTGTTGGGCGGCAAGATCGAATTGCAGGCCAACAGCCTGTTCCTGTCGCGCACGGCGGGGCAGGATACGCAGCGGGTGTTCGCCAGCGCGCGCTGGGATCTGCGGCGGCTGACCCCATGGGGCCAGGAAGTGACCTTCACGGCCTATGCGCGGCAGGACGCCTATCATACCGACGAGATCCTGAGCACATTGACGCCATCCTATCGCGGCTCGGCCGGTTGGTCCGGCCGGACCGTGGCATCGCTGGCCGCGGACATGCGTTGGCCCTTCGTGGGCGAGGCCTTTGGCGGCACGCAGCGTTTCACCCCGCGCTTTCAGGTGGTGGCGTCTCCCGTGGACGGCAATATGCGCGTGCCCAATGAGGATTCGCGCGCCGTCGAACTGGAAGACAGCAACATCTTCGCGCTCAACCGGTTTCCCGGCTATGACCGCTATGAAGATGGTGCGCGCGCCACATACGGCTTTGAATGGGGGCTGGACCGGCCCGGCCTCTCCATCCAGTCCGTCATCGGACAGAGCTACCGGCTTTCAAGCGAGCCTGCGCTCTTTCCCGATGGCACCGGCCTTTCAAACCGCACGTCGGATGTGGTGGGCCGCACCGTGGTCAAATTTCGCCGCCTGGTATCGCTGACGCATCGTTACCGGCTGGACAAGGACAGTCTGGCGATCCGCCGCAACGAAATCGACGCCACGGTGGGCACGGAAAAGACCTATGTGACCGCTGCCTATCTCCGGCTGAATCGCAATATCACCGCCCAATTGGAGGATTTGCGCGATCGCGAGGAAATCCGTCTCGGCGGTCGTCTGCAATTCGCCAAATACTGGTCGATCTTCGGATCCACCACGATCGATCTGACCGGCGCGCGCGAAGATCTGCTGACCGATGCTGATGGGTTCGAGCCGGCGCGCCATCGTCTGGGCATCGCTTATGACGATGAATGCCTGGAGTTCGGCCTGACCTGGCGGCGTGACTATGAGGATCGCGGCGACGCCAAGCGCGGCAATAGCTTCCTGTTGCGGGTAGCTTTCAAGCAATTGGGCCGCTAAGCCTCCGTTCAGCCACCGGGGCGCATTGACCCAGCGACGTGGAGACGAACACAAGTGAGCCGGAACAGAATGGCATTATTTCAGACTATCAGACGCACCCGCGTCATCGGCCTGCTCGTGGCAGGATCGCTGAGCGCCAGCATGGCCCTGGCGCAGGGCGGCCGACCCGCCGCCGCGCCGGCACCAGCCCCCCAGCCCGCGCCGAACAATCTGAACATCCCGGCCAATGTCACGGTCTTTGGCGACACGGATCCCAATCTTTACAAGGCCACGGCGCGCGTGAATGGCGAGGTGATCACCGCCACCGATATCGATCAGCGCCTTGCGCTCGTGCTGATCTCGAACCAGGCGAAGATCGGCCCCGAAGAACGCGAGCGGCTGCGTCAGCAGATCCTGCGCAATCTGATCGACGAGACGCTGCAGATCCAGGAAGCCAAGGCGCTTGAGCTTGAGGTGAAGAAGGATGAGGTCGATCAACGCTACAATCTGGTGGCGCAGAATTTCAAGCGCACGCCCAAGCAGATGGCCGAATATCTGAACCAGAACGGCTCTTCCGAGCGCTCGATCAAGCGCCAGATCGAATCCGAGCTGGCCTGGCAGCGCGTCTTGGGGCGCAAGGTCACGCCGTTCATCAACGTGAGCGAGGAAGAAGTCCAGTCGATCATCACCCGCCTCAATGCCTCAAAGGGCACCAAGGAATATGATCTGGGCGAGATCTTCATCTCCGGCACGCCTGAAACGCTGGCGGAAACGACGCGAACCGCATCGCAGATCATGCAGCAATTGCAGCAGAGCGGCTCCTTTGCCGCTTATGCCCGCCAATATTCGGAAGCCACCACGGCCGGCGTCGGCGGACGCCTGGGCTGGATCCGCGCCGAACAGCTTCCACCCCAGCTTGCCGAGGCCGCGCAGAATATGCAGATCGGCCAGGTGGCCGGCCCCATCCCCCTGCCCGGCGGCGTCTCCATCCTGTTGATGTATGACGAGCGTCAGGTGCTGACCGCCAATGCGCGCGACGCGGTGCTGAGCCTGAAGCAGCTTGCGATCAGCTTCCCCGCCGGCACCACCCAGGCGCAGGCCAGCCCGATCGTCGAGAAATTCGCGATCGCCACGCGCAACATCAAGGGCTGCGGCCCCGAAGGCGGCGCCCAGCAGATCGCGACCGAAACCAAGGCCGAGATGGTCGACAATAATGAACTGCCGGTGCGCGATCTGCCGCCGCAGCTTCAGGACATGCTTCTCGGGCTTCAGGTGGGTCAGGTGACCCAGCCTTTCGGCTCGCTGGAAGATGGCGTGCGCGTGCTCGTGCTGTGCGGCCGTGACGATCCCCAGGTGGCCAATGGCCCTTCGGCGGATCGCATCCTGGCCGATCTCGAGGAAGAGCGCACCAACCGCAAGGCCCGCAGCCTGTTGCGCGATCTTCGCCGCGATGCCGTGGTGGATTATCGCTAAGGAGCGCTACCCCATGAGTGCGATCGCCATATCGCTGGGGGATCCCGCAGGCATCGGCCCCGAAATCACGGCAAAGGCGTGGGAACAGCGCGAGCGTCACAAGCTCACGCCGTTTTTCGCCGTGGGTGATCCACGCTCGATCGAGGCGGTATGGGGCGGCAATGTGGTGCGCATCACGGATCCGGGCGAAGCCCAGGTGGCGTTCCGCGTCGGCCTGCCGGTGCTCCAGATCGAGGATGCGGGCGAAATCATTCCCGGCAGACCCGATATCGAAGGCGCGCGCTGCTCGCTCGATGCGCTCGAGGTGGCCGCGGGGATCGCCCGATCCGGCGCGGCGTCCGCGCTAGTGACTGGCCCCGTATCCAAGACCCAGCTTTACGCCGTGGGCTTCCGTCACCCAGGCCAGACCGAATTCGTGGCGGAACGCTGCGGAATTTCGCCCGAAAATGCGATCATGCTGCTTGCGGGGCCGACGCTGAAAGTGGTGCCGATGACCACGCACATGCCGCTGCGCGACGTGGCCGACACCCTTTCGATCGAGCTGATCGTGGCGCGCGGCATTGCCACCGCCAAAGGACTGACCCGCAATTTCGGAATTGCGCAGCCAAGGCTCGCCTTTGCCGGCTTCAACCCGCACGCCGGCGAAAATGGCGCGCTGGGCCGCGAGGAAATCGATCTGCTGATCCCCGCGATGGAGATTTTGCGCGAACAAGGCATCAACGTCGCCGGCCCGTTCGCCGCCGATGCGATGTTCCACAAGCGCGCCCGCGCGCGTTATGACGTCGCGATGTGCCTCTATCACGATCAGGCGCTTATTCCGCTCAAGACGCTGCATTTCGACGAAGGCGTAAACATGACGCTGGGTCTGCCGTTCGTCCGCACCTCCCCCGATCACGGCACGGCGTTCGATATCGCCGGCACCGATTCGGCCGAGCCCGGCGCGATGATCGCCGCGCTGCGGATGGCGGCGAGCGCTGCCAAGCACCGGGCTGCGGCGGCGGTGTGAGCGATCTTCCGCCGCTGCGCGACATCATCCAGCGCTACGGCCTGAACGCCTCAAAGGCGCTGGGCCAGAATTTCCTGCTCGATGCGCAATTGCTGGACAAGATCGCGCGGGTGCCCGGTGATCTGGCGGGGGCGATGGCTTATGAAGTCGGCCCCGGCCCCGGCGGGCTTACCCGTGCGTTGTTAAAGGCAGGCGCGCAGGTCGTGGCCGTCGAGCGCGACCGGCGCTGCATCCCCGCGCTTGCCGAACTGGCCGAATGGAAGCCCGGCGCGCTGCAGGTGATCGAAGGCGATGCGCTGGAGCAGGACGAGGCCGTGCTCGTGCCGGGCGCGCATGTGGTGTCCAACCTGCCTTATAATGTCGGCACCGCGCTGCTGGTGCGCTGGCTCACCGCGCCGGTGTGGCAACCCTGGTGGGCGTCCTTGACGGTGATGTTCCAGAAGGAAGTGGCCGAACGCATTGTTGCCGCGCCCGGCAGCGGCGCTTATGGCCGGCTCGCCGTTCTCGCGCAGTGGCGCAGCAGCGCGAAGCTTGCTTTGCCGGTGCACCGTTCGGCCTTCACCCCGCCGCCCAAGGTGATGTCGGCGGTCGTCCACATCCTGCCGCAGGATGCCCCCGCGGGGGTGAGGGTCGTTACGATCGAAAAGCTGACCGCAGCCGCCTTCGGTCAGCGCCGCAAGATGCTGCGCCAGAGTCTCAAAGGGCTGCCCGGTGCCCTGGCCGCGCTCGACGTATGCGGTATCGATGCGACGCGGCGCGCGGAAACGCTGGAGATTGCGGAATTCGTGGCGGTCGCACGCGCGATGGATGCAGCGGGTTAGATCCCCAATGAGAGCCGTTTGTCCCGAGCGAAGTCGAGGGACGTGGTGACAGTTCCGACGTCCCTCGACTTCGCTCGGGACAAACGGCTTACAATAACCCCGGCGCTCTTGGCGCCTCAGTTCTTTTCCTGCGCCTTTTCGATCACCGGCTTGGGCGTGACCGATTCCGCCGTGCGCACTTCGGGCTTTGGTCCCTTGGCAATGGCGGAGGCCAGCACGGTCTTTTCGCTGCACTGGGTGAGACACAATTTCTCGATCCGCGCGAGATTTTCGCGGGCCTTTTCCACCGCGCCCTTGGCGACGAGCGCTTCGCCCTGCCCCGCCAGCGCGTTCAGGTCATTGGGCTCCATCTTCAGCGCTTCGCGGTAGAAGCGGATGGCCTTGCCGTTCAAATCCTGCTTTTGCGCCACGCGCGCGAGCGAAACATAGGCACTGCGATTGCGCGGATCGGCGACCAGTGCGCTTTCTAGACTGTCGGTGGCGCCCGCAAAATCACCCCTGGCCGCGAGCGCTTCGCCAGCTTGCTGCAGCGCGACCGAACGCGGGTCGATCTTCGCGTCCGGTGCCTGACCGCTGACACTGCTCGAAACCGTCGCAAAAGCGAGCGCAAGCACACAGGCGGCAGGGGCAAAACGCATAAGTGTCTCCAATACGGGCAGCATCGCCCTTCGTATCACGCCTTTTTGAGCCTTGCGACGAAAAATCCGTCGGTCTGGTCCGTGACCGGGCTCAACAGGGTTCCGGCCCCGCTGCGGCGTCCCGCCCCGTCCAGGCTCGTTTGCGGCAGCAGGGATGAATGCCGGGTGAGCGCGGCCGACACCTGATCCGCGCCTTCGCTCTCCAGCAGCGAGCAGACCGCATAGACGAGCACGCCGCCCGGCTTGAGCAAAGGGACCGCCAGATCGATGATATGCGCCTGCAAGGCCTGCAGCGCCTCGAGCCGGCGCGCGTTCAGCCGCCAGCGCGCCTCGGGATTGCGCCGCCATGTGCCCGTGCCGGAGCAGGGCGCATCGACCAGCACGATATCGGCCACGCCCTTCAGGTCAGCCAGATCCTCCGCCTCATGCCCGCCATCCAGCAATTTGGTCTCGATCATGGTCGCCCCCGCCCGTTCGGCGCGGGGCTTCAGATGATCGAGCCGCGAGCGCACAGTGTCGGACGCGATCAGCCGGCCTTCATTGGCCATTTCAGCGGCGAGCGCGAGCGTCTTGCCACCCGCGCCGGCGCACAGGTCGATCACGGTCATGCCGGGCCGTGCCTTGCACGTAAGCGCCAGCAACTGGCTGCCCTCATCCTGAATTTCGATCTTGCCTTCGGCCCACAGATCATGTGCCTCGATCGCGAAGCCTTCGGGCAGGCGGATGCCAAGCGGCGAATGCGGGGTTGCCGCGCCCTCGGGCAGCGCCGCAAGCACCTCATCCCGCTCCGCTTTCAGCCGGTTGACGCGCACGTCGAGCGGCGCGCGGCCGAGCAGCGCCGCGGGTGCCTTCGCCTCGATCTCGGGCAAACGCTTCTGCAGCCATTCGGGCACGGGGCTGACCGGCGCGGTGCCTTCATTCTTGCCGAGCTTTTTCGGCCCATGCGCGACGCCGTCAAACAAAGCGGCGAGTTCCGGATTGCCGACCGCCAAGCCCGCCATCGCTGCTCGTCCCGTTTTGGGACGTGCGCCGAAAGCGCGGATCGCGGCATAGACATGCTCGCGCACTGCCCGGCGATCCTTGGAGCCCGCATAGCGCCGCGTCTTGAAATAGCGCGCGATGATCGTGTCCGCGGCTGCGCCGCCATCCTGCGCGGCGACGATGATCGCGTCGAGCAGTTCGATGGCGGCCATGAGTTGTGCGGAAGGTGTCATGATGAAAAGTCTCTCTCCCCTCCGGAGAGAGGACTGGGTTTAACGTGTCGGATAATTGGGGGCTTCGCGGGTGATCGCCACATCATGGACATGGCTTTCGGACAGACCCGCATTGGTGATCTGCACGAAACGCGCGCGCTTCTGCAGATCGGGGATGGTGGCCGCGCCGGTATAGCCCATGGCTGCCTTTACCCCGCCCACGAGCTGATGGATCACATCTCGGGCCGGCCCCTTATAGGCCACTTGCCCCTCGATGCCTTCGGGAACCAGCTTGAGCTGATCCTTGATATCCTGCTGGAAATAGCGGTCAGCCGAGCCGCGCGCCATCGCGCCGACAGAGCCCATGCCGCGATAGGATTTGTAACGACGCCCCTGATAAAGGAAGGTTTCGCCCGGCGCTTCCTCTGTGCCCGCCAGCAGCGATCCGACCATCACGGTGGAGGCGCCCGCAGCCAGCGCCTTGGCGAGATCGCCCGAGGTGCGCAGCCCGCCATCGGCGATCACCGGAATGCCCGATTTCGCGGCTTCTTCCGCCGATTCCATGATCGCGGTCAATTGCGGCACGCCGACCCCGGCGACCACGCGCGTGGTGCAGATCGAGCCCGGCCCGATGCCCACCTTGATCCCGTCAGCGCCCGCGCCGATGAGCGCGCGCGTGGCTTCGCCCGTCGCCACATTGCCCGCCACGATCTGGACGCTGTTCGAAATCTTGCGGATGCGTTCCACCGCCAGCGCGACCATCTTTGAATGGCCATGCGCGGTATCGACCACGATCAGATCGCATTCGGCATCGATCAGCGCCTCGGTCCGCTCGAAACCGGCATCGCCCACCGTGGTGGCCGCGGCGACACGCAAACGCCCGGTGCCATCCTTGGTGGCGTTGGGATAGGTGACTGCGCGCTCCATGTCCTTGACCGTGATCAGACCGACACAATGATAGCTTTCGTCCACCACCAGCAGCTTTTCGATCCGGCGCTGATGCAGCAGCCGGCGCGCATCTTCCTGGCTGACCCCCGCCGGGACGGTCGCCAGATTCTGGCTGGTCATCAATTCGGAGACGGGCTGGGCGGGGTTTTCCGCAAAGCGCACGTCCCGGTTGGTGAGAATCCCCACGAGCTTGCCGCTGCGTTCGACCACGGGGACACCGGAAATGCGGTGACGCTCCATCAGCGCGCGCGCCTCTGCCAACGGCCGATCCGGCGCGATGGTGATGGGATTGACCACCATGCCCGATTCGAATCGCTTGACCGCGCGAACGGCGGCCGCCTGCTCGTCCACCGTCAGATTGCGGTGAAGCACGCCAAGTCCGCCCAATTGGGCCATGACGATCGCCATATCGGCTTCGGTCACGGTATCCATGGCGGATGAAAGAATGGGGATGTTGAGCGAGATATCCCGCGTCACGCGCGTGCGCGTGTCCGCCTGGCTCGGCAGCACTTCGGACTCACCGGGCCGGAGCAATACATCGTCGAAGGTCAGGCCAAGGCTGATGTCCATTTTTTCGCTCACAATCCCAATGCGTCCGAGTTGAAAGAAGCGCCCCTAAAGGCGGTTTGTGTCCTATGTGTGATCATCCGCCCAGATCCGCCGCATTGGCGAGCATTCGTGCGAGCACCACATGCAGCGTGGCATCGTCCGCCGCTCCGCCCAGGTCCAGGGTGTCCGTAAGCGCGTCGTCGGGGCCATGATAGGTGCTTTGGAGATATTTCTGCGCCAACGCCATATCGCTGAACGTACCGCCGATCATGACGGCGGGAATCTTTTCGCGTGCAAAGGCCCAGCCATCCTGGCGCTGCACCATGATATCGGCGTCGCCATCGGGATCGACTTTACGGCCGACCACCGCCGCCGCGCGCGCAATGAAAGGATCGAGCACAGTCCCTTTGCCGATCACGGCGATCGTGGCGCCCTTCCCTGCCACCGCCACGGTGTCTGCATTGAGCACCGCGCGGATATCGGCGCGCGGCAATAATGGATCGGCAATAAAGCCCAGCGCGCCGAGCAGGCCGCGCTCTTCGGCGGTAGTCGCCATGAAATAGATGGAGCGCCGGGGTTTCGGCCCGTGCGCCAGATGTCTTGCGGTCTCGATCAGCAATGCGACGCCGCTGGCATTGTCGATCGCGCCGTTGCAGATCCGATCCGCCGCCCCCTCTTCACGGCACAGGCCCAGATGATCCCAATGCGCGGTCAGCATGATCGCACCGGCCTTCGGATCGCGGCCCGCAACCTTGCCGATCACATTATGGCTTTCAAACGCGCGGACGTCGGTGCCGATCTTCAGATCGGCCTGGATCCCCAGCGCCACACCGGCATAGCCCGGTTGCGCAGCGTCCTCGATCAGCGCGGAGACATCCTTGCCCGCCTCGAACGCCAGCGCGGAGGCTGCCTCCAGAGTCATCATGCCCTCTGCGCCGGAATCGACGCCCGGCGCGAGCACTGTCACCGGGGCCAGCATGGTACGCTCCAGCGCATCGAAATCGAAATCCGCCGCGACAATCCCGATCACCGCCTTCGCGCCGCGCCTGAGCACCGCATTGCGGCGGACGCGGTAATCCGATCCGTCCGGCGCTTCCTGCAGGATCATCGCCACTGCACCCGCCGGGTCGAGTCCCTTGGAATTATTTCCATAGCCCAGGAATATGAGCGGAGCCTTTTCGATCTCGGTGCGCGCCGCCGAAGCGCGCAGCACGAAATTGGAGGCGTCCACCGCGATCGGCTTGCCCTGGCGCGTAAAGGAATAGCCCGCGGTTCTCGGCGTCCGCTCGATCAGCTTGACCGGCTGAAACCAGCCCTGGGTGCCTGAACCCTGGCTCAGCCCGACGCGCGCGAATTGATCGGCGATATAATGGATGGTCTTGGTTTCGCCCTCGGTCCCCGGCGCGCGGCCTTCAAAGGCATCGCTGGCGAGCACCGCGATATGGCCGCGCAGATCGGCTTCGCTCACGATATCGGCGGGCGCGGCATTGGCGACGATCAGCGGCAACAGTGCCGCGATGCACAGGCTCTTCATTGCGGGCCTGTGGCAGTTTATGGTGCTTCGGGCAAGCCCTGCCGTTCAGCCACGGGCGATCAGCCGCTCCGCACTGGCGACGTGCATGGCTTCGATCATGCGATCACGAAACCGCTCCGCGCCGCCCTTGAAGGCTGCGATAAGCGCGCGGGCGTCTTCAAGCTCCGCCTCGCTCGGCCCGAAAGCGCGGTTGGCGATCTCGATCTGATTGGGATGGATCAGCGTCTTGCCATCAAAACCAAAGCACCGGCCTTCGCGGCATTCCGCCTCGAGCCCGTCCGCATCGTCAAGCCGGTTCCACACGCCATCCAGTGCCAGCACGCCCGCCGCGCGCGCCGCCAGCACGATCGTCTGCAGCGCCAGTGTCAGCCCGCCGCGACCGGTGCCCGGCGGCAGACGCAGGTCGTGGGCGATGTCATTGGTGCCCGCGATCAATCCGGACACGCCCAGCGCTGCTGCGATGGCCGGCGCATTCAGCAGACCCGCCGGCGTCTCGATCATCGCCAGCAGCGGCTTGCCGAGCCGCGCAGCGACAGCCGCGGCGACGGCGGCGCTTTCCACCTTCGGGAGCACTGCCACGGCGGCGGCCGATCCGGCGACCGCGGCGAGATCCGCCTCATGCCATGCGGCGTCCGGTCCGTTGATCCGGATGGCGGCGATCCGCCCGCCAAAGCCTTCGCCAATTGCGGCGACCGCAGCCGCCCGCGCCGCGTCCTTTTTCTCGACCGGAACGGCATCTTCCAGATCAAGGATGATCATGTCCGCGGCAAGGCCACGCGCCTTTTCGATCGCGCGAGCGTTGGAGGCGGGCAGATAGAGCGCGGTGCGCGGCGGCAGGAAATCGCTTTGGGTCATGCACCGCCTTTTGCCCGATTATGCTTGGCGAACAAGGCCGGAACGGGCAATATCGCGCGCAGATAGGGGAGAGCGGCTATGGAAATCTTTGTGCTCGTCATTGCCGTGCTGGCGATTGCATTCGTATTTGCGGGCGTCACGGTGGTGCGGCAGGGGTTTCAATATACGATCGAGCGTTTCGGCCGCTTTACCCATGTCGCGTCGCCGGGCTTCAATCTGATCGTGCCCTTCGTCGATCGCGTCGGCCGCAAGATCAACATGATGGAGCAGGTACTCGATATTCCCGGCCAGGAAATCATCACCAAGGACAATGCCATGGTCGCGGTGGATGGCGTGGTGTTCTTCCAGGTGCTCGATCCCGCCAAGGCGGCCTATGAAGTTTCCGAACTGTATGTGGCGATCCTCCAGCTCACCACCACCAATTTGCGCACCGTGATGGGCTCGATGGATCTGGACGAGACGCTCTCCAAGCGCGACGAGATCAACGCGCGGCTGCTCTCGGTGGTCGATCATGCCACCACAAGCTGGGGCGTGAAGATCACCCGCGTCGAGGTGAAGGACATCCGCCCGCCCGCCGATATCGTGAACGCCATGGGCCGGCAGATGAAGGCAGAGCGCGAGAAGCGCGCGGTGATCCTCGAATCGGAAGGCAGCCGCGCATCGGCCATCCTGCGCGCCGAGGGCGAGAAGCAATCCCAGATTCTGGAGGCCGAGGGCCGCCGCGAAGCCGCCTTTCGTGACGCCGAGGCGCGCGAACGCTCCGCCGAGGCGGAGGCCAAGGCGACCCAGGTCGTATCCGAAGCCATCGCCGGTGGCGGCGCGCAGGCGATCAACTATTTCGTCGCGCAGAAATATGTCGAAGCCGTCAGCCAGTTCGCCACCTCGCCCAATGCCAAGACGATCCTGTTCCCGGTCGAAGCCACCGCGCTGATCGGCACGCTGGGCGGGATCGGCGCGCTGGCGAAGGAAGCGTTCGGCGATGGCCCGACCACGCCCCCCGCGCCGAGCAAGCCGCGTCGTGCGGGTCCGTTCGAACAGGCCTGAGAGGTATCGCGATGATGAACCTGTTTCCGATCGAAGCGCATTGGGTCTGGATGATCCTGGCGGCAGTGCTCGCCACGGCGGAGATCATCGTGCCGGGATTTTTCCTGATCTGGATCGGCTTTGCCGCGCTGATCACGGGATTGGTCACGCTGATGCTGGGGATAACCGAGGCGCTTCAGTTCGCGCTATTCGCGATGCTCGCCATCGCCGCGGTCTTCGCCGGGCGGCGCTGGTTCGCGCTCAATCCGATCGAATCGAGCGATCCGTTGCTCAATGACCGTGCTGCACGGCTGGTGGGCGAGCATGTCACCGTGGTGGAGGCCATTGACGGCGGCGAAGGCCGGGTCCGCGTGGGCGACGGCGTATGGCCCGCCCGCGGCGCGGACGCCGCCATCGGCACACGGCTGCGCGTGACCGGAATCGAAAAGGGCGCGCTCCTGGTGGAACGCGCCCTTTAGGATCAGTGGCGGTGCGAGATCACCCGACGAAGGCGCGTTCGATCACATAATGGCCCGGCTTGGCGTTGGAGCCTTCTTCAAAACCCAGCGCATCCAGATCGGCGGCCAGATCCTTGATCATCGCCATCGATCCGCACATCATGATGCGATCGGTTTCCGGGCTGAGCGCGCGCGGGCCGGTGGACCGGCTGCCGAACAATTTGCCGTTTTCGATCAGATCACCGATTCGCCCCGTGGTGTGGAAGGGCTCGCGCGTCACGGTGGGCACATATTCGAACTGGAGCAGTGCCTGATCCTGCACCAGCGGATCGCCGGCAAGCTGGCTCTCGAGCGTGTCGCGAAACGCGAGATCGCTTACGCGGCGCACGCAATGCACGAGGATGATCTGGCTATACATATCATACACATCGGGATCGCGGATCAGGCTGAGGAACGGTGCCAGGCCGGTTCCGGTGGATAGCATGATGAGACGCCCGCCCGGCAGCAGCGCATCGGTCACCAGCGTGCCGACGGGCTTGCGGCCGAGAAAGATCTGATCGCCCGGCTCGATCTTCTGGAGCCGGGATGTCAGCGGACCATCCTCCACCTTGATCGAGAGGAATTCCAGCTCGTCGGCATAGGAAGGGCTGGCGATCGAATAGGCGCGCAGCAACGGACGGCCCTCGCCGGGCAGGCCGATCATCACGAATTCGCCCGAACGGAAGCGGAAGCTGGGCGGCCGCGTGATCGTGAAACTGAACAGATGTTCGTTCCAATGCTTCACCGTGAGAACTTCCTCCACGGTCAACGCCGCGGACGGCGCCAATGCCGTCATTTCCGAATTCCTGTCGCTCATTATTCACTATTCCCTGCCGAACGCCCCTGTTGCACAGGCGCTTCCGGTAACAAGCCAGCCTGGGCCAGCCTAAACGCGATTGCGGTTAGCGCCGTAAACCCGTGCATGAAAGCAATTTCATCTATCATACGCCCTAGTTCTCGTGCCTGCCGCCACCAATCGCGCTCCAAATGGCCACTTATGCGAATGGTTCGCAATAATGCGATTAATGCAGCCATGACCAAGCGTCAAGCCGGTGCCGCCGCCATAGGCTGGAGATCGGGGGCGATGAAATCCTTCCGCGCGGCTACCGAAAGCAGCGTGTCTCGACGATAAAAACGCAACGGCCAGTCCCGCCGCCCGCGATCGGACAGCAGCAGAGCGTTGACACTTTCACGCAGCGGTTCGTCGGCGGGGCGCTCCGCCAGATGCTGCCTTACCGCGATGATGAAGCGCGCGTGATGGTCTCGTGATACCCCTGCATATCGTCATTCACGCCGCCCACGCTGGCGTTATACCTGCTGATGATATCGCGCATCTCGCATTCTGGCGCGATATCAGGCCGTTCGCGCACGATGAACGCACAGGCGCCCAGATGGGCCTCATGCGTCCATTCGGCCTTGGGCAGGGTCTGCAGGATCAGCCCCTCCCCCACATGGCGGATCGCGGCGTCGCTGGTGAACAGTCTTGGTGTGTGATCGGTCATATCCGGGCTTTCTTCTCAGAAGGCCCGGATATCTGACCGGGCCGTATCAGGCGGCTGTCGGAGCAGCCTGGCGCACGCCTTCATCAACATGCTCTTCGAATTGCTCGAAATTGTCGATAAACTGCTTCACCAGCTTTTGCGCGGTGGCGTCATAGCCTTCCTTGTCCGCCCAGGTGGAACGGGGATCGAGGATCGCGCTGTCCACGCCCGCCACGCTTACCGGCACCTTGAAGCCGAAATTGGGATCGGTGCGGAATTCCGCATCGTTCAAACTACCGTCCAGCGCCGCGTTCAGCAGGGCACGGGTTGCCTTGATCGGCATCCTTTTGCCGGTGCCATATTGGCCGCCGGTCCAGCCGGTATTCACCAGCCAGCAATCCACGCCGCCCTTGGCGATGCGCGATTTGAGCAGATTGCCGTAAACCGAAGGGTGGCGCGGCATGAACGGCGCGCCGAAACAGGTGGAGAAGGTGGCCGATGGCTCGGTCACGCCGATTTCGGTGCCCGCGACGCGCGCGGTATAGCCCGAAAGGAAGTGATACATCGCCTGATCCGGCGTCAGCTTCGCGATCGGGGGCAGCACGCCATAGGCGTCTGCGGTCAGCATGATCACATTCGCCGGAACCGGCCCCATATTGTCTTCAGAGGCATTGGGGATGAATTCGATCGGATAGGAGCCGCGGCTGTTTTCGGCCAGGCTGTTATCGTCAAAGTCCAGTTCACGCGTCTCTGGATCAATCACCACATTTTCCAGCACCGTGCCGAAGCGCTTGGACGTGGCATAAATCTCGGGTTCGGCCTCCGCCGACAGATTGATCATCTTGGCATAACAGCCGCCTTCGAAATTGAAGACCGCCGTATCGGACCAGCCATGTTCGTCGTCACCGATAAGCGTGCGCGAGGCGTCTGCCGAAAGCGTCGTCTTGCCGGTCCCCGAAAGCCCGAAGAAGATCGCCGTCTTGCCGTCTGCGCCGATATTGGCGGAGCAGTGCATCGGCATAATGCCTTCCACCGGCAGCTTGTAGTTCAGGATGCCGAAGACGGATTTCTTCATCTCACCGGCATAAGCCGTGCCGCCGATCAGGATGAGCTTTTCGGTGAAGTTGACCGCAACCACGGTTTCGCTCCGGCAGCCGTGACGCTCCGGATCAGCGCGGAAGCTGGGAAGATCGATGATCGTGAATTCCGGTACGAAGCCGGGCAGATCGGCCGCATCCGGGCGCACCAGCAGCGTTTTGATGAACAGATTGTGCCAGGCCAATTCGTTGATCACGCGCACGTTCACACGGTGCTCGGGCTGAGATCCACCGAACAGATCCTGGACGAAAAGCGTCTTCCGCTCGCCAACGGCCTTCAGGAAATCTTCCTTCAGCGCGGCGAAATGCGCAGGCGTCATGCCCTTGTTCGTCTTGCCCCACCACACGGTGTCTTCGGTTTCGGCGTCGCGCACGATGAACTTGTCATTGGCGGAGCGACCAGTGTGCTTGCCGGTGGCCACGACCAGCGGGCCGTCCTTCGCCAATATGCCTTCGCCGCGGCTCAGCGCCTGCTCCACGAGCGGCGCGGTCAGCAGATTCCAGTGAACCTCGGCCTGGGTTGCAATGCCCTGATCGGCGAGGGAATAACCGGGTACACGGTCTGCCACTTTGAAATCCTCCTGGATGCGCTGGAACCCGCTTTGAACAGGCGGTAGTCCCCGTAATTTCTCGGCGCATATCGCGTGCTGGACCACTGGTCAAACCGCGGGAAACCTGACACCGGTGTCAAAAATCCCGATCTTGGAATTGCCCGTGACGCGCGCTTGCTCTAAGCGAATGGGAGCAAGGGAGCAGCCGTCCACATGTCCGCCACGATCGCGCTCGTCGATGACGATCGCAACATCCTGACTTCGGTGTCGATCGCGCTCCAGGCCGAAGGTTTCACGACGCGACTCTATACGGACGGCGAAAACGCCCTGAAGGCTCTCAGCGAAAACCCGCCCGATCTGTGCGTGTTCGATATCAAGATGCCGCGGATGGATGGGCTGGAGCTGCTTCGCCGCCTGCGCGAGAAGAGCCATGTCCCCGTGATATTTCTCACGTCCAAGGATGATGAGCTGGACGAGGCGCTTGGCCTGGCCATGGGGGCGGACGATTATATCGCCAAGCCCTTTTCCCAACGCCTGCTGATCGCCCGGATCCGCGCCATTTTGCGCCGCACCGAATTGGCGGCGCAGCCCGCGGGCGCAAGCGAGGAGCCGGTCGAGCTGCTGAGCCGTGGCCGTCTCGAAATGGACCCCGCCAAGCACCGGGTCCACTGGGCCGGCGCGGATGTGACGCTTACCGTGACTGAATTCCTGATCCTCGAATCGCTCGCGCGGCGACCCGGCGTCGTCAAATCGCGCGACCAGCTCATGGATGCCGCCTATACGGAAGATATGTATGTGGATGACCGCACAATAGACAGCCACATCAAGCGCCTGCGCCGCAAATTCCGGCAGGTGGACGGGGAGTTCGACGCCATAGATACGCTGTACGGCCGTGGATACCGATTTACGGAGGAGTGACGAGAGCGATCTGTCGCTCGTCTGGTCGGGCCGGCTGTCGCTCACGCGCCGCATTCTGGCGGTCAATATCTTTGCGCTTGCGCTTCTGGCGGGCGGGTTCTTCTATCTGGACAGCTATCGCACCCGCCTGATCGACGAGCGCAGCGCCCAGGCGGCGCGCGAGATCGAGCTGATGTCGCGTGCAGTCACGCTGGCGGACGTACGCGATCGGGACCGGCTGATCGCATCGCTCGCCGAGGAAAGCGAAGGCCGGTTGCGCCTCTACGCGCCCGATGGTGCGTTGGTGGCGGATAGCTGGCGGATCATCCGCCCCAATTATACGCTGCGTGATCCCGATGACGAACGCTGGCAGCGGCATGTCGCGCGCTTCCTCGATCGCGCGCTCGATGCCGTGGTCAGCGCCAAGCGCCTCGAAGCTTATGTCGAGCCCGCGGTGGATCGCGCCACCAACTGGCCCGAAGTACGCGCCGCGCTCGCCACCCGCACGGCCACGACCGAGTTGCGCTATGCGCCGGATCGCACGCCGATGCTGTCTGCGGCCATCCCGGTGCGCGGCACCAAGGGTGGCGCGTTGCTGTTTACGGAAAACACGCGCGACATAACGCGGATCGTGCGCGCCGAGCGCTTTCGCCTGGGCATCGTCATCGCGGTGGTTTCGATCGTCTCGGTCCTGCTCTCGCTTTTTCTCGCGCGCACCATCGTACGGCCGCTGCGCCGCCTCGCCTGGGCGGCGGTGCGGGTCAGGCTGGGGCGCGCACGCGATGTCGAGGTGCCCCGCCTGCCCTCTCGTCGCGACGAGATCGGGATGCTCGCGCGCGCGCTTTCGGATATGAGCCATGCGCTCAACAGCCGGATCGACGCGATCGAGGCCTTCGCCGCCGATGTCACGCATGAGCTGAAAAATCCGCTCGCCTCGTTGCGTTCGGCGGTCGAAAGCCTGCAGATGGTCAAGGATCCGGGGCTGCAGAAGCAATTGCTCGATATCGTGAACGATGATGTCCTGCGGCTGGATCGGCTGATCACCGACGTGGCCGATGCGTCGCGCCTGGACGCGCAGCTTTCGCGCGCCGCGTTTGAGCCGGTCGATCTCGGCCGGATGATCGAGGATATGCTCAAGGTACGCGAAGCCCGCGCGCCGGCAAGCGAAACCCGCATCGCCTTCGCCCGGCCGCGCAAGAGCACCGCCGTGGTGATGGGCGATCCCGCCAAGCTCGTGCGCGTGGTGGAAAATCTTTTGGACAATGCCGTGTCCTTCTCGCCGCCCGGCGGACTGGTACGGGTGGACGCGACGCGCGACGCAGACAAGGTGCTGCTCTCCGTCGAGGATGAGGGGCCGGGCGTCCCCGTTCATGCGCGCGAGGCGATCTTCAGCCGCTTCCACAGCGACCGGCCGGAAGGCGAAGCGTTCGGCCGTCACTCGGGTCTTGGTCTTTCCATAGCCAAAACGATCGTGGACGGGCATAATGGCACGATCACAGTGCACGATCGCGCCGGGTCTCAACAGGGCGCGCGTTTCCTCGTCACGCTTCCGGTTGCGGAGATATCCTGAGTGACGGTGCCGTCTTCCGAAATGCTTCATGCCTCCACTGTGGCGATTCATGGCCATGCCGTGCTGATCGCCGGCCCATCGGGCAGCGGAAAATCCGATCTCGCGCTGCGCCTGATCGATCGCGGGGCCACGCTGGTCAGCGATGATTATACGCTGGTGAAGAATGACGGCGCAGGATTGATCGCCTGCGCCGCGCCGAACATCGCGGGCCGGATCGAAGTGCGCGGGATCGGGATCATCGAGACGGCCTTTGTCGATGCACAGCCGGCTTCGCTCTTCGTCCAATTGTCGGAAGACGTGATCCGGATGCCGGGGGAAGACGATATCCGGATGATTGCCGGTATCGGGGTCGCCTGCATCACGCTCAATGGTCTCGAAGCATCCGCCCCGATCAAGGTGGAAATTGCGCTGAACGCAGTGCTCGGCCGATGAGCACACGGCCCAAAAGGATCTTGCTGGTCACGGGCATGTCCGGTGCTGGCAAATCCACGGTGATGAACTGCCTGGAGGATATGGGCTGGGAAGCGGTGGAAAATCTTCCGCTCGGCCTGCTCGATCGTCTGCTAGCCGCGCCGCAAGCCTTAGGCGCGCTGGAGGATGATCGTCCGCTGGCGCTGGGCATCGACAGCCGCACCCGCGGCTTCGACGCCGATCGGATCATCATGCGGATCAAGCAGCTCCGCGAATTGCATGGCTTTGATGTCGAAACGGTGTTTCTCGATTGCACCGGAGCCGAACTGGAGCGGCGCTTTTCGCAGACCCGCCGCCGCCATCCCATGGCGCTTGATCGCCCGGTATCAGACGGCATCGCACGGGAACGCGAATTGCTTGGCCCGTTGCGCCATTGGGCCGAGCATATCATCGACACCACCGAAACCGGCACCAACGAGCTTCAGCAGCGTATCCGCGCGCGTTTTGGAGAAACCAAGGCGGAGGAACCGACGCTGACCGTGATGTCATTCGGCTATTCCCGCGGCGTGCCGCGCAACGCCGATCTGGTGCTGGACATGCGCTTCCTGCGCAATCCGCATTGGGACCGGCTGTTGCGCCCTTTGACCGGGCTTGATCCCGCGGTCGGCGCCTATGTGGCCGAAGATCCGGCTTATGATCAGGCGCTGTCCCAGATTGAATCGCTGCTTCTTTTGCTTCTGCCACGTTACCGGCATGAGGGAAAATCCTATATAACCATTGCCTTTGGCTGCACCGGGGGGCGACATCGCTCAGTTCATGTGGCGGAAACGATCGCTGGGCGGTTGCGCGACGCAGCATTTTCGCCCACGGTCGCGCACCGCGATCTGGCCTCGACTCCGCTGGACGCGATGGAGGGGGCTCCTGTCGGACCTGTGTGACATGCAATTACGGATGACTTCATGATCGGATTGGTATTGGTGACCCATGGCCTGCTGGCCAAGGAATTCGTGGTCGCCATGGAACATGTCGTTGGCCCTCAAACCGCGATCGAGGCGATCTGTATCGGCCCCGAGGACGATATGGACCTGCGCCGCAAGGATATCGCCGCCGCCATCGCGGCAGTGGACACCGGCAAGGGGGTGATCCTGCTGACCGATCTGTTCGGCGGCACGCCTTCGAATCTCGCCATCTCGCTGATGCAGCCGGGCAAGATCGAGGTGATCGCCGGCGTCAATCTGCCCATGCTGATCCGGCTGGAAGGCGCGCGCCGCGCCATGGCCGTGAAGGAAGCCGTCGCCGCCGCGCGCGAGGCGGGGCGCAAATATATTTCGGTCGCGTCCGAGGTGCTGGGAGAATCGGTATGAACAACCCCACCCGCACGGTGCTGATCACCAACAAGCGCGGCCTGCACGCGCGCGCCAGCGCCAAATTCGTCACGCTCGCCAGTCAGCAGAGCGCCAATGTCGAAGTGGCGAAAGACGGCCAGCCCGTCACCGGCACATCGATCATGGGCCTGATGATGCTGGGTGCCGCCATGGGCGACAGCGTGACCATCAGCGCCACGGGCGACGGCGCGGAGAAAGCCGTGCAATTGCTGGCGGAACTGGTCGAATCCAAGTTCGGCGAGGAATGAGGCGCACCTGCGCTTGATCCGCCCGCCCGCACCCTTGTGTCATCCCCGCGAAAGCGGGAATCCCGCTTCTTCTGCTTACCCCGTTCGTTTCCAGACGAAGAAGCTGGATTCCCGCTTTCGCGGGAATGACGAGGGGAGGAAGGCACATCATGCCCCGTGAAATTACCGCTTTTTCCAACGAGACGGTCAAGCGCGTCCGCTCGCTGCGGGACAAGAAGCACCGCCGACGCGAGGGGCTGTTCCTCGCCGAAGGACTGCGCATCCTGACCGAGGCGGAAGAGGTCGGGCATCTGCCGGAAATCCTGTTCTATGCCAAGGCCTCGGCCGAACATCCGATCGTCCAGCGCCTCACCGCGGCGGTGGAGGATATGGGTGGTGATGTGATCGAGACGATTCCCGACATCCTGCACAAGCTTTCGGGCAAGGATAATCCGCAGACCGTGATCGGCGTCTATGCTGAACGGCTGACACCGCTCAAGGCGATCGACCGCAGCCTTGCGGACATCTGGATCGTGGCGCAATCCTTGCGCGATCCCGGCAACCTCGGCACCATCCTGCGCACCGGCGATGCCGTGGGCGCGGGCGGACTGATCCTGATCGACGATTGCGTCGATCCATTTTCGGTGGAGGCGGTGCGCGCCAGCATGGGCGCGCTCTTCACGCAGAGCATCGTGCAAACGCGCTGGGAGGATTTCGTCCCCTGGCTGCGCGAAGGCCCTGGGCAGTTGATCGGCACCAGCCTCAATACCGACACGGATTATCAGACACCGGTCTATGATCGCCCGGCCTTCATCATGGTCGGCAATGAAGCGCGCGGGTTGCCGCCCGAATATGAAGCCGAATGCGATTTGCTGGTGAAGATGCCGATGCGCGGGAAGGCGGATAGCCTCAACGCCGCGGTGGCCACCGCCGTGATGGCCTATGAGATATTGAACCAGCATCGCCGCGCATGACCGCGCGGAACTTCTGCGCTGCTTCATTGTTCAACCGATATGAAAAAACTGGCTCCGCTTGCGCTGGCAGCGCTGATCTCCGGCTGCACGATCATTCCGCAAGGTGATGGTCCCCCGCCCCGCACGCCCGTTGAAGAGCCAGTGACCTTGCCCGGTGCCTCGCCCGTCTCGATCGACGGCACCCAATGGTCGATCGAAAGCGTGGGCGGCATCGCCATCGTCGGTGACACCCCGCCCCTGGTGACCTTCTCCGATGGGCGTATCGCCGGCAGCAGCGGCTGCAACCGCTTTTCCGGCACCTACGATCTGAACGCAACCGCCATCACCTTCGGCCCGATCGCCGCAACGAAGATGGCCTGCCCTGGCCCGGTGATGGCGCAGGAGACGCGGCTGTTCGGTCTGCTGACCGGCACGCTCGGCATGGCGTTTCGCGATGAAGGCATGATTCTCATCCTCACGGCGGCCAATGGCCAGACGGTGATGCTGAGCCGTTAGACCAGCGCTAAAATCCCGCTCATTAGAGCGTGATGACATTACCTGGCTCCGTCATAGCGAGGAGCGCAGCGACGCGGCAATCCAAGGTGGCATAACCGCTCTGGATGGATTCGCTACGCTCGCAATGACAGGTTGGATCGACCTCAAGTTATCGCGCATAAGTCCGTCTGTCCCGCGCGTAGTCGAGGGATGTGTCATCTGCAAAGTGCGTGTCTCGACTTCGCTCGACATGCGCGGATTTTTTTGAAATCCTTTTATTCCGCCGCCTCGTCGCGCGTTTCCAACAAAGCCGGTGCGTCGCCCAGCCTTGCCAAAGTCTCCACCGGCGACACATCATCCAGCGCGCGCGCGCCCGTTTCGATATTCAAATCGCGAAACTTGCGCCCGGTGGACACCAGGCGCCCGTTGAAGCTGGTGGTCGCCTTGTTGAAATGGGAGACGGCGCTGTTCAGGCCTGAGCCCACCCGACCCAGATCCTCGCCCACCTTGGCCAGACGATCATACAATTCCTTGCCCAATTCGCCGATCTGCCGGGCCTCTTTCGCCAGTTTCTCCTGCCGCCACACCGCCGAGACGGTGCGCGCAATGGCGATGAGATTGGTCGGAGTCGCCAGCAACACGCGCTTTTCGAATGCGAAATCCCAGAGCGTCGGATCATGTTCAAGCGCGGCGGACAGAAAATGTTCGCCCGGCACGAACATGATCACATAATCAGGGGCATCCGCGAACTGGCTCCAATAGGCTTTATTGCCCAGCGCATTCACATGCGCGCGCATCGCGGCGGCATGACGGCCCAGCCCGATGTTGCGCTCAGCTTCCTCAACCGCGCCAAAGGCATCCTGATAGGCGTTGAGCGACACTTTGGCGTCGATCACCAGCGCGCGCCCGCCGGGAACGCGAACGATCGCATCCGGCCGCAACCGGCCCTCCTCGCCTTCCACGCTCACTTCGGTCTGGAAATCCGCATGTTCGGACAGGCCACAGGTTTCCAGCACGTTCTTCAACTGCTGCTCACCCCAGCGGCCGCGCGATTTGGGCGCATTGCGCAGCGAATTGACGAGCTTGGCGGCTTCGCTGCTCACCTTCTCCTGGCCGATCCGCATCTGCTCGATCTGACCCTTCAATTCACCAAAGGCATCGCGGCGCGCTTCCTCCACCTTTTCCACGCCTTTTTCATAGCGTTCGAGCCGTTCGGTCACGGGCTGGAGCAAGGCCTTCAGCCCCTGCCCCGCAGTCTCCTCCGATTGCTTGAACCGCGCGTCGGCGCGTTCCAGAAACTGCTTTTGCGCATCCTCCAAAATCTTCGCGCCCACCGCGGTGAATTGCGACGAGAGCGATTCCTTGGCCTCCACCAGCGCCTTGATCTGTTCCTGAAACCCGCGCTCCCGCGTTTCCAATTCTGCGCGCAGACCCGCAGCCTCCGCCCCAAGGCTGGCCAGCGATTCGCGCAACGCCGGCACGTCGCGCGCGCGCTCCTCCATCATGGCCAGATCGCTGATGGCCTGGCGAAACCGGTCCAATTGCTGATCACGCTCGGCGCGTGCTGCGGCGGCCCCGCGTCCACCGAGAAACCAGCCGAGCCCGATTCCGCCCAGAAGCGCAAGGATCAGGATGATGAGGACGGACGGTTCGATAGCGGCTCTCCCAAACGGAACATTCGGGGAACTTTTGCCCACTCGGCGTCGCTTTGGCAAGGCACGTTATGGGGCAAGACGCCCCCTCATGCCGCGCGCGCGCGTTCCTTGTGCATCTTGGCGATCTTTTTCAGGATCATGTCCTTCTTCAGGCGCGACAGATGATCGATGAAGAGAATGCCCTCCAGATGATCCATCTCATGCTGGAGGCAGGTCGCCAGCATTCCGTCGATCCGTTCCTCATGCGGCTTGCCGTCATAGTCCAGCCAGCGCGCGGTGAAAGCGGCGGGGCGCTCCACATCGGCATATTGATCGGGAACCGAAAGACAGCCCTCGCTATAGACTGTCATCTCGTCGGAAGGATCGAGGATTTCCGGGTTGATGAACACCAGCGGCTTGCGCACCACGGGGCCGTCTTCCTCTTCCGGCTCCTGCAGATCGATCACCAGTACGCGCTTGGCCACGCCCACCTGGATCGCCGCGAGACCAATGCCCGGTGCGTCATACATGGTATCGAACATGTCATCGATCAGCTTGCGCAGATCATCGTCCACCTTATCGACGGGGGTGGATATCACGCGGAGCCGGGGATCCGGCGTTTCGATAATGGGAAGGATGGCCATGCACCCTAATTAACGCCGGCCGGCCGATTTTTCAAGATACGGGGCGGCGTGCGCGCAGCGCCTGCGCCAGCGTGCCCTCATCGAGATAATCCAGCTCGCCGCCTACGGGAAGGCCGTGCGCTAATTGCGTGATCCGCACCGGGAAACGCTCGATCCGCTCGGCGATATAATGCGCGGTGGTCTGCCCCTCCAGCGTGGCGTTCATCGCGAGCACCACCTCGTCAATGCCGCCCACCTCGATCCGGCGAACGAGCGTATCGATTCCCAGATCTTCGGGCCGTATGCCCTCAAGCGCTGAAAGCCGCCCGCCCAGCACATGGAATTTTCCGGGGAAAAGCCGGGACCGATCCAGCGCCCAAAGGTCGGACACCTCCTCCACCACGCACAACGCCCGCGCGTCGCGGCGCGGATCGACACAGATGCCGCACGGGTTGATGGTATCGACATTGCCGCAGATCGCGCAGGATTCGAGCCGCTCATTGACGGCTTCGAGCGCGCGCAGCAGCGGCCCCATCGCCCCTTCCCTCTTCTTCAACAGATGCAACACGGCCCGCCGTGCGGATCGCGGGCCAAGACCCGGAAGCCGTGCCAGCGCCTGTGTGAGGGTTTCGATTTCGTGCGATGCCATAGCTCGTCACATAAGCACCCTGTCATTCCCGCGAAAGCGGGAAACGCTAGTACGGCGCAGCCAATCCCGCTTCTTCTTCGGATGATGCAAGGAAAAGCTGGATTCCCGCGTGCGCGGGACTGACAGATGAGAGGCGAAGGACTTGATCTCCACGGCCAAGCAGCCGAGAGAGCCGCCATGCGCATTGCCTTCATGGGAACCCCTGATTTCGCCGTCCCCACGCTCGACGCTCTCGTGGCGGCGGGCCATGAGGTCGCGGCGGTTTACAGTCAGCCGCCTCGCCCTGCAGGCCGTGGCAAGGCGTTGCGACCCTCGCCCGTCCATGCCCGCGCCGACGCGCTGGGGATTGCCGTCATGACGCCGGCCTCTCTCAAGTCGCCGGAAGAGCAGGATAAATTCGCGGCGCTCGCTCTCGATGTTGCCATTGTAGCGGCTTATGGTCTCATTCTGCCACGCGCGATCCTCGCTGCGCCAATGCAGGGTTGCCTCAATGTGCACGCCTCGCTCCTGCCGCGCTGGCGGGGTGCCGCGCCGATCCACCGCGCGATACTGGCGGGCGACGCCAGAACCGGCGTCACGATCATGGGGATGGAGGCCGGACTGGATACAGGGCCGATGCTGGCGACGGTTGAAACCGATGTGGACGGCAAGACGGCGGGTGCTTTGACGGCCGAACTGGCCGCCAAGGGTGCGGCGCTGATGGTGCAGGTTTTGGCCGATCTCTCTGCTTATCCACCCCTCGCCCAACCTGAAACGGGCGTCACTTATGCCGCAAAGATCGACAAGGCCGAGGCCCGGCTGGATTTTACCGCAGACGCCGTGGCTGCAGAGCGTCAGGTGCGCGCCTTTAATCCGGCACCGGGTGCGTTTTTCGAACTGAATGGCGAACGTATCCGCATCCTTGCCGCCGATGTCGAAACCGGATCGGGCGATGCCGGCACGGTGGTCGACAATCACCTGGGCATTGCCTGCGGTGTCGGCCTCCTCCGCCCCACGCTGGTTCAGCGCGCCGGCAAGGGCGCGATGCCCGTCGCCGATCTCCTGCGCGGCTACGCCATTCCCGCCGGCACCCGCCTCGCATGACCCGCTTTGCGCTCACCGTGGAATTTGACGGCCGCCCCTTCATGGGATGGCAGCGGCAGGCGCATGGGCCGAGCGTGCAGCAGGCAATCGAGACCGCCGCCAAATTGGTCACGGGCGAAGATGTGATCGTCAACGCCGCCGGGCGCACCGACGCAGGCGTCCACGGCCTCGCGATGCGCGCCCATCTGGACATTGAAAAGTCGCTGACGCCCTTCCGCCTGATGGAGGCATTGAACGCCTGCGTCCGTCCCCATCCGGTGGCCATCCTGGCGTGCGAGATCGTGCCGGATGACTGGCACGCGCGCTTTTCCTGCATCGGCCGCCGCTATCTCTATCGCATCGTCAACCGCCGCGCGCCGCTGACGCTGGAGGCCGGTCGCGCCTGGCGGATTCCGGCCGAACTGGATGCCGACGCCATGCACGACGCGGCCGCGGTGCTGGTGGGTCTGCATGATTTCACCACCTTTCGCTCCGCCCATTGCCAGTCCGCCAGCCCGGTCAAGACACTCGACCGGCTGGATGTGGTCCGCAGCGGCGATCGGATCGAGATCCACGCCGCGGCGCGGTCATTCCTGCATCATCAGGTGCGTTCGATGGTCGGTTGCCTGGCGCTGGTCGGCGAAGGCAAATGGAGCGCGGATGATCTTGAGGATGCGCTGGAGGCCCGGGACCGTGCGGCCCTGGGCTTCAACGCCCCGCCGGACGGGCTGTATTTCGCACGGGCTGTCTATCCGGATTGATACCACCCGCGCTCAAACGGCTCTGGAGGATTACCGCCCCAAACCGAACAGCTTTCCCAGTGACCCGTCCAGCATCATGAGCTGCCACAATAGCCGACCGTGATCGCGCCGCCCGCTTTTATGCGCCGCGGCCACGCCTTCCAGCGCGACCATATCGAACCAGCCCGATTCGGCCAGCGCGGCGCTGCGGGATATCCGCTCGGCTTCGCCCGCCAGCGGCCCGCGAAACCAGGCGCTGATCGGCGTCACGAACCCCATTTTCGGGCGATACAGCACCTCGTCGGGAAGATAGCGCGCCATGGCCTTTTTCATCAGCCATTTGCCCTCGCCACCGCGCAGCCGTAAATTCACCGGCAAGGACGCGGCGAACTGGATCAGCCGGTGATCGAGCCAAGGTTCGCGCGCCTCCAGACCAACAGCCATGCTCATCCGGTCTACCTTGGTGAGGATGTCGCCCGGCAGCCAGATCTTCAGATCGGCATATTGCGCGCGGTCCAGCGCATCGCGCCCGGGCGCGCCGCGCATGATTTCCACATAGCGCGCCTCCGCCCGGTGCCCGCGGAGTTCGCGGGGCACGTCAGCGCTGAACAGCCGCGCGCGCATCTCGGGCGGCGTGACGCCCACGGCGCGGGCGTAAGCCTCCTCGCCCGAAAGGCCCAAAGCCTGCAATGTCGCCTTGGCGCGCAGCGGGCGTGGTGCCCAGTCAGCCTTGGGATAGAATTTGCCCAGCGCGCCGAACAGCAGTTCGCGCACGGCGGCGGGGATGAACCCGCGCACCCGTTCCTCCCCCTGCTGAAAGGCATAGCGGCGATAGCCGGCGAAGGCCTCGTCCGCGCCATCGCCGGACAGCGCCACGGTCACGCTCTCGCGCGCCAGTTGACACACCCGATAGGTGGGCAGGGCCGAGGCGTCGGCAAAGGGCTCGTCGAACGCATCCACAAGCGTATCGATCAGCGCATAATCATCCACCGCCACGGCCCGCTTGCGATGATCGGTGGCGAAGCGCTGTGCCACCAGATCAGCGTAACGAGATTCGTCCAGATCACTCTGGTCGAATCCGATCGAACAGGTCTTCACCGCGCGGCTGCTCGCCTCCGCCATCAGCGCGACCACAGCCGAACTATCGACCCCGCCCGAAAGAAATGCGCCCAGCGGCACATCCGAGACCATGCGTGAAGTCACCGCCGCGCGCATCCGCTCAACCAATTCCTCTTCGAGCGCCTTTTGCGATCCCTCGGCGCGCAGCCCGAAATCGACGTCCCACCAGCGCACCGGCCGCACCATCGCCTTGCCACGCGTGATCAGCAGATAATGGCCGGCCGCCAATTTCTCCACGCCTGAAACGATACAGGCATCATCGGGCACATAGCCGAACGCCATATAATCCTCGATCGCGCGCAGATCAGGCGCGCGGCGCAGGGCAGGATCGACCAGCAGACCTTTCAGTTCGGAGGCGAAAGCCAGGCTGTCATCGGAGAGCCGCGCATAATGCAGCGGCTTTACACCCAGCCTGTCACGCGCCAGGAACAGGCTCTGCTTGTGCGCATCGAACAGCGCGAAGGCGAACATGCCGTGAAAACGGCTGAGGCAATCCACGCCCCATTGCCGCCAGCCATGCAGGATGACCTCGGTATCGCTGTGCGTGCGGAAGACATGGCCCAGTCGCTCAAGCTCGGCGCGCACCTCGGCGAAATTATAGACCTCGCCATTGTAGCTGATCGCGATCCGCCCATCCGCGCTCACCATTGGCTGCGCGCCACCGCCCAGATCGATCACCGACAGCCGCCGATGCCCCAGCCCCACGCCTGGCGCGGTCCATACGCCCGATCCATCCGGCCCGCGATGCGCCAGCACATCGCTCATCGCCGCCACCCGTGCGGGATCGACGGGCTTTGGCGTGTTCAGATGAAAGATGCCCGCAATGCCGCACATGAAGGACGCCCTATCGGGCGGTGGCACGCGCGGCAATGCCGTCCGCCAGTTTGTCCAGGGGGCCGAGCGCTGCGATGAACCGCCCGATCGCGGCATGGGCGTCGTGCCCCGGCATTTCCTCGGCCGAGACCATGATGGCCACTGCTCGCTGATCGCCGCCGGTGAGCCGGACTTTGAGTGTTGCGAGCTTCACGCGCGCCGGGCTGCCGGTCAGCACGTCGCCCGCGCGATAGAACGTCATGACTTCGCGTACCACCGGTCCGGGCGCGGTGATCCGCGCGCCTTGCCCCCCGGCGATGGAGGGCGCAGGCGATGTCCAGGCCCAGTCGCTGGCGGGATCGATCGCGCCCTGCCCATAACCCACCAGTTCGCGGCCTTCGGCCTGCCAGCCATAGACGAAGATGCCGAGATCCACCGCGTCGCCTGCGGCGTTGCGGTAGCGGCCGAACAGCCGGTGATCCGCGCCGTCGAAGCGTGGCATCCAGGGGTGCCGCGTCGAGATCGGGGCACGCTGCCAGCCCGCAAGTTCGGGCAGTTCGACAGGATAGGGCAGATCCGTGCGACCAGCCGCAGTGACCACATTCGCCCACAGCATCGGGGCCGCCACGATGGCCAGCGCCGCCAGGGCGACGGCATAAGGCCATGACGGCGGCGGCGGTGTTTCGACAGACGGGAAGCGGTGGAGAAAGGGATCGTCTGCCGCGCGATCGAAAAACGGCCATGCCGCCGCCATCACGATCGCCAGCACCAGGCCGAAGAAGATCCAGCCATAGACGATATGATCGAAGCCGGCGGCGAAATCTAAGCTGGTCGCGTGCGAGATCGCGATCGTGCCCCAGGCGCGGACCCCGTTGGCGAGGATCGATGTGGCGACCGCGAACAGCACGAAGCTGATCCGCCGTGTCCAGCTTTTGAAACAGACATTGGCGACCAGCACGGCAAAGGCGAGCATCGCGATCAGGAAATTCACCCCAGAACACGCCTCCGCCACCTCGAAATAGCCCGCCGACGTGGTGATGAACACACCATCGATGCGCGCGGGAATTCCGATCCAGCCCAGCATCGCCATGCACATTTGCGCGGTGAGCGTCTGAAGCGGGGGCACCAGTGGCTCCCCGAAGGGGATCATGAAGATCATATAGCCCAGCGGAAACATCAGCACACGCGAGACCGCGGGACCGAGCAGCGTCATGACGGCACCCTGCAGCATCATGACCAAGCCCAGATGCCGCGCCAGTGCCACCCCCGCCGCTTCGCCGAGCAGCCAGCCAAAGGCACCTGCGGCCAAGATCGCCAATGCCGCTGTCCAGCTTCGCGGCGTGATCGTGACCATCGCTTGCCGGCGCAGCCACACCAACCACCCCAGGATCGGTGGAATGAGCAGGCAATGGCCGAAGGTGGAACTGGTCCACCAGATGGAGACGAGCGCGGCGGCGTCATGAAGGAAGATGAGCAGGATGGCCGCCACCATGCCCCCGAGCAACCAGAGCTGACGCGGCCAGACGACGTTCTCCCCTCCATCCCTTGCCGGAGGGGTTGGGGGTGGCCCCTTTTTCTGCCTTCCGCGACGGGGGCTAAGAGCAGGAGGGGCCACCCCCGCCCCCTCCACGAAGGCGTGGAGGGGCGTTGCATCGTCCCTGCCTCCCGAAGCCATCACCCTATCCCCACGATCGCAGGCAATCCGCTCAGCCGCGCGTCCCAATCATAAGCCACCCGCACCTGCGCCCGCGCCGCCCGCCCCATGCTCGACGCACGATCGGGATCAGCCATCAGCCCCAGAACGGCCTTCGCTTCCGCCACCGCCCCATCCGCCACCAGCAGATCACGCCCCGCCGCGGCCTCGATCCCTTCGAACGCCGCGGTGGATGCGACCACGGGCCGTGCCATCGCCATCGCCTCCAGCACCTTATTCTGGATCCCGCGCGCGATGCCGAGCGGCGCCACCACGACGTCCGCCGCCGCCAGCCAACCGCGGACATCGGCGACTTCTCCGGTGACGATCACGCCCGGCAATGCCGCCAGAGCGGTGACGGCGGCAACGGGCTTGCGACCGACGATCGCAATGCGCGCCTTCGGCTGGGCCGCCCGGATCAGGGGCAATGTCTCGCGCGCAAAGCGGGTCACCGCGTCCACATTGGGCCGGTAATCCATCTGCCCGGTCAATACGATCAATGGCCCATCGAATGCCGGCCGATCATAAGCGCCGGCGGGATCGAAGAAGGCGGCGTCCACGCCATTTGGCAGCGCGCTGACATAATCATTGCCGCTCAAACGCCGGAACAGCGCGGCCTCAGCCTCGCTCACGAACAGATTCACATCGGCCCGCGCCGCGGTCTCCTGCTCGAATCTCGCCAGCAGACGCGCCTCGCGCGCATAAACCCGCCGCATGACCGGCCCGGCGCTCTGCGCATAACTCTTGAATTTCTGCGAATCCACATCGACGAAATCCATCACGAACCGCACATCCCCGCGATCTTGCGGCACGAATGGTGCCATCTGCGCAGAAAAACCGAAGATGCAGCCAATGTCCCGCGTGGCGAGCGTGTGGGCGACGAAGGCCCGGATTTGCGCGCTGTCGAACAGGCTGAGCGAAAATGGCCGCCCCGTCAGAACCCCCGAGGCTACGCCGCACAGGCGCGTGCGTGTCCGCTGCACAACGCAGCGCCTGGCTGCGAAGGAATCGAGCGCGTCGGCATGGGCCAGTTCTTCGGCATCATCCGCGAAGCACGCTACATGCACCGGCGCGATCTGCGCCAGCCGTTTCAGCAAATGCCAGGATCGAATCTTGTCGCCCCGATCGGGCGGCCAGGGCAGGCGATGCGCCAGAAACAGGATTTCGCGCATCAGCCCAGCCCACGGGCGATCGGCGGCCCCAGGCGATTGGCGATCCACAGCGGCAGCCTGCGCCACAGGGCGATCCTGAGCCGGTATTGCGGGTGGAGCGGATTGATTTCGCGCGGCGCGGCACCATCGGCGGTGCGCACGGCATAGCGTAACGGTTGCGGATCGAAGCCCCAGTTCTTCTTGAAGGTATAGGCTCCGCTGCCGATCTTCGATCGTCCGAAATCGAAGCGCGTGCAGCCCCGCGCGCGCGCGTGGTTCATGAGCGCATAATACATCAGATCGTTCGCGCGCCATGTTCGCGCGTCCGCCGTGCCGCCGCCCCAATAGGGCATCACCGCGCCGTTGAAATACAGGCTCAGCACGGAGGCGACCGGCTTGCCTTGTTTGAACACCGTCAAGATATCGGCCTCGGCTGCGAATGCGTCGAGCATCTCATCGAACAGCGCCCGCGGAAATACCGGTGTTCCCAGATTGCGCACGCTTTGGGCATAGACCGCATGATGCGCATCTCGGTCACCCTGTGTCGTTCCAATCTCCACGGTCAGATCGAACGCTAAAGCGCGGCGCACCTCGGCGCGCTGCTTGCGCGGAATGGCGAGCAGTTCAGCGGCGTCATCTGCGGCCAGCGCACGTGAGAAACCCGCATGGACGCCATGCGTATTCTGCCAGCGCGGATCGGCCACTTCCCCGCCGCGCAATTCCACGGTGGAGCAATGCAGCTTATCGCCCAGCGCCCAGGCGGCATCGGCAAGCTGCGCCGCCACCGCATCATCATCCGCCAAGATGCCACCACCGACTGCAAAGCCCGATGACACCAGCGCATGGCCGAACAGCCGCGACCTGATCTGCGTGAGTGGCACCAGACCGGCAATCGCGCCATTGGCCCGCTTGGCCACCAGATAATGCGCGGTCTGGCGGCATCCTGCGGCGACGGCCTTGCTCCATGCCGTCAAATGAAACGGTGTCGCCGAGTCATGCGCGCGGACGAAAGCATCGATCCGTGCACGCGTCTTGACGTCGTCCAGATCGGCCCGTGCGATATCGACAAGGGGATGGCGCAGCGGGGCGTTCATCCCAGCCGCGCCGCTTCCGCCGCCGCGACGGCATCGGTGCGCCCCCAGCGAAATTCTACGAACAACCGCTCCAGCCGTGCCTCCATGGTGCCAAGGCGGCTGTAATGGCGCAGCTTCGATCGGATGGGGGCTGCACCCACGCGCGGCTGCGCAGGATCGATCTCCCAAGGATGGAAATAGAAGATGGCGGGGCGCTTGGCGGCGTCATTGGCCTGCCTGATCGCCCAGCTTGAAAAGCGATAGGGCAGCAGTCGAAAGAAGCCGCCCCCCCCCGCCGCCAATGTCCGTCCGGCGATCCGCGCCGTCGTCACCGGCAATTCGATCAGCGCACTGCCCTTCACCGGACGAAAGGCGAAGCGCGGCGCATCGGGCCAGCCATAATGATCGTGCACGATCGGCGCGACGCTGGAGGAATAGGCATAGCCCTCCGCCGCCAAGATCTCATGCGCCCAGGGCGTCCGCGCGTCGATCGAGAAGCTCGGCGCGCGATAGCCCGTCACGCGCTGGCCGGATAGCTGCTCGAGCAATGTGCGGGTGCGCGCGATATCGGCCCGGAACGCCGTCGGCGTCAGCGCGGAGACCCTTTTGTGGTCCCAGCCATGGCTGGCGATCTCATGCCCCGCTTCCGCGATCCGGCGGATCAGCGCGGGATGACGCTCCGCCACCCAGCCCAGCGTGAAGAAAGTCGCCTTGACTTCGGCACGCTTGAAAAGGGCGAGCACCGCATCGCTGTTGCGCGTCACGCGAGACTCCAGACCATCCCAGTCATCGCGCGCGATCGTCTTTTCAAACGCACCGACCTGAAACCAATCCTCTATGTCTACCGAGAGCGCGTTGCGCATGATCGTCCCGCCCCTTCGCGGTTCAGATGCTCCGGATCGAATGACGATCGGGCTTGTCCCGGTCTCCATCCACCCAGTCCACCAGCAACGTCAGGATCCGGCGGATCGCCGCATCCTGCTCTTCCAGTCGCGATTCCATGAGCGCGATGCGGGCCTTGAGCGATTGCTCCACTGCCTGTGCCGCTTCATCGGCGGCCGCAGGCAGCGGCTTGGGCGCGAGCCGCACCACCGGCTCCGGCGCGGCGGGTTGCGGTTTGGCCACGACATCCGGTTCGTCGCCCTGCATGTCCGCGATCACCGCCGCCACGTCGGCACCATCGATCACGGCGAGTTGCTCGATCGAACCCAGCAGCAGCACCCGGCTCGCCAGCGCGTTCAGCCGGCGCGGCACCCCCTCGCTGTGGCGATACATGGCGGCAAAGGCTTCGGGCGTAAAAATGGGATTGCGTGCCCATCCCACCAGCGAAAGCCGGTGCACGATATAGGGTTCGATCTCGTCCGCGGTCATCGGCTCCAGATGATGCGTCGCGATCACGCGCTGGCGCAATTGCTCCAGCCGCTCGGTGCCATGAAGTCGCTCGCGGAATTCAGGCTGCCCCAGCAGGAATATCTGCAGCAGCGCCTGCCCGCCGGCCTGGAAATTGGAGAGCATCCGCAGCTCCTCCAGCGCCGATACCGGCAGATTCTGCGCCTCGTCCACGATCAGCAGCGTGCGCTTGCCGCTGCGCGACTGTTCGCCCAGCATCCGCTCCACCCGCTCCAGGATCTGCGCCTTTTCCAGCCCGTCGGTGGAAAGCCCCATGCCCTGCGCCGCCATGCGGAGCATGTCGTCGCCCTCGATCTGGGTGGAGACGATCTTGATCGCGGTCAGCCGCGACGCATCGATCGTCGCCATCAGATGGCCGACCAAAGTGGTCTTGCCCGTGCCGATGTCGCCGGTGATGACGATGAACCCTTCGCCCTGCGCCAGACCATAGCCGAGGTAGGCCATCGCCTTGCGATGCGTGGCGCTGTCGAAATAGAAGCGCGGATCGGGCGTGAGCTGAAAAGGACGCCCGCTCAGGCCATAATGATCGTCATACATGTGCATTCTCCACGGCCGTCACCGTATCGTCTCCCTCAGAAATCATAGCGCAACCCGGCCAGCCCCGCCGCCGTCAGGCTCGAATCGAACCCTTCGACGTCGCTTGAATACAGGCCGGCGGAGAGCGAGCCGGTCAGCCGCGGCAGGAACGTCCGGTAATAGGAGCCGGTAACCCCCGCCGCGGTCACGCTGGGTGCGCCCGCGATGCCGCTGTCGAAATGGTTGAGATAGACATTGCCATCCACGCTGGAGACGCTGTCGATCGCATAACCGACATAGCCTTCGGCGGAATAGCTTTCGTCCCTCACGCCATCCACGCTGAAAAAGCCCGCGATCCGCGGTGCGACATAGGCGCGCCGTGCATAGCCGATTCCAGCGCCCAGCGAGAGCGGTCCGCGCGAGGCTGAATAGACCGCGTTGATGCCGCGCGCGCGGAAATTGGCGGTGCTGATCGACTGAAACGCATCATTGAGACAGCCGCCCGCCCCCGCATCGCCAAACACGCAGCCGCCAAAGCCTTCGGTGAGCGGGTTGCGGGGCGGTTGGAAACTGGTCGGCAGCCGCGCAACATTGTCGCCCAGCAGCCGGCCGAAGCTCTGGATGCCGTCATAGACCGAGATGCGGATCGCCGATGCAGGGCTCAATTGATGGCTGAAGGAGCCGATATAGGTCGTGCTGCCATAACGCTTGCCCACCCGCGCCTCAAGCTGGGTGCGGCGGCTGGGTTTCCACAGAATCCCCGCATCCCAGATCAACCCGTCCGTGTCATAGGCCAGCAGACGCGGCGAAGATTTATCCGTGACGAACCGCCCGTCATTATCGACAATCGGAACACCGTTCAGATCGCGCACGGCATCGCGCTGGCTGATCTCGATATCTTCATAGCCCACGCCGCCGACCAGCGCGAGCGTGCGACTGACCGGCAGCGTGACATCCGCGCGGACGAACTTGCCGTCATAGCGCTGATCGAGTTGTCCGGCATCCTCGCGCTCCCAAGCACCGCTGACGCCCCAGCCAAAGGGCAGCCCGGTCGCGCCCGGTGCCATGCCGACGCTCGCGGTGGCGAACTGGCTCACCGAATCGTCATAGAAATCGAGGCGTTCCTGGCCGGCCGGCAAAAACACCGGCGCGCTTTGCTCCACCTTGGTATAGCCAAGCCGGTAGGCCGCGGTAACGTCGAGCGCGCCCGCCCGCGTGGTCAGCGTCGGCCCGGCATAAACCGCATAGACCTGTGATACATTGTCGATCCTGCCAGCGCCGAGCAAGGGCGCAGCGCCGCGGATATCGGTGCGCGCGCGGGTCGCAATGGCGCCGGCCTCCACGTTCAGGAGGTTCGGCACGATCTTGACCTCGGCGCGCGCCAGCCCGCTGTGGACGTCGCTATCGCCCACATCCTTGCGGTAATCGATCCGCCGTTCGTAACGATAGCTGATCTGCGCCTGCGCACGCCGGTTCTGAACCGAAGCGTCCACGCCGGCCGCGATCATGCTGTAGGTCAGCAATTCGCCGCCATCGTCCAGTTCCGCGATCAGCACCTGACCCACCTCGATATAAGGCGATATCTCCGTGCGGTTCTTGGCCAGCGCTGGTGCGCCCGCCGTCATGACGGCGACGAGGCCACACAGGGCGCGCAGGATGGAAGACAGCCGCATCTCAGTCGCCATAGCCATAATAAGCACCGAACCGCCGCCCGCCCGCCGCCATCTGCACGCCGTTCAGCAGCAACTGGATCGTCTCGCAGCCGGACAGCAGGCCGATGGCGTCGCGCAGATCGGATTCGCTGGTCTGGTCCGCACGCACCACCATCAGCACCTGCCCCGCGTGCAGCGCGAGCACCGAGGCCGGCGACGCCGCCAGCGCCGGTGGGGAATCGATGATCACGATCCGCGCGGGATCGTGCGCCAGCAGGCTTTCGAGCACCGCCTGGGTATGCGCCGACGCCAGTTGTTCGGTATCATTATGGGTCTGACGTCCCGCGGGCAGCACCGAGAGCCCCGGTATATCGGTGCGGATCACGCAACGCTCCACATCCAGCGCAGGATCGGCGAGCGCATCCATCAGCCCCGGCCCCGTTTCAAGACCCAGGATGGCCGGAATTTCGGGCTTGGCGAAGTCACCGTCGACCAGCAACACGTCGACATCCTTTTCCGCCGCGATCGACAGCGCCAGATTGATCGCGCAAAAGGTCTTGCCCTCATTGGGCTGCGCCGAGCAGACGAGGATCATGCGACCCTTCGGAAGCGGGCCGGCGGCATCGCCCCGCGCGGCGATCAGCAATTGCCGCTTGGCGATCCTGAATTCCTCGCTCAGCGCGCTCACCGGCGCGTCGGGCACGATGAACCCGGCTTCGGCCAACGCTTCGCGATCGATATGCCCCGTGCGATCGGCCTTGGGTGCGGGAACCGGAACCGCCTCCGGCTTCGCCAGCGTGAACGGCACTGGCGTCATCGGGACCCATCTTGGGGCCACGCTTTCCATCCGCACCGGCGGCGCGACGGCGATTGGCGCGGGCTGGGCCTCGACTGGAGGAATCTCGGCTTCCGGCGTAGCTGCGGGCGGTGCAAACAATTTTTGAAAATCATAGGCTTCGGCCGCGCGTTCCAGCAGCGAGCCCCGCGCCTTCAATGATGTGTGCTTGTTCATCCCCGCCCCCTCACGCGACCATGCCGCGCTGCACGAATTCGACGAGCAGCAGCAAAGCGAACACACCCGCCAGGCTCCCCAACCCGCCGGCGAACCATAGATTGCGCTTGCGCTGCTCATCGCGCTCGGCCGTGGTCAGCACGGTGCTGATCGATCCGATCACCGGCAACCCGCTGGCTTTTTCCAGCCGCTGCGCCGTGGGATAGGTGGTGTTGAGCTGCCCCTTGACGAACGCCGTCGCCGCGCCCGCGCCAATCCCCAGCACCAGCACGAGCGCCAGCAGCAAAGGCCGGTTCGGCGCGGTCGGAATGCGCGGGCTTGAGGGCGGATCGATCACGCGGAATTTCACCGCGTCGGTATCGCTCTGCACATCGCCGCGCAGACGGACATCCTCGCGATCCTGGAAAATCTTGTCATGTTGCGCCTTCAGCACATCATAATTGCGGCTGATCTGCGCCTGTTCGGCCACGATGCCGGGTTCGGCGGTCTGCTTGGCGACGATCTGCGCCAATTCGCTTTGAAGCTGGTTCTTGCGCGCGTTCAATGCGGCGACATTGGCCTGTTTTTCGGCCTGTATGGTGCGAAGCGAATACCACATCGGGTTCTGCGCGCCACCGCCGCCGCTCTTGCGTTCGCCAGCCGCCGCCGCGCGCGCCGCGCCAAGCTGATTGCGCAGCGCGATCACATCGGGATGATTGTCGGTCCAGCCTTTGGAGCGCGCATCGGCCAATTGCCCCTCGATCGTCGCCAGACGCGCGCCCGCCGGGCCGGTATAGGCCGCGCCGGGCTCGCTCGCGGGCGTCGCCGCCATCTGTCCGTTCACCGTTCCGAGCGCGCTCTGCGCCGCGGCGAGGTTCGAATCCACCTGCACCAATTCGGCGCGCGCCGCGCTCATCCGATCACTCACCGATCCGGTGCCGGGCAGCAGGTCCATGAACTGCTGATCGAACGCCATGCGCTTCTGCTCGGCCTCCTGAAGCTGCTTTTCGCGCTGGGCGAGCTGCGTATCGAGGAAGCGCAGCGTCTGCGCGGTGTCGTTGCGATTGCCCGTGATATTCTCCTCGACGAAGATATCGATCAGCTTTTGCACCACATCATGAGACAGTCTGGCATTGTCGGCGTCGGACAGGCCCGGCATCGCAACGGCTGCGGTGATCGTGAACAGATTGTCCTGCAGCGAATCCACGCGGATCCCTTCGGCCAGCTTGGTCACCATCTCGGCCACATCGCGATCGCTCGCTACATGATGAGCGAGGTCGGTGCCGCGCACCACCTTCTCCAGATTGACCCCGGAACCCAGCGTCTGGCGAACCCGGTCCACCTCCTGCTGTTGCTGCACCGGGGTGATCCCAATCGAATCCGGCAGGATCGGGCGCTGCACGAAGATGCGCGCCTGCGATTCATAGGCATTGGGGATCATCGAGACGATCAGCCAGCCGGCCAGGCACACCGCCCAGCCTACCGCCAGCGCCAGCCAGCGGCGTTGCCAGATCCCGTGGAGCACGATCCGGAACTCGTCATACAGACCGTTCATCGATCAGAATGCGCTTTCGGGAATGATGATCACATCGCCCGGCTCAAGCCGCACATTGGATCTGGAATCGCCATCCTTCAGCAATTTGCCGATCCGCAGCGAATATTCCTTCTGTGCGCCCACCGCCTTGTCGAACCGGATCAGCCGCGCGCGGTTTCCGGCGGCATATTCGGACAGACCTCCCACAGCGATCATCGCGTCCAGCAGCGTCATGTTGGCGCGATAGGGGATGGAGGCGGGTTTCTCTGTGGCGCCGACGATGCGCACCTGCTGCGAAAACGTGCCCGAAAAATTGTCCACGATGACGGACACCAACGGATCCTTGATATATTCGGACAGCGCGATCTTCAGATCAGCGGAGAGCATCGCCGGGGTCTTGCCGACAGCGGGCATATCCGTGATCAGCGGGGTGGTGATGCGGCCATCGGGACGGACCTGGACCTTCGCGCCCAATTCGGGATTGCGCCAGACGAAGATGGTGAGCTGATCCAGCGGTCCGATCAGATAATCCTCGCCCGGACCTTCCTGCAGCGAAACGAATTGCGCGGGGGGCAATTGCGGGCTGTTTCCGCCCGAAGCGCAGCCCGACAGGCTGATCGCCGCAAGGCTCGTCCCGAGCAGCAGCTTCGAAATCCCCGTTTTCAAACGCATCGCCTCACACCTTCTCGCGCGCCCGCCCGTGCCGGATCGCGCAGAAAATGCGGAGGCGCGGCGGGCAGAGTCTCCAGCGCGCTATCGCGGAAATAGGTGAAAATAGTGTTAGGATGGGCCTGTGGACGACCGTCAGGGTCAGCCGCCGAGCAGGATTTCCGGGGCCGGACCATGGCCCAGAAAGGCCGATGGGCTGGCGCTGGCGCCATAAGCGCCGGCCATGAACACCGCGATCACATCACCCACATCGGCGCGCGGCAACGCGATCTGGTCACCCAGCTTGTCGAGCGGGGTGCACAGGCAGCCCACCACGGTCGCCGTCTCCTCCGCCGGCGCACCAAAGCGGCTGGCGACCGCGATCGGATAATTGCGCCGTACCACGGTTCCGAAATTGCCAGACGCGGCCAATTGATGATGCAGCCCGCCGTCCGTGACCAGGAAAGTCTCCCCCTGGCTTTGCTTCCGGTCGATGACCCGCGTCAGGTAAACGCCACATTCGCCCACCAGCCAGCGCCCGAGTTCGATTGCGAATCCGGTGTCCGCCAGCACCGCCGGACGCGCCGCCAGCGCGCCGCCCAGGGCAGCGCCGATCCGTGCGATATCCAGTGGCTGTTCCTTCGCGAAATAGGGAATGCCGAACCCCCCACCCAGATTGAGATGCGGCGGCGAGGCCCCCGCCTCGTCCGCGAGCCGTGCGGCCAGAGCCAGCGTGGCGGCCTGCATTTCGATGATCGCATCGGGATCCAGCGCCTGCGAACCGCTATAGATATGAAAGCCGCGCCAGTCCGCGCCTTCGGCCATGATTTGTCGCACCAGCGCAGCCACTTGCGGGGAATCGACGCCAAAGGCGGTCGCCCTGCCGCCCATGCGCATCCCCGATCCTTTAAGCTCGAAATCGGGATTGACGCGGATCGCCATTTTTGCGCGCCGGCCCATGCGTTGCATGATGGCCAGCGTGCGCGCCGCCTCGCCCGCGGATTCGCAATTGAGAGTCACCCCGGCCGCGATCGCGGCTTCCAATTCGGCATCGCGCTTGCCCGGTCCGGCGAACGACATATGCGCCGGATCCGCGCCACATTGGATCGCCAGCCGCATCTCGCCGATCGAGGCCACGTCGATCCCGTCTGCCAGCGCGCTCATCGCGGTCACCAACGGCGAAAAGGGATTGGCCTTCATCGCATAATGCAGGGACAATTCGGGCGGCATCGCAGCGCGGAGGGCGGCAAAGCGCGCTCGAACGATCTGGAAATCGTAAACGAACAGCGGCGTCTCGCCCGCCGCTGCGATGATTGCTGATGCGGGCTGTCCACCGATCAGAAGTTCGTCATTCAATGCTTTAAAATCAGACGGAATAGTGCCCATCGGCTTCATGATCCATGCTCCCGCTTGATCGCCGCCCGATCGAGCTTGCCGTTCGGATTGCGCGGCAAGGCGTTCAGCAGCAAGATGCGCGCCGGCACCATATAGCCCGGCAGTTCGGCCTTCATAGCGCGCAGCAGCCGTTCCTCTGCGTCCGTCATGGACAGCGCGGGCCGCGCGACCAGCAGGATCGCCTGCCCCAGCCGGACATCGGGCACGCCCAGCGCGACCGCCTCGGACACCGCACCCGTGGCGATCGCGGCCTCCTCGACCTCGGTGGGGCTCACCCGATTGCCCGATGTCTTGATCATCTCATCCGCACGCGCGACGAAGCTCAACAACCCGTCGCGGCGCCGCACCGCGCGGTCGCCGGAATAGACGGCCATCCCGCCTTCCCTGGAAAAAGCGGGCGCTGGCTTGAACCGTTCGGCGGTGCGTTCGGGATCGTTCCAATAGCCCTGCGCCACCAAAGGGCCGGCATGAACCAGCTCGCCTGGCTCGTCATCCGCGGTTTCGCTGCCATCGGGGCGAACGATCATCACCTCGGCAAAGGGGATCGCCTTGCCCATGCCGGCGGGATGCCTATCCACCAGCGCGGGATCGAGATAGGTGGATCGAAACGCCTCGGTCAGGCCATACATCAGATAAAGATCGGCCTGGCTGAACAGCGTGCGCAATTTGCGGACCAGCGGCACCGGCACGGCTCCGCCCGAATTGGTCAGGCGCCTGAGCCGCGTCGCGGTCTCCGGCGGCCATTCGGCTTCGGCCAATTGCACCCAGAGCGGCGGCACACCTGCAAGCGTGGTGATCTCGTGACGCTCGACCGCCTTGATCACGTCGCGCGGGGTGAGATAATCGAGCGGCGTCGCGCACCCACCCGCCGCCCAGGTGGAGAGCAATTGCGACTGGCCATAATCGAAACTGAACGGCAGCACGGCCAGCACCCGGTCCTGCGGCGTCAGCCTGAGATAATGTGCCACGCTCTGCGCCCCGAGCCAGAGATTGGCATGGCTCAGCATTACGCCCTTGGGTCGCCCAGTCGATCCGGAGGTATACAATATTTCAACCAGTTCAGACGGGTCTCTGGCAGAATATGGCAAGCAATTATCCCCGACCAGCGAGGCGTCGTGCTCGTCGACGATGCGCCCATCATGAAGATCTCCGGCGTCCAGCGTCTCCGCGCGTACCGCCCCCGTCACCAGCAATCGCGCCCCGCTATCGGCCATGATATGCGCGACCTGTGCGCGCTTAAGCAGCGGATTGATCGGTACATAGACCAGCCCCGCCCGTGCGCAGGCCAGCGGCAAGAGGCACGCCATGCGCGTCTTGGGCAACCATGCCCCCACGCGGTCTCCGGGTTTCATGCCCTGCGCCAGCAGTCCGTGCGCCAAGCGGCCCAGCGATTCGTGCAATGCAGCATAGCTGATCGTCCCGAAACGGGCCGAAATTGCAGGCGCATCGCCGCGATTGGCGTCAATCAGATGGTCCAATGGCCTGGGATCGCGGCTGGGGGCTTGCACTGTGGCTCCATTATGCGTCATCGCATCAGCGGGGAGATAGCGTCTTGTGGGTCAAAGGTGAATATTTCGATCAGTTCGACGCCGCGGCCCTGGCCGCGCGCGGCCTGCTCGATCGTGACGCCCAACCCGAAATGTTCGATCGGCTCGCCTGGTTTCGCGCCACATGGGCGCATATCGCTCCCGGCATCAGCCCGCTCATCGTCCGCGCGGTCAGCGAAAAGGCACAGGCCTGGCTGTTCTTCGCGCGACAGGCCGATGGCTCGCTCACCGCACTTTCAAGCTGGTATACGCTCGCCTTCTGTCCGGTTTACAGCGGCGCGCCCGATGATGTGGTGAAGCTGCGCCTGCTCACCGCCATTGCCAAGAGGATGCGCCACCCCGCGATGAAAATCGGCTGCATCGCGCTGCGCCCGGTTCCCGTGGAAGATGGCACGGCCGCATTGATCGCCAAGGCCTTCGTGCGTGCCGGCTGGGGCGCGACCCGCTCGCCCGCCACGGTGAACTGGATCGCCGATCTGACGGACAAGGATTTCGAGACCTATTGGGCCGAACGACCCGGCCAGGTCCGCAGCACGGTCGGCCGCAAGGGGCCGAAGACGCAGATGGAAATCACCATCTTCGACCGGTTCGATGAGCCGGCCTGGGCGGATTATGAAGCGGTCTATGCGACAAGCTGGAAACCCGAAGAGGGATCGCCCGCCTTCGTGCGCGCCATGGCGGAGAGCGAAGGCTCGGCGGGCACTTTGCGGCTGGGCATCGGCAAGATCGCGGGCGAGGCGGTAGCAGCGCAACTCTGGACCGTGGAGAACGGAAAAGCGATCATTCACAAGCTCGCTTATGCCGAAGCCGCCACCGAACTCTCACCCGGCACCTTGCTCAGCCATGCGATGTTCAAGCGCGCGATCGAGCAGGATCAGGTGACCATGATCGACTATGGCACGGGCGATGACGGCTACAAGGCCGGCTGGATGGACCGCGCCCGCCCGCTCGAACAGATCAGCCTGTTCAACCTCCGTCGCGCCTCCGGATTGATCGGCTATGCGCGGGAACGGCTTTCCGGCCTTGTCCGCCGCGCGCCGGTCGATTAGGGGACGCGCAGATAAGCATAAGCCAAGGGGTTCGCGCGTGGGTTCTGATGATGCGGCGCTGGTCGAGCAGACGGTGAGATCCGTGTTGCGCGACGTTCTGGGGATCAGCGAAGCCCGCGCAGCGGGTTTCGCTGCCGATACGCCGCTCTTCGGCGCGGTCCCCGAGCTTGATTCCATGGCCGTCGCCGGGCTGCTGACCGAGATTGAGGATCGTCTGGGGATCATCATCGACGATGATGAGGTGGATGGAGAAATGCTCGAAACCTTCGGCAATCTGGTCACCTTTGCGCGCGACAAGGCGCTGGGGTGAGCCCAGCCCCGCTCGTTCATCTCGCCTATCCATGGCGCGGAGCGAGCGAAAGACTGATCCGGATCGGCGATGGCGGCCCCGCGATCTTGTTCATCGCGCCGCTGTTCGAAGAAGCCAATCGCATCCGCCATTTCATGATCGAGGCGATGCGCGGTGTGGCCGCAAAGGGATATGCCTGTTTTCTACCCGATCTGCCGGGCACACTGGAAAGCGCAACCCCGCTGGAAACGCTGGACTGGGATAACTGGACCGGCGCGATCGGCGCGGTTGTCGCTGCGATCGGCAAGCCTCGCCTGACCGCATCCTTTCGCACCGGCTGCCTGCTCGACGGCTGGGCACAATCCGATGCGCGCTGGCGTCTGGCGCCGCAGGACGGTGCGAGCGTGATGCGCGAGCTCATCCGCATCCGCATGGCAGCCAATCGGGAGAACAGCATCGTCACCACTATGGCGGAGATCGATGCCGAAGCGATGGACGGCGTTTTCGAAGTCGCCGGATACCGCCTCTCACCCAAACTGACCCGTGGACTGAAGGCGGCGCAGGTCGAACCGTCCGGAACAGTGCGCCTTGTGAGGCTTGAAAGCGATATCCAGCCGGCAGACCTGACAATCACCGCGCAGCCCTTGTGGCGGCGCAGCGAGCCGGATCATGATCCCGTTTTTTGTCAGTCTGTTATTGATGATATCTCATATTGGGCATCATTATGCGCCGCTGGCTGACGTTTCGCTGTTCTGGCGAGATGCTGGCCGCGACGCTTGACGATGCGCCGGGCAGCGCCGGGTTGCTGATCGTCTCGGGCGGCAATGAAGCCCGCAGCGGCGCGCATGGCGGCATGGCCCAGCTTGCCGCCGCCATCGCCACGGCCGGCCATCCCGTGTTTCGCTACGATCGGCGCGGCGTGGGAGACAGCAGCGGCGTGAATGGTGGGTTCGAGACGGCTGGTGCGGATATCGCCGCCGCGATTGCTGCTTTTCGGGAGGCCGCGCCGCAATTGCACACGCTTGTCGCGTTCGGCAATTGCGACGCCGCCACCGCGCTGGCGCTGCTTGAAGACCGGAGCCGGCTTGCCGCACTGGTTCTTGCCAACCCCTGGGTGATCGAAACGCCATCCGATCTGCCGCCGCCCGCCGCAATCCGCGCGCGCTATGCCCAAAAGCTGCGAGACCCAAGGGAATGGCTGCGTCTACTGGGTGGCGATGTCAATTTCAGGAAATTGATCAAAGGTTTGGGAAGGATTTCTGCGCCATCAAGCGAGAGTGACCTGGCCGAGCGACTACGCGCAGGCCTCACGGGCTATGCAGGCCGGATCGCGATCATCCTCGCGCGACGCGATGCGACGGCGCTCGCCTTCCAACGAGAATGGAATCAGCCCGGTTTCGCAGCGCTTCGCAGCCGGTGTGAACTCACGCTGATCGAGAGCGCGTCGCATAGCTTCGCGCATCCCGCAGATCAGGCCTTGCTCCAGACGCGGTTGCTGTGCTCCTTGGCGAACGGCGCGGCCTAAGCCGCCACCATCTCGAAATCCGCCTCGGCCAGGAAGCGCTCGGCATCGAGCGCGGCCATGCAGCCCATGCCCGCCGCCGTTACCGCCTGGCGATAAATCTTGTCAGTGACGTCGCCTGCGGCAAAAACACCCGGAATATCGGTGTGCGACGTGCCCTTGTCGACGACGAGATAGCCTTCATCCAGCGCCAATTTGCCTTCGAACAATTCCGTCGCCGGATGATGCCCGATCGCCACGAACGCACCGTCCGTCGCGATGTGCGAGGATTCGCCGGTCACGGTGTCACGCAGATCGACCCCGACCAGCCCCTCGGGATCCCCACCGCCGACAAAACGCTCGACCGCCTTGTTCCACAGCACCTTGATGTTGGGATGCGCATGGAGCCGGTCCTGCAGGATTTTCTCGGCGCGCAGGGAATCGCGGCGATGGATCAGCGTCACGTGATGGCTGTGATTGGTCAGGTAGAGCGCTTCCTCCACCGCAGTATTGCCGCCGCCGATCACGACGACCTTCTTGCCGCGATAGAAGAAACCGTCGCAGGTGGCGCACGCCGATACGCCCTTGCCCTGAAGCAGAACTTCGCTTTCCAGCCCCAGCCATTTGGCCTGAGCGCCCGTCGCGATGACCAGCGTATCGCAGACATAGACCGCACCGCCATCGCCATGAAGCCGGAATGGCCGCTCGGAGAGATCGACGTCCACGATCTGGTCATAGACGAACTGGGTGCCGACATGCTCGGCCTGTGCCTGCATCTCCTCCATCAGCCACGGCCCCTGGATCACATCGCGGAAACCGGGATAATTTTCGACATCGGTGGTGATGGTAAGCTGACCGCCGGGCTGCATACCCTGCACCACGATCGGCGCCATGCCGGCGCGCGCCGCATAAATGGCGGCGCTGAGGCCGGCGGGGCCGGAGCCGAGGATCAACATGCGGGTGCTGTGCGTGGCGGTCATTGCGGTCCTGTTTCAATGCAGGGGATGGAGACGCCAGATAGTGTCTCCACCCCCTGCTATGCAAGGTCCGAACTGGGATCGGACTGAGGGGTCAAAACCGGACGCTGGCCCCCACGCGAATATCGCGACCCGCCAGCGGCGCATAGTCCGCCAGAAACGACGCATGACGCCGCGCCTCAACGTCGAAGATATTGTTGGCCGCCAGCCGCAGGCTCAGCAGGCCACCCTTGCCCATCGGCTTCCATTCGATCCGCGCGTTGGCGAGCGTAAAGCCGGGCGTGGTGGTCTCGAACGCCGCCACCTTGTCCTGCTTCGTCGCATGTTCGACCTCGCCGCGCACGACCAGGCCGCCGGATTGATATTCAAGCCCGCCGAGCACGCGCAAGGGCGGGATGAACGGTGCAGACCCCTGCCCCTCTATCTTCACGCGAACATAATCGATCAGGCCATCGGCGACGATCGCAGCGTCGCCGATATGCGCCAGCGTGATATTCGCCTCCGCTTCGAAGCCATATTGCTTGGCCCCAGCCGCCGCGAAGCCGTAAACGGGCAACCCATCCTCTTCATCGCCGGTGGGAGACTGATAGATGAAGTTCGTAAAGTCGTTGTAATAGGCTGAAATCTCGAACGAATATTCAAGCCCGCGGCCGCGCAACAGCACTTCGGCCCCATTGCTCTTTTCCTTGCCGAACAAGGGATTGCCAACCTCGAATGCCTGGGTCGCCAGATGCGGACCATTGGCGAACAGTTCTTCGGCCGTCGGCGCGCGTTCGGTGTGCGTCAGATTGAGGCCGAACTTCACATTGGGCGCGAACTCCAGCAGACCGCCCAGCGACCCGGTGAAGGTGGAGAAACTGCGCTCTGCATCGGGCGTGCCCAGCGCGTCGCTGGCGGTCGCGATCACATTGGTGTGTTCATAGCGTGCGCCAGCCTCAGCGCGGAAATGACCGAAATCGAAATTCTGGACGGTGAAGAGGCCGCCCTGCTCGGTGCTGGTCGGCGGCAGGAACGCCTCTTCGCCGATCACCTTGAAATCGCGGGTGAGATATTGTGCGCCGAATGCGCCGCTCCACGCACCCTTTTGCCGCTGGGAGAATTCGAGCCGCCCTTCCATGCCCTTGTTGAGGAACGTCGTGGCGATCTCGCCCGTGTCCTCGATTTCGAAATGGCGATAGTCGCCATAGCCTGCGCGAAAGCGGATCGCATCGAGAAAGCCGCTGGCCGGCGTGATCTCCGCACGCAGATCGGCGCGATATTGCTTCACGTCCAATGTGGGCGCTTCGGCTTCCACATCGGGATCAAGCGAAAAGCGGATCGGCACGCCATAGCGATTGTCCAGCCGCGAGACCGAAAAGCCGATGTTCCCGCCATCGCCGATATAGGCCGCGCCCAGCGCGACCTCGTGCGATTCGGAGGGTGTATTGGGCAATTTCCCCTTGAGATCGGCCAGTTCCTGTATCTCCGCGATCGGAGATGCCGCTGCTTCGGCCCGCAATGGCTTGCTCAGCAGATAACCGCCGGTGCGCAGATCGTCCGTCTTCGTATAGCTGCCATCGGCATGGATCACGAAGCCGCCGCCCAGTGCGACATCGGCAGAGGCTGCACCGCGCCGTTCCTCGGCGGCACTGCCATAATCCGCATCCGCCTTCAGGCGAATTCCATTGGCGGGGACACTGCGCGGAATGCGGCCGTCGATCACGCTCACCACGCCGCCAATCGCCGAGGATCCATAAAGGAGCGCGGTCGGGCCGCGCAGCACTTCGATCCGCTCCGCCGTGAGCGGATTGATCGCCACCGCATGATCGACGCTTGATCCGGACGCATCGAAGCTCCCGATCCCGTCGATCAGCACGCGGATGCGATCGGCCTGGAGGCCGCGCAAGACGGGGCGTGACGCCACCGGACCAAAGGATGTCGCGGATACACCGGGCAGGCTGGCCAGCGTATCGCCCAGATTGCTGCGCCGCGCCGCATCCAGATCGCCAGCGCTCAAGACCGAGGTGCCGCCGAGCAGATCCTCGCGGCTGCGGTGCATCGCGGTGACCACGATCTCCACCGGATTGTCATCATGCGCCGGCAAAACCGTCTTGTCGGTTCCGGCATCGGCCGCATGATCGGATTGCGCGACAGCCGGTGCGGACGCCCCAGCGAGCAGAATGGCCATTAAAGTGAATTGAGATTTCATGACGTTTCCCTTCACCGCGGCCTCTTAATGAGACTTTATATCATGTCAATATGCCATGGTGCGACGCGGGCGCTATCAGCCTGCCAAGCTGCACGGTGGATGAACGGAAGATAATAGGACGGGCCTGAGCCCCACTAGATCAGGGCTGAACGGCGCGAACCGTAACCCCTTCATATTTTGCGTTTGCCGCGTCGAATACGGGCTGGATGGTAAAGGGTTCGCCGCTCAGCGAGGCACCATTGATTCCCGCGAGCTTGAACGTCCCCAGCTTCAATTCGGCGGGTGCCTTGCCATCCCGCTGTAATACCACTGCATCGACGAACAATTCGTCATGCTTGGTGTAGAGGATATGGGGCGACAGCAGCATCGCGCATTTATTGTAGACCGCGGTGACACACAGCTTCCGATCAATCGCGATCCGGAAGATATCCGCATTCGATGCCTGTGGCTGGGACGGGTCCGCGCCATAGGCCGAACGCACGCTGAGGGTCTTGCGAACTTGCTGCATCGCAACAGGAATACCGGGGTCGCCCGCCACTGGCAAGGGCGGGCGCGCTCAAGCCAGGGAAAATCTGCGATTGAAAACGCTCTCGATTCCCTGATTGGGCCGCTTTATTCCTCCCGCACCGATCTTGGCCGCCGCAATTGCTGGACCATCAGGTCGATCAAGAACACCGCTATCAGCGAGAGGCCGAGCAGCGGCATCACCACGCCCGCGATGATGAGGAGGGCGATCGCCCCTTTCATCCGCACGTCCGATATCGACGGCGGCGCGCCCAGGCGACCCGCCGGTCGCCGTTTCCACCACATGATCACGCCGCTCACCACAAGCAGCACAATACCGATGCAGGGGATGAGCATGAGTATCTGATTGGCGCGGCCGAAATAATTGCCCATGTGAAGCTGAACGCCAAGCTCGATCGCCTTGGCGGCCCAGCCATAATCGGCATAGCGGATCTCGCGGATCAGATGGCCCGAATAGCGATCGAAATAGAGCGTGCGCTGGCCCTGCGGCTGATCGGGATAGGTATAAGCGGTATAGACGCCCTCCGGCCCCGCGGGCAGAAACAGACGATAGCCGCTGGCCAGCCTGTGATCCGCCGCCGCTTGCACGATATCATCAATGCCAGAGACGGCGGCTTCGTCCTGCATCGCCGGCATCAACCCGTGCCCCGGATGATCCGCATGAGTGGCATCGGAGACTGGCATGGGCGCATCCTCCAGCGTCCAGGGCGCTTCGCGGAGCGCCGCCTTCATCGGTACGCTCTTGGGCGCGCCATAGCCGCGGGTCGAAGCGGGATAGCCGATGTCCGCGGCCGCGGTAACCTGCTTGAGCAGATCGCCCTGCACGCCCGCCCAGGGCAGGCCGGTGAGGATCAGGAATGCGATCAGCGCCACGGTCCAGACCCCGACGGAAGCATGAAGATCCCGCCAGAACAGACGGCCCTTGGCCCACAAACGTGGATAAAGGAGCCCCGCCGGTCCCTTGCGGCTGCGCGGCCACCACAGATACAGGCCGGTGGCGATGAGCACCAGCGCCCAGCACGCCGCCAATTCCACAATCCGGTCGCCGATCGTGCCGATGGTCAAAGATCCGTGCATGTCGTCGGCAAACCCGACCAATGTTCGCTCATAGACATAAGACCCGAGCACCCGCGCGTCGCCCGGATCGACAGCAATTCGCAGCGCCTCGCCCGCATCGGGCGTGACGAACACCGTCGCGGCGCGATCCGGCGTTGCGGGCAGATCGATGCGCGTCGCAGCCCCTGGATGCGCCGCCAGCGCCGCGCGGATCATATCGGACACCGGCGTGGGCGCGGCGCGCGGAATTACGAAGCGCAGTTCCGGACTGAGCGCATCGTTGATCTCCTCATTGAACAGATAGATCGCGCCCGTCACGCTGAGGATCACCAGAAAGGGCGCCACGATCAGCCCGGCATAGAAATGCCACCGCCAGATCGCGCGATAAGTTTTCGACAGGGATGGGACGGTTGCCATGATCGCTGGTCCGATCAGAAGTGCGTGGAGAGCGAGAGTTCGGCGCTGCGGGGCGCGCCGATATAGATGTTCGTGCTCGGATATCCCGAATATTCGCCGTAAAAGGCATCGGTCAGATTACGGCCGCGCAACATCACCACCGCCTTCGGGGTCAGTCGCCATGCGATCGAGGCGTCGAATGTTGTATGGCCCCGCACGAAATAGTTATTGGCGGTATCGGTGTAGAAGCCAGTCGCATGGCGCACGAAGGCGCCCAGCGTGATCGGCAGCGCCGCGAAGCCGTATAGCGCCGTGCCGTTGAGCGTGGTGGACGGCGTGTTGATCGGCCGGTTGCCGGAGCGATCGACGCGGACGCCGGCGATCAATTCGCTCAACTGATCATATTGCGCATCGACATGGGAAATACCGCCCGAAAGCGAAAGCCGCGGGGTCACGGCGGCCCCGATGCTGAGTTCAACGCCCTGCGACGATTGTTCGCCGCCCTGGATCGCTTGGGACGGATTATTGGGATCGCGCGTCAATATGTTCTTCTGTTCGATCCGATAGGCCGCCCCCGTCAGGGTCAGTCGCTTGTCAAAGGCCGAGGCCTTGAAACCGGCTTCATAGGAATGCCCCTTGGTCAGCCGGTAGCTGGTATTGACGATGGATTGCAGCAGGATCGACGAGACCGGGGTCACTGCAGTGGTATATTGGGCATAAAGCGTCAGCCCCGGCGTGACATCATAGGTCGTGCCCATGCGCCAGGAAAAGGGCTGATAGGTGGGCGCGCCGCGCGTGACCACGCCACCCGCATTCAGATTGGTGATCAAGCGCGTCAGATCGATATGATCATAGCGCGCGCCCCCCACGATCAGCCAGCGCGGCGTGATGTTCAGCGCATCCTCGGCAAAGATTGAAGCGGTCTTGAGCCGTGAGTCATAGATGACATTGGTGGTGGTATAGGCGCTGTTCCCCGTCGGAAAGAGGCCGACCGTCGGATTGAACGGATCCACTGCGGCGACCGCACCCACCGGGCTTTGCTGCCGCGGATTGATGAAGTCCGTGTCATTATATTCGCCGCCCAGGCTGAAACGGTTGCGTAGCCCGCTGATCACGCTGTCATTGGCGATCACGAGCCGCTCATTCCAGAATCGATGATCATGATAGATGCGCTGGACCGAGCGGGCGAAGCTGCCTTCGGGAAAAGCGGCCGTCGGGGCGACGAAATTCTGGTCCCCGCTCAAAACGAAATCACGTTTTGCCCGATACCAGGTAAAATCATTGGTAACCGACCAGCCGCCGCCCATGGCATAGTCGATCCGCGCGCGCAGCGTGGTTTCGTGCGCACCGGAATATGCTCCTTCGGGATTGTAATTGCTGTGTCTCAGCGCCTTGTCGATCACCAGGCTGTTGGTCGCGTTTTGCAGCGCGCCGCTGGGGTTGCGGGCCACTGCCGCGGAGACCAAAGGTACGCCCTGATAGGATGAGTCATAGCGGTCGTCATAATGATCGACCGCGAGCAGGATCGACACGGTGGATGCAGGCTTGAACAACAGGCTGGCCGTCAGCCCCGCAGACCGGGTCTCATTGTCATCGACATCATAAAGGCTGTCCGAATGCAGATAGCTTGCGTCGGCGCGGAGCGCGACGGTGTCCGAGAGCTTGAGGTTCACACCGCCGGCGGCGGTCAGCGTGTTGAAACTGCCATAAGCCAGCCGCCCATCCAGATGATCACCCTCCAGGCTCGGCTTGCGCGTCACCTTGTTGATCACGCCCGCCAATGCGCCTTCGCCGTAAAGCACCGATGCCGGCCCCTTGATCACTTCGATCCGGTCGAAATGCCAGGTGTTGGTGTCCCGCTGCACCACGGTCGATGTGGATATGCGCACGCCATCCTGCAGGATCGAGACCGCCCCGCCCGAAAATCCCCGCAGCGAAACAACCGCGGGATTGCCCGGCACATTGCCGGAGACCGCGCCGACCACCGCGTTGAATGCCTCGCGGGCCGTCCGCAGCCCCTGGATCTGCAGATCTGCCTGAGTCAGTGTTTCGACGGTCGCCGGTGTCTCGCGGATGGTCAGGGCGAGGCGGCTGCCCGTCTGCGTCCTGGTGTCGAGCTTGAGCTGATCGCGCTGCGCAGTGACGATGATGGCATCGGCATCCCCGTCTTCGGCCGCGACCGGCGTTGCAATGATGAGTGCAGACATGGCCGTCGTGGCCAGAGCAATTTTGAACATGGCATTCCCTTTGGATGGGCGCGCCGTCGCGCCCGGATCATCGGGCGACGGCGAAGACTGGCGATAGGGGTGAGCGATCATGCGGATGGCGGCGATGAAGGCGCCGCCATCCGCAATCGCGGGCGTGGAGAAGATCTGATCCGGCGTGGCGCGACACCAGGCGATGCGCGTCAGCGGCAACCAGCGCCGCGGCGGATCAGGCGGTCGCGGGAGGTCCGCGTAAAGGAGGTCGCAGCCGGGTGTCGTGTGAGCGGCTGGGTCGCAGGACGACCCGAAAGGCGATCAACCCGATGAAAGCGAGCGCCAGAGCGAGCTGGATCGGATCGGCGGCGGCAAGGCTGGGCGTCCAGAGTCCCGCAAAAGCGCAGGGCTGATCGGCCTGCTTCTGCTCGGCCGGCGGGTCCGTCTCGCCCGCCATGCCGGGGATGGACACGGCCACGGTCTGCAGGCCCATGCCGGTGCAGATCTGGACGGTCATGACGCCGCCGGATACCAACGGCATGAAGCCTGCCGGCATGAGCAGCTTCATCATCAACGCCATCGCCACCAGCCAGGAGGCCAGCAGCCGATGCCGAAGGATTTGGTGGCGAAACGAATTCACGCGCCGCCCCTAACCGGATCGAACATGAATGTCATCCGTGATCGTCGGATCAGGCCTGCACGATCACCTTGAGATAGGTCGCCGGAATGACCGTGCTATTCGCACCGCCCTGATTTTGCGCTTCAAACAAGGCCGCAAGTTCATCCCGAAGTTGGTCGGCCAGCCCCTTTTGCGCCGCCGCCTCGAACGCGTTCATGGTCGGCCCATAATAAAGGCGGAATGTATCGAGCAGATCGGTCGGCGGGCCGGGATGGCGAAAGACATAGCTTGCGCGCTCGCAACCGACATTTTCGGCCGCAACCCCCGCCAAACCGAAACGCTCCCGCACCACATCCTCCATCCCCCAGGTGACGGGGCTGATGAAGCCTTCGGGCGGCGGCGGGGTATAGGCCGCGCTGATTTTCAGGATCTGGGCGACCAATGTGGGATCGCCGGGGATCCAATTGCCCATCACGATGCGCCCACCCGGGCGCGTTACCCGCACCATTTCGCGCGCGACATCGTGGGGACGCGGGGCGAACATCGCGCCGAAGATGCTGACCACGCGATCGAAGCTGTCGTCGGGCACCTGTTCGAGATGGGAGGCGTCACCTTCCTGAAAGCGCAGGTTGGCGAGGCCAGCCTGGGCCGCGCGGGCATTGCCGGCCGCGACCAGATTGGCCGCGATATCGATGCCGGTGACATTGGCACCGCGCCGCGCTGCGGGCACCGCGGTCGTCCCATCGCCGCACCCCAGATCGAGCACATCCATGCCCGCGCCGATCCCCAGATCATCGATCAGCGCTTCTCCGCTTTCGCGCATCGTTGCTGCGATCTGCGTGAAATCGCCCTTTTCCCACAATGCCTTGTTCGGGTTCATCTGCGGTCTCCTTCAGCCGGCGCCAGTCTAGCATATTCAGGCGGAATCTCCACATGGGCTCATTCGGCAATCGGATCGAACTCCAGATGCAAATTGCGCAGCGCGCGCAGGATATAGGTCGGCTCATATTCGAAGCTGGGCTGTCCGGCTGCACCATGATGCGCTGGCGAGAGGCGGATATTGTCGAGCCGTGCCAGCAGCCGCTCGATGCTCACGCTCACCTCCCTGCGCGCGAGTGGCGCGCCGATGCAGGTGTGCGCCCCGCGCCCGAAAGCGAGATGCTCTTTCGCGCGCGGACGGTCCATGTTGAACACGCCGGGATCCTCGAAGCGGCGCGGGTCGCGGTTCGCCGCCATGTGAGACAGGAGGATGGTCGTCCCCGCCTTGATCTCCAAGCCGCCCAGCATGGTGGTCTTCTGGCACAGCCGCCCGCCGCTCTTCACCGAACCGTCAAAGCGCAGCAATTCCTCGATAAAGGCCGGAATGCGTTTGGGGTTCGCGCGCAGATCCACCTGAATGTCGGGTCGGGTCGCAATTACGCGGAAGGCATTGGCGAGCAGCCGATTGGTGGTATCCTGTCCCGCACCAAATAGGAACGCGCCTAAAGCCGTGAGATCGACCAAAGTGGGGCGTGACCCATCAGGGAATTTCGCCAGGGCCAATCGGGTCAAGATGTCGCCCTCCCCCGTCGCGCCGGCGAACATCCGCGTCACGGGCCGCAGCAACGGGTGATGCACCAGCCGGCGCTTGGCGATGTAGCCGAATAAGGTCTTGCCGATCGAGACGAGCGGGTTTTTCATCATGTCCTCGGGGGTCGCGCCGATCACCGCGGGCACGGCGTCCTTCAACAGATCGCGAAACTGTCGCCGCCCCTTTTGCGGGATGCCGAGCAAATCGGCGATGATCAGCGTGGCATAAGGCCCACCATATTGCTGGACCAGATTGACCCGGCCATCGCCGATGAACTCGTCGATCAGCGCATCGGCGGTGTCGCGCAGCGGCGTCTCCATCGCTTTCAGCCTGCCCGGCGTGAAGAGCGGCGCGATGATCGAGCGCAGATTGGAATGGCGCACGCCCTGCTCGGTCACCACCTGATCGGCAAATGGCATCTTGGGCCGCGCGGCTTCCAGTTGCGCGGTGATATCATCGCTGGTGACCTCGAAGGGCACGCCCGGGATCGGTCCCGTTACGGCATTGATGCTCGAGAAATGCTCGGTATCGAGCATCACCTGCACCGTCTCCTCATAGCCCGTGACTGCCACGACATTACGATGCGGCAATCGCGTCACCGGCCCCTGACCACGCAGGAAATCGAAATAGGCGTGCGGATCATCGACCAGCGCTACATCCGCATAGAAATCGGCCGTTTGATAGTCCGTCATGCCAAGATCCCATAGTTTATGATACACGATGGATCATAAACTATGGGATTGGTTTCATTTGTCAACGCGCGCCCTCTCGCGGGGCGGCGGGTCAGTCCGCCGGAAAAGCCTGGCGCTTGCCCGCGGCCTTGTGAACCACCCCGTGGCGCATGACGAAATCCACGGTCTCCATGCGAGTCACATCGTCCAGCGGACTGGCGCTGATCGCGATGATATCGGCATCCTTGCCCGTCTCGATCGTCCCGATCGCCGATTCCCGCCCCAGCGCTTCCGCGGCATTGACCGTTGCCGCCTTGAGCGCGGCGGCCGGCGTCATCCCGGCCTTTACCATCAGCGCGAACTCCCGCGCATTCTCGCCATGTTTGGATACTCCGGTATCGGTGCCGAAAGCGATCTTGACGCCCGCGGCGATCGCCTTGGAATGGCTGGCGAATGCGGCCGCCGCCGCTTCCTCCGCTTTGGGGATCACGGCGGGCGGGAGCAATCCGGCGCGTGCCTGCTCGAGCGCGGCGCGCGGGGCGAGCATAGTGGGCACCAGCCAGGTGCCGTTCGCCTTGAACAACTGGATCGCTTCATCGTCGATGAAGGAGCCGTGATCGACGGTGTCGACATGCGCCTTGATCGCCGCCTTGGTGCCGGCAGCGGCGTGGCTGTGCGTCGCCACCTTGCGGCCGAGGCCGTGCGCGGTGTCAATGATCGCCGACATTTCCTCGTCGGTCATCGCGCGGCCAAGTCCACCCGAGATATTCGACAGCACGCCGCCCGTGGACATATATTTGATCACTTGCGCACCGAGCGCCACCTGCTGGCGCACCGCGCGGCGGCAGTCATCGGGGCCGTCGCAGGTGTTGATCTGATGCTGATGAAGTGCCTCGGCGAAGGATTCAGCCATCCCGTTCGTCCCATCGGCATGGCCGCCCGAAACGGAAATGCCGCTGCCCGCATTGATGATCGTCGGCCCGGCCACATCGCCGCGCTCCACGCCTTCACGCAGCGCCCGCATCCCGCGCGGACTGCCGCCGAGATCGCGCACGGTCGTGAAACCCGCGTCCAGCGTTATGCGCGCGTTGGACACGGCGAACAGCATATCGTCCGCGTCATCGCGGTTGAGCGCCGTCAGCCGGTCCCGCATCGGATCGCCGCCAATGCCCCAGAGATGGACGTGCATATCGACCAGGCCCGGCATCACGAACTGGTCCTTGAGATCGATCACATGGGCGCCCGCCTCCGCGTCGACATAGCCGTCGCGCACCGCGGTAATCTTGTCGCCGCGGATGATGATCGTGCTGGGGCCGCGTGGCGCCTTGCCAGGTTGTGCGAGCAGTGCGCCGGCATGGATCACGGTCAGCTTCTGGCCGGCCTCCGGCGTTGCGGGCACCGTGGTCTGTGCGCAGAGCGATGTCGCACTGAGCATGGCAAAGGTAATGGCGGCAAATCGGCGCATGAATGGCTCCCTTTTTTCGGTTGCGACAAGACTATGCGCACCGCCAAAAGACCGCCACTGATTTCGCCAGGCCTTTAACAGCCCCAGATTTTCCGCAAATTTCAGGGATATGGTAGCGGAGGAGGGACTTGAACCCCCGACACCCGGATTATGATTCCGGTGCTCTAACCAGCTGAGCTACTCCGCCCCAAGGGGCCGCGGCATCTGTGCCGCGAAGGCGCGCGTATAAGCAGCGGTGCGATTCCGGTCAACCAAAAGCATGACGCGAAAGCGCTTCCCATGGCCCGCCACGATAATACCAGGCGGCCAGCCCGCGGATCGCCAACGGGCGCGGCGTAAAACCAGCCTGCAGATCGCGTTGCAGGGCACGGGCGTCTTCCGGCGTCACCTTGTTCTGGATCGTGACATGCGGCCGCCAGCCCGCCTGATCCTGCGGCGTGAGTAGAGTCGAAAAGCGCGCAGCCAAATCGGCGCGGATATCCTCCAGCGCGGGGGATTCAATTCTGAACGCCGTGCCTCGGCCCAGGTTCATGAGGCCGGCGATGCGGGCGACGGGCGCTGGAATGCCGCGCGTCGCCCGCGCGAGGCACGCGCGCAATTCGCCTTCGATCGAGGGCGGCAAATGATGAAACAGCGTCAGATGGGCGGGGATCACATTGCGCTCAGGCGGAAAATGCGCGCGCCGCAAGCCATCGAGCCACGCCAGATCAGCAGCCGCAAAGATCGCGGATACGATGATCGGCGCAGGGACGGACGGCGTGACTATATCTCGACCTGACTGCCCAGTTCGACCACGCGATTCGTCGGCAGCTTGAAGAAATCCATCGCGCTTTCCGCATTGCGCATCATCCAGGCGAACAGCCGTTCGCGCCACAAGGCCATGCCGGGCCGCTCGGAGGGCAACAGCGTCTGCCGCGCGAGGAAGAAGCTGGTGTCCATCATCTTGAACTCCGCGCCGCATCCGGTGACGAGCTTGAGCGCGGCGGGCACATCGGGCTCCTGCATGAAGCCGAATTTGATCACGAGACGATGGAAACCCTGCCCCAGATCCTCCAGCATACAGCGTCGCTCGATCTCCACATAAGGGACGTCCGCAATCTTCACAGTGAGCAGGATCACGCGATCGTGCAGCACCTTATTGTGCTTGAGGTTATGCAGCAGCGCATGGGGTACGCCATCGGCGGTGGAGGTCATGAATACCGCGGTGCCCGGTACGCGCGTGGCCGAACTGGCCGCGGAGGTGATGAACACCTTGATCGGCATCGCCGCCTCGCGCAGTCGCTCGATCATCAGCTTGCGGCCCTTGGCCCAGGTGGTGAGCATGGTGAAGGCAAACAGGCCGACCAGCAGCGGGAACCACCCGCCATCGGGCACCTTGGTAAGATTGGCGGCGAAATAGGCCAGATCGACGATGAAGAACACCGTGATCGCCAGCGCCGCGACGAAGCGATTCCAATGCCACAGGCTGAACAGGACCACCGCGAGCAGGCAGGTATCGATGAACATCGCGCCAGTCACCGCAATGCCGTAAGCGGCCGCAAGATTGCTGGACGATCCGAAGAACAAGACCAGCAGGATCACCATCACGCACAAGGCCCAGTTGATCGCAGGGATATAGATCTGCCCCGCCGCGCTCGCGCTGGTGTGCAAGATGCGCAGGCGCGGCATGAAGCCGAGCTGGATCGCCTGCTGCGTCAGCGAGAAAGCGCCGGAAATCACGGCCTGGCTGGCGATGATCGTGGCCATCATGGCGAGCAGAACCAGCGGCAGACGAAAGGCTTCGGGTGCGAGCAGGAAGAAGGGATTCTTGATCGCTTCCGCAGCGCCTGCGGGCTCCAGCGACAGGATCATCGCCCCCTGCCCCAGATAATTCAGCATCAGGCCGGGCAATACGAAATATAGCCAGGAAACACGGATCGGGTTGCGCCCGAAATGCCCCATATCGGCATAAAGCGCCTCGGCCCCGGTCACAGCGAGCACGACCGAGCCGAGCGCCAGAAAACCCGCCAAAGGATCATCGGCGAAGAAGGTGAAGGCATAATAGGGATTGAGCGACCACAGCACCGTGGGATTGCCGATGATGTGCATCACGCCGAGCACGGCGAGCACCAAGAAGTAGATGACCATCACCGGGCCGAAAAGCTGGCCGACCTTGGCGGTGCCGCGCGCCTGGATCCAGAAGAGTCCGATCAGGATCGTGACGGAAATGGGCAAGACCAGCGGGCCGAATCGCGGATCAACAGTGGTCAGGCCTTCCGAAGCCGACAGCACCGACATCGCCGGTGTGATCATGCTGTCACCGTAAAAAAGCGCGGTGGCGAACACCCCGAGCATCACGATGGGCGTGGACCAGCGCTTGCCCTCCGTCTGTCGGTTGATCAGCGCCAACAGCGCCAGGCTGCCGCCTTCGCCCTTGTTATCGGCGCGCATGATGATCGACACATATTTGATCGAAACCACGATCATCATCGACCAGAAGATCAGGCTCAACACGCCATAGATATGGAGTTGATCGGGATCGAGCGGGTGATGACCGGTAAAGGTTTCGCGGAAGGCGTAGATCGGGCTGGTGCCGATATCGCCGAAAACGATGCCGATCGCCGCCACCGCCAGCTTCGCCAGAGGTTGATCATTATGCGGCTGGGAAAGCTCGCTCGCCTCCCCGTCCGTTGCCATGTCCGTAGATGATGAGGTCATCGAGCTTTCAATTCGCTCGGTGCGTCAGAAAAATGGCCATCAAGACCCACTCTCGCTCGCCCGGAATGGGCGTGGGCGGCGCACTACCACTGTCCGTGCTGCACAGCAATATGCAGCGGATCAATCACCCGAGGCCAGCGTGCGTATCGTGAACTGGGTGACCAGACGATGAACGCCAGGCAAGGCGGACAGGATTTCGCGATGAACCCGCTCGTAACTGTCATCCTCGCGCACCAGAACCTTGAGCAGATAATCGGAAACGCCGCTCATCAGATGCGCCTCGACCACTTCGGTGGTGCGCGGCAATGCAGCTTCGAATGCCATCATCGTCGCCTGGCGCTGATCAACGAGCGTCACCGATACGAAGACGGTGGAAGGATTGCCCTTGGCCTCGCGCGACAAGCGGGCACCATAGCCCAGGATCAGACCAGCATCCTGCAGCGCGCGGGTGCGTCGGTGCGTTGCCGAGGGCGACAGCCCCACCAGCGCACCCAGTTGCTCGCTCGTCATCGCGGAATCACGGGACAATTGAGCAAGAATTTTGCGATCAATCGGATCTATTTGCATGATTTTCCTGATATCACGCCAATTATGAAAAACAATCCCGCTCGGCGCGCGTCCCGGGGCGATATTTGCAAGCACTTCCCGCGCCTTTTGCGATAGTATCCGTTGCAACGATCTATGGAGAAAATCATGCGCGTCGGTGTTCCCAAGGAAATCAAGAATCACGAATATCGCGTCGGATTGACCCCGCCGTCGGTGTCCGAACTCGTGGCTGCCGGTCATGACCTGATCATTCAGGCCGGTGCCGGCAGCGGCATCGATTTTTCCGATGCCGATTATGTCACCGCCGGTGCACGCATCGTCGGCACCGCCGCCGAAGTCTTTGCGGAGGCGGACATGATCGTGAAGGTGAAGGAGCCCCAGCCCGTCGAGATCGCGATGCTGGAGCCCCGGCATGTGCTGTTCACCTACCTTCATCTCGCCCCCGATCCCGAGCAGGCCGCGGGACTGATGAAATCAGGCGCGACCTGCATCGCCTATGAAACGGTGACGGCGCGCGATGGCTCGCTGCCTTTGCTCAAGCCCATGTCCGAAGTGGCGGGGCGCATGTCGATCCAGGTCGGCGCGCATTATCTGGAAAAGGAACAGGGCGGCCGCGGCGTGCTGCTCGGCGGCGTTCCTGGCGTGGCACCGGCCAAGGTCGCGATCCTCGGCGGCGGCGTTTCGGGCGTGAATGCCGCGCAAATGGCAGTCGGGATGCGGGCGGACGTCACGATCTACGACATTTCGAACCAGCGCCTTGCCGAACTGGACATGTTCTTCTCAAGCCAGATCAAGACGGCCTATGCCTCCAAGGCGGCCATCGCCGCCGCTGTCGCCAATGCACACCTTGTGATCGGCGCCGTGCTGGTGCCGGGTGCCGCCGCGCCCAAATTGGTGACGCGCGATATGCTCAAGACGATGAAGCGCGGTTCGGTGCTGGTGGATATCGCGATCGACCAGGGTGGATGCTTTGAAACCTCGCACGCCACCACGCATGACGATCCCGTATTCACCGTGGACGGCATCATCCATTATTGCGTGGCCAACATGCCCGGCGCGGTGGCGCGCACCTCCGCCTTCGCGCTGAACAACGCCACACTGCCCTTCGCGCTCCGCCTCGCCAATCTGGGTGCAGAGGCGGCGATGCAGGCCGATCCGCATCTGGCGGCGGGGCTCAACGTGTCTGGTGGCAAGATTCGCCATCGGGCTGTGGCGGAAGCGCTCGGCTTGCCGTTCGAAGGCTAGGGTCTGAGAGCCGGTTCCGGGGTGGCGGGGCCGGTAACCGGCAAGGGCGGCAATCCCATCTCCGTCCTGAGCCGCGAGACGCGCTGCTCGAGATCGGCGTGCCAGGGCGCGTCTCTGGGCGTTGCCGCAAGCTGATCGGTCCACACTTGCAGCGCCTTGTCCGGCTGCCCTGCTTGCAATAGCGACAGGCCAAGATAGAAAGGCGGCCCCGGATGTTGCGGCTGGAGCTTCAGCGCGCGCTCGAACGCGAACTGCGCCGCGGGGGACATGATGCCGTTGCCGTGATTGAGCAAGGCGCTGCCAAGCCCGGTCCAGAGCGTCGCGTTGTTCGGATATTCCTTCACCGCGCCACGCATCACATTGACCGCATCGCGTGTGGAGCCATAGCGTGCGTAGGCATCCGCGGTATCCAGCCACTGCGCTTCGCCGCTGAAACGTCCGGTCATGTTTTTGCGTTGCTCGACCAAGGCTGGATCGACCTCGGCATTCTTGGATTTCTGCGCGATCGGGCTGCCCGCCTGCGCCGGATGCCCTTGCCAGGCATATCCCGACAACCCGAGCAGTAGCGCCGCGCCCACCAATTCATAACTTTCACGCGGCAAGCGCCCGATCTTCCATAGCGCGCCAGCGGCGACCAGCGCCATCGCCACGATGATCAGCCAGCCCATCAGGATTTCCTCTTGCGGAAACGTCCGCGCGCAAGCAGCCAGCCGAGTCCTATCAGGATGATCGGTGCGAACCAGAGCGGCCATGTGCGCGCCGATAATGGCGGATCATAGCTGACCCATTCGCCATAACGCTCGATCATCCAGGCGCGGATCTGATCCGGGCTTTCCCCCGCCGCGATCCGGGCGCGCACCATCGATCGCATGTCGCCCGCAATCTCGGCATCGCTGTCCGCAATCGCCTGCCCCTGGCAGACCACGCAGCGCAAAGTCTCCATCAGCGCCAGCGCCTTGGCCTCCTGCGCGGGATCGGCCAGTTGCGTGTTGGCATATTTCGCCGCAGGCATCAGCGAATCTGCGCGCAGCGCCCCGGGCATAGCCATCGCTGCGAGTAACAACAGCACGGAGGCGCGGAGGAAAGGCCCTACAGTCATTGTGCTTCGCGCAATTTCTGGAGGATATTGGGAATATCCTCAGGGCGGATATCGCCGATATGCTGATGCCGGATCACGCCCTGGCCGTCGATCACGAAGGTCTCCGGCACGCCGGACGAGCCCATGGCGAGTTGCACGGCGCTATCCACATCGGAGCCGATGCGCTGATAGGGATTGCCATATTGCTGGAGGAAGGCGGCGATGTCCTCGGGCCGGTCGCGGATCGCGATCGCATCGATCGGCACGCCCTGGCGGGCCAGTTGCTCCAAGATCGGTGCTTCCGCCTTGCAGGGAATGCACCAGCTTGCGAAGATGTTGAGCAGCCGCGGCTGACCTTGCGCGAAGTCCCCGTTGGTCAGAGGCTGCTGGCCCGGCAGCGCTGCGGGCAAAGCGAATTGCGGCAGCGGCTTGCCCACCATCTTGGAATCCACCACGCGCTCGGCCGGATTGAACAGCCCGTGCATCACCACGCCGAAAAACAAGGCGAACAGCGCGAGCGGCACCCACAATATCAGGCGGCTGACCTTTTTGGGCTGTGGCTCAGCCATAGAGCTTCCTGTCCAGTAATTTGCGCTCGCGGCGCATATGGCCGATCAGCGAGAGCAATCCGCCCAGCGCGATCAACACGCCGCCGAGCCAGATCAACGTCACCCAGGGCTTCCACCACAGACGCAATTGCCACCGACCCTGCTCATCCGCTTTGCCCAATACGGTGTAGAGCTGGCCATCGAACACCGTTTTGATCGCGGCCTCGCTCGTCTCGGTCGGCGGCGAAGGGAACATGCGCGCTTCGGGCTTCAGGATGAAGGGTTTGCCATCGCCGCGGGTCACGGTGAGCGTCGCTTCAAGCGCGGTCCAATTCGGTCCGGCGATCGGCGCGACGCCATCCAGCCGCACCGCGAACGGCCCGACATGCTCAGTCTCGCCCAATCTGGCGGCCACCAGCGTTTCCTTGGTAAAGGCGCTTTCGCACGCCATGCCCGCAAGGCTGACCGCAATGCCCAGATGCGCGATCACCATGCCATAGGTGAACAACGGCGTCCGGCGCAGATTGCGCTTCCACAGCGGCGCCACGCTGGCCGCGCCGACGCCCAATGCGAGCACGAGGCCGAGCAACGGAAAGATTCCGATCCCCGGTGCCATCGCCAGCACGGCGGCCAATGCGAGCGCCGTGATCAGAATGGGCAGCGCCAGCCGCTTCGCGAGTGGTTTGAGCGTATCGCGTCGCCATTTGAGCAATGGCCCCACCGCCATGATCGCAACCAGGATCAGCGCCAATGGCCCAGCGGCGGCATTGAAATAGGGCGGGCCGACCGAGAGCTTGTCCCCCGTCACCGCTTCCACGCCCAGCGGATAGAGTGTGCCGATCAGCACGATGCCAAGAATGGCCGACAGCAGCAGATTGTTCGCCACCAATGCCCCCTCGCGGCTGACCGCTTCGAAGGTGGAACCTTCACGCACGGTGCCCACGCGAAAGCCGTAAAGCGCCATGGCACCGCCGATATAGATGACGAGCAGGGCCAGAATGAAGCTGCCGCGCGTCGGATCGACCGCGAACGCGTGGACCGAGGTCAGGATCCCCGATCGGACAAGGAAGGTGCCGACCATCGACATGGAGAAAGCGACCACGGCAAGCATCACCGTCCAGGCGCGGAGCCCGTCGCGCGTGGCCAGCACCGTCACCGAATGCAGCAGAGCGGTGGCCGCCAGCCAGGGCATGAGCGAGGCATTCTCCACGGGATCCCAGAACCACCAGCCGCCCCAGCCGAGTTCGTAATAGGCCCAATAGCTGCCCGCGGTGATGCCGAGCGTCAGGAACACCCAGGATATCAGCACCCAGGGCCGCATCGCGCGCGCGAAATCGGCACCCACATCGCGGGTTACCAAAGCGCCGACGGCAAAGGAGAAGGCGATCGAAAGCCCGACATAGCCGAAATAGAGCGTGGGCGGATGGAAGGCGAGCCCCGGATCCTGCAACAGCGGGTTCAAGCCCTGCCCCTGCGCCGGCGCGGGATCGAGCCGGGTGAAGGGATTGGAGGAAAAAAGCAGGAAGGCATAGAAGCCGATGCCGATGAAGGCCTGCGCCGCCAGCGTGGCCATCAGCGTGCGTTCGTCCAGCCGCCGTTCGAACAGCGCGACCGCTGCACCCGCAAAGGCCAGCACCGCCACCCAGAGCAGCATCGAACCCTCGTGATTGCCCCAGGTGCCTGCGAATTTATAAAGCCAGGGCTTGTCCGAATGGCTGTTCAGCGCGACCAGCTCGACCGACATATCGGAGCGCAGGAACAGCCAGATGAGCATGACGAAGGCGATGGCCGTGAGCAATCCTTGCACCACCGCGACCGGCCGCACGGCCCCAAGCAGCACGTCGCGTCCGCCCGTAAGCCCCGCCACGCCCAGCCCAAGCTGAAGCAGCGCGAGCGCGAACGCGAGCCACAAAGCGGCCAGTCCGGCTTCTGCGATCATTCAACCTTGCCCGTCTTGTGCTTGTCGCCTTCAAGCTGCGGCGGCATATAACGCTCGTCATGCTTGGCGAGGATATTGTCGGCGATGAAGGTGCCGCCGGCGTCGAACCGCCCCTCGGCCACAACGCCCGAATTTTCCTTGAACAGATCGGGCACGATGCCCTTGAACACCACCGGCACGGTATCCGCGCCATCGGCCACCACGAAACGGATCGTGACGCCATCGGGCTGACGAACGATGGATTTATCGGCCACCATCCCGCCCAGGCGCACCGCCTTGCCCGGCTCGATCCGCGTGCGCTTCACGTCCGCGGGCGAATAGAAATAGGCGGCCTGATCCTTCAAGGCGGACATGGCGAGCAACGCGGCACCGATGATCGCGACCAATGCGACGACGCCGAGGGTCAGCCTTTGATGCTTGGCTTTCACGCGCCTTTTCCCAAGCCAGAAGACTCCCCCATCCCGTTCGTGTCGAGCGCAGTCGAAACACCTTCGGATGTGGCGCCACTTCCCTCGACTTCGCTCGGGACAAACGGAGAAGAAGGGCGCTTCAATGCGGAGGCAAGCGCCTCGGCTTTCCGCATCGAAATGAACGCCCACAAAGTCACGCCCGCCGTGCCGATCACGGTGAGCGCATAGGCGGCGATGATGAAGGGCCAATGGTTCATGACGCGGCCATACGTTTCAGCCGCGCATCCACTTTGATCTCGGCCAGGCTGGCGCGCATCCGCATCAGCACGATCGCGCCGAACAGCAGGGTGAAGCCCAACGTCGTGAAGCCCAAAGGCCAGAGGATCGCATTGTCGATGCTGGAGCCTTGCAGCGTGATGCTCGGCCTCTGGTGCAATGAATTCCACCACACCACCGAACGGTTGATGATGGGGATGTTGACTGCACCGACCAGTCCGAAGATCGCGGTGACGCGGCTCACGCTGCCGCGTTCGTCGCTGGCATTGGCTAGCGCGATATAGCCGAAATACAGGAACAGCAGGACCAGCATCGAGGTCATGCGGCCATCCCATTCCCACCAGGTGCCCCAGGTCGGGCGGCCCCAGATGGAGCCGGTCGCCAGGCACAAGGCCGTGAACAGCGCACCGGGCAGGGCGATGGCGCGTGCAGCGATGCCCGAAAGCGGATGCCGCCACACGAACTGCATCAGGCTGGCGATGGCGAGCCCGGTCCAGCCCCCCATGCCCAGCCACGCGGCGGGCACATGGACATACAAGATCCGCACGCTCTGCCCCTGGAGATAATCGGCGGGGCTGAAATACAGGCCGGCGATCGCCCCGATCACGATCAGCAACAGCCCGCCCCACGCCAGCCAAGGCGTCAACGGTTTGGCAATGCCAAGAAAACGGGCCGGATTGGCGAAACCGTGCATCGGAGAAACGCGCTGACCTTCACTGGATTGGGCGGAAAAACCCGCCGGTCGTTACCGGCGCGCGCCTTCTGCCATCATCACCCGCTGTTGGGCAAGCGATTCAACCGGATCGCGCGTCTCCGGCCGCGATCTAGGTTGCGCGCCCCGCGATTCCGGGCTCGGGCGCATCCACCGACTTCGATCGCCCAAACCACATTTCGGCTCCACGCCAGCATAGCCCGGCAATGGCGATCGCAACCAGTCCGTCCACGGCGTAATGATAGCCGAAATGCACCGATCCGATGCACGTCAGAACGGTGAAAACGATCGCGGGCCAGAACCAGCGTGTCCGCCGTGCCGCCAAAACATAGATCATCGCGGTGGCGACGTGCATGGACGGCATCGCCGAAATGCCGCCGCCTTCTTCGGCAATCCGCTTGCCCAGCATATCGGCGAGATAGTCCTGCGTCTGGAAAACAGGGCCTTCCGGATAAAGCGCGAGCGCCGACCGCAATTCGGCAAAGCGTCCGGACAGCGCCGGATCGAACAGATGAGCGAAAACCGGCCCGGCGGCGGGGGTGACGTAAGCCAGCAATATACCGCCGACCAGCCAGGTAAGATTGAGCGCCAAAAAGAACGTGCCGGCTGCGCGTCGCGTCGCATAAATCGCCATGAATGCCTGTACGAAAACCAGTGATACGCCCCAGACAGCAGTATAGAAAAATTCCAGCCCCAGCGATCCTATGGGACCGATCGCCGCATGAGTGAGTCGCCAAGGGTCACCGCCGAAGATCGCGGCATCGAACCGTGTGTAAAATCCGTCCCACGTAAAGGACACCAGCGGCGCGATCGAAGTCTTGGCTGCCGTGAAGGCAGCGAAGAAGAGGGGCTGGATCAAGGTTGGAAGCAGCAACATTTCCGCGTGCCGCGATAACTGTGACACAATCACACGGCCCGGGCTCCTTACGCCACCAACCGCCATCGTGATCAACGCCAGCGCCATCCAGATCACAATCGAAAAGATCGACACGCCGATCGCCGGAATTACATAACCCGCTGGGAGGCCGGAGCCGTCAATATCGGCGGCGTTGGTGAGCACCAATGCCAGCGCCGTCGTGATTCCAAACACAGTCACGCTGGGCGCAATTGTGCGGCCGATCGATATCTCCTCCATGAGCAGATCATAGGAGACAAAAACCTATATTTGGAACGATCTCGTAATTAAATCGTATCCGAAATGAGTATATTAGAATTCGAAGGACGTTAAACCCGTCCGATCAGCCGTTTGGCGATCGCGTCGGCAACGTCCGACGCGGGATCGCCGCTTGCCGCGCTTTCATCCCACACCTGGTTCAGTCTTTCGGGGATGCGCTGAATGCGTTGCTCGACTTCGGCGCGGTCGCCCTGCCCCAGATACTCCAGCGCGACATTGATGATGCCGCCAGCATTGATGACATAATCGGGTGCATAAAGAATCCCGCGCGTCTGAAGCCGCCAGCCATCTTCGCGGGTTTCAAGCTGATTGTTCGCGCCACCTGCAACGACACTGGTCCTGAGCGCCGCGATGGAATCAGCCGTTAATATTGCACCTAGGGCGTTGGGGCTGACGATATCGGCCTCGATTGCGAGGATATCATTGCTATCGACCACCTGCGCGCCCAATTCGGTCGCCAGCGCCTTGGCGCGCTCGATGTTCAAATCGGCCAGCGTCAGTTTCGCGCCATCCGCCGCCAGAAGGCGCGCCAGGCCGCCGCCGACGCTGCCGACACCCTGAACTGCGATATGCACGCCGCTCATGTCCGACTTGCCCAGACCACGCAACGCCGCGGCTTTGACCCCTAGATAGACGCCATAGGCTGTCGACGGGCCAGGATCGCCACCCGCGCTGCCCTGCGCCACGGGCAGGCCCGACACATGTCTGGTGGATTTCGAGATCGCGACCATATCGGCGTCGCTCATCCCGACATCCTCGGCCGTGACATAGCGGCCACCCAGCGAATCGATCGCCGCGCCGAATGCGGCCAAAAGCGCCGGCGTTTTCTCCACGTCCGCGCCCGCCAGGATCACCCCCTTGCCGCCGCCCATGGCCAATCCGGCCATTGCGTTCTTGAAGCTCATCCCCCTCGAAAGGCGCAGCGCATCCGTGATCGCTTTGCTACTGTCGCTATAATGCCAGTAACGCACGCCCCCCGCTGCCGGACCCAGATGCGTGCTGTGCACCGCGATCACCGCGGTGAGCTGGCTTTTCGGGTCGCGAAACAGATGGACGCCCTCATGGTCGTCAAAATCAGGATATTCCCAAACCGAGGTCATGGCCGCTCCATTCGCGAAGAATATTATTACCAAAATAGATAATATAGTTTCAAGCGCGATTTCACCAGCGGAAATATGCAAGAGAGAAAGTGGGGCGACCGACGGGACTTGAACCCGCAACTTCCGGCATCACAAGCCGGTGCTCTAACCAATTGAACTACGATCGCCATGGGCCGCTCTGGGCCGGGCGCGCTCATAAGGCGCGCTGGGGGGCAGCGTCAAGCGCTGGGTTGGCCTGGGCCGTAATGCTGTGCCTTAAAACCGCCCTTTGAGCGAAAATTGATAACCCTGTGGTGTCTCCCTGAAACCCGCGCCGGCCAGCTTTGCACCCATGGCCGGATCAGCCGGACGCGCCATGAAATCCAGCGTGTAGCGGCCATCTTCGAACATTCTAAGTGCCAGCTTCTCCATGCCGGACTGACTCTGCAGCGGCAGTAGCAGCGCCCCACCGTCGCATCGGGCATTGCCGCTCAGCCCCTGCGCCAGATTGAGCCCGGCGATCTCACCGGCGAGCATCGCGCGGACCTGTCCATTCGCCTGAGTGCATTGGCCATCGACGAAGCGCAGGCTCACGTCGCTCAGGTCAAGCGTTTCCAGCGGAAGTGGCGCAAAGGCGGCCGCCACGGGAATCGCCCCCGTCATATCGTCCAGGCCGAAGCTGTTGCGCGTCACGCCGATCGCTCCCTGGATGCGGCCCGGCGCACTGCCGGCGCTGGCGATGTTCACCCGAGCCCGCGCCACAAGCAACTGGACGGGAGACAGGCCAGCCTTGAGATCGCCGACCGGCGCATCGCCCACCCGCACCTCGGCGAGCCTTCCGCTCCAGATAATGCCGCTGACGGCGCGCGCCGAGATGCCCTTTTGATCAAGGCCGAGCCAGCCCAACGCGAGGCGCATGGGGAGGAACACCACCAAAGCAATGAGGAATGCGCACAGCAGAAAGACGCTGCGGCCGAGTGGCAGGCGGATCTTCATTGCGCCGCCCTCCCCCGGAAAACGCCTTCGATATTGAGTGTTCGATCGCTGTTTGCGCGGGCGCGCAGTGTTTCGGGAAAGATGCCGCGTCGCTCCAGATCCTGCAGCCATCCGAAAAAGGCCGTTGGCCGGGCCGATGCGATGGAAAGGCTGGCCTTGTCGCGGCCCTGCGCCTCGATCTTGCCCAGCACGAACCCCACCTCGCTGGCGGATTGCCCGATTGCGGTGGCGACATCGGCGTCCAGTGCGGGTGGCACGGTCCTGCGCAGATCGCGCACGGCTTCGACCTTCGCTGCCACCTGCGCATTCTGGACCACAGCGCGGCCATGGTGTTCGCGCGCGCTGGACAGTGCATTGTCCACCGGACGGATGATCCCCAGCCACAGGATCGTGATCGCCAGCAGCGCGACCATGACCAGCATCATCCGCTGTTCGCGCAGGCTGAGGCCGGTCCACCAGAGTTTGAACGCTGCGGTCATGGCAGTTTTACCGTCATTTCGAGGGTCTGGCGGCCCGCAGCCGATTGCGGCTGGGTCGCCGTGCCGCTGAACCCCATGGCCTGCATGGCCTGCTGGAAGGCTGCGATATCGGCGGGGCTGGCGGCGGAGACGGTAATCTTCATCGAACCATCCACCGCGAAATCAAGCGCGGCCAGTTCAACATTGCCCGTGCGCCGCACCGCGGTGAACAAGGCCGCGAGACTGTTGGAGAAGCCCGCGCCGCCACCGCGATAACCGGCCAGCCGCTCATCCAGCGCGGTCACCGCGCTTTGCGTGTCTCGCGCCTCAGGCACAACGGATTGCGCCAGCGTGCGGGTCTCCCGATCGATCCGGTCTGCGTCAGCGCCATATTTGAAGATCAGCACCAGCGTGATCAGCAGCGTCGCGAGCGCGATCCCCGCACCGATCAGCACGAGCCGCTTCACCAATTTCCAGTCAATCTGCCAGCGACGGCTTTTCGCAAACGCTCCCTGCCTCAGATCGACCGGTGGATCCGCGAAGATCGAAAGCAATTCTGTTCCGATCACCACATCCGCGATCGGCGCATCGCCCGTGATCAATTCGGTCAAGCCCGGCTCATCGGCAAAGGCGCTGTCATGGCTGCGCACGATCGTCTGACCGAAGATATCGGCGCGAACATAGCCCGATTCGGGGCGCTGGACGAGCAACGAGGCCGGCACCACCGCATCAGGATCGAAGCCCAGCGCCTGCGCGCGCGCGAGCCAGGATGTCATGTGATCAACGGACACCGTCGCGATCAGCCGATCGTCCCGATCCGCCTCGTCGGCACCGATGGCGATATGCAGGCTTTCGATCGGCGCGATGCTGTTTTCCGCTGCCAACAACCGCGCCGCCGCGCGCGCCTGCGCCGGGGCGAGTCCGGGCAGTTCAGCCCAGTTGATCGTCACATCCGTGGCCGGCGCGATGGCGATCACGCGCGCATCAGCATCATCCTCTACCCGATCGATCACCAGCAGATCGTCGCCCGACGAATCGACTCCATCGGCAGAGACGCGACTCCATCCGATTGGCGAATCGGCGGCGGCGGGCAGATGGAGCAACAGGAAACGCTCAGCAATCATGAAGGATCGCCCCATTGGCGGCTCACCAGCACGGCGGGTGACAGCGCGCCGTCGATCAGCGCGGTTTCCTGCAATTCGGCATTGCCGACCACGATCATGATATCGAGGGCGAACCAGCGGGTCTTCAACTTTGTCTGCTGGTACACTTCGGCCCCCGGATTCAACGCTTCGAGCGCCGGGACTTTCCAGAAGCTCTGAACGCTCTCATAGCCACCCGCCGGCCGCTCCGCGAGCATTTTGCGCGCGCGGACCACATCCAATTTGCCCGGCAACAGCATCGCAAAGAGCGGTGCCTGATCCGGGGTGAGCGTATTGATGTTCAGCGGCGACAATTCGCTATCGGGCAGCGCGCAGATCCAGGGACGCAGCCGTTCGTAAATCTCGGGCGTGACCCCGGCCACCGCGCGCAATTCGCTGGCATCGGACATGCGCGTGTTCGCGGGGAGATAGGGCACGGCCAGGCCGCTGTAATATTCATCCTCCGCGCCGTCCGGCGCGGCGACGCCATCGGAATCGAGCCAGTCCGCCAGCGCCGCCGCGATGCGCCGGGCCATGGCGGGATTGATCTCCACCGCCTCCATCAGCGCCACGAACTGCGCGATTCCGGCGGGGCTGGGGGCGAGTTGCGTCGCCAATTGGCCGCTCGCCACGCTGTTCAGATTGAAGCAATTGCCGCCGTCACGGATGCGCGCCGTGGCGGTGCCGTCGGGGATCGGCAGGTTGAAGCGCTTGCCGTTCCAGCCCCCTGCGGTCTTGGTCTGAAGCGGATCGGCCTCCGACAGATCGGTAATCCGCATCACGGCCAGCGTTTCCGCCGCCTGTGCATAGGCGCGCGCCTGATCCAGCGCTGCGCCATTCGCCGCCAGATGCGTGGACAGTTTCAGCCGTTCAAGCGCCGATACCGCGAGCACCGAGATGATCGCCACCAGCAGCAAAACGCTCAACAGCGCCGCGCCTTCTTCCCCGCGCTTCATTGCCGATAGCCCGATCCGACCAGGAAAAGCTGACGGATCGCAGCGCCTCTGGCCGGCGTAATCATCAGTTCAACCGCGCGCGGCATCGCGTCGGTCCGCGTTGGCTCCCAGCGATCCTGCCAGTCATTATCCACGCGGAACCGCAGCTTCACCGCAGCGACATCCTTGAACAATGCTGCGCCGGGCTGGGCCGTGCCGCCATCGGGCATGGCATAGGCCATCCGCTCGATCCGGCCCGCATTGAGCCGATATTCCACCTTTTGCAGCGAAGACCGCGGGGCGTTGCCCGCATTGCTCCATCCGGTGCGGATGAGCGTCAGGAAGGGTGCACCTTCGCCGCCGCTGGTGCCCTGAAAGGCCGGCAGCCGATCGCCATTGTCGCCGCGCGTGATCCGGGGGATCGCCTGCGCAAGATCGCCGGTCAGCGCCCCCGCCAAGCGACGCACTTCGGCCATGCCATCCAGCTTGCGCTGCGCGGAGGCCTGAGCGCGCACGCTGAAGCTCAATAACGCGACCCCGGCGGAAGCCAGCATCCCGAAAATCAGCAATGAAACGAGGAGTTCGACCAGCGTGAAGCCGTTTTCGGCGGAGCGCCGAGGGGGCGTGAAGCCGTGTTCGGTGGAACGCCGAAGGGGCGTGAAGCCGTTTTCGGCGGAACGCCAAGGGAGCGTGAAGCCGTCTCGCTGCGAGGAGCCATGAATCACTTGAGAGTCCTGACCACGGTCAGCCCGGCCAGCGTCCGCCCCGCGTCATCCGCCACCGCGATATCCACGCGAGCCACGCGGGCATCCGCGGTGCGCACGGTCTGCCGGGTCCAGCGCCAGCTCTGCCCGCCATTCACCTCTTCGCCACTGGTCTTGCCGAAGGTGGGCGCAGCGGGGTCAGTGATCGTCTCGACCGCGATGTTGCGCGCGACGGTTTGCGCCATCAGCTTTTGATCCAGTGTGAAGGTGCTCGCCATCGTTGCACCCTCAAGCCGCAACAGCGCCAGCGCGGCTAGGCTGAACACCGCCAGCGCGACCAGCATTTCGATCAACGTGAAGCCGTGTTCGGCGGAACGCCGTGAAGACCCGAGGCCGTGTTCGGCGAAACGTCGCGAAGCTGCGAAGCCACGTTCAGCAGGGGATCGATCAGAGGACGACACGGATATCTCCGTCCAGCCCGATGGCGATGCCGACGCGTTCACCGCCCCGTTTGAGCGTCAGGGTCACTGGTTCGCTCACCAGGCCTGTCGTGTCGAATATGACAGTCTTGTGGGTCTCGCGGCCCATGGCGATGCCGGTGCCTTCGCTCCAGCGCGTGCGTCCCAGCGCCTTTTGCTGGATCGGATGCCACGCACCCTGCCGTTTTTCCTCGAAACCATAGCCCAGAGGATCGACCACCACACTGGCCTCCCGCCCGTCGATCACCGCGCCGTCGCGCACGATCTGCGCGCGCGCGGCGAAACGCTCCGCTTCGTGAACCAGCTTGCCGCGGGGATCAGGCATCAGCACCACCACCGCAGCCGACATCAGCCCGATGATCACCAGCACGATCATCAGTTCGACTAGCGTGAAGCCGTTTTCGGCGGAACGCCGATGGGGCGTGAAGCCGTTTTCGGCGTAACGCCGAGCGGGCGTAAAGCCCTTCTCGTGATCAGCGCCAGTTGCCGATATCGGCATTTTCCCCCTCGCCGCCTTCTTGCCCGTCCGCGCCGAGCGACCAGATATCGAAGCTGCCGTTGCGGCCCGGCGTGGCGTAAAGATAGGGCCGGCCCCACGGATCGTCGGGCAGCTTCTTGATATAGCCGCCCTGCTGATAGAGCTGCGGCTGCGCGAGGCCGCCGGGTGCCTGGACCAGAGCGCGCAAGCCATCGGCGGCGCTGGGATAAGTGCGGTTGTCCATGCGATAGGTCTCCAGCGCCTGCTCCAGCGTGGAGATATCCGCCTCGGCCTTTTTCTGATTGGCCTTGCCGAGTTGTGGCAGCACATTGACCACCACCAGCGTCGTAAGCAGCCCGATGATAACGATGACCACCATGAGTTCGACGAGCGTAAAGCCGTCTTCATTGTGATCCCTGCGCCGGCGGGAATCCCGCTTCTTCTGGCCGAGAAGAGAAGGGATAGAAGCGGGATTCCCGCTTTCGCGAGACTGACTAATAAGGCGTAAAAGGTTCATATCTTCCCTCAGGCTCCGGCCAGCGACTGGAGTTGCAAGATTGGCAACAGGATGGATAGCACGATCAGCGCGACCACGCCGCCCATCACGACGATGATGGCGGGTTCGAGCAGCGAGAGCGCGGTGGCCGTGAAACCGTCAAATTCCCGCTCCAGATAATCGGCCGCGCGCTCCAGCATCACATCGAGCTTGCCCGCCGCCTCGCCGCTCGCCGCCAGATAGACCAGCAGGGGCGGAAACACCCCTGCCCGCTTCAGCGCGGCGGAGAGGCTACCGCCGCCGCGGATCGCCTCGACTATATCTTCGGACGCCACTTTCAGCGCGCGATTGTGGATGGTCTGACTCGTCAGAGTCAGCCCTTCCAGCAGCGGCAACCGGCTCGCGACCATCGTCGAAAGCGTCCGCGCCATGCGCGCGGCATGAAGATCGCGGATCAGCCGCCCGATCAGCGGAATGCGCAACAGTCGTCGATCCACCGCGAGACGGATCGCCGGCTCCTTGAGCGCACGCCATATCAGCGCGCCCAAGCCGGCGATCATGATCGCGAGCAACCACCACCAGTTTACGAGGAAATCGGAAAGGCCCATCACCATCCGCGTCAGCAACGGCAATTTCTGGCCGACGGTATCGAATTGCTCGACGACCTTGGGTACGACGAAGATCATCAGCGCGGTCACCACGAACACCGCCACCAAAGCGAGCACGACGGGATAGGCCAATGCGCTCGTCACCTTGCCTTTCACCTGCGCCTGGCGCTCCAGCAGATCGGACAGGCGATCAAGGATCAGCCCCAATGTGCCCGAGCTTTCGCCCGCCGAGACCATCGCACGATAGAGCGGCGGAAAGCTCTTCGCCTCCCGCCCCATCGCTTCGGACAGGCGGCGACCTTCCATCACCGAGGCATGAACGCGGATCAGCACGGCGCGGACATGCGGCTGCTCGGTCTGGCGCGAAATCGTCCGGAGCGATTCCTCCAGCGGGCTGACCTGCACCAAAGTCGCCAATTGGCGGGTGAACAGCGTCAGTTGCTTGCCGCTGATCGTGGTGCGCTTCATGAACGAGCCGGACACCAGAGGCGGCGCAGCTTGTGGGGCACCATGCCCCTCCGCGATCTTCACCACATAGAATTTGCGCGCATCAAGCCGGGCGCGCGCGTCATCCATATTGGGGGCCACAACGCGGCCGCGCTTTTCCCGGCCCGCCGTATCCAGCGCGAGATAATCGAAATCAGGCATCGACGGATTCGCGGCGCGAAATCCGGACCGCTTCCTCGGGCGTCGTCAGGCCTTCGCGCACCAGCTTGCGTGCGGCGGAGCCGAGATTGGGGGCATTGAGAAAGGCATGGCGCGCGATGATCGCTTCATCGCCGCCATCATTGATCAGGCGACGGATCGTATCGTCGATGCGGATCGCCTCGAACACGCCGATCCGGCCCTTATAGCCCGTGCCGCTGCATTTCTCGCACCCGACCGCCTCATAGATCACTGTTCCGGAATCAAAGCCCAGCAAGGAACTCACCGAACCCGAGGCCTGGACCGGTTTGCGGCAATCCTGACACAGCCGCCGCACGAGGCGCTGCGCGATCACCGCGCGCAGCGTGGAGGCGAGCAGGAACGGCTCCACCTTCATGTCGCGCATCCGCGTGATCGCGCCGACGGCATCATTGGTGTGAACCGTGGACAGCACGAGATGCCCAGTGAGCGACGCCTGCACCGCGATATCAGCAGTCTCCCGGTCACGAATTTCGCCGACCATCACCACATCGGGATCCTGGCGCAGGATTGCGCGGAGCCCAGCGGCGAAAGTGAGGCCGACCTTGGCATTCACCTGGGTCTGGCCGACGCCCTCGATGGCATATTCCACCGGATCCTCGACCGTCAGGATATTGCGCGTGCCATCATTCAACTGGCGCAGGCCTGCATAAAGCGTGGTGGTCTTGCCCGAGCCCGTCGGGCCGGTGACCAGAATGATGCCATTCGGTTCCGACAGCGCCTCACGCATCAGCGCGTCGGTATCCCCCGTCATGCCCAGCACATCGAGATCGATTCCGGCATTCTCCTTGTCGAGAATACGCAGCACCACGCGCTCTCCCGCCCGGCTCGGCAGCGTGGACACGCGCACATCGAGCAATTTACCCCCCAGCGTGAGCCCGATGCGGCCGTCCTGCGGCACGCGGCGCTCGGCGATATCAAGCCGCGCCATCACCTTGATTCGGCTGACCACCACGGGTGCCACATGCGGCGGCATCCTGAGCGTTTCCCGCAGCACGCCATCGATCCGCATCCGGATCACGAGGCCGGTTTCATAAGGCTCGATATGGATGTCGGACACGCCCTGGCGCGCGGCCTCCGCGATGATCCCGTTGATCAGCCGGATCGCGGGCGCATCGTCGGCGCTGTCGAGCAGATCGTCCGCCGTGGGGAGATCGGTCGCAATCAGATCCAGATCATCGCCCAGGCCCAGCGATCCCGCGGCCATCGCCGCCGCCTGCCCGTCCATCGCATAGCGTTCGGAGAGCAGGCGATCGAACGCCTCCACCGCCACGAACGACACATCGAACGGCTGACCGAGATAGCGCCGCACTTCAAGCAATGCGCGAGGATCGCTGCCTTCGCGCATGGCGATCACAAAGCGGCCCTCTTCCTTGCCCACCATCACCACGCCGAATTTGCGCGCGAAGCCGTAAGGAATGTTGACCAGCAAAACCGGCGACGATTCCACGACGGGCGGCATCTCCGCCGCCAAAGGGTCCGTCTCGATATCGCTGCCGCGCCCGATTTTCATCGCGGCGGCTGCCCCGAAGCCGGCAGATCGACGGGGATGATGGTTTGGGTGGTCGAGTTTCTCACCGTGGGCACGATCACCTCGAGCGGCGGGGTGATGAGATCGCCCGGCACGGAGGCGGGGATCGGCGGCGTTGCCCACAGATATTCGCGCACAAGCTCGTCCAGCGTCGGCTCCCGATCGGGGCGTTCCAGAAGCTGCTGATTGCGCGCATAGCCATAGCGTTGCTCCGCGATCCGCCGGGCGTCCGCAGCGTTGCGAATGATCGTGGGGCGGATGAAGATCATCAGATTGGTCTTGCTGCGCGTGCGCGATTTGGAGCGAAACAGCGCCCCGATGGCAGGCAGATCGCCCAGCAACGGCACCTTTTCGATCGTGCGCCGCTCGCTATCATCCAGCAGGCCGCCCAGCGCCACGATCTGCCCGTCATCCACCGTGATCGTCGTTTCGATCTCGCGCTTGTTGAGGATCAACTCGTTCGACGTGCTTGAAACCGGTCCCGCGATTGAGCTGACTTCCTGGCGGAGAAACAGCTTGATCGCGCCACCGGTGTTGATCTGCGGCTTCACTTCAAGCTGAATACCGACATTTTCACGCTGGATCGTACGGAATGCGTTGTCTAGATTGGCACCCAACGCTTCACCCGTGGTGATCGGGATTTCCTGCCCGACCAGGATCCGCGCTTCCTGATTATCCAGCGTCATGATCGACGGGGTGGAAAGGAGATTCGATTTTGTATCGCTCTTCACCGCATTGATGATCGCGCCCAGCACATTGCCATTGCCCAGATCGACGCCAAGGCCAAACAGCCCGCCCGTCGCCGCAGAGACGCTGCTCACCGCGGATTTGAGCAATTCGTCGCTGATCCCATTGCCCGTCGTGGTGGTCGTCGTCGTGCCATTATTGGTGGTCGTGGTCGTGCTTGATCCGATCCGATCGGATAGCAAAGCGCCGCCCACGGTGAGGATATTGGGTTGCGCATTGGAGAAGGGCGTGGCCACCCCGCCCCAGGGGCCGCCCGCCAAGAGCTGGACGCCCAGCTTCTTGGTCGCCGTATCCGAAAGCTCGACGATGATCGCCTCGACCAGCACCTGTTCGCGCCGCGTATCGAGCTGCCGCACGATTTCGCCCAATTGGCGCTGAATATCCTGCGGCGCTGCCACGATGATGGCATTGGCGCCTTCATAGCGCGTGACGATCGCCGTGCCGCGGCCCTGAATGCCGATCCCGCCGCCATTATTGTCACCCGATGCCATCGGCGCGGCACTGACCGGATTGGAGATCGGCGCGGCCGATGCATTGCCGCCGCCGACACCGGTGGAGCGGCTGGCGGTACTGAACCCGCCCATTGCCACGGCGGCAGACGGCTGTTGGCCGACAAGCTGCTGCAGCACAGGGAGCAAAAGCCCGGCATCGGCATGTTCCATCCAATAGACCCGCACCTCGGTCCCGCTGGCCGCGCGCGTATCCAGGTCGCGCGCAATTTCCATCAGGCGATCGACCGTCGAGGGATCGCCCCGGAAGGCGATCGAATTGCTGCTGTCGATCGCCACCACGCTGACCGCCGGACCGCCACGCACTGCGCCGCCTTCGGCACCACCGCCGCCCGAAGCCCCGCCACCGCCCACCAGTTGCTGGAGCGATGTCGCGATTTCGCGCGCGCCCGCATTCTTCAGCGCCAGCACGCGCGTCGAGGCGCTGTCCCGGTCGATCTGGCGCACCAGTTCGCGGATGCGGCGGATGTTATCGCCATAATCAGCAACCACGATCGAATTGCCGCTGCGATTGGCGGTGACCGAGCCTTCCTTGCTGACCAGGGGCCGCAAGGTGGCCACGGCTGAATCCGCGTCGATCGATCGCAGGCGGAAGACCTCGGTCACGAAACTATTCTGCGCGCTGCCCCGCGTGCCCACGCGCCCCGGCTGCGCCGCGGCGCTGTCGGATGGCTGGATCCGGAAGGATCCGCCCGCGGTCGGGATGGCGACCAGACCATTGGCGCGAAGCGTGGAGAGAAACACCTCGAAATATTCGGATTTGGAGAGCGGCCGATCGGTCACCACCGATACCTTGCCTTGCACGCGCTGGTCGATAATGAACGTCCGTCCCGTCACCCGCGCGGCATCCTGAATGAAGGCCCGGATATCGGCGTCGCGCACATTGAGCGTCTGTTGCGCCACCAGCGGCGCGCTCAGCATCAGCGCAATGGCGCTCGCAGCGCCGGCAAACTGTCTCATCATCATTTCGCAATCGTGATGGCAATGGGGACGACACCGCTGCCGCGCTCGACATTCACCGAGACATTGCTGCCCGGCTTGAGTTGCGCCGCGAGCCGCTGGGCATCATCGGGAGAGGATATCGGCTGGCCGTTGATCGCGACCAATATGTCGCCATCGCGGAAACCCGCATTGATGAACACGCCCGGATCACCCGCGGGACGCAGCACCAGACCGGTGACCCTGCCCTTTTCGGCGCGCGGCAGAAACTGGATGCTGGTGCGAATCTGATCGGCGGTCACCGGCTGACCGGCGGCCGAGGGCGGCGGGGGCGGTCCACCCAGGCGACCGCCCGGGGGCAATTCGGCCGCCGCGGGCGCCGGCACGGATTGATCGAGGAAAATCTGCTCCAGCGCGCCACCGCGATCGATCGAAACGCTGTCGAATGCCACGGCTTTCAGGATGACACCCGGCATCACCTCATCGCCCACGGCAAAGCTGTTCTGCACGCCGTCCGGACCTGCGATGATTGCCGAACCGCGGCCATTCACTTCATCCATGCGCGTGCCAAACAAGGTGAGTTGGAGCGAAGTGACGACAGCCGTGCCGCCGTCCTGAAGACGAAAAAAGGGATCGAAGCTGCGAAAAAGCTCGGCCTTGCCCGAAGTTACGCCGGAGATCCGGTCGGCCAGACGCCATTCCCCCAGTGGTCCAACCGGGGCCGCCACAGCCCAGACGAGACGGGCAAGCTGGATCGCCAGCAGCGTGAGCAGCAGAATTTCGGCAATGCTGTAGACGCTGTAGTGCGGCAATCTGCGCAACCACCTCTTCGCCCTGCCATCCAAACTCAAACGCATCTTGTTCCCCCTGGGAGACGCCGCGCCTAGCCCCCCTGTGTTAACCTTAGATGACGTTAGTGTTACCACTTTGTGGCGTCCAGCGCCGTATGCGATGAACAGCCAGTGATTTTTGGGCAAGCCCCTGTTTTTCACGCTTGATGTCCCGCGCGTCTGGCGGCTTAACCCGCGCATGGAGTCCCATCTTCCCAACGGCACCGGCCCAAAGGCCGCGGCCTATGTCACGGCGCAGCCGGGCGTTCAGCGCGTGCCCAGCCCCAAGCTCGATCTGTTCGTACAAAAGGATTTTCTCGATCCGGTCACCTGCGCGATCCTCGTGGAACTCATCGACGCGCGCCGCCAGCCCTCCACCATCGCCGACGCCAATGGCGATCCGCTCTATCGCACGAGCGAAACCTGCTATCTCGATGCTATCGATCCGCGCGTCGATGGGCTTGAGCGGCGCATCGCGGATTTCCTGGGGGTGGATCCGATCTTCGGCGAACCGCTCCAGGGGCAGCGCTATGCCGTGGGGCAGGAATTCAAGGCGCACACCGATTATTTCGAGCCGATGGGGGCCGATTTCCTGAAATATTGCGCGGAGACCGGGCAGCGCACCTGGACGGCGATGCTTTATCTCAACACGCCCGACGCTGGTGGCGCGACGCGGTTCAAGGCGATCGACAAGATCGTCCAGCCCGAGACCGGAAAATTACTCGCCTGGAACAACCAGCGCAAGGACGGCACGCCCAACCCGTCGACGATCCACCACGGCATGAAGGTCCGCGCGGGCACGAAATATGTCGTGACAAAGTGGTTCAGGGAACGCCCCTGGCCCCAATAGCCGAACGGCGCGGCTCCCAGGAATGGGAACCGCGCCGCTTGGGGGCAATGGAGGGCTGATCAGAATTTCACGCTGGCGCCCAGCGAGAAGGTGCGACCCAGCGCATAGGTGTTGATATCGACGCGGTTCGCATCGAACTGCTGATATTCTTGATATTTCGTCCGGGTCAGGTTGCGCGCTTCAAACTTCAGCTCGACCTCGGCATTGCCGATCGTGACACCCTTACGCGCTACCACATCCAAGCGGATACCCGGCTTTTCGACGATATCGGGAAGGCGCACGCCCGAGCTGATCGGACCACGATTGGTGACGCGTTCGCTGGCATAGCTGAACAGCATCGTAATCTGCGAAAGCGCCTCGGTATCTTCCAGGCCGACCTGCACATTTACCAAGTGATCGGATTGCCCGACCATCGGCGCGCCATCGCTGAACAGCAGATTGGCCTGCTGATAACGCGGTGTACCGCCCGGTTGAATGGGATCGGGCACCAGCTCGTCGCCAGCCTTGATCTTTGATTTCGTGTAAGAATAATTGCCGATCAGGACGATGCGGTGCGTGGCGAAGAAATCGCCGCCCAGCGTATCGAGCGGAATGTATTTGCGAAGCTCGATTTCACCACCCAGCAGATTCGCACTGGGCGCATTGGAAAAGCCGGTCTGCAGACGACCATCGGAGGTAAAGGTCGCAATGGCCTCGACTGGATTTTTGATCTTCTTGTAAAAGCCGGCGATGCTGAGCTGCTGGTCCCGCGCATAATACCATTCATAGCGCGCCTCGAAATTATCGAGCTTGGAATCCACCAGGAATGGATTGCCGATAAACTGGCGATCGGATTCGAAATCCTGATAGATTTGCGGTGCCAACTCGCGGAATTGCGGACGCGCCAATGTACGCGACCCATGAAGGCGCAACTGCATGTCTTCGGCGAAATTCCATGTCACCGTGGCGGCCGGCAGCCAATAATCATTGTCGAGATTGGTGCCTGTCGCCGCGCCGATCGAGGTCACCCGTTCAAGCGCGGTCTCATAGCGCACACCGACCGTGGCGCGCAGGCCGTCCATCAGTTCGGCTTCGACCTGGCCATAGCCAGCATGAATGCGCAGAGACGCATCATATTCAGCAGACCCCTGCGATGTCGACGTGTTCTGCAAAATGATGCCGTTGGTCAGGATCGTGTAGTCCGAGAGGAGATAGTCGGGACGAAGCTGGGAAACGACTGGGTTCAAAGGTGCAGCGCCGGGGCCGACATAACGGAAGGTGTAGCGGCTCGAAACGCGATCCGTATCATTATAGGCATAGCCCGCGGATACGGTGATCGGCCGCGCCGCCTGAATGGTATAGCTCAGATCGGCCGCGCCGGCCCATAAAGTTTCGCTCAAATCGCTGAAGGCAATCGATGCCGACTGCGTGCCGCTGAGCGAATTGACATAGTCATTCACCAAAGTGCTGTATTGATAGGTGAATTGCCGCTCATAGGGCGATTTGCGCTTGGTATTGGCATGACTGCCGCGCAGCGAAACATTGAAATCGCCGAATTTGAATTCACCGACGGCCTGATTGTCGATCAACTGGCGCTCGAACCAGTTGGTATTCTGTTCGATCAGGGCCGGAACGCCGGGCAGGCTCGAAATATTGGCATCCGAACCCGCGCCCAGCCGCGATTGCTTCAGCGTGTCGTGAATATAGAGGTTGGTGATACGAATCTTGTGTTCGCCAAACTCGGCACCCAAGCCAAGCAGGCCGTTTACCAGCATACGATTCTCGGTCAGCACCGTGCGGAAATCGCGCTGCACGCCGCCGTTCACGTCATCGGTGGCCTGCTGGATCGCATCGCGTGTGCGCCAGCTATTGTCGATTCCGGCTGCAGCGATGATCCCGATCCGCCCGTTGGCGATATCCTTTGCAGTACCGAAACTGAATTCACCCTTGAACTGGGGTGGAATATCACGATTGCGCTGGAGCAGCGTGGTCGATGCGTTGGAAAGCTGTGTCGCCTGTTCGGGCGTCAGCGATGTCCCGCCAGCGCCTGCTTCCTTGACGAAGCCGGGAACCTTGCGGGTGCCGTCATCATAGCCAAGCCAGTCGGTATCGCCGCCATAATAGGTATAACCCAATTTGCCCGTCGTCTCGGTATCGATCCCGATCGATCCGCCAAGCTGGAAAAAGCTTTCCTTGGGCACGGCCAAGGTCGTGAGATTGATCACGCCACCGCCGAATTCGCCCGGATAGTTCACTGAATAGCTTTTCTGCACCAAAGCGCTGGCGATGGCGTTGGTTGGAAAGATATCGAGCGGCACCACGCGACGCAAAGGCTCCGGCGAAGGCAAGGGCGACCCGTTGAGCAGCGAAAGCGAATAGCGATCACCCAGACCGCGCACGTAGACGAAGCCGTTGCCGACCACGCTCAGACCGGTGACACGCTGCAACGCGCCCGCGATGTCGCCTTCACCCGTGCGCGCGATGTCCGCGGAAGACAGCACCGAAACCACTTCGGGTGTGATCCGTGCAATATTGGGAATGAAGCGGCCCGTAACGACGATCTCGTCCCCACCGCTGCTTGCGCCGGGCGCTGAAATATCGACGGCTTCGCCGCCGTCGCTTTCCGCATCATTTTCGCCCTGCGCCTGCAGAGCCGGCTCAGCCGTCTGCGGTTCTGCGCCCTGCGCGAGCGCGGGCGGAGCGATCAGCGCCGATGTGAGCAGGAGCAGACTCCCGAAACTGAGCGGCTTCTTCATGTGACGGCTTCCCCGTTTTCTTTTAGACAATCGGGGACGGCCGTCATGACGGCCGTCCCCATGACAGTGTATGCGATCAGCTTGTTGGCAACGCCGTGCAGAGGCCGCTCGTCGTGCTGAAAGTCGCCCGGTTGGAATTGCACGTCCAGCCGCGGAACCAAGTGTCATTCGCATCCCGCACCGCGCCGATATAGCTGGTGGTGACCATGAACGACGTGCCCGTAGGGTTAAGCAGCGCTGCATTATAAGCCGGGTTGGTGGCAGCCGCACCCGCGGCATAGAAGCCGTTCTGCAATGCACCCGTTCCAAGCGCGACATTGTTCGTGCCGGCGGTGAAAAACGCAGCCTGCTGCGCGCTTGTGATGGTCACCCCCGAAGCCGCCGTTTCAGCATAAGAACTGGCGCAAGCGAAATACACCGAGTTGAACACCGGCGGACCCTGATCCTCCAATGCTGCATTGGTTGGACGGATGGTGGAAGGATCAGCTGCGCTGTTCGAGGCAATCGTGTTCAAACACGCGCCCGGGCCGGTCACGATGCCATTCACGAAGTTGAAATCAGCGCCGCCGCGGATGCGGATGGCCGCATTGGTCGCGTTGGTCGTCTGAATGAACGTGAAGTTGGCGATCCGTCCCCACTGGCGCGGCAGAGCGTCTTCCGAACCGTTGGAGTCGATCTCCATCATGTAATTGTCGGTCTGCGTGCTGTTCGGCTTCTGCGCCGCGATCACGAACTGGATGAAGCCCTGATAGCCGACATCGGTATCCAAGCTGTCATCGTCAGCGCCTGTGATCGCGAGATAGCGCATGTTGACGCGCCCACCGAAGACCTCGATGCCGTCGTCCGAGCTGTTGTGGACCTGGACATGGTCGATCTGGGTCCCCGAACCAACGCCACCCAAGGTCAATCCCTGCAATTCGTTATTGGGGCTGATCACCGTGCCAGAATAGCGGATCTGCGCATAACGAAACACGCCGCTGCTGTCGGTCGGCGTCGCGCCACCGTACAATGCGGTGCCGGTGCCTTCGACGACGTTTTCACAGCCGACGCTGCCGCCGGTGACCGTGGCATTGCAGTTGCTGATCGGTGCGCGGCCGGCCATGATGATACCGCCCCACAATCCCTGCGTATCATCGGTCACTGCGCCTGTCAGATTCTGCTCTGCGGTGAAGATGATCGGTGCCGTTTCGGTGCCTTCGGCTGCGATGCGCGAGCCACGGTTGACGATGAGGAAATCGTTATCCGCGTTGGTCGTGTTGGCATAGACCAATACGCCCGGCTCGATCGTGAGCGTCGCCGAGGCGCCGCCCGGCGCGGTGCCTGCCCCGCCCAGATCGACGCCTACATTGACGCGGCCATTGATTTCATAAGCTGTGCCGGCGCGACGCGGGAGCGTAAGAGCGCCGGAGATGAGCGACGGAATGCGGCAAGAGCGATACGCACCAATCGTACCGACATCGGACGTGCCCGTGGGGCAGTCAGCAGCGGGCGTACCCGGCGTTGGCGTCGGGGTGGGCGTTGGAGTCGGCGTGGGCGTCGGGGTTGGCGTCACGATGATGCCACCCTCGCCTGGCGATGCGACGTCATCCGCGCCGCACGCGGCCAAGGTTGCGAGTGCGCAACCGGCCAGAAGGATTCTGCTTATCCGTGTCATCGAGTGCATATGGTCTCCGCTCCGGCTGCCCGGTCTTCGTGAAAAGATCAGGGCGAGGTGCGGGCCGAATCAAAGCCCCTCTGTCACCGCCCTGCACGAGCCTCTAGGGATGGTCCGTGACAGCGTTGTGGGGGTTTTGAGACGGTTTGATGCCAATCATGTGACGATTATATGTCACACTGTCCGGGCGTCAGGCTTTACACCGCCTGCTGGCGCAACGGGGTTTCCATCGCCGGATCGCACCGGTCTTTCGACGGATTGGAGATTACACGAATGCCGAAGCCCGGCTCATCCGACACGGTTTGCGACGCTTGCGCGGCGTGCGGATCGGACGCGGGAAAAATGCCGCTCTGACCAAGCCGTTCACCGATATCATTGCGCGACGTGACCATCACGATCACGGGAGACAGGAGCAACCCGGCCATGATCGGCACGAGCCAGATCGTGCCATCCACGCCCGTGGCAAGCGCGGCGAACATCAGCGCGCCGACCCCCATATGCCAGCGATAGTCGCGCGCAGCGTCCCGCAACGATATCCCGTCCGCATCGCGGCGTTGCGCGGACCAGCCGCTGGCCTGGCCGCGCAGGATATCAATGATGGAGAGCGTCTGCGACACCATGGTGAGCGGCGCGACCAGGATGGACAGCGGCACTTCGAACATCATGCTGCGCACGATCGGGCGTGCGCCGCCAAGTCTCTCTCGCCTTTCGCGGTCCATCATCAGCAACGCGAGAGACAGGATTTTTGGCAGGAAAAGCAAAATGCCGGTCAACAGTAGCGGCCAGCCGGAAAAGCCGGGCGGATCGGTCAGTCCCAGCATATACAGCAGCGTCGTCATGGTCAGGATCGACCAGAGCGGCGCGGTCAGATAAGCGGACGCGCCCATCAAAAGCTGCAACCGGTTGATCCAGTGAAATCCGGCCCCGCCGAGCAGGCGCAGATGCTGGAGATTGCCCTGGCACCAGCGGCGATCACGCACGGCAAAGTCGCTCAAGGTCGGCGGAAACTCTTCATGGCTGCCATCGACCATCGCGATCATGTGCGCCGCCCATCCCCGGCGGCGCATCAAGGCCGCCTCCACCATGTCGTGACTCATGACATGGCCGCCAAATGGCTCAGGGCCGGTCAATTCAGGCAGGCCGCAGCTATCGGCGAAGGCCCGGATGCGCAGAATGGCATTATGCCCCCAAAAGGTCGCTTCCGCGCCCGACCACCATATCTGGCCGGCGCTGGCGATCGGACCATAAGCGGCAGAAGCGAATTGCTGCCAGCGCGCGAAGAGCGTGCGACCGTTGATCACGCTGGGGATGGTCTGGATCAGGCCGACGCCGGGGCTGCGGTCCATCATAGAGGCGAGCCGCATCATCGCCCGCCCGGTCATCAGACTGTCCGCGTCCAGCACGATCATATAATCATAGCCACCGCCGAAGCGACACACCCATTCTGCGATATTCCCCGGTTTGCGCGCCGTATTCGCCAAGCGCCGGCGATAATATAGCGGCACGGGACTGACGTGCTTCACCTCCCGATAAGCGGCATATTCCGCAGCCTCGGCCTGAACACCCGAATCGCTCAGGATGAAGAAATCGAACATGTCGCCCGCGCCAGTCTCTCCGACCGAAGCGGTCATCGTCCGGATGCGGGCGAATAAAGGCGTCACGTCTTCATTGTAGACCGGTATCAGCACTGCGGTTCGCTTGCGTGGCATCGGTGGATGGGCATTGTCGGCCGCGCCCCATCCACGCTGCCCGGCAAGCACGACAAAACCCGCTACCGCGTTGAAGAAGCCGAAGGCGATCCAGCAGAACAGGCTGAAAAATAGCAGGAACAGCCCGGCATCGAGCAAAGACGTGCCGTCTTCGGTCAATGGTCGGCCCATCTCGGAAGCGGCCAGCAGTCCCACGGCGAGGGTACCGAGGACCAGCAGCAGCCGCCTTTCGAGCATTCCTTCGGGCGAGGTCACCACCTGGCGGCCCGGCATTGGCAGCTTGTGAAACGACTGGATGGGCATATGCAAAGGAGCGCCATCGGGCAGATCGGACGGTGTCGATGATCTGCACGCACTAGTGCTGACCAGAGGGGCTGCTTTCACGGCATCAGCGGAAATCGTGTTCAGCAACGCAACCCAATCCTTGTCCAGGCGCGCATCGTGCGCAGGCCATGGCACCCTCTCCGCCGGCTGCTTACGAGCCGTTGTGTTTTTCAACCGTCCTGATGCGAAAGCGTTCCGAACTCTCCGGAAAACTTCATGAAAGCTGATAGATGAGCGTTTCGGTCAGCGCATCCCCGCCCTTCTGGAGAAAGGCCCGAATATCAACCGGTCCGTCGCGTCCGCGTTCCACATCGACGATCATCCGCCAGCAATTGACGAGACCGTCGATCGGATAGCAGCCGGTGTTGAGCAGCCTCCCATTGGCGACATCGACGACGGGCTTCACAGTGCTTCTGCCGCCAAGCCCCGCGAAACGCGGCCCTTCGAAATCGATCACTATCTTTGCGGCATTGGCCTGAGGCGGCTGCCCTGGCACACCCCCCTGCCCGGTCCAGCAATTGATGACATGCGCGACTGAAAGCGGCTCGGGCTCGGTGCCAATCCAGCGCATCCGATAGTCATAGGCCAGGCGCTGCCCCGCGCTGGCACCAGCCGCGGGTGTCCAGAAAGCAACGATATTGTCGGCATATTCGGTCGTGGTCGGGATTTCATACAGCGTCACCGCCCCGTGGCCCCAATCGCCCTGCGGCTCGATCCACAGGCTCGGCCGCTTTTCATTGAAGATCGCGTCGTCCTGATAATGATCGAATTGGCGATCCCGCTGCAAAAGCCCGAAACCGCGTGGTGCGGCGGCGGCGAAACTGTTCACCTTGGGCTGCGGCGGATTGACCAACGGCCGCCAGATGCGCTCGCCCGAAGCCATGCGGATCGCAAGGCCGTCGGAATCGTGGATCTCCGGCCGCCAGTCGCGCGCCTGCGTTCGATTGCCCTCGCCATACCAGAACATGCTGGTGAGGGGGGCGATCCCGATCCGCACCACCGACTGCCGCATATGCACGACCATGCTCACATCCTGCACCGTCTCATCGGTGCCCTGCCGGTTGATGAAGCGATAGGCACCCGTCGCGCTTGGACTGTCGAGCAAGGCGTAGACGATGATCGCACCGCCCTCCCCGCGCTCCAGCCAGAAATCCGTGAATTCCGGAAACTCCTCAGGTCCGCTCATCCCCGTGTTGATCGCCAGCCCGCGTGCGGAAAGGCCATATTGGTGGAGCGGCCCCGCGGCGCGGAAATAGGACGCCCCCTGAAAAGCCATCCAATCCCCTACACCGCCCTTGTTCATGAAGCGGAAGCCCGAAAATCCTCCGGTCTGCCCCATGGCGCTCATGGGATGGCGTGCCGGAATCTCGTAAAGCGAAGGGCTATAGGCCAGGCGCTGCGCCATGCCGGATTCGGTCACCGATATGGAAACCGGGTGTCGGGCATTCTTGGTCAGCGGGAAGAAACGGGTCGCGCTATTGTCATCATGCTCGCGCCAAAGCGCGCGATCCGCGCGAAATTGCACCTGTCCGGCGGCATCGTAATTCATCGTCTCGATCAGGGGCGACGGTTTTGGCGATGCCTGCCAGGGGCGACGGGAAAGATCGAGTGCGCGTTGCTGCAAGATATCCCAGGAAAAGGGTGTCGCTTTGCCGACCGCGGGCATCAACGCCGATGTCCGCATGGCGACGGCCAATGCTACGAGCCCGGCAATCGCTTCGCGTCGTGTCGTCATCGTCACCTCGTCAATACGCCCCAATGGGGCGCGTAGCCCAACGCATTCGCCCGCAATTGGCTCCACAGAGCCCGCCATCGCTGAGCAATCGGATCGCTGCGCAGCGCGCTTATTTCACGCGCGTCCAGATCTGCGATTTGCAGAAAAGGCCTGCAAAGAGGCATCCCGTTCCCTTGATCATATCGTTGTTCATGGCCCTGATCGTCCCGGAAAAGGTTTTGCCGATGTCCGGCACGAAGACCCGGCCGTGCCAGACTCCCTTTTCATCCTTCCTGAAATCCTCGAACAACTGCCGGCCGATCAGATTGGGTGTGCCCGCCGCGCGCGCATCGGCCTTGGCCTTGTCGCTTGCCCAGATAATCGTGCCACAGACGCTCTTTCCACACCGGTGCGCCTGGACATGGACATTGTTTTTTTTATTGCGCCACACGCCCTGCGTCAGTTGATCATCGTCTATCGCGGGCGCGGCAAGAGCGACCTGCATCAGCAAAGCCATCGCAGGGACCAATGAAAGAGTGAAACGCATCGGCTGCTCCTGGGGCACGAATCGCAACATCACAATTGTGGCGATTTGATCCTATAGGAGAAAAGCGTGGTGGGCGCGGCAAGGATTGAACTTGCGACCCCACCCGTGTGAAGGGTGTGCTCTACCACTGAGCTACGCGCCCACGCTTTTTCCGGGGAGTTGGTCACTCCTCGACGCCGCCGGTCATGGCGGAAGCGGGTCCATATCGAAGGATGATGCGCCCCGCAACAAAAAGAAAAGGCGGTGCCTAAGCCCCGCCTTGTTCAGACCGCTCTTGACCGACATCGAGGATGTCCTGCCGCCCAAAGAGAGTCGGGATGCTCATCCGGCGGGTGCCCGTAAGGACGACCCGCCGAACGAAAACATCAGATCAGTTCACAGCGTCCTTCAAGCCCTTCCCGGCCTTGAACTTCGGCTGGCTCGAAGCCTTGATGGTCATCGGCTCGCCGGTGCGCGGATTGCGGCCGGTCGATGCTTTGCGCTTCGAAACCGAGAAAGTGCCAAATCCGACCAGACGGACTTCGTCACCTTTTTTCAGAGCGCCGGTCACCGAATCGAAAACGGCTTCCACCGCTTTGCTGGCGTCGCTCTTGCTCAGGCCCGATGCATCGGCGACTGCGCCGATGAGCTCTTGCTTGTTCATGCCCTGGGAACCCCCTAGATTTGTGGTTGCTTCAATTGGTCGGCATAGTGCCGGCGCGTAGTTGAAGCCGACCATTGCAAGGCTGTCAAAGTAAAACAGTCCCAATTCGCCTATTTTCCGGGCGAAAACGGACTTTTTTTACGCTGCAACTGCTCAGTGACGAACCGCTTCTCCCTCTCCGGCGGCCACAGGGGGATGATGAGGCGGCTGCGCCGCGAGTTCATCTGCCTCGGTCCAGTCGATTGCTTCGAGCGAGTCGGTCAACGCCAGTGCCAGAACTTCATCGACATGCTTGACCGGAATGATCTTCAAACCGTCTTTGATGTTCTGCGGAATCTCGGCAAGATCCTTCTCATTTTCCGCAGGGATCAAAACCGTGGTGATGCCCCCGCGCAGCGCCGCGAGCAGCTTTTCCTTCAATCCGCCGATCGGCAAGACCCGGCCACGCAGCGTCACCTCGCCCGTCATCGCCACATCGCGCCGCACTGGAATCCCCGTCAGCGTGGAGATGATCGCGGTGACCATGCCGATGCCGGCGGATGGGCCATCCTTGGGAACAGCGCCCTCGGGCAGATGGATATGGATATCCTTGCGCGCAAACAGGCTTGGCTTGATGCCATAAGCGGGCGCGCGGGCACGCACGAAGGAAAATGCGGCCTGGATCGACTCATTCATCACTTCGCCAAGCTTGCCAGTGGTTTTCACCTGCCCCTTGCCGAGCACGGTGACCGCCTCGATCGTCAGCAATTCGCCGCCGACCTCGGTCCAGGCCAGGCCCGTCACCGCACCGATCTGATTTTCCTCTTCGCCCAGACCGTGACGGAATTTCTCCACGCCTGCGAATTCGGAGATGTTATCCGGCGTGATCGTCACGCTCGTCGCCTTGCCTTCAAGGATACGGCGGAGCGCCTTGCGCGCCAGTTTGGCGATCTCGCGCTCCAATGTGCGGACGCCCGCCTCACGCGTATATTTCTGGATCAGCGCACGGAGCCCCTCGTCCGTCAGCTCGAACTCATGATCCTTCAGGCCATGCGCCTCGATCTGCTTGGGCAGAAGGTGCATCTTCGCGATTTCGAGCTTTTCGTCCTCGGTATAGCCCTCCAGACGGATGATCTCCATGCGATCGAGCAACGGCTGCGGCAGGTTGAGCGAATTTGCCGTACATACGAACATCACGTCCGAAAGATCGATGTCGATCTCCAGATAATGATCCTGGAACTTCGAATTCTGTTCGGGGTCCAGCACTTCGAGCAGTGCCGATGCCGGGTCGCCACGAAAATCCTGACCCAGCTTGTCGATTTCATCGAGCAGGAACAGCGGATTGGACGCGCCCGCCTTTTTCAGATTGCTGACGATCTTGCCAGGCAGCGAACCGATATAGGTCCGGCGATGGCCCCGAATTTCGGCCTCGTCACGCACACCGCCGAGCGACTGGCGGATGAATTCGCGCCCGGTCGCCTTGGCGATCGATTTCCCCAGCGAGGTCTTGCCGACGCCCGGAGGACCAACGAGACACAGGATCGGGCCTTTCAATTTGTTGGTGCGTGCCTGGACCGCCAGATATTCGACGATCCGGTCTTTCACTTTTTCAAGCGCATAATGGTCTTCGTCCAGCACCGCCTGCGCCGCCGCGATATCCTTTTTCAGCTTCGATTTCTTGCCCCAGGGCAAGCCCAGCAGCACATCGAGATAATTGCGCACCACCGTCGCCTCGGCGGACATGGGGGCCATCGTCTTGAGCTTCTTCAACTCCGCGGTCGCCTTGATGCGCGCTTCCTTGGAGAGCTTGAGCGTCGCAATCTTCTGAGTGAGCTCGCTCAGCTCATCGCCGTCGCCATCGTCACCCTCATTGCCAAGCTCGCGCTGGATCGCCTTCAATTGCTCGTTCAGATAATATTCGCGCTGGGTTTTCTCCATCTGCCGCTTGACCCGGCTGCGGATTTTCTTCTCCACCTGCAGCACGCCCAATTCGCCTTCCATGAAGGCGAATGCCATTTCGAGACGCCGTGACGGATCAAGCTCGACCAGCAGCGCCTGCTTGTCCGAAACCTTGACCGAGATATTGGACGCGACCGAATCGGCGAGACGCGACGCATCCTCTATCTCGCCAAGCTGCACGGCCGTTTCGGCAGGTAGCTTCTTGTTGAGCTTGGCATAATTTTCAAACTGTTCGATCACCGAGCGCATCAGCCCCTGAACCTCGGTGCCTTCGGCCTCGCGCTCAGCGATCAGCGTCACTGTCGCAGTGGCGTGGCCCTCTGCTTCGTCCAGCGTCTCCAGCGTCGCGCGCTGCTTGCCCTCCACGAGAACGCGCACGGTGCCGTCCGGCAGCTTGAGCAATTGCAGGACGGTGGCGATGACGCCCATGTCATACAGATCGTCGCGCTGGGGATCGTCTTCCGCAGGATCGAGCTGCGCCACGAGGAAAATTTCCTTGTCCGCCTCCATCGCCCGTTCAAGCGCCACCACGGACCGGTCACGCCCGACAAAAAGCGGCACAATCATGTTGGGAAAAACGACGATATCGCGCAGCGGCAGAACAGGATAGGCTTTGGTCATAAACTCTCCGGCAGCACCCCGACGGCGCGGCTCATACCTTCTTATATGGGGTCGATCGCGATTGCATCAATCGCCATGCGTGAAAGATGAATTTCCGGCAATGGATTCGCGGTGCCTGCCAGCAGAAATTCGGGTTCAGCCGCCCATCAGCTTATAGAATCCCAGGCGGCCAGCCAAGCGGCGGATTCTGAATTTCCGCTCGAATTTCGCGCGCGGGTAAATTTCATAACCACGGCCATCGCTTTTTGCCGAAAGATCGCGCGGCTGGCTGAACAGCCCGGCCTTTTCCGCATCGACAAGCCAGGTCTTGGCCACGCCCCCTGCGTGCAGGCATTTGGCCGTCGACAGATCGATATCCTTCAAGACCGCAACGCCGCTCTTGCCGGCCTTGCGCGCCAGACGAGACGCAAGCCCGTTGTCGAAACAGCGCCAAGCCTCCGGATTGAGATGCGCGCCGCCCTGTTTCAAAGCAAGCGCCGCCCAGACGATCGACTCGACGTGCATGGAATGGGCGGGAAGATTGGCGCCGCCGATCTGCCCCAGCATCTCTTCCAGATAGTCCCAATCCACTGCCCGCGTCTGGCACACGCCGATATCGGTGTGATCCGCCATAGTCACGCCGGCCTCAAAGGCCGTCCGCACGACATCTTCTGGCAAAAGGCAATTGGGGCGCTGCCACATCAGCAAAATGCCGGTTTCAGGCGTCGGCTCAAACGCAAAACGATTGGGGAAATAGACATCGGGATCGATGATGATCATCTCGGCCCCCGGCGCGGAGAAGAGCGCCGGATCGGTCACCTTGCGCCAGCAGGGGTGGCCATTCCGGAACTCACGGATGGCGGGGTAATCAGCGAAATAAGCCTCGGCACGCCGATCGGCTTCGGCCTTGCCATGCACCTCCCAGAGACTCTCTCGCTCAGGATCGATTGATTTCAGCGCTTCATCGATCGCGCTGACGTTGTCCGGCCCGTCCGTGATGATGACAAGTCTGATAGGTTCGGCGCCGTTGCGTATCAGGCTGGCCAGGCACGAACGTGCATAGCTGAGCGAGCGAGCCCCCATGACACAATAAACGTGGCGCAAAGATCATTCTCCGAGACGAGAGGGTCGCAGCAAGGTCTAGCTTGCATTTAAGCCCTTAAACCAGAATTCTTGAACGAAATCATTGTCATTCTTGCGTATTGGCGCATTAAGCAGGGAACGCGCGTCGCGCCCTCGCTAACCGCTGAACAATGGGCGCATGGAATGATCCGGCCCTTCGGGAGACACTGATTGCCAAATGTGCTGATCATGACTGCCACGATATCGCCTCCGGCTGGAGCACCGGGATTAACCCGTATAGATCCTTCAGTCAGGCTCGAGGATTATCGCCAGGCTCTGGATCATTATCTGCAATTTATCGGTCGTGGCCTAGATCGCATCATATTTGCCGACAACTCCAATTCGGAAATAGATATCCTGCGATCATTGGTGCGGGAAAAAGGGCTGACGGATCGGATGGATTTCATTATCTATCCAGGTTTGGATTATCCGCCTGCTTATGGCCGATGTTACGGAGAAATGCGGCTTCTTGATACGGTCATGGCCAGCCAGAGTGTCCAGAATTTGCCTGACGATGCTATTTTTTGGAAGGTCACTGGTCGCTACAAAGTCATCAATCTTCAGCAAATGTTGAAAACCATTCCACGAGATACCGAGCTTTATTGCGACCTGCGCGGCGGGAAGAGCCCTTGGTTCGATATGCGCGTGATGGCATGGACCAAGGCTGGCTTCGAACGCTCGCTCAGCGGATTTTATAGCGAGATCAGGGAAGACCTCAATCGAGGCCGACCGGGCGAAGAAACTGCGTTCAATCGTATCATACCACGGATCGGCTCAACGCGGGCGCGACTGACACTGGCGCGTGAGCCGCTGATCGACGGCGTACGCGCGTTTGACAACAAAAACTGGAGCCGAGGCCGGCAACGGATTGTCTATTACATACGGCAAGCGCAGAGGCTGGCATTCGGCAAAATCATTGCCTGACGCTGACGATTGACATGGCCATCGCCAGGGTCAGGCTCGATTTCAAGCCGCGTCCCCCGCCTTCGCTTTTTCCTTCTTCGCGAAAACCCGCACCGGATCCTTGCGGCCTTCGATCACATCCTTGTCGATCATCACTTCGTCCACGCCGTCCATGCCGGGCAGGTCGAACATCGTATCGAGCAAGATGCCTTCCAGGATCGAGCGGAGGCCGCGGGCACCGGTCTTGCGATCGATCGCCTTTCTAGCGACCGAAACAAGCGCGTCATCGGTGAAGCCAAGCTTGACCTCCTCCATCTCGAACAATTTCTGATATTGCTTCACCAGCGCATTCTTGGGCTCGCCCAGAATCTTCACCAGCGCGTCGATATCCAGATCCTCGAGCGTCGCGATCACCGGCAGGCGGCCGACGAATTCGGGGATCAGGCCGAATTTCAGCAAATCTTCAGGCTCGGTAGACCGCAGGACTTCGCCGGTGCGGCGTTCATCGGGCGCGGCGACATAGGCTCCAAAACCAATCGACTTGCCCTGGAGGCGATCACCGATGATCTTTTCTAGGCCGGAGAAGGCACCGCCGCAGATGAAGAGGATGTTGGTCGTGTCGACCTGCAGAAACTCCTGCTGCGGATGCTTGCGGCCACCTTGGGGCGGCACCGAGGCAGTGGTGCCTTCCATCAGCTTGAGCAGCGCCTGCTGCACGCCCTCGCCCGACACGTCGCGGGTGATCGAAGGATTTTCGGCCTTGCGGCTGATCTTGTCGATTTCGTCGATATAGACGATCCCGCGCTGTGCGCGCTCGACATTATAGTCGGATGCCTGGAGCAGCTTGAGGATGATGTTCTCGACATCCTCGCCCACATAGCCCGCTTCGGTGAGCGTGGTGGCGTCGGCCATGGTGAAGGGCACGTCGAGGATGCGCGCGAGCGTCTGCGCGAGCAATGTCTTGCCGCAGCCGGTAGGGCCGACGAGCAGAATGTTTGATTTCGCCAGTTCGACGTCAGCGCCCTTGGCACCGTGATTCAAACGCTTGTAATGATTGTGGACCGCAACCGAGAGCACGCGCTTCGCTTGTTTCTGGCCGATGACATAATCATCAAGCACATCGCAGATTTCCTGGGGCGTGGGCACGCCCCCGTCCTTCTTGGAAACCAGGGCGGATTTGGTTTCCTCGCGGATGATGTCGTTGCACAGATCCACGCATTCGTCGCAGATGAAGACCGTTGGCCCCGCAATCAGCTTGCGCACCTCATGCTGGGATTTCCCGCAGAAGGAACAGTAAAGCGTGCTCTTGGAATCGCCGCCACTCAATTTGGTCATCTCATCATCCTTCGGCGCCGCAGCCCGGCGCCACCAGCAACACGGGCATCCTAGCCCGCGTTGCTTCTATCCTACAATGGCGAATATTCGGTATCCACTCAGGACGAGGGGGTGCCGTTCGCGGCGTCTTCGGCCACGCTGGGCCGTTTGTCGAACACTTCGTCGATCAGACCAAAGGCTTTCGCCTCATCCGCCGACATGAACTTGTCGCGCTCCATCGAGCTTTCGATCACTTCGAGCGGCTTGCCGGTATATTTGGCATAGAGCTCGTTCATCCGGTGCCGGATGCGCAGGATTTCCTTGGCCTGGATCTCGATATCCGTGGCCTGGCCCTGCGCGCCGCCCGAAGGCTGATGGATCATGATCCGCGCGTTGGTCAATGCCACCCGCATCCCCGGATCGCCCGCAGCCAGCAGGAAGCTACCCATCGACGCTGCCTGACCGATGCACACCGTCCCGACGCGGGGGCGGATATATTGCATCGTGTCATGGATCGCCATGCCCGCTGTGACGACGCCGCCGGGCGAATTGATATACATGTAAATGTCCTTCTTCGGATTTTCCGATTCGAGGAACAGCAACTGCGCGGTGATCAGCGAGGCCATATGATCCTCCACACCGCCGGTCACGAAGATGATACGCTCGCGCAGCAGCCGCGAGAAAATGTCGAAGCTGCGCTCGCCGCGATTCGATTGCTCGATAACGATGGGCACCAGACCGTCAGTGGTCGGGTCGATGAAATTTCCGGTTTCGAACGGATTGCGCATGATAGAATCTTGGTCCTTTTGCCCTCTCGGAGGGTGCAACATCGGCGTTTGATGGGATGACTTCAAGGGGCAGAGACAGCGCTACCCGGCACTTTAGGCAAGTTTACGCGAAACGAGATGCTCAACCCCAGCCCGGCGCGGGCTGACCGAGATAGGCGAGCCGCCGCACTTCGCGTCGTCCACGCACCACGGTATCGAGGATCAGGCCGCACATCCCGTTCAGCGCGGCGATGATGACAAGCCCCGTCACGCCGATCGCCGTCGGGATTCGCGGCACCAGGCCCGTCTGCATGAATGTGATCACGAGCGGGATCGACAGCAGCACCGCCACGGCGATCAAAAAAGCGCCGATCGCACCGAAAAACAGCACCGGACGCTCGATCCTGAAAAGGATGAGGATCGTATTGAGGATACGCCAGCCGTCGCGATAGGTGGACAACTTCGATTCGGAGCCTTCGGGACGTGCGATATAGGCGGTCACCACTTCGGCCACGGGCATCCGCAGTTCGAGCGCGTGAACGCTGATCTCGGTTTCGATCTCAAATCCCGATGAGAGCACGGGAAAGCTCTTCACGAACCGTCTGGAAAAGACCCGGTAACCCGAGAGAATATCACTGAAAGTGCGCCCGAATATCCAGGCCAATATGCCCGTGAGCAGCGCATTGCCGAAGCGATGCCCGCGGCGATAGGCCTCCTCGATCTCTGATTTGCGCGCGCCGACCACCATATCGAGTTGCTCGGTCCATAGCCGCGTCACGAGCTGCGGGGCCGCCGACGCCTCATAAGTGGCGTCGCCATCGGCCATCACATAGATATCGGCATCCACGTCCGCGAACATCCGGCGCACGACATTGCCTTTGCCCTGCATCCGCTCGGTCCGCACGATCGCCCCGGCGGCACGCGCCACCTCGACCGTGCGATCGCGGCTGTTGTTGTCATAGACATAGATGGTCGCGCCAGGCAGCGCCGCGCGGAAACCCGCAATCGTCTGTACGATCGCGGTTTCCTCATTGTAGCAGGGCAAGAGGACGGCAATGCGCAGCCCCTCGGGCAGGCTTGCCGCCTCGTCCCGCTGCACGCTGCCGCCCCCTGCCGCCATTTACTTCTTCGCGGCGGGCTTTTTGGCAGGTGCCTTCTTGGCAGCCGGCTTTTCAGCGGCATCCTCAGCCGTCACGTCATCTTTCTTGGCAGCAGCCTTTTTGGCGGGCTTTTCAGCCTTCACGTCATCGCCGGCAGCCGTTTCAGCGGCAGGCTTCTTGGCAGCGGCCTTCTTGGCTTTCGGCTTTTCCTCATCATGGTCATGGCCACAGCCCGGACCATGGACGTGCTTGCTCTCCGTGCCGTCATCTTCGGCTTCGATTGCGGCTTCCAGCTCGGCGCGATCGACGACGCGATCGGTGATTTCCGCCTTGGAGAACAGGAAATCGACTACCTTGTCTTCATAAAGCGGTGCCCGGAGCTGGGCAGCGGCCATCGGCTCCTGCTGGATATATTGCACGAAACGCTCGCGATCCTTGGGATCATATTGCTGCGCCGCCTGCGAAACCAGACGGTTCATTTCCTGCTGGCTCACTTCAACGCCGTTCGCACGACCGATTTCGGAGAGCAGCAGACCGAGCCGGACGCGGCGGACGGCGATATTGCGATAATCCTCGCGATCGTCTTCCATTTCCTTGAGCGCGGCGTCCTTGTCGTCTTCATGACTCGCTTCATGCTCGAGTTGCGCCCAGATCTGGTTGAACTCGGCCTCCACCATCGAGGGCGGCACATCGAAATCATGCGATGCGGCGAGCTGATCGAGCAGCTTGCGTTTCATGTGCGTGCGGGTGAGCCCGTTATTTTCCTGCTCCAACTGACCTTTCAGCAGGCCGCGGAGCTGTTCCAGGCTCTCAAGGCCCAGCGACTTAGCGAAATCCTCGTCAGCCGTCGCTTCCTTGGGCACGCGCACTTCATTGATCACGAGATCGAACGTCGCGGCCTTGCCCTTGAGATCGTCCACGGGATAATCGTCCGGGAAGGTCACATTGATCTGCTTTTCGTCATTGGCCTTCACGCCGATGATCTGATCCTCGAAACCGGGGATCAGGCGCCCGGAGCCGATTTCCACCGACATCGCTTCGCCGGTACCGCCTTCGAACGCAACGCCATCCACCTTGCCGGCGAAATCCATCACGACGAGATCGCCTTCCTTGGCCTTGTGGCTCTTGGGGGCGTCTTCAAACTGCTTGTTCTGGCCGGCCATCTTGGCAAGCGCTTCGTCGACGTCGCTTTCGGGCACTTCGATCGTCAGGCGCTCCAGCGTGATGCCGTCGATAGAAGGTGTTTCCACTTCGGGCAGCACTTCGAGCGCGACCTTGATCTCGGCATCCTTGCCGGGCTCATAGCCTTCCTGCAGCTCGACCGAGGGCTGCATCGCGGGACGCAGCTTGTTATCAGCCATCAGCTTTTGGAGACCATCCTGGATCGATCCGTTCAGCGCTTCCTGCTGCATGGCGGGGCCGTGCATCTTGCGGATCAGGTTCGCGGGAACCTTGCCCGGGCGGAAACCCGGCATCTTGATCTGCGGGGCGACCGTCTTGATCTCCTGATCGACGCGTGCGTCGATATCCTTGGCGGAGATGGTCAGGGTGTAGGCGCGCTTCAGGCCTTCGTTCAACGTCTCGACAGTCTGCATTTTTCTCTCAAACGCCTTCGTTATCATGAATGTCTCTGGCCGGCCCTGCACGCAGTCAATGGCGAATTTGGTGCGGGCGAAGGGACTCGAACCCCCACATCTCTCGATGCCAGAACCTAAATCTGGTGCGTCTACCAATTCCGCCACGCCCGCAAATGGACCGTCGGTCGGCGGCGTCTATAGCAGGAGGGAGCCGAAGGGCAAGCGTCGCGGAACCAATCCCCCCGCCCCGTGCGTTGATGTGACCTCAAGGAGACCGAAAAAATGGCGACCCAGCCCGATCCACATCCCGATAGCCCGCCCCAAGAAGCCCCCGCTTATGTGCCCGACGAAATCACGCCGGGTCAGGGCGATGTCGACTACCCTGAATCGACGCCGAGCGAGGAGCCGGGCGCACCGGGCAAGAATCACCCGGTGGAGTAAGCATCACGCAAGCGCCTTCTTGAGCAATTCGTTGACCACCTGTGGATTGGCCTTGCCCTGCATCGCCTTCATCGTCTGGCCTACGAAGAACCCGAACAAGGCTTCCTTGCCGTCTTTATACTGCGCGACCTTTTCGGCATTGGCGTCCAGAATGCCAGCGATCACGCTTTCGATCGCGCCGGTGTCGCTGGTCTGCTTCAGCCCTTTTTCTTCGACGATCTTTGCGGGATCATCGCCGGTTTCAAGCATGATTTCGAACACTTGCTTCGCAAGACTGCCCGAAAGCGTGCCATCGGCCACCAGCTTGAGCAGTTCGGCACCCTGCGCCGGGCTGACGGGACTATCCTCGATATCCATGCCGAGGCGGTTGAGCGCTCCGAAAAGATCGGAGATTAGCCAGTTGGATGCCGCCTTGGCCATCGCCTGGTCCCCGCACGCCTCCATCAGCGCCTCGAACCAGCGCGCCGTCTCGGCCTCGGCAGTCAGCACGGCAGCGGCATACGCCGTCAGGCCCAGATCGCCCTCATAGCGACGACGCTTGGCGTCGGGCAATTCGGGGAGACTCGCACGACAATCCGCCAGAAATTGGTCATCCAGTACCAGCGGCAGCAGATCGGGATCGGGGAAATAGCGATAGTCATGCGCATCCTCCTTGGAGCGCATAGAGCGGGTCTCATTCTTGTCGGGATCGAACAACCGCGTTTCCTGCACGATCGTGCCACCCGCTTCCAGCACATCGACCTGACGATTGGCTTCGATCTCGATCGTCTGCATCACATAGCGGACCGAATTGACATTCTTGGTCTCGGTCCGCGTGCCGAACGCATCGCCTGGCTTGCGCACGCTGACGTTCACGTCGGCACGCATGGAGCCTTCCTCCATATTGCCATCGCACGAGCCGACATAGCGCAGGATGGATCTGAGCTTCTTCACATAAGCCCCGGCTTCAGCGGGAGAGCGCATATCGGGCTTGGAGACGATTTCCATCAGCGCCACGCCAGAGCGGTTGAGATCGACATAGCTCTGCGTGGGATGCTGATCGTGCATCAATTTGCCCGCATCCTGCTCGATATGGATGCGCTCGATCCCGATCTCCTTGGTCTCGGCGTCCGCATCCTTCTCGTCGAGCGAGATCATGAGCCGCCCTTCGCCCACGATCGGATGATAAAGCTGTGAAATCTGATAGCCCTGCGGCAGATCGGCATAGAAATAATTCTTGCGGTCAAATCGCGACCAGGCGTTGATCTGCGCCTCGATCGCCATGCCGGTGCGCACCGCCTGACGGACACATTCGCCGTTCAGCACGGGCAACATGCCGGGCATCGCCGCATCCACCAGCGAAACCTGGCTGTTGGGCTCCGCCCCGAAATCGGTCGCCGCGCCGGAAAAGAGCTTGGCCTTGGAGGTGATCTGCGCATGGACTTCGAGGCCGATCACGACCTCCCACTCGCCCGTTGCGCCCTGGATACGATATTCGCTCACATTCATCTCCATTTTGGCCGCGCGCAGCCGCTCATCTCTTCACTATCTTGGCTGGAATGCCCACCGCAACCGCGCCCGAAGGCACGTCCTTGGTGACCACCGCATTGGCACCGATCACGGCATGATCGCCGATCGTCACCGCGCCCAATATCTTCGCGCCCGCGCCAAAGTCCACATGCCCGCCGATCGTCGCCACGCCGCCATGCCCGGTTCCGATGGTCACCTGCTGCAGGATCAGGCAATTCGGGCCGATGATCGCACCGGGATTGATGACGATGCCGTTGGGATGCGGAATCATCAGGCCGCCGCCGATCATCGAATTGATCGGAATATCCGCCCCCGTCACCGCAGACCAGAAGCGATGCCGCAGCACAGCGGCCTTTCGACACAGCGCGGCGATCGGACCTTTGATGCCAGCCCAATATTGATAGGACCGGATGCTGGCGAGCAAGGACCGCGGCGGATGCCATTGGAGCGCGCTTTTGGCTTCACGGCTCCAATCGGCCTCAATCGCGGAAATTGGCGCAACCACATCCGCAGCGCCGCCCGCCACTATCGCGTCCCATTGTTGATCATGCTCACCACCATTGCGCGGCACGCGCCGTAAAGCCGGCGCGTTCCTCGATCGCAAGGCCGGCGTTCAGCACGCCCTGTTCGTCCAGCGCCTTGCCAATGATCTGCAGGCCGAGGGGAAGCCCCTGCCCGTCCAGGCCGCCCGGCACCGACATGGCGGGCAATCCCGCCAGCGAGGCGGGCACGGTGAAGACGTCGTTCAGATACATCGCCAGCGGATCGGCCTGCTTCTCGCCCAGCGCGAACGCGGCTGACGGCGCGGTCGGTGCGAGCAATATGTCGCAGCTTTCCCAGGCCTTGTCGAAATCCTGCGAGATCAGCGTGCGAACCTTCTGCGCCTGGGTATAATAGGCATCGTAAAAGCCCGCCGAGAGCACATAGGTGCCGATCATGATCCGGCGCTTCACTTCGGGGCCGAACCCCGCGGCGCGCGTGGCGGCATACATATCCTGCAAACCAGCGCCTTCGGGCAGATCGCGCAGGCCGTATCGAACACCGTCATAGCGCGCGAGGTTGGACGAGGCTTCGGCCGGCGCGATGATGTAATAGGCCGGCAGCGCATATTTGGTGTGCGGCAGCGAAACCTCCACCACCACCGCGCCCGCATCCTTCAAAAACGCGATTCCCTGCTCCCACAAGGCATCGATCTCGGCGGGCATACCGTCCACGCGATATTCCTTTGGGATGCCGATCCGTTTGCCCTTCAAATTGCTCGACAATCCCGCATCCCAATCGGGCACGGGCAATTCGAGCGACGTCGAGTCCTTCGCGTCAAACCCGGCCATTGCCCCCAGCATGATCGCGCAATCCCTCACGTCGCGCGCCATTGGCCCCGCCTGATCGAGCGAACTGGCGAAGGCGACCGTGCCCCAGCGCGAGCAGCGCCCGTAGGTGGGCTTGATGCCGGAAATGCCGACGAAGGCCGCGGGCTGGCGGATCGAGCCGCCGGTATCCGTGCCCGTCGCCGCAGGGCAAAGCCGCGCCGCGATCGCCGAGGCGCTGCCGCCCGAAGAGCCGCCGGGCGCGAGCGGTGCATTGCTGCCATCCTTGCGCCGCCAGGGTGAAATCACATTGCCAAAGGCGCTGGTCTCGTTGGAGGATCCCATGGCAAACTGGTCGAGATTGAGCTTGCCCAGCATCCCGGCGCCCGCCGCCCAGAGATTGGCGGAAACCGTGGATTCATAGGTCGGCACGAAATTGCCGAGAATGTGGCTTGCCGCCGTGGTCGTCACGCCCTCGGTGCAGAACAGATCCTTCATGCCGATCGGCACGCCCGACATGGATTTGAGATCGCCCGAAACGCGCGCCGCGTCCGCCGCATCGGCGGCTTTCAAAGCATGATCGGGGGTTTCGACGAGGAAGGCGTTCAGCGCCTTCGCGCTCGCCACACGGTCGATAAAACCCTGCGCCACTTCGCGCGCGGAAAAGCTGCCATCGCGGACGCCGTCGCGGATCGCCGCAATGCCAAGATCGGTGAGTTCGGTGCTGCTCATGCCTTCCATCCCTTACGTGTCATTCCCGCGAAAGCGCGAATCCCGCTTTTCCGTGAAGCATCCAAAGGAAGAAGAAGCGGAATTCCCGCTTTCGCGAGGATGGCAGAAGAAAAATCACGCATCATTCGATCACCTTCGGCACTGCGAAAAAGCCATGTTCGGCCCGCGGTGCATTTGCCAAGACCTTGTCGCGCACATTGCCATCGGTGACGACATCGTCGCGCAGGCGCAGCGTATTGGGGATGACAGCGGTCATCGGCTGAACCTGGCTGGTATCCACCTCGCCCAATTGCTCGATCCAGCCCAGAATATTGTTGAGTTCGGGCACCATCGCCTCGGCATCGGCATCGCTCATTGCGATCCGGGCCAGGCTGGCGATCTTCTTTACGGTTGCGGTATCGACTGACATGTTTTTTCCGATTGCTGGGATCGGCGCGCGATCCGCGCTGCGGCTAGCATCCGCGCCGCATCGCATCAAGCATGGCTATTCGAAAACCTCGCCGGCGGGCTTGCCGCCGATGAATATCTGCCGCCGCTGAACGGTGCGCACTTCGACATCGCCCTTCTCGATCGCAGCCGAAACCGCATTCGCCCAGACCTTGCGCGCTTCCGCATCAAGGCCAAGTCGGTCCGTGGTCCATTCGGCGCCGATCAGCGTGAGCTTTACGACCTTGGGATCACAATTCTCGCTCATCTGGGACACTCTTGCGATGGACTTCGCCCCGTCGCCCGGCACGGTTTCGGCCCGGATGCTCTCCGGATCGCAATTGCGGCGCACGGTGATCGCTTCGTTTTTCGCTGCATCGAACATGACGACGCAGGCGCCGCTAGCGTCGCACACCTCCCAATCGACCAGCTTGCGCCGCAACGCATCGGGCAGAATGGCGCCCGCCGGCACGATTTTCAGCCGCTGATCCAGCGAATCAACAGCCCGTGCCTCGCGCTGCCGAGCCTCCATATCCCAACGGTCACTGGCCTTGAGCGAATTCGCCGCCGCCAGCCGGATTGCGGCATTGCCGCTTTTGGCGAGCCTCTCCGCCGCGGCCTTGCCGGGATCGCCAAATTGAAAGCGCAACGCCGCCCAGTCGAATTTTTCCGGACTGACCTGCCCGCTTTCAAGCCGCGCCACCTGATCACGGGTCGAGATCGCGTTGAAGCTCGTAATCGGCAACGCCAGAAAGAGCGCAAGCCCGCACAGCCCGAAGCCAAGCCCCAGATTGAGCCGCCGCGCCGCGGGTGCCCAGGCGGTGCGTCGGCGCAACACAGCGATCAGATAGGCCGCGCCATAGGCCAGCGCGACCGTCACGAAAACAACCGCCCAAAGCCGCTCCGGCGTAAATCCATATTGCGCGATGCGCGATCCGGTGGAGATGGCGGCAATGATCGCGAGCGGCAGCATCGCGATCGCCAGTCCCAGCGCGCCCCAGCGCAACGGCGGGAATCGCGATTCCTCGTCGTCGCTGCGCCCGATCACTGCATTGGCGAGGATCAGAGCGCCGACCACACACGACAGCAGGATCGGCGTGGTCGATCGGGTCGCCTCCCAGAGCGCGGAAAGCCCGGTAAAGGGCAGGCTCAGCAGGAACAGGATCAATCCCGCCGCCAGCACCGGTGCCAGCACGCCGAGCACCGCGACCACCACGTTGAGCAGCAACCGCACTATCCGATCCCGCTCGCGGAAGACGCCTACTGCCGCGGCCAGAGACGCGCCGATCAGCGTCATGATGAACCATTGCTCGTTCAGTGCGTCGCTGAGCAGCTTGATCTTGATCAGCGAAAACAGCGCGGCGAGCAGGAACGCCAGCAGGAAGACGATCCCGACGAAGACCCAGGATGCGAACCACATGACGACATTGGTCCAGGCATGGCCATGCACCTCGACATAAGCGAAGCGCCGCGCCCCGGCATCCCGCGCGGTCTGGAACAGCGGTGCGGCAATGGCGACCGCCAGCAATCCGCTCAGCGCGCGCCAGTTTTCCGCCGTGCGCCAGTCATCGGGCGCGCCATTCCAGTAGAAAATGAGCGCGATTACTACCGCAGCGACGCCGGAAAATGTCAGCGACCATGTCCAGCGGGCGCGTTCCAGCGTAAACGCCACCAATATCGCGAGCGACCCGATCAGCGCGGCGAAGGCGATATCCAGCGCTGATGTGGTGTGGCCGAAACTGTTCTCGCCCAGAATAAAATGGATCGACAGCCCTGCTGCCGCGCCGATGGCCGCAAGGACCCAGGGCCGCTGTGGCCAGGCGGGCTCGTCATTATGCGCGTCGGCCATGATGATCCTCCCCCCGATACGGATTGGGCTATAGCAGAGCGCCTGCAAAAAGAAGCAGCGATTGCATCGTGCGCGCCTCAAGCTATGGCAAAGAGGCTTGCAGCGCTGCGATTTTCATGCTGCACTGCACAATGGAGAGTTTGATTGGCCCGCAAGTTCCTCTATCTGATTGCGATATTGATCATGCTCGCGCTCGCCGGCACCTTCGCTTACCGCCTGTTTGCGCCGCAATTGATGCGCTTGGCGATGGTGCCCAGCGCTGGCTTCAAAGCGCTGCCCGAAACCGCGGCCAATGCTTATGCCAGCCCCATGCTGTGGCTGGCTCACCCTGGCAAGGCGACCGACAATCCTGCGCTATGGACCCCAGAGGGTTATAAAGCCGCCGCCGCGCCGGAGGCGGCGATCTTCTTTATCCACCCGACATCTTTCCTCGATCGATCCGCCTGGAATGCCCCGCTGGACAATAAGGAAGCCAATGATCGTGCGGCGCTCTTCATCCGGGGGCAGGCGAGCGCGTTCAACGAAGCCGGCGCGATCTGGGCACCGCGCTACCGGCAGGCGACCTTTGGCGCTTTCCTCACGACCAAGGCTGACGCGCAAAAGGCGCTTGATCTGGCCTATCGCGATATCGCCGTGGCCTTCGCGCAATTCCTGACGGAGGTTGGCCGCACCAGACCCATCATTCTTGCCGGACACAGCCAGGGTGCGCTGCACCTGACCCGGCTGCTCCGCGAAGAAATAGCCGGGACACCTTTGGCCAAGCGGATCGTGGCGGCTTATATCGTCGGCTGGCCGGTCTCGCGCACCACCGATCTGCCCGGCATGGGGTTGCCTGAATGCAGCGCCGCCGATCAATCCGGCTGCATCCTCGGCTGGCAAAGCTTTGCCGAACCCGCCGCACCCGAATTGATCCTGGACACCTATAACGCCAGCATTGGTTTCGACGGCAAACCCCGCGCCGGAACGCCGATGATCTGCACCAATCCGATCTCCGGCCTGCGGGGCGGCAGCGCACCCGCGAGCGCCAATCTGGGCACGCTCGTTCCTTCTACCGATCTCAAAAGCGCGAAGATCGAAAGGGCCGCTGTGCCGGCGCGCTGCGAGGATCGCGGAATCTTGCTGATCGGCACTCCGCCCGCGCTTGGCCCTTATGTGCTGCCCGGCAATAATTATCACGTTTATGACTACAGCCTGTTCTGGGCCAATATTCGCGCGGATGCAGCGCGGCGACTGGCAGCGTTCAAGGCACAGAATTAAGCTGTCATCCTCGCGAAGGCGGGGATCCCGCTTCTTCTTTATGCCGACGCGAAGGAAGAAGCGCGATTCCCGCATTCGCGGGAATGACGAGAGAGAATCCAAACGCTAAGGCCGGTCCATGATCACGCCCGACGCCGCCGCATTCCGTGAAGTCCTGCCCGATGGCGGACGCCTGATCGGGCTCGATCTGGGCACCAAGACGATCGGCACCGCTTTGTGCGACGCTGGCTGGAGCTTCGCCAGTCCGGCAGGCACGATCAAGCGCACCAAATTCACGCAGGACAAGGCCGCGCTGGTCGCGCAGATCAAGGCGCAGCAGGTCGCCGGCATCGTGCTCGGCCTGCCGATCAATCTGGATGGCAGCGAATCGCCGCGCAGCCAGTCCACCCGCGCCTTTGCCCGCAATATCGACGATCTCGGCCTGCCGATCCTGCTATGGGACGAGCGCTGGTCCACCCTCGCGGTCGAGCGGTTCATGATCGAAGCCGATCTCAGCCGTGCCAAGCGCGCCGAGCGCGTGGATACGCTGGCCGCGGCGCACATCCTTCAGGCCGCGATCGACGCGCTGGTTCACTGATGGTCTCGGCGGCGGCGGCGGCACTGTTGCTGGCCAATCTGTGGGCCTTTGCACTGTTCGGGATCGACAAGGCCCGCGCGCGAAACAAGCAACGGCGCATTTCCGAAGCCACGCTGCTCCAAGTCGCTTTTATCGGCATCTTCGGTGCGTATGCGGGCCGCAGCCATTTCCGGCACAAAACCCGCAAGCAGGGTTTCTCGACACGCCTTCATCTGATCGCGATGGTCCAGTTCGGCATGGCAACGGGGCTGGCCTGGGCTTGGTTCAGCCAGCGCTAAAGGCCGGTGACCACCACCGCATCCTTGAACGGCATCGCCATCACCATGGTCCCTTGGGCATCATGCACTTCGATTCTGCAGAGCAGACATAACCGCCCACCCTCGATCTCACCCGCCATGATATTGCGCGCCAGACGAAGCGCCTCGACCTGCGCGGCGGAATCGTCCAGCAACTCTTGCCCCTCCACATCGGGCGTAATCGTTCCGCACTCATGAAGGTGGAAGAAATAGCGTGGCATATGATGCCCATAGCCAAGCCCGAACCTGACGCCTAGATCGAATTTGATCCGCAGCGAGCTTGTTTTAATTCAAGATCTAGTCGCTCTGATGAAAGCGTTTCCCGGTTACCGGTTGAACTCCGGCGCGGCTCGCTTTATGCGCGGCTTTCAATGTCATCGTCACGCACTTCCCCGTCCACCGGCCTCACCGGTGCGGCGCAATTTCCGCACAGGCATCTGACCGGCATTTCCGGTCTCCAGCCCCATGAAATCGCATTTCTGCTCGACGAAGCCGAGCAATGGGTGGATCTCAACCGCTCCGCCTCCAAGCATGACGACCGATTGGCTGGCCTCACGCAGATCAACGCATTTTTCGAAAACAGCACCCGCACCCTGCTGTCGTTCGAGATCGCCGGAAAACGGCTGGGCGCTGACGTTGTCAACATGCACGCCGCGCAATCCAGCGTGAAAAAGGGCGAGACGCTGATCGACACCGCAGTGACGCTGAACGCCATGCGCGCCGACATCATCGTGATTCGCCATTCCAGTTCGGGCGCGGTGCAGTTAATCGCTGACAAGGTGGATTGCCCGGTGTTGAATGCCGGCGATGGCTGGCACGAACATCCCACCCAGGCATTGCTAGACGCGCTCACGATCCGACGCCGTTTCGGCACGATCGCCGGCCTCAAGGTCGCGATCTGCGGCGATGTGCTCCACAGCCGCGTCGCGCGCTCCAATATCCTGGCGCTGACGGCGCTCGCCGCAGAAGTCCGCGTGATCGCGCCGCCGACGCTGACGCCGACCGCCATCGAGCGCATGGGCGTCACGCCCTACACCGATTTCAACCAAGGCATTGCCGGCGTCGATGTGGTCATGATGCTCAGGCTGCAGAATGAGCGTATGAATGGCGGCTTCATCCCCTCCCCCCGCGAATATCATGCGCTTTACGGGCTCACCCCCGAGCGGCTGGAAAAGGCCGCACCCCATGCGCTCGTCATGCACCCTGGCCCGATGAACCGCGGCGTCGAAATCGATTCGAGCGTGGCGGATGATCCCAAGCGCTCAGCCATCACCGAGCAGGTCGAAATGGGCGTCGCCGTCCGCATGGCCTGTCTGGATGTGCTTACCAGACGCCGGCGCGGCGTGGAGGGCTGGGCATGAGCTTTCGCGCGATCATCAATGCCGAAATCGTCTCCGGCCTGTCTGCGCCTTATCGCGGCGATATCCTCGTCAACGAAGGCACGGTCCAGCAGATCGGCGCGATCGATATTCCCGCCGACGCCGAAATCCTCGATGCAAAGGGCAAACTTGTCGCGCCCGGGATCATCGATCTGGGCGTGTTCGCGATCGACAAGCCGGCCTTTCGCGCGGGCGGAATCACCCGCGCCGCGCTGATGCCCGATCAATCGCTTCCGCTGGACGATCCCGGCCTGATCCAGCGCGCCGCGGCTTCCGGCAAGCCGGAAATATGGGTTCACCCCATGGCCGCCGCCACGCGCGGCCTGAAGGGTTTGGAAATCGCTGAATTCGCGCTGATGCAGATGGACGGCGCGGTGGCGGTATCCACCGGACGCGGATGGATTGCCGATTCGGGTGTGATGCAGCGCGTGCTGGCTTATGCAGCGCCGCTCGGTCTCACCGTGATCGCCCATGCCGAAGATGACGGACTGACCCGGGGTGCCGTCGCCACAGCCGGCGAAACCGCGACCCGGCTCGGCCTGCCTCATGCGCCCGCCATCGCCGAAGCCATGGCGATCAGCCGCGACGTCTATCTCGCCGAACTCACCGGCGCGTCGATCCATTTCCGGCAGGTGACAACGGCGGCGGGTTTCGCCGCCATCCGGGCCGCCAAGGCGCGCGGCGTCAAGGTCTCTTGCGGCATCACGCCCGCGCATCTCAATCTGTCCGACATCGCCATGTCCGATTTCCGCACGTTCGCGCATCTTTCGCCCCCCTTGCGCGACGAAAGCGATCGTCAGGCGGCGCTCGAAGCGATTGCGGATGGCACGATCGACGTACTGTGCTCGGGCCATGATCCGCGCGGCCCCGAAGACAAACGCCTGCCCTTTGCCGATGCCGCGCCGGGCATGGCGGGCGCGGAGACGCTGCTCGCATTGTCCCTCGGCCTCGTGCGCGATGATCTGATCGATTATGCCCGGCTGTTCGCTTTGCTCGCGGCCAATCCGGCGACGATCCTTGGGATAGATGCGGGCGTCCTCGCGGTCGGTATGCCGGCCGATCTCATCATTCTCGATCCCGGCGCGCCCTGGAAGATCGACACCGCCCGGCTCGCGGCGCGCGCGGGCAACACCCCGTTTGACGGTCTGCCCGTGCAGGGCAAGGTGTTGCATATGATGAAGGGCGGCCAGCTCATAAGCTGACCGCCCTTAATCGGCACTCTCTCCAATGCCTGTTTATCAGCGTGCAGCGATCCTGACGCCGCTTATACGCTGCGCCCACAATGCGGGCGTCTCATCGGTGGCGGCGCGCACGAAACATGTGCCGCCCTTGGCTTTCACCGCAGCACAGACCCGAGCCGCATCCTGCCGCGTGGCGAAGCCGCCGACGGCAGCACGGTGCAGCGTGGCATTGCCAGCGCGATAGGTGGTGCCGTTCGCGGTGTTACTCGACAGGCCGAAGCGGCCAACAGCGCCCTTCCAGGCGGCTTCCGCACGCGCCTCGGTCGAAAAGGCACCAAGCTGGACAACAAACTGGCCGGCAGTGGCGCGTGGCGCGCGCGCTGCATATTGTGGCTTGATCGGCGTGCTGACATAGCGGGCCGGCAAAGGCTGCAACACCTCACGGCGCGGCGCGAACAGCACTTGCTGAAGATTGGTCGTCCGGGCCATTTCACTCACAGGCGCAGGCTCCGCAGCGGCGTAAGTCACTGGAACGGCTGTTTCCACCGGGGCCTGGGGTTCAACGGCGGCCATTTCCACGGCGGGTTCAGCCACGGGCGCTGCCTCCGCAATCTGCGCAGACGGCGCGGTGTTCAACGCCAGGCGCTGTGGTTGCCCGGCATCGCGCACGGGATTGACCCCGAGCAATGATGCCACCTGCTCCCAGCTATTGCGCGGATTGGCGAAGCCGGCCCACATCAGCATACGGCGATCGAGTTGATCGGCCGGAACATCCTGCGCCGCGATGGCGCGTGCCTGACGCCATTGCCCGGCCAGCGCATGAGACAGCGCCAGATTCTGACGGACCTTGGCCGAAGCGCCCTGTTCGCGCGCCGCTGCATCCAGCAATGTGATCGCCGCTTGCGTATCCCCCGCCAGCGCCAGCGCCAGGCCGTGATCGGCCGGCGCGACGGGCACCCGCGAAGCATTGAGCGTTTCCAGCCCCTTTTCCGGTTCACCCAGCGCGATCTGCACCAAGGCCAGGCTCAGCGTCGCGCGACCGTCTTCGGGATTGAGCGTCAACGCATCCTTGAACGTGGTTTCAGCGGAAAAAAGCCGACCGCCCTGAAGATAGGATTGCGCGAGCAGCGCGCGATAGGCCGCATTGCCGGGCTCGGCCTCGACCGCCTGTTCGGCCGCGGCAATCGCCTTCACGCTATCCTTGGCTTTCAGCGCCTTTTGCGCCTTGGCCGCAGCATCCACCGCGCTCTTCTCCATCTTGCTGGTGTCATTGGCGGATGCGAACCCGCTGATGATCCCCATCGGATTCGGCGTCACCAGCGTTCCGCCCAATACCAGGGCCGATGCGGCAAGTTTGAAAACGGTCGTGGATTTCATCGGACTACCCCCTAAAGACACAGACATGCAGATCAGACGCCCGCCGGAACCTTGCGGACAAGTTCGTCGATCTCGGGAAAACTGCTCAGATAATTATCCAGCGCCTCGGTCACGATGGCTTGCGCGGAATCGCGCGTGATCGCGCAGGCCAGGCGCAGTTTGAGATGCCGCTCCGGATCCATTCGCAGCGTAAACGCCGCCTTGGTCTTGCGACCTTTGGCGGCCTTTTTGGCGCGGGCGATTGCAACGGTCGGCAATGGGCGCGGCGCAGCCGGCAGGGCTTTTGCGACCTGAGCCTTGGCCTTGGGATGAATTTCCTGCCCGGGCATTGTCGTCGGTGCTTCGAACGCTTCGAATTCCGTAACGGGATGCGGCAGATCCATATCCTGTGGCGCGCCGAATTCTGCCTCCAGGATTTCACGCTGCCGCATGACCTCTGGCACCTCCGGCACGAAGCCGTTCAGATGTTCATCGGCATGGATATGGAGCGGACGGGGAATTTCATGCCCCATGTCGTTCCAGCCGAGATCTTCATGGCCACCCATTGGATTGGGAAAGCCGGCAAAGCCCTGGGGCCGCATGGCGGGGCGGGCCTGGCCCTTGCGGGCCAGCAGGCTGGATGAGAGAGATGCGAGGGGCTTTGCTTCAGCCATAGTGATTCTCCCTGCTTTACTGACCGACGACGCGACGGCCGAAGCCGCCCATCGGACGCTGGGACGCCATCGCCATGCTGCCGCTCGCCGAGGGCGCGCTGAAGACGGTGCGACGGAAATTCTTTTCGAGACGATCCGAGATGTAGGACCAAAGCTCGCGGACTTCATTGGCCGACCGGCTCTTGGGATCGCATTCCATCACCGTGCGGCCATCAATCATCGAGGCAGCGAAATCGGTGCGATGATGCAGCGTGACAGGGGCCACAGTGCCATGCTGGGAAAGCGCCACCGCGGCTTCATAGGTGATCTTGGCCTTGGGCGTCGCGCCATTGACCACGAACAACAGGGGCTTGCCGGCGCGATCGCACAGATCGACCGTGGCACCCACGGCGCGCAGATCATGCGGGCTGGGGCGCGTGGGGATCACGATGAGTTCGGCCACCGCGATCACGCTCTGGATCGCCATGGTGATCGCAGGCGGCGTATCGAGCACCGCCAGCTTGAAGCCCTGTTGCCGCAGCATTTCCAGATCGGAGGCAAGCCGCGCAACCGTGGTCTGCGCAAAGGCGGGCAATTCCGCATCGCGCTCATTCCACCAATCCGCCAGAGACCCCTGCGGATCGATATCGATCAGCACCACCGGCCCTGCCCCGGCAAGCTGCGCCTGAACGGCCAGATGGCCGGACAAGGTCGTCTTGCCGGACCCTCCCTTTTGCGATGCCAAAGCCAAAACGCGCATAGTGTCCCCTCGGTTCGAAACCCGTCTCGTTCGGGCAATCGCATGTCGGGGCTAAAATCTGGTTAACAGCCGGCGCGAAACGGATGTGACTGTCCCGTTTCCAAACAGCCTGAATTTTCTGCTAATCCTCATTTAACGAACATGCTCTAACCGGCTGGAATGGCGGGATGTCGAGTCCCGGTTGCGGAAGGCGATGCGATGAGGCGGGCGGCAATGGAACTGGGAGCGGCTTTCACGCTGGGGCTGGCATTTCTGCCGCTTACCGCATCTGCCGATGTGGAGAGCGGGATCGCGGCGTGGGAGCGCGGCGAATATGAAGCCGCGGTCAGGCAATGGCGTCCGCTGGCGCAGAAAGGCGATGCCGACGCCCAGTTCAATCTGGCGCAGGCCTACCGCCTAGGCCGCGGCGTTCCCGCCGATGTCAAACAGGCCGAAGGCTGGTATGCCCGCGCGGCAACTCAGGGCCACCCCGACGCCGAAGACTATTATGGCCTGTCGCTGTTCGAGAGCGGAAAGCGCGCCGCGGCCATGCCCTGGATCCAGAAATCAGCAGCCCGCGGCGATCCGCGTGCGCAATATGTATTGGGTACGGCGCATTTCAACGGGGATTATGTCTCCAAGGATTGGGTGCGCGCCTATGCGCTGACCACCCGGTCCGCCGCCAGCGGCTATCCCAAGGCGGCGCCTGCACTGCGCGAAATGGACCGGTTCATTCCGCTGCGGCAGCGCGAGGACGGGATTGCGATGGCGCGCGCCATCGAAACCCGTGCCATGCGGCCGCAGATCATGGCGACTGTCGATCAGCCTATCAAACCCGCGGCGATCCCGCCTTCGCAGCCGTCCATCGGCGCGCCCTATCCCGAACCTGGAAGCCCATCGACCTCGTTGCCTGCCAAAGCCCTGCCCAAGCCGGTCCCCACAATCCCGGCCAAGCCGATCCCGGCAATACAGCCTGCGACCGGTGGAAAATGGCGCATCCAGCTCGGTGCATTCGGCAATCCGGACAATGCGACCGCGCTCTGGTCGTCGCTCGAACGCAATGTCGATGGCCTGAAAGCACTGCAGCCCTATCTGGTGAAAAGCACGGACGGAAAGATCACCCGGCTTCAGGCCGGTCCGTTTGCGAAGCAAGGTGATGCGGAAAAGCAATGCGGACTGATCAAAAGCGCCGCACAAAATTGCCTGATCGTAAAGCCTAGCCCGTAACCCAATGCTTGCGCGCGATGCCCTGCGCATAAAGCAAGGTCGTGAGATCCCCATGCACGATCCGCGCATCCGCCGCTGCCGCCGCTTTCTCCTTGGCATGATAGGCGATGCCGAGCCCGGCGGCCTGCAGCATTGGAATATCATTCGCCCCGTCGCCCACGGCCAGCGCACGATCGGCGGTCTGGCCACGCACATTCAACGCTTTCTCCAGCGCCTCGCGCTTGGCTTCCGCGCCCACGATCGGGCGGCGGACGGTGCCCGCCAGCGCCGCGCCGTCAATCTCCAATATGTTAGACAGCGCATCATCAAAGCCGATCTCCCCGGCCACGGGATCCGCGAAATGCGTGAAGCCGCCTGAAACGAGCAAGGTATACGCCCCCCGCGCCTTCATGGTGCGAACCAATGTCTTGGCACCGGGCATCAGCGTGACCCGCTCGTTGAGGCAGGTCTCCAGCGTGCGCACGTCGAGCCCTTTCAGCAGCGCCACCCGCCCATCCAGCGCCGCCTCGAAATCCAGCTCGCCCCGCATCGCGCGCTCGGTCACGCCCGAAATTTCTGCGCGCAACCCCGCATAACCGGCGAGTTCGTCGATGCACTCCACCGTGATCATCGTCGAATCCATGTCGGAGATCAGAAGTTGCTTTTCACGGCCCTCAAGCGGCTGGACGATCACGTCCACGCCGGCGATCGCGCCTTCGAGCACGGCGCGCGCATCCTCGGGCGAAGACGCGAACAGCACGTCGCAGGCAGTGTCCGCATCGAGCCATACAGCCTCGCCCGGCGCGCATCCCGCAGCCGCCAGTCGCGCTTGCGCGTCAGCAATGTCGCCGGACGACAACCCGTCCGCTATCAGCGTGGCAATGAACAAGACTCGAACCCCTCATCCCAGGAAGGTGGCGCTCATCGCAGGGCCGACCGCCAGCGGCAAGTCGGCATTGGCAGTCCGCCTCGGGCAAACCATGCCTTCGGTGGTGATCAATGCCGATTCCATGCAGGTTTATGCCGATCTGCATATCCTGTCCGCCCGGCCCGGCAAGGCGGAGATGGGTGGAGTCCCCCATGCACTATTCGGCCATATCGACGGTGCCGATGCCTGTTCCGCCGCGCGCTGGGCCGCCGAAGCGCGTAACGAGATCGCCAAGGCACACGCGGCGGGGCTGCTGCCGATCCTGTGCGGCGGCACCGGCCTGTATCTCCGCACATTGCTCGATGGCATCGCGCCTGTGCCCGATATCGACCCTGTCATTCGCGCCGCGGCCCGCGCGCTCCCCGTGCTGGAGGCGCACCAAGCGCTGACCCGGGAAGATCCCGCAGCGGCCGAAAAACTCTCTCCCAATGACACCACCCGCGTCGCCCGCGCGCTCGAAACCATTCGCTCCACCGGCAAGCCGCTGGCGACGTGGCAAGCGGACAGGATTGGCGGGATTGCGGACGCCATCGATCTTGTCCCGCTCATCCTGCTGCCGCCACGCGATTGGCTGTTCGAACGGATCGAACGCCGCTTTGCGCAGATGGTGGATCAGGGTGCCGAAAATGAGGTAAGAACCCTGCTCGCGCGCCATCTCGATCCGGCGCTGCCGGCGATGCGCGCGATCGGCGTTCCGGAAATCGCAGCCTTTTTGAAGGGCGATCTCTCGCGCGCTGCGATGATCGAACGCGGCATGATCGCCACGCGCCAATATGGCAAACGGCAATATACCTGGTTTTCACGACAGACCCCTTCGGACTGGAATTGCCGCAAAACGCAACTCAGTGATTCAAATCTGGATGAATTAGCAATAATATTACGCGATACGGTGTTGACAGGTTAGTTTGTTATCTTTAGCGAGCCATCCTTGCCTTTGGGGTGCTGCGGCGCAACAAGGGCCGCGTTTTTTTGGAGGAAGTGTGATGACTGCGGAAAAGTCCGGTGCGGACATATTGGTCGAGGCGCTCACCGATCTGGGCGTCGAGATCGTGTTCGGCTATCCCGGCGGCGCGGTGCTCCCCATTTATGACGCGATCTTCAAACAGACGCGCATCAAGCACATCCTCGTGCGCCACGAACAGGCAGCGACCCATGCGGCGGAGGGCTATGCCAGGTCCACGGGAAAGCCCGGCGTCGTGCTCGTCACCTCCGGCCCCGGTGCCACCAATGCGGTCACCGGGATTACCGATGCCCTTATGGATTCGATCCCGATGGTCGTCATCACCGGGCAGGTCGCGACGCATCTGATCGGCACCGACGCTTTTCAGGAAGCCGACACCATCGGCATCACGCGTCACTGCACCAAGCATAATTATCTGGTGAAGTCGCCCGACCGCTTGGGCGATGTTATCCATGAAGCCTTTCATATCGCCACATCGGGCCGCCCCGGCCCGGTCGTGATCGATATCCCCAAGGATGTTCAGGTCGCGACGGCCAAATATCGCAAGCCCGGCGCGATCCAGCACAAGACCTATCGTCCGCAGGTGAAAGCCGATCAGTCGCTGATCGAATCCGCGGTCGAGATGCTGGCCGCCGCCGAACGCCCTGTGTTCTACACCGGCGGCGGCGTGATCAATGCCGGCCCCGCTGCGTCGCAGATCCTGCGCGAGCTGGCGCGGATCACGGGCGCGCCGGTTACGTCGACACTGATGGGACTCGGCGCCTTTCCCGCCTCGTCCGATCAGTGGCTGGGTATGCTGGGGATGCACGGCACTTACGAAGCCAATTATGCGATGAACAAAGCCGATCTGATCATCGCGCTCGGCAGTCGCTTCGACGATCGCGTCACCGGTCGGCTCGACGCCTTTGCGCCACATGCCAAGAAGATCCACATCGATATCGATCGCTCGTCGATCAATAAGACCGTGCGGGTCGATCTGCCGATCATTGCCGATGTTGGTCGCGCGATGGAGGATATGGTGCGAGTCTGGAAAGGCCGCCAGCATCAGAAGAACGACCTGTCCGCCTGGTGGAAGCAGATCGAGGAATGGCGCGCCAAGAAGTCGCTTTATTTCCCGGCTTCGACCAAGGAAATCATGCCGCAACAGGCGATCAAGAGCCTGTGGGAAGCCACCAAGCACCGCAATCCGATCATCACCACCGAGGTCGGCCAGCATCAGATGTGGGCCGCCCAGCATTTCAATTTCGAAAGCCCCAACAAATGGCTGACCTCGGGCGGTCTCGGCACGATGGGCTATGGCCTGCCCGCTGCAATCGGCGCGCAGCTCGGCAATCCCAATGCGCTGGTGATCGATATCGCGGGTGAAGCCTCGATCCAAATGAACATCCAGGAACTGGCCACGGCCTCGCAATATCGTCTGCCGGTGAAGCTGTTCATCCTGAACAATGAATATATGGGCATGGTCCGCCAGTGGCAGGAACTGACCTATTCAAGCCGCTATTCCGAAAGCTATTCCGAAAGCCTGCCCGATTTCGTCAAGCTGGCCGAAGCCTATGGCTGGACCGGGCTGCGCGTGGAGGATCCCGCCGATCTCGATGCCTGCATCCAGTCGATGATCAACACCGATGGCCCGGTATTGGTTGATTGCCGCGTGGCTAAGCTCGCCAATTGCTTCCCGATGATCCCCTCGGGCGCAGCGCACACCGATATGATGCTTCATTCAGATAATGTATCTGGCGAAATGGACGACGAAGCCAAGGCGCTGGTGTGATGAAGATCGGTGCTTTTATCGAATGCAAGCTGTGGCTTCGCCCAGCACAAACGGACATCTGAACAATGCACATCAAGGAAGAAACGAAAGAGCGGCATACGCTCTCCGTCATCGTGGACAATGAACCGGGCATCCTCGCCCGGATCGCCGGCCTGTTTACCGCGCGCGGCTATAATATCGAGAGCCTGACGGTCACCGATATCAGCGAGGATGATCTGATCAGCCGGATCACGATCGTCACCTCCGCCTCGGCGGATGTGATGGATCAGATCATCGCGCAGCTCGAACGCCTGGTGCCTGTGCACAAGGTGGTCGATCTGACCGCGCTTGGTCCACATGTCGAACGTGAACTCGCACTGGTGAAAGTGGGCGGCACGGGGGATCACCGGATCGAGGCGCTGCGCCTGGCCGATGTCTATCGCGCCCGCGTGGTCGATGCGACCACGTCGAGCTTCATCTTCGAAGTCACCGGCGGCACCGAAAAGATCGACACCTTCGTTTCGCTGATGCGTGAGGTCGGCCTGATCGAGGTCGCCCGCACCGGCATCGTCGCCATTTCCCGCGGGAAAGAAGCGGCCTGAGAATTTAGTGTAACCACCCATTGTCATCCCCGCGAAGGCGGGGATCCCGCTTTCTAGATGCACGACGAAAAAGCGGGATTCCCGCGTTCGCGGGAATGACGAGCCAATAAAGGAAGATACCCAATGCGCGTTTATTATGACCGAGATGCCGATCCCAAGCTGATCGCATCCAAGAAGATCGCCATCGTTGGCTATGGCTCGCAAGGTCATGCCCATGCGCAGAATCTGCGCGACAGCGGCGTGGCCGATGTGGCTATCGCATTGCGCGAAGGTTCGGCCACCGCCAAGAAGGTGATCGACGCCGGCTTCGCAGTGAAGTCCAATGCAGAGGCAGCCGCCTGGGCCGATATCGTGATGTTCCTGGCCCCCGACGAACATCAGGCCGCGATCTATGCTGCCGACTATCACGAGAATATGAAGCAGGGTGCCACGCTGGCCTTCGCGCATGGCCTCAACGTCCATTTCGGCCTGATCGAGCCGCGCGAGGATCTCGACGTGATCATGATCGCGCCCAAGGGTCCGGGCCACACCGTCCGCTCCGAATATGTCCGCGGCGGCGGCGTCCCCTGCCTGATCGCGATCCATCAGGACAAGAGCGGCAATGCGCATGACATCGGCCTTGCCTATGCGTCGGGCGTCGGCGGCGGCCGCAGCGGCATCATCGAAACCAATTTCAAGGAAGAGTGCGAAACCGATCTGTTCGGTGAGCAGGCCGTCCTCTGCGGCGGCATCACCCACCTGATCCAGGCGGGCTTCGAGACGCTGGTGGAAGCCGGCTACGCCCCCGAAATGGCCTATTTTGAATGCCTGCACGAGACCAAGCTGATCGTCGACCTGCTCTATGAAGGCGGCATCGCCAACATGCGCTATTCCATCTCGAATACCGCCGAATATGGCGACATCGTCACGGGTCCGCGGATCATCACCGACGAGACCAAGAAGGAAATGAAGCGCGTGCTGGAAGATATCCAGTCCGGCCGCTTCGTGAAGAACTTCGTGCTCGACAACCGCGCCGGCCAGCCCGAGTTGAAGGCCTCGCGCAAGGCGGCCGCCGCGCATCCGATCGAAAAGGTCGGCAGCGAATTGCGGGCGATGATGCCATGGATCGGCAAGAACGCCCTGGTCGACAAGGCGAAGAACTGATCTCCCGCTTTCCCGATCACGAACAGCAATTGAGCGCGCTGCAGGCGGATGACCGTCTGCGCGCGCTCAAATCGCGTGACGGGCTGGATTTCGCCTCCAACGACTATCTTGGCCTCGCGGATTCGCCGGAATTGCGTGAGGCGCTGGTGGAGGGCGCGCAGCTTGGGTTGCCCGCGGGTTCGGGTGGTTCGCGGCTGTTGCGTGGCAATCATCCCGAGCATGAAGCGCTCGAAGCCGATGCGGCGCGCCATTATGGCAGCGAAGCCGCCTTGTTCTTTTCCACCGGTTTTGCCGCCAATGCCGCGCTTTTCGCTACCTTGCCGCAGCGCGGTGATCTGATCGTCCATGACGAACTGATCCATGCCAGCGCGCATGATGGGATGAAACTCGGTCGCGCTGAACGACGCCCCGCCAAGCATAATGATCCGGGCGCCTATGAGGATGTCATCCTCCACTGGCGGAAATCCGGTGGTCTGGGCCGCGTGTGGATCGCGGTCGAAAGTCTTTACAGCATGGACGGCGATCGCGCGCCGATCACCGCGCTCTCTGAAATCGCCGCGCGCCATGATGCCGTGCTGATCGTGGATGAAGCTCACGCTACTGGCGTGTTCGGCCCCGAAGGCCGCGGGTTGGCCGCCGGGATCGCGGGCGATGAGAATGTCATCACGCTGCACACCTGCGGCAAGGCGCTGGGCTGCGAGGGCGCGCTGCTCTGTGCACCCCGCGTGATCATCGATTTCCTGATCAATCGCGCGCGCCCCTTCATCTTCTCCACCGCCCCCTCCCCGCTGATGGCGCATCTCGTCCGCCGCGCGATCACCTTGACCACCGATCGCCCCGAACGGCGGATGCGGCTTGATGGGCTGGTCGCTCATGCGGAAGCCAAATTGCTCGACCGCCTGGGTGTGCATCCCACTGGATCGCAGATTATTCCGGTCATTCTCGGCGACAATGGCCGCACGATGGAAGTGGCCAGTGCGCTCCAGCACGCCGGGTTCGACGTGCGCGGCATCCGCCCGCCGACCGTGCCGATCGGCACCGCGCGCCTGCGCCTGTCGATCACGCTCAATGTCACCGCCGCCGATATCGATGCCCTGGTCGCCGCGATGGAAAAGGCGATGGCGCGCCTTCCGGCATGAGCAGGCGCTTCGTCATCACCGCGACGGATACCAACGTCGGCAAGACGATCTTCTCCGCCGCTTTGGTGCAGGCGCTCGGCGCCAGTTACTGGAAGCCGGTCCAGGCGGGGCTCGACGAAGAAACCGATACCGAAGTGGTGGCGCGATTAACCCGTCATCCTCGCGAACGCGGGGATCCCGCTTCTTCCTTTTCTTCCGGCGCCGAAGCAAAGCTGGATTCCCGCCTGCGCGGGAATAACAAAGAGGGTTGGATTCATTCAGAATCCTATCGTCTCACCCTCCCCGCCTCACCTCACCTTGCGGCCGAGTATGACGGGATTGCGATCGATCCGCTCACCCTCGATCCGCCAACCACGTCCGGCCCGCTGGTCATCGAAGGCGCGGGCGGCGCACTGGTCCCCGTCACGCGCGACACGCTGTTTGCGGATATCTTCGCGCGCTGGCAGATCCCGGTGATCGTTTGCGCACGCACCGGTCTCGGCACGATCAATCACACGCTGATGACAATCGAAGCTCTGAGACATCGCGACATTCCCATCCACGGCATCGCGTTCATCGGGGACGCCATGCCGGATAGCGAGGCGATCATCCCGGCCCTTTCCGGCATTCGCGCGCTGGGCCGTCTGCCGCGCCTCGATCCGCTGACATCTGCAGCACTCGCTACCGCCTTCGCTGTACATTTCGATCTGGGGGATTTCGCATGAGCGCAGTCTGGCATCCCTTCACCCAGCATGGCTTGCAAGAACCGATCCCGCGCATCGCGCGCGCGCAAGGGGCCGCGCTTTATGCCGAGGATGGCACGCGCTGGATCGACGCGATCTCATCCTGGTGGGTCACCACCCATGGCCACAACAACCCCCGCATCATGGCCGCGATCCGCGCGCAGACCGAAAAGCTCGATCAGTTGATCTTTGCGGGCTGGACGCATGAACCCGCCGAAACGCTGGCCGATGCGCTTGTGGAGATCACCCCCGAACCGCTCACCCGCGTGTTCTTTTCGGACAGCGGCTCGACCAGCGTCGAGGTCGCGCTGAAGATGGCGCTTGGCTATTGGGCCAATATCGGCGCGGCGCGCAGCCGCATCCTCGTGATGGAACATAGCTATCACGGCGATACCATTGGCGCGATGTCGGTGGGCGCACGCGGCGTGTTCAACAAGCCCTATGATCCCCTGCTGTTCGATGTCGGCACCATTCCCTTTCCGGCTGCGGGGCAGGAACAGGCCACGCTCGACGCGCTGGAAACCGCCTGCCGCGACCATCCTGCCGCGTTCATCGTCGAGCCGCTGATCCTGGGCGCAGGGGGGATGCTGATCTATCGCGCGGAAACCCTAACCGCGATGCGACACATCTGTGCGCGTTATGGCGTCCTGTTTATCGCTGACGAAGTGATGACCGGATGGGGCCGCACCGGCACGCGCTTCGCCTGCACACAGGCCGGCATCGCACCCGATCTCATGTGCCTGTCCAAGGGCCTGACCGGTGGTGCACTGCCCTTGGCCGTCACACTTGCCACCGAAGATATCTTCGCCGCGCACTATTCACAGGATCGCGCCAAGACCTTCTATCATTCGAGTTCCTACACCGCGAACCCGATCGCCTGCGCCGCCGCCAATGCCAATCTCGATATCTGGCGCGACGAACCCGTGCAGGACCGGATTGATGCGCTGGCCCACCACCAGTCACGCCAGCTCGCGCGCTTCGATGGCGACCCCCGCATCACTGGCCAGCGTCGGCTCGGCACGATCACCGCGATGGATATCGTGGTGCCGGACGGCGGCTATCTCTCCAATCTCGCACCGCGCCTTTCCGCGCATTTCCGGGAGCGCGGCGTGCTGCTGCGGCCGCTCGGCAACACGCTCTATGTGATGCCGCCTTATTGCATCGAAGACGCCGATCTGGTGCACGTCTATGACACCATATCCGATGGGCTCGATCGGGTGTGATGCGGGCGGCCAGAACATGTCAGGAAAGGGTTTGCACTGGACAGACGCGCCGTTTCGCGTCATGGCGCGCTCATGACTGCGCACCGCGCCCTTCTAATCCTTCGACTTACGCGCCCTTAGGCGCGACGATTTCGTGCGGCCCTGCGAGGCTGCATCGACCGCCTAAGGGCTGATCACCGAAACCGATACAACCCGCTCGCTCCGTCAGGGATGCGCGCGAAGCCGATGAGACTAGACCCATGTTACGCGATCCTTCCATAAAATACCGTCCCTTCCCTCAGGTCGATCTGCCCGATCGGCAATGGCCATCGCAGACGATCACCAAGGCACCACGCTGGCTCTCCACCGATATGCGCGATGGCAATCAGGCGCTGATCGATCCGATGGACAGCGAAAAGAAGCAGCGTTTCTTCGATCTGCTGCTCAAGGTGGGCGTGAAGGAGATCGAGGTCGGTTTCCCCAGCGCCGGCGCGACCGAATTCGATTTCATCTCGGGCCTCGTCCAGAATGGCAAGATCCCCGATGACGTGATCGTCCAGGTGCTCACCCAGTCCCGCCGCGATCTGATCGAAACCAGCTTCCAGAGCCTGAAGGGCGCAAAGCAGGCGATCGTGCATCTCTACAATGCGGTGTCCCCGGCATGGCGGCGGATCGTCTTCAACATGAGCCAGACCGAGGTGAAGGACATCGCCATCACCGGCGCGAAGATCCTGCGCGACGAAGCCGCAAAACAGCCCGATACGGACTGGCATTTCGAATATTCGCCCGAAACCTTCTCCACCGCCGAACTCGATTTCTCGCTGGAAGTCTGCAGCGCGGTGATGGATGTGCTCAAGCCCACGCCAGGCAAGCCGATCATCTTCAATCTGCCCGCTACGGTGGAGGCGGCCACGCCCAATATCTACGCCGATCAGATCGAATATTTCGGGCGCAACATCCCCAATCGCGACAGCGTGGTGATCAGCCTGCACACGCATAATGACCGCGGCACCGGCGTCGCGGCGACCGAACTCGGCCTGCTCGCGGGCGGCGATCGCGTCGAGGGCTGCCTGTTCGGCAATGGCGAGCGCACGGGCAATGTCGATCTGGTGACGGTCGCGCTCAACATGTATACGCACGGGCTGGATCCAAAGCTGGACTTTTCCGATATCGACGAGGTCATCAAGACGGTCGAATATTGCAACGCCCTGCCCGTCCATCCGCGCCATCCTTATGCCGGCGAACTGGTGTTCACCGCCTTTTCCGGCTCGCATCAGGATGCGATCAAAAAGGGTTTCGCGGCACAGGAACAGCGCAACGATCAATATTGGGACGTGCCCTATCTGCCGATCGACCCCAAGGATCTGGGTCGCGATTATGAAGCGGTGATCCGCGTCAATTCGCAATCCGGCAAGGGTGGCGTGGCCTGGGTGCTTGAGCAGGACAAGGGTCTGAAACTGCCCAAGAGGATGCAGGCCGATTTCAGCCGCGTCGTGCAGGCGCTGGCCGACGAGACCAGCCGCGAACTCAACGCCGCGGACATCTGGGGTGCCTTCGGCCAGCATTATCATCTGGCCGACGATCGCCCCTATGAACTGGTCGATTATGATGAAGCCCGCGGCCAGGTCGGCGGCGAGCGCGTGTTCGCCGGCCGCATCCGCCTGAATGGCGAGGAACGCTCGGTCAGCGGCCGGGGCAACGGCCTCATCTCCAGCGTGATCGCCGCGCTGCGCGACGAGACCGGGCTTGAGCTGGAAGTGCTGGATTATCAGGAACACGCGATCGGCCACGGCGCCGATGCGCAGGCGGCCGCCTATGTCGAGTGCAGGACGGCCGATGGCCGCACCGTGTTCGGTATCGGTATGGATGAGGATGTGGCGACGGCATCTGTTCGTGCCGTGCTGAGTGCCGCCAACGGGGCGTAACGCTTTAGATTTTCTTTTATCCAAATAGTCAATAACATCAAAATTCCTATGCTATGTAAATAACGTTGGGGAGGTGCTTTGGTATGGTAACGCGAGTTGTCCTAGCAATAATTGGTATCATGCTGACTTCCTGCAGTTCTGAAAACCCTCCCACTAACGTCGTCGTTGATTCCAATGAAAAGACAGCAGAGATGCTGCCTGTGCAGGATCAACATAATTATATCGAGCGTGAAAAATACACTTACTTTTACGCGACTGCCATTTCCGAAGAGGATCGGAAGCAGGGTAAGGTCGTAGGAAAAATTCTTGCTTTTCAATATCTCGGGTTGAGGAACGGCACGCACAATTTAGCAAGTCTCGACGATCAGGGTCGTCGTCTATATACATCCGAATGTTCCGTCCCATGCCGCGTAATCAAAAACAACGCTGGTGGTCGAATTGATCGAACACCATATGAACCTGATTCTGTTATCGGGTCCGCTTTTGAGGACGCAATCAATGGCCGATTAGAGGTTTGGAAAAACGATATTCAAAATCAACTCAAAAACAAAAATCGATATGTGCAATTGCTACCGCAGAGTTTACCGGTAGCTTTTCTAGGCGAATGGAACACAAATCTCCAAGATTGCGGAACTGGCCGGAATGAATCCCGCCTCGTTATAGCGCCTGATAAGCTGCAGTTCTACGAGAGCGACGCGAACGTAAAAAGCATTAAAATCCATAGTTCACGCTCTATTACCATAGAGGCTTCGTTTTCAGGCGAGGGTGAGCTATGGAACGATACATTTGAGATGGTTCTTTCCCGATCAGGAGATGATCTGACCATCGAAGACAATACCAGGCACAAATGCAATTAGCTTAATTTTGGCCGTTCCCTATTCTCATGTTTGCAAACCTACACCGCCACCGCAATGAGTTAGTCGCTCACTTCCGCCCGAACAGCTTTTCGATATCCCCATGCGCCAGCTTCACCCAGGTCGGCCGCCCGTGATTGCATTGGCCGGAATGCGGTGTCACTTCCATTTCCCGCAGCAATGCGTTCATTTCCGCCACCGACAGCACCCGCCCTGCCCGCACGGATCCGTGACAGGCCATCGTCGCGGCGACATGATCCAGACGCTCTTTCAAGGACAAGGCTTCGTCATAAGCCGCGAGTTCATCGGCGAGATCGGTGATCAGCCCCCTGGTGTCGCCGGCCCCTAACAAAGCCGGCGTCGCGCGAACCAGCATGGCGGCGGGGCCGAACCGTTCCAGTTCAAGCCCCAGTTCGGCCAGTTCCACGATCCGCGCCTCGAGCCGGTCGCAGGCGCTCTCGTCCAGTTCGACCACTTCGGGCAGCAGCAACGCCTGGGATTTGACTGTGCCGCCCTCCACCGCGCGCTTCATCCGCTCCAGCACGAGCCGTTCGTGCGCCGCGTGCTGATCGACGATCACCAGCCCGTCCTCGGCCTCGGCCACGATATAGGTCTTGGCCACCTGCCCGCGCGCGACGCCCAGCGGATAGCTGATCGTTTCCGGCGGCGGGGTCCAGGCGGGTTCGGCGCGGCCCATCGGGGCTGGCGGGGTGATAAAGCTGGCGCGGCGATCCCACACCTGATGCTGCACGGGGGCAGCGGGCTGATGCGGTGTCGGCATACCGAAATCCAGCGGCTCGCTTTGCCATTTGCCAAGCGCGCCTAAGGACGGCCGCTGCGCGCTGCGATGCCCGGCCTCGTCCAGCGCCCGGCGCAGGCCGCTCACGATCATCCCGCGGATCAGCGCGGAATCGCGAAAACGCACCTCGGTCTTGGCAGGATGCACATTCACATCCACCGCATCGGCGGGCACTTCGAGAAACAGCGCCACCACCGGATGCCGGTCCCGCGCCAGCACATCGGCATAGGCGCCGCGCACCGCACCGACCAGCAATCGATCCTTCACCGGGCGGCCGTTCACGAAGAGATATTGGTGATCCGCAACCCCGCGGTTGAATGTCGGCAAGCCGGCGACCCCGCCCAACCGCACGCCCTCACGCTCGAAATCAATGCCTACACTATTGTCGATCAGCGCCCTGTCGGTCAGCGCGGCCACGCGATCGGGGCGGCTCTGATCGCCCTGCACCGAGAGCGCCTTGCGCCCCTCATGTTCCAGCGAGAAGGCGATATCGGGCCGCGCCATCGCGAGTCTTTTGACCACATCCACGCAGGCCGCATATTCCGAGCGCGCGGATTTCAGGAATTTGCGCCGCGCCGGCACTTTCTCGAACAATTGTTCGACTTTGATCCGCGTGCCAGGCGGCAAGGCAGCCGGCCCCTCACCCTCAAGCCTGCCATTGTCCACGATGCGCGACCAGCCATCCGCGCCGCGCACCCGGCTTTCCAGCGTGAATCGGGACACGCTGGCGATCGAGGGCAGCGCTTCGCCCCTGAAACCGAGCGTCGAAACCGCCTCGATCGCATCATCTGGCAGCTTGGATGTGGCATGACGCTCCAGCGCCAGTGCCATTTCGTCGCGTTCCATGCCGCATCCATCGTCGCTCACTTCGATCAGGTCGATCCCCCCGCTCTCGATCCGGATGGTGATTCGCGTGGCCCCCGCGTCGATTGCGTTCTCGACAAGCTCTTTCAGGGCGCTTGAGGGCCGTTCGACCACTTCCCCTGCGGCGATACGATTGACGAGATGTTCGGGCAGACGGCGTATTGACATGGGAGCCGGTCTAGCCCAATCGACGGCATCCCGCGACCCGGCGTTTACGAAATATCTGGTGCCCACAGATGGTCTGCGAGCGCCGCGGCGGAAGATATTGACAGGATCGCACTCCCATGCGGTCCGCAGGAGCAGGTCTGGACCGGACGGAATGTCGTTTTTTTCTCGTTTGAACTTCTTCAAGATGATGTCGCATGACATGGCGATCGATCTCGGCACTGCCAATACGGTGGTTTATTTGCGAGGGCGCGGCATTGTTCTTAACGAACCTTCGGTCGTCGCGATCGAAACCATCAATGGCGTGAAGCGCGTCAAGGCCGTCGGTGACGACGCCAAGATGATGATGGGCAAGACCCCCGGCAGCATCGAGGCTATCCGTCCCTTGCGCGATGGCGTGATCGCGGACATCGACGTGGCCGAGCAGATGATCAAGCATTTCATCCATAAGGTCCACGGTCAGCGTCGTTTCCCTTCCTGGCCCGAGATCGTGATCTGCGTGCCCTCGGGTTCCACCTCGGTCGAGCGCCGCGCCATCCGTGACGCCGCTTCGAATGCCGGCGCATCGCAAGTGTGGCTGATCGAAGAGCCGATGGCCGCCGCGATCGGTGCCGACATGCCCGTGACCGAACCCATTGGCTCGATGGTCGTCGATATCGGCGGCGGCACCACCGAAGTTGCCGTATTGTCGCTGCGCGGTGTGGCTTATTCCACATCGGTGCGCGTCGGCGGGGACAAGATGGACGAGGCGATCGTCTCCTATGTTCGCCGCAACCACAATCTGCTGATTGGCGAAGGCACGGCAGAGCGGATCAAGAAGGAAGTGGGCGTGGCCAAGGTGCCGCTGGATGGCATCGGCAAGACGATCCACATCAAGGGCCGCGATCTCGTCAACGGCGTGCCCAAGGAAATCACCATCAACCAGGGCCAGATCGCAGAAGCGCTGTCCGAACCCGTTGGCACCATCGTCGAGGGCGTGCGTATCGCGCTGGAAAACACCGCGCCTGAACTGGCAGCGGATATCGTGGACCAGGGCATCGTGCTCACCGGCGGCGGCGCGCTGCTGCAGGGGATAGACGAGGTTCTGCGCGACGAGACCGGCCTGCCGGTCACGGTGGCGGACGATCCGTTGACCTGCGTCGCTCTGGGGACGGGCCGCGCGCTGGAAGATCCTGTCTTCCGCGGCGTGCTGCTCACCGCCTGATCCGGAGCCGGCATCATGGCGCCGCCCAAAAACCGGCGCCCCGGTTTTTCCCGTAAGGCGCAATATGGTCTCTTCGCGAGCTATGTGATCGCCGTCGCCGGTGCATTGGTGGGGCTTTTGCTGCTCGTCACCGCATGGGTCGATCCAGCGGGCCATAATGCGATCCGCAGCCTGCTCTCGGATATCACGTCGCCGGTGTCGCGCGTGCTGACCACCGTGGTGCGCGGAACGGGATCGGGCGGCGACTCGATCGCCGAATATTTCCGTGCCGGTTCCAAGAATGCTGAACTCCGCGCCGAACTCGACACCGCCCGTCGCCGCCTGACCGCAGCGCGCGCCACTGAATATGAGAATAAGCGCCTCAAGAGACTGCTGGCCATCCGGGAAGGCGATCCGGCCGCGATCGTCACCGCGCGACTTGTCAGCTCCTCGGCGACCAGCACGCGGCGGTTCGCCATACTCGACGCCGGCGCGTCGAGCGGCGTCGCCAACGGCCAGCCGGTGCGCGGACCGGATGGGCTTGTCGGCCGCGTCGTGGAGACCGGCCGGATTACCGCGCGCGTGCTGCTGATCACCGATACCGGCAATGTCGTCCCCGTGATCCGGATCAGCGACGGACTGCCCGCCATCGTCACCGGCAATGGCGAAGGCACGGTGGAAATTCGCGCGCTCACATCGGGTGCCAACGTGCTGCGCATCGGCGACGTGTTCGTCACATCGGGCACGGGCGGCGTCTATCCGCCCCAGATTCCGGTCGCGATCGCCACCACGACCTCGGGCGACGCCGCGGTCGGGCGTGTTCTCGCCGATCCCTCGCGCCTGGATTATGCGATCGTCCAGCCCATCTTCCAGCCGCTCGCCGCCGCGCCGCCCGCCGCGGTCGAGGGCGCGCCGGAATGAACCCGCGCATTCGTTCGGAGCGCGAATTGCAAGCCGCGCGGATGCGCGGTCAGATCCTGCCCGTCGTCACCACATTGGCGGGATCGCTCGCCGTGCTGCTGCCCTTCATCGCTGAATCCCCCTCGCTGCCGCCTTTCGGCTTCATGATGCTCCTTTCCTGGCGACTGCTGCGTCCCGAATTATGGCCGGTGTGGATCGGCCTGCCGCTTGGCCTGTTCGATGATCTCGTCTCCGGTCAGCCGATCGGCAGCGCGATGATGCTGTGGACGCTCGCGCTGCTCGTGCTCGATCTGATCGATCAGCGGCTGGTGTGGCGCGATTACTGGCAGGACTGGCTCATGGCCGCAGCCTTGATTATAGCAGTGCTCCTGGGGGGGCTGATCACCGCCAATGGGGCGGGCGGCGAAGGACATGTGTTGCTGATCGTGCCGCAAATTCTGGTATCCATCCTGATCTTCCCTGTCGTCGCGCGGGTCTGCGCGCTGCTGGATCGCTGGCGACTCTCGTGAAAAGACGTCAGACCCGGATCATCTCCGAAGCGTCCCAATCGATCACGTTCAGCCGCCGCGCGCTCTTTCTCGGCGGGGCGCAGGCGGCGTTGGGTGTCGTGCTGGCCACGCGCATGGGCTGGCTCTCGATCGCGCAGAACGAGCATTATGAGTTGCTCGCCGAAAGCAACCGTCTCAATCTCACGCTGATCCCGCCCCGCCGCGGCTGGATCGTCGATCGCTACAACAAGCCGATCGCCATCAACCGCACCGATTTCCGTGTCGATCTGATCCCCGATCGCGTGGCCGACGGTCCCGGCGCGGTCAATGCGTTGGGCGATCTGCTCGGGCTTGATGATGATGAGCGCAAGCGCATCCTCGATGAACTGGATGATGCCGCAGGGTTTCAGCCCGTCCAGGTGGCCGAAGGGCTGACCTATGATCAATATGCCGCGATCAGCGTGCGCCTGTCCGATATGCCCGGCATCGCGCCGGCGCGCGGATTTTCCCGCTTCTACCCCGATGGCGCTGCGGTCGCGCATCTCGTCGGTTATGTCGGCGCAGCATCGGCCAAAGATTATGAAAAAAAGCGCGATCCGCTGCTGATCACGCCGGGCTTCAAGATCGGCAAGGATGGCATCGAAAAGATGCTCGATGGCCCCATGCGCGGCAAGCCCGGCGCGCGGCGCACCGAGGTGACCGCGCGCGGCAAGCTGGTGCGCGAACTCTCCAGCGTGGCCGACGTTGCCGGGCGCACCATTCCGCTCACGGTAGATGCGGGGCTTCAGGCCTTCGCCGCACGCCGCCTGGGCGATCAATCAGGCTCGGCGGTGGTGATCGATTGCCTGACCGGCGGCATTCTCGCGCTGGCCTCAATGCCGGCTTATGATCCGAACAGCTTTTCGGACGGCATCAGCCATGATGAATGGGATATGCTCTCGGGCAATGATCATATCCCGTTGCTCAACAAGTCCCTGCAAGGCCTTTACCCGCCGGGATCCACGTTCAAGCCCGTAACCTCGCTGGCCTTGCAAAAGGCCGGGATCGATCCGGAGGAGATCGTTTATTGCAACGGGGGTTATCAGCTCGGCAATCGACGCTTCGCCTGTCTCGGGCGTCATGGCCCGATGAACATGTACCGCGCGCTTGCGAAAAGCTGTAACACCTATTTCTACACGCAGGGCCGCAAGACGGGCATTCAGGGCATTGCAGACATGGCCCGCCTTCTCGGCATGGGGGCCGATTACCCGCTGCCCATGCCCTCCCAGAAATATGGGACGGTTCCCGATCCCGCATGGAAACAGAAACGCTACAAGCAGGAATGGAGCCAGTCCGACACGCTCAACACGGCGATCGGCCAGGGCTATCTCCAGGTCAGTCCGCTGCAACTGGCGCTGATGGCGGCGCGGGTCGCATCGGGCCGGGCGCTCACGCCCAAGCTGCTGCGCCGGAACAATGAAAAGCCCGACCCCCTGCTGGATATCCCCGCGGAGCATTTCGCCGCCGTCCGCCGCGGGATGGATGAAGTGGTCAATGAAGGCGGGACCGCGGGGCGCAGCCGTCTGCAACTCGATGGCATCCGCATGGCGGGCAAGACCGGTACGGCGCAGGTGCGCAAGATCGCCGGATCCTCGCGCGGCGGGTCGAATGTTCCGTGGAAATATCGCGATCACGCGCTGTTCGTCGGTTTCGCGCCCGTGGACAATCCGCGTTACGCCATCGCCGTGGTGATCGAGCATGGCCTGCATGGTTCCAGCGCGGCAGCGCCGGTCGGCAGCGATTGCTTCCTCTATCTCTTCGATCCAGCCAAGGCGATGGAGAAGCTCGCAGGGCTCGAAGCCGGATGGGGCGGCGACATCAACACGCGCATGGCGGCAGCCCGCGTGGGCTATAAGGCAGCCAAGGCGGGCGTGTTGCCGCCTGCACCCCAAGCCCCGGCGGCTTCCAATGCCGCCGCACCCGCCGCCCCGCGGCCAGCCCCCACCCAGAATGCGACCGAACCGGAGCCGCCCGAATGAGCGGTCCTTCCATGATCCCCGCCCCGCTCGCGCAGCTCCCGTGGAAACTGCTCTTCCTGGTGATGGCGATCGGCGGCTTTGGCCTGGTGGTGCTCTATTCGGCCGCAGGCGGGCATCTGAAGCCTTGGGCGATGTCGCAGGGCATCAAATTCATGGTTTTCATCGTGATGGCGCTCGTCATCGCACGCATTCCCGAGCAGATATGGAAAGCGGCGGCGTTTCCGCTCTACGGGGGGATCCTGATCCTGCTGCTGCTCGTCGAAATGCTCGGCTTCGTGGGCGGGGGAAGCCAGCGGTGGCTCGATCTCGGCATTATCCGGCTGCAGCCGTCCGAATTGATGAAGCTCGCCATCGTCCTCGCCGTCGCGCGCTTCTACGATATCCTGCCCGCCGGGCAGATCCGGAGCTGGATCGCGATCTGGCCCGCCGCATTGCTGATCGGAATCCCTGCCCTGCTCGTGATGGTGCAGCCCGATCTCGGCACCGCGCTGATGATCATCGCAGGCGGGCTGACCGTGATGTTCCTCGCCGGCCTGCCCTTGCGACTCTTCGTCGGCGGCGTCGCCGCGCTGGCGATCATCGCGCCCCTCGCCTTCTTCTTCGGGCTGCATGATTATCAGCGCAATCGCGTGCTGATCTTCATGGATCCCGAAAGCGATCCGCTCGGCGCGGGCTATCACATCAGCCAGTCCAAGATCGCGATCGGCTCCGGCGGCATTTTCGGCAAGGGCTTCCTGAACGGCACGCAGAGCCATCTGGATTATCTGCCCGAAGGCCACACCGATTTCGTCTTCGCCACCATGGCGGAGGAATGGGGGCTGGCCGGCGGCGTGCTGCTGATCACCGCGTTCATCCTGGTCGTCCGCTGGGGACTGCGCGTCGGCCAGCGCGCCAACAGCCGCTTCGCGCGCCTCGCCGCCTGCGGCCTCGCCACCACGATCTTCTTCTATGTCGCGATCAATCTGATGATGGTGATGGGCCTCGCCCCCGTCGTCGGCATCCCGCTCCCGCTATTCAGTTTCGGCGGGTCGGCGATGATGACGGTGATGATCTGCATCGGCATTCTGATGGGCATAGAGCGCAGCAATCGAGGCCGCAGCCGATTCGATTGATTTCCTGTTTGCACTCCGGCGAATCCCATGGTAGCGGGCACGCCTCTTGAACGGACGGCTCTCCAAACCGCTCCGATCGCAAGACGGATGGACGCATAGCTCAGTTGGTAGAGCAGCTGACTCTTAATCAGCGGGTCCTTGGTTCGAGCCCAAGTGCGTCCACCAAAAACTTCAATAAAATCAATGCTCTACATTAGGAGCGAAGTTCAAAAATTTTCATCTTGAGATTTTTCATCGCTGTGGGCCACGCTGTGGGCCACAAAACTATATAATATGAAATGTCGTGTTCAATCGTCCGTATCGACGCGAGTGATCAACTAGAGAGCAATTGGTCCACTCGACGGGGCAGATCACCCTCCCTCACAAAGCGGCGGTGACAGGGAAGCTCAATTTGCAGGGGGATTAGCCCAGCCACACCTTTTCTGATGAACAAGCGCGGGTCGTCGCCAATCTCGACCAAGCTTATCAAGTCAGGATTGAGAGCGATCGTGCGATCAGTTACTGGGAGAGCAAAGCATTACGACGCCGCAACGATAACGGAATCTTCATCCGAAAACTTTGTCGATCCCTGCCAAGCGTGCGGTGATCTCATTGAGGGAAGCACTAACCGCAAGCTCCTCGGCATGCCGTGGCCAGTCGGCGATACTCGCACGGACGGCGTCAATCATCTGTGAGACCGCAACTTCCGAAAACCCGTGACGCTTGGCGAGGCGCAACACATGATCGCGTGTCGGAGTCCGCCCCTCTCCTGCCACTGCCAGATAATGCTCCCCGCCCGGACCGCTGGAGTAAGTCAAGTCATAGGCCGGCGCGAGCCGCCATTCGCTATCCGCATCGAGCAGGAAACTGTGTTGACGTGTGTGATCGTCCCGGTTGCATGCCAGGATGTTGAATAGCATGCGCCGGAACGCCTGCTCGAGGTCGCCGGCATGGCGGGTGATGCCATGCACTGCGCGAAGGAAGCCGTCATAATCGATACTCGGCATGTGCGAGGGTGCTTCGATCGCGCCGGCAAGGGAGACCATGTGGAGACGGCGCGCCGGCACAGGTCTGTCAAAACGGCGCGTGGCAAAATAGCCTGAACCTTCCTTAGCCGGCAGCACGCGTGAAGTTGCCATGGTTATACCAGCGGCGCGTGCCATTCGGGCATAGGCTTCCTCGACCGGGCCGATGTCCACTGGATCGGCCAGCGCACGGAATTTCACGATCCAGCTTTCGAAACTACCGCCAGACTCGTCTTCCGCGAGGCAGACCTTACCGTCCGGTGAAAAGCCGATGTGAACCTTGGGTCGCGCACCGCCCGACGCTCCCGCCAGAGTTGCGAGCGTGTCAGCGAGGCTTGCCTCCTCGCCCAACAGGATCGAATGCGACTGCGCGGCCAACTCGTCTAGATCGAGCGTCTGCACATCCTCGTTCGGCGTGGTGGCCGGGGCATAGACGAGCGCCCCACGCCCCCGGTGACCAACGAGAGCAAGGCGATCAACCCCGTTCAGATCGTCCCAGCGGAACCCAAGCTTGGCCAGTCGCCGCTTCATCACGAGAGCGCCCCAACCCTCCGGCAAGCTGTCGGCGAGAAAGCCGTGCAAACCATCGAAATCGTTCGACCGCGCTTCCAGCAATCCCCGCTCGACTGGGTAGAGCGCGGGGGCGATCGGCATTCCGCTTGCAATGATTTCAGATGACCATTCAAGTTGCGCGCGCGTCCGGGCCATCGCCAGCCGACCAACTGGCTGAACATTATCGGATTCGTCGAGCCACATTCCAACCTTCAGCGGCGAGCCTGGGGCAAGCTTCATTGTCATACGCGCCGGGGAGCCCGCGCCCGACGTTTGATCATGTCTCGCTCTGTAGCCTGTTGGCGTTCGAGTAAGGCATCCATGCTGCTTGCCGAAGGTTCGGGGAACAGAGTTTTCAGGCCCTCTTCGCATCGCAGAGCAATTGCGGCACGAACCAGATCGTCTATCGACGCTTTGCCCTCGGCTTCAAGTCGCCTCCAAGTACGGTAGGATATACCAGACCGTTCCGCGACTTCCGCTTGCGTCCAGCCCAATATGAGCCGCCGCGATCGAATGCGGGCGCCAATGGCTTGCGCAAGTTCAAAAGGAGTTTCAAACACTGTCCGTATATGGACGATTATGTCATATGTGTCAATTCTATCGTTCTTATGAGGACATTTAGATAAATCGCTAGTGGAAGCTCGATGCCCGGAATGCCGCGGAGAACATTATCCCATTCAACAGCATATTGAAACGAGATGGACTTCAACATGACCTTGAGCGCCATCCTAGACAATGACGACCGTCCAACATTGTTGAAGGGCTTCGCCGCGGTTATTCAACGTCTCATTTTCGGGGTGCATGTGCCGCCGTTAGCAATCGCCGCAGTTCCCAGCATTCAGTCTGATGCTCGGAAACGTTCAATCCACGCTGTGATTTGGGATTCGTACCATCCCGAACAATTTTCGCTGATTTTCAACGGCTTCGGAAAGCGTCCGCGACGGATGTTCCTGTAGAGGGTCGCTCTGCTGAAACCAACCCGGTCGAGAACTACGGCGATACGCAATATTCTTTCGGGAGGCGCATTCATAATGTGGCTCCTTTGCTCTGATCGGCGATCACTTTCGAATGCTTGTTACGACGGATTTTTACAAATTCACGGTCGCTTTCGAGAAAAAGAGAAAGCATAGCCGGAATCAGCTCAGCGACGGCTTCCTGACGTCCGTAGGTTGTCGCATAGAGCTCCGCATAATCCGTGAGCGCATCATTCAGATCCGGCGGAATTGACAGCGTCACCTTTACCGGCGTGCGTTCTGGCAGCCGTGGAAGTTTCAATTGTCCCATGCAGGCTTCCTATCCATTCCAGGGTTTCAGGATCAGGTCGCGATGCACCATAAGACGCGCGGGCGCGCCGGGTCGGATGGTGATCGTCGGCTGGATATTGAGATTGCGCGACGTGATCTGCTCGCCCGCCCGAGACACATCACTCTGCGACGAAAGCCGAATAGCTTGCACCAGATCGCTGTCCCCAGAAAACACGAGATCCGAGCCCACACCCAGCAATGTGGACAAAGCGATGCCCTTGAGCAGCGTCCAGGTATGAAAATCCACCTTGTCTGCCAAGCCTGAATAACCCGAAGGGTCGGTGGCCGGGGCGTTGTCGATCGCCAACGAACTCCCATCGGGCAGGATCAACCGCTGCCAAACCAGCAGCGCCCGCTTCTGGCCGAATGCCACCACACTGTCATAGCTGCCAATCAGGCGGGCGCCCTGCGGAATCAGGAGATACCGTCCGGTTGCACTGTCATAGACCTGTTCGGTCACCTGGGCCGTCACAATGCCCGGAAGATCCGACCTGAGGCCGGTAATCAAGCTCGCCGAGATGATCGACCCGGCGGAAAGCGTGTAGGGCGAGATCAGTGGCGTCAGCGCGTGCGGATTAATTGCCCCCTTCCCGTTCGCCGTCGCCGCAAAATCGGCCTTGCGCTGCTGGGCATTGGGATCCCGCTCGGGATCGAGTGCTACGGTGGATGCTATGGACGCTTGCCCAGCAGGCCGATTGGATTCACCATCCGGGTCGCGGCCCACATCTCCCGGCTGGCGTGATCCGAACATGAGACCGGATTCGCGTGCAGATTTCTGGTCGGAAAGGCGGTTGTCGGGCTGGGCTGGCACATGCTGACCGCCGCCGACTGCGCCGTCGCCCGGCATTTCGGTCGCCATCTCACGCTGGTGCGCGAGGATCGGCCGCCCCAGGTCGCCGGGAAGTGGCGGCCCCAGCTGGGGAATCTGGTCATAGCCGGAAGGCAGCGCATTGACCGTATCCGATGACGAGGCCGCGGGCTCCGCGCGAGGCTCTCCCTGACGGGCCGCCATGAACGATGCCGGTTTCAGTGACATCCATGCCACGCCGACCAGGCTGACCGATGCGAAAGCGGCGATACCGACCACCATGCCGCGCTTGAAACGGATGGCACGTGCCGGGCTCGCGCGCAGCACCAGCGTTTCGGGATCGAGCTTTTCTGGCATCCCAGGCACGGGATCGGGCTGCTGGGTGCCGCTCATCGTGCTTTCCGATTCAATGTAACGGCCCCGGCATCGAGCCGGGTGATTCGCACGACCTGTTGATCCTTCAGACCGAGCCGCAACTCAGCGGCGTCGAAAATGCGATCGACGATGTAATGACGGCCGTTCATCCGATAATTGACGAGTTGCGCCTGCCCCTTGCCGTCCACAATGAACAGCGGCGGCGCTTCAACGGTGGTCACTTCTCTTGCAAATTCGATGAAAATCTGCCGGCCATCGTCAAAGGCGCGTAAGGGCCGCCATGACGGCCTGTCGCCGGAAATCGCGTAATTGAAGCGGAGGCTAGCAATATCGAGACCCGCAGCCACCGGTTTCGCGGCCTCGGCTTCTGCTGCCGCGCGCTTCAGCGCGATCAGCGCGTCGTGCGGATAGGTCCAGGACAGCGAGGCCGTGGCTGCGCCCGCGGTGCTGATCAACGACAGATGATAGGTCCGCCGATCGGTGGTGACCACGAGATTGGTCCTGAGGCCCGGTGCGAAAGGCTTGATCAGGATGTGCGTGCGCTTGCCCGCCCCTGCCCCACTGCTGGTGTCGCCGATCACCCAGCGGACCGTATCACCGCTGGCGACCGCCCCCAGAATCTCCCCGGGCTGCAATGCGATGTCGGTCACACGCTCTGGCGCGGCATAGACCTGGTAGATCGCACCCTCGCTGAACGGATAGACCTGGGCTGCATTGATATAGGCGTGCGCTGCCGGCACGACCGTGGCAGCGCGATTGGCCATGGCGATGCCAGCAACCGGTGAGCTGGGTCGCGGTCGCGCGGGTTTTCGCGCCAATCTCCGAACCGGTTTCACGTGCGGCGCGGATTTGACTGCAACCGTCCTCACGGCGGCCGAACTTTCCCTGGCAATTGCAGGTTTATGGGGCGGCGGCCCATCGGCGGCGATCAGCGCCAAAGCCGATATGCACATCAGCGGCATGGAAAGACGACGGGTCATGGCTTGATCTCCTGGGACTGAGGCATTGGGGGTGGAACAGCATCGGAAACTGGATCGAGCGGCTCCTGAATGAGCGCTGGCGATGAGGATGCTGGCATCGGGCGCTTCGCCACCACCGGCGCTTCGAGCTCCCGGCTCCAGTCGATGGCATCGACATAGAGGCCGAGCGGATTTTTCCTGAGCGTGTCAGCCGAGGCCGGCGGCCGAATCGCGACCGTGACCATGGCCGTCCATCGAGACACGCCCGCCTCGCTCCCATTGTCATAGGCCGTCTCGCGCCATTTGACCTGAAACGAGCGTTCCGAGGCCCGCACCACGCTCGTGACCTGAACCGACACCGCCTTCTGGCCCACATTGGCAAATGGATTGGCGGCACGGGCATATTCCCCGATGAACTGCGCGCCACGCTTCGTGGCAAAGTCATAGGCTGACAGCCAGTCCTCACGCATCAAGATTGGATCGAGCGATATGGATCGTACATTCCTGATAAATTTCGCCAGATGCCAGGCGATCTGGGGATCACTGGGTGTGAATGCCGCTTCTGCCTCGGTGACCGCCCGCGCTTCACCAAACCGATCGACCTCGACCACATAGGGGATGACCCGGCTTTGCAGCGACTGCCAGATCAGCGCCATCGACATAGTGGTCGACACGAGCAGGCCGCCAAAAGCCATGTATCGCCAGTTCCTGGCCTGGACGCGAGCCGAGCCGATCCGCTCGTCCCAGAGCTGGCCAGCGCGTTGATAGGGCGTTTCAGGTTGGGGAGATTGTCCGTAACGCTGGACCGCGCGTTTGAAGATCATGGGCTTAATCATCCTTTTCCTTGATGTCGGGGGTTGCCGACGCCCCGCCGCGATCGCCTTCCTTCAGGCTCTGCAGCGCGGCGTGACGGTGATGGCGGGCGGTCTGCTTGCCGTGGAGCGCCTGCGCCCATGCGGGGGCCTCGCTGCCTGACGGCACGCCGGATCCCGTCGACGCAGGCGCGGCGTCGGTCTTCGCCATCGCATTCCAGGCGGCAGTGCGTCCGGATTCGACCGCTTCGCCAAATCCGAGCGCGCTGGATGCCTTCTGCCGCATCGCACCGCCCGCAGCCTGCGCCACGCCGCCGAGACCGGCGGCGACGGACGGCGAGGCAGCGGTCTCATTGCCCAAGCGGTAAGCGGTCGAAGCCGCCGAACCCATCGACGTCCCTGCCCTGACCGCCGCTAGCGCGCCGCCCCCTGCGGCGCGTGCAGTTCCGGCGGCCGCCATGCCGCCGACCGCAGCAATGCCGGCGGCACCGACCGTCGTGCCGAGCGCCGCGCCGGCGCCGAGTTGCGGTGCACCGGCGACGAGGCCGGAGGCGATACCGGGTGCGAAAATGCCGAGACCGAATAGCGAAAGCGCTGCAAGCACAAGGCTCATGGCCTGGCCAATATCGGGCTCCTGCCCCTGCAAAGCGCTGACGAACTGGGCAAAGAAATTGGAGCCGATGCCGACGATAACCGCGAGCACCATCACCTTGATGCCGGACGAGACCACATTGCCGAGCACGCGCTCGGCCAGGAAACTGGTCCGGTTCCACAAAGCAAACGGCACGAGGATGAACCCTGCCAGCGTAGTCAGCTTGAACTCGATGATCGTCACGAACATCTGCACGGCGAGAATGAAGAAGGCGATGATGACGAGCGCCCAGGCAAACAGCAGGACGACGATCGTCAGGAAATTGTCGAAGAAGCTGGTAAACCCCATCATCTCGGAGGCCTGTTCCAGCAGCGGCCATCCCGCCTCGAACCCGATGCCGGCCAGGCGCCCGGGTTTGAGCAGATCGTCCGCCGACAGCGCGCCACCGCCCGCGGTCAGGCCTGCAGCGGCAAAGGACTTAAAGATGATGTCGGCAAGCGTGGAGAAGCTGTTCAAAATGAACGCGAACGCACCGATGTAGAGGATCTTCTTGAGAAACCTCCCGATGACGTCCTGTTCACCACCCATCGCCCAGAACAGGCCAGCCAGCGTGATGTCGATGCCAATCAGCGTCGTGGTCAGGAAGCCGACGTCCGGCCCGAGCAGGCCGAACCCGCTGTCGATGTAGGTGATGAACGCCTGCATGAAGGCATCGATGACGTTGAGATCATTCATAGGGTCATGTTCCGATGGATGAAGGATGTCGCGGAGCCCCGGCGGTGCTTGGGGGACGACAGAGCTCCGCGACGAGACAGCGCACCGGCCGGGGAAGGACGGGACCGGCGCTGTCTCAACTCAATCCGGGGTGTAGGCCTTGCCGGATCCCAGAAACTGCTTCGTGGCGGTGCGCGCTTCGGCCTCGGCCTGGACACGCCGCGCCTGCTCGATCGCTTCCGCGCGATATTGGGCGGCCATCAGGCTCTGGATCTGAAATTGCTGCTTGGCGGTGAGCGCGAGCAATTGATTGGTGGCCTGTTGCGCCTGCAAGCCGCCTTCAGCGCCTTGGCTTTTGGCAACGATGGCTGCGAGCGCAGTCGCATCTTCGCGCACATTGCCGACGACCTGTGCTTGTACGGTCATGGTCTGGCGGAAGGCCGCCATCGCAGTGTCGAGGCGCGACCGTGCCCCCATCACGCGCTGATCACTGCGCAGCGCCTGTTCGAAATTGGTGCGGAAGAGTGTGCGGAACTGATCGTCGACCCGGTCGATATCGAAATCCACGCCCTGCGCCTGCCGCATCAGCCGATCGATCTGCTGGAGCTTTTGCGTGAGTTGCTGAAGTTCGGGAAAATCGATCTTCGTCAGATTCTTGGCCATGCCGGTCAGCATCGCCGCTTCATTCTGGAGCGACTGCATCTGCTGATTGATCTGCTGGAGCGTGCGCGCCGCTGTCAGCACATTCTGGGCATAGTTGCTGGGATCGAACACCACGATGGCGTGCACCGGCGTGACCGGGACCGTCAGCGCCATGACGAGCGCGCCAGTCGATGCCAGCGCCAGCGCACCGGACACGAGATATTTGCGAAGTGTGTTGATTGCCGCTGAGAAGTGACCCGGGGAAGCCAGTAATTTCCACTGAGAAGTGACCCATGTTTGAACCCGTCCCTGGCTTTGATGAGCGG
>NZ_JACIJC010000006.1 GCF_014199215.1 Sphingobium boeckii
CCATCTTGACCCACCAATGAAACTCGAAACATAACCTACAGACGGGTCACTTCTCGATGAAAACCCCGGGTCACTTCTCAGCAGCAATCAACAGCATTAAGCCGGACCGCGCACCCCTTCCCATCACGGAGACGGGATATCGCTATCACTTTCATCAACCCGGCACAATCGAAGGGCTTTGCGGCGATGTTGTTGCACAGGTCATTGAGTGGCTGGACGAAGAAGCCGCCAGCCCTGAATGGAAACGGCAGATAGAAGCCGCGCGGCAATTCTCGCTGTTTTGAGATAGCCTCAGCTACGGGGAGGACACTTATATATGAGCATAGACTCGTTTATCGCTCATATATAAGTGATCATATCTCGTTGTTTTGCTCACATATTTATGTTATAATTTTCTCGGAATGGACATATAAACATGAGCATGAATCAAGCAGCCCTCGCGCGAAAGAACCTTGAAAAGCGTCTCGCACCCCTGCGACACGCCCCAATTGCCATGCCGTCACGCGGCTGGACAAGGGCAATTCGTGAAGCTTTAGGCATGACCACGCGCCAACTGGCGAATCGAATGGGGGTTTCTCCATCCCGTATCCCCGTGATCGAAAAGGCCGAGGCCACGGGCGCGACAACGTTCAAAACTCTGCGTGAAGCCGCCGAGGCCATGAACTGTACGCTCGTCTATGCCTTCGTGCCTACGAAGCCCCTCGACGATATTTTGCACGATCAGGCCGCCCGTAAGGCTGGCATGGAGCTATCGCGCCTCGACCACACCATGCGTCTTGAAAATCAGGCGATGGTAAAGGGCGACCTTGCCGACGAGCGGCAACGCATGATCGACGATCTTCTATCCGGGGCGCTGCGCGGCCTATGGGATGACGAATGACCGATCCTTTGTTTGATGAAGATGACGAAGCCAATACGCCTTTGACCGCCGAAGAGCGCGAGCAGCTTATTCCGTCCTATATCGCGCTACGCCGTGAACTGAACGAAGCCGAGCAGATCAATATCGCTGCGGCAAGCAAATGGCTGTCGTCACGTAAGCGCGACGTGCTGGATCATGCGTTTCTGAATGACTTGCATAAGCGCATGTTCGGCAAGGTCTGGCGATGGGCAGGCCAATATCGACAGACCCCGCGCAATATTGGCATTGATGCCTATCGCATCCCCACAGAGACGCGCCAGCTCATAGACGACGTGCAATTTTGGGTCGCCAATGAAATCTATGCGCCCGACGAAATTGCCGTGAGATTCAGCCATAGGCTTGTGGCCATCCATCCCTATCCGAACGGCAATGGCCGCTTTTCGCGCATGGTTGGCGATATGCTCGCCGTCCAGCTCGGACGGCCACGTTTCACATGGGGCAGCGTCAGTCTGGTAGATGCGGGCAAAACGCGCGCTGCATATGTCGCTGCTCTCAAAGCCGCCGATGCGCATGATATCGATCCGCTATTGGCTTTCGCACGCTCATAAATTTGATCCATTCTGACTGTCAGATGATTACGGCGGCTGTTTCCAGACACGTTTCATTTTAGGGTGAAGCAGATTGGAGGCGAAATGACCGAGGATGCAGACCGCAATATCTTTTGGCTCGATTATATCATTGCGAGCGATGATCCCGCAGACCAGGCCCTCATCGTCGAATACGTCTTAAGCCGCGAACGTGTGACGCAGATCGGCGCATACCCTATTTTTGTGCTCCACAGCGCTTGAACAGGACGCAGGTCAGACTGAAAATGAAAGAACGAAGCCATGGACGTCTATGAAAATCTCTGGACAAATACGAACAACTCATCTAACTTTGAATAGTTGTATTGAGATTCAGGAAGAAACGTGAAGGGACTCGAAACGCTGCTTAGTTAATTCAAGAAGGCGTTTTATATGGTACTTTTATTCAGCTAATTTTATTTTGAATTTTTATCTCAATTAGCTGTATGAATTTATTAGTTTCTCTTCTGGCACCAAGCACCAGTCCGTTAGGGTCCGTAGACGTCCACTAACGGTCTGGTTTTCCATTTTTGCTGCTTTCTCGGCCAAGGTTGTTCAGGCCGATCCAACTCCCGTTACGCCATTCCTGACCGCAATTCCCGGCGATCGCGCGATCGGTCGGCATCCTCACCGAAGCTGGCTCTCTGCGACGAGAGCGATGGCGAGAATGATCATCAAGATCCCCGACACACGACCTACCGCCCTGGCCGCCTGTGGACGGGTGCGTAATATCGCGCGCGAGGCGTAGCCGACCATCAGATAAATGATGGCGCAGTTGAAAATGTGGACGCTACCCAGTGCGACGATCTGCAAAGGCATCGGCCAAGCCGTTGATACATCCGTAAATTGGGGTAGCAGTGCCAGAAACAGCAGGAAGACCTTGGGATTGAGACCGCTGATGCCGGCCCCTCTCACTGCCCAGCGCCGCCATGAGTATTGGCCCTGCTGATCCGCGGCGACGGGTATTGGCGGATTGGCGATGAGACCGGTGCCGAGCCACAGCAGACAAGCGGCTCCGAGGATGGTCAGCATGGTGAGCGCAAGGGGAATGGCGGCGATCAGGGCACCGACCCCAGCAGCAACGATCAGGGTCGCAACCAGATGACCCAGCAATAAGCCCGCGACGGCGGGCGGCACCGCGCGGTCACGCATCCCGGCGGAGATCGCATAAGCCCAATCGGCTCCCGGGGTGATGACAAACATGATGGACACCGCCCAGAAGGCGGCAAGAAGCGCGATGTTCACTGGCTGCCGGCTTACGGGCCCGTAGCAGGCACAGGTGCGATGCTTTGCTGAAGGGCAGCGCAAAGGACTTGGCGACCTCCGTCCACCGCATATACATCGACCCGCACCACGATCACCGAACGACCCGCGCGCAGCACGTCGCCTTGGGCAATCAGATGGTCCCCGACCGCTGGGCGCAAGAAATTGATCTTATATTCCAGTGTCACGACCTCCTGGTCGTCGCGAACCATCGTCATGGCCGCATAGCCGCCGGCAGTGTCGGCAAGCGCGCCGATTGCGCCTCCATGGAAGAAGCCGTGCTGCTGGGATACCGCATCGCCGAACGGCAGCTCGATCGCGCAGCGCCCGGTCTCCAGGTCGACGATTCGCGCGCCCATGCCGCGCAGGAAGCCCTGACGTGCGAAGCTGGCCATGATGCGTTCGCGTTGCGCCGCGCTCAATGCGGGGGCAGTCATGTGCGCGACCCCAGGCGATATTCCTCTGTCGATGCCGGAAAAGCGCCGGACCTCACATCCGCTGCGTAACGTTGCACCGCATCCTCAATAGTGGTGCGAAGGTCTGCATATCGGCGCACGAATTTGGGCGTCCAGTCGAACAGGCCAAGCATGTCTTCGGTGACAAGAATTTGGCCGTCACAGACATGGGACGCGCCAATACCGATCGTGGGACATGAGACCGTAGCGGTAATCTCCGCTGCCAATGCGGGCGTCACGCCCTCGACCACCATCGCGATGGCACCAGCCTCATCCGTCGCGCGAGCCTCCGCCAAAACACGTTCATGCTCTTCCGCACTGCGGCCGCGGGCCTTGAAGCCGCCTTCGAGATGGACCGCCTGCGGGCGCAAACCGACATGGCCGATTACGGGGATGCCACGACCCGTCAGGAAGGAAATGCTGTCTGCAACGCCCTGCCCCGTCTCGACTTTCACGGCCTGGGCACCCGTTTCGCACAGGATGCGAGAGGCGGCATCGAAGGCCTGCTCCGCTGAACGCTCATAGCTGCCGAACGGCAGATCCACCGCGACCAAGGCCTGTGAACTCCCCCGCACCACGGCGCGGCCATGAAGGATCATCATGTCGAGCGTGACTCCGACGGTGGTCGGCAAGCCGTGAACCACCATGCCGAGACTGTCACCAACCAGCAGAACATCGCAATGCGGATCCATGAGTTGCGCCATGGGGGCGGTATAGGCCGTGAGGCAGACGATCTTTTCGCCGCCTTTGCGCGTCCGAAGTGACGGGGCCGTAACCCGCCGCGAAACTGATTGCCTGGACATTGCTTCTCCATTTCGGTGCGTCGCAAATGGGTGCTTCCCAATTGGATAACGCACGCAAGCAATAGCGCATAGTCCGCAGAATGGGCTTGCGTATATATCAGCTTTTCGCCTTGATATTGGCATAGATCGCGCCGATTCCCACTTTATGAGGCATTCCGTTCCAATGAGATTAGACGCCATCGATCAGCGCATCGTGCGCGCACTGCAACACGATGGTCGCTGTGCGAACAACGAATTGGCGCGAAAGGTGGGGCTGTCGCCTTCACCATGTCTGCGCCGGGTGCGTCTGCTGGAAGAGGCCGGCGTGATCGAACGCTATGTCGCTCTGGTTGATGCGGCAAAGGTGGGCATGGGCATGACCGTGTTCGCGCGGGTCTGGCTTTCCGGACAGGATGAGGACCAGGTCGAACATTTCATTCAGGCAGTATCGAAGCTCGATCAAATCCTTGAATGTCACCTGATGGCCGGCGATTGCGATTTCCTGCTCCGGATCGTCGCTGAGGATTTGGAAGGCGTAAGGCGTTTCCAGGCCGAGCATCTTGCACGCATCAAGGGCGTGCGCAGCATCAAGACCGACATACCGATGCAGTGCGTCAAGCTGACACGGGAAATTCCACTTTCTGCGGATGTTCGGACGCACGGAATGGAAGGGTCGTAGTAACGCCATTTTCTGACAAAGGCGCGCAGCGCATGTGGGGTGGCAAATTTATCGGTTTGATCATTGCCGGCCGCCTAACCAACGCATTTGCGATTCCTCGGCGGGCAGACCGCCTTCAACTGAAATGACCCGGCGGGGCGGGATGTCGGAAGAATAGTTGCGCTAAGGGTTTGTAGACAATCAACACAAACCTGCCGTTAAAGAATTCCCGCTATCGGTCATCATCAATCGATCGAAGACTTGGGTCGCGGAAATCACTGGGGGGTGTATGCGCAAGAATCAGAATGTTCCGGAGCCAGCGGCCGAAGCGTCGAAGCGCGAAGCCGAAAAAGCGCGCGGCCCCTATATCGGCCCGGAAAGACGACGACATAAGCGCGTCGAACTGGATTGATCAGCACCCGCGTGAATGCGCGCAGCTATTGTTGAGGGCGCGCCGCTACAAGACTGGGCAGGCACTGATCGGTTGTTGATTGGTGCCGAAACGATTTTATTATGCCTGATTTTGCTCGGGCCGCGTGATCTTTGGCGCTTCAGCCCCGATGTGGATCCGGATGGCAGTCCGGTATCGTATCAGTATCTATTCACCACTTCAGAATGTCGAGCATCGTAGCGGAAACGAGCGGTGGACGCAGTCCATTGCCCGTTGTCACAAAAGCGTATGGCTGCTTTTGAACCGTATATCATTTTATATATTGAATGTTTCTTGATGTCAGGGCCGGCCAAAATCATCCATTATGGTATTGATCTTGATTGTACATGTTTATGGCATATACGTGCTCATTCAACGTCAAGTTATCGACATCAATCGCTTGACGTCACTTGCTCCTCATTTGAGATCAGCTTAAGGCGTTGTGCAGCACATCCCAGAATTGTCGTCCACGCGACCATTAGGAGCCGCGTTTTGCCTGATAATCGAACACGTCAACCTGCAGAATATTATAAGGATCCGGAAAACAGCATCGGTTATCTTACCCGTGTGGCCTTTCGTGGTTTTTCGCGACTTATGGAGAAACGCACGCTGCAGCGCGATATTTCGGCGGGGCAATGGCGCTTCCTGCGTCAGCTTTGGCGCGAGGACGGGATTACGCAACGGGAATTGAGCGACCGCGTGGGTATGCGCGAGCCGACCACGGTGGTGGCGCTGAAGAGCCTGGAAGCCAGCAAGCTGATCCGCCGTGAAAAGAGCAAGACCGACCGCCGCAAAATCCATATCTATCTTACGCCCCATGCGCGAACTCTGGAAGCGATCTTGGCGCCCTTCAACGCCGAGGTCCACGATATCGCCACTGCCGGCATGAGCGACGATGAGGTTGATTTGCTGCAGTCGCTGCTGCGCCGGGTCATCGCCAATCTTGCCGAGGAATCGACCAGGCTGCCGATGATGACCGACATGCCCGGTTGATGGACCAGCCCGACGATTTTGCGGGTCAAGCTGACCATGATCGCCTAGGCTCTCTACGGGCATTTCGCCCGCGAGGATGACGGACATGGCCAAGAGCCAGAAGAAATCGAGCAAGGAAATCCGTAAGCCCAAGGCCGAAAAGCCGAAAAAGCAGAACGCATCCAATCCTTCGACCAAAGCCGGCGCATCCGGATTGGTGACGCTGAAGAGTTGAAATCCGCTGCCCCATCCGTCCGTATTTCCAGATGCGCCTCCATTCTAAGCGATAGCGATCGCACGGGCGAAGGGCGTTAGTCGGCGTGGGCTGCAGATGATCGCTGTGGCCGTCCTTCTCCATTGATGACTCCGAAACGGACCGGGTTGGGCTGGCGCGCGATAAGCGTCGGTGTTCCAAACATCCGGCCAGCGTGACCGCGTATCCAGACGTTGTGGATGATCAGACCGAGGCATGATCATATCGATGGAGACAGCCGATGACGAAGATTTCCGTGACCAAGCCGCGTCTGAACCTGACCGACGTTTTGCGATCCGGCGCGCAGCCCAGCATTCTTTTGGCATCATGCGGAATGCTGGCGGTCGATGAATCCGCGAAATATAGGATCAAGATCACCGCCGGATCCTTTGCGAAGACATTTGACGGCAATCTGCATTTCTATGATGGATCGGTCGGCGATTTTCATGATCCCATGATCTGGAAGGATGCTGAATTGCCCGATGATGGCGTGATCCTGATCACGGGCAGCATCAAGATCAGGGGGGCATGGCACGACGTTCCCATGATCCCCTATGCGGGCGATCCTGCCGAATATGCGTTTCTGTCGTTGATGGCGTCCTTTTATGGCGAGGCCTTTATCGAAGACCAGTTGATCGGGGTACTCGGCCTGCAATTGCAGCTCTGCGTGCCGGGTTGAAACCCTCCCCCGCCTCTGTCCGGATCCAATCCGGGCAGGGGGTGATGAGGTCCGATCCTTCCTGCGGAGTGGTGCTTCCCTGCCCCAAAGAAGATTGCGCCTTGGCCCTTTGCGTCTCGAGCGGCTAAGCCGCCGCCAGCGGATGTTCTGTCCGCGGGGGAGATCATGGATATGAACGCGGGCGATGACGATTATGTCTATGACGAAGCGAGCGGCGAATGGGTTAGCGCCAGCGACGCCGCCACGGAGGCGCGTGCGGGCGGGATCGAAGTGCGCGATGCCGTCGGCAATCTGCTGGCCGATGGCGATCAGGTGACGCTGATCAAGGATCTGAAGGTGAAGGGCGCCGGCCAGACGCTGAAACGCGGCACGCTGATCAAATCGATCCGGCTGACCGGCGATGATCAGGAAATCGACTGTCGTTACGAAGGCATCAAAGGCCTCGTGCTGCGGGCCGAATTCGTGAAAAAGCGGCAGGACTGAGCCGCGCCGGAGGGGATCGGAAACGGCCAGGGAACCGAAGCGGGCGCAGCGGCTTTCTGTGAAGACAAGCCAATGGAGAGCGCCATGACCAAGACCCTGAAGGACATCGCCGAAAAGATGCGCGACATCGATTTCACGATGCTGTCCACCCGCACCGACGGCGGGGCGATCGCCGCGCGACCGATGAGCAACAACCGGGACGTCGATTATGACGGCGATAGCTGGTTCTTCACCACCGAGGACAGCCGGATGGTCAGCGATATCGCAGCGGATCCCACAGTGGGCCTGACGCTGCAGGGCAAGGCCGGGCCGCTCGGGCTGCGGCCTTTTTTCGTGGCGGTGGAAGGCCGGGCCGAGCTGATCCGCGACAAGGCGCAGTTCGAAAAGCACTGGACCAAGGATCTGGAGCGCTGGTGGCCGCAGGGCGCGGATACGCCGGGCCTGGTGCTGCTGAAGGTCCATGCCGAACGCGCGCATTATTGGGACGGTGAGGATGAGGGCGAAGTGACGCTGTAGACGGCCCCGATTCATGCTATGCCATATGCCTCTTTGGGGAAGGAGGCTGGCATGGATTTAGCACGGGACGAGGCACGGACAGCGGCGAAAACACCCTGGCATCTCTGGGCGGTGAGCCTGATCAGCGCGCTCTGGAATTGCGGCGGCGTTTTCGATTTCACCATGACCAACAGTCGCAATGCGGACTATTTGGCGGGCTTTTCGCCGGAGATGATGACCTGGGTCGATGCCTTTCCCTTGTGGTCGATCCTCGCCTGGGGCGCTGGCGTTTTCGGCGCTCTGGCGGGATCGCTCCTGCTGCTCGCGCGCAGCCGCTGGGCGGTCTTGTCCTTTGCGGTGTCGCTGGCGGGACTGATGCTGGTCACGATCTATCAATTCGCGCTGAGCGACCGGCCCGCAAGCCTCACCAGCGGCGGCGAATGGCTGTTCAGCGCCGCGCTGCATATCGTGGCGATCCTGCTCCTCTATTATGCCCTGCGGATGCGGACGAAGGGCGTGCTGCGCTGAAGTCAGCCATCGCCAATATGGATCAGATTTGCCGCTGCAGGACAGGGCTATGCGCTTCAGCCCTGCATGAGATGCCCACGAAACCAGTCGGTCAGCTCTTCTTCGGACAAGTCTCCGGCAGCGAGCGCGAGAAATGCTACGACGAGTTCTGCGTCGGTCGCCGTCAGGACATAGCCGTTCAGCATCAGAAAGGTTTCGCTGACAACCGCTGCCGTCCGTTTGTTGCCATCGACAAAGGGATGATTGCGGGCGATCCCATAGGCATAAGCCGCCGCGAGCGCTGCGGCATCGGGATCGCCATAAGTGACCAGATTCTGAGGTCGCGCCATCGCGCTTTCCAGCAAGCCCGCGTCGCGCACCCCCTCGCCCCCGCCATGTTCGGCAAGCTGCTCGGCATGGGCGGCCTCGGCCACCGCGAGCGAAACCCATATCCATGCGCCGGACATGCTATTTCGCCAGTTCTTTCAACGCCCGCTTGCGCCGCGCCATAACATCACGCGCCGCCGCCATCTGGGCATCGAAATCGGTTTCGGCGGCGGACAGTTCGATCCCGCGCGGCGTGACGACCACGGACAGGGATTCGCCGACCGCGGCATTCAAATGTGCCAGCAGCTCCTTGGGCAGGATGACTCCGGCGCTATTGCCGATCTTGGTGATTTTGAGCGGTGCGTTCATACGGACGTTATAACAGAGTTGCGCGGGAACAGCAATGTGGGTCGCCATGGCGTGGATCGTTCTGGGCGCAGGGCAAGCCCTTCATCACCCGCCGATCAGCCCAGCGTGATGAAGATTTCCGCCTCGATCACCCACTCGCCGCCGGTCTCGCGCCATTTGGCGGTGTAGAGGCCGGAGGCGACGGGCGCGCTGATCGTGCCGTCGGCCTGCGCCGTGCCGCCCTGCCATGCGCCCTGTTCGAGCGCGATTGGCTCGACCGGAGAGAGGGTGATGCTGCCTGGCGTGCGGACATAGATGAGGCGCGCGGCGGGTCCCGCTTTCCCCGCGGCAAATTCGCGCTGCCAGACCTTCACCTGGGCCGTGCGCCCGGCGATCACCGCGCTGTCCGTGCCCGTAACCATCACGCAATCGCGCGCGAGGATCGGGGCGATGGCGGTGGCGTCACCCTCTGCAATGGCGCGATTGAAGGCGGCGCGGCGGGCACGGATGGCGAGGTCTGTCATGCAAGTCGGTTCCTACACGCTATTGCGACGATCGCGTCAATCGCACCCTGCCGACATGCTTTCCACCAAGGCGCTCGCGCCAAAGGTCACGCGCCAAAGGTCACACTGGGGTCACACTGTCGGCGTTTTCCGGCGGCTGCGGCAAAGCGGGCGGGCATTGCTCACCGGATCGAGATAATAGCATTCGTCCGCAAATTCCTCATGGGTCTGTATGCCGCCCGCTTTGTGCTTCAGCATCGCCGCAAGCCCCCGCGCCTCGCGCGCCGCCGCTGCCTCCGCCGCGATCTCGGGCTCGGTTTTCGGCCTGCGCTGCTCGGCGAGGAAGTGCGGCAGGATTCCATCGGCCATCTCGGCAAGGTCCAGTTCGTCGGCGAGGGTTTCGGCATCCAGCAATTGTTCGGGCGGCGCGGGCAAAGCGGGCTCCATGGCGCGCAAACTCTCTTCCAGCGCGGGCACGGCCGCCGCTTGAGGCGCGCCCTCCAATCCCGGCTCGCTTTGCGCGGCGGATGTGCTGGGTGCGGGTGTGGTAAGAGCGGGTGGGGTGATGGCGAGATGGCGATCCCGGCCATAGCGCTCGGGCCGCAAATGGCTGAGCAGATATTTGAGCAGGCGATTGTCGTGGACCAGCCGGGTGGCCATCACATTGCCAAAGCGGTCCAGCACCTCGATCTCGGTGCCCTCGATCGCGCGCTCGAAGGCGATGTCCTCAATCAGCCCGCCGGCATGATGACGCGCCGCATCCCAGGCACGCGCGAAGGCTGCGCCATGCGCTGAACGGCGCAGGCGATAGGCGCTCTCCCGCGACATGCCGACGGCCCCCGCCGCGACATTGACCAGCCCGGTATCGGCGAGCGTCTCGATAAAGCGGCGCTGCTTCTCCTCGGTCCAGCCATCGAGCCGCGGTTTGCGCCGCACGGGCACCCAGCGATAGTCGGTGGGGTCATAGGGTTCGGGGGGTGGCGCGTCGTCATCGATGGCCGCAGGCAGCGATGCGGGGTGCGGCGATGCGGGTGGCGGGGGATCGCACGCGTCGGCGACGGGCGCGAAGGCTTTGCGGGGCGTATGCTTGCTCATCGACCAGTGTGAAGCAGAATAAATCCTACATTGGAAGAGGTTTTGTGCTTTGTTTGTTCTTCTGCTACTCAGGTCGGCTGTCCATGCGCGGGCAGCGATTTGGAGGGGCGATGAGTCGCAGCCGCAAAAAGACGCCGATCATGGGCTTTACCTGCGCAAAGAGCGACAAGCCGTGGAAGGCCAAGGCCGCACGCAGCTTTCGGCATCTGGCGCGGCAGGCGCTCGGCCGAGGCGATGACGAGCCGCTGTTGCCGGAACGGCGTTGGTCGGTCGTGAACCCGTGGGATGCGCCGAAGGATGGCAAACATTGGGTCGGGGACGGGGAGGCTCGATGGCTGCGGAAGTGAATGAACCAAGCGCGGTGGCGGCGCGCTACGATCGCGAAGCAGAGCGCATCATCGTAGACCTCGCCAGCGGCGCGACCTTCGCCTTCCCGCCCGCTTTGGGACAGGGGCTTGAGGCGGCGACGCCAGATCAACTGGCGCAGGTGGAGATCGCGGGCGCTAGCTTTGGCCTGCACTGGGAAGCGCTGGACGTGGACCTTTCCGTTCCCGCGCTGATGGCCGGATCGTTCGGGACCAAAGCATGGATGCGCGAACTGGCACGGCGGGCGGAAGCATGACGTCGCCCGCGAAAGCGGCAGCGGCGCGGGCCAATGGGGCGAATGGGGGACGGCCGAGGAAGGTAGGTAAGGATCGGGGATGAAGTAAAACTGTTGCCGCAATTCAAGGGCGGTGACCACAATGCATTGCATCGGCTAGAACACATGTATTGATAGACAACACATATGCTCTGTGTATAACATTCAACTCATGCCCAAGATTCACCCGTCAGAAACCGATTCGCCTTTGCTGTCTGAGATAATCGGACGGGGTGTGAATCTCACGAAGGCCGGTCGCGAGTGGAAGGGCCTTTGCCCGTTTCACACCGAAACAACACCGAGTTTCGTTGTAAATGATGAAAGGGAATTCTTCCATTGCTTCGGTTGCGGGGCGCACGGTGGGCGAAAAGAATGGCTTGAGCGTGCGCATGAAATGGCAATCAAGAGGCCGGACTCTTCTCCATCTAAAAATGAATCTAGCCCAAAAAAGGGAGGCGGAAAGCTCACCCGCTCAGAAACGGTCACTGTAAGATTCGACCCCAAACTGAACTATCTATGCGATTTGGCCTCCCGCGCTCAGCGGCGCACGAAGAGTAGTTTTATAGAATGGGCGGTCGCCGAAGCTTTAGGATCAGTTCGTCTCTCCGATATCGCCGACTCAGACTATGACTTATCGCTCAAGCAAGTTGTCTCCAAGCTGTGGCATGTAGATGAAGCCGACAGAGTAGTTTCTTTGGCACTTATCGCACCATCACTTTTGACACACGAAGAACAGATGATTTGGAGACGGGTCAGAGAACACGGTTACTTTTGGCGAGGGCGATACAATGCTCAAAGAGAATGGACTTGGAATCCAGAAGAGGGAAGTCTGATACGGGATAGACTTAGAAATCACTGGGATCAGTTTAAAGCTGTGGTTTCGGGAGAGGCATCAGAAAGTATTCTTCCCACTTGGGCGAAAACGCTTGATCCCGAAATCGACGACGACGTGCCATTTTAGGTATGATCATTATGAACAGCGCGGCTCAAATTATATTGGCAGTTTCCTGTCTGATGTTGTCTTTAAAAGGCGTCATCTGGGCGCTGCGCTGTCCGCTCGATAGCCCTAATTATAAATTACCGCCCACCCGCATGCTTTGGTGGCGAGAGGACAAGCATTGAATTTCCAATTCTGGCGTAACTCCGATGAAGAGAGAAAGACCTTCTTTCAATCATGCTCCCGCCCGCCAGCACCATACACAATTCGCTCCCCGTCTCCTCGAACACCCGGCTCATTTCTTCCACGCCCTTGAGCGCGGATGACTTACTGGCCGCTGCCATTTCAGCCCCGTTAGCCCGGTGACGATGAAACCTTCGACGCCTTGCTCCTGCTGCGCACGATGTAGCAAATTCCCACACGTCCTGGCTGATCTGCATCGAGCAGAATTTTGTGCGCGCTCACGGAGCAAAATGCGCGGTTTTGGCGGCACCCGCTGGGAGTTTCTGATCCAGGCGCAGTAATTGGCCCAGGCCGTCAGCATCAATCCAGCTTCGCCGCAGGCGCACCTCTGAGCAAGCCCTCCGTGCTCAAATCCTCGTCGATCTCGGGCCAGTGGATGCCATGGCCGCCACCGGCGATCTCCCAGATCGCGCGTTGGGGGGCGTGGCTTGGGCGAGACGGGGATACCAGGCGAGGGGCACGGAGATGGTGCGGCCATCCATCAGGTCCACGATCAAACTGTCATCGTCGCAGCGGACATCGGCCACGCGCTCGTCGGCAATCTTAACCGAAATATTCAGGCCATGCCTCCAGCAGCCGGCTGCGATGCTCCGCGACCATATTGATTATGCCATTGATCTCCGATCTACGAAAGCCGGTGTTCTTGGCGCAACCGGATCGAGCCAGATCTTGATGGATGCGCCGCCCTTGTCGATATGGACATGGGGCGGCTCATTGGAGCGGTGGCCATCCACCGCCAACCCTCCCATGAAGGGGCGGGGTTTTTAGAGCGTGATGACATCACCTGGCTCCGTCATTGCGAGGAGCGCAGCGACACGGCAATCAAAGGTGGCAAAAACCGCTTTGGATTGCGTCGCTACGCTCGCAATGACGGGGGTGGATCGACCTAAAGTCATCGCGCTCTAATTACTTACCGTTCCCCTCAATCATGCTCCCGATCGCCCATCCCCATATACAGCTCTGACCCCGTCTCCTTGAACACGCGGCTCATTTCTTCCATGCCCTTGAGCGCGGCCGCCTTGCTCGCAGCCGCCGTCTCCGCGCCCGTTGGTCCCGTCGCGATAAAGCCTTCGACGCCCTGATTCTGCTTGCTGGCGAAGTCGCGGACTTCCTGGCTGATCTGCATCGAGCAGAATTTGGGGCCGCACATCGAGCAGAAATGCGCGGTCTTGGCGCCTTCCGCGGGCAGCGTCTGATCGTGATATTGCTCGGCGGTCTCGGGATCGAGCGAGAGATTGAACTGGTCGCGCCAGCGGAATTCGAAGCGCGCCTTTGACAAAGCATTGTCGCGGACCTGGGCGGCGGGGTGGCCCTTGGCGAGATCGGCGGCATGGGCGGCGAGCTTGTAGGTGACGACGCCGACCTTCACATCGTCGCGATCGGGCAGGCCCAGATGCTCCTTGGGCGTGACATAGCAAAGCATCGCCGTGCCATACCAGCCGATCTGCGCCGCGCCGATGCCGCTGGTGATGTGATCGTAGCCCGGCGCGATATCGGTGGTGAGCGGCCCGAGCGTGTAGAAAGGGGCTTCACCGCAGACTTCGAGCTGCTTTTCCATATTCTCCTTGATCTTGTGCATGGGCACATGGCCCGGCCCTTCGATCATCACCTGAACGTCGCTCTTCCACGCGCGGTGGGTCAGCTCGCCCAGCGTGTAGAGTTCGGAGAATTGCGCTTCGTCGTTGGCGTCGGCGATCGAGCCGGGGCGCAGACCGTCGCCCAGGCTGTAGGCGATGTCATAGGCCTTCATGATCTCGGTGATGTCGTCGAAATGATCGTAGAGGAAGCTCTCCTTATGATGCGCGAGGCACCATTTGGCCATGATCGATCCACCGCGCGAGACGATGCCCGTCACGCGCTTGGCGGCCATGGGGATATAGCCGAGGCGCACGCCGGCATGGATGGTGAAATAGTCGACGCCCTGCTCGGCCTGTTCGATCAGCGTATCGCGGAAGATTTCCCAGGTGAGATCCTCGGCGACGCCGCCGACCTTTTCCAGCGCCTGATAGATGGGGACGGTGCCGATCGGGACGGGCGCATTGCGGATGATCCATTCGCGCGTGTCGTGGATGTTCCGCCCGGTGGAGAGGTCCATCACGGTATCCGCGCCCCAGCGGATCGACCAGACCATCTTGTCCACTTCCGAAGCGACGTTGGAGGCGACCGCACTGTTGCCGATATTGGCGTTGATCTTGACCAGGAAATTGCGGCCGATCGCCATCGGCTCGGATTCGGGGTGGTTGATGTTGTTGGGGATGATCGCACGGCCGCGGGCGATTTCGTTGCGGACGAATTCGGGGGTGACATAATCGGGGATGGACGCGCCGAAGCTTTCGCCGTCGCGCACATAGCTGGCGAGGCGTTCGCGGCCGAGATTCTCGCGCTCCGCCACATATTCCATCTCGGGCGTGATGATGCCTTTGCGCGCATAGTGCATCTGCGAGACGTTGGCCCCGGCCTTGGCACGGAGCGGTTGCTTGATCACATTGGGGAAGGGGCGGACACCACCGCTGCGATCGGGGCCGAGCTGGCCATTGTCCTCGGGCTTGAGCGCGCGGGCGTCATAGGCCTCGACATCGCCGCGGGCCATGATCCAGTCCCGGCGGAGCGGGAGGAGGCCGGCCATGATGTCGATCTGCGCGGCGGGATCGGTATAGGGGCCGGAGGTGTCATAGACGCGGATGCTGGGCTCACCCGAGGACGGCTCGAGGTCGATCTCGCGCATGGCGACGCGGATGCCGCTGCCGGACTTGGTGGCGATATGGACCTTGCGGCTGCCCCGGATCGGTCCGGTGGTGACGCCAATCTCGGTGCGGGCGGGGATATCGGCCATGCTCTTCACTCTCCAATTGCGGGATGAAGGGCGGTGGATGACCGCACTCCCTCCCTACGCCGGTGTCAACCGGATCAGGTTCGGCGGGTCGCGTCCGATGCAGACGCCTCTCAACCCTGTGCGCAGGGTCCCCCGGGGATGGATGCGTGTTAACTGAATTGGCGGGAGGGGGGAAGCGTGTTTCCACCGTTTGTCCCGAGCCCATTTGAGGGAAGTGGGGCTTGGTCCAACGTCCCTCGACTTCGATCGGGACAAACGGTTTTTGTAATCTACGCCGCCCTGTTCTCCAGCGCCTTTTGACGCCGCCGCTGGACCGAGCTGCCGATGCCCAGCGCCTCGCGATATTTGGCGACCGTGCGGCGCGCAATGTCGAAGCCCTTGTCGCGGAGCAGATCGACCAATGTATCGTCCGACAGGATCTTTTTGGGATCTTCGGCGGCGATCAGCGCCTTGATATGGCTCTTCACCGCTTCGGCGGACACCGCATCGCCGCCGTCGGACGACTGGATCGCGCTGGTGAAGAAATATTTGAGTTCATAAAGGCCGCGCGCGCAGCTCACATATTTGTTGCTGGTCACGCGGCTGACCGTGCTTTCGTGCATCCCGATCGCATCGGCCACCATCTTGAGCGTCAGCGGACGCAGATGGGCAACCCCATGGGTGAAAAACTTTTCCTGTTGCTTAACCAATTCGGTTGCAACCTTGATAATCGTGCGCTGCCGCTGATCGAGCGCCTTGATCAGCCAATTGGCGCTGGCGAGCGCTTCGGATAGCCACGCCTTGCTGTTCTTGTCCTGCTGCCCGCCGGACAGCTCGGTATAATAGCTGCGGTTGACCAGCAGGCGCGGCAGCGTGGCGCTATTGATCTCGATCGCCCAGCCCGCGCCGCGCTGTTGCACGAACACATCGGGGGTGACCGCCTGGACCCGCTCCCCGCCGAAGCGCAGACCGGGCTTGGGATCATAGCTGCGGAGTTCGCGGATCATGTCCGCCATATCTTCATCATCCACGCCGCACATGCGCTTCAACTGCGCAATCTTGCCCGCCGCGACCAGATCGAGATTGTCGAGCAACCGCGCCATGCAGGGATCATAGCGATCTGCCTCTTTCGCCTGCAGCGCGAGGCATTCGCCCAGATGGCGCGCGCCGACGCCGGTGGGATCGAAGCTCTGGATCACGCCCAGCACGGCCTCCACCTGATGCAGCGGCGCACCCAGACGCTGCGCGGTATCGAGCAGCGGCGTAGTAAGATAGCCGGCATCGTCGATCTGATCGATCAGATGCGTGGCGATGAGATAATCACCGCCAGACAGCACGGTGCCCGCCTGGGCGAGCAGATGATCGTGAAGCGAAAGATCGTCCGCGGCCATGCTCTCGAAATCGGGGCCATCCTCGCTGAAGCCCGATCCGGTCGCGCCCGTGAGGCCGAGCGCGCCATCCATGCCCTGTGCGCTGTCCGATGCGCTGTCATGATGGAAGGTCTCGGCGGCATAATCCACGTCGAGCGGGGCATCGCTGCCCGCGTCGCCCGTCTCCATCAGCCGGTCCGCGGTGACGGGATCGCCGGCGACATCGCCGAATTCATCGGCAGCGCCGGCATCCTCCCCCGATGGTTCAGGCGCGAAATCGCTGCTGTCGTCAGGCGTATCGGCGGTGCGCTCGCTATCGCCGCCATTTTCGAGCAGCGGATTCTTTTCCAGTTCCTCGGCGATATAGGCTTCGATCTCCAGATTGGAGAGCGCAAGCAGCTTGATCGCCTGCTGCAATTGCGGCGTCATCACCAGAGACTGGCTCTGGCGGAGATCGAGGCGGGGGCCGAGGCCCATGACTATCGCGCCCTAAACCGTCATGGCGAGCGCAGCGAAGCCATCCAGAATCCGTCCCGAAACTCTGGATTGCTTCGCTGCGCTCGCAATGACGGGTGGGAGAATCAAAGCGCGAAGCCCTCGCCGAGATACAGGCGGCGGACATTCTCGTCGGCCACCAGCTCTTCGGGGGAGCCGGCGAACAGCACGCGGCCATCATAGATGATGCAGGCGCGATCGACGATATCGAGCGTCTCACGCACATTGTGATCGGTGATCAGCACGCCGATATCGCGGCGCTTCAGATCCTTCACCAGATCGCGGATATCGGCGATGGAGATGGGATCGATGCCCGCGAACGGCTCATCAAGCAGCATGATCGAGGGGGTGGCGGCCAGCGCGCGTGCGATCTCGCATCGACGGCGTTCACCGCCGGACAGCGCCATGGCGGCCGAATTGCGGAGCTTTTGCAGCCCGAACTCATCGAGCAACTGATCGAGCCGCGCGGCGCGCACCGATTTGTCCGGCTCCGCCATTTCGAGCACCGAGGAAATGTTCTGCGCCACCGTCAGCCCGCGGAAGATGGAGGTTTCCTGCGGCAGATAGCCCAGGCCCAGGATCGCGCGGCGATACATGGGCAGCCCCGTGATATCATCGCCATCCAGCAGGATGCGCCCCGAATCGGGCTTCACCAGCCCCATGATCGAATAGAAGCAGGTCGTCTTGCCCGCGCCATTCGGCCCGAGCAGCCCGACCACCTCCCCGCGCGCGACGGAGAGCGAAACATCAGACAGCACGGCGCGCTTGTCATAGGCCTTGGCGATCGAGACCACCGACAGCCCATCCGTCACGGCCCGCGCCGCCTCCGCCGTCATCGGCGCTTCCATGGTCGCAACGTCGTTCATGCCCACTCCTTCAGGCGCGTCATCATGGATCACCGGTTACCAACTTGTGAGCGATGCAACAATTGGCAAGATTCGTGCATGGGGGATTTATTGGTTTGGAGATATGGCTGATCCGGCCCGAAATCGACGGCGACACGATGCGCGCGGCCCTCGGCAGAAAATAATCACGATTTCCGGACATGCGCATTGCGCATGTCCGCTCGCTGTCAAGAAATGCAAATAACATTTTCTATCTATTCAGTAGACAATATATTTGCATAAGGCCGGCCCATCGAAACAAGGGGTCTCAGCAAACAATGCGCATTCTCGATTCAGCGTTCCATGGCAGCGTGCTCACGCGCTTGATGATCGGCGCGGCGGCGCTTTCCATTTCGGGCGCAGCACTCGCGCAAGATGCGGCGCTTCCAGAAGGATCGGGGGAAGCAGCGGGCGAGGAGACGGGTGATATCGTCGTCACCGGATCGCGCATCGCGCGCCGAGACTATGTTTCGGATTCGCCGATCACCACGATCACACAGGACAGCATCAAAAACACCGGCCAGCTTACGCTGGACAAGTCTCTTTCGCAGCTTCCCCAGTTCGGCCTCGGCGAAAATGCGACGCAGACCGGCTATAATACGAGCGGACAGGCATCGCTCAATCTGCGTGGCCTTGGCACGTTCCGGAACCTTGTCTTGCTCGACGGGCGTCGTCTCCAGCCCTCCAATATCCAGCAGGTGGTAGATCTCAACACCATCCCGAGCGCACTGATCGACAGCGTCGAGGTGATCACCGGGGGCGCGTCCGCCGTCTATGGATCGGACGCGATTGCAGGCGTGGTCAATGTGAAGACCAAGCAGAAGTTCGAAGGGCTTCAGCTCGACGGCCAATATGGCCTATCGTCCCAAGGGGACGGCGCGGCGGCCGATGTCACCGTGACAGCGGGCACGAATTTCGCCGCCGGTCGCGGGAATATCACTGTTTCGGGCTCCTATTCGCACCGCGACACGATCGATTATCAGTCGCGCGCCTTCTTCCGCGCCAATCAGGGCGGGACCGATTTGCGCTTGCCCACCGGCGTCTATGCGCCCGGGGCAAATGCGCCCAGCCAGGCCAGTATCGACGCCTTGTTTGCGCAATATGGCGTGGCCGCGGGATCCGTGGTGCGGGGATCGGGACTGAGCTTCAACGCGGACGGCACGATCTTCAGCGCCAGCAATGGCGTGTTCAACCTGCGCGGCAATCAGGGCGGTTTACTTTACAGCACGGGGCGGCAGGTCAATAATCTGAACGCGTTTCTGACGCTGCAGTCGCCGCTTGAACGCTATAGTGCCTTCGGGCGCGCCAGCTTTGATCTGACCGACGACATCACGATCTTCGCGCAGGGCAATTACGCGCAATATGACACGTTCAGCGTGGCCGAGGCGGGCAACACATCGCTCAGCATTCCGATCACCAATGCGTTCATCCCGGCGGCGCTCCGGCCTCTGCTCGCCTCACGGGCGAATCCGAACGCCAACGTCACTTTGGAAAAGCGCTTTTATGAAGCCGGGCCGCGCGTCACGAACCGCAATCTGGAGACTTATCAGATCCTTGCGGGCGCGCGGGGCCATTTCCGCGCGCTGGATGGCACCTGGGAAATCTATGGATCGACCGGGCGGACGAACATTCACGAACAGTCGCCAGGGTCGGTGTTGAAATCTTCGCTCGCGGCGTTGATTGCCGCGCCTGACGGCGGGGCGAGCCTGTGCACGGGCGGATATAATCCGTTCGGCATCAACGCCCTTTCGGACTCGTGCAAGGCTTATCTGGTGGCTGCTCCGGTGCGGGACGTCATCCTCAAACAGGATGTTGTCGAGGCCACGCTGCAGGGGCGGCTGTTTACGTTGCCGGGCGGCGCGGCCCGGTTCGCCGCCGGGGTGGGCTATCGACGCAACAGCTATGAAAACCGACCGGATGCGATCCTGTCTGCGGGCGACGTGGTGGGCGTTCCCTTTACCCGCGCCAGCGAAGGATCGAGCAATGTGAAAGAAGCCTATGCCGAATTCCTCCTCCCGCTTCTGTCCGATCTCCCGCTGATCAAGTCGCTCGAGCTCAGCCTTGGCTATCGCTATTCCGACTATAACCTTGCCGGCGGCGTCCACACCTACAAGGCAGACGGCAATTGGGAGCCGATCGCGGCGGTGCATATCCGCGGCGGCTATGCCCGCGCCGTCCGCGCGCCTTCGGTGGGCGAATTGTTCGCTGCGCCAAGCGGTTCGACACCCTCGTTCGGCCTTCCTCAGAATGGACAGGGTGATCCCTGCAACGTGGCCAATCCCGCCCGAACCGGCAGCAATGCTGCCGCGGCGCGCGCGCTCTGCCTCGCTCAGGGGGTGCCGCTTGCGCTGATCGACAGCTGGGCCAGTCTGCAGAATGACAGCGACGCGACCAGCGTTGGCAATCGTGACCTCAGGCCCGAGGTCGCTGACACCTACACTATTGGCACCACCTTCAACCCGCGCTTTGCGACGCCATGGTTTTCCAACATCGCCTTGTCGGTCGATTATTACGATATCCGCGTGAAGGGCGCGATCGGCGTCGTTTCGTCTCTGCTCAGCGTCCAGAAATGCTTCAATGTCGATGGCTCCAACCCCACGCTCGCCGCGGACAACTTCTTCTGCAGCAATATCACGCGCGACCCAGCCACGGGCCGGATCACCAATGTGTTGCAGCCCACCCAGAATCTGGGCGGCTACAAGACGCGGGGAATCGATTTCCAGGCGGACTGGCGCATTGGCCTGGATGCAGTGGGACTGTCGCCAGAGGCTTCGCTCAATCTGAACGCCGTCGTCACCTATCTCCACAGCTTCAAGGTGCAGACAACGCCGGGCGGCAGCTATGCCGATTATGCGGGCACCGTGGGCGGCACATCCACCAGCCAGCCGGGATCGCTACCGAAATGGAAGTCCGTCGGCACGCTGTCCTATCGCGACCAAGCGCTGACCCTGGGCGGACGCTGGCGCTATCTGGGCGCGATGGAAGCCGCGGCGCGCGCGACCAACCCTGCGGCGACGGCTCCCGGCGTGCCTTCCTACAGTCTGTTCGACGCATTCGCCGAGGTCCGCGTGAGCGACGATTATGCGCTGCGTGGCGGCATCAATAACCTCACCAACAAGCAGCCGCTGATCGTCAATGGCGTCGCCGGCGCGACCGAGGCCAGCACTTACGATGTGATCGGCAGAAGTTTCTACCTGGCCTTCAGCGCAAAGTTTTGACGGCTCCATTCCAACGCAGTTCCAACGAAGAGAAAGGCAAGAATATGAAGAAATCAGTCCGTTTGACCGCCGCATTGCTGATGGGGGCGTTTCTGACACCCATCGCGGCCACCTCGGCATCGGCGCAGGCGCTGTCAGGGCGCTCGCTGCCGGACCGCCCGCGCCTGGGCGTCAGCTATTATAAGACACCTCCCGGCAAGCAGGATGAATGGTTGGCGCTGTATCTGAAATGGCATCGTCCGATCATGGAATATCAGATCAAACAGGGCGTCACGACCAGTTCGACCGTTTATGCAAATTCCGGCCACTCGATCGAGCCGTCATGGGATTTCATGATCGTCAGCGTGTCCCCGCCGCCGAGCACGGTCAAGCCGCTCACAAAAACCCGCGGCGAGATCATTCAGGAGCTTTATCCTGATATTGACGCTTATGTCGCCGGCGAAAAGAAGCGCTGGGAATTCACGATTTCGCATTGGGATCTTGACGTGACCGAAGTGGATCTGACCGCTGAGCATCCGGGCGTCTACTACCCGATCCTGCCCAAGAAGAAGTGAGCTTCAAGACCGCCGTTCCTGCGGGAGCGGCGGCAGTTCACTTACACGTCCGCCAACCCCGTGCCCCGCGCGCGGCCTGATCCAGATGCAGGTGGTTGGCGTGGGCGGCGTTGTAATCCGGGGAGAGCACCGTCGAAAACAGGCCGCAGCTTCCGTCGCGGACGGCGCGGAGGAATTGGGCTTTGGGGCCGCCTTTCGTCCAGTCATCGAGCACGCTGACCTTCGTGCCGTCGCCCAGCATGAACGCGCCGATGTCGATGGCGTTGGCGGTGGCGTGCTGGCTGAGCGGGCCGCCGCCGCGGATCTGGCGGCAATTATAGGTGCCGATATGCTCGATCGCATCGACGCGCTGACCCAGGATGCGGCGCGCGGCGGGCTGGATCACCTCCCATTCCCACACCGCCATGCCCGCGGCCACCGGGCAGGTCATCGCCGGATTGTGCGGCCGCAGCGTGATCGCGCGCGATCCGCCGCCGAGCTTGACCGGATTTGCCACGCGGCATTCGCCGTCTCCCCCGAAGGGCGGCATGACGTCATTCTGCGCGCCGGCGCGGATCATGAGCTGACGGCAAAGCGCGGGTTGAGCGCCGAGCGCGGCGATCTTGCGGCCGGTGAACAGGCCCATGGGCTGGGCGAGATCGAGCGGGGTCCAGGGCAGATCCTGCGGGCGGGTGCGGGCGAGCAGGAGCAGGGCTGCGCCGGCGAGCAGGGTCAGCACGATCAGGATCGTGAGGATCCGGCGCTGGCACCAGCCGCGTCTTCTGGCCCTGCGGCGCGCCATCAGAAGCGCCGGGCGCTCGCCACGGGTTCGGTCGTGACCGGATAGCCCTGATCATCGGGGATGCGGAGCAGATCGCCATCGGGATGCGGCTCCACCCAGGGCTGGATCAGGCGGATGGGGATGTTCGTTGCATGGCTGGCCGCGCCGTCGAAGTCGGCGAAGAGTGCGAGCCGCTCCAGATTGCGCCGCGTGGGGAAGATGGCTTTGGCCTCGCCGCGCGCCACCATATCGAGCACGGTCTGCGCGCTGGCCCAGAAAAGATGCACATTCTCTGTCTCGTCCACGGTAGCGGCAGGCGATCCGGCGGGGAGGCGGGCGATATAGAAGCGCGTATCGAAGGACCGGGCTTCCTTGAAATTGGGGCACCAGCGCGCCCAGGGGGTGAGCGCTTCGGGATCGAGCGCATGGCCGCGCCGCGCCAGGATCGCGCTGAACGCTTCGCCCGCCGCCAGGGCGGCGCGCATCGCGGAGGTCTCTTCCGCGTCGGGCATGTGCGCAAAGCCGATCGGGAGGCCGCTTTCCTCCAGCGTCTCGCGGATCGCCGCGATGCGCGCGGCTGCCTCGTCCCCGTCGTGCGCGGGGAAGGACGCGGCCAGCGCATGGTCGTCGGGATCGACGCGCCCGCCGGGAAAGACGAGCGCCCCCGCGGCAAAGGCCATGCCGCCCGCGCGCTCCACCATCAGCAGTTCGGGCGCGCCATGGTCGCCCGCGCGAAACAGCACGAGCGTGGCGGCGGGAATGGGGGGCGGCGCGGTCATGCTCTCCCGCTAGAACAGTTGAGGGGATCGTGGGAACCGGTTTTTGATGTTTGCGCGGGCGGCGCGGCTGTGCAAGCCTGTCTTATGGGCGCTGTGGAACTGATCGGGCTTGCCGCCAGCGTCAGCCTGCTCTCGGGCTGGCGGCTCTATCTGTGCGTCTTCGCTACGGGGCTGGCGATGCGCACGGGCTGGGTGGCGCTGCCCGAGCATCTGGCGGCGCTCGATGTGCTGGCCAATCCCTGGGTGATCGGCATCGCGGCGCTGGGGCTGATCGTCGAATTCTTTGCGGACAAGGTGGCGTGGCTCGATTCGGCCTGGGATGCGGTCCACACGCTGATCCGGCCCGCGGGCGGCGCCCTGCTGGCGCTGGCGATCGTGGATGCGCAGGATCCGGCATGGCAGGTCGCGAGCCTGTTGCTGGGCGGCGGCGCGGCGCTTTTGAGCCATGGCGCGAAGGCCGGCACGCGCGCGGTGGTCAACGCCAGCCCCGAACCGTTCAGCAACATCGCGGTCTCCACCGGAGAGGATGTCGCGACGGGCGGATTGCTATTGCTGGCGCTGGCCAATCCGGTGGCGGCGGTCGTGATCGCGGTGGCGCTCACGCTGGCGGCGGTGGCCGTGCTCATCATGGTCCGGCGAATGCTGAAACGCCTGTTCCGGGCCGCGCCAGAGGCGAAAGCCCGGATATAGCGGCCTATTTCTTGTTTTTCTTCCGGGCGGCGTAGCGCGCGTCGCGTGCGGCCTTCAGCTCTTCGGCGGTCTTGACCACGGGGGCGGCCGCCTTTTTGGCAGCTTCCTTTTCGGCCTTGGCCTGTTCCATCGCGAGCTTGCGGGCGGCGCGCTTCTCGGCTTCGGCGGCTTCCTTGGCTTCACGCGCGGCGCGACGCTCGGCCAGCACGGCCTCGTCCACCGGCGGCTTCGCCTTCAATTTGTCCAGCGCCTTTTGCCGCGCGGCGGCTGCCAGCGCGATGCGATCCTGAAACGCCGGATCCTTGTAACCACTCATATGTCGTCAATTCCCTGTATGCCGAGATTCGCCCCAGCTTCTGCGCGGCTCCGATGCGCTTTCCTGCGCCATCATTCAAGGGAGAACACTCAAAGCCCGCAAAAGGGTCCGTTCTGGAAGCAAAGTCCGTGGCGCGCGGGACAATCTCTAAGCCTCTGTTAACTAACGCCGGTTACAGCCCCGGACGGGGACTGTGAGGCGTTGCGTGCATGATCGGTTAAACAGACTTAAAAGATATCTACCGGCGCAATATCTATTGCCGATCGCGCTGCTGATCGGCACCAGCTTCAGTTTCATCTTCGTCATGCTGCTGCACCTGACCCATGTGCAGGACAAGATGGAGCAGACGCGCGAGATCGAGATCGTGCAGACCGCGGTCCGCAACGCCGCCGAAATGGTGGTTCACGATCTGCGGGATTACGCGATGTGGGATGAGGCCGTGCTTCATCTGGTGCAGCGGTTCGACAGTGGCTGGGCGGACGACAATCTTGGCCCCTATCTCGGCAATACGCGCGGCTATGAATATGTGATCGTGGTCGATGGCCAGGATCGCCCGATCTACGCTTACAGCAAGGGCCGCCGGGACCGTTCGGGCGCGGACCCCCGCACGCTGATCGGCCCCGCCTTTGCGCACAGCCTGGACGCGGTGCGCAAGATGCCGGCCAGCAGCGATCCGATCGTTTCGGGCTTTAGCCGTGCGGGCGACACGCTCTATATCTATTCCGTGGCGGCGATCGTGCCGCTGACGTCCAAGGTGCAACTGCCGCCCGGACGCCCCTATGCCATGATCGTGGCGACCGAGGTGAACGCCGCCTTCCTGGCGGGCATGGGCGGCGAAAGCCACGGGCTTGGATACAGGCTCCTGACCGGTGCGTTGCCGGAAGGCTGGCATCAGGTGCCGCTCCATGGCGCGGGCGGCTCGCGCGTGGGTGCGCTGGCATGGGCGATGCAAAAGCCCGGCACCGCGCTGCGGCATGACATCCTGCCCGCCTTCCTGATCGTGGGCATCGTCGCCCTGCTGGCCGCAGGAATGATCCTGGGCCGCGCGCGCCGCGCGGTGGATGCGCTTCAGCTCAGCGAAACGCGCGCGCAGCATCTGGCCTATCACGATACGCTGACGGGCCTGTGCAACCGCCGCGCGATGCTGGACCGGCTCGACGCCTGTTTCGGGGCGGGCACGCCGGTCACCCTGCTCTATATGGATCTGGATGGATTCAAGGAAACCAACGACGTTTATGGCCATGGTGCCGGCGACGAACTGCTGCGCGAGGCGGCGGCGCGATTCCCGATGATCGGCGGCGATGGCGAATTGCTGGCACGCGTGGGCGGCGACGAATTCGCTATGCTGCTGATCGATCGCGAGATCGGCGTGGTCGAGCGACTGGCGGACACGATCATCGAGGCGTTTCGCGCGCCGTTCGTAGTGGGCGGCTATGGCGTCTCGCTGGGGATCAGCATCGGCGTGGCGGAAAGCCGGGGCGGCGACAATGATACCGCGGAAAAGGTGATCTACCGATCCGATGCGGCGATGTATGCCGCCAAGGCCGCGGGCAAGAATTGCTGGCGGGTCTATGATCCTTCGCTCGATACCGGGCGGGACACACGCAAGCGGATGGAGCGCGATCTGCGCGCCGCGATCCAGCGCGACGAGATCGGCGTGGTGTTTCAGCCGATCGTGTCCGCCCGCGATCACCAGATCGTCTGCGTGGAGGCGCTGGCGCGCTGGTCGCACGCCGAACACGGGATGATCGCGCCGGATATCTTCATCCCGATCGCCGAGCAGAGCGGTCTGATCATCGCGCTCGGCCGCAGCGTGCTCGCGACCTCCTGTTCGGAAGCGCTGCACTGGGGCGTGGACGTGGCAGTGAACCTCTCCCCCGCGCAATTCTGGGACCGCGGGCTGGCGCGCACCGTGCGCGACGTGCTGGATGAAACCGGCTTTCCCGCGCACCGGCTGGAGCTGGAGATCACGGAAAGCTATCTGCTGCGCCGGCCCGAAGCCGCGCGCGAGATTCTGGAGCAGCTCCGCGCGATGGGGGTGCGCATCGCGCTCGACGATTTCGGTACGGGCTTTGCCAGCATCGGCTATCTGCGCCGGCTTTCGTTCGACAGCATCAAGATCGACAAGAGCTTCATCGCGCAGGCCGCGCTGCGCCAGAAAGCGGCGGACATGGCGCGCGCGATCGTGGCGATCGGCGACGCGCTCGATCTGCCGGTGACCGCCGAAGGCGTGGAGACTGCCGAGCAGGCGATGATCATGCGCCGCGCCGGCTGCGCCCGGCTGCAGGGCTGGCTGTTCGGCCGGCCGATGCCGGGGGCCGAGATGACTGCCTGGCTGGCGGAGCCGCACCGCGCCGTGGGGTGAGATCCATGAATGGTCTTGGCGGACGATATCGGAAGCGCCGACAGGGGATTTGATCGGCTGCGCTTTTCTGCAAAAGGGAAGTCTCAACCCGAAAGGACGCCGATGCTTTCCATCCCCTGGGACCAGCCCGCCACGCTCATCGATCTGGACGGGACCACGCCCGTGATCGGCACGATCCGCGATTGCGCTCAGCATTTCGCGGCGTTCAAGCCCTTCGCACAGGCCGAGGCGCGGATCCTGCTGACCCAGCCCGTCCGCCGCGAAGGCCGCAAGACGCGCACCTGGATCCTGGAGCCCGCCGAGATCCAGCAATTGGTCGATCGGCTGAACAGCGAGGGCTGATTTCACCTGTTTTTTTGAAACGGGCGGAGCTGGTGGAGCTGAGGAGGATCGAACTCCTGACCTCTGCATTGCGAACGCAGCGCTCTCCCATCTGAGCTACAGCCCCGCTCCCTGCCGCAGCATCGCTGCACGGCTTTTTTAACGTCGCCCAGCGCCCGATGCAACGGCTTCGTGCCGCCCGGGGGGCTCACCTTTTCCGTAGCGGATTGGCCGTGCGGTGGATTTCGCTCTAGACTGATGCCGCAAGATCGCGACTGCGCGACCAGCCCGTTTTTAGGAGATGATGATGACCCGCGCCTGGACTCTGAAATCACGGCCCACGGGCCTGCCCGATCATGACAATTTCGAACTGTGCGAGATCGCGGACGCGCCGATCGGCGCGGGTGAGGTGCGCGTGCGCAACCTCTGGATGTCGGTCGATCCCTATATGCGCGGGCGGATGAATGACGCCAAAAGCTATGCCGCGCCGTTCGAACTGGGTGAGCCGATGCACGGCGGCGCGATCGGCGAAGTGATCGAAAGCCAGGCGGATGGCCTGGCCGTGGGCGATCTGGTGCAGCACATGTTCGGCTGGCGCGATTCCGCGCAGGGGCCGGCGGCGCAGTTCACCAAGCTGCCCGCGCTCGGCGTAGCGCCGCAGGTGTTCCTCGGAATGCTCGGAATGCCGGGGATGACCGCCTGGTTCGGCCTGCTCGACGTGGGGCAGGCGAAGGCAGGCGACACCGTGTTCGTCTCGGCGGCGGCGGGCGCGGTGGGATCGACCGTGACGCAGATCGCCAAGGCCAAGGGCATGACCGTGATCGGCAGCGCGGGCGGGGCGGACAAATGCGCCTGGGTGAAGAGCCTGGGCGCGGATGCGGTGATCGATTACAAGACCGAAGGCTCGCTGGTGAAAAAGCTGAGCGAGGCCGCGCCCAAGGGCATTGACGTTTATTTCGATAATGTGGGCGGCGACCATCTGGATGCCGCGCTCGCGGTGGCCAATGACGGGGCGCATTTCGCGATGTGCGGGATGATCCATGGTTACAATGACGCGACGCCCGTGCAACTGCGCTATATCATGCGCATCGTCGCTGCGCGCCTGCGCATCCGCGGCTTCATCGTGACCGATTTCTTCGACCGGATGGGCGAATTCTATCAGGATATGGGCGGCTTGCTCGCGGCCGGAAAGCTGGAGAGCCGGGAGACGGTGCACGAGGGGCTTGAAGCCGCGCCAGATGCGTTTCTGGGGCTGTTTTCGGGTGAGAATACGGGCAAGATGCTGGTGCGGATTTAGCGTCAGATCGCCCTGACGACATCGGATCAAATTATTTCCGTATGTACATTATTGCCTTCCTATCAGATTTATTGTATGCACATAAATAAAGCAGGCCGGACATATGCGATAAAGCTATGACGAGGGCAAACGCGCAAAAGTGATTGCGGAGCGTGGCCTCGATCTAGCGGATGCAAAGCAGGTGTTTTCAGGCTTCTACCTTTCCCGTGCCGACACAAAGCACAGCGGCGAGGAACAGCGAACAATCACTGTCGGCATGATAAATGACGAAGTGGTGGTGATCGTTGTGTGGACGCCTCGGGAAAATGAACGTCGCATTATTACGATGTGGAAAGCCAATGAGAAAGAAAGACAAAAATATTACGAACAGCGCGATCGACCCGGATGACGTGAGGCCGGTGCTGGATGACGAATGGTTTGAGGAGGCGGATGCCTTTCAAGGAAATAAGATTGTTCGACGCGGTAGACCCAAATCCGATGATCCGAAGCAGCCGGTCACGATCCGTCTGGATCGTGACCTGGTCGAATGGTTCAAGCAAAGCGGAGACGGGTGGCAGACCCGCATCAACCTAGAGCTGCGCAGGGTCGCGGGAATCTAGAGCGCGATGATTTTAGGTCGATCCAACCTGTCATTGCGAGCGTAGCGAAGCAATCCATAGCGGTTTTGCCACCTTGGATTGCCGCGTCGCTGCGCTCCTCGCAATGACCGAGCCATGTAATGTCATCACGCTGTAGCGCATGGCTCCGCAGTTTGAGCGCTTCGCTCAAATCCCGCCCGCAAAGGTATCGCATTGCGCGGGGTCGCCCGTGTCCAGGCCACGCTTGAGCCATTGCATCCGCTGCTGCGAGCTGCCGTGGGTGAAGCTTTCGGGCACGGGGCGCTGGCCGGCGGCTTTCTGCAGCGTATCGTCGCCGATGGCATTGGCGGCGGTGAGGCCTTCTTCCATGTCGCCGGGTTCCATGAGGTTCTTGTCATTGGCGGCCCAGACGCCGGCATAGCAATCCGCCTGAAGCTCCATCTTCACCTGGAGCGCATTGCCCTCGGCGCGGCTGGCGCGGTTTTGCGCGGCGCGCACCTTGTCCGATATGCCGGTGATGGTCTGGATATGATGGCCCACCTCATGCGCGATGACATAGGCGCCCGCGAAATCGCCCTTGGCGCCGAAGCGGGTGGCGAGTTCATCGAAGAAGCTGACGTCGAGATAGATGCGCTGGTCCGCCGGGCAATAAAATGGCCCCATCGCCGATTGCGCCGCGCCGCAGCCGGATTGATCATTGTCTGCATAGAAAACCAGCGTGGGCTTTTCATAACGCTGGCCATTGGCGGCGAATATATCGGTCCAGCGCCGTTCGGTCGATCCCAGCACCTTGAGCACGGTGCTGCGCAACCCTGGATCGATCGTGGAGCCGTCCGCCCCCGGCGCGCCCGCAGGCTGGCCAACCTGGCTGGTCGGCGCGGGCGTGGAAAGCTGGCCATCGCCCAGCAATTGCAGCGGGTTCACGCCCATCACGAGCGCGATGATCAGGATGATGACGATGCCGCCGCAGCCCATCTTGCCGCCGCCAAGCCGGAGGCCGCCGCCACCGCCGCCCATGGGAAAGCCGAAGCCGCCGCGCCCGCCGCCGCCAGTACGGTCTTCGAAGCTGCTGCTTTCTTCTTCGTCGTCGAGCCGCATCGCGACCTCCCTCAAAACATTCCTTGCGCCGATTGATGGCGCAAATCGGACGGAGCGGCAATGGAGCTTGGCTCTGCACGCGAAAATCTGATATTGCAGCGCACAATCATGGCGTTGAACGATCCCAAGACCCCGAGGAAACGCACCGCGAAGAACGCGGCGCTGCCGCTGCCCGATCAGGTCGCCCTAGTGCTGCAGGGCGGCGGCGCGCTGGGCAGCTATCAGGCGGGCGTGTTCGAATCGCTGGCTGACACCGGCGTGGAGATCGACTGGGTGGCGGGTATTTCGATCGGCGCGGTCAATGCCGCGCTGATCGCGGGCAACCCGCCCGAAAAGCGCGTCGAGGCATTGCGGGCCTTCTGGAATATCGTCACTTCTAGGCTGCCGAGCTTTCCGATGTGGCACAATGACCAGTTGCGCGAGTTCATCCATGAATGGTCCGCCGGTTTCGTCGCCACCTTCGGCGTGCCGGGATTCTTCAGCCCCCGGCCGACGCCGCCGACGCTGGCCGCGCCGGGAAGCTGCGAGGCGCTGAGTTTTTACGACAGCAGCGCGCTGGCAGGCACGCTGAACGATCTGGTCGACTGGGATCTTCTCAACAGCGGGCCGATGCGCTTTTCCGTGGGCGCGGTGGAGATCGAGAGCGGCAATTTCCATTATTTCGACAATCGCAGTGAGCGGATCGACGCGCGCCATGTGATGGCGTCCGGCGCGTTGCCGCCCGGCCTGCCCCCGGTGGAAATCGACGGCAAATATTATTGGGATGGCGGGCTGGTCTCCAATACGCCGCTCACCCATGTGCTCGATAACCAGTCGGGCGATCTCCTGGTGTTCCAGATCGACCTGTTTCCCGCCTCGCACGAGATGCCGCGCACGATCATGGACGTGATGGCGCGCGAGAAGGAAATCCGCTTTTCCAGCCGCACCCGTCAGGTGTCCGACGAACTGTTGAAGCTGCGCAAGGAGCGCGAGGCGATCCGCGCTGTGCTTGACAAGCTCCCGCCCGAGCTGGCGGAGGATGCGGACGTCAAAATTCTGGCGGCGATGGCGCATGAGTCCGCGGTGAACGTGGTCCAGCTCATCTACCGCGCCACGGCGTGGGAAGGCGGCGCGAGGGATTATGAATTTTCGGCGCGCGCGATGGCCGAGCATTGGGCGGCGGGGCGCGAAGCCGTGCAGGGCACGATTTCCAAGGCGGGGCTGCTCGCGACCAATATCCTGGACGGCAAGACCGCCGCTTTCGATCTGACCCCGCGTTAAAGGACGACACGCCCCATGTTCCTCAAAGGCAAGACTGCGCTCATCACCGGCTCCACCTCCGGCATCGGCCTCGCTTATGCCAAGGCGTTTGCAGCCGAGGGGGCGAATGTGGTCATCAACGGCTTTGGCGACGCCGCGGCGATCGAGACGGAACGCGCGGGGCTGGAAGCCATCAGCGGCGGCAAGGCGCTCTACAGCGGGCATGATCTGACCAAGGTGGACCAGATCGAGGCGATGATGGCCGAAGCCGCAACGGCATTCGGCGGCGTGGATATCCTCGTCAACAATGCGGGCGTGCAGCATGTCGCGCCGGTGGAAGAATTCCCGGTCGACAAATGGGATCTGATCATCGCGCTCAATCTGAACGCGGCTTTCCACACCACCCGGCTGGCCATCCCCCATATGAAGCAGGCCAAATGGGGCCGGATCATCCAGACGGCGTCGGCGCATTCGCTGGTCGCCTCGCCGTTCAAATCGGCTTATGTCACGGCGAAGCATGGCCTGGCCGGTTTCACCAAGACCGTGGCGCTGGAAGTGGCGACGTTCGGCATCACCGCCAATTGCATCAGCCCCGGCTATGTCTGGACCCCGCTGGTGGAAGGCCAGATCCCCGATACGATGAAGGCGCGCGGCATGACCCGCGAGCAGGTGATCAACGATGTGCTGCTGGCCGGGCAGCCCACCAAGGAATTCGTGACCGCCGAACAGGTGGCGGCGATCGCCCTGTTCCTGTGCGGCGATGCGGCCTCGCAGATCACGGGATCGAACCTGTCGGTGGACGGCGGCTGGACCGCAGGCTGACCGGACCGCCGCCCGCGCGGCACCCCCTTCAAGCCGACATGCGCAATCCCTATATGAGGCGGGCTGCCGGCATCTCCCAAAGTCAGTTTTTCTTGGGTTTTCGCGCGCGCATCGCTATGGACCTGTGATGAGCAAAGACACCCACGAAAATCCCAATTCCAACGACTATGGCGCCGATTCGATCAAGGTCTTGAAAGGCCTCGACGCCGTTCGGAAACGCCCCGGCATGTATATCGGTGATACCGACGATGGTTCGGGCCTGCATCACATGGTGTTCGAGGTTTCGGACAATGCGATCGACGAGGCTCTGGCCGGGCATTGCGACCTGATCACGATCACGCTGAACCCCGATGGATCGGTGTCCGTGGAAGACAATGGCCGCGGCATTCCCACCGGAATTCACGCGGAAGAAGGCGTGTCCGCCGCCGAAGTGATCATGACCCAGCTCCATGCCGGTGGCAAGTTCGAGAACACCTCCGACGACAATGCCTATAAGGTGTCCGGCGGGCTGCATGGCGTGGGCGTCTCGGTGGTCAATGCGCTGTCCGAGTGGCTGGATCTCAACATCTGGCGGGACGGCAAGGAGCATTATATGCGCTTCGCCTTTGGCGATGCGGTTGCGCCGCTGAAGGAAGTCGGTCCGTCGGGCGGCAAGAAGGGCACCAAGGTCACCTTCCTGCCCAGCCCCGCCACGTTCAAGATCGTCGAATTCGATTTCGAGAAATTGGAGCATCGCTATCGCGAGCTGGCGTTCCTCAATTCGGGCGTGCGCGTCTTCCTTGTGGATGCGCGCCACGCCGAAAAGGTGGAGCACGAGTTATACTATGAAGGCGGCATCGCGGCCTTCGTGCAATATCTCGATCGTGCCAAGACGCCGCTGTTTCCGGAGCCGATCGCGATCAACGGCCAGCGCGACGATATCGGGATCGATATCGCGCTCGAATGGAACGATTCCTATTATGAGAATGTGCTGGCCTTCACCAACAACATTCCGCAGCGCGACGGCGGCACGCACATGGCGGCCTTCCGCGCCGCACTGACCCGCACCCTGAACAGCTATGCCGAGAAATCCGGGCTGTTGAAGAAGGAAAAGGTGTCGCTCACGGGCGACGACATGCGTGAGGGGCTGACCGCGATCGTCTCGGTCAAGCTGCCCGATCCCAAATTCAGCTCGCAGACCAAGGACAAGCTCGTCTCGTCCGAAGTGCGTTCGCCGATGGAAAGCCTGATGGCGGACAAGATGGCGGAATGGCTGGAGGAAAATCCGGCGCACGCGCGTTCGATCGTCGCCAAGATCATCGACGCCGCTGCCGCCCGCGAAGCCGCCAAGCGCGCGCGCGAACTCACGCGCCGCAAGGGGGTGATGGATATCGCCTCGCTGCCGGGCAAATTGGCGGATTGCCAGGAACGCGATCCCAGCAAGTGCGAACTGTTTCTGGTCGAGGGCGATTCCGCAGGCGGCTCGGCCAAGCAGGGGCGTGATCGCAATATCCAGGCGATCCTGCCGCTGAAGGGCAAGATCCTGAACGTGGAGCGCGCGCGCTTCGATCGGATGCTCTCGTCCAAGGAGATCGGCACGCTGATCCAGGCAATGGGCACCGGCATCGGCCGCGACGATTTCAATCTGGAAAAGCTGCGCTATCACAAGATCGTGATCATGACCGACGCCGATGTGGACGGTGCGCATATCCGGACCTTGCTGCTGACCTTCTTCTATCGGCAGATGCCGGAGATCATCGAGAAGGGGCATCTCTACATCGCCCAGCCGCCGCTCTACAAAGTCGCGCGCGGCCGGAGCGAAGTCTATGTGAAGGATGATGCGCGGCTAGACGATTATTTGGTCGAAGCCGGCGTTTCGATGAACAAGCTGGAAACCAGCGGCGGGGCGCGTTTCGGAGAGGATCTGAAGCAGCTTGTCGATCATGCCCGCCGGATGCGCAGCCTGATGCGTTATGTGCCGCGGCGCTACGATCCCGCCATCATCGAGGGGCTGGCGCTGATGGGTGCGCTGGAACCCGATCTGAGCACCGAACGGCGGACGGCCGCGATCCAGCAGGCGGCCGCCTGGCTGGGCCGCGCTGATCCCGAAGGTCGCTGGAGCGGGCGGATCAGCGAAGAGGGCGGCTATCATCTCGAACGCCTGTGGCGCGGGGTGACCGATCATCACATCATCGAAGCGGCGTTCCTCGTCAGCCAGGAGGCGCGCCGCCTCCATGCGCTGATCGCCGAGCAGATCGAAAGCTATGCGGGTGTATCGCGGCTGATCACCTTGCCAAAGGGTGCCAGCGCAGATGCGGATGCCGAGGATGAAGCGCCCGTCATCGAAGCCAAGGGCGTCAGCGTGTCGCGGCCTTCCGAATTGCTCGATGCGATCCTCGCGGCGGGCCGCAAGGGGCTGTCGATCCAGCGCTACAAGGGCTTGGGCGAGATGAATGCGGAACAGCTTTGGGAAACCACGCTGGATCCGCAGAATCGCGCGATGCTCCGCGTGGAAATCTCCCAAGCCGATGTGGCCGACGAAATCTTCACGCGATTGATGGGCGATGTGGTGGAACCCCGCCGGGAGTTCATCCAGGAAAACGCCCTGAACGTGGCGAATCTGGACGTTTGACGGCGCGTATCCGTCGATGAGCCATATCACCACGCGCCTGGGCAAGCCGCCGCCCGATCCCGCGGACAGCCAGCGTCGCACGCCGCAGACGGCGGGCCATCGCGGTCCGGGTGGGCCGCCATCGCTGGCCATCGCCGGGATCGGCGCTGATGTGAGCAAGACACTGCGCGCCGCGCCGGGCGTGCAGCAATTGCCAATCAAGGCCATGGCTTTGTTCGTTCGCCCCGATTTCCTGAGCGCCGCCGAATGCCAGGGGCTGATCGACATGATCGACGCCAACGCCCAGCCAAGCGACCTTTACGGGAGCAAGGAGGATGTAAGCTATCGCACCAGCTATAGCTGCAATGTCGATCGCTGGGATCCCTTGGTGCTGGAGATCGACACGCGGATCTGTGCGCTGACGGGGATCGATGCGCGCCACGGCGAAACGCTGCAGGGACAGCGCTACACCCAGGGCCAGGAATTCAAGCCGCATCACGATTTCTTCCATGTCGATCAAGCCTATTGGCCGGCGCAGGAAGCCCATGCCGGGCAGCGGACCTGGACGGTGATGATCTATCTCAACCAGCCCGAGGGCGGCGGGGAAACGGCGTTCAAACACGCCAAGATCAGCATTGCGCCGCGCGTGGGATTGCTGCTGGCGTGGAACAATTGCGGCCCGGATGGTGCACCCAATCTGGAGACGACGCACGCCGGTCTGCCGGTGACCGCCGGCGCCAAATATATCGTGACCAAATGGTATCGCGAGCGCCCCTGGATTTGAGGGGAGGGGCTCGCCCCTTTTCTGTCATTCCCGCGAAAGCGGAAATCCCGCTTGTTCTTCTTTCGGACGTTTCAACCAGAAGCGCGGTCATGGCGTTCGCGAGGATGACAAAGACGAAGTTGCCGCCCGCCCCGCTCATTACATTTTGCGACACAGGCTTTCGTTTCGCTGACAGGTCCATTCCCGCATCGTTCAGGCCGACTCGGGCAAAAGCCTGTTTATCGGCAGCGCCACCCGCGAATACGCGAGAGACGTGGGCCGCTGGAGATGAAGGAGCTTTGTGATGCGTAAATTGATTTTGATCGGCCTGATGGCGGCGACGGTCATGCCGTCCGCAGCCATGGCGCAGTCCCGCGGCGAATTGCGGCGCGATCGCCAGGAAATCCGCGAAGAGCAGCGCGATGTGACCCGTGCGGTCCGCCGCGGCGAACCGGCGCGCGAGGTGCGCGATCAGCGCCGCGACGTGCGGGATGCGCGGCAGGAATATCGCGAGGATCGGCAGGATCGCAACCGTAATTGGGGCCGCAACGACTGGCGCGGTTATCGTGACCAGAATCGCAGCCTTTATTCCCGCGGCAATTTTCGGGCACCCTGGCGGTATCAGACCTTTCGCCCCGGCGTTCGCATCGGCGCGGGCTATTATGGACAGCGCTACTGGATCGCCGATCCCTGGCGCTATCGCCTGCCCAATCCGGGCCGTTACCAGCGCTGGGTGCGCCATTATGACGACGTGCTGCTGATCGATACCCGGCGCGGCTATGTCGTCGACGTGATCCGCAACTTCTATCGCTAAACGCGGCAGGATTTGCACGGGCGGCGGCTCCGGGAGACTCCCTGCTCCCGGAGCCGCTTGCCGTTTGCGCTCCACTGTTATACTTCGGCAACACACATAGAATTTCCGGAGTGCTTCATGACATCATCATCCACCAAGCGTGCGCTGCTCCTGCTATCGGCAGCGCTGTTGTTTCCCGCCACGCCATCACTGGCGCAGGCCGCTCCCGTGGCCGCGGCCGCGCAGAATGCGGACGTCCGGCTGAAGGCGCTGTTTGCCGAAAGCGACGAGGCCGCGCTCAAGCGCAATCCGATCAATGCGCTGTTCCGCGGCGATATGCGCTATGCCGACCGGCTCGGCGATTATATCTCCGCTGCCTATTACGATGCAGAACGCGCGGCCAATGAATCGGATCTCGCGCGCCTGAAGGCCATCGACCGCGCCGCGCTCAATCCCACCGACCAGATCGCTTATGACGTGTTCGAATGGCAGGCGAAGAACAACCTAAAAAGCTATGCGCCGGATATATTGGCGCTGACGGCCGTGCGCCCGATCGATCATTTCGCGGGCTTTCATGTCTTCTATCCGGGCCTGGCATCGGGCCAGAGCGCGGCACCGTTCAAGACGCTGGCGGATTATGAGAATAATCTGAAGCGGCATAAGGATTATGTGCTGCTGCTGGATCGCTCGATCGGTCGCTTCCGCGAAGGCATGGCGTCAGGCGTCACCCAGCCCAAGCTCACCGTGCAGAACATGATCGAGCAATTCGATACGCAGATCGCACAGGGCGTGGAGAATTCGCCCTTTTACGGCCCGGTGAAGACATTCCCCGCGGGGATTTCCGCGGCCGATCAGGCGCGCCTCAAGGCCGAATATACCGCGATGATCCGCGATCAGATCCAGCCGGCCAATGTTCGGATCCGCGATTTCCTGAAAAATGAGTATCTGCCAGCATCGCGCGATGGCGTGGGGCTGGTGCATATGAAGGGCGGGACCAAGCTCTACAATCTGCTGATCGAGCAGAGCACCACGCTTCCCTATACCGCCGACCAGATCCACGATCTGGGCCTGTCCGAAGTGAAGCGGATCAAGACCGAGATGGAGGCGATCCGCAAGCAGGTGGGCTATAAGGGCACGCTGGCGCAGTTCTTCGAATATATGCGGACCGATCCGCAGTTCAAATTCAGCACCAAGCAGGAGATGGTCGACAGCTTCTACGCCATCGGCAAGCGCGTGGACGCGGCCATCGGTTCGCAATTCTCCACCATCCCCAAGACGCCGCTCGAAATCCGCTATTATGAGGAATGGCGCGAAAAGACGCAGGCGGGCGGCTCTTATGAACCCGGTGCCTATGACGCCAAGGATCCCTCCAAAACGCGGCCGGGCATCTTCTATTTCAACACCTATGATCTGCCGTCGCGCACCAAGCCGGGGATGGAGACGCTCTATCTCCACGAGGGAGCGCCGGGACATCATTTCCAGATCAGCCTGGCGCAGGAGAATGAGGAACTGCCCGCCTTCATGCGCTATGGCGGCAACACCGCTTATGTCGAAGGCTGGGGACTCTATTCGGAGTCGCTGTGGAAGGAACTCGGCATGGAAACCGATCCATATCAGCGCTTCGGCGGGCTGGATGACGAGATGCTGCGCGCGATGCGCCTGGTGGTCGATAGCGGCATCCATGCCAAGGGCTGGACCCGCGATCAGGCGATCACCTACATGCTCGAGAATTCAAGCATGGGAAAGACCGACGCGACCGCCGAGGTGGAGCGCTATATCGCGATGCCCAGTCAGGCGCTGGCCTATAAAGTGGGTGCGCTCACGATGCAGCGGTTGAAGGCCAAGGCGCAAAAGGCGCTGGGCGCGAAATTGGATCCGCGCGCTTTCCATGCGCAGGTGCTGATGACCGGCGCGCTGCCGATGACGGTGCTCGAGAAGAAGATCGACGACTGGATCGCCGCGACGAAGTGATGTTGGGGGGGCGGGTGTGATTTCACCCGCCCCGTCATCCTCGCGAAGGCGGGGATCCCGCTTCTTCTTTCTTCGGATGCTTCGCGGAAAAGCGGGATTCCCGCGTGCGCGGGAATGACGGTGTTGGGGACTAGGCCAGCGCCAGCGCTTCGCCGATCAGCTTGCGGCTGTTCGCGATCCCGTAGAGCGCGATGAAGCTGCCCATGCGCGGCCCCTGTTCGGCACCGAGCAGGGTTTCGTAGAGCGCCTTGAACCAGTCGCGCAGGTTTTCGAAGCCATGCGCTTCATTCTTGCCGATCGCATAGATTTCATTCTGGATATCCTCCGCCGAGGCATCATCGGGGAGCGCCGCCAGTGCGGCATCAAGATCGCGCAGCGCCGTGGCTTCATTGGCAACCGGTGCGCGGCGCTTCAACGTGGGTGCCACGAAATCGCGGTGATAGGCCAGAGCCAGATCGATGAGCTTGTCGAGCGCGGGATAGGCTTGCGGGCTGGCATCGGGCACATAATTGGTGAGATAGCCCCACACCTGATCCTTACCCGCTTCGCCCATCACGCCGACGAGATTGAGCAGAAGGCCGAAGGTCACCGGCAGCTTTTCCTCTGGCACATGGCCATCATGGATATGGTGCACCGGATTGCCCAGGCGCTCTTTTAACGCCTGATCATGCCAATTGCCGCGGAACTGCCAATATTCGTCCACCGCGCGGGGAATCACGCCCATGTGCAGCGCCTTGGCCTTTTTGGGTTCGCGGTAGATGTAGAAAGCGAGGCTCTCGTCCGGGCCATAGGTCAGCCACTGATCGAGGCTGAGGCCATTGCCCTTGGATTTGGAGATCTTTTCGCCCTTCTCATCGAGGAACATCTCGTAATTGAAGCCTTCGGGCGGCCGTGCGCCCAGCACGCGCGCGATCTTGGACGACTGCGTGACCGAATCGATCAGATCCTTGCCCGACATTTCATAATCCACGCCGAGCGCGACCCAGCGCATCGCCCAATCGACCTTCCACTGCAATTTGGCCGCGCCGGTGAGGATCGATTGCTCGACCATCTCGCCTTCATCCTCGAAACGGACGATGCCATTGTCGGCGTCCACCACCGTAACGGGCACCTGAAGCACAATGCCCGATTTCTGCGAGATCGGCAGGACTGGCGAATAGGTCGCCTGGCGTTCCTTGCGCAGCGTGGGCAGCATCACGCCCATGATCCCGTCATAATGACGCAGAACGCTCTTGAGCGTTTCGTCAAACTGACCGGCCTGATAGCAGGTGGTGGCGCTCAGAAATTCGTAATCGAAGCCGAAGCGATCGAGAAATTCGCGGAGCTTGGCATTGTTGTGATGCGCGAAACTCTCATGCGTGCCGAACGGATCGGGGATTTGCGTGAGCGGCTTGCCGAGATATTCGGCCAGCATCTCCCCATTGGGCACATTGTCCGGCACCTTGCGCAGACCGTCCATATCGTCGCTGAACGCGATCAGCCGGGTGGGAATATCCGAGAGCGCGTGAAACGCCTGGCGCACGAGCGTGGTGCGCAGCACTTCATTGAACGTGCCGATATGCGGCAGGCCCGAGGGGCCATAGCCCGTTTCGAACAGCACATGGCCCTTGTCCGGCGCACCATTGGGATAGCGCTTGAGGAGCTTGCGCGCTTCCTCATACGGCCAAGCCTTGGAGTCCATTGCAGCGGCGCGCAGCGCGGGATCGTTTGCCATTTGTTCTCGTCTCTTCTAACCCAGTGGCGACGCCTTTGCAGCAAACCACGATGGATATGAAGCCCGGTCTTTGCATGAGAAACCTTATCGCAACCCGGACCTGTCATAGCGGGCACCATGATGACGCCGGTTATGCCCCCCCTATCGCCCGCTTTGCGACAGGCGCTCGATCGCGAGATGGCGGCGGGGGAGCGCATATTATGGTCCGCGCAGCCCCGCGCAAACCGGCTCTGGGGCGGTTTCGGCATCTGGCTGTTCGCGGTGCCGTGGACGATATTCGCCCTCGTCTGGGAAAGCATGGCGCTGCTGCCCTGGATGGCGAGCAGCAAGACGCCCGATGCGGTGACCTGGACATTCGGGATCATCATGCCGCTGTTCGGCCTGCCGTTCATCGCGGTCGGCATCGGGATGATGCTGACCCCGGTGCGGGCGATGCGGCGCGCCCGGAACACGGTCTATGCGCTTACGTCGAAGCGGCTGATGCGTCTGGTGGAAGGGCGCAAGGCCAGCGTCTCCAGCGTTTTTACCGACCGGATCGGGCCGATCGACCGCAGCGAAAATGCGGATGGCTGGGGCGATCTGCGGATCCAGACGCACAGCCATGTGGACAGCGAGGGCAGCCGCACCACCGAGCGGTTCGACATGCTGGGCATTCCCGATGTCGCGCGGCTGGAAAAGCTGATCGTGGACGCGCAACCCCGCTGAACCGGCGCGCGGCGGGATGAACGCGCCGCTCCCATATCCTGCGCTTCATGCCAGCCATGGCGGCATCTGGATCACCTCTCCTGATGGGGAGACGCGATCGATAGGCCGTGGCGAGGCGATCGCCCGCGCCGCGGAAACGCCGATGATCCTGCTCAATGCGCCGCTGATCGGGCAAAGGCTGGGCTATCCCGAACTCTCCGGCCTCGATCTGCTGGAATTGTTCGCCTTCATCCATCCCGCGCGCTTTGCCGTGCCCACGCCCAAAGGACTGGCGCGTGCGATCGGTCTTGCGCCGCCGGAAAATGATGCGGAGGCTGCGGGGTTTCTGCGGCGTGCTGCCGAGGCGCTCTTGTCGCGCCCCGCCGATCCGCATTGGGCCGAGCGCGAGGGCGCATGGAGCAGCGCACAATCCTTGTTCCGGATGCGCTGGGCCTGGGCGGGCGCGCTAATCGAGCGACTGCACAAACCGGTGCGCGACGAACGCTGGCTGTTCGCCAAATTGCCCGAATGGGAGGAGAAGGCACCCCGCGCCGCGCCGCGCACGATCTCGCTGCCGGTGGAGGATGTGACCGCCCGGCTGGACCATCTGACCGGGCATGGCGCGGAAGCGCGGCCGGGCCAGCGCAGCTATGCCGAGGCGGTGACGGCGGCGTTTGAACCGCGCGAACGGCGCGACGAACCCAATATGATCCTGGCCGAAGCGGGCACGGGGATCGGCAAGACTTTGGGCTATCTGGCACCCGCCTCGCTCTGGGCCGAGCGCGCCGAGGGGCCGGTGTGGATCTCCACTTATACCAAGGCGCTGCAGCGGCAATTGAGCCGCGAAAGCGAGCGGCTTTTCCCCGATGCGCGCATTCGTCGCACCAAGGTGGTGCTGCGCAAGGGGCGGGAGAATTATCTGTGCCTGCTCAATCTGGAGGATGCGCTGCAGGGCGGGTTTCAGGGCAGGGCTGCAATCCTGGCGCAATTGGTGGCGCGCTGGGCGGGGTTCAGCGCGGATGGCGATATGGTGGGCGGCGATCTGCCCGGCTGGCTCGGCACGCTGTTTCGCCGCAACGGGCAGACCGCGCTCACCGACCGGCGTGGCGAATGCGTCTATGCCGGCTGCCCGCATTACCGGAAATGCTTCATCGAGCGCGCGGCGCGGGCCAGCGCTGACGCCGATATCGTTGTGGCCAATCATGCTTTGGTGATGGTCAACGCCGCGCGCGGGCGCGAAGCGCAGAACAAGCCCAGCCGGATCGTGTTCGATGAGGGGCATCATCTGTTCGACGCCGCCGATTCGATGTTTTCCACCGCGCTTTCGGGGCAGGAGGCGATCGAGTTGCGCCGCTGGGTGACCGGGCCTGAAAGCGGATCGAAGGGCCGTCGCCGCGGTCTCGCCGCGCGGCTGTCCGATGTGGCGAGCTATGATCAGGAGGGTGGCACGGCGATCGGCGCTGCGGTGCAGGCGGCGCAGTTGCTGCCGTCCGATGGCTGGTTGCAGCGGCTGAACGAAAGTGCGCCCTTTGGGCCGGTGGAGGCCTTGCTCGCGGCGGTGCGCGGCACGGTCTATGCGCGCGGCGGGGCGGAGGACGCGGGCTATGGGCTGGAGACCGAGATGGCCGAGCCCGATGGCGCCTTGGTGAGCGCGGCGCAGAATGCCGCCGAAGCGCTGGATGCCTTGCTTCGCCCGCTGGTGAAACTGGGTAAGCGCCTCGAAGCGGTGATGGAGGATTCGCCGGACTGGATGGATGCGCAGGCGCGGGCGCGGATCGAGGGGGCGATCGCGAGTCTGGGCTGGCGCACCGATACGCTGGCGGGCTGGCTCTCCTTGCTGTCGCGCGTGGGCGGTCCCGCCAACCCCGATTTCGTCGACTGGCTCGCGGTCGACCGGGTGGAGGGGCGCGAATATGATATCGGATTACACCGCCACTGGCTCGATCCGACGCGGCCCGTCGCCGAAGTGGTGCTGAAGCCCGCACATGGCGTGGTGATCACATCGGCCACGCTGAAGGGCGGCGGCGATTGGGAGAATGCCGAGGCCCGCAGCGGCGCGCATCATCTGATGCGCCCGGCCACAAGGTTTGAATCGCCCAGCCCGTTCGATTACGCCAAGCAGGCCGAGGTGCTGATCGTCACGGATGTGAAGAAGGGCGATATCGCGCAGCTCGCGGGCGCTTATGGCCGGCTGATCATGGCGGCGGAGGGCGGCACGCTGGGCCTGTTCACCGCGATCCGCCGATTGCGCGCGGTTCATGCCCGGATCGCGGACCGGCTGGCGCGCGAAGGCCTGCCGCTTTACGCCCAGCATGTCGATCCGATCGATACGGGCACGTTGGTCGATATCTTTCGCGACGATCCCCGCGCCTCGCTGCTCGGCACGGATGCGCTGCGCGACGGTGTGGACGTGCCTGGCGATTCGCTTCGCCTGGTGCTGATGGAAGGCGTGCCCTGGCCCAAGCCGACCGTGCTTCACGCGGCAAGGCGTCTGGCAGGCGGCGGCAGCGCCTATGATGACCGGCTGATCCGTGCGCGGATGGCGCAGGCGTTCGGGCGGCTGATCCGCCGCGCCGACGATCGCGGGATGTTCGTCATGCTGTCCGCCGCGATGCCGTCCCGGTTGCTGACTGCCTTCCCGCCCGGCACGCCGATCCTGCGCGTGACGCTGGACGAGGCCGTCACCCGGGTAAAAGAGCGTCTTTCCTCCGTCATGATTTCGGGGCAAGACTCGGGCTTGCCTGCGCTGACGGAGACGCAATGAAGACCCTGACCCTGCTGCGTCATGCCAAATCGAGCTGGGACGATCCGGTGGCGCGCGATTTCGATCGGGCGTTGAACAAGCGCGGGATTCGCGGAGCGCGGCTGATGGGCGAATATATCCGCCGCGAGGGATTGGATTACGATCACATCATCTCTTCGCCCGCCGTGCGCTGCACGGAGACGCTCGATCATCTTTATGAGGGGCTGGGCCGCACCTTTCATCCCAATTGGGATCGGCGCGTCTATCTCGCCTCGTGCGTCACCTTGCTCGATGTGGTCAACGAAGCCCCCGACAGCGCCGCGCATATCCTGATGTGCGGCCATAATCCGGGGCTTGAGGATCTGATCCTTTTGCTCGTTCCTGATGTGGCGGGGGACATATTGCGCGACGCGGTGGAAGAGAAATTGCCCACGGCGGCACTGGCCACGCTGCAATTCGATGTGGATCACTGGGCCGATGTGAAGAGCAATAGCGGCCGGTTCATGCGGCTGAAGCGGCCGCGCGATCTCGATCCGGGCCTCGGCCCCGATATCGATGGCTGAAACCCCGCGGCTTCGTCGGGCGGGGGCTGACGATGCGGCGAAGCTGGCGCTGCTGGGGCAGGCCACCTTTCTCACCGCCTTTGCGCACGATCATCCGGGCGACGCGCTGGTGGCGCATTGCACCGATCAGCATTCGGAAAGTCGCTATGCGGCATGGGCCGTGGATCCCGCCACGGCGCTGTGGATCATCGAGACGCCGCTGGGCGCGCCGATCGGCTATGCGATGATGACGGAGCCTGAACTGGATGTGCCGGTGCCGCCCGGCGGCCTTGAGCTGAAGCGCATCTATGCACTCACCGGATGGCAGAATGCGGGCCTTGGCCGGCGTCTGGTGGAAGCGGTGATCGAAGAGGCGCGCGCACGGGGGGCCAACCGGCTGTATCTGTGCGTCTATGAAGTGAATGTCGCGGCGCGGCGCTTCTATGAGCGGTTCGGCTTTGCGCGGATCGGCACTCAGAAATTCATGGTCGGCGATACTGCATTCACCGATCACATCATGGCGCGGGACATCTGATCAGGCGGCGGCAAGCGCGTCCGCGAGATGGGTGCGCAGCCGTTTGAGCTCCGGCAGGAGATCGGCGCGAGGGCTGGCCGGAACGCCTGACGGCGCTGATGCAGTGGGCGTCGCTGGCGCAGGGACACGTTCGCTGAGCAGTTTTTGCACGCCCTTGATCGTATAGCCTTCCTGATTGAGCAGGCGATCGATCTTCTTTGCCAGCGTCACATCATCGGGGCGGTAATAGCGGCGCTTGCCCGCGCGCTGGAGGGGGCGGAGCTGCGGGAAACGCGTTTCCCAATAGCGCAGGATATGCTGGGGCAGACCGAGTGCTTCGGCAAGCTCGCTGATCGTGAGAAAGGCACCCTGGGCCTTTTCGCTCATGACTGGATCAGCCCGCCTTGACGATACGATCGCGCAGCATCTGGCTGGCGCGGAAGGTGAGCACGCGGCGGGGCTCGATCGGCACTTCGACGCCTGTCTTGGGATTGCGGCCGACGCGCTCGCCCTTGTCGCGCAGCACGAAGCTGCCGAAACCGGAAATCTTCACATTCTGCCCATCGGACAGCGCCCCGCACATGAAGCCAAGGATCTGCTCGATCAGCTTGGACGATTCGGCCCGTGAGAGACCGATTTCACGGTGGACCGAATCGGCAAGATCGGCGCGTGTGAGTGTTGTCGCGGCAATCATGATCATCCTCTCGACTCTGCGGCGCTCCATTTGATTATATCGTTACGGAATCGATATGCAATGAATCGCTTTTACCAGCGTAGCACCGCAGCCCCCCAGGTGAAACCGCCGCCCATCGCTTCCAGCACCACAATGTCGTTTTTCTTGATCCGTCCGTCGCGCACCGCGACGTCGAGCGCCAGGGGGACGGATGCCGCGGATGTATTGGCGTGCTGATCGACGGTGACGACCACCTTCTCCGCCGGCAGGCCGAGCTTGCGCGCGGTGGCGTCCAGAATGCGGGCATTGGCCTGATGCGGCACCATCCAGTCGATATCGTCGGCGGTCAGCCCGGCCATATCCATCACCTCGCCCAGCACGCTCGCCAAATTGGTGACCGCATGACGGAAAACCTCGCGGCCCTTCATGCGCAGCTTGCCCACCGTGCCTGTGGTGGAGGGGCCGCCATCGACATAGAGCAGGTCATTGTGGCGGCCATCGGCATGGAGCTTGGCCGCCAGCACGCCGCGGCCGCTCTCGTCCGCGCCCAATACGATCGCACCCGCGCCATCGCCGAAGAGCACGCAGGTGTTGCGATCTTCCCAATCGAGGATGCGGCTGAACGTCTCGGCCCCGATCACCAGCGCATTGGTGGCGGATCCCGCGCGAATCATGCTTTCTGCCACCGACACGGCATAGAGAAAGCCAGAGCATACCGCCTGCACATCGAAAGCGACGCAATCATCGATGCCAAGCGCGGTCTGCACCTTGGTCGCGCTCGCCGGAAAGGTCTGATCGGGGGTCGCGGTGGCCAGGATGATCAGATCGATCTGGCTGGCCTCCATGCCCGCGGCGTCCAGCGCCTTGCGCGCGGCTTCGGTGGCAAGGGTGGACGTGGTTTCCGAAGGCGATGCGATATGGCGAAAGCGGATGCCGGTGCGCTCCACGATCCAATCGTCCGATGTATCGACGGTCTCTGCCAGTTCGGCATTGGAGACGCGTCGGGCAGGCAGCGCCGAACCCGTGCCGAAAACCGCTGCGCGCCGTGTCATGCCTTCAGAGCCTCCGGCGCCACATGCGCCTTGAAATTGGCGAGATCGTCGGTGATCCGCCGGGTCAGATCGTCGCGCACCATCTTGGCGGCAACGCCGATCGCGTTTGCCACGCCAATCTCGTTGGCGCTGCCGTGGCTCTTCACCACCAGCCCGTTCAGCCCGAGAAAGACCGCGCCATTATGATTGTTGGGATCGAGATGATGCTTGAGCAATTCGGTGGCCGGGCGAGAGATCAGGAAACCGATCTTGGACCGCAGCGAACTGGTGAAGGCGCGCTTGAGCAGATCACCCACGAATCGCGCCGTGCCTTCCGCCGTCTTCAAGGCGATATTGCCGGAAAAGCCGTCACAGACGATGACATCGACTTCGCCGCGCGACAGCCGGTCGCCCTCGATGAAGCCGCGGAAATCCATGGGAAGGTAAGTCGCTTCACGCAGCATGGTGGCCGCGTCGCGAATTTCGTCCGTCCCTTTAAGGTCTTCGGTGCCGATGTTGAGCAAGGCGACGCGCGGGCGGTTCAGCTCAAGCGCGGTGCGGGCATAGGCGGCACCCATCACCGCGAACTGGATCAGATTCTGGGTGTCGCACTCGGTGTTCGCGCCCAGATCGAGCATCACGAAATCATTCTCGCCCAGGCTTGGCAGCAGCGCGGCGAGCGCGGGGCGATCAATGCCGGGCATCGTGCGCAGCGCGACCTTCGCCATCGCCATCAGCGCCCCGGTATTGCCCGAGGAGACCGCAGCGCCGGCGTCCCCGACCTTCACGGCGTGAATGGCGAGACCCATGGAGGTGACCTTGGCGCGACGGATCGCCTGGCTTGGCTTTTCGGTGCCCGCCACGGTTTCGGGCGCGTGCACGATTTCCGATGCCGCGCTCAGATTGGGGTGCTTTTCGAGCCCGGCCTTGATCTGAGCTTCATCGCCCACGAGCAGGAAGCGCATACCTTCATATTGATGGCGTGCGCGTGCGACTCCGGCGAGCATGACCGCAAGGCCTTCATCGCCGCCCATCGCGTCGACTGCGATCCGCGGCGATGTGCCCACCGGCTTCATACTCCTTAGAAACGAAGACTCAGGCTTCGACGGAAACGATCTCGCGTCCGTTATAATGGCCGCACGCCGTGCACAGATTGTGCGGACGCTTCAGCTCGCCGCAATTCGGGCATTCCTGAAAGCTTTCGACGCTCAAGGCATCGTGGCTGCGGCGCATACCGCGCTTGGACGGCGAAGTTTTTCTTTTGGGGACAGCCATTGCGGCACCTGTTCCAGTTCTAAAAAATCAAATGTGCGATTACGCCCTTGCCGTCCATCTGGCAACCGACAGCCCATAAGGGCCGCTGGCCGAAGCGGCCGGACTCGTCGCGAGCGAGGCTGCGCGTATACCCATTTTCCGCGGCGTTGCAAGCACCGTTGCACGTGATGGTCCGGCGTGCGAGTTTCGCGCCGAAACCGAAACGGGGGATGCCATGTATACTTTGCCAATCACGCTGACGATGGCCGCGGCGGCAGCGCTGCTCAATATCTGGCTGGCGATGCGCGTCGGGCGCGTGCGCGGGTCCGCCAAGGTCTCGATCGGCGATGGTGGCGATCCCGCGCTGACCGCCCGGATGCGCGCCCATGCCAATTTCGTGGAATATACGCCGTTCGTGCTGATCCTGATCGGCGCGATCGAGCTTTCGCGCGGATCGAGCGACTGGCTGTGGGCGGTCGGCTCGCTTTATATGCTCGCCCGGATCGCGCACGCCTTTGGCATGGACGCGGGCAAGCCGATGATCCTGCGGGGCGGCGGCATCGCGGTGACCTTTCTGGTGCTGATCGGGCTCGCGCTGTTTGCGCTCTACACGCCTTTTCTGGCCTATCAGCCGATCGTGACCAATGTAGCGGCGATCGGCTAGGGCTTGCCGGGCGGGTGGAAGGCGATGCTTTCCAGCCGCCAGCGGCATTCCAGGCCGGGTATGTCGAACGAATCGGCATCGAAATTCTTCGGGGCATGAGCACCGATCACTTCGGCGCGGATATAGCGCCCGGTTTCGCGCAGCAGGATCCGGGTCTTGGGGAAATGCGCGCGCAGCGCCTTGGCGATCAAAGCGGCCTCGTCCGACAGATCATCGCTGTCCAGCGCGCGGGGCACACCATCGACCAACTCGGCGGTCGCCACGCGCAGCGACTTCACGCCGTCGCTAATGATGCCGAGCGAGATGAAGGCGGCCGCCGCCGAATCGGCCCACCACCACCCCATGCCAAGGCCCGCGATCCCCGCGATCCCGGCCGCGCCGGTCAACCAATTGGCGCGGTTCATCAGTGCGTCGGTGTGCAACAGCTTGTCCCGCAGCCTTTCGGCAATGGGCAATTCCTTGCGACCGATGATCAGCGGTGGGATGATCGAATAGGCCTGCGCGGCCAGCATGAACCAGCCCAGCCAGATATCGTGGCCCAGAAAGCGCACAGATGATACGGTGACATTCTCGCCCGCGATCAGCGTCATGGCCGAATCCCAGAGCAGCAACAGGCCCACGGTCGCCAATGCGACTGCGGCGACCAGAAAGCCAAGGCTGTTCACGCGGTGAAAGCCGAAGTGAAACCGTTTGGTGGAGGGCCGGGCTTCGAAATGCGATGCGATCAGGAAGACGAGGGGCGGGATCAGCCCCAGCGTATCTTCCACCCAGGCGGTCTTCATCGCCTGGCTGCCGCCCATGGTGATGCCCATCACGATGATGATGCTGATCGTCCAGCCGACATTCCACCACTCCAGGCGCACGGCGCGCGCCATATCCTGACGGATCGCTGCGGGATGGCCACGGTGCCTCATGGCTTTGGCCCGCCGCTGTTCCGCGCTTCGCGCTCCAGCAGCATGATCCACGCGTTTTCGCCGTTCCTGGCAATGGGATTGAGAAGGATCGGCTGCTTCTGCGTGCCGCGTTCGGCCAGAGGTTCGATGATCGTCACGCGATCGCGCCAGGGGCTGTCGTCCGCCAGTTCGCCGATTACCAGATCGAGGGCACCGCGCTCCAGATCGAGCAGCAGCGGCTCGGTTCCGCCGTGACGGATTTCGGGGCGGGCATGGGTGACGTCTGCAATGCGCTTGATGAAGCGCTCCGCGTCCGGCCCGCCGCCGGACGCAATCAGCCCGACGCGGAAGACATGCTGGCTGTGCACCCGATCCAGCGTGCCATCAGGATCACGCGGATAGCCGCCGCACGCGACAAGCGTCAGGATCAGCGGGAGCAGGGCGCAGCGGAAAACCATTACGGCTGCATAACGCAGCCCGTTGGCCGGCGTTCCTTAGCCCGCTGCCATCGCCTGATCGCTGACATAGGGATTGCTGCGGCGTTCGTGCGCAAAGCTGCTCATCGCGCCATGGCCGGGGACGAAGGCGGTATTTCCCCCCAGCGGCCACAATTTCTGCGTGATCGCATCCAGCAGATCCTGATGATTACCCATGGGGAAGTCCGTCCGCCCGATCGATCCCTGAAAGATCACGTCGCCGACGATGGCGAGCTGCGATTCGGGATGGTGAAACACGACATGTCCGGGCGTATGGCCGGGGCAGTGGATCACATCGAATGTCAGATTGCCGACCGTCACCTGATCACCATCCACCAGCCAGCGATCAGGCTCGAAGATTTCGCCGTGAATGCCGTATTTCCGGCCATCATCGGGCAGGCGCGCAATCCAGAAGCGATCATCCTCATGCGGCCCTTCGATCGGCACGCCAAGCTCCTTGGCCAGCACGCCGGCCTCACCGCAATGATCGATATGACCATGGGTGATCAGGATCTTTTCGATCTCCACCCCCGCCTGAGCCGCGGCGGCTTTCAATTTGTCCAGATCGCCGCCCGGATCGACGAATGCGCCCTTGTTGGTTTCTGTGCACCATAGCAGCGTACAATTCTGCTGCAGCGGCGTGACCGGAATGATCGCGGCTTTCAGGGGCGGGGTCTGGGTGTTCATGCTGCTGAGATGGCGGCTGACGGCTGATGATGCAAGCTCAGGGCGCGAATCGTTCGGGCCGGGCTTCCGCCAGGATCAGCGCGAACATGCCATCCGCGTCGGTCCATTCGCGCCGCACGCTCCATCCGCCGGCGCGGAGCAACAGGCGTGCGTCGCGGGGGCCGTATTTGTGGCTGTTTTCGGTGTGGATCGTTTCGCCCGCGCGCATGGCGAAGGTGCGGCCCTCCACGCTGAAATCCAGATCACGTGTCGCTTCCAAGTGCATCTCGACCCGCGCATAGAGATCGTTCCAGACGGCGCGGTGGCGAAAGGCGTCTACCGGGATGGTGCCGCCCAGCTCCCGATTGATGCGATAGAGCAGATTGAGATTGAAGGCCGCGGTGACCCCCGCGGCGTCGTCATAGGCGGGCACAAGAATGTCCTCGCCCTTCACCCGGTCCATCCCGATCAGCAGCATCGCGCCGGTGCCCAGCGATTCGCGCATGGTGCGCAGCAGATCGACCGAACTGCGGGCGATCATGTTGCCGATGGTCGATCCGGGAAAGAAACCGAGCTTGGGCATGGCGGCGATGCCCTGGGGAAGCTGAATCGGCTTCATGAAATCGCCCTCCACCGGGGCGACCGCGATTTCGGGGAAATCCGCGGCGAGCGCGGCGGCGGATTCGCGCAGGAACTCACCCGAGATATCGATCGGCACATAGGCGGCCGGTTTGATGGCGCGCAGCAGATGCGGGGTCTTGGCGGACGAACCCGATCCGAATTCCACGATAGCGCGCCCTTTGCCTACCATCGCTGCGATCTCTCCGCCATAGGCTTTCAGCAGGCCGGTTTCCACGCGGGTGGGATAATATTCGGGAAGATCGGTGATCCGTTCGAACAACTCGGATCCGGCCTTGTCATAAAACCAGCGCGCGGGGATCGCCTTGCGCCGATCGACAAGGCCATTCAGCACATCGGCGCGGAAGGCGGGATCGGCGTCCGACGGCGCGGCGGGGGCGACGGTGTCTCGTTCGAGCAGCATCACAGATCCTTTGCAAGGCGCACGCCGGTGAATTGCCAGCGCTGATGGGGATAGAAGAAGTTGCGGTAGGAAGGGCGGCTGTGACCCCGCGGCGTCGCGCAGCTTGCGCCTTTCAGCACGAACTGGCCGGACATGAACTTGCCATTATATTCGCCCACCGCGCCGGGCGCGGGCCGGAAGCCGGGAAAGGGCAGAAAGGCGCTGCCGGTCCATTCCCAGACATCGCCGAACATCTGCCGGAGACCGTGGCCATCGGGCGCGGCGCGGGGCCGGACGGGGCCGGCGCGATCAAGCTGATGGCCCGAGGCGGGGTCGATTCCGGCCGCCGCGCTTTCCCATTCGGGCTCGGTGGGCAGGCGCGCGCCGGCCCAGCGGGCAAAGGCATCCGCCTCATAATAGCTGATATGCGTCACCGGGGCCGCAGGATGGACCGGATGCAGTCCGTCCAGCGCAAAGGCACCCCAATCGTCGCCGTCAAAACGCCGCCAGTAAAGCGGCGCTTCGATGCCGTTGGCGCAGACCCAGGCCCAGCCATCGGCCAGCCAATGTTCCGCATTGGCATAGCCGCCATCATCCATGAAGGCACGCCATTCGCTGTTGCTGACGGGCCGATCGGCTAGCGCGTGACGGGAGAGCAGGGCACGGTGTCGCGGGCCTTCGCAATCGAAGGCGAAGTTCACACCATCCATTGCGGCCCCGATCTCCACGATTCCGTGAGCGCCTTCGATCCAGCGGATCGCGCCCGGCGGTGCGGCGGGGACGTTGCGCGGCTCCCCCCAGATAGCGGGCGCGATCGGATTGAGCGCGAAGAGGCTGAGGATATCGGTCTGCAGCAATTCCTGATGCTGCTGCTCATGATGGCAGCCCAATTGGATCAGCCCGCGCGCCGCATCGTTCAGGCCGGGCCATGCGGCGTCGAGCGCATCATCGACATGACGGCGCCAAGCGAGAATTTCATCGAGCGCAGGGCGGGTGAGCATCCCGCGCCGGGACCGGGCGTGGCGCGCGCCCTCGGCTTCATAATAGCTGTTGAACAGGAACGGCCAGCGATCGTCGAACAGCGCATAGCCGGGAACATGATCGCGCAGCACGAAGGTTTCGAGAAACCAGGTGGTATGCGCCAGATGCCATTTGGCGGGAGAAGCGTCGTCCATCGCCTGGACCGTGGCGTCGGCATCGGAGAGCGGGGCGACGAGAGATTCGCTTAATGATCGCACCTGCCGGAACAGTGCGTGCAAAGCATCGGGTGTCGCGGCCTGATCGAGCCGTGTCGCCATATCAATCCCCAGAAAATGCCATCACCCCCACAGGCCACATCCCCGTGGATCGCACACGCTCAACGCATCGGACGGATCTTGGGTCCGACTCAATATGAATGCGAACATATCAGGAACAATGCGCTGGCGAAAGCCGATAGTTCAGCGCGAAGCGCCCGGCACCCATAATATGTCGCCTTCCCCGTCCGCATTCAACGCGCGGCAGGAGACGAATAGATGATCGGACAAACGATTGAGATAGGTGAGCGCCGCCGGATTGAGGTTGACGCCATGCGAGGCGGCGACGGCGGTGCGCTCGGCACGGCGCACGATCGCGCGCGCCAGATGCAGCGCCGCCGCGCCGGATGATCCGCCGGGCAGGATGAAGCTGCGCAAGGGAGCGAGGCTTTCGTTCATGGCGTCGATCTCGTCTTCGAGCCGCGACACCTGGGCGGGCGTGATCCTGAGCGTCATTTCGCCGGGTTCGAAACTGTCCCCGGGAGTCGCCAGATCAGCGCCCAGATCGAAGAGATCGTTCTGGATGCGGCGCAAGCGGATGGCGTGATCGCCCTCGGCAAGGGACGCCACCGCCAGCCCGATCGCGCTATTGGCTTCGTCCACATCGCCGATCGCCTGCATTCGCGCATCGGTCTTGGCCACGCGCGAGCCATCGACGAGGCCGGTGGTGCCGTCATCGCCGGTGCGCGTATAAATCTTGTTGAGCTTGACCAGCGGATCAGTTCCCGCGACTGAGCAGCATCAGCAGCGCGACGAGCAAGACCGCGACACCCTGGAAAGTGACGCGCATCATCATCGCCTTATTCTGTTTCTGCGCGGAAATGCTTGGGCCGGTGCCGTTCAGATCGGCTTCGGTGGCTTTGAGGAAAGCGACGATGCCCTTGATCAAGGCAAAGACGGTGGCCCCCATGGCGAGGACCAGAAGGATGATGATGAATGTGTTCATGCGCCGAATGTAGGCGCGATGGCGCGGGATTCCAATGGATTTTCGGGCGGGTCTGAAAGGATGAAACAGACCCGGCCCATGACGCCCGCAGGCGCTGGAATCCCGGATGCGCCGCGCCGCCCGGAGCGGCGCAGGCCCGCTTGCGCGGGAAACCGGAGAGCCATGCTCCCCGGCGCGCTTACTTGATCTTGGCTTCCTTGAAATCGACATGCTTGCGCAGGACGGGATCATATTTGCGGAAGCTGAGCTTTTCGGTCTGGGTGCGCGGATTCTTCTTCGTGGTGTAGTAGAAGCCGGTGCCTTCAGAGCTGACGAGCTTGATCTTGACGGTGGTCGGCTTTGCCATGACCCGAAACCCTTTTGTGAGAAACTGAAAAACAAAAAGCGGCGAAAGCCCGCCGCTCGTTCAAGGGCGGGCAATTGCGCGAAAGACTCCCGAATGTCAACCCGCAATGGCTTTAGTGAAACCTTAACCAAGTGCGCGCATGTTACCTTATAGAGCAATAGGGGTCTGACATGGGCATCGCGGCGGAGACAATGACGATCGTCAGAAGCGGCCTTTGCGATCGCATAGACCGGCTGGCGCATGATCTGCCGCATATGAGCATGGGCCAGCTCTGCACCGGGATCGACGACATCCGCCGCACGGCGCTCACCTATGGCCTTGATCCCGTCGTCCAGCTCGCGCGCGGGCTGGAAACCGCGCTGGCGGACGCCAACGGCACCGGCGTCGTGCTGCCCTGGCTCGATACGATGCGCGACGCCGCCGGGTGCGAGCGCATCGACGCCGAGGCCAGTTCGGCCTGGCTCGCCTCGATCAATGTCCGCATGGCCGGCTGACGCCGGTCCAGAACCAGCGTTTATGGACGCCCTGCTCTGCGCGTTCATCGCGGGCGCACTCGCCGAAACAGGCGACAAGACCCAGCTTCTCGCGCTCGCGCTTGGTCTGCATTTCCGCCGGTTCATCCCCGTCATCGCCGGAATTGCGCTCGCCGCGCTCGCGAATATGGGGCTGGCGGCCATCGCGGGTGCCTTTGCTGCCCCCCTGCTCACGCATCAGGCGGCCACATTGCTGCTGGCGCTCGCCCTGCTGTTCGCGGCCTTTGGTGCGCTGTGGCGGCAGGAGGCGGCGGGGCCGATCGACCGCTGGAGGTTGGGCGCGTTCGGCACCAGCCTGATCGCCTTCTTCATAGTGGAACTGGGCGACAAGAGCCAGTTTCTGAGCTTCGCGATCGCGGCGCGAAGCGGTTCTCCGTGGCTGACGATGATCGGCGCAACGGCTGGGATCGCCCTGACCAGCGCAGCGGCGATTCTGGTCGGAAGGGATTTCGCACAGATTGCGCCGGTCCGCGCGATCCGGACGGGCGCGGGAATCCTGTTCTTGATCGCCGGTATGATAGCCGCGCTTTCGGCGCTGCGGCTGATTTAGACTTTCGATCAGCAAGACCGAAAAATTCGCAGCGTATTGCGTGAAATCAATGCGACTTTTCTCATGCTTGGTCGTTATGCTTCCGATTCGAAATTCCACGCATTCAAATGGAGGATATTATGGCCAAAGGCGGCAAGGAAAAGCTCAAAACCCCGACCGATCTGGGAGACAATGCCACCAAGACAGTCGCCCAGGCGCTGAACGGCATCCTGGCGGACAGCTATGCGCTCTATTTCAAGACCAAGAATTTCCACTGGCATGTGTCCGGACCCCATTTCCGCGACTACCATCTGCTGCTGGATGATCAGGCTGCGCAGATCTTCGCCACGACCGATGCCATCGCCGAACGCGTGCGCAAGACGGGCAACACCACATTGCGCTCCATCGGCGACGTTTCGCGCCATCAGACCATCAAGGATAATGACGCCGAATTCGTGTCGGCACCCGCGATGCTGGCCGAATTGCGCGAAGACAATCTGGCGCTGGTCGCCTCGTTGCGCGAAGCCAAGGATATCGTGGACGAGGCCAAGGACAATGCCACCTCGGGCATTCTCGACGAATGGACCGATCAGGCCGAAGAGCGCGCCTGGTTCCTGTTCGAAGCCAGCCGCACGGGTTGACCGCGCAAAGCTAGCCGCCTAATCGCCTCCGCAGTCACCCGGGGAGTAGCCCGCCACGTCTCAGGACGTGGAAATCGCGTCAACATACTTGGTCGAGAGACCATGGCGCGATCAGGGCCAGCCAGCGCTGGTCCAGGCGAGACCGATGATGCCGCACCTCCGCTTGCCGGGCGGGGGGATGCGGTGTCGTTGGTTCAGCCTGTCGCCCGGCCTGGAATTTCAAATGGACATCATCCTTTCCTCCACCCTGCTCGTGGCTTTTGCCGAAATCGGCGACAAGACCATGCTGCTCGCGATCGTGCTGGCCTGCCGCTATCGCCGGCCGGCCCCGATCATCGCGGGCATCTTCGTGGCGACCATCGTCAATCACGCGCTGGCGGCCTGGGCCGGGGCCGCCGTGGCGGGGCTGCTGGAGGGCTATTGGTTTCGCCTGGCCGTGGCGCTCGGCTTCATCGCCATGGCGGCCTGGACGCTGGTGCCCGATACGCTGGATGATGATGACGCGCGGACGCCCGACCGCTTCGGCCCGTTCCTCACCACCACCATCGCCTTTTTTGCGGCCGAAATGGGGGACAAGACCCAGGTGGCGACGGTGGCGCTGGGGGCGCAATATCATGCGGTGGCGCTGGTCGCGATCGGCACCACGCTGGGCATGATGATCGCCAATGTTCCCGCCGTATTCCTGGGCGAGCGCGTCACCCGCGTCGTGCCGATGAACGCGGTACGCCTGGCGGCGGCGGCGATCTTTGCGGCCATCGGGATCTGGGCGCTGTGGGAAATCTTCCGGAGTTAACGCCCCAGTTCGATCAGCCACAGATCGGGCGGCACGCCGAACCGCAGCGGAATGATGCTGGTCCCCAAGCCAGCGGTGACGATCACCATCTGCTGATGGTCACGGATGACGCCGCAGGCGAAGCGTTCGCCATAATGCGAGGCGGTGGTGATGCGCCCGATGAAGGGTAGCCGGATCTGCCCGCAATGCGTGTGCCCCGCGAGCACCAGGCCGACGGGGCCGGGCAATGCGGGCACGATATCGGGGCTGTGGGTCAGCACGACGCGCGGCCCGTTCAGCGCATCCATCGCGCGCCAGGTTGCGGCCAGATCGGCATGTCGGCTGATCCGGTCGTCCACCCCGCCGATCACGAGCGGGCCGCGCCTGACCGCCTGATTGGTGAGCAGCGTCACCCCCGCTTTGGGCACTTCGCGGCGAAACGCGACCGTATCGCGCCAATGATCGTGATTTCCCAACACGGCGATGGTGCCCAGCGGTGCGCGCAACCCTTTGAGTGGGGCCACGGCTGCGTCCACACGATAACGCCGCATCCCCAGGAATTTGTCGCTGACCATATCGCCCGCGATGAAGACGATATCGGGCTTGAGCGCATTCACCTGCGCCACGATCCGCGCCAACCTTTCGGGCGGCATATCCGGGCCGGCCACATGCAGATCGGACATCAGCACGGCGCGGAGCGGCGGTGCATCCTGCGGCCAATCCGGCAGCATGATGCGCGCGGTGCGCACGATCGGATCGCGCGTCGCCTGCCAATAGCCCCAGCCGGGCAAAGCGACGGCGACCAGAAGGATGAGGATCAGGAGCAAGCGGAATTTCATGGATGCTCCGCGTGTAACGGAACCGTTCCGCTGCGCCAACGGTTCTCGAAATATTCCAGGAGACACCATCATGCTCAAGACTGCCCTCATCTTTCTCGTCGCCGGCGTGATCCTCGCCGCGCTCGGTTTCGGCGGTATTGGCGGCGCGTTCGTCGGCATCGCCAAGATCCTGTTCTTCATCGCGATCGCGGTGTTCGTGATCTTCCTGGTGCTCGGCCTGATGGCGGGCAAGAAGGCGCTTTAGCGGCCGGCCGGGCGTGATGGCTTTTGCGCCCGGCCCCGCTTAACATCGCCGACTGATGCACGCCTTCTCCGCACTCCTCGACCGGCTGATCTATACGCGCTCGCGCAATGCCAAGCTCAAGCTGATCGGGGATTATCTGAAGGTGACGCCCGATCCCGATCGCGGCCTGGCCATGGCCGCGCTGACGGGCGATCTGAATATTCCCGCCGTGAAGCCCGCGATCATCCGTGCCATGGTGGACGCGCGTGTCGATCCCGTGCTGTTCCGCATGAGCCGTGATTATGTGGGCGATACCGCAGAAACGGTGTCGCTGATCTGGCCCGATCCGATCACGCCGCCCGAAGGGGAGGCGGACCTTAGCCTGTCCGGCATCATCGCCCGCCTGGCCGCGCTGTCCCGCTCCGATGCGCCCGCGGTGCTGGCCGACCTCCTTGATCGGCTGACCCCGGAAGAGCGCTTCGCCATGCTCAAGATGGCGACGGGCGCGCTGCGCATCGGCGTTTCCGCACGGCTGGCCAAAACCGCGCTCGCCAACGCCTTCGGGCTTGATGTGGATGCGGTAGAAGAGGTGTGGCATGGCCTGCGCCCGCCTTATGCCGAATTGTTTGATTGGGCCGAGGGGCGGGGCGATCAGCCGACCGCCGCCGATGTTCCGGTCTTCCGCTCCTTCATGCTGGCGCATCCGCTGGAGGAGACGCGTGTGGATATGGCGGACTATGCCGCGGAGTGGAAATGGGACGGCATTCGCGTCCAGATGGTGCGCGTGGCTGGTCAGACCCGGCTCTACAGCCGCGCCGGCGACGACATCACACACAGCTTTCCCGAAGTTGCCGCGCAATTTACCGCGGAAGGGGTGCTTGACGGCGAATTGCTGGTGAAGGGGGAGGCGCAGGGTGGTGAGGGTGGCGCGGCCAGCTTCAACGCGCTGCAACAGCGGCTCGGACGCAAGACCGTATCGGCGAAGATGCTGAAGGATTATCCCGCCTTCGTGCGGCTTTACGACATATTGTTCGATGGCGCGGAGGATCTGCGGGCATTGAGCTGGACCGACAGGCGCGCGCGGCTGGAGGCATTCGCGCCGGGGCTCGATCCCGAACGGTTCGATCTCTCGCTCATCATCGAGGCGGCGGATTTCGAGGCGCTGGAGGCGATCCGCGGCAATGCGCGCGACGCCGCGATTGAGGGCGTGATGCTCAAGCGCCGGGACAGCGCCTATGTCACCGGGCGGCGCGTGGGCCTGTGGTATAAATGGAAGCGCGATCCGCTCACCGCCGATTGCGTGATGATGTATGCCCAGCGCGGCAGTGGCAAACGGTCTAGCTTCTATTCGGATTACACCTTCGGCTGCTGGACCGAGGCGGGTGAGTTGCTCCCCGTGGGCAAGGCCTATTCGGGCTTTACCGACGAGGAATTGAAATCGCTCGACCGCTTCGTGCGCACCCATACGCTCAACCGTTTCGGCCCGGTGCGCGAGGTGGAAAAGACGCTGGTGCTGGAGGTGGCGTTCGATTCTATCCATGAGAGCAAGCGGCACAAATCCGGCGTCGCGATGCGCTTTCCGCGGATATCGCGAATCAGGACGGACAAGCCCGCGGCGGAGGCAGACCGGATCGATACGCTACGGCGGATGATCGGTTAGCCCAAGACTGAATTGAACGCCGTTTGTCCCGAGCGCAGTCAAGGGACCTAGGCTTGGCCCCAGGTGTCTCGACTGCGCTCGACACAAACGGATTGGGGGCGCGTTGACCGCCCTATTTCGCCAGCGCTTCGAACTGCCCGATTCCCATCGCCGCCACCGCGCCTTTCAGCGCAGCCATCTCCACATTCTCGCCGTGCGCGGAGAGCATGAAGCGATCGGCGACCACCACGCTATATTCGCCGCGCTTTGAGGGGCCGTCCCAGCTTTCGGTCGTCATCCGTCCATCCACCTTGCCCATTTTCTCATAACCCGTCTCGGTCTGCTTGGTGGATTCCACGTTCAATGCGCCGCCCAGGGCGGCCAGCGCGCCGACGGCGGCCATGTCGGTGATTTCCAGCCGGATGGATTGATCGCCGGTGGTGTAGCGCGCCTCGGCCTGCGATCCACCGATCCCGCCCGCCCCCGCCGAGGCGCTGGAGACTTCGCTGCGCGCCATGCCGGGCAAGGCGACGGGCAGCAACGCCTGAAGCTGGCCCGGCTCGATCGCCGCCGTCGCCTGGCCATTCTGGGCCTTGGCAGCCGCCGCTTCGATCTGTTTGGATGCCGCCTCCAATTTGCCGAGATCGACCGAACCCACGCCGGGAATGGCAAGCTCTCCGGAAATCTGATCCGCAGGCGCGGCGCGCGACGCCAGACCGATGAGCGGTGCCGAAAGGGCACCGACGATCAGGAACATCACAAGCGCCACGATCATGCTCACCACCGTATAGCCCATCGCCTGATCCTGCGGCGCCTTCATCAGGCGCGGCAGCCCGAGATAGAGAAGATAGAGGCCGTAAAGGCCAAGGAGAGAGAGAAAGCCGAGCGCGGGGATCAGGAGGAATATCCCTGCCACCCATGACGCCGTGCCCGAATAGGCGGCGACCTTGAAGGCCTGCACCCGATCGGGCGTGGCGTTGAAGCTGGGTGCGAGCCAGTCGATCACCAGCGCGAGCAGATAGACGCCGGCGAGCGTCAGTGCATAGCTGATCGCCGCGCCGGTGACGGCGCCAGTGACGGACGGCCGCACGCTGATGCCGAAGGCGCTATGCCCGATCAGCAGGCCGCCGATCAGCCCGCAGACGGCGGGGATGGCGGCGAGGATCATCACATGGTTGCGATAGATTCCGCCGATCGTGGCGGATTCGCTGTCGATGACCGCCCACTCGGCCTTGGGCTGGAGCAGAATATTCTTCGTGCGGGTGATGATCGCCGCCTGAGGCTTCACGTTCAGATTGTCCATGGGACCGGTCTCCTTGTTCGCCACAGGATTAGACGCGGACCGAAGGCTCTTTTGTGATCATCCTCACACCACAGCAAATTTTTGCAAGTCCGAAGGCGGGCGCACAGCAAAAAGCCCGGCGCGCTTGATGCGCACCGGGCTTTCCGCAATCTTCAAGGCGATCAGACCTTAGTCGTGCTTCGAGGCCAGATTGACCGCTGCATATTTGCCGCGGCGATCGACTTCGATGTCGAACTCGAGCCGGTCACCCTCATTGAGGTTGGTCATGCCCGCGCGTTCAACGGCGCTGATGTGAACGAAAGCGTCGGCCTGTCCGTCATCGCGCTGAATGAAGCCGAAGCCCTTCATCGCGTTAAAGAACTTTACCGTGCCGGTGCCGCGTTCGCCCGTAAGCTGACGCTGCGGCGCACCGCCGCGATCGCCGCCGGCAAAACCGCCTGCGCCGCCTGCGGGACGTTCCGTGCGTTCCCGCGGCGGACCGCGATCTTCCACGGGGAGCGGTTCGCCGTCGATCTTCAGATCGGTGGCCGAAACGCGACCACCGCGATCGACCAGCGTGAATTCGAGCGGCTGGCCTTCGGCCAGGCCGGTCAGACCGGCCTGCTCGACAGCGCTGATGTGCACGAACACGTCTTCGCCGCCATCATCACGGACGACGAAACCGAAGCCCTTCTGGCTGTTGAAGAATTTGACCACGCCTTTGCCTTCGCCGACGACCTGGGCTGGCATACCGCCGCCACCACCGCCACCGCCGCCACGCGGGCCGCCGAAGCCGCCGCCGGCCGGACGAGGCGCGCCAAAGCCGCCACCACCGCCGCCGCCGCCGAAGCGATCACCGCCGCCACCGCCACCGCCGCCGAAACGATCGCCGCCGCCGCCGAAACGGCTACCGCTGTTGCGATCTTCAAAGCCGCCGCCGCCGCTGAAATTATCATCGCCGAAACCATCGCGCTTGTCTCTGCCGCGCCCGCCGCGCTCTCCGCGGCGTCCTCTATCGAAAACCATGCCCTGTTAGTCTTTCCCGGTTCGCCCATAATCCATTCAGAACCTGCACGCCGGGCGATGGGCGCAGATGCCCTGGCGCGAAAACCCAACGCGCCGTGATTCGTCTTAGACGATATTGTGTATATGAGCGACAAATTTAATCAATGCCAGCACGATAGGACCAGTTGTGCTCTTGCAGCCATGATCTCCCGCGGGCACATATTGGCCATCATGACGGATATCCTCGCGCTCTTTTCCGACCCCGCCGTCCTGGCAGCCCTGATCACGCTTATCGTGATGGAGGTGGTGCTCGGGATCGACAATCTGATCTTCATCTCGATCCTGTCCAACAAACTGCCCGAATCACAACGGCAAAAGGCGCGCCGAATCGGCATCGCGCTGGCGCTGGTGCTGCGGCTCGGGCTGCTGTCGATGATCGCGTGGATCGTGGGGCTGACCGCGCCGGTGTTCGATCTGGGGATCGTCGGCCCGCCGGGCACCAATGGGGAGCCGGCGTTCGAAACCGAATTTTCATGGCGCGATCTGATCCTGATCGCGGGCGGCCTGTTCCTGGTCTGGAAAGCGACGACCGAAATTCATCATGCGATGGATCCGGTGCACACGGATGACCTGCTGGACAAGGAATCGCCCGTGGTGTCGCTCACCTTCGGCAGCGCCATCGTCCAGATCCTGCTGCTCGATATGGTGTTCTCGATCGATTCGATCCTGACCGCGGTGGGCATGACGGACCATCTGCCGGTGATGGTGATCGCGGTGATCTTCGCGGTGGGCGTGATGCTGGTCGCCGCCGATCCGCTGGCGAACTTCATCAATCGCAATCCCACGGTGGTGATGCTGGCGCTGGGTTTCCTGCTGATGATCGGTGCGGTGCTGATAGGGGACGGTTTCGGCGTGCATGTGCCCAAGGGCTATATCTATGCGGCCATGGCTTTTTCTGCGCTGGTGGAGACGCTCAACATCTTCTCCCGCCGCGCGCAGGCGAAGAAGGCAGCGGCCAGCAACAGGGGAGATTGAGCGGCGGGCCTTTAGCGCGTAAGGCCCGTGCATGACCGTATATTTCCATGAAGAAGATTTGCCCGCGGATGTCCTCGCGCCGGGTGCCGTTGCCATCGATACCGAGACGATGGGGCTCATCACCCCGCGGGACCGGCTCTGCCTGGTGCAGATATCGGACGGGCAAGGGGATGAGCATCTGGTGCGCTTCGGGCCGCAGAGCGATTATGCCGCGCCCCATCTGCGCGCCGTGCTGGCCGACCCATCACGGCTGAAGCTCTATCATTTCGGGCGGTTCGATATTGCCGCGCTCAAACATTATATGGGCGTGCTGACCGAGCCGGTCTATTGCACCAAGATCGCCTCGCGCCTGATCCGCACGTATACGGACCGGCACGGCCTGAAGGAACTGGTCAAGGAAATCCTCCAGACCGATATTTCCAAGCAACAGCAAAGCTCCGATTGGGGCGGCGCTGAATTGAGTGAGGCACAGCGCGAATATGCCGCATCGGACGTGCGCTATCTCCATCGGCTGAAGGCCGAGCTGGACGTGCGGCTGGCCCGCGAAGGCCGGGCCGAAATCGCCCAGGCCTGTTTCGATTTTCTCCCCCACCGCGCGCTGCTCGATCTGCAGGGCTGGCCGGAGGTGGATATCTTCGCCCATGCCTGAGATTGCCGTTCCCGTCCGCAGCCACAGGCAGGTGTGGGCGGCGCCCGGCAGTTCGCATGACCGGCTGGTGGGGTTTCTCGGCTGGCTGCTGCCCAGCGCGATCGGCGTGCTGGTGGCATTCCTTGCGATCGCCCCGCTCACCAAGGGCAATGAAGTGAGCTTCGTGCTGGACAAGAATAAGGTGGAAGTCGCCAAGGAACGGATGCGGGTCACCAAGGCGGTGTATCGCGGCGCGGATGGCAAGGGGCAGCCCTTCACCCTCAATGCAGGATCGGCGGTGCAGAAAAGCTCCAACGATCCGATCGTCAATCTGTTCGATCTGGTCGCTTCGATCACATTGCCCGATGGCCCCGCCGTGCTCACGGCGGGACGCGGGCGCTATGACATGGATCAGGAGAATGTCGCGGTTGACGGTCCGATGCTGTTCACCGCCGCAGACGGCTACCGGCTCGAGACGAGCGACGTGGGCGTGGATCTGAAAAGCCGGCAGGTGACGGGCACGGGCGCGGTGAATGGCAAGATGCCGCTCGGCACGTTCAGCGCGAATACGATGCGTGCCGATCTCGGCGCGCGGACGGTGATACTCGATGGGCGCGCACGGCTCCGGATCGTGCAGGGGGCGAAATAGGATGAAGACGATGCGGATAGCGATGCTGGCAGGATTGGGCGCTTCGATCGGGGCGGTGGCGCTGTTGGGCGTGCCCGCGATCGGCCAGTCGGTCGGCAATCATAATTCCAACGCGCCGGTGGATGTGGCGGCGGATCGCATCGAGGTTCAGGACCGCAGCGATCGCGCGGTCTTTTCGGGCAATGTTCAGGTGCGCCAGGCGAATCTCGCGCTGGACGCCGCCCGCGTGACCGTCGCTTACGCCAATGGCGGCGGCGGGCTGGATATCCAGCGGCTCGATGCTTCGGGCGGTGTGGTGGTGCGCAGGCCGGGCGAAACCGCGCGGGGCAGCGTCGCGATCTATGACGTCAACCGGCGGCTGATCACGATGGTCGGCGGCGTCGCGCTTCAGCAGGGCAGCAACACCATCAATGGCGGCCGGCTCGTGATCGATCTGGCCAGCGGCCGCAGCGTGATCGACGGCAGCACGGTGGGTGGCGGCGGTGCGGTGACGGGCACCAGCGGCGGCCGCGTCACCGGCCGGTTCACCGTGCCCGAACGCAAGACGGGCAATTGAGGATCAGATAATCCCGCCGCCGATCGAAAGGCGGATGATCCCGATCACGATCACCACGATGCACAGATTGCGCCCCGTGTTGCGGCTGGACATCGCACCGAGCGCGAGACCGACCAGAGCGATCGGGATGACGATCCAATTGGCCCAGCCGAGCAGGGGAATGAAGGCGGGTATCGCCAGCAGCAATGCGACCAGGCCGATCAGGATCGAGGCGATATTGAGCATCAGACATTCACTCCTTGTGGGACGGTCCGCGGCGGGAACCGGCGGATGATGCAAAGGTCACCCGCGATCGGACGTGATTGAAATCCACGCCCTTTCCGCCGCGTGGTCAACAGGCGGGCCGGCGCGGAGTTCCGCCTCAGCGGGTCAAGGCGCGCACAAAGCCGATCAACCCGGTCTGGCGGCTGCGCTTGAGCCGCTCCGCGCCCAGGATGGTTTTCACCTTCTCGAAACAGCTTTGCGCATCATCGTTCACCAGCACATAATCATAGCCGTCCCAATGCGCGATTTCCGCGGCCGCCCGGTCCATCCGCGCCGCGATCACCTCTTCCGAATCGGTGTTGCGACCGCGCAGGCGGCGCTCCAGCTCTTCCAGCGAGGGCGGGAAGATGAAGACCCGCGCCACGTCTCCGCCCGCAATCTGGTGAAGCTGCTGCGCGCCCTGCCAGTCGATATCGAACAACACGTCGCGGCCTTCGCTCAGCATCTTGTCCACCGGAGCGTGCGGCGTGCCATAGCGATGGCCAAACACATGCGCCCATTCCAGAAATTCGTGGTTCGCCGCCATTTCCTTGAAGGTGGGCAGATCGACGAAATGATAATCCACCCCGTCCACCTCGCCCGGCCGCATCGGCCGCGTGGTCGCGGACACGGACATGGACAGGCTGGGATCGGCGGCGAGCAGCTTGCGCGCGATGGTCGATTTGCCTGCGCCAGAGGGCGAGGAAAGAATGAAAAGAACCCCGCGGCGCTTGAAGCCATGCGGGTCGGGCTGGATCGTATCGGGCATGGCCGCTAGTGACGTGGCAAGCGCGCGCCGTCAATCTTGGCGTGCGGGGGCAGGGGGATGGACATGGCGACGAAACCTTCGATCGGCGATATCGGCGCGCGGCACTGGGCGGTGGTCGCTGCGATCCTCATCGGCATGGCCATGTTCCTCCTGTGGATGGGGCGTAACCCGATCTGCACCTGCGGCACTGTCGAATTGTGGCACGCCGCGCTCGATTCGGGAAACAGCCAGCATATCGCGGACTGGTATACGCCGAGCCATATCATCCACGGTTTTCTCTTTTATGGGGCCGGCTGGCTGCTGCTGCGCCGGCGTCCGCCCGGCGAACGCCTGATCCTGGCGGTTTCGATCGAGGCGGCGTGGGAGATGCTGGAAAATTCGCCGATCATCATCAACCGCTATCGCGATGCGACGATCGCGCTGGGCTATACTGGGGACAGCATCATCAATTCCGTGGCGGACGTCGCGTGGATGGCGCTGGGCTTCGCCTTCGCCCGGCGCGTTCCCGTGTGGGTTACCGTCGCGGTGGCGATCGGGTTCGAACTGTTGGCGCTCGCGGTGATTCGCGACAATCTGACGCTGAACGTGCTGATGCTGGCCTGGCCGATCGAGGCTATCAAGCTGTGGCAAAGCGGCGGCTGAACCGCGACCTCAGGACTTGCGCAGCCCGGCCACCACGTCGCGCTCACTCTCGGGAATCAGCCCTTCCAGCACCTGCCAGAAACCGGCGACCGATCCCTGACCCGCCTGCGCATAAGCCGCGGAAACCTTTTCGCGCAGGGATTCGAACAGCCGCGCTTCCAGGGCGCTGCCTTCCGCGGTCAGCCGCAACAGCCTTTGCCGCCGGTCGCTCGTGCCCGTGCGTTGCTCCACCAGCGCGCGGCCGGCAAGATCATTGAGCACGCGACCAAGCGACTGCTTGGTGATCGCCAGTAGCCGGAGCAATTCGCTCACCGTGAGATCGGGCTGGCGCGCGATGAAATACAGGGCGCGGTGATGCGCGCGGCCAAGCCCCTGCACCGAAAGCTCGTCGTCGATCGCGCGGGTCATGTGGCTATAGCCGAAATAGAGCAGCTCCACGCCGCGGCGGATTTCGGGTTCGCGCAGGAAAAGCGGCGACGCGCTGCTGGACGTTGGGACAGCCATATTGACGTATCTAGCCTTGCGTCCTAGTCCAGCGCAACCCACAGAAAGAGGGACATAGCATGTCTTCCGGCGCCCTGCCCGTTTTTACATTCGAACCCAATACCGCGCCCGTCGCTGCTGAAGAGCGCGCGCAGCGGCTGATCGGTCCGGCCTTCGGCCGCGTGTTCACCGATCATATGGCGGTGATCCGCTATAGCGAAGACAAGGGCTGGCACGATGCGCGGATCACCGCACGCGGTTCGGTGCAGATGGATCCCGCCTCTTCCGTGCTGCATTATGCGCAGGAGATTTTCGAAGGCCTGAAGGCCTATAGCCGGCCCGATGGCGGCGCGGCACTGTTTCGCCCGGATGCCAACGCGCGGCGCTTCAATGCGTCTGCACGCCGCATGGCAATGCCGGAATTGCCCGAAGCGCTTTTCCTGGAATCGATCCGCGCTTTGGTGCGCACCGACGCCGCCTGGATCCCGCAGGATGAGGATGGCGCGCTCTATCTTCGCCCCTTCATGTTCGCGAGCGAAGTGTTCCTCGGCGTGAAGCCCTCGGCCGAATATCTCTACATGGTGATCGCATCCTCGGTCGGCGCCTATTTCAAGGGCGGTGCGCCCAGCGTGTCGCTGTGGGTGACGCGCGAATATACCCGCGCCGCGCCGGGCGGCACCGGAGCCGCCAAATGCGGCGGCAATTACGCCACCAGCCTGATTGCGCAGGCGGAAGCGATCCGCAACGGCTGCGATCAGGTGGTGTTCCTTGATGCGGTGGAGCGTCGCTATGTCGAGGAATTGGGCGGCATGAACATCTTCTTCGTGTTCGAAGATGGGTCTATGCTCACCCCGCCGCTCACCGGCACGATCCTGCCCGGCATCACCCGCGATTCGATCCTGACGCTCGCGCGCGATCTGGGGATCACTGTGCGCGAGGAACTCTATTCGCTCGAACAGTGGCGCGCCGATGCGGAAAGCGGCAGGCTCACCGAGGCTTTCGCCTGCGGCACGGCCGCGGTGGTCACCCCGATCGGCAGCGTGAAGAGCGCCGAGGGCGGCTTCACGATCGGCGGCCAGTCCGCCGGGCCGCTCACGCAGCGGATCCGTTCATCGCTGGTCGATATCCAGCGCGGCAAGGCGGCGGATCCCTATGGCTGGATTCAACAGATACTGTGAAAAAGCGGGGATGGCACCGGTTCGTCGCCATCCCCCCTTTCCACCGGCGTTTGCCCCGCTATAAGGCGCGGCGCGCATCCTGCTGGGGCGTCGCCAAGCGGTAAGGCAGCGGCTTTTGATGCCGCCATGCGCAGGTTCGAATCCTGCCGCCCCAGCCAGTCAGTTAAACGCTTATAAATCAAAGTTATATCTCCTGTCTGTCATTGTGTGAATCTGTTCCCTAAAACGGGAATTGGCGGGAGCGAGCCATTTCAATTGCTAATCACGACCCGCTTTGTAACCAGTCAGTTGACGGCGTTTTGTCATTATCTTAAGAGAAGAACATAAGAGGAACGAAAGGGCTAACTATCGATGCCGCAGTTCTACGAGTTCTTTGCTGGCGGCGGGATGGCGCAAGCTGGTCTCGGCCATCATTGGGCGTGCCGATTCGCCAATGACTTCGATGAGATGAAGGCCGCGACTTATTGCGCCAACTGGGGCGGCGAACATATGGTCTGCGGGGACGTGAACGATATTAAGCCGGGAGATGTGCCGGAATTGGCGGATCTCGCCTGGGCATCGTTCCCTTGCCAAGACCTGTCGTTGGCAGGAAATTATGCGGGGATTGGCGCGGCTGATTCAGGTAGTCAAACACGCTCAGGTGCTTTTTGGGCGTTTTGGAAGCTGATGCTCGGCCTAAAAGCCGATGGCCGCGCGCCCAATATGATTGTGTTGGAGAACGTGTCCGGCGTCCTCACAGCCAATAAAGGACGCGACTTCGCCGCTATTGGGGATTGCATCGCGCGCGCCGGATACAGATTCGGTGCCGTGCTGATCGATGCCATACACTTCGTGCCTCACTCCCGCCCGAGGGTATTTATCGTCGCGATCAGGGCCGATCTTACGATCCCCGACGACATCCTTACGGCGTCTCCGATCTTGCCTTGGCACCCCGGCCCACTCGTGGCGGCGTTTGGAGGCATGACCGACAGTGCGAAAGATGCTTGGCTGTGGCTGAATCTCCCTACGCCTGACATTCAACGGAGAAGGAAGCTAGAGTCCATCATTGATGATAATCCAGAGGGACTTCGGTGGCATACATCTTCAGAGACGGATCGTCTTATTTCGATGATGAGTGAGCGGAATCTCGGCAAGCTCGAAAGGATGAAGAGCCGCGGCCAAAGGACGATTGGCACAATTTACAAGCGAACCCGCCAGGGTCAGCAGCGGGCAGAGCTTCGGGATGACGGCATCTCCGGATGTCTGCGCACTCCCGCAGGAGGTTCGTCACGGCAACTTATCCTCGTGGTCGATGGCGAACGGGTCCGTTCCCGGCTGCTCGCGCCCAGAGAGGCTGCGCGGCTTATGGGGTTGCCAGATCAATATAAACTGCCGAGCAATTATAATCACGCTTACCACGTCGCGGGAGACGGGGTTGCCGTTCCTGTCGTGCGGCATCTGGCTGCATTCATCTTGGAGCCGGTGCTGCAGATGCAGGCCATCACTCGTCAATACGCCGTTGCGGCGGAATAGACGGTGAATGAATCCGATGATGGGCAAAGCGATATGCTTGCTGCTCTATCGCTTGGAGTGGCCTCGGCTGAAATGCTACTCGATACCCGCGACCCACCTTTTGACACTACAGAACTTCGTCGTGGTCTGAAGGCATTCTTCGCGCGGCCCCTGTCTGAGTGACCTGAGCTCTTTCCCGATCCACCTTTAACGGACGGTAAAAAGCCGGCGGTTGCATCCTTAGGCTCGGTCAAGTGGGGCGTTTACGCGTTCGTAGATTATGACGGAGAGCCAATCTATGTCGGTCAAACTCGCGAGAGTCTGTCGGGTCGCGTGGGAAGGCATCTGACTAATCAGCGTACTGACGCGGTCGCGATGTCGGTTCTTGATCCTTATGAAGTGAAACAGATCAGGGTTTGGCCGCTTCTCCAATACCAGAAGATCATAAAGAAGGATGACCCTCAAGGCTGGGAGGATGCCGTGGTGCATCTCAATAGTCTCGAGCGCCATGTATTTGAGATACTGGTGGAAAAAAGCCGGTTCAACGCTATCCTCAATGAGAAGAACCCCCCGCCGGCCCAGCCGTGCGAGGTGCCGCCAGTGATCGATCAACCTCCAATTATCACCGGCGAAGTCGCGAGGCTCCGATCTCATCCAGACACCCGGATTGCGCGGCGTGCTATGGTGATATCGAGGTTGGCGCAGGTCATTGCAGAGCGAGAACTTCGCACTCCGGGCTTGCGTCGGACGCTTGCTACTCAGGCGGTCCGCCTTCAATGGCTCGCAGCCGAGCGCTTTAAGGCACTGGGCGGTGAGCGTCTCGTCGAAACGCGCGCAAAGAATGAGGGTGACGACGCGAGCGCTTAGCGTCGGCAGCATCGTGCGCTTTAGCCTACTTCCGCTGCCGCTTCAGGATATGAACCGGCGCGAGTATTTTTGGTCGGTTTGCGGCGTTTGACTCTGGAATCGGCGGGCGTGGTGGTTCATGATGCGGCGGCATGATGGAGAGTGTGAGCGTGAGTGACGAACCCGGACTGGACGAAGCCGACCATGAGGAAGATGGCGCGGAAGCGCTGAAGCTGGCCAAGGAGGCCGCTGCGGCCAAGGCGCGGCTCTACAAGAATGTGGGCATCGGCATGGGCGTCGGGGTGGGATCGGCCGCATTGGTCGCCGCCTTGCTCTATGCGAACCGCGGCAAACCCAAGGGCGAATAAGCCCGGAATTCCTTCATTTTTTACAAAATGTCTCCAGGGCGCAGCCTTGCGCCGTGCGGCGAGTGTTGCGCATTTGCATCGCCCCTGAAAGATTCATGAACGCTGTCATCTGCGCGCAACAATTCGGGCTTTAAGGAGCCGCGAGTTTGCTGCACTGCAACGGTATTGGCAAATTGCGAATCTTGCACGCGTGGCTTCGGCTGCCAAGGGGACAATATATGAAGAAGACATTGCTTTACACGGTGGCGACCGCTGCCCTGATGATACCGGGCGCCGCATTCGCGCAGTCGACCGGCTCGATCGATTTCGACGAAGGTTCGGAAATCGTCGTGACGGGGGCGAGCGTCAACGATGGCGTTGCGGGCGTCGTGGTTCCCGATACAACTAAAGCCAAGGCAGTATTGAACCAAGAGTTCATTGCTCGTCAGACGCCTGGCCAGTCGGTCAACGACATCATCAACCAGCTCCCCGGCGTCAGCTTTCAGAATAACGATCCGTTCGGCTCTGCTGGCGGCACGATGACCATCCGTGGTTTCGACAATACGCGCATCAGCCAAACCTTCGACGGCGTCCCTCTGAACGACTCGGGTGGTTATGCGATCTATTCGAGCCAGCAGCTCGATTCCGAGCTGATCGAGCAGGTCAACGTCAACCTCGGCACCACCGACGTGGACAGCCCCACCGCAGCGGCCTCCGGTTCGACCGTCAACTATCGCACACGCAATCCTACCGATGAATTCAGCGTTAAGGCTGTCGGTTCGGTCGGCGATTCCCAATTTTTCCGCATCTTCGGATCGGTCGATACCGGGGTGTTCACCGCTGTTGGGACCAAGGCATTTTTCGCGGCTTCGAAATCAACGAACGATGTGCTGTTTAGCAACCGTGGTATCATCGACAAAATGCAGCTCAACGCCAAGGTCTATCAGCCGCTCGGCGACAATGGAGACTTCATCTCGGTTGCTGCCCATTATAACGAAGCGCGTAACAATCGCTTCGGGTCGGTGACGTTCCGCGACGATAGCGTTGGCGCTGTTCCCAGCCGGTTCCCGAATAATCGCGACGAACGCGATTATGTTATCCCATATTGCACCACCACGATGCCAGCCATCGCTGGCACGGCAGACGCGGCGACGAGCTGCGGCTCAACTTTCGACGAGCGCCTTAACCCGTCAAACACGGGCAACATTCGCGTCAATTCTCGCTTCACATTGGCCGATGGCCTCGTGCTGAGCGTTGATCCGAGCTTCCAATATGTCCGCGCAAATGGCGGCGGTACGGCTGTCGGCCGCGAGGGCTTTCGCGACATTAACCCAACGGGCGGCACTGGCACATGCGGCACCGCAGCCGGGGCGATCACACCAGCGATCTACTGCTCCGCTGGTTATCTTGCGGGTTCTCCCTATTTCGGCCGGGATCTCAATGGCGACGGTGATTCGCTTGACTCGGTTCGTGTGGCTGCGCCCAGCGAAACAAATACTCGTCGTTATGGCCTGATCTCGTCACTGCGTTATGATATCAACGACCAACACACCGTTCGTATTGCGTATAGCCTTGATTATGCCCGCCATCGTCAGACCGGCGAAGTCAATTTCCTCGCCGTCGATGGTCAGCAGGTCGTTCCGTTTCCTGAAACGAATAACCCGCTTCAGGACGTAACTGGTGCGGTTCTTCAGAAACGTGACCGTCTTTCGAAGGCAATCCTCAATCAGGTCTCGGGCGAATATCGCGGCCAGTTTGGTGCTCTGACGGTCAATGCAGGCGTCCGTGCTCCTTTCTTCAAGCGTGATCTGACAAACTATTGCGCTACCTCAAGTGCGACCGGCTTCGTCGAATGTTTTGGTTCGAACGCTGCGGGTGCAACCCAATATGGTACGCTGAACCCCGCCATTCAGGGGCCGCAGCGTCGCGTGCTGAAATATAACAAAGTGCTGCCAAACGTCGGTCTTGTTTTTGATGTTGCCTCGTCGGCAAGCGTTTTCGGCAACTATTCGAAGGGTGTGCAGGTGCCGGGCACGGACAATCTGTACAATAGCTTCTTCTTTGCTGCGAACACGCCTTCGGCAAACCCAAGTCCAGAGACAACGGACAATTTCGACGTTGGCGTTCGCTACCGCACAAGTCGTCTGCAGGCGCAGGCTTCGGTATGGTATACGAAGTATAGCAACCGTCTGGCTTCAGCTTATGACCCCGAGACAGACCGGACACTTTATCGGAATCTCGGACAGGTTGATAAATATGGAGTAGACGGTAGTATTTCTTATCGCCCCACAGACTTCTTCTCGCTTTACGCCTTCGGTTCGTATCTTAAGTCAAAGATCAAGGACAACGTGCTGTACGGCGAATGCACAGCGCTGAACGCGGCGATCGGCTGTACTGCAATCGGGCAAGAGATTTTTGCGCAAACCGCCGGCAAGCGTGAATCGGGTTCGCCGGTTTACACGTTTGGTGGTCGTGCGCAGGCCAATCTCGGCTTCGTAGAACTGGGCGTCCAAGCCAAACGCACCGGTCCTCGCTACGTCAACGATCTCAATCAGCCTTTCACGCTTGGCGGCACGATCTCTGGCGGCGTCGCAACTGGCGGTACGCAGGTTTATGGAGCGAAAGCTCCAGCTTACACGCTGGTTGATCTTGACCTTCGCTTGAGCGCTGCGCCGCTTGGGCTTGGTGATAAGACCTATTTCCAGCTCAACGTGACCAACGTATTTGACAAGCTCTATGTCGGTGGCTTCGATGGACGTCTAGACTCGGGCTTCGTTGCCGCAAGCAACTTGCCGTTCGTGCAGATCGGTGCACCGCGAACCTTTATCGGCTCGGTCGTTATCGGGTTCTGATTTACGTCAGATAAAAAAGTAAGGCCGCCGTCCCGCAAGGGGCGGCGGTTTTGCGTTGGAGCTTTCGGCGCACGGATCGCCGTGGCGGCGTCGATTGCGAGATGTGCACGCGGCCATGCGGCGCTATGGCTGGGGCGATGAATCGGCTGATCCTTCCTGGCCTGGCGGCTTGCGCGCTGATCGCGCCGGCTGCGGTGCGCGCGCAGGCGGTGACGGGCGCAATCCGGGGTGAGGTGACCGCCGCCAGGGGGCCGGTCGCGCGCGTTGAGGTGGTCATCGAACACAGCCCCACGGGGACGCGATCGCGCACCACGGCCGATGCGCTTGGTGCCTTTCTGATGACCGGGCTGCGCGCGGGCGGACCTTATATACTGACCATCGCAGCGCCTGGCTTCGAAACCTATAGCGTGAGCGGGATCATGCTGGCGGCGGGCGCGCCGCTGCGCCTGCCGATCCGGCTGGCAGCGCAGCAGGAATTGCTGGTGACGGTGGAGACGCTGCGCGCCACGCGTCTGTCCGCCGGCCCGATGACGCTTTACGACCCTGCCGAGATCGCGGGCGTCGCATCGGTGCGGCGCGAGATCCGTTATGTCGCGCGGCGCGATCCGCTTGTGGATTCGTTCGTGAGGGCGGGGCCGGCGGGCGTTGGCGGGTTGTCGGTGGATGGCGTGCGCCTGGCCGGCGCGCATGGCCCCGTATCGTTCGACGCGATCGGGCAACTCGCCGTGAAGATGGCACCCTATGACGTGTCGGAGGCACCGGGCGGCACGATCGATGCGGTGTTGCGATCGGGCGGGAATGCGTTTTCCGGCACGGCGTTCGTCAGCAGCGCCGTGGATCGCGACGGCGTAGGCTATGGCGCTTTCCTGTCCGGTCCGGTCGCGCGGGATCGGCTGTTCTTCGCACTGGCCCATGAACGCCTTGAGAATGATCGCGCATCGCTGGGGAGCGCGGGACGCGACTCGCGATATAGCGCGAAGATCGACTGGAATGCGGCCGAAGGCCAGCGCGCGGCGCTGAGCTATATCCATCATGATTTCGCGCCGCGCGACGGCGCGGGCGGATGGCGCGCCGGCGAGACGACCGATGCCGCCGCGCTGCACCTCAATTCGGACTGGAGCACGCGCTTGTCCACGCAGGCGCAATTCACTTATCGCCGGATCGAACGCGTTTCCGGGGCATCCGTCACGGCGGCGCGGGCGCAGGCGATGGGTGGCGTGGTCGCGGCCCATCTGCAGCTTGGCCGCCACGCGCTGAAGGCGGTGCTCGGCTATGAGCGGGAGACGATCCGGATCGCACCCGTGTCGCTGCCGGGCGTGGTTCGCGCCGGCGATCATGCGGCGTCTCATTATAGCGCGGGGGTGCAGGATAGCTGGGATGCGGATCCCGCGCTGAACATCACCTATGGCCTGCGCCTCGATGCGCGCCGGATCAGCGGCCAAGCCCGGTCGGTGGTCCAGCCGCGCATCAGCGCGACGTGGCGACCCCGCAAGCGGTTGACGCTGCGTGGCGGCGCTGGCCTGTTTACCCAGACGGGACTGCAGATGCCGGGCGATCCCATGCTCGAGCCCGTCGGTGCGCCGATCGCGTTCGATCCCGGTTCCAGGCTGCCCTCGCTCTGGAAATCCAGCCTGTCACTTGATTATGTGATGGACCTCGGCCCGTTTGGCGACGGGTGGCGGCTGGGCACTGATATCGTCTATGCCGCGGTGCGCCGCGATCCATTGTTCCCCGATCACGCCGACGCGCTCACCGCGGTGGCGCGCATCGCGACTGAGTTCGATTTCGGGCTTGCCGCGAATGTGGCCTATATCCGGCATGATGTGCAGGATGGTGATCCCGCGCAGGCGGCTCACCCGCGCTTCACCGATGACGTCCGCAGCACGATCAAATTCGCGCTGGATTATGCTCACGCTTTCGTCGCGGATTACAAAACACGGCTTAGCCTGTTCGGCGAATGGCGATCCTTCCGGCCGTGTGTAACGACCTGTGTTTCATCATCGATATGGGGATGGGCACCGCCCGACAGACGTGCGCTCGGCGTGGATCTGCACATCGATCAGGATCTGCCGCTGTCCCTTGTCCGCGGCGGGCGGCTCAAGCTCTTTGCCGATGTGGAAAATGTGTTCGCCGACCGCCATTCAGGGGCGCGGATCGGCGTGCGGTCCGCTTTTTAGGCCGGCGCGCCAGCGCCCGCATAAAGGCTCTGCCTGGGCTTTTCGAACAGCGTCATCACCATCGGCTCAAAAAACGCCAGCGGCGCGCTTTCATACTGCGGATCGAAGGCGGATTGATCGTATTTTTCGCAGAATTCCGCGCACGCCTCGAAATGCTCATGCCCGCGGTAAGTCTCGCGCAGGTCGCGGTCCATGCCGAGATAGTGAAAATAATAATAGCCCTGGAATATGCCGTGATGGGCGGTGATCCAGTGCAACTGCTCGGAGACGAACGGCTTGATGATGGCCGCGCCGATATCGGGATGGTTATACGCACCCAGCGTATCTCCGATATCGTGGATCAGCGCCATCACCACATAATCATCGGGCCGGCCGTCGCGGTGCGCGCGGGTGGCGGTCTGCAGCGAATGCTGGAGCCGGTCCACCGGAAAGCCGCCGTAATCGCCGTCGAGCAGCTTGAGGTGATCGAGCACGCGCCGTCCGCCGCGCGCTGCAAAGGGGATGAAATGGCTGGCGATGGTCGTCCAGTCCTGCTGGCTGCCCTCGGTCATCGCGGTGAACTGCGCGCGATCCTGCGGCTCGGCGGTCATGGCGGCTTTCTCCCTGGCGTCTTTTGACCGAGAGGATAGCGCGGCGCGGCGGCATTGCAATGCGCATGGACCTATGTGCGCCCGGCCTTCACCTGGCCGTCACAATCGCATAAGGCACGGATATGGCAGTCATCGGCCTCGAAAAGCGCCCCTTCTTCGACGACAAGAACAGGGCGTTCTGGAACCTTCAGTCCGCGGGCTGGGCGGGCTATCTGATGCTGCGCGCCATCTCCAGTTTCTCCAACGGTTTCGCGCTGGAGCGCATGGTGCCGCTCTTGATCCATGTGGTCACCGGCTATTCGCTCACCCTGATCCTCGCAGTGATGTACCGCCTTGTCATCAACCGCACCCGGCTGGTGACCTGGGGTGTATCGGTCAGCGCGGTCGCGCTGGCGACGCTGCTCTATGCAACGATCGACGCCTGGGTGTTTTCCACGATCAACCGACCCGACGAACCCTTTGCCACATCGCTGGTGCTGGGCACGCTGTTCATCGATTTCACGGTCCTGGCGGCCTGGTCATCGCTTTATTATGCAATCAATTTCTACCTGATCGTGGAGGAGCAGGCGGATCAGCTTGTCCAGCTCGACAGCCAGGCGAGCGCGGCGCAGCTTGCCATGCTGCGCTATCAGCTCAATCCGCATTTCCTGTTCAACACGCTCAATTCCATCTCGACGCTGGTGCTTCTCAAGCAGACCGAGCGGGCGAATGCGATGCTCTCCCGCCTGTCCAGCTTTCTGCGCTACACATTGGCGAACGAACCGACGGCGCAGGTGACGCTGGAGCAGGAGGTGGAGACGCTGAAACTCTATCTAGAAATCGAAAAGATGCGCTTCGAAACGCGGCTGCGCACGCACTTCACGATCGACGAGACCGTATCGAAGGCGCGGCTGCCCTCGCTGCTGCTGCAGCCGCTGGTGGAAAATGCGATCAAATATGCCGTGACGCCGCAGGAAGAAGGGGCGGATATCTCCGTCGAAGCGCGGCTGGCCGGAGATCGGGTGCAGATCACCGTGTCCGACACCGGTCCGGGCTTGAAGGACGCGATCGCAAGGCCCAGCTTCTCGACAGGCGTGGGTCTCGCCAACATTCGCGATCGCCTTGCCCAGGCGTTCGGCCCCGATCATCGTTTCGATGCGGGTTCGAAACCATCTGGGGGGTTCAGCGTTGTGATCGAGTTCCCGATGATAGTGGATGAACAGCCGAAAGAGGCCGCATGACGATAAGAACCATTCTGGTCGACGATGAAAGCCTTGCGATACAAGGGCTTCAACTCAGACTGGAAGCGCATGACGATGTGGAAATCATCGACACATGCCTGAATGGCCGCGAGGCCATCCGCTCGATCAAGACCAATAAGCCCGATCTGGTGTTCCTTGATATCCAGATGCCCGGATTCGACGGCTTTTCCGTCGTGCAGGGGATGATGGAGGTGGAGCCGCCGCTCTTCGTGTTCGTCACCGCTTATTCCGATCACGCGCTGCGCGCGTTCGAGGCGGATGCGATGGATTATCTGATGAAGCCGGTGGAGCCCGAGCGTCTGGCCGATACGCTGGAGCGCGTGCGCCAGCGCCTGTCCGAAAAGCGCGGATCGGAAGAGGCCGAACGGCTGATGGAAGTGCTGACCGAAGTGGCACCCGAGGCGGTGGAGAATATGGGCGAGGCGAGCGAGGCTCATGCCTCCAACCGGTTCGAAAAGCTTATCAACATCAAGGACCGCGGGCAGATCTTCCGCGTCGACGTGGACACGATCGAACGGATTGATGCCGCGGGCGATTATATGTGCATCTATACCGGCGATAACACGCTGATCCTGCGCGAGACGATGAAGGATCTGGAAAAGCGGCTCGATCCGCGGCGGTTCCAGCGGGTCCACCGCTCGACGATCGTGAATCTCGATCTGGTCAAGCAGGTGAAGCCGCACACCAATGGCGAATGTTTCCTGGTGCTCGACTCGGGCGCGCAGGTGAAGGTGAGCCGCAGCTATCGCGACGTGGTGGCGCGTTTCGTTCATTGATTTCCCGGCCTCCCTTTATCGCAAAGGGAGGCCGGATTTCTCACAGCGCGCCCAGCAGCAGTCCGCCGGCGGCGCAGATGGCGAGGGTGACCATCACCCCGCGGTTCAACGCGAACAGCAGGATGGCGGCCAGAATCGCCAGCAAGGCGGTGGTCCAGGCGAAGCTCTCTCCATCGGGCACATAGAATCGGACCGGGCCGGCGTGCGCCTCTGCTACGCGCGTGAACAGGATATGGAGCGCGAACCAGACCGTGAGATTGGCGATCACGCCGACCACGGCCGCGGTGAGCGCGGCGAGCCCGCCCTGCAGCTTGCGCGCATGTTCCAGCCGTTCGATCCAGGGCGCGAAAGCGAAGATCCACAGGAAACAGGGGGCGAAGGTGACCCAGGTGGTCAGCCCCGCGCCGAGTATGCCGGCCATCAGCGGCGAGAAGGGTTCAGGCGCGCGGAAGGCAGCGAGATAGCCCACGAACTGGGTGACCATGATCAGCGGCCCTGGCGTGGTCTCGGCCAGGCCCAGCCCGTCCGCCATTTCGCCCGCATTGAGCCAGTGATGCGACTGGACGGCTTCCTGCGCCATATAGGCCAGCACGGCATAAGCGCCGCCGAACGTGACCACCGCCAATTGCGAGAAAAAGACCCCGATCTTCCACAGGATATGCTCCTGACCGAGCATCAGCAGCACGAGCGCCATGGGTGCGGCCCAGATCAAGCCCCAGGCGATGATGGCGCGTATCGTGTGCCCGATGATCGCGCGGCGCGGCGTTGGCGGCGCATCGACGGGCTTGGGCGGCGCGAGCTTGAGCCAATCCGGGCGGACGGCCGCCACCACCATACCGATCGCACCGCTGCCGAGCACCACCAGCGGGAAAGGCAGATTGAACAGGAACAGCGCCAGGAAGGCGGCAAAGGCCAGGATGCGCTTGAACGGGCTGTTAAGCGCGCGGCGGCCGATGCGGATCAGCGCCTGCACGACGATCGCCAGCACCGCGGCCTTGATGCCCAGGAACAGGGCGTCAAACCAGGCAAGGTTCGCGGCATAGCCATAGAGGATGGAAAGACCCAGAATGATCGCCGCGCCGGGGATGACGAAGAGCAATCCGGCGGTGAGCCCGCCTTTCAACCCGTGCAGCCGCCAGCCGATATAGGTGGCCAATTGCTGCGCTTCGGGGCCGGGGAGGAGATGACAGAAATTGAGCGCGCGCAGATAGGCACCCTCCTCGATCCAGCCTTTGTCATCGACCAGTTCGCGGTGCATCAGCGCGATCTGCCCGGCGGGGCCGCCGAAGCTCAAAATGCCGATGCGCGCGAAAGTCGTCGTCAGTTCACGAAATGATGGCTCGGCCATAGATACAATTCCCCTCTATCCGGGCCGAAAGCCCGGATGATGCCGCAACGCTTGGGCGGGGAACGCCTGACCGGGAGGCTGCTTTGTCCCGATCGTGCAATCTTAGGCGCGTGCCGGGGTGACGGGCAAGACGGGATTTGCTTTTGAAGGGTAAAGCCCCTCTCCCAACGGAAGAGGGGCTTTGAAGCGATCAGCCGAGCGTCACGGTGACGGCGCGGCGGTTCTGCGCCCAGGCAGATTCATCCGAACCCACGGCGTCCGGGCGTTCCTTGCCATAGCTCACCGTGGTCAGGCGGCCCGCGGCCACGCCCTTGGAGATTAGATAGCTTTTTGCCGCATTGGCGCGGCGATCGCCCAGGGCGATGTTGTAATCGCGCGTGCCGCGTTCGTCGCAATGGCCCTCGATCGTCGCGCGGACATTGGGATATTGCTGAAGCCAGCCGACCTGGCTGTCCAGCGTGGCGCGATCGTCGTCTGTCAGCACATCTTCGTCCAAGCCGAAGAAGACGCGATCGGACGAGACCTTGGCAAGGAAATCACCCTGCGAGCCGGGCACGGGAACATTGTCCACGCCCGTGTCGACCACTTCAGTGCCAGTGCTGTTGTCCACAGGCGGCGGCGGCGCGTCTGCCACTTCCTTTTTGCCGCACGCGGCGACAGCGAGCAGGCTCGCGGTGAGGATCAGTTTGGTAGCCAGTCGGGCCATGTCGGTTTCCTTCTTCATAGTAAACTCAAACCCACCCTGTTCCTTCCCCGTGCCCCCACGGGGTTGTTACGATAACAGAATTACACGTTTCACGGCAATAACGGTCCCCAGGCCGGATCGGATCCATCCAGCGGCGTGGGAATCTTGCGCTCGTTGCGCCCGGTGAGATCCACCTGCCACACGGCGGACTTGCCCGACCGACCGGGGCTGGAGCGGAAGAATTGGATCACGCGGCCATTGGGCGACCAGCTTGGCGCTTCATCCTGCCAGCCATTGGTCAGCAGACGTTCGCCACCGCCGGTGGGCGACATCACGCCGACCCGGAAACCGCCGCCGATCTTGGTGAAGGCGATCAGATCGCCGCGCGGGCTCCATTCCGGGGTGGCCGAACGCCCGCCGCCAAAGCTGATCCGCTGCTGGCCGGAGCCGTCCGCATTCATCACATAGATTTGCTGGCTGCCGCCGCGATCGCTTTCGAACACGATCTTGCTGCCATCGGGCGAATAGCTGCCCCCGGTATCGATGCCGGGCGAATTGGTCAGCCGCTGGGGCGTGCCGCCGCCCGCGGCGGAGACGCGGTAGATGTCCGTATTGCCGCTGACCGACATGGAATAGAGGATGAAGCGGCCATCGGGCGAAAAGCGCGGCGAAAAGGTCTGGTTGACGCTTTCGGTGACAAGCTTCTGTTTGCCGGTGCCGATATCGTAAATATAGATGCGCGGGCGTTTGCCGATATAGCTCAGATACACGATCTGCTTGTAATCCGGCGAGAAACGCGGGGTGAGCGCGATAGACTGGCCATTGGTGATGAAGCGGTGGTTCGCGCCGTCCGAATCCATGATCGCCAGCCGCTTGACGCGATTATCCTTAGGGCCGCTTTCGGCGATATAGGCGATGCGGCTATCGAAGAACGGGCTTTCGCCGGAAAGGCGCGCATAGATGGCGTCGGCACATTTATGCGCGGCGCGCCGCCAGTCGCCCGGCGCGATATCGAAGCCCTGGCGGGTGAGTTCGGTGCCCAGCGCGACGTCGTAAAGATAGCAGCCGACGGTCAACTTGCCATCGCCCTTCGCGCGGACGAAGCCCTGAACCAGCGCTTCGGACGAGGCGCCACGCCAATAGGTGTATGCCGGCGCGGTCACCTCGCCAAAGGTGATCCCGCGCACCGAATCCGGACCCTTGGGCCGGAACAGGCCCGAATTGCGCAGATCGGCGGTGATGACTTCGGCGACCTGACGACCGAGCGCTTCGGTCGATCCCGCGGGTGTAGCGACCGCTTGCGGCGTGGCGAGCGCGGGCACGGCGATGACGAGATCGTCGCCGCTTTCGTCGGTCACGTCCACGCTCAGGCCCGATTCCCCCGTGGAGACCGATGGCGGGGACACGGCCTGCGCCGCGAGCGGGGAGACGGTGGTCAGCGCGGTGGCGCACAGGCCAAGAGCGAGGGTGCGGAAACGGGTCATGATCAGAGCCTTTTATCGAATGATACAGGATTGATGGTCTTCCACGCATCATAAAGCGCGGGCGGCAATTTGAACGGCGCGGCCAGCTTGACCGCCTTGATCGCATTTTCACGATGCAATTGCATCTGCGCACGGTTGCTGTCCGTCACGCCGGTGGTGCGCAGAAAACGGATATCGGTGATACTGCCATTGGGGGCGAGGCTGATCGCCAGTTCGGTGCGCAACTGATCGGCGTCCGCACCGGTCGGCGCTTTCCAGTGCGGCTTGAGCTGGCGGCGGATTTCCGCGGCCAGAGCGGATTTCTGGGCCGGGCCGACGGTGGACGCCGGTGCCCCCGCGGAAGCCGCATTGGTGCGGGGCTTGTCGCTCAAACCCTTGGTGAGATCGCCCAGCGAACCGCGTTGCTTGGGCGGCTGTTTCGCCGGGGTCTGCTTTGCGGGCTTCGCCGCTGCGGCGGGCTTGGCGGGCGCTGGCTTGGGTTTGGGCTGCGGTTGCGGCGTGGGTTGGGGCTTGGCGGGTTGCGGCTGCACGCGCGGCTGGGGCGTGGGCTGCACCTGCGGCATCGGCTCGGGCGTCGGCGCTTCGGGCGTATCCATGTCAGCAGGATCGGGCGATTGCGCGGCGGGCGGCTGCGCGTCGGGCGTGGGCGAGGCGCTCTGCAGCGCCACCTCGTCGCTCAGCGTGACATCCATCGTCTCGGGCTGCAGCTTCAGCGCGTCATTCGGGCTGAAGCCGACCGAGAGCAGGCCGAACAAGGCGACATGGCCGATCACGGCCACGCCGAGGCTGGTGCGTTCGGCCCGGTCCATCAATTCGGCGCCGCAGCGGACGCCTCGCCGCCCTGCGTCGTGACCAGGGAAACCTTGTTCAGCCCGGCGCGGTTAAGCTCGCCCATCACGCCCATCACGCGATCATAGCGCAGTGCGCGATCGGCACGCAGGAAGATTTGCGGCGCATCCTGACCTTCGGCGGGCTGCTTGGTCGCCAAAATTTCGGGCAGTGCGGCATCGGCCACCGCCACATCATCCACGAACAGCCGGCCGTCGGCATCGAGCGTGATCTGAACGGGCTCCTGATCCTGATCCAGCGCCTTGGCGCGGCTGTCCGGCAGGTTCACGGGCACGCCGGTGACAAGCAGGGGGGCGGTGACCATGAAGATGATGAGCAGCACGAGCATCACGTCCACGAACGGCGTGACGTTGATCTCCGCCATGGGCGCGCGGCGACCGCGGCCGCGGGAGGAGGGAAGCTGGCCCATGCCCATCAGCCCACGCTCTCCAGCTCGCGGCTGAGCGTGGAATGGAAGCCATCGGCAAAGCGGCCGAGCTTGGCTTCGATGCGGTTGATGCGGTGGCTGAAGCGATTGTAGGCGATCACCGCGGGGATGGCGGCGAACAGGCCGATCGCGGTGGCGAACAAGGCTTCGGCGATCCCCGGCGCGACGACCGCGAGCGAGCTATTCTGTTCCGCCGCGATCGAGGTGAAGGCGCGCATGATGCCCCAGACCGTGCCGAACAGGCCGACGAAGGGCGCGACACTGCCGATCGTGGCCAGCATGTTCAGCCGTTCGGACATCTTGTCCACCTCGGTCGCGATGCCGCTGCCCATTGCGGTGGACAAGCGCGCGCGGGTGCCTTCGCGATCGACCGGCCTGCCCGCCACGGTGGAGCGACGCCATTCGGTGATCCCCGCCACGAACACGCGCGCGCTGGGCAGATCGGATTCGCTGTGCAGCTTGAAGAAGGTGTCGATATCGTCCGCCTTCCAGAAATCACGCTCGAACTTGTCCGAGGCGCTGGCGGTCTTGCTCAGCTTCAGCGCGAAGCCGATGATGATCGCCCAGGTCCAGATGCTGGCCAGCAGCAGGCCGAGCATGACGCCCTTGACCACGATATCGGCCTGGAGAAACAGCGCCAGCGGCGAAAGCGAGGTGGCATCGGTGGCGAGCGTGACGGCATTCATCGCGGTTTTCTAATCCTTGTTTTCACAGCAGCCGCTCGAACGCTTCGACCCATAAGCGCGGCTGACGCCTGGGCTTCCCATTGGGGGAGAGAAACGCCGCAAGCACATCCGCTTCCGTTACAATTTCGTCGCCGCGCATGACCCTTTGATGAATAAGGCAGGTGGCGGCACGGATTTCTTTCACCCGGCTGACAACGAGCAATGCGTCATCGAGTTTCGCCGGGCGGCGATATTTGATCGTGAGATCGGCCACGGCATAGACGCCTTCGCCGCCGTCATGCGCCGCGCGCTGATCGATTCCGGCGCAGGACAGCATGTCCGATCGGGCGCGCTCCATGAAGCGCAGATAATTGGCGTGATAGACGATGCCCGACAGATCGGTGTCCTCGAAATAGACGCGGACCGCGAAATGGTGCGCCTTGCCGGCGAAATGGCCTGCATAGGGCTGATCGGAAGTCATCGGAGGTGCCTTAGCCGCTGGGGGATAAGGGGTGAACCCCCATTCGGCCCGTTGGCGTAACGATTGGTCTTGAGCCATTCCTCCCCGGAAAGGGGGAGGGGGACCGCCCGAAGGGTGGTGGAGGGGCAGTCGCGCGCACCGAGCGCGGCCACTACCCCTCCGTCACGCTGCGCGTGCCACCTCCCCCGAGGGGGGAGGGATTCACTTCCCGTCGAACAGACCATCCTGCCCGGCTTCGGGCGGCGGGTTCAGACCCAGATGCAGCCAGCCGCGGCTGTTGAGGCAGCGGCCCCGCGCGGTGCGGGCGATCAGGCCGAGCTGGATCAGATACGGTTCGATCACCTCCTCGATCGTGTCGCGCGGTTCGCTGAGACCCGCAGCGAGCGTCTCCACGCCCACCGGCCCGCCACGATAGATGTCGGCGATCATCATCAGATAGCGGCGATCCATCGCGTCGAGGCCGAGCTTGTCCACCTCCAGCCGGTTGAGCGCGGCGTCGGCGGCGTGCGCGTCCACGATCGGCGTGCCCGCCACATTGGCGAAATCGCGCACCCGGCGCAGCAGCCGTCCGGCGATCCGCGGGGTGCCGCGCGCGCGCTTGGCGATCTCATGTGCGCCATCGTCGGCCAGCGGCAGCGCCAGCAGATGCGCGGCGCGGCGCACCACCTGCTCTAACTCGTCCACGGTGTAGAAATGCAGGCGCACGGGGATGCCGAAGCGATCGCGTAGCGGCTGGGTGAGCAGCCCCTGCCGCGTGGTCGCGCCCACCAGCGTGAATTTGGGGAGATCGATGCGGACCGAGCGGGCGGATGGCCCCTCGCCGATCATCAGATCGAGTGCACGATCCTCCATCGCGGGATAGAGTACCTCCTCTACCGCGGGATTGAGGCGGTGGATCTCGTCGATGAAGAGGACGTCGCCATCCTCCAGATTGGTGAGCAAAGCCGCCAGATCGCCGGATTTGGCGATCACCGGCCCCGATGTCGCGCGGAAACCCACGCCCAGTTCGCGCGCGATGATCTGCGCCAGCGTGGTCTTGCCCAGACCGGGCGGGCCGAAAAACAGCACATGATCCAGCGCATCGCCCCGGCCTCGTGCGGCTTCGATGAACACCCGCAAATTCTCGCGCGCGGACTTTTGGCCGACGAACTCGTCCAGCGTCTTGGGGCGGAGCGCCGCGTCCAGGTCTTCCGGCTTGCGGATTGGGGTGATGAGGCGATCGGTGTCGGTCATGTCACCTACGTCCCTCGACTTCGCTCGGGACAAACGGTTTCTGGAGGAGCGGAACAAATTTATCCGTTTGTGTCGAGCGAAGTCGAGACACGTTATTTCGCCGCCTTCTTCAACGCCAGCCGCACCAAAGCATCCAGCGTCGCGCCTTCGCCCAGATCGGCTTCAGCAGCGTTCACCGCGGCATTCGCCTCGCCCGGCTTGAAGCCCAGATTGAGCAGGGCCGACACAGCATCCGCCGCAGCACCGGCCACCGGCGCAGATGTCGGCAGGCCGGGTGCGAGCGCGATGCCGCCCACCTTGTCCTTCAATTCCATCACGATGCGCTGCGCCAGTTTCGGGCCGACGCCGTTCGCGCGGGACACCATCGCCTTGTCGCCGCTGGCGACGGCGCGCTGGAGTTCGGATGAATCAAGCGCGGACAGGATCGCGAGCGCGACGCGGCCGCCGACGCCCTGCACCGAGGTGAGCAAGCGAAACCAGTCGCGCTCGTCTGCGGTGGCGAAGCCCATCAGGCGGATGAAATCCTCGGCCACCAGCATCTCGGTATGGATGGTCACCGCGCCGCCGATCGGGCCGATGGCGGCGAGCGTGCGGGCGGAGGCGCCGACCAGATAGCCGACCCCCGCGACGTCGATCACGGCATGGTCAATGCCGGTGCTGACGAGTTCCCCCCTGAGACGTGCGATCATGATTTGTTCTTAGGTGGAAAAGCAGGTTTTGCAAACACCCGTCATTCCCGCGAAAGTGGGAATTCCGCTGCCTTTGCGATGGCGCCGAACAAAGAAGAAGCGGGATCCCCGCTTTCGCGAGGATGACGAAGAAAAAAAGGGATAGAGTGACGAGGCTTAAAAAATCCGCCGCGCGCTGGCCACATGATGCGCGTGGGTGATCGCCACAGCGAGCGCGTCGGCTGCGTCCGCGCCCGCGATCTTCACGCCGGGCAACAGGCGGGAGACCATCGCATGGACCTGCGCCTTTTCGGCATTGCCCACGCCGACGACCGCCTTTTTCACCAGCCGGGCGGCATATTCGCCCACTGCGATGCCGGTGCGTGCGGGCGCGAGCAGGCAGATGCCGCGCGCCTGGCCGAGCTTCAGCGTCGATTGCGGGTTCACATTGACGAACACCTCCTCCACCGCTGCGCCGTCGGGCCGGTAGTGCAGCAGCAGATCGGTGAGCGCGGCGTCGAGCGTCACGAGCCGTTCGGGCAGCGGTGCCTTGCTGTCGGTCTTGATCTGGCCATTGGCGATATGGCTCAAGCGGTTGCCCTCGGCCACAATGACGCCCCAGCCGGTGGTGCCCAGACCCGGATCAAGACCGAGGATGATCAGAGAGATCCCTCCCCGCAACGGGGAGGTGGCACCCGGAGGGTGACGGAGGGGCAGTGGCCCCGTCCGGTGCGCGTGACTGCCCCTCCACCGGCTCCGCCGGTCCCCCTCCCCGTTCCGGGGAGGAATGGGCGAGTCACCCCAATTTCTCCATCACATCATCGGGCACTTCATAATTGCCCCAGACGGTCTGGACGTCATCATCGTCGTCCAGCGTGTCGATCAGCTTGAGCAGGCTCGCCGCGGTGGCCTCGTCGACCACGATCATCGTCTGCGGACGCCAGGCGAGCTTCGCCGTCTCGGCTTCGCCCAGCACAGGCTCAAGCGCCTTGGCGACCTCATGCAGCGCATCCTGCGCGGTCCAGATTTCATGGCCCTCATCGGAAGACACGTCTTCGGCCCCGGCTTCCAGCGCGGCTTCGAACACGGTTTCGGCGTCGCCCGCCTTGCCCGGATATTCGATCAGCCCCATGCGATCGAAGCCGTGGCTCACCGAGCCGCTGGCACCCAGATTGCCGCCATTCTTGGAGAAGGCGGTGCGCACGTTGGTCGCGGTGCGGTTGCGATTGTCGGACAGCGCTTCCACGATCAGCGAGACACCACCGGGGCCGAAGCCCTCATAGCGGATTTCCTCGTAATTCTCCGCATCACCGCCGACCGCCTTGTCGATCGCGCGCTGGATATTGTCCTTGGGCATGGACTGCGCCTTGGCCGCGTTCACGGCCAGGCGCAGTCGCGGGTTCATATCCGGATCGGGCAGGCCCGATTTCGCCGCGACGGTGATTTCGCGGCTGAGCTTGGAGAACATCGAGGACCGTTTCTTGTCCTGCGCGCCCTTGCGGTGCATGATGTTCTTGAATTTGCTATGGCCTGCCATAAGCCTCTGCTTTCCCTCTCATATTCAACGCATCAGTCGATGCCGAGCGCTGCCTTATAGGTATCGAGCAATGCTTCCATTTCCGCGCGGTCATGGGCTTCCATCTTCCGCAAACGGACGATCTGGCGCATGATCTTGCCATCATAGCCATTGCCCTTGGCTTCGGCATAAACATCACGGATATCGTCCGCGATCCCCTTTTTCTCTTCTTCGAGGCGTTCGATCCGCTCGATGAACAGCCGCAACTGATCGGCTGCGACATTGTCGCTCATGTGATTCTCCAATTGATGAACCGGTGCCTCTAGGGCAGCGGCCAGCCCGGCTCAAGTGTCGTGCGACGGTGCCGTCATCGAAGGCGGGTCGCTGGCGGGAAAGCTCTCGTCCAGCGCCTCGTCCAGCGCGTCCTCGCGGTGGTTACGCGCCACGCTTTCCGCCATCTTCGCGATCTGATCGGGCGAAGCGGGCAATTGATGCGTCGCTTTCCACTGGGCATAGGACATCCCATAGACCGCCTGGCGGCCCGCATCCTTGTCGAACGCGCCCCCGCTCGCCTCGGCCAGCCAGTCCCCCAGGCAATTGCGGCAGAAGCCCGCAAGGCCCATCAGGTCCACATTCTGCGCATCTGTCCTATATTGCATATGAGCGACCAGACGACGGAAGGCTGCGGCGGCCGTGGCGTCGTCGATCTCGTCGATTGTCATGTGGGGCGCTCCATGGTTGAACTGTCTCGATTAAGGCTTAAGGCGCGTCGATAACAAGTCAGCGGAGAGTTTGTGACCCATATTATCGCCCCCCGCACCCGCAAGGTCCGTGTCCTCGCAACGCTTGGCCCCGCCAGCAGCACGCCGGATATGATCCGCAAGCTCTTCATGGCGGGGGCCGACGCCTTCCGCATCAACATGAGCCATGGCAGCCATGAAGGCCATGCCAAGGTGATCGGGCATATCCGCGAGATCGAGAAGGAACTGGGCCGCGCGATGACGGTGCTGGTCGATCTCCAGGGGCCAAAGCTGCGCGTGGGCAAATTCGAGGGCGGCTCGACCATCCTGAAGACGGGCAAGACCTTCATCCTTGATCGCGACAAGACGCCAGGCGATGACAAACGCGTCAATCTGCCGCATCCTGAGATTTTCGCCGCTCTGGAGCCGGATACCCGCCTGCTGCTGGACGACGGCAAATTATGCCTGCGCGTAAAGACCGTGACCCCGGACCGGATCCAGACGCAGGTGGAGACCGGCGGCAAGCTCTCGGACAATAAGGGTCTGAACGTGCCCGATGTGATCGTGCCGATGGCCGCGCTGACCGAGAAAGACCGCAAGGATCTGAGCTTCGCGCTGGAGCATGGGGCGGACTGGATTGCGCTCAGCTTCGTGCAGCGCGCCGAGGATGTGGCCGAGGCGCGGCGGCTGATCGGCGGCAAGGCGGCGTTGCTCGCCAAGATCGAGAAGCCCTCGGCGATCGACCGGCTGGATGGAATCCTGGAATTGTCCGATGCGGTGATGGTGGCGCGCGGCGATCTGGGCGTGGAATTGCCGCCCGAACAGGTGCCGCCGCTGCAGAAGCGCATTGTCGAAATGGCGCGGCGGATGGGCCGCCCGGTGGTGGTCGCCACCCAGATGCTCGAATCGATGATCACCGCGCCCACGCCGACGCGCGCCGAAGTCTCCGACGTGGCCACCGCGATGTATGACGGGGCCGACGCGGTGATGCTGTCGGCCGAATCGGCGGCGGGTGCCTGGCCGGTCGAATCGGTGACGATGATGGACAAGATCGCGCACGCCGTGGAGGCCGATCCGGCCTATGCGGACCGCATCCATTTCACCGAGACTTTGCCCGATCCGACGACCGCCGACGCGCTGGCCGAGGCGGCGGGGCGGATCGCGGATACCGTGTCCGCATCCGCCGTCATCTGCTTCACCACATCGGGATCGACCGCGCGGCGCATCGCGCGTGAACGGCCGCTGGTGCCGATGCTGGTGCTGACCCCCAAACTTTCCACCGCACGGCGGATGGGGCTTTTATGGGGTGCCCATGCGGTGCGCACCAAGGATATCGCCTCGTTCGAGGAAATGATCGCCAAGGCCAAGCGCATGGCGCTGCGTCACGGCGTCGCCGGCGCGGGAGACCGGGTGATCATGATGGCAGGCGTTCCCTTCGGCACGCCGGGATCGACCAACGTGCTGCATGTCGTGCGCCTGACGGGCGATGAGCTGAAGAGCTATTCGGGGGAGTAGGCGAGGGGGTGGCCGCGCAACTTCGTATCGCGCGTCAGCAGCTTGAGGCCAAGTTCCTGCGCCTGGACGAGCAGCAACTCGTCGAACGGATCCTTGTGATCGAGCGGATGGATAAGGGGCACGGTGGTATGTTCGGGTTCGAGCGCAATGAGACCGACATTCATACGAACCAGCGCACCTAAGACGTCTGACGGATCACCTCGCCCTTTGCCTTCGCCCGATTTGAAGTAACTATTCCATTTGATGCGTAATTCCCAAAGGGAAACGGCTGAAACCCGGAGGTCGCTTCCCGCATCGTTTAGGAAACTCATCTCACGGAAAGTCAGGGTTTGGCGTTCCGTTGCCAGCCATAAAGCGATGTGCGTATCGAGCAGGATCATTCGTCATCAAGGCCGAGCACATGACGACTGAAAGCGGGATCATCGAAATGTGCAGGCCAGCCTTCACCCTGATATTTCCAGCCCACCTCCTTCAGATAGGCGTCGGCGGCCTCGAAATTCAGCCCCTTCTTCACTGGCGGCGGATTGATCTGGGCGACCGGGCGGCCGTGTTTGGTGATGATCACGCTTTCACCGCGCTCGGCGGTGGCGATGGCTTCCGAGAAGCGGGCTTTGGCATCCCTGATCGACATTTCCATCGCAATGCTCCTTGCAGACAGCAATAGCAAAAAATGTGACTACATGATAGTCACATCTCAGAGCAGGTGAAGACGTTCCAGGTCAGCGCGCAATTCGGCGGCATCCGTAAACAGGTGCCCCTTCATCCCCACGGCCTCAGCACCCTGCACATTCTCCAGCCGGTCATCGATGAAGATCGCCTGCGGGGGTGTCAGGCCGAAGCGATCGAGGGCGAGGTGGTAGATCGCCGGATCGGGCTTCACGAGCTTCTCGTCACCGGACACCACGATATCCTTGAACCGGTCGAAAATCGCAGCCTCGCGCTCCCGAAAGGGTGGCCAGAATTCGCCGGAAAAATTGGTGATTGCGAACAGCGGCACGCTGCGGGCGTCGAGTGAGCGGATGATCTCCGCCATGCCTTCGACCATGCCCCTCACGCTGTCTGCGAATCGCGGACCCCAGAGCGCGATCAGGTCGGCATGTTGGGGGTATTCTGCGATCAGCTCCGCGCTGGTCTCGGCGAAGGGGCGGCCGGCGTCATGCTGGAAATGCCATTCATGCGTCACGACATCGCGCAGAAACGCATCGAGCGCCCGATCATCCTTGATCAGGCGCTCGTAGAGGAACCGTGGTTCCCAATGATAAAGGACGTTGCCGACGTCGAAGACGACGGCGTGAACGCCCAACGCGCTCAGCCTTGGCGGGCCTTGAAGCGGCGGTTGGTCTTGTTGATCACATAGGTGCGGCCGCGACGACGAATCACGCGGTTATCGCGATGACGGTCCTTGAGCGACTTCAGTGAATTGCGGATCTTCATGGCGGAAACGCTTTCCGGATTACAAAAATGGCTGAAAATGAAGCGTCGCCCCTATGGGGAGGGCGCGGGGAAGTCAAGTCTCAGGGGCGTATTTCGGACAGTTTCCGCTCCCAAGCCAGCGCATCCTGCACGATCCCGTCGAGATCCGCATGTTTGGGCCGCCACGGGAGGCGTGCGAGGATGGCCTGATTGTCAGCGACCAGCGAATCGGGGTCGCCCGCGCGGCGGCCCTCGATCTTGCGTTCGATCTTCATGTTGGTCACCCGGTCCACCGCGTCGAGCACCTGGAGCACGGAAAATCCCTGGCCATAGCCGCAATTGAGGATGTGGCTGCTTGCAGGGTCGGCGAAGAGCGCCTCCAGCGCCAGCACATGCGCCGCCGCCAGATCGCTCACATGGATATAGTCGCGCACGCCGGTGCCATCGGGCGTATCATAATCCGTCCCGAACACGCCCACCGATGCGCGCTTGCCGAGCGCTGCTTCCACCGCGACCTTGATCAGATGCGTGGCCCCTGCGGTAGACTGGCCCGAACGGCCCTGTGGATCGGCACCCGCGACGTTGAAATAGCGCAAAGCGCAGAAGTTCATGGGATGCGCCACGGACACGTCGGCCAGCATCGCCTCGGTCATCAGCTTGGACATGCCATAGGGATTGATCGGGCGCGTGGGCATATCTTCGCGCACCGGGCTCGATTCGGGGACGCCATAGGTGGCGGCGGTGGACGAGAAGATGAAATGCTTCACCCCGCCCTTCACCGCGGCCTCCATCAGCGCGCGGCTCTTCACCGTATTATTGTGATAATATTTGAGCGGATTTTCGACCGATTCGGGAACGATGATCGATCCCGCAAAGTGCATGATCGCCCCGATGTCGTGTTCGGCGATCAACTGGCCGACCAGTGCACCATCCTCGATATCGCCCTCGGCAAATACCGCGCGTTCATCGACGGCCCAGCGAAAGCCGGTGGTGAGATTGTCGATCACGACGACGCGCCAGCCCGCATCGAGCAGCGCCAGCACCGCATGGCTGCCGATGTAGCCGCCGCCGCCCGTGACCAGCACCGCTTTCCTGTCCGCCATGAAATTCCTCCGGCCCGTTTCAGAAAATCGCCCTATCACCCAAGTGTTAAGCAACCCAATGGCATTGCCTTGCGATTTGAGGCAGAAACCGGTTTCCAGTCGTTATTGATGATGACAGGTGCGTAATTTCGGATGGGATGTTTGCGATGGTGAGATCGATGTTGAAGCCGCTGGCGCTGGGATGCGCGCTGGTCCTCTCGGGCTGTGCGACGAGCATTCCGCCCGTGGAGGTCACGCGATTCCATCTGGGTCTGCCGATCGAGCGCTCCACCGTGGCGATCGAATCGGTGCCGGGCGCGGACAGCCTGGAACTGCAGACCTATAACAATGCGGTGCGCGGCGAATTGGGCAAGCTGGGCTATCCCGATGCCGATCTCAGCTCGGCTTTCTATGTCGCCACGGTGCGCGTGATGCGTGACACCCGCGAGGCGCTGGCGCAGAAGTCGCCGGTCTCGATCGGAGTCGGCGGCGGCACGGGCGGTTATGGCGGCGGCGGTGTGGGCCTTGGTCTCGGCTTCTCCTTCGGCGGCAAAAAGCGCGACATCGTGGTCACTCAGTTGAGCGTGCAGATTAAGCGCCGTGTGGGCGGCGACGCGGTGTGGGAAGGCCGTGCGCAGACCGAAGCCAAGGAGAATGCGCCCGCCGCGCAGCCGGGCATCGCGGCCGGCAAATTGGCCGCGGCGTTGTTCAAGGATTTCCCGGGCGAATCCGGCCGCACGATCAACGTGCCATGACGCTTAGCATCACCAGCGATTTCGACGGCGGCAATATCGAGATTCTGAAGATCGAGGGCGACAGCGCCGATCTGGCGATCCGCACTGACCATATGTCGGATTTCTACCAATGGTTCTCGTTCAAGGTGGCGGGCGGCGCGGGGCGCAGCCTGACGCTGCGAATCACCAATTGCGGCAAGAGCGCCTATCCCGGCGGTTGGCCCGATTATCGCGCGCGCGTGAGCGAGGATGGCGAAATCTGGCGGCAGACCGATACGGATTATGCCGACGGCGTTCTGACGATCCACGCCACGCCCGTGGGAGATGATTTTGCGGTGGCCTATTTCGCGCCTTATTCCAGCGATCGCCATGCCGCCCTGATCGATCTGATCGCGGCGCAGCCCGGTGTGACGCGCGCCTTGCTATGTCACACGCTGGATGGCCGTCCACTCGAAAGCCTGACGATGGGAAGCGGGCCGAAGCAGGTTTGGCTCTATGCCCGCCAGCATCCCGGCGAAACGATGGCCGAGTGGTGGATGGAAGGCGCTCTGGAAAAGCTCACCGATCCCGGTGACGCCACGGCGGCGCTGCTGCGTGAAACGGCCACGCTCCATATCGTGCCCAACATGAATCCGGATGGCTCGGCACGCGGGCATCTGCGCACCAATGCCGTGGGCGTGAACCTCAATCGCGAATGGGACGCGCCGAGCGCGGAGAAAAGCCCCGAAGTGCTTCATGTGCTGAACGCGATGGACATCAGCGGCGTGGATTTTGCGATGGACGTGCATGGGGATGAGGCGATCCCGGCGGTGTTCATGGCGGGTTTCGAGGGCATTCCGGGCCTGAAGGATGCGCAGCAGGCGCTCTATGTGAAATATTGCGATACGCTGGCGGCGCGGACGCCCGATTTCCAGACGAAGCTCGGCTATGGCCAGTCCGCGCCGGGCCGCGCCAATCTGTCCATGTCGACCACCCAGCTCGCGGAACGGTTCGGCGCGGTGTCCATGACGCTGGAAATGCCGTTCAAGGATAATATGGACGCGCCGGATCCGGCGTGCGGATGGTCGCCCGCGCGGTCGAAGGCGCTGGCAGGCGCTTGCCTGGATAATCTGGCGGCGATGATCGACGAGATTTGAGACGCGGAACCAAGATTTTTTGAGAGGATCCGTTTGCCCCGAGCGTAGCCGAGGGACGTGGTGCCAGAATCCACGCCCCTCGACGACGCTCGGAACCAACGGTTCTTGGATGGCGGCGGGATTCTACCCGAAAATCTCTTCCAGGAAATTCTCCATCGCCTTCCAGCTCCGCCGGTCGGCGGCTTCGCTCCAGCCGAAGCCGTTGCCGGTCGCCGCTAACCCGGAATCGGTGAAGGCGTGGCCCGTCTGGCCATAAGCATGGATCTGCCAATCGACGCCCGCTTCGTTCAGTTCCTGTGCCAGCGCGACCGTGGCCTCGGGCGGGCACAGCGGATCCTCCCAACCATGGCAGACCAGGATTTTCGCGGTGATCGCTGCATTGGGGAAAGGCGGCGCATCATAGACGCCGTGGAAGCTCACCACGCCCGCAACGTCCGCACCGGCGCGCGCCAGATCCAGCACGCTCTTGCCGCCAAAGCAGAAGCCGATCGCCGCGGTGCGCGCCGAATCGACTTCGGGCAATGATTTCAGGGTGGCATGTGCGGACAAGAGCCTGTCGCGCAGCAGGCCACGGTCTTCGCCAAGCAGGTTGATATAGCGCATCATATCCGGATCATCGCGCGTGGTGCGTTCACCTTGCCCGAACAGGTCCACCGCAAAGCCGACATAGCCGCGCGCGGCAAGGCGTTCGGCGCGGACATTGTCAAATTCCTTCTGACCCAGCACATTGGGGATCACCATCACGCCGGGGCGCGGACCGGACAGCGCATCATCCCAGGCCACGACGCCTTCGAACGGACCGCCGGGGCCATCATACACCATCGTCCGCCGCTGCACCGTCACGCATCATCTCCCGTCTTGAAGCGGCGATGTCGCACAGGAGCGCCGCGCCATGCAAGCGGGCAGCCGTCTTCATGGGACGGATCGGTTTGGCGGACGGGACACGGGCGATCGAGAAAAATTCTCGCCGCGCATTTCGCCGGCTCAGCATTCACGCGCCTCCGGGTTTGACGTGACGGTTCGCCGGGCTAAGAGGCGGGCGATTTCACACGTCCGGAGACTTTCATGCCCCAGCTCGTCCTGATCCGCCACGGCCAGTCCACCTGGAATCTGGAAAACCGCTTCACCGGCTGGTGGGATGTCGAGGTGACTGAAAAGGGCGTGGGCGAGGCGATCGCCGCGGGTCAATTGATGAAGGCCAAGGGGCTGGATTTCGATCAGTGCTTCACCTCGCTGCAGAGCCGGGCGATCAAGACGCTGAACATCGCGCTGGAGGAAATGGGGCGGCTGTGGTTGCCGGTGGAGAAGGACTGGCGGCTGAACGAGCGCCATTATGGCGGGCTGACCGGGCTGGACAAGGCCGAGACCGCGGCCAAGCATGGCGATGCGCAGGTGAAGATCTGGCGGCGCAGCTTCGATGTTCCGCCGCCGCCGCTGGAGGCCGGGAGCGCTTATGATCTGTCTTCGGATCGGCGCTATGCGGGAATCGAAGTGCCGGCGACGGAGAGCTTGAAGGACACCATCGCGCGCGTTCTGCCTTATTGGGATGCGCGGATCGCGCCCGCGCTGAAGACGGGGCAGCGCGTGCTGATTTCGGCGCATGGCAATTCATTGCGCGCGCTGGTCAAGCATCTGTCGAACATTCCCGATGACGAGATCACCGGGCTGGAAATCCCGACCGGGCAGCCGATCGTCTATGAGCTGGATGACGCGCTCGCGGCGGTGGACCGCTATTATCTGTCGGAGCGATAAGACGTAATCCACTCCCACAAAGGGCGGAACAGCCTATCCCCGTTTCGCGCAATACATGGCGATGTCCGCGCGGGCGAGCGCGGTGGCGAAGCTGTCTTCGCTGGTGATGATGGTCGAGCCGATGGACACGCCCACTTCGATCATGCCGCCTTCGACGGGGATCGGCGTCTGCGCGATCTGGCGCACCAGCATGTCCGCCTTTTCCTTGGCGGCCGCCTGATCCAGCCGGTAAAGTACCAGGCCGAATTCGTCGCCGCCGATCCGCGCGACCACATCGGTGGCGCGCACATGATCGCTCAGCACCTTGGCCACATGGATCAGCGCCGCATCGCCCGCATTATGGCCATGCTGGTCATTGACGCTTTTCAGTCGATTGAGATCAACGAACATCACCGCGATCGGCGTGGCATGGCGCGCCACATGCGCCACGGCGCGTTCGAATTCGCGGACGAACGCGCGGCGGTTCGGCAGCGGAGTCAGCGGATCGCTGTCCGCAATCAACTCAAGTTCGCCGACAAGCTGCTGGGCTGCCGCAAGCTGATTGCGCAGCCTGGCATTTTCGTCGAGCAACTTTTCTATCGCCTCGCGCGATGAATGCGCAAGATCGTCAAGCGCAACGCGCCCGGTCATATATCTCTCCCCGGATGAGATACCCCACGCGACCCGGATTCGGTTTGGTTGACAGCATCATAGGGAAACCGACTGAAAATCGAAAGAAAATAACGGTAAACCATATCGCGGCGGTCGCGGCGCAATTGCGCCGAGGCTCCGGTGCCGATAAGGGGCGTGGCTTCATTGTTTCCGGGGAACGGGCAGAAACCATGGGCGACACGGCTCCTCTCATTGGCATCATCATGGGCAGCCGCTCCGATTGGGAGACGATGCGCCATGCCGCCGAGGTGCTGGAGACGCTAGGCGTGCCGCATGAATGCCGGGTCGTATCGGCGCACCGGACGCCCCAGCGGCTCTATGATTATGCGCAATCGGCGGCGGCGCGCGGGCTGAAGGTGATCATCGCAGGCGCAGGCGGCGCGGCGCATCTGCCGGGGATGGCCGCGGCGATGACGCGCCTGCCCGTGCTGGGCGTGCCGGTGGAGTCCAAGGCTTTGAGCGGGATGGATAGTTTGCTCTCGATCGTGCAGATGCCCGGCGGTATTCCCGTGGGCACGCTGGCGATCGGCAAGCCCGGCGCGATCAATGCGGGCCTGCTGGCGGCGGCGATCCTGGCGAATGCGGATGCGGCGCTCGCCGAACGGCTGGATGCCTGGCGCGCTAAGCAGACCGAGGATGTGAGCGTCGATCCCGTATGACCATGTTGAAGCCCGGCTCCACGATCGGCATCATCGGTGGCGGCCAGCTTGGCCGGATGCTCGCGATGGCGGCAGCGCAGCTTGGCTATCGCTGCCATATCTATGCGCCCGAAGCCGATTCGGTGGCGGCGGAGGTTGCGGCCGAATTCACCTGCGCCCCCTATGAGGATTGGGATGCGCTGAAGCGCTTTGGCGACAGCGTTGATGTCGTCACTTATGAGTTCGAAAATCTGCCGGTGGACGCGCTGACTCCGCTGGCGGCGATCGTGCCGATCCATCCCCGGCTCAGCAGCCTAACCATTGCGCAAGACCGGTTGAACGAGAAAAGCCATATGGCCGATCTGGGGATCGCGACCGCGCCGTGGCGGGCGGTATCGGATCAGGCGTCGCTCGAACGCGCATTGGCCGAAATCGGGATGCCCGCGATCCTGAAGACGCGGTGTTTCGGTTATGACGGCAAGGGACAGGTGCGCATCACCAGCCCGGACGATGTGGCGACGGCGTTCGAGGCGATCGGCGCGCAGCCCGCGATCCTCGAAGGCTTTGTCGATTTCGAAGCGGAATTTTCGATCCTGCTCTGCCGCGCGGCCGATGGCGATTGCACTTTCTGGGACGCATCGACCAATGTGCATCGTGACGGCATATTGGCGGTCTCCACGGTGCCGCCCGCCGCGCTGGTGGCGGGGCAGGCGCGCGAGGCCAAGGCGATCGCGCGCCGTGTGGCAGATGCGATGGACTATGTCGGCGTGCTGACGCTGGAATTTTTCGCCAGCGCCCATGGCCCGGTGTTCAACGAAATGGCGCCGCGCGTCCACAATAGCGGTCATTGGACGATCGAGGGCGCGCTCACCTCGCAATTCGAAAATCATATCCGCGCGGTCTGCGGCCTGCCGCTGGGCGCTACCGCGCTCACCGCCCCGCGCGTGCGGATGGACAATCTGATCGGGCATGAGGCGGATGCCTGGGCGGAGATCCTGTCCGACCCGACCGCGCATCTGCACCTTTACGGCAAGGATGAAGCGCGGCCCGGCCGCAAGATGGGGCATGTCACGCGGCTAATGTTTTAAGCGGGGCAAATGGCCAACAACGTCCGTTTGTGTCGAGCGTAGTCGAGACCCGTGGTTCGTGGCTCAACATCCCTCGACTTCGCTCGGGACAAACGGTTTTACTGGAGCGTTGCCAAGCTGGCTTACCGCCCCTGGCTGCGCCAGCGCTGGATGACGCGGCCCACGATTTCCTCTTCGCCGCCCACTTCGCGCCACAGATGCGTGAACACGGGATCGCTTGAGGCGGGGCGGCGCTCCTCCTCCAGATTATCCAGCGAGACGCGGATGGGAATGGCGACGCCTTCGCCGCAGATGATGCACTCGCGGTTGCGGAGCGCCGGAATGGTATCGAGGAAGCCGCGCGCGCCTTCGGGCATGGCGGCCTTCACGAAAGCCTGATCGCGCTCGTTATTCAGGCGCATGGCGATGATCGTTCCGCATTGCGACAGCACGCCTTCGGCCAGATCGGACGGACGCTGCGTGATCAGCCCCAGCGAGACGCCGTATTTGCGGCCCTCCTTGGCGATGCGGCCGAGGATCGTGCCGACCGATGATCCATGCGCATTCTGCTCGTTGGGCACATAGCGATGCGCCTCTTCGCAGACCAGCAGGATCGGGCGTTGCGGCTCGTTGCGGGACCAGATGGCGTAATCGAAGACGGTGCGGCTGAGCACGGCGACCACCACCTGGGTGATATCCGATGGCACGCCCGAAACGTCGATGATCGAGATCGGCTTGCCGTCTCCGGGCATCCGGAACACGCGGCTGATGAAGCTCGCCATGCTGTCCGCCACCAGCATACCCGAAAACATGAAGCTGTAGCGCGGATCGGCCTTGATCTCGTCGATCTTGGTCTTGAGCCGCATATAAGGCGCGGTTTCGCCCGCGCGGTCCATCTTGCCCATCTCGGTCTGGATGATGTTGGTCAGATCGGAGAGCAGATAGGGGATGGGCGAATCCACGGTGAGCTTCGAAATGCCTTCGGCGGCGCGGTTCTTCGCGCGGGCCGCGAGCAGGCATTTGGACAGGATATCGCGATCCTGTTGCCCCTGATTGCCCGTGGTCGTCACGAAGACTTCGCAATGCTCCTGAAAGTTCATCATCCAATACGGCATCGCCAGATTGTTGACGTCATAGAGCGCACCATTGGTGCGGAAGGCCGCTGAATATTCGCCGTGCGGATCGATCATGACAATATGGCCTTCCGGGGCCATGTCGCAGATGCGGTGGAGGATCAGCGCGGCGGAGGTGGATTTACCCGTGCCGGTGGAGCCAAGCAGCGCGAAATGCTTGCCGAGCATGGCATCCACGAACAGCGCGCCGCGAATGTCGCGCGTGGGATAAACCGTGCCGATCTCGATATTGGGCGTGTCTTCCGCGGCGTACATTTCCTTCATGTCTTCGGTGGACACCGGATAGACGCGGCAGCTTGGCACCGGGAAACGCGTGATGCCGCGGCGGAAGTTGGTCAGGCGGCCGGTGAGGCGCGCCTCGAGCCCCTCGCCGAGGAAATCGATATGCGCGAGGATGAGATCGCTGTCCGACGTATCAAGCCGGAGATTGCGGACATTGGCCACGATCCAGAGATGACCGACCTTCATCTTGATCAGGCTGCCGACCTGGCCTGCCATGGCGATGCAGGGATCGTCCGATTTGGAGAGCTTGCGCAACATCTGTGCATCCAACTCGATCTGCGAACCCGAACCCGCGACTTCGAGAACCTTGCCGATCTCATCGGGCAACACCGGCACGATCACCGGCGCGGCGCTTTCCAGCATATGATCGTCAGCCATGTTCAGATTACGCATCCCACCGATGTCGGTCATTCAATCGTCTCCCCCGCCGCGCCCGGAAACCCAATGGGTGCAGGGGATCAGGCTTAACCCCGGGAGGTAAAAATTTGATTTACCGATATTGCGCGGGTGTCTTCAGAACCGGCGGAAGACCGCGCCGGCGAGCCAGCCCAGCGCCACGGAGAGCGCCACTGCGACGAAGCCGTAAGTGAAGGGGCTGTTTTCGGCGGCCGAGGCGACGAAGCGTTCGAAGCCGGATTTGTGGATTTCCACGTCCAGGCTGGCCGCGGCGATCACGCGCCCCCCTTGGATCAGGAAGGTTTCGGCGGTATATTTGCCCACCGGCACGCGCGCGGGAATGGCGAGGCGCGCGCGATACAGCACATCGTCGGTGATCTTCACATCATTGTCCGCTTGCGCGAACAGGCCCGTGCGTTTGCGCAGATCGGTGAGGCCTGCTTCGAACCGCTGCTGTTCCGCCGGGGTGGCGCCGCTGGCGGGGGATAATTGGAGATTGCCGAGGCCCAGTTCGAAGATGGAGGCGGTGCGCTCGTCGATCAATTTGTCCAGCGGCCTGGACGACGCCACCGCATAGAAAGTGGGAACGGAGCGGAATCGCGTGCTTTCGGCATTGATCCAGATGCCGGCCACCTTCTGCTTCTCCCGCACGGTGATCGGCTGGAACGGCCCTTTCAGGACGACCGCGATATCGGCGGGCTTGTCCGGTGATTTGCCACCCGGATAGAGGATCGCGCCGAACAGCAGCAATTCGGCACCGGTGAAGCTGTATATGATCTCCACCTTTTTCTGGGACACATCAGGCACCAATATGGGTTGCGCCTGCCCCAGCATCAGGGGTGCGAATGCCGCCAAGATCAGGACGGGGACGCGCTTCATGATATCGTGACCGTGTAGATTTCATCCGGTCGCCAGCCGAGGCCGAGCGCCATGCGGATCGCCACCAGCAGCACCATCGCGGCAAGCAGCAGACGCAGGTAATCCGGCTTGATCTTCTGCGCCAGCCGCGCCCCGAATTGCGCGCCCGTCACGCTGCCGATCAGCAACAATGCGGCCAGCACGATATCCACCGCCTTGGTCGTGGTGGCGTGCACCATCGTTGCGGCCATGGTGACGAAGAGGATCTGGAACAGCGAGGTGCCGACCACGACCTGCGTGGTCATGCCCAGCAGATAGAGCATGGCGGGGACCATGATGAAGCCGCCGCCGACGCCGAGGATCACGGTCAATATCCCGGTGACAAAACCCAGCAGCAGCGGCGCCAGCGGAGAAATGTAGAGGCCGGAACGATAGAAGCGCCAGCGGAAGGGAAGCGAGGCGACCAGCGGATGATGGCGGCGCTTGCGGACCTTGAGCGGCACGCCGGTCCGCGTCGCGCGAATGCTGACGATCGCGTCGCGCGCCATCAGGGCACCGATGCCGCCCAGCAGAATCACATAGAGCATGGCGATCACGGTATCGATCTGCCCGCTTTCCTGAAGCAGGCGGAAGAGCCAGGCACCCGCAATCGAACCGATCACGCCACCGGCCACCATCACGCCGCCCATGCGGAAATCGACGCCATTGCGCTGGAGATGCGCATAAACGCCCGAGACGCTGGCACCCGTCACCTGGCTGGCGGCGGACGCGGCGGCGACCGTGGGCGGAATGCCATAGAAGATCAGCAGCGGCGTGGTCAGAAATCCGCCGCCCACGCCGAACATGCCCGAAAGCAGGCCGACCAGCCCGCCCAGGCCGATGATGACCAGGGCGTTGACCGAGAGATTGGCGATGGGAAGATAGATATCCATCCTGCCGCCACCGCCTAACGGCTATTTGCGGCATGGGAAAGGCTCGTCGGTTTCAGAAACTGCCATCGATGGTGAGCGCTGGGCCGGATGCGGGCGCGGCGTCACCCGCAACACGCTGCCGCCAGTCCAGCGCAACCCCGATGCTGGCGTGGCCGGTTTCCAGGCGGATGCGCACGCGCGGGCCGATATCCAGCCGCTCGACGCCGGGTTGCGCCGCGCCCCATGCACCCATGCCCGCTGCCACCGAAATGGTGTTGCCGGTCACGATCGTGCGGGTGGCGCTGAGAGAGCCATCCACGAATTGATCGCGCTTCTTTGCGCCTACGATTCCGGCCTGCGCATAGGCGTCGAGCTTGAAATCCAGCGGCAGCGCGATCGCATTCACGCCGCCCGCCACGCTCGCCGCAAAAGCGTCGCGGCCGGCACTGTCGAGGCCGATCCGTCGCTCGATTGATAGCGTCAGCGGGATATCGGGTCCGGGTTTCCAGCCAAGCCCGATCGCGGCTTCGCGGCCCTTGCCCTCCAGCGGGGCGGAGAATCGCGCGCCGATCTGGAAGCCGCGGGCGGGATCGGGGCCAAGCGCGTAATCGAGCCGCATTCCCGCCTGACTGCCGCCGAGTTGGCCATTGTTGGCAAGGCCAGTGGCCGAACCGGAGTCGCGCACGAACATCCAGCCATAGCCGCTCAGGCGCTTGGGTCCGGGATGCGATGCAGCACCAGCGCCCGGCTGCGGCGCAGGACGGAGCGCGCTTGCGCCGGCGGCGAGCATGGCGGTCAAGGCGGGGGCGTGAACCCCAGCGTCCAGAGCCTCGGCTTCCGCAAGGCGCCCTGTCTGCGCGCCGATGACACGGGATGCGGGTTGCCAAAGACGTGGTGTATGGCCCGACCGGGTCGACTTTTCCGCCCATGCAGCCGCGGCGTTCGTCGCCCTTGACGGCATGGCGGCGAGAGGGGTGCTTTCGGGTGCGAAATCGCCAATCGGGGCCGTTCGCGGCGGTGCGGGCGGTGGCGATGGTTCGTCGCCCTCCGGCTGCGACAGCAGGACGGCGCGGCCACCGATCCACGCGCACAGCGCCAGCGCCACGAAGCGCAACGGGCGGGCGGGATCCTTCATTCTTCAGGCACCAGATCGGGAAAGACATGGTTTGTCTTGTCCCACACCACCGTCCCGTTGCGCCGCCGGGTGCGGTAAATCTTGACTGCGCGGGCGGCTGCGAAAATCTCGACGACATTGGCGATGACCATTCGCGGCGGCGCGCGGAGCCCTTCGCGCCAGCCATAAGCGCGGGTCACGAAGCCGGCGCGCAGACATAGGCGCCATAAGAGCAGCGCCAGATTGATCCACAACAGCGCGGTCATCAGCGGGGTGAAGGGCGCAGGCGTCATGCCCGCAAGGTGCCCTGCGCCGGCGGCGGCGAGCGTGCCGAGAAAGCCGATATAGGCGGCGAGCAGGATCACCGCCCCCAGGGGGGCGCGCCGATCCCGCAGCCGCATCCAGCGCTCGGCAAAGCCGCCGCGCCACCCCATCCGGTCCCAGCCGGAGAGGGCGATCCCGGCCATCCAGCGAGATTTCTGGCGCACGGCATCGCGGAAGGTGGCGGGGAAATGCGCGCGGATGGAGACGGGCTTGCCGCCCGGAAAACTCGGCAGGCTGACGAAAATCCCCTTGCCGCCATCGGTCGCGATACCGAGGCCGAGTTCGTAATCCTCGGTCAGACTGTCGGCATCGAACGGCGCGCCGCCCTTTTTCGCGGCGACACGCGCCAGCGCGCGGCGGGAAAAGGCGCAGCCGACGCCAGCGGCGGGGATCGCCGCGCCCAGGGCTTCGCGCACGACCATCGCCTTGCCATGCGCTTCGGCGAATTCATCGTTATAATGGCCGGAGATCCAACGCGAGCCGGGATCGATCAGCGGCAAGACGGGAAGCTGCACCAGATCGTAGCGCTCGATCAACCGGTCGAAGATGCGCAATTCGCCCGAATGCACGATATCCTCGGCATCGTGCAACACGATCGCCTTGGCATTCTGCCCATGATCGCGCTCGTCTTCCAGCATCTTGCGCCACAGGCCGTTGAGGCAATCCGCCTTTGTGGTGGGGCCGGGGTGCGGCAGGATGACCTGGCACAGCCGTGCGTCCTTCGCCGCGACCGCCGCCACGGCGCGGATCGTCTCGGGATCATTGGGATAGCAGCCGATGTAGAGCCGGTAATCCGGGTGATCGAAGCGATCGAGCGCCGTTTGCGCCATCTGTCCGATGACGGCGGCTTCCTGCCACGCGGCCACGAACACCGCGATCCAGCCCGGGCGATCGGGCGGTGCCAGTTGCAGCAGATCCCCGCGCGGATAGCGGCGGTAGATTGTGGTGCGCCGCCAATAGATGCGCCCAAGCCAGATGGCGTCGATGACAAGATCGTCCAGCCCCCCGATCAGGAAACCGATCGCGGCGAATAGCACGAACTCATGCGCCACAGCGGATAGCGCCATGACGATTGTAGATAATTCAGGCAAACCGGATCCCCCCGATTCTGATGGTCTATCATCAATAGCCAATAATGAATGATCAATACTTAAAATGAATATTACGTCTGATGGTAAACGTGACCAATATTAGTACAGATTTGGATGTATTCATCAATCCACGTAATAATAAAGTTTGTATTCTAAGAGAATGAGCAATGACGGCGGGCCTAAGCCGCGCGCGGCGCATGATATTCACTGGACTTGAAGGGCTGAATTGCTGCACCGTCCGCCCCAGTCTCAGGGGAGTGATTTCATGTTCAACCGGTTGTGGCGGGTGGCCGTCCTCGCGCTGGCGATTGCGCCTGTCGCCGCATCGGGGGATCAGTCCGCGCAGGTCGTGCTGGCGACACCGGGCAATGGCGATGGCGCGATCGAACGCTTCACGATGCGCTTTTCGGCCGACATGGTGCCGCTGGGTGATCCGCGCGCCAAGGTGCCGGTCAAGGTGGAATGCCCCGTGGGCGGCACCGGGCGCTGGATCGACACCAAGACGTTCGTCTGGGATTTCGCCAAGAGCCTGCCGGGCGGGATCGCCTGCACCTTCACGCTGAACGACGGACTGGAGACATTGGCCGGGACCGGCCTTGGCGGCACCCGCAGCTTTACGGTCGATACGGGCGGGCCATCGGTCCGCGCGGTACTGCCGGGGGCCTATGGCAGCGATATCGAGGAAGATCAGGTGTTCCTCGTCGCCACCAATGTGCCCGCCGATCCGCGCTCGATCGCCGCCAATGGTTATTGCGCGGTGGATGGGCTGGGCGAGAAGATCGCGCTCGACGTGCTGCCGCGCGAAACCGTGTCCAAGGTGCTGAGCGGCCTGGGCGATGATGACTGGCGCGCCACCGAATTCATGAGCGAGGCCGGGGTGCCGATCGCGTCGCGCAGCGATCCCAAGGCGCTTTCAACGATCACCGCCGTCCAGTGCCGTCGTCCCTTGCCGCCCGGGCGCGACATGGGGCTGGTGTGGAGCAAGGCGATTTCCGGCGCAGGGCGCGTGGCGGGGCGCGACCAGCGGTTCGACTATACCGTGCGCCGTGAATTTGCCGCGCGCTTCGAATGTGGCCGCGTCAATCCGCAAGCCGGATGCAATCCGGTGCAGAGCGCCTATGTGCGTTTCACCGCGCCAATCCCGGTGGCCACGGCGGCGGCCATCCGGCTGGAGACGTCTGACGGACGCTCGCTCAAGCCCAAATTGGAGGCGGATGGCGATGCGGTGGTGTCGCAGGTCAGTTTCGAAGCGCCCTTGCCCGCGTCCGTCACGGGCAGGGTGCTGCTGCCCGCCAATGTAAGGGATGAAAGCGGCCGTCCGCTTTCCAATGCAGAGCGCTTCCCGCTCGATATCAAGATCGACGAGGCACCGCCGCTGGTGAAATTCGCCGCCAATTTCGGCATTCTCGAGGCCCGCGAGGGCGGTGTGCTGCCCGTGACGGTCCGCAATGTGGAGCCGGCACTTCAGGGCAAGAATATCGGCGTCGTCGGCGAAAAGCTGCGTGTGGACGGGTCGGACGGCGAGATCGCCAATTGGCTGCGAGAGATCGATCGGGTCAGCAAGAGTGATTTCCGCACCGAGAAGCGCGGCAAGGATGAAATCACGGTCAATTACAGGGGGACCGAAGCGCTGATCGGGGACCGGCCCGGCACCAATGCGATGACACTGGCGCTGCCTGGAAAGGGCAAGGATTTCGAAGTGGTCGGCATCCCGCTCACCAAACCCGGATTCTATGTGGTGGAGCTGGCCAGCCCGCGTCTGGGCCAGGCTTTGCTGGGGCGTAACGTGCCGCGCTATGTGACCGCGGGCGCGCTGGTCACCAATATGAGCGTGCATTTCAAATGGGGCCGGGCGGCCTCGCTCGCCTGGGTGACCGCGCTGGATAGCGGCAAGCCGGTGGCCGGTGCGGCCGTGCGCGTGACGGACGCCTGTTCGGGCCGCACACTGGCCCAGGGCACGAGCGACAAGGCCGGGCGGCTGATCGTGGCCGGCGGACTGCCTGATCCCGAAACCTATGGCAGTTGTGAGAATGACAATCCCCATCCGCTGATGGTCTCGGCGCGGTCGGGCGAGGATTTCAGCTTTACCATGACCGATTGGGGCAGCGGCATCCGCCCCTATGATTTCGATCTGCCCTATGGCTGGAGCGAGAGCGAGGATCTGGTCCACACCATCTTCGATCGCACATTGATTCGCGCGGGCGAGACGGTGAACATGAAGCACATCCTGCGCAAACCGATTGCGACGGGCTTTGCCTATGGCGGCGGTTTCACGGGCAAATTGAAGCTCAGCCACCGCGGATCGGGCACCGAATTCGAGATGCCGCTGACGATCGGTGCCGAAGGGATCGGCGAATCCGTCTGGACTGCGCCCAAAGGCGCGCCGCAGGGCGATTACGACATCACCATCATCCATGGTGACAAGAGCATCTACACCAACCAGTCGATCAAGGTGGACGAGTTCCGCCTGCCGACGATGCGCGCGACGATCGACGGGCCGAAGAATGCGTTGATCCGCCCAGTCAATGTGCCGGTGGATATGTTCGTTGGCTATCTCTCCGGCGGCGGGGCAAGCAATCTGCCGGTGCGCGTTCGCACGGCCTTCACGCGCGGATATGCCACGCCGCGCGGCTGGGATGGCTGGAGCTTCGGCGGGCGCGCGATCGCGGAGGGCACGGTGCCGCTGAACGGCGATGGCGAAGAGATCGAACAGGCGCTGCCGCCGGCGCAGACCCAGCCGATGACGCTGAACCCGCAAGGGACGGGCAGGGCAGTGATCGACGTGCCCACCGCGGTGGACGAGATCACCGACATGAATGTCGAGATGGATTATGCCGATGCGAATGGCGAAATCCTGACCGCGACCCGCCGGATCCAGCTTTTCCCCTCCGCCGTGCGGCTGGGCATCAAGACCGATGGCTGGATGATGAAGTCCGATGATCTGCGCCTGAAGTTCGTCGCGCTCGATACCGAGGGGCGGTTGCGCAAGGGGCAGAAGATTTCGGTGACGCTCTACAGTCGCGAGATATTGACCGCGCGGCGCAGGCTGATCGGCGGCTTCTATGCCTATGACAATCAGGCCAAGACGACCAAGTTGGCGACCGGCTGCACCGCGGTAACCGACAAGAGCGGCCAGGCGAGCTGCGCGATCGACCCGGACATTTCGGGCGAAGTCTGGGCCGTGGCGACCACGCTGGACGAAAATGGCCATGTCTCGCGCGCCGTCACGTCCGTCTGGCTGGCGGGCGCGGACGAATGGTGGTTTGGCGGGGACAATGGCGATCGGATGGACGTCATCCCCGAAAAGAATGATTATAAGGCCGGCGAGACCGCGAAATTCCAGGTGCGGATGCCGTTCCGCGAGGCGACCGCGCTGGTCACGGTGGAGCGCGAGGGCGTGCTGTCTTCTTATGTCACCACGCTGAAGGGCAAGGATCCCGTGATCGAGGTCAAGATGCCGGGCAGCTATGCGCCCGATGTCTATGTCTCGGTGATGGCGGTGCGCGGGCGCGTCAGTGGGTGGAAGCAATGGCTGATGGACAAGGCGCGCGAATGGAAAATGCCGTTCGTCGATACCGGCGACACGCCGACCGCGCTGGTCGATCTGGCCAAGCCCAGCTTCCGCCTGGGCATCGCCAAGGTGAATGTCGGCTGGGAAGGTCATCGCCTCGCAGTGAAGGTGAAGGCCGACAAGGACAAATACGCCGTGCGTAGCACGGCCAATGTGGACGTGGAGGTCAAGCGCCCCGGCGGCAAGGCCGCGGCCAGCGCGGAAATCGCCTTCGTCGCGATCGACGAAGCGTTGATCCAGCTTCAGCCCAATGAAAGCTGGAAGCTGATCGACGCGATGATGGGGGAAAGACCGCTGTCGGTGCTGACCTCCACCGCGCAGACGCAGGTGGTCGGCAAGAGACATTATGGCAAAAAGGCTGTGGAGATCGGCGGCGGCGGCGGTGATCTGTCCGCACTCAATCGCGAGGATTTCCGCCCTGTGCTGCTGTGGAAGGGCCGCGTGACGCTGGACGGCAAGGGCCGCGCGCGTGTTCAGGTGCCGCTGGCGGATTCGCTCACGGCCTATCGCCTGGTCGCGATCGCCACCGATGGGCCGGGGCTGTTCGGCACGGGCGAAGCCGCGATCCGCACGGTGCAGGATCTGGCGGTCTATTCCGGATTGCCCCCCTTGGTGCGGTCGGGTGATCAATATGGCGCGAGCTTCACGCTGCGGAACGGCACGGACAGGCCGGTGAAGGTGACGGCCAATGCGTCCGTAGAGGGCGCGAGTCTCACCATGCCGCCACTGACCGTGGAGATACCCGCCAATGGCGCGGTGCCGGTCACCTGGAACCTCACCGCGCCTGCGGGCATGGAGACGCTCAACTGGACCGTGGATGTGAAGGCCGGGAAGATGGCGGACCGTCTCACGGTGTCACAGGATGTGATCCCCGCGATCCCGATCGAAACCTGGGCGACGACGGTGCTGCAGGTCGGCCCCAATGCGCAGGTGCCGATCATGGCGCCCGCTGGCGCGCTGCCGGGGCTGGGCAGTGTGGACGTGCGCCTGTCCGATACGCTCGCGCCGCCGATGGCGAGCGTGCGGGACTATATGGCGCGCTATCCCTATAATTGCTTCGAACAGCAATTCTCCCGCGCGATCGTGCTGGGCGATGCCGCGGCCTGGGCGCGCCTCTCCGAAGAGATGCCCGCCTATCTCGATCCCGAGGGGCTGTTGCGTTATTTTCCGATCGATCGGATCAGCGGATCGGAAACGCTGACGGCCTATGTGCTCTCGCTGAGCGCCGAGGCCGGCTGGGTGATCCCCGAAGGCGCGAAGGACCGGATGGTCAAGGCGCTGCAGGCTGTGATCGACGGACGGCTGAAGCGGGAAAGCGCATGGGGCGGCGATATCCGACTCCAGCGGATCGCAGCGCTCGCGGCGCTCGCGCGCAACGGTCTGGCGCGCCCGGCCATGCTCGGATCAATCGGCCTCGCGCCGCAGGATATGCCGACCGGGGCGCTGGCGGACTGGCTGGTGATCATCGACAAGACCAAGGGGCTGAACAACCGGGCACCATTGCGCATTGCGGCGGAAGCCGTGCTGCGCACCCGGATCGTCTATGAAGGATCGCGCTTCGATCTGGTCGATGCGAAGAATGCACCGTGGTGGATGATGTCGTCGGGCGATGAAATGTCGCTCAAGGTGCTGATGGCGACTTTGGGCAAGCCCGGCTGGCAGGATGAAACGCCACGCCTAATGATCGGCGCGGCCATGCGCCAACAGCGCGGCCATTGGGATACGACCCCGGCCAACGCCTGGGGCGCGATCGCGGTGATGCGCTTTGCGCAAATCTATCCTGCGCAGGCGATTGCGGGCACGACCACGGCCACGATGGGCGGGCAGACGCAGAGTCGCGTCTGGCCGCAGATGACCGAGGCCGCGCCGCTGATGCTCGCGCTGCCGCCAAAGCGCGAGACGCTGACGCTGCGCCAGAGCGGCGGAGCGGGGCCATGGGCGATGGTCTCGGTCCGCGCGGCGGTGCCTTTGCTCGAGCCGCTTTATGCAGGCTACAAGATGAGCAAGACGGTCACGCCGATCCAGCAGCAGGTGTCCGGCCAATATACGCGCGGCGATGTGCTGAAGGTGACGATCACGGTGGATGCCACCGCCGATCGCAACTGGGTGGTGGTGAACGATCCGGTGGTGCCGGGCGGCACCATCGTCAGCGCGTTGGGCGGTCAATCCGCGCAATTGGCGCAGGCGGGCGGAGAGGGCGTGCAACCAAGCTATGTCGAGCGTGGCAAGGATGGCTGGCGTGGCTATTTCGAATGGGTGCCGCGCGGCCGTTTCACGGTGAGCTATGCGGTGCGGCTGAACGGCATCGGCAGGTTCACTCTGCCGCCCACGCGGGTGGAGGCGATGTATTCGCCCGACATCCGCGCTCAGGTGCCCAATGGTCCGGTCGTGGTGGAGATGCAGTGATTGACGACTCACCATGCCGTCATTGCAGCGCAGGCGGAAATCCATAAACGCGGAATGATCCGGAAGATGTCGAGCATATGGATTCCCGCCTGCGCGGGAATGACGATGATGGGTGGCTTCGGGTGATCGATCTCTGGCGGAGCTGGTCATGGAGGGCGAAGGCGTGGGCCGGAGCAGCGCTGCTGCTGTTCGGTGCCTTCACGGCCCTGTGGTTCGTCACTTTGCCGCCGCCCTTGCCGGGCTATGCGCAGACCAAGGCGGGCTGGGCACCGAGCGAAGCCTGGCTCTATGATCGCAACGGCCGTCTGATCGATAGCGCGCGGGTGAATTTCAGCGTGCGGCGACTCGCGTGGACGCCGCTGGAGAGCGTCACCCCGGTGCTGCCCCAGACGATCATCGCGTCGGAAGATCGCCGATTCGCAAGCCATGATGGCGTGGACTGGTGGGCGATGGCGGGATCGCTCCGCGATCGGCTGGAAGGCAAGCGCGCGCGCGGCGCTTCCACACTGTCGATGCAGGTGGCCGCCTTCCTGGCCCCCCAACTCGCCGCGCCCGGATCACGCGGCTGGCGGGACAAGGCACGGCAGATGCGCGCGGCGATGGACCTGGAGGACGATTGGTCAAAGGATCAGATTCTCGAGGCCTACCTCAATCTGGCGGGCTATCGTGGCGAGGCGCAAGGGATCGGCGCGTCGGCGCTGAGCCTGTTCGGAAAAGCGCCCGATGCGCTCACGAAGACCGATGCGCTTCTGATGGCGGCGTTGCTCCCCAATCCGCGCGCGGGGCCGCAGGAACTGGGCAGGCGTGCGTGCCTGCTGGCATCCCAAAACCGGACGGGGCAGGGTTGCTTGCCTTATATGGCCGCCGCGCTGGACATGCTCGGCCCGGCGCGGCGGCTGGCGCTCGATCCCGGCCTTGCGCCGCATCTGGCGAACCGGCTGCTCAAGACGCCCGGCATGAAGATCACGACCACGCTGGACATGGATATCCAGCGGATGGCGGTCACCGCCCTTTCCCGGCAATTGCAGGGGCTGGGATCGGATCGCGCGCGGGACGGTGCCGTCTTGGTCGTGGATAACGCCACGGGCGATGTGCTGGCCTATGTCGGCGGGGTCGGCGGATCGTCCACCGCGTCCGCCGTGGATGGTGCGAACAGCTATCGTCAGGCGGGATCGACGCTCAAGCCGTTCCTTTATGCGCAGGCGATCGAAAAGGGCTATCTGACGCCCGCCTCCATATTGGATGATTCGCCGGTTCAGCTCGATACGGCGTCGGGCCTCTATGTGCCGCAGAATTACGATCATGATTTCAAGGGGCCGGTCTCGGCCCGCACCGCGCTGGCGGGGTCGCTCAATGTCCCCGCCGTGCGCACGCTGGTGCTGGCGGGGGTGGATAGCTTCCGCGATCGACTGTGGGACACGGGCTATCGCGGGCTGACCGAGGACGGACAATATTACGGCTTCTCGCTCGCGCTGGGATCGGCGGAAGTGACGCTGATGGAGCAGGCGGCGGCCTATCGCACGCTGGCGAAGGGCGGACGCTGGTCACCGCTCCGGCTCAGGGCGGACGACAAGAAGGAGGTGCCCCGCGCGATCTTCTCGTCGCAATCGGCGTGGATCGTCTCCGACATGATGTCGGATGCCGACGCGCGCGCGCAGAGCTTCGGGCTGGACAGCGCGCTCAGACTCTCCTTCTGGTCAGCCGTGAAGACCGGAACGTCCAAGGCGATGCGGGACAATTGGTGCATCGGCTTTTCGGATCGCTACACGGTGGCGGTGTGGGTTGGGAATCTCGAGGGCGATTCGATGCGCGCGGTGTCCGGCACGGCGGGGGCCGCGCCCGTGTGGCGCGATCTGATGCTGGCGCTGCATCAGGGGCATCCGGGCCGGCAGCCTGCGCAGCCATCGGGGATCGAGACGCGGCAGGTGCGCTTCGCCGATGGAATCGAGCCGCCGCGCCGCGAATATTTCCTGGCGGGCACCGGACAATCGGTGATCGGGGTCGCCCCCCGGCAATCACGCCGCCCGCGCATCACCAGCCCGGTGGGCGGCAGCGTCTATGCGCTCGATCCCGATATCCCGATCCAGCGCCAGCGCATGGCGATCCAGGTGGCGGGCGCGGTGGAAGGGTTTCGCCTGATCCTGGACAAGAAGGATCTGGGGCCGGCCGACGCGCGGCCGCAGGTGCTGGCCGGTCCGGGCGCGCACCGGCTGCAATTGGTGGATCCGGCGGGCAAGGTGGTCGATAGCCTGTTGTTCACCGTGCGGTGAAGCCTAAAAGGCACCATGACCCGCACCCGCCCCGCCTCCGCCCTCCGCGATTTCCTGCATAGCGAGGCGGCGGGTGGGATCATCCTGATGATCGCCGCTGCGCTGGCGATGATCGTGGCGAACAGCCCGCTTTATGATCTCTATCATCACGCGCTTCATGCGCCCTTTGGCCCGGTTTTGACCGAGACGCTCGGCCCGATGACACCGCATCTGTGGATCAATGACGGGTTGATGGCGGTATTCTTCCTTTTGGTGGGGCTGGAGATCAAGCGCGAGTTTGTCGATGGGCAACTCGCGAGCTGGAAGCAGCGCCGCCTGCCGGTGATCGCGGCGGCGGCGGGCATGGCGGTGCCGGCGGCGGTCTATCTGTTCTTCACCGGGGGCGTGCCGGGCCTGGCCCAAGGCTGGGCGATCCCCGCGGCGACCGACATCGCCTTCGCCATCGGCGTGCTGGCGTTGCTGGGCAGCCGTGCGCCGACCTCGCTCAAACTGTTTCTCACCACCGTCGCGATCGTGGACGATATGGGTGCGGTGGCGATCATCGCACTCGCCTATACTGCCAGCATCAATCTGGCAGCGCTGGGAGCTGCGGCGGTGATCCTGCTGGCGATGGCGGTGATGAACCGGCGCGGCGTTACATCGCTTCCGCTGTATCTGATCGCCTTTGCACTGCTCTGGTATGCGGTGCTGCTCTCGGGCGTCCACGCGACGATCGCCGGGGTTCTGGCCGCTTTCACCATTCCCATCCGTGTGACACCGGGCGCGCCGGATGCAGAGGATTCGCCGCTGCACCGGCTGGAACATGCGCTGCATCCCACAGTGGCTTACGCCATCGTGCCGTTGTTCGGTTTCGCCAATGCGGGCGTGTCGCTGTCGGGGATGGGCATGGCGCAGCTTCTCGCGCCACTGCCGCTGGGGATTGCGGCGGGCCTGTTCATGGGCAAGCAGATCGGGATTTTCGGGAGCATCTGGCTGTGCGTGAAGCTCGGCCTTGCGGGCAAGCTGGGCGGCGCGAGCTGGCTGCAGATTTATGGCGTGGCGCTGCTGTGCGGCATCGGTTTCACGATGAGCCTGTTCATCGGCGCCCTTGCCTTTCCGGGCAACGCAGCGCTGGTGGAGGAGGCGAAGATCGGCGTGCTGCTGGGGTCGCTTCTGTCCGCGCTGACGGGTTTTGCCGTGCTGCGTTTCGCGCCGGTCCCGCCCCGGCAGGCTCCCCCTTCCGGAGCGGCGTGATGCTATGATAAGGCTCCGGCTCGGGTGAGCGGAGGACGAACGGAATGAGCCAGCACTATTGCGGGAAATGCGGCCAGCGCCTGCCGGACGGTGCGCGCTTCTGCACGGCCTGTGGCGCGCCCGTGGATGCGGCTCCCGTGTCACCGATCACACCCGCAACCGAAATTGCGACGGAACCCGCATTCACGCCCGCGCCCAAAGCTGCGCCCGAGCCGGCCTATCGCGCCGCGCCCGATCCGGTGCCCGACGAAAGCGGCGGCGGCAATCGCACCACGCTCATCATAGCCGGCGCGATGATCGCGATCCTGGTGCTGCTGATCGGCTATATGGTGATCGCGGGCCGCGACTCCGATGAGGGCGTCGCCAGCAATGCGGCGGCCAGCGCCATGAATGCCGCCGCGCCCGTGGTCGCGCTTGCGCCCGAAGTGCCGGCGCATGTCGATGAATTTCTCTCCGCTCAGGATGAGCAGGTGGATGTGGTGGGCGAAGCGCGGATGCGCGACAGGCCCACCGCCAAGGATACGCAGATCCTGTCCGTCCTGAAGCCGAATCAGGTTCTGTCCGGCCGCTGGGTAAAGGGCGTCGATCCCGCCACCCGCTGGATCAAGGTCGATGTGGACGGCAAATCGGGCTATGTATGGGAGGGCAATCTGGCGGCGCATCTGACGCAGGCGGATTATCAGGCGCTCGATCTGGCGACGTTCGACGGCAAATATCCGATGGACCGCGTGGGCAGCCGCACGTTCGCGACAGACCCCGTGGTCAAGCGGCTGATCGGCGACGCCGTGCCGCGCGATATCCTGCAAAGGATGCAGGCCTCACCGGGGCCGGCCTCGCCCATCGTCTATGGCGATGGCGAATTGCTGTCGTGGAGCTGCAAGCAGCATGATTGCGGCGCGCAGAACTGGAGCGTGTTCATCCTCGATGGCCCCCGCAAATTCGCGCGGGTCTGCTATCATGATGAAGAGAAGATGGGCGATTCGTCGGAATGGTATGAACGCGGGAAATCCACGGGCCGGCAGCCGGGCGGATGCCCGAGCGAATTCGACGGGATTTAAGTCGTCCGATCGGGCGAGAGGCTGAGCGGGTTGCAACGTGCGAAACCGCCCGGTCCCCCGCTTGACCCTCTCCGACTCCATTGTTATAGGCCGCCCCTGCCTGCGGGTTTGTGGTGGATTCGCCCCTTTTTGCAGGCAAACAAGAGCTTGAACATTGCTGATGCGTGGGAAGGCCAGGGTGGTCATTGTGCCGCCGGGGTTCTTTTTGCATTTCGTGTGTCCCGCGCTCAAGCAAAGTAACTGAACGATAAAGGTGAAGGCTTCATGCCAACGATCAATCAGCTGATCCGCAAGGGTCGCGACCCGCAGAAGGCCAAGTCGAAGGTCCCTGCAATGGATGCCAACCCGCAGAAGCGCGGCGTTTGCACACGCGTCTACACGACGACTCCGAAGAAGCCGAACTCGGCGCTTCGCAAGGTGGCCAAGGTTCGCCTGACCAATCAGCGCGAAGTCATCACCTATATTCCGGGTGAAGGTCATAACCTGCAGGAGCACTCGGTTGTGCTGATCCGCGGCGGTCGCGTTCGCGATCTTCCCGGTGTGCGCTATCACGTGTTGCGCGGCGTTCTCGATACCCAGGGTGTCAAGGATCGCAAGCAGTCTCGCTCGAAGTACGGCGCCAAGCGTCCGAAGTAAGCTCGCCGGAGCTTTCCGGTGATCTGAAGTTAAGAGGGTATATCCATGTCACGTCGTCGTCGTCCCGAAACCCGGGAAATCCTGCCTGATCCCAAGTTCGGAGATCAGGTCCTTTCGAAATTCATGAACAGCGTCATGCTGGATGGCAAGAAGGCCGTTGCCGAAGGCATCGTCTATTCCGCCCTGGAAACCGTCGAGGCGAAGGCCAAGAAGGATCCGATCGGCGTGTTCCATGATGCGCTGAACAATGTGAAGCCCGGTATCGAAGTGCGCAGCCGCCGCGTCGGTGGTGCCACCTATCAGGTTCCTGTCGAAGTGCGCATCGAGCGTGCCCAGGCGCTGGCCATCCGCTGGCTGATCACCGCGGCACGCGCCCGCAGCGAAAACACCATGTCGGCGCGCCTGTCCGGCGAACTGCTGGATGCGTCGAACAATCGCGGCAACGCGGTGAAGAAGCGCGAAGACACGCATCGCATGGCTGAAGCCAACCGCGCATTCTCGCATTACCGCTGGTAACAGCGGTTTTTACCGGCTCCCGCTGGTAATCAAATCGAACGCCGGGGCCGAGCCCCGGCCACGGAGTTAAGATCATGGCCCGCAGCCATCCGCTCGACAGATATCGCAATATCGGCATCATGGCGCACATCGACGCCGGCAAGACGACGACGACCGAGCGTATCCTTTACTACACCGGCAAGTCCTACAAGATCGGCGAAGTGCATGAAGGCACGGCGACGATGGATTGGATGGAGCAGGAGCAGGAGCGCGGGATCACGATCACGTCCGCCGCTACGACGTGCAAATGGCGCGCCGAAGAAGGCAAGGGCGAAGAGCATCTGATCAACATCATCGACACCCCCGGGCACGTCGATTTCACCATTGAAGTCGAGCGTTCGCTGCGCGTGCTCGATGGTGCCGTGGCTTGCTTCGACGGCGTTGCCGGCGTGGAGCCGCAGTCGGAGACGGTCTGGCGCCAGGCTGAAAAGTATAAAGTGCCGCGGATGTGCTTCATCAACAAGCTCGACCGCACCGGCGCGGATTTCTACTTCTGCGTCAATTCGATCATCGAACGCCTGGGCGCGCGTCCGGCCGTGCTGTATTTGCCGATCGGCATGGAGGGCGGCTTCAAGGGTCTGGTCGATCTGGTCGAAAACCGCGCGATCATCTGGCTCGAAGAGAGCCTGGGTGCGAAGTTCGAATATCAGGACATCCCCGCCGACCTCGCTGACAAGGCCGCCAAATATCGCAGCGACCTGATCGAAATGGCCGTCGAGCAGGACGACGCCCTGATGGAAGCCTATCTTGAGGGCAACGAGCCGAGCACGGCCGATCTCAAGGCGCTGATCCGCAAGGGCACGCTCAACTTCTCGTTCGTGCCGGTGGTGTGCGGCTCGGCGTTCAAGAACAAGGGCGTCCAGCCCCTGCTCGATGCCGTGGTCGATTATCTGCCGAGCCCGCTCGACGTTCCCGCTATTCAGGGTCTCAAGCTCGACGGCGTGACCCCGGACGAGCGTCCTTCTTCGGATGAAGCGCCTTTCTCGGCGCTGGCGTTCAAGATCATGAACGATCCGTTCGTCGGCACGTTGACCTTTGCGCGCATCTATTCCGGCAAGCTGGAGACCGCATCGCAGGTCACCAACTCGGTCAAGGACAAGAAGGAAAAGGTCGGTCGCATGTTGCTTATGCACGCGAACGAGCGTGAGGACATCCAGGTGGCCTATGCCGGCGACATCGTCGCTCTGGCGGGCCTCAAGGATACGACGACCGGTGATACGCTGTGCGCGATCAACGCGCCGATCATCCTGGAGCGGATGGAATTCCCCGAGCCCGTGATCGAGCTTTCGGTGGAACCCAAGACCAAGGCCGACCAGGAAAAGATGGGCATCGCGCTCAATCGTCTTGCGCGCGAGGATCCGTCCTTCCGGGTGTCTTCGGATTCCGAGAGCGGCCAGACGATCATCAAGGGCATGGGTGAGCTTCACCTGGAGATCCTGGTCGATCGCATGAGGCGTGAATTCAAGGTGGAGGCCAATGTCGGCGCGCCGCAGGTGGCGTATCGCGAATATCTCGGCAAGAAAGTCGATATCGATTATACCCACAAGAAGCAGTCGGGTGGTTCGGGCCAGTTCGCACGCGTGAAGTTCACCGTGACACCGGGCGAGCGCGGATCGGGCATCATCTTCACCGACGGCGTCAAGGGCGGCAATATTCCCAAGGAATATATCCCCTCGGTCGAAAAGGGTATGCGCGAAACCGCCGAGACCGGCTCGCTGATCGGCTTCCCGATCATCGATTTCGAGATCGAGCTGTATGACGGCGCCTATCATGACGTCGATTCGTCGGCACTGGCCTTCGAAATCGCCGGTCGTGCCGCGATGCGCGAAGCTGCGCAGAAGTCCGGCATCAAGTTGCTCGAGCCGATCATGAAGGTCGAAGTCGTCACCCCGGAAGATTATCTGGGCGACGTCATCGGCGACATGAACTCGCGCCGCGGTCAGATCCAGGGCACCGATACACGCGGCAATGCCACGGCGGTCGAGGCGATGGTTCCCCTTGCGAACATGTTCGGCTATGTGAATCAGCTTCGTTCGTTCTCGCAGGGGCGCGCCCAATATTCGATGCAATTCTCGCATTATGACGAAGTGCCGGCGAACGTGGCCGAAGAGGTCAAGGCGAAGCTGGCATAATCTGAAATTTGCCTCTATGTGCGCTCGTCACGGCGCGGCAGAGTCGGCAAGAGACAATTGTTTTTGATAAGAAGGTAGGAAGATAATGGCGAAAGCTAAGTTTGAGCGGAACAAGCCGCATTGCAACATCGGCACCATCGGTCACGTCGATCATGGCAAGACCTCGCTGACCGCAGCGATCACCAAGGTTCTCGCCGAAACCGGCGGCGCTACCTTCACGAGCTATGCGAACATCGATAAGGCGCCCGAAGAGCGCGAGCGCGGCATCACCATCTCGACCGCACACGTCGAGTATGAGACGGAAGCGCGTCACTATGCGCACGTCGATTGCCCGGGCCACGCCGATTATGTGAAGAACATGATCACGGGTGCCGCACAGATGGATGGCGCGATCCTCGTCGTTTCGGCGACCGATGGCCCGATGCCACAGACCAAGGAGCACATCCTGCTCGCAAAGCAGGTCGGCGTTCCCCAGATGGTCGTGTTCATGAACAAGGTCGATCTGGTTGACGATGCCGAGCTTCTCGAGCTGGTCGAGCTGGAAATCCGCGAGCTTCTCTCGAAGTATGATTTCGATGGCGACAACATCCCCATCATCCAGGGTTCGGCTGTGGCCGCGCTTGACGACAAGACGCCTGAAATCGGCCATGACGCCGTGCTCAAGCTGATGGAAGCCGTCGATAGCTGGATCCCGCAGCCAGAGCGTCCGCTCGACCGCGCATTCCTGATGCCGATCGAAGACGTTTTCTCGATCTCGGGTCGTGGTACGGTTGTCACCGGCCGCGTCGAGACCGGCATCGTGAAGGTTGGCGAGGAAGTCGAGATCGTCGGCATCAAGGACACCAAGAAGACCGTCGTGACCGGCGTCGAAATGTTCCGCAAGCTGCTCGATCAGGGCCAGGCTGGCGACAACATCGGCGCGCTGATCCGCGGCGTTGGCCGTGAAGAAGTCGAGCGCGGCCAGGTGCTCTGCAAGCCCGGTTCGATCACGCCGCACACCGAGTTCACCTCGGAAGTGTATGTCCTGTCGAAGGACGAGGGCGGCCGTCACACGCCATTCTTCGCGAACTATCGTCCGCAATTCTACTTCCGCACCACCGACGTCACCGGTGAAGTTGTCCTCCCCGAGGGCACCGAAATGGTGATGCCTGGCGATAACGTGCAGCTCGGCATCAAGCTGATTGCCCCGATCGCCATGGACCAGGGTCTGCGCTTCGCAATTCGCGAAGGTGGCCGCACGGTCGGTGCAGGGGTTGTGGCTTCGATCACAAAGTAATATAGGCACCGCAGTCGCCCGATTCTCCGCAGGGGAATCGGGCGACTCGCATTTCATTTAATACGGTTACCCTCCCTCGGGAGGACGGCTCTTTCGCATCGGTAGTGGACATGGAAACGCAGAATATCCGCATTCGCCTCAAGGCGTTTGATCATCGTGTATTGGATCAGGCTACCGGGGACATCGCCGATACGGCGCGTCGCACCGGAGCGCTCATCCGCGGCCCCATCCCACTTCCGACGCGCATCGAGAAGTTCACCGTGAACCGCGGTCCGCACGTCGACAAGAAGTCGCGCGAGCAGTTCGAGGTCCGTACCTACAAGCGGCTGCTGGACATTGTGCAGCCCACCCCGCAGACGGTCGATGCGCTGATGAAGCTCGATCTTGCTGCCGGCGTCAACGTCGAGATCAAGCTGGCTTAAGGCCAGCAAGACATAGGGATACCGCACGGCTCCGGCCGTGGTCTGCGTCCCCCGTCTTTCCCCGTTCGCGGGGGCCAGCCCGGACGGGGCGATGTCAATAATTTTGGGTTGGAGCACGCCCGCGGAATTTCCCGCGGGCCTCTGTATTAGGGAGTATGGATCATGCGCACTGGCGTGATCGCGAAGAAAATGGGGATGACCCGGGTGTTCCTGGACGACGGCAAGCATGTGCCGGTTACCGTCCTGTCGCTTGAGGGTTGTCAGGTTGTTGCGCGTCGGGAGGCCGATCGCGACGGCTATGTCGCTGTCCAATTGGGCGCCGGCACCGCGAAAGCGAAAAACATCACCAAGCCTGAGCGTGGCCATTTCGGCAAAGCCGAAGTCGAGCCCAAGGCGCGGCTTCAGGAATTCCGCGTCGCCGAAGATGCGCTGCTCGATGTGGGCGCCTATATCTCGGCGGACCATTTCGTGGCTGGCCAGCTCGTCGATATCGGCGGCCAGACACAGGGCAAGGGCTTTGCCGGTGCCATGAAGCGTTGGGGCTTCGGGGGTCTTCGGGCTTCGCACGGCGTCTCGCTCTCTCACCGTTCGCATGGTTCCACGGGCAACCGTCAGGATCCGGGTCGCGTGTTCAAGAACAAGAAGATGGCCGGCCATATGGGCGACCGTCAGCGCACCCAGCAGAATCTGGAAATCGTCTCGACCGATGTCGAGCGCGGTCTTCTGTTCGTGAAGGGTTCGGTCCCCGGTTCCAAGGGTGGCTGGCTGTTCGTGAAGGATGCCGTGAAGGTGCCGCGTCACAGCGATGCGCCCTATCCCGCTGGCCTGAAGCTGGCTGCCAATCTCAATGACGATGCCGCTCCCGCGGAAGCGCCGGCCGAAGCCGCTGCTCCCGTCGAGACGGTCGAAGGCCAGGAGGGCTGATCATGAAAATCAAGGTTCAGACCCTCGACGCCAAGGGCAAGGGCGACATCGACCTCAATGACGAGATCTTCGGCGTCGAGCCGCGCGCAGACATTCTGCACCGCGTCGTTACCTGGCAGCTCGAAAAGCGCCGCGCCACCGCGCGTGGCACGCGTGAGCGCTCGGATGTCGCACGCACCGGCAAGAAGTTCGGTCGCCAGAAGGGCGGCGGTACGGCACGTCACGGCGATCGCCGTGCGCCGATCTTCATCGGTGGTGGTAAGGCTCACGGCGCGCGCGTTCGTGATTTCAATCCGTCGCTGAACAAGAAGATCCGCGTTTTGGGCCTGCGCATGGCGCTGTCGTCCAAGGCGAAGTCCGGCGATCTGATCATCATGGAAGATCTGGCCGTCGCAGAAGGCAAGACCAAGGCGCTCGTCGCCAATCTCGCCAATCTGGGCTTCGGCAAGACCGCTCTGGTGATCGACGGCGATGCGGTCGAGCAGAGTTTCGCGCTGGCATCGGCAAACCTGCACACGATCAACGTGCTGCCGGCGATCGGCGCCAATGTATATGACATCCTGAAGGCCGAAACGCTGGTGCTTACCCGCGCTGCGGTAGAAAAGCTGGAGGCGCGGTTCAATGGCTAAAAAGCAGGCCAAGGGCATCGACAACCGTCATTATGACGTGGTTGTCGCCCCGCACATCACCGAGAAGTCGACGCTGCTCTCCGAGCATAATGCGGTTGTCTTCAAGGTGGCAAACGACGCAACCAAGCCGCAGATCAAAGCGGCTGTGGAAGCCCTGTTCGACGTGACCGTGATGAACGTGAACACGATGAACCAGAAGGGCAAGACGAAGCGCTGGAAGGGCAAGCCCTACAAGCGCTCCGACGTGAAGAAGGCGGTTGTGACGCTGGCCGAAGGCCAGTCGATCGACGTCACCACCGGTATCTGAGGCGGGATAGATGGCACTCAAGCACTATAACCCGACGAGCCCGGCCCGACGCGGCCTGATTCTCGTCGATCGTTCCTCGCTGCACAAGGGCAAGCCTCTCAAGGCGCTCACGGTCGGCAAGACCAAAACCGGCGGCCGCAACAACAAGGGTCATGTGACCTCGCGCGGCATCGCTGGTGGCCACAAGCAGAGCTATCGCATCATCGACTTCAAGCGTCGTAAATGGGATATGCCTGCCACGGTCGAGCGTCTGGAATATGATCCCAACCGCACTGCGTTCATCGCTCTGGTGAAATACACCGATGGCGAGCAGACCTACATCATCGCACCGCAGCGCCTTGGCGTTGGCGACACCATCGTCGCTGGCAAGAAGACCGACGTAAAGCCGGGCAACGCGATGGAATTGGGGCAGATGCCGGTCGGCACGATCGTCCACAATATCGAGATGAAGCCCGGCAAGGGCGGCCAGATCGCCCGTTCGGCAGGCACCTATGTGCAGGTCGTTGGTCGTGATCGCGGTCTCGTGATCGTCCGCCTCAACTCGGGCGAGCAGCGTTACATTCGCGGCGAGTGCATGGGTACGGTTGGCGCGGTTTCAAACCCCGACAATTCGAACCAGAACCTGGCCAAGGCCGGCCGCAATCGCTGGAAGGGCATCCGCCCGCTGACCCGCGGTGTTGCAAAGAACCCGGTCGATCACCCGCATGGCGGTGGTGAAGGCCGGACTTCCGGTGGTCGTCATCCCGTGACGCCATGGGGCAAGCCGACCAAGGGTGCTCGCACTCGTCATAACAAGTCGACCGACAAGATGATCATCCGGTCGCGTCACGCGAAGAAGAAGAGGTAAGCTATGGCCCGTTCCATCTGGAAAGGTCCGTTCGTCGACCTGCATCTGCTGAAGAAGGCCGAAACCGCGCAGGAAACGAACGCGCGCGCGCCGATCAAGACCTGGTCGCGCCGCTCCACCATCCTGCCGCAGTTCGTTGGCCTGACCTTCAACGTCTATAACGGCCGCAAGTTCGTTCCCGTTTCGGTGAACGAAGACATGGTCGGCATGAAGCTGGGTGAATTCGCGCCGACGCGCTACTTCCCCGGCCACGCAGCCGACAAGAAGGGCAAGCGCTAATGTCCAAGCCTAAATCACCCCGCAAGGTCGGCGAGAAGGAAGCTCTTGCTGTGGGCACCACGATCCGTGGTTCCGCGCAGAAGCTGAACCTCGTCGCGGCGCTGATCCGCAACAAGAAGGTCGGCGATGCGATGAACATCCTCTCCTTCTCCAAGAAGGCGATGGCTGTTGACGTGCGCAAGGTGCTCGCAAGCGCCGTGGCGAACGCCGAGAACAACCACAACCTCGATATCGACGCTCTGGTCGTATCCGAGGCGAGCGTCGGCAAGGCGCTTTCGATGAAGCGCTTCGCCGCCCGCGCCCGCGGTCGTTCGACGCAGATCATCAAGCCGTTCAGCCGTGTGCGCATCGTGGTGCGCGAGCAGGAAGAAGCATAATGGGTCACAAGAGCAATCCGATCGGTCTGCGTCTTCAGATCAACCGCACCTGGGACAGCCGCTGGTTCGCGGAAGGCCAGGATTATGGCCGTCTGCTGCTTGAGGATCTGCGGATCCGCAAGTTCATCATGAAGGAGCTGCCGCAGGCGGCGATTTCCAAGGTGGTGATCGAGCGTCCGGCCAAGCTGTGCCGCGTGTCCATCTACGCTGCGCGCCCCGGCGTGATCATCGGCAAGAAGGGCGCGGACATCGAGAAGCTGCGCAAGAAGCTGGCTTCGATGACCTCTTCGGACGTGAGCCTGAACATCGTCGAAATCCGCAAGCCGGAAATCGACAGCAAGCTCGTCGCCCAGTCGATCGCCGATCAGCTCGAGCGTCGCGTCGCTTTCCGTCGCGCCATGAAGCGCGCGGTTCAGTCGGCGCTGCGTCTTGGCGCGGAAGGCATCAAGATCACGTGCGGTGGCCGTCTCGGCGGCGCTGAAATCGCCCGCGTCGAATGGTATCGCGAAGGCCGCGTGCCTTTGCATACGCTGCGCGCGAACGTCGATTATGCCGATGCCGAAGCGCATACCGCTTATGGCGTGTGCGGGATCAAGGTCTGGATCTTCAAGGGCGAGATTCTCGGCCATGATCCGATGGCTCATGACCGGCTCATGATGGAAGCCCAAACCTCGGGAGTACGGCCCGCGCGATAAGGCTTAACAGCCCTGTCAGCACGGCCTGATCGACCGACATACGAACGGTGTCAGAAGGCGAATAAGAAATGCTTCAACCCAAGAAGACCAAGTTCCGCAAGGCGTTCAAGGGCCGGATCCACGGCAACGCTGCCGGCGGCACCACGCTCAACTTCGGCGCCTTCGGCCTGAAGGCGATGGAACCGGACCGGATCACGGCCCGCCAGATCGAAGCGGCGCGCCGCGCGATCACGCGCCACATCAAGCGCCAGGGGCGTTTGTGGATCCGCGTATTCCCCGATTTGCCGGTTTCGAAAAAGCCTGCCGAAGTCCGTCAGGGCAAGGGCAAGGGTTCGAACGAATATTGGGCGGCGCGCGTCAAGCCCGGCCGTATCCTGTTCGAACTGGACGGCGTACCCGGCCCGCTGGCCCGCGTTGCTTTCGAGCGCGCCATGGAAAAGCTGCCGATCAAAACCAAGGTGGTCGCCCGCCTTGGCGAATCGATGCACTGAGGAATTTGAGAGATGGCTAACAAAGACGATCTCAAGGTGAAAACCGACGACCAGCTCAGCGAGCAGTTGGGCGAGCTGAAGCGCGAGCAGTTCAACCTGCGCTTCCAGGCCGCGACCAACCAGCTCGAGAAGCCGTCGCGTATGCGCGTGGTGCGTCGCACCATCGCACAGATCAAGACGCTTCAGACCGCGCGTTCGCGCGACGCTGCGGCAAAGGCTTAAGGAACACACTATGCCAAAGCGCGTGCTGACCGGAACGATCGTTTCCGACAAGACCGACAAGACGGTGGTGGTGAAGGTCGAACGCCGGGTAAAGCACCCTGTGTACGGCAAGATCATCCGTCGTTCGAAGAAGTATCATGCCCATGATGAAGCCAATTCCTACAAGGAAGGCGAAACCGTCCGGATCGAAGAGACCGCGCCGATTTCGAAGCTGAAATCCTGGAAGGTCGTCGAGCGGGTTGATACCCATGCGGCGCCGGAAACAGCCGAAGGCTGACAAGATCAACGGAACTCCCGGAGCAATTCCGGAAAGCCAGATAAGAAGGAAGCGGATCAATGATCCAGATGCAATCCAATCTTGATGTCGCTGACAACAGCGGCGCCAAGCGCGTCCAGTGCATCAAGGTGCTCGGAGGCTCCAAGCGGCGCACTGCGACCGTCGGCGACGTGATCGTCGTTTCGGTCAAGGAAGCAGCGCCGCGCGGCAAGGTGAAGAAGGGCGATGTCCATCGCGCCGTGATCGTGCGCACCCGCAAGGACATTCATCGTCCCGACGGTTCCACGATCCGCTTCGACGGCAATGCCGCCGTGCTGATCAACAAGAACAATGGCGAGCCCATCGGCACGCGCATCTTCGGGCCGGTCGTTCGCGAGCTTCGCGGCAAGAACCACATGAAGATCATCTCGCTCGCACCGGAGGTGTTGTAATGGCATCCGCCAAGATCAAGAAGGGTGACACGGTCGTCGTCCTGTCCGGCAAGGACAAGGGCCGCACCGGCGAAGTCACCAAGAGCCTGCCCAAGGATGGCAAGGTCGTCGTTTCGGGCGTGAACATCGCGACCCGTCATCGCAAGCCGACCCAGCAGAATCCGCAGGGCGGCCTGGAACGCACGGAAGCGCCGATGCACGTCTCGAAGGTCGCGATTGCCGATCCCAAGGATGGCAAGCCGACGCGCGTTCGCTTTGAAACCAAGGACGGCAAGAAGGTTCGCGTCGCCGTGAAGTCCGGGGAGACGATCAGTGGCTGATGCCCAATATACGCCGCGTCTGCGCAAGACGTATGATGAAACCATCATCAAGGCGATGACCGAGAAATTCGGTTATAAGAATGTGATGCAGATTCCGCGTCTCGACAAGATCGTCATCAACATGGGTGTTGGCGAAGCGACGCAGGACAAGAAGAAGGTCGATATCGCGGCTTCCGAAATGGAGCTGATCGCCGGCCAGAAGCCTGTCATCACCAAGGCGAAGAAGTCGATCGCACAGTTCAAGCTGCGCGAAGGGATGCCGATCGGCGTGAAGGTCACCCTTCGCCGTGAACGCATGTACGAATTCCTCGATCGCCTGATCACCGTCGCGCTGCCCCGCGTTCGCGATTTCCGTGGCCTCAATCCGAATTCGTTCGATGGCCGCGGCAATTATGCGATGGGTCTCAAGGAACAGATCATTTTCCCTGAGATCAGCTATGACCGCATCGAAAAGGTGCGCGGCATGGATGTGATCGTGACGACCACCGCGAAGACCGACGACGAGGCGCGCGAGCTGCTTCGCCTCTTCGGTTTCCCCTTCCCCCAGGAAGAAACCGAAGAAAAGAAGGCGGCCTGAGCCATGGCGAAACTGAGCTCCATCAATAAGAACGAACGCCGCAAGAAGCTGGTCAAGAAATATGCCGGTCGATATGCGTCGCTCAAGGCAATCGCGGGCGACACGTCCAAGGATGAAACCGAGCGTCTGATCGCACGGTTGAAGATGGCCGAGATTCCCCGGAACGGCAATCCGACCCGCGTTCGGAACCGTTGCGAAATCACCGGCCGTCCGCGCGCCTATTATCGTAAATTCCGTCTCTGCCGTATTCAGCTACGGGATCTGGCCAACAAAGGCCTCATCCCCGGCGTTACGAAGTCGAGCTGGTAAGGATTAAGAGATGGCATTGACCGATCCCTTGGGTGATTTGCTCACCCGCATCCGCAACGGCCAGCGCGCCAAGAAGGACAGCGTGGTTTCCCCCGCGTCCAAGCTGCGCGCGCGCGTTCTCGACGTGCTTCAGCGCGAAGGCTATATCCGTGGTTATCGCGAGGAAGAACTCGCGGGTCACGATGGCCTCCGCATCGAGCTGAAATATTTCGAAGGCCAGCCCGCAATTCAGCACGTCGCCCGCGTTTCAAAGCCCGGTCGCCGCGTTTATTCGGGTTCCAAGGATCTCCCTGTCGTGCGTAACGGCATGGGCATCACCATCGTCTCGACGCCCAAGGGTGTTCTGTCCGACGCGGAAGCGCGCGACCAGAATGTCGGCGGCGAAGTGCTCGCGGAGGTCTTCTGATATGAGCCGCATCGGAAAAGTTCCGGTTCCCGTGCCTGCTGGCGTCACCGCCAGCATCGAAGGCAGCATTCTCTCGGTCAAAGGACCGAAGGGCACGCTGACCATGCCGATGCTGGACGACATCAGCTATGGCATCGAGGACAACCGCATCGTCGTGAAGCCGGCGAACGAGACCAAGCGTGCGCGCTCCTTCTGGGGTATGCACCGCACGCTGGTGCAAAACCTGGTGACGGGCGTCAACGACGGCTTCACCAAGGTGCTCGAAATCACCGGCGTCGGCTATCGCGCGAATATCAACGGCAAGAAGCTCAAGCTTCAGCTCGGCTATTCGCACGATGTCGATATCGAAGTGCCGGAAGGCATCGAGGTGAAGACCCCTGATCAGACCACGGTCGAAATCTCGGGGATCGATCGTCAGAAGGTGGGTCAGCTTGCTGCTGAAATCCGCCAATGGCGCAAGCCGGAACCCTATAAGGGCAAGGGCATCAAATATCGCGGAGAGTATATCTTCCGCAAAGAAGGTAAGAAGAAGTAAGCCATGGCGAAACTCTCTCTCTTCGCAAAGCGGCGCCAGCGCGTCCGCTCCGCTCTCAAGGCTCGCGGCGGTCTCCGCCCCCGGCTTTCCATCCACCGTTCGGGCCGGCATATCTATGCCCAGGTCATCGACGACGCGCAGGGCAAGACCCTCGCTTCGGCTTCGACCCTGGAAAAAGACGTGCGCGGCAAGACCGGCGCTACTTCGGAAGCTGCCGCCGATGTCGGCAAGCGCGTCGCCCAGAAGGCGAAGGACGCTGGCGTCACCAAGGTCGTGTTCGATCGCGGAGGCTTCCTGTTTCACGGACGCGTCAAGGCGCTGGCTGATGCCGCGCGTGAAGGCGGATTGGAGTTTTAATGATGGCTGACGAAACCAACCAGGGCGTCGAAGCCGCAGCAACCGACGCACCGGCAGCAGCACCCGAGGGCCGCGGCCCCCGTGGCGGCCGCGGTCGTGGCGGCCCCGGCGGCGGCAACAACCGCAGCGGTCCCGGTGGCGGTCGTGACAATCGTGGCGGTGGCCGTCGCGACAATCGCGGTGGCAGCAACCAGGATGATGGCGGCGAAGAGCTGATCGAAAAGCTCGTTCACATCAACCGCGTTTCCAAGACCGTGAAGGGCGGCAAGCGCTTCGGCTTTGCAGCACTCGTGGTCGTGGGCGATGGCAAGGGCCGTTCGGGCTTTGGCCATGGCAAGGCGCGCGAAGTGCCCGAGGCGATCTCCAAGGCGACCGCGGCGGCCAAGAAGGCCATGATCCGCGTGCCGCTGAAGGAAGGCCGCACGCTGCATCATGATGGCACCGGTCATTTCGGCGCCGGCCTCGTCTATCTGCGCGCCGCGCCTTCGGGCACCGGCATCATCGCAGGTGGCCCGATGCGCGCTGTCTTCGAAAGCCTCGGCGTTGCCGACGTTGTGACCAAGTCGGTCGGCACGTCCAACCCCTATAACATGATCCGGGCGACCTTCGAGGCGCTTGGTGAACAGACCAGCCCCAAGTCGGTGGCACAGCGTCGCGGCAAGAAGATTGCCGATCTGCTGCGTCGTGGCGGTGCATCCGACGCGACGGTCCAGGCCGACGCTGAAGCGGTCGTGGAGTAAGCACATGGCAGACAAGAAAACCGTCAAGCTGACCCAGACCGGGTCGCCCATCCGCCGTCACCCCGATCAGCGCAAGACGCTGGTGGGCTTGGGCCTCAACAAGATGCACCGCAAGGTGGAGCTTGAGGATACCCCTTCGGTGCGCGGCATGATGCAGAAGGTGCGTCACCTCATCACGGTGACCGAATAAGAATCGCGTTTGCTCTGGTATCTTCCGGAGCAGATCGTTAGAGGCATCGCACCCCGGCCCCAGGCCGGGGTGTAGCCAATTTTATCAGCGCGACAAAAGCGAAAGCGAGTGCACGACATGAAACTGAACGACATCCGCGACAATCAAGGTGCCCGTAAATCCCGCGTCCGCGTGGGCCGTGGCATCGGTTCGGGCCTGGGCAAGACTGCCGGCCGTGGTCAGAAGGGCGCGAAAGCGCGTTCGGGCGTCGCCATCAACGGGTTCGAGGGTGGCCAGATGCCGCTCCACATGCGTATCCCTAAGCGCGGCTTCAACAACATCTTCGCCAGCGATTATGCCGAAGTGAATCTCGGCCAGATCCAGAAGCTGATCGATGCCAAGACGCTCGACGCGTCGGCTCTGATCGATCATGCGGCGCTCAAGGCCATCGGCATTGCGCGCGGCGGCAAGGATGGCGTGCGCATTCTGAACAAGGGGGCGCTGACCGCCAAGATCAACGTCAAGGTTGCCGGTATCTCGGGCGCGGCGAAAGCGGCGATCGAACTGGTCGGCGGTTCCGTCGAGGTGATCGAAGTCGTCGCCGCTGCGGACAAGGCCAAGGCCAAGCATCGCACGGTGCAGAAGGTTCGGGCGGCCGATAAGGAAGCCAAGAAGGCCGCAGCGAAAGCCTAAGGGCTTTGGCCTTGAGCCGCTTTTTGCCGCATCGGGCTTAGACAAAGCGTGATCGGCGACTATATGGAGCGGCGGGGGCACACAGCCTTCCGCCGCTCATATTTTTTCAGGATCTGGTAAACCTATGGCATCCGCAGCCGACTCCCTGGCCACAAACCTGAACCTGTCCAAATTCGCGCAGGCGACCGAGCTGAAGAAGCGGCTCTGGTTCACCATTGGTGCGCTGATCGTGTTCCGCCTCATGAGCCATGTGCCGCTGCCGGGCATCGATCCGCGCGCGCTGGCCACGCTGTATGAAACCACGCGCGGCGGCGTGCTTGATTTCTTCAACACCTTTTCGGGCGGTTCGCTGTCGCGCATGAGCGTCATCGCGCTCGGCGTGATGCCCTATATCACCGCCTCGATCGTCATCCAGCTTGCGACGGCGCTGTCGCCCACGCTTTCCGCCATCAAGAAGGAAGGCGAAAGCGGCCGCAAGCGCCTCAACCAATATACCCGTTACGGCACCGTGGGCCTTACGGTCATCCAGGGCTATTTCATCGCCGTCGGCCTTGAAACCTGGGGCGCGACGCAGGGCATGAGCGCTGTTGTCGAGCCGGGCTGGCCCTTCCGCATCGCCGCCGTGATCTCGCTTGTCGGCGGCACGATGTTCCTGATGTGGCTGGGTGAACAGATCACCAGCCGCGGTGTCGGCAACGGCATTTCGCTGATCATCATGGCCGGCATCGTGTCGCAGCTTCCCATGGGGCTGGCGAGCCTGTTCGAAAGCGGCCGCACCGGCGCGCTGTCTCCGCTGATCATCATCGGCGTGATTGTCCTGGTGCTGGGCCTGATCGGCTTCATCTGCTTCATGGAGCGTGGCCAGCGCCGCGTGCTGATCCAATACCCCAAACGCCAGACGCAGCGCGGCCAGATGCAGGCGGAGCGCAGCCATCTGCCGCTGAAGATCAACACCGCCGGCGTGATTCCGCCGATCTTCGCCTCGTCGCTGCTGCTGATGCCGCTGACGCTGGTGCAGTTCGCCGGTCAGCGCACCGCGGGCGAAAGCGCCTGGGGCGATTTCATGATCTCGGTGACCACTGCGCTTCAGCACGGCTCACCGCTTTACATGTCGCTTTACGCCGCCGGCATCATCTTCTTCTGCTTTTTCTACACCGCCGTGGTGTTCAATCCGGAAGAGACGGCTGATAATCTCAAGCGCTATGGCGGCTTCATCCCCGGCATTCGTCCTGGCAAGAATACCGCCGACTATCTGGATTTCGTGCTGACGCGCATCACCGTGATCGGTGCGGCCTATCTCACGCTGATCTGCCTGGTTCCCGAATTTCTGGCGGCGCGCTCCGGCATTCCGCTGACTCTCGGCGGCACCAGCCTGCTCATCGTGGTCAATGTGACGATGGATACGGTGACCCAGATCCAGAGCCATTTGCTCGCCCATCAGTATGGCGATCTTATCAAGAAAGCGAAACTGAAGGGTGGTCGCGGGCGCTAAGCGCCGCCATGATCCGCATCTCAGTCGCTTGGGGGAGTCTGCACCTATGAATATCATCCTGTTGGGGCCGCCAGGCGCGGGCAAGGGTACGCAAGCCAGCCGTCTCGTCGAAGAGCATGGCATGGTGCAGCTTTCCACGGGCGACATCCTGCGTGCGGCGGTCAAGGAAGGCACCGAAGTCGGCAAGATGGCCGACGAGATCATGAAGGCGGGCAAATTCTTTCCCGATGAATTGATGGCCCAGATCCTCGGCGAGCATATGGACAAATTGGGCGCGGATACGGGGATCATCTTCGATGGCTATCCCCGCACGGAGCGCCAGGCCGAATTGCTCGATGAGCTGATGGCGGCGCGCGGTCGCACGCTGGATCATGTGATCGAGCTGGATGTGGACGAGGATGCGCTGGTCGAACGGATCACCGGCCGTTTCACCTGCGCCCAATGTGGTGCGGGGTATCACGATACGTTCAAGCGGCCCGTGGTCGAAGGCCGGTGCGATGCCTGCGGCAGCCAGGAATTCAAGCGCCGCCCCGACGACAATGCCGAAACGGTGCGCACGCGCATGGCGGAGTATCGCGCCAAGACAGCCCCGATCCTGCCGATCTATGAAGCCCGCGGTCTTGTGAGCAAGGTGGACGGCATGGCCGATATCGGCGACGTCAGCGACGCGATCGAACAGATACTCAAGGGCTGAACGGCCCGCCGCTTCCCGTCATGCTGAACGTGTTTCAGTAGCCATTCGTCCGTCCGCATATGGGCCGTGACTTTGAAATGGACCTTGAAACACGTTCCGAGTGACGATGGGAGGCGGACTCTCGCTTTCCTCCGAACCGCGCTATACTCCCGCCAAAGCATTGGGGGATGTCATGAAGCAGATCATAGCCGCAATCATGCTGCTGGCGGCCACGCCTGCCGCGGCCGAGGTGAAATCCGCCACCGATGCCGGTTTCGATATCGCCCACGAAGCGGTGATCGCCGCACCGCCCGAAGATGTCTATGCCGCGCTGCGCGCGCCGGGGCGCTGGTGGAACAAGGATCATAGCTGGTCCGGCGATGCGCAGAATCTGTGGATGGATGCGCAGGCGGGCGGCTGTTTTTGCGAAACGCTGCCGGGGAAAGCGCCGAACGCGTCGGGCAGCGTTGAGCACGCGCGCATCATCTTTGCGCAACCGGGCAAGATGCTGCGAATGATCGGCAGTCTCGGCCCGCTGCAGGGCGAGGCGGCGATCGGCACGCTCACCTTCGCGCTGAAGCCCGTGGACGGCGCCACGGTCGTGACGCTCACCTATGTGGTGGGCGGGCATGTGCGGATGGGGATGAAGGCGATCGCGGCGCCGGTCGATGGCGTGCTGGGCGAACAGCTCGCCCGGCTCGCTGCGCTATTTCCAAAGCCTGAGTGACCGTCGGCCGTCGGCCTCTTTTCGCACAAACAGTCGTTGCGCGTTCATGAAACCGGCTTAGTCTCCGCTTCATCGCATGGTTCCGACTCGAAGGATCAGCGGGAAGGGTCGCCTGATACTGACTTATCCAAGCAGGGGGCGAAGCTATGGCTGTTACAGATCATGTGGATCTGCCGACATTTATCGAAGGCGTGAAGAAGCGGAATCCGGGGCAGCCCGAATTCGTCCAGGCGGTCCAGGAGGTCGCCGAGGACATTTACGATTTCATCGAGGATAAAGAGCAATATCACGCGCAGCAGATCCTGCGCCGTATCGCCGAGCCGGATCGTGTGATCTCCTTCCGGGTCTGCTGGCAGGATGATGCGGGCAATATCCGCGTGCAGCGGGGCTGGCGGGTGCAGAATAACAATGCGATCGGCCCCTATAAGGGCGGCATCCGCTTTCACCCCTCGGTCACCGAGAGCGTGCTCAAATTCCTCGCTTTCGAGCAGACTTTCAAGAATGCGCTGACCGGCCTGCCCATGGGCGGCGGCAAGGGTGGCGCGAATTTCAATCCCAAGGGCAAAAGCGACGGCGAAGTGATGCGCTTCTGCCAGAGCTTCATGACCGAGCTTTACCGGCATATCGGCGCTGACGTCGATGTGCCCGCAGGCGATATCGGGGTCGGCGGGCGCGAGATCGGCTATATGTTTGGCCAGTATAAGCGGATCACCAACCAGTTCACCGGCGTGCTGACCGGCAAGGGGCTGGAATATGGAGGCTCGCTGATCCGCACCGAAGCGACCGGCTATGGCGCGGTCTATTTCCTGCTGGAAATGCTCAAGACGCGCGGACAGGATCTGATCGGCAAGCAGGCGGTGATTTCCGGTTCGGGCAATGTGGCCACGCACGCGGCGGAAAAGGTGGTGCAGCTTGGCGGCAAGGTGCTCACCTTCTCCGACAGCCAGGGCTTCATCCATGATCCCGACGGGATCGATCAGGAAAAGATCAATTGGGTGAAGGAGCATAAGACCAAACGGCGCGGCCGCATCTCCGAATATGCCGATGCGTTCAAGGGGGCGACCTTTCATGAAGGCCAGACCCCATGGGGGGTGACCTGCGACGTCGCGCTGCCCTGCGCCACGCAGAATGAATTGCTGGGGGATGATGCGCGCACGCTCGTCAAGAATGGCTGCATCGCTGTGGCCGAGGGCGCCAATATGCCGACCAATCTGGAAGGCGTCCATGTGTTCAAGGATGCGCGCATTCTCTTCGCGCCGGGCAAGGCCGCCAATGCCGGCGGCGTTGCGGTCTCGGGGCTGGAGATGAGCCAGAATTCCCAGCGCCGCGCATGGAAGGAAGACGATCTTCAGGTGCTGCTGGTGGATATCATGCAGGGCATTCACGCCAGCGCCTCGGCTTATGGCAAGGTATCTGCCGATTATACCGATTATGTGAAGGGCGCGAATATCGCGGGCTTCAAGAAGGTGGCGGATGCGATGCTGGCGTTCGGCGTCGTCTGATCAAGGGTTAGCGACAATCCCGGCGAGGCATCCGGGCGGATGAAGAGAGGAACGGACAATGCGTATCCCGACGACACTCACCCTGATGGCCTTGCTGGCCCTGCCCGCGGCGGGCGGCGCGCAGCAAGGCGACGAACGACTCTATCGTCCGCCGGGCAACCAGCCCGAAGCGATCATCTATCGCGATCAGAATTATTCCGGCCCCGCCGTGGCGGTCCAGCGCGACGAGGTGGATCTGGGGCTGGCCTGGTCTGTGAACTCGATCCGCATCAATCGCGGAAGCTGGCAGATATGCACGGGCCGCAATTTTTCGGGGCGGTGCGATACGATCACGGCCAGCTCACCCTTCATCACCAAGAATTATCGCAGGATCGTATCGATGCGACCGGTCAACACCGGCGGCCCCTATCCACCGACGCGGCCGGAACCACCAATCCGGCCCGAACCGCAGCAATCGCTGCGTGGCATGGGGGCTGAATTCTTTCCGGCGCCGCGGCAGAACGGCCAGCGTGTCTTCGCCTGCCCCAGCGGCAGCGCCACCGCGAATTGCGCCGCGCGCACTGCGGACAACTTCTGCCGCCAGGCGGGCTGGAATGGATCGAAGAGCGAGGCGCTGCAGACGGAAAGCCGCCGTGTCTATCTGGCCGATGTGCTGTGCACCACCAGCGGATTCTAGGAGAGAAATGATGATGAAGATCGCATTGATGCTCGTGCCCGTCATCATGGTGGCGGCGTGCGCGCCGGTGGATCCGGGATTCAACATCGGGGATCGGTCCTGCCGGGCGATGGAGGGGCGGCTCGTGGCCAATCGGCTTGCCAAGCAATGCAGTCAGGTCGCGATTTCCCGCGTGGCCTGCACGCCCGCGCGATCCTGTCAGGATCTGCGCGCCGAGGTCGATCGCGGCTGTGCGGCCATTCCACCCGGTGCCCGGCATCCGCGCTTCTGCCCGGTCAAGCCGCGCTGAGACCGAGTTGAGCGGCGTGCCTCGGGGTCAGGCGTGGGGCACGCCACACTCCACCGTCACATGCCTCAGCCCTTTGATCCCGGCCAGCCGCTCCCGGATAACGCCGTTGCTGACCGGGCCATCCGAATCGACGCAGACGATCGCGGCATAAGCGGTCGGCCCCACGCGCCACACATGCAGATCGTTGATCCGCGCGTCGCCGGGCGCCTCCACGCGGTGGCGGACCTGCGCGGAGAGTTCGGGCACATCGGCATCGAGCAGCACCGCGCCGGTGTCCTTCATCAGCGTCCACGCCCAGCGCGCGATCACCGCTGCGCCCATCAGGCCGACCACGGGATCGAGCCACACCCAGCCCAGCCACCAGCCCGCGATCAGCGCGGCAATGGCGAAGACCGAGGTGAGCGCATCCGCCAGCACATGCACATAAGCGGAACGCATATTATTGTCGTGATGATGCGCATGGCCGTGTTCATGGTCATGATCGTGGCCATGGGTGAGCAGCATGGCGCTGATGATGTTCACGATCAGGCCGATGACGGCCACGATCAGCGCTTCCTCGAATGCGACGTTCAGGGGATTGACGATCCGGACCACCGATTCCCAGGCAATGCCCAGCGCCACCGTCGCCAGCACCAGCGCCGAGGCAAAGCCCGCCAGATCGCCCACCTTGCCAGTGCCGAAGCTGAAGCGCGGATCGCGCGCGTGCTTGCGGGCAAAGTGATAGGCCGCCGCGGCCAGCGCGAGCGCGCCGGCATGGGTCGCCATGTGAAAGCCATCCGCCAGCAACGCCATCGATCCATAGACCATGCCCGCCGTGATCTCTGCGACCATCATCACCGCGGTCAGGATCACCACCCAGCGCGTGCGCCGCGCATTCTCGTCATGCGCATGGCCGAGGAACACATGATCGTGGGGCAGGGGCGCGCGGTCCGGCGTCATGCGCTCAACGCCCATAGCGATGGAGCAAGGCGATGACTTCCTCCGCGCGTGCGGCGCGGTCCGCATCGGCCAGATCGGGGCCGGCGACATGTTCGCGCAAATGCTGGGCCATGATTTCCTCCATCAATCCGGAAATGGCGCCGCGCGCGGCGGCGACCTGCTGGAGCGTGAGCGAGCAATCCGCCTCTTCGCTCAACGCGCGCTCGATCGCCGCCACCTGGCCGGCGATCCGTTTGACCCTGGCGAGCAGCCGGTCCTTGTCTCTGATCGCGTGCATACTATACCCCCCTATAGTATAATAAGCCGATGGGCAAGATCGGCCGCGTGTGCGAAAGCGTTTTGCGCTTGATCGCAAAGTCTGGGAACAGCCGCTTGACTCGGTGTTGGTCAGCGCCTAAATCATCCATATTCCGAAACACCGGTTCCCGGCGGCGCTGTCTTGCGTTCGCCGCTTTCTTGCGTTTCGGGAATCGCGCTATGAGATGGGCTGCTTTTGCCGAAGCGGCCTGTGGAGCAGGAGAAAGAAGCATATGGCACGTATTGCGGGTGTAAACATCCCGACCAACAAGCGCGTTTTGATCGCGCTGACCTATATTCACGGCATCGGCCCCTCAAAGGCCAAGGCAATCGTCGAAAAGCTGGGCATTGCGCCTGAGCGCCGGGTGCAGGATCTTTCCGATCAGGAAGTGCTCCACATCCGCGAATCGATTGATGCCGAGCACACCGTCGAGGGTGATCTTCGTCGTCAGGTGGCGATGAACATCAAGCGCCTGATGGATCTGGCCTGCTATCGCGGCCTGCGTCATCGTAAGGGTCTTCCCGTTCGCGGCCAGCGCACGCATACCAATGCGCGCACCCGCAAGGGCAAGGCCAAGGCGATTGCCGGTAAGAAGAAGTAGTGATCGCGCGTGGGGCGCGGGATCACCGCCGCCTCCGCTGGTCCTCCAGACATAGGTAGGAATACGATATGGCACGCGAACCTCAGCGCATTAAGCGCCGCGAGCGGAAAAACATCACTTCTGGCGTCGCGCATGTGAACGCCAGCTTCAACAACACGATGATCACCATCACCGACGCCCAGGGCAATGCGATTTCCTGGTCTTCGGCGGGCATGATGGGCTTCAAGGGCAGCCGGAAATCGACTCCCTATGCGGCTCAGGTTGCTGCCGAAGATGCCGGCAAGAAGGCCGCCGAACATGGCGTCCGCACGATCGAAGTGGAAGTGAAAGGCCCCGGTTCGGGCCGCGAATCGGCGCTGCGCGCACTGCAGGCAGTCGGTTTCAACATCACCTCCATCCGCGATGTGACCCCGATCCCTCACAATGGCGTCCGGCCCTCCAAGCGCCGCCGCGTCTGATGTGATTCTCGCCGGGCGGCCCTGACAGGGGCGGCCCGTCGATCCTATTCTATCGGCCGGAGCGATCCCGCTCCCGCCTCAAGCCAAGGGGAAGCCCGTGTCTGTCAATGCAAAGAACTGGCAGGAAATGAAGAAGCCCAATGGCCTGGAGAAGAAAGCCGGCGGCGACGCCAAGCGCAAGGCGACCTTCGTCGCCGAACCGCTGGAGCGCGGCTTCGGCCTGACGCTCGGCAACGCTCTGCGTCGGGTTCTTCTTTCCTCGCTTCAGGGTGCAGCCGTCACTTCGATCAAGATCGAAAACGTGCTGCATGAATTCTCGTCGCTCGCTGGCGTTCGCGAAGATGTGACCGATATGGTCCTCAACGTGAAGCAGATCGCGCTGCGGATGGAAGGCGAAGGCCCCAAAAGGCTCCAGCTTTCCGCCACCGGCCCGACCGAAGTGACCGCGGGAATGATCTCCGTTTCCGGCGATATCGAGGTGATGAACCCCGATCTGATCCTGTGCCATCTCGATGACGGCGCGACGCTCAATATGGAGCTGACCGCTGACGTGGGCAAAGGCTATGTGCCGAGCCAGGCCAACCGTCCGGCCGATGCGCCGATCGGTCTGATCCCTGTGGATGCGCTCTATTCGCCCGTGCGCCAGGTCGCCTACAAGGTGGAAAACACCCGCGTCGGCCAGGAGCTGGATTATGACAAGCTCACGCTGAACATCGAGACCGACGGCACGATCACGCCCGATGACGCGCTCGCTTATGCGGCACGCATCCTGCAGGATCAGCTCCAGTTGTTCGTCCACTTTGACGATCAGATGGTTCAGGCGTCTGCCCCGATCGGCATGGCGGCTGCGCCTGCTTCGGATAGCGAGAGCGACACGAACCAGCTCAACCGCTACCTTCTCAAGAAGGTGGACGAGCTCGAACTGTCGGTCCGTTCGGCCAATTGCCTCAAGAATGACAACATCATCTATATCGGCGATCTGGTCCAGAAGACCGAAGCCGAGATGCTGCGCACGCCGAACTTCGGCCGCAAGTCGTTGAACGAGATCAAGGAAGTCCTTTCCAGCATGGGCCTGCGCCTCGGCATGGAAATCCCCGGCTGGCCGCCCGAGAATATCGAGGAAATGGCCAAGAAGCTGGAACAGGAAATCCTGGGTTGAGCGTCCTGGGCTAAGGCTTGCCTTAGCTTGGGGTTTGATCGCTCGACCCGGACGGCGGGCCTCGGCCCGTCCGACGGTGCGGCTTTGCCGCGACGCTAAGAATAGGGCTTTGGGCGGTGGCCCTTTTATCACCGCCTGGCCGGGAGTGCCTCATACGGCTCCCGAACGAACGTAAAAGGAAATTAACATGCGCCATCGCGTAGGCGGCCGTAAGCTGCAACGTACCTCGTCCCATCGTGCGGCCCTGTTCCGCAACATGGCGGCGGCCCTCATCAAGCATGAGCAGATCCTGACGACTACGGCGAAGGCCAAGGAACTGCGTCCCTATGTCGAAAAGCTGATCACGCTGGCCAAGAAGGGCGGTCTTTCGAACCGTCGTCTGGCCCATGCGCGGATGCTCGATGATGCGCAGCTCAAGAAGCTCTTCGAAGTGCTCGCAGAGCGCTACAAGGACCGCAACGGCGGCTACACCCGCGTGATCAAGGCCGGCTTCCGCGCCTCTGACGCGGCCGCCATCGCCTATATCGAACTGGTCGATCGCGACGTCTCCGCCAAGGGCCAGGACAGCGGCCCGGTGCAGAATGACGACGAGTATGCCGACGCGGCATAAGCGCGACGGACGCTGAGAAAAACGGAAAGGTCTCGTGGTGACACGGGGCCTTTTTTGTTTGGGGCGGGAGCGGAGTGAAGTCGGCTTTGAGCCAATTGTCGTCATTCCGGGGCGGATTTCGCTTTCCCGAAAGCCGCCGTTCACCCAGATCGCGGAAATTCAGCGCTGAGAGATGCCAATCCGATTGTCCACTCAGAAGAGGGCCAGCGCTTGCGAGCTAAAACCTCTGCAATTCTGCGATCTTCGAGAGGTTTCCAAGCGACAGCCTCAAAGGGGCGCGCTCAATCGCCGGGGCACGTTCGCCGGGGCCATTCACAAGCGCCAGTTCAACGTTTTCGACCGCGAAGGTGCCCTTCCTACCGATGATGAACCGATATTCGTTCTGCCATGCCCAATCGTTGGGCTTAATGAATGCCAGTCGTTCTGGGAGTGCCCAATCTGCCGCCGGTATTCTTGCCTGCCCACGATAATCCACGGGACCATGGTAGATTCGTTTGCCGTCCAGATGCCTTCGCAAGCGAATGCTCGACAGCATTTTGCCTGCCAGACTGATTGGCTTCCTGATTTCCACGCAGAACGGACTTTCGAACCTCTCCGCTAAAAACTCGGATCGCTCGTTGCTCATACAATAGACGAACATTTCAGCAGCCTTGACGGAGGCGGTGAACCGATAGCCCTCAAGATTGTAAACTTGCCCATTCTCATGGTTCATTTGCAAGCCGTCTGATGGGTGGTACATCAAGCGACCGTCATCGGGATCGCGTCGAATGTCCGCGTCCTCAAATCCCCGGTAATAGGCCATCGTGCATAGCTGTAATTGCCCCCGTTCGATAAAATCACGCGCCCAATCCTCCTCGGCGAAATATCGGTAAACCGGAGCGACTGTCATTCTTTCTTCGTTTCACGGAGGATCGAAAGATCATGGCGAAAAAGTTCTGCTAACGTGTCGGCCGTCTGAAATGACCACGTGGGATATTCCATGATCCTTTTAGTGCGCTCGGGATCGTGCTTTCTACCCTCTTCATGCTCAGCGAACGAGAGCGCCCTATCAAGCCTCGCTGCATTGCCTTTGTCCCAGAACCCAAGCAGCGTCTGGTAGACATTTTGATCGCTGAAAAGGAATTGGCTCTCCCGCATCTTCGAGTTGAACCGCTGAATGCGCGCTTCTGCCTTCGGGTCACTTTCAGGCATTGATGATATGTGGATGACGAAATCGGCAGTTGCCTCGTAGGTTTCCAAGCGTCGTTCGAACAGGTCTGCCCTCAGCTTGGCCTCTTCGAGTTCGACCTGTCGATCCAGAATATCCGTTTGTTTACTAGATATGCCCGTCTGTTTTAGTCCAACGATTACCGCGCCTACAACCGCAGCTATGCCGGTGAATAGGGTTGAAAATGACTGCCAGTCAAAATTGCACCAATGGATAATACCGAAACCGCAATCAGCCATAAATCTTCCTAAAACGCGGTTCCGGTGTTGGCCGCGCTTTGCGGTCTCATGTTGTAGGTAGTGGATGCGCCGCTGCAAAGGCCCTCGTCAGGGCTAGTCCGTTCGGAATCCGCATCTATCCGCAAGAGCCTGCGAGGCCGCAACCGGCCAAAAATTCCCACTGCCACCACCAAAATCCCCCTGTCCTACACGCCCCAAATCTGCTTTCCTCCGCCCGGCTCTTTCGCACAGTCATCCCTTCCGATCCCCATCCACCGGACGTCGGATTCCATGTCCGTTCAAACCCGGTGATAGTGTGACCCTGGTGTGACCTTAGGCCGATACCGGCCGCTTCCGTCGCCCTGCCCGCGCCATTCCCGGCACCAGCCCCGCGCCTATTCGATCGAATCGCGCGGCTCTGCCCGCCGGTCGCCCTGGCGGCGGTCGGCGGCGCGGCGGTCTGGTCCGTCCCGCGTGCTATCTTCCTGGTCGCGGCGGTCCTTCTGGCGGCGGTCGCCTTCGCTTTCGTCATCATCTTCAAACATGCGATCCCCTTCACATTGTCATGAAGCGACCCGGAGCCTGTCGAAAGTGCGGAATTGATCTTCCATCTTCGCGGCGTCTCTGGCGCTTGAATATCATGGCGAACGTCGTTCGTCGATCCGGCTTTGCCTGCACAGGCGCGCAAGCTAGAGTCCGTGGCTGAAAAACCTGCCCCGGAGATGATGCCCGATGCGCCGCGTGTTGCTTATGCCGTTCCTCGCCCCCTTGCTGACGCTGGCCCCGATGGCTGCGATGACGATGCCCGCGCGTGCGGATGATAGCGTCATCGATTATCCGGAGACCGAGGCGGTGCCGCTGATCGACCGGCAATTCGGCGTGGCGGTGGCCGATCCCTATCGCTGGCTCGAAAATGACGTGCGCACCGATGCGCGGGTCAAGGCCTGGGTGGAGGCGGAGAATAAGGCGACCAACGCCTATCTCGATGCGCTGCCCGGCCGCGATATCCTGAAAAGCCGGATGACCAGGCTCACCGATTTCGAGCGCTTCGGCACGCCGCGCAAGGCGGGCGCGCGCTATTTCTATTCCCGCAACGATGGGCTGCAAAATCAGTCGGTGCTCTATGTGCGGGAAGGGCTGACGGGCGCAGGGCGCGTGCTGGTCGATCCCAATGCCTGGGCGAAGGATGGCGCAACCGCGCTGGCCGAATGGGTGCCCTCCGACGATGGTTCGAAGCTGGTCTATGCGGTGCAGGATGGCGGGACGGACTGGCGCATCGTGCGGTTGATCGATGTGGCGAGCGGGGATCTGCTGGCGGACGAGATCCGCTGGGTGAAATTTTCCAACCTCTCCTGGGCGTCGGACGGGAGCGGCTTCTATTATTCGCGCTTTGCCGCCCCCGCCGAGGGCAAGACCTTCCAGTCCACCAACGCCCATCAGCAGGTGTATTTCCACAAGGTCGGGACGGCCCAGTCCGAAGACACCCTGATCTATGCCACGCCCGATCGCCCGATCTTGGGGCACACCGCGCAGGTGACGGACGATGGCCGCTATCTGCTGATCACGTCCACCGCCGGCACGGACGAGCGGCATGAGCTTCATGTGCTCGATCTGGGCCGGAAGGGTGCCAGGCCTATGACGCTGGTGAAGGGCTTGAAGCATAATTGGGAGCTGATCGGCAATGTCGGCCCGCGTTTCTGGTTCATCACCAACAAGGGCGCGACGCGGCAGCGGATCGTGACGCTGGACGTGGCCCGGCCGCGCGCCAAGCCGGTGCCGATCGTGGCAGAGACGGCGGATACGCTCGTCGGCGCGTCGATGGTGGGGGCCAAGATCGTGCTGGCCTATCTGGGGGACGCGAAATCCGAAGCGACGATGGTCACGCTGGATGGTCAGCCGGGCGGCGAAATCCGTCTGCCGGGAATCGGTACCGCTGTCGGCTTCGGCGGCAAGACGGGCGATCCGGAAACCTTCTACACCTTTTCCAGCTATGCCTCGCCGCCCACGGTCTACCGCTTCGATACCGCCACCGGCGCGTCGTCGGTTTTCGCCCTCCCCAAGGTGGCGTTCGATCCGGAGGATTTCATCACCGAGCAGCGTTTCTATCCCTCGAAAGACGGCACGCAGATCCCGATGTTCATCGTCCGCCGCAAGGATGCGAAGCTGGAGGGCGGCGTGCCGGCGCTGCTCTATGGCTATGGCGGGTTCAATATCTCCCAGACCCCCAATTTCTCGGCGACCAAGCTGGCTTGGGTGGAGCAGGGCGGCATCCTGGCCATCGCCAATCTGCGCGGGGGCGGGGAATATGGGCAAAAATGGCATGATGCGGGCCGGCTCGCCAACAAGCAGAATGTGTTCGATGATTTCATCGCGGCGGGCGACTATCTGATTGCCCAGGGGCTGACGACCAAGGATAAATTGGCGGTGGAGGGGCGCTCCAATGGCGGCCTGCTGGTGGGGGCGGTGGTCAATCAGCGGCCCGATCTGTTTGCAGCGGCGCTGCCTGCGGTGGGCGTGATGGATATGCTGCGGTTCGATCGATTCACCGCGGGCCGCTATTGGGTGGATGATTATGGCTATCCGTCGAAGGAGAAGGATTTCCAGGCGCTTTATGCCTATTCGCCCTATCACAATATCAGGAGCGGCGTGGATTATCCCGCCATATTGGTGACTACGGCGGACACCGATGACCGCGTGGTGCCCGGCCACAGCTTCAAATATATCGCTGCGCTCCAGGCGGCGGAGATCGGCAGCAAGCCGCATCTGATCCGCATCGAGACCCGCGCCGGCCATGGATCGGGCAAGCCGACCGACAAGTTGATCGCGGAAAGCGCGGACATGTATGCCTTTATCGCCAAATGGACGGGGCTGAAGATCAGGGCGCAGTGATGCGCTCGGTTCATCGCTGCGAAAGCCCGGATCGTCTAATGGGCGATTATCGGGATTTTCCCGCAAGGAACAAGACGATGACGGGTTTTCGGAAGCTGGCCGGTGCGGCCGCGATGGCCGCAATGCTGATGGCCTCCACGGCCCCCGCCATGGCGCGCGGACCCGGCTGGGGCAATCCGGGCTGGGGTGGCGGTGGCTGGGGCGGCGGGCATCGCCGTCATCGCGGTGACGGCATCAGCGGCGGCGACGTGCTGGCCGGCATCTTGATCCTCGGCGGCATCGCGGCGGTCGCCAGCGCTGCGAGCAAGAAGTCTCAGGAGCGTCAGGCGGATCGCTATCCGGAGCCCGAAGACGATGTTTATGTGAATGAAGGCAATGGCGACGAAGGCTATCGCGCCCCTGGCCGCATCCAGAATGAAGACGCCGCGGTGGACGCCTGCGCCATTGCCGCGGAGCAGGAAGGTGCCCGCGATGGCCGCACCGCGCAGGTCCGCGATGTGGAAGATGTGATCACGGTGTCGGATGGCTGGAACGTCTCCGGCACGCTGGAAACCCGCAATGGCTATCGCGACACGCGGCGGGATACGGAGGGCTTCACCTGCACGGTGCGCGGCGGCCAGGTGGTCGATGTGCGGATGGATGGCGCGCTGGCGCTGCGGTGATCCCGGTATCCGGCTGGACAGGCGGGCGCTCCCTGCTCTAGGGCCGCGCGCATCCCCATCGTTCAGCAGGAGCCACCGACTCGATGTCCGCAGACCATCAGGATTCGATCCTCATCGTCGATTTCGGGAGCCAGGTGACCCAGCTCATCGCCCGCCGCGTCCGTGAAGCCGGCGTCTATAGCGAGATCGCCCCGTTCAACGCCGCGGAGGCCGCGTTCGAACGGATGAAGCCCAAGGGCATCATCCTCTCCGGCAGCCCCGCCTCGGTCACCGAAGCGGAAAGCCCGCGGGTGCCGCAGCATTTCTTCGAGGCGGGCATCCCCATCCTCGGCATCTGTTATGGCCAGCAGACCATGACGCACCAGCTTGGCGGCAAGGTGGAAGGTGGCGAGAGCGGCGAATTCGGCCGCGCCTTTATCGAAGTCTCCGATCGCTGCGCTTTGTTCGACGGCCTGTGGACCGAGGGCGAAAAGCATCAGGTGTGGATGAGCCATGGCGACAAGGTCACCGCGCTCGCACCCGGCTTTCGCATCGTCGCCACCACCGAAGGCGCGCCCTTTGCGGTCATCGCGAATGACGAGAAGCGCTTCTATGGAATGCAGTTCCACCCCGAAGTGGTCCACACCCCCGATGGCGGCAAATTGATCGCCAATTTCGCGCGGCATGTCTGCGGCCTCAAGGGCGACTGGACGATGGCCGAATTCCGCGAGACCAAGATCGCCGAAATCCGCGCGCAGGTCGGCAACGGGCGCGTGATCTGCGGGCTTTCGGGCGGGGTGGACAGTGCGGTGGCCGCGGTGCTTATCCATGAGGCGATTGGCGAACAGCTCACCTGCGTCTTCGTCGATCATGGCCTGATGCGCATGGGGGAGGCCGATCAGGTCGTCAGCCTGTTCAAGGGGCATTATAATATCCCGCTGGTCCATGTGTCGTGCGAGACGCTGTTCATGAACGGGCTGAAGGGCGAGACCGACCCCGAAAAGAAGCGCAAGTTCATCGGCAAGACCTTCATCGAAGTCTTCGAGGCGGAGGCCAAGAAGATCGGCGGGGCGGACTTTCTGGCGCAGGGCACGCTCTATCCGGACGTGATCGAAAGCGTGAGCTTCACCGGCGGCCCCTCGGTCACGATCAAGAGCCACCATAATGTCGGCGGCCTACCCGAGCGCATGAACATGAAGCTGGTCGAGCCCTTGCGCGAGCTGTTCAAGGATGAAGTCCGCGCTTTGGGGCGCGAACTGGGCCTGCCGGAGATTTTCGTGGGCCGACATCCCTTCCCCGGACCCGGCCTCGCGATCCGCATTCCCGGCGAAGTCACCAAGGAACGCTGCGATATCCTGCGCAAGGCCGATGCGGTCTATCTGGAGGAAATCCGCAACGCCGGGTTGTACGACGCGATCTGGCAGGCCTTCGCGGTGTTGCTCCCGGTCAAGACCGTGGGTGTGATGGGCGACGGCCGCACCTATGACAATGTCTGCGCGCTGCGCGCCGTCACCAGCACCGATGGGATGACCGCCGACGTCTATCCCTTCACCACCGAATTCCTGAGCCGCGTCTCCACGCGCATCGTGAACGAAGTGAAGGGCGTGAACCGCGTGGTGTATGATTATACGAGCAAGCCGCCGGGAACGATTGAATGGGAATGATTTTTGCCACTCCGGGAGTATCCAAAACTACGCTACGATACGACATAACGCGCTGAAATCATTTATTTTTCTATTCGTCGTCTATCGTCATCTATCGGAGGGCATTCCTTCCATCTGACGGACTGGCTGACGGTATGCCCGCGTATTGCACAGCGCTCAAAACATGAATACCGTCACGATCAATGAGGGTTGTGACGGTATTTTTTTCGCTCTAAGCATCTGAAAGATAGGCGAAATCTGCTGAACTTCCCTCGCAAAACTGCCCGACGGTATTTTTACTTGGGAGGTCACTGTGCTTACGGACGCCGCACTTAAGTCGCTGAAGGCGAAAGAGAAATCGTACAAGGTCACTGATCGCGATGGGATGTACGCTCACGTCACGGTCAAGGGTGCGGTCACCTTCCGATTGGACTACCGGCTAAATGGCAGGCGGGAGACCGTTACCCTTGGGAAGTATGGACTTGATGGCCTGTCGCTTGCGAGAGCGCGCGAGAAGTGCATCGACGCGCGCCGGCTCATTGGCGAGGGACTCTCGCCAGCGATCGAGAAGCAACGCGAGAAACGGCGGATCAAGGAAGCGAAGAGCTTTGGCGAGTTCGGCGAGAAGTGGCTTACCGCTGCCCCGATGGCCGACAGCACTAGGGCGATGCGGAGGTCGATCTTCGAGAGGGAACTGCTGCCGGTCTGGCGCAATCGGCTACTCCCCGAAATCAGGCCTGACGATCTGCGGGCGCACTGCGCAAAAATCGTTGATCGAGGCGCGCCTGCGACAGCGATCCACGTCCGTGACATCCTCAAGCAAATCTACGGTTACGCCATTCTGCATGGGGAGAAGGTACAGAACCCTGCCGACGAAGTCGGACCCGCGTCGATAGCGACCTTCGCACCGAAAGACCGGTCGCTATCACCGAGCGAGATCCGGGTGATGTTGAAGCAGCTCGAGCATGTAGCGACGCTTCCAACAATTCGGCTCGGGATGAGGCTGTTCCTCCTGACGATGGTGCGGAAGAGCGAATTGCAGGATGCCATCTGGGACGAGGTCGATTTCGAGAACGCTGTTTGGACCATCCCGAAGGAGCGCATGAAGAGATCAAAGGCGCACAATGTCTATCTATCGCGCCAGGTGCTCGACATCATGATTGCGCTGAAGACATGCGCTGGGAATTCCAGATATCTGCTCCCTTCGCGGTACGACGCAGACGCTCCCATGTCGAGAGCCACCTTTAACAGGGTGACCTATTCAGTCGTCGACCGGGCAAAGAGCGAGGGGCTGCCGCTAGATCCATTCACGGTGCACGACCTGCGGCGAACTGGGTCAACGCTGCTGAACGAACTAGGCTTTAACAGCGACTGGATTGAGAAGTGCCTTGCGCATGAGGACGGGAGGTCTTCGCGGGGCGTTTACAACAAGGCGGAGTATGAGACTCAACGCCGCCATATGATGCAGGAGTGGTCGAACACGGTGGATGCTTGGGTCGCGGGACAGAAGTACGCCCATACGCTTCTTCCACCCAACATGGACCTGCTTGTGCTCGAGCCTAGTGTTTGACCGGCCGGTTGCGCCGCAACGTCACGTCGGGGCATGGCGCCCGCTTGATTGCCTTTGCGCGAGAGGCACGGCGTCGCGCGTCGAGCCATGCCTCGACCTCGGCCAAGTCCCAGACGACGCAGCGCGAGGTCAAATAGAAGCGTTCGGGGAATTCGCCGCGCTGCTCCATCTCGTAGATCGTGCTGTCGGCCAGCGGAACGATCTCGCGCAATTGCTGCCGCCGGATCGTCTTACGCAACGCGAGGGCAATTTCGGCCATTCTGCATCTCCTTCAATCTCTGTCGGGAGATAGAAGACGATAGACGCGGGAAGACGAAAGCCCTGGCCGCCCGACGTGCGGTAATATCGGGCTCTAGCGAATAAATCGGACGGTTCTACTTGGCGCTGTTGATTGCCGCTGAGAAGTGACCCGGGGAAGCCAGTAATTTCCACTGAGAAGTGACCCATGTTTGAACCCGTCCCTGGCTTTGATGAGCGGGG
>NZ_JACIJC010000007.1 GCF_014199215.1 Sphingobium boeckii
GACCGACACGCTCACCAAGCTCGCCAATGGTTATCCCGCGAACAGTGTCGGTGACCTCATGCCCTGGACCAACGTGGGCTGAGAACATCGCTTACGGACCGACGGCGCTGGACGGTGGAGCAGAAGCTGGCGGTGCTGCGGGATGCCTTTGGTCCGCAAGGCTGTGTGCGCACCGCGATCGAACGGCATGATGTTGGCAGCGGTTCGATCTACACCTGGCGGCGTCAGGCAATGTCGGGTGAACTTGGCGGTGCTCGCCTGCCGATCGGGCCAGCATTTGCCGAGGTCCAGATCAGCGAACCGCCAGCGTTATCCGCTCCGCCGGTCGCCGCTGCCTTCGGCGGCCTGATTGGGATCGATCTGCCGTCAGGTATCCGGGTGTTGGTGGACGCCAAGGTCGATGCTGATGCTTTGGCACGGGTGATCGGTGTCCTGACGCGATGATCCCATTGTCTCCCCCGACGTAATCATCCAGCGATGCCGGCAGCAAAAAGTCCTGCCTACGGTCTTGCTCTTCAACAAAACGGCCCATGTCAAAGCTTCCCGAAATCCGGGATAACTCTACCATGAAATGGTGTTTTTACACAGCCTCGGTCGAAAGTCGCCGTAAAAGCGGACGGTCTGCACATGGGGAGCGACAATTGGTTCTGAGCGTCTGGGAATGGTCGGATCTTAACTGTCTGCTCTTTACACAAACGCTCCTGTCGGTTTGACATCGATAATTACGGGTCGGCGATGCACCAATGGATTGCATCGCTGACAAAAGGGGATGCTGCATGATATTTTTCAAGAACAAGTCAGTGGACGGGTCATAGCCGAATTCAGCCAAAGTGGGTCCATTCGCCTCCAGTCACATCCGTCTCTGTATTATGGACAAAAAATGGACATGTTGCGGTATCGTAACGAATATCCAACGCTAAGCCATTGATATTGCTGGTGACCCCTACGAGAATCGAACTCGTGTTTTCGCCGTGAGAGGGCGACGTCCTAACCGCTAGACGAAGGGGCCAGTCTGGACCAAGTGGCGGCCAATATGGCGCGGGCACGTCGCAGTCAAGCGATCTTGATTTGGGATCGCATCGCTTGGCTCATCCCCGCGACCGCCATTTTGTGGTTGGCCTGAGACTTCTGGATTGCGCGGCTCAGGACCGATTGCTGCTTACGGGAATAGCGATGGCTTGATGCAATGGCGTTGAAAGGAGACGACCATAAGCGCTAACCGGCGGCAAAAAGGGAGCGTGTGAACGGAATTGGGCACCAGCACAATTGGCTAAAAGCCTATGTTTGACGTATTAGATGCTGCGAACCACAGTCCCACGAGGTCAGTGACACGTCGATCAATGGTCAAATAACTCTGTCCGCCGATTGACACGTCACTTGCCCGACGCCGCGATTGGCGAAAGGCGTCAGCCGTGCAGATCGATCTCGAGCCGTTCTCGCACTTTGGGGCTGAATAACGTCTCCACGTCGCCGACGAATTTCTGCGCGATGCTGCCGACACCAAAGGAAATGCTGTAGCCCCGGAGCAGGCGACTGTTCGTAATGCCCTTGAGTTCCACGGTTTTGCTCGAGAGCAGCAACCCACGCAGCATGTTGCAGATCTGTTCGGCGTCTTCCTTGCCCACCAAGCGAATTGTGACGTGCGTCAATTGCTCTGGATTTTTGTCGGCCAACTGATCAATCCTTAAAATAGAAAGCCGCGCTCTTTCCGCGGCCCAGATCCCCGCATCGCACTGATGTGTTCGTTGGAGGCCCGATACACAAGCTTGGGCTCCGCTGAAAGACCGCGGTTTATCATCCGACAGGGCGGCGGTTGATCTAGGCACAATCGCTTGTTCATAACGATAGTGAAATGTGGCCTGCAGGCAACACGCAGTTCGGAAAAAGCGTAGTCTTTTGTTCTTGTACGATTGTAAGCGTTGACCGTGAGGCATTTTGAGGAAAGGTTTGAGTTGGGAGGGCGTGTAACAGGGAGTTTTTACCTTGAGCCATCCAACGTCAAAAGCCATGTTCTGTTCAGGCGTCTCGCTCGTCGCTGCTCTGGCCTTGGCTTCTCCGTCTTTCGCCCAAAATTCTTCTCAAGCCGAAGATGAGGCCATAGCCTCATCTCCCGATGAGATCGTCGTCACCGGGTCCCGCATCGCGCGCCCGGAACTCGACGTGGCAAACCCCATCGTTACCGTAACGGCTCAGGCGATCGAGAATACCGGCCAGATCAACATTACCGACGTGCTTACTCGCAATCCAGCGCTGACGGCGTCGGTTGGTGGCTCGTTATCCGGTGGTGCCGATGCCGGATTTGGCGAGACGGGTGCCAATTTGCTGGATCTGCGTAATCTGGGCACAAACCGCACTTTGGTCTTGGTAAACGGTCGGCGTCATGTCGCGGGCGTTCCCGACAGCGCGGCGGTCGATATCAACTCGATCCCGCAAGACCTGATCGAGCGGGTAGATGTGCTGACGGGCGGTGCGTCGGCCGTATATGGCGCTGACGGCGTTTCGGGCGTGGTAAACTTCGTTTTGAAGCAGAAGTTCGAAGGTTTGATCGCGCGCGGGCAAGCCGGGATTTCTAGCCGTGGGGATGCGGGGCAACGCTTCGGTTCGATTGTAGCGGGGACAAACTTCGCCGATGATCGTGGCAATGTCACCCTGGCATATGAATATAGCAAAAACGATCGGCTCAGCAGCTTCGACCGTTCATTCTCCGGAGACCCCGCAAAGAATTTCGCGCTCTATCGCGACCTCGATGATTTTCCGGATGATCCCGCCGTGATCGACCGCATCCTGTATAATAATCTGACATGGGCCGATAGCGCGCCAGATGGCGCGGTCGATCTGGATCTCGATGGCATTCCCGATTTTACGGGAAGCGGGCTAGCTTACGACAGGGGCTTATCGATTCCGTCATCCGGCGGGCGGGCAGTCGGAGGCTCCAATACCCCGACTGCGGGTTATTTTGGCGATCTTTTACCAAGCAACGAACGCCATGCCGGCAACCTTCTGGCCAGTTTCGAAGTCTCGCCCGCTCTAAGGCTGTTTGGCGAAGCGAAGTTTGTTCGCACCGATGCGTTCTCAGTCGGCCAGCCGAGCTTTGATTTTTTCACATTTCTCGCTCCGGACAATGCTTATCTCAATGACAGATTTGGTATCGGGGCCGCTCCCGATGGCGCATTAATTTCCAGAGACAATTTCGATTTCGGCATTCGCGGCGAAACCATTCGGCGCGAAACGGCCCGGTTCGTCGTTGGCGCTGATGGCGATATATCGGACAATGCTCGCTACGAACTTTCCTATGTCTATGGTCAGACAAAGTCCCGGAGCACGCAAACTTCCAACTTAATTGCCGATCGCTATTTCGCCGCACTCGATGCGGTGGTCGATCCCGGCACCGGCAACATCGTGTGCCGGTCCACCCTGGATCCGGCGTCGAATATCGATCCCAATAATTTCGATGCGCCGGCAACGACCTTCACGCCCGGTACGGGCAGTATCTGTCGACCGCTGAATGTCCTGGGAAGCGGCGTCGCGTCTCCTGAGGCCTTGGCGTTCGTACTGGCGGACAATATGACGCGCTCGATCATCAAGCAGCACGTCGTTTCCGGTTCGGTGACTGGCGATTTCGATGCTTTGTTCAAACTACCCGGCGGGTCGCTTGGATTTGCCGTAGGCGCTGAATACCGTAAGGAATCAAGTCTTCAGACGCCCGACATAGCGATCCAGAACGGCGAATTTCGCGACTTTGCGGCTATTCCGATCAGCGGTGGCAAGTTCGATGTCAAGGAAGCATTCGCCGAGTTGAACGCGCCCATCCTGGCGGATATGCCGTTTGCGCATCTGCTCTCGGTTTCTGCGGCCATTCGGTTTTCGGATTATTCCACGGTTGGTAATACAACGACGTGGAAGTTCGACGGCATATATGCTCCGGTACCTGACGTCCGCTTCCGGGGCTCTTATTCCCAGGCGGTACGCGCGCCTAATATCGGAGAGCTGTTTTTGCCCGCGACTGGTACTTTCGGTTTCGTAACCGATCCATGCGACGTTCAGCGCCTTGGCGAGGGCACACAATATCGTGCAGCAAATTGTGCTGCGATATTGTCAGGATTGGGACTGACACCTGCGCAGATCGCCGGGTTCAGCCCCTCGACTGATTCGGAGGCGACGACGTCGCGCCGTGGCACTGTCGGCGGCAATTCCGGCCTGCGGGAGGAAACCGCAAAAACCTGGACGGCGGGCGTCGTGATCCAGCCAAGCTTCATTCCGCGCTTGTCGATCACGTTCGACTGGTATGATATCAGGATCAAGGGTGCGGTGAATACGCCGACGCCAACGGAGTTGGCCGATCTATGCGTCGATCAGCCGAGCGTGGACAATATCTATTGCGCAAACGTCTTTCGCGAAGCCGGCACCGGTTTCGTTCTGGGTGATGGCAGCGATCCACAACGTCGCATCGGTTTCAACGTGCGTCCGGAGAACGTGGCGGCATTCAAGACAGCCGGGGCGGATTTCTCTATTCGATATCGTTTGCCGGAATTCGGATACGGTAATTTCCAGCTCAATTTGGTTGGAGGCTATCTCGACAAGATTGAATTTGTCCCGACGCTGGGAGCGGATACGGACAACGACATCCTGGAGGCCTACAACCCCAGATGGCGCCTCAATGGCAGCGTGGACTGGCAGCTCAACGACGTATCAATCTCGTATAACATGGCGTATTTCAGCAAAACTCGCCGTTTTACGACCGAGCAATTGGCGGCAAATCCCGACATCTCGGATCCCAAATATTTCTTCTACAAAGAGCGTTGGGAGCATGATCTGCGCTTGAGCGTGGATGTGGGCGATCGGTTTACGCTTTATGGCGGGGTCAATAACATATTTGATTCAAAGCCGTCATTTGATCAATTGAGTTATCCGGTCTCCGGCATTGGCCGGTTCTTATATGCTGGAGCCAAGGTAAAATTGGGCAAGCTGTTTTGAAAATAGGTCAGGGGGCTCCGGCCCCCTGACCATTTCATCGACAGGCTCTACTCCTGTGAGAATTGCCTCAAGCTGGAGACTTGCGTGCCACCAGCTTGCCGACCGTGGTTTTGCCAGCATGAAATCACAAGGCGGCAGAAAACGATGCTCGACCTTTAACGGGATTCGGATGGGTGAGTTTCTTGGCGGATTGCGGCATGTGCTTCGGCGCGGGAAAACAGCAAAGCGAGATCTTCTCGGCTGACGTCAAAGGTCTCACCCAGATCCTCAAGCGCCCGATCGATATCTCCGATCATGAATCCCGAATCCGGCGCTGGCGCGACAGTCCGCCAAACCATCGGAACAGCGCGATGCGGATAGGAATGCCCGGAATACCGGTGGAGCAACCAGCCGATGAAAACGAGCAGCGCCGAATTCAACACATCGGGTGTGATCAACATTTCAGGATGACCGCCGAAAACATGACCCCCCAGCACAGCGCTCAGTGCGACCGCCCCGCCCGGCGGATGGAGGCAGCGTGACAGCGACATGACGAGAATAGCCGCCGATACGGCAACCGCTGCGGCCACGATAGGCGGATGGATCATACCGTTGATCGCGATCCCCGTAAGCGCAGAACTGACGTTTCCTCCGACGATCGACCACGGCTGCGCGAGTGGGCTGGAAGGCACCGCGAACAGAAGAACGGCCGACGCTCCGATCGGAGCGACCAGCCAGGGAAGCGACTCTGGACTCAACTGAACCGATGTCATCCCTACAAAGATGATGCCGATCATGGTGCCCAGGCACGCTATCAGCCGGTCACGCAGACTGCCGCCTGCTAGGAGCGGCGCAAACAAGCGCATGTATAGCGTAGGCGACGGAATGACGATGGTCCCGGATAGCTGAGGCGGTTGCACTGCCAATTTGTCCCGCGGCGCGCCAGAAAGCATTTGCTCGGTTCCCAGAAACTCTGCTTGGATCCTGATCGCACGGTCGCGGTCGGTAGAAACGGCGAGCCCTGATGGTTTCGCGGGCCAAGTTTCGATCGCAACGCATGAAGAACAGGGGCGGCGGTATCGGGTTTGAATCTGACAACGGACCAACGTGGTTGCGCGATTGCAGGAAATTGGCGCAGATATTTATTGCCTATAAAGAAAATTATCAAATGCATCATGGTTTAGAGTAAACAATAACCAAAATCGCGCGATAGTATTAGCGATCGTAGTATTAATATATTAATTTAGCGCATTCTGTTGTTATTAATTGAAAATCCGGAAGTTAGTTTTACGAATACTGAATTGAGTCGGATAAAATTCCGACGTGTTCAGGAGGGCGTATCATGGCTATTCAGGTAAAAGTCGCATCGGCTGATGAAAATGTCGCGAATTCTGTTGAGAAGACCGTAAACGGAGACCTCTCCCTCGCTCCTGGAAGCAAAGTGGCGTTGAACGTGTCCCAGGACATGATCGCAGGTTACGGCCGCGAAGGTGCTGATCTTATCGTGCAGTTGAAATCGGGTGAATCCATCCGGATCGCCAATTTTTACGCACCCTCGCCAACGCCGAGCCAGCTTTATCTGGTCGATGGAGATCAGGAACTTGTCCAGGCAGAATTATCGCCCGCGGCATCAAGCGGCGCGGTAATGGCGAGCTACACTTTCACGGGGATGCCCGCAGGGTTTGCTGCCTTCGCGACTGATACGGCCTCCAATGAGGACAGCGGCGGTGGATTCGGGATCGGCGCGATCCTGGGCGGGGTCGGACTCGCCGGCGGCGCACTGGCCCTTGCCGCGGGCGGCGGCGGCGGTGACGATCCACTTCCGCCGGCCTCCGCCCCACCTGCGGACACCACGGCGCCGGCTGCGGCCACCGGGCTGGTGATCAACGCTGCCGGGACGCAATTGACCGGAAACGCAGAGGCCGGCGCAACCGTGCGCGTGGACATCAATGGTGACGGCGTACCGGACGCCACGGCCAGCGTCGGAAGCAATGGGCAGTTCACGGTCGCGCTCAGCCCGCCGCTGACGAATGGTGAAACGGTCAGCGTCACGGTGCGCGATGCGGCCGGGAATGCGAGTCCTGCGGCGACCGTCACCGCATCCGATACCACTGCGCCGGCGCCCGCGAGCAATATCGATATATCGGACGATGGCGCGACGATTACAGGCAATGCCGAGCCCGGGGCCACAGTAAGCATCGATACGGATGGCGATGGCGATGCTGATGGCACTGCGACGGCCGGCACTGACGGCACCTTCGAAATTCCGCTTGTTCCGCCGCTGACCGATGGCGAGACGGTGACGGTCATCGTCACCGATCCCCGGGGGAATGACAGTGCGCCCGTCGATGTGACCGCGCCCGATCTGGTTCCGACCCCGCTCGCGCCGGCGATCGATCCCAGCAATGGCACGATCATCACCGGCACGGCCGAGGCGGGCAGCATTATCACGCTGACCGATGCCGGCGGTGCCGTGATCGGCACGGGCACGGCGAATGGCAATGGCGACTGGAGCATAACGCCCACGCCGCCCCTGGCAGACGGGACCGTGGTCACCGGCGTGGCGACCAACAGCGAGGGTGACAGCGGTCCGCCAGCGACGATCACGATCGATGCGATCGCGCCGGCCGCGCCCACGATCGATCCCAGCAACGGAACGCAGGTCACAGGCGGTGCTGAGGCCGGCGTGGCGATCACGCTGACCGACGCTGGCGGCGCCGCTATCGGCACGGTCACCGCGGACGCCAATGGCAATTGGACATTCGCGCCCGCGACGCCGCTTTCGGACGGCACGGTGATCAATGCAGTCGCGCGCGACGCGGCGGGCAATGTCAGCCTTCCCGCGATGACCGTTGTGGATGGGATCGCGCCGGGCGCGCCCGTGATCGAACCGAGCAATGGCACGATGATCAGCGGCGCGGCGGAAGCCGGCACAACCATTACGCTGACGGATGGCAATGGCGCGACCATCGGCACCACTGTTACGGGCAGCGGCGGACTCTGGTCGTTCACGCCCTCCACGGCGCTGGGCAACAGCACTGAGATCAACGCCACCGCCACTGATGAGGCGGGCAATGTCAGCCCGTCTGCATCGACCATCGTCGATAGCATCGCCCCGGCGGCCCCGACGATCGATCTGAGCGATGGCACGATATTGGTCGGCACAGCCGAAGCCGGCAGCACGATCATGCTCAGTGAAGCCGGTTCGACGATCGGCACGGCGATCGCAGATGGGAATGGTGATTGGACGTTCACGCCAGGATCGCCGCTGTTGGACGGCACGATCGTCAACGCGGCGGCCAGCGACGCTGCGGGCAACATTGGTCCCCAAGCGACTGTCACGATCGATGCCACTGCGCCGCTGCCGCCGGTGATCGACGCCAGCAATGGCGCGGTCTTGACCGGAACGGCAGAGGCCGGGAGCATCATCACACTGACGGATGGCACCAATGCACCGATCGGAACGACCAGCGCCAATGGCTCCGGCAACTGGACATTCACGCCGGGCGCGACGTTGCCGGATGCGACCACCGTGCGGGCGACGGCCACGGACGCCACCGGGAATGTCAGCCTGCCCGTCAGCGCGATCGTCGATAGCGGGGCTCCGGTGGCACCGACGATCGATCCCAGCAATGGCGTGCTGATCAGCGGCACAGCGGAAGCCGGTGCGCTGATCACGCTGAGCGATGGCGCGACCCAGATCGCCCAGGTCATCGCGGACGCCAACGGGGATTGGAGCGCGATACCATCGACGCCCGTAGCGCATGGCATCGTCGTCACCGCAGTCGCCCGCGACGCTGCCGGAAACGCGAGCCCCCCGGCAACGGTCACGATCGACAGCGTCGCGCCCGCGGCACCGGTGATCGATGCCAGCAATGGTGCAACCGTGAGCGGTATGGCCGAGGCGAACAGCCTCGTCACGCTTACCGATGGCAATGGCACGCCGCTTGGCGCGATCAGTGCGGATGGAGCCGGTAACTGGACCGCGACGCTCACGCCCGCGCTGGCGGATGGCGCGATCATACAAGCAACGGCAACCGATGCGGCAGGCAACGTCAGTTCGCCCGCCGCCGTGACCGTGGACGCAGTGCTGCCCGCAGCGCCCGTCATCGATCCGAGCGATGGCGATCTGTTTACGGGCACCGCCGAGGCCGGCAGCCTTGTGACCCTGACCGGGACCGGCATCAATGCGGCGGTCACGGCCGATGCGAATGGCGACTGGAGCTACACGGCATCGCCCCAGCTTGCCGACGGCGTTGTCGTGACGGCAACGGCGACGGACGCGGCGGGCAACGTCAGCCCTGCCGCCACCATCACCGTTGACGATGTGGCGCCAGCGGCACCCGACATCGGCGACAGCAATGGCGTCAATCTGGTCGGCACCGCCGAGGCGAATAGCGTGATCACCTTGACGGTGGGCGCTACCACGCTGGGGACGACCAATGCCGACGCTGCCGGCAATTGGTCTTTCCAGCCCAATCCCGCGCTCACCAACGGCGTGATTGTGAACGCCACGGCAACGGACGCCGCAGGCAATGAGAGCCTGCCGGGCAGCGCGATCATCGATACCAGCTTGCCATCCATTCCGGTGATCGATCCGAGCAATGGCACGGTGATCACGGGCACCGCGGATGCGGGTGACACCGTGACCCTGACAGACGGCAACGGCGATCCGATCGGGTCCGATGTGGTGGATGGTTCAGGCAATTGGAGCGTCACGCCGATAGTGCCGCTGCCCGATGGCAGTTTGATCGTTGCCGTGGCCGAGAATGGCGTCGGTACAGATAGCGCGCCGGCGACCAGCGTCGTGGATGCTGTGGCACCCGCTGCGCCCATTATCGACCCCAGCAACGGCGTAGAGATCGGCGGTGTCGCAGAGGCGGGCGCCCAGATATCGCTGACCGACGGTCTCGCTAACCCTATCGGCTCGACCGTGGCAGATGCGAATGGGAATTGGAGCTTCACACCCATCGTGCCGTTGCTCAATGGCGTGATCATCAGTGCTACCGCGACGGATGCCGCGGGCAATATCAGCCCGCCGGATACCGAGACGGTGGATGCCATCGCGCCGGGGGTTCCGGTGATCAATCCCAGCAATGGCGTGATCCTGACGGGCACGGCAGAAGCGGGGAGCACGGTGACCCTGACCGGGACGGGCATCAACGCCGCCATCACCGCGGATGGCGCGGGCAATTGGACCTTCACGCCATCCCCCGCATTGGCGAACGGCGTGATCGTAAGCGCAACGGCGACAGACGCGGCGGGCAATATTGGCCCTGCCGGCACCGGCACGATCGACGCGCTGGCCCCGGCCGCGCCCGCCAACCTCGTGGTATCGGCCGATGGCACGACGCTGACCGGCAACGCCGAGGCCAACAGCCAGATACGGGTGATTGTCAATGGCGATACCGCCAATCCCGTGCTCGCAACGACCTCCGCGGGAGGAGTTTTCTCGGCCACCTTCACGCCGCCCTTGATCGCTGGGCAGGAATTGAGCGTCACCGCGACCGACGCCGCGCGCAATGTCAGCCCGTCTGCTTCTGCGGAGGCACCCGATCTTGCATTGCTCACGATCACCGTAGCGGAAGCGGCCGACGGCTATATCAACGCCGCCGAGATCGGAAACGGCATACAGGTCAATGTCGGCCTGACCGGTGGGACCGACGCGGGCGATATCGTCACGGTGCGCTTCACCGGGCAGAATGGCTATGTGGCGGACCAGCTTCATACGGTTACCGCAGCAGAACGCACCGCGGGGAATTTCAATCTCACGCTCACGCCGCCCGTTAACATGGCCGCCTATCCTGAAGGCGCGTCTTCGATCTCCGCCAGCGTCAGCGGCGGGCCGGCCTCGGCGGCGGTCGCCTTCACCGTGGATACGATCCGGCCGGCGACCCCGGTGCTGTCTCTGGTCGCCAATGTCCTGACGGTTTCAGCCGAACCCGGCACGGAATTGACGGTCAGCGTCAATATCGGCGGCGTGGTGGCCGATGTGCAGGTCACGGTGGACAATAGCGGGCTTGCCTCGCTCGATTTGTTGACCGATCTCGATATCGATCTCACCTGGGATCAATTGCTGAACACGTCGGTCAGCGTGCGCGGCGAGGATCCGGCAGGCAACCCCAGCAATGTAGCCACCATCGGCATCGGCAACGTCCTGGATGGCCAACTTGTCACGCTTGGCAATTTCGGACTCTATTCGAACCTGAATATCTTCCAGGGACCGCTGGCGCTCGGCGTCAATGGTACGACTGAGCCGGGCGGGAGTGTCAGAGTGGAGGCAACGCTTGCGGGCGCGGTCGTCACGCTCAATCCCACCGTGCAGCCCGATGGGAATTTCCAGATCAATCTGCTTGGCGGACTGGGTCTCAATCTGACCCAATTGCTCAACTTGAGCACGGGCGGCGGTCTGTTGAGCCTGAACCTGATCGCGACGGACGGTTTCGGCAATGACAGCGCCGCTTATGGATTGACGATCGGTGGACCGAACGGCCTGCTCAATCTGGGCGCGATCACGATCACCGGGACCGGAGGAAACGATGTTCTATCCGGCACCGATGGCTCTTCGGAGGCAATCAATGCGGGTGCCGGATCGGATGCGATCTTGCATGTTGGCAGTGGTGACAGCGTGGTGGCCGGCGATGGCAATGACACGATCGAAATCGTCGCTGCCAATTTCACAACGATCAATGGCGGCGCGGGCTTCGACACCATCCTGTTCGATAATGGGATCGACCTGGATTATAACGCGCCCGGCATCGGCAGTTTCTCCAATATCGAGCGTATCGATCTGGGAAGCGGGGATAGCGGGAGCGCATTGACGCTGACCGCCACCGAAGTGGACGCCATCACCGATGCGGGCAATGTCCTCCAGATTACCGGAGAATCCAATGACACGCTGAACGTGATCGGCGCCGTGGATACGGGCGCGACCCAGACCTTGGGCGGCCTCGTTTATGATGTCTACACCTTCGGTGCCACGACCCTGCTGGTGGAGGATAACACCGTGATGGTGGTGCATTGAACGTCCGAAAGGGGGGCGAAGCATGGGCGTTCAGGCTTGTGAGACCGGTGGCCGCATTGCTGGTGGCCTGTTTCCCCGCCGCGGCATGGGGCGCACCGATCGAAGAGGCGGTCCGCAAGGGGTTGGCAATCAACCCCGAAGTGCGCGCGGCCCAGTCCGATGCGAAGGCCGCCGATACGGATGTGGAAATCGCCAAGGGCGGTTATTACCCTTCCGTGTCCGTATCGGGCGGGCCGCGTTCGATCGATCTGGATGGCGTGGCCTATGACGTGACCGCGGCGCAGATGCTGTATGATTGGGGGCGCGTCGGCAGCACGGTGGACAGCGCCAGGGCGGCGCGGCGCAAGCTGGATCAGCAAGCGCTGGTCAAGATCGACGAGGCCGCGCTGGATATCGTGGAGACCTATCTCGATATCCTGGTCACGGAGCGGCAGATCGACGCGCTCAATGCGCACATCCGACGGCTCGACGAGATCAAGGATATGACCGAGGCGCGCAGCGAAGGCGGCTATGCCGATCGCAGCGAAGCCGAACGCGCCGATCTGGAAATGGCGCGCGCATGGGAACAGCTTGCCGTGGAACAGGGCGCGCTCCGCGATGCGCGCAGCCAATATCGCCTGTTGGTGGGTGACGAGGCCGACGGGCTGGAAGAGCCGTCGCCGGCATCCGTGCCCGGCTATGTCGCCAGAAGCGATCTGACGGCGATCATTCTGGATTCTCCGGTATATCGTCGCGCGCTGGAGGATACGAAGTCGGCGCAGGCCAGTCTGAAAGAGGCCAGATCATCACTGCTGCCGCAACTCAACCTCGAAGCGTCCACGGTGCGGCGCGATATCGGGGGGCGAGCGGAAAATGACTCGGTGATCGCTTTGCGGTTCCGGATGAACAATCTCCAGGGATTCTCGAATTTCCTTCGTCCCAAAGGTGCCCGTCAGCGCGTGGAATCGGCGCAGTGGAACGAGGCCGCCGTTCAGCGAGAGACAAGGCGGCAGGTGCAGAATCTGTTCGACAGCGCGGATATGATGCGTTGGCGCGAAGAGGCGTTGCGTCGTCAGATCAAGACGTCGGATGAGGTGGGCGGCACCTATCTGGAGCAGTTCAAGGTCGGGCGGCGCGATGTGATCGATCTGCTGAGCGTGCAGCGCGAACGCTTCGATGCGGATCGTCAGTTGATCAGCCTGCATATCGATGAACTGCGGGTCCAGTACCGTGCCGCCGCCAAGCTGGGGCTGATCGGCCCGCTTCTCGAAAATGGATTGCGCTGATGCCAAACACTGATCCTCTGCGCGATGGCCTCGTGCTGCTGTGCGCGCTGCTGGGCCGGCAGACCAATGCCGCCGAACTGGGCGATGGCCTGCCGCTGGAGCAGGGAAGGCTGCCGCTGAACATGGTGGCGCGCGCGCTCCGCCGGATCGATATCGCAGCGCGCGTGGCACTGCATGATCTGCGCGATATCGAAACATATCTCATGCCCGCGCTGCTGATCCTGAACGATGGACGCGGCCTCATCCTCACGCGCCTGTCCGATGATGCGGCCGATGTCCTCGTTCCCGACAGCGGCGGCGGTCAGCAACGCATGACGCTGGCGGCACTGGACGCGCTTTACAGCGGCACGACCGTGTTCGCAAAGGCCCGATATCGCGACGATGGCCGCACGGGCGGCTTTGCCGCGACCACGGGCGAGCATTGGTTCTTCGGCACACTCAAGCGCTATCGGCGCGATTATGCGGAAGTGGCGCTCGCCGCGATGATGGCCAATCTGCTCGCGATCGGCTCGGCGCTGTTTGCGATGCAAGTCTACGATCGGGTGGTGCCCAATGCGGCGTTCGATACGCTGTGGATCCTCGCCAGCGGCGTCGCGCTCGCCATCCTGCTTGAAGCGGTGTTGCGTATGATGCGGGCATCCTTGCTGGATAACATGGGCAAGAGGCTCGATCTCAAGCTCTCCTCCCAATTGTTCGAACGCGTGCTGAATACGCGGTTGTCCGCCAAGCCGCCCTCCCTGGGTGCCTTCAGCACGCAGATTCGGGAGTTCGAATCCGTGCGGGAGTTTTTCACCTCGTCAAGCGCGGCGGTGATCAGCGATTTGCCCTTCGTTCTGGTGTTTCTGATCATCATCGCCCTGATCGGTGGACCGATCGTGTGGGTGCCAGTGGGGGCCATTGCCCTGATCCTCATTCCCGGCCTGATCAGCCAGCGCAAGCTGGGGGCGCTGTCCCGCCGCAATCTGCGCGAAGGCGCGGTGAAAAATTCGATCCTGCTCGAATCGATCGAGAATCTGGAGACGGTGAAAGCCGCGCGGGCCGAGGGGCGCTGCCTCCGTCTCTGGGAAGACCTCACCGCCGAACTGGCGAGCACCGCCACGCGCACCAGCGCGCTGGCCACCGCGCTCAGCTACAGCGCCTCGATGGTCGCCCAGCTCTGCTATGTCGGTGTGGTGGTCTATGGGGTGTACCGGATCAGCGATGGCGCGATGACGGTGGGGGCGCTGATCGCCTGCTCCATCCTCGCCTCGCGCGGAATCGCCCCGATGTCGCAAGCGGCGAGCATCCTTGGTCGTTGGCAGCATATCAGGGTCGCGCTCGAAGGGCTTGATCAGTTGATGAACGCGCCCACGGAGCGGCCGCAGGGCATCGTCTTCATTCGGAAGGAGCGGCTGGCGGGTGCCTATTTTCTCGAAGAATTGAAGCTGCAATATGGTGACAGTCCGCCGGTGGTGAACGTGGCGAAGCTCGTGATCCACGCGGGCGAGCGCGTAGCGCTGCTGGGCGGAAATGGTGCCGGAAAATCGACCCTGCTCCGGCTTCTGTCTGGTCTGGCCGATCCCGCATCGGGGCGGCTGATGCTGGATGATGCGCGTATGAGCGCTATCGATCCGGCGGACCGGCGTCGTGCCATCGGCTATCTTCCGCAGGATGTGGCGTTGCTGCACGGCAGTCTGCGCGAAAACCTCAATCTGGAGGGCGCGGCGCTCAGCGATGATGATCTGTTCGAGGCACTGGATGGCGTGGGCCTCGGCGCATTCGTCCGCGCCAATCCGTTGGGCCTGGACATGCCTATTCTGGGGAGCGGGAGCTTTTCGGGTGGACAGCGTCAGGCCGTGGGACTCGCGCGTGTGCTGCTGCAGGATCCCCGGATCGTGCTGTTGGATGAACCCACCGCCTTTTTCGATCAGGGCAGCGAGAAGCATGTGATCGATTACCTGCAGAATTGGCTGGGTGACCGCACGCTGATCGCCACCACACACAAGAAGAGTCTGCTCGTTCTGGTGGATCGCGCCATTGTGCTGCGGCAGGGGCGGGTAATTATGGACGGGCCGCTGGATTCGATCGTGACGGGTCATCGGGTGCAAGTGACAGCGGAGGAGAGCGTCAATGCGCGTTAGGCCGTCCCCATCCGATCACCTCCGGCGCGAGCTGGCGGACCCGTTCCTCACGGACGCCCATCCCCGCTCAAGACTTCTCTTGTGGACGATCTTCGGCTGCCTCGTCCTGTTCATCGGCTGGGCCGCATGGGCGCAACTGGATCAGGTGACGCGCGGCGAAGGGCGGATCGTGCCCTATAGCCGGCTTCAGAAAATCCAGAGCCTGGAAGGCGGCATATTGGAGGCGCTTCTGGTGAAGGAGGGGGATCTGGTTCAGGTCGGGCAACCGCTCGCCCGGCTCGATCCCACCCGTTTTCGCACATCCTTCATGGAATCTTCCAACCAGTCGGTGGTGTTGAAAGCGGCGATCGCGCGTCTGGAAGCGGAAGTGCTGGGGAGAGGAGCGATCGCCTTTCCAGGCGATGTCCCGGCGAATGGACCGCTGGCGCGATCGGAGCTGGAGCTGTTCCGGTCCCGGCAAGACAAGTTGCGCGAGGGGGCCGGGTCCATCACGCAGCAGATCCACATCGCGGAGAGCCAGCTTAACATTGTCCGCCCCCTCGCGGCGCGCAAGGTGGTGAGCGAGATGGAGGCGCTGAAACTCAGCCAGGATATCGCCACACTCAACGGCAAGCTGGCGGAATTGAAGAACAGCTATGCCCAGGAAGCCTATACCGAGCTTTCCACCAAAAAAGCCGAATTGAGCGCGCTCGATCCGATCGTCCAGCAACGTCAGGATCAGCTTCGCCGGACCGAAATCCTCTCGCCCGTGCGCGGCCGCGTGAACAAGATCGTGATCAATACGCGCGGGGGCGTGATCCAGCCCGGCGAGCCGATCATGGAAGTGACCCCGGTGGAAGAACGCCTGCTGGTGGAAGCGAAGATCAAGCCGCGCGATGTGGCGTTTCTCGTGCCGGGCATGGCCGCCAAGGTGAAGATCACCGCTTATGATTACACCGTCTACGGCGATTTGCACGGAACGCTGGAGCAAATTAGCCCCGACACGATCGAGGAGGATACCCCGCGGGGCAAGGAATCCTATTATCAGGTGGTCATCAAAACGGATGGCACGCAATTGGTGCGTGGACGGGAAGTGCTGCCGATCATTCCGGGCATGGTGGCGGAGGTGGATATCTTGAGCGGCAAACGCAGTGTGCTCAACTATCTGCTTCGGCCGCTGCTCAAAGCGCGGCTGGAATAGCTTCCTGCCGCGCAATCAGCCTGGCTGTACCAACGAAGATATAGCCGATGCCTCTGGCCGACCGCAGCGGAAACGGCTCGGCGATTTCTAGCTCAACCTTGCTGCGCAATTTGGAGATGACCACATCCAGGCTGCGGCTGCTGGTGGGCGTCCAGTTTCGCCGAAAGCCATGAAGATCTTCACGTTTCATAGGGGTGTGCGTCTGACGGAAGAGCGGCTCCAACACCGCCAGTTCCGCAGAAGACAGCGGGACGACTTGGCCGGCCGGTGCCACGAGACTTTGGCTTTCGAGATCCAGCACCCAGGCCTTGCCCCGATCAGCCTCTCGTGGCTGCATCGCGGTGTTTGAGAGGTAGCTGATGTTGGCCAATGCCGCGTTCAATTCCTCCACATGGACAGGCTTTTCGAGCAGGTTGCAGGCACCGGCCTTTCGGGCGGCAATGCGCTCCTCGCGGCTGAAATATTCGGTGAACAGGATGATCCCGATCAGCGAGCGCCTGCGAATTTCCGAGACGATGTTCAATTCCTGTTGCCGGGACGTGCACAAATCGAGGATGACCAGATCGAAATGGGACAATCCGATATTGGCGGGCACACATTCGCTCGTCCGCAAGTGATTCACCAATGATGTTCTGCCAGCCGTTACCTGTTCGACCAGTCTGGCCAGATGGGGGTTGTCGCTGATCAGCGCGATACGCATTCTCTCTCCATGATTCCAGGCCATCGATGCACCAAGCCGGGCTTCCATTTTCAAAGCGCGGTTCAATTGAACTAACAAAAAAGCGAGGATGATGCGGGATGATTGCGCCCATTCCGGTCGCTTGGAGAGCGAGCTTCAGAGGTGGCCGGGCCGGCAGTCGCATGACGCCATGGATTGCACGCCGAGTGCCTGCCGAGCAGCGGCGCGTTTCCGGCAAGTTCGGATTACGATCGAGGGCATCACACAGGCAATATTACATACGAAATGGTCGCAATTTTCAGATCCAACGCTCCAACGCCTTCATCACAATGAACGCGCACTTCGGCGAGTCGCCGGGCAATGTTTGAACTGTCGGGTTTGTAGAGCGTGATGACATTACCTGGCTCCGTCATTGCGAGGAGCGCAGCGACGCGGCAATCCAAGGTGGGCATAAATCGATCTGGATTGCTTCGCTACGCTCGCAATGACGGGTTGGATCGACCTAAAGTCGTCGCGCTCTAGGTTTGCGCCGATCGAGCGTTTTTGTGCCTCACTGGAAATGACCAGCCGGCTATCACCGTAATGGGGCCCGCCGCGAAGCCGAACGCCAACAACGCTCCCAGGGGTTGCGTCCCCAATGCGGTCGACACCGCACGCCAGACGTCGCTTGTGCCAGATAGCTGAAAACCGACGATCTGGATCATGATCACGCCCAGCGCCACCGCCCAGGGGCGGCCGGCCCGAGGATCGCGACGCCATAGCCAGAGGGCGATTAATCCGGCAATGAGATTGGCCATCTGGACGCCCCAACCGAAAATCGGAAAATCCTGCGGCCCCCGAATGATGAGACCGGGGACGGTTTTGTTGATCACCCGGCCGAGCACGGGGCTGAGCAGCATCAGCGCGGTCGACAGCATGTAGGACGAGTGCAGCCGCACCGCGCGACGATGTCGAAGCGCCATGCCCACCGAATAGAGCACGGCACCGAACGCCAGCCAGTCGATGAAGGCGAGCGGCGCCCCCCACAGAGCATAGAATGGATCGCCGCCAACTGTCCCGATCGCCATCGAATGGATCACGCCCATCGATCCTGCGCCGAACAAGGGGACCGCCACGAAAGTCGCCTGTCCCAACCTGCGATGGAAAGCAATTTGGCCGCGATGAGGCGTCATGCTCTGCGCGAGAAGCAGCAGCATCCACAACGAAGCCGTGACTCCATGGATATGAAATCCCAGGGGTGCCGTGGACAATATGCTGAAGTAACTACGCCAAAAGGCAAATATGGTTGCTGCGAGAAGTGCGACAATGAAAAGCCAAGCGTGACGATACGGCATTTTGGCCCCCCAACGTATCGCGGCCGTTCCAGGCCGACCGGACGGTGGATACAATAGGTCACGAACGAAGTCCTGAACTATCGGTAGCCGATCCTGGGAACGCCCGTTTTCAGCCCAAGCCAGTCAAGCACACCCGGGGCTTCGGCAATGCCGGCATCTGACCCGCCATCGAAATCGGCAGCCAAGTCAAAATGGCTGATGCCCAAGCCTACCGCTTCGATGAGGCCGATGCCGATCATTATCAAAAATGAAGCGCTGAAAATGGCATATTCTGGTGTCAAGAATAGGGTAAGCATGTTCGCGGCATATCATCTGGTGATGAATGAATATAGCACGCAATCAACGTGAATTTCTGACTGCGCGGATCTCTTGCAGAAACGTACAGCTCTTCGCAGAAGACGATGCTGCGATATGCCATATGATGTGCGCGATGCCCAGACCGAGCAGTAGCTGACTGTAACGGGCTTGTGACTGCTCAGCAGGGCTGTGTAGCGACGCGATCGCTTTTTGTTCAATCCTCCAACAGAACGTCCAAGGTTATCGTCGGCAGGATTGATGACCGACACTCTCCCGATTGTCGTGAAACGAGGATCAGAAGCGCACGCCCACGGTGGCCATGATATTGCGCGGCGCACCCACAAAACAATCGCCGCGCGCCAAGCAGGACGCGAAAAAGCGGTTGTTGAGCAGGTTGGTCGCGTTGAGCGCGAAGCGCCAGCGCTTCCAGTTGATTTCGGCGAGCGCATCGACCGTAGTGCGCGACGGCGTGACGAGCGTGTAGAGCGCACCCGCGGGAATCGCAGGATTGAGCCCATAGGGGTCGAGCGGGCCGGTTGATTTGCTCTTGCCGCTATAGACGACGCCCGCGCCCAGGCGCAGTTGCGCTTCGTGTACGAGGCCGAAAGTCTTTGCCGACCAGATGGAGGCAATGTGGCGCGGCATATAATCGAGGCTTGTATTCACCTCGGAGCGAAGCTGGTTATAGCCGTAATTGACCAGCAACTCGAAATTGTCGGGAAGCGTATGGCTGGCCTCAAGCTCGAGGCCCTTGGTCGTCAGTTCGCCGGATTGGGTGGTGGCATTGTTCGCCAGATAGAGGACGCGGTTGCGCTCCTTGATATGAAATCCCGTGACAGTGATCAGCGTGTTAGGCTCCGGCTGCCATTTGACGCCCGCTTCGAACTGGGTGCCGGTTTGCGGTTTGTAGGGATCGCCAATGCTGCCATCGCTGTTCATAATGGAACCGGCAACCGGCAGGAAGCTCTCGGTATAGCTGAAAAAGGGCGAGACGCCTGCGCCCAATTCTCCGATGATGCCGGCGCGGAAGGTGGTGGCCTTGTCTTCCTGTCCGGCAGAACCGGTCACGCGGTCGCGCCGCGCGCCCAGGACGACGGAGACGCGGTCGAAGAACCGAATCTGATCCTGAACATAGACGCCAAGCTGCTTCTGCGATTCATAGGTAAAGGGGCCGCTGGGATCATAGGTCAACAACGCGTCGTAATCGATATCATAGAGATCGACCGTTTCGAATCCGCCCGCATAGCGCTTGCCGACCTTGTTCCAGCTATAGTCCACGCCGGCGAGCAACACATGCTCGATATTGGCACCCGTGTTGAACTTGAACTGCAGGTTGTTGTCGGTCGAGAAGACATTCATCCGCGCATCGCTGGCGTCGGCATAGAGGCCGATGGTCCGACCGTCGGTGCCATAGACCGAAAAGGGATCGGTCGGATACGTGTAACTGTCGGCATAATGCGTGAAATATTCAAGATCGCTGTCGATGTAGCGGGCCTTCACGCTCAGGCGAATATTGTCCGAGAAGCTGTGGGTGATGGAGCCACCACCCTGCAATGAGCGGCCATTGTAACGGTCCCAGCCAGCCTTGCCGACGAAGGTGAAGCGATCGAGCCGGCCGCCCGGGTTGGCGGGGTTCGGCCTGAAGGTGCCCACGATTGGCAGGAATTGGGAGGTGGAGCCAGTGTCATCCTCCTGATAGAGACCGGTCAGCACGATGTCTGTATCGGGGGTTGGCTGCCAGCGGATCGATGGTGCGAACATCACGCGATCGTCGGGAACATGATCGACATAAGTGTCAGCGTTACGAACGCGGCCGACGGCGCGGATCGCCAAAGTGTCCGACAGAGCAAAATTCACGTCGCCCAGCAATTCCTTGCGATCATAGCTGCCATAGACCGCGCTGATTTCGCCGCGCGTTTCGAACTCAGGAGTCTTGGTGACCAAATTGACGAGGCCGCCGATCGAGCCTTGGCCAAACAGCACCGACGCGGGTCCACGCACGATCTCTACCCGGGAGAAATTGTACGGGTCCGACGTGATGCTGGCGTAATAAGAGAAGATATCGCGCATCCCGTCGCGGAACTGGAGCGCGTCGATACCGCGGATGTTGAACCCGTCCACCCGGGTGTCGCGGCCATAGGGATTGGCAAGAACCCCTGCGGCATATTTCACGGTGTCGCTTATGCTGATCGCGCCTTGGGAGAGATATTGTTGTGACGTGATGACCGTGATGGGCTGGGGCAATTCGATCAGCGGCGTTTCCGTCTTCGTGCCCGCACTGGCGGCGGTGACGACAATCGTGTTGCTGTCCTCGTCCGTCAGCGCGCCCTCATTGGCCCAAGCCGGCTGAATGGCAAAAGCACCGACCAACCCTGCCATCATGAACATTTTTGCCATTGTGCGCTCTCTATTCCGCTGCATCATTATGTGCACGCCGCCTAATCTTATTGCGATCAAGTATCAATAGCATTTTTCTTGCCATGTGCGCGCAGCCTGCTTATCGAAATCGAATGTTGGCACCGACGGAAAAACCGCGCGCTTCCCGCCGCCGCCTGTGGATGCGCTTCGTCCTGGCCGGACCAGTTGCGATCATTGTCGCTTTGACGCTGCTGGCCGGGATGCCCTTATGGTTGCCCGGCGGCGCCGCCGGCATCGACAATCTTGCCGTGCCACTCGCGCTCGCGCCGCTGATCTGGGCCGGCTTGTTCTTCCATGCGTGCCTTGATCGGAGTCTTGCGCGCATCGCCCTGGTCGCGGCTGCGCTCTTCCTGGTGCACGGGGGACTCGTCGCCTCGCGCATGATTGCAACGGTCCCGACGGCGGAGAAAGCCAAATGATCCATTTGAAGAAGGACGAGACCAAGGCGATGGTGGCGGTCCACGGCTGGTCCGGCATCCTGCTGGGTATGTTGCTTTATGCCGTGGTGCTGACGGGCACCGCCGCGGTGTTTGCTGCAGAGATCGGGGCTTGGTCGGCGGGCCACGTTACGACGCAGTCCGTTTTCGAAAAGCCGATCGACGCCACAGTGCGTCGCCTGGCGGCGTTGACGCCGGCCAAATATCATGAGGGCGTCAACCTGTTCGAGGTCGGCGATCACGGCCTTGGTGCCTTCTTTCACCGGCACGAGACGGACGCTGAGGGAATGCCGATCGAACGCGGCATCTATTACCAGCTCAAAGGCGATGGCCGGATCGACCGCACCACTTTCGGTGCCGGCGATGAGGTGTTCGGCCCGCGCAATGATGACGCACTCAGCAGCTTTCTGGTCGATACCCATGTCCGGCTGCATGTGCCCAATCCCTGGGGGCTGCTGCTGACCGGCATATTGGGTCTTGCCATGCTGGTGGCGGCGATTTCGGGATTGCTGATCCACCGGCATCTTTTCAAGGACATCTTCACCCTGCGCACCCGCGCCAATCCGGCGCTGGCTGACCGCGATCGTCACAGCGTCGCGGGCACCTGGAGTTTGCCCTTTGCCTTCGTGCTGGCTTTCACCGGTAGTTTCTTCTCTTTCTTCGGCACCATCGGCGTACCCATCGTGGCCATGGCTGCGTTCAACGGCGATGTTCAGGCAATGAGCGATGCGGTGTTCGGCAATCCGGGGGAGCCCGATCCGCGCCCGGCCGCCATCGGCAATCTCGACCGCATAACAGCGGATTCCATCCGCCGCACCGGTAGCGCGCCAACCTTCGTCGCGATCGAGAATTTCGGCCGGGCGGACGCGAAGATCACCAGCTATCACAACCCCAAGGCCAGCGACATCGAGCCGGTCTCCCTGCTATATGACGGCGCAACGGGGTCTTTCGCTTATGCCAAGCCTGCCGTCGGCACGCGCCCGTCGGTTGGCGGAACGCTAACGGGAATCATGGGGCCGCTGCATTTCGGCAATTTTGCCGGCATGTTATCGAAGGCGATATGGTTCGGGCTGGGTTTCGCCATGTGCTACGTCACCTTCACCGGAATGCGATTATGGATCGTTCGGCGGAGCGAAGACACGCGTTCATTGGCCTGGTTGGAGCGGACGCTGACCGTCGTCGGCTTCGGCCTGCCTTTGGGGCTGATCGTATCCGCTGCCGCTTTTTTGATCGCTATGCCACTCGGATTGGCGGTTTACTGGACGACCTCGGCATTTCTCATCGCATCAGCTTTGGTCATCCTGATGGGGATTTTCGCGCCCTCCAATGATGTGCTCGCCATCATGATAAAGGGCACCATGGGGCTCACCATGCTTGCTTTGCCGCTGTTGCGCTTGTTCGCCGCTCATGGTCCCGGATGGGGTGAAGCGATCTCCGTTGGCCAATCGATCATCGCGGCGCTCGACATCGCCTTTTTGCTGACCGGCATCTGGCTGGTTCGCGGCTGCCGGGCGGCGGTTCGCGTGCAGCGAGAGGCCAAGCCCGGCCTGGGACGTGCGGCGCAAGCATGATGATGCTTACGACCCTGACCGCGCTCCTTCTTTCGGCAGGTCCGATTCTTTTTCTCTGCATCGGCGATCCCAAGCGGCGGCGATCGATGGAAAAGAAAAGCAACGGGATGGCTGCCAATAAGCGTCGGATACTGGTGGCCACAGCCTGTCTGCCGGGACTTGGCTGTGCACTGGTCGGTGATACCGCCGCCTTCCTGATGTGGCTCGGCGGATGCGCCTTGGCTGGATGGGCGGCAGCCTTTTGCTTTCGCGCAGTGGTTCGCGCTGACGTCAGTTAGGCCGGGGATACGACCTTATCCTGTGGGATGACCGCGATATCGTGAGAGGGACGGCTCAGGCCGCTGGAACGATCACATGCTCTGGCCTTGGCAGCGCGTGCAGCAGCAACCAGACCGTCCAGCCACTCCTGATGGCCGTTGATCATCGGGTTCGGCATCGCCTTAGCGGGTTCCTTCGCAGGTGCGCCGTTCTGCGTCTCCTGGGTCAAGATACGGACGCGACCACCTGAAAGGCCTTCGATCAACCAGGCATGGTGCACGTCCAGGCGGCTGTCGCCTTCGCCCGACCAGCCATGCCAGGCCAAGCGCGCCGGCTGTCCCGCCACAGGCGGCACATGCTCGACCACTTGGGAATCAACCGGAAAGCCGAAGGTCTTAAAGAAGAAGCGAATGCCGGGCTCAAGTTCATGCTACAATGAGTGAAGGGAATCGAATTATTCGGTATGAATGCTAGAAATCAGCTGATTTCCAACTGCCAAATAATATAAGGCCACCGATTAAGCCCCCAAATTATTTTGCTGCCGGTCTAATTGAGTAGCGATCATCACCCAGGATGAAGCGTGTTAAGTCTATACAGCATTCGTGAACGGCATCAAACCAGTTCAGCCCTCACTCCAGCCTGGCGACCGCTCTGCGGCACCGGGCCAGGGAGCGCTTCATGTGATACTGAACGGCCTTGTGGGTGATGCCCAGTTGCTCCGCGATTTCTCTATAGGTCCTGCGTTGTAAACGGTGCATCAGGAAGATGCGCCGGGTTCTGGATGGCAAAGCGAGCAGCGCCCGACGAGAGACCCGCCGCAAATCCATTTCTTCGATCCGCCCCGTCTGTTCTGGGCGCACTGGGGCATCTCGTCCCTCGTCCAGCGAAAAGAAAATGGCCTGATCCCGGACATATCGCCGCGCGCGCTCTATCAGCAGATTGCGCGCGATCGTTGCCAGATAGGCTGGGGGATTCTCGATCCTTTCCAACGTCCCACTGCGAAGCAACCGCGTGAATGCGTCCTGCACCAGATCGGGCGCGGCGTCAGGGCCAACCCTTCGTCGAAAATAGTGAAGCAGTTGCCGGTGTTCAGACCGATAGACGGCCTCGAACGCGGCATTCGAGCCGGGCGCATTCATGACAATACCCCCTGACGTTCGCACGCACTCAGCGGTGCGTCGCGCGATGCGCGGAAGAGGGTGATGCCCGCTTCTATCCGGTCGAGGATGAAGGTGTCGCGCTCGGCCCGCGCGATACGGATATCGGCCTTTGAGTAGATTTCGACATTGACCGCGCAACGGTCGCCAAGCTCGCTACCGATGACCTCGCGGGCGCGCTGCCAGCAACAATCATCGGCGAACAGCGGATGATTGACGATGATCCACAGTTCGTAATCGGAAAAGTCGATCGACCGCTTGTCTTCGTACCAGGATCGCCGCGCATAGGGACCGATCAGGATGATCTGCCTGATCTTCCCCGGCTTAGGCGCTTGCACCTGAGCCGGATCGAAACAGCTTCGCAGAATGCGCGTGATCCGGTCGATCTCGCGCTGCTTGCGCCGGATTAGGTGGCCAACGCGCGCCATCACGACTTCGTGCGCGTAAACGTCGTTTGTTTTTGGGTTAGTCATTTGCAGCTCGCACAGCGGCGGTCCGCGCATTGATGCGCGGATGTGCAAGCGGTGTCCGCTATGGGCCGCCGCAGCGGCTTTCAGCAACCGTCCGACGCTCGGCCGGACCTACATGATGCCTGGCAGGAAAATCCTCGGGATGACCGCCAGTCATTCCATCCCGTAACGGCCATTGTGCCAGAATCGGAGAGTTTGGGCAAGCTGGGCAGTCAGCACGGATTTGGCTCAAAGCAGCCCTTCTCGAAGCGACCACTTGCGGACATGGCTTCATCGTCATCCCGGACTTGATCCGGGATCCCGCTCTTTTTCAGGCAAGCGTTTCGAACATATCGTGCCATTGGGCATTGCTCTGCTCGATCAGGGCAAACTTCCATTCCCGTCGCCAGCGCTTGATGCGCTTTTCATGGGGGCGATGCACTGAAGGATATCATCGCCGCGCTCCGCCCACACAAGTCGGGTTAGCCTATATCGCGTGCAGAAATCCGATCCCTCATTACGCCGATGCTGATAAACGCGGGCTGCAAGATGCGTCGTGACACCGACATACATCGTGCCGCGATAACGATCGGCCATAATGTAGACCCAACCGCCTTTCCTTTCACTTCCCATACGCAAAACTTGAAGAAAAGCGGGACCCCGGGTCAAGCCCGGGGTGACGAGGAAGGTGAGCGTGATACCAAAACCCGACAGTCCGCTTCCCACCAAAGCTCGACGGCCAGCCAACGCCTATGCGATAAAGCTATCTCAAAGCGGACGGGCGGGTTTGGAGCGAAAAAGCAGACCATCACAAATCGACCCTTTGTTGCCGCTCGGGGCAGATTAGACGTTTCCCGATAGCGAACTATTGGCGACAAGCATCAGCATCGCTTTTGCGAGAATACACTACCCCGCCCCCATCAGCGGCAATTTGGATGCGTCCGGCATATTCTTCTGGATGCCTCATTCGATCTCTGTTCTTACCGGGCGCGGGCAGCAACGGCCAGAAGAAGCCGATGCCTCGCGTAGAAAGGAATTGGTAGTGTCCAGTCGGCATACGCTTCAGCAGCAATGCAGGCCGCACATTTAGCTGATAGCTCGTCTTGGAAGGCTCAGCGATATAGCTAAACTTGCGACGGGCAGGCTCGATGATATAAATCGCATCCTCGCGGATATCGAGGGGCGGGGCATTGGCAGCGACATAACATCCCCACACCAATCGCTGATTAATGGGTTCAGGGCGCAGGAATATTGCTGCGAGGAGCAGCAGTACGACAAGGGGTATAAAGATGATCCCCCAACCAACGACCTTGGCCTTCAGTGGAACGTCTTGGAAAAGCGATGCTGCCATAACCACAGTATGCCAAGGCTGACATCAATCGTCACGACCCAACGTCAGCTATCGTCGCTTTGTTACTCAAAAGCCGACGGCCCGCAATCCACCAAAGTTTGCCGTTCCGCGCGGCCTGCCCGGCTATCGACGGACGGCTTCTTCCAGTTCCGCGATCTTGTCGGTGCAGACTTGGTGGACGATGCGGCCCAATTCTTCGACGCGTCCGCCGAGCCAGGCCAGCTCCTCTTCGCTGATCTTGTAGTGTTTGGAGTAGCGCGCCTTAGTGTAGGCTTCCTTCAATTTTTGAAACATCGCGCGTTCGCTGCGATTGCTCTCGGGCCAGACGCCATGAAGGCGGCGGTCAAGTCCTTCGGCAAGCGAGCGCAGGAAGGCGATGTTGTGATTGTACGGGGTATAGTTCGTCAGAGTAAGCAAAACACAGGAATAAAGGCGCTCAGTTGCCTGATGCAGTTCAAAGGCCGCAATTTTTCCGCGCCCTTTTTCAATCGCATGTTTTGCCTGATCGTAGAAATCTGACGAACTGGTAAGCCATTCTTCGAAATATTCTTTCGCGGCGACGAGTGCCTGCTCCGGTGTCTTCGGCTTGGGCGTGGTCAGTTGGCGATCGTCGGCCTCGTAAAGCGCAACACCATCCTTTGCGACCTCCATGAAGAACACGCGACCATGCGCGAGCCCGTCATTCACCTCATGCAGGCTGTGCACGATGAAGTTGACCGGGGTGCGCAGGGTCTTCTCGATCGTATAGGCGCGGATCAGCCGTTCCTCAGCCTTCGCCCAATAGGCCGCGCGGTCGGTCAGTTCCTGCTGGCTGACGATGATGAGGATGTCATAGTCGGATTTATACTGGTTCGCCGACAATGGCGCATCGACCCAGTCGCCGCGCGCGTGGCTGCCAAACAGGATGATTTTCAAAATGCGCCCGCCCTTGCGGCGTCCGGTCGCATTCTCGTTTGCCTGGCCGAACTCGTCGAAAATGATCTCGACAATGCGCTCAAGCTCGCGCTGCTTGGCCGCAGGAAGATGGTCGAGGTCGGTTCGCATGGTCATGAATCTTCGGGAATTCGTTGCGCTTTGGCAAGGGCAATCGGAAGTTTTGGCACGGTCCAGGGACTCAACTACAAACTCCGATATGAAGCTGAGCACTTTGATCAGTCCATTCTTAAAACCCACAATGTCGCAAATACCTTCCCTTAACTCACAAATTGTAGCGCAATGTTCGAAAGAGCGCGGCTTATACCCAAAGACCGGCTCGATAAGCTACCAACGGCGAACCCTTCTTTTCATTCTATCAAAAGAAGGAATATTCCATTATACCTTCTTTTCGAGCTTCGCTAGGAAAGGTTGTCTGTTTTGACGAAGGGTGTGGATTGGAGCACGAGACTTTGCCGCGTCGTTGAAACAACCGCAGGAGGTGAGCGCGTCCGCGCGCTCGTTCCGCCTCCATTACCACCCAGGCCGCCAATCGCACTCGCCAAGCTATCGCGCCTGCATGATGAGGCCAATCGCGCGCTCGGTCGGCTGGACGGCGTGACGACCATTTTGCCTGATGCCGACCTGTTCCTTTATGCGTATGTTCGCAAAGAGGCAGTGCTTTCCTCACAGATTGAAGGCACCCAGTCTTCGCTTTCAGACCTGTTGCTCTTCGAGAATGAGGCCTCGCCGGGTGTGCCGCTCGACGATGTGCAGGAAGTGTCGAATTATGTCGCGGCCATGCGTCACGGCCTTGCTCGGCTACGCGAAGGCTTCCCGTTGTCGTTGCGATTGATTCGCGAAATGCACACGGAATTGCTCTCCAGAGGGCGCGGCTCCACCAAACAACCTGGTGAGTTTCGCACCACGCAAAACTGGATTGGCGGCACGCGCCCCGGCACGGCGACGTTCGTGCCACCACCGGTTAACGAATTGGGTGCCTGCCTCGATGCGTTCGAAAAATATCTCCATGCCGAAGAACAGGATTTGCCGCTTCTCATTCGGATCGGCATGGCTCATGTCCAGTTCGAGACGATACATCCCTTTCTGGATGGCAACGGGCGGATTGGGCGGCTCCTCATCGCATTGTGGCTCTGCGAAGCCAAAGTGATCCACGAACCGATTCTATATCTCAGCCTCTATTTCAAGACGCACCGGCAAACCTATTATGAACTCTTGCAACGGGTTCGTGATCGGGGGGATTGGGAGGCTTGGCTGGTCTTCTTCCTCGAAGGCGTTGTCGAAACTGCCGATCAGGCAGTGGATGCAGCACGACGCCTTCGCGGCCTCTTTGCCGATGATCGCATAAAGATCGAAGGGCTGGGCCGCGCGACGGGCTCAGCGCTGCGGGTTCATCAAATGATGCAATCGCGCCCCATATTATCGGTGCCTATGGCGGCGCAGCAATTGAGCCTATCACTTCCGACTGTCAGGGACTCAGTGCGGCATCTTGTCGATCTCGGTATCTTGAAGGAAATCACTGGCCGCAAGCGTGATCGCCAGTTCGCCTATCAAACTTATCTCGATGTCCTATCCGAAGGCACGGAACCTCGCGCGGGCTAGTTGGAAAATTCCCGCTCATTTGATCTGCGCTCCTGATCATTATCAACAAGTAGGGCCTTGCGCATTAGCCACTTTGTACGGCTTTTCCTTGGGCTTAGCGCTCCGGATTCCGGTGTCTGTCAGCGCCATTGAGGCCCTCGCTGCGGATGGGGGCTTCGCGAGGCCCCCAAATTAGGCCCCCATCGGCCGCAATTGCAGGCAGACGACGGCATTCGCCGACAATCGGAGAATGCTTTAAAGTACAGGAAAATAGGGGATTTTTCAGCTGTTGGCGGTCATCGTCAAACAGGATTTGGAGCGGGTGAAGGGAATCGAACCCTCGTCGTAAGCATGGGAAGCTTCTGCTCTGCCATTGAGCTACACCCGCAAAGCCATGATATCGCAACCCGATATCATGACGGCGCCCTGAAAGTCGCTGACCGACTTTACCGGAGGCGGGGACGCTATCGCCGCGGTGGCGGGGGATGTCAACGGCGCTGGGATCGATAGTTGGGCGTGACGGCGCGTGCGGACGGCGATAGTCCTTCCGGACCAATTCTTGAATGACGGGCAAAATAGAATGATCGACGGCGCGCACGCACCTCTGTTTGGCGCCATCGAGGCTGGCGGCACGAAATTCGTCTGCGGCGTGGGCAGCGCGGCGCTGGGGTCGCTGGAGAGCGCGACCATCCCGACGCGCGATCCCGACGCCACTTTTGCCGATGTGCGCGCCTTTTTTGATAGGGCGGCGCGGCATGGGCCGGTCGGCGCGATCGGGATCGGCAGCTTCGGCCCGCTGCAGCTTGATCCCGCAGCGGCAGACTTCGGGCAGATTCTGCGCACGCCCAAGCCCGGATGGACCGGTGTCGATCTGCCGGGCCGCGTGCGCGCGTTCAGCGGCGTGCAGGTCGCGCTCGATACCGATGTCAACGCCGCCGCGCTGGCTGAGGCGGCGGCTGCAGGGCCGAATATCGGCACGCTTGCTTATGTCACGGTGGGAACGGGCATCGGGGTCGGGATCGTGATCGATGGCAGGCCGGTGCATGGGCTGGGCCATCCCGAGGCGGGGCATATGCTGCTGCGCCGCCACGAAGCCCATGCCGGCTTTGCGGGCATCTGCCCGTTTCACGGCGATTGTCTGGAAGGGCTGGCGAGCGGCCCCGCAGTGGCAGCGCATTGGGGGGCGTCACCCTCATCTTTTCCGGACGCTCATCCATTCTGGGATATGGAGGCCTATTATCTCGCCCAATTGTGCGCCACGCTGTTTCTGACGGTCGCGCCGATGCGGATCGTCCTAGGCGGCGGGGTGATGAAGCAGCAGGCTTTTTTCGCACGAATCCGCGCCAGGACGCTTCACCTGCTTGGGGGCTATGTCGGCGCGCTTGACGACATGGCGGCGATGGACAAGCGGATCGTCCCGCCGCTATGCGCTGAGCCTCCGGGCCTGATCGGGACCTATATTCTGGCGGAACGGATCGCCGCCGGAGGGTTACCCCGTCCCGCTGAATGATCGCCGTGAGTCACATGTTTGACATGAGGTGATGCCAAAGACGCTCATCTTTTAATCGGCGATCCAATCAGATGGTGGCTTGGGAACGGACCAATATTGGGATCGTAAGAGCCCTGCTCGTCATTTTGGCGATTCTGGGATTGGGCGGTGGTGCCCCGGCCTTTGCCGAGAAAGGGCCGGCCGCCGTCGATTATGCGCAACCCGCCATGCCGCTGGCAGACGCGCTCAGGCGATTCGCCAGAGTGACCGGCTATGATGTGGTCTTCCAGGAAAGCTTGCACGATCACGTTCGAGCGGGAAACGCTCTAAGAGTAGCGCGGCCCGGCCGGATACGTCGATCGATCGTGTCCGGCCATGGTTTCAAAATATTGGAGATGTGCCGCTGGCATCTCGATGACGGCCGGGGGGGGGCAATTACCCGCCGGGCACCACGATCTGCCGGATGGCCTGACCATCGGCGAGACTGTCGAGCAGATCATTGATTTCCGACAGCGGACTGATCGATGTCAGGAGTTTCTCCACCGGCAATCGTCCGGACTGCCACATGGCGATATAGCGGGGAATGTCGCGGGCCGGTATGGCCGATCCCATGTAGGAGCCGATCAGGGTCTTGCCTTCTGCGACCAGCGAGACCGCCGGTATGTCGAATGTCTCGGCCGGATTGGGGAGGCCCACGGTTACGATGCGCCCGCCGCGCCGCGCCGCCGCATAGGCTGCCTTCAGCACCACAGCCTTGCCGACCGTCTCGATCACGACATCGGCACCGCCTTCGGGAAAGGCGTTCCTGATGTCATCGTCTTGCTCCGGCGCGAACGCCATCGCGCCAAGCTCCGTTGCAATGGCCCGCTTTTCAGCCGATGGATCGATCGCCACCAGGATGCCGGCACCGGCGGCCCGCGCTGCGAGGAGCGCGGAAAGCCCCACGCCGCCCAGGCCATAGATGAGTATATTCTCGCCGGGACGAAGCGCTGCCGAATTGATCACCGCGCCCGCGCCGGTCAGCACCGCACAGCCGAACAGCGCTGCGATATGCGCCGGAATATCCCGGCTGATTTTCACGGCCGAACGGCGATCCACGACCACATGCGTGGCGAAAGCCGATACCCCCAGGTGATGATGAACATCATGGCCGCACTTGTCATGCAGACGATGACCGCCGTTCAGCAATCGCCCGGCACCATTCGCCGCCGCGCCCTCCGGGCACATATAGGGTTCGCCGGCCTTGCACCGGATACACTCGCCACAAGAGGGAAGAAATGTGAGGATGACCCGGTCGCCCAGGGAAAAACCCTTGTCGTCCTTTGTGCCCAGGGCTTCGACGATCCCAGTGGCTTCATGGCCAAGCGCCATGGGCATCGGCCTGGGGCGATCGCCGTTGACGACCGATAAATCAGAATGACACAGGCCGGCCGCGTCTATGCGAACCAGAAGTTCGCCCGGAGCGGGTGGATCCAATACCAGCGTTTCCAGGCTGAGCGGCTGATTCTGCGCATAGGGGCGCGTATTGTCGCCCGTCTGCTTCAATACGGCGGCGGTGATTTCCATCATCTTGCCCACTTCTTTTCGAAATCCCAGACTTCCTGGAAGCCGATCATGCCGCAAAATTCCTTGAAGTTGAATATCGGCATATCGGCAGGTTCGCCGTCTCCCTGATCCCGCAGCTTGATGAACGCGGACTCGATGGCGGCGGCGGCGATCAGGCTGGAAAGCGCGGGGTAGATGGCAAAGGCATAGCCGATGTCCTTCAGCACATCGCCCGTCAGGATCGGGGTCGAGCCGCCATTGGCCATGTTTGCCATGACGGGCTTTTCGAAGGTGGAGCAGGCCAGACGCATTTCCGCCTCGCTCTCCATCGCTTCGGGAAAGAGAATGTCGGCACCCGCTTTCGAATAGGCTTCGAGACGGCGCAAGACGCTGTCCATGCCTTCCGATTGGCGCGCATCGGTGCGGGCGATGATGAGCATGTCTTCGCGCGTGTCAGCGGCGACCTTGATCTTGTCGACCATGTCCTCGATCGGGATCACGCGGCGATTGGGCGTGTGGCCGCATTTCTTTGGAAATTCCTGATCCTCGATCTGGATCGCCGAAACGCCCGCCGCCTCATAGCCCTTTACGGTGTGCTGCACGTTCAGCAGCCCGCCAAAGCCGGTGTCGGCGTCGGCGATGAGCGCTGCCTTGCTGGTTTTTTTCAGTGTGGCTTGGCGGTCGAGCATCTGGGTGTAGGATACCAGGCCGGCATCCGGCAGGCCATAGGCCGACGCCGTCAGCCAGTAGCCACTGCCATAGACGATATCGAAGCCCACGCGATCGGCGATCACGGCGGTGATCATGTCGTGAATGCCCGGCACCACGAAGAATTCCTTCAGCGCCAATTTGTCACGCAGGCGGGTATCGGCCATTTTCATTTCCTTGCTGTCCAGAGCCATGGGGCTGCGCGCTGTTGCGCCGCCTCGAATGCGGTGATGTCCCCGCCGTGCAGTGCGAGGATACGGGTGGTATCGTTCCAGCCCTTGAGCAGAGCCTCGCGGCGGTCATTGGCCACATCGAAAGCGATGTCGGGCAGGCCTTGGGCTTTCACCAAGCGCGCTTCCAGATCGACTGTGATCGTCCCGCCCGCTTCTGCGTGGCTGCGCAACGCGCCAACCCGTGACGCGTCGAGCCGGATGGGCAACATATTGTTACGAAAGCAATTGGCGTAGAAAATTTCGCCAAAGCTCTCGGCGATGATGATGCGAATGCCCAGGTCGAAGATCGCCCAAGGCGCCTGTTCGCGGCTTGATCCACACCCGAAATTCGGTCCTGCGATCAGGATCGGGCGGCTGTCGCCCGCGCGGATCGGAAAATCCGGCTCATCGCGGCGATCGGCAAAGGCATAGGCACCCAGCCCCTTTTTCTCGGTGATGAGGAGGAAACGGGCAGGGTAGATGATATCCGTATCCATATCCGCATCGGGCAGGGAAATAGCCGGGCCGGTGACGGTGACCAATTTGCTCATGCCAGCATCTCCCGCACGTCGACGATACGCCCGCTGATGGCAGCAGCAGCGACCATCACGGGGCTCATCAGATGCGTGCGCGCACCCGCCCCCTGCCGGCCTTCGAAATTGCGATTGGAGGTGGAGGCGCAGCGGGCACCCGCAGGCAGGCGATCCGTGTTCATCGCAACGCAGAGCGAGCAGCCGGGTTCGCGCCATTCGAAGCCGGCGTCCAGGAAGAGCTTGTCCAACCCCTCCGATTCCGCCTGCGCCTTGACGCGCATGGAGCCGGGCACGACGAGCGCGCGGACGCCGGGCGCGACATGCCCGCCGCGAATGATCGACGCGGCGGAGCGCAGATCCTCGATGCGGCCGTTGGTGCAACTGCCGATGAAGGCGTGATCGATGGTAAGCCCGTTCATGGCCTCACCGGCATGGACGCCCATGTAACGCATCGGCTTGGCGAAACGGTCGTCATCGGGCAGCAGGGAGCGCACAGATACCACTTGATCCGGGCTGGTGCCGAAGGTGACTTGAGGCGCGATCGTTTCGGATTCGATCGTGATTTCGGAGTCGAACAGGGCATCGGCATCGCTGGTGAGCGTGCGCCAGTAAGCGATGGCTGCATCCCAGTCCGCGCCATGCGGGGCGCGCGGACGGCCCTTCACATAAGCGAAGGTCTTGACGTCCGGCGCGACGAGGCCCGTGCGTGATCCGGCTTCGATCGCCATGTTGCACAGCGTCATGCGCCCTTCCATCGACAGCGCCTGGACCGCTTCACCCGCAAATTCCGTCGCATAGCCGGAACCGCCGGATGCGCCGACCGTGCCGATGAACGCCAGCGCCATGTCCTTGGCGGAGACGCCGGCTTGCAGCTTGCCCGTGAACGTGACGCGCATCGTCTTGGCCTTGGCCTGCCACAGCGCCTGCGTGGCCATGACCGTGCCGCATTCCGATGCGCCGACCCCGAAGGCCAGGGCGCCAAAGGCCCCATGAGTGGAGGTATGGCTGTCACCGCATACCAGCGTCATGCCCGGGAGAGTGAAGCCCTGTTCCGGTCCGATGACATGCACGATGCCCTGATCCTCGCCGTCGAGCCGCAGATATTCGATACCGAACTCAGCGCAATTGCTTTCGAGGAGTGCGACCTGTGCGGCCGCCTGGGAATCCTTGATCCCCTCCGCACGATCATGCGTCGGGACGGAGTGATCGGCGACGGCAAGCTGCGTTTCCGGGCGACGCACCGTCAACCCATCCTCGCGCAACGCCTCGAAGCTTTGTGGCGTACTCACCTCGTGGAGCAGGTGGCGATCGATATAGAGAAGCGCCCTGTCGTCGCTCTCGACGACGACATGCGCGTCCCAGAGCTTTTGGTATAAAGTCCGCTGCATCAGCTTATTCCCGTGGCGTGGCAGGGGCTGCTTAGCAGCCCGTCTCGCGGCCCGACTTCCCTGATCAAAATGGCCATGCACTGACATTCCTGTTGATCTCAATTGTATTGGGTATATATCAATTAAAATCGGGATGTCGAGGTGACGGGCGCGCTCTTTTGCGGGGTCGCCGGGAAAAATTTCTCAGGACCATCGGCGCTGGATTTCAGTCCTTTGGTCGGCGGCTTGATCGACGGGCGCATCTTAGGGCCGATGGGCTAACGTTGAAAAAGTGATCGTCTGGCGCAGAAAGACGCTTGCCAATTGTATCATATATATATCAAATGGCGACATTGGCGATGCGCTATTTGGCGATCTCGCACAGATAGGAAGGACGAGGCATGACGCTTCTGAAATGCGCGACGCATATTGTCGGGGACGTGGACGCGGCCGTGGCGCGCTATTCGCAATGGCTGGATTACACCGTGGTCGAGGACGGGGTGATCCCTGCGGATCTTGCCGCAGCATGGAATGCGCCTGCCAGTGCAGGGCGCCGCTATGTCCTGATGCAGCCTTCATCGGGCAGTCCTGTCTTCCTTCGCTTTATCGAGGGCGACGACGTGCCCGACTATCGCCCCATCCGCACCTATGGCTGGGCGGCGATCGAAATCTGCGTGTCCGATGTCGAGATCGTCAACGAGCGGATGATCGCTTCCAAGGTGTTCGATGTCATCGGCGCGCCCAAGCCGCTTGATGGCTTTCCCAATGTGAAACCGATGCAGGTGCGCGGACCGGATCAGGAAACCGTCTATCTCACCGAAATTCGCGTCGATGATCCATCAAGCGGGCTGCCTCAGGTCAAATCGCTCGTCGATCGGCCGTTCATCCTCGTCCTGGCCTGTCCCGACCTGCGCGCGACCGCCAAATGGATGGCGGATGTGCTTGGTCTCGAGGTGATCGATCCCGTGGCCATCCGCTATTCCATGATCTCGCTCGCATTCGATCTGCCGGCGGAAAGCAAGCACGAACTGGTGACGGCGAAGTGGCAGGGTCAGGTGTTTCTGGAGGCGGATCAATATCCCGAGGGGACCACCGTCCGCCCCGCGCATCCCGGCGCTTTGCCACCCGGCGTTTCGATTGTTTCGATGGTGCACCCCGATCTGGCGCGGCTGGAGGGGCATTGGGCTTCGCCGCCAGTGTCGCGCGATGGCGCGCTTTATGCCGGTGCGCGCGTCGGCCTGCTCAAGACGCCCGAGGGCGCGCTTCTCGAAGTGATTGAAGGCGATCCGATCGCCTGGGGCAACTGAGGCCGCCCTGCGCGGCTCCATCAAGGATCAAGCATGACTGAAACAGTTGAAATCAAACGGGGCTTTGTCGATCTGGCGCATGGCCAGATCCATTATCGCCATGCGGGATCGGGTGAGCCGATTTTGACGCTGCACGCATCGCCGGGCAGCTCGCGCCAGCTTCTGAGCGTGATCGGCGGCCTGGCGGCCGGGGGCAAGGTCTATGCGCCCGATACGCCGGGCAATGGCGACAGCGTGCCGCTCTTCGATCGTGAACCCATTCTGCCCGAACTGGCCGAAGCGGCGCTCCGCTTCATGGATGCGATGGGGTTGGAGACGGTGAAGCTCTATGGGTCTCACACCGGCGCGGCCATCGCGGCAGAGCTTGCGATCCTCGCGCCCGAGCGCATCAGCCATATCGTATTGGATGGCGTAAGCTGGCTGACGCCGGAGGAGCTGGAAGACATATTGGCCAATTATGCCTTTCCCTTTGTGCCCGATCAGGACGGCGCGCATCTGACCCGCCTGTTCCAGTTCTGCCGGGATCAATATATGTTTTTCCCCTGGTATAAGCGTACCCGGGAAGGCCGTCGCGACAATGGTCTAGGCAGCGCCGCCGATCTCCACGCCTGGGCGTTGGAAGTGATGAAGGCGAGCGAGACCTACCACCTCAATTATCGCGCGGCGTTCAAATGGAATGCGCGCGATCGCCTGCCGCTTGTCACGGTGCCGGCGCTATTCATGGCGGGCGAGAATGATCCCTTGTTCGATATCACGAGCGAATTGTCATCGACCATTGCCGGTGGGCGCTTCGTTGCCCTGCCGCGCTTCGATGCCCCTAACTTTGTGGATCAGCGCCACGCCGCGATCACGACGTTCTTTGCCGAACGCTCTTCCACCCCGACGGAGGCTTGATCATGGATTTCGGCGGATCACTGCTCACATTTCTCCATATCTTGATTCCCATCTACTGGCTGGGCGGAGACCTGGGAGCCTTTTATGGATCGACCTTCATGACCGATCCAAAGCGGTCGGTCGCTGAGCGTTTGATGGCGCTCAAGATCCTCAACAATATCGATATGGCTCCTCGCACGGCGCTGATCCTGTCTTTCCCTACGGGCTTTGCCTTGGCCTGGGCCAAAGGCTGGATCGATGTATCGGGTGTCGCGGTAGCGGTCGTGGTCGTAGCTTTCCTGATCTGGCTCGCTTTGGCCTGGGCCGTGCACCTCCAGCACGGTGGCGGCAGCGGCATCAAGAAACTCGATATCGCCATCCGCTACGTCGTTCTGGCAGGGCTGGCCTATGGCGGCACGATGGGCCTCACCGGCGGTCTGCCCATCCCCTTCTTTATGGCGATCAAGCTCTGCATTCTGGCGGTTTGCGTTGCTTTGGGGCTGCTCGTGCGCCGGCAATTGGTGCCCTTGTTCGGCGCGATCCGCACGATGATCGCGACCGGGCCGACGCCCGAAAGCGACGCGGTCATTGCCGCCGTCAATGCCAAGGCACGCATCTCGGTGCTGACCATCTGGGGGCTGGTCCTGCTGGCCAGCTTTCTCGGTATCGCGCGCCCGGCCTAAGCGCTTTTCCACCTGCTCATATAAATGGAGAGACACGTCATGAAACATGAAACGATCAGCGGTAAGATCCTCTACACGTCCAGAAAGCCGGGTCGCGAAGGTGAGGAGCGGGGCCGCGAATATTTCACCTTCACCAAGCATAGCGATGGCAGCCGCACGTTGCGGGCGCTGTGTGAGATCGAAGAACCCAGCCCCACGGTGATGCGCGACATCACCTACAGCCTCGATGCAAACGATATGCCGACCGATTGCTTCGTGCGCCTGATGATCGGTGACACGTTCATGGGGGCCGGCCTGTTCCGGATCACGGAGGATTTCGTGGAATGCGAAAGTTTCGGCCCGTCGATCGGCCGCCTTTCGCAAAAAGTCCCCATCGTCGGGACGTTTGACGGCTTTGGCACGCACCCGATTCAGGGCGACGCCTATATCACCAAGAAGATGGACAAATCCAAGGGGCCGCACGCCCGCGCGCTGCGCACCTTCCTGCCATCGCCTGACCATCGCGGGGCCACGCCGCCGATGATCTCTGAAGTGAACATCCAGCTTGCCTATCTGGGCGACGAGACGGTGACTGTAGAGGCTGGCACCTTCGCCGCTTCTCATTATCGCTTCAGCGATCCCGACGCCGGCATGGCGACGGCGGACGGCGCACACCCGGATTATGACGTGTGGGTCACGGCAGACGACGACGCCATTTTCCTCAAGGGCGGCGTCGGCGGCTATATGCAGACCTGGTACGAACTCGCCGAACTGACGCGCCGCTGATCGACAGGCCTGCGCCGCCGCTGGATTGAAATGGCGGCGCAGCGCCTGCTGGAGATCTGACATGCAGCATCGATCGCTCGTCGGAAAGATCCTCTACACCTCCATGAAGCCGGGCCGGGAGGGGCAGGAAAGGGGGCGGGAGGATTTCACCTTCACCGTCCATCCGGATGGTAGCCGAACGGTGCGCGCGCTCTGCGAGATCGAGGAGCCGGCTCCTACGGTGTTGCGTGATATCACCTGCAGTTTCGATGCGAACGATCGACCCACGGACTGCTTCGTTCGGCTGATGATCGATGATCGGTTTCTGGGTGCGGGTCTGTTCCGCTTCACCCAAGATGCGGTGGAATGCGAGAGCTTTGGGCCTTCCATCGGCCGCGTATCGCAGACCATGCCGCTCGGTGGATCCTATGACGGCGTCGGGATGCACCCGATCTCAGGGGACGCCTATATCGTCAAGATGATGGACAAGGCCCGCGGGCCGCACAGTCGCGTGGTGCGCAGTTTTATTCCCTCGCCCGACCATCGCGGCGTCGGCGCGCCCTTGATCGGGGAGGGGCGGATGCAATGCACCTATTTGGGCGATGAGAACGTCACCGTGAAGGCGGGCCGTTTCGAGGCATCGCACTTTCGCTTCACCGATCCCGAAACACAGAGCCATCCCGATTACGACATCTGGGTCACGGCCGATGACGACGCCATTTTTCTGAAAGGCGGGGTCGGGGGCTATATGCAGACCTGGTATGAGCTCGTGGCGTTACACCAGCGGTAACGCCATTTCCGAAACGCCATGGCGCGCGGCAGCAGCCCGCGGTCAGAACGCCTCCGGTCCGTCCCAGGGGCGGGTCCAGCTTTCGGGCGTGCCTTCGGGGATTGCGGGAGCGTAGGGTGCGCCGATCGGCAGCGGCTTGGGCGCCGACCATTCGGTGCGGACCTTGTTCGCGCCCGCCCGCATGATCTGGAAGAAGCCGGCTTGCGACACATGGGGGCCGTGCACGATGCCGGGCGGACGATAGAAATAAGCGCCCGGCCGGATCAATCCCTCGGGCGTCCACATCTCGCCCTGAAGCATCAGCATCTCTTCAAAATGATCATGAGTCTCCGCTGGCATGGCGTCGGCCGGAGGCACGCCATGGGGCAGGCCCAGCAGCAGGAAGGTCCGCGAACTGTCATTGGGGCCAAGACGCATCACTTTGCGGGCAAGGCGCAGATGCGCAATCTGGGGATCACTTGCAGACATGTCCCACGGCACCGACAGAGGGTCGACTGTGATCGCCTCCGACACGCCTGAAATGCTGTTGGGATCGTCGCGGCCATAGCGGAAGATGAGCAGGGTGGCGCCCTGTTCGCTCGCCCTGATGCCGGCGCTCTCCCCGCGCGGGATGAAACCATAGGCATGATAGGCGCGCGCCTTTTCATCGATCACGATGGTGCCATCGAGCACGAAATATTCCTCGGCGCGGTCTTCCGGTCCCATATCCTCACGGATGAACCCTGCTGGATAGCGCACGATGCAGGTCTCCGCGCCGTCCGCCGGATCGAAATTCAATCGTTTCACCCGCGTGCCATCGGCCTGCACCTGCCAGTCGATATTCTGGCATTGGACGAATTCGATATAGGGGCGGGCCATGGTCAGGCGGCCAGGCCGAGGGCACCCGGATTGATCCGGCCCTCCGGATCCAGAAGGTGCTTGACGCCTTCGATCAGCAAGCGCGATTCAGGACGCATGATATCGGCATAGTGATAGGTGCGGCCGATCTGATTGGACTGCGCGCCGAACGCGGCGAACAGTTCCACGATCTCTCCGCGCACTTTCATGACAAGCGCGCGCGCCTGTGGATTGGGAACGGGCTCTGCGGTCTTCGCCTTGGTCTCCGCGCTCACCATGGCATGGTGCATCGGCAACCAACTGTCATGCCAATTGAACACCGGCTCATAGCTGAAAACGTGACTGCCGATCACGGTGAGAAGGCGCGATACGATCACGCCCGCCGCATCCAGATCGCTTTGGTGGCGCGCGATGAGCGCTTCGACCGCATCGACGAGCTTGTGTGCATCACTATGGGCGACCTTGGCATTGAGCGCGATCCATCGATCGCCCGTCGCCCCCAGCACGGCGTCGAGCTGCGAGAAAGGATCGGCGCGGCCGGCGCGGGGGATGGAATTGGGCAGTTCCTTTCCACCGAGCTTCGCCACGATCGCGCGGGCCAGAGCCATGTCTCCGTCTACGGCTTCGCGGCTGCGACCGGCCAGGACGATGTGAAGCGAATAACAACCGTCGTCGATGAAATCGCGGCCAGCCATGGCAAGCTGCGCACCAGCTTTGAGCCCGCGCAGCAGTCCGCGCTCTTGCGTGACCACCTTCATCAGCGTCTTGGCATCCTTGACCAGGTCGCTCGGCGTGGCAAGCGCCTGCCGGGTCTTGTCCGGATCCATCATAAAGGCATCTTCTGCGAGTTCGCAGCGGCCGATCTCGCAAATCGCCTCGACGCCGGCATCCCGATCCTGAAAGCCGAAGGACAGATAGTCGGTGTGCGCCGGGGTGCGCATCATGCGAAAGGTGAGTTGACCCTTGATGCCCATCGCGCCGGCATCGTGCACGAAAAGCCCGGTGGTATCGGGGCCGAAGGTGCGGGAAAACGGACGCGTCGCCGTGGAGATCGCCGTCTGCCCGGTGTGGAGGATGGATCCGTCGGCCAGCACGACCTGCAGGCCCAGCACGATCTCCGCAGAAGTGCCGTAGCGGGCAGTGCCTAGAAACAGCGCCCCGTTGGACAGGCCACCGCCCACGGTCGCGCCCCGACCGGAAAAGGTGCCGAAAAACGGCAAGCGCAGGCCCAGAGGTTTCAGGGCTTCGTGGATGGCCATCCATGTCACGCCCGCCTCGACGGTGATGAGCATGTCCTGCGCATTGATTTCGATAATTTTGTTCATACGCCGCAGATCGACCGCGACCGCGCCTTCGGTTGGCGAGACATAGCCCTGCACATAGGTCAGCCCGCCACCGCGGGGGAGGAGCGCGAGCCCGGCCTTGGCGATTTCCTTTGCGGCGGCACTCAGTTGTTCGATCGAATCCGGACGGATGACGGCGGCGACCAATCCGGACGCGCTGTAGAGATCGGCGGAATGAAGGCGGCGGCTCTCCATGTCGATCAGCAAACCCTCGGCGCCGAGAATGGCATCGAGACTTTCGATCAGGCTGTCGCGGGTGATGGCGGCGGTCGTGGTCAAGCGGCTTCCCTTTCCTTGTGATCCAGCGCGGCAGCACGGAAAGCGGCGCGCCCGGTGTAGAGCACCAGCGTCGCAGCCAGGCCGCATCCGAAGAAGACGACGCCAAGCGACCAGGCAATGCCGCCCGGGCTGGTGAAAATGGTGTCGGACAGAAAACCGACGATGAAATTGCCGGTCGTGAGCGCGATGAGCCCCGAGCAGATATTGTGCAGCGCCATGACCTGCCCGCGCATCTCATTGGGCACGATCATCGAGATGCCCGAATAGACCCCGGAGATATTCCAATTGAGGAACAAGGCGTTGAGCGCGTAACCCAGCAATGCGAGCGAGCCGGATGGCACCAGACAGGCGAATGTGCCAAACACCACCATGGACAGGCCACAGGCGATCGCGGCGAGCATCGGCGCATCCGAATGGCCGCGCTTCGTGAGCCAGGAGATCACCCAGCCGCTGTTGATGGCCGCGAAAATGCTGATCGGCATTCCGACGGCACCGAGCAGCCAGCCTGTTTCCGCAGCGCCCCAGCCATGGACCCGTATGAACAGCGCAGGAAACCAGCCGATGATCGCATAGACGCAGACAAGATTGAGCACCGTGCCCAGCATCAGCGATCCGAATGCCCGCGGATGTCTCTTGAAAAGCTGGATGATGGGCCGAAGGCTGATCGGCGGGGTCACGCCGGAAACGCCGTGACGCTTCGGCTCGCGGACCGTCAGCATGATGACGAGGGCGAGGAGAATGCCCGGTGCGCCGCACAGGATGAACACGATCTGCCAGGGGGCCATGTTCTCGAACATGGCGTAATCGACGATAAGATGATCCGCCGTGACGAGAAACAGTCCCGAAAGGCCCATCGCCGCCGCGGTGCCGAGAGAACTGCCCGTGACGAATGTGCCATAGGCCTTGGGTCTTACGTCGGGCTCGAAATAATCTGCGATCAGCGAGGCGGCGCAGGGCACCAGAGCAGCTTCGCCGACTCCCACGAGCATTCGCGCAAAGAACAATCCGCCGAAGCTGCTGGCAAAGGCGCATCCGATGGTGGCGGCGCTCCATAGCAGGAGGCCGATGACCAGCAGGGGCACCCGTCGTGATCGATCGCACCATATGCCCAGGGGGAGGCCCAACATGCTGTAAAACAGGCTGAAGGCCATGCCCTGCAACAGCCCGAATTGCGTATCGTTGATATGGAGCGTCGCCTGCAACGGCACGATGAGCAGGCCGATCGACACCCGGTCCAGAATCGCCAGGGCATAGGCCAGCGTCAGCAGCGAGACGACATACCAGGCATATTTCCGCGGCGGCCAGTTATGGTCTTTTGCGGATGGCATGGCGAGCGCGATCACAGCGCGCCCTCCAGAGCGAATGCGGTGAGGAAGGTTTCGACCGCCGCGGCGGCATCTTCGATGGTATCAGGCCGTGGCAGCGCGCGGGCGCTGGGCAGACTGCCAGCCACATTGGTCACCGCTCCATAGCCCGGGTCGTCGGGTCGCGAGAAGAGCAATGCGGGCTGACTGAAAGCCGAATAGGATTCCGCATTGTCGATCTGGGCCAGCGCGCCGACGGCATCGCCATAATGTTCCGGTTGCTTCAATATGCCGAGCAGCGCGTCGTGCAGGCCGAACGCGTCGAACTGGGGAGCGATTGTGCGAAGCGCCGTGGCTTCGGTGGCATACCATGGCCAATTCGCCTCGCCGTCACGCAGCATGTGCCAATAACGGTGAATGTGCCCACCCCCCGTATCGAATGGAAATTCGGGGCATATGGAATCGCTGTTGATCGCCATTGTGCTGAAGCATCCGTCGAGAATGATATGGCCGAATTTGGCGGGATGACGCGCTGCGAGCAGCGTGCCCAGGGGGGTGGCAAATCCCGTGGCCAGAATATCGGCCTTTCCGATTCCGAACTGGTCAAGCATGGCTTCGAGCGCGTCCGCCATGGATATCAGCGACGGCGACGGGAGCGCGGCGGATTCCCCGAAGCCCGGCAGATCGGGCACAATCGTGGCGCGGGTGGACAATGCCTGCTGCCAGCGCAGCGCGTGCAGGGTGGTGGGCGCGGACAAAATCAGCAGCGGCGTTCCGCTTTGCGGCCCCGCGCGATTGACCAACATCGGACCATGCGGAAGGTCGGCATAAATCCGGCGTTGAACAGGTTGCTGTGGCGGGGCCGCATGGACAGCCTTGTCTTGCGATGCTTCCCTGAAAGACCTTTCCAGCCATGCCAACCATTTCGATCGATCGGACCCCAGTCGCTCGACGGTCAATGCAGCGTTATCCTGTGTCGGAACGCGCGCGAGATGCGCGTAAAGCACATCGCTCTCTTTGGCAGCGATCAGCGTTTCGGACTTAACCTTGAGCAGAGCGGGCTTTGGATCATAGCGCATGGCAGCCGCATAGGCCGCCGCATAATTCGGCCCGGCTGCGAAAAAATCGATGATATAGTCCGCGATCCAGCCATCCGTCGGCGTTGCGATCGCCATGCGCGTTTGCGGTCGCTGATCGAACCAAGGGAACCAGCGCACCATATCGCGCATCCGCGTCCATTCTGCCGCCAGATAAGCGCCCGATCCGTCGATCGTGAACGGGCGCATATATTGGTCGATAAAAGCCACATCCGCAGCTTGCTCCGGGATCGAAAGGCCATCCAGGATCAGTCGGCAGGGCTGCCCGGTCCGCGCCGCATGTTCGAGCGCGATTTTCGCACTGGTGTGGGTTGCGTACAGGGGGGCGTGACTGAGCCCGAGCGCCGCGAGAGCCGCGCCCAGCGCATCGGCGAAATCCGCGATCGTGGGTGAAGCCTGATCGAGTGGTTCGGAGTTGCCATAGCCGGGGGTGTCGAGCGCATAAACGCAAAATTCCTGCGACAGATACTGCATCGTCTCGATGTGCAGGCGTGACGATCGGGGGGAGTCGTGAAGCATGACAACGGCTGGGCCTTGGCCGGCAACACGGTAGTGCAAGGCGCGTCCTGCTACGTCTGCGAAACGCCGCTGCACGACGGCAGCCCCTTCAAAAAAGGCTGATTTGCCCACATCCATGACCACTGCTCCATCAGGCCGACATGGCGCGTCCGACATAAGGCTTGCGCAAAGTCATTTGATATATTCTTATAACGTATGGTGCGGCATGGTCGACCGCTTGTCCAGTCCTGGAGTGAAGATTGATGAACGTCCAAGCTTGGCAGGGGACGCCTGCGGGATCCCGCGAGACGCGGCAGGGCTGGCTAGTCGTTGCCTCGGCGATGATCGGCGTCGCGCTCGGTCTCAGCCCCATTCCCTTTTACACCATCGGCATGTTCGCGCCGGAATTGTCGCGTGAATTCGGCTGGAGCTTCGCGTCCATGATGGGAAGCATCGGCGTCCAATCCGCCGTGGTCATGGTGGCCAGTCCGCTCGCCGGTTTCGCGATCGATCGTTATGGTGCACGTCCCGTCGCACTCATCTCTTTGGGCCTGTTCGGCCTGTGCTTCATGAGCCTGTCTCTGAGCACCGGATCATTGACATTATTCTATGGGCAGTGGGTGATCATGTCGGTGCTGGGCGCGGGCACGCTTTCGGCGACCTGGACCCGCGTCGTGAACGGATGGTTCGACAAGAACCGCGGTCTTGCGCTGGGCATTGCAAGTTCGGGCACCGGCATCACCGGGTTTTTGATCAAGCCGTTTGCCGCTTGGATCATTGCCGATTTCGGCTGGCGCACGGCCTTCGTCGCCATCGGCGCACTGCCGATCCTGATCGGCATTCCGATGGTGCTCTGGCTGTTTCGGGAAAACCGGAAGGCCAATCTGGCCGTTGCGACTCCGGGTGCCGAGGAGCCGGTCGAGGAATATGGCATGACGCTGGGCCAGGCGCTTCGCAGCGTGAAATTCTGGATCCTGGCGGTCTCGTTCTTCCTCATATCCTTCGCATTGACGGCACCCACGCCAAATCTTGAAAACATCCTCAGGTCGTTCAAGTTCGAGCTGGCGGAGATCGGGGCGATCACGGCCAGTTTCGGCCTTGCCGTCATTGCCGGGCGGATCATCGGCGGCTGGCTCTTGGATCGCTTCTGGGCGCCTGCGTGCGCTTTCATGATCCTGCTTATCCCAGCCATTGGAAGCTGGCTGCTTTCAGGCGACGCGCTTGGAAGCGAGGGTGCCTTTGCCGCCGTGCTATTTATCGGCTTTGGCGCAGGTTTCGAATTCGACCTCCTGGCCTTTCTCATCAGCCGCTATTTCGGCCAGCGCAATTATGGCGTGATCTATGGCTGCTTCTACACGGTTATCGCTTTTGGCGGCGGGCTTGGGCCGGTGGTCTATGGATACGCGTTCGACATGACGGGTTCGTATGGCACCGCGCTTCGCCTTGGCATCGGCTTTGTGATTACCGGCGGTGCGCTGCTTCTGCTGCTGGGGCGCTATCCAAAATGGGAGAAAGAGGCCGGATAAAAGCATCTTATATCAATCGGTTATCGCTGCAGGCCTTTTACTTCTTGACTCATGGGCAGGAATCATTTGTCTTAATGGTATAAGAATAATACAAACATGTGACGAAGCGCGATTTCGCAACGGGACGGCTTCAGCGAGAGAAGGGGTATAAAATGACTTTTAGACTTTCCATTCGGGCTTCGTATCTTGCACTGGCAGCCAGCGCGCTGGCTGCGACGGGCACCACCGCCATGGCGCAGACGCCCGACCAGGCGGCTGAAACCGTCGAGGAAGAAAGCGGCGGTTTCGCTGGTCAGGATATCGTCGTCACGGCGCAGCGTCGTCCCGAGCGTCTGCAGGACATCCCTCTGACGGTGACCGCGTTCAACGCAGAGACCATCAAGAGCCTCAATCTCAACGACGCGATCTCGGTTTCGAAATACGTCCCGTCGATGATTTCGCAGCATAATGCGGGTCTGGCCACCGCCAACTCCTATTTCTTGCGCGGCCTTGGCAATACGCAGTCAGCGGCAACCTTCGATCCGCCGGTCGGCACGTATGTCGATGACATTTATGTCGCGCGCCAGAACGCCAACAATTACGCATTTTTCGATACGGAGCGCGTCGAAGTGCTGCGCGGCCCGCAGGGCACGTTGTTCGGCCGCAACACGACGGGTGGTGCGGTTGCGATCATCATGCGCAAGCCCAAGGATGAGGTTGGTGCGAAATTCGAAATGTCCGCCGGCTCGTTCGATCGCGTCACGGCCAAGACCAGCATCGACCTGCCGATTTCCTCGACGATCCTGACGAAATGGTCCGCCTTCTATGTCAAGGACGATGGCTATCTCAAGAATATCACGACGGGCGAGACCCTGAACGGCGAACGCAGCTATGGCTTCCGCGGCGATCTGCGTCTGTTGCCGACCGATGATCTGACCATCGATCTGTCGGGCGAATATACCAGCAACACCGGCACCTATTTCGGTGTGCGCACGCTGCCCACGCCGTCGTCGCGTTTCGGCACGACCACCACGCCGGTGTTTTACGAAGCGGCCACCAACATGCGGCAGACGAGCTGCAAGGGCGATCCCGTCACCACCTTGCTCACGACCGGCGACGGCCTTTGCCTGAATTCGGAGAACTATGCGGCATCGGCCAACATCACCTATTCGCCGGACGCCGGCACGCTTCAGGCGATCGTTGGATATCGCAAGCAGGATCAGGGCTATATCAACAATTACAGCTCAGGTACGGTCAACAAATTTGCCGGCTTCATCCTGGCGGACAAGATCGACAACTCCCAGCATTCGGGCGAATTGAAATGGAATAGCGAGCTTTTCGACGGCAAGCTCAAATATGTCGCTGGCATATTCTATCTCAAGGAGATCAACGATCTTTCGACGGCGACCTTCTCGGGCGGCACGACCGCTTATAATCTGACCGCGGATGTCCGCTTCCATCAGGAAGTCGAAACGGCGGCGGCTTATGCGCAAGGTGATTATGAGATCGTTCCCGATCTGATCGCGACGCTTGGCGCCCGCTACACCTGGGAAGTCAAAAATCTCGATTTCTTCCGGTCCGATCGCTTCCCGGGCTTTGGCTATGACAGCGCAGCCGTGATCGCCACGGGGGTTCCGTTGCGCCAGACCCAGAGCCGGGTCACCCCGCGCATCGCGCTGTCCTACAAGTTCGATCCCAACGTGCTGGTGTTCGCTTCGGCCACGAACGGCTTCAAGTCGGGCGGCTGGAACGGGACCAACAGCAACCCCGCACTGGTCCTGCCGTTCCGCCCCGAAGTCACATGGTCCTATGAGACCGGCTTCAAATCGGAACTGTTCGATCGCAAGCTACGCTTGAACGGCAACGTCTATCTGGCGATCACCAAGGATCTTCAGGTTACATCCGGCATCATCATCCCGCCATTGACCACGGTTTCGCAACTTGCGCGCAATGCGGGCAAGCTTCAGACCTATGGTTTCGAATGGGAAGCAGCGTTCTCGCCCAACCGGTATTTCAACATCTTCGTGAACGGCTCCATCAATCGCGGCAAATATCTGTCGACCGTTCAGACACCGGGCGTGCCAGCCAATCTGCAGATCCAGACATCCACCGTTCCGGTGCGTGTGCCTGATTTCCAGATCGCTACCGGTGCCACCTTCAAGGTGCCAGTCGATGCACTGGGTGGCGATCTCGGCATCACCGGTGCATTCCGCCATAACTCGCCCTATTTTGTTGCGGCACTCAATACGGCGGCAGCGCCCACCGAGAATTTTGTCGATCTGACGGCGACCTATGACAATGAAGACGGTAAATGGGGGGCATCCTTCGGGGTGACCAACCTGACCAAGCAGGAAACCATCACGGCGAACTTCATCTCGCTCTTTCCTGGCGATCCGCGCCGCTTCACCGGGCGTTTCTGGTTCAACTTCTGATCCCGATCCGCTGGATTTCAAGAGGGGGCTGCCAAATGGCGGCCCCCTTTTTTTCGTTTACGTCTCAGCGCGAAGCAATTCTTTCCTCGCTATCCGATCAGTTTGACTCTTTTTTCCATCGATTTCTTGACGCCGGCCTGAAAAAACGAAACTAGGCGATGGCTATTTCATGAAGCAGGACGTCAAATCAGGGGGTGGTATAGTGATTGACCGGGCTGCGGCGGTACCTTTGTATCACCAGATTTATCTTCAACTGAGAGATGAGATTTTAAGCGGCCAGCGGCCCACCGGCAGCGCGCTGCCGACCGAGCAGGAACTGTCCGAAATTTATGCCGTGTCGCGCATCACCGCGCGTCGGGTTCTCACCGAATTGGCGCAGCAGCATTTCGTGGAGCGCAAGCGCCGACTGGGCACGCGCGTCATCTTTCAGTCGCCCGCCACGCCGATGGAAGCCAATATCGATCAGGCTGTCGATTCACTGCTGGCGTTCGGCCGCCGCACCCCTGTCACCGTGATCGAGGTCGCAACCGAAAACCCTTCGGCCATTGTCGCCAGCGCCTTGAAAATAGACCCCACCGATCAGGTCATTCGTGCTGTGCGCGTCCGTTCCATGGATGGCGAGCCACTCGGTTATATCGTCAGCTATGTGCCCGCAGCACTTGGTGACGTGATCACGACCGCCAATCTGGCCAAGGCGCCGATCCTCAAGATACTTGAAGAAGCGGGTCACCGGGCGGTGCAGGCGGAGCAGACGATCAGTGCGATGCAGGCTGATGCCGTCATTTCTCAGGCGCTCAACATCGAATCGCGTTCCGCGCTGTTGCGGATCGCGCGCACCACCTATGACAAGGATCATAAACCCTTCCTCCTGACTTTCGCGCACTACCGCGCCGACAAATTCACGATCCGGCTTGATCTCCAGCATCCGGGCGGTGCCACCTTGACGCCGACCATCACGCAAGGCTGACCATCTGGGCGTGGACAACGCCATAATTGTTATATAAGCCATACAAATGAGCATTGATGTGAACTTGCCGAGGGTGAGCGCATCGATGATCTGGGGCCGTGTGCATTTCGCGCGCCGGACTCATCAGATCAGGAGTATCAGGTGAAAGCATTTCAGATCGGCGAACAAAGCGGAATCCAGAGCCTGACGGCGACGACGCGGCCAGATCCCGTCGCAGCGGCGGGCCAGGTGGTGGTCGCGCCGCGCCTCATCAGCCTCAACAATCGCGACATTCAGATCCTGCGCGGATCCTATGGTGCCAAAAAGCCGCAGGAGCGGGTTCCCGTGTCCGAAGGCGTGGGCATCATCACGTCGGTCGGTGACGGCGTCACTGCGTTCGCCGTGGGTGATCGCGTGATCAGCAGTCACTTCGTCAACTGGTCGGGCGGCGATTTTGGATATCATGCCTTCGGCTTCGATCTGGGTGTGACGCATGATGGCTGGCTGGCCGAGCGCGTCGCCATCCCCGCTCATGCTCTCATTCGCGTGCCTGAAGCGTTGTCGGACGCGCAGGCCGCGGCACTGCCTTCGGCAGGGTTGACCGCCTGGAATGCCCTGGTGGAAGTCGGCAAGGTCAAGGCCGGCGATCTCGTTCTTTGCCTTGGCACGGGCGGCGTGGCGACATTTGCGCTTCAGATCGCCAAGGCCAATGGCGCGCGCGTGGCCATCACCTCGTCCAGCGACGAGAAGCTTGCCCTTGCCCGAACGCTGGGTGCCGATATCACGATCAACTATCGCACGAGCGCCGATTGGGCCGCCGAACTGATGGCGCAGACCGGCAATACGGGGGCCGACATCGTGGTCGAAACCGGTGGCCAGGGCACGCTGGGCCAATCCATCGCCGCGGCGGCGGTCAACGGGCGCATCGTCATCATCGGTGTGACCGCGGGTCAGGGCTTGAGCGTTCCGAATTATGGAACGATCATCGGCAAGAATCTGACGCTGAAGGGCATCGCGAACGGCAGCAATGCCATGCTCGCCAAACTGGTGCGCGCGGTTGAGGTCAACAAGATCGATCCTCTGGTTGCCAAGACGTTCAAATTCGATGAAGCGCCCGAAGCCTATGCCTATTTTGCGGCGGCCGAACATGTGGGCAAGGTGATGATCGAATTGGCATGAGCAATGCCGCGTCGATACTGGCTGATCATGCACTCGGCGTGGAATGGTCAGAATTGCCGGACAGCGCGCGTCGCGCGGCGCTGAACTTTCTTCATGATACGCTGGTCGTGGGCATTGCCGGTCGCAATGCCCCGCTCGCGGAATCCGCATATGCGGCGGCCAGAAAATGGAGCGGGCAGGGCGGCAACGGCCTGGTGCTGGGTCGCCCCGAGGCGGCATTGACGACGCCGCACGCGGCGTTCGTCAATGCCTATCAGATCCACAGCCAGGAATATGACTGCGTTCATGAACCCGCTGTCGCTCATCCGATGGCGAGTGTCGGCGCGGTGCTGCTGGCCGAAGCGGGACGGTCACCGGCCAACGGCGCGGATTTTCTCTCCGGCATGATTGCCGGGGTCGATATCGTGGCGACGCTGGGTGTCGCGGCGAAATCGCCGCTCAAATTCTTCCGACCGGCTACGGCAGGGATTTTCGGATCAATCGGCGCCATCTGTCGTATGCGGCGCCTCTCACCCGAAATCACGATCAACGCGTTCGGCTATGGCCTCGCCTTTGCCAGCGGCACCATGCAGGCGCATCTTGAAGGCAAGCCCGCACTGGCGATCCAGGTGGCAGCAGCAGCGCGCTCGGCGATCGAAGCGGTAGATCTTGCGCTGGCCGGATTTGAAGGACCGCAGGGGTCCTTCGATGGTCCTTTCGGCTATATGGCGCTGTTCGAAGACGACGTGGATCTCGAACACGCACTCGGCCAATTGGGAACATGCCAACGTATCGAAGAACTGAGCTGGAAACCCTTCCCCACCGGGCGTGCGGCGCATGGTGCAATCATCGCGCTGCAGCGCTTGATGCAAGATCATGGGATCACGTCGGATAATCTGGAACGGTTCGTCTACCGTGCGCCGCCCCTGATCCATCGTCTGGTGGGGCGTCGGCCCTTTGCGGGCATGGGCATTGCCTATGCACGGCTCTGTTTTGCCTGGCTCGGTGCGGTCGTCCTCACGCGGGGGACGATCGACCTGACGGACTTTACGCCTGAGCGTCTCGCAGACCCGGCCATATTGGCGCTGGCAGAGCGGATCGAAGTCGAGATCGACGACAATCGCGATGCCGCCGCCTTCGTGCCGGCCATCGGCATTGCGACGATGCGCGGCGGCGCGGCATTCAGCCAAATGGTCGATCGGCAATTCGGCTCACCCGAATGGCCCTTGAGTGCGCAAGAACATCTGGCCAAGGCCGCGCGCTGCCTGGCATTCGGGGATATGCCAGGCATCCACGATGCCCTTGCGGCCCTGATGGAGCGCTTCGATGGCGTGGGCGATGTGCACGACGCGCTCGCCGAGGTGATGGGTCGCGTTTGATCCCCCTCCGGTCGGAGGGAGGATCAAACGGGTATCAATGCGGTTCCTCGCCGCCCGAGACATTCAGGGATTCGGCTGTGATATAGTCCGCCGCATCCTGGCACAGAAAGGCGACGGCGTTGGCCGTATCCTGTGGAATACCGGGGCGTCCCATCGGGATGCGCGCGGCCATATCGGCCATATATTGATCGAGTGACTTGCCCTGCCGCTCCGCGAAATAGCTGTTCTGCCATGCGCCAAGCCCGGTGGTGACATGATTGGGGCAGACGTTGTTCACCGTGATGCCATGGCTGCCCAGTTCGATCGCGGCGGAGCGCGCGAGGCCGACAAGCCCGTGCTTCGACGCCGTATAGGCTTGCGCGCAGGGAAAACCGCTTTTGGCCGCCTGGCTTGCGATGTTGATGATGCGGCCACCCTTGCCCGCCGCGATCATGCGCTCCGCGGCAGCGCGCAGGCCGAAAAAGGATCCGGTCAGATTGACGTCGATCACCGCCGTCCAATCGTGCTCGGTCACTTCGAGCAGCGGCTTCATGATATAGCCGATGCCCGCGTTATTCACCCAGATATCCAGACTGCCATGCTCGGCCACGGCATGATCGGCCAGCGCCTGAACCTCGTCCCAGCGGCGCACGTCGCAGGCCATAGCCGAGACTGCTACACCCTTTGCCTTGATGGCTTGCGCGATCTCTTCCATCTCGGACGAGAGCCCGATCATCGAGTCAGGGGTTGCCGCATCGCGCGACGCGCCGATGTCGGACAGGACGATATTGGCACCATCTTCGGCCAGGCGGAGGGCGATGGCCTCACCCAGACCGGCCTTGCGGCCCGAACCCGTGATAACGGCGGTCTTGCCGGCGAGGGGCTTCATGCCGCGCTCTCGATCGGGCGCGTCAGAATGAAAACGGGGTCGGCCCAATCCTGAAACTCTCCGGCGATTCGCGCCATGGCTTCGGTCGATACTTCCTGACCGAACAGATCCATGTCGGCGACATCGATGATTTCAATAAAGTCATAAGGCGGTTTGGCATCGCTGCCCAACACGCCCGTGCTTTGGAAAAGCGTAAAGGAATCGACGGATTTCAGAGCGTTGACCGTGGGAAGATCGGTTGTGACCGCCCAGCGCTCATAATCTGACGCTGTCTTTCCAGGCTTCAGGTTCACCAATACGATTATTCGCGTCACGGGTCGTTCCTCTCTTGGCATTCGAAATTTACGGTGTCATATTGTTATAAACATATACCAAACCAAGGGAAGCGGGATTTGACATGACACGCCCCAACGCGCCTGAGCAAATGCCCTATGAGGGGCCACCCGATTATCGCGTCGTCGGGCGTCATGCGGTGTTTCCGCAAACCGATCATGACGAGATCGAGCGGATCAATTTTCTCGCGCAAATGAACCGTCATCTCTCGACGCGCGTCGTTCCCGGCGTCCGCGCAGCCTATGACAATCGCATCGCGCCCGGTTTCGAAAAGGCCAACGGCCGGGCTCTCGCCGATCGGCACGAGGCTCGAAGGGCGTCTCTGCAAGATCCCGCTTTCACGCTCTGGTCAGCGTTGCGGCGCATGACGATGGAGCAGCGCCAGCAGGCTGGCCGCTGGACCGCCATCCGCCAGCGCGAAGCCCTGGCAGAGAAGGCCGCGGCGCTCACTGAGGGTGACACGCGGCTTCGGCTGGACCCAAGCCTTCCCATTCCGCGTTATGTTTCCGCGGTCGATCATCATTGTATGCCAGGCAGCTATCACAGCGAATATTTCCCGGGTGATGTGACCAACGGAGCCAATTACGATCACGCAGGCTTCGTCACGACAGCGGGACTGCTCGGCAAATATTCGGATGGCGGCGGTCATGCCGTCGTCAAATGGGTCCAGCGCAATTTCCCCGACTTCAAGCCCCAGGCGATATTGGAAATCGGCGGGACTGTCGGTCACTCGAGCCTGCCTATCGCCATCGCCTATCCCGAAGCGCATATGACCGTGGCCGATCTGGGTGCCCCGGTGCTGCGTTATGGTCTGGCCCGCGCCAAGTCGCTTGGCGTGGACAATATTTCCTTCGTTCAGGCGAGTGGAGAGGATTTGTCGATTTTTCCGGATGCCAGCTTCGACTGGATCCAGACCACCATGTTTCTTCACGAACTCTCGAACAGCGCACTTGATAATATCATGCGCGAGACGCGACGTTTGCTGAAGCCGGGCGGCATCGTCCTTCACGTCGAACAGCCTCAATTTACGCCTGACATGCCCTTGTTCGAGCAGGTGATGCGGGATTGGGACGCCTTCTACAATAATGAGCCATTCTGGAGCCGGATGCACGAGCTCGATCTCGATCAGCATATGGTGGACGCCGGTTTCGATCGCGAAAAGCTGATCCATGGCGGGGTCACGGGCGTGGTGGATCGGGATCTGTTTCCCGATGCGGCGGAGGACGATACCGAAGATTATGGCCGCAAGGCCGCATGGCATGTCATCGGGGCGACGGTCTGATGAGCGTGAACGATGCCATTGCGCAAGCCGGCGCCAAGGCCGCCGGCAAGAGGCCGTATTTTCTGGATGAGGAGGTGGAAACCGTCCTCGCGATCACCATGGCCACGGTCCAGGAACTGGCCGTCTCCCGCCAGCGGATCGATACGCTGGAGCGTCTGCTTGAAGACAAGGGCGTTCTGAAGCGCCAGGAAATCGAAACCTTCACGCCCGATCCCGCCGCCGCGATCGAACGTGCGCTTTCCAATCAGGAATTGATCGCCCGCATCCTGCGGATCGTGCAGCAGCGCAACGAAGCCGCCGATCTGGCTAGCGATGTGGCCTCCGAAGAGGTGGGGAATGAAATCGGGTCCCGGCCTTGAGTCGTTTCGATTTTTCGGTGCCCGTTCTGATCGCTGGTTCGGGCGCTTGCGGCGCGGTTGCGGCACTGGCGGTCGCAGATGCTGGCGTGATGCCATTGGTCGTGGAGCGGGATGACAGGCCGGGAGGCTCCACCGGCATGTCGCAAGGGCTGTTTTGCGCGGCGGGCACGCGCTCGCAGCAGGAGCACGGCATAGACGATAATGCCGACATCTTTTTCGACGACATCATGGCCAAGACCAAGGGCCTCGCCGATCCCGTCATCGCGCGCACGCTGGCTGCAAATAGTGCGCCGGTGCTGGAATGGCTGCGCGATGTTCATGGTCTGCCATGGGAGTTGGATACGCGCTTTCGCGCTTCCTATGGCAACAGTCGCCAGCGGGTTCATGGCTGGCCCGAACATAGCGGGATGGATATGGTGCAATGGCTCCATCGTCGCATGAACGATGCCAGCATCGATGTGCTGATGCAGACCAGATTGGTCGATATTTTCATGGACGAGGGGCGGGTGGTCGGCGCCGCGCTTGAGCGCGCGGATGGCGTGATCGAGCATGTCGGCTGCGATAGCCTGATCATCGCCTGTGGCGGCTTTGGGGCCAACAGGGCCATGACCAACCTCCACATGCCGGAAACGGCGACGTTGCGCTTCAACGGCCATGAAGGCAGTCTGGGCGAAGCCATTGAAATTGCCGCGCGTCTCGGTGCGGCCCAGGGGGATATGGGCAGCTATCAGGGCTATGCAATGCTCACTGATCCGCAGGGGATATCGGTCCCGCCGCCGGTGCTGATCGAAGGCGGCCTGATCGTCAACAAGTCAGGCGATCGCTTCACCGATGAATCACATGACATCGCGGGCATGGTGCATCCGCTATCCGTGCAGTCCGATGGCATGGGGTGGGTCATCTATGATGCCGAAATCGAATCCCGATGCGCGCTCATCCCGGAACTGGTCCAGTTGATGGCGTTGAACGCGCAGAAGGAAGCGGACAGCATCGCTGAACTGGCGCGCCTCACGGGCACCGATCCGGCCCGCCTGAACGCCGCCATTGGCGAGGCCCAAAAGGTGGCCGACGCACACGGCACAGATTCTTTCGGCCGCGTCTGGGCCGATGGCCGGGTGCCGCGGGCTGCCTTCCGCGCGCTCAAGGTGACCGGTGCGCTCTATCATACGCAGGGCGGCCTCCAGATCGATGAATCGGCCCGCGTGCTCCGCCCTGACGGGACGGCCTTTCCAAATCTTTTTGCAGGGGGCGGTTCGGCACGCTCCGTCTCGGGGCCGTCATCCTGGGGCTATCTCCCCGCCATGGGGCTGACGACGGCGGTGGTGCTGGGGTGCCTTGCCGGTCGGGCCGCGGCATCCGCCAGCGCTGCCTGATTGTCCTGCGAACATTTGTGCAGCGTCTTGCAACCTCGAATTTATATGTCATAACACTAATACATATTAGATGGTCCGAGCGACTCTCAAGATGGGAATGAGTATGCAGCAAGACACACAGGTTGCGCCCTCGACAGGGTTACCGGCATTGATGGAAATGCTGTCCGGCATCGTGGGGGCTGACCGTGTCAAGGTTGACGAGGCATCGCGCCGCCTTGTGAGCGAAGATGTCTGGATGCCCGTGAATGCCGTGGCCGCGCTGATCGTCGCCCCCGGCTCGACACAGGAATTGGCTGCTGTCGTCCGTGCCGTCCATCAGGCTGGATTCTCCATTGCGCCGCGCGGTGCCGGGATGAGCTATACCGCGGGTTATGTGCCCGCAAATGATCGCACCGTCTCGATCGACCTGACCCGGCTGGATCGCATCTTGCGCGTCAGCCGCGAGGATATGACGGTCACGGTCGAGGCAGGTGCAACGTGGAAGGCGATGAACGACGCCTTGGCCGTGCAAGGGTTGAGAACGCCTTTCTGGGGTCCGATGTCCGGCCTCTCCTCCACGATCGGCGGCGGTCTGTCGCAGCTCAACGCCATGTTCGGTGCCGGCCATTATGGCACATCGAGCGAGAGCGTCGTTGCGTTGACCGTGGTCGCGTCAGACGGTGCCATCATCCGCACAGGCGCACGCGGGCCAGATGGTGATACGCCGCATTATCGTCATTTCGGCCCTGACCTCGCCGGTCTGTTCTGCGGCGATTGCGGGACGCTGGGCATCAAGGCGGAGGTGACGCTGCGCATGATTTCCATGCCCGCCTATGAGGATCATGCGTCATTTTCCTTCCCCAGTGGCGAAGCTTTGCTGCAGGCGATGGCGGAGATTGCGCGCAAAGGGATCGCGGCTGAAACCTGCGCCTTCGATCCGGGTCTCACCATGGTGCGGATGAAGCGGGCATCGCTGGTATCGGACGTCAAAACGCTTGGCGCAGTCGTCGCCAAGGAAAAGAATTTCGGAAAGGGCTTGCTCGCCGCCGCCAAAATCGCGCTGGGCGGGCGCAATTTCATCGCCCCGACCGATTATCCGCTGCATGTGATCTGTGAAGGCCGATCAAAGGGTGCGGTGGAGGCCGATATGGCCGAAGCGCGCCAGATTGCGGCCGTATTTGGCGGGGCTGAAATAGAAAACAGCATCGCCAAGGTGATCCGGGCCATGCCTTTCCCGCCGCTCAACTCGATGCTGGGGCCGACCGGCGAGGCGTGGGTTCCGGTGCACGGAGTCTGCTCCCTCTCGACCTCCCCCGCCATTTTTGGAGAAATCCAGCGCCTTTACGAACGCCGCGACGCAGACATGAAAGCGCAGGATATCCATGTCGGCTTTCTGTTCACGACCATGGCCAGCAATGCCATCGTTATCGAACCCGTCTTTTTCTGGCCACAAGGGTGGCGGCCGGTGCATGAATCGGCGGTTGAACCATCCCATCTGGCCCGCCTTGATCAACGCCCGGACAATCCGGAGGGGACGGCGCTCGTCACAGCCCTGCGCAAGGAGATCGTCGATATCTTTGCGCGCTATGGGGCCGGGCATTTTCAGATCGGACGCACCTATCCCTACCGCCAAAGCCGGGACGATCTCTCGAAAAGCCTGCTCGATGCGCTCAAGGGGGTGATGGATCCCGATGGCATCTTCAACCCCGGCGTGCTCGGTTTTCCGGTGAAGGACGCCGCATGAGCGAAACCTATCAGGCGATCCAGCTTCAGCAATTTGCCGAGAGCTTCCGCGCGGGCGCGCGCATTGTGGACCTTGATCTCAATAGGCCGGGTCCGGGAGAATTGCGGGTCCGCAATCATTATTGCGGCATCAACGGCATTTTCGATACCCAGATCGCGCGCAACGCGGTCGATTATGTGAAGATCAAGCTGCCGACGCTCACCGGGGTCGAGGCGGTGGGGGTCATAGAATCGGTGGGCGAGGGCGTCGAAGGATTTGTCCCGGGCGATGCGGTGGTCACCACCCGTTTTCCGGGGGGCTATCGCACGCTCAATCTCGCGCCCGTCTCACATTTCGTGAAAGTGCCCCAGGCCACGCGCGAATGGCTGACGCTGGCATCGACCGGCGTGTCGGCGGCGATGGCGCTGGAGCATATCGGTGCGGTGCAGGATGGTGAGGTCGTCGCCGTCTCGGCCGCAGCGGGGGGGCTGGGTCATCTTATCGTTCAACTCGCGGTGTTGCGTGGTTGCCATGTCGTCGCGGTATGCGGTGGCCGAGAAAAAGGCGATTTCGTGCGCTCGCTCGGTGCGCATCGCGTGATCGACTATCGCTCGGAATCGGTCGCCGATGTGCTGGCGGCCGAATATCCCGACAAACTGGATGTCGCGATCGATACGGTCAGCGGCACCATCTTCGATGCGTTTCTCGATAATGTCGCGCCGCATGGCCGTGTCGTCGTCGGCGGCGCAGCGGCCGATCTGGAAGGGAAGCCCGAAATCGTCACGCAGCCGCGCATCGCGCACAAGCTGTATTACAAGGGCGCGTCTGTGCGCGGTTTCATGAACGGACTGCTTACGGATCATTGGCCCGCCGCGCGCGAGAAGGTCTTTTCGCTCTATGAGAGCGGTCGCCTGAACATCACTTTCGATGATCAGGAATTCCTGGGCCTGGACGGTGTCTTCGATGCGGTCGAGAGGCTGCTTTCAGGCCATTCCATGGGCAAGGTCGTGGCGGATCTGCGCTAGCAGGCGCGGGGCCATCGCCATTCCAGATCATAATATGCGGCAACGCATCACATTCTCCTTTCCAGCGATTCTTAGGGTGCAAATATGACATATCGTCTTGGTGTTGATGTTGGCGGGACGTTCACGGATTTGTTGTTGTTTGAGGCGGAGTCTGGTTCGTTTTGGCGGCATAAGACGC
>NZ_JACIJC010000008.1 GCF_014199215.1 Sphingobium boeckii
GCGTCTTATGCCGCCAAAACGAACCAGACTCCGCCTCAAACAACAACAAATCCGTGAACGTCCCGCCAACATCAACACCAAGACGATATGTCATAAAGGCTTCCTTAAAACTGAAGACAGCGTCATGCGGCGTGCTCGCGCGACGGAAAGGGGTCCACGCGGCTAAGCTGCGCGGGGACGGCGCGCTGCATCTCCTGCGAGAGCCAGCGCGCGGTTTCGATCGTGCGATCGAGATCCACCCCGGTCGACACATCCGACCGGTGAAGAAGATAAAGCAGATCCTCGGTGCCGATATTGCCCGTGGCATTGGGTGCAAACGGGCATCCACCGATCCCGCCGACCGAGGCGTCCAACGTGGCGGCTCCGGCCTGCACCGCAGCCCAGGCGTTGGCGATCCCGGTGTTGCGGGTGTTATGAAGATGTACGCGTACCGGCGTGGCGCCGATTTCCTGGCGGACACGCGCGACCAGATTGAAAACCTGCTCGGGCACGGCCACGCCGATCGTATCCGCCAGCGCAATCTCGGCTGGGCCGGCCTGCGCCAATTGCTTGGCCATGCGCACAACATGATCGGGATCGACAAGGCCTTCGAAGGGGCAGCCGAAGGCCGCGCCGATTGTGACCTGTGCGCTGCGTCCTTCCGCCTTCGCAAAGCGCACGACATCTGCCGCCGATTCTACCGATTCGGCGGATGTTTGCCCCTGATTGCGCTGCGCGAAGCTATCGCTTGCCACGCAGACCGCGCCGATCTGCTTCACTTTGGTTTCCAGCGCGCGCAGCAATCCGCGCTTGTTCATCACCAGGCCGATCGTGATCACGTCATCGGGCAGGTTCAGCGCGGCGATCACGGCTTCGGCATCCGCCATCTGCGGCACGCGATCCGCACGCACGAAGCTCGCGACCTCAATCCGGCGCACCCCGGCCAGGACCATGCGATCGATCAGCGCGACCTTCTGGGCCGTGCTGAAGATCAGCTTTTCGTTCTGGAGTCCGTCGCGAGCGGAAACCTCGACGATCTCGACGGTCGCGGCACGCATGTTTCGCCTCTATTCCAAAAGGGGACTGGCCCGGTTTATGATCGGTTTTCGCAAGCCTCACCGCGATCGGACGCTTACTGACCGGCTGAAAGTCAGCGATCATGCGGCATTCCGCAATGGGGCTTCCTCAATTATTCAACAAGCGAACATAATCGTGATCAGCTTTTGATATCCCATTGGGGGTATCGGCCGAGTGCGAGCAATGCAAGACCACCGGCCCCCATCAAGCCAGCCGCGGCATAAAGCGCGCCATCATAGCTGCCCGTGGCATCGAACACGAGCGCGAAGCCATAGGATCCGGCCCCGGCGGCCAACGAGAAACCGGCCCATTGCCAGGCATAGATGCGTCCGTAATTGCGCATCCCGAAATAGCGCGCGCACAGATAGGCGATCAGATCGAACTCCGCCCCGCCCGCCAGGCCGACCAGTGCGGCAGCGATTCCGGGGGAGAGATCGAGCGCAAGCAGCACGCAGGCGGTAGCGGGCAATGCCAGCATCGCCACCGCCACCAGCGGCGCCCAAAAGCGATCGAGCAGATATCCCGCGAGGATCCGCCCGACGATCACGTTCACGCCAAGCAAACTGGCGTAAAGCGCCGCATGTTCGACGCCGCCCTGTTTCAGCATCGGCACCAGATTGGGGATGGAGCCGCCGATGGCGAAGGAAATGCCCGCAAAGCTGGCCAATATGAGCCAGAAGCGATAGCCGCGCAGCGCCTCGCCAAAGGTGAGGCCATAAAGCGGCATCGGCTTCACATCCTGACCGGCCGGCCCCTGCGGCTCTCGCATGTGGAAAAGCAGCCACGCCGTCGGCAGCGCGACGAACAGGACGGCGGCTCCGATCGCCAGATACCCCGTCCGCCAGCCATAGGCCTGGATCATCAGATCGACGAGCGGCGGCGCGGCGAAGGCGGTGATCCCGCTGCCGGATAATGCGATGCCAAGGGCAAAGCCGCGCGCGTTGACGAACCAGTCCGCAATGCCCCTTGACCATGTAAGCGGCGACGTGCCGATGCCGAGCACCGCGATCAGGAACCAGCTTGCGCGCCACATCAAAGGATCGCCATTCTGGCTGGCCAACAGCAGAAAGCCCAGCACGAGACACATTTGACTGACCAGCGTCACCCGGCGAACCCCGAACCGATCGATCATCCAGCCCGCAAGCCCGGCGACCATCACCGTGCCGATCATGGAAAACACCAGACCGGATTGAACGGTGGACTGGGGCCATCCCATATCTTCGGCAATCGGCCGCGCGAAGACGCCCAGCGTGTAGAACGGCAATGAGGTCAGCCCCAGCGTGACGCCCACAAGCGCCGCGACCAAGACCCTCCAGCCGCCCCGCCTGCATTCTTCCCGAAAACCCCCGCTATCGCTCATGCCCGCCCCTTTACCGTCCCTTATCCCAGAAAATCTTCGATGGCGCGCGCAACCAACGCCGGCGGTGCCATGGGGCCGCCTTCACTTTCGATCCGGTGAAGCGTCGCATTCGGCAGGAGGTCAGCCGCGCGCCGACTCGGCTCGGCAAGCGTGTCGTCCACCGCTGAAATGCACAGCACCGGCTGGGCAACAAGCGGCAGGCGCGCAAGCGTGGGATAATGGAATGCGGCGCGATAGCCTGGCGGTATGCCATCCCGGCCCTTGATTACTTCCAGCACCCATGGATGCAGGTGTTCGGCCGGCGGCAGGCCAGCACCGCGCGCAGCCTTTGCCGATTTGTCATACCAGGGCCAGAACAGGATCTGGTCCTTGCAGAAATTATGCGCCCACAGGAGGTGCATCCCGTTGATATCCGGCTTCACGTCAGGGGCATAATTGGCGACATATTCTGTCACTTCTTCCGGCGTGAAGATCGGCACCCCGTCCAGAATGATCCGGTTGACCCGCGATGGAGCCATGATCGCGGCTTCGATCGCAAGGCACGCGCCGGTATGCGATCCATAAAGATCCACTTTATCTTCACCCAGCGAGTCGATCAGCGCCACCAGATCGGCGGCGTAATCCGCGATGGCGGGATGCGCGATCCCGTTCGAGTCGCTGTCTCCCAGACCGGCGAGATCGGGCGCGATCACCGGACGGTCCGGAATGCAGCGCACAAGATCCTCGATCTGGCGTGACGATCCCGGAAGCGCGTGCAGCGCGATCAGCGTGCGACCCTGGCCGAGCTTCATCCTGTAATGGATCTGTCGATCCGGCAGATCGAAGAAGCGGCGTCGGATTTGCGTCAAGGGAACCCCGGCATGGCTTTGATTTTCAGATCGGTCGCCATCGAAAGCGATTGCGCCCGATGGCTGGCGTGTGAAAAGGATTCAGTCAAACAGCGGAGGCGCCGCTCGAGCGTCCGGTCCCGGCTTAACTCAGCGCGCCCGCGTCGTTGGCATGACGGAAAATTTGATCACCCTTCGAACAAGACTGATGCTTCGAGCGATCTTCGGGGACCGCGCGCATCATCCAGAGCGGAAAGACCGTGAAGGGCAGCCGGCTGGTGGGAACGGATTAAACCAAAGCGGACGATTGGACGGATGGTGCCCGGATTATCCATAGAGCGATCACAAACATTCGCCTTATCCGATCGCGCCCGCTCGCAGTTATGCTGGAAACGCGTTAGGCCATTCCTGCAGGGGGCAGAACGAGACACCGAGAGGGTTGACGATGCTCAATACGTTTCAGCAGATTTCGCACGACATGCTGCCGCAGCCCACGCCGGACGAAGCCGCACGCCAAGAATTTGCCAAGAGCCTGAAGCAATTCGTGCAGCAGGGGCTGCTGCCCGGCCTCCAGCCGATCTTCAAAAGCCGTGCCGCACAGCGTTTCGCCAGAGAAACCGGTCGGGAGCCGGTGGACCGCCATGACATTCGCAAGGCGATGGTCCCGGACCCGTATTTCCGCCATTATGCCGCGGTCAACCGCATCAGCCAGGAGCTTTTGTGGGATAGCGTGATCGACAGTATCGAGCGCGATCTCCCCACATTGGAAGAAAGCGCCCGGAAGCAATCGGACACCAATAGCGGCCAGTTGCTGATCCCCGACGATTTCGATGTGCCCCGCTATGTCGCCGCGCTCGATATTCATTGTATGCCCGGCGGCTATGCCGGCGAAGGCGCGGATGATGCCAGGGACGTTTCTCTCGGCGCGCTCTATGATCGCGGCGTCTATCTCTATTCCATGGGCTATACCGGCCCCTATAATGACGATCTCGGCCGCTCGGTCTGCAATTATGTGAAGCGCAAGCTGGATGGTTTTGCGCCCAAGCGGATTCTCGACATGGGTTGCACGGTCGGGCATTCGACGCTGCCCTATAAGGAATTGTTTCCAGACGCCGAAGTATGGGGCATCGACGTTGCCGCGCCGCAGATCCGCTATGCTCACGCCCGCGCCGGCGCGATGGGTCTCGATGTGAATTTCGCGCAAATGAATGCGGAGCGGACCACATTTCCCGATGGCCATTTCGATCTGATCGTGAGCCACATTCTGCTGCATGAGACATCGGGCAAGGCGATGCCGCGCATTTTCGAGGAATGCCATCGCCTGCTTGCGCCGGGCGGTTACATGATCCACGCCGATCTGCCGCCGTTCGACCTGATGGATCCGTTCACCCAGTTCATCCTGGATAACGAAACCTATTACAATAATGAGCCCTTCTGGGGTGCGATGCGCGAGATGGACCAGGTTGCGCTCGCCACCAAGGCTGGCTTCGAACCAGACACGATCCGGTTCGATACTGCCCCCATGGCGGTGATGGAGTTCGCGGCCATGGCGGCTGACGGCTATAGCCAGGATGCGGCCAGCGCGGTGGCGGAACGCGATTTCACCGCGGGCGAGTTCGCGCCCGGCGGTGGCTGGGAAGTGTTGATCGCCCGCAAGAACTGATCCGATCGATAAGGGATAGACAATGAAACGCGATGCCAAGGGCAAGCGGCCGTCCTTCTATGACGAGCCCGCGCTGGATCAGATGATGTCGATGATCATGGTGCTGGCCGGGGAAGTCTCCGTGCTGGCCGATCACGTGGATTCGATGGAGCGTGTGATGACCGCCAAGGGCATCGACATGCCCCGCGAGATCGCGGCCCTGACGCTCGACCAGCAAGCGCTGGAAGCACGCGAAGCCCGGCGGCAGGCGATGCTGGACAGGCTGTTCTATCTCCTGCGCAAAGAGGCGGCAGAAGCCGAGAAGCGCGAAACCAGCACCGGCTATACCGCGGTCATTGACGAAATCGCTCAAGGATGAGCACCTCGGCAACCTGCGCGGAGCGGCTCTCTGCATTGCTGGGCGACGATTATCTCCTGCGCGGCGCAGATGACATCCAGGGCTATGCGACCGATGTCTACCGCCGGCTGGCGCTTCCCTTCGCGGTTGCCCGGCCGGGCAGCATCGAGGAACTGCAGGCCGTCATCAAGACCGCTGCGGAAACCGGCACCCCCTTCACAATCCGGGGCGGCGGCGCATCCTATACCGATGGCTATCTCTCGATCGATTCTGGCCATCTGCTGATCGATCTCAGCCGGCTCGATCGCATCGTGACGATCGATGAACTGAACGGCTTCGTCACCGTCGAAGCGGGTGTGACCTGGGCTGCGCTGTCCGACGCGCTGTCCGCGCGCGGCTTTCGGACTCCGTTTCTCGGACCGTTCTCCGGTCTGGTCGCCACCGTCGGCGGGTCGGTGTCCCAGAATTCGATCAGCCATGGTTCCGGCGCCTACGGCATATCGGCCGAATCCGTGCTGGCGATCGATATCATCACTGCACAAGGCGACCTGCTGAGCACCGGATCGAGCGCGGCGGGTGGCCTGCCCTTCGCCCGGCATTTCGGGCCGGATCTGACCGGTCTGTTCACCGGCGATGGCGGGGCGTTCGGCGTCAAGGCGCGGATCACCCTGCCGCTGATCCGCCTGCGACCGGCGCATCGGCCCATCTCCTTTGCCTTTCCCGATTTTGCATCGATGCACGAATCCATGCGCCGCATCGCGCATGAACGGATCGAGGATTCGCATTTCGCGCTGGATGCAGCCCTGTCTCAAGGGCAGATCGCCCGGCAGGATCGCGCGGGCGCTTCGCTGACCATGGCGATGTCCATCATCAAGAGCTCTCCTTCGCTGCTCGCCGGCGTCCGTCAGGTGATCGGCGCGGGCCTGTCCGCCCGGCGGCAGATCCAGCGCGCGGCCTTTATGACGCATTATATCGTCGAAGGGTTTGACGATGCCGAAACCAAGGCGCGTCTGCATCGTCTGCGCCAATTGGTGCGCGGCCTCGGCCGCGAAATCGTGGCGACCGTGCCCGCAGTGGTTCGCGGTATGCCCTTTGCCCCGCTCTACAACACGCTCGGCCCCGCGGGCGAACGCTGGGTGCCGCTGCACGGCATCATGCCGCATAGCGCAGCGCCCGCATTTCACGATGCGCTGGATGCTTTCTATGCGGAACGCCGCGCCGATTTCGAGCGGCTGGGCGTATGGACCGGCGGCATGTTTTCCACGGTGGGATCCAGCGGCTTTCTTTATGAGATTGCGATCTACTGGCCGGACGTCTCGACCGCCTATCATGCGAGCGCCATCCCTGCGGACTATCTGGCTGCGCTGCCCCGCTATCCGGACAATCCGGAAGCACGGGATTATGTGCACACATTGAAGGCCGACCTGATCGCGCTTTACGTCAAGCATGGCGCGATCAACTTTCAGCTCGGCCGGGCTTATCCTTATGCGTCGCGGCTGGAGCAAACTCCGCTCGATCTTGTGCGCGCGATCAAGGCGCAACTCGATCCGACCGGTGCGATCGCACCGGGGGCGCTCGGACTTTGATGATCGACTGATGGCGCGCCCTTCCGGGACTCAATCGCGATAGCTCAGCTCGGGGCGGGTGCGTTCCTGCTCGGCCGGATCGTTTTCCACCAGATTGATCAGAACGCCGTCGGGGTCACGCAGGCAGACTTCGGGCTGCGCACGATGCTCCATGCGGAATATCTGCGGTTCGGGGGACCATGTGGCCCCGGCTTCGCGCAAGGCCGTCAGCGCTTCATCCATGCTGCGCACATAGAAGACGAGCGCGACCTCACCAATCCGCGCCGGCCCCGCCGCCGGGGGCAGGCTTTCGGCAGCCTGCGCGGCATCCAGTTCGAACAGCCCGACCATGCCATAATTCGGCCCCGGCCGCTTGAGGATACGGATCGAGAAGGGATGATGCTCTTCAAAGCCCAGTAGCGACGTGGCAGAGGGATCATCCAGCACGCCTTCGAAATAAGTCTCGCTCAGGCCCAGTGCGCGATAGAAAGTCGTCGCTTTCTCGAGGTCACGCACAATGATGCTGCCGCGGATCAGCGCCGAGACGTCTACTTTATTCATTGATCATTTCCTTCTTCCAACGCCCATTTCTGTTCGAAGCCGCGCACGCCCTCCATGCCGATCAACCTCCCAAAGGTGGCGAAATCGAACAGCGGAATATCCGCGGCGGCACCATCGCCTTCATCGCGCAGCCGAATGAGCGCCGTTTCCATCGCATGGGCTGCGGCCAGGCTGGTCAGCGAAGGGAAGATCGCGAACGCGAAGCCGATGGCCTCAAGCGCCTTGGCCGGCATCATCGGGGAAAGGCCGCCATTGGCCATATTGACCATCACAGGCTGAGCAAAGCCCTCGCACGCCTGGCGCATTTCCGCCTCGCCGGACAGTGTTTCGGGGAACAGGACATCCGCCCCGGCCGCAGCATAGGCGTCCAATCGGCGCATCACGCCATCCATGCCTTCGGACTGGCGCGCATCGGTGCGGGCGATGATCAGCATCTCATCCCGCGTGTCCACCGCCACTTTGATCTTGGCGACCATATCCGCCATCGGCACGATGCGCTTGCCGGGCGAATGCCCGCATTTCTTGGGAAATTCCTGATCCTCGATCTGGATCGCAGCGACGCCCGCCTCTTCATAACCCCGCACGGTATGATGCACGTTAAGCAACCCGCCAAAGCCCGTGTCGGCATCGGCGATGAGCGCCGCCTTGCTCGTCCGCGTCACTGTCCGCATACGATCGACCATCTGCGTATAGCTGACCAGCCCGGCATCGGGCATTCCATAAGCCGAAGCGGTGAGCCAATAGCCCGTGCCATAGATCGTATCGAACCCCACGCGATCGGCGATCAGCGCGGCGATCATATCCTGGACGCCCGGCGCCACGAAAAAATCGCCCTGTGCCAGCCGGCTTTTCAGGCGGGCTGCACCCGCTGCGACATGCTCATTCATCAAGGCGCAACTCCACCATTTCGCGGTCATGATCGAAAATTGTATCGAAGAAGGGCGCGGGTGCCACCGCATCGTGCACCTTTCCTTCTCCACTAATCATCGCGCCCGCTCGGCGGGGCAGACCAGCGCCGAAGCGCGCTTCTTCGTCAGGCGGACACAAAAGGGCATCGTTGTTTCACGAACGCACCATCCCTCCGAAACTGACGGATGCTGGCGGCTCGGATTCCATGATTCCGCGAACCGGCCCGAAGGGAAATATATGTACGGCATCAGCGAAGCGGTCCTGAGCGTTTTTGACATTGATCGCGCCTGCGCCCCGCTGGTGCAGGCCGCAGGATATGGGCGCACGGACCTGCCCGATTGTCCGCCCGAACAGATGCTGGCCTGGCATGTCCCAGCCGGATGCACGCGGATCGAGCAAACCCTGCTGACACCGCCGCATGACAGCCGCGGCCGCATCCGGGTGGTGAAATTTCATGGCGTAGATCAGGATTTGATCCGCCCCAGCCAGCGCATCTGGGATAGCGGCGGCATTTTCGATCTGGACGTATTTTCCTCCGACGCGCGCGCGCTTTACCGGCGGCTCCAGCGCGAGCATGGCTGGAGCGCATTCGGGGAACCGGTCGATTATGTGATGGGCGAGTTCGATGTGACCCAAGTCGTCGCCACGGGTCCGGATGGCCTGAATCTGGCGATCATCCAGCCGCATCGACCGCCCTCTTTTCCGCTGCCATCGCTTGATCCCATGTCGCGGGTGTTCAATTCGACGCAGCTCGTGCGAGATTTCGATGCGGCAATGGGCTTTTATCAGGATATCCTGGGCTGGAAGCCGCTGATGGCGATGGACATTGACGATAGCGTGGAGCCTGGTGCCGACGTGCTTGGCCTGCCCATGCCTTATGCGCAGCATTGCAAACGGCGCGTCGGGATCGTTCATCCGACGGGATCGAATGACGGATCGATCGAGTTGATCGAGATCGCTGACATGCAAGGCCGCGACTATGCCGATCGCGCCATCGCTCCCAATGTCGGACTGCTGACCATGCGGCTCAACATGCCCTCTCCAGCCGCTTATGCCCAAGAGATCGTGGCGCGAGGCGGCGTACTCTACACCGCCCCCATCCGATTGGAGATCGCGCCCTTTGGTATGATCGAGATGTTCTCGATCCGCGCGCCGGATGGCGCTATCCTCGAATTCGTCGCAGATATTGGCGACCAGGATACCGCCTGACCAGCTTTCAGGCGCAGCCACCCATCTCCCGAAACAGCATGATAGGATAAAGAGAATGACGGACTCCCTGGGTCATCGCATGAAATTCGCCGTGGTGGCTCCGTCCACCAACACGAGTGTCCAGCCCGAATATGAGGACATGCGACCGCGCGGCGTAACCAATCATTTCTCGCGCATCTCGATCCCCGACACCAAGGTGGCGACGGACGACGAGTTCATGATCATGCTCAACAACATCCGCGAATCCACGATGGATGCGGTCGACGTGTCGATGTCGATGGAGCCGGGCTGCGTCATCATGGGCATGTCCGCCGAGACCTTCTGGGACGGTGCCGAAGGGGCGGACCGGCTGCACAAGAAGATGCTGGAGCGCACCGGCGGCATTCCCGTGATCATGGGTTCGACCGCAGTGGACGCCGCGATCAAATCCTATGGCAATATCAAGAAGATCGGGATCATCACGCCCTATATGCCGGTGGGCGATGCCAATGTGCAGCGCTTTTTCGAGGATCAGGGCTATGAGGTGGTCAATCTCAAGGGTCTGAAATCCCCGTCGCCGATGATGATCGCGCATGAAAGCCAGCAGACGTTGAAGCGCGCAGCCATCGAAGTCTCCGAAGGGGTGGACGCCATCATCCAGTGCGGCACCAATCTGGCCTTTGCCCATGTGGCTGCGATCGCGGAATTCTGGCTGGAAAAGCCGGTCATCGCCATCAACACCGCGACATACTGGCACGCGCTTCGATCCATGGGTATCCCGGATCAGAAGGATGGTTTCGGCAGGCTTCTCAGCGAATTCTGACCAGCATCCGCGCCGACCGACATCCGTATCAGCTTGGAAATTCTCCCATGGACTATGACTATATCCCGCTCCCCGCCCGCCAGCCGCTGAAATGGCCCAATGGCGCGCACGTCGCGCTGATCATGACGTTCAATCTTGAAACCTGGGATCTCACCAAGGATACGGATAAGCCCTATTATGCCGGTGGCCCGGCCATTCTGCCCGATATCCTGCCCGGTCATACGCCTGATTTTCCCAATTATAGTTGGCGCGAATATGGCCAGCGTGTGGGGATCTGGCGGCTGTTCGAATTGTTCGACTCGCTCGGCGTGAAGGCAAGCTGCACCACCAATGCCGTGACGTTCGACCGGCGCAAGGCGATGACGGACGCCGTGCTGGAGCGGGGCTGGGAGTTGCTCACGCATAATTGGGAACAGGGCGAACTGCTCACTGATTTCGCCAAGGATCCCGCCAAGGAGCGCGAGATCGTCTTGCGCACGCTGGATCATTTCGAAAAGCATGTCGGCCGCAAATCAAAAGGCTGGCTCAGTTCCTCACTGCGCGGGACGCTGCAGACCGCAGACATTCTGGCAGAGCAGGGGTGCACTTTCTATTGTGACATCATGAATGATGATCAGCCCTATTTGCTGCGGACGCCCAATGGCCCGATCGTATCGGTGCCCTATTCCAACGAAATCAATGATTTCACGTTCATCACCCGTAAGAATTTCACCACCGATCAATTCCGCGACGCCCTGATCGAAGAGTTGGACGTGCTTTACGAGGAGGGCGCGACATCCGGCCGGATCATGAATGTCGGCCTGCATCCCCATGTCGCCGGCCGTGCGCACCGCATCCGCGCCATCCGCCAATTCATCGAGCACGCCAAGTCTCTGCCCGGCGTGTGGTGGGCGACGCGCGAAGAAATCGCGGAATGGTATCTCCAGAATCACGAAACCCATATTCCGGGGCAATTAGGCTGATGAAAAACGCTCATATTCTGGTCTGCGGTGGCGGTATCGGTGGTCTGACCGCAGCCCTCGCGCTGCTCCGTCATGGCTTTGAAGTCGAGGTGTTCGAGGCCGCTCCTGTGCTGGGCGATGTCGGCGCAGGCGTCACGCTGGCGCCCAATGCCATGTTGGGAATGCAATATCTGGGACTTGGGGATGCCGTGACTGCCCAGTCGATCGAGCCGGTGCGCCAGAGCGTGCGTCATTGGCAGGACGGCCGCACGCTGCTCACGCTGGAACGCGGCACGAAGATGCGGGACGATTATGGCGCGCCTTATGTCTATGCGCATCGCGCCGATTTCCATGCCATCCTGGTCGATGCGGTAAAGCAGGCGGGCGGACGGATTCACCTGGACGCCGCGGTGCGCACGGTATTGTCGGATGACAGCAGCGCGACTGTCGAATTGGCGGATGGACGCCGCTTCTCGGGCGATCTGGTCGTTGGGGCCGATGGGCTCAAATCGGTGGTGAGGCAGCTTTTCGAGGCGGAGCCCGCGCATTTCACGGGCCATATCGCCTTCCGCTCGCTGGTGCCCGCCGATGGCGCGCTGGCGGAATATGCGGCGTTGCCGGGCAATTTCATCGGCCCCGCCCGCATGGTGGTCTTCTATCCTCTGCGCGAGGCGAGCCTGCTCAATCTCGTCTTCTTCGGCAGACAGGCGGGCTGGGAGCAGGATGGCTGGACCATTCCCGCCAAACGCAGCGAACTCGAGCATATTTTCGAAGGCTGGTGCGAACCCGTTCAGCAGATGATCGCGCATGTCGACGAGGATCGGCTGTTCAAATGGGCGATCAACGCACGGACCCCGCTGAAAACCTGGTCGATCGGGAGCCGGATCACCCTGTTGGGCGACGCCGCCCATGCCATGACGCCATTTCTGGGTCAGGGCGCATCCAGTGCGATCGAGGATGCCATCGTGCTTGCACGCGTGCTCAGCGCATCGGCGGATATGGGCGAGGCGCTGACCCGCTATGAAGCCGCGCGCTTGGAGCGCGCGAGCATGATCCAGCTCGAATCCAACGCCAACGCCGATCGGATGCAGGGGGAAGATGCCGAGATGTTCGGCATGAAGAAGCTGCGAAACGAGGAGACGCTCGGCCTGTTCGCTTATGATTGCGGGACTGTGCCGGTGTGATCGGTCCGCTCGGCGCGTTTGCAGACAGGGTCGTCATCGTCACCGGTGGCGCAGGCGGACTGGGCCGCGCGATCGTGCGCGCCTTTGCCGCGGCGGGCGCCCGGGTGGTGATTGGCGACATGGATGCTGCGGCCGCTGCGGATCTGGCAGCCGAAATCGGAGCGGACGCACGCGCAATGCCACTCGATGTGGCGGATGAAGCGCAATGGATAGCCTTGCTCGATCGGGTTGAAGCGCTTTGGGGCGGGGTCGATATCCTGGTCAACAACGCAGGCTTCTTTCAGCCCAATGTCCCGTTTGAGGATATGCCGCTCGATCTGTGGCGCAAGCATTTCGCTATCAATGCCGATGGCGTCTTCCTCGGTTGCAAGCATGGCATCCGCCGCATGAAGCCCCGCGGCGGCGGGGCGATCGTCAACATGGGGTCCGGCATGTCGATCAAGGCCACGCCCACCGCCAGCGCCTATTGCGGATCCAAGGCTGCGGTGTTGATGACGACGCGCACCGCTGCCGCGGCGGCTGCACCCTATAATATTCGCGTCAACGCCGTCCTGCCAGGTGCCGTCGATACCGATATGCTGCGTGGCAATATGCTGGCGGGAGACTCGCCCGAATCCTTCCTGGACCGGATGACCGGCTTTTCGCCCATGGGTTATCTGGCGTCTCCGGAAGATATCGCGCGGGGTGTGCTCTTCCTGGCCGATCCCGCCAACCGCGCCATCACCGGCGTGCATCTGCCGATAGACGGCGGCAATATGCCCGGCGGATAAGCCGGGCCTTTCGTACAAAATCCTTTTCTTTCAGTGACGGGTCGATCACGTTCCACGCCCATTTATCCGGCAGGCGGATATTCCATCATCCGCCTATTGGATATACGTCTCCCAACAGTGAGCTTTACACTTATGTGACGATTCGGAGAATGTTCATGGAAAAAGGTGTTCCCATACGTTCGGTTTCGCGGTCGATCGCCGTGTTGCAGATCATCAATCGATACGGATCACTCTCCATGATGGAGATCGCACGGCAGAGCACCATGCCCTATCCCACGGCGTACCGGATCGTTCAGACTTTGATGCACGAAGGGCTGGTCGAGCAGGAACCGTCCCGCAAGAATTACCGCCCCACGGCGCTCGTCCATTCGCTGGCCCATGGCTATCAGCCGGGCAGCCGCCTCGTCAGCGTCAGCCGCCCGCTCATTCATGATCTCACCAAGGCGGTCGGCTGGCCCGTATCCATCACGGTACGGGTGGGCACCAACATGGTGGTACGCGATTCCACCCATGCCGAGACATCGCTCACGTTCGAGAATTATTATCCCGGCTTCACGCTGCCGATCCTCGATTGCGCGTCGGGACGCGTCTGCCTGGCGCATATGAGTTCGGAGGAGCGCGAGGATGTGCGGCGCTGGATGGGGCAGCTCGACAATACGGATCCGCGCATCAACCAGTTCTACACGCCGGAGCTACTCGCGAAGATCCGCTCCGAAGGCTATGCCGCCCAAGGCTGGGGCCGCCATAATCTGACGCCGGGCAAGACGTCCTCGATCGCCGTGCCGATCATGCGCGGCGGGCATTTCGAAGCGGCGCTGACCTTGATCTATTTTGCGGCGTCGATGAAGCAGCCGGACGCCATCGCGCGCTATGTCGAAACGATGACTGCCACTGCCGCGAAGATCGGCGTCGGCATGGCCGACGCCTGATCCGATCATTACGGAATTTCGGCCTCCCGCTTGAGCGAAGCATACATGCTCTGCTCAAGCAGATAAGCGCGGCGGGCATCGCGATCGTTGCTCAACTTCGTGAAATGCGCCTCGCGCGATGAACTGGCGAGCCCCTCCTCAAGCGCCTTCTTGTTGGCGATCGTCTGTGCCTGCACGAAATCATACGTCACCTTGCGGCGCTGACGCTCATAGCGATCGAGCAGCGGATCCGGATTGGCGCCTTCAAGCAGGATCGGGAGCAATTTGTCCTTCAGATTCCACGCATCATGGATTCCCGAATTCATGCCGAAGCCGCCCAAGGGGTTATTGAGATGTGCCGCGTCGCCCATCAGAAGCACGCGCTTGTCGCGGAAGGTCTTCGCAACGCGCTGGTGCACGCGATAGACCGTGCGGTGTTTCGTCGTGATCGTCGGGGCATCCGGGCCGAGCAATTGCCGGAACACTTCATCCTTGCGGGCATCGCTGGTCACCGCTTCGTCGGACTCGTCGCCCGACACGGGTACGAGAATGCGCCATAATTCGGGAACCCGCAGCAGCACGCACCATTTCGGCGGATCGGCGACATAGTTCACGCCGGCGACCCATGGCAAATGCGCCTCGATCGGATAGTCGGTGGATAGTGTCAGAAAGAATTCGGGATAGGTGAAGCCATCGAATTCCGTGCCGAGCCATTTCCGGACAGTGGAATTCGCGCCGTCAGCGCCGATCAGATAATCGGTGCGATAGGTTTTAATCGCCATCGGCGTTTCCGCATTCACGGTCACGCCATCGGCATCCTGCTCGAAATGCAGCGCCATCGTGCCGAATTCGACATGCGCGTTGGGCATGGCCTTCAACCGCTCGACGATCACGCGGACGAGTTTGAATTGCTCGCATTGAAGACGATAGGGATGTTCGGTAAGATCGGCGATATCGTGCAGATCGAAACTGTAGGATGCTCCGGTCTGACGATTGTGATACTGATAGACCGGTGCCTTGAGGCCGATCTCCTGCAACTCATCGAGCAGGCCGAGTGTCTTGAGCATATCCAGCGTCGGCGGATGGATCGTCGATGCCCGCATGTCTTCCAGAGACCGCGGCGTCGATTCCAGCACGCGGACTTCTACGCCCTGGAGCGCGAGCGCATAAGCCAAGACCATCCCTGTCGGGCCGCCGCCCGCGATGAGCACCTGGCAATGTTCAGCTTGCATTGAGCAAATTCCCCTGTCGGACTTCTGTCACGCTGCGTTGAAATGGATCGACGTGAAAACCGGGTGCGAAAGCGCGGTCACGCCAATTCCGGCTGACCGGATGCGATGATGTGCGCTCAAGCAATGGGGTTGGCCCATTGTGACGACGGCTATGGTAAAGACTGACAAAATACTTTCCTCCGTCACAAATCCCTGTTCGAGACGAGGGGCGATGACTTAACAGCGCACCTTCGTTCGACGGATATGTTTAGGGTCAGCCGCGCGGAACGCGCGCCGCTTCTCATGGATTGCTCATCGTGCGGATATCTTTCGCCATTTATGCTGGCTGTCATCGCGACGCGGCTTATCGTTGCATGGTCGTATCGGGAGTAAGAGATGTCGGATTTGCTGGAAATTGTTGCCCCAAAGAGCGCGCGGGCGCTGGCCATGATGGACGTGCCCGTACAATGTGCGATGCTGATCGGCGGCGTATGGCGGGAGGCAGCATCATCGCTGCCGTCGATCGACCCGGCCACCGGCAAGACGATCGCGATCATTCCCGACGCCAGTGCCCAGGATGTCGACAGTGCCGTCTCCGCTGCCCGTGCGGCTTTTCCGGGCTGGGCCGCGACGCCGCCCGCCGAACGCGCCCGTATCCTGTGGCGGATCGCCGATCTGATCGACGCCAATATCGACGAGCTTGCAGAACTTGAGACGCTTGATCAGGGCAAGCCGCTCCATGTCGGCCGCTGGGCAGAAATCCCCGGCGCTGCGGGCCAGTTTCGCTTCTTCGCCGGTCAGGCGACGGCGATCGAGGGCCGCACCATCACCCCATCCATCACCTATCAGCCGCAGGGCAAACAGATGGCGGCATGGACATTGCGCGAGCCGGTCGGTGTCGTCGCCGCAATCGTGCCCTGGAATTCGCCGCTGGTGCTCACGGCCATGAAGCTGGCACCGGCATTGGCCGCGGGCTGCACCGTGGTGCTGAAGCCGGCCGAGGACACTTCGGTCACGGCATTGCGACTGGGCGAATTGATGATGGAGGCGGGGGTTCCCGCCGGTGTCATCAACATCGTCACCGGGCGTGGCGCGATCTCGGGCGCGGCTTTGGCCGCTCATCCCGGCGTCGACAAGGTGGCGTTTACGGGATCGACCACCACCGGTCGGGCGATCGTCGACGCGTCAAAGGGCAATCTGAAGCGTGTCACGCTGGAGCTTGGCGGGAAATCGCCGGTGATCATCCTGCCGGATGCCGATCTCGATCTCGCCATCCCGGGCGCGGCGAACGCCATTTTCTTCAATGGCGGGCAGGTATGCGTCGCCGGGTCGCGCGCCTATGTGCACTCATCGGTCTATGATCGCGTGATCGAAGGCCTCACGGCGCAGGCCGCCGCCCTCCAGCTCGGCCATGGCCTCAATCCCGGCACGCATATGGGGCCGATGGTATCGGCGCGTCAGGCCGAACGCGTTGCCGGCTTCGTCAACGACGCGCAATCGGCAGGCGCATCGATCATGACCGGAGGTAAGCGCCTGGGCGCTGCGGGCACGTTCATCAGCCCGACCGTCGTCGCCAATGTCGATCCAGACATGACCATCGTGCGCGAAGAAGTGTTCGGGCCGGTGCTGGTGGTGCAGCGTTATGACGATCTCGGCGACGTGGTGGCCGCCGCCAATGACAGCGTGTTCGGTCTCGCCGCCAGCATCTGGACCGAATCCTTGTCCGCGGCACACCGCCTTTCCAGGGAAATCCAGGCCGGCACCGTCTGGATCAATTGCCACTCGATGTTCGATCCCAGCCTGCCGATCGGCGGCGTCAAGCAATCGGGCTATGGCCGTGACAGCGGCATCGCTGCGCTCGACAATTATCTCGACTGGAAAACGGTTTGCGCGGTGATCTGACCGCGCAGACCATTCAAACCATCTCCTCCCGCCGCCGCAAGATGGCGGGATAGCGGGTGAATACGATGACCGCGAGCATCGCAATGCCGGCGGGAATAACCGAATAGAGCAGCAAGATGCCGGTGACGGCCCCTTGGCTCTGGGCAATCACGCCGTGCGTGGAGGATTGGAAGCCGGCCGTGCTCAGCACGAATCCGGCGATCAACGGACCGATGGCAAAGGACAGCTTTTCCGTCGCTGAGAAGATGCCGGAAAATACGCCTTCATTCGCCTGACCGGTCAATCGCCGCTCCTGATCGATCGTATCCGTCATCATCGACAGGATCAGCAGGATAAAGCCGGCATTGGTGAGTCCGATAATGAAGCCGCGCAACAGCACACCTGCCTCCTGGACACTGAGCGCGCCCCATAAAGGCAGATGGACCAGAACCGGACCACCCGGATGGACCATGAGCCAGGTCAGCGTCAGCAGGCACCAGGCGACGGTCGCGCCGATGAAGCAAGGCGTCTTGCCATATTTGCGGGAAAGCAGCAGCCAGATGGGTTGAGAGATCATGCTGCCAAGCGACATCGTGACCACGAAGGGCAGGATCATGTTCACATTGCCGATCGCGTAGATGAACACGAACCCGATCACCGTATAACTCACCGCCTGCGCCACGGAGAGCAGGAAATTCACGCTGGTGATCGTGACATAGGGCTTGGCGCGCCACGCCATGCGAAGCTGCGCGGCAATGCCGGGGGCCTCGACCGCGACGCCTATCGAAGGTTTCCCCAGGCTCAGCGCGGGAACAAGCATCGTCAGCAAACAGATCAGGCCGAAACCGAGCGCCATGATCCGCCACCCATGCGCGCCGCCGCCGAAATGGAAGATCACCGGCTGGGCCAGCCCGACCCCGATGAGCACGCCCACGATGGTGAAGATCATGCGATACGCCAGGATCTTCGTGCGCTCATGGGGATCGGGCGAAAGCTCCGATGCGATCGCCAGATAGGGCACCGAATAGGCGCTGAACGCCGTGGAAGCCAAGAGAAACAACAGGCACACCGCCGCCGCCCCGATCATCGGGGAGGAAAATTCCGAAAACCAAAAGAGCAGCGTGAAGCTGACACTGGTCAATATCGCCCCGATCAGCAGAAAGGGCGCACGCCCGATCCGCGCATTCCATCGATCGGACAGGGATCCCATCAGCGGATCGCAGATGATCACCCAGAGCTTGGGCAGCAGGACGGCCAGCCCGGCGATCCAGGCCGGCACGCCGAGCATCGTGGTCATGAACAATGGAATGAGCGCTGCCGGCGTATCGCGAAAAACCTGCGCGCCCGTTTGTCCGATCCCGTAGCGCAGCATGACGCTGGTAGGGAGGTGCGCTGCCTTGGTCATGAATTCAGCTCCATCGGGAGAGTAAGGGGTCTCGAATCGCTCTCCCGGCGTCTTCGCGCATCACACCACCAAGGATGGCCGTGCGTCCGATCATTTTCCAGCAACCACGCAGGATAGGGTGATGCAATGGCGATCTGCTCATCAGGCGAACAATATGGCAGCGCGCGATGCTCAGGCCACAGCAGATTCGAGGATCCGGATCGTCCCCATCGCAGCATCGATTTCCGCCCGGATGCCCACCGGTAGGCTGAACTGGTTCGCGATATGCCCAAAAAACGCGCCTTGAAAAACGGGCACGCCAAGCGGTTTCAGATGATGGTCGAGCACTTCAGAGAGCGTGAAGGCGCCATAAGAAGTGCCGGACGCCGTGCATTCAGTGCACTGGCCGAATACCACCCCGGCAACACGGCCGAGCACACCACCCGACGCCAATTGCGTCAGCATCCGATCGATACGATAGGGAGCCTCGCCCACATCCTCCAGAAACAGGATCGCGCCATCGAAATCGGGCAGATAGGGCGTGCCCATCAACGCGGAAAGCACGGTGAGATTGCCCCCCAGCATCCGGCCCGACGCCTTGCCCGGCCGGATCACCTGTGTGCGCCATTTATTCTGGACGAGCCGGTCATCCGCGGTTTCCGGATTGCGATAGAGCGGCGTCCCGCCTTCGAAGGCCAGGCTGTGAAAAGCCTTCCACGATAGATCGCCCCAGGCGCTTCCGGCATTGGGACCATGGATGGTGGTGAAGCCCGCGCGCGCGGCGAAGGCCAGATGCAGTGCGGTGATGTCGCTGAACCCGGTCAGCAGCTTGGGATGGGCGCGGATCAGATCGAAATTCAGATAAGGGAGGATCCGCGCGCACCCCCAGCCCCCGCGCACCGCAAAAACCGCGCGGACATCATTGTCCGCATACATTGCGTTGACGTCCGCAGCGCGCTCTTCATCCTTGCCCGCCAGATAACCGTGACGCGACAAAAGATGTGGTGCCATTTTGGGGACGAGGCCCATCGCCGTGATGGTTTCCCCGATGATCTCAAGATCGAACGCGTCTTCCGTAATCCCCGCGGGGGCGATCAGGCCGACCGTATCGCCCGTGCGCAGCCGGGGCGGCTTGCGCCCTGTGGTTTGGGCGGATGTCATCTGCTGGGGCAAGGCCAGCGCGGCTGCCAATGCGCCAAAGCCCTGAAGCGCGCTTCGCCTATCCAGCATCTAGCGCACCATTGGAGTGCTGGCGGATGGCTTGAGGATTATGGTTTCAATCGGCATGAATAGCTCCCACTGCGATGCGGATGATCAAGGGTTAGGCGCCGGGGCGCAAGGGGCGCATTGCGGGGATGCGACGAAAGGCCGGTTTATGCGTTGGCTTTTCAGCGACCGTCCGGCTCGTACCACCATGGAGATTTGATGACCCTGCCCCAAATGCTCGCCTTCGGCATTCTTGGCGGCATGATGCTCCTCTTCATCTGGGGTCGGCTGCGTTACGATCTCGTCGCGATCCTCGCTTTGCTGGCTTCGATCGCAGCGGGCACCGTATCGTCAAAGAACGCATTTTCCGGGTTCAGCGATGACATCGTGATCATCGTGGCCAGCGCGCTTGTCGTAAGCGCGGCGGTCGCGCGCTCAGGGATCATCGAAAGCGGGCTTGAACGCCTCACCATGGGCGTCACGCGGATCCGCTGGCAATTGACCGTATTGGTCACCTCCGTCACCTTCCTCTCGGCTCTCGTCAAGAATATCGGTGCGCTCGCGATCCTGATGCCATCTGCTTTCAAGATGGCGAAGAAATCGGATGCGTCGCCTTCGGTTTTTCTGATGCCTATGGCTTTCGGATCGCTTCTCGGCGGGCTGATCACGCTGATCGGCACATCGCCCAACATCATCGTATCCCGCGTGCGCGAGGATATGACCGGCGAACCTTTCGGCATGTTCGATTATGCGCCCGTCGGGCTGAGCCTGGCGATCATGGGCATCCTCTTTTTGCGCTTCGGCTATCGGCTGCTCCCGCGCGATCGCCGTGCGGCCCCCACCATGGGCGAGGCGCTCGATATCAGCGATTATACGACCGAGGCCCGCGTCACGGAGATGTCGTCGGTGGCACACAATAGTATCGCCGCGCTCCGCAAGACGTTCGATCATGTCGAATTGACCGGGCTTGTCCGCAATGGGAAACTCAATCCCCGTCCTTCAAACCGGCTGGTGTTGCGCGCGGGCGATGTCGTTATCCTGAAGGGCGAACCCGAAGCGCTTGAACGCACGATCGCTTCGGCCAATCTTGAACTGGAAGGCCAGGACCGCGCCACGATCACCGATAGTGACAGCGACAGCATCGGCGTAATCGAAGCGGTGGTGACATCGGATTCCGTCCTGGTGGGCAAGGCCGCGGCGAAAATCCTGCTGCACGAACGCTATGGCGTAAATCTGATCGCGCTGTCCCGCTCCGGCCAAAGGCTGACGCGCGGGATGAGCGAGACGAAATTGCGCGCCGGGGATATCATGCTGCTGCAGGGGCCGCTTGGTGCGCTGCCCGGCCAGCTTCGCGAATTGGGATGCCTGCCGCTTGCCGAACGCAAACTGAAGCTCGGCAGCGTCCAGAAGCGCATCCTGCCCATTGCCATCCTGGCGATCGCGATGGCGCTGACCGCTTTTGAATTGGTCCCAGTCGCGGTCGCGTTTTTCGGGGCTGCGGCGCTGGTCATGCTCACGGGCGCGCTGCCGGTGCGCGAAGCCTATGAGCATATCGAATGGCCGATCCTGATCATGCTCGGTGCGCTGATTCCCGTCAGCGAGGCGCTGCAGACCACGGGCGGCACCGATCTCATCGCCAACTGGCTTTCGGCGACGGCGGTGTCCCTGCCCCCTTGGGGTGCCGTGATGCTCATTCTCGTGGCCGCGATGGCGGTGACGCCCTTCCTGAACAACGCCGCCACGGTATTGGTGATGGCGCCGATCGCCGCCACTTTCGCGAATGACATCGGGCTCAAGCCCGAGGCCTTTCTGATGGCGGTCGCCGTAGGCGCGGGTTGCGATTTTCTGACGCCCATCGGCCATCAGTGCAACACGCTGGTCATGGGTCCGGGGGGTTATCGCTTTGGCGACTATGCCAGGCTGGGCGCGCCGCTCAGCCTGCTCGTCATCCTCGCCGGCGTGCCTTTGATTCTGTGGACCTGGCCGATCTACTGATATCCAGGCACCGCGCGTTAGCGGGACTCGTGCGTGATGAGCTTTTCCAGCACCGCATGGTGCAGCGGCGCATCGAATTTGCAACCGAGTCTTCGTCCGTTCGACCACATGGCCCGCGCTGCCAGCGCCTCGATGCCAGGAAGTCTGAGCCACACGCTCGCCCCGGCAATGAATTGACGATGGTGTTCGATCTGAAACCCCTCGCGCGAAAGATCGGCCATTGTGACCATCGCGGCCTTGCTTGCGGGTTCGCGCAAATGCGCCCGAAACAGCGCAGGCCATCGTAACGAACGGCGCCGGTTGGCATCCGGTTCTGGCATCGATGCTAGCATGAATTGTTCCGATACGATCATTTTATGATGGAATAGCAATCGCATGGCGGAATTAAGAAATTGGAAAGTGATATGGGGAATTGGGCATTTACCACGAGGGTGATGGCATCGACGCCGGGGCCATTCACCGCGTGGCCGATATCCCGAGCCAGGCGTCTGAGTGGCTCGAAAAAAAGCAACCTTATCAGCGTTGCTTTTTGGCGATCGTCGCGGTGAAATCGGGTGCCTTGTTCGCCACCCAATCAATGAACTTTCGCACATTGGGGTTTTCCAGCAGACTGGCTACGTCCAGCCCATGGCGCTGCAATTCGGAATTTGTGAAATTGGCGATCAACGTTTGCTGGCAGATGGAGTGCATTGGCACGACATCACGCCCGCCCCGGCTCTTGGGTATGGGATGATGCCACACAATGGTCTTGCCGGTAGGGCGGCCACAAAGCCAGCACGACACGATCGCCGGAGCTTCGTCCGCGCCCTGCAAATCTCCGTAAGGATCGTTTTTCGATTGTCTGCGGGCCATAATTTACCTGAACGTCTAAAAGCACACTGCCCGCCTACAGCGATGAGGTCGCGATGACCACTCCATTGCCCTTCGGGATGCACGATCGACGGTCTCAGGACGTCGCCGTCAGATAATCGCCGCACAATAGGCATCTCCGGCATCAGCAGGAAGCTGAAGCGCGCTCCAGCTCGCCGCGCCATCCTCGCTCCAATGAACCTGCCCGCCGCGCGTCACATAAACCACCTTGTCGGAGCTTGTAACGCTCGCCCCCATGCCCATGATCGTGGAGGTTGCTGTCACCGGCATGTCCGCCCGGCGCAGGCTTTCGCCGAGATCGTCGCTTCGATAAAGAGCACCGGAATCACTTCGCGACGCGATGCTGAGCGCAAGGTACATCGTGGGCGGGTCGTTGGCGGCAATGCGCATGTCGCGCGTGTAACTGAAGTCTGCGAACCGGCGAATGTCGTGATTCCGCCAGCTCCTGCCAGCGTCGGCAGTGGAAAAAAGCCCCATCCGGCACGCATAAAACACAACGCCGGGACGGTCTTGGGATAGGCGCACCGCATGGGCGTCGAGAATGCCTTCATATTCGTCAGCGACGTTGATTTTGCTCCTGAGGGACGGGTCTTCATCGACCAGCCGCATCAGGCCATCGCTGCGATCTTCCCAGGTTTCGCCTCCATCGTCGCTGACGATGAAACCGCTCGTTTCGACCGCCCCATATATTTTGGTCGGATCGCTTGGATCATAGGCCAGTGACATGATGCGCGAATGCTTGAAGAAAGCGCCGTTGCTCATGTCCAGACGTTCGTTCATCGCCTCCCTGCTGCCCACCCTGCGCCAGCTTTCTCCACCATCGATCGTCTTGTAAACGCCAATCGGCCCGCAACCGGCCAGCATCGTATCCGGATTGTCGGGATGAATGGCCAGCGACCAGAAATGCTCGCCCGGCTGGGTGGGAACAGCGAGCTTTGCGAAGCTGAGGCCGTTATCGACCGAGCGGAATAACCCATGATGCGTCGCCGCATAGAGCGTGCCGGGTCGCGCCGGGTGCGGCGTGATCGACTGGACGCCGGTGTTGAGCGGAATGCCTTCGGCTGGCACAAAACCCCCCCCGTCTTCGCTTCTATACAGCGTTCCCACCGTATTGGGGCGGCTGTCCCAAGTGCCCGCAAGCAGGATGCTCGTCATCATTTTGCTCCGATCGTTGAATCTCTCCTTGAGATTCTAGCGGCGTCGGAGATTGCTCACTCAATCAGAAATGCAGCCCTGATCATAACAATGCGGCAGGTTGCCTTCCTTTTCGACCCCGTCGATGTCTATGATTTGTCGGCAGTATCGGGGTAGAGCGAATGCGGTATTTCAAAGCGATCTTGATGCTCGTCGGAATGACACAGCTTTTCGGGCTGGCGCAGGCCCAGGCACCCGACTCGATCTACTTCAATGGCAAAATTGTGACCGTCGACCGGGCTTTCAGCACGCAGGAAGCGCTCGCGATCCGGGGCGATACATTCGTCGCCACCGGCACAAGCGATGATATTCGCAAGCTCGCAGGGCGGGAAACCAAATTGGTCGATCTTAGGGGGGCCACGGTCATTCCGGGTCTATCGGACAATCACGATCACCTGTGGAATTCGGCCAAATATCTTCATCGCGGCGTCGACATGATGGGCGTGACCAGCTTTGAAGAGATGAAGCGTCGCCTTTTGCTCGCAGTTTCCAAAGCAAAAAAGGGAGAGGTGATTTTCACGACGACCGGATGGGTCATTCCCACGCTTCCCACGCGCGCACAACTGGACGAAATTTCGTCCAGCGTGCCCATCGTGATCATCCGGTTCAGACGGGGTGCCGGTGTTCTGAACAGCGCTGCACTGCGCCGGATCGGCGTCAGCAAGACCAATCCCAGATTTGCCGGCGCCAAAGTGCCGGTAGATGCCCATGGCGAGCCGACCGGACTACCGCCGCATTACCCGCAAAGCGTATTGATGATCGATGCCCTGCTTCCCAAGCTTACCGAAGCGCAGAAAGACGCGATGGTGATGCGCGAAATGAAGCGCCGCAATGCACTGGGGATCACCAATATCCGCGATCTCGCCGTCTGGCCGGAAGGGGTGCAATCGTTGCAGCGTATGCGCCGGCAAGGGAAGCTTACCCTGCGTATTTCTCTGGGTGTCGAATTCCCCGACGCAGACAATAGCGCGCGGCACCTAAAGCGCCTCCCCCGGTTGAAACGTGACGATCCTTGGCTTTTCCTCGATTCCATGGGGGAGGAGCCTTGGACACCGGGAGTCGTTTCGCTGGAAGCATTTACGAAACTCGGCCGCGATCTCGCCACCCTTGGCTGGCGGCCGGCGCCGCATGTGAGTTCCGACGCGGCATTGGGGACCACGGCGGATCAAGCGACCGACGACACGCTCACCGCCTATGAAACGATAGATCGGGAAAGCGCCCTGGCGCAAAAGCGATGGTATCTCGAACATGTGCCGCTATCGACACCGGCTCAGATGGTTAGGATGGCAAAGCTCCATCTGCTCATTTCCACGCAATATGCGGGCTATCAATCCCTGCCCGGCACCAACCTTGGTGCCGAGCGGATGGCGCATTACAATCCAATCCGTGGATTTCTCGACCATGGTCTGCTCGTCATCGGCGGCAGCGATACCCAAGGCCCGTCTGCCACGGAGATGGAGCCGAACAACCCGATGATTCCCTTCTATTTTTATGTCACGCGCAAAATGAAGAGTGGAAACACCTTTGCGCCGCTGGAAAAGATCGGTCGCGACGAGGCGCTGCGTATTCTTACCGTGAATTCCGCCATGGCGGCGTTTCAGGAAAAGACGAGAGGTGCGATCGCGCCGGGGATGCTGGCGGATTTCGTGATCCTCAATCAAGATTTGATGACGATATCAGACGATCAGATTCGCGACACGCGCCCGCTCGCGACATTCGTAGGCGGACGGCAGGTCTATGCTGCCCCTGAATTTCAACGCCGCTAGACGCGGCTCAACGGCGCTTGTTAGCGCGTCAAAGAACGCCTGCACGCAAGCTTTGCGGATTTCGACGTTCACGAACCGCAGGGCTCAATCTGCCCGGCACCGCGCGAGGCTTGCGGGCGATTCCGGCCTTCATTCGCACCAGTTCGTCTGCCTCTATGTCCTGGAATGCCCGTGCGTGTTCGTGGAGAAGATCGAGAAATGCCTGCTTCTCCTCGCAGGGCACCCAGCCCTGGCGCGTCGTAATGCCGATCACGGGGACGGATTCAAGGCATGGATAAGGCAGAGCGGCGAAAAGGCCGGTCTCTTCTTCCGCCCGAAGCTCGGACCGTGTGAGCAACGTGAGCCGATCGCTCTGCGTTACTGCCATTCGGATCGTGGCGAGAGAGTGGGTTTCGATCGTTGTCGTGGGCGCTCGCCCCACCGACGCAAAGAGTCTGCTGAATGCGGCGTGACGGGGCGCGCCCTGATTGGCGACCACCCAATCATATTCCAGCAGGTCGGCCACGCCGATCTTCTTCTTGCGCGTCAGGGGATGGCCTTGGCGCGCCACGATTACATAGGGATCCGAGAATAAGGGAACATCCACCAGATCTTCCGCGGGCGCCTTGAGCACGCCGACGATGAAATCGAGCGATCCGGCGCGAAGCTGGTGGCGCAAATGCGCAAAGGGCGCATGGACGGCCCGGACGATCGTATCGGGATGGCAACGGGTGAATTGCACCATCACCGAACCGAGCAAGGTGGCTGGATCGAGCATAAGCGCACCGAAACGCACGCAACGATGGACGGCATCCTGGCCGGCGCGAATTTCGTCGCAAATCTCGTCAATTTCATGGGCCGCAAGCTGGAAGCGACTGGCCAGCAGATCACCGGCGTCCGTCGTCATGACCCCCGTGGCGGCGCGATGATACAGCGTTGCGCCTACATTGCATTCCAGATCGCGTGCTGCGCGATGCAGAGAGGCTTGCGATATCCCAAGGAAGTTTGCCGCCTGCGCCTGAGACTGGCTCTTGGATATCGCGATCAGCGCCCGGACTTGCGCCCGCGTGATCTTGCCCATCCGCCGCAGCATTGCCGCATGATCGCCACACGGCGAAATCTGGCGCAAGGCATCCTCAATGCCACGAAACAGACGACCGGTCGCCTCCAGATACAATTGCCCGGCCTTGGTGAGATAGGTGCCCGTTATGCGTCGCTCGAAAAGAGGTGCGCCCGCACCGGCTTCCAGCTTGGCGATCGTCTGGGTGACCGCAGGCTGCGTAAGATGGATTTCAGCCGCCGCCCGCGTGATGCTGTTAAGCCGCGCAACGGCCTCGAGCGCCTGCAGGTGGCGCAGACTAGGAACCGCGTCCAACATAAAAATATCCTCTCCGGCTGTGACTGATCACATTTCCAGATGCTTGGCGAGAGTATTTAGCTTTTTCTTATGTTCAATGACGGCGTTCGCATGATGCAGTGCGGCATATGGGTATGAGCCGTATTCGCTCAAATGGCCCATAATCCGGCGTTCCGCGCTAGGCGCTCACCTCATCCATCCCGTTGACATCCCACCGCAGCCAGCGGCTCAACCCGTCCCCCATAACGAGATTGCGATTCTGGGGCGAGAGATGATCGAGATCCTCGCTGAGCATGGTGACGCATTCACGATACGAACACGTCATGCGCGAAAGGTCCGTTCCCCAGAAGACACGATCAGCGCCGAAAGCCGATAGCACCTGCGCGACATAAGGGTGAAGCGAGCGGAATGGATAGGGTTCGCCCTCGGCATATCCTGGAAGACCCGCGGCCTTCACCGCGACATTATCGAACCGGGCCATCGCCAGCAACTCGGGCAAATGTTCGAATGCTTGTGCACCCTTGGCCCCGCGCGGCACCGCGAGATGATCGACGATGATCCGCAGCTTCGGATGACGCGCGGCCAGCGCAGCCACGAAGGGCAAAAGCCCCGGCACGAGCAGCATGATCGGCAGATCCTCCGCTTCTGCCGCATCCCAAAACCAGTCGGCGGCTCCGCTGATCAACATGGCGCGCGTGTCTGGGCGGTTGAAGCTGAGCCGTGCCCCGATCATTCCGGGTTGAGCCCGCCACCGCTGGAGTTCGTCCCGCGTCATTTCCGGCGACAGGCTCAGCAGACCCATCACGGCAAAGCGGTCCGGATATCGCTGGGCAGCCTCCAGGGATGGCGCATTGCCGCGCGGATCCCATGTGGGCGGCACCAGAATAGCCTTGTCCACGCCGGCGACCGCCATATCGGCGAGAAGCTCCTCGGCGGAATATGGCGATTGCCGATGATGATGGGGTGGCTTTCCGCCATCCCAGACGTGAACCTGAGAATCAATTACGAGCAAGCCCGCTCTCCTTATTCGGCGTTGCACTCGCTAGATAATCCGATGACACGCGTGCACTTCGATAAGAAAAGGCGGGCCCCCTATTAGTTCGTCATCCTTAGTCTTGTTAGTGTTGGGCGCAGGGACAATTAGCAGGTTCGCAAGGAGATAATTTATGGCCAGCCGTCGCATAGGTATCGTCGTGCCTTCACTGAATACGATCGTCGAAGACGATCTGAGAAGGTTTCTGCCAGCAGACATCGGCTATCACATCGCCCGCCTCCGGCTGCGCAAGACGGCCGGGAAGGTGACACGCGAGGCGTTGGTCGAGGCAGCGGGTGAAGCGATCGAGCAGTGCACCTTGCTTGCCGATGCCGATCTGGACGCGATCGCCTTCAACTGCACGGGCGCGAGCATCACCGGTGGCCCCGAGGGTGCCAGAAAGCTGGCCGATGACATCACGCTCGCAACCAGCGCGCCTGCAACCACGACGGCTTTGGCCGTGGTCGCCGCCCTCCGCGCCGTCGGGGCAACCAAGATCGTGCATATATGCCCCTTTGCACCCGAGTTCGCGCAGGATGAGGCGACGTTCCTGCGGGATTCAGGGTTTGAAGTGGTGGGCTCGCGCGGCCTGGGTTTCACCGACGCCAAAGTGGCGGCGCAGATGTCGCCGGAAGAAATCATCGAAATCATCGCAGCGACCGACATAAGGGATGCGGATGCGATCTTCCTCGCCTGCGCCAACGTCCGCGCGACAGAAGCTGTGGCAGCGCTGGAGGCCCGCTTTGGCAAGCCAGTGATCGCGAGCAATCAGGCTGTGATCTGGGCGCTGGTTCAGATGGTCGGCGGTGGAGCGGTCTTAGATGCCGGAGCGCTATTCGATCACTCCCTGTCGATCGCGCCGACGCTGGACGTGGATGCCGCCTAGCGCCGGCGCGGCTCCTTAGCCCTCCGCCATCACGGGGTTCGACAGCCGTCCCACGCCTTCGATCTCGATCTCGCAACGATCACCCGCCTTCATCCACAAAGGCGGCTTGCGGGAGAAGCCAACCCCGCTCGGCGTTCCGGTTGCCAGCACGTCGCCGGGCACCAGCGGGGCCACGATGGAAGCGTAAGCGATGAAGGCGGGAATCTTGAACAGCATGTCACGGGTATTGCCGTCCTGAACCAACTGGCCGTTGAGCCAGGTTTTGACGGAGAGATTATCGACATCGGCGATCTCGTCAGCCGTCACCATCTGTGGCCCGAGGGCCGCCGTCTGGTAGAAATTCTTCCCCGGCGTGATCTGCTTGGTATGAAACTGCCAGTCGCGGATGCTGCCGTCATTGAAAACGGCAAAGCCGGCGACATGGCTCATGGCATCGGCTTCCGAGATATTGCGCCCCCCCTTGCCGATGATGACGGCAAGCTCCCCTTCATAATCGAACTGCTCGGAGGCGGCTGGTGCCCTTAGCGGCTGCTGATGCCCGGTCATGGAATCCGCGGCGCGCAGGAACAAGGCCGGTTTCTTGGGCAATTCCTGAACCCGACCGGCAGACTCGACCTCCTTGTGATGCTCGACATAGTTGAGCGCGAGGCACCATAAGTGCATCGGATTGGGGATCACGGGCAGATAGCTGATAGCATCGAACGCAACATCCGCGGCCTGATCGGCCAATGCGGCCGCACGATCGAGCGCGTCTGCAGCCAGCAGCTTTTTGAGCGTGGGAAATTCACTGCCAAGATGCTTGCCCAGATCGATGATGCCATCGGCCCGGGCTATACCGTAACTCGCACGACCGTTATGTTCAAAGCTGATGAGTTTCATGGAATGATATCCTTAGACGAGGCCGCGATAGCTGCCGCCATCGAGTTGCAGGTTCTGACCGGAAATGAAGCTCGCCTGAGCCGAGCAGAAATAGGCGCACGCATCGCCGAAGTCGGCGGGATCACCCAGACGCTTGGCCGCGATCGTATCCGCGATCTCGGCATAAGCCTCCTCTAAGGTGATGCCGCGGAGCTTCACCTGACGCTCCGCCATGAATTTCTGGCGATCCGTGTTGAACCGTTCGGGCAACAGGTTGTTGATCGTGACATTATCGACGACCGTATCGCGCTGGAGCGACTTCGATAGTGCAGTCAATCCGGTGCGAACCGCGGTGGACAGCCCCATGGTCGGGCTGGGTGATTTCACCATCGCGGATGTGATGTTGATAATTCGCCCCCATTTGCGGGCGCGCATACCCGGCACAACCGCCTTGATGAGGAATATGGGTGCCAGCATGTTGGCATGGATTCCCTTCATCCAATCATCATAGCTCCAATCGTCGAGCTTGCCCGGCGGCGGCCCGGCATTGTTATTGACCAGGATATCGGGTTCGGGGCAGGCGGCGAGCAAGGTTGCGCGGCCATCCTCGGTGTCGATATCGGCAACCACCGCCGTGACTTGAGCTCCCGTCTGAGCCCTGATCGTTTCGGCCGCCCCGGCAAGCCGCGATTCGTCGCGGCCGTTGATGAACACCACCGCCCCTTCGCGCGCCAACGATGTGGCGCAAGCAAGGCCAAGCCCTTTTGACGATGCACAGACGATGGCTTTGCGGCCCGTGATACCCAGATCCATCTTTATCTCCGTTCAGAGGCCGCGCGCGCGCAGCTTTTCATTCAGATGCGGAAACACCCGCCTGGCATTGCCTTCGAAAATCTGTGCGCGATCGGCGTCGCTCAAAAAGGCGGCGTTATCCACATAACGCTTGGTATCATCGAAGTTGAAACCGGTTCGCGGATCGATCCCCTTCACGGCACCGATCATCTCCGAGCCGAACAGCACGTTCTTCGCCGGAATCACATGGGTCAGCAGGTCGATCCCCGGCTGATGATAGACGCACGTATCAAAATAGACATTCTTGAGCAGACCGTCTTCGAGTTCGTCCCGCCCCATGTCGAGCGCCAGCCCACGATAACGACCCCAGTGATAGGGCACCGCGCCGCCGCCGTGCGGGATGATGAGGCGCAATTGGGGGAAATCCGCGAACAGATCGTTCTGGATCAACTGCATGAACGTGGTCGTATCGCCATTGATGTAATGCGCACCCGTGTGATGGACGCCCGGCGCGCAGGAGCCGCTGACATGGATCATTGCCGGCACATCCAGCGCGGCCATCGCTTCATATATCGGGTAATAGCTTGGGTCCGTCAGTGGCGGCACGGTCCAATGCCCGCCGGAGGCATCAGGATTGAGATTGCAGCCAATAAATCCCAATTCCTCCACGCACCGCTTCAATTCATCAGCGCACGCCTCGGTCGACGCACCGGGCGACTGGGGCAATTGGCAGACGCCGACGAAATTATCGGGAAACATATCGCAAACGCGCGCGATGATGTCGTTGCAGACGCGGGACCAGGCGATGCTGGTCTCTAGATCGCCCAGATGGTGCCCCATCTGCCCCGCAATCGGCGAGAAAATGGTCATATCCGCATTGCGCTCACGCTGTTGCCTGAGTTGACCGCCCTCTATGCTTTCGCGAAGTTCATCGTCGCTTATCGCGGGGCCGGCAGCATTGGGCTTTTCGCCGGCCAGTTGCGCTTGCCGCCAGGCGTGAAGGGTTTTGGGCACGGTCGTATAATGTCCGTGGCAATCAATGATCATTTCCGCTCCCGCACTGCTCAATCTTCGCGTTTCCTGACCTTAGTGCGTTCGGCGCCCCAAGCTGCAATTACAAAGGTGCGGGGAGCGATAAGCAAAGCGGAAGCCGCGTGCGGCTGTGGCACCTCCGAATTTATGCCCTCGCATGGTCTTCATATTATCGTCCGAAATGCCGGCGTGCTTTCCCATCTGGAGCAGCCGCGCCCGTTATGGCCGGCGAATTGAACCAGAGGTAAAAATGACATTGCGGCTGCGCACGGTGCTTGGTCCTCACGGCCAGACCGCCGGATTGAAATCCGGTGAGATCACGGTCCAAGGTGCCACGCTCGATTTCGAGACCTTCAAGCGGATGCCGGACGCCTATCGCCGCATGGCGCGCACCGCCGAATTCGACGTGTGCGAACTGGCACCGACAACCTATCTGATTGCGCGCGCCAAGGGGGTGCCGATCACGGCATTGCCGATCCCGATGACGCGCCGTTTCCGTCATGCCGGCCTGGTGCGCCGCGAGGGTTCTCCCATAAGCGAGCCCAAGGATCTGGAAGGCAAGCGCGTCGGCATCCGCGCTTATACGGTCACCGCCGGGACATGGACCCGTGGCGTGCTCGCCGAGGAATATGGGCTGGACACTTCGAAGGTGCATTGGATCACCGAGGAAGAGGAAAATATCCCGGACGCCGATCTGCCACCCAATGTCACGCGCGTGGACGAGAAACTGTCTGCCTTGTTTGCGCGTGGTGAGCTTGATGCGGGATTTGCCGGCCTGGCAGGGATCGGCGACCCTCCCGAAGGCGAAAGCTATATCGACATGTTTGATAAGCCCGCGCCCCTGGAGGCCGCCTGGTTCAAGAAGACCGGCATCTATCCAATTCATGGGCTGATCACCGTAAGGAACGACGTGTTGGCGGCCAATCCGGAACTGCCGCAGGCATTGATGGATGCGTTCGTCGCGGCGAAGACGCTTTATCTGGCTGATGTGTTCGCCGGTGTCCGCGATGAAGCGGAAGATCGCCGTTATCGCAAGCTCGCCGATTTGGTCGGCGATCCATTGCCCTACGGCTTTACCGCCAACAAGCCATCGCTCGAGGCGTTGGTGCGCTATTCCGAGGATCAGGGATTCATCAAGAACATGCCTTCGCTCGAGGCGCTCTTTCTGCCCATCGAACCCGCCAGCAAGAATCAGGAGAATTGAAGGTGTACGGTGACGGCAAGCTCAAACTGCGTGCGCTGATCGGTGAATATCCCAAAACGCAGGCGCTGCGCGAGGCGCGCATCGCTTCGGACATCATCGAACTCGATATCGCCGACATCGCTCAGGCTCCCAAGGGGTTCAAGCCGCTGGTGCGCGAACTGGCGTTCGATGTGGCCGAAGTATCGATCATCACTTTTCTTCAGGCCAAGGCGGCCGGCAAGCCCTATGCGCTGCTGCCCTATGTCGTGAACGGAAAATTCCACCATGACAGTCTGCTGGTATCGACCAATGCAGGCATTGAAACGCCGAAGGATCTCGAAGGCAAGCGCATCGGTATGCGGATGTATTCGCAGACGACGCCCACCTGGGTCCGCGGCTTTCTGCAGAATGATTATGGGGTTGATCTGTCCACGATCGAATGGGTTACGTTCGAGGAACCGCATGTTCAGGAATTTCCGGATCCGCCTGGCGTGGTGCGTGGAGAGAAAGGCAAGCAACTGTTCGATATGCTGGTGGGCGGCGAGCTTCACGCGGCCTTTATCAGCGGCGCGCCCGAAGACCCGCGGGTGCGCAAATTGCTTGCAGATCCCGCTTCGGCCGCTGCGGACTGGAGCCGGACACATCATGGCGCAGTGCCGATCAATCACATGCTCGCCGTGCGACAGGAGCTTCTGGATGAGCGCCCCGATGCCGTGCGCGAATTCTTCCGTTTGCTGCACGATGCGCGCATGGCCATGGATCCCGCACCCACCACGGCCATGCTCGATCGCGAACCCTATGGCGTTGACAAGGTTCGCACCGCGGTCGATCTCGCCAATCTCTATGCGGTGCAACAGGGCTTGATCCCGCGCGCCTACAGCGTTGATGAATTATTCGACGAATTTACCGCATCGCTCGGCAACGATAAGCGGTAAGGACCGGAGAGACACATGCCCGTTATCAAAGCCCGCAACATTGCCTGGTGCCGCCTGAGGGCACCCGATCTCGACAAGATGGAGCAATTCCTGGTCGATTTCGGTCTGGTCACCGCACTCAAGACCGAGACCGCGCTCTATATGCGCGGAAACGGGGCACGGCCCTTTATCCACATCACCGAAAAGGGTGACCCGGGCTTTATCGGTTTTGCCTATGAGGCGGGCACTGCCGAGGATCTCGAGAAAGTCGCCCAGCTCCCCGGCGCATCCGCGATTGAGGATATGGACGTGCCAGGCGGTGGCCGGCGCGTCGTGCTGCGCGAACCCAACGGGTATCAGATCGAAGTCGTGCATGGCATGGCCACGGCGGACGAGATCGATTGCGATCCCAAGATGCGGCGTTCTTTCGATCCTTATGCGCGCAAGGGGCCGGCGCGGGTGCGTCGCGTGGCGCACGGCGTTTTCGCGACGCCGATCGTCGAGGAAACGCTCGCATGGTTCCATGAAACGCTGGGCTTCATCAAGACCGACGAGCTGCGTCTCAAGGATTCGAACGCGCTGATCGGCGCCTTTTACCGGATCGATGCCGGTGATGAGCCGGTCGATCATCACGTCATTTTCGTCAACCGGAACGCGCGTGCGGGAATGCACCACGTCTCTTTCGAGGTGGAGGATGTAAACGACGTCTTCTTCGGTCACGATCATTTGAAGACGGTCGGCGACTATGAACATATCCGCGGCATTTCCCGCCATGCGCTCGGCAGCCAGATATTCGATTATTGGGTCTCGCCCTGGGATCAGATGCACGAACATTGGAGCAGCAACGAACGCTTCAACGCATCGAGCGCTTCGCATATCGTGCCGATCGGGCCAGGGCTGGCGCATGATTCGGGGGAGAAGCCGAGCGAGCGGTTTACCAAGCAGGTCACGCAATAAGCCGCCGCGCGCGCCCCATATTACCAGTCGGGGTGCGGGCTGACACCACTTCACCGCCCACGCTGAGTTGACCAGATGTTTGAACTATACCGCCGGATCATTCCTGTCCTCAAGTCAGGATTTCGGCGGCCAAGGGCAGTCGATCCCGATATTGAGAGCAATATCGTGACCAAAACACTGCCGGCCATACAGGCGGATGCGCCGCCGGTGGTGCGCGACTATCGGCTGATCGCCCTGATCATTGCCAGCGCGCTGTTCATGGAAAATCTGGACGCAACCGTGCTGACCACGGCACTGCCGACGCTGGCGCGCGACTTTGGCGTCACGCCTCCCGCGGTCAGTGTTACGGTCACTGCCTATCTACTCGCGCTGGCGGTGTTCGTGCCGGTATCCGGCTACATGGCCGACCGATTTGGAGCACGCAACGTGTTCCGAAGCGCTATCCTGATCTTCATGGCCGGTTCGCTGGTGTGCGCGCTTGCGCCCTCGCTGCTCACGATCGCGGTCGCGCGCTTCGTTCAGGGGATGGGCGGCGCGATGATGGTGCCCGTAGGCCGTCTCGTGCTGCTGCGCTCAGTCGAAAAGAATGAGTTCGTCGCGTCGCAGGCGTGGCTGCTTATGCCGGGGTTGCTGGGCACTATCCTGGGTCCGCCGGTTGGCGGATTCATCGTCACATTTCTCGACTGGCGCTGGATCTTCTGGATCAACCTGCCAATCGGTGCGGTCGGGATCTATCTGATCGGCCGCTTCATCCCCGAGTTGCGCAGCAGCACCTCACGCCGGTTCGACGGGACGGGGTTCGTCGTATCTGGACTGGCGCTCAGCGCGCTGATGTTCGGTTTCGAACTGGCAGGTCCGGCGCACGAACCTCATCTTGGGTGGCCCCTCATCCTATTGGGCGCTGTGATGGTCGTCGTCTATCTCTGGCATTCGAGCCGATCATCCGATCCCATTCTCGATCTGTCCTTATTGCGCATTCCGACATTTCGTCTGGCCATGATCGGCGGTTCGCTCACGCGGATCACGCAGGGCGCGCAGCCCTATCTGCTGTCGCTTATGATGCAGCTCGGATTCGGCTTCACGGCGTTTCAAAGTGGCGCGATCACGCTCGCGACCGCGCTGGGCACTTTTGCCATGAAAAGCCAGGTTGTCAGGATCCTGCGTCACCTGGGCTTTCGCAATGGCCTCGTGCTGATGGGTCTGCTTGGCGGGTGCACTTATGCTGCCTGCGGGTTTTTTCAGCCGGGTTGGCCTGTGTCCGCGATGTTCTGCGTTCTGGTGCTCGCGGGCTTCTTCATGTCTTTCCAGTTCACCGCCTATAATACGATCGCCTATGATGAGATCCCGGCAGACCGCATGAGCAGCGCCACCAGCTTCTACTCCACTTTCCAGCAGTTGACGCTCTCGCTTGGGATCTGCACCGCAGCCACGGTGCTCCAGCTCATGGCGGCAAGGGAAGGGTCAGAAGATCCTGATTTTACCGATTTTTCACTGGCGTTCTGGGTGGTCACCGGCATTTCCTTATGCTCCTTTTTCGCCAACATCCGTTTCCATCCCCAGGCCGGTGCCGAATTGGCGCGCCGCTCGGCTAACGCCTCGTCAACCCCGGCCGGATGAAGGCATAGGCGCCGGCTGCGATCACGAAGAGAATGGCGATAAAGCCGAACCCAGCAAAGACGGCGGTGATGGTCATCTCCGGCTTCAAGACGTTCGAAGCGCCGATCGCGAGACCGAAGCCCAGAGGACCGACGACCTTGCCCACGCCACCAGCGGCATAGCTGATGCCGGATGACCGTCCACGCGCCGCCGCCGGGAAAATCTCGGCCGTGTAAGCCGCCAGCACCGCAAAGGAGGCATCGGCGAAAACGAAGGCCAGCCCGAGCGCCATCCAGAAATGCTCCTGCCCGACGATCACGCCCCGCGCCACGAAGCTGGCGAGCATGACGCTCAACGCCGCCCCGATGCACACCGAGATGCCGGCGCGGCGTCGCCCGACCCGATCGGAAATGGCACCGATACATAGCCGCGAAGTCATCCCGATCGCAGCAATGATGATCATCAGCTTCGCCGCTTCACCTGGGGCAATGCCCTGAACCTGAACGATCAGAGTGGGCGACCACATGACCAGCGCGGTATAGGCCGTCACCGTACCGAAGTTGGTGACGATCCCGGCGATGAGTGCTGCAGTGTCTGATTTGGCTTTGGCCGCGCCGCTCGCCGCAGGTGCCGTCCACACGATCTCCGGATCGCCCGAAGTCCAGCGCAGCGCTTTGGTGGCTTCATCCACCCGGCCTTTGCCGCCCAACCAGCTCGGTGATTCAGGCAGTGCCTTCAAGGCGATGATCGCCAGAAAGCCGGGCAGAGTGCCGAGCAGGAACAGCCCCCGCCAACCTAGAACATCCGTCATCGTCGCAGCGCTCAACGCGCCCAATACCAGACCACTCGCCGCGGCTGTTGAGAGAAAGCCGCTCGCAAAGCCCTTGCGGCTCGCAGGCACGATCTCTTGCACCAGGATGATCGGCACGAAAAATCCGCCGACGCCAAGCCCGACAAGCGCCCGGACGGAGGCGAGATAGACCCAATTCCCCTCGGGCGTGAAAGCGAGCAGCAGGCTCGCCGTAGCCGTGACGAGAAGAGAGGCGACAAAGGCCAGTTTGCGGCCATAGCGATCGGCCACCGCACCCCATATCAAAGATCCCGCAAGCCCTCCCAGACCGGAGGAAAGAAGAACGGTGGCGGACTCGCCGACACTGAGTGCCCAGGGCTTCACAATGAAGGCCAGCACGAACGCGATCACGTAATTGTCGAAGAATTCAAACATCGCGCCCAGCGCGAAGATCGCGATCACCCGCCACTGACGGCTGTTGAGCCGTTCTTGTGGTCCCGACATTACATTTGCACTCATCCGAAAACCCTCAGCACAGCGTCAACGATGGAAACAAGCGCGTTCGGCGAGACGCGACCTCCCGGGATTTCAATGTGCGATGATGTGGGCAAGCTCTTCTCCTTCGCGCGTTCATAGCGCGCATTTTTTTTGAACCGGTGACATTATCGCGGCTGACGATGACGTAGCGTCGGCGGAATTTTTAGCCAATAGCGGCTGCCAGGCGCAGAATTTCTCCACATCGCACACGCCTCCCAGCCCGTCGAAGATGCCGGCTCTGACCGACGTCCTGTGCCGTTCTCAACGGTATCCTGATCAAGTTTTCGATATAATAAAATCGTCTGCTCAGTGCATAACATTGGTGTCATGCTGTCATCGCAGCGGATTGCCGATAATCCGTTTAGCAAAACCTTATGCTCCGGCATGGCAATCGCATCGTCATTTCTTCGGCACACTCCGCTATCCGAAGGGCGGTGTCAGTCCGGCCCGTGATACGATCCGTACATCGGCAAGGTCGCAGGTCGGATTTCATTGGAGGCGGACATCCGCCTGCAACATGATGGAGAGTGTGCATGGAAATTGATTTGGCGTCGACGCGCCTTAACGGTGTAATCCGTCAGCTTGAGGCCGGAAAGCCCGCTTTCACGTCATTCATCTATGCGGAAAAGGAATCCGCCATCACGTTCAGCCAGTCGCCGAATGACGGAGTGATTTTTGAGCTGGAACATAATCCGTGGGATATCTCCGCGCTGAGAGATTCGCTTCAGTTCATGTTGAACCGGCGCCAGATGGTCCAGTCCGGATCGCTCGCACCCAAGGTGACCCCGATGGCCCGCATTCCTGCGAGTGGCGATGAAAAGAACCAATGGTTCGCCAAACAGGCGCTCGATTTGGGATGTTACGGGATCGTGTGGCCGCGGATCAGCACGGTTGATCAGGCGTATCACGCCGTTGCCGCCTGTCGCTATGCGCGCCTTCAGGACAAACCGCTTTATCATCCCGCAGGGCTTCGTGGCGATGGCCCTATGGCGGCGGCGCGCTATTGGGGGCTGACCCAGCAGGAATATTATCGCAAGGCGGATGTCTGGCCGCTCAATCCCGAGGGCGAAATTCTGGTCATCCTGATGATCGAAGATACCAAAGGCATCGAAAATCTCGATGCGATCCTGTCACAGGTGCCAGGCGTGGGCGTTGTGCTTTTCGGCGAAGGCGATCTCAGTCAGGAACTCGGCGTGCCCCGGCAATATGATCACCCGCTCGTGCTGGATGCGCTGGCGGAGGTGCGCCGGATCTGCAAGCGGCATAATGTCGCGATCGGGCATCCCCATGTGAACGCCAACAATGTCGAGCGCCTGCTCGATGAGGGATTCAACTTCCTGATGACATTCCCGCTGCGGGATTTTTCGGCAATCAACAAAGGCATCGCATACGCCGGAAGCCATACGGGCTGATCGCCGGCAGACAATCGGTTCGATGGAGCAGGGCGAGCGTATCGATGATGCGCTCGCCCTGCTCCATAGGCGCTTATTTCAGTTCGAATTCGACAAGCTCGACCGTCGTCGTGCCGATGTTGCGCACGACGCGTTTTGGTCCTGCATCCTGCCAGAAGAAATCGCCCGGATCGAGGAACATGCCCCGATCGCGCTTGCCCTCTGAAATCTCCGCAATATCACCGCCCTTGACGACGATGCGCATTCCGGGTGCCGTTTGCGAAATGGCCGGCGCACTTTGCCCGGGGGCGAGGATCAAACGCCAGGCGCGGACACGATCATTGTCGAGCACCTGCGTATAGCCCTCGCGAGGCTGCGGATTGAAGCCGTAAGGCGACGGGCTTTTGAACACGGCCTGAAGCACCTTCATGGTGGTGGCGCCGCCATTCTGCCCGCGATTGATGAGCTGCTTCTTGGTGAAATTGCTGAAGGATACGTCGCCCATATACGGACCCTTCCCGTTCGGACGGATCCGGTGCACCGGTTCACCCGGCTCCTGGCCCTCCGCCTCGGCCGGATAGTCGGCCATGTACACACTGATCTGATCCTGGCGATGATGGTGGAAATCGGATCCACGCCCAGGCGGCATTTGAACCTTCAGCAAGGTGATGAACTCATTGCTGAAAACGGGCACATGATAAGCGGAATCAACAAGCTCGACCGCCTCGTGGGTCGGCTGCGACAAAGCCACGCCGCCCATTGGCAGCAAGGCAAGAGCGCAAATCTTGAACAACGCTGAACGCATGAACTATCATCCTCTCACGCTTCCGGGCCGCCCTTGTTGGCGCGCCGGACTGGTTACCGAAGAGCCGCTCATTTTTAAGCCGATCTCCCGGAGCCCCGATCGATAGAAGACACCGGGGTGATCTGCCCAATCAAATCGGCGTACCCCGCATAAGATCGTTGACCAGCACGCCCGGCCGCGGATTGCCGCCATGCCGGTCAGCCAATCGCGGAGATCGGAGCCAATCTCATGCCCAGGACACTTTTTGTGATGGGATTGTGCGGCCTTTCAGCATTAGTCTTCCTTCAAACAGAATTCGCCGATTAGCAGTCCATCCGGACACGCAGCGCGGTGGAGAGGGAGCCGAGGATGAAAATGATCGACCGCACAGGATGCGCGCTGTTGTTGGCCGTGGCCCCCGCGCTTGCGTGCGCGCAAACGCCCGCAGCGCCGGCAAACCAGCAGCCATCGCCGGCCGAGCAGGCGATGATCGATGCCGCGCAGGCGGCTCCGCCTGCCTTTATTTCAGCCGAGCAGATCTCGGACTATATCGCTGAGGGCAGAGCGGCCGAAGCCGCCGGGCAGCCGTGGCAGACCAAGCCTCCCTTCATGAGAAGCGTCGGCGCGGTCGGGCCGTTCGTGCTGTCGATAGAATATCGCAATATTCCCGCGCCGGATTACACCATCCATCAGACGGAATACGAACTGTTCGTGGTGCTTGAGGGATCAGGCTCGATGCGGATCGGGGGCGAACTCAAGGATCCCTTTCGCTACCGTCGGACCAACCTTGCTTCGAAGGTCATCGTTGGTGGCGAAGAGCGGAAGATCAGCAAAGGCGATGTTCTGATGATTTCGCCGAAAACGGCACATGGCGTGAGCCAGTCCGATGGAAAGCTTGTTCTTCTGGCGCTTCACATGCCGCCGCCAGCCGCGCCTGAAAAATAGATTCGGGATGCCAGTTCGGCCCGCTTCTATTTGAATTCGTACTCGACCAATTCGATGCGGGTCGTTCCGGTGTTGCGCACGCTGCGTGTGACGCCGGGAGACTGCCAGTAAAAATGGTCGCCGCGCAGAATGACGCTTCGGCTTGGATGTCCCGCCGATAATTCCTCGAGTTCACCACCATCGATGACCACTCTTAAGCCGGGCGCGATCTGCGTTATCGCCGGCGCGCGTTCGCCCGGTTCGAGCGTCAATCGCCACGCGCGCACCCGATCATTGTCAATTTCCAGCTTATAGCCCTGAGCTGGGCGCTCGGCGGTTACAAAGCCCTGCGGATTGGCTGTGTTCAGTTCCAGGCAAATCTGGTGCATCGGCAGGATACCGGGATTCACATCACGATGCGTATTCGTCGGCTTACCGAAATAGCTGACATAACTCAGGTCTCCGCGCTTGGGCTTGCGCGGTTTGCCCGGCGGGCCATTGAGCGGCTGGGTATATCCTTCGGGTGGATAGTCTTCCATCACCACGCAGGACATATCCTGACTATGCACATGATAGTTGGAGGCCTTGCCGGCCGGAATATCCATCCACAATATGGCAAGCAGCTCATTTTCGAACGCAATGGCGCGATACGATGCTTGCCGGTGCGGCACAGGCGCATCCTGCGATGCCGCGGATTTTTGGGCAAAGGCGAGGCCACACAGGGCTGTTGCAGCGAGCAAAATGTATTTCATGCCTGTCTCTCCCCGTGCCTTCGCCGCTTGGGCATGGGGCCATCTGTAGTCCGGCGGCAATCTCCAGGCCCATAAAATCATGCTGCCGGCGCATCGGAACAGTTAAATGGCCAAGCAAATTGGCGGCATCGCCGCGCAGGGCGGCTTTGGCCGCAACGGTAATCGGTCATGGCAGTTTTTCTATGGCTGATTCGATTCCGGATGTGCCTAACTGACACCGCACCACGTCCACGCAACGCGTCATGGAAAGGCGGGGGTGAAGCGGAGGAGGATTATCGTGAAGGTTCACATGCTTATGTTGCTGGGAGGCCTGAGCGCGCTCGGCCTGTCCAGCGCCGCCATTTCGCAACAGCAGACGGCATCGCCGGCGCAGGCAGGAGGAAGCACCGCCACGGCCTCGGGACAATCGGTTGAAGATATGCTGCTCGAAAAAGGCAAGCAGGGCAATCTCACGCTCGACGAAGTAATCCTGGTGGAGGAATTGCTCGGTGTCGACACTTGGCGCACGGCCAAGGTGGCCCTGTCTTCGCGCCGACATGAAGATATCACCATCACGCGCGATGGTCGCGAATTGGGTGCGCTTGTCGTCTATCCCGACAGGCCGGAAAAGGCGCCCGTTGTGGTGATGATCCCCGAGGATCAGGGGCTTAACCGGTGGGCGCGCGATATGGCCGATCAGATCGCCGCGATGGGCTATATCGTCGTCGCGCCCGATTTCCTTTACGGGCTTGCGCCCAATGGCAAAGGCGGCAGCGCATTTCCCGACGTGCGCAGCGTATTTTTGGCCCACCGCGCCAAAGTGAAGGATGATCTGGGCTGGACGGCGGATCTCAATGCCTGGGCCGATTATGCGCTAAAGCTGCCGCAGGCCAGCGGCAAACTGGCGGTCGTCGGCTTTGCCTGGGGCGGAGGACGTGCCGCCTGGTTCGCCACGTCGCGCAAGGACATCAGCGCCGCATTCCTTTTCTATGACGCCTTTCCGGCAGCCGCGCCGGTCGAAAATGTAACAGCGCCGGTTTATGGCTTTTATGCGGAATTCGATCCTCGGGTGACACGGTCGCTCGAAGCCACCAAGGCCAGAATGGCCGCGGCGGGCAAGAGATATGAGCCGATCATGTACCCCGGATCCGAACATATGTTCGTGCGCCTGGGGGATGAGCCGCGAAACAAGAATGTAGCCAATATCCTCGCGCGTCATGAATCGCTGGCACGGCTTCAGAAGCTGCTGGCGCAATCATGGTGACCGCGCAGCCATCGTCGCTCATGCTTCGCGTTTGACCTGCCATCGGTATGCCGGAGAACGACCCTCCAGCATACCGAGTCAGGCTGAAGGCGTCAGCGAACGAAAGCGGGACTCACTTATCTGAGTGATTTGAGATAGGCGATGATCGCCGCGCGAGCCTTGGGATCGCGCATCCCGCCATAAACCATGCTCGTACCCGGCACCGTCTTGGACGGTTGCGCCAGATAGGCGTCAAGCTTCGCGTCGGTCCACACGATCTTCGCGGCCTTGAGCGCCTTTGAATAAACGAAGCCCGGCTTTGCTGCCGCTGGCTTGCCGGCAAGATTGCTCAGTTCAGGGCCGAGTTTTTTCGCGCCACCGGCTTTGATGGCGTGGCAGGTCGCGCATTGTCCGAAGGCCGGGGGAGCCGTCGATTGCGCCTGTGCAGGTGCGATCATGGCGACGAGAGGTATGAGAGGCAGAAGGGTACGCATCCGCTGCTCCGCTCAAAGACGACCGAATTTGGCGACGGCTTCCTTGATCGACCGATATTGCTCGATGAAGGGATACATGCTGTGTTCCGTCCACTCGAGTTCGCGGGCCTTCTTCAATATCTCGCCGGCGCGCGCGCGTGGCACCACGACGACCCCGTCCATATCGGCAACGATGATGTCGTTTGGCGAGACTTTGACCCCGTCGCAATCGACCGTGATATTCGCACCCGCAAAACGGAAATGGTTGACCGTGGTGGATGGCACGATCGATTTGCTGAAGACAGGAAACTGGATCCTCTGGAGTTGCGGCGTATCACGCACGCCACCATCCACGATCGCACCTGCCAGGCCGCGATTCTTCATCGTGGTCGACATGATGCCGCCGACACCGGCGAAGTCGGCATTGTCCTCGCCCTCCAGCACCATGACATAAACCGAGCCAACCGCTGCCGTGTCGATGGCGTCGAGCATCCCCTGAAGCGCGCCGCTGCCATCCTTATGCTCCTCGCGCTTGACCAGCACCGTGACCGCCGGGCCGGCGAACTTGGTGGGAAACAAGGGGCGCATCTCATGCGACATGTAATTCCGCTCACCATACAATTGCTCCATCGCATCCGCGACAGAGGAGACTTCGACCAGACGGAACGCTTCGATCATGGGGTCGCTCGCTGCGGGCGCTGCAGCAGGTTGCGCCGGCAGCGCGGTCGCCAGCATCATCGTGGCAAGAATTGTAATCGTGGCTTTCATGGCTTTTCCTCACATGACACTTGTTGAACCCTAACGCTGCACGTCCCGACCCCCGACGAGCGCCCTGTCTATATCGGCCTGACTGAATTGGGACGCATCGCCGGGCACGCTATGCTTGAGGGCCGCCAGCGCCAGTCCGCTCCGCGCGGCGCTTTCAAGGTCTCCCTCGTGATTTGCCAGGCTGTGGAGAACCCCGGCCACAAAGGCGTCGCCGGCACCGATACGATCGATAATGCCGTGCAGGGCAAGGTTGGCAGTTTCAAAGAAACGATCGCGCGCATCAATCCGGGCAGACATATGATGCGTGTCCACCTCGGCCGCGTCACGGCATGTGGAGGCCATGAGCTTGAGATTGGGGAAAGCGCCGAAAGCGGCCTTTACGGCTTTGCGTCTGTCCTCCTGGCAATCGCCGGCATGATCTCCACCGAGCAACAATGCGACGTCGCGATGATTGCCGAACAGGATATCGACCAGGCTCACAATTTCGCCAAGGATGGCGGACGCATCGCAATCCCATGCCTGCCACAATGTGGCGCGATAATTCGGATCGAAAGAGATCGTCAAATTCCGTTTGCGCGCTTCGCGCACTGCCGCCAGCGAGACTCCGGCCGATTTCGGCCCGAGCGCGGCGGTGATCCCGGAAAGATGAAGATGATCGGCCTGATCGAACGCGCGATCCCAATCATAATCCTCCGCACCCGCCCGCGCGAAAGCACTGTCGGCGCGATCGTAAATGACCTCCGAAGGACGAAGGCCAGCGCCCTGGGTCATGAAATAGAGCGCCATCCGTCCGGCGCCCCGGCCGACGTTGCTGCAATCGACGCCCGCGCCCTGCAGCGCCCTGATGGAAATATCGGCCACCGCGTTGTCGGGTACGCGCGATACCATATACACCGCATGACCAAGGCCGGCGAGGCCGATGGCGACATTGGCCTCCGCGCCCCCTGGCCAAAGATCGACATTGCCGCTCTGCGGAAGCAATTGCCGGTTTGGAGGGGTCAGGCGGATCAGCAACTCGCCGAAGCACACGAAACGTGTCATGCCTCCAACCTGTCCTCCGGATCGATCATCAGCCATGCGCCTGCGCCACAAAGGCAGATGGCAGCAGCAAGCAGAAATGATGGCGTCCAGCCATATCGATCGGCCAGGAACGGGGTCAGCGATGCAGTCAATATCCCCGCGATCTGGTTGCACATGTTCATGAAACCCGAAACCGAGCCCGCCGAATTTCCGCCCAGATTGGCCGAAAGCGTCCAATACGCGCTTTGAGAGAGATAGAGCGACCCGGCCCCGCCAGCGAGAAACAGCACCGCCACCTCGGCACTATCGACCTGCGTGGCCGCAGCGACGAAAATCGCCGCAAGCGCCAGGGACGCGGCCGCTGTCCAGCAACGTCCTTTGCGCTCCCCATAGCGCGGTGCCAGCCGGTCGCTGATCCATCCGCCAAGCGGTGATGCGAGCGCCATGGCGATGAAAGGGAGCATCCCGTAAATCGCGCTCGCCTTGAGATCGAGCCCGCGCACCTTCGAAAGGTAAAGGAAGAACCAGGTGAAAAAGATGTAGGCGACATAGCCGAATGCGAAATAGCTCGCAGCGAGAAACCCCACGGATTTCTGCCGGATGATCATGCTCCAGGTCGCCGGCTTTCCGCGCGCCGCGGCCGTCATGCCATTTTCGATCAGAGACAGCTCTGCCTGTGTCATCAGCGGATGATCCCGGGGGCGGTCACGGATCAGCAGCAACCAGATGGCCAGCACGACCAGGCCGATTAATGCGCTCGCATGAAAGGCCCATTGCCAGCCATAGGTGACCATAATGAAGATGATCAACGGGGGCGCGATGCCGGCGCCGATGCCGACGCCAGCGAAAATAATGCCATTGGCAAGACCACGCTCTCCGGCAGGAATCCAGTTTGCCACCAGACGGTTGCTGGCGGGAAAGATCACAGCCTCACCGATACCCAGCAGGAAGCGCACGGCGATCAAGGCCGTCAGAGAGAATGGAAAACCGCTGGGAACGAGGGCCGTGGCCACGGTGAAGAGGCTCCACCAGATAATTCCGAAGGCGATGACCCGATAAGGCCCGAAGCGATCTGCAATTCGTCCCGCGATCGGCTGGGTCAGCGCATAACCCATCACGAAAGCGCTGAACACGCCACCGAGCTGGACGTTGGAAAGACCGAACTCCTCCTGAATGGCGGCAGCGGCAATCGATATGTTGTTGCGATCGAGATAGGAAACGGCTGCAACGATGAACATCCAGAAGACGACCATCCAGCGCACGTTGCCAAACCCCTTGGCGCGTGGCGACACAGCAACCGTCATGGCATCGGCTGACGTGCAAAGGGGGCACGCACACCGCCGGACAAATCGGTAACCACGCCCATCCTGATCCTCCCTGTCGTTTTCTGATTTCGTATCTTCAATAGGTGCGCAGATGGTGCGGGGGTGGCATTAAAAATGCGTTCGTCGCCATGTGATCATCGCGTTCAGAGGCCGCGAAGGCGACGCAACGGTGCAAACCGTTTCGCGCGCCGCCACCGGCTGCAAGATCTGAAACGCCGTGAGTGTGCGGGCACCCGGCGCAGCTTTCGCTCAAAGCTCTATGGGCAGCGATCTGACGCGTGTGCCCGTCGCAGCATAAATCGCATTGGTCAAAGCCGGGATCACGGGCGGCAATGCGGGTTCACCAAGACCGCTGGGATGAAAATCGCTCAGCACCCAGGCAATTTCGACGTCGGGATTTCGATCGATCCTGCCGAGGCGAAAATCACTGAAATTGCTCTGCTCGATAGCGCCATCGGTAAATGTGATCTTTTGCCCTTCGAGCGCCTGCGCGAGCCCATCGAGAATCGAGCCGCGGACCTGCGCCTCGGCCATCATCGGGTTGACGATCTGCCGCCCCACATCGCCCGCGGCCCAGATCTTATGGACGGTGATCGACTTGTCATCAGCCACGCTGACATCGACCACTTCGGCAAAATAACCCTGATGGCAGAAATAGAATGCAAAACCCCTGCCGCGCCCCTTCTCTTTGGGCCGTTCTGCCCATTTCGAAATTTCGACGACCTTTTCGACCACCGCGCGTGCGCGCGCCGTATGAAATCCCTTGGGAGCAATATCGGGCGCGTCGGCATCGCCCACGATCTTGTCTTCGGCGCAAAGTTCGAGGATCAGGCTGGGAAGATCACGCCCGCCCAGGACCGCAACTTCATCGAGAAAACCCTGAAAGCAGAACGCCATCGCGTTCGACGTCGGGGCGCGCAGCGCGCCCATGGGGATGCCGATTTTCATATAGGATTGCGTGAAAGCAAGGTTTGGCACAAGCCGCGCCGGAAAGTGGCGCTCCGCCATATTGGCGAAACGCTGAGACTTGCCATCAGCCCCGAAGGTCGCAAAGTGGTTGGTGAAAGCCACGATTTTGCCGTCACCATCGACGCCGGCTTCAAATTCATGCCAGCCGCCGGGGCGATAGAAATCACGGCGCGTATCATCCTCGCGAGACCATAAAAGCTGCACCGGCACCCCCGGCAACGCTTTGGCAATGGCTGCCGCTTGCGCCATATAATCATTGTTGAGGCGCCGCCCAAAACCGCCGCCAATGCGTGTGATGTGCACAATCTGCTTGTCGAGCGGGATGCCCAATTCCTTGGCGATCAGCTCGCGCCCGGGCTGCGGCTGCTGGCTTGGTGCCCAGATTTCGATCTGACCATTCTGATACAAGGCCGTGCAATTCTGCGGCTCCAGTGTGGCATGAGCGAGAAACGGATAATCGTAGCGCGATTTGATCCGCTTGGCGGCCCCCGCCATCGCCTTTGCCGGATCGCCGGAGCGTTCGAAATCAATGCCTGCATTCGCATCCAGCAGGGCTTTGGCTTGCGCGGCATAATCTTCGCTGCTGTGTCCCTTGGCGGCGGTCATATCCCAATCCAGCACGAGCTTGGCCCGCGCTTCATTGGCATACCACCAGTTGGTGGCAAGGATCGCTATGCCCTCCACCACCCCCCCGGGACCGCCGGCACCTTGAATCTGAAACACATGCTTCACGCCTGGAGCCGCTTTTGCCGCGCTCAAATCCGCAGACCGAAGTTTCGCACCGTGTGCCGGCGGTGCCTCATACGCCGCGTATAACATCCCCGTCAGGCGCGTATCGATGCCGAACAGCGGTTCGCCACGGATGACCCGGCCACTATCGACGCCCCGGGTCGGCTGGCCGATGATGGAGAATTGATCTGGCGACTTGAGCTTGACGGTCTGCAAATCGGGGGGCGTCAGCATTGCGGCTGCACTCGCCACGTCGCCATAGCCCAGTGAGCGCTTCGTTGCCCCGTGGATCAACCGTCCTTTAGCCGTCTTGATTTGGTCGATGGGCACATTCCATCGCGTCGCCGCCGCCCTCAAAAGCATGTCCCGCGCTGCTGCGCCGGCGCGGCGCATCGGCAGCCAATTGGTCGGCGTGGATAGGCTCGCACCCGCAAATTGCGGGCCATAGCGGTCCGGATCGACATCCGCCTGAACCACGGAGACCTGCGCCCAATCGGCATCGAGCTCGTCTGCAATCATCATGGCGAGCGATGTCTTGATACCCTGACCGATCTCGGGATTTTTGCCCATGATGGTAATCGCGCCATTCGGAGCGATCGAGACGAAAGCGCCCAATACGGATGCGCCCGCGGGCACCGCGGCCTGGACCGGAATCGTGAAATCAAGGGCCAGTCCGCCGCCTGCGAGCAATGATGCCGAAAGAAAGGCGCGGCGCGTCAACACGGTCGTGTCAGGCTGCATCAACCGCCTCCATCTTGCCAGCGGCGTTGAGTATCGCCTTTTGAATCCGGTCATAGGTCGCGCAGCGGCAGATATTGCCTGACATGCCGGACACGATATCTTCGTGCCCCGGCTTGGGCGTTTGCTGAAGCAGCGCCGCGGCGGACATGATCTGCCCGGCCTGGCAATAGCCGCATTGTGCGACATCGATATCGAGCCAAGCCTTTTGCAGCCTTTGCCCGACCGGCGTGGCACCAACGCCCTCGATCGTTACGATCTTGGCGGTGCCCACATCCGAAATTGGCAGCGAGCACGATCTTTGTGCCTGCCCATCAACGTGAACGGTGCAAGCGCCGCACACACCCATGCCGCATCCAAACTTGCTGCCCACAAGGCCCAGTTCGTTTCGCAATACCCATAAAAGGGGCATTTCCGGTGCGACATCGACACTGCGCCGCTTGCCATTGATGGTCAGAGTGTAATTCATGGGGCTCTCCGCGCGGGAAGTCTCAACAGGCTTGCCATAGCCAATCTACATTAATTCATTTTTTGAATCCTTCAATTTGATTTTGCGAACAAAATTATTTTAAGTTAATCTGCTGGATGAACGCAAAATCGCAAACCTGTTGCAATAAGAAAATGATAATACCCATAAGAAAACTGGATGATTTATTTAATTCATAGATTTAATTCTATGTGTTGATGAATTAATGGCAGAAAAGATTTAACAGAATTTAGGAATTGCTTATGAAATTCTCTATTTTTCTCGCGCTCGGAGCGCTTGCATTCCCTATCGGGATCGGGGTCAACGCACAGCAATTGACCGAGGAGCAAGCCGCCGGCTTTGGGCCTCAGGACGATATACAGCCGGAGATCACGGCAAAAGCGAAATCCCATTTCGACGCGGCAAAGCGCGCCGCGCGCCGCGATCTCATCGGCCCGCTCCAGCTCTGCAATGATGCGCGCCCGGTGGGCACCAAATGGGATTTGCCGAAAGCGGATATATTGCGCGGCGCAGGCCCGACCAATGCCGAATTGTGGCGGATGAAGAAGACGCTCGCCGAATTCATCGCGGGCGGCGGTAATTATCGTCCTGCGCCTGCGCCCACCCGCATGTTCGATAATTTCTATTATGTGGGCGTCGAGAATGTCAGCGCCTGGGCGGTCGATACGTCGGAGGGAATCATCCTGATCGACACGCTCAACAACAAGGGCGACTGGATCGAACGGATCGAACCCGGAATGCAAAGGATCGGCCTCGATCCGGCGCGTATCAAGTATATCGTGCTGACGCATGGGCATGGTGATCATTTTGGCGGCGCCGCCTATCTCAAGGACAAATATGGCGCGCGTGTTCTGATGAGCAAGGTCGATTGGGATCTCGCACCAGGAATGCTCGACAAACCCTATTTCGGTGCCCCTCCAGCGCAAGATCTGATGATCGAGGATGGCCAGTTGCTTACATTGGGAGGGCAGACCATCCGGATGTACCTGACCCCGGGCCATACGCGCGGTACCGCTTCGCTGCTGATCCCGGTGACAGACGGGGGCAAGAAGCACGTTATTGCGTTGTGGGGCGGCACGGGTTTCAATTTCCCGCACACGCCTGACCGCTTCAAAACCTATTCTGATTCGGCGATCCGCTTTCGGAAATATGCCGCCGCCGCGCGCGCAGATGTCATATTATCGCCACATGCGGACTTTGACGGCACGATCCGTAAACTGGCTGACCTGCAAAGCCCGAAGAAGGGCGCACCGCATCCGTTTGTTTTGGGCAAGGACGGCGTGCGGCGATATCTGACGATCCCGAACGAATGCGCGCTCGCCTATAGCGCGCAATTGCGCACCCGATAATCGTTTCGAAGGAGAAGATCATGAAGCCTTGGCTATTGGGAGCTATCGCGATCGCGCTGCCGGTTTACGCCCAGAATTCGATCCCGGCACCCGGCGTTTCGCCAAGCACCTATGCAAGCCATCAAAGCGAACAGGCTTGGGCAACCGCCAAGCTCGCCAAATCGCCGCGGCGCAGCACTTGGGTAAAGCTCCAGCTTGGCGACCGCACGTTGCGCGCCTTCGTCACCTTCCCGCAGACGAACAAGAAGGTGCCGGTCGTCCTTGTTTTGCACGAAGTATTCGGGCTGACCGAATCGACGCGAAATACCGCTGATCAGATCGCAGCCATGGGCTATATAACGATCGCGCCCGATATGGTGTCGGGCCAGGCGCCCAATGGCGGCGGCGTTGCCTCTTTCGAAAATTCGACGCTCACCAGCGCCACGGTTACGGGGCAATCGCATCAATCCGTTAATGCGCAGATCGACGCCTGGGCCGATTATGGACTCAAGCTCCCGCACGCCAACGGCAAACTCGCGCTCGTCGGCTTGTCATGGGGCGGTGGCGCAACCTTCCGATATGCGACCTATCCTGCCTATAACCCGGCGCTGAAGGCCGCCTTTGTCTTTTATGACATCGGCCCTCCCATCTTCAACCAAGGCCCAAATCGCGCCAACAATCCGCCGCTTCCGGTCGATACCATCAAAGTGCCGATCTATGGCTTTTATCCGACCAAGGACACGCGCGTGATGAATAGTTTGCAGGCGACGAAGGATGCCATGGCCAAGGCCGGCAAGGCGTTTGATCCCGTCCTCTACGAAAATGCCGATCACGCCTACATGCGCTATGGCGAGGATCCCCGTGACCCGAATCCGGCCAACAAGGCGGCTGTCGAGGCCTCTATGGCAAGGTTGAAGGCGTTGCTCGCCGCCATGTAGGGCGACGCAGACAGGGCATCAGAGCTTGCTTGAAACGGCGGCTGCGCCGGCGGCGGCGCACGCTTCATCCTGCTCTGCGGTCGCGCCGCTGACCGCGATGGCACCAATCACCTTGCCATCGGAAATCAGAGGCACGCCACCCGGAAAGAGCGTCATGTTCGGCCTCACGCGCAGCAAAGTGGCATAGTCCTTCGCCCGCAATTTTTCCCGGACTGCGGACGTGGGTTCGCCGAATTCGATCGCCGCGATATTCTTGCGCACCGCATTGTATATGCGCCCCGGATTGGCCCCGCTCATCTGCAGCCCCACCACCATGACACCGAGCGAATCCGAAACGGCGGTGCCGACTTTCAAATCGTCCGCTCGGCACTTTTCGAGCGCTGCCTGGGCTGCTTCCAGCGCGATATCGAGCGACGGGCCTGATATGACGGCGCGTGGTGCAGGCGCGCGCGGCCCGGTCGTGCCCTGAATCGCCAAAGCGATGGCGAGCGGCGGCGGCAGATTATCCCCCGGCAAGGAAATCGGATCGCGCGCAACGGGCGTCGGGGCGGGCGGCGCTGGAATCGTGATCGCCGCCGGCAGCGTATCCTGAGCGATGGCGCGGCCATTCTGGATACAAGTGACGGCGCAGACCGCGCCCAGAAGGATGATCCGTTTCACTCGCATTCTCCTGGCCACGTTTTTGGGGATCTAGCGGCGCAATGCCGTATTCTGCCAGGCGATCAGCAGCCATCGGTGGCCTTGGCGACGATAGACGCCAATGATGCGCGCAATCCGGGGCTTTCCGTCACCGATGTCATAGGCGGCCACACCATGAGTCACGCCCATTTTTCCGTAAATCCGGGATGAGCGCTCGGAGAGCACAGCCCCGCGCACGGGGATCGAGGGCGCGCGAAGCGCCTTCAAATACTCCTCCTTGGTTTGCATCAAGCCCGAGGCGTGACCATAAGCCAACTCATCACCGAAGCTGTCCGCAACAGATCGCCAATCGCCACGAACCTCGGCTTCGAACCGATCCGTTTCCGCCTTCAGCAATGCGGTCTCGCCCACGCTATGCGCCTGCGCCATCACCGGCGCGCTGATCAGAGCCATCGCCATAAGCAACGCCCCGCGCCAGGGCTTCATCCAGGCTCCGACGATGGCCGCAAGATTCATCCTCTTGCGATCACGGAGCGCTTTGCTGACGTTCATATCGCGTCTCGCTTGATCGTTGTTCATATCGTGCATACCCGATTGCGAAATGTTCATAGGTGGGCGCGGTGATCCGAACTGATGCCATCATGATGATGATGGTTTCAGTTTTTACGCCCCATGATCAGCACGGTATCAAACCGCTGCCACACGACTTGCGCGTCGAACCCAGCCGCCTTGAGCGCTGCATAATGATCCGCGATCGTCGGAGTCTTATAGTCCGGGTGATGAACCGGCGGCCCCTCGATCATGGCGACAAGCCCATCCCGGTTGGCCGCGCTGCGGCCGGCGCTCAGCCGCGTCTCCCATGCCGCGCCACCAAATCCGATATGATCGAGATTAACGACCCAGCCGCCCGAAGGCACCATATCGCTTGCAAGCTGGTAGAATTTCTTGATGCCCTCGCCATTCTGATGGATCGAGATCCAGGACGATACCAGAATATCGACGCCCCCAGGCACGCAGCCGAGGCTGATATCCCGTCCCGGGCAGCCGATCTTGTAATCGATCCGATCGCCGAAACGGCCAAGCCGCCGGTTCGCCTTGACGCGATTATTCTCGACCGGTTCGGTCCACTGGCCGCGCGCCTTGGGCAAGGCGTCCATGAACGCTTCGAGAAACTCGCCTGTGAACGATCCGACATCGACGACAAGCTTCGCCTGCGGACGGTCGTTCGCCACGATCGCCGCCGCAATCCGGCGCGCCGATCCAAGCCGGTCGCCGGCCGGCTCACGGGGGTTGACCGCCTCATAGGGAATGAGGATGTCCGGGTTCGCCGATGGCGCTGCCGTGGGAGACTGTGCGCTTGCCGGCAGAGCATAGGCGCTCAGAGCACCCAGCAACAATCGAAGACTGGCCATCGCTTTTGGCATTGTGCATCCTTCTTCGAGCCGCAATTGTTTCCGAAATTCCGCTGCTGTCGGAGCAGGGCATGGCAACCGCCACCCCCCGCTCCTATCGCAGTTTGGATCAGAATTTGGCGCGCACACCCGCTGTAAAGTAACGGCCGATCGCGTCATCACCCGGTGCCACACCATTCAAGCCTGGGAACGGTGCTGTCGAGGGGTTGGCGAATATCGCCGGCTTTTGATCGAACAGATTCTGCACGTTGAAGAAGAATTCCGACGGACCCGTCCTGAAAGCCACGTTCAAATTCGTATAAAACCGCGCTGGAATGTTCTTCGGCGCATCGAGGAGGACGAACGTCGGCGCCCCGGCCCCTTCATAGCTCGGATACCAGTTCAGTTTGCCGCGATAGCGTTCCTGCACGCCGATCCTGATGTTGTCGGTGACATCCATGTTCGCGATCAGGGTTCCGCGCCACTTGGCATGGCCTGATCCCACCACGGACCCGGATCCGGCTCCGGCGTTGTTCGTCTGCAACCCGTTCAGGGCGTCTACCAGCACGTTTTCGGGCTGATAGCTGACCAGCAATCGCAAATTGGAAGGCCGTCCAACGATATCCTTGGTGTAATTCAGCTCGAAATCCGCCCCCTTGGTGAACTGCCGGCCAATGTTGATGGGTCGGCTGAAGGCCCGAATGATCTGATTATTCGGTGCGTTGGTGCAGCAATTGCCCTGTGCCCGCACGATCAGAGCGCATGTCGCCGAGGCACCGCCGCTGTTGATGCAATCGAGCTGCGTTGCGGCATCGATGCCGTTCAGCAAGACGATGGCATCTTTGACCCGGATATCGAAATAATCCAGCGCAACGCTCAGGCCGGGGGCCCAGCTTGGCGTATATACAAAACCGACGGTGAAGGAGTCGGCGCGCTCGGGCCGGAGCGATTCATTGCCCGACAATATGTTGCCTGCGGGGCTCGGCCTGCCGTTTGCACCATCGAGAGCGATACCCAGCAACTCGTCACGACCGCCGAAATTTCCCACTGACTGTGGCTGGAAGAGTTCGTGCAGCGTTGGTGCGCGAATGTCGCGAGACCGTGTGGCCCGGAAACGGAGGTCGTCGATCGGGCTCCAGTCCAGTCCGGCCTTCCAGCTAGAGATGCCACCGCTGGTCGAATAATGGGTGTAACGATAGGCAGCGCTGATCGACAAATCCCGCACGAACGCGACATCCCGCAGCAGCGGCACACTGGCTTCCAGCGCGGCTTCCTTCACCGACACCGAAATTTCGGGCCGCGAGAGCGATTCCGCCTGAAAATATTCCAGACTGGTCGGTGTGCAGGTGATCAGACGCAGGCCCGTGCAATCCAGCGGATTGGCAAGGGTCGCCGGCGTGCTGCCGCTGATGACCTCATAGGTCAGCTTTCGTGCCTGCGCCGATAGCGCGACATTGACCGGCCCTGCCCAGGTGCTGAAAGGAGAACCCGACACGAAGCCTTCCAGATCGGTCATCTTCGTCTTGGTCGTCACATTGAGCGGATCGAAGATCCAATCGGCCTCAGCCTCGCTGATCGTTGGCCCAAAGATGCTCGCATAGGGTACGCAGCCCGGATAAAGGCTCGCGAACTGCGGCTGAGTGGATACGTAGCATACAGGCGAACCCGTCCCATTGGGATTGGGCACTGCATCGAGCGCCGCGGCCAATTTTTTGCCGTTAATGGCATTGGTCTGCTGCACGCGCAGCTTGTTGCTGCTGTGAAGCGCTGCCAATTCCCACTTCCAGGTGCCGCCGAACGTGCCGTTAAAGCCGACGTCGATCGACCAATTCTCTCCAAAAGCCTTCGTCAACTGGCGATACTGATCCATGCCCGGACCGCTATGCACCTTGTTGATCCCGAACCGCGTCACACCGGCGGCTGTCATCTGGCCGGCAATTGCGGCGGGGAGGTAAGGGTTCGTAACGAATATGGGGTGGACGTTGCTGCCATTCGCCGCGACGTAAGTCGGATTGGAAATGGCGAAGCCCGCATTGTCGTTTTTGGTATAGGCGCCGCGAATATAAAAGCGGACCGATTCCGCCAGTTCATAGTCAAAGCGGCCATAGGCCTGATGCTTTTCCATCGAGCTCTTGAGCGAGGGCTCGAAATAGGAACCGGTGCTGTTGCCCGCCACGTTGGAATTGACGAAATCTCCAGTCACGGGTGCCAGGACGCCCGGGCTCGCGAAATAGAATCCGTTAAACGGATTGGCCGGCGCGCCTATGCTGGAAATGGTGCCCCCGAACGATGCGCCCGGACGACCCGCGAGCGACACAAATCGCTGCGTCGTGACACCCGCCACCGTGCCGACCGTGCCGATCTGATAGCGCTTGCGCCCCCATTCCCGCGCGGAACGATGATCGATGCCTTCGTCATTGCGAAATTGATAGCTCATCAGCAGATGCGCGCGATCGCCCAGATCGCCGCCCCAGGCCAGGCCGATATCCTGGGTTCCGCCATCGCCGCGCGACGAGATGCCGGCAAAGGCATTGACCTTGAGGCCGTTGAACCGCGTATCGGTAATGAAGTTGACCACACCGGTCACGGCATCGGAACCATAGACCGCCGAGGCGCCCCCGGTCACCACGTCCACCCGCTTGAGAAGCAATTGCGGGATCATGTCGATATCGACGGTGCCATTGGGCGAATTGGGTGCCACGCGATGGCCATCATAAAGAATGAGGTTACGGGTAAAGCCGAAGTTGCGAAGATTGAGCACATTGGCTTGCGCGTTGGGAACACCCGTGTTGGCGCTCCCCGCTTCGGCACGGCTGCCCTGCCCCTGGGAACCTGAGAATTGCGGCAATTCGTTCAACTGGTCGGCAAGATTGCCCGGCTTGACCTCGGCCATTTGCTGGGTGGAGATGACAGTCACCGGCGTAGGGCTGTCGTCACCATTGGCCGCCACACGCGAGCCGGTTACGATGATATCGCTCTCCGCAACCTCGGATTCCTGTGGCGCCTGGTCAGACTGAGCAAAGGCATGGGTCGATACAGCGAACACGCTGACGCACCCCAGTAAAGCGATGCCACGAAGCCTCTTCATTATTTTCCTCCCCTATATACCAGATCACTATCCGTGCAGTTGCCCCTAGCTACGCGAATTTTTCGGGGAGCATTTCATTCCATTTGATGGAGGGCCAATAAGGAAAATGTTTGCGGACGATCATTCCCCCGCGATGTCGTTGGGACACAAGTCGTTACGGACCGGACAGGAAGCCTTGTCGGGGCTCATGCAAGCCGAGGCAACTTAACTGCTGAAAAACATCCGCTTGTTGGAATGTTTGGCGGAGAGGCAGGGACTGCAGGCCTCCGGACCAAATATGGCTGATTTCTGGGGTTTTCTGAGCCGCTGCTGAAACCCTTTTGTACCTCGAAGATGTACCGCAATCAACCAGCATCAGCTTCATCTACCGACGACGGCTCAATGTGGGCGGAGAAATGCGCGGGTATTTCGTACATCCAGCCAATCTGATCATCCGATTTGGTCAGCGGCTTCACGCCAAGCATCTTGGCATAGTGGCGGTTCATCGCTCGCCTGCGAAGTTCAAACATGGCCGCGTTGGCATCCGTGACCTCGTCTTCGTATTCGAGCGGAAAGGCCTTCAATATCGACAGGCTTCGTCCACGGAACTCCTTGTCTAATAGCGCCCTCGTTGCTCGCCCTAATATCCCATCACGAGAAAACGCAGGTGCCATCAGCGTGCAGGATGTGGAGACAGCAATGGCGTCTGCGCTCTACCGGCTGCACAGCGATCTCTCCTTCGAGGACATCGACGAACCATCGCGCGACCCCGATCAATTACCGCTGATCTGATCGATGATGGACCGGATTGGCCTTGCCATCCGGTCCGCCATTCCCGAAGGTCGTTTCACCTATGCGCAAAGATCTTGATCATCTTCCACCAGCCAAACAGCGTGAGCTGGAGCGCGTGGTGCAGATCTTGTTCGAAGAATTTGCCGACGCGACCGCGCTGGCCACCCAGGACTGGAAGAAGAAGGGTCGTATCCTCAAGGTCATTCTCTATGGCTCTTACGCACGAGGCGGCTGGGTCGACGAGCCGCATACCGCCAAGGGCTATCAGTCGGATTTTGATCTGCTGGTCATCGTGAGCGACAAGCGTCTGCTCGACCGGGTCGATTATTGGGTCAAGGCCGAAGAGCGTCTGAACCGTGAACTGGCGATCACGAAGAACCTGAAGACCCCGGTCAATTTCATCGTGCACACGCTGCAGGATGTGAACGACGGCCTCGCAGAGGGGCGCTATTTCTTCATGGACGTCGTGAAGGATGGCATCGCGCTCTATGAGAGCGAGGATACCGAATTTTCGGAGCCCCAGCCCAAGACACCGGAAGCGGCGCTGGCTTTGGCCAAGGAATATTATGCGGAATGGATGCCAGCAGCGTTGGGGCGTTTCAAACTAGCTAAATACGCTCAAGCGGAAGGCCTCCGGAAAGACGCCGCATTTGATCTCCACCAAACGGTTGAGCGCCTTTACAACTGCGTGCTTCTCACGACGACGTTTTACACGCCGCATACGCACAATCTCGGCTTGCTGCGCACGCAGGCCGAGCGCCTGGACATCCGTCTCGTCCAAGCCTGGCCGCGCAATCTGAAGATTGATCGCGCCAAGTTCGAGAAGCTAAAAGACGCTTACGTTAAAGCCCGCTACTCAAAACATTATACCATCAGCGACGAGGAACTGACCTGGCTTGGTGCGCAGGTCGAGACGTTGACGGGTGCGGTTGAAGCCGTCTGCCTCGAGCGAATTGCTGCGCTGGAAGCTGCGGAATTCTAAGCTGCAATTATCTCCGTCTGAATGGCAAGAAATGGGACATTGTGCTCGGTCCGGTTTGAAGAAGCATCATCGGCATAACGGACATTCTAGCCGCTACGCTCGATGTCTGCTTTGCGCCCTACAATCAGCCATTCCCGGCGGGCGCTCAACCCTGAAAGCAGCCAGCCGGTTTTCACGCGCCAAACATCGGTAGGGGACGAAAAGCACGCGGTACGGTAAGCACAAGTCGCAGCGCCGTCATCAAGGACCCTGACCATGGCCAGCCCACCTCCCGGTCTCTTCGACAGCTTCATCGAGCAAGGCCTGTTCTGGCTGGCGGGGAAACGCGACGACGAGGTTCCCGGGACGCTCGCCTATGACGCGGAAAACGGCGCGGTCCTCAACCTGCTCGGTATTTTTGGGAAGGTGCATGAAGCATTTGCGCGAGCGCTCGGCGGATCACGCGACGACGAGGCGATCATTCACGGCGTGACCATGAAGGGCAAGCCTGTCAGCCTTCTGCACGCGCATAACACCAATGATCTCGCTGATGAGTGCGAAAGGCGGTAAGCGATGTTCTCAGCCCACGTTGGTCCAGGGCATGAGGTCACCGACACTGTTCGCGGGATAACCATTGGCGAGCTTGGTGAGCGTGTCGGTC
>NZ_JACIJC010000009.1 GCF_014199215.1 Sphingobium boeckii
GCCATCTTGACCCACCAATGAAACTCGAAACATAACCTACAGACGGGTCACTTCTCGATGAAAACCCCGGGTCACTTCTCAGCAGCAATCAACAGCTGAGAAGCATGGCGATGTCCCGTCACGACTCCCGCCGGGTAAACAACCGGTTCGGGGAGGGGACGAGCCCGAGGCTGCGGCAAATCCGGGAAGGTCTCGACGCGTTGGGGCTGAAGAGCGACGCTATTCTGCACCACGCGACGCCCCGGATATTCTACGGGTGTGAGCTGAGCCCTGGTTCGAGGTCTGCGTTGCTGAACCTGACGCCGGCGACTGACACCTACGCGACCTGTCCTGACATCGGCGCCGCTTGGCGACGTCGGTGGGTCATGAACCGGGCCCGCCGCGAGGAAACGCTGCAGGCGCTCGAAAGGCTGGGACCAACCAGTGTCCGTGCGAGCCTGCATGCCGACGCGGATGGTCAGTTTCTGCTGCCCATAGATGGCGGATAAGGCCGGCACGCGCTCACGCATCGCTTAGATGACTTGTGACAAAACCTCTGATAAGAACGCGATCGAACAGAGGATTTGTCACATGTCGCCCGCTCCGGATTCGCAGAGGATCCAACTCAGCAATCTGCTCGATGGCCGGAGCATGATGCGCGCGCAGGAACTGCGTGAAGCTGGCATCAGCGCGCAAACGATCGCGCGCGCCGTCGAGACCGGGGAAATCGAACGGATTTCGCGCGGGGTTTACCAGAAGCGTGGATCTGAGATCGAGGAGAACCAGATCCTCGCCGAGGCCGCCATACGCGTCCCCAAGGGCGTGATCGCTATGGTGTCCGCGCTCGCCTTTCACGGCCTGACTGATCAAATGCCGCGCCGAATCTGGATGGCCATCGGCGCCAGCGACTGGGCGCCCGTGCAGTCCTATCCCCCGATGCGCATGGTGCGGTTCACCGAACGATATCTGCGGCAGGGCGTCGAAAACCATATGATCGCTGGCCTTGAGGTCCCGATCTACTCCGTCCCCAAGACCCTCGCCGACCTCTTCCGCAACTCGAAGCTGGTTGATCGGTCGGTGGCCGTGGAAGGCCTGCGCGCCACCATCGAACAACGCAAGGCGACCCCGAGCGTGATCGCTCAGGGCGCGAAGGCCGGCGGCGCGTGGAAGATCATGCAACCCTATCTCGAGGCGCTGACGTCCAATGGCTAAAACACCGACCAACATGGCCAAGTCCGTCAAGGATCGGCTGCTCAACATCGCCCGCCAGGAAGGCCGGGTGTTCGACGTTCTGTTGGTGCGGTTCGCACTGGAACGCCTGCTCTACCGGCTGTCGGTCTCGGAGCATCGCGAGCGTTTTGTCCTGAAGGGCGGCATGTTGGTCACGGTCTGGGTCGAGGACGACAACCGGGTGACCCGGGATGCAGACTTCCTGGGTCACGGCGATCCCGACCCCGAACGCCTGGCCGCGGACTTCCGGGCGATCATGGCCATCGAGAGCGATGATGGCCTCGTCTTTGATCTCGACGCCCTGGCTGCGACAGCCATCCGCGAAGAGATGGAATATGGCGGCACCCGCCTCAAGACGTCAGCCTATCTCGAGAAGACACGCATCCCTGTGACAATCGATATCGGCTTTGGCGACGCCATGGCCGATGCGACCCAGCAACTCGACTATCCGACCTTGCTGGATTTGCCCGCGCCCAACGTGCGTGCCTATCCGCCCGCCACGGTGATCGCCGAGAAATTCCAGGCGATGGTCGCGCTGGGTGTCCTGAACGGACGGATGAAGGACTATTACGATCTTTGGGCGATCCCGCGCGCGCTCGACATTGCCGCTGACGATCTGGACGCGGCCATCACCGCGACATTCGAGCGACGTCAGACGGCGATCCCGACGGAAAGGCCACCGGGGCTTTCGGCCGAGATGGTCGATGATGAGGTCAAGCAGCGCCAATGGCGCGCCTACGCAGCATCGGTCGAGCTCGAGAATGTCTCACTGGAATCGATTATCGACAAAGTCTGGGGGCTGGTTGGTCCGTCGTGCGCGCGGATAGTGGCGCCGGGGCACGCATGATTTCCGCTAAGGGTGCGGTGCAGCCGGCCGGAAGCCTGAAGTCAGCGGCCCGGCAGGTCGGCGACGAGGGTTGTTAGCATACCATCGATGTCGCCGGCCCGACCCGACAAGCGGCCGTCGATGAGGTGCGAGTGACTTTCCCGGGTTTCGAATTGGTACGAGGCCTCGAAAGTCTCTATTGAAGCAGGATCCGCCTCCACGCCGACTGCGATGAGTTGCTCGTAGGCGTGAACCATGAAGTTGAAGAGGCAGGGATTGATGTTCACCGCCTCGCCATACCAGTGAAAGCGGCGTTCGCAGGCTGCGCGTGTTTCGGCGCGCCACTTCTGGCCCACGGTATCGATCGCCCGCTCGACCTGATCGCGTCGGACGAGGCAGAGGAAGGCCAAGTCGCTGACGGCGGGTGAGGGGATTACACGCACGTTGGCTTCGATTTCGTCCTGATGGTGCGCGAAATTCCGAAGCGCCTTAAGGGCGGCGAATTCGTCCAGATGCTCGAAGTCCTGGACCTCGGCCTTCCTCAACTTGTCATTGAGGCTGTGCATAGCCGTTAACGTGTGGAACAGGGTGTCCGCTCCTGGAGACACGGCGTGCGCCTCATAGGCGCGGAACAAGCGGGCGGCGGCGTTGCCGGCCGATTGCAAGCTGGGACCTTTATCGTCGATGTTCATTGTCGCAGCTAGACCCGAGGGGCATGCTGCCTCAAGCGCTATGACCGTCCGGTTCCTGAAGAGCGGACGGCGGCTTCTGGCAAACGGACGCTCATGACCGGATCTACAAATGGCCTGGACTGGTCGATAATAGCCGGCTGCGATCCAAAGTGACCGTGGCTCGCCCGCCCCAGCCTGAACGCAATGCTCGATTGCCACTACGATTTCCACTAGGGTGCTGACGGTAAATTCCGATTGCCAAATGAATCGGCAACTCCGGTTTCTGGGAGGGCCGATGGTACGGGCGATCTCGATAGATGGCGAAATGACGAAAAAAAATGCGGGCAAATTTTCCCTTAAAAATCAACAGCGTAACTTTTTGACGGTAAGTGTGGCGGCATTTCTACCGAAACGGGGAAAATTTATGTGGAATATCAGCATCTTACCCTATGTCGGAACAATCGAATGGGAATGACGCGCTTGGCATAATGCTCGCCGGATTGCTGCAGGCTGCGATGGTCGCAGTACGCCGGTGCCGGCAGCCCGCGACGCCGGTCGTGGCGCTATCGTGGGACTATGGATCGCCATCCATATCTCGCGCTTTCCGGCCTATCCGCCGGCCGCGCGGTACGAAGAGCTTGAGGGGACGGTCTCGGTGCCATTCCGGGTCAACCGGGAGGGCAAGGTGCTCTCCGCCGAACTCCACCGCTCGTTAGGCTATTCGGCGCTGGACGAGGAAGCCCTGCAATCCGTCCTCCGTGCCCAGCCAATGCCTGTGATGCCGGTGGACCGCCCGGATGAGGTAGCACCAGTGGCATTCCGTATCGAGGCGTAAACAGGGGTTAGCTGGAAGCCGCTGGTGGCCGCCGTTGAACGCTTGCCTTGATCAGATTTTCCATATCGAAAATGATCTGTCGCCCCGCCAATCCATCATCGGTCTTATCATCCGGATCCGCAGCAAAATGCTCGCGCATTCTTCCAGACATGACGACGAGACTGTCGTAATTTTCCTTCCCGACCTTGGGCTCGATGTTTTTCAGACCCTCCAGCAAGGCGAAAAATGTCGTATCAATATTCTGGCCAACAAAATAGCCGGATTTGTCCTCAAATTTGGGCGATTTGAGCATCATCCAACCAAGAAGATCCATGATGTCGCTAACGTCTTCAGGAATATATGGTGAATAGGGGCGTTGCATCATCTTTTTCCAGGACGTTTAATTAGGTATATACTTGGAACACCTCTTTGACTCGGCCTTATAATTGCAGTGGCATCCGGTTTGAAATCTCCGTTGAAAAAACCGATAATTTGCTTCGTTTTCCCTGTTTTTGGAGTTAGCGTCCAGTCTATCGCGAGTTTTCCGACGCGTGCATCTGGTGTTGTATAGGTTCGATCATTCCCTGAAGTATCATATTCTCGACCAACGACGCGAACCTGACTATCATGTTTTGGCGAAATTCCGATCCTATTATAAAATTGTTTTAACTCATTGCGTACTTGACGATCAACATAATTTCCGATGGCTTCATGTGGAGACAGAAATACACTTAATTTTCCAGATTTAAGATGCTGTATACCGTCTTGATATGCCTCATCGACTTTTTGTTGCAAAAATCGTATCGTTTCGATCTGTAGAGGTCCAACTTCTCCAAGAATACGATAGATTGCTTCGGCTCTATCTATTCTCAGACATTGTATTTGATTCTTTTGTCCTTCCATTGTTTTAGGGAATCCCAAAGATTCAAAATGATAATTCGGATCAATATTTTGGATTTGATCTATCAAAACATTGGAATATTCCTTGGTCAAAGCAGATGTTAGTGCGTCGCCAGGCCCAGTAAAATCGAAGATATTAGCCGCAATTGCGATAATGGCTCCGCTAGGTGCATTCCTCAAATTAGGGAAAATGTGTTGCAACGTCAGCGGATCTTGAAATGCGCCGCTATTGTGCCCTCTCCGTGCCCGAGGGTTGGGGCGATATTGCGCCGGCTTTAACAGATTTTGATAGGTGGACTGTTGATTGGAACTAAGATGGGCATTTTGTCTTGTAAAGATTAATTCGGATCCCAGAAAGCGTGGATCCTTAAGAGTGGATGAGTCTCGTTGATTCGAGACAAGAATGTGACTGAGAGATCGCGGACCGCCAGGCGCGAATGTAAATCGACCATTCAGTGGATCATGATAAGGATTGAATTTTACTTCTAGATGCTTAGGCTTAAACATTGACTCCGGCACGCGCCGGCCCGTCCTCAGATAATATGTGAAAGCCTTTCGTGCCGCCGACTTGGCTTCAACTAAGTTGTTGCTTGGCCCCATAGCGATTCTCCTTGCTCATTAAGAACAAAACAGGAACAATCCAACAAGTCAAGAGTTCATCACCGGCGATCGCCTGCCAATCCATTTGCCCCCCCGCCCCCACACGCTATGATCCGCCGATGAAACCCCGCTACCGTGTCGTCCATCAGCGCAAATCCTTTATCGAGGCGCTCTTCAAGGGGCGGACCTGGACAGACTGGTATATCGCGCAGAAGCGCCGCTGGTATGGCTGGCGGGAAATCGGCATTTTTCAGACCGTGACCGAAGCGGAAGAGGCGTGCGAGCTTCATGCGGGCGGGCGGCTGTTGAAGAATGGCACCCGGATCGTTTCTGAATTCAGCGAATTGGAGAAGTGACCCGTGACGACCATGTACGGCATCAAGAATTGCGACACGATCAAGAAGGCGCGGACCTGGCTTGAGGATCGTGGCGTGGCTTATGTCTTCCACTACTACAACGCCGTCGGCATCGACGAGCCGCGATTGCGCGGCTGGGTGGAGAAGCTCGGCTGGGAAACCGTGCTCAACCGCGCCGGGACCACATTCCGCAAGCTACCCGAGGCTGACCGTGCGGATTTGAATGCCGACAAGGCGATTGCGCTGATGATCGCGCAGCCGTCGATGATCAAGCGTCCGATGCTGGAGCATGAGGGCGCGCTGCTGGCGGGGTTCAAGCCCGATGCCTATGCCGCCGTCTTCAAGGCGTAATATGTGCCGGGTAGCGCCGCGCCTATGTTCAAAACGCTCCTCACTCTCGCGGCGCTGGCCGTGACCGCGCCGCTGGCGGCCAAACCGATCGTGATCGCGCATCGCGGGGCTTCGGGCGAGCGGCCCGAACACACGATCGCCTCCTATACGCTCGCGATCGCGCAGGGGGCCGATTTCATCGAACCCGATCTGGTATCCACCAAAGATGGCATTCTGGTCGCCCGGCATGAAAATGAGATTTCGGGGACGACCGATGTCGCGGACCATCCCGCGTTCAAGGATCGCAAGGCGACGAAAACGATCGACGGCGAAAAGATCAGCGGCTGGTTCACCGAAGATTTCACGCTGGCGGAGCTGAAGACTCTTCGGGCGAAAGAGCGGTTGCCGATGCTGCGGCCGGACAATGCCAAATTCGATGGGCAGTTCCAGATCCCGACCTTTCAGGAAATCATCGATCTCGCCAAGGCGAAGGCGCAGGAGACCGGACGGCGGATCGGCCTCTATCCCGAGACCAAGCATCCCAGCTATTTCCAGTCGATCGGGCTGGCGCTGGAAGAGCCGCTTGCTGCGATCCTCAAGACCAATGGCTATGAGGACAAGGACGATCCGGTGTTTATCCAGTCGTTCGAACTCGCCAATCTGAAGCAGTTGCGCGAATTGACCGGGGTGCGGCTGATCTTCCTGATGTCCGGCGAGGGCGGGCCTCCGGGAGACAAAAGCTATGCCGCTTATGCCAGTCCGGCCGGACTGGCCGAGGTGGCGCATTATGTGGATGGCATCGGGCCGGGCAAGGAAATGATCGTGCCGCGCGGGCCGCTGGGCGGATCGAAGCCCGCGACATCGCTGGTGGCCGATGCTCATGCAGCGGGGCTTCAGGTCCATGTTTGGACATTCCGGGCGGAGAATTACTTTCTGCCGCTGGAATTGCGCAAGGGCGTGAACCCGCGCGCGCGTGGTGATCTGGCGGCGGAGCTGAAGCAGTTCGCGGCGCTCGGCGTCGATGGCGTGTTCAGCGATTTCCCAGCGATCGCGGTTGCCACATTGGCAGAGTGATCAGCGCGGTCGATTTCCACAGGCCGAACATCATCGCCGCGCCCACGATCCCGTCCGTGGCGTAATGCCAGCCGAAATGGATCGACCCCACCCAGATCAGGACGGTGTAGACGCACATCGTCCAGCCCAGCCAGCGGCGGATCTGGAAGCCGCCGATCGCAAACAGCGTGGCCATGGCGACGTGCATGGAAGGCATGGCCGAAATGCCGCCCACCGCCTCAAGCTCCGGATCAAGGAAGGTGGAAAGCAATTGTGGCTGATAGCCCAGCGTGCGGATGGTCACGCCCGCGTCCTGCGCCTGCGCGGCAAGCTGGACGAGTTGATGGTTGAGCAGCGCGAAGCTCTCATTGGGGCCGATCAATGCGTTGTAATAACAGGGGCCGGCCGAGCCGAAGAGCCACGCGGCCGCGCTGCCGATCAGCATCCATGACATCAGCCAGCAGGTGACGAGGCGCAGCCGAATCTCGTAATTCTTCGCCATGGTGATCGCGATGGCGGGAAAGCAATACATCAGCACGAACCACATGTTGGTGTAGCAGATGTCCAGCAATTTGGCGGCTTGCCAGCCCGGCAGCAGCGCGTGCGTGATCGTCCAGGGATCATGACCCAGAAACAGCCAGCGATCGAGCGCCGCCAGCGCCGGATCGAACGGAAAGCCACGCGGCGGCATGATGAACTGCTTAAAGATCATGAAGGATGTGATCGTCATCCCGGTGATCAGCGCGGTCACGCCCAGCCAGGCCCCATAATCGAACGGCTCGATATCGGCATTGGGCCGTGCCAGCCGGATGCGATGCGTGGTGAAGCCGATGCTGAGCGATGCGCAGCCGGCGAGCAGGAGATAGAGGCCGAGGAAGATCAGGAAATCCTCGTAATCGGCGTCGGTCAGATTGAGCAGGATGAACCCTGCCACGCCGATCAGCGCAAGCAGACGCACCATGCTTCGGCGCTGATGAACCGGCACATCCATGATCTTGCGGGGATTGAACAGTGTAGAACGCGACCCAATCTGCCCTGTCACTTCGCTTGCCTTTGCCGGACCGGGGACAATCTCTCGCGGCTCCGGGGCGGGTTTTAGCAAAAATGCAACATTGGGCAAGCTTTGCGCGATGGATGGAGTGCAGGGCCGCGATCAGGATATCGCCGTCTCCGCGCAGATGGTCTGGCGGTGGTGCGGTGCTGCGGTTAAGGAGAGAGGATGTCCACCACCTACACGCTCGATACGTCGACCAGCCGGGCCAATCCCACGCCCGCCCCCATGAAGCGTCTCACGGTGCCCGCCATTCAGGCGCGCAAGGGCAAGGATCCGATCGTGATGCTCACCGCTTACACGGCGCGCATGGCGCAATTGCTGGATCCGCATTGCGATATGCTGCTGGTGGGCGATAGCCTGGGGCAGGTGATTTATGGATTGCCTTCCACCTTGGCGGTGACGCTCGATATGATGTGTGCGCATGGTGCCGCGGTCGTACGGGGGAGCTATCATTCGGTGGTCGTCATCGACATGCCCTTCGGCAGCTATGAGGCCAGCCCCGAACAAGCCTTCCATTCGGCATCGCGGATCATGGCGGAAACGGGGGCCGCCGCGGTCAAGCTGGAGGGCGGCGAGGCGATGGCGCCCACCGTCGCTTTCCTGTCGTCCCGCGGGATCCCCGTGGTCGGCCACATCGGGCTAACGCCACAGGCGGTCAATGCGCTGGGCGGCTATGGCGCGCGCGGAAAATCCAATGCCGAACATGCCAAGATCTTGGCCGACGCCCGCGCGATCGCGGGCGCGGGTGCCTTCTCGATGGTGATCGAGGGCGTGCTTGAGCCGCTCGCCCGCGCCGTCACCGAAGCGGTCGAATGCCCGGTGATCGGCATTGGTGCCTCGGCGCAATGCGACGGCCAGGTGCTGGTGGTGGATGATATGCTGGGCATGTTCGAGCGGACGGCGCGCTTCGTGAAACGCTATGACAATCTGGCAGGGCGGATCGGCGACGCCGCCAAAGCCTATGCCGAAGAGGTGCGCAGCCGCGCATTTCCGGGGGTGGAGCAGACCTATCTGCCCAAGGATTGAGACGCTTTCGTTTCCCTGGCTTTGCGGCTAGGGTCCGCCGAATTTCAAGCCTGTCCGGAGAATGTCGTGGCGTCCCAGCCCCCAAGTAACGAAGCCTTTCTGCGCGAGGTCGATGACGAACTGCGCCGCGATCAACTGGCCGGTTTCTGGAAGCGCTGGGGCATTGCGGTGGCGATCGCCGTGCTTGTCGGCTTGGTCGCGTTCGGCGGCTGGCTCTGGTGGCAGCATGAGCAGACCAAGAAGAATGACGTGCTGGGCGAGCAGATGACCCAGATTCTCACTGATCTTGAGGCGGGCAAGGAACAGGGCGCGGAAGCGCGGCTCAAGCCTTTGCTGGAGTCCGGCAATCCGGGCTATCGATCGACGGCGCGTTTCACGATCGCCGGGCTGAAATTGCGCAAGAATGATATCGCCGGGGCCGCTGCCGACTTCAAGGCCGTGGCGGACGATGCCGAGGCACCCAAGCCCTTCCGTGATCTCGCGCTGGTGCGCCAGACAGCGACTGAATATGACAGCCTGAAGCCGGAGGTGATCATCGCCCGGCTCCAGCCGCTCGCGCAGAAGGGCAATCCCTGGTTCGGCAGCGCCGGAGAGATGGTGGCCGTGGCGCATATGAAAATGAACAAACCCGATCTCGCCGGGCCGCTCTTTGCGGAGATTTCGAAGGACAAGGGCGTCCCCGAAACCATCCGTTCACGCGCGGTGCAGATGGCCGGGGTATTGGGGGTCGACGCTGTCGATCAATCGACCGGAGAAGGAAAATAATGCGCGTATACGCGAAGGGCTTATTGATCGGCACGCTGGCGCTCGCGCTGGGCGGCTGCGGCATATTGGGCGGCGGCGGGGACAAGAAGCCCAAGACCCCGACCTTTGGCGATCGGGTTCCGATCCTCACCTCCGAAACGGAAGTCGAGGTCGATTCCGGCATTGCCGATGTCGCGATCGTGCTCCCGCCGGCTGCGCCCAATACCGATTGGGCGCAATCGGGCGGCAATGGCGCCAAATCCATGGGGCATCCCACATTGCCCGATACGTTGAGCGTGGCCTGGACCGCGGATATCCGCGGCACCGACGCTTACGAGCGCTTGGGTGCCGCGCCGATCGTGGCAGATGGCAAGGTTTTCACGGTGGACACCCGCGCCAATCTGCGCGCGTATAATGCTTCCACCGGTGCGCTGGTGTGGGCCACCAAGATCGGCGATCCCAAGGAAATCGCGGGCGGGCGTTCGATCTGGACCGGCGAAATGACGGGCAATGCCGGCGTGCTCTTCGGCGGCGGGGCCAGTTTCGAGGACGGTCGCGTCTTTGCGGTTAACGGGCTTGGCGACGTCGGTGCCTATGACGCCAATACGGGCGCGCAGATCTGGCTCAAGCGGCCGGGCGGTCCTTTGCGCGGTTCGCCGGGCGTCGGTCTCGGCAACGCTTATGTGGTGAGCCAGGACAATCAGATCTACGCCCTGAAAACAAGCGACGGCAGCCTTGAATGGCAGCGCTCGGGGACGCTGGAATCCGCTGGCGTGTTCGGCGTTGCGGCACCTGCCGTGGGCCAGGGCACGGTGATCGCTGGCTATTCCTCAGGCGAGCTGAGCGGCTATCGCTACGAAAATGGCCAGGAAGTGTGGCAGGACGCCCTCTCGCGCACCAGCATCTCGACCGCCGTGGCCACGATTTCCGATATCGATGCCGATCCCGTGATCGATCAGGGCCGCGTCTTCGCGATTGGCCAGGGTGGCCGCATGATCTCCATCGACATCCTCACCGGCCAGCGCTTGTGGGAAATCAACGTGGCGGGCATCGCAACCCCCTGGGTGGCGGGCGAGTGGCTGTTCGTGGTGACTGACGAGGCCAAATTGCTTTGCATTTCCCGCGTCAGCGGCAAGGTGCGCTGGGAAGCGCAGCTTGAGCGCTATGGCAATGAAAAGAAGAAGACCAAGCCGATCAACTGGACCGGCCCTGTGCTCGCGGGCAACAAATTGGTGGTCGCCAGCTCCGAAGGCAAGGTGGTGTTCGCATCGCCGATGGACGGTTCGGTGGTAAACACGATCAAGCTGAAGCACGGCGTCGATCTGCCGCCCGTGGTGGCAAACAACATGCTCTATATCCTGGACGATGGCGGCAAGCTGACGGCCTGGAAATAAGATCGCCATCTCTCTTGCGGCAACGGCCGCAGGAGAGACGCGCGCCGCGCTTGCGGATAGGGGTTATGCTGCGGCGCAATCGCGTCTATGGCGTCGCTTATGCCAAAACACGTCCCTACCGTCGCGATCGTCGGCCGTCCCAATGTGGGCAAGTCCACATTGTTCAACCGCCTTGTCGGCAAGAAGGTCGCGCTGGTCGATGATCTTCCCGGCGTGACGCGCGATCGGCGCGAGGGCGAGGCGCAGCTTCTCGGGCTCGATTTCACGATCATCGATACCGCCGGCTTCGAAGACGAGAATGCGCTGACGCTGCCAGGCCGTATGCGCGCGCAGACCGAAGCCGCAGTGGCGAGCGCCGATGTCGCGCTGTTCCTCTTCGATTCGCGCGTCGGCATCCTGCCGCTGGACGAGGAAATCGCCCGCTGGCTGCGCGCCGGCAGCACGCCCGTCGTGCTCGTGGCCAACAAGGCGGAGGGCAAGGCGGGCAATGATGGCGTGCTTGAATCCCTCTCCCTCGGCTTTGGCGATCCCGTCGAGATGAGCGCCGAGCATGGCGAGGGCGTGGCCGATCTGTTCGAGGCGCTGCTGCCGTTGCTCGAACCCGAAGGCTATGATGACACGCCCGATGAGCCTGCGCCTTATTATGACGAGGAAACCGGCCCGCTGAAGCTCGCCATCGTGGGGCGGCCCAATGCGGGCAAATCCACGCTGGTGAACCGTATCCTGGGGGAGGAGCGGATGATCACCGGGCCAGAGGCCGGGATCACGCGCGATTCGATCGCGATCGATTTCATGTGGCAGGATCGGCCGATTCATCTGATCGACACGGCCGGGATGCGCAAGCGCGCGAAGGTTCAGGACAAGCTGGAGAAACTCTCTGTCGCCGATGCACTCCACGCGATCGATTTCGCCGAAGTCGTGGTGTTGCTCCTCGATGCCACGCTCGGGCTGGAGGTTCAGGATCTCAAGATCGCGGATCGCGTTCTGGAAGAGGGCCGTGCGCTCGTGATTGCGCTCAATAAATGGGATGTCGCCGAAGGACCGAGCAGCCTGTTTAACGGGGTGCGCGCCGCGCTCGACGAAGGTCTGGCCCAGGCGCGCGGCGTGCCGCTGGTCGCGGTGTCCGCCGCAACAGGCAAGGGCGTGGATCAGATGATCGCCGCCGCGTTCGAGGTGCGCGAAATGTGGTCGAAGCGTGTGGGCACGGGCGCGCTCAACCGCTGGTTCGAGCGCGCCGTGGAAGCCAATCCACCGCCAGCGCCCGGCGGCAAGCGCATCAAGTTGCGCTATATCACCCAGGCGAAGACCCGCCCACCGGGCTTTATCCTGTTCGGCACGCGCGTGGATCAGCTCCCGGAAAGCTATCGCCGCTATCTGGTGAACGGCATTCGCAAGGAATTGGGATTCGGCGCGGTGCCCGTGCGATTGACGCTGAGAGCGCCGAAGAATCCCTTCGACGACAAGTGATCTCGTTGCTCGATGCGCGCGGTATGCGCTGTCCCTGGCCGGCCGTGCGACTGGCGCGCGCTGTGCGGGAGGCGGGTGCCGGCGCTGTGATCCGCATCGTGGCGGATGATCCGATCGCGCCGAAGGAGATCGCCGCGCTGGCGGCGGAGCGGGGGTGGAATGTGATCGAGGTGACCACCGATATTGGACCCGGCTTCGAAATTACCGCCTGATCGTCAACCACATATTTACCGGGTTTCTCTACGAAAGATTGCAGGGGGCATGTGCGCATGACCCGCGTAAGGAGCCGTTGACGTGACGCCGACAGTGGAAAACAAGATCGATTGGCCCGCATTTCTGGAGGCCCGGCAGGAGCTGGGCGCCGATTTCATCCGCATTCTCGGCTATTTCCGGGAAGATGGCACCAAATCCGTGGCGGCGATCGAAACCGCGATGCGCGCGAAGGACGCCGCCGCGATGGTCGTTCCGGCGCATACGCTCAAGGGCGAATCACTTCAATTCGGGGCCGAGACCTTGGCCGGTCTCGCGGAACAGATCGAAGCCGTGGCGCGGCATTGCGTCGAAGTGCACGAAGCGCCGGACGAACTGCTTGAGCAGGTCGTCCAGCTTCGTCCGGTATTCGAAGAGGCGCTCCTCCTGTTCGAACGCGAATGCAATCCGTTGGTAGAGCGCCGCAATGGCGGCTTCGGACGCAAGGTAGACGCCAACAACCAGAGCTTCGGTCGGATCTGAAACAGCCTCTCCCGTTGGAGAGGCTCAATCGGCCTCAATCCTCTTCAGGCGCTTTCGACTGAAGCTGGATATAATTTTGAAGACCCATGCGTTCGATCATGTCGAACTGCTTCTCCAGGATATCGACATGATCCTCTTCATTGGAGAGGATATCCGCCATCAGATCGCGGCTCACATAATCGCGCACGCTTTCGGCATAGGCGATGCCATCCTTCAGCAGCGGGATGGCTTCGTTCTCAAGCGCCAGATCGGATCGCAATATCTCTTCGACATTTTCGCCGATCTTGAGCCGGCCCAGAAGCTGGAAATTGGGCAAACCATCAAGGAACAGGATGCGCTCCGCCAGTTTGTCGGCATGTTTCATCTCGTCGATCGACTCATGGCGTTCGAAATGCGCGAGCTTGGCCATGCCCCAATTGTCGAGCAGACGGTAATGCAGCCAATATTGATTGACCGCGGTCAACTCGTTCTTGAGCGCCTCGTTCAGATATTCGATGACTTTGGTATCGCCCTTCACGGCCGCGGCTCCTTGAATTTGAAGCGTTGATTATACGGGCGTGGCGGGGCTAAAGATACCCGAAAAATGGCGGAAAACAGGGATTTATGGTGGGGCTATCGTCAGGCAGTCGCAAGCTCGGCCTTGATAATGCTTTGCGCAAACGGGACGCATTGGCCGCACCGGGCCTTGCGGCCGAGCGCCGCATAGGCGCTGCAGGCGTTGCTCGCGCCACCGCTACGGACGGTTTCGCGCAGGTCTTTCTCACGAATGGCATTGCAGATGCAGACGACCAAAGCGATTCCCTCCAGCTCTCCTGCGAAAGAGATAAGGATAATGATAATAGATCGCAATAGTTAATTTGGTGCTGTGCGTCGCATGGACTGAATTTTTCCACGCGCCAGCGAACGCCAGAGCCATTCAAGCGGGCCATAAGCGAATCGCTCCAGCCACGGCTTCGACCACCAAAGCATCACCGCCCAGCCGATCAGCACGAAGCCATAGACGTGAAAGCGCGAGACATGTCCGAACAGCCCCAGGCCATAGCCATAAAAAAGCGCTGTCATCGCGATGCTGGTGCCGAGATAGTTGGTAAAGGCCACCCGGCCCGCGGCGGCGATCCGGCGGAGCAGGCGGCTCTGCGGTCGGGCCAGAATGATCGAAAGCGCCAGTGCGGCATGGGCGATCACCATGATGATCCGGAAAGGTGTGGACCAGACCAGAACCGCATTGAACGTGGTCACCGGATCGAAACCGCTGGCCAAGCACCACAGGCACAAAGCGATCATCGGCGGGAGACCGCACAGATAGGCACGGATCGCCACGCTGCGATACTGGCTGCGGCTCCATTGCCCGGTCAGGAATCCGTTGCGGAGCAGCGCCATGCCGATGAGCATCAGGCCCAGCGTTTCGAGACCGGTCAACAACAGCGTGGTCAGCGGCGCGTCGATATTGTCGGGTGCCAAGCTGTTGGCGAGGATCTGCGTATAGCTGCCGCGATAGATTTCGATCTCGTGGTGGATGGGCGCTGTATCGGGCGCTCCGATGCTGGCGATCATGCCGCGATAGCTGGCGATCTGCCCCGCGGAGGCATCGGCGGCCATGGCCCCGTGCTGCATGAAGATCAGTGCCACCCCCATGATCGCCCAGAAGACGAAGCTGGTGAGGATCAGGCCGATGCCCAGGCGGAGCAGCGCCGGGGCATCCTTGTGGCTGAAACCATAGGCAATCAGCCCGACGACCGCATAAAGGAAGAGAATATCGCCATACCAGATCAGATAAAGATGGATCAGGCCAAAGATCATCAGCCAGAGCATCCGGCGGGCATGGATGAATCCGCCGCTTAACCCCTTGGCCTCAGCGCCGTCGATCACGAGCAACATCGACGCGCCGAACAGAAGCGAGAAGAGCCCGCGCATCTTGCCATCCACGAGGATGAAATTCACCGCCCACATGCCCAGATCCGCGGCGCTGGTCCCGCCCCAGGCGAGCGGATTGATATAGGCCGGCTGAGGCATGGAAAAGGCGATGATGTTCATCGCCAGGATGCCCATCACTGCAATACCGCGCAGGGCGTCGAGCGTCAGATGGCGGACGGGTGGGCTGGGGGGCATGATTTCCACGATACCGGCCTGTGAACGGCGGGCGGGCTTGAGGCAAGAGCTTGCAGGCGACCCGGCTTTGGGCGAGAGCAGGACGATGAGCGACACCCCCGGCACCTTCACCCAGATCGCGCCCGATGGCCGCCGGGAGACGGTCACGCGACCCGTTGCGATCGAACAGCCGATCGCGATCGAGATGAACGGGCTTGGTTATGCCGTGATGATGGCGACGCCCGCCCATCTGGAGGATTTCGCCTTCGGCTTTGCGCTATCCGAGCGGTTGATCGAGAGCGCTGCCGATATCGTCGCGGTGGACGTTCATCCTGCCGAGACCGGGACGATCCTGCGCATCCATCTGATCGAGGCGCGGCGACCGCTGGTGATCGAACGCGTGCGCCACCGCATTTCCGAATCCTCGTGCGGCTTATGCGGGATCGAGAATCTGGAACAGGCGCTGCGGCCTTTGCCCGTGGTGGAGGGCCGTGTGCCCGCGGCCCCGGCCGTGTTCGCCGCGCTCAAAGCCCTGCGCGCCGCACAGCCGCTCGGCAATGCGACCGGCGCGGTGCACGGCGCGGCGTTCTGCGGCGCAGACGGCGCGATCCGGCTGGTGCGCGAGGACGTCGGCCGTCACAATGCGTTCGATAAATTGATCGGTGCGATGGCGCGCGCGGGGATGGGCTGGGACGACGGCTTTGCGCTGCTGACGGCGCGCTGTTCCTATGAACTGGTGGAGAAAGCCGCGCTGGCAGGATGCCCCGCGCTTGTGACGATCTCCGCCGCCACCAGCCTGGCATTGCAGCGCGCGCAGGATTGCGGACTGGCGCTGATCACGCTGGCGCGACCGGATTCCTTCCTGCAACTGACGTGAGGGAAGCCTCACAGCCCTAACCCGCGTCGCTATGCCCCGCTTCGCCGACCGCGTTGAATTCGGTGGCCTGGGTCTGGTGCGCGGGGGTGCCGCCCTGCTTGAGATAGGCGATCGCGTCCGCGGCGATCGGCGAGAGGCCCGCGCTGTCGGCGAAGATCATCGATTTCATCCGCGGATCCCAGAACATCGCGACATGATCCGCCAGCGCGGCGACCGCCTTGTCATGCGGCATCATCGCCATGTTGCGCGCGATCTGATTGGCCATGTAGATCAGACGCTGCTGGGTGGTCATGCCGGTCATTGGACTACGCCCTGTCCGTCATCCCCGCGCAGGCGGGGATCCCGCTTCCTTTTTCCCTGGTTCGAAGAAGAAGCGGGATCCCCGCCTTCGCGGGGATGACGGGGGAGGGGGCGCCTAGAAAAGATCACTCCGCGGCTTCCACCACCACAATGCGGCGGCTCTGCGTCGCCTGTGCCTCATAATCCTCCTGCCAGTCGCTGGGGCCGTTCGAAGGCGTCACCTGCACCGCGGTCACCTTATATTCCGGGCAATTGGTGGCCCAGTCGGAGAAGTCGGTTGTGACCACATTGGCCTGTGTCGCGGGGTGATGGAAGGTGGTGTAGACCACGCCCGGTGCAACCCGATCGGTGACCAGCGCGCGCAGCGTGGTCTCGCCCGAGCGGCTGGCGAGGCGCGTCCAGTCGCCGTCTTTGATCCCGCGGTCCTCGGCATCCTGCGGATGCACCTCCAGCAAGTCTTCAGGATGCCAGGCGGTATTGGCGGTGCGCCTGGTCTGCGCGCCGACATTGTAATGGCTCAGGATCCGCCCGGTGGTGAGCAACAAGGGGAAGCGCGGGCCGGTCTTCTCGTCGGTGGGGACGTAATCGGTCACCACGAACTTGCCTTTGCCGCCGGTGAAGCCGCCGACGTGCATCACCGGCGTGCCCTCGGGCGCGGCTTCATTGGCGGGCCATTGCAGCGAACCGGCCTCGTCCAGCCGACGGAAGCTCACGCCCGCGAAGCTCGGCGTGAGGCGGGCGATCTCGTCCATGATCTCGCTGGGGTGGGTATAGTTCCAGTCGAGCCCCATGGCGCGCGCCAGTTCCTGCGTCACTTCCCAATCGGCATAGCCGTTCAGCGGGGACATCACCTTGCGGACCGGCTGGATGCGTCGCTCGGCATTGGTGAAGGTGCCGTCCTTTTCGAGGAAGGTCGATCCGGGCAGGAAGATGTGTGCGTAGTTCGCGGTCTCGTTGAGGAACAGATCCTGCACGATCACGCATTCCATCGCGTCGAGGCCCGCGGCGACGTGCTTGGTGTTGGGATCGGACTGGAGGATATCCTCGCCCTGTACATAGAGCGCCTTGAACACGCCATCCACCGCGGCGTCGAGCATGTTGGGGATACGCAAGCCCGGCTCGGCGTCGAGCGTGACGCCCCAATCCTGTTCGAACAGCGTGCGCGTCGCCTTGTCCGAGATGTGGCGATAGCCGGGAAGCTCGTGCGGGAAGCTGCCCATGTCGCACGCGCCCTGCACATTGTTCTGCCCTCGCAGCGGGTTCACGCCCACGCCCGGGCGGCCGATATTGCCGGTAGCCATGGCGAGATTGGCGATGGCCATCACCGTGGACGAGCCCTGGCTGTGCTCGGTGACGCCGAGGCCATAATAGATGGCACCATTGCCGCCAGTGGCGAAGAGGCGCGCGGCGGCGCGCAGATCCTGCGGATCGACCAGGGTGACGGGTGCCAGCGTCTCGGGGCTGTTCTTGGCCTGGCCGACGAAATCGGACCAGTCCTGAAACTCGTCCCAATCGCAATGCTCGCGCACGAAGGCTTCGTCGGCCAGCCCCTCGGTGACGATGACATGGGCGATCGCGGTGAGCACGGCGACATTGGTGCCGGGGCGCAGCGGGAGATGGTATTGCGCCTCGATATGGGGGGTGCGGACCATGTCGATCCGGCGCGGATCGACGACGATCAATTTAGCGCCCTCGCGGATGCGCTTCTTCATCCGGCTGGCAAACACAGGATGACCGTCCGTGGGGTTGGCACCGATGATCAGGATCACGTCCGAATGCTCGACGCTGTCGAAATCCTGTGTGCCCGCGCTGGTGCCGAAGGTGGTCTTCAGCCCATAGCCCGTGGGCGAATGGCAGACGCGCGCGCAGGTATCGACATTGTTGTTGCCGAAGCCGGCGCGGATCAGTTTCTGGACGAGAAAGGTCTCCTCATTGGTGCAGCGCGAGGAGGTGATCCCGCCGATCGAGCGCTGGCCATATTGCCCCTGGATGCGCTTCAGTTCGGACGCGGCATAAGCGAAGGCTTCCTCCCAGGAGACTTCCTGCCACGGCTGATCGGTGCTGGCGCGGACCATCGGCTTGGTGATGCGCTCCTGATGCGTGGCATAGCCCCAGGCGAAGCGACCCTTGACGCACGAATGGCCGCGATTGGCCTTGCCGTCCTTCCACGGCACCATGCGCACCAATTGCTCGCCGCGCATCTCCGCGCGGAAGGTGCAGCCGACGCCGCAATAGGCGCAGGTGGTGACGACCGAGCGTTCGGGCGTGCCGATCTCGACCAGCGCCTTTTCGGTGAGCGTCGCGGTGGGGCAGGCCTGGACGCATGCGCCGCAGGAGACGCATTCGGAGGACAGAAAATCGTCGACCGGGGTGCCCGCCGAAACCTTGGAGCCGAAGCCGCGGCTCTCGATCGTCAGCGCGAACGTGCCCTGCACTTCGTCGCACGCGCGCACGCAGCGCGAGCAGACGATACATTTGGACGAATCGAAATCGAAATAGGGGTTGGAATGGTCCTTGGCCTGGCCGAGGTGGTTCGCGCCTTCATAGCCGTAGCGCACGTCGCGCAGCCCGACCGCGCCGGCCTGATCCTGCAGCTCGCAATCGCCATTGGCAGCACAGGTGAGGCAATCGAGCGGGTGATCGGAGATGTAGAGTTCCATCACGCCCTTGCGCAATTTCTGCAGCTTCGGCGTCTGGGTATGGACCACCATGCCTTCGGAGACGGGGGTGGTGCAGGAGGCCGGGGTGCCGGGTGCGCCGTCGATCTCGACCAGGCACAGGCGGCAGGAGCCGAACTGCTTGAGGCTGTCGGTGGCGCAGAGCTTGGGGATGTTGGTCCCGATCTCGGAGGCGGCGCGCATCACCGTCGATCCGGCGGGGACGGTGACCGCACGACCATTGATCGAGAGCGTGACGCTCTGCGTGGACTTGGATTCGGGGGTGCCGAAATCGGCCTGGCGGGTATAGGTCATGCGGCCTGATCCTTGGTGAAGGCGGCCAGATCTTCCGGGGTATTGAGATTATGGAAGCTGGCATCCAGCGTCACGGTGCGCACAGCCGCGGTCGCCATCCATCCGCGGATGGCGCGATCGGGCTGGGATTCGAGATAATCCTCCAGCGCGCTGGCGAGATCGGCGCGCCACAGGCCGATAAGCTGCTGGCCTTTGACCACGGCGCTGCCGGGTGCGAGCAAAGCGGGAAGATGGGCGGGGAGGGGAAGAATGTCGCACCCCACGGTCAGCACGGTTTCAAAGCCATGGGCTTGCGCATGATGGAGCGCTGCGCAGAGACCGCCCAGCGGCCCCTGGTCGAGGGTCGGGCGGTCGGCAATGGATGTGATGCCGGGCCAGCTTCTTCCGACGACGATGATGGCGTCGGTCTGAGCAGCGAGCGCTTCGGCGACGTGATCGAGCAGCGGCTTGCCATCCACACTCGCCAGCGCCTTATCGCTGCCGAAGCGGCGGGATTGGCCACCCGCGATGATTGCGCCGAGGATCATGAGGGACACCTGCACCAACCGTTTGTCCCGAGCGAAGTCGAGGGACGTGGGGGCACGCCCAAACGTGTCTCGACTGCGCTTGACACAAACGGAGTGGGGGGCAGAATCGCGCTCATTCCGCCGCCTCCTTCAGCCCGAAATCCTCGGGAAAATGATGGAGCGCGCTCAACACCGGATAGGGTGTGAAACCGCCCAGCGCGCAGAGCGATCCGAATTTCATGGTGTCGCACAGATCTTCGATGAGGATCACGGCATCTTCCAGTTCCGTTTGGGCTGAGCGTGTCGAAGCTCTTTCCTTCAAGGCCGGATCGCCGGAAGACGAAGACCCTTCGACAGGTTCAGGATGAACGGAGGAGGAAGCGGCCAGATCGCGTGCCGCAATGATCCTGTCGATCGTTTCCACGCCACGGGTCGATCCCAGCCGACAGGGGGTGCATTTTCCGCAGCTTTCCACCGCGCAGAACGTCATGGCAAAGCGCGCCTGCGCGGCCATGTCCACTTCGGTGTCGAACACGGTCACGCCGCCATGGCCGATCAGGCCATCGGCCGCGGCGAAGGCTTCATAGTCGAAAGGCGTATCGAACAGGGCAGGCGGGAAATAGGCACCGAGCGGTCCGCCCACCTGCACGGCGCGGACAGGGCGGCCGCTCTCGCATCCGCCGCCGATATCATCCACGAGTTCGCCCAGCGTCACGCCGAAAGCGGTCTCGTACAGCCCGCCATATTTGAGATTGCCCGCAAGCTGGATCGGCATGGTGCCACGCGACCGGCCCATGCCATAGGCGGCGTAGGCCTCCGCGCCCTGGGCCAGCACATAGGGAATGGCCGCCAGCGTGAGGACGTTGTTGATGACGGTAGGACAGCCGAACAGTCCTTCATGCGCGGGCAGCGGCGGCTTGGCACGCACCTCGCCGCGCTTGCCTTCAAGGCTGTTGAGCAAAGATGTTTCCTCGCCGCAGACATAGGCACCCGCGCCTTCGCGCACCTCGATCTCGAACGGCGCGATGATCATCCGGCTGCGCGCGACCGCGGCTTCCAATTTGGCGATGGCATGGGGATATTCTGAACGGACGTAGATGAAGCCCTTGCCAGCCCCCGTCGCGAGGCCGGCGATCGCCATGCCTTCGATCAGCATATAGGGATCGCCCTCCATCACCATGCGATCGGCGAAGGTGCCGCTATCGCCCTCATCGGCATTGCAGACGATATATTTGCGGCCGGCGGGGGCATCCAGCACGGTCTTCCACTTGATCCCCGCGGGGAAGCCCGCGCCGCCGCGGCCGCGCAGACCGGAGGCGGTGACCGTCTCGACGATCTGGAGCGCCGTCATCGCCTGTGCGGCGCGTAAACCCTTCCAGCCGCCGGTGGCGTCATAATCGTCGAGGCTCAGAGACCGCGTCTTGCCCGCGCGCGCAAAGGTCAGCCGGGTCTGGCTGGCGATGAAAGGATGATCCTCGATCCTACCAATGCGAAGCGCATCGGCGGTGCCGAAGAGGATCGCGTCCACATCCGCTGGCGTGACGGGGCCGTATCCAATGCCGTCGATTTCCACCAAGGGCTCAAGCCAGTGCATCCCCCAACTCGATACCCGTCGGATATCGGCATCGGGGGCCGCCTTCGCAAAGGCAGTCGTCACTCGATCCGCGCCGCACGCCAGCGCCAGAGCATCGTCGGATATGCGGATCTGCATCACAGCGCCTCGATCAGCGCGCCGAGCGACGCTTCGTCCAGGCGCGCGTAAACATCATGCCCGATCATTGCATTGGGGCCAACGCTGCACAGGCCGAGGCAATAGACGGGCTCGATCGCGATCCGGTTGGCCGCCTTTGCTGCGGCCCAGTTCGCCAGCGGTTCGGAGCCGCGCGCCTGACAGGCTTCCGCGCGGCAGAGCTTGATCACAGGGCGCGCTTCCGGGCGGGTACGGAAATCGTGATAGAAACTGATCACGCCATGCACTTCGGCACGACTGAGATTGAGTTCCAGCGCAACGGCGCGGATTGTGGTGTCGTCGATCCAGCCGAATTCGGCCTGAAGCGCATGGAGGATTGGTAGCAATGCGCCTTCGAGGTGCTTGTTCTGGCGGATGGTCGTGGTGACCCGCTCCGCATCGAACTCATTGTCACCTTGCCGTTCCATGAGATTTTGCGTCCTCCCTTTCCTGGCATCCGTCAAATTGACTGCGCTTATCTTCGATAGAGGGTTTCTATCAACAACTGCGCAGCGGCGATAATAACCGAAGCGTTTCAGCGATTGAAAATGCCGCTTTGGCCAAGGGAGACAGCGGTTCTCTGTCGAGCACCACCAAGCCGATGGTGTTGGGCGGCGCGGGATCGACAATGTCTATCACGCGAAGATCGGGATCACCCGCCACGAACTCGCCATGGCTATCCGTCACGATGCTTGAGAGCCCGCCATGGGAAACCATCGAAAGCAATGCCACATAGGAATCCGCGGTGGCGACGGGGTCAGCCTTCAGGCCAAGCGTCACGAGATGCGCATCGAGGATGCGGCGATTCTGCATTCCTTCATGAAGCAGGCACAAAGGCGCTTCGGCAGCGTCTTTCCATGCGATGCGTTCCAGTCCGCCGAGCGGCGCATCGGCGCGCGTGGCAAACATGTAACGCTCGGCATAAAGCGGCACAGAACGGACCTGCGCAGGGGGTTCATTGTCGAGATAGGTCAGCCCCGCGTCAATCTCATAGTCAAGCAGGCCGCGTTCGATCTCCCGCGACGTGAGCGAGCGGATGGTGACCGTCAGCCGGGGATGGCTGGCGTGCAGCGCCTTCATCAGAAATCCGATGGAGGGCATGGCTGCGGGGATGGAACCGATGCGGAGCTGTCCCCGCAGCGGCCCGGCGGGTGCGTCGATCGCGTGACGCAGGCCTTCATGGTCGGCCAGCAACTGGCGGGCGAAGGGCAGGATCGAATGCCCCTCCGGCGTCAGATCGATAAAGCGCCGATCCCGGTTGACGAGCCGCTTGCCGAGCATCTCTTCCAGCGCGGCGATCCCTGCGGACAGCGTGGGCTGGGTGACGTGGCAGCTTTCCGCCGCACGCGCGAAATGCTTTTCACGGGCGAGAGCCACGAAATAATCGAGGAAGCGGAGCTGCATGGAGATGGTCTAGGCGAAGGGCAGGTGGAGGGGAAGAAGGGGCCACCCCCGGCCCCTCCAAGAAGACTTGGAAGGGCGTAAAGGAAGTGCCCAATGCACCTCCCCTCCCGGCCTTCCGGGAGGGGAGGTGGGCCTTCTAGATCAAATCAACCGCGCGCCATGCCAGCGCACATGATCATCCATGAAGCTGGAGATGAAATAATAGCTATGATCATAGCCCGGCTGCATTCGCAGCGTGAGCGCGATTCCGGCCTTTTCGCAGGCCGCTTGGAGCAATTCGGGCTTCAATTGTTCCACGAGAAAATTGTCCGCCGCGCCCTGATCCACCAGGATTTCAGGCAGGCGCGCGCCATCCTCGATCAGCGCAATGCTATCATAAGCGCGCCATCCAGCCTGATCCACGCCGAGATAGCCGCCCAGCGCCTTATGGCCCCACGGGCAGTTCAGTGGCGAGGCGATCGGCGCGAAGGCGGAAACGCTCCTGAACACGCCGGGATTTTTCAGCGCGATGGTGAGCGCCCCGTGCCCGCCCATCGAATGGCCTGTAATGGATTGCCGCGCCATGTCCGCTGGGAAATTGTCCGCGATGATTCCGGGCAATTCCTCGGTGATATACGAATACATCTGGAAGTTTTGCGACCACGGGGCTTGCGTGGCATCGACATAGAAGCCGGCACCCTTACCGAAATCATAGCCCCCATCATCAGGCACATCATCACCACGCGGCGACGTATCCGGGCAGATGAAGATGATGCCCAGTTCAGCGCAGGCGCGCCGATATTCGCCCTTTTCCATCACATTGGCGTGCGTGCAGGTCAGGCCGGAGAGATACCACAGGATCGGCAGCTTCGCGCCGGGCGCTTCGGCCTGGGGCGGGAGATAGACCGCGAAGGTCATCTCCGTTCCCGTTGCAGTGCTGGCGTGTTTGTAGACGCCCTGCGTGCCGCCGAAGCTCCGATTGATGGAAATCGTTTCCACGCTGTGTGTCATGCAGCCGGGCGGTGCAGCGCACACAATTTATTGCCATCGGGATCGCGCAGATAGGCGAGGTAGAGTTTGCCGAAAGCACCTTCGCGAATGCCCGGCGGATCTTCGCACGCCGTGCCGCCATGGGCGAGGCCGGCCGCGTGCCACGCATCGGCCTGTTCGGGTGATGAAGCGGCGAAGCCGACGGTGCCGCCATTGGCATGGCAGGCGGGATCGCCGTCGATCGGGTTGCCCACCATGAAGAGGCCGCCGTTGTTCATATAGATCAGCCGACCCTTGTCATCGACCATGGCCGGCTTGGCGCCGAACACGCCGAGCGTGGCGTCGTAGAATGTCTTCGATCGTGCGGTGTCGTTGGACCCGATCATTATGTGCGAAAACATGGCATCTCCCTCCTGTTGGATTGCTTAGAATACGACGACGCTGCGGATCGATTCGCCCGCGTGCATCAGATCGAAGCCCTTGTTGATCTCTTCGAGCGAGAGAACATGGGTGATCATGGGATCGATCTGGATTTTGCCGTTCATATACCAATCGACGATCTTTGGCACGTCTGTGCGTCCGCGTGCGCCGCCGAAGGCCGAGCCTTTCCAGACGCGCCCGGTGACGAGCTGAAACGGACGGGTGGAGATTTCCTTGCCCGCTTCCGCCACGCCGATCACGACCGAGACGCCCCATCCGCGATGGCAGGCTTCCAGCGCCTGGCGCATGACGATCGTGTTGCCCGTGCAATCAAAGGTGTAATCCGCGCCGCCGCCGGTCAACTCGACCAGATGCTGGACGATATCGCCCTCGATCTCCTTGGGGTTCACGAAATGGGTCATGCCGAATTTGCGGCCCCAGGCCTCGCGATCTGGATTGATATCGACGCCGATGATCTTGTCCGCGCCCACCATCTGCGCGCCCTGCAGCACGTTCAGGCCGATGCCGCCCAGGCCGAAGACGATCACATTGTCGCCCGCCTGCACTTTTGCGGTGTTCACCACGGCACCGACACCCGTCGTGACGCCGCAGCCAATGTAGCAACTCTTGTCGAACGGCGCGTCTTCGCGGATTTTCGCCACGGCGATCTCAGGCAGCACGGTAAAGTTCGAGAAAGTGGAGCAGCCCATATAATGGAAGATCTGCTGACCCTTGTAGCTGAAGCGGCTGGTGCCGTCCGGCATCACACCCTTGCCCTGTGTCGCGCGAATCGCGGTGCACAGGTTGGTCTTGCCGCTGAGGCAGGATTTACACTGGCGGCATTCCGGCGTGTAAAGCGGGATCACATGATCGCCGACCGCAACCGAGGTGACTCCAGCGCCGATCTCGCGGACGATGCCCGCACCTTCATGGCCCAGCACACTGGGGAAGATGCCTTCGCTGTCCAAGCCGTCGAGCGTGTAGGCGTCCGTGTGGCAGATGCCCGTCGCCATGATCTCGACAAGAACCTCACCGGCCTTCGGGCCTTCGAGATCGAGCTCGACGATCTCCAGCGGCTTCTTGGCTTCAAAAGCGACGGCGGCACGGGTCTTCATGAATGTTCCTCCCTGAACGGAAATCTGATTCTGCCTGTAGCGCGCCTATCGAAACCGGCAACCTTCATAGAAAATGTCTATCAACGATAGATCAGGCCAATGCCGATGCGGCTTTCGCGGTCGCCGTAATGGCCGCCACATCGGGCGCACCCTTGGGCACGACCCAGCTTCCACCGACGCACAGCACCTGTGGGATCGCGAGCCAGTCAGCGGCGGTGGATTCGGTGATACCGCCGGTGGGGCAGAACGCGCATTGGCCAAAGACCGCGGTGAGGCTTTTCAGAGCGGGCGTTCCCCCATTGGCCATGGCCGGGAAGAATTTGAAATGAGTAAGGCCCATATCGAGGCCGCGCATCACATCGCCCGCATTGGCGGTGCCGGGCAGGAACGGGATGCCGCTTTCGATCGCGGCCTTACCCAAGGGTTCGGTCAGGCCTGGCGAAACGATGAATTTCGCGCCGGCGTCGATGCTGGCTTTCAAATCTCCGGGATTGAGCACGGTGCCCGCGCCCACGATCGCGCCCTCCACCTTGGCCATTTCCCGTATGGCATCCAGCGCGCAGGCGGTGCGCAACGTCACTTCGAGCACGGTCAGGCCGCCTGCAACAAGCGCCTCAGCGATCGGGCGCGCATGAGCGATGTCTTCAATCACCAACACGGGGATCACGGGCGCGGTGCGCATGATGGTTTCGATGGGCTGCATTGGTATATTCCTATTCTTCGTGTGATCCTCGCGAAGGCGGGGATCCAGCTTCTTCTTTTATCAGCACCGCCTGGATCCCCGCTTTCGCGGGGATGACAGAAGAGGGCAGAATCTCAGAGCCCGGCCAGCGCCAGCATGGCCGAAGCGCCGCGCTCGGCTTCGTCAGCACCGCGACGCATCAATGCGAACAGCTCTCGCCCGGTGCCGAAGGATTGCAGCGCCATCTCAGCGTGCGACCGCGATGCCCATTCGGCCTTGTCAACAAGCGCGGTGAGCTCGCCATTTTCCGCGCAGACGCGCACGATATCGCCATCGCGCAACAGCCCGAGGGGACCGTCGTTCAGCGCTTCGGGGCTGACATGAATCGCCGCGGGCACTTTGCCAGACGCGCCGGACATGCGGCCATCGGTGACCAAGGCCACGCGAAAGCCCTTGTCCTGCAGCACGCCCAGCGGCGGCGTCAGCTTGTGCAATTCGGGCATCCCATTGGCGTGCGGCCCCTGAAAGCGGACGACCACCACCACATCGCATTCCAGCTCACCCGCCTTAAACGCGGTGATCACATCGTCCTGATCGGAAAACACGCGGCAGGGCGCCTCGATCGTCCAGCGTGACTTGTCCACCGCACTCGTCTTGATCATCGCGCGACCGAGATTGCCCTTTAGCAGCCGCATTCCGCCATCGGTCAGGAACGGCGTGGCGGGCGGGCGGAGCATCGTATCGTCCAGCGTTTCGGCGGGCGATTCCACCCATTCCAGCGTCTCGCCGTCCATGACGGGCGTCCTGCCATAAGCCGTCAGATCGCCGTCCCACACGGTCATGATATCGCGATGCAGCAGACCGGCATCCAGCAATTCGCGGATCACATAGCCCATGCCGCCCGCCGCCTGGAAATGGTTCACGTCGCCAGAGCCATTGGGGTAGATGCGCGTGATCAGCGGGATCGCGGCGGAAAGCCGGTCCATATCCTCCCAATCGATGATGATGCCGGCAGCGCGCGCGATGGCGGGCAGATGGATCGCGTGGTTGGTCGATCCGCCCGTGGCCAGCAGCCCGATCGCCGCGTTCACGATCGCTTTCTCATCGACACATAGCCCGAGCGGGCGATAATCACTCCCCTCCCAGCCGATCTGCGTGATCCGGTGCACCGCGGCGCGCGTCAATTCCTGCCGCAGCTTGGTGCCCGGATTGACGAAGGCGGAGCCTGGGACGTGGAGACCCATCACCTCCATCATCATCTGATTGGAATTGGCGGTGCCGTAAAAGGTGCATGTGCCGGCATCATGATAGGATGCCGCCTCGGCTTCAAGCAGCTCGTCACGCGTCGCCTTGCCTTCGGCGTAAAGCTGACGAATGCGCTGCTTTTCCTTGTTCGCAAGGCCCGATGGCATCGGCCCTGCCGGGATCAGGATCGTGGGCAGATGCCCGAAGCGCAGCGCGCCCATCAGCAGGCCGGGCACGATCTTGTCGCAAATGCCGAGGAGGGCCGCGCCTTCGAACATGCCGTGGCTGAGGCCGATCGCCGTGCCCATCGCGATATTGTCGCGACTGAACAGCGACAGTTCCATGCCGAGCTGGCCTTGGGTCACGCCATCGCACATCGCCGGCACGCCACCCGCCACCTGCACGGTGGAGCCGACCTCGCGCGCATAGACCTTCATCTGCTCGGGATAGCGGGCATAGGGCTGATGCGCCGAAAGCATGTCGTTGTAAGCCGTGACCAAGCCGATGTTCATGGCCTTGCCGCCGCGGATCACCACCTTGTCATTGCCTGCGGCCGCAAAACCATGCGCCAGATTGCCGCAGGACAGGCGTGGCCGGTCCACGCCTTTGTCCCGCTCACGCGCGATCAGTTCCAGATAGGCGCTGCGTCCCTGTTTCGACCGCGCGATGATGCGATCGGTGACGGCGGCGATGTCTGGATGGAGGGTCATGCTGCGCTCACCTCGTCATGCATCCAACCAGTGGATATCGATCGGCTGCTCATAATCCGCCAGCACACGGCCGATCGGCACGGTGGAACTGGGGCCGTCTTCGATTGCGCGTTCGAGCACCTTGCGCTTGTCCGCGCCGGTGATCGCGATCGTGATCGTGCGCGCCGTGACGATCGATTCCTTGGTCAGCGTCACGCGCGCGATCGGCGCTTCGGCGGGCAAGGGATCGGGCATCACACCTGTCGCGCGCCGCGTCTTGGGGCCGTTCAACGCTTCATCCAGATCGGGGCCGGGGAAGATCGAAGCGGTATGTCCATCCGCGCCGATCCCGAGCCACACCAGATCGATCGGCCAGTGCAGATCCTGCAAGCGGGCGTCAGCCGCATTGCCGGCCATCTTGTAATCCTTATTCTCGGTCGCGATCGGCAACACGCGCGCACCCAGCGGGATGAACACCTTGGCGATCGCCGCGATGTTGCTCAGCGGATCATTGACCGCCACCAGACGATCGTCGGTGGGGATGATCGTGACATGCTTCCACTTGAGCTTGGTCGCCGCGAGCTTGGCGAACACGGGGGCGGGTGTCTTGCCGCCGGGAAACGCCACCAGCGCCTGGCCGCGTGCGTCAAGCGCCTGTTCGATGATGAACGCAATGTCGCCGGAGACGGCCTCGGCCCATTCGTCCTCATCCTCATAGTCCCAGAATTCGGCTTCAATCATGCCCGTTCCTAATCATGCCCGTTCCTAATCATGCCACGTCACTCCGTCTCTTTCCGTCAGCGCGATGGCGGCCGAAGGCCCCCAGCTTCCTGCGCCATATGTCTTGGGCGTCATGCCATTGGCGGCCCAGCCGGCGCGAATGGCATCAATCCAGTCCCATTGCGCCTCCACCTCGTCGCGTCGCACGAACAATGTGGGGTCGCCTTCGATCAAATCCAGCAGCAGCCGTTCATAGGCGATCCGCCGCCGCGCGCCGGCAAAGGCATGGGTGAGCGACAGATCAAGCGGCACTTCGCGCAGCACGATCCCGCCTCGGTCCAGCCCCGGCTCCTTCGCCATCACCTGCAGCCGGATATTCTCCTCGGGCTGGAGGCGGATGATCATCTTGTTTGCCTGGAGCTTGCCGCCCTTTTTGGCGAAGATGCTATGCGGTATGTTCTTGAACTGGATGAAGATTTCCGATTGCCGCGTCGGCAGCCGTTTGCCGGTGCGCAAATAGAAGGGCACGCCATGCCAGCGCCAATTATCCACATGCGCCTTGATCGCGACGAAGGTTTCGGTGTCTGATGGCTTGCCCAGCTCATCAGCATAGCCGGGCACGGCTTCACCCTTGCTGGCGCCCGCGCCATATTGGCCGGTCACGCTGTGGGTTGCGGCGGAATCGGCGTCGATCCGGCGGAGCGACCGCAGGACCTTCACCTTTTCGTCGCGCACGGCCGTCGCGTCGAAGCTCGCCGGCGGCTCCATCGCCACCAGGGCGAGCAATTGGAGCATATGGTTCTGCACCATGTCGCGCAACGCGCCCGCGCCGTCGTAAAAGCCCACGCGACCCTCAAGACCCACGGTTTCGGAGACGGTGATCTGAACATGATCGATGCCGTTCGCATTCCACAAAGGCTCGAACATCATATTGGCGAAGCGCAGGGCCAGCAGATTCTGGACGGTTTCCTTGCCGAGATAATGATCGATGCGGAACGTGCGCTCTTCCGGGAAAGCCGCGGCGACGGCGTCGTTGATTTCGCGCGAACTGGCGAGATCGGTGCCCAGCGGTTTTTCCAGACCGATGCGCACGTTGTCGCCAGCCAGGCCCGCGCTTTTCAGGCCCGCAATCGTCGGCTCGAACAGGAAGGGCGCGGTCGAAAGGAAGATCGCCATCCCCTTCGATGTGTCGCCCACCTTGTCCGCCAGCGCGGGGAATCCCTCAGGCGTTGAGGCGTCCAGCGGCTGATAGGACAGGCGCTCGAGGAAGCTCGCCAGCGCCCCTGCATCCTTGCGCTCTTCGGGCAGGAATTCCTCAAGCGCCGCCCGCGCGAAATCCCGATAAGCGCCGTCGTCCAGATCGCTGCGTGCGGTGCCGACGATTCGCAGATGGGCCGCCACCAGCCCGTCGGCGTGTAACGCATAAAGCGAGGGGAGCAGCATACGACGAGCAAGATCGCCGGTCGCGCCGAACAGCAGAAGCGTTTCAAAGGCCATATACGGCCTCATCCCTTAGCTGATCCCTAGGGTCAACTACCGTTACGCAGCCGCCGCGAAATTAGTGGCAATTTAATGCCGGTGCTCACGCTTCAGCGTGTAGCGCCCCTCGCTATACCCGTCGAAAATGCCCGAAATCGCGGGATGGTCGATCGGCTCCTCGCTATCGTCGGTCACCAGATTCTGCTGGCTGACATAGGCCACATAGCTGCTCTCCGCATTCTCGGCGAGCAGATGGTAAAAGGGCTGATCGCGCCGCGGGCGGATGTCTTCGGGGATGGCGTCATACCACTCCTCGCTATTGGCGAAGACGGGATCGATATCGAACACCACACCGCGGAATTCGAAGACCCGGTGGCGCACCACGTCGCCGATCGAAAAGCGCGCATGGGAAAGAATAGGCGTTGCCGGGGGGAGCGCATTGGGCGTGGCAGGAAAACTGGACTGGTTCATTCCCTCAATTTAGGTTCGATTTCGGCTGACGCAAGCGGATAGCTTGCAGCGCAGCAAAGGCTGCGCTAAGGCCCGCCCCTCAATCGACCGGCCGGAGCCCCTTGCGGGCGCCCGTCCTTCTGCGGAGAGGTGGCAGAGTGGTCGAATGCACCGCACTCGAAATGCGGCGTGCCCGCGAGGGTACCCAGGGTTCGAATCCCTGCCTCTCCGCCAAATCTGCTCGCAACTGCTTGTTTTGCTGCAATTAAATCACCGGTTCTCGAATTGGTCCCACTTTTGGTCCCATTATGATTGGAAACAGACCTTTGTGGGATTCCACAAATTTCGAAGCGACAATTCGGTTGGGGAATTAGCCCGGCGCGCCGATCCGCGTCTTCCGCACGCCCGGGATTGCTAGTTGCCAATTCTTCCCGTGAGACAAATCTTGTGGCTATCTGGAGGATCACGAATAGGACCCATTCCACTAGAGCCGCGTAGAGGTTACCAAAAATATCGCCTAGTGCGTTGTTTTTGCTTGATGAATTGGCAATTCTCCGGAATCATCCCCACACTCTCACCTACACATTGTTTCGGCTTTGGTGCGTCCGAATGGCTGTTTTGGCATGGGCTACGGAAGATTATAGCGTTCTCGGATGCCGAAGGTCATTCCAACGTCTTGGGATGGTGGTTTCGCGACCGTCGGCTTTTGGAAAGACGACCGGCGATAGCTGACGCTGCGCGGTAAAAAAATCATTTGGCAGCAATCGCCCAAAAGCTGACGTTAGACACGGAGCCGGGAGGGGCCATTATCTCAAGTAGGGAAGTTGGTGTCTACAAACTCTCGGGCGAATTGCTCGGGATCAACCGAATATCCCGCTGCGTCCGCCTTAGCCTTCCCATTTTCCCATATTTGCTTGATCTTCAGGGGCAGATTTGGGGGAAATTTCATCTGCGTCGCGACCATGTCAAACCATGAGCCGTTGATACCAAGCGCTGATGAAAGCTTAGGGGCCATCATATTTAAGGCGTATTCCTGCTGCTCATCCAGCTCACCTATCGAGCTGAGGACATAACAATCCATCAGCTTGAGGAGAGGCTTCCCTTCGTACCTCGACATGCTCGATTACCCTCGATTTAGCGGCACGCCGTGTTGCGATCTGCATATAGCGTTTGTACCAATGCCAACGCCCGCTTTCCACCATAATCGGTCGTGCAGCGTTCGTCTTGCCATCTGAATGAGCGACGGGTTTCAGGCGTAATGATGACATGACCGAGTGTCCCAAACTGGTCGACATGCGACGGTCCCCTTTCCCAAGGCTCTCAGCTTACCGGACTTCTATCTCCAGAGGACATGGCACAGGTTTGCGCGTACGCTTTGTCTCTTCCCGACATTTCGAAAGCGTCTTCTGATCTCTTTCCGGGATCGTTGCCCCACTGATGACGAGCGCTTCCCTCGTTGGATCGGCCACCTGCAAAAGTCGGAGCCCGGCATCCCATCCGTCTCGCCGCATTACCTTCACGGCCATACGTTCGGGGACAAGCCAGTTCTCGGGAAGCGCACGCGCAACGGCGCCAGGCATGGTAGCCGCGATGAGGATCCCCATAACCAACGCCGCCGCTGCCGTTCCCATCAGCCAGTGCCTCTGTTTCCGCTCAGCGCGTGCCGAAGCCACCACTGTGGTGATGGAGTGCGCGGCCTGATCAGATCTGATCAGCGCCTGCCGCAGGGCGTCATGATCTTCTTTCCTCACCGTGCGCGCAGCCACTTCGATCTGATGCGCAATGGTTTCAGGCGTCAGCGCCACCCCTGGGCGTTCAACCAGACTCCGATACGCTGCGACCAGTTTCTGCTGATATTCGGCCAGTTTTGCAAAATCCGGCGCATAGTCGCGCCCATGCAATTCCTGCTGCCGCACCGCAAAGCCCTCAATCGCTGCGATCAGGATCGCAAGCTTCTGCGCCATGGCGTTGAACGCCACCGCCGGGTCATTGGCATTGGTGGAAGTTTCAGGAGAAGCGGAGATCGTCATGTTCATAAACCAAGTCCTCGAGAGCGGCCGCGGCCAAGAGAGTCGGTCAGTTCATGCTTCACCGCGCGTGACCGGACGTGCGCGGAGAGTTCGTGTCCGATGTCCCCTGACCGGGTGCCGGGGGTCCATTCCTTCGACCATTGTCTGCCGAGGCCAAGCTGCTGGCCGCGTTTGCTGAGCGCGGATCCCAGCGCCGGATCCTTCTCCAGGCCTTGCGCCATCGTTTTCATCTGATTGCGCACCGCGTCACTGCCCTCTTTGTCATAGCGGGTATCCAGCTGCGCCCGACGGGCCTTGAGCTGCTGCCAGCCCTGCACGAACCGGTCGGCGCGCAGTTCGGGATTGGTACGCATCTCGGTCTCGAGCTGAAGTGCGCGGAGCGCACTGGCGGCCCGGCCATTGGCCGCTTCGCTGATCAGGCCAGGATTATGCGCAAACGCCTCTTCGAGATCGCGCGCGCCATGCGGCTGCAGGCGATCGAGCGCCACCGCCGCCGTCGCACGTGCGGTCTTGTGAACCTCCAGCGCAGGCAAGCCTTTGACCGTCATACCCTGCATGTCTTCAACGCTGCGCGCATAGCGCGCGACCGCCGTCTCCAATGTCTTGGCCTGATCGGCTGCACGCGCGGGTAACGGACTGGCATTGAGCTGCAAGCCATCGAACATGCCGCGTGAGGGCGGTGCCTGATGGACTTGGGTGCCAAGCTGCAACCCGTCGAACATACCACGCTGGATTGAGGGTTGGGCAGGCTCCGGCGCAAGCAGCTCAAGCTGCGCCCATCCCGGCATTCTCTCGGCCGCAAACATCTGCGCCATGGCGACCCGGATGTCGCGGCGCTCGGCAAAGGCGCTGGTGTCATAATCGAGCGCGGCATCCTTGGCGCGCTCGCGCGACAAGGTTCGGACGAGCTTGCCACGATCGGCAAAGTCATCCTTGCCATAATAGAGATGCACACCGTCCTTGTGCCGCGACAAAGCGACATAGGTGGCGTGCCGGTCGAGACCCGGTGTGGCGAGCACATGGACCCTGTCGACCGTGACACCCTGCGCCTTGTGGATGGTGGTCGCATAGCCATGATCCACGTCGGCATAGGATTTGGTGTCGAACGCGACGCTGCGGCCATCGTCGAGGCGGACCTGCATATGGTCTGTGCTGACCTGTTCGATGACACCTGCGGACCCATTCTTCACTCCGAGAGAGCGTTCGTTGCGAAGGAACATGATACGATCATTTTGCGAAAACAAGCGCTCGCCCTGTGCTGTTTTGACAGCAATATCAGTGACTAACGTCCCATCACGACGCAGGGCATCGCGTGCCAGCGCATTCAGTTCATCGCATTCATGTCGCGTGTGCGTCAGAATGATCCGGCTGGCCGCAGGTTCGGCTTGCCGGTCCCGATTCCAGCCCTCGATCAGCGCCTTTCTGGCCGAATCACGCTTCGCATGTTCATGCATCATGTGGGCTCTCGCATAAGCTTTGAGCGCTTCACCCGTGCGGCCAGTCGCAAGCATTCTGGTCGCGTCACGCTGCCAGCCTTCCGACTGACGGCGAACCTCGGTGATCTCGATCGCGCCATGCCGTTCGGCGAGCGCGCGGAAGGGTGCTCCGGCCTCGATCGCCTGGAGCTGCTGGACATCGCCGATCAGCACAAGCTTGGCCTCGGCCTTGTGCACAGCGGCGACGATCCGCTCCATCTGCCGCGCGCCGATCATCCCGGCTTCGTCGATGACCAGCACATCTTTCGATGTGAGCAGATCACGCCCCTGGCCCCATTGATGTTCGAGGCTGGCGATCGTGCGTGACCGAATGCCCGAACCGACCTCAAGGTTATCGGCCGAGATGCCGGACAAGGCTGCACCGCGCACGCTGTAGCCTTGTTGTTCCCAGGCCTCGCGCGCGAGCCCGAGCATGGTCGACTTGCCAGTGCCGGCATAGCCGACCACCAATGCAATATCTGTCTTTGTTCCTATATGATGGAGAGCGGCCTGCTGTTCCCCTCCCAGATGCAGGCCGCGGGTTTCGGCTGCCGCGATCCCACGCGCGAGCGCGGTGGCCGGAACCTCATGGCCGTGACGCTCTGCCAGGCCGTCGGTCATGCGCTGCAGGCGCAGTTCGCTCTCGATCATCGAGCGCGATGTGAACCGCGCCTCACCGCGCCCATCGGTGCCCAGTTCAACGAGGTCGGGACTAGCCTTCATGGCGCCGAGCACGCGCTCATATTGATCCTGATCTGCCGAATGCCGATGCGCGAACATCGCCATATCGCGTTTGGTGAACGTGGCTTGGCTGTGCGTCATCGCTTCGACGCCAACCGATGGCTGCAACACGATCTTCGCGCCGTTGCGCCGCGCGATCTCGAGATGATCGACCGCACGCTCGGCATCCTCGCCGCGCTCAAGCCGGCGCGATCCCGCAGGCCCGATCTTGTTCTGCGGTTCGAGGTCGATCCCCTGCGCTTCAAGCGTGCGCCGATTGATGCGCGCGTCGATGTCCAGCGCGGCCAGGCGCGCGTTGACATGGCTCTCCCAGCGCTCGCGCCATTGCTGCAGCAGATCGGTGCGGTTCCAATCGCGGACCTTTGGCCCGAACCCCTCTTCGCTGACTTCACGCATGCCGAGCATCACATGGGCATGCGGCTTGGCCTCACCGTCAGCCCCCACATCCCAATGCACATTGAGATCGGCCACCATGCCATGGGCGACAAACTCCCGCGCCACGAAGTCGCGCGCGAGCGCGATGCCCTGCTCCTGGGTCAGTTCTCTGGGGATGGCAAACTCAACCTCGCGTGCGAGCTGCGCGTCCTTGCGCACCTCTGCCGCTTCGACATCATTCCACAGCGTGGCGCGATCATTCCAGCGCTCCGGCGCGCCGTCCGGCAGCGTGATCTCGCTATGGACGACACCCGCCTTGTTGGAGAAGTCATGCGCGCAGTCCAGCCGCTGGTCATGCAGCCGCGAGGCCGAGCGATAGGCGGCCGCTGCCACAGCGCTGCTGCCGGCAGCGCGTGAGATCACCTTCACCGAGAAATGATAGATCGCCATGTCGGCAATCCAACTACACTTAAAAAAGCACGTCGGCACGACGTATAAGCGCGCTCTCAAAACATTTCATGATTTTCGAGAATGCGTTGTTCCACGGTGTAGCAGCCCGTTTGCATCATCGAAACAATCGATCACTCTCGCATCACCGGGGCCATAAGATGGAGACCGCACATGCGAAAATTGCGTGACTATGATGCTGAACTCAGAGCGCTCGAGAGCAAGACCCGCGACCTCAGGGCGAAGCGGATCCAGCAGCTGGGCGAGTTGGTGACCGCTTGCGGCGCGGGTGACATGGACGCCGAGACGCTCGCCGGGATATTGCTCGAAGGTGCTGGCAATAGCGACAAGGCCATCAGGGAGGGCTGGCGCCGGCGGGGGGCGGCTTTCTTTCAAGGCAGCGGCACCCAAGGCAACGCTCATCGTGGATCTGGGAAAGTCGCGCGCGGCAGCGCGGCGGCTGCGGGCGCAGCGCTACAGGATCCAGCTGAGCAAGGCGCGCCATGACACAAGGGCCTGGGTCGTGAAGCGCCGCGAACGCACCCATCATCTGATCGAGCTCGGCGGCCTCGTTCTGAAGTCGGGTCTGATCGAGCTGATGGAGGATGACCGGTTCGCGCTTTATGGTGCACTGCTCGATATTGCGGCACAGGTTCAAGGGGAGAATGGTGCCGCGCAGATCGCGCTCTGGCAGCGCCGCGGCAAGCGCGCATTTCGCATGGAAGCCGAAGCCATGGCGGAGCGCAAAGTGTGAAACGAACATGCGATGTCCCCGCTGCCGAGGCAGCGGGGACATCGGGGTCAGTCGGCCGGGTTCCAGATAAGGGCGAACTCATCGTCCTTGCCACCGGCAGCACGGCCGAGATTGGCATAGAGCCGGCGTGGACCGAACTCGGGGGCGGCCAGGACCAGCGACACATAGTCCTTGCCCGAGGTCTCGCCGGTGCGGATCCAGGCGGCGCCAATCTCGGTCTCGCCCGACACGATCCGATAGTCGGGATGGCTGGGCGATGTCTTGCTGGCAACGGGGGTGATGGCGATCTCGGCCCGGATGCTGAGCGTCCTGATCTGGCCTTTGAAGCTGCCGTCCCTGGTGAGGGTCACATGTCCGATGGCTGGCATTGTCTTTACTCCTTCATATGGCCCAAGGGACCATCCCCTGGGCGACACGACGGTCAGAGAGGCGGGGCATGAGGCGGGTTCGAACCGCCAGGCCGCAGCGAAGCGCAGGACCGGAAGCGGCGGGTCATTTTGGCGCGCGAGGAGCAGGCGAATGCCTGCGGGGAAAATGATCCGCCAGCGATGGTTTTGAAACTGCGGACCCGCCTTAGACCAAGGCGTCAAAGGCCATGGGTTGCTTCCGGCATAAGATCGGAGTGTGGCAGGGCAGCAAGGATCTGTGGGCTGCACGAGCCTGGCGTCTGGCAGCGATCTTCACAGCCAGGCGTTGTCGTGTCGAGCATATCATATTCAAGGAGGCAGCTATGTTCGTCGCAGTTTATTCGTGGCGGGTCGTCCCCGGCAAGGAAGAGCGGTTCAGGCGCGCCTGAGCACGCGGCACTGACCTCATTCGCGAGCGCTATGGCAGCTATGGTTCAAGGCTGCACCGCGATGCCGATGGACGGTTCGTTGGCTATGCCGAATGGCCCGACGAAGCCACCTGGCGGACGGCGTTCGACCAGAAGATGGTCTATGATGAGCCGGAAACCCGTGCTGCGTTTGAAGATGTCATTGCAGAAGTGCCCGCCGACGCAGATCCGATCTTCACCATGACCGTGACTGACGATCTGCTGGTGCGATCGCGCCCGTCCTGATGAGGCCCGTTGGACGAGAAATTGCGGTGACAGTGTCCAAGGTTTGATCGGCATCCCTTGCTGCAACGAGCATTGCCGGGTGTCTGTTCTCAGCAGTTCATGCAAGCGCTTCGATCCGGCTGTGAGGATGACGGACACAGCGTGCAAAACAGCTTCCCCCACCCTATGTTGCGATCATGCAGATTTTTACCATTGGCTATGAAGGCGCGACCCAGTCCGAAGTCATTGCGACCCTCAAGGACGCCGGTGTCACCTTGCTTGCCGACGTGCGCGCCGTGCCACTGTCGCGTCGGCCAGGGTTTTCAAAGAATATTCTTGCAGCGGGACTGAAGGAAGCCGGCATTGACTATGTTGGTCTGAAGGCGCTGGGAACGCCGCCCGAAGGTCGGGAAGCTGCGCGAAAAGGCAATCATGCCCGCCTGGCCGAGGTTTATGCAGGGCAGCTCGAGCTGCCCGAAGCGATGGTCCAGGGCGCACAGCTGGTTGAGATGGCGCATGATCAACCCACGGCCTTGCTTTGTTTTGAACGCGACCCAATTGGTTGCCATCGGTCGCTGTTTATCGATGCCATTCTACCGGACGCCGAGCGTGTCGATCTTTTCGTAACGGCTGCGCCGCAGGCCGAGTCCTGATTCAATAAAGCTGAACATCTGAAGTCGACCAATTCCATTGTTCAGCCATCGAATTTCGAGCTCCAGGGATCGGACCGTCGTCTATTCGGAGGCTTCCAACCAAATTCTTTATCCCCTGTCGCGATCGCAGGCAGTCGACAAATTTGGTGGAAATGAAGCTTTTCCGAATTTGACTGCCTTAATGCCCAGATTCTGGACATGCGGGATGTCAGTCAATCCAAAGACCGTGCGCTCGATGCCAATCTTCAAGCGCATTTTCGGGGTATCTGCCGTTCAGCGCATCAGGCGGGGCTATGCTCTTCCACCTGCTCAGCAAGCTCTATGAGCGTACCAGCGTCATCATCACCACCAACCTGAGCTTCAGCGAATGGGCCAGCGTGTTCGGCGATGCCAAGATGACCACCGCACTCCTCGATCGGCTCACCCATCACTGCCATATCCTGGAGACTGGAAACGACAGCTTCCGCTTCAAAAACAGCTCGGCCCACCAGGTCAAAACCAAAAAGGAGAAGACGCCATCTTGACCCACCAATGAAACTCGAAACATAACCTACAGACGGGTCACTTCTCGATGAAAACCCCGGGTCACTTCTCAGCAGCAATCAACAAGCCCGACCCCTGTTACCCATTCATCGACAAGTCGGGCATATTGGCGAGTACTGAGATGCCCATTGTGGTCCACTCGGCTCGGAAAGACATAGTCGTCCACCGTGGCACCTCGACGTTCGAGCCATGCCAACAGGCTGGTCCGAGCATCGGGTAGCAATTCAAACTGAACAGGCCGGCCAGTTTTCTGCTGCATCACGATCGCGCGCGTCCGGATTTGCCCGCCGCTAACCAGATCACCGATTTTCATCCGCACAAGATCACAGCCGCGAAGTTTGCTATCGATGGCAAGGTCGAACAGCGCGCGATCCCGCAAGCGGCGTCGCTGATTGAGGTAGAATCGTATCTCCCAGATTTGCTTTGGCTTTAGGGCGCGCTTCGCGCCCACGGCTCTTCCGGCATTCCAGACCTGACGCTTGGTGGCGGTGGCTTCTGTTTCAAGCATCTCCATGATTGTTCTCCAGTGGCCAAAATTGGCCATCTGAAGAACGTCTGTCGGTCCAATCGCTAAATTCTTGGGAGGCTCGTGCCGACCACTTGTCGCCATTCATAAAAAGATTCGCTCCCCCAGGAGCGGTCCTGCTGATTATCCTTACTGGGTGCCTAAAATGGTGCATTGCAGTCGCTAAGCCGGTCGGGCTCCCCGCAACGGCGACGAGCCAGTCGATTTCGTATTTCGGTGCCTTCAGCCAAGGTTAAAGCATCCTCCACATCGACTCGCCGAGTTCATTATACGGACCGGCTCGCCTTCCGCCTAGACCCAGCCTTGCCCCGCGGTCAGGACCAGCAACTGGCCAAGCGGATGCGTGTGCCAGTTGGTATGCGAACCGGGCCTGCGGCATCACCACGACAGACGTCGAAGCGCGCCTGCCATGTGCCGCCAAACTACGATAACCAATCTGGGCATAAACGCGGCAGGCACTTTCGATGTCGCCCAGTTATACATGCGCATGACGGCATGATGAATTCCGAGGCTGCCTTGTTGGTTTGCTCGCGCATGAACGGTCAAGAATAGAGATGTTCGTTGAGGTCGCCGCAGTTTTCTCGCGCCGTTCAGCGGCTAATTTTCTTACGCAATTTTGGCATCCCAATTGAAGCTCGCAGTTCCGGCTTAAGCGCGATTACCCAGAAGCCACTTTCAGTGCACGCGAACCAAATATGGCCTGTCTTCGCAACATAGCGAACATGCGACATGCACGCATCGCCGGGTTTGAAATAAGCGATTTCGACCGGATCCGAGGGATTACGAAGGTCCGCGATACGAAGCCCCGCATACATGAAGGGGAACAGGCCCAGATGGGTATCAGTCGGACTATCGACATCGTTAAAATGGGAGGTCGCCGTGCCGGGCCTGCCGACCACGCCGCCGGTAGCGGATTCGATACCCTCACGCGGTGGGCAGTTTTCCTTGATGTTCATCTGCAACCGGAACTGACCGACGACGACCGGATTCTTTTCGTCAGCGATGTTGCTAATCCTGGGCCAGGATCCGGGACAAGCCACGAGTTCACCAGCGCCCACAAGATATGGCACGCCCTTGATATTGGCACGCACCGCCGAATGCCATCCGCCATGTTGCGAGGTACCGATCAGGCGCATCCCCGGATTGGCGCGGCCCTCAGCAAGATCGCTATTGTCGAGAATATAGATGCCGCCGGCTTCCGGCCCGAGGCCCACAGGATTGGGCGGTGAAATCTTGATGCCCTTGTTAAGATCATCGCCTTTGGATGCGATTACCCCGACATAGAGACGCCGTTCGTCGGGGCTTATCGACAGTTCGTGTGGCGCGAATTCATAGTTGGTGCCGTCCGGCCGAGTCACCGCGAACTTGCCGACGAAACGCGGTTTAGACATGTCGGAGATGTCCATCACCTGGATACCACCGGCACCAGTAAAAGGATTGAGGACCGTCCCGTAAACGCGGCGCCCATTGGGTGAAACTGTAATGGTATGCGTGGGTTCGGGCCATTTGACTTCCGACAACAACTTTGGATCGGCGCAATTGGAGATATCATATAGGTCTAGCCAACCCTCCTTGGGGCCATTGATCCCGGAAACCCCGCCATAGGTCGAGGCGGCGAGAACGGCTCGATCGGAAGCGACGACAGCATTCATTGTTTCGCCGGCGTCGAGTGCTCCCTTGTCTTGAAGGTATCGCACAACCTTCGGAAAATGGGGATCGCGAACATCGATGACCGCTACGCCCGAAGTAGGACCTAAGGACTGTTTGGCCACCTGCCCTGTAGGCGACATCCCACCCGAGCCTGCGACGTAAGCGCAGTGTCCTGCCCAGGTGGTAATGACATTTCCGGTCCGGTTACCAATGGGGCTGTGGCCCACTATCCGGACACCCTTTGAATATGGGTGGCGAAGAACAATAGCCTCTCCGGCCAGTGTCTCTCCCTGCTTGCCGGCCTCAAGACGGTCGTTATCCTTTGCTATTGCAGGAGAAAATGTTGCGACGTGGAGAAGCATTAATCCCGGCAACGCTGTCAGGCTGAATGTCCGGTGCCGTTTTGGGTGACGCAGCATATTTTACCCTCCTAAGATATGTTTTGTTGTTATTGACTTGGTGGGATCGCGTTAGTCGCGGGCTTAATTCGTACCTGGAGATTCGGCCAGTCTGCCATCGATCGCCCAATTTAAGGTTGGAGGTTCAATAGCAGCCGCTTGATGAGCATTGTCGATCCTCCGGTCATCGTCGGCCCCACATCGGGTGCAAGCGCGAACGGTCCAATATATCTGAACCAGGTCTCGTACATAATCCTGAGTTCAAGGCGGGCCAGATGCATGCCGGCGCATAAATGATGGCCGCCGCCAAAAGTGAGGTGCTTTTGCCCTTCGCCATCGCCGCCGGGCTCGTTACTCGCAGGCCAGCACATCGACCAAACGAGGTCGCCGGCCTTCAGCGTTACGCCCTCGATTTCAACATCCTGCTTTACAATGCGCATCGGGTTCACAAAGGCTGACTTGCGGAGTAGTTTCTCAACCAGGTCAGGCATAGCGACAAGACCGGCGCGCGCCTCATCCTGTAGCTCGGGCTGTTGTGCGAGATAGCGCATGCCATATGACATGGCATTTACCACCGTATCGAGCCCGCCCAGAAAAAGCACATAGCAGATCGACAGCAGGCCCTTGGCGCTGATCGCCTCGCCTTTGACTTTCTCGTCTATCAGCGCGCTGACCAGATCGTCCTTCGGCTCCAGGCGTCGTGCCTCAATCAATTCCGAGAGTATCGCCAGAATGCGGGCGTTAGCGGCCGCTGTTGCCGGCGTGTTGCGGTCGTTGCCTTCCGGACTGATAATTTGCAGCGCTAACGAACGAAACTCGTCGAACCCTTCGGCTGGCAATCCCATCAATGCCATGAAGATCGAGATCGGCATCGGCTCGGCGACGGCGCTGACGAAATCACACGATTTCTGTCCAACCAGCGGTGTGATGAGAGACTCCGCCTTTTGCCGGATGAAATCCTCCAACCGTCGCATCTTGGTCGGTGTGAGATGGCGGACGATCGTCATTCGCCACGGCAGATGTTCTGGCGGATCGAGGCACAGCGGTATCATGTCCGGTGCGCCTTCCTGCGCACCTGCGTTGAACAGCGAGGTCGAGAAGTGATCGCCATCGCTAAACGCTTTCAGAATGTCCTTCTCGCGAAATAAGAGCCAATGCCCGCCGCCATGCGGCGAATATGCGATCGGCGGCGAGCTATTGCGCAATTCGTCCATGCGTTTGAAGATATCGAACGTGAGCGCGACGTCACTGGCAGCGTCGAAGTCGATCACCAACTCTCGTGGCACGTGATCGGGCACTAACAATTCCGACAGGGCCTGGTTCACGAGCATCTCCATAGACGTCTTTTTCCGGAGACTAATGCCAAGGGGGAGATGGACCGTCATATCCCATATGGTACTGTGCCTATGAAAACCTCGCGGTGCTCGGCGCACCGCACGTAATGATGGTCGATTGGGTGCATTATGATTGAACGCGATATGGAGTTGAGCCTGATCTGCGCATTGATCGATGGCGGATTGGAGTCTCCGAAATGGACGACTTTTTTCGCGTTGCTTCAGCGTGCAACCGGTGCAGAGCATGTGATGTTGACGATCCGCATTCCCGGTCGGCCTTACGAAGAGGTGATAACCTTACCGTCCGGCGATCTCGAAGAAAAAGTCCAGGCCACATATCGACAATATTTCCACCCGCACGATGGTATGGTCGATACCGCGATGATCGAGGGCCGGCCTTATTCCCTTGATGAGATGCTGGGCCAGCCGGTAACGCCCAACCAGCAAGCACATCGAAACGTCGTTGAGCTCAACGGCATAACTGCCGCGCGCATGGTGCGGATCGAGGAGACGACCGGCGTTAATGCCTGGTTGATCCTTGTTGGCTATGGGGATGATTTCACATCCGATCTCGATGGGCTGCTCATTACGGTCGCGCGCGTGCTCAAAGGCGTGCTCCGCCAATATGTCGCACTGGAGCGCGAACGCTTTGAAGCCTCATTGACCGGAGAAGCAGCCCGACGCCTCCAGTTCGGATGGCTGACGCTGGATCGCGCCGGGACAGTGCTTGATTGTGACAGCCGTGCTGCCCAGGTGCTTGCTCAGTCCGGGGTGTTAAGCCGGTCCACAACGGGCAGATTGACGTGCAGTACACCGGAATTGGAGCGCGAAATTCGCGAGGCGTTGAGCCATGTGGTTGCCAACGCCGCCAGTCGTCCGCGCGCGATCACGCTCAGCCGGAATCCCTGGCTAGATATGCTGCTGGTGCCGGCGGATCGGAAATCGATTTCAACAAAGGCTAAGCCAGCGGCCATCGCCTATGTCCATGGCGATAGCTGGAGTTCGGTCCAGTGCCGTGATCAACTTGCCGAACTATTCAGGCTTTTGCCGCGCGAGGCCGAAATTGCGCTAGCCCTGTGCCGGGGCATGACGATTGCTGAGGTCGCATCCGATTTGGGGCTCACTGTTGGGACGACGCGGAATTATTCCAAGTCGATCTACGCCAAAACAGGCGCACGTGGGCTTCCGGACCTGGTACGCCTCGTTATGAGAAGCGTGCTCGCCATCGGCCCTTCCTCCATCTAAATAATTGTTAATAAATAGTTTTTCGGTTTTACCAAAGCATTATGGTCAGTGGAATATTGTCGCCGTGTTACGCTAAGATCACCGATCCGCCCGCTTTGTCGGTTTCGTCGCCGTGGCATCGGCCATCGATAATGCCGCTTGATGTTGAGCGGGGCTATCGCGCCCTGCAAGTGTGCGTCCTTTTGTGGTTGCCGCCCGTGGTGCGAAAAGATTTTGATCCGGGTTCCCGAGTAATCGAGTGCGGTCTTCTGTAAGGCCTTCGATTGCGGCATGATCCAGGCCGCTGGGATCGCACTCGGCGCGTGCGATCTTGCTTGTGCCGCTGCATGAACGGTTTGGCGACATGGCATGGCGGCACGCACCTTCCGGTGCGGGGGCGAAAACGGAAGGCGAAGGGCCACGCCCGTCGTCTCTTCAAACCTAGCGGCAGACGAAGCTCGATGCTGTGTTCGGATCGCCGGACGTGTACGTCACCTTTTGCGGATAGGCGCATGCGGGGTGACTTCTGCGAACGGGCTTGTCGCCGGGGGAATGCATCTCGATGGCGCTAGGAGCGATCCCCTTTTCAACCCAGTTGATCAGCGCTTGGTAGAACTGTCCTTGAGGGATGACCGGTGGATTGGCGTCCGGGTTCGCCGTCCCGTTCGGCGACATGTGTCCATTGCCGGGGACGTAATACAGTCGATAAAACGATTGGACCGCGTTCACACCACCCATCTTCGCAATCACACTGTCGTAGTAGCGACCGATGCCTTGCGGCGGAATGACTTCGTCGTTGTAGCCCTGCCAGACGAGCATCTTACCGCCTTTTGCCCTGAATGCGGATAGGTCGGGGTCGTTGGTGCTCAGCCTCGAAAAGGTCGTTGCGTCGCGCTGTTCTGAGCGACTGATGATTTCAGAAAGCTGAGCATAAGACAGTGTGCGGAACTTGCTTTGGCCGACACCCTTGGCGTTTTTAAATCCTTCGTGCGCCATCGTCGGATCGCCCGTGACAAGGGCGATCACGTCCGACGAAATCGAGCTTCCGGCACCTGCGTTGGCTAAGCCCGCAGGGAAACCGAACGATCGCGTGAAGAAGGCATTCCACAGCGATGTGCCGCGTGCCGGCCCATACCAGATGTGCTTGCCTGCAATCGGCTCCCAGCCGTTGTCGATCGCGGGATCGGGAACGGAACCATCGCGAGTTGGACCGTACCACATTTTGTTGACGGCCTGGGCCTGAAGTCTCGTGACGCAGTCGGATGTCTGGTTTGTTCCGCCATCACCCCTGCATAGCACGGCGTTGTCCTTGGTCGGATCGTAGCGGCATTGCGCAGGGTCCATCACGAAACCGAGATGAATCCCGCCGATCGCGTCGCAGGCGTTGATCGCCGCATTGGAGACGAGGTCGAGCTGCGCGTTGGTCAGGGCCTTGCCGCCAAGATCTCGCTCGATCACGATCTGGGGATAAACCATGCCCGCGGCAAAGGCGCTCCAATTCAGCGCAGGATAGTTTGCAATGATGCCATCGAAATCGGCTGGGTAGGCCTGAGCCAGTTTGTGACCCTGGCGTCCCCCGGTCGACCCACCTTCCCAATAGCTGCGCGCCGCCGGCCTGCCGTAAAAAGCGGCCGTCAGGGCTTTGGTCTTGAGCGCCTGTTCATGGATCGAGCGGACTGAGAAATCATGGAGTAGCGCCTTATTCAGCGAGCCATCAGGGTTCATCGCGAAGTCGCCGCGCGGATTGCCCGTGCCAAGAGCCGGGCCGCCGGCATGGCCAGTATCGGTGGTGGACGTGACCGAACCTTCTGAACTGGCTGCTATCGCAGCATAGATTCCGCCGATTTGATCCGGCTGTCCCGCCGCACCACCCTGCCAGCCGCCGCCGCCCATGGCGTGGATTCGTCCATCCCACTTGGCCGGCGAGGGCAGCCAGATCTCGATGCCGATCCCCTTGGAGGTGGACGGGGCATTGACAGGCCCGGGATTGCCGGGGCCGACGTTGAGCTTCACCAGGCACAGATCCTGCGCGGCCGGCGGCGACATCGCCGGGTTGTCCTTGGCCAAGCGGATGATCTCGCCCGCGCGAAACTGCTTCACCAAAACGACGCTGGTCTGGGCGTCGGGCTGAAAGGCGGTTTTGAGGCTATCGTCGCACATAAGGCCGGTCGGCGCTGAAGCGTTGGCTGATTGTCCATAAGCAGGTGAAAGGCTAACCGTTGCTGCGAGAGCGCAGCCGAGCAAGCTGTAAGTGGCGATCTTTCGCACGCAATGTCCTCTTATTCCCAATGCGGCTGTTTGGCATGTCCCTGACACCGCCGGCATCCCCGTTTGGAGATGCGCGCGAAAAATGTGGGAAAGGTATTTCGCGCAAATAGCTGCGATCGCTATGCCTTCGATCCGCCGGTCATTTCACGATTATTCATAAGGAGGCCTCGGACTCATCGGGCAAGCCGCTGCATGAGGATTTGGAGCATTCACTGCAGAACTATGTATCGATATCGATGGCCAGAACACTACGCATGACAAGGCGTACCAAGTCGGGCAGTCCGCGCGCTCCGGTTTTCGCGTATATCGATTTGGAATAGGTTCGTGCCGTTGATGTGGTCCAACCAAAATGTTCAGCGGCTTCGGTCAATGTCATGCCTCGACTCAGGGCGAAAGCCAGCTTTGCTTCTCGCGGAAGCAAACCGAATAGTTCACCAAGAAGTTGGCACCGATCACTCGAATGCCAGCTATCACCATGGATATAGGCGATTGCGGTCGCCGGTCGGTGCATGGCGATCGTGGTGCGCCATGCCGGGGTCAACAGCATATCTAGCCACGGCTCGCGCGACAGCGGCAATGCGCGGGGGCGGCTACTCGGATCCTCTGCGAATGCCTTGAGCGCACGCGCGATTTGATCGGCAATGTCGCTGCTTTGCGCGGTGAGTCTGCCCGTGCTGCCCCGGCTTAACACTTTCGATGAGGATAGGACCCGGCCAGCTTGATCGTCATTGTCGAGGATATGCCCGTCGGCATCGAGCGCGATCCAGCCGAAACGCAAACGCCGTGTGGCTTCTTCGGCAACAGATGCAGCAAAATTTGCTCTTTCGCTGGAAATATACAACCTCAATACTCCCCGGAGTATGGGCGCGAGAGATTCGAGCAAAAGCTCGTCCTGAGCGGTGAAATCGATTGCTTCGTGACGCGCGATGCTCAACGTCGCACCGATTCCACTCGGCTCACGGACAAGCATTTGCCGCCCCGCTTTCACGCCGTATTGATCGGCGAATTGGCGCCGACGGGCGGCATCCTCAAAGCTGTCCATGCTGAGCATCCGCTCTAAGGGTACGGCCTTGTTCTCCACCATTGACGAGCCGGCAATTGGCTCTGAGCTTGAGAAATGCCCGAGATAGCTTTGCTTGAAACTCGACACACTACCCACCCCGGCCAAGAGAATCACGACCTCTTGAATGGGACGATTAGGCGGCTGGAACATTAGAATAGCGTGGTCTGCACGCGTCACTGCGCGTAGCCGGTCCAGAAACGTCGACCAAAGCGGCGTCTCGTAGACGCCGACCAGCAGCGCGTCGGTCAACTCAGCGTAAGTGGACTGCAGGCCGCTCCTCCCTTTTTGCACCTTCACCAAATGGGAATTTCTTTCCTTTGCCGTCCGGTGTCTAAACCGATGAACGTGGTGCGCGAGATACCACAGACAAATGGGATGAGGGAATGACAAACGCCGTCCGGCATTTACATCGAGTCCGCGATTTCAACTTGATAGTCGCCACGACTTGCACCCTAGTCGCCATGATGGGGCCGGCGGCCCATGCTGCAACCCTATCATGCAATGACTCTCTCAAGACGGCGTTCCAGCCCGATACGCAAACCACGGTGGTCCTGGTCAAGGCATTCAAGCAGGGCGAGGCGATCGTTCTATCGGAACCGGCGACACCTTTCACACCCAAAGCGCAAAGCGATCTTTGCCTCGTCAAGTTGAACGTCGGGCCGGGCAATCCGGGGCCAGCCGGGGCACCATCGACGTCGCCAGGCATCGGCATCGAGGTTTGGCTGCCCCCGGCGGAACGCTGGAACAATCGCGTGCACATTCTGGGCGGGGGAGGGTTCGATGGCGGCCCCCATGGATCGCCGCGCGCGATTGGCGAGCCGAGAGCAGCGGTCGTCGCAGATCGGGAGGGCGCCGTTTCGGCGACGTCGGACGGCGGCCATCCTCGCCGGGGTGCGGTTCCAGGACAGGGCAAAGGCGGGGGCGATTTCGGGATGCTTCCCGACGGTAGCCTCAACAAAACGCTGTGGTTCGATTTCGCGTCGCGAAGTACGCACCAAACTGCCATCAAAACCAAGGCGTTGGCCGCTCTTTATTATGGCCGGCGTGCCAAGTTCTCATATTTCGAGGGATCATCCAACGGCGGCCGCCAAGCGCTCAACCTGGCTCAGAACCATCCGGATGATTTCGACGGCATCATCGGCAACATGCCGGCCATCAACTGGTCCAGCTTTATGGCGGGTGACCTTTATCCGCAGCTTGTTTTTCAGCACGATCTGGGGGGCGGTGTTCCCTCGGAAGCCAAGCAGGATCTCGTGTCAAACGCTGCAATAAGGGCGTGCGATGTCGTCGGCGGCACACATCTTGGCTATATCGTCGATATGCGGGCCTGCCGCTATGATCCGACGAAGGACACAAGCGTCCTTTGCCAGACGGATGGCGGCACAAACATCACACGGGATTGCGTGACGCGCGCCGAGGCGCGGGCGTTCAACAAGATTTGGTATGGAATGACAAGCGACGGCTCTGTGCCGGACCCGGCGGTCGACAACGGCTGGAAGCGCGGGCTTGGCGGCGTCCGCCGCTGGTTTGGCCTGCCGCGCGGAACGTCGCTGTACAATGCGACGTTCTCGCGAATGTTCAATACCAGTGCGGGCCTTACCAATCCTGGCGGCCCGTTCACCCACGCAACCGACATGGTTGCCTTGATCCTGCAAAATCCAAAGATAGCTTGGGACAATTTCGAGAATGCGACTGGGAACGGCCAGAACGGGTGGAAGATGTTGTCCTACGCTGAACTCGCCGCGGTGGTCGATCGAAGTGTGGCGCTTCAGAAGAATCTCGGAAACATCGATAGCAACAATCCTGATCTTTCGGCTTTCGCTGCTCGAGGGGGAAAGCTGCTAACATGGCACGGCGTGCATGACGAAGCGATCCCCGTTCAAGGCACGATGCAGTATTACGACAGAGTCACCCAGAGAATGGGAGGACTGGCGCAGGTCCAGAAGTTCTACCGTCTCTACATCATCCCAGGAGTCGGGCACGCAACGCCCAACGGCACTTCGAATCCCGCTGCCAATCCGCCGGTCGTGAACCCTGATAATTTCTATGCAGCGCTGGTCGCCTGGGTCGAGCAGGGCTTGGCCCCGAGCCGCCTGGATATACAATCTCCGACCGACCGACCTGTTCGACGCAATCAGCCAATATGCCCTTACCCACAGACCGCGGTCTACGTGAGCGGCGAACCGAACGTGGCTGCGAGTTTCCGCTGCGCGGTGCAAGGGCCGTGACCGTTCGTAGCACCTTCGCCGCCAAAGGGCAGAACTTCAATATCGGCTCTAGTCGGCAAAAAATCGCATAGCAGAACAAAAACATCATTTAAGGGGGGACATATTTATGAAATCGACCGCAAGATTTTTCGTTGGGGTGAGCCTGCTTGTGATTTCTACGCCGGCACTTGCTCAGCAGGAATCGTTGAATTCCGAACCGGCTGAGCAACAATCTTCCGGTGATGAGATCGTTGTAACCGGGACCCTCGTCCGCGGTATTGCTCCCCCAGGTACCAATGTTATCGGCGTGACCGACAAGGCGGTTCAGGAAAGCGGGGCTACGAGCACAGCTCAGCTTCTACAGACGATCCCGCAACTCGGTACGTTCAACGGCTTGCAGAGCCCGGTCGGCGGGTTCTCCACAACAACGACCAATCGCCCAAACCTGCGAAACCTGCCGGGCTTCTCCACCTCGGGTTCCTCGCCGACGCTCGTACTCGTCGACGGCCACCGGGTTGTCGGTGCAGGCATTTCCGTAACGAGTCCGGATGCGGACATCGTGCCACCGGGTGCGATCGAACGCATTGAAATCGTACCCGACGGGGGCTCGGCGATTTATGGCTCGGACGCGGTCGCAGGCGTCATCAACTTCATCACCAAAAAATCTTACGACGGCCTGGAGATCGGCGGGCACTTCGGCTTCGCCGATGATTATTTCACGTGGGATGTGAACGCAACGGCGGGCCATACCTGGAACGGCGGGTCGGTCTATGTCGCGTACAACTACGCAAAGAATGATGCGATCTTTGGCCGGGACCGCGATTACGTGTTCTTCCCGCTGACGACTGTCGATGGGGTGGCCGCGACGAGCCTCACCTGCGTGCGCGGCAATGTGACAACGGGCACCGTCATTCCCGGCAGCCCCATGCAGACATCTCCGTTGAATCCTGACGGGACGATCGGGACCGGCCCTGTCAACCAGTGCGATCCGTCTGACAACGTGACTTTCTATCCCAAGCAGCAGCGCCATTCTGTTCTGGCGGGCCTCACACAAGACCTGACGGACAATCTTACTTTCGACGTGAAGGCTTTCTACACAAACCGCAGGTTGGAATCGTCCCAAGGTTTTTCTGGCAACACGACCAGATTCGGCCCGGCTTTCCTTGCTTCCTTCGGTTTTCTGCAAAGCCCATTCTTCTCTTCGCCAAACCCGCTGGCGACCAACACGGTCTATTACAGCCTTCCCAACGAACAACGGCATACCAACACACTTTCGACATGGGGCGTGTCCCCAGGCATCAAGGCCCAACTGGGTGGCGGTTGGCAACTCCGCGTTCTTACCAGCTATGGGGAAAGCGAGGCCGATTTCAGTGGGCTCAAGTATGATACGGCCGGGCTAGATCGAGCTATTTCGCTGGGGCTTATCAATCCTTACAACCTTTCCGCGAGCAACCCCGCGGTACTGGCCGCGGTCCAAGACTATGAGGAACGCTATATGACGCGCCAGCGGCAGTTCAACGCGCGCGCCGTTATTGATGGAGAACTGTTCGCGCTGCCTGGCGGAGGAGTGAAACTCGCGCTCGGGACCGAATATCTCTCGGATGCCTTCATCCGGCGCAGCTCTCCTTCCGGCGGGAGTTCACGGGTCGGAACCTTCGGCAGCGGATACGCCGGTCTCGAAGACGTCAACGGAAACACGATTCTGAGCGCCTATGGTCCGGCGACCGATCTCGAGCTCACGCGCAATGTCAAATCCGCCTTCGGTGAACTTGTCGTTCCAATCTTCGGCACAGACAATGCGACCACATTGTTCCGTGAGCTGACGATCTCGGCAGCTGGCCGCTATGACAAATACAGCGACTTCGGCGATACCTTCAATCCCAAGTTCGGGGTTACCTGGAAACCTGCCGATTCCGTGCGCATTCGCGGCGCTTGGGGCAAATCGTTCGTTGCGCCCAGCCTGGCCGACGATGATCGCACGGCGGCCACGAGCGCCAATTTCGTCAACTACCCGTTCCTGCTGCCGTCAGGTGGGCTGATCGGAACGGTCGTCAACGGATCGCCAGTCCCCGCCCCGGGCGGACGGGGGCAACTCGTCGTGTTGGGAAGCAAGCCAGGGATCCAGTCGCAAAAGGCTACCACCTGGAGCCTTGGTGTCGATTTCGATCCCGTGTTCATTCCCGACCTGCATTTGAGCACCACCTGGTGGAACATCGATTATCAAGGCGTTATTTCCATCCCGAACTTCACAAATCCGGATTTCTACTCTAACTTCATCGGGACCCCCGCAGTTATCTTCAATCCGACGCCTGATCAGCTTGCTGATATCCTCGCCCAGACAAACGTCCTAAGCGGCACCAGTTGCGGGGGAAATCCTGTCGGACAGCCTCTCAGTGGCTGCTACGTGATTATCGACGCGCGTAAGCAAAACCTTGCCCGGACCAAGGTGAGCGGTCTCGACTTTTCGGTCAACTACGTGAAGCCGACCGGGTTTGGCTCGATCGACCTCGCATTCAACGGCAATTACGAATTGAAGCGCGACTTGCAAGCGACCTCGGCGAGCGCTTTCCGGGATCAGCTTGCGGCTAATTTTAGCCGTTTCAAGTTCAGGGCGAGCCTTGGTGCTCAGGTCCAGGGACTGCGCGCCCAGGTCACTTGGAACCACACGCAAGGCTACGATCTCGATCCCGCCGTCGGGGTCGGGGTGCCGCAGACGCACGTCTCATCGTTCAATGTCTTCGATGTGTTCTTAAAATACGATGTACCAAGCAAAGGTACCTTCGAGAACCTGTCGTTCACGCTCAACGTGAACAACGCGTTCGACCAGGATCCGCCAGAATATCGGCAACAAATGATTGTTCCGCAATCGAACGGCTATATCAACGGCTCCACGCTCGGCCGGCTCATCCAATTCGGAATCAATAAGAAGTTCTAAAGAAAACACAGAGGACTGGCTTTGTGTACGATGCGCGTGACTGACAGCGTCGCGTATCGGCCGCGAAATTCAGCACGGGCGATCGGGGAGTGGGATCGCCCGGCTGCGCGTTCGCTAAGAACGGCCCTGGCGCTCCGGCAGATATGCAAGTTTGAGAGGTGATAATCGATGAAATGGAATGTGATAACGGCCATGGGACGGCTAAAGTTAGCGGTTTTTGCAGGGGCAATCTTGGCAATGCCGACTGCGGCAATTGCTGCGCCAGCAAAGGCGCTGCTGAGCTGCGACGAAAGTCTCAAGCGCGACTTCAAACCCGATAATCTTACTACGGTCACTTTCGTGAAGCAGTTTCGCCGGGGAGATCTGTTGACCCTGTCCGATGGCCAAGTCGGCAACACCGGGATGGTGCTGCCAAGCGCACAACCGACGAACGCCAAAACCGATCTATGCCTGGTAAAGCTGTTGATCGGGCCAGGAAATCCGGGTCCTGCCGACGCGCCTTCCACCTCCAGAGGCATCGGCATGGAGATCTGGCTGCCGAGCAAGCCTTTGTGGAACGAAATCATCCACAACCAAGGCGGAGGGGGCTGGGTCGGCGGTGACGGTTCGTCCCCGACCACGATCAACTGGTCTTATGTGATCGACAAGGCGGACACCGGGCACGCGGTGACCTCGATGATGGATACCGGCCATGTCATCGGCACCGGATCGTTTGCCATGCTGCCCGACGGCACCCCCAATCGGCGCTTGTGGGAAGACTTCGCGGTCCGTTCGCTGCATCAACAGGCCCTAAAAACCAAGGCGCTGGCGCTGGCATTCTATGGGCGTCCGCAAAAATATGCCTATTTCGAAGGTGGTTCGCAGGGCGGACGTCAGGCCCACAAGCTCGCACAGGCTTATCCGCAGGATTACAACGGCATCGTTGGCCTCTACCCGGCCATAAACTGGTCCCCGTTTTTCACGGCAATGATCTACAAGCACATCGTTGCGTATAATGACCTGGGCGGCAAGCCACTGACCGAAGCGCAGGAAGAGCTAGTATCCAACGCTGCGATACGATCCTGCGACACCGTAGGCGGAGCGCACCTGGGCTACGTCATCGACGATGCGGCCTGCCGCTATGATCCGACCAAGGATCGGGACGTGCTCTGCACGAGCGACGGCGGGCGTAACGCCACGCCCGCCTGCGTCACCACCGTCGAAGCGAATGCCTTCAATAAGGTCTGGTACGGCCCCACGCGCGATGGATCGGTGCCTGATCCGGCGCTGGACAACGGCTTCGACGCTAAGCTCGGGCCCAAGCAAATCTGGTTCGGCGTGCCGCGCGGCACCCTGCTCACTGGTAGCTGGTATATCCGCAATTTGATGCGTGGGCGTTCCATTCCCGCTTCGTCGGGGCCTGGGAGCCTTTATCTGGATCACGTGGCGCTGGAATTGCAAAACCCGGCAATCGCCAATCCACAGTTCACTAACGCGTCGGGCAATGGACAGGATTTGTGGAATGACCTCAGCTATAAGGAGTTCGCGAACGCCATGGCGCGCGGCAACGCCCTTGATCCTGTGTTTTCCTACATCAATACCGACGATCCCGATCTCAGCGCGTTCAAGGCGCTTGGCGGCAAGTTCCTGGGCTGGCACGGAACTGCCGATGAGGCGATTCCGGTTCAAGGAACGCTGAATTATTACGATCGAGTAGTTGAAAAGATGGGCGGCGTTGCCAATGTAAACAGCTTCTATCGCATGTATCTTGTCCCAGGCGGCGGTCACGGTGCGCCCCAAGGCACCGCCAATCCGGATGCCAATCCTCCTGCGGTCACGAGCCAGATGTTCGATCTGCTACGCAACTGGGTTGAGAAAGGTCTCGCGCCTGGACGCGTCGAGATATCCTCCCCGACGCCGGGGCCATCAGCGGCGACGCATCCGATCTGCCCGCTCCCCCAGAGAATTACCTATGAGGGAGGTGACCCGCGCGTGGCAAACAGCTTCGCCTGCGAGGGGCCTGTCAAAGGGACAGACGGAACTGACACCGGCTGATGGCCGGGGAGGATGAGCAAGACCCCATCGTCCTTCCGGACAGATGTCGATGCCGCGCGCGAAGAGCAGGTCCTCGACATGCCACAACGACAGCGGAAGCAGTATTACATCATTGGACGCCCCGCAGAACGCAAGCGATTTGCGGAGATAATAGAGCGCTTGATCAAGTGCTGCCATCTGTCCGACCTCGGGGTGCGGCATTGACGCCGCAGGCCTGCATGGGAGTTCGCGGATCGTCTTCAGAACATCATCGCGTGCTCGAAGCACGCCATACGTGAAAGGTTTTGCCGACCCCGACCAACCGACCGTTGCGCCATATTCTCCTTCGACGCTCGTCGACCTCGGGTCGGCTAAAACCGGGTGAAAGCATCGACCTCAAACTGTTTGCGCGTTAAACCAGGTCCATCGGCAGAGAATCTTGATCTGGAGAGGCGTGTATGAAATTAGGAACTTTGCAAATGGTTGGCGTGGCCACCATCGCCCTCGCAAGCCCAGCCATGGCTCAGAAGCCCGCCCGCGTTGCGGCGATGAACGAATATCAGCCGCCACGGCCATTGGCTTTCCAACTGTCGGCAGAAACGGCTACGCTGAGCGAGCTGCAGTCGAATCCTGCTTCGAAGGCGGCGCTGGAAAGCATCAATCCAGCGTTGGGGAATGCCGTGCTGGCGTCGATCTTCGGCTTCTACATCGTCCCGCAGTTCCGTGATATGCTGCCGGGAGCGACGACGCCCGAGGCAATCGCCAAGCTCAATGCCGCGCTCGCCAAGATTCCTCGCGGCGACTGGCCGGTCCGATGAGCAAGGTTGAAGAGCCCACAAGCGCATTCGACCTCGCGCGGCGCGACACTCTACGGCTGGCGGCCGGGCTTGTGGCGCTGTGGTCGGTGCCTGCTGGCGCTCAGACCGGCCATCCCAGCGCAAGCCCAAATGCTGTTCGTGATCGGCCGTTCGATGATGGCTGGCGGTTCCATCGCGGTGACGGACAGGGTTTCGAGACGGCGAGCTTCGCCGACCAGTCCTGGCGCGAAGTCGATCTGCCCCACGACTGGTCGATCGAGGACCTGCCCTCTTCGTCGAGTACCGGAGATGGTGCCCTTTGGCGTGGCGCGTCGATCCCCGAGCGCGTTGGCCCGTTCGATCGGGCCGCCAGCGATGGCGGGCTCGCTACCGGTTTTACGGTTGGCGGCACCGGCTGGTATCGCAAGCGCTTCGCCTTGCCCGAGATGGCGGTCGACGGTCGCGTGGAAGTGCTGTTCGACGGCATCTACATGGACAGCGACGTTTGGATCAACGGACATCACCTGGGTAACCATCCCGATGGCTACAACGCATTTTCGTTCGACTTGACCCCGCACCTGAACGCGGGCGGTGAAAATGTGTTGGCGGTGCGCGTGCGCAATATAGGCCACAACAGCCGCTGGTATTCTGGCTCGGGAATCTACCGTCAAGTCAAGTTGGCGGTGACCGGCCCCGTTCGATTTCCGCGCTGGGGCATCGGCATCACCACGCCAAAGGTTGCAGCACGCGCTGCACAGGTCGACATCGCGACACGGGTCGAGGGGCTACGCCCCGATGTCATCCTCGGCCTGCGCATCATGGACTCCGCCGGTCGGGTCGTCGCCGAACGCCGAGTTGAGGCGGCTTCCGAAGGCCTCGTGTCGCTAGTGATCGCTAATCCCAGGCTTTGGTCTCCCGACACGCCGGCGCTCTACCGACTCGAGGTTGAGCTACGTTCGGGCGAGATGGTGTTCGACCGGGTGATGACTGACTTCGGCATCCGCAATGTCGAGATCGACGCGCGCCGCGGACTGCGCATCAACGGTCGGCCTTACAAGCTGCGCGGCGCATGCGTGCATCATGACAACGGCCTGCTTGGCGCAGCGGCTTTCCCTGACGCGGAGGAGCGCCGCGTCAAGCTGCTGAAGGCGCGAGGCTTTAATGCAATTCGCACGGCCCATAATCCGCCTTCCGCTGCCTTCCTCGATGCCTGCGACCGCGAGGGCATGCTTGTCATGGATGAAGCCTTCGATGTCTGGAATGTCGCCAAGACGCCCGACGACTATCATAAGCATTTCAAGGATAACTGGCAGCGCGATCTCGGCGCGATGGTGCTGCGCGACCGCAATCACCCTAGCGTGATCATGTGGAGCATCGGCAACGAGATCAAGGAAAAGCTCACGCCGGAAGGGAACCGAACAGCTTGGATGCTCGCCCGTGAGGTCAATCGGCTCGATCCCACCCGGCCGATCACCGCCGCGGTCGATGGCTTCAGCGGTCGCCCAGTCGCAGGACTCGACGGCGAGCCCGACCAACCGGCGTTCATGTATCTCGATATCGCCGGCTATAATTACCGTTGGCCGGAGTTCGTTCCCGATCATGCGCGCTATCCTGGCCGCGTCATGATCGGCACCGAAAGCCGTCCGGGTGAGATGTACCCGGTCTGGACGCTAATCGACGACCTTCCCTATGTGATCGGAGATTTCGTCTGGACGGGCATGGACCATTTAGGTGAAGCGGGCTGGGGCTCGCCGAGCCTAGTCAAACCCGGGCAGTCCGGGGTCACCAATCGCCCGGACTGGCCTTGGATCGTCAATGCCGCCGGCGACATCGACCTGATCGGCGAACAAAGGCCGCAATCGCTGGCCCGCGACGTGATCTGGGGTCTGAGTCCTGTCGAGATCACTGTGCAGCGGCCCGTGCCCAAGGGCATGCAAGAATATGTCGGCTGGGCCGCATATTCGGACGAACTGCCCAGCTGGACGTGGCCAGGTAAGGAGGGCGAGCTGATGGCGGTCCGCGTCTACACGATGGGCGACCGTGTCCAATTGCTGCTCGACGGCAAGCCGGTCGGCACCAAGGCGCTTGGCCCTCACGACATGGGCAAGGCCGAGATATCCGTGCCGTATGCGCCGGGCGAGTTGGTGGCGGTTTCCTCGCGCGGCGGCAAGGAGATCGGCCGAAAGGCGTTGATGACGCGGGGAGCGCCGGCTGGACTGCGGATCCGACCCGACCGGACGTCGATTGCTTCGGGAAGGAGCGGCTTGGCCTTCCTAACTATCGAGATTGTCGATTCCGCAGGTCACGTGATTCCGGATGCGTTCCTTCCGCTCGAGATCGCAGCTGACGGCCCGGTGACGCTCGCCGCTTTCGGCAGCGCCAATCCACGCTGGCCGGCAAGCTTTCAGAGCCCGCGGTCGCACAGCTTCCAGGGTCGCGCGCTCGCGATCCTGAGAGGCCTTGGAACGGTCGGCCAAGCTCGAGTCACAGTAAGCGGGAGAGGGCTATCCTCAACAAGTGTCGTTATCCAAGTTCGTTAGAGGATCCCGTGCCCATTCTGGAGCGGATCCAAATCTTGCCGAAAGATGGGCTGACTGTGCTCGTCTCCGCTCGTTACAGGGACGAGGTCGAGATACGCGTGAATGTTACTCTACCTCCGCCTCACAGCACGCGCCGCCCAGACAGAGAATCGCTGCGAATATGCGAGAGTGACCGCCCAATGCAGCGGTGCGGCAGTTCTCGATCGCGGTCATCACCTTGAGCTGGGTGAGGCTCAGATGTCCCGCATAGGTGGTTCGATAGGCGGACCCTGCAGAACGGAAGATATCGGCGACCTCAAATGAGGTGCGCATTGGCTCAGCCGTCTGGCGGCACCTGTGGGGGTGGGACAATCCCCAGTCTCTTTCAGCGCCCTTCGCGGTCAACCAGATCGTTCACCGGTCCAATGGTCGCATCGATCAGAATCTGGCCGTGTGCGAGAAATGGAAGGTGCCGATCATCATCACCTCGCTTGGCGCGCGGGAAGATCTGAACGCGGCGGTTCACGATTGGGGCGGGATCACGCTGCACGATATCATCGACGATCCGTTCGCCCGCAAAGCCGTGGAGAAGGGTGC
>NZ_JACIJC010000010.1 GCF_014199215.1 Sphingobium boeckii
ACGATGATTATGCCGAACTGGAAGCGCGTGATCATGCCGCTGACCGCGCCAACTCGACGCCGCGCGGCATAATCCGGGTCGCGGCATTATGGGTCTTATGCCGATATCGGCATAAGACCCATTGGACCGGAAGTTATAAGCGCCTCGACCGGCCCCAGAACAAGCGTGGTGGCGAAGGCTGGTATGCACGTGAGGAGCTGGTTGCCGAAATGACCACCGCCTTTGTCTGTGCGCGGCTTGGGATCGCACCCACTGTGCGCCATGCGGATTACCTAGGACTATGGCTGCAGGAATTGCGTGAGGATCACCGCGCCATCTTCAAGGCAGCGTCGCAGGCCAGCAAGGCGGCGGATTACATCCTCGCCTTTGCCCAGCATGGGGCAAGGGGCGATGAATGATGTGGGGCTGCCCCTTAAGCTAGCTGCAATCCCCATATCCTCGGCCAGTTTCTTCGTCGCCGCTTGCTACGACTGTCGGTTATGTTCTCAAGTCCTTGCCAAAGAGCGCCCGGTCCGTGAAAGATTGAAATCCATGCGAAACGATCTCGACCATTTGCCCGAAGACAAGCAGCGCGAACTGGAGCGCGCCGTGCAGATATTGTTTGAGGAATTTGCCGATTCTTTAATGGGCCGCAGTGCGCCGCATCGAAAAGCCGGGCGCATCCTGAAGATCATCCTTTTTGGCAGTTTTGCCCGGGGCGGCTGGGTTGATGATCGCAAGAGCGGGCAGGTCTCCGATTACGATCTACTTGTGATCGTCAATCATGAGGAATTGACCGAGAATAACGACTATTGGAGCAGTGCGGGGGACCGGCTGGTGCGGGAATTCGCCATTGCCAAGAGTTTCCGCCACCCGGTCCATTTCATTGTGCACGAGCTGGGCGACGTCAGGCGTCAGCTCAAGCGCGGCCGCCCCTTCTTCAGGGACATCGTGCGGGACGGTATCGTGCTTTATGAGGCGGAAGGGTTCGAATTGCCCGAACCGGAAATCCTCTCCGAACAGGAAATGCGTGCGGAAGCGCAGGAATATTTTGACACCTGGTTTCCGAGGATTGGCGAGGCACTGGACCTTGCTCAGTTTGCAGTGACGCGTGGAAACGCAAAGGACGCTGCGTTTCTGCTGCATCAGGCCACTGAACGGGCCTATCACTGCGCGCTTCTGGTCCTCACCCTCTACTCGCCAAAATCGCACCGGCTTGAGGAGTTGCGGTCGCGGGCGGAGGGCATCGAGCCGCGGCTGTTTGAGGTGTGGCCGCGCGATGACAAATTCAAGCGACGCTGCTTCGATCGGATTCGTCGAGCCTATGTGGAGGCGCGATATTCAAAACTATATAAAATCACCGACGAGGAAATGACCTTTGCGATCGAACACATCGAGCAGCTTCAGGCTTTGGTCGCGATCGTCTGCGCTGAGCGGCTGGAAATCTAGGGGATTTCCGCCCAATCGCCGTTCTGTTTATGGCAAGGGCTGGGACATTTGCGACAGTCGGCTTCGGAGCAGCGCAGCGTCAATTCCGGACGTCACACAGAAGCATACTGGCAGTCCGCTGGCGCCGACAACTCGGTCATTTCCGGCTCGTTTTGGGCTAGTCAGAATCTGCAATTTCGTTCACCGCCAGAAATGACAGCAAATGGACAGGCCCATACCGAATGCATTCGGTATGATACCTGCATATAGGTTCCGGTCATGCCGGATTAGCTTTGTAACATTGCCAAGGTTGGGTTGAGGGTTCGAGCCCCTGCGACAACGTCAGCCGTTATTAATTACATTCTAGGCAAGGGCGGCCCCTCGCAAGCGCAGTCGCTTTTCACCATAGAGTCCGTACTAATTGGCCCGACGCTGCGCGGCAGCTGCTCAGTGAATGGGTGGCGCGATGGCCTGCCCCGCACATCTTCTCGTGTGCCAAAGAGAATAGCTACGGCCATAACGCGGCGAACCTCTATCCCAAGGTGGCGAAGGCACCGCGCGAGAGTTAGCCGAATCAGTTTGCGCCTTTGGAGTACACTACGTCGATCTAAGCATCTAAATCGAAGCGCGGATCAAACGGATGCTCCGATTCCTGTCAAATCCGCCGATTCTTCGTACCACTCTCCCATCTTGCAAAACGGTGATGGTAAGATTATCTTACCACTCGTAAGCGGAGGACGAAATGGACGAGTTTCAAGTCACGAACGCGCTTGTCGGCGTCTTGAAGAAGATTCAGGCCATTGCCGGTCAACCATGTCCGCCGCTCGACGGCGGCAGCGTGCCGCCTGACCTATTGCCCAAATTTGACAGTACCGTATGGCCTGCGGCGGCCACCATGGTGGCCAGGGTGCTGAAGGTGACGATCCCGAACGACGTTCACATCTTCGGCGGAGAAAAAGGAAGGCCGCTTTTGACCATCAACCAGACTGTCGCGCTGATCATTAAGAAAGCGACACCGAAGAAAACGGAAGAAAAGGTCGCGGCATGACCGGTGAAACCGACCTACGTGCGCTGATCGCCCAGCGTTTGCGCGAGGCTCGTACCCTCGCGGGCCTCAGCCAGGGCCAAGTCGCCAAGATTTTGAACATGCACCGTCCGTCCATCTCAGAGATCGAAGCCGGCAACCGGCGCGTGAGCGCGGAAGAGCTAGCCCGCTTCGCGGAGATCTACGGCGTCAACATCAGCTATTTGACCGGTGACGCGTCCGATACGCTGTCCATTGATGATCCGCGTCTCAAGCTTGCCGCGCGCGAGCTGCAGAACCTGCCTGCCGAATCGCTCGACGCCCTGCTCAAAGCGTTAGCTGCGCTGAAGCATAATGAGGACAAGAAGGGCTGATGGAGAGTCGGCGGTCATTGATGCTCAACGCAATCGATGCGGCCTCTAAGGTCCGCGATGCGATCGATGTCGATCAGTTCGTGCCCGTCGATCCCTATGAAGCAGCGCGGTCGCTGGGGGTCCGCGTGACCTTCCTCAGCGCCAGCATGGAAGGCTTCTACTATAACGGTAACCCGCCTTACATCCTGCTGTCCAACCAGCGGCCGCTCCCTCGCTTGGCCTTCACCTGTGCGCATGAACTTGGCCATCATTGGTTCGGCCATGGTTCCTCGCTCGACGAATTGCAGGCTGGCGACCGACCGCACAACGAAAAGCCCGAAGAGATCCTTGCCAACGCCTTCGCGGCCTTCTTCCTGATGCCCTCGACGGGCATCCGCGGTGCGTTCTCGCGCCGGGGGATCACCCCGCAGAGCGCTACTCCGCTCGAAGTCTACACTGTCGCCTGTGAATATGGCGTCGGCTATGACACGCTGATCAGCCACCTCGCCTACAGCCTGCGCGAGATTGACGAGCACCAGCGCAAGCGGCTCGATCGCTCGAGTCCGCAGCGCATCCGGTGGGATTTGCTCGCCAAAGACTATCCCGCGCTAGTGCGCCTCGACGCCATGTCGATGGGCGAAGCTTATGATATCGAAATTGGCGGCGCGATTACGCTGCCACCGGGCTGCACCGCTGCCGGGGCCGCCATCGCTCATGTCGGAAGCACGACCGATCATGAGCTGTTCGTGGGCGCGCGCCGCGGTGTAGCCCGGATCGCTGGCATGATCGGGGACTGCGAAATCCGCGTTCAGCCCGCCAATTATATCGGCTTGGCCGCCCATCGTTCCCTGGAGGATCCCGATGACGATTGATGCTCAACCTGTCACGCTCGAAGCCGACAATCTCTCGCTAGGCTGGGGGAAAGTTCTCGAACGCCTGACCCGACGCGGGGTTACCTCTATCACGCCGCTGACGCTTACCATCACCGGGTTCAATGACGACGGTGTCGCCGCCGAAGTTCCGGAAATCCGGACAGCGGTCGAGGCTTTTTTGGAGACGCAGGATAAGCGCGACAGCGAGAACGTCGCCTGGACGATTTTTCCGCAAAACTACTGGGACCTCGCCCAGGGCGACCGCGAATATTTCTTTGAACTCTACACCGAAAGTTTCCAGCGGGTGCAGGATTTTAACCCGCGCAACAACAAGCGCGGTTCGTATTTCCAGCGGCTCGTCGATCTCTACGGCGAGGGCAAAGGCCCCAACCAACTCAAGTGGATGCTCGACGATTGGGACGCCCATCCGAAAGCGCGTCGGACCTCGAAGTTCCAGGCCACCACGTTCGATCCGCATCGCGACTACACGTCGCAGAGCCTGCTCGAATTCCCCTGCCTGCAGCAGGTCAGCTTCGTCCATCACGGCGATACGCTGGGAATGAACGCTTTCTATGCGAGCCAGCAGATCGCCCGAAAGGCGTATGGGAATTATCTCGGCCTCGCCCGGCTTGGCGCCTTTATGGCGGGGCAGATGGGGCTGCGCTTCACGCGCTTGACGATCTTCGTCGGCCTTGCGCAGATGGATGTTGGCAAGACTGACCCCGATCTTCAGACCCTGCTTGCCGTGGTTCGCCGAGAGCTGAAAACCACCGGCGATCTGGTCGCGGCGTGAAGCGTGACAGGCCTCCTGTGATCCAGCCCGCGCGCCGCATAGCCGACGTGCCGACGACGCCGGTCTATGACCTCTATTGGCGCTTTGCGACAGAACGTCAGGCAATCTTCATGCGCCGGTTGCGGGGCGAAGCTGCCCCCTGGACCTATGATCCCATCTTCCAGCGTCACCGGTTCACCAATGCCTATCGCGCGTCGGACAGGGTCAGCCAATATTTAATCCGCGAGGTCATCTACAATCCGGCCCATCCCGATATCGCGATCGAAACCGTGTTCCGGATCCTGCTGTTCAAACTGTTCAACAAGGTCGAGACTTGGAACATGCTGGAGCGCGAGCTCGGCCCCCCAAGCTGGCAGAGCTTCGACATCGAACGCTATGCCAAGGTGTTGGGCGATGCGATCGATGCTGGGCGGCGAATATACTCGCCGGCCTACATCATGCCACCCGTATCGCTCGGTCGCGGCGGTCCCAAGCATGTCGGCCATCTCAAACTGATCGACCTGATCCTGCGGTCTGACTTCGTCGCCCGGCTCCAACAGAGCCGCTCGCTGGACGAGGTGTTCGGGCTGCTCAAGGCTTTCCCGTCGCTGGGCGACTTCCTCGCGTTCCAACTCGCGATCGACCTGAATTACTCGATGGTGATCAACCATGACGAGGCCGATTTTGTGGTGGCAGGTCCTGGCGCGCGTGATGGGCTCGCCAAGACCTTTGTCGACGCCGCTGGCGTTGATCCGGTCGATCTGATCCGCCTGATGAGGGATCGCCAGCAGGCCGAGTTCGACCGGCTTGACCTCGCCTTCGAGGATCTCTGGGGCCGTCCGCTGCAGCTGATCGACTGCCAGAATCTCTTTTGTGAGATCAGCAAATATACTCGCGTTTCGCACCCGGATATCATGGGGCTATCGGGCCGCAGCCGGATCAAGCAGATTTACCGGGGCGAAGAGCGTCCGGTCCAGCCCTGGTATCCTCCGAAGTGGGGGCTGAACAAACGCATCCCCATCTTTCCAACAACCGTCCTCTCGCGCGATCTTTTCGAGGTTCATCATGAAGCTGTCTGATTATCAGGCCGAAGCGCTCAAGACCGACAAGACGCCCGGCGGCCCGCGCGGCACCGAGGCGGCGATCCTGATTCCGCTGCTTGGTCTGGCCGGCGAAGCGGGTGGCCTGTTGTCCGAATATAAGAAGCGCCTGCGAGACGGGCCTGGCCATGTTCAATTTGTCGACAGGGTCTCAGAAGAGCTCGGCGATATCCTCTGGTACGTAGCCAATCTCGCTTCCAAATATGATCTCGATCTGGAGCGGGTGGCGGCGCAAAATCTTGCTAAGGTGGCAGCACTCCATGGCGTTCTCCCCGAGCCCAGCCTGTACGACCATAGCTATCAAGAGGACGAGCGCTTACCGCGCCAGCTGATGGTCGGTTTCACCGAGGTTTGCGAAGGATCGCGCACCCAGGTGCGCATGGAGATCAACGGCCGGCTGATCGGCGCTGCGCTGACAGATAATGCTTATGACGATGACGGCTATCGCTTTCACGACGTCTTTCACCTCTCCTATGCCGCGATCCTGGGGTGGTCGCCGGTGCTGCGCGGTTTGATGAAGCTGAAGCGCCGCAGCACGCCCCTGATCGACGAGGTCGAGGATGGAGGGCGGGCGGCTGTGATCGAGGAAGGAATCTCCGCGCTCGTCTTCGATTATGCCCGTCGCCATAATTTTCTAGCCGGGGTCGATGGGATCGACCAATCGCTCCTGAACATGGTGCAGGGCATGTCGAAACATCTCGAGGTGTCTGGCGAACCGGCTTCGGCCTGGCGCCGCGCAATCATCGATGGGTTCAACGTCTGGCGCCAGCTAATCAGCAATGGTGGTGGTATCGTCCTCGCAGACCTGGACGAGCGCAGCGTGCGCTATCTAGGGCCGCCCGAAAATGCGACAACGACCGCTGCTGCACTGAAATCCGAATGAGTGATGCTGACTAGGAAGCGGCTAACGCCGAGGGCGTCGGCCCGGTCTTTGGCTGCACCATGCAGCAACAGCGAAGGCGGCTCGCTTCCGCCGCCGATAACTTCGAACTGGGTGTCAGCGAGACCGGTGCCGCCCCCGATCGCCTTATAAGCGGCCTCCTTTACCGCCCTCCGCGCCGCAAGGCGTTCGATCCGGCGGGCGCCGTTTCCGACCAGTGCAAGCTCCTCGGCGGTGAAGATCGTTTCGAGCAGCTCGATGTCGTCTCCCCCGTAGAAGCGAGCGAAGCGGTCCAGATCGACCAAGTCGAGCCCGATTCCAAAGACGCTTTCGCCGGTCATCCGGCGGCGTTCGCCGGAGCGTCGGGGGGAGATTTCAACGGCGCCACCTGTTTTGGCCGGTCGGGCAGTGGTGACGGCACGAGCTGCGGCGTCATCGGCGGTAGCGGTGTCGGCGCTGTGATTGCTGGCGGCTGCGTCAGGACCATCGGGACTTGAGGGGTTTCCGGAGCGGCGAGCAACCAACGCAGCAGGACGCCGAGCAAGGCTACGCCCAGCATGCCTGCCAGAATTTCCATCCGGTGCGTGTGCTTTTCGACCGCGACAATTTTGTCATGTAGCTCGCGCTCGGTTTCACGCAGCTTGGTTGCCAGCCCGTCGAGCGAATGAAGTTCACCGGCGACATGGTTGAGAATGGACACATCCATCTTGGTGATTGGCGCCTTGGGTGTTTTGGCATATTCGCCGGCGTCGCCATCGAGATCGGAGAACCAGATCAAGAAAATTGGATCGCCTTGGCGCAGATGGATCGTGGCCGGACTGGCATTGAACACCGCGTAGGTTAGGCGGCCCCAAAACCCCGGATCGACATGGAAGCCCGACACATTGACGAGGCCCTTCCATTTCACCCCGGCTCGGATCGAAATCAAGGCGAGACTGTTGGTGGGGACGCGGACGATCTCGTCGGTCATCAGATAGGCAAACTGGCCCGGAGGGATCGGCAACGCTTCATCCGAAGCGAGCCGCGCGAGCGTTACGGTCTGCGGATTAGACGCCTTGTCGTTGGGCGTGACATAGTATTCATGACCGAGACGAAGCGTATAGGCGGCGCCATCGATGCTATCGGGATGAAAGGGTTCGACGAGGCTCTTACCGCGCGCTTTGAGAGTTGGACCGCTCCAGAATACCATACCGCTTGTGGAACGGTCAGCGCTTAACGCTGTCGCGCAGCTTCGTATCGCTGATCTCGCTCAGGAGACGCTCGCGTTCGAGGACCAGCGCCTTCGCTTCGGCGACCACCGTTTCGACCGCCGCCTCATGACGTTGGAGCAACTTCGCGCCGCCACGCCGCTTGGTTGCCGGGCGACGGAGAGCGAATGAGCTACTTTTCAGCACTGACACCGTCCTCCAGTTCCACGAGTTCATTCTGTATCAGACCGAAGAAACTCTTCACAGCCCCCTCGATATTGATCAGCGCGGCTTGAACCTGTTGGTCGTCGACCAGTTTGGCATTGCTGTCAATCTGAACGAGAACGAAGGGCGCGCCGTCTTTGTTCAATATAGGAACGCACATCACCCACGCCAGGTTGCGCCAGCGGGCCTTGCGTCTCAAGCGATTTGCCGGCCCCGGCAAGTCGGTTTCGCCGCTGAGTGGGTAGGTTTCGAAGCGGCTTTCCCGCTCACGCCAAGCGAGTCCGGCGACCGAACCTTCCAGCGGAAGTAGCATGGTTTCGTCGGCATCATTGGCGAACCCGGCTCCATGCGAAAAGCGAAGCGATCGAGTGTATCCGCGATCGAGGCGGGCAACGGCGACCCGTACGCGCTCGCGTTTGCCATCAAGCTTCAACTCATCCTGCGCGATCGACTGCACCACGCCGCACGCGTCGCGGTACAAAGCAGGCAGCCGCAACAGCCGCTTGTCGAGCCGAAGTGTCACCGCCAAGGCGACATCGTTCACGGCTTGGCATGCGATTTCGCCCGTCACATCAAAGTCGAGCAGGTTGAGGGTCGTCGGGAGCGCAAGCCGCTCAGATGGACCCGAAACGCGGAGGTTTAGCTCGCCCGAGCCCCATAGGGTCGTAGCCACAGCCGCCGACAGCCAATCGCGATGATCGGTCGGTCGCTCCTCACCAGCGTCAATCTCGACCGTTACCGTCAGGGCCTCGGGGTCGAGTTCACGCTCCTCGTCGAACGGCCAGGCAGGGAGGTTTGAAACGATGCCGCCATCAACATGGATATCGTCGCCGACGCGCCAGGGAGCGAAGATCATCGGCAGGCAGACAGAGGCCGCGACCGCGTCGGCGACCGGCGTGTCGGGAGTTCGGTCGGCCGAGAAGAGATGGAGCCGACGCGTCGACAGATTGGCGCTGACGATCTTGAGCGCCGGACGGCCCTCCAATCCAAAATCACCCATTTTGACAGTGCGATCGGGCTCGCCGGGAAAAACCTTTTGCTGGAGTAGCGTAGCAAGTGCGTCGCGGAACGCGCTGATGTTGGCCAGGCCCCGCGCGGCACCACGATAGCAGAGAAGCCCTATCAGTCCGAGCAACACCCAGCCAAAAAGACTGGTCCAGCGCCAGATGCTCGGCACGAACACCGCCGCGGCAATTATGCTGAGCGTGAGTATGCCCCAAATCCCAAGGATGGATGGCCCGAGTGGAATGGTGCGGGTCAGCAGCCAGCGAACAGTCCGAACTCGACGCCAGCCTCCAGGGCCAAAGATATCCACGGCACGGGTCAAGGCTGGATTGATTTCCGTCAAGCGGGCAAAAATCGATTGTCCGCTCTCGGTGTCGATCATCTCCTTTGCGGAAAAGCCGGCGGCGACAAGTGCGGCAACGATTGATCCGGCCGATGTGCCCGATACACCTTTGATGTCGATGGCCCGGGCTTCGAGTGCCTTTAACGCGCCGACGTGGACGATACCTTTCGCACCACCACCGGAGAAGGCAACGAATGCACGATGTAGTTCCTTTCCGCTATTCGGTGAAGCCGGAAGCGCCGCGTCTGGTTGTGCTTTTGTCAGTGCAGTTTCCTCGGTCGTCGAAAAGCCGATTGCCGCAAGCCCGGATAAAGCTGGTTGACACCGGCTGCCCGAAATTCGTCGAGAGTTGGGAAATCCGTACTCATCTTACTCGGCATCTAACCGATACGCCTATATTTTGTAACAAAAGAGCTCAGAAAGATATTTACTGTCGACGAACGGGCTGTCGCATTAGAAAGTGCCAGATTTAGGGATTTAAGTTCGCTGGGCCGAACGACCGATTATCCGGCGCATCGCTGACGCCGGCGTCTATGAGTGGGAACTGCGGCTTGCCTCCTCTCGCGTTTCCAAAGGAGCCATTCCGGAATGTCCCACATTGATGACATTGGACAGATTCGGCGTACGTCGGAAAATATGTCCGCTTTAGGGAAAGCACTAAGTGGACACGAACGTCCGGTAATGGTCGTCAATCACCGTGGAGCGCCGCTAACATAAGCTGCGCACAAGGCTGCGCGATCCCGTTAAGCAGCCCAAGGCTAGAAATAAAATTCTACCAGCTTGGTTAAACTATTTTAACCACCTTTGCATCCAGCTGTCGCGAACGTTCGTAGCTTCCTCTGCCGAACTTCGGCGCAACAGGGAGAAGCCGCATGTCTATATCGTGGAAATTGCTTGCCATTACCGCACTGACCGTCGCTCCGCTGTCTTCAGCCGATGCCGAGCAATTGATCGGCCTCACGCTGGATCAACGGATCGTGTCATTTGATTCAGCCACGCCGACGCTGATTGAAAGCTCGTTCGCTGTGTCTGGTCTGGCGTCAGGGGACGTGTTGAGCGGCATCGACCTGCGATCATCAAACGGCATCCTTTATGGGGTCGCCGCAGCGAGCGGCCGGATTTATTCGCTGACGACCTCAGGCCTTGCCACTTTGGTCAGCACGAGCTCGATCGTGCCAACCGGCGGCATTTTGGGGGTCGATTTCAATCCCGTTCCCGATCGACTGCGGATCATCGGAGCAGACGACCAAAATCTTCGCATCAATGTCGACACCGGGGCTGCCATTGCTGATACCGGCATCACAAAGTCGGGCGGGGGGAGCATCGATATCGTGGGATCAGCCTATACCAACAGCGTTCCCAATGCGCCCGCGCCGCTTACCACCATGTTGTTCGGCATAGATTCGATCACGGATTCGCTAGTCTTCTCGGCTGCACCAAATGGGGGCGTCTACACTAATGTCGGATCGCTTGGCGTTCAACTGACCAACTTGAATCAAGTCGGGTTTGATATCTCTGGCCGGACCGGCGCGGCATTCCTCAACATCGATAGCGCGCTCTACAGTATCAACCTCGGCACAGGGGCCACGACATTCATCAACACAATCGGAAGTGGGCCATTGGTTGGATTGACGGCCAGTGGCGCTGTGCCCGAACCGTCGACATGGGCAATGCTCGTCATGGGCTTTGGTATCACCGGATACGCGATGCGCGCAAAAACGCGTCGGAAAGTGCCATCATTCATCTGAGCGGCGGCGGTGGGTCTTGGGAGGTGTGGCCGCTTGAATGCGGGCTGCATCTCCCAATGCCCAAGAAATAAGCTTATCTTAAAATAATTTTAATCATCTCTGAAACTTATCGGGATCAGGATCCGTATCTCCAGAAACCCGATCATACGCAATATCGCGGTCGCACGGGTTCAGGGAGAGAGTATGAAAACGTCATTTCGGATCGCCATTCTGGCACTGTGTTTGGGATCAGCAGCGCCTGCGGTCGCTGCGCCCGTCATTGTATCGGTAAACACCAGCTTTGCTGCCAGCCCGTTCACCTTTACATCGGGAGACAGCGTCTTCACATTCAGCGCCACCGGAGATTTCACGGCTCCAACGGCGATCAAAACCGGAGGGACAGGCAAGGTCAACACGATCTTCGGCCAGCCGACCACCAATTTCGTCGACCGCAGCACACTGACATTTGGCCGCAATGATCAATATGGTGCCTTTGCCGCAGCTACACCAATCCGCTTTTCGAACGGAGAGAATTTCATCGGCCTTCAGGCAACCAGCGGCGGCAGCATCTTTTATGGGTTCGCCTACACGTCCGACAATATCCTCAAAAGCTATGGGTTTGAGAATGTCGCTGGCCGCGCCATCACAGCGACAACGGCCGGGCCTGTGCCGGAACCCGCAACATGGGCCATGATGCTGACTGGTTTTGGCGCTGTCGGCAGCGCGATGCGGCGCCGGCGCTCCTTGAAGCCGCAATTTGCCTGAAACTGTAACGTGACACGATCTATGGGGGCCGGCGACGCCGGCCCCCGTTCATCTGGCATAGTCTTGTTGCGGAGTTTCGCCTTGCAATGCGCACGCTATGAAATTTCATCAGGCTCGACTTCGGCTGGCCCTGCCCTACAGTCTTGCTTCTGATGACAATTCCGCAGTCCCGGCAGGCCGATTTGGCGCGAACCAAGCTGGTTGAGGCGCTCGCATGCGTTGGCCGACAGGAAACGGATGCGCTTCGTCAGGTCTATGACCTTACGTCTGCGAAACTATTCGGCATATGTCTCCGTATCTCTCAGGACAGGGAAGGTGCGGAGGATATTTTGCAGGAAGTCTACGTTAGCATCTGGAACCGCGCGGCGAGTTTCGATCCCGCTCGTTCCAGTCCGATTACGTGGATGTGTACCATCGCTCGCAATCGTGCGATCGACTGGCGCCGCGCGCAACGTCTCCCCGACGCACCGATTGAAGATGCTGCCTTAAAAATGGCGGATATCCGACCGCGCGCGCCCGAAATCATGCTGGCTGCAGAAAACCGCAAGCAATTGCACGATTGCCTTGATGCTCTGGAGAACCGACAGAATGCGGCGATACGCAGCGCCTTTCTGGACGGTCTGACCTATGCAGAGCTTGCCGCGCGTGCGTCGGTGCCGGCAGGAACGATGAAAAGCTGGATCAGGCGCGGATTGATGCGCCTGAAGGAATGTCTTGAGCGTGACTGAGAATGAAGATGATGACGGCGCATCGGCGCCCGATGCGACGGCCGGGGAATTTGCACTTGGCCTGCTCGAAGGGGAAAGGCGTGCTGAGGCCATGCGGCGGATGCTTTCTGATCCGGCCTTCGCTGCAAGCGTGAATGATTGGCGTGCTCGTCTCGCGCCGCTTCATGATGAGGTTGAGGAACAACTGCCCGCACCGCATATCTGGCCGCTGATCGAAGCGCGCCTTGGTCATAGCGCGGCTGAAGCAGTAATCCTGACCCGGCTTCGGCGCTGGCGTGTGTTGGCCGTGGCTTCGACTGCCATTGCTGCCACGTTAGGGGCATTCATGATATTGCAGCCCGCACAAGCCCCTGTGGTTACGTCTTCGCCAGTCATGGTGGCACAGATTGCTTCCGACCACGCCGGACCCCTGATGTTGGCGCGTTATGACACCAGCACACGGCGGTTCAGCATCGCGCCCGCCGTCATGCAAACGGCCGGACATAGCCCTGAGCTCTGGCTGATCCCGGGCGATGGCAAACCCAGGTCGCTCGGCACGTTTGATCCATCGAGCCCCACCGTCCTGACGGTGCCCGAGGCGATGACACAGTTTATCGATGCCGATACGGTCATCGCGGTCTCGATCGAACCCGTAGGCGGATCGCCGACCGGCCAGCCGTCCGGACCCGTCGTCGCCAAGGGCAAAATGCAGATGATCTGACGTAGATGCGTCTTTCGGTTGTCAGGGCCGTATCTTCCATGCGCCTGAAAACAGGCGTCTCCGCAGGAAGGAAGCATCATGAAAGCAACATCATTCAAACGCCTGGGCATCGCTCTTATGGCGACCGCACTCATGGTCGGTGGCTCGGCCATTGCCAAAAATCCCATGGTTGGCGGCGCCGCCATGCTCGAAAGTAAAGACATCATTGATAACGCGGTGAACTCAGCCGATCACACCACGCTTGTCGCCGCCGTAAAGGCGGCTGGACTGGTCGAGACATTGAAGGGCCCCGGACCGTTCACTGTTTTCGCACCTACCAACATGGCGTTCGAAAAGTTGCCCGCAGGCACGGTGGACACATTGCTGAAGCCCGAGAACAAAGCGACCCTGACCAACGTGCTCACTTATCATGTCGTGGCTGGCAAGATGAGCGCAGCCGATATCGCAGCGGCTGCAAAGGCGGGCGGCGGCAAGGCCGTGATGACGACGGTGCAGGGCGAGACGCTGACAGCTTGGAAGATGGGTAAAGACTGGTATCTGACCGACGCCAAGGGTGGCAAATCGAAAATCACCATCGCAGACGTCAATCAGTCCAACGGCGTGATCCATGTCGTCGATACGGTATTGATGCCCTGAGCCTATGAGGGCAGTTCGGAGCAGATATGGTGCGGCGATTTTAATAAGGCGCTCATCACATCCGGCATAGGAAATTGAGAGATCCGGACCCGCCGACGCACGATTTCTGGCGGGTTCGCTTCTCGTATGTCGCATAGCCCCCCGCGAGATTGTGACCGCGAAGGTCACTCCCCTGACAGCCCATCTCGACAATAAAGCACTATGATACGCGACGAGCGCGCCGACCGTAAAAGCGGAATGTCCGCAACAACTGAAGTGGACGATTGAATCTCCGGAAAGGGTCGGGTCTCCTCTGAAGCGTTCTTCCTGCGGCCATCATGGCCACAGGAGAAGTGTCATGGGATTATCAGAATTCGATCCCGCCGCTCGCGAGCGGGTATCATGGAACACCGGACGCAAAGTTGGTGCGAAGCGAGCGCTCAAACCGCGTCAGATCTGGGCGATCCGCTTCTTTCTCGACCAATATGGGCGAGCCCGGGACCGCGCCCTCTTTGACCTCGCTATCGATAGCAAGCTGCGTGGATGTGATTTGGTCAAGATCAAGATCAGCGATATCGTATGCGATCGTAAAATTCGGACCAGGTCCACAGTTGTCCAGCAAAAGACCGGCCGGCCAGTCCAATTTGAGCTGATGGACGACGCTCGCGCCAGCCTAATGAAATGGCTCGAACTGCGCGGCGGCGCACTGGAGGATTACGCCTTTCCGAGCCGCACAGATCATTCAACCCACCTGGGCACCCGACAATACGCGCGCCTGGTTGACGAATGGGTGACGGGAATTGGCTTGCCCAGCGAAGATTACGGAACCCATTCGCTGAGGCGAACGAAGGCGTCGATCATCTACAAGGCGACCGGAAATCTTCGTGCCGTCCAGATACTGCTCGGGCACACGAAGATCGAAAGTACCGTCCGATATCTCGGAGTTGATGTGGAAGATGCATTAACTTTGGCGGAAGGCACCGAAATCTAAGGGGCCTATATACGTGTGTGACCCACTAGACGGTGGATTACCTTTCCGGCATGATCGTAGGGAAGGAGAACGGTAGTGGGTCATGAAAAGGAAAAACAGATGGCAGACGATGCTCGCGTCCGCGCCCATCTGCCCAGATGTGAAATTTGCGATACGCCTGTCGAAGGCTACGGCGAAAAGCTGTGCTATGGGTGTCGGGAGGCGATGAGCGAAGACAAGTAGCAAAAAGCCCGGCGGGTTAGGCCGGGCTTGACGGACTACTGGACCGTCTCGTCATCTTCGGTATCGCTCGCTTCGGTGTAGACCGCTAGGAGCAACTTGAGCGCGGCAATTTTCTTTTCGAGCAGCACTAGGCCCTTTGAATCGAGGAGGCCACTGATCGCGACCTGATCGCCACGAATGTCCATATTAATCTTATTCAGGTCCGCAGCGACGGGAAATGTGAGCGTCGCTGGAACGACCGTTGCCGGGGCCATAGCGGGCTGCTGTTGCGGTTGCATCGGTGTCTCCTTTGGTTGGTCGCCAGAGTCTGCGCCCTCACCCCCATCGGCTCCACTTCTTCCGCTTTCTTTCGCATTCTCCGCAAAGGCGTTTGTTTCCAGATAGGCGCTGATCGCTGGCCCAATGGCGACGTCGCCGAACTCCATTTGAATGAGATACGACCGCAGTGCGTTTTGCGACGGCACTCCTTCCGGGAAACGGTCCCGCAACTGCTGGAACAGTCCGGGCGCAAAGGCGGCCTCTTGAATCGCTTCCGTCCGGTCATTCTCATCAACCGAGTGCAGGATATCAACCGCACGCCTTGTGACCTTGATGTCACCTTTACCTGCCTTCTCGATCAGGCCGAATTGAGCAAGCGCAGCTAGCACGGTCAGAGACCTGCCAGTCAGACCGCTGTAACCCATATCCTTCGCTGCCGTTTCGCGAGTGATAACACTAGTGCGATTAGACTTGTGCAATTTAGCAACTAAATCAATAGCTTGTGGAAGCGAAAGGCTCGGATATTGCGGGCTGCGCGCTCGGGTCACTGCGTCCTCCTGTTTGATATACCGACTACATACTGCCGAAACCACGAAATGTCTAAGAAAATCTAGCATACGCCGAATGTGGAACGCAGTAACGGGTTGCGCGGGCGATCCGACTGTGCGATATGGTGAATCGACCTCACGTGGCACGCGTCGCGCGGGCAGGAAGGCAGGGTGGCATCTTGGTATAGGGACACGGCAGCGGAACCGGAAAGCCGCATCGAAAAAGGGCCGATCTTTCGACCGGCCCTCTCCTGTTCAATCGGACGGCGAACCGCGCTGATCTCACTGTGTGGACTTTGAGAATCGCACGATAGCCGCCCCAACGCAAGGATTTTGCGTAATGGTGCATGTTTGCGCTTATTACCGGATCAGGTTCGGCCGGGTGGAGCATGTGCGCTCCCACTGGCGCTCCCAGCCCTAAAGGCTAGTCCGGTTCGCTAGCTTCAGGCTTCGGTCTGGATTTCTCATCAACACCTGGGGATCGCTTCGGCGGTCCCTTTTTTTGTCTTAGCTTCACGTTGTCCGGTAGCTCGTCGGGATCAACCCCTATGAACCTTTCCAGTGCTTCGGCGAATGGCATCTCCAGCCCTAGGGGCTTCTCGCGCTTATCGGTCATGCCTTCAACGCCTTGTAGGTGAGGCGACCAGCGGTCTGCGCAAGAAGGGCGTTCACGCGGTCGCCTTCGCCAATGCTCCGGAGATTGAAGCGCCATGTCATCTCGCCAAGGTAGGCGTTCAGATGCTTGGGCGAAAGGAAATGGTGGGTGCCGATGATCTGGCGCTTGAACAGCGCCCAGACGCTCTCGATCCCGTTGGTGTGCAGGATATAGTGGCGGACATACTCGCCAGCACTGTGGTTCACGCGGTGGTGATTATAGGCGTCTGACAGGCCGACGAACGCGCCATGCTCATCGGTCATCAGGTTAGCGCCCGACTTCACGTTGTCGCGGATGACGGTCTGCACGGCCTTGGCGCTCAGGTTCGGCGTGGTGCCGGTGCGCAGTTCGCCGTCGCGCTCCAGCATACCAAGGACAGCGACCTTGCCCTTACCACCCTGCTTGCCGCCGGTGCGCTGGTGAGCGTGCTTGTTCTTCTCTTTGCCGCCAATGAAAGTCTCATCGGCCTCTACAATGCCGTCCAGCGGGCGGTTGAAAGACTGGGTTTTGATCGCGTAGCGCAGGCGGTGGGTCATGAACCACGCCGTCTTTTGCGTCACGCCGATATCCTTGGCGAGTTGGGTGCTGGCAATGCCCTTCTTGTGCGACGTGATAAGCCAGATGGCCAGCATCCACGAACGCAGCGGGATTTTGCTGTCCTCGAAGATCGTGCCGACCTTGATCGAAAAGCGCTTACGGCAATCGCCGCACTTATGGGTGCGATTGTCCGAAAAGTGATAGACCCTAGTGGACATGCAGTGCGGGCAGAACGCGCCGTTCTTCCAGCGGATCGCGCGGAAATGGTCGATCGCGGTCTGTTCGTCGGGGATCGCGGCCATCATCTGAAGGATGGTGTCGAACTGCTGCATGGCGGGCTTCTTGCTCATGCAGTCTAATTAGCAGGCTCTCCCGTTTGGGTCAAGCATGTATATAAGTCCCAAATCTAACACACTGGCTCCTCGTCGTCGCGGGGAGCCAGAACCGACTAAGTGACAGCTTTGCGCCAGAATGAGGGTGCATAGGACCTCGAAGCAGTCGGTCCGCTCTTGGGGAGCGAAAATTACTCTCTGAATGGCGACAAATGGTCGAGGGCGGAAGACAGAAGGCAGGCCACTCGGTTATTTTGAACCTTTATAGCAGATGAGAAATAGAAGCTAGGTTATCAGCCGCAGCTTTCTTCTAAGGGTCTATAATTCTACGCCAGGAGGTTCTGTTCCTTTCCAAGGCGTTATCATCCAGACATGCAGGATATGAAAACTGGGAGGCCCCCAAAGATTTCCGCAGCCTGTGTTATCTTGTCCGTAATATTCCTTATCCCACTCAAACGCGTGATGATAAATTATGCCGTTTTGATAAGTATCCCAACGGTTCGAGTGGGGACGAAATCGACCATCTTCGCTGTAATTTCTAGTTGCCAATCTAGTCCAACCTTTCCCTCCTTGATATTCGACCTGAAAACTTTGAAGCCCACTTTTCAATTGATCGCATTGCTTGATGCCCGGCGGCGATTGATCGTGTGAAATGCGAGCGACTTTTCCCTCAGTAACGAGGACACGCACAGTTTCGTCCAAAATTTGCATGCCGAACGTACTGCAACGATACCTGTACAGGGTACCTTTGGTCGAACTATCGATGCTCTTCGATATTGCGTAATTCCATGTACGGCACTTCAAAATGGCCTCGGCCGCTGCTTCGAGCTGTATATCAGTGGCAACGGCATTGAAGGTCAGTCCAAAAAGCTGACCGCGCGCGGGCGTTGTTGTTGCTTTTGTGGCGGCTTGCTGGAGAGCTTCCTCCCTTTTTGATACCGATTGGCTCTGGACCTGATCGTCAGCAGCCGCCTGAAGAATTCTTACTTTCTCTTCCTGAGCTTGCCGAATTTGAGCTTTGTCGATTGTGGCGACCGCCTCCGCACCTGGTGCATGTCCCAATTGCCCGCTGATTATAAATTCTTTTCGCGCGGCTGCTAGTTTGCCCTCAAGCGCAAGAGAGCGCCCTAATTCCATGTGGGCAAGCGCCAAATTGCTTTGATCGACATCGGGCATACTGATTAGATCCCTCAAAACGATCTGAACATATTCCGGACTTGCTTTCACGACACCATCATTGAGAAGGCTGGCGTAGCGTACGCCCGCGCGATAATCACGCCGATCCTATGCGCGCGTGTACCATTGCAGAGCCTGCTCCTTGTTACTGGCAATGCCGCCTCTGCAGCTCTCGAGAAAATAGCCATACATGTATTCGCCCGCAGGATTGCGCATAAATGCAGAATTTCGCGCTAAAAGAGCTGCTTCAGCCTCACGTCCTTCTTGGCCAAATTCCGCGGAGATTAACATCCGAGAGAACTCAGCCATTGCCTGAGGATGACTTAATTCGGCTGCTTGCCCAACGAACTCGAACGCTCGACTAAGATCTGCTGGACCGCCCAGACCACCCCATTGCAGCCACCCCTGCAGATAGAGACCATTTGCGCTGCCTGCGCCGACAGCTTCGTCGATTAGCCGTTGGCCTAACACGCTATCCTTTTGGGTGCCTTTGCCCATGAGATAGGCGAGTCCCAAATGCGCCTTGCCGAATATGGCGCCGTTCTCGACAGCCCGCTTCAACAACGAAAACCCTCGCAACGGATCGGCAACCTCCGGATCCGCCGAATATAGAAGGTCTGCCCCCTGGACAGCCATTGCGCGAATGTCGCCAAGCCCGACGGCTTTCGAGAGATAGATATGAGCGTGTTCCGATTGCACGTGAAGGGATTTAGGGTTCATATGAATATATGCGAACACCACCATCGCTCTGACGTCTCCGCTATCTGCCAAACCTTCGAGATCAGCGTAGTCCCAGTTGAAAGCGTCTGTCTTTCTGAGGAACGTTTCGGTCTCGGCCCGAAGCCATTCATCACGCGAAATCGCCGACAAGTTGACTTGCGCGCAAGCCACCCAACCGAAAGGCAGTATTGAACTTGCAAATGCAATGATCAATAAAAGCCACTTTGCAGATCTCATTGAACCTCCATCTAGGTTTATGATACCCGTCCGACTGCTTTTACGATATTTCGTATACGCATTCAATCTATGGCTCGCTATTTGCACGATATCGGATAAAATCGCGCATCTATATCAACATGAAATCCGGATAATTTACATTACAATTCAAAAGACAATTTATATAACTACTATAAATTAGACCAAATAATTTTTTTAATAAAATTATTCGATCATTTTTAATAGCTTTTTGGCATTGATCCAGTCACCTGAGTAACTTCGGCCACACGTAGCAGTTTCGTCTTGATTATATTTGTCCTGCAATCTCATTAAAAGAGTATAATTACTCCATTTATTTCTAGATCGTATTACTCTCGCAGATGAGTTGCTTGCGGCACATGAGTAATACCCCTCTTCTCGTTCATTCCCACCGCAACTGCCAATGTTATCGCCAATATCAATATTGTTGCCGTAGCAAATGCGAGTTTTGGGGTTAACTAAGGACGATAATCTGGTTCCATTATCATTTTGAGTGTCGCGTGGTGCAGGAAGGCTGGCAATACGCGTTTTAACGGCCGAAATTTCAGTTTCTAAAAATGATAGTTCGTTACCTAGTGTAGAAAGCCGGTTGTAATGTGCCCCATAAGCAGCCGTGATCTCTGCACGACACTTGAAATTTCTACCCATAATTTCAGCAATAATGTGGGGTTGGCCGAATGCCGACTTCACGAAGGCGAACCACTGCTCTATATCCATGGCAACGCTGATCGCCATTGGCGCATGCCTAGAGGCAACTTTTTCCCATGAGGCATTGCCGGCGTAAAGTGCGACCTTCGCGGCTGACTCTCGATTGCATTGATTGATCCACTCTGGCGCGAGTGATTTTGCTCTTTGAAATGCTGCAAATTCACGCCTCATGCCATTGAGTTTTTCATCTCGATTAGCTGTTAGCTCATTTTGCAGGGCATTCAATTCGGCATGGCTCAGCGGGCTCACCGTGACACGAGTCCCGGTCGGCAATTTACTGGTTTGCGCCAACGAGGCGCCCGGAATAATTGCTAATAAAACACACGTTAACAAAGCAGCTCTAGTACAACGCATCCCTCTGCCCCTCGTGTTGACCACGATATGCATTGCCTTACATGTCGAGTGCAGTCCACCAAGATAATGACCAGCCAACACGGCCGGGTCTGCTGGAGGATCCAACCTTAAGCCGCAACCGGTAGGTCAGTTAAATTTTGCACAGCGATCTAGCAGATTGGAGCTATCGTTCCTGAACAAACAGACGTTCCGCTTTCAGAGAGTCTAATTGGTGCGCTGAATGGCGGAAATTGGTCGGTACGCGACCCTTCGATCAGGAATCAGACGGGAGCCACCAAGTGGCTCCCGTCTGCAAGCTGCTCAAACTCAAATCGCTTTCCTGTAAACATGGCGATCACGTCTGCAGCCGTTCTCGCGTGCTGGCTCGGCTTCACCGTCGTAAATGAACCGCCGCCCGCCAAAGCGAATGGAAGAAGAAGCTGATCGGCCAGATAAGGTCCTGCGAATGCAGTTGACCCGAGGTAGCCCGACATCCTCTGAGATGCGGTTTTCGCAAGAGATTCTGCGGAGACACCCAACTTCCCAAAACCCGTCACGATTTCCGTCACATGTTCGAAAGCGGATTCCAACAACAGCACGTTTCCCGGTCCCAAATCCTCGGGGAGCTGCCGCACGGCGAACGCATTGTCGGGCCAATCCAGAAGTTTGCGCGCCGTACTGATCTCCCGATCAGCGATGCCGAAGGGCAGGCCAGCGAAAAGGGCCGTGGCCGAGCATGAGATTGCCTGTCCTCGGTCCGTGCATTCGATCGGCGCAAGTCGGGACGGCGAGATGACGACCTCAATCTTGCCGCCACCACGGGGATAAAAGCCATGCCGGATCAAGCGTGCTTCAACGCGCGGCCCCATGCGGCCGATGATCGGCAGAAATGACCGCTCAATAAAATCGAATGGAGGGGCCATCATATTATGGGTTCCACCTTCCAAGAAGATGCGAGATGGTTTGCCCGCTGCAATGAGCGGCATCAGGATAGTCTGCAGCACCAGGCCGGTGCTACCGGCCGTGCCTACAGAAAAATGGTAATCGCCCGGCTCAACCCGTCCCGGCCGGAACTCGATCTCCAACGAGCCTACCGCTAGACCTGAGCATTCAGCATTGCCGATGGAACACGCCGCTTCGATTGCGGTCATATGCTGCCGCATAAGACCGGGCTTTGCACGCTTGCCCCTGATGTTCGTGATACGGAATGGCTCGCCAGTAACCAGCGACAGGGCAAGTGCATTCCGCACGACCTGACCGCCCCCTTCGCCCTCCGCACCGTCTATAATGATCATGATTTCCCCTTCGTAGAGGCGTGAAGGGCTTAGCCCTTCACGCACACCACCTGCTTCAACGTATGGACAATCTCGACCAGGTCGCTCTGCGCGGCCATCACGGCTTCGATCGATTTATAGGCCTTGGGCGTCTCGTCGATTACGCCCTCATCCTTGCGGCATTCGACACCCTGGGTGTCAGCCACATGCTCGGCCAGAGTGACCTCGCGCTTTGCCTGGGTGCGGGACATGACGCGCCCTGCTCCATGGCTGCAGCTGTCGAACGACTCCGGATTTCCAAGCCCGCGCACGATGAACGATTTCGCGCCCATCGATCCCGGGATGATGCCCAGAACACCCTTGGCTGCCCGCACCGCGCCCTTGCGGGTCACCAGCACGTTCTGTCCAAAATGGTTTTCCCTCTGAACATAATTGTGATGGCAGTTCACCGCCTCCAACTCTGCATCGAACGGTTTCGCAATCTGGGTCCGGAGGGCACGGATCACATTCGTCATCATCATGCGCCGGTTCAGCGCTGCAAAATCCTGCGCCCAGCCAACCGCTTCGACATAATCGTTGAAATGATCTGTTCCTTCAGGAAAATAGGCGAGATCTTCGTCGGGCAGATTGATGAACCATTTGCGCATGTCCTGCTTCGCCAATTCGATGAAGAAGGTGCCGATGGCATTGCCAACGCCGCGCGATCCGGAATGGAGCATCACCCACACCCGCTGCTCAGTATCGAGGCAAAGCTCGATAAAGTGGTTGCCGGTGCCCAATGTCCCCAGATGAACGAGGTTGTTGGTCTTGCCGAGCTTGGGATATTTGGCGACGATCTGCCCAAAACGCTCTGCAGGTGACGCCCAGGCTTCCACGATGGCGGCCGGGGGGTCGCCCCAGGATCCCGTGTCGCGCTTACTACGTCCGACTGAACGGCCATGCGGAACGGCCTGCTCAATCGCCGAGCGAACGCCCTCCAGATTGTCGGGGAGATCGCTCGCCATCAGCGAGGTGCGCGCAGCCATCATTCCACAACCGATGTCGACGCCAACGGCCGCAGGGATAACAGCGCCCTTGGTCGGGATCACCGAGCCGACGGTAGCGCCGATCCCGACGTGCACATCAGGCATTGCGGCGACATGCTTAAAGACGAACGGCATCAGGGCCGCCCGCGAGAGTTGATCACGCGCCTTGTCGTCGATCGGCACACCGCGCGTCCACATCTTGATGGGCACACCGCCTTCAACGTGCTGGAAATCGAATTTGGCTTCGGTCGTCGACATAGAAATCTCCATTCCGCTTGGGGCGACCGGCCTATTCCGGCCGCCCCGTCACCGCGGGTCGTGCATGAATTCGCATGCACGACATCAATCACTGAGCATGTGCCGTGCCAGAATCTAATTATCCGGGAGGTTTTAAGATAACCAATTGTATTTTAATGTTTTTATTAAAGCATTTTTTTCTCAGCCTGAATCTCACCAGAATGAACATCTATATTTACGATTTCATCATATAGTAGTTTATCCTATAGGATAAATATGAAACCACTCGTCGTTATAGGATTTCTCGGTTCAACGCTGGATGGCAGCAAATTTGGCCCGTCCAGGTGGAATAAGTGGCGGCCGTCCGTTGGCATCACGATGCAAGAGGATCTGCGCGTCGACCGGTTTGTGCTGTTGCACGGCACTCCCCATGGGCGGCTCGCGGAATATGTTGCCGAGGACATCGCGTCCGTCTCGCCCGAAACGACAATTGATTTACGTCGCATGGACTTCAAGAACCCGTGGGACTTTGAGGAGGTTTACGGAAAGCTGCTCGATTTCGCCCGCGCTGAGCCGTTTGACCCTGAGGTCGAGGATTATCTGATACACATCACAACGGGCACGCACGTTGCTCAGATTTGCCTGTTTCTATTGACCGAAGCTCATTATCTGCCAGGTCGCCTCCTTCAGACACAGCCATCACGCGGCACAGTTAGTCCCGTTGGCGAATGGAATACGATCGATCTGGATCTCTCACGCTACGACAGCATTGCCACGCGTTTTGCGGTGGCTTCGGCCGAAAGCCAGTCGTTCCTCAAATCAGGCATCGAAACGCGCAACGCTGGGTTCAATGGCATTATCGACGAGATTGAGCACGTCGCGCTACGTTCAAAGGCTCCCGTTCTCTTGATGGGCCCGACGGGCGCCGGGAAGAGCCAGCTCGCCCGCCGCATCTATGAACTGAAGCGCCTCAAACACCAGGTCGGCGGCGCCTTTGTCGAGGTGAACTGCGCGACCTTGCGCGGTGATAGCGCGATGTCGGCCTTGTTCGGTCATCGCAAAGGCGCCTTCACAGGTGCTGCAGCAGACCGGCCCGGCCTCTTGCGCAGCGCAGACAAGGGGATGCTGTTTCTGGATGAGATTGGAGAGTTGGGCCTTGATGAGCAGGCGATGATCCTGCGTGCTATAGAGGATAAACGCTTTCTGCCTGTCGGCGCAGACAAGGAATCCGCTGCGGATTTTCAGCTCATAGCTGGGACAAACCGCGATTTGGGGGAGGCGGTTGCGTCAGGTATATTCCGTGAAGATTTATACGCCCGCCTTAATCTGTGGACCTTCACGCTTCCAGGACTTGCAGAAAGGCGTGAGGATATCGAGCCCAATCTGGACTATGAACTGGATCGTTTTGCCGAACGCGAGGGGCAGCGGGTGAGCTTCAACAAGGAAGCGCGTCAGCGCTATCTCGCATTCGCCATATCGTCCGACGCGCGCTGGACCGGGAATTTTCGTGATCTCGCTGCGAGCGTGACGCGCATGGCAACGCTTTCTCCGCGTGGCCGGATCGACGTGGATTGTGTCGACAGCGAAGTCGCGCGGCTGCGCAAGCTGTGGCTTCACGCCAATGCGGTCGATGATGGACTTGCCTCTCTGCTGTCGGATGAAGCGCTTGCCGCACTCGATCCCTTCGATCGCGTCCAGCTTGCCGAGACCGTCCGCATTTGCAGAGCAAGCCGCTCGCTTTCCGAAGCGGGGCGATCCCTATTCGCCGCTTCCCGAGCAAGGCGCACGAGTGCCAATGATGCGGACCGTTTACGCAAATATCTGACGCGATTTGGGCTGGACTGGTCCGCTGTTGCGAAAAATTAGCGTCCGCTATTGGGATGCTAAAAACGGCACGCGAGCGGCAATAATGGGTCGACAGCCGCCACAAAAAACCAGCACGCGCAAGGCTTCTCCAACTCCTCCCTATCCCAGTTTTCGCGAACGCATCAACAAATCATCGGTGACCGTCATCGTGAATATCGGATATGCGTCGGCTGGAACCTCAGCGATGGCATCCTCGAAAGCAGCACGGGTTTCGGGTTCATCATAGACCATCTTCTGATCGAACGCCGTGCGCCAGGTGGTTTCGTCGGGCCATTCGGCATAGCCAACGAACCGTCCATCGGCATCGCGGTGCAGTCTCGATCCGTAGCTGCCGTAGCGCGCGGATGAGATCGGTGCCGCGCGCCCAGGCGCGCCTGAACTGATCTTCCTTGCCGGTTTTGACCCGCCACCAATAGACCGCGACGAACATCTCTGCCTCCTGCCGTGGATTGCATTCCATCGCTTCAACGCATGGCGGGATAGATCTGCCCCTATCAACCTTTGTCGATCATAATTCCTGCTGCCCAGTCAAATCCGTCTCCATCGCGCCAGGAACCGATCCATGGACTTTGACGCCTGGGTCTAAGGCGGGGCCGCGGTTTCAAAACCATCGCGGCCGGATCATTTTCCCCGCAAGGCTTCGCCTGCTCCTCGCGGAACCAAAATGACCCGCCGCTTCCGGTCCTGCGCTGTCGCTTCGGCCTGTCGGTTCGAACCCGCTTTCTGCCCCGCCTTTGTGACCGTCGTGTCGCCCAGGGGATGGTCCCTTGAGCCATATGAAGGATACAAGACAATGCCAGCCATCGGATATGTGAACCTCGCCAAGGACGGCAGCTTCAAAGGCCAGATCAAGACCCTCAGCATCCGTGCCGAGATTGCCATCAACCCCGTGCCAAGCAAGACATCGCCAAGCCATCCCGACTATCGCATCGTGTCGGGCGAGACCGAGATCGGCGCGGGCTGGATCCGCACCGGCGAGAGTTCGGGCAAGGACTATGTATCGCTGGTCCTCGCCGCCCCTGAGTTCGGTCCGCGCCGGCTCTATGCCAACCTCGGCCGTGCCGCCGGTGGCAAGGACGATGCATTCGTCCTCCTCTGGAATCCGGCTGACTGATCCCGATATCCCCGCAGCTTGCGCTGCGGGGATATTCGCGTGTTCGGTTTTGCTATTCTCGCTTCTCCGCCAGAGCTTCTGCCTCCATCCGGAACGCGCGCTTGCCGCGGCGCTGCCACAGCGCGATTTGTGATTGCGCGTTTTCGCTCTGCAGCTGGGCCGCGATATCGAGCATCGCGCCGTAAATCGCGAACCGATCGTCCTCCACAAGTTCGACCAAACCCGATTTGATGACGAGCCCGCCCAGCTCGATCAGATGATGGGTGCGCTCCCTGCGCTTCACCACCCAGGCCCTTTTGTTATGCCGCGCCTGACTGAGCTGGATCCGATAGCGCAGCGCCCGCAGCCGTCGTGTTGCCGCTCGGGACTTTCCCAGATCCACGACGAGCGTTTGACTGGGCGCTGCTGCCTTGAAAGAAGGCAGCCCCGCGCCTGCGCCAGTCCTCCTTTATAGCCTTGTCGCGATTGCCCGATCCCTCGAGCAATATCCCGGCGAGCGTCTCGGCATCGAGATCGCCGGCCCCGCAAGCGGTCACCAGCTCGCCGAGCTGCTGGATGCGTCTGGCCTTGAGGTCGCGGGTCTTCGACTCAAGCGCTTTGAGTTCAGCATCATAGTCGCGCAATTTTCGCATCGGATGACTCCTTGGGATGGCCCTTCGGAGTGGAGATTGATCGATTGTTTCAATGATGCAAACACGCTGCTACACAGTGGGACAAAGTATTCTCGAAAATCATGAAATGTTTTGAGAGCGCGCTTATACGTCGTGCCGACGGGCTTTTTTAGGTGTAGTTGGATTGCCGTCATGGCGATCTATCATTTCTCGGTAAAAGTGATCTCACGCGCTGCGGGCAGCAGTGCGGTGGCCGCGGCTGCGTATCGTTCGGCATCGCGCCTGCATGACCGGCGGCTCGACCGCGGGCATGATTTCTCCAACAAGGCAGGCGTTGTCCATAGCGAGGTGATGCTCCCGGAAGGCGCGCCCGAGCGCTGGCAGGACCGCGCCACTTTGTGGAATGACGTCGAGGCAGCGGAGGTGCGCAAGGACGCGCAACTGGCGCGCGAGATCGAATTTGCGATCCCGCGCGAACTGACCCAGGAACAAGGCATCGCCTTGGCGCGCGATTTCGTTGCGCAGGAGTTTGTCGCCAACGGCATGGTCGCCGATCTCAACGTGCATTGGGATGTGGGCGCAGGCGGTGAGGCCAAGCCGCATGCCCACGTCATGCTTGGCATGCGCGAGGTGTCGGAAGACGGGTTTGGGCCGAAGGTCCGCGACTGGAATCGGACCGATCTGCTGCAGCAATGGCGCGAGCGCTGGGAAGCGCATGTCAACACGCGGCTGGCCGCGCTGGATATCGACGCACGCATCGATCGGCGTAGCCTTGAAGCGCAGGGGATCGATCTCGAGCCGCAGAACAAGATTGGGCCTGCGGGCGCGAGGCGACTGGAGCGCGGCGAGAATGCCGAACGCGCGGTCGATCATGTCGAGATCGCGCGACGCAACGGCGCGCGGATCGCGTTGCAGCCTTCGGTGGGCGTGGAAGCGATGACCCACCAGCAGGCGACGTTTACGAAGCGCGATATGGCGATGTTCGCGCATCGCCATTCCGCCGATCACGATCAGTACGATCGGGTGCTGGGGGCTATGAAAGCCAGTCCCGAACTGGTCGAACTGGGAACGGATGGCCGGGGTGAGGCGCGGTTCACATCGCGCTCGATGATTGAGAGCGAGTTGCGCCTGCAGCGCTTTGCCGATGGGCTGGAACAGCGCCAGGGTCATGCGGTTCCGGCCACCGCGCTCGCACGAGGGATCGCGGCAGCCGAAACCCGCGGCCTGCAATTGGGAGGGGAACAGCAAGCCGCTCTCCATCATATAGGAACAAAGACCGACATTGCATTGGTTGTCGGATATGCCGGCACCGGTAAGTCCACCATGCTCGGCCTCGCGCGCGAGGCTTGGGAAGAACAAGGCTGTACCGTGCGCGGAGCCACGCTGTCGGGCATCTCGGCTGATAACCTTGAGTCCGGTTCGGGCATTCGCTCGCGCACGATCGCAAGCCTTGAACATCAATGGGGCCAGGGCCGCGATCTGCTCACATCGAAAGATGTGCTGGTGATCGACGAAGCCGGGATGATCGGCGCACGGCAGATGGAACGGATCGTCGCGGCCGTCCACAAAGCCGAAGCCAAGCTGGTGCTGATCGGCGATGTCCAACAGCTCCAGGCGATCGAGGCGGGCGCGCCCTTCCGCGCGCTGGCCGAGAGACATGGCGCGGTTGAGATTACCGAGGTGCGCCGTCAGTCCGAAGACTGGCAGCGCGATGCGACCAGACAGCTTGCCACCGGCCGCACGGGTGAAGCGCTTGAGGCCTATGATCGCGCGGGCATGGTGCATGAGCATGCGAGTCGCGAGTCGGCGCGAAAGGCGCTGATCGAGGGCTGGAATCGCGAGCGGCAGGCCGAACCGGAGGCCAGCCGCATCATTCTGACGCATACACGGCAAGAATGCGATGAACTGAATGCGCTGGCACGCGATGCCCTGCGCCGTGATGGGACATTAGTCACTGATATTGCTGTCAAAACAGTACGTGGCGAGCGCTTGTTTTGTGAAAATGATCGTATCATGTTCCTGCGCAACGAACGCGCGCTTGGAGTGAAGAATGGGTCCGCAGGCACCATCGAACAGGTCAGCAAAGACCACATGCGGGTCACACTCGATGATGGGCGCGGCGTCGCGTTCGACACCAAGACTTACGCCGACATCGACCATGGCTATGCGACCACCATCCACAAGGCGCAGGGTGTCACGGTCGACCGGGTGCATGTGCTCGCCACACCGGGTCTCGACCGGCACGCCACCTATGTCGCGCTGTCCCGGCATACGGACAGCGTGCATCTTCATTATGGCAAGGATGACTTTGCCGATCGGGGCAAGCTCGTCCGCACGCTCGCGCGCGAGCGCGCCAAGGATGCCGCACTCGATTATGACACCAACGCCTTTGCCGAGCGCCGCGGCATCCGCGTCGCCATCGCGCAGATGTTGGCGGCTGAAAAGGTGCCGGGATGGGATCAGCTTGAGCTTCCGGTGCCAGAGCCAGCCAAAATCGAAATCCGGCGCGGGATGTTCGACGGGCTGCGACTTAGTGTGCCGGGTGCGCCATCACTCCCGCGCGCGCCTGGTATGTTCGCTGGGATCAAGCTCCAGCCGATGCCCGAGCGTGCTTCTGCCGAACAGTCCCTGCCCAGTGTCGCCACGCAGCGGCGGGCGATCCAGATCTATGCGCAGAGCCTGTTGGACGCACAGCGCATGATCGATCGTGGCCTGCCCGTGCTCGAGCATCAGAAAAGTGCGCTTGCGCGCAATGAGCTCTCCCTTGAGCAGACCCGACCGCATGCGCTCGCCGATATGCGCGAGGCATTCCGGCAGAATCGATCTCTGATTCAGGAAGCTGCCGCCGGCCGCACCGATGCGTCAATCGGCGCCATGGCCCATGAGGCCAATGTGCGGACTGATCCTGCGCTTCGCGCCGACCGGTTCGTCCAGCGGTGGAACCGGATGCGCAAACAGCTTGATGCAGCCGAGGGCCGCCAGCGTGACGGCGTCGGCAAAGCGATGAACATGATGGTCGACGGTCTCCACCGGGACCCTCAGCTCGAATCCCTTTTGCGCCAGCGTAAGCAAGCGCTTGGCCTTATGCGCGATGAAGATCGCGTGCATCCATCCCGCGGCCTGTGCGGAGATCTGATCGACATGATCGGCCACGGACGTTCACGAGGACTATCGCTATGAATGAAACGGTGATGACGAGATCCAATACGGCTGACGATGCGGCCCAGGCGTTTGAAGGCATGCGTCGCGAGATTTTCTCGCAGCGCGGTGAGATGGCGCTGCTGATGCGCAAGGTCGAGGAGGTCTTGCTGCGCGATGATATCAAGATCCCGGATTATACCGACACGCTGGCAGTAACCAACGAAATACTCTCCAAGCAGACCAAGACGATAGCTACTTTGGCAGGAAGCCCGATGCTCAAGCTGCTGCCTGATGATTACCAGACCCAGATGGAAAGCGCGCGCAGCAAGGAGCGTGAAGCGTTGCGCGGCGTCACGGCGGCGGCGGTGAAAGCGTTCGACGATGCCGCCAAGTCGGTGAGCGCTACGCTTGTGCAGGTGCACAGCGTCAGGCAGCAGCGGCAACTGATGGGCGCCGCCGCGGTGTTTGGCGCCGCGCTATGGGCGACAGGTTCTTGGCTTATATCCTAATTACCGAGACCGAACATCTCCGCGCGCTCACAAATTTTCGCTTGGCGCTGACGCGAGCCGGAGCGGCATGCACATACCTTCCACAATCTGCTCCATCGTGTCTTCCAGTGCTTCTGAAAAGGTTTCCCCAAATGCGGATTCGTCAGTCCCGTGGTGGCGCATCAGAATATTGAGGAACATCAGACTGACGCTTATCAGGCGCCGCTGGGCCACGAACGGGGGAAGATAATCGATCCGCTCACGCATGAGATGCAGTGCTCGTGTTAGATTGGGTGGCTCCGATCCGCTGAAATCGCCAAATTCGGGAGACCGGCTTTGAAGTAGATATTGGCTCAGGAAGCTGGCGTAAGAGTGGTTGCCGTCAGCATCTTGCAGATCGAGTTGAGGTAGCAGGATGATTTCCAGGATCGTGCGCGCGTCTTTTAGGCGTCCATGCGTCTGGGCGTTATCCAACATGGCGCCACGCGCTGTTTCCATCTGATCCATGCGATAATCAAAAATCGCGCGAACCAAACCCTCGCGCGAGCCGAAATGATATTGAACTGCAGCGTGATTACCTTGCCCCGCTTTCGTCGCGATTTCTCGCATCGAGGCGCCATTGATCCCATTTTTGGCAAAGAGCTGTTCGCCCGCAAGAATAAGCCGGATTTTCCCGTCCAAATTGTCGATGGACGGGGTCTCTGCGGTCTCGACGATGATGTTTGCCAAAAAGAATCATCCTAAAACAAGTGTCATAAATTATCCTCCTCGCAGATGCGGGAAGGCCGAAAATCGAACCCGATAGTGGGTTGAATTTCCTCGCATGGTACAGGAATGCTGCGCGATGGCAAAGCTCACGCTACTCAAAGCCCCGGAATCTTATCGGTTTTAGGTGGATATTCGACAAGTGAAACCCGCATCGAGGTCGTACGGGTCTAATTTACACTTGACTTAAAATACGTCTCAAGATTATCACCCTAATCGTCATTAGACAGCGACGCAGCGGAACCGCGAAAAGACGGTAAAAGCCGATGCGATGCAATCGACGCTTAAGGAGAGAATTCATGGCGATGGAAACCGGCCTCATTTTTCACCCCTATATGCGTCCAGGACGCACCGCGAAGCAGACGTTCGAATGGGGTGTTCAGAATTCCGTAGCCTGCGACAAGGCGGGCTTCACATCTATGATGATCTCCGAGCACGCTTCGCAGATCTGGGAGAATATCCCTAATCCCGAGCTGATCATCGCCGCCGCAGCCCTGCAAACCAAGACGATTAAGTTTGCACCGATGGCGCATTTGCTGCCGCATCAACACCCGACAAAATTGGCAATGACGATCGGCTGGCTGTCGCAGATACTCGAAGGTCGCTACTTTCTTGGCATTGGTGCCGGCGCCTATCCGCTCGCCTCCTACATGCACGGCATTCGGGGCGAAGACCAGGAGACCGAACGGCTGAATGACAGAGTTCGCGAGTCGTTATCAATCATGGAGCAAATCTGGAAGCGCGAGCCGTTCTTCTTCGAAGGCAAATATTGGAGTGCCGGCTTTCCAGAGGAGGAAGAAGCCCTGACCGAGGAAGACGAGCAGCACAAGCTCGCCAATTATTCACCTTGGGGTGGCGACATGCCCGAGATCGCAGTGACCGGATTCAGCAAAAATTCGCCGTCGATGAAGCTAGCCGGGGAAAAGAATTTCAAGCCGGTGTCGATCTTCTCCGGGATCGATGCGCTCAAGCAGCATTGGAAAATATACTCTGAGGCCAATATTGCGGCTGGCTTCACTCCAGATCGGCAGCGTCACGCCGTCTCGCAGACGGTGTTCTGCGCAGACACTGACGCCGAGGCGAAGAGCGAAGTGATGAACGGACCAATCGGCTATTGCTTCAACAAATATCTAATTCCGATCTGGCGCAGATTCGGCATGATGGACGGCTTCGCCAAGGACGCCGGGATCGATCCTGCCGATGCCGATCTGGAGTTCCTCGTTGATAACGTCTTCGTGGTCGGGTCACCGGATACGGTTGTCGAAAAACTAAACACGTTGTTTGAACAGTGCGGTGGCTGGGGCACCCTGCAAGTCGAGTCACACGATTATTATGACGATCCGTCACCGTGGTGGAACTCCCTGGAGCTCATCGCCAAGGAAGTGGCTCCGCGAGTCAAACTCCCTGGCGCCACAGCAGTGGCGGCAGAAAACGTAGCCGCTTGAATGTGAGGCACGATAAGAGGGCGGGGAGTGACATCCCCGCCTTTCTGAATCGCCTTAAATGGCTGCAGAGCTGGGATTGGCAAACCCGTGGAGCAACAGATCGGCTGCCTGCTCTGCGATCTGAGCTGGTCCCAACTTCCCTGGTCGATACCAGGATGAGCAAGAATCCAGCATTGCGATCAAGAACTTCCTGACCACGGTCGCGTCCAGCGCTGCGCTGGCGCTCCCGTCCGCCTGGGCAGCGACAATCAGGTCGCGCCAATAATTGTCGAAGCTCGAATAGGCCGCAAGAACCCGCCGCCTCATTTCGTCAGGCAGATCGTCAAATACGCGCGCAACCGCGGAGGAATAATCGTCGCCTGACAGCAGGAAGTCGATGTGAGCGACAATGGCAGCTCGGAGCCTTACCACGGGTGCCGCGCCTGGGCCTAAAACCTCCACGCGGGCCACAATATGGCGGCTGTTGTGGTAAATCCCTTCCATCATCACTTCCTCGACCAGATGGTCCTTAGACGGGAAATGATGATAGATGCTGGGCGCCAGCATACTGGCTCCCTTCGCGATCTCACTCAGTTTGGCGCCGGCAAGCCCCTTCTGTCGAAGGACTTTTGCCGCTGAATCAAGAATGCGGGTTCGGCCATTATCTGCGTGTACCATGGTGCCCCTTAGCAAAAATATGGCCGAAAGACAGTCTTATGGATGCTTTCGCCCTTTAACCGGCATAAGCGCAGTTAGGCACACCGGGCGCGGGGGGATCAAGTATCTCGAACAATCCACCTGCAAGGGGCTGCTGAGCAAAAGTTTCGGCAGAGAAGCCCTGCGACCCGGTAATCAGGAACAGGCGTGAATGGTCGCTGCCTCCAAAGGCTGGGCGAAGCCCTCGGCGCACTGGCAAGCGACGCTCCTCAAGCAGTGTCGCGTTCGGCGTAAATCGGCGCAACACCCAGCTTTCATAGAAAGCCATCCAGATGCAGCCATCGACATCGACCGCCATGCCGTCGGGATAGCCGTCCTCCGGCTTGAACTTCAGAAAGTCACGGCGGTTCGATAATGTACCATCGTCGGCGACATCATAAACCCAGCTTACGAGCGGCATCGAGTCGTTGACATAGGCTGTCCTGCCGTCTGGGCTGAACGCCGGTCCGTTGGCGGTCACGATATTACGCTCCTGCGTACTCACCGTACCATCTGAGTCCAGCCGGTAGAGTTCACCAGTGTTGCGCACGTCCAGATTTCCCAGAGTGCTTTCCTTGTCGTCCGTCGTCGTGCTTTCGTCCCACTGACTAGAATCGCAAGAACCAGACCAGTAGCGACCCTTGCGATCGGTCACGCCATCGTTCAACCGCGCGATCTTGGGATTGGGAATCGGATGAATGAACGGCGCGTAGATATTCTTCTTGGGATCGACATGCGCAAAGCCGTCCGCGCATGAAGCGACGAAGCCACCGCTGGCTCGCGGCGCTATTGCGCTGATCCAGGCGGGGGCCGCCCAGCGTCCGGTTTGGCCGCTGTCGAGATGATACCAGTTAATGCTGGGCGCTTCGATGTCGACCCAGTAGATGCAACCGTCCCGCTCATCCCATACCGTGCTTTCGCCCAAGATCGCCTTGGCATCCCATAGGCAACGCCAGCCTTCGCCTTCCATCATCGCTTATCCTATTCTGGTTCTATAACTTGACCATTGGGTCGCCAAAGGGTTCGTCACGCTGGCGCACTGCCTCTTTCAGTCCTTGGGTGCGCACCGTATCGTTGAACTGCGTACGACTGGCTGCGAGGTGACCGCGCGCGTCCATTTCTGCGGCCATGCGTTGCAAGGTGCGCGCACCCATCAGTTCCAGCCCGACATTAACGATGCGCTTGTTCGCACTAAGTAGATCGGTGTCGATCTGGGCGAGACGTTTTGCCAGCGCAGCCACTTCCGCGTCCAACTGGTTGGCAGGAACCGCCTTGAGAGCCAAACCGATGTGCGCCGCATCGTCGCCGCGGATTGAATCTCCGGTAAGCAATAGCCGCTTGGCCCATTGTGGCCCCACCAAATATAACCACATGTGGCTCGGAAGCGATCCTTGCGAGCGTGCAGGGGGGAAACCGAACAAGGCGTCGTCCGCACAGATCACAATGTCGCACAGCAGGGCAAGGTCGGTTCCGCCCGCCAAGCAACGGCCATGGACCTGGGCGATGACGGGCTTGTGCATATCGAACAACGCCATGCGCAGGCGCTGCGCCCTCTCCTGATGCCAAGTGTCATCATCGAATTTCGCCCGGCCGCGCTTGTGATCGATGTGCCCTGGTATTGGCTGGTCGTATTTCTGAAGGTCGTAGCCGGAACAGAAATCCGGGCCGGCAGCTTTCAGAACGACAGCATGGACGCGATTGTCCTCATCCGCTTCCCACAATAAATCGTGAAGTCGCTCCTGCAAAGGTTCGCTCAGCGCATTGCGCTTTTCGGGACGATTGAGGGTGATCCAGGCCGTGCCGTCACGGACTTCGTACAGCACCGGCTGTGCAGCGTCTTCCATGTTCATCCTCTTATCCCTTCCACAGCAACGTCTTGCGCGTTGCTGTGGATTAGCGTCGACATAATAGCAGGTCAGCCAACCGATTGAAGTGGTGCAGGCGCCATGGCCGGGGCAGAAACATCGATGTCTTTCAGATGTGGCAGAACCTTGCGGGCGAAAAGCTCATAATTGTCCCGACCCACTTCGAAGGGCATATCACCGAACTGGGTGTAGATGATGAAGCTGCCGACATCGAAGCGATCCACCATCGATGTCAGCTTTTCTACGACCTCCTCCGGCCGCCCCCATATCTGGAGATCGGCGAGGAAATTGTTGAATTTCTCTATGCCGTGCTTTTCAACGCTGTTGGCCAGCGCGCCATAATATTCATAGCCTTCGATCTTCTCGAATTCCTTGTTACCGAACTGGTAAAAAGAGGACGTGGAACGCGCATATTCAACCAGATATTTGTCGCGCATTTCTTGGGCTTTGGCGGCATCTTCGTGGACTGCAACGAAGGCGACGACGACTGGCTTGGGCGCCGGTCGGCCCTGCATGGCGAAGAAGCGGTCGCGATAGCTTTTCACGTCTTCCGCGACCCTATCCCAGGGCTTCTGGGCGATGATCATCAAGCCGACGTCCAGGTTCGCCATCAGCTTGACCGACTCAGGCGATACGGCCGACGCGAACACACGGCCACGGTAGCTGGCGTAAGGGCGGGGGCGCAGCTCGACGCGCGGCTGCTGAAGATATTTGCCATTATATTCCATGACGCCAGTTTCCAGCGCCTCCAGCAGCGCTTCTGCATATTCACGGAACCGTTGGCGGGCCTCGCCCATAGGCACCTGAAATCCGTCAAACTCGCCTTTGCCCAGACCCCTGCCGATGCCCAGGATCGCGCGGCCTTCGGACAGTTGATCAAGGAGGAGAAAGCTTTCGGCGATGCGAACGGGATTTTGCCACGGTAAAACGGTTACCGTCGTGCCCAGTTTGATCCGCTTCGTCTTAGCGGCAACCCAAGACAGGAACTGCGGCACATTGGGCGTCATCATATAGCCGGTGAAATGGTGCTCGGGTGTCCACACAGAATCGAAGCCTCGATCTTCAGCCTCCGCAGCCAAAGACAATTCATGCCGGAACACCTCGATATCGCTGACCTGATCCTTGAGATTTTGGAACGTCAGCCCCAAACCCACATCCATATACGCCTCCAAGAACTTCGTGCTGAAATCAAACTAACGACAATTAGGGTGAGTTGGCAACCCCCTGTCGAAACTCCGCTGACGCCCTTGAGAAATCAGGTTATGGAAGACCCACATAATCTTGTTAGAATAATCCTTGGAAATCAATAGATTATGATATTTTTATCCATCGCCTCAGGCTCAGAAATCGCTACTTAGCTGGGGCAAAAAATGGATGATGCTTGACGCAAAAGGCCAAAGGCGACATATGAATCATAATTAGGTAGAGGGGATGTTGCTGTGATCGAAGCCATAGCAGAACGGCGTCAAGCCATGTCTGACCGACATCCCGTCTGGTTGGAAATGAGCCTGAGCGCCTATCTCGTGCGCGCACAGCAACATTTCGCTGCCAAGCCCCTCGTTATTACCGACGCTGAAACGCTGAGTTATGCCGCGGTTCTGAGCCAGTCCGAGCGATTTGCTGCAGCCCTTTCTGCGCTTGGGATTGGCCATGGCGATCGTGTCGGGCTATTGCTGGCCAATTATCCGATCACGGTGTCATTGATGTTTGCGATCTGGCGAACGGGTGCGGTCGCTGTGGCCATCAATACGCTCTATGGTCCCAAGGATCTCGAATATGCCGTTCGGGAATCAGGTTGCAATCTTATCATCAGCATGGCGCGCTTCGGGTCGCGCCGCTATGACGTCGAACTCGATGCTCGGGTTCCGGGATGGCGCACTGGCGAATGCGCCGCCCTTCCGGAGCTGCGCGCAGGCCTTGTATATGACGCGGAGGCGCCTCAGGACTTTCTCGCCTCCCTCCCGACGGGCGAACTGCCGACGCAGAACGCGGACCCGCATGATCCCGCCGTCATCATGTTCACGTCGGGCACGACCGGATCGCCGAAAGGGGTCATGCTAACTCATGACAACCTTTTGAGGGCGGCTTATGCGGGCGCGCACCATCAGGCGTTCGATGAAGGCCGACGCGCGGTTTTCTCGCTTCCCCTATATCATGGCTTTGGTCTCGTCGTGGGCCTGTTGTCCGGCATGATCGTGGGTGGATCTATCGTCCCCCTGCTTCGGTTTGATGCAGATGCTCTGCTGTCGGCGACTGAGCGACATCGTGCCACATATCTGATGGGCGTTCCCACCATGACGATCGCGATGATGGAGCGGGCAAAGATCAAGGCTTATGATCTGAGTTCGCTCACCGCCGTCCACAGTGCCGCAGCGCCTACTCCAAGCTGGGTCTGGCGGGAAATCCAGGAGACGTTGGGTTGCAGCGAGATTTTCACAAGTTACGGCCAGACCGAAGCGACCGCGACGATCGTATGCACCCAACCTGGAGACTCGATCGAGGTGGTGGCGGAAACGCAGGGCTGCATTGTACAAGCAGGCGTCGCCGGAATTGCTGAGCAGGATGGCCGAATCTGCGAATTTAAGACCATCGATCCCGTCACCGGCGCCGATCTGCCAATGGGCGTCGCTGGCGAACTGTGCACAAGGGGGCCGATGAACAGCTTGGGCTATTTCCGCCGCCCGGAAGAAACCGAAAAGCTTTTCCTGCCCGGTGGATGGCTGCGCACCGGGGATCTGGGTCAGTTCCGACCGGACGGAAACCTGTTCCTGACCGGCCGTTCAAAAGAATTGTACAAGAGCCGGGGTGAGCTGGTGTCGCCCAAGGAGCTCGAGCAGCTTGTCACCACCCATCCCGCAATCGCGCAGGCCTTTTTCATCGGCATGCCCGATGATCGCTGGGGCGAGTGCGGCTGCGCATGGATCGTCCGCGCCGAAGGCCATCATCTGCCTGAGGACGACATAATCGCCTGGCTGAAACCACAGGTCGCGGGGTACAAGCTGCCACGCGACATCTGGTTCATTGCAGAGGGGGACTTGCCGAAAACCGGTACGGGCAAGGTCCAGAAGAATATTTTGAAAGAGATGGCGCTGGCTCACCTCGCCGCGCAACGAGGCGCGGCCTGAGAACGCCGCCCAGACATGGAAAGAGTGACCGATGAGCAGCGAAGGCATTTCGTCCATAGAGGACATCATTCACGACGCGATAAACGGGCTTCCCTATATATTGGTCGATGCCGATGATCGCGAGAATGAAGGCGACGTCATTATCCCAGCCCAGTTCGCGACCCCGCGGCAGATCAACTTCATGGCAAAACATGCACGCGGATTGATTTGCCTGGCAATGACGAAATCCCGGGCGGAACAACTGAACCTGCCGCCAATGGCCGTCAACAATCAGTCAGGCCACGGTACAGCATTCACGATATCGATAGAGGCCCGAGAAGGTGTCACTACCGGGATTTCCGCACATGATCGCGCGCACACCATCGCGGTGGCCGTTGATCCTACAAAGATATCGGCGGATATTGTGTCACCGGGACATGTCTTTCCACTGACAGCGCGCGATGGCGGCGTATTGGTACGCGCCGGACACACTGAGGCAGCCGTGGATATCTCACGCTTGGCGGGTCTGACACCGGCGGGGGTCATTTGCGAGGTCATGAACGATGATGGCAGTATGGCGCGCCTTCCCGAACTGCTCGTCTTTGCAAAAGAACATGGGTTGAAGGTCGGCACGATCGCTGATCTGATCGCCTACCGGCGTCGCTTCGAAAAGCTGGTGGAGCGCGTCGCGAGTGCGCCTTTTCACAGTTTTTACGGCGGAGATCTGACAATCCACGTCTATCGCAACCTGGTCGATGGTGGCGAACATGTGGCGCTTGTAAAAGGCGAGGTCCGCCCGGAGCGTGATACGCTGGTCCGTGTACATCAGGTCGACATGGCGACAGACATGCTTGGCTGGTCTCAGGCCCATCCCGATTATGTCCCACAAGCGCTCAAGGCCATCGCTGCGCATGAAGGTCAGGCCGTGGCTGTCTTTGTACGCGACCCCAGCCCCGATTCTATCTCCAAGCGGATCGAGGGCGGACGCAAGACCTATCATGACACTAACGCAACGCGCGATTATGGCATCGGCGCGCAAATCTTGCTGGACCTGGGCGTTCGGCGAATGACCTTGCTCACGTCGAGCAAGGCGAAATTAGCGGCACTCGAAGGATTTGGACTAACGGTTGTTGATCGCGTGCCTTTGCGCGATCCGATGGCGGCTGCTGAACATGCCTTTGGCTGAGTGGCAGAAATGATGACTGCGCCACATCTGGCACAGCCACCACCAAGACGCGACAGATCGCCTCAATCTTCGGGCGCGATGGTCAGTTTGATCGGCCCCTGCTCTCCATTGACAATCAACTGACACGAAAGACGGCTCTGTGCCGTGCGATGATCAGAGCTATCGAGAAGGTCGTTCTCGTCTTCGGTCATAGGCCCGAACCGGTTATCATATCCGTCTTCTACATAGACATGGCAGGTCGCGCAGGAGCAACATCCGCCACATAGCGCCAATAACTGATCCATGCCGCCATCGCGGATCGCTTCCATGACCGACAGTCCTTCGGCCGCTTGCAAATTATGTTCTTGCCCGGAACGATCGGTGACGATCAAATTGCCCATTGAGCTGCTTTCTCCATATTCACCCGAATGTTGTTCAAAGAAGGGACGCGACTTTTCCGTAGCTACCCTTGTGAAACAGCAAGGGGGCGCCAGGATGATGGATGTCGAGCGCGTGCACCTCGCCGATTGCGATGTAATGATCTCCGGCTTCGTGGATCGCATGGAAGGAACAGTCGATCCATGCCAAAGCCCCATCCAGGATCGGTGCGCCACGTTCCGAAAGATGATGTGGGACTCCGTCAAATTTGTTGAGGTCCTTTGACGCAAGCGTACGACAAAGTCCCTCCTGATCATCCGCCAGTACGTTCACGCAGAATCCGCCGCATGCTTCGATCTTCGGCCAACTCGACGAACCTTTGTCAGGGAAGAAGGCGACAAGAGGAGGGTCCAGCGACACAGACGTAAACGATCCGACGATCATGGCAGCGGGCGTACCATCCAGCTGCATAGCCGTTATGGCGCACACACCTGTCGGGTAATGTCCCAATATCTGCCGGAACGCGGCTGCATCAGCGGCGATTGACATGCCTTGTCTTAAACCTCCCAAACGAGTGGAATATCTTCCACTGCCGCAACAATACCCGCGTGATAAATAGGGGCGGCCCCTTCCTTGAGCGAAAATCGCGGTATGCGAGCCAACCATTCTTGCAACATCACCAGGACTTCCAGGCGCGCCAGATGCATACCGGCGCACCGGTGCGGCCCTTGCGCAAAGGTCGAATGCGAGACGTTCCGGCGCGACAGGTCGACCGCCATGGGATCGTCATGCTGCGTGTCGTCCAGGCCGTGCAGCGCCGTCGGCAGGAGTATGAGGTCGCCTGCCTTCAACTGCGTGCCGTAATATTCCATGTCCTCGACGACATAACGTGCGTCTGACACAACCGCAAAGCGGCGGAACATCTCCTCGACGCCGCGCTGAAGTTTCATAGGGTCGGCAACCATCTCTTCGACCGTTTCGGGATGGCGCGCGAGATAGATCATCATGAAGCTGAGGAAATTCACGACAGTATCCAGTCCGCCCAGCAGCAGCAGCGAAACCAGGCCCAGCATCTTGTCCTCCGGCATCGGCGCGCCGTTGATTTCGCTGTTCACCATCTGGGTGATGAGGTCGGTTCCGGTTCCGCCACGGCGCTCCGCAATGATGGGGGCTACATAGGCGAAGAACCCCGCATTCGCCGCTTGCAGTGATTTTCCCTGCTCCTCGGGCGTGTTTCCGGATGGGCGGGTCATTTCCTTTGCCAGCGCGTTCAGCCTCGCCGCGTCATCCATCGGCAGGCCGGCAAGCGCCAGGAAGACCTTCACCGGAAAGATATTGGCAAAATCCCTGGCGAAGTCGCATTGTCCGCTGGCCGCGAAACCCTCGATCAGTTCGATCGCCACAGCCCGGACATCGCTTTCGACCTTGCGAATCTGGGCCAGGTTGAGACCTTTATCGATGGCCTTGCGATAGGGCGTATGTTCAGGCGGATCCATCTTTGTGGGAACCATGTCATAGGCCTCGCCCGCCTCGCGCGGCACCCATATGACCCGGCTCGAAAAGCGGTCTGGGCTGCGATAGATCTCGTCGATCAGCGCGCCGCGCGTCGCGATCCAGTGACCGCCGGTAAACGGCGTCCAGACCAGCGGCGGCGTGTCGGGCTGCTGCACTTTTTTCCAAGCTTCATGCACGCCTTCCTCTATGCCATCGAGCGCATAGATATCGACCTCCCGCACCAGTCGGGCAGGGACATAGTCGGGAATCGGCATTCGATGTTTAGCTGATGGCGGGGCTATCGTGTCTGTGTCCATGCCAGCGTCCTTTCTCAACGGATGGTGGGGTCGATGACAGCCTTGGTGGCGACGCCGTTCTTTGTGACGGTGAGTGCCTCGGCTGCCTGGCTGATACTGAAGCGATGACTAACCAGGCCAGCAAGCGGCACCTGGTTTTGCACCCGCGCAGCGAATTGCATCCCCTGATAATAGTTTTTGGGTGCCGGGAAGGATGCGCCGCCGATCGTCAGGTTCTTAAGCGTCAGATCACGAGGGGAGATCGGTTGGGTGCCGATCGCACCCCAAAGCCCCAGGATGATATAGCGGCTATGGATGCCGCTGATGTCCACACCCTCCGGAAAGGCCGGTAACGCACCTGCTGCCTCGATAACAATGTCCGGACCCTGCTTTCCAATCAGATCATAGATCATGCGTTTGCGCTCGTCCGCAGCCAAGCTGAGCGACACGGTCGAAGTTGCGCCCAATGTAATGGCGGCCTCCAGGCGGGCTTGCGCGCCATCGATGACGATGATTTCCCGCGCACCAGCCTGCGCCGCAACGAGGACGGCGGACAGGCCGACCGGCCCCGCGCCCTGGACGACGACAGAATCCCCGAAGCGAACCGGGCCGCAGCGGTCGAAGCCCCGCAGCACAGTCGGAAGTGCGCAGCCAAGCGCCGCGACGGCTTCGGGCTGCGCGCCGTCGGGCAGACGATAGAAGGGCATGTTGTTGGGCAACCAGGCATAGTCAGAATAGCTGCCCCAATTGGGTTTTGCCGCATCCTCGAAATATTGGCTGTTTTCGCACGGGGTCTGCTCCAGGACGGTGCAGGAATAGCATCGATGACACAGCGCAATCGGCGACCAGATAACCAGGTCTCCGGCCTTTACCGGCGTTCCGGCATAGTCGTTGAAAACGCCAGCTCCGAGCTGCGTGATCTCGCCGACGCCCTCATGCCCCAGAATGATCGGGAAGGGCATTTCGCCCGCTTCCCCGGTCAGAATATGGACGTCGCTGCCGCAGACGCCGCCCAATATCGTGCGGACAAGCACACCGCCTGGCTCGGGCGCATGGACCTGGACATCCCATGTTTCCAGTCGGTTCTTTTCAACGAGCACTGCGGCTTTACCGTACATGGCCTATCCTCTCGACAACGACCCAATTTGATCATGCCATTTTGCTTTCATGGTGTCGCGCCAGCTTGATCCGGCATCCGACCTCATTCAAGCTAATCGTAATTAGTTAAAGGTTGCAAGAGCGAATCGACGCGATGCCCAGCTGCATATTCCAAGCCGAGGGGAGGTCTTTCAATAATATTCATTTATATCAATATTATAGCATATATTTCTCGCTTCAGGCCAATCAGAAAATGCCTGAAAATGGGCATTGTCGATATGCCGTCCTTGACTTTATGTTCGGCCGGGAGTTGAATAATCAAAATTAGGCTGAGAGTGAAGATCAGCAGGTAATAGGAGAGATTATGGGCCGCCTTACCGGAAAAATTGCCATCATAACGGGCGCGGCGCGCGGGATGGGGGCGTCGCACGCCCGTCTCTTCGTGCAGGAAGGCGCCAAGGTCATTCTCACTGACCTCAATGTCGAAGGCGGGCAGGCGCTGGCGAGCGAGCTGGGCGACGCCGCGATCTTTTTGGCGCATGACGTTACCAAACCAGATTCCTGGGCCAATGTTATCTCAAAGGCCGTGGGAGCCCATGCCACCATCGACATTTTGGTCAACAATGCCGGCATTCTGGGGCCAATGGCTCCCACGGCCGAGCTGACCGAGGATGGCTATGCTCAGGTATGCGCAATCAATCAGCATTCCGTATTCTATGGCATGAAAACTGTTCTCCCGATCATGGTCAAGGCAGGGCGTGGGTCGATCGTCAACATCTCATCGATCGCGGGAATGGCAGCGAATTACGGCTTTCCAAGTCTGGCCTATGTGGCGAGCAAATTCGCTGTGCGCGGCATGACGAAAGCGACCGCCGTCGAATATGGCAAGCACAATATCCGTGTAAATTCCGTCCATCCGGGTTTCATCCAGACGCCGATGATGGTCGAGGCGACGGATGAAGTCGGAGGTGAGGCGCTTGCACAGATTCCCCTAGGACGCATTGCCGAACCCATCGAGGTCTCAAACCTCGTCCTGTTCCTGGCGTCTGATGAATCGTCCTACATCACCGGATCGGAACATCTCGTCGATGCCGGAATGTTGGCCCATTAGGTCGTAAGGCGGAATCAACGCCATGGCATCGATCGAATTTGACGTTCGAGGACATGTGGCCGAAGTTCGTCTGAACCGGCCTTCGGTCCTCAACGCCATCGATGCTGAAATGGACCGGGCGCTGGCTGAAGCCTGGGCGCGGATTGACGCCGATCCCGACATACGCGTCGCGATTCTCACAGGCGCCGGTGATCGGGCATTCTGCGCAGGCGCTGACATTTCGGACCCGCCCAACGGAGCGGACGGGCTTTCATTTGGCGGCGGACTGACAGGCATCGGCGGCAGGCTGGTTCGCCTTCAAAAACCGCTAATCGGTGTGGTACATGGCCATGTTCTCGGCCTCGGCTTCGAACTTGCCATGTGCGCCGATATCCTCATTGCATCCGACGATACCCAATTTGGCCTTCCCGAAGCGCGCGCCGGGTTCATCGATCACTGCGGTGTAACGCATCGCGCCATCCGCCAACTTCCCCATCATGTGGCATTGGCGATGATCGTTGCGAGTGAACCCCTCGACGCGACCCGTGCGCTTCAGTTTGGACTGATCAATCAAATCACGACGATAGAGGATCTCGCTGCGGCAAGCGAAAGATGGGTCGATAAGGTTCTCGCGTGCGCCCCCCTGGTTTCCCAAGCTGCTAAGCAGGCGGCCCTTGCCGGTCTTGAGCATGGGCTAGAGAAGGCGCTCGATCGACGATATCCGCTCATTGATGCCTATGCGGTAACGGAAGACTTTATCGAAGCATCGTCAGCGTGGAAGGCGAGACGAACGCCGCATTGGCGAGGCCGGTGAGCACACAATTCACAGATCGTACTCGTTCACGTGGGCGCGCGCATAAGCGAACCAGGGACGGTGGTCCTATCCAAGCATCTTCGCGCAGCGATCTTTGAAGGACGCTGAGACCGACCGCAGTCGCATGCGAAAAACGGCCATTGCATCGAATACAATTTATTACTGACGGAAAGGTGCCCAGCTCATGGAATTGCACGACAAGAAGATCATTGTAACCGGTGCGGCGCAAGGCATTGGGGCTTCGGCCCTTCGCGCTTTTGTTGCCGCAGGCGCTCACGTGGCAGCGATGGACATCGACGCCGAAAACGGGGCGGCGGCCGCATTGAGCGCGAGCGCGGCAGGTCCGGGTTCTGCATTCTTCATCCAATGCGATGTTGGTGATCGTGCAGCAGTCGACGCTTCGTTTGATGCGGCCGTAGGTCAAATGGGCGGGCTTGATGTGCTTGCCCATATCGCAGGTGTCCATCGTCATGCACCGACACATGATGTGCCTGACGAGACCCTGTCCTGGCTGTTTAACATCAACGTAAACGGCACGATCTACACCAATGGCGCGGCCTATCGGCACATGCCCAAGGGAGGGTCGATCATCAATTTCGGATCGGAATCTGGACTTACGGCCGAGATCAACAATGCCGTTTATGGCGCGTCAAAGGCGGCCGTACACGCCTGGACCCGCAGCGTCGCGCGCGAGTGGGGCAAAAGAAACATCCGCATGAACGCCGTGCTCCCCTATATCGTTACGCCGATGTACGAGCGATTCCGCGAGGCATTGCCCAAAGACGATCTGGCGGCCCATGACAAAGCCACTGCCGAACAGATCCCATTGGGCGGTTAATTCGGCGATGCCGATACCGATCTTGCACCTGTGCTGATATTTCTCGCCAGCGATGCATCCCGCTTCATTACCGGCCAGCTCCTCCCTGTCGATGGCGGGCTGATTTCTGTTCGTTAACTGCGGCGCAAGCATCATCCTTGCGCTTGGGTATCCTGGCCAGCATATCGGCCGCTCAACATTCGCGGCAATCACGCAAAGGAACGATTGATGCGGATCACTGGGATCGACCATGTCGTACTTTTAGTGACGGACATCGATCGGATGATCGACTTCTATACGGTGGTCCTCGGCTGCCAGGTCGAGCACAGTCAGGATGACATCGGTCTTGTGCATCTGAGGGCCGGGACATCCCTCATTGACCTTGTCGACCGCGCTGGAACGCTTGGCGCGCGCTCACCGGACGACGCCGGTCCAGGGCGAAACCTCGATCACATCTGCCTGCGCGTTGAGGCGTTCGATCCTGATGCAGTGCGGGCTGAACTTGCAGTTCATGGCATCGAGTGCGATCCGAGTGCTCAGCGCTTCGGTTCCACCGGGCAGGGCCATAGCCTCTATCTGTGGGACGTTGAAGGCAATGGGATCGAGCTTCGGGCGTGAAGGAGCATGCCGCCAGAGGCTCCTTCGAAACGAGGTCTCTAACGACGTCCCGCTTGCCCGCTGATCGTCACGACAGCTCGAAGCCTTCATAGCCGTTATACGCCACTTCTTCACACCGCTTGCGATACTCCGGACCTCCGCCAACATAGACCAGCGTGCGGCGAACCACGGTTCCGTCCGGCTTATTGGTAACCTTGATCCACCAAGCATTGGTATCTGCCATCAACGTCCTGGCGAAGTCGGCATAGACGGCGTTCGTCCATTCATCCTCCGCCGCCTGCTTCGGCTGCGCATAGGTAAAGCCGCGCGCGTTCATGTAGAGCAGCATTCTTGTGACCCATTCAGCCTGCAATGCCCCGCAGACGCCGACATTGCAGAATGCCGATCCGTTATGCGGACCGACCAGAGTGAAAAAGTTGGGAAAGCCCTTGGCTTGGAGGCCAAGAAAGGTTGACGGGCCTTCAGCCCATGCGTCGATCAATCGCTGACCGCGATGACCTCGGATATCAATCCTGTCGAGCGACCCGGTCACGCCATCAAAGCCAGTGGCGAAGATGATGACATCCAGCTCGCAAATCTCATTGCCGATCTTCGCGCCGCCCTCGACAAATTCGTCGATGGGACTTTCCTTGATATCTACAAGGTGAACATTTTCCCTGTTGTAGGTCTCATAGTAATTGGTTTCCATCGGGACACGCTTCGCGCCAAATGGATGATCGACGGGAATGAGCTTCTCGGCGACCTTGGGATCGTGAACGCGCTGTCTGATTTTTTTTGCCACAAAATCAGCCAGGAATTTGTTCGAATCCTTGCTCATCAGCAAATCCCGAAACCCGCTCAACCATATGCCGTAGCCTGGCCGATCATAGAGATCCTCGAAAAATGCGGTGCGTTCCTCTTCCGAGACCTCGCTCGCCTTGCGATTGTCGCGGTGATAAGGAAACGCCGTAGGCGTCGTTTTCACATATTCTAGAATGGTCGGAAAACGGCGGCGGATAAGGTCCATCTCTTCCGTGCTCAGGGCCGAATTGCCCAGCGGCGTACACCAGTTGGGCGTGCGCTGGAATACGAAAAGATCCTGCGCTGTTTCCGCGACGATCGGAATGATCTGGACACCGGTTGCGCCGGTGCCGATCACCCCCACCCTCTTTCCGGCGAAGTCTATATTCTTAGCCTTCCCGTCCTGATCTCTTGGCCAACGCGAGGAGTGGAAGGCCTCGCCTTGGAATGTGTCGATGCCTTTGTAATCCGGCATGTTGGATGCTGACAGCGGGCCAGTGGCCGATATCAAATAGCGGCAGGACAGATCCGTGCCATCATCCAGTTTGATATCCCAGACGTTGGCGTCGTCATTATAAAGTGCGGAAACAACTTTCGTCTTGAACTTGTAGAGACGCCTGATGTCCATTTTGTCTGCCGCCGCGTTGACGTAGCGGAGCATTTCGGGCTGCGCGGCAAAATTCTCGCTCCACGTCCAATCTGGCATTATGCCTTTCAGGGCAAAATATCCGTAAGCGTAGCTTTCCGTGTCCAGTCGGCATCCGGGATAACGGTTCCAATACCAGGTGCCCCCGACATCTTCGGCAGCGTCAACGCCAAGCACGCTCATCCCGTTCTGGTCGAGGAGATAGGTTTGATAGATTCCGGTAACGCCCGCTCCGATTACAAGCGCGTCAAAGTCCGGGGCTATTTTATTTGGCATGTCCTGTGACCTTCTTGGCGCGATAGGGCGACCGAGCTTCGCCAGTCGGTGTGCGACGGCTTGGTCGCTTCGATGAAAGCGGACTTTTGTCGATGCGAAATGAAATTCGGGAGCGGCAGGCCGGTCTGTAGCTAAAGGCCATCGCTTTTCGCTCGTCGGTGCGATGCTGACAGATTAGAGTATCGTGGGCAGGAAAAACGCTCCCCTGCCCATCACGAGATGGTCTCAAAACCGGTATGAGATTTCTGCGCCGAACGTCTGAGGCTCACCCCAAATCGCTGTGTTGAAACCGCCGCTTCCGCCTTCGACATAGCCTGAATTGTAATAGAACTCGTCGAGGAGGTTCTTGGCATAGGCAGCTACCGAGAAGCGACTGCCCATAACGTCGTTCCAGCTCAATCGAAGGTCGACGGTGACATAGCCGGGCAATTGGGTGCGCGGCGTTATGGACCCTTCATTGTTCGAAAAATGCGTCAGCGTTTGTCCGAACACATCCCCACGAAGCTTCACTTTACCGATATCGTCCGAGAGCGGCATAGTGACCTCGGCGAACGCCGAACCCGCCCATTTGGGGGCATCGGCATATGTGTCGAAGGGAATGACCGGCCCGCCTAGCGGCCCAAGATCAACAATATTCTTTGTGAATTTTGCATCGGTATAGGCACCGGCAATGCCTAGTTCCAGCCAGTCGCTGGGCCTGACATTGACGTCCAGTTCGACACCCTGAATACGCTTTTCAGGGACATTCACGGTGAAGGCCGAAGGACCAGCGCCAAGATCCGCGAAAATCGAGTGCTGCGCATCCGTCACATATTGTCGGTAGCCGGCTACACTGATCCGCGTCGGCATAGAACCCAAATAGCCATTGTATTTGTAGCCGAGCTCGAAATCGTAAGTGTTCTCGTTGCCAAAGAAATTGACGTTGTTGAAGGGGGCAACGGCACCGTTAAACCCGCCCGCGCGAAAACTGCCGCGCTGTGCGAAATAGATCATATTGCTCGAGTTGAGCTGATATTGGACATTGAAGGTCCAGCTGGGATCCTTCAGGTCGGCTTCCTGATTGAGAGGCGTAGCGCCTGTCAGATTGAAGATGCTTCCCGGGTCCTGACGGAGGCTCACAGTTTCCCAAGTATAGCGTCCACCAGCAGTCAAAGTGAGTTTGTCGGTCAGCTCATAGCTGAGCTGTGCAAAGACTGCCTTTGATTCATCGCCCACGGTGTAGTTGTAGGCAATGTCAGCCAACGGCGTCGCGAGTTCCGCGCCTACGATGACCGGGATATACTCGTTCTTCTTGGTGTCGGAATAAAATGCACCAATAATGTAATCGAGCCGTCCGGATTTTCCCTGTAGTTGAAGTTCATTTGACAGCCGTTTCGTCCTGAACACCTCGCCCCCAGGAGGGCCATTCCCGAGCCCGGAATTGTTGTACAGGTTCAACGAGCCGAATGGAGAACCCGAGAGAATGCCTGGCGTGCGCGCAAACGCATCCGCAAAGCTAAAAATGTTTTTGAGGACCATGTCATTGCCGACCTCTGCTTCCACCGTATTGGTGATAAATCCGGTATGGGCCTTGTGCGGGAGGTCATAGCTTAGCCAGACTTCATAGGGATGCGCTTGCTGCCAAGCTAGATACCCCGGCACAGCGCCAGGCCATGTGCCATCACCCATCGGTCCGTCACCCAGCAAGGGAGCAAAAGGGCTGTTCAGCCCGTACAATGAGTCGAGGGTCGTGTTCAGGACGTAGCCGTTGTTTGTCTCGCCCACCGAATGATAGGAATAGAGCCCGCCCGCACCTTCGGTACCACCGAAATCGCTATATTGAGCAACGGTCGTCATTTTAAAGCCGTCCGCAGGCTCTAATACAACCGTGATGCGCCCCGAAAGGGCATCCGTGTCACCTAGGGTATTCCCCGTTTTGGCGTTACGGATATAACCATCCTGCTTGTTATAATCTCCAGCGACACGAACGCGGATGATGTCGGACACGGGTATATCGAGAGCGCCCTGAACTTGCAGATAGTTACGCTCGCCACCCTTCACGGTGAGGAATCCGCCAAAATCGTTGCCCGGCTTAGTGGTCTCATAGAGTATAGCTCCGCCGGTCGCATTGCGACCGAATAACGTGCCCTGCGGCCCCTTTAGAACCTGCACCGAATTGAAGTCGAAGAACGCTGTTGACGTATTTCCTTCTGTCGCTGGCGCCTCGTTGATGTAGGTCAGCACGGCCGGACTGGAACCTGAAAATGGATCCAGTGTCTGCCCGCGCATAGTGAAATTGAGCTGGTTCGAATTTTGGCCGCTCTTAACAATCAAGCCGGGGACCAGCGAAGCCAGATCCTGCTCGCTGCTGATGTTGCGCGACTGAAGCGTCTCCGCATTGAAAGCAGAAACTGACACTGGAACCTTGGACAAGGACTGTTCGCGGCGCTGAGCGGTTACGACGATATCGGCGGGAGCTGCAGCGCTTTCGCTGCTCTGATCTTCACCTTCTGCTGCGGGCGCATCTTGGCCGTATGCCGAAGTTCCGGCGATGAGCGCTAAGCCCGCTATCCCGCAAGCCAACTGCCTTTTGAGATTCATTTCTCTCTCCCATGCTAACGCACCCCCTGTGGGGCATCTCTGACGATATCAAACTAACGAAGATTAGGGTGATGTCAACACGTTGGTTAGCTAGATTGAGGTTGGAATTCTAACACGCTGATGTCAGGCGAGCGACCAAGAGTATATATCTTTGAGAATCAGATATTTATTATGAATTCATTGGCTTGAGAGGGCAGGAGAGGCGGCAAAGCTTTCAGCCGGCTGCATCGCCGAAACGCTTATCGTAGCCAAATAGTAATTAGGTATAGCATTCTAGGTGTCCTGATTCTGTAGTGGGCAATGCGACTCGTCCTGGACCGGCGCGACCGTCACCTGGTGAGCGCCGACCCAGCAGTCACTATAGGCGGAAGAAATCTAGTTGAGGGGCGGTGCTGGCCGGATATTGGCTTCGCCGACCAGGCCGATACGGATTTTCGGATTTTGGAAACGCTGGAGCGCGGGCGCGAACCCTAGCTCAGGCCGGAAATAATGGAAAGGTAGGGCAGCGATTAACAGTTTAGGAATTGAGTTAAGAGACAGGAAATGTCAATATACGGTACGATGTGGGATACATTGATATAACACTCGAACCACTACAATAAGTTAACATCGGGCCATTAAACGGGCCATTGAATGTACTATGAAAACTATTGTTTTTGTTATCAAGATTTTACTTAAAACAAGTGAGTTCTCTTCTGGCACCAAACACCAGTCCGTTAGGGTCCGTAGACGTCCACTAACGGTCTGGTTTTTAAAGCTTTTTTCTGCTATCTCGTCCAACGTGGTTCGGGCCGATCCACCCCCATATACCCTCACTTTTAGGGTACATTTGTGGTCACCTCTGCCCGGTTTCTGGATGGAGATACCCTCATGTCCCTGACCGCGATCGCGATCAAGAATGCTCGCCCCCGACCCAAGGCCTACAAGCTCTTCGATGAGAAGGCGCTGTTCCTCCTGGTAATGCCCAAGGGCGGCAAATATTGGAGAATGAATTACCGTCATCTCGGTAAAGCCAGGACGCTGTCGATCGGCGTGTGGCCCGACGTCAGCCTGGCGGATGCACGAGAAAGGCGCGACGCTGCCCGCAAGCTGGTCGCAGACGGACTGGATCCGCACGCGGAGCGCAAACTGGTGAAGGTTCGCGCGCAGTTTGAAGCCAACATCACATTCAAGGCCATTGCTGAAGAATGGATGGTCAAGCTGCACCGCGAAGAACGGGCAAGGCGTACGATCGAAAAGGTACGGTGGCTGCTCGAGATGGCTTACCCGGTGATCGGCGACAGACCGATCAACCAGATCGACATACAGGAAATTCTCGTTGTCCTTCGAAAGCTGGAGGCGAGGGGCTGCTACGAAAGCGCCCGACGCATGCGCAGCGTCATCAGCAGGGTCTTCCGATATGGGATCGCGACCGGACGCGCGCAAAGAGATTTCGCGTCTGATTTGCGTGGGGCGATCGTGACACCGAAGACCAGACACTATGCCGCGATAACAACCCCGAAACGTGCGGGCGAGCTTATGCTCGCCATCCAGAACAGCTCAGGGCACGAAATAACCAGACTTGCATTTCGCATGACGCCGCATGTCTTCGTTCGCCCCGGCGAACTCAGGCAGGCCGAGTGGAGCGAATTCGATCTGGATCGAGCAATCTGGTTGTTGATTGCCGCTGAGAAGTGACCCGGGGAAGCCAGTAATTTCCACTGAGAAGTGACCCATGTTTGAACCCGTCCCTGGCTTTGATGAGCGGGG
>NZ_JACIJC010000011.1 GCF_014199215.1 Sphingobium boeckii
TTGGCGCGGAGGTTTTCCATGGTGGGGCCGAAGTCGAACACGTCGATCGTGCCGCGGTCTGTGCGCAGGGTATTGCGCAGCGCGGTGGTCGCAGCGTCATCGACCGCACCGTCGGCGGCGATGACCACGCCGTAAGCCTTGGCGCCTTCCGCGGTGACCAGGCCTTGCGTGATCTCCTTGGCGATCAGCGCTGGATCGCGATCGAGCGGATCGCCCCAGCCGCCGCCGCCCCAGGTGATGAAGTGCAGCACGTCATCGGCCTCGACCTTGAGGTCTTCCACCTTATTGCCCACGATCGTCCTGGTGCCATCGGGCTTTTCGATGATCTTGGTCGCGCGCGCGCCGGGCTTGCCGCCATTCACGCCCCAGGGCGGCACGAACCAGCGATCATCATGGATCGCGATCATCCCGCCCTCGAGGAAGCGGTAGCTCATGATGATGCCGTTGCCGCCGCGGTGAAGCCCCGCGCCGCCGCTGTCGGCCACGGTCTCGTAGCGTTCGATGATCAGCGGGAAATAGCGCTCCAGAAACTCGTTGGGGACGTTGGTGAAATTGGGGAAGAGCGAATGCCCGTCCGGCCCGTCGCCCAGCGGCCGGCCCGGAATGCCGCCAAAGCCGATCTGGAAGAGCTGGAAATAGTCGCCCGCCTTGTCGGTGCCCGAATAGAACAGATGCGGGCTTGAGGAAAAGCCCGCCGCGGTGAGGAACTCGGGCGTCTTCTGGCCGAGCAGCCCGCCCAATATATCGAACATGCGGCCCAGCGCATGGGTGCGGCCCGACAATGCTGCAGGAAAGCGCGGCTTGAGCAGCGATCCTTCGGGGATGCGCACGTCGATCAGATCATAATAGCCATCGTTGAACAGGATCTGCGGATCGAAGATCATGATCATGTAGATGCCAAAGAACATGCGCATCATGTTTTCGTTGAGGAAAAAGTTGATCGAAGCCTGCGATTGCGGATCGGTGCCGTCAAAATCCAGCACCACCCGGCCATTCTCGCGCCACATCGTGCATTTGATCTTATAGGGGCCAAAGCCCATGCCATCGTCGCAGATATAATCCTCGAAGCTCACCTTCTCTTCGCTGATCGCGGTGTCGATGAGCTGCTTCATCGCCTTGTGGTTGCGCGCCAGCAATTCCTCGCAGGCCGAGACGAACACATCGTCGCCAAAGCGCCCGGCCATTTCCACCACGCGGCGCGCGGCCACCCGGCAGGAGGCGATCAGCGCGTTCAGATCCGCCCGGCACCAATCGGGCGTGCGGACCTGGTGCATGATCAGCGTGATCAGATCCTCATTATACTGGCCCTGCTTGTAGATCTTGATCGGCGGGATGCGCACGCCTTCCTGGAAGATCGAGGTGGCGTCGATCGGCATCGATCCGGGCACCTTGCCGCCGATATCGGACTGATGGCCGAACATCGAGGTATAGGCGATCAGGCGTCCGTCCTTGAACACCGGCAAGAGCACCAGCCAGTCGTTGCAATGGCTGACAGCCCCCCCCACCGAATAGGGATCGGAGAGCAGGATCATGTCGCCCTCCTCCACAGTGCCTTCATAGCCTTCGAGGAACGGGCCGATATAGGAGCCGAACTGGCCCACGATCATGCGCCCCTTGTGATCGGCGATCAGCGGAAAGGCGTCACCCTGTTCGCGAATGCCCGGCGACATGGCGGTGCGCACCAGCGTGGCGTCCATCTCGACGCGCGCGTTGCGCAGCGCATTCTCGATGATGTCGAGCGTGACGGGGTCGATCGCGATCCTGGCGAAGGGCGTTGGGTTATTCTGGATGATCCGTGCGGACATGATGTGTTCCCTCTCTCGATCAGGCGAGGTTGATGAGGATGTTGCCGACGGCGTCGACCATTGCGGTGCAGCCCAGCTCGATCAGGGTGGTGGAATCCATCTCGATCACGATCGCCGGGCCGGGGATGATGTCGCCCTGTTTGAGCTTGGCCCGGTCGTAGATCACCGCCTTCTGCATCGCGCCGTTCATCCACAGTTCGTGATCGCGCAATTTCGCCTCGGACGGATCGCCATTGCCCTTGGGCAATTGCGCGGCGGGCAGATCGAGCGCCTGGCCCATCGCCACGGCGCGCAGGTTCACGATCTCGTGTGCGCTGTCCATGTTGAAGGTGAACAGACGGCGATGCTCGTCGTCGAACCGGCCGGTCAGCCAGTCGATCCCCTTCTCCGCCAGTTCGTCGAGCGTCACCTCCATCGGCACCTCGAACGCCTGGCCCGAATAGCGCACGTCGATCTCGAACAGGATCGTCACATCGTCGGGCGCGATCCCCTCGGCTTCCAGCTCGGCCCGCGTCTGGGCGGCCATCTCCGCCAGCGCGGTCTTCAACTCGTCCAGCGTCGTCTGCGGTGCCAGCTTGGAAAAGCTGCGCGCGCTTTCGGTGCGCATCCGCGTGGTCGCATCGCCCAGCGCACACAGCACGCCCGGGCTGACCGGCGACACCGCGGGCCAGCTTCCCATCAGCCGCGCCACCGCATTCACATGCAGCGGCCCCGCGCCGCCAAAGCCCATCAGCGCGAAATCGCGCGGATCATAGCCCTGCTGCACCGAGATCATGCGCAGCGCGCCGAACATATTCTCGTTCACGATATCGATGATCCCGCGCGCCGCCGCATAGAGATCGATCCCCAGCGCGTCCGCGATCGTCTGCACCGCCTTGGTCGCGCCTTCGCGGTCCAGCTTGAACGTGCCGCCCAAAAGCGCCTCGGGCAGATAGCCCAGCACCACATTGGCATCCGTCACCGTCGGCAGCGTGCCGCCCTTGCCATAAGCCACCGGCCCCGGCACCGCGCCCGCCGATTGCGGACCGACCCTGAGCGCCCCGGTCAGCGCGGGCACATAAGCGATCGAGCCGCCGCCCGCGCCCACCGTCTTCACGTCCAGCGCCGAGGCGCGCACCGACAGATGCCCCACCTCGGTGGTGCGCACGCGGCGCGCCTCCAGATTCTCGATCAGCGCCACATCGGTCGAGGTGCCGCCCACATCCAGCGTCAGGATGTTCTTCATCCCCGCATTCTTGCCCACCCAGATCGCGCCGGTCACGCCGCCCGCCGGCCCCGACATCAACAGCGACACCGGATGCTCCTCGGATTTCTCCGAGGTCATCAGCCCGCCATCCGAACGCAACAGGCTCAATTTGCCCGCCATCCCCGCACCGCGCAATTTATCACGCAGATTGCGCACATAGCGCCCCACGATCGGCCGCACCGCCGCATTGGCCACCGTGGTCAGCGTGCGCTCATATTCCTGCATCTCGGGCAGCACGATATGGCTGAGCGAAATCGGCACATCGGGCATGATCTCGGCCGCCAATTCCCCCACGCGCTTCTCGTGCGCGCCGTTCAGATAGGCGTTCATCAGCGACACCGTCAGCGCCTCGACGCCCTGCGCTTTGAGCTTTTCAAGCTGCGCGCGGATATCGTCATCGTCGATCGGGCGCAGTTCACGCCCCTGCGCGGTCATCCGCCCCTTGATCTCGAACGTGTCCTCCAGCTTCGCCAGCGGCTCGGGCTTGGGCCACACGATCCACCCCGCCAGCCCGCCCGGCACGAAGCTGCGCGCGATCTGCATGATCTGGCGATAGCCCTGCGTCACGATCAGACCCACGCGCGCGCCCTTGCCCTCAAGCACCGCATTGGTCGCAACCGTCGTCCCGTGCAGGAATATCTCCACATCCGCCGGCACGATCCCCGCCTGCGCACAGATCGCCTCCACCCCGCTCAATATCCCCACCGAACTGTCATGCGGCGTCGAGGGCGTCTTATGCCGCCAAAACGAACCAGACTCCGCCTCAAACAACAACAAATCCGTGAACGTCCCGCCAACATCAACACCAAGACGATATGTCATA
>NZ_JACIJC010000012.1 GCF_014199215.1 Sphingobium boeckii
GGGGCATAATGCCGGGACCCGGATTATGCCGCGCGGTCTCTGGTTGAGGTTGGTTTTCCGGCCATCGGCCGCGCGACGGTTCGGCATAATCAGAGCCCTTCCAAGAACGCGAGGAGTTGGTCGTCGGGCCGGAACCGGCCTGACGGCATGGGCGGAGCAGCGACGCGGGCGAGCGCCTTTTCCTTCATCCGCATGTCGGCGTGGATGTAGATCTGGGTGGTTTCGACGTTCTCGTGACCAAGCCAGAGCGCGATCACCGCTGGATCAACGCCGTGATGCAGCAGGTCCATCGCGTTGCTGTGGCGCAGCGTATGTGGCGTGACCCGCTTCGCGCCGATGCTCGGGCATGTCCGCGCAGCTGTCAGGCAGTGCTTGCGGACCAGATGCTCCAACGCATCCCGGCTCAGTCGCTCACCCCGGATCGACGGGAACAGCGGCCTACATTCGTCCTTGTCGGCGCCGATCCACGTCGCCAACAGCTTGGCCGTATCACGGCGAAGCGGTGTGGCGCGCTCCTTTCGGCCCTTGCCCAAGCAGCGGATGTGCGCTCCGGTTTCGAGCACCACATCGCCCCGCGTGAGGCCGACCAGTTCGGATGCCCGAAGGCCTGTCTGCACCGCGAGCAGGAGCAGCGCATGATCACGCCGCCCCGTCCATGTCGAGCGATCCGGCGCTGCCAGCAACGCGGCCATCTCGTCAGCATCGAGGAACGTCACCGTGCGCTTCACGTAGCGCTTGTTGGGCATCGCGAGCACGCGCTGGCAGTGCAGCAGCCAGGTCGGGTCGGTCATCGCGACGAAGCGGAAGAAGGACCGGATGGCGGCAAGCCGGGTATTGCGGCTGCGCGCGCTGTTGCCGCGTGCCGTCTCGGTGTGGACGAGGAAGTCGGCAACCAGATCGGCGTCGATGTCCTCGACGGTCAGCTTGACCGGCGGCTTGCCAAGCTCAGCACTTGCATATCGGAGCAGCAGCCGGAACGTGTCGCGGTAGCCTGCCACCGTGTGACGGCTCGCCTCCAACTGCGTGCACAGCCGGTCGGTGAAGAAGCGCTGGATCAGTGCGGGCAAGGCGGTGCTCATCGTGCCACCTCCCCAGCGGTGGCGCGTGCCATCGCCAGATCGAGCAGTTCCGGCACCGCTTCCAGATACCAGTATGTGTTGGAGGGATCGGCATGACCCAGATAGGTCGTCAGGCGGATCATCTCGCGCGCCGGGTCTTTGCCGGTGCGATACCAGTTGATCATCGTGCGCACGGCGAAGGTGTGGCGCAGGTCGTGGATGCGCGGTCCCCGGCCATGTCGCTGATACTGCTGGTGGGATCGCAACCCGATCCGCTGGCAGGCCTGCGCGAAGTTGTAGCGGGCCGAGCAGTCGGTCAGCCGCGTTGCCTTGTCGGTGACGAACAGCGGTTTCGCCGCGTGTCCGATCAGCCGGTCCCGCTCGGCAAGATAGGCATCCATGTGAGCCACCACGCCCGGATCGAGCGGCAGCAGTCGCTCGCGGCCAAGCTTTCCACGCCGGACCCGCAGCACGCCCTGATCAAGGTCTTCGCGGTCGAGCGCCAACGCTTCGCTGATCCGCAGGCCGGTGACCGCGATCAGCCCGAACAGCGTCGAGCAGGTGTGCCCGCGGAGGCCGTAGACCGAAGGCAGTTCACGGGCGGCTGCAACGATCGCGGCGATCTCGGCGGTAGTGTAGATATGCGGACGAGGCCGGTTGGAAGAGTCCGGCAGCAACCCTTGCGGCGGCACCTCGTGCGCGGGATCGAAGCCGCTCAGCCATTGCGCGAACAGGCGCACGACGCGCAACCTCGTAGCTCTGGTCGATCCGTTCGCGTCCGCCAGCGTTGCGTGCCAGCGCAGGAACAGCGCCGTGCCGATGTGGGCCGCACCTTCGGTATCGGCATAACTGGTGAAGCGGCGCAGGATGCGCTCGCTCGTGCGCAGTTCGTAACCGAGGTTGCGGCGAACGCTCAGATAACGGTCGAGCTGGGGTGCAAGGCTCATTGCGCGCCTCCCGCCACCGGCCAGGGCATCGCGATGGATCGCAGCCCGTCGATGTCGAGCCGGGCATATATCATCGTCGACGAGCGCGAACGGTGCCGCAGCACGTCGCCGATCTCGTCGAGCGATGCGCCCGCGTTCACCAGTTGGGTCGCAAGGCTATGACGCAGCAGGTGCGATCCCACATAGGGCGTCACCGGTTTCTGTCCGGTCGCCCTCAGCGCGTCCTTGAGGATCGCGTTGACGATCTGCCCGTCCTTGAACGGTCGATACGGTGCGCGTTGTGTGACGAACAGGGTCCGGCAGGTCGCCGGGCCACGTTCCTCGCGCAGATAGGTGCTCAGCGCGGCGCCGACTTCGGGCGTAATCGGCATCCGGTCGTACAACTGGCCTTTGCCGCGCACCGTCAGTTCGCCAGCACGCCAATCGATGTCGTCGAGCTGGATCGCGATGACCTCGACCGCGCGCAGACCGAGCCGCGCCATGATCAGCAGCATCGCGTAGTCGCGCGCGCCATATCGCAGATTACTGCGGGCCGAAGCGAGCACTGCCTCGACGCCATCCGGCGACAGATGCCGGGGGAGCCGTGCGTCCCAGCGCTTGGCGGTCTTGGGAAGGCTCAGCGCCAGATTGCTGGCCGTCGCCCCACACCCGAACAGATATTGGAGGAAGGTGCGAATATGCGTTGCAACCGTCTTGTCGCGGCGTCCCGCCGC
>NZ_JACIJC010000013.1 GCF_014199215.1 Sphingobium boeckii
CGTAAGCGCTGTTCCGCTGCCACCTTGCGTGTTTGCGTGATTAAGGCAGATGCTGGGTTGGATGGAAGACGACAACCCTACGAGCGCACTGGACACTCGCATTGGAGTGGCTCGGGAGCCTGTTGGCCGCCCGGAAGTTCTGCGCAATATGGCTGGCCGACGGAGGATTTGGACGCTGGAGCAGAAGCTGGCGATCGTCGCTGCGATGGAGCGCTGCGACAACATAGCCGCATATTCACGCCAGTACGATATTCCGACATCATTGCTCTACACCTGGCGGCGGGAGTTCCGTTATGCCCTTGCAGCCCGGCAGGTGACAGAGCCTGCTAGTGATCACGCGCCGATGTTCGTGCCGGTCGTGGCCGATAGTCCCAAGTCAAAGTCGCACGATGTAGCAATCGAGGTTGAGCTTGGCGGTGCGGTGGTTCGGATCGGTCGGACGGCGACCCCCGGGTTGGCGACTGCGGTGATTGAGGCTCTTCAGGTGCGGCGTTGATCGGTCCTGGTTCAGGCGCTCGGGTGATGGTGGCAACGCGTCCTGTGGATTTCCGTAAAGGTCCTGATGCCTTGGCCGCACTGGTCAGTGCCGAGTATGGCGGCGACCCGTATTCCGGGGTGATCTATGTCTTTCGGGCGAAGCGGGCTGACCGGATCAAGCTGGTCTGGTGGGATGGGACGGGCCTGTGCCTGATGGCCAAGAGACTGGAGTCCGGCGGGTTCAAGTGGCCCGGCATTCAGGACGGTGTGATGCGCGTGACGGCCGCTCAGCTCGGCGCCTTGCTGGAAGGTCTGGATTGGCGCCGGGTGCATGGCGGGCGCCGTCCGATAGCGCCGCAAATTGCCGGTTGACGGGACTTTGGTCAGCTGATTCACTGCCATTATGCTGATGGAAGCGGACCTGCCGGAAGACGTCGAAGCGTTACGCGCATTCGCGCTTGAGCAGTCCCGCTTGCTCACAGAGGAACGTGCGGCAGCTGCCGATCTGGCAACCGCAAAGAGCGAAGCGGAAGCAGAGATAGAACGACTGCAGTCTATCCTCGATGCCTTCCTGCGCCACCGTTTCGGCCGTAAGTCCGAGCAGCTCGATCCCGACCAGCTCCAGCTTGGCCTTGAGGATGTTGAGACGGCACTTGGCGCAGCCCGTGCGGGGCGTGAAGCTGCATCGGCTCGTTCTAAGGGCGATCGTCCGCGCAAAGCCAACCGCGGTTCGCTACCAGCACATCTCGAGCGGATCGAGCAGCTCGTCGATGTCGAAGGCATCGACGGCTTTCGGGCCTGCCCGTGCTGCGGCGGCGGGCTGCATCAGATCGGCGAGGATGTCTCCGAACGGCTTGATGTCGTGCCGACCACGTTCCGTGTTCTGGTCACCCGTCGGCCTCGCTATGGCTGCCGCTCTTGCGAGAGCGCGGTCGTCCAGGCACCGGCACCGGCTCATATTGTCGAAGGCGGCATCCCCACTGAGGCTCTGATCACCCAAGTGCTGGTCGCCAAATATGCCGATCACCTGCCGCTCTATCGGCAAGCTCAGATCTACGCCCGGCAGGGCATCCAGCTGGATCGTTCCACTCTTGCAGACTGGGTTGGGCGGGCAGCCTGGTATCTGCGCCCGTTGCGGGATCATATCCTGGAACGCCTGCGACGATCCGAGCGGCTGTTCGCCGACGAGACGACAGCGCCAGTGCTCGATCCTGGTCGAGGGCGAACCAAGACCGGCCAGCTATGGGCCTATGTCCGCGATGATCGTCCCTGGGGCGGTATCGATCCACCGATGATCGCCTATGTCTATGCAGCGGACCGCAAGAGCGAGCGTGCCGAAGCTCATCTGGGTGACTTTGCAGGTATCCTGCAGGTCGACGGCTATGGCGGATATACCGCACTCGCCAAGCGGCAGCATCAGATCAAACTTGCATTCTGCTGGTCCCATGTTCGGCGCAAGTTCTTCGATCTCGCCGACAAGTCGCCGGTTGCCACCGAGGTGCTGCAGCGCATCGCCGGGCTCTATGCCATCGAGAGCGAGGTTCGCGGCACCAGTGTCGACCACCGCCGCGCGGTCCGCGACGAACAGGCCCGCGTCCTTGTCGATGACCTGCGCCATTATCTGGAAGCGCGGCTCCGCCAGGTCAGCGCCAAGAGCAAGCTGGCCGAGGCCATCCGCTATGCATTGACGCGTTGGGACGGCCTCACCGTCTTCCTCAACGATGGGCGCGTCGAGCTCGACACCAACACAGTAGAACGGTCGATCAGGCCCTTGGCCCTCAATCGCAAGAACGCTCTGTTCGCCGGGTCAGACGAGGGCGGCGATAACTGGGCAGTCATCGCAACGCTGATCGAGAACTGCAAGATCTCCGGCATCAACCCGCATACTTGGCTGACCGACACGCTCACCAAGCTCGCCAATGGTTATCCCGCGAACAGTGTCGGTGACCTCATGCCCTGGACCAACGTGGGCTGAGAACATCGCTTAC
>NZ_JACIJC010000014.1 GCF_014199215.1 Sphingobium boeckii
AAGGGCACCTTTGTGCCGCTATCGTTCGCGCCGGGTGAAGCGTTCCAGTTCGACTGGAGCGAGGACTGGGCGATCATCGATGGTGTGCGCACCAAGCTGCAGGTGGCGCACTTCAAGCTCAGCTACAGTCGAGCTTTCTTCGTGCGAGCCTATCTTCTGCAGACTCACGAGATGTTGTTCGATGCCCATAATCATGCGTTCCGTGTCCTCGGCGGCGTGCCGCGGCGGGGTATCTACGACAATATGCGCACCGCGGTCGACAAGGTCGGGCGCGGCAAGGCGCGAACCGTCAACGCCCGCTTCCTCACAATGGTGAGCCATTATCTGTTCGAAGCCGAGTTCTGTAATCCGGCAGCGGGTTGGGAGAAGGGCCAGGTCGAGAAGAACGTGCAAGATGCGCGGCATCGCCTGTGGCAGCCAGTTCCCCAGACAGATACTCTCGATGCCCTGAACCTGTGGCTGGAGGCGCGCTGCAAGGCACTATGGCAGGAGATCCCGCATAGGATCGAGCCGGGTTCTGTCGCCGACGCCTGGGCCGATGAGGTGGCAAGCCTGATGCCAATGGGCAGGCCGTTCGACGGCTTCGTCGAATATGGCAAGCGAGTCTCCCCGACCTGCCTCGTGCATCTGGAGCGTAACCGCTACAGTGTGCCGGCATCGTTCGCCAACCGCCCCGTCAGCCTGCGCGTCTATCCCGATCGCTTCCTGGTCGTGGCGGAAGGGCAGATCATATGTGAGCATCATCGCATTATCGATCGATCTCATGATGGTCCCGGCCACACGGTCTATGACTGGCGCCATTATCTGGCGGTGGTCCAGCGCAAGCCCGGCGCCCTGCGCAATGGTGCCCCGTTCCTTGAGCTTCCCGATGCCTTCCAGCGGTTGCAGCGCCATCTGCTGCGCTCCCCTGGCGGCGACAGGGAGATGGTCGAGATCCTGGCCCTTGTGCTGCACCATGACGAACAGATCGTCCTGACGGCCGTGGCCATGGCGCTGGAAGCCGGCGTTCCGACCAAGACCCACATCCTCAACCTGCTGCACCGTCTGCTCGACGGCAAGCCGCTCACCACGCCACCAGTCACGGCGCCGCAGGCGTTGAGACTTGTCAGTGAACCGATGGCCAATGTGGAACGCTATGATGCGCTGCGCGGGGAGAACCGCCATGCGTCATGATCCCGCCAGCGGCGCCATCATCGTCATGCTGCGCAGCCTCAAAATGCACGGCATGGCGCAGGCGGTCACCGATCTGATGGAACAGGGTGCACCGGCGTTCGAAGGTGCCATCCCGATCCTCTCCCAGCTGCTCAAAGCTGAGACGGCGGAACGAGAGGTGCGATCTGTATCCTATCAACTCAAGGTCGCCCGGTTCCCAGCCTATCGCGATCTGGCGGCGTTCGACTTTGGCAGCAGCGAGATCAACGAGGCGCTGGTCCGTCAACTCCATCGCTGCGAGTTTATCGACGTTGCCGACAATATCGTGCTGGTCGGTGGCCCCGGCACCGGCAAGACCCATGTCGCAACCGCGCTGGGCGTCCAGGCCATTGAGCACCACAGGAAGCGGGTCAGGTTCTTCTCGACGGTTGAGTTGGTCAATGCGCTTGAGCAGGAAAAGGCGCAGGGCAAGACCGGGCAGATCGCTAACCGCCTGATCCACTCCGATCTCGTGATCCTCGACGAGCTCGGCTATCTGCCGTTCAGCGCATCAGGCGGGGCTATGCTCTTCCACCTGCTCAGCAAGCTCTATGAGCGTACCAGCGTCATCATCACCACCAACCTGAG